>NZ_CP127224.1:0-10000 GCF_030284525.1 Bacillus sp. L381
ATGGAGAATATATTGGATCTTTGGAATCAAGCTTTAGCTCAAATTGAGAAAAAGCTGAGCAAACCGAGCTTCGAAACTTGGATGAAGTCGACGAAAGCCCATTCGCTGCAAGGAGATACCTTAACCATCACCGCTCCCAATGAATTTGCCAGAGACTGGCTGGAGTCCAGGTACTTACACCTCATTGCAGATACCATATATGAATTAACCGGGGAAGAATTGAGCGTTAAATTTGTCATTCCTCAAAATCAGGATGAAGAAAACTTTATGCCGAAACCTCAAGTGAAAAAAGCGGCAAAAGAGGAACCGTCTGATTTTCCCCAAAGCATGCTCAACCCGAAATATACATTTGACACATTTGTCATCGGATCGGGAAACCGATTCGCCCATGCAGCATCACTGGCTGTGGCGGAAGCACCCGCTAAAGCGTACAACCCTTTATTTATTTACGGGGGAGTCGGCTTAGGAAAAACCCACTTAATGCACGCAATCGGCCATTATGTCATTGATCATAATCCTTCAGCCAAAGTGGTGTACCTGTCTTCTGAAAAATTCACAAATGAATTCATCAACTCAATCCGCGACAATAAAGCCGTTGATTTTCGCAACCGCTACCGGAATGTTGATGTACTTTTGATAGATGATATTCAATTTTTAGCCGGAAAAGAACAAACACAGGAAGAGTTTTTCCATACATTCAACACGCTTCATGAAGAAAGCAAACAAATCGTGATTTCAAGCGACAGACCGCCAAAAGAGATTCCGACCCTTGAAGACCGGCTGCGTTCGCGGTTCGAATGGGGGCTGATTACGGATATCACTCCGCCGGATCTGGAAACGCGAATTGCCATCCTGAGAAAGAAAGCGAAGGCGGAAGGCCTTGATATTCCTAATGAGGTCATGCTTTACATCGCGAATCAAATTGACAGCAACATCCGCGAACTGGAAGGGGCACTAATCCGGGTTGTTGCCTATTCATCTTTAATCAATAAAGACATTAATGCGGATCTGGCTGCTGAAGCATTGAAAGATATTATTCCGTCTTCAAAGCCGAAGGTCATTACGATAAAAGAGATTCAGCGGATTGTCGGACAGCAGTTCAACATTAAGCTTGAAGATTTCAAAGCGAAAAAGCGTACAAAATCCGTCGCGTTCCCAAGACAGATTGCGATGTATCTTTCCAGAGAAATGACGGATTCTTCTTTGCCCAAAATCGGGGAAGAATTTGGCGGGAGAGACCATACAACCGTCATTCACGCTCATGAAAAGATTTCAAAACTGCTGATTGATGACGAGCAGCTTCAGCAGCAGGTGAAAGAAATAAAAGAACAGCTTAAATAATAGAGCCCTCGGATAAATCGGGGAAAGTGTGAATAACTTTTCTATAGCCATGCACAGTCTGTCCACATGTGGATAGGCTGTGTTTCCTGTCTTTTTCACAACTTATCCACAAATCCACAGGCCCTACTATTACTACTGCTATTTTAAAAATATATTAATTATATTATCCGTTAGGAGGATAAACATGAAATTTACGATTCAAAAAGATCGTTTAGTCGAAAGTGTACAAGACGTTCTAAAAGCTGTTTCATCCAGAACAACAATTCCCATTCTTACCGGTATTAAGATCGTAGCCTCAGATGAAGGAGTGTCGTTTACAGGAAGCGACTCTGATATTTCAATCGAGTCATTCATTCCAAAAGAAGATGATGATAAGGAAATCGTGACGATCGATCAGCCGGGAAGTATCGTGCTGCAGGCCCGTTTCTTCAGTGAAATCGTTAAAAAACTGCCGATGGCGACTGTTGAAATCGAAGTTCAAAATCAATATTTAACGATTATCCGCTCCGGAAAAGCCGAATTTAATTTAAACGGCCTTGATGCAGATGAATATCCTCATCTTCCGCAAATCGAAGAGCATCATGCCATTCAGATTCCGACGGACCTTTTGAAAAACCTAATCCGTCAAACCGTGTTCGCTGTGTCCGCCTCAGAAACACGCCCTATCTTGACAGGTGTAAACTGGAAAGTGGAAAACGGTGAATTATTATGCACTGCCACGGATAGCCATCGACTCGCTTTAAGAAAGGCGAAGCTTGATATTCCGGAAGACAGCTCTTACAACGTCGTCATCCCTGGTAAAAGCTTAACCGAGCTGAGCAAAATTCTTGATGACAATCAAGAACTGGTGGATATCGTCATTACAGAAACGCAAGTTCTGTTTAAAGCGAAAAACGTGTTGTTCTTCTCAAGGCTGCTTGACGGAAATTATCCGGACACAACCAGCTTAATTCCGCAGGAAAGCAAAACAGAAATCGTCGTGAACACGAAGGAATTTTTACAGGCGATAGACCGTGCTTCTTTATTGGCGAGAGAAGGCCGCAATAACGTTGTGAAGCTTTCTGCCAAACCGGCGGACTCGCTTGAGATTTCATCAAACTCTCCGGAAATCGGGAAAGTAGTCGAAGCTGTGCTGGCTGACCAGATTGACGGTGAGGAATTAAATATTTCATTCAGTCCAAAATATATGATGGACGCACTGAAAGTACTTGAAGGAGCGGAGATCCGTATCAGCTTTACGGGAGCGATGAGACCGTTTCTTATCCGTACGCCGAATGATGAAACCATCGTTCAGCTCATCCTTCCGGTCAGAACGTATTAATCCAAACAGAATGTGCTGCCGGCTAATGTTCGGCAGCTTTTCTGTTCATCAGCCGCTCCCTCAAGCAAGTTTTCCCTTTCCTTATTTCAGGATTTTTTAGTACAATTAGATATTAGTGATATTTGAAAGAGGTCGATATTATGGCAAATCCGATTTCGATTGATACAGAAATGATTACGCTTGGCCAGTTTTTAAAATTAGCGGACGTGATTCAGTCCGGCGGTATGGCGAAATGGTTTCTGAGCGAGCATGAGGTGACTGTCAACAATGAACCTGACAATCGCCGCGGCAGAAAACTTTATGTTGGAGACGTGGTCGCGATTGAAGGATTTGGTTCATTTCAAGTCGTCAATTAAAGCGGGTGACAGCGGTTGTATATCCAAAATTTAGAATTAACATCCTACCGTAATTATGAGCGCGCTGAGCTTCAATTCGAAAACAAGGTGAATGTGATCATCGGGGAAAATGCCCAAGGCAAAACCAATCTGATGGAAGCCATCTATGTTCTTTCGATGGCAAAATCGCACCGCACCTCAAATGATAAAGAACTTATACGGTGGGACGAAGACTATGCTAAAATAGAAGGAAGAGTGATGAAGCGCAACGGGGACATCCCGATGCAGCTGGTCATCTCCAAAAAAGGTAAAAAGGGCAAAGTCAATCATATAGAGCAGCAAAAACTCAGTCAGTATGTCGGAGCGCTGAACACCATTATGTTTGCCCCCGAGGACTTAAATCTCGTTAAAGGCAGCCCTCAGGTGAGGAGGAGATTTCTTGATATGGAGATCGGGCAGGTATCTGCCGTTTATCTGTATGATTTATCTCTTTATCAAAAAATCCTTTCCCAGCGGAATCATTTTCTGAAACAGCTGCAAAGCCGGAAACAGACTGACCGGACCATGCTTGACGTTCTCACTGATCAGCTGATTGAAGCTGCCGCGAAAGTTGTCGCCAAACGTCTGCAGTTTACGGCACAGCTTGAAAAATGGGCGCAGCCGATCCATTCCGGTATTTCCCGGGGACTTGAGGAACTGACGCTTAAGTATCACACGGCGCTTGATGTATCAGATCCCAAAGATTTGTCGAAAATAGGTAACAGCTACCAGGAGTCTTTTTCGAAATTAAAAGAAAAAGAAATAGAACGAGGCGTCACATTATTCGGGCCGCATCGGGATGATGTCCTTTTTTATGTGAACGGACGCGATGTGCAGACTTACGGTTCGCAGGGACAGCAGCGTACGACGGCTTTGTCTTTGAAGCTGGCCGAAATAGATTTAATTCATGAAGAAATCGGAGAATATCCCATTTTACTTTTGGATGATGTACTAAGCGAGCTGGATGATTACCGCCAGTCCCATTTGCTTCATACAATCCAAGGCCGTGTGCAGACATTTGTCACCACAACGAGTGTGGATGGCATTGACCACGAAACCTTACATCAAGCAGGAATGTTCCGTGTGGAAAACGGTGCGTTAGTGAAGTGAAGAAATGAGGTGAGCGATTGTATATTCATTTAGGTGACGACTTTGTCGTTTCAACACGCGATATCGTCGGCATTTTTGACTGCAAGGTCAATGTATCGCCGATCGTTGAAGAATTTCTGGACAGACAGAAAGAGAAAGTAGTGCCGTCCGTAAACGGCACACCAAAGTCTATCGTAGTCACGACTGAGAATATATATTACTCTCCCTTATCTTCCGGCACACTGAAGAAACGTGCGCAATTTATGTTAGAAATAGATTCTTAGCGGATCTTTACAATGAATATATCGTTTAAGAAAAGTGTAGGTGAATGTGCATGGCTATGGAACAGCAGCAAAATAGTTATGATGAGAATCAGATACAGGTATTAGAAGGTTTGGAAGCTGTTCGAAAGAGACCGGGGATGTACATCGGATCAACTAACAGCAAAGGCCTTCACCATTTGGTATGGGAAATCGTCGACAACAGTATTGACGAAGCCCTGGCCGGTTATTGTACAGATATTAACATCGAGATTGAAAAAGATAACAGCATTACCGTAAAAGACAACGGGCGCGGAATTCCGGTCGGTATTCAAGAGAAAATGGGCCGTCCTGCGGTTGAAGTCATCATGACCGTTCTTCACGCAGGCGGAAAATTTGACGGAAGCGGATATAAAGTATCCGGCGGTCTTCACGGTGTTGGGGCGTCTGTCGTAAACGCCTTATCGACCACTCTTGACGTAACGGTTCATCGTGACGGGAAAATCCATTATCAGGCGTATGAACGCGGTGTACCGGTGGCCGATCTTGAAGTGATCGGTGATACTGATAAGACCGGAACGATTACGCACTTTGTTCCTGATCCGGAAATTTTCAAAGAAACAACCGTATACGACTATGATCTGCTTTCAAACCGTGTCCGAGAATTGGCCTTCCTGACAAAGGGCGTCAACATCACGATTGAAGACAAACGTGAAGGACAAGAACGGAAAAACGAGTACCACTACGAAGGCGGAATCAAAAGCTACGTTGAGTACTTAAACCGTTCCAAAGAAGTCGTTCATGAAGAGCCGATTTATATCGAAGGCGAGAAAGACGGCATAACGGTTGAAGTTGCATTGCAATACAACGACAGCTATACAAGCAACATTTATTCTTTCACGAATAACATCAACACATATGAAGGCGGCACGCATGAAGCCGGATTTAAAACCGGTTTAACCCGTGTCATAAACGACTATGCAAGAAGAAAAGGGATTTTCAAAGAAAATGATCCGAATCTGAGCGGTGATGATGTGAGAGAAGGGCTGACTGCCATCATTTCAATTAAGCACCCTGACCCGCAATTCGAAGGGCAGACGAAAACGAAGCTCGGCAACTCCGAAGCGAGAACGATTACTGATACGCTGTTTTCTTCCGCACTGGAGACATTCCTTCTTGAAAATCCGGACTCAGCCCGCAAAATCGTTGAAAAAGGCTTAATGGCCGCAAGAGCGCGGATGGCGGCGAAAAAAGCGCGGGAATTGACCCGGCGTAAAAGCGCACTTGAGATTTCCAACCTGCCGGGTAAACTGGCGGACTGTTCTTCTAAAGATCCGAGCATTTCCGAGCTGTATATCGTAGAGGGTGACTCTGCGGGCGGATCAGCGAAACAGGGACGGGACCGTCATTTCCAAGCCATTCTGCCGCTGCGCGGTAAGATTCTGAACGTCGAGAAAGCAAGACTTGATAAGATTCTCTCAAACAATGAGGTCAGATCAATGATTACGGCTCTCGGGACAGGAATCGGAGAAGACTTTAATCTTGAAAAAGCGCGTTATCATAAGGTGGTCATCATGACGGATGCCGATGTTGACGGCGCTCACATCAGAACACTTTTATTAACGTTCTTCTACAGATACATGCGGGAAATTATTGAAAACGGCTATGTCTACATTGCCCAGCCGCCGCTTTACAAAGTGCAGCAGGGAAAACGGGTGGAATACGCTTATAACGATAAGCAGCTTGATGAGCTTTTAAAAGAGCTTCCGCAATCACCCAAGCCCGGCCTCCAGCGTTATAAAGGTCTCGGGGAAATGAACGCGACTCAGCTTTGGGAAACGACAATGGATCCGGCGACCAGGACGCTTCTGCAGGTCAATCTTGAAGATGCGATGGACGCTGACGAGACTTTTGAAATGCTGATGGGTGACAAAGTAGAACCGCGCAGAAACTTCATAGAAGCAAACGCCAGATACGTGAAAAACCTTGATATTTAACCATGAAAGCCTTATTTTCGTTAAGAAATAAGGCTTTTTTCTCAAAGCGGCTTCAAACAGTCTCTGAAAACCCGCAAAACCCGTATATTCTACTAAATTAATGTGTATAAACACAAGTTTATTGATATAATGGAGAATAGTGAAATCGTATTGAAGATCATAATGGACAATCTACTCCCACATTATTTCATGTGATACTTCAGGGAGGTTTTTTTAATGAGTGAACAAAACACACCACAAGTACGTGAAGTCAATATCAGTCAGGAAATGCGGACATCCTTCCTGGACTACGCAATGAGCGTTATCGTATCCCGGGCGCTTCCGGATGTGCGTGACGGTCTGAAGCCGGTTCACAGACGGATTTTATACGCAATGAATGATTTAGGCATGACCAGTGACAAGCCATATAAAAAATCTGCCCGTATCGTCGGTGAAGTTATCGGTAAGTACCACCCGCACGGTGATTCCGCGGTTTACGAATCAATGGTCAGAATGGCGCAGGATTTTAACTACCGCTACATGCTTGTTGACGGACACGGCAATTTCGGTTCGGTAGACGGCGACTCAGCGGCTGCGATGCGTTATACAGAAGCGAGAATGTCAAAAATCGCAATGGAAATTCTGCGTGACATTACGAAAGACACGATTGACTATCAAGACAACTATGACGGTTCAGAAAGAGAACCAGCCGTCATGCCTTCAAGATTTCCGAACCTGCTCGTGAACGGGGCTGCCGGTATTGCGGTCGGAATGGCGACAAACATTCCTCCGCATCAGCTTGGGGAAGTCATTGACGGCGTGCTTGCCGTAAGTGAAAATCCAGAGATTACAATCCAAGAGCTGATGGAATACATCCCGGGCCCGGATTTTCCGACGGCCGGCCAGATTTTAGGCCGGAGCGGCATCCGCAAGGCATATGAATCCGGACGGGGATCCATTACGATCCGGGCTAAGGCTGAAATCGAACAGACATCATCGGGAAAAGAAAGAATTATTGTCACGGAACTTCCTTATCAGGTGAACAAGGCGAGATTAATTGAAAAAATCGCAGACCTTGTCCGGGACAAAAAAATCGAAGGAATTACCGATCTGCGTGACGAATCCGACCGTAACGGAATGAGAGTCGTCATTGAGATCCGCCGTGACGCCAATGCTCACGTCATTTTGAATAACCTGTACAAACAAACGGCTCTGCAGACGTCTTTCGGAATCAACCTGCTGGCGCTCGTTGACGGACAGCCGAAGGTACTGAACCTGAAACAATGTCTGGAGCATTATCTTGATCACCAAAAGGTTGTCATTCGACGCAGAACGGCTTACGAACTTCGTAAAGCGGAAGCGAGAGCTCACATTCTGGAAGGGTTAAGAATTGCTCTCGATCATTTAGACGCGGTGATTTCTCTCATCCGTAATTCTCAGACGGCTGAAATTGCGAGAACGGGTTTAATCGAACAATTCTCACTGACTGAAAAACAAGCGCAAGCCATTCTGGATATGCGTCTTCAGCGATTAACCGGTCTGGAGCGCGAAAAGATTGAAGAAGAATATCAATCACTTGTTGCGCTTATCGCCGAGCTGAAAGATATTTTAGCCAATGAAGAAAGAGTGCTCGAAATCATCCGTGAAGAACTCAATGAAATCAAAGAGCGGTTCAATGATGAGAGACGCACTGAAATCGTGACGTCCGGTCTTGAAACAATTGAAGATGAAGATCTCATCGAGAGAGAAAACATCGTCATCACGCTGACCCATAACGGCTATGTTAAACGCCTCCCAGCGTCCACATACCGCAGTCAAAAACGAGGCGGAAAAGGCGTACAGGGAATGGGCACGAATGAAGATGACTTTGTAGAACACTTAATTTCTACATCAACGCACGATACGATTCTGTTCTTCTCTAATAAAGGGAAGGTATACCGTTCTAAAGGGTATGAAATCCCTGAATACGGTCGTACGGCAAAAGGCATTCCGATTATTAACCTTCTAGAAGTTGAAAAAGGCGAATGGATTAATGCCATTATTCCGGTCAGCACATTTGATGAGGAGCTTTATCTCTTCTTTACGACCAAACAAGGGATATCGAAACGTACGGCACTGTCCCAGTTTGCGAATATACGGAATAACGGGCTGATCGCTCTGGGTCTTCGGGAAGACGATGAACTGATGGCCGTCCGTTTGACTGACGGCAAGAAACAAATCATCATCGGAACGAAGAACGGTTTGCTGATCCGTTTCCCGGAAGAAGATGTAAGACAAATGGGACGCACAGCTGCAGGTGTTAAAGGCATCACGCTGACAGACGACGATGTCGTTGTAGGCATGGAGATTCTCGAAGAAGACTCCCATGTCCTCATAGTGACAGAAAACGGCTACGGCAAACGCACGCCGGCTTCAGAATACAGAGTCCAAAGCCGGGGCGGAAAAGGCCTTAAAACATGTAAAATTACTGACAGTAACGGTCCGCTAGTAACAGTTAAAGCCACAAGAGGCGAAGAAGACTTAATGATCATTACGGCAAGCGGCGTGTTAATCAGAATGGATATTAATGATATCTCCACTACGGGACGCGTAACACAAGGCGTCCGTCTGATCCGCATGTCTGATCAAGAGCACGTGGCCACTGTTGCGCTCGTGGAAAAGAATGAAGAAGAGCCGGAAGAAACGGAAGAAGTATAAACGAAAAAGCGCAGCTGTAACAGGCTGCGCTTTTACTATATAAAGAAATAAAAAAAGCTTTGACACATAGCGATGATGCTGATATAATTCTTTTTGTTGTCTTTTCAATAGAAAGGCAAGCCTAGCGAAAATATTTTTTAAAAAAGTATTGACCTAGCAAACTGAAAATGTTATGATTAAGAGGTCGCTTCGAGAGGGGCAACAAAGTTCTTTGAAAACTAAACAAGACAAAACGTACCTGTTAATTCAAAGTTTTAAATAAATCGCACAGCGATGTGCGTAGTCAGTCAAACTACTTTATCGGAGAGTTTGATCCTGGCTCAGGACGAACGCTGGCGGCGTGCCTAATACATGCAAGTCGAGCGGACAGATGGGAGCTTGCTCCCTGATGTTAGCGGCGGACGGGTGAGTAACACGTGGGTAACCTGCCTGTAAGACTGGGATAACTCCGGGAAACCGGGGCTAATACCGGATGCTTGTTTGAACCGCATGGTTCAGACATAAAAGGTGGCTTCGGCTACCACTTACAGATGGACCCGCGGCGCATTAGCTAGTTGGTGAGGTAACGGCTCACCAAGGCGACGATGCGTAGCCGACCTGAGAGGGTGATCGGCCACACTGGGACTGAGACACGGCCCAGACTCCTACGGGAGGCAGCAGTAGGGAATCTTCCGCAATGGACGAAAGTCTGACGGAGCAACGCCGCGTGAGTGATGAAGGTTTTCGGATCGTAAAGCTCTGTTGTTAGGGAAGAACAAGTGCCGTTCAAATAGGGCGGCACCTTGACGGTACCTAACCAGAAAGCCACGGCTAACTACGTGCCAGCAGCCGCGGTAATACGTAGGTGGCAAGCGTTGTCCGGAATTATTGGGCGTAAAGGGCTCGCAGGCGGTTTCTTAAGTCTGATGTGAAAGCCCCCGGCTCAACCGGGGAGGGTCATTG
>NZ_CP127224.1:12500-32500 GCF_030284525.1 Bacillus sp. L381
GCTGTGAAGCAAGACCGGAAGGACTTGTGGAGCGCTTAGAAGTGAGAATGCCGGTATGAGTAGCGAAAGAGGGGTGAGAATCCCCTCCACCGAATGCCTAAGGTTTCCTGAGGAAGGCTCGTCCGCTCAGGGTTAGTCGGGACCTAAGCCGAGGCCGAAAGGCGTAGGCGATGGATAACAGGTTGATATTCCTGTACCACCTCCTCACCATTTGAGCAATGGGGGGACGCAGGAGGATAGGGTAAGCGCGGTATTGGATATCCGCGTCCAAGCAGTTAGGCTGGGAAATAGGCAAATCCGTTTCCCGTGAAGGCTGAGCTGTGATGGCGAGCGAATTATAGTAGCGAAGTTCCTGATTCCACACTGCCAAGAAAAGCCTCTAGCGAGGTGAGAGGTGCCCGTACCGCAAACCGACACAGGTAGGCGAGGAGAGAATCCTAAGGTGATCGAGAGAACTCTCGTTAAGGAACTCGGCAAAATGACCCCGTAACTTCGGGAGAAGGGGTGCTCTGTTAGGGTGCAAGCCCGAGAGAGCCGCAGTGAATAGGCCCAGGCGACTGTTTAGCAAAAACACAGGTCTCTGCGAAGCCGTAAGGCGAAGTATAGGGGCTGACGCCTGCCCGGTGCTGGAAGGTTAAGAGGAGCGCTTAGCGTAAGCGAAGGTGCGAATTGAAGCCCCAGTAAACGGCGGCCGTAACTATAACGGTCCTAAGGTAGCGAAATTCCTTGTCGGGTAAGTTCCGACCCGCACGAAAGGCGCAACGATCTGGGCACTGTCTCAACGAGAGACTCGGTGAAATTATAGTACCTGTGAAGATGCAGGTTACCCGCGACAGGACGGAAAGACCCCGTGGAGCTTTACTGCAGCCTGATATTGAATGTTGGTACAGCTTGTACAGGATAGGTAGGAGCCTTGGAAACCGGAGCGCCAGCTTCGGTGGAGGCATCGGTGGGATACTACCCTGGCTGTATTGACCTTCTAACCCGCCGCCCTTATCGGGCGGGGAGACAGTGTCAGGTGGGCAGTTTGACTGGGGCGGTCGCCTCCTAAAAGGTAACGGAGGCGCCCAAAGGTTCCCTCAGAATGGTTGGAAATCATTCGCAGAGTGTAAAGGCACAAGGGAGCTTGACTGCGAGACCTACAAGTCGAGCAGGGACGAAAGTCGGGCTTAGTGATCCGGTGGTTCCGCATGGAAGGGCCATCGCTCAACGGATAAAAGCTACCCCGGGGATAACAGGCTTATCTCCCCCAAGAGTCCACATCGACGGGGAGGTTTGGCACCTCGATGTCGGCTCATCGCATCCTGGGGCTGTAGTCGGTCCCAAGGGTTGGGCTGTTCGCCCATTAAAGCGGTACGCGAGCTGGGTTCAGAACGTCGTGAGACAGTTCGGTCCCTATCCGTCGCGGGCGCAGGAAATTTGAGAGGAGCTGTCCTTAGTACGAGAGGACCGGGATGGACGCACCGCTGGTGTACCAGTTGTTCTGCCAAGGGCATCGCTGGGTAGCTATGTGCGGACGGGATAAGTGCTGAAAGCATCTAAGCATGAAGCCCCCCTCAAGATGAGATTTCCCATTCCGCAAGGAAGTAAGATCCCTGAAAGATGATCAGGTTGATAGGTCTGAGGTGGAAGTGTGGCGACACATGGAGCTGACAGATACTAATCGATCGAGGACTTAACCAATTTTGAATGTATGCTTCCTGTTATCTAGTTTTGAGAGAACACTCTCAATGGTTTGGTGGCGATAGCGAAGAGGTCACACCCGTTCCCATGCCGAACACGGAAGTTAAGCTCTTCAGCGCCGATGGTAGTCGGGGGTTTCCCCCTGTGAGAGTAGGACGCCGCCAAGCTATCTTAACGGTAAAGGCAGCTCATCATGAGCTGCCTTTTTTGTGTTTATAAGTATTGCTTCAGAAAATTAGAAACGTAATAAGGAAATTTGCGTTCCGTGGCCTCTAAAAACCGCCGGATCATTACATAATCATCGCTGACATGCTGTGTCAGCAGTTCATACCACCACTCCGTTTCATATCTCGCAATCATCCCGACATTGTACAGGACCAAATAATGAATAATCATTTCCGGAAGATGCAGGAAGTGATCACGCTGAGAGGGTATATAATATTGATTCTTCTCTAAGTGAAACAATAAATTTGGTGAAGACCAAGGTTCCCTGTCTATCGGGGCGGCCTCAAAAACCAAATTCTTATGGTCTTTCCTGACAAAAGACCAATTCAAGTGATGACTGATGTATTCTGCAAAGCGGGTGTCAGACATATTGTAATGAATCACCGCATGTTCAGGCACTGAAATAAGATTATCTTTCAGCTCTACTTTGGTCAGCCAATTCTTTTTCTCTTGGAAATGGAATACAGTGTGCAATTCAGGAATGGCTGTCAGCAATTTTTTCATTGTATACCGTTCTTCCTCAAGACCGGCTATTCCGAATAAGTGCTTCATCACATGAATACATAAACCATTGCGCTGCACCTTCACTTCATCATCCCTAAAAGAGTAATTTTGCTTTTTGCGTTTTCGGGCAGTCACGCCATGTGCGAGTACTGAAGCGTGGCTTGGATAGCTTGGATCCGTGGTCAGAAGACAGGCTTTCAGCAATTGTGACATCCCGTAAAACAACAGAATAGGCTTAATTTCTAAAGGAGAAAGGGATGCCTGCTTATAAAAGGACTCGGCGTGTTTGATAAAGAATATGAAGCGCTCGCTGTTTTTAAACGCATACCGTTTTGGTTCTTCCATTCCTCTTTCTGTATAGACTTTATTTAGAAATTTCTGGGAAGATTCTACAGAATAAAATAATGATAACTCTTTCCACTCAAGGTCTCTCATATGTATTTTTAAACCCTTTCCTTTATCTAAATATTTCAACTCTTTTACGCTTCCTTGACATGCCGTTTTCTAGTTGATAATCTACATATAATATTTTGCCGAAAAGAGGGGGATTTACTAATGTGGGAAAGTAAATTTTCAAAAGAAGGCTTAACGTTCGATGATGTACTGCTCGTACCGGCTCAATCAGACGTACTTCCGCGTGATGTGGATTTGTCTGTTGAACTGACAAAAACGTTAAAGCTTAATATTCCTGTCATCAGTGCAGGAATGGATACAGTAACAGAATCAGCAATGGCGATTGCGATGGCCAGACAGGGCGGCTTGGGCATTATTCATAAAAACATGTCCATCGAACAGCAGGCTGAACATGTTGACAAAGTCAAACGTTCTGAACGGGGCGTTATTACAAATCCCTTCTTTTTAACACCTGATCATCAAGTATTCGATGCGGAGCATTTGATGGGGAAATACAGAATTTCCGGTGTTCCGATCGTAGATAATAAAGACGATCAAAAGCTGGTCGGTATCATTACAAACCGCGATCTTCGCTTTATCTCTGATTATTCAATGAAAATCAGTGATGTTATGACAAAAGAAGAGCTGGTTACAGCTCCTGTGGGAACCACATTAGACGAAGCAGAAAAAATCTTGCAGAAGCATAAAATTGAAAAACTTCCATTAGTGGATGACCAAAACAAATTAAAAGGTCTTATCACGATCAAAGATATTGAAAAGGTTATCGAATTCCCGAATTCATCTAAAGATGAACACGGACGCCTGATCGTCGGCGCTGCGGTCGGCGTGACAGGTGATACAATGACTCGTGTCAGCAAGCTTGTTGAAGCGAATGTCGACGTTATCGTGGTTGATACGGCTCACGGACATTCCAGAGGCGTACTGAACACAGTTGCGAAAATCCGTGAGACATATCCTGAATTGAACATTATCGCAGGAAATGTTGCTACGGCTGAAGCGACAAAAGCTCTGATTGAAGCCGGAGCAAACATTGTAAAAGTGGGAATCGGACCTGGATCTATCTGTACGACACGCGTCGTTGCAGGTGTAGGTGTACCGCAAATCACTGCGATTTATGATTGTGCCACTGAAGCGAGAAAACACGGCGCAACAATTATCGCGGACGGCGGTATTAAATTCTCCGGAGATATTACGAAAGCATTGGCATCCGGCGGACATGCCGTCATGCTTGGAAGCCTGCTTGCCGGTACTTCAGAAAGCCCGGGCGAAACTGAAATCTATCAAGGCAGAAGATTTAAAGTATATCGCGGTATGGGTTCTGTCGCTGCCATGGAAAAAGGCAGTAAAGACCGATATTTCCAAGAAGAAAATAAGAAATTCGTCCCTGAAGGTATCGAAGGACGGACTCCGTACAAAGGTCCTGTAGAAGAAACAGTGTATCAGCTTGTCGGCGGTCTTCGTTCAGGTATGGGATATTGCGGTTCAAAAGACTTGCGTGCTTTAAGAGAAGAAGCTCAATTCATCCGTATGACAGGAGCCGGTCTTCGCGAAAGCCATCCGCATGATGTCCAAATCACGAAGGAATCACCAAACTACACAATCTCATAATTGTTACAAATTAAAAACATTTGACAGGGTCGCTGACTCTGTCTATTTTTTTTATATCGAGTGTGATAAAATTTATAATGTTGTGTTTTGAATTTGAATATGTCCTTAACGGCTTAATTATAGATTTAAAATGAATGACGGAGGTCGTAAGATTGAACATCACGAAATGGAAACAGATGTTGGTGTCATTAGTGGTACTGGCACTGACCGCAACTTGCTTTGTTCCGATGTCTAAAGCGGAAGCAGCCGGCAATGACCCGATTGATGTCAATGCATCAGCTGCGATAATGATTGAGGCTTCATCGGGGAAAATTTTATACAGTAAAAATGCAGACAAAAGATTGCCGATTGCCAGCATGACAAAAATGATGACTGAATATCTGCTTCTGGAAGCCATTAAAGAAGGAAAAGTGAAATGGGATCAAACGTATACTCCTGATGATTATGTCTATGAAATCTCTCAAGACAACAGTTTATCAAACGTCCCTCTCCGGAAAGACGGCAAATACACAGTCAAAGAACTGTACCAAGCTATGGCGATTTACTCTGCTAACGGAGCTGCGATCGCTGTTGCCGAAATTCTTGCCGGAACTGAAACAAAATTTGTCGCTGAAATGAATGCGAAAGCCAAAGAACTAGGCATGACAAACTATGACTTTAAAAATTCCACCGGTCTTGTGAATGAAGACCTTCACGGCAAACAGCCGCAAGGAGAAGGCGTTAAAGAAGAGAGTGAAGTTTCTGCTAAAGATATGGCGCTTCTTGCAGACCGCCTGATCACTGATTATCCGGAAGTTCTGAAAACAACTAGCATCGCTAAGACGAAATTCAGAGCGGGCACTGATGATGAAATGGACATGCCGAACTGGAACTTCATGTTAAAAGGTCTTGTTTCTGAATATCCCGGCGTTGACGGCTTAAAAACAGGTTCTACTGATTCTGCGGGATCTTGTTTTACAAGCACCGCACAGCGGAACGGGATGCGGGTCATCACCGTTGTATTAAACGCAAAAGGCAACCTGCATACCGGACGTTTTGATGAAACGAAAAAAATGCTCGATTACGCATTTAACAGCAATTTCTCAATGAAAGATCTTTACCCTGAAGGCTCTCAAGTAAAAGGGCACAAAACGATTGACGTTGACAAAGGGAAAGACAAGCAAGTCGATATTGTTACTGATAAGGCGCTTTCTATTCCTGTGAAAAGCGGGGATGAAAAGAACTATAAAGCTGAAGTGACTTTAGATAAAAAAGAAATCACGGCTCCTGTGAAAAAAGGGACGAAAGTCGGAACGCTGACAGTTACATACAAAGGCAGCGACAAAGACTACGGCTTCCTCAAATCCAAAGAGTTCAGCGTGAATCTTGTAACGAAAAATGATGTAGATAAAGCAAACTGGTTTGTTCAGATGATGCGCGGCATCGGCGGCTTCTTCTCCGGAATCTGGAACAGTGCCGTTGATACGGTAACAGGCTGGTTTTAAGAAATAAGAAAGAGCTCTGATGAAAGTTAGGGCTCTTTTGCTTAATATACTGAAAAAACCAAATTGTTAGTAAAAAAATGATATCTATCTCTTTCATCTCGCTGTAAAATGAGAATATCCATATGAAATATTGTATTTCTGGGATACAATAAGAGATAGAAATTTCTAACTACACATTGACTAGGGGGACCAAATAATGGCTCAAACAGGTACTGACCGTGTAAAACGCGGAATGGCAGAAATGCAAAAAGGCGGCGTCATCATGGACGTTGTAAATGCTGAACAAGCGAAGATTGCCGAAGAGGCGGGAGCTGTTGCCGTAATGGCATTAGAACGAGTTCCGGCTGATATTCGTGCTGCCGGCGGTGTTGCCCGCATGGCTGACCCGACGATCGTTGAAGAAGTAATGAATGCTGTATCCATTCCCGTAATGGCAAAAGCGCGTATCGGACATATCGTTGAAGCGCGTGTCCTTGAAGCAATGGGAGTAGATTATATCGATGAAAGTGAAGTCCTGACTCCTGCTGACGAAGAATTTCATTTAAATAAAAATGAATATACTGTTCCGTTCGTATGCGGATGCCGTGATCTTGGCGAAGCAACACGCCGTATCGCTGAAGGGGCGTCCATGCTTCGTACAAAAGGCGAACCGGGAACAGGAAACATTGTGGAAGCTGTCCGCCATATGAGAAAAGTAAACGCGCAAGTGCGCAAAGTTGCAGCGATGAGCAATGATGAGCTGATGACTGAAGCTAAAAACCTCGGTGCTCCTTATGAACTGCTTCTTCAAATTAAGCGTGACGGCAAATTGCCTGTTGTCAACTTTGCTGCCGGCGGAGTGGCGACGCCTGCTGATGCGGCATTGATGATGCAGCTTGGCGCTGACGGCGTATTTGTCGGTTCAGGTATTTTCAAATCGGACAATCCTGCTAAATTCGCTAAAGCAATTGTTGAAGCAACGACTCACTACACAGATTACAAACTGATTGCTGAGCTTTCTAAAGAATTGGGCACAGCAATGAAAGGAATCGAAATCTCAAATCTATTACCGGAACAGCGTATGCAAGAACGCGGCTGGTAAAACCATAGGAGAGCTGGAAGCATGTTAACAATTGGTGTACTTGGACTTCAAGGAGCAGTAAGAGAACATATTCGTTCAATTGAAGCATGTGGTTCAAAAGGTGTCGTCATTAAGCGTCCTGAACAGCTGAATGACATCGACGGCTTAATCCTGCCGGGCGGGGAAAGCACGACTATGCGGCGTTTAATGGATACGTATCATTTTATGGAGCCGCTTCGCGAGTTTGCCGCCCAGGGAAAACCGATGTTCGGCACATGCGCCGGTCTGATTATCTTAGCCAAAGAGATTGCGGGAACGGATAATGCTCATTTAGGGCTGTTAAACGTTGTTGTCGAGCGTAATTCCTTTGGCCGTCAGGTCGACAGCTTTGAGGCTGATCTGACGATTAAAGGCCTTGATGAGCCGTTTACGGGTGTATTTATTCGCGCGCCGCATATTTTAGAAGCCGGAGAAGATGTTGAAGTGCTTTGTGAACATAACGGACGCATCGTGGCTGCTAAACAAGGCCATTTTCTCGGCTGCTCGTTCCATCCTGAATTGACGGATGATCACCGAGTGACAGAGCTGTTTGTGAAAATGGCGGAAAAGCATAAGCAGGAAACAGCTGTATAAAACAGTTGAAAACCGCTGATACTTATAGTACATTATAAACACAAATAAAGATCGAAAAGCGTTGACAGGAAGCAGTAGGAAGCCCCTCTTTCAAAGAGAGCCGATGGGTGGTGCGAATCGGTGAAAGATGCTCTCCGAATCCGTCCTTGAGCGAAATGCTGAAAACAAGTAGGCATTTACGGGAAAACCGTTATGTGTTAAAGCGGGAAGCAAGTGTGAGCTTGTTTTCAATCAGGGTGGCAACGCGAGAGCTCTCGTCCCTTTTAGGGGATGAGGGCTCTTTTTTATTTTCGATAAAAACAGATAGGAGTTGTTAGGCATGATTGACACGAAGGTGCTGAGAGCCAATTTTCAAGAAGTAAAAGCGAAGCTCATTCCAAAAGGCGAAGACTTATCTGACTTTGATAAGTTTGAAGAGCTTGATGAAAAAAGAAGAGAGCTTATCGGTAAAGTAGAAGAGCTGAAGGGAAAACGGAATGAAGTCTCTCAGCAGGTCGCCGTTTTGAAGCGGGAGAAAAAAGACGCTGATCATATTATTAAAGAGATGCGTGAAGTAGGCGAAGAAATTAAGAAGCTTGATGAAGAGCTTCGCACGGTTGAAACGACACTCGAAACCATCCTTCTGTCTATTCCGAACATCCCGCACGATTCAGTGCCTGTCGGGGAAACGGAAGATGATAATATTGAAATTCGCAAGTGGGGAGAGGCGCCGGCATTTCCTTATGAGCCGAAACCGCATTGGGATATCGCTGACCACCTAAACATTCTTGATTTTGAACGCGCTTCAAAAGTAACAGGAAGCCGGTTTGTGTTTTATAAAGGATTAGGGGCCCGTCTCGAACGTGCACTCTACAACTTTATGCTTGATCTTCACGTTGATGAATATCATTACACGGAAGTCATTCCTCCTTATATGGTAAACCGTACGAGCATGACAGGTACGGGGCAGCTTCCTAAATTTGAAGAGGATGCTTTTAAAATCAGGGAAGAGGATTATTTCTTAATTCCGACGGCGGAAGTGCCGATTACAAATATGCACCGCGATGAAATCTTATCCGGTGATGCATTGCCGATCAATTATGCGGCGTTCAGCGCTTGTTTCCGTTCAGAAGCGGGATCTGCCGGCCGTGATACACGCGGTTTGATCCGCCAGCATCAATTCAACAAGGTTGAGCTTGTGAAATTCGTGAAGCCGGAAGATTCTTATGAGGAGCTTGAAAAATTGACAAATCAAGCTGAGCGGGTGCTTCAGCTGCTCGAGCTCCCGTATCGTGTCATGAGCATGTGTACCGGTGACCTGGGCTTTACAGCTGCGAAAAAGTACGATATTGAGGTATGGATTCCAAGCCAAGACACATACCGTGAAATTTCTTCTTGCAGCAACTTTGAAGCCTTCCAGGCAAGACGAGCGAACATTCGATTCAGACGCGAAGCGAAAGGCAAGCCTGAGCATGTGCATACGTTAAACGGTTCAGGCCTGGCAGTCGGCAGAACAGTAGCTGCCATCTTAGAAAACTATCAGCAAGAGGACGGAAGCGTCATTATTCCGAAAGTGCTGCGTCCTTATATGGGAAATAAAGAAGTCATCAAACCGTAAAAGGTGCGCCCTAGAGGCGCGCCTTTTTTGCTGTTTGATATAAAGCGGCGGCGTTCCGGGCAGTGCTTTCCAGATTGAAACGGCCGGATACTAAGGCGTCTTCAAGGCTTACAGCGCCCGGCACGATAGAAAACACAGCTGCGATTCCTCTGTTGTATACATGTTCAAAGTCTTTTCCTAAGGAACCCGCCAATGCGATAACGGGAATTTCTTGAGCGGATGCGCGTGCGGCAATACCCGCGGGGGTTTTGCCGAATATCGTTTGTCCGTCAATCTGTCCCTCTCCGGTGATTACAAGGTCAGCGCCTTTTATCTGATCTGAAAAGGACAGTGTATCTAATACAATGTCGATGCCTCTTTGAAGTTCTGCTTGTAAGAAGGCAATCAGTCCTGCCCCTAAACCTCCTGCGGCACCCGCACCTTTTACAGAATCCGCTTCAATATCGTATTGCCGTCTCAATACATCAGCGAAATGGCGCAAATTACGATCCAATACCATTTTTGTCTCCTCGGACGCCCCTTTTTGCGGGCCAAAGACATATGACGCCCCATTTTCGCCGGTCAGGGGATTTTCGACATCGCAGGCGGCACGAATACGAATGTGTTTCAGATCAGGGGAGAGACCGCTTATATCAATAGAAGCCAGGGTGTGCAGAAAGCCTCCGCCGTCAGGTAGCTCCTGACCTTCCTCATTTAAGAAACGCACACCGAGCGCACTCGCCATTCCTGTCCCGGCGTCATTGGTGGCGCTTCCCCCAAGACCGATTATGATCTCACTCGCCCCGCGGGAAGCTGCATCAGCTATCAGTTCACCCGTTCCTCTTGTGGTCGTGTTCAACGGATCTCTGAGATGACGGGGAACGAGATGGAGTCCCGAAGCTTCCGCCATTTCAATGACTGCTGTGCGCCCGTCTCCCAGAAGTCCGTATACGGCATTTACCGGTGTTCCCAGCGGGCCGGTCACAGTTTTTTTGATAATGCTTCCGCCGGTGGCATCCGTCAAAGCCTGAACGGTTCCTTCTCCGCCGTCAGCCACGGGTATCTTGATATATTCCGCGTCAGGGAAGACCGCTTTGAATCCTTTTTCGATGCTGTCGGCGGCTTCTTTTGATGTCATGCTTTCTTTAAAAGAATCCGGTGCAATTATGACTTTCATTGTGTTCTCCACCTTTATGAGCAGGTTTATCTATTTCAATCTATTCTTGGTTTTCACTGTTTTTCCTGCCCGTATGACATACTGAGGTTGATTTGTAGACAAGACTTTTGTATGATAGTAAAGCTGACGGAAAAGCCGTTTAAGAAAAGAAATAAAAAATATGAAAAAGCGCTTGACTGAAATTCAGGTCATGTGGTATATTATTAAATGTCGATACGGAGGAATACCCAAGTCCGGCTGAAGGGATCGGTCTTGAAAACCGACAGGGGTGTCAAAGCCCGCGGGGGTTCGAATCCCTCTTCCTCCGCCATATTGATTTTAAACCTAATGAAACTCGAGCATATATTGGAGATTGTTTTGTCCGCTGCATGTGATGCAGCGGATTTTTTATATGCAAAAAAGCGATTTTCTCTTTTTGGGGAAAATCGCTTTATTATTTTTATTTAGTTCTGTTTTCATTGATCACGTGACTGATTTTTTCGATTAAAGGTTCCAGTGACTGTTCATCAGCTTCAAGGTCATAATCTTCAATGCGTACTTTCAGCACAGGGCAGGCGTTAAAACCGCTGATCCAGTCCTCGTACCGCGTATACATCTCTTCCCAATAGGAACGGTTGGTCTGCAGCTCCATCTCACGGCCCCGCTTTTCAATCCGCTCTATAATGTTTTCAAGATCGCCTTCTAAATAGATCAAAACATCAGGATGCGGGAAGTATGGCGTCATGACCATCGCCTCAAAAAGGCTTGTGTATGTTTTGTAATCTGTCAGCGACATGGTTCCTTTATCGGCATGCATTTTTGCGAATATGCCTGTATCTTCATAAATCGAACGGTCCTGCACGAATCCTCCGCCTGATTCAAACATGTTTTTCTGCTCCTTGAACCGCTCAGCCAGAAAATAAATTTGCAAATGAAAGCTCCAGCGTTCAAAGTCATGATAGAACTTCTCTAAATAAGGGTTTTCATCCACTTCTTCAAGTGAGGTATTAAACCCGAGGCGTTTTGCTAAAGCTTTGGTTAAAGTCGATTTTCCGACTCCTACTGTTCCCGCTACTGTTATAATGGCGTTGTTTGGAATGTGAATATCTTTCATTTAATAAGCTCCTTTACCTGACGGGCAATTCTTTCATAGTCTGTCTTATTCAAAACAAAGTCTTCAGTATCACCATCAATAGTCAGTACAGATATATCCGGATCTTCTTCCTGAAGCTGTCTGATGGCTGTATCGTAATCTGCAATGAGACGTTCCAGATATTGATGTTCGATATTTTTCTCAAACGGGCGCCCGCGTTTTTCGATGCGTTGAAGCAATGTCGGCAGGCTTGCCTTTATGTATACAATGACATTCGGCTTCGGTAAGTCGTGAGTGAGCAGATGATAAATCTGCTTATATTTCTCAAGCTTTTGTCCGTGCAATGTACGTTCTGCGAAAATAACATTTTTATAAATATGATAATCGGACAAAACGGGCTGTCCTTGTTTTAAATAATCCCGATCAGTGTCTTCAAGCTGTTTATACCTGTGACAGAGAAAAAACATTTCAAGCTGAAAACTCCACTCCTCGATATTATCATAGAACTTATCGAGATACGGGTTGTCTTCTACAATCTCATTAATCATAGGAAAACCGAGCTCTTCAGAAAGCATAGAAGCGAGTGTCGTTTTTCCTGCCCCGATAGGACCTTCTACCGCGATAAAAGGGGCTCTGTTCATTGAAAATCCTCCTTAATTCTGCAAACATCCGTCAGCTGCCGGCCTTTATATTGTATCACACTCTCAGAAACGCCCATGAAAAAAAGACGCTTCCGATTAACGAAACGTCTCTTTCACAATATGGAATTGATCTCCGAGCAAAAGCCAGTTTTGCGGGAAGGAGAGGCCGAGTTTCCAATAGCTGATTCCTCTTAAATGAAGTTCTTTAATTAAATTGAATTTCGCCTGAATGGAGCGGGCGTCTTCAAACCATACTTCATGCTGCTTCTGATTTTCAGCCGTGTATCGAAAGAAGGGAGCCTGGGCGGTTTCGTTATATTGAATGTCGACTTTATAGCGCGCGGCCAGAGCGATCGCCTGCTGAGGACTGACGGCTTTCGCTGTCGTTCCCTGTTTAAAAGGCAGTGTCCAATCGTAGCCGTACATGTTCTGTCCCATGACGATTTTGGAAGAAGGCATTTCTGTCAGCGCGTACTCAATGACATTCCTTACAGGGCCGATTGGTGATACGGCCTGAGCCGGGCCTCCGCTGTACCCCCACTCATATGTCATGATTACGACAAAATCGACGATTTCTCCATGTGCCCTATAGTCATGTGCTTCATACCATTTGCCGGCCTGGGTCGCACTCGTTTTCGGAGCAAGCGCCGTTGAAATCTTCCAGCCTTCCCGATGAAAAATCGTTCTCGCTTCACGTAAAAAACGATTGTAGGCTTCTCTGTCCTGAGGACGCAAATATTCGAAATCAAAATGAATATCACGGAAGCCGTGCTTTTTGGCCGTGGAGACGATTTCCTGAAAGAGCTTTGTTTTCACTGTATTATCATTCAAGATGAGCCGCCCGAGTTCATCGCTGAATGCGTCATTTTCAAGGTTGGTGATGATCATCATTAATGCGGTGTTGTGCCTGTCGCTGATGCTTTTTAAATTGGTCAGGGGCGGTTCTTTTAAAGTCCCGTTCCGCTGCACTTGAAAACTGAATGTGCCGAGGTATGTTAAATAAGGTGAGGCCTCTCTTGCTGCCTGCTGCAGATTAGGGCTTACGCTCGTTCCCCGCGGTTCTATATATGCATTTGATTCGATATCGGGCTTATTCGTCTGCCGCGGAATGTGCAGGCGGGTTCCGACTTGCAATGTGGTGCTGAGCTGAATTCCGTTCACCCTCGCAAGCTCCGCGGCCGATATATGAAAACGGCCGGCGATTGCCGCAAGAGTATCGCCTTGTCTCACCTCGTAATATTGTCCCTCGATCGGAATGACAAGGGTTTGTCCGACAACCAATGTATTGGGATCAGGCAGTTTATTTGCTTCCGCAATGACATTTGCGGCAATCCGGTAGCGCGCCGCAATAGCAGAAAGTGTGTCGCCCCGTTTCACTACATAAATCTGAATGAAAAACGCCTCCTTTCATATCCGCTATCAAATGTATGAAAAAAGGAGGCTGATCATGTTTATTTTTCGGAGGTAATTTGTTTTTCGGTAGTTATTTCTGCGAAGAGTACATTCTCCATCATTGTCAAAGCGAAATCATTGTCTTCGTCGCTATTGGAAGCGGTGCAGTCTTTCGGGATGGCAATGCTGTATTCCCGCATATAAGCGTCGTTAGCCGTGAACAGCACACAAATATTCCCGGCAATCCCCGTGATCATTAATCGGTTCACTTTTAATTCGGTCAGAAGGGTGTGAAGCGCCGTTTCGTAAAATGCGGAATGCTTCGGTTTAATCAGAAAATAATCATCCGGCTGAGGCGAAATATCTTCTATAATGTCAGCGCTTATGTCATTGCTGCATTCCTCCTTGATGGCATCAATATCAGCCTTCCAAAGCCCGTAATGGTCATTAATATAAATAATCGGCCAGTTGTTTTGTTTTGCATGCTTCTTTAATGATAAAATACGGGGGACAATTTGTTTGGTTTTTTCAGCAAGACGTTCGCCCATATCAAATTGAAAATTATTGATCATATCGACAATCAGAAGGGCTGTGTTGTTAGGTTCAGTCAATACCGGCAACTCCTTTCTGCTGAGGTATTCTTATTTTAACCTTTATGAGACATGAAAAAACTTAAGAAGAGAGCTTGAACCGATGAATGATGAATATTATATGAGAGAAGCCATAAAAGAAGCGAAGAAAGCAGAAGCGAAAGGGGAAGTGCCGATCGGAGCCGTCCTTGTTCTGCACGATGAGATTGTGGCGCGGGCACATAATCTGCGGGAGACGGAACAGCGCTCACTTGCCCACGCGGAAATGCTGGCGATAGACGAAGCGTGCCGCAAGCTGGGAACATGGAGACTTGAGGGCGCCGTTCTTTATGTCACTTTAGAGCCGTGCCCGATGTGTGCGGGAGCCGTCGTGCTTTCCAGAGTCGATAAGGTCGTGTTCGGCGCATTTGATCCCAAGGGAGGCTGTACAGGAACGCTGATGAACCTTTTGCAGGAAGAACGGTTCAACCACCAAGCGGAAGTGGTGAGCGGAGTGCTCGAAGAAGAGTGCGGAGAAATGCTCAGCGCTTTTTTCAGAAAGCTGCGCCGGCAAAAGAAAGACAAGAGGAAAAAGTTGTCTGAGTAGTACGGTTGCATTTTCTGCCTGAAGCAGATATACTTATGTGTGCATCATAAATGGTGCGCATATAAAAATTTGATATTTATTTTGCCGTGCTAAGCGGGGAGGTAGCGGTGCCCTGTACCCGCAATCCGCTCTAGCGGGGCCGAATCCCTTCTCGAGGTTCGTTTACTGTAAGGCCTGCCTTAAGTAAGTGGCGTTGACGTCTGGGTCCTGCGCAATGGGAATTCATGAACCATGTCAGGTCCGGAAGGAAGCAGCATTAAGTGAAACCTCTCATGTGCCGCAGGGTTGCCTGGGCTGAGCTAACTGCTTAAGTAACGCTTAGGGTAGCGAATCGACAGAAGGTGCACGGTAAATCAATCATCAAATTTCAGACTCACCTGTTTATGGCAGGTGAGTTTTTTCGTATATGAAAAACGGGTTTTGGCGTTAAAAGCCCGTTCATGTATAATAAACATGATGAATAACAGAGGAGGGCGCATCCTGTGGGTTACCAAGCTTTATATCGAGTATTTAGGCCTCAGCAGTTTGAAGATGTGGTCGGACAGGAACACATTACGAAAACGCTGCAAAATGCCCTTTTGCAAAAGAAATTTTCTCATGCATATCTGTTTTCTGGACCACGAGGAACGGGAAAAACCAGTGCAGCTAAAATATTTGCGAAAGCAGTCAACTGTGAGCACGCCCCTGTAGAAGAACCGTGCAATGAATGCGCGGCGTGCAAGGGGATCACAAACGGCTCTATATCAGATGTGATCGAAATAGATGCGGCGTCGAATAACGGCGTAGACGAAATCCGCGACATCCGCGACAAAGTAAAATTCGCCCCGTCGGCCGTCACTTACAAGGTATATATTATAGATGAGGTGCATATGCTCTCTATCGGCGCATTCAACGCGCTTCTGAAAACGCTGGAAGAACCGCCGGCACATTGCATTTTCATATTAGCTACGACTGAGCCTCACAAGATTCCTTTAACCATTATCTCCAGATGTCAGCGTTTTGACTTCAAACGGATTACATCCCAAGCAATTGTCGGACGAATGAAGATAATCGTCGATGCAGAGCAGCTGAAGGTGGAAGAAGGCGCCCTTGATATCATAGCGAGTGCTGCGGACGGGGGAATGAGGGACGCGCTGAGCCTGCTCGATCAAGCCGTATCATTCAGCGGCGATGAGCTGTCGGTGGATGACGCATTGCTCATTACCGGGGCCGTTTCCCAGCACTATATTGGAAAACTGGCATCTGCTCTTCACCGCAAACAGGTTTCCGAGGCGTTGGAAACACTGAATGAATTGCTTCAGCAGGGGAAAGATGCGGCCAAACTGATTGAAGATATGATCTTTTATTTCAGGGATATGCTCTTGTACCAGGCTGCTCCCGATTTAGAAGGAGTCCTGGAGAAGGTGAAGGTCGATGAAACGTTCCTGAATCTGAGCGGTGAAATACCGGCCCCCGCTTTATATGAGATGATTGATATCCTGAATAAAAGCCATCAGGAAATGAAGTGGACGAACCACCCAAGAATCTTTTTTGAAGTGGCTGTCGTGAAAATATGCCAGACGGCGCAGCAATCCGGCGCAGACATCCCTGAGGTCGGCATGCTGATGAATAAGATCCAGCAGCTTGAGCAGGAAGTGGAAAGGCTGAAAACCTCCGGTGTGAAAGTTCAGGCGGAAAGCGCTCCGAAAGAAGCCCCGCGTCCTCAAAAAGGCGGAAAAAGCCATTACAAAGCTCCGGTCGGAAGAATCCATGAAATATTGAAGGAAGCCACAAGACCGGACCTTGAACAGCTTAAAAGCAGCTGGGGCAAGCTGCTGGCACACCTGAAGCAGCAGAATAAGGTGTCCCATGCGGCTCTTTTGAATGACAGTGAACCGGTGGCCGCCGCCCAGAAGGCATTTGTACTTAAATTTAAATACGAAATCCATTGTAAAATGGTTGCCGAAGACAATAACGGAGTCCGTACGAATCTTGAACAGATTCTCGAATCAATGCTCGGGAAAAGAATGGATTTGATTGGCGTTCCGGAAGCACAATGGGGTAAAATAAGAGAAGAATTTTTAAATGATCATCAGCAGGAAAGTGAAGGATCAAACGAACCGGCTGAAGAAGATCCGCTTATTGCAGAGGCGAAAAAACTTGTCGGAGCGGATTTAATCGAAATAAAAGACTAATGAGATGAAAGAGAGTGATTGAATATGCGTGGCGGAATGGGAAACATGCAAAAAATGATGAAACAGATGCAAAAAATGCAAAAGGATATGGCGAAGGCTCAGGAGGAGCTTGCTGAAAAAGTGCTTGAAGGCACAGCGGGCGGCGGAATGGTGACTGTAAAGGTTAACGGTCAAAAAGAAGTTGTAGACGTTGCGATTAAAGAAGAAGTCGTTGATCCGGAAGATATCGAAATGCTTCAGGACCTGGTTCTTGCTGCGACAAACGACGCCCTCAAAAAAGTGGATGACATGACGAATGAGACAATGGGACAATTTACAAAAGGAATGAACATACCGGGTTTATTCTAGGGGGATAAATAAACATGCAGTATCCTGAACCAATATCAAAGCTGATTGACAGCTTTATGAAATTGCCAGGGATCGGACCGAAAACAGCGGTTCGTCTGGCTTTTTTTGTTCTAGGTATGAAAGAAGACACAGTATTGGATTTTGCTAAGGCGCTTGTCAATGCGAAGCGGAATCTGACATATTGCTCGATTTGCGGACATATTACAGATCAGGACCCTTGTTATATATGTGAGGATACAAGAAGAGATAAGTCTGTTATTTGTGTCGTGCAGGACCCTAAGGATGTTATTGCAATGGAGAAAATGAAGGAATATAACGGCCAGTATCATGTTCTTCACGGCGCGATTTCTCCAATGGACGGCATCGGACCGGAGGATATTAAGATTCCGGAACTGCTGAAGCGCCTTCAGGATGATCAAGTGACAGAAGTTATTCTCGCAACCAACCCTAATATTGAAGGGGAAGCAACAGCGATGTATATATCGAGGCTGTTAAAGCCCTCAGGCATCAAGCTCTCCCGTATTGCCCACGGCCTGCCCGTCGGCGGCGATTTGGAATATGCTGATGAGGTCACTCTTTCAAAAGCGCTTGAAGGAAGACGTGAATTGTAAGGGAGGAAATGGCGAGGCATGGGTTTTCTTCGCAGAAATACATTAAGAAAAGAGTTTGACGAACAGCTGATTGAACAGCTCTTTAAACAAAAGGAAGAATGGAACAGACAGAAGAGTCTGGTCGATAAAAGTCTTGAGCCCTCAGCTGAGGTGCTGTTTGAGCTGAAAGTCGCTGAATCTAAGTACTTTTTTTATTTGAAAGAAGCGAAGCAGCGGAATTTAAAAATGAGCAGATGGAAGTAAGAGGTCTATTCTCCGGAATCTTCTCATAAGCTTGTACTAAACAAGCGAGGGGGAAGATTCATGGAGCCTTTTTTTATTATCGGTTTAATTGTCGGTCTGGTTGCTTTGCTTTTTTTATGGGGAGTATCTCCAAAGCCGTTAAGATGGATTGGTTTGACTGCCATTAAGTTTATTGCCGGTGCGATTCTTCTGGTTGGTGTGAATTTGTTCGGCGGGAGTCTCGGCATTCATATTCCTGTTAATCTGGTTACAACCGGTGTCAGCGGGATTTTAGGAATCCCAGGCATCGCTGCTTTAATCGTCATTAAACGCTTCATCATTTAATTTGTCGATTATTGTTGACATGATGGATTAAGGGTGGTATTCTAATATACGTCGCTGATGACGAAACAGATTCTCAAAAAAAGAATTTAAAAAAGTTATTGACGATGATAACAATGATATGATATAATAATTAAGTCGCTTCGGGAGAGGCGGACAAAGTTCTTTGAAAACTAAACAAGACAAAACGTACCTGTTAATTCAAAGTTTTAAATAAATCGCACAGCGATGTGCGTAGTCAGTCAAACTACTTTATCGGAGAGTTTGATCCTGGCTCAGGACGAACGCTGGCGGCGTGCCTAATACATGCAAGTCGAGCGGACAGATGGGAGCTTGCTCCCTGATGTTAGCGGCGGACGGGTGAGTAACACGTGGGTAACCTGCCTGTAAGACTGGGATAACTCCGGGAAACCGGGGCTAATACCGGATGCTTGTTTGAACCGCATGGTTCAGACATAAAAGGTGGCTTCGGCTACCACTTACAGATGGACCCGCGGCGCATTAGCTAGTTGGTGAGGTAACGGCTCACCAAGGCGACGATGCGTAGCCGACCTGAGAGGGTGATCGGCCACACTGGGACTGAGACACGGCCCAGACTCCTACGGGAGGCAGCAGTAGGGAATCTTCCGCAATGGACGAAAGTCTGACGGAGCAACGCCGCGTGAGTGATGAAGGTTTTCGGATCGTAAAGCTCTGTTGTTAGGGAAGAACAAGTGCCGTTCAAATAGGGCGGCACCTTGACGGTACCTAACCAGAAAGCCACGGCTAACTACGTGCCAGCAGCCGCGGTAATACGTAGGTGGCAAGCGTTGTCCGGAATTATTGGGCGTAAAGGGCTCGCAGGCGGTTTCTTAAGTCTGATGTGAAAGCCCCCGGCTCAACCGGGGAGGGTCATTGGAAACTGGGGAACTTGAGTGCAGAAGAGGAGAGTGGAATTCCACGTGTAGCGGTGAAATGCGTAGAGATGTGGAGGAACACCAGTGGCGAAGGCGACTCTCTGGTCTGTAACTGACGCTGAGGAGCGAAAGCGTGGGGAGCGAACAGGATTAGATACCCTGGTAGTCCACGCCGTAAACGATGAGTGCTAAGTGTTAGGGGGTTTCCGCCCCTTAGTGCTGCAGCTAACGCATTAAGCACTCCGCCTGGGGAGTACGGTCGCAAGACTGAAACTCAAAGGAATTGACGGGGGCCCGCACAAGCGGTGGAGCATGTGGTTTAATTCGAAGCAACGCGAAGAACCTTACCAGGTCTTGACATCCTCTGACAATCCTAGAGATAGGACGTCCCCTTCGGGGGCAGAGTGACAGGTGGTGCATGGTTGTCGTCAGCTCGTGTCGTGAGATGTTGGGTTAAGTCCCGCAACGAGCGCAACCCTTGATCTTAGTTGCCAGCATTCAGTTGGGCACTCTAAGGTGACTGCCGGTGACAAACCGGAGGAAGGTGGGGATGACGTCAAATCATCATGCCCCTTATGACCTGGGCTACACACGTGCTACAATGGGCAGAACAAAGGGCAGCGAGACCGCGAGGTTAAGCCAATCCCACAAATCTGTTCTCAGTTCGGATCGCAGTCTGCAACTCGACTGCGTGAAGCTGGAATCGCTAGTAATCGCGGATCAGCATGCCGCGGTGAATACGTTCCCGGGCCTTGTACACAC
>NZ_CP127224.1:37500-862500 GCF_030284525.1 Bacillus sp. L381
TTGATCAGATAAACCCTGATGATCTGCAGGGGATGAACAAAGGATTTTTCGCCCGTTTGTTTAAAAGGGTATCCGGTTCTGTGCAGGAAGTGCTTTCGAAATATCAAAAGACAAGTGTGCAGATTGAGCGTATCAGCAGAAGGCTCGAACATTCTAAAAATGTGCTGTTGAGTGACAATAAACTGTTAGATCAACTGTACGCCCAAAATAAACAATACTTCTCTGACTTAAACCTTTATATAGCGGCGGGTGAATTAAAATTAGATGAGCTGAAAACAAAGCTGATTCCCGAAGCGGCAAGAAAAGCCGAATCACGGGAACACAATCAAATGGCCGCGCAGGAAGTGAATGATCTTCGTCAGTTTGCTGACCGTCTGGATAAGAGAGTGCATGATCTGCTTCTGAGCAGGCAGATTACGCTTCAGAGTGCGCCGCAAATCCGTTTGATTCAAAACACGAATCAGGCACTGGCGGAAAAAATTCAGTCCTCCATTGTTACGGCTATTCCATTATGGAAGAATCAAGTTGCCATCGCGCTGACGCTTATGAGACAGCGGAGTGCGGCAGATGCGCAGCAGAAGGCAGCTGATACGACAAACCAATTGCTGCTGAAAAACGCTGAACTTCTGAAAACAAGTACAGTCGAGACAGCCAAAGCTAATGAGCGCGGCCTTGTTGAGACAGATACCCTCAAAAAAGTGCAGGAAAGCTTAGTCAGCACACTTGAAGAAATCATGTCTATTCAAGAAGACGGCAGGATGAAACGCAAACGTGCCGAAGAGGAGCTTGTTATCATGGAAGGCGACTTGAAAAAGAAGCTGCTTAATATGAAGCCCGGCCGTGATGACGGCTAGCTGGCAAAAAGTCTTAGCTTTAAGTTGGCTCACAGGCACGATATAATAAGAAAGACAGGCAAAGGATTTGTTTAAAAATGGACACACCTTTATATACAGCGCTGATGAAGCATGCGCACCGAAATACGTATTCTTTTCATGTTCCGGGACATCACAATGGAGATGTCTTTTTTGATGAAGCCAAATCTGTATATCAATCTCTCTTATCTATTGATATGACTGAGATCACGGGGCTTGATGACTTGCATCACCCGACGGGAGTCATCAAAGAAGCACAAGATTTGGTGAGCAGGCTTTACGGCTCTCAGGAAAGCTTCTTTCTCGTCAATGGAACGACCGCCGGCAACCTGGCGATGGTTTTGGCTGTTTGCGAACCGGACGAACCCATTCTGATTCAGCGTAATTGTCACAAATCTGTTTTTCATGCGGTGGCAATGGCCGGAGCCAAGCCGGTGTATTTGGCGCCGGAAATTGATAAAAATATGCATGTGCCGGCCCATGTATCCCTTTCAGTCATCGAAAAAGCGTTAGCGTCATATCCGAATGCGAAAGGCCTTGTTCTGACCAATCCGACTTACTACGGGCATGCTGCCGACTTGACTGCGGCAGTTAAAAAAGCTCATTCATACGGCGTCCCTGTACTGGTAGACGAGGCTCATGGTGCTCACTTTGTGTTGGGTGAACCGTTCCCGCCTTCATCATTGGCTATGGGGGCGGATGCCGTTGTTCAATCGGCTCACAAAACGCTTCCGGCTATGACGATGGGGTCTTACTTTCATTTAAACAGCAGCCGGATTGACAGAGATCGATTAACCTATTATTTAAGCAGTTTGCAAAGCAGCAGCCCGTCATATCCGATTATGGCATCTTTAGATACGGCGCGCGCTTATATACAGGATATCGCTGAAAAAGGGACACTCCCTGTTCATATAGCGCACATTGAGCAAATAAAACGGAACTTCGCATCAATTTCTTCTATTGAAGTGATCGAGCCCTCCGGATATGGGATCAAAGCGGACCCGTTAAAATTCATTCTTCGGTCAAAGCTCGGACATTCCGGCTATTCATTACAAAATATTTTGGAGAGCGAAGGCATTTTTGCCGAGCTGGCTGACGAGTATCAAGTATTGCTCGTACTGCCGATAGGCGGCCGGCGGATGATCAAACAGGAAACCGTAAAAAATATACAGCAGAAACTGGAGAATACACCGCCCGATAGACTGCCGGAAGCAGTGGATTGGACATTCCCATCGATTACGACACTTGAATATCCGCAAAATGAAATGCGCAAGTTTGCAAAAGAGCTTACGGATATGAATAAAGCGGCCGGGCGCTTGCATGCGGGGAATATTATTCCTTATCCTCCGGGAATCCCGCTTATCATGGACGGCGAACGGATAACAGAAGAGATCGTACAAAAGCTTTCCCATTTAATCGGCATGGATGCGCATATTCAAGGCTTGTTAAACGGGGAACAATTACTTGTTTATACAGAAGAGGAGAAATCATGAGCGGTTTATTTATTACATTTGAAGGTCCTGAAGGTGCAGGAAAAACGACAGTGCTTCAGGAAATAAAAGATATTCTGTCGGCAGAGGGGCACCCGGTGACAGCGACAAGAGAACCGGGCGGCATTGACATTGCTGAGCAGATCAGAGAAGTGATCTTAAATAAAAACAATACACTGATGGATGCAAAAACGGAAGCGCTCCTTTACGCCGCGGCCAGAAGACAGCATTTAGTCGAAAAGGTGCAGCCTGCATTGAAAGAAGGGCGCATTGTACTGTGTGATCGTTTCATCGACAGCTCTCTGGCTTATCAAGGCTATGCGAGAGGGCTGGGCATTGATGAAGTTTTTTCTATTAACCGGTTTGCAATCGGCGATACGATGCCTGATGTCACCATCTATTTTTCTATCGATCCGGAAGAAGGGCTGAAACGGATTACGTCGAATGATTCAAGAGAAAAGAATCGTCTCGATCTTGAGGCGCTGCACTTTCACACGAAAGTACGGGAAGGGTACCAAAAGGTCATGCAGCGTTTTCCGGAAAGATTCCATACAATCGACGCATCGAAAAAGAAGGAATTCGTCATTCAAGACGCGCTTCAGGTGATAAATGAGGCATTGAAAAAAATTCAGTTGTGACCTGTTTCTCATAAGTTGATATAATGAATGTAACGACAATGTTCTTTCCAACCTAAAGGGGGCCTAGAGAATGAAATTAATAGTGGCAGTGGTGCAGGATCAGGACAGCAACAGGCTTTTGAAAGTGTTAACCGACCACAACTTCAGGGTGACGAAGCTTGCGACAACAGGCGGATTTCTTAAATCAGGCAATACGACGTTTATGATCGGAGTGGAAGATATCCGTGTCGATAAAGCGCTCAGCCTCATTAAAGAGAATGGCTGTAAACGTGATCAGATGATTGCCCCGGTATCCCCGATGGGCGGGAATGCGGATTCTTACGTTCCATATCCCGTCGAAGTGGAAGTCGGCGGAGCGACGGTCTTTGTCCTTCCGGTCGATGAATTTCATCAATTTTAAGGATTTGATGACGTGAAAATAAATTCTGACTTACGCACCTTTATTGAGAAAAAGCAGCAGCCTGCCTATAAAGCGGCAGAGCTTTCCGGAACTTTTAAAAGTTCAATGGACAGCCAAAGCAGTAAGCTGAAATTTGATCAGCTGAGCAGGTTCTTAACGGATATAGAAACGTTCGGGAAAAGACTGACGAAGTCGAGGAACTTCAAAGACTTAGCGAAATTCAAAGGGCTGGTGAAGCGTTTTGTAAAAGAGGCCGTAGACAGCGGGTTATCGCATGAGACGGCGAAAAGCTTCGACCTGTACGGCAGCAGCCGGACCCTGGGACTTGTGAAAGAAATAGATGAAAAACTGATTCAGCTGACGGAAGAGATGTTGGATCAGGAAAAACCGGCAATTGATTTGCTGGATCGAATCGGAGAAATAAAAGGTTTATTGATTAACCTTTACACATAGAGAGTGATACAATGGAAATATCATGGAAGGAAATGACCGAGCAGCAGCCCAGAGTGATGCGGCTTTTGCATAATAGCATTGAAAAGAAAAGGCTTTCTCACGCATATCTGTTTGAAGGCAAAAAAGGTACGGGCAAATTGGATGCCGCACTGCTTCTCGCAAAAAGCTTTTTTTGCCTTGAAGCCGGGACTGAGCCTTGCGGGGAGTGCCGGAACTGCAAGCGTATTGCATCCGGAAACCATCCCGACGTGCATGTGGTTCAGCCCGACGGACTATCAATTAAAAAGGCTCAGATCCAATCGCTGCAGGAGGAGTTTTCTAAAACCGGACTGGAATCGCATAAAAAACTGTACATTATATCCCATGCGGATCAAATGACGACAAATGCAGCAAACAGTCTGCTTAAATTTTTAGAGGAGCCGAGTCAAGACACCATCGCAATCCTCATTACTGAGCAGCTCCACAGAATACTGGATACCATCGTTTCGAGATGCCAGGTTCTTCCGTTTCAGCCGCTTCAGCCGAAAGCGATAGAAGAGAGACTGATTGAACAGGAAGTAAGCCCTCACATGGCCAGACTCTTAGCAAATATGACAAATAATATTGCGGAAGCAGTCGAATTAAGTCGAAATGATGAGTTTGCAGAGTCCAGAGCGAAAGTGATAAAATTGTATGAAGTCTTACATCAGCGGAAAGGACATGCCTTTTTCTTCATTCAGGATCAGTGGGTGCCCTTTTTCAAAGAAAAAACCCATCAAGAAATGGGTCTTGATATGCTCTTATTGATATACCGTGATGTATTATCCATCCAAATTGGAAATGAAGATAAACTGATTTATCAAGACTTATTCCAATCAATAAAACAGCATGCGCTGCAATTTACACAACAAAGCGTTACGAACCAAATTCTCGCTGTTTTAGAAGCAAAAAAACGGCTTCATTCCAATGTGAATGCGCAGGGATTAATGGAGCACTTGGTGTTAACGTTGCAGGAGGGATAAGCTTGTACAACGTAATAGGCGTCCGCTTTAAAAAAGCGGGAAAAATTTATTATTTTGATCCGAACGGATTTGATATAGAACAGGACAGCTGCGTCATTGTTGAAACCGTAAGAGGTGTCGAATACGGACAGGTTGTCATCGCAAATAAACAAGTGGACGAGCATGATGTTGTGCTTCCGCTTCGAAAAGTCATTCGCGTTGCTGATGAACGCGATCTTCTCATTGTAGAAGAAAACAAACAAGAGGCCCTGTCCGCTTTTGAAGTCTGTCAGAAAAAAGTGGCTGAGCACGGCTTAGATATGAAACTGGTTGATGTTGAGTTTACGTTTGACCGCAATAAAGTCATTTTTTACTTCACAGCCGACGGACGGGTTGATTTCAGGGAATTGGTCAAAGACTTGGCTTCTATCTTTAAAACAAGAATCGAATTGCGCCAAATCGGCGTGAGGGACGAAGCGAAAATGCTCGGCGGTATCGGCCCGTGCGGAAGAATGCTTTGCTGCTCCACGTTCCTCGGTGATTTTGAACCGGTGTCCATCAAAATGGCGAAGGATCAAAATTTATCGTTGAATCCAACAAAAATTTCGGGTCTGTGCGGCCGTTTGATGTGCTGTTTGAAGTACGAAAATGATGAGTATGAGACGGCAAAAGAACAGCTGCCGGATTTAGGCGAAATGATTACGACGGCAAACGGCCCCGCAAAGGTTGTCGGTCTTAATATTCTGGAACGGGTGCTTCAGGTGGAACTGAAGAATCGTGAAAAAGTGATAGAATATACTTGGGAAGAGCTCTTGGAAGAGGGCGTCGTATCCGCACAAACCACAGATTAACGAGGTGTGGAACCTTGGATAAAAAAGAGTTAATTGATACTGTCATAAACCTGGAGGAACAAATCGGTTCGCTGTACCGTCAGCTGGGTGACTTAAAGCAGCATATCGGCGAAATGATTGAAGAGAATCACCATCTGCAGCTTGAAAATAAGCATTTGCGGAAGCGGCTTGATGACACGACAGAGCAAATTGAGAAATTCAAGGCCGATCAGAAAGAAACAAAAACACAGAAGGCAGAGCAGAGTGATATAGGAGAAGGGTACGATAATTTGGCCCGGCTGTATCAAGAAGGCTTTCATATTTGCAACGTCCATTATGGGAGCGTCCGCAAGGGAGATTGCCTTTTTTGTCTGTCCTTCTTAAATAAAAAATAAGGAAAAGGCTTCCGCTGATGTCGGAAGCCTTTTTCAAAGAGTGCCGAAAGGAATAAGATTATGGTTTCATTACGTGATGATGAAAGATTGGATTACTTATTAGCAGAGGATATGAAAATTGTACAGAGCCCGACGGTTTTCGCTTTTTCATTAGATGCCGTGCTGCTGTCAAAGTTTGCATACGTTCCGATTCAAAAGGGTAACATCGTTGATTTATGTACGGGAAATGGAATTGTGCCGCTTTTGCTCAGCACAAGATCAAAAGCGGATATCACAGGGGTTGAAATTCAGGAGCGTTTGTATGATATGGCGCTCCGAAGTGTCGAATACAACGGGCTGGGCGGTCAGATCAACCTCATTCATGATGATCTGAAAAATATGCCGGATAGACTCGGACATAATAAATATGACGTTGTCACTTGCAACCCGCCTTATTTTAAAACACCGAAAGAGGCTGAGCAGAATCTGAACGAACATCTCAGAATCGCAAGGCACGAAATTCTTTGCACGCTTGAAGATGTGATTTCCGTCAGCAGCAAACTGCTGAAACAAGGCGGAAAAGCGGCTCTCGTTCATCGGCCGGGAAGGCTTTTGGAAATCTTTGAGTTAATGAAAGCATACCGAATAGAACCGAAACGGGTGCAGTTTATTTATCCGAAACAGGGTAAAGAAGCGAATACCATTTTGGTTGAAGGCATTAAAGGCGGCCGCCCTGATCTCAAAATTCTTCCTCCGCTGTTTGTATATAATGAACAAAATGAATATACGAAAGAGATCCGCACCATTTTATATGGAGACGAATAGTCATTTCTTTTATGTGCTGCTGTGCAATGACAACAGTCTGTATGCCGGTTATACAAATGATCTGCAAAAACGGCTGAAGACCCACAATGAGGGAAAGGGCGCGAAGTACACAAGGGCGAGAAGGCCTGTTTCGCTATGCCATGCGGAATCATTTGAAACAAAACGGGAAGCGATGCAGGCGGAATACCGTTTTAAGCAGCTGACCCGAAAGAAAAAAGAACAATATATAGAAGAAAAACGAAACAGCAAGGAGGCTGTATATGTTAAGTCGCCAGATGAGTTTTAATGGAAAATCTGAAATGGGAATTCTTTATCTTGTTCCTACACCGATCGGCAACTTGGAGGACATGACCTTTCGTGCAGTGGAGACGCTGAAATCAGTCGATGTCATAGCTGCCGAAGATACCAGACAGACGAAAAAGCTGTGTCACGTCTATGACATAGAAACATCTCTCACCAGCTATCATGAACACAATAAAGAAAGCAGCGGCCATAAAATCATTGAATGGCTGAAAACCGGAAAGAATGTGGCACTGGTCAGTGACGCCGGTATGCCGACAATTTCCGACCCGGGAGCTGAGATTGTAAGAGATTTCACCCAAATCGGCGGATATGTCGTTCCGCTTCCGGGAGCAAATGCGGCGTTAACCGCGCTGACCGCATCAGGTATCATCCCGCAGCCGTTTTTCTTCTATGGATTCTTAAACAGACAGAAAAAAGAAAAGAAGAAAGAACTCGAAATCCTGAAAAAACGGCAGGAAACAATGATATTTTATGAAGCGCCGCACAGATTAAAAGAAACATTAACAGCAATGCATGCCGTTTTGGGAAATCGAAACATCGCCGTTACGAGGGAATTAACGAAAAAGTACGAGGAATTCATCAGAGGAACGATCGCCGAAGTAATTGAATGGGCAAATGAAGACCAAATCCGCGGTGAGTTCTGTCTCGTTGTCGAAGGCAATCAAGCCGCTGAACCGGACGAAGACGACACCCCCTGGTGGGCTGAGCTTTCTGAAAAAGAGCATGTGGAACATTACATAAATGAAGGGGCTTCTTCCAAACAGGCTATAAAACAAACAGCGGTCGATCGGGACGTGCCGAAACGCGAGATCTATGACGCTTATCACATTCAATCATAAAAAAAACCGTTCTTGCGTCACAACAAGAACGGTTTTTGTATGAAATAACTTATTTTTGGTTTTGAAGCTGGTTTTGAATTTCAGAGATGATTTGCTCAGCGCCTTCTTTGCTGAGTACCAATTTGCCGCCGGCAAGTTTAAGGTTATCATCAGAGACTTCACCAGTTACTTGGCAAGTCATGTTTGGTTTATATTTTTTAAGGATGATTTTTTCATCATCAACATAAATTTCAAGAGCGTCTTTTTCTGCGATGCCCAGTGTACGGCGAAGTTCGATAGGGATAACTACGCGTCCAAGTTCATCAACTTTACGTACGATACCAGTAGATTTCATTAACAGTCTCCTCCCGAGAGATAATTATTTGTAGTTTATATTTTTCTTCGTCATTATTCGACAAAATTCCTTACATTCCTAGCATAACAAGGTTTCCAATAATCGTCAATCATTTTGTTTACTATTGTTTGTAAGAATTAGTTCTTATAGTAAGTAAAGCCTTGGAAATCCTGAAATAACAGGCTTTTTGACTGCTTTTTCGAACCTATTATCCTACAGAAAATCCTTTTAAATCAAGACTTTCGAACCAAGATGTTTTATATTAGTAGATTATATACGACAAAATTCGACATGTTAAGACTTTTTTTAATTTCAATAAAAATTTTTAATTTTATTTACTCTTTTACGCGCAGTACGTATATATCCTTGATCTTAAAGGCTAAGATGGTATCATAGATAGAGGACAAATATCAATATTGTATATCAAATAAAACCGCTCTCGTCCTTTGGGCGTGAGCTTTTCGACATTCTGAATGGGAGGTTGCAACATGCCGCAAGACAATAATACTTTTTATATTACGACCCCGATATATTATCCGAGCGGAAAATTACATATCGGCCATGCTTATACTACAGTGGCCGGCGATGCAATGGCGCGTTACAAAAGATTAAAGGGATTTGACGTTCGCTACTTAACCGGAACGGATGAACACGGACAAAAAATCCAGCAGAAAGCGGAGGAGGAGAATATCACGCCTCAAGCGTATGTAGACCGCGCTGTTGCTGAAATCCAAAAATTATGGAAGCAGCTCGACATTTCTCACGATGATTTCATCCGGACGACGGAAAGCCGGCACAAAGAAATCATTGAGAAAGTGTTTCAAAAGCTTCTTGATAATGGTGATATTTATCTGGATGAGTATGAGGGCTGGTACAGCATTCCTGACGAAACATTCTATACTGAAACACAGCTGGCGGATGTGGAACGAAATGAGAAGGGCGAGGTTATCGGCGGAAAAAGCCCGGACAGCGGCCACCCTGTCGAATTAATCAAAGAGGAATCATACTTCTTCCGTATGAGCAAATATGCAGACCGCCTGCTGAAGTTTTATGAAGAAAACCCTTCATTTATCCAGCCGGAATCACGCAAAAATGAAATGATTAATAACTTCATTAAACCGGGTCTTGAAGATTTGGCCGTTTCCAGAACGACGTTTGACTGGGGCGTAAAAGTGCCGGGAAATCCGAAGCATGTCGTGTATGTATGGATTGACGCATTATTCAACTATATTACAGCGCTCGGTTACGATACGGAAAATGACGAGCTTTACAAAAAGTACTGGCCGGCTGACGTCCACCTTGTCGGTAAGGAAATTGTCCGTTTCCACACCATTTACTGGCCGATTATGCTGATGGCGCTTGATCTCCCGCTGCCTAAGCAAGTCTTCGCGCATGGCTGGTTATTGATGAAAGACGGAAAAATGTCGAAATCAAAAGGAAACGTTGTTGATCCGGTAACGTTGATTGAACGTTACGGCTTGGATGAGCTTCGTTATTACCTGCTTCGCGAAGTGCCGTTCGGTTCAGACGGTGTCTTTACGCCGGAAGGTTTCGTAGAACGGATTAATTATGACTTGGCAAACGACTTAGGAAATCTTCTGAATCGTACAGTCGCCATGATCCAAAAATATTTTGACGGTGAGATTGGTTCATATGAAGGAAATGTGACCGATTTTGATCAAGAGCTTTCTTCTGTAGCCGGAGAAACGGTTCAAGCTTATGAAAAGGCAATGGAAAACATGGAGTTTTCAGTAGCTTTATCAACGCTATGGCAATTGATCAGCCGTACGAACAAATATATTGATGAAACTGCTCCGTGGGTGCTGGCAAAAGATCCGGAAAAAGAAAAAGAATTACGCTCTGTCATGTATCATTTAGCTGAATCATTGCGTATTTCGGCCGTACTTCTTCAGCCTTTCTTGACGCAAACACCTGAAAAAATGTTTGCCCAGCTCGGAATTGAGGATCAGTCTCTTAAAGCTTGGGACAGCATTCAGACATTCGGCCAATTAAAGAACACAAAAGTGAAAAAAGGGGAACCGCTTTTCCCTCGTCTTGAAGCTGAAGAGGAAGTAGCTTACATCAAGCAAAAAATGCAGGGTACTGCTCCTGTGAAAGAAGAAAAGGCGGAAGAGCCGCAAGAAGCTGAGCGCCTTCCTGAAATTACGTTTGATCAATTTATGGATACAGAACTTCGCGTTGCAGAAGTCTTGTCCGCAGAACCGGTGAAAAAAGCGGATCGTCTGCTGAAACTGCAAATTGATCTTGGCTTTGAACAGCGCCAAGTTGTATCAGGTATCGCGAAACATTACACACCGGATCAGCTTGTGGGAATGAAAATCATTTGTGTAACGAATTTAAAACCGGTAAAACTGAGAGGCGAGCTTTCTCAAGGGATGATCCTCGCAGGAGAATCTGACGGTGTCCTCAAGGTTGTAGCTGTCGACCAGTCATTACCGAAAGGCACTAGAATTAAATAATAAGGGGCAAAAGGTGTTTCACGTGTAACATTCCGTCGAACACCTTTTGTTTTTCAACAAGAAAGGAGTTTTTATAATGCTTTTTGATACACATGCGCACTTAAACGCCGAGCAATTCGACACAGACCTAGAGGAAGTCATTGCGCGTGCAAAGGCTGAAAAGGTTGAACGAATTGTCGTTGTCGGATTCGACAAACCCACTATCACGCGGGCAATGGAACTGATTGAGGAATATGACTTTATTTATGCTGCGATCGGCTGGCATCCGGTAGACGCAATCGACATGACAGAGGAAGATTTAACATGGATTAAGGAACTGTCCTCTCACGAAAAAGTCGTGGCAATCGGAGAAATGGGTCTTGATTATCACTGGGACAAATCACCAAAGGATATTCAAAAAGAGGTGTTCCGAAAACAAATCGCGCTCGCCAAGGAAGTGAACCTTCCAATCATCATTCACAATCGCGATGCAACGGAAGATGTTGTCACGATTTTGAAAGAGGAGGGAGCTGAAGAAGTCGGCGGTATTATGCACTGCTTTACGGGCAGCGCGGAGGTTGCGCGGCAGTGTATGGATATGAACTTCTATATCTCATTCGGAGGACCGGTCACCTTCAAAAATGCGAAGAAAGCAAAAGAAGTGGCAAAGGAAATTCCGAATGACCGTTTGCTGATTGAAACGGACTGTCCTTTCCTGACACCGCATCCTTTCCGCGGCAAACGAAATGAGCCAAGCTACGTGAAATATGTTGCGGAACAGCTCGCTGAATTAAAAGGACTGACGTATGAAGAAATTGCTTCGATTACAACTGAAAATGCAAAAAGACTTTTCCGCATGAACTGACAGAATGCGCTGTCGTAACATGTAAAGGCTTGTCCCATTCAGAGGATATGTCAAACAGTTCTACAAGCTTCCTTCTTCTCATAAGATAGGTTGTCGATATCTCTTTCTTCCTTTTTTTGCTTTGTTTTTGCATAATGAGGGATACGCTGAAGGTTTTTGATCTTCGAGATGGGAGGGTTGACAGCATTTTAGATACTCTATATAATCTCTCCGAGGAGAAGGAGGCGTTTTTCATCACACAAAAAATGAAAAAACTGTTTTCCGTAAAGCTTGGTAAAAGCAAGGTTATTCTTATTGCAGCTATTATTCTGCTGGGAGGAACCGGGACTGCATACGGGGCGCATGAGCTCTCAAAACAATCAGTCTCTGTTTCCACCAACGGCAAGAAACAGCAAATACGCACTCATGCAAAAACAGTTGGGGAACTTCTGGAAGATTTACATATAAAGACGAGAAATGAAGACCGGATTACCCCCTCTAAGCAGACAGCATTGGCAGACAACATGAATGTCGTGTATGAAGCTGCAAAGCAGATCCGCGTGACAAGAGGCGGAGAAGAAAAGACTTTATGGTCAACGGCAAAAACAGTCGGCGCATTTCTAGACGAACAGCATACACCTGTGAATAAGCACGATAAAATAGATCCGGCAGCAGATACGAAAGTGACAAACGGCATGAAAGTCACGGTAGATCCGGCTTTTCAGGTCACTGTAAATGATGCGGGAAAGAAAAAGAAAATATGGACGACTTCGACTACGGTCGCTGACTTTTTAACGCAGCATAAGATGGACATGAAAGACGAAGATAAAGTAAAACCGGCATTACACGAAAAGCTCACAAAAGATCAAGCCGGCATACAAATCACTCGTATCGAAAAAGTCACCGATGTAGTTGAGGAAAAAATAGCGTATCAAGTGAAAGAAAAAGAAGATGCGTCACTCGACAGCGGGGAAGAAAAGATCGTTCAAAAAGGAAAAGAAGGCAAGCTTAAAAAGCATTTTCATGTTGTCAAAGAAAATGGAAAAGAAGTATCAAGAAAGCTTGTTAAAGAAGAAACATCTGAAAAAAGCAAAGACCAGATCATTGCGGTCGGCACAAAGCGGCACAGTCCCAAGATTGAGCAGCTAAGTGCAAAGGCATCTTCGGGCGAAGCCGGATCTTCCGGTAAAGTGATTACCGTGTCTTCCACGGCATATACCGCAAGCTGCAGCGGCTGTTCCGGCCATACGGCTACAGGCGTTAACCTGACAAGCAATCCGAATGCCAAAGTCATTGCGGTAGACCCAAGCGTTATTCCGCTCGGCACAAGAGTCCACGTAGACGGATACGGGGACGCTGTGGCAGCTGACACAGGCTCGGCCATTAAAGGAAGACGGATTGATGTCTTTTTCCCTGAAAAATCATCGGCTTACCGCTGGGGGAAGAAACAGGTCAAAATAAAAATCTTAAATTAATTCCGATTCATTCAGAGGGTTTTGCGCCCTCTGTTTTTTTCGTTATAATAGGTAAAGTGTATTTTCAGTATATTAGACGTGACATGTAAGCAAAGGTTTCGTTTTGGATATAAAAAGTTTTTTTGGAGGAAGTAATGAAAATTAAAGAAATTATTGTAGTCGAGGGACGTGATGACACCGCGCGCATAAAACTTGCCGTTGATGCGGACACGATCGAGACGAACGGTTCAGCAATCGGAGACGAAGTCATCAGGCAGATTCGGCTGGCGCAGGAAACGAGAGGGGTCATCGTGCTGACGGACCCGGATTTCCCTGGGGAAAAGATCCGGAAAACCATTTCTGAAGCAGTGCCCGGCTGTAAACACGCATTTCTGCCCAAACATCTTGCCAAACCGAAAAACAAGCGCGGAATTGGCGTTGAGCACGCATCCATTGAAAGCATCAGAGCATGTCTGGAAAACGTACATGAAGAGATGGAGGCAAAGCCGAGTGAGATTTCAGCTGAAGATTTAATACAGGCCGGTCTGATCGGCGGGCCGGCTGCTAAAAGACGCCGCGAACGTTTGGGCGACCTGCTGAAAATCGGCTATACAAACGGCAAACAGCTTCAAAAACGGCTGCAAATGTTTCAAATCAAAAGAAGTGATTTTATTGATGCGCTCGATGCTATGATGCAGGAGGAACAGGATGAACAATAAAGATATCGCGACACCTATCAGAACGAAGGAAATTCTGAAAAAGTACGGTTTCTCTTTTAAAAAGAGTCTTGGACAGAATTTCTTAATTGACACAAACATATTGGACAGAATTGTGGACCATGCAGAAATAACGGATCGGACCGGTGTGATTGAAATCGGGCCCGGAATCGGCGCGCTGACAGAGCAGCTTGCCAAACGGGCGAAAAAGGTTGTCGCGTTTGAAATTGATCAGCGCCTCCTGCCCATTCTCAATGACACGCTGTCTCCGTATGACAATGTAACGATCATTCATCAGGATGTGCTGAAAGCAGACGTCAAGTCTGTTATTGAAGAACAGTTTCAGGACTGTGATGAAATTATGGTGACGGCGAATCTCCCATATTATGTGACGACGCCGATCATCATGAAGCTTTTGGAAGAACATCTTCCGTTAAAAGGAATTGTCGTGATGCTGCAAAAAGAGGTCGCTGAGCGGATGGCTGCCGATCCTTCCTCTAAGGAGTATGGATCTCTTTCCATTGCGGTTCAGTTCTATACGGAGGCCAAAACCGTCATGACCGTGCCGAAAACGGTGTTTGTGCCTCAGCCTAATGTCGATTCCGCGGTCATCCGGCTCTTGCTGCGTGATGGCCCAGCGGTTGATGTCGACAATGAACCATTTTTCTTCCAGCTGATTAAAGCAAGCTTCGCTCAGCGCCGGAAAACTTTGCTGAACAACCTTGTGAACAATCTCCCGGGCGGAAAAGAGAAAAAATCTCAAATTGAAGAAGTTCTTCAAGAAACGAATATTGACGGAAAGCGGCGCGGTGAATCCCTGTCTATAGAAGAATTCGCGCTCCTGTCCAACGGATTGTATAAAGCCCTTTTCTAAGAAGGGCTTTTTGTTTTGCGTCACCACTTGGACTGCCGCTACATAGGCTAGAGAAGAACCTTATTCATTCAACTGCAAGAAAAGCTTGAAACATCAAGCGCCGCAGCGGAAAGAGGTGCATTTGATAAGGCTTCTTTCATGATGAGGCTTAGTCTATTTGTGGAGTGGGTAACGTGCAATTTCAAATAGGAGATATGGTAGCCAGGAAATCCTATCAAATGGATGTTTTATTTCGCATTATCGGCATAGAGCAAACAAGCAAAGGAAATTCAATTGCCATCCTGCATGGTGACGAAGTCAGATTGATTGCGGATGCTGATTTTTCTGATTTAGAGCCTGTAAGAAAAGACGAACAGGCCGTGAGAAAGCAGAAAGATGAAAGCAGGATGAATGAATCTCTCGAGCTGCTCCGCCAGGATTATAAGCTGCTTCGGGAAAAACAGGAATATTACGCGACAAATCAATATCAGCATCAGGAGCACTACTTTCATATGCCCGGCAAGGTATTGCATCTGGACGGCGATGAGGCTTATTTGAAAAAGTGCCTGAACTTTTACGAAAAAATCGGTGTGCCGGTATACGGGGTTCATTGCCATGAGAAAAAAATGGCGGCCTCAATAGAGGAGCTGCTCGACAAATATCGGCCGGATATTTTAGTCATTACCGGTCACGATGCTTATTCCAAGCATAAGGGAGGCGTGAACGATTTAAGCGCCTACAGGCATTCCAAGCACTTTGTCGAAACCGTTCAAAGAGCGAGGCGGAAAGTCCCTCACTTGGACCAGCTGGTGATATTCGCGGGTGCCTGCCAATCCCATTTCGAGTCTTTAATCAGAGCGGGTGCGAATTTTGCAAGTTCACCGTCACGCGTCAACATCCATGCGCTTGACCCGGTATATATTGTCGCAAAAATCAGCTTCACTCCGTTTATGGAGCGGATTAATGTGTGGGATGTCCTGAGAAACACTCTGACACGAGAGAAAGGGCTGGGAGGAATTGAAACGAAAGGTGTGCTGCGTGTCGGTATGCCGTATAAATCAAATGGATGAGTGAAAAACCCGCATAAATTTCGCTATGCGGGTTAATTATTTTACAAATTGATACATAAATTACCGGAACTTGCGAAAAATAACGTAGGAATCAATAGAATTTTGTCAAAATAATTTTGTTGACAATGACTTGATAACGTTGATATAATTTAAATTTTGTTTGACAAAATTGGGCTCTTGTTGTACAATAAATGTAGTGAGGTGGATGCAATGGCGAAGACGTTGTCCGATATAAAAAGATCGCTTGATGGGAATTTAGGTAAACGGCTTACGTTAAAAGCAAACGGCGGCCGCCGAAAAACGATTGAGCGTTCGGGCATTTTAGCTGAGACGTACCCTTCTGTTTTTGTGATACAACTAGATCAAGACGAGAACTCGTTTGAAAGAGTTTCATACAGTTATGCTGATATTCTTACTGAGACTGTTGAATTGACATTCAATGATGATGCGGCAAGCTCAGTAGCATTTTAATGGGCAGTGAACCTTTTGTTTACTGCTTTTTGTTTTGCCTTCTAAAGCTCTTCTAATTATTCCCTCGAAAGTTTCAGCCGATTAAACGGAAGCTATAGAGGTCACATGTTTTATCGTGGCGTGCACGAATGGTGATCAATTCTATAAAAGGGGTTGTTTCGTTTGGGCAGACGTCGTGGAGTTATGTCAGATGAGTTCAAATATGAGCTGGCAAAGGACCTTGGTTTTTACGATACGGTGAAAAACGAGGGCTGGGGAGGCATTCGGGCGCGCGATGCCGGGAATATGGTAAAGCGCGCAATCGAGATTGCCGAGCAGCAGATGGCGGCTCAGAACCAAAATAACCGATAATGCAGTGGCCCGGGGGACAATCTGTTCCCCGGTTTTTTCTATCGGCTGTCAAAATCAGCGCCAATTTCGGATAAGTACCTCCGGGTCTCCAAATGTGATACAATGTTCATACTTATGTTTAGATGGAGAAGTAGGTGAAAGCTATGCGTATTTTAGAAAAAGCGCCGGCCAAAATCAATCTGTCCCTCGATGTAACGAGTAAACGCCCGGATGGTTATCATGAAGTGGAGATGATCATGACGACAATTGATTTGGCAGATCGGATTGAACTGACAGAACTGCCCGAAAACGTGATCAGAGTGGCGTCGCATAATCGCTTCGTTCCCGATGATCAGCGGAATCTGGCTTATCAGGCAGCCAAACTGCTCAAAGAACGGTACCAAGTCAAAAAAGGCGTTTCTATTATGATTACAAAAGTGATACCTGTAGCGGCAGGGCTTGCCGGCGGAAGCAGCGATGCAGCAGCCACGCTCAGAGGGCTGAACAGACTCTGGGATTTAAAGCTTTCTGTTGAAGAGCTCGCGGAGCTTGGAGCTGAAATCGGTTCAGACGTGTCCTTCTGTGTATACGGCGGAACTGCCCTCGCAACAGGACGCGGTGAGAAGATCAGGCATATCAGTGCTCCGCCTCATTGCTGGGTCGTGCTTGCCAAACCGACAATCGGGGTATCGACTGCCGAAGTGTACCGCCGGCTGAACTTGCAGCAGGTTCGGCATCCGGATGTACAAGCGATGATTGATGCAATTGAAGAAAAAAGTTTCCAAAAGGTTTGCGGACAATTAGGAAACGTATTGGAATCGGTTACGCTCAACCTTCATCCCGAGGTGGCGATGATTAAAAATCAAATGAAACGCTTCGGCGCTGACGCGGTGTTAATGAGCGGAAGCGGGCCGACTGTATTCGGTTTGGTTCAATATGAATCAAAGGTGCAGCGGATTTATAACGGGTTAAGAGGTTTCTGTGATCAGGTGTACGCGGTGCGGATGATCGGCGAACAGAATGCTCTTGATTAAATCCGTATGTTAAGTTATATTATTTTTAAATTATTCGGATTTTGGGGGTAAGTTCATGAAGTTTCGTCGCAGCGGCAGATTGGTGGACTTAACAAATTATTTGTTAACCCATCCGCATGAATTAATACCGTTAACGTTTTTCTCAGAACGGTATCAATCAGCAAAGTCATCAATCAGTGAAGATTTAACAATTATTAAACAGACCTTCGAACAGCAAGGCATTGGGACGCTGCTTACAGTGCCGGGAGCTGCCGGAGGCGTCAAATATATTCCGAAAGTAAAACAGGCTGAAGCAGAAGCGTTTATACAGGAGCTGGGACAGTCTTTAGTAAATCCTGAGCGTATCCTTCCGGGCGGTTATGTATATTTAACGGATATCTTAGGCAAACCTTCTGTCCTCTCTAATGCAGGCAGGCTTTTTGCTTCCGTTTTTGCAGAGCGGGAGATTGATGTGGTGATGACCGTTGCGACAAAAGGAATCCCTCTTGCTTATGCAGCGGCCAGTTATCTGAACGTTCCGGTTGTCATCGTACGAAAAGACAATAAAGTGACGGAAGGCTCTACGGTGAGCATCAATTATGTATCAGGGTCGTCTAACCGCATTCAAACAATGTCTCTTGCGAAAAGAAGTTTGGCCACGGGGTCGAACGTTTTGATTATTGACGACTTTATGAAAGCCGGCGGCACCATTAACGGCATGATCAGCCTGCTTGATGAGTTTAATGCGAACGTCGCGGGTATAGGCGTCTTGGTTGAAGCTGAGGGAGTGAATGAACGGCTTGTCGATGAATACATGTCGCTGCTTACCCTTTCAACCATCAATATGAAAGACAAAACGATTGAGATTCAAAACGGCAATTTTCTGCGATTTTTTAAAGAACAGCATTTAAAGAATGGGGAGACAGAAAAATGACAAAAGCAATCCATACGAAACACGCGCCGGCAGCAATCGGGCCATATTCACAAGGCATCATCGTAAATAACATGTTTTACAGCTCAGGCCAGATTCCTCTTACTGCTGAAGGAGAAATGGTAAACGGTGATATCACAGAACAAACGCATCAGGTGTTCAGCAATTTAAAGGCCGTTCTGAAAGAAGCGGGCGCTTCTCTCGAGACGGTTGTAAAAGCAACGGTGTTTATTGCTGACATGGAGCAGTTTGCGGAAGTGAATGAAGTGTACGGACAATACTTTGATGTACATAAGCCGGCAAGGTCTTGTGTGGAAGTGGCGAGACTGCCGAAAGACGCTCTCGTGGAAATTGAAGTCATTGCGCTGGTGAAATCTTAAATCTCAGAAAAGTGGTTCCGGACTCCGGAATCACTTTTTTTATGCAGTATATGTTTCCCAAATATGGTTTATCACCTAATTGTGTATGTATATCCTATATTTTCAAAAAAACTTTTTGAAACGTGCAGGAATTTAAAGAGAATCGTGGAATTGTTAGACTAATGCTTTTATATAGGGAAAAGGTGGTGAACTACTGTGGAAGTTACTGACGTAAGATTACGCCGCGTGAATACCGATGGTCGCATGAGAGCGATTGCATCCATCACGCTGGATCACGAATTTGTCGTACATGATATTCGTGTGATTGATGGAAACAATGGTCTTTTCGTTGCGATGCCGAGTAAACGCACCCCTGATGGAGAATTCCGCGATATTGCTCATCCTATTAATTCCAGCACGCGGGGCAAGATCCAGGATGCTGTTTTAAATGAGTACCATCGCTTGGGTGATTCTGAAGCATTAGAATATGAAGAAGCCGGGGCTTCTTAAAATAACAAAATGTAAGGACTGCTGATAAAGGCTGACACAAGGCCTTTTCCGGCAGTCCTTTTTTAAATCTGATTTTTCAGTAATAAAGCGATTACATAGAAAATTCTTGCACTTTTTGATGTCTTCTTGAAATCAACAGCTATTTAGGATATATTTTTCTATGGATAAAAGGGATATTGGAGGCCATTAAATGGATAAGCGGTTTGCAGTGATTTTAGCTGCCGGAAAAGGAACGAGAATGAAATCGAAGCTTTACAAGGTCCTTCATCCGGTATGCGGAAAGCCTATGGTAGAGCACGTCGCAGACGAAGCTCTGAAATTATCTTTAGCGAAGCTTGTCACCATCGTAGGACACGGCGCCGAAGATGTGAAGAAGCAGCTCGGACAGAAAAGCGATTACGCAATCCAAGCAGAACAGCTCGGTACGGCTCATGCAGTCAAGCAGGCAAAACCATTTCTTCACGGGGAGAAAGGTGTCACGATCGTTATTTGCGGCGATACACCGCTTTTGACGGCGGAGACGATGGAAGCCATGCTGAATGAACATACAAACAAAGGTGCGAAAGCCACGGTTTTAACGGCCGTTGCCGAAGAGCCCGCCGGATACGGAAGAATTATCCGCAGCGAAGACGGCGCCGTTCAAAAAATCGTGGAGCATAAGGATGCTTCGGAGCAAGAACGTCTTGTGAAAGAAATCAACACGGGAACGTACTGTTTTGATAACGAGGCTCTTTTTCGTGTCATCGAACAGGTTTCGAATGAAAATGCCCAAGGCGAGTATTACCTGCCGGATGTTATCGAAATCCTCAAAGACGAAGGCGAAACTGTTGCCGCTTACCAGACTGGTAACTTCCAAGAGACGCTCGGAGTGAATGATAGAGTCGCTCTTTCCCAGGCTGAAATGTATATGAAAGAGCGTATTAACAAACGTCATATGCAAAACGGAGTCACTTTAATTGATCCGATGAATACGTACATCTCACCTGACGCACGTATCGGACAAGATACAGTTATTTATCCCGGAACTGTTTTAAAAGGACAAGCTGAAATCGGCGATGAATGTGTCATCGGCCCTCATACTGAGATAGAGGACAGCTCAATCGGCAGCCGTACTGTGATTAAACAATCCGTTGTCAATCGGAGCAAAGTTGGGAATGATGTAAATATCGGTCCTTTTGCTCACATCAGACCCGATTCTGCAATCGGTAATGAAGTGAAAATCGGCAACTTTGTTGAAATTAAGAAAACGCAATTCGGCGACCGAAGCAAAGCATCTCACTTAAGCTATATCGGTGATGCCGAAGTAGGTACGGACGTGAATCTGGGCTGCGGCTCCATCACGGTCAATTATGACGGGAAGAAAAAATATTTAACCAAAATTGAAGACGGCGCTTTTATAGGCTGCAACTCCAATCTGGTAGCCCCTGTTACAGTGGGAGAAGGCGCGTACGTCGCCGCGGGTTCAACCGTAACAGAAGATGTGCCGGGCGAAGCGCTTGCCATTGCCAGAGCAAGACAAGTAAATAAAGAAGATTATGTGAAAAATATTCATAAAAAATAATCCTAAAATCGGAGGTTTACCATGTCTAACGAATACGGAGATAAGAATTTAAAGATTTTTTCTTTGAATTCAAATCCAGAACTTGCAAAAGAAATCGCGGATAATGTAGGAGTTCAATTAGGAAAGTGCTCTGTTACAAGATTTAGTGACGGAGAGGTCCAGATCAACATAGAAGAAAGTATTCGCGGCTGTGATTGCTACATCATCCAGTCTACAAGTGCGCCGGTCAACGAGCACATCATGGAATTGCTGATTATGGTTGACGCTTTAAAGCGCGCTTCCGCGAAAACAATCAACATTGTCATCCCGTACTACGGTTATGCGCGCCAGGACAGAAAAGCAAGATCACGTGAACCGATTACGGCAAAACTTTTTGCAAACCTGCTTGAAACAGCGGGAGCGACACGCGTAATTGCACTTGATTTACACGCGCCGCAAATTCAAGGTTTCTTTGATATTCCGATTGACCACTTAATGGGTGTTCCGATTTTAGGCCATTATTTTGAAGGTAAAGACTTGAAAGATATCGTCATTGTTTCACCTGACCACGGCGGTGTGACGCGCGCCCGCAAACTTGCGGACCGTCTGAAAGCGCCGATCGCGATTATCGACAAACGCCGTCCTAGACCGAATGAGGTAGAAGTGATGAATATCGTCGGTAACGTGGAAGGAAAAACAGCGATTCTGATCGATGATATTATTGATACGGCCGGCACAATCACACTTGCCGCAAACGCGCTGGTTGAAAACGGAGCTGCGGAAGTGTATGCATGCTGTACGCACCCTGTATTGTCAGGCCCTGCCGTTGAGCGGATCAATAACTCTAAAATCAAGGAGCTTGTCGTGACGAACAGCATTAAGCTTCCTGAGGAGAAAAAAATCGAACGCTTTAAGCAGCTTTCTGTCGGACCGCTTCTGGCTGAAGCGATTATCCGCGTTCACGAGAAACAATCTGTCAGCTATTTATTCAGCTAAACCGAAAGTTTAAGGTTTAAATTCCAGTTATTGTGGGTATTGTTCTAATAGGACGATAAAACGATAATTAGGTGGTGCTGAATATGGCAACTTTAAAAGCAAATGAAAGAACAGATTTTAAACGTTCGACGCTTCGGAAAATCCGTCATTCAGGACATGTTCCGGGGATTATATACGGTAAAGAAACAACGAATACACCTGTCTCTTTAGACAGTGTCGAATTGCTTAAAACATTGCGGGACGAAGGAAAAAACACGATTATCACAATTGATGTCAACGGAAATCAGCAATCGGTTATGGTAACTGAGCTTCAGACAGACCCGCTCAAAAACGAATTGACGCACGCCGATTTTCAAGTCGTGAATATGAGTGAAGAGCTGGAGGCTGAGGTGCCGATTCAGCTGACGGGAGAGGCGAAAGGAGTCAAAGACGGAGGTATCATCCAGCAGCCGCTGCATGAGCTTTCGATTAAGGCTAAGCCGAAGGACATCCCTCAGACAATCGATGTTGATATTTCCGGACTGGAAATGAATGATGTACTGACCATCGCGGATCTGACTGCTGACGGCAATTATACATTTACAAACGATCCGGAAGAAGTCGTGGCTTCCATCCTTCCTCCTAAGCAGGAAGCATTCGAAGAAGATGCAGAACCATCTCCTGAGGAAGAGCCCGAAGGAGAAAATCAATAAGTGCTTTAAGACGTAACCCGCCCGAGGTTACGTCTTTTGTGCTAGAATGAGGAGAATTACAGCGATGTTGAGGGAGGATTTACGATGCTTGTGATTGCCGGTCTGGGTAACCCGGGGAAAACCTATGAGAACACGAGACATAATGTCGGCTTTATGGCCATTGACGAGCTTTCAAAAGAATGGAATATTGAACTGAATAAAACGAAATTCAACGGACTTTACGGAATGGGTTTTGTTTCCGGAAAAAAAGTTCTACTTGTTAAACCGCTTACATATATGAATTTATCAGGAGAATGTTTGCGGCCGCTATTGGATTATTATGATGCCGACCATGAAGATTTGAAAGTCATATACGATGACCTTGATCTTCCGACGGGGAAAATCAGACTCCGGACAAAGGGGAGCGCAGGCGGACACAACGGAATTAAATCGCTTATTCAGCACCTCGGAACCCCTGAATTTGACCGGGTCAGAATCGGAATCGGCCGTCCCGCCAACGGGATGAAAGTCGTTGACTATGTGCTGGGAGCTTTTACGAAAGAAGAAGCGCCGCATATCAATGATGCCGTCTCAAAAACGGTAAAAGCCTGCGAAGCTTCCTTAACGAAACCATTTTTAGAAGTTATGAACGAATTCAACGCAAATGTATAAGATAAATAATGGGAGACCATACTAGGGAAAAATGATTTTTTCACATCAGGAGGTCCAATGTATGGCTTTGCATTATTTCTGCCGCCACTGCGGTATTAAGGTAGGGAGCCTGGAATATACGACGGTGCCGACACAGTCACTTGGATTTCAGCACTTAACAAATGAGGAAAGAAACGATATGATTTCATATAAAGACAATGGAGATCTCCATGTTCTTACAATTTGTGAAGACTGCCAAGAGGCGCTGGAACGGAATCCGCACTACCATGAACACAACACATTTATTCAATAAGAAGCTTTGGTGTAGATTCTAGACCAAAGCGTTTTTCTGTTCTTGCAGAAAACAGAGAGGAGGGGCCCATATGGACAATATTCAAACCTTTATTAAAGAAAGCGATGATTTTAAATCCATTGTTAACGGTTTACATGAGGGGCTGAAGGAACAGCTGCTTGCGGGCCTGTCAGGTTCCGCGCGTTCTGTCTTTACCTCCGCCCTTGCACAGGAAACGAAAAGGCCGATTTTCTTTATCACCCATAATTTATATCAGGCCCAAAAAGTGACAGAAGATCTGACGGCGCTTCTCGGGGATCAATCTGTTTTTCTATACCCCGTAAATGAATTGATTTCTTCGGAAATTGCGGTTGCCAGTCCTGAACTGCGGGCTCAGCGGCTTGATGTCATTAATAGATTAACAAACGGAGAAGCCCCGGTCGTTGTTGCGCCCGTTGCGGCAGTGAGAAGAATGCTTCCGCCGAAGGAGCTGTGGAAAAGCAGCCAAATCGTCATTTCGCTCGGAGACGATATAGAACCGGATCAGCTGTCTGCCCGCCTTGTAGAGGTAGGGTATGAGCGTTCCGATATGGTTTCTGCACCCGGTGAATTCAGTATTCGTGGCGGAATTATCGACATTTATCCGCTGACATCAGAACATCCGGTGCGAATTGAGCTGTTTGATACGGAGGTCGACTCCATCAGAAGCTTTAACTCTGATGACCAGAGATCAATTGAGACGCTCAAAACGGTGGCGATCGGACCGGCGAAGGAACTGATCATCCGGGCGGAAGAAAAAGCCCGCGCGATGGATAGGCTCGATAAAGGGCTTGCCGACAGTCTGAAAAAGCTGAAGCAGGACAAACAAAAAGAAATGCTTCATATCAATATCTCACATGATAAAGAACGGTTATCAACGGGACAGACTGATCAGGAACTTGTGAAGTATCTCTCGTACTTTTACGAAAAACCTGCTAGTTTGCTAGATTATACACCGTCAGACACCTTGTTAGTGTTAGACGAGGTCAGCCGCATTCATGAAATGGAGGATCAGCTCCAAAAAGAAGAGGCCGAATTTATGACAAGTCTGCTGGAGGAAGGGAAAATTCTGCATGACATTAACTTATCCTTCAGCTTTCAGGAGCTTATGGGCCAAAAGCGGCGTCCGGCAATTTATTTCTCATTATTTTTGCGTCACGTTCAGCATACAAGCCCTCAAAACATCGTGAATGTGACAAGCCGGCAGATGCAGAATTTTCACGGACAGATGAATGTGCTTACCGGTGAAATGGAGCGCTTTAAAAAATCAAACTTCACCGTCATCTTTTTAGGGGCGAATAAGGATAGAACCGACAGATTGGCATCCGTGCTGGCTGATTACGAAATTGAAGCCGCAAAAACGGACAGCTCCAAAGCGCTTGTGCAAGGACAGGTCTATGTCATGGAAGGCGAGCTGCAATCCGGTTTTGAACTGCCGCTGATGAAGCTGGCAGTCATTACAGAGGAAGAGCTGTTCAAAAACCGAATCAAGAAGAAGCCGAGAAAGCAGAAGCTGACAAATGCCGAACGGATCAAAAGCTATTCCGAGCTTCAAGTCGGTGACTATGTCGTCCACGTCAACCATGGGATCGGTAAGTATTTGGGGATCGAAACACTTGAAATCAAGGGCATTCATAAAGATTACCTCAATATTCACTATCAGGGCAGCGATAAGCTGTACGTCCCGGTAGAGCAAATCGACCAGGTGCAGAAGTACGTCGGCTCTGAAGGAAAAGAACCGAAGCTTTATAAATTGGGAGGCAGTGAATGGAAACGGGTTAAGAAAAAAGTCGAAAATTCCGTTCAGGACATTGCCGATGATCTGATTAAGCTTTATGCGGAACGCGAAGCAAGCAAAGGCTATGCTTTCTCGCCTGATCATGAAATGCAGCGGCAGTTCGAGGCTGCTTTTCCTTATCAGGAAACAGACGACCAGCTCCGTTCCATTCAGGAAATTAAAAAGGATATGGAAAGAGAGCGCCCGATGGACCGCTTGCTTTGCGGTGACGTCGGTTACGGTAAGACAGAGGTAGCCATCCGTGCGGCCTTTAAAGCAATCGCCGACGGGAAGCAGGTCGCGCTGCTTGTGCCGACGACGATACTCGCGCAGCAGCATTACGAAACCATTATGGAACGTTTCCAGGACTATCCGATTAACATCGGTCTTCTCAGCCGGTTCAGAACGAGAAAAGAATCCAATGAGACCATCAAAGGCCTGAAAAACGGAACGGTAGATATCGTGATCGGAACCCACAGGCTTTTATCTAAAGATGTCGTCTATAAAGATCTCGGCTTGCTCATCATCGACGAAGAGCAGCGATTCGGCGTCACACATAAGGAAAAAATCAAACAGATCAAAGCCAATGTTGATGTGCTGACTCTGACGGCGACTCCGATTCCTCGTACGCTTCATATGTCCATGCTCGGTGTGCGGGACTTATCTGTTATTGAAACACCGCCGGAAAACCGTTTCCCTGTCCAGACGTATGTCGTGGAATACAACGGTGCGCTTGTTAGAGAAGCCATCGAAAGAGAACTGGCGCGCGGAGGGCAAGTATATTTCTTATACAACCGCGTGGATGACATTGAGCGGAAGGCTGACGAAATTTCCATGCTCGTTCCTGATGCGAAGGTGGCCTACGCCCACGGGAAAATGACCGAAAATGAATTGGAAAGCGTCATGCTCAATTTTCTGGAAGGGGAATCAGACGTCCTTGTCAGCACGACCATTATTGAGACAGGCGTAGACATACCAAACGTCAATACCTTGATCGTGTTTGACGGAGACAAAATGGGGCTGTCTCAGCTGTATCAGCTGAGAGGACGGGTCGGCCGTTCCAACCGCGTCGCGTATGCCTATTTTACGTACCGCAGAGACAAAGTGCTTACTGAGGTGGCAGAAAAACGGCTGCAGGCGATTAAAGAATTTACCGAGCTGGGTTCGGGCTTTAAAATTGCCATGCGTGACTTGACGATCAGGGGAGCGGGGAATCTCCTCGGCGCCCAGCAGCACGGTTTCATCGACTCAGTCGGCTTTGACTTGTACTCGCAGATGCTCAAGGAAGCGATTGAAGAGCGAAAAGGCGATACGCCGAAAGCCGAACAGTTTGAGACAGAAATCGACATCGAGCTTGATGCATATATCCCTGAAAACTATATACAAGACGGCAAGCAAAAAATCGATATGTATAAACGCTTCAGATCAATCACTACAATTGAGGAGAAAAACGAGCTTCAAGATGAAATCATCGACAGGTTCGGCAGCTACCCGAAAGAGGTTGAATGGCTGTTTACAGTTGCAGAGATGAAGGTGTACGGAAAATATGAACGCGTCGAACTCATCAAGCAGGATAAGGACGCAGTCAGATTTACCATTTCGGAAGAGGCTAGTGCACAGATTGACGGACAGAAATTGTTCGAACTCGGCAATAAATACGGCCGGCAAATCGGACTGGGAATGGAAGGGAAAAAGCTGAAAATCTCAGTACAGACGAAAGGCCGCAAAACGGAAGAGTGGCTGGAGACCGTGCTCGGCATGCTGAAAGGCCTTCAGGGCGTGAAGAAAGAAACAATCGCGTCTTCATAAAAATTGTTACTCTCTGGTGTATATTACATTTGATGTGACGGATACTAATTTCAAGCGAGTGGCGGAAGCTACATAAAGTAGAGAACTTTAGTACTTTCCCTTAAATATCATCACATGAAAGAGAGGCACCAGAGAGATGAAAGCTACAGGTATCGTACGTCGTATTGATGATCTAGGACGGGTCGTCATTCCTAAAGAAATTCGGAGGACACTGCGAATCAGGGAAGGAGACCCGCTTGAAATATTCGTTGACCGCGACGGAGAAGTTATATTGAAAAAATATTCTCCTATCAGTGAGCTTGGCGATTTCGCGAAAGAATATGCAGATGCACTGTATGACAGTCTCGGCCATTCCGTCTTGATTTGCGACCGTGACGTGTATATTGCCGTTTCAGGCAGCTCGAAAAAAGAATTTCTGAACAAATCCATCAGTGATTTGCTCGAAAAAACGATGGATCAGCGCAGCTCAGTGTTAGAAAACGATGTGAAGTCCGCACAGCTTGTTAATGATATTGATGAAGATATGAGCTCCTATACAATTGCTCCTATCGTGGCAAATGGCGATCCTATCGGTGCCGTGGTCATTTTTTCCAAGGAACAGACTCTTGGAGAAGTAGAACATAAAGCGGTAGAAACGGCAGCCAGTTTTTTGGCGAGACAAATGGAACAGTAGGTCTTATTACCATTATTGAAATAAGAAACGGGGAAAGAACAGCTCTTAAACAGTGCTGTTCTTTTTCATATGTGCTCTCTATCGGTCCGCCGGCCGTTAGGATTGTGATATAATAAGCTCGTTTTATAGACGTAATTTTCTAGCGGCTGGAAGGAGCTTTTGGATGAACGATTCAGTTGGCGTCAAACGGCAATCGGCATGGAAAGGTGCTTTTGTGCTCGTCGTTGCGGGTATCGTGACGAAGATATTAAGCGCCGTGTACAGGGTTCCTTTTCAGAATATTGTCGGTGACGTCGGGTTTTACATTTATCAGCAGGTGTATCCGTTTTTAGGGATCGCAGTAATGCTGTCAACATCCGGATTTCCGGTAATCATCTCAAAATTAATGAACGATTATAGCGATCATAAACAAAAAATAATGAAAATTTCCGCCTTTTATGTCACGGCGGCCGGACTTGTTCTGTTTGCGCTCATGTATGCCGGTGCGGCACCGTTGGCCGGTTTTATGGGTGACGCCCGCCTTGTGATGCTGATACGGGTCGCCGCGTTCGCTTTTATATTATTTCCATTTACGGCGATTTTTCGGGGGTATTTCCAAGGCGTGCATGATATGATGCCATCAGCCTTATCCCAGATTACGGAACAGCTTCTTCGTGTGGCGGTGCTTCTCGGTTTATCCTTTTGGCTTTTGAAAAGCGGCCGCTCATTATACGCGGCGGGTGCGGGCGCTGCCTCGGGGTCACTTGCCGGAAGCTTGGCGGCCCTTTGTGTATTGGCTGTATTCTGGTACAAGCGGAAAGACACAAAGACGGACGGCGTTCATATCGAAACAGGCGTCATTGTGAAAAAGCTGCTGCTTTATTCAGTCACCATCTGTATCAGCAGTGTATTGATGCTGCTGATTCAGCTCGTAGACGCCTTAAACTTATATTCCCTGCTTTCAGACGGGACGGGGAGCCATGCTGCGAAACAGCTGAAAGGCATATACGACCGCGGACAGCCGCTCCTTCAGCTGGGAACGGTGTTTGCAGTCAGTATCGCCGCGTCCCTGGTTCCCTCAATTTCAAAAGCGGTACATGAGAACAAGCTGTTTATCATAAAAGAGAAAGCGACATCTGCTGTTAAGCTCTGCCTTGCGGTAGGGATCGGCGCGGCGGCCGGACTTTTTTGCATTTTAGAGCCGGTGAATATCATGCTTTTCCAAAACAGCGAGGGGACGCAGACCTTACAAATATTCAGCTTATCTATCTTTTTTGCTACGATTGCGCTTACGGCAGCCGCGATCCTTCAAGGAGCGGGACATACCGTTTTTCCCGCAGTATCCGTCTTGGCGGGAGGTACGCTGAAATGGGTGCTGAATGTTTGGCTGGTCCCGGGCTGGGGTATTACAGGAGCGGCGCTGGCGACCGTCTTGGCATTTGCCGCAGCAGCATGCCTGAATCTGCACAGAATTTGGTCGAAGGGCTGGCTGACGAATCTCGGCGGCGTTATTGCCCGTCTATGCGGATGCAGTCTGCTGATGGTCCTTTTTCTGCTCGCATATATGAAAGTTTGGCAGTTATGTATACCCGTCAGCAGGGCGGGAGCCGCAGGTGAAAGTTTGTCTGCGTCAGTCATCGGAGGGCTTTTGTTTAGTTATTGTATGATAAGAATGAAGATATTTACGGACGAAGAGCTGAGCAGCCTTCCTTTCGGCAGTACTTTAAGCAAATTGAATAAGAGGAGAGAAAAACATGGCAGGTAACATTACGGTCGTCGGCCTCGGCGCCGGGGACATGGATCAGCTGACAGTGGGCGTACATAAGCTGCTGACTCAGGCGAAGCATCTATATATAAGAACGAAAGACCACCCTTTGATTCCGGAGTTAGAACAAGAGGCGGCAGCGGACATCCGGTATTTTGATGATATTTATGAAAAACATGATCAGTTTGAAGCGGTCTATGAAGAGATCACTGACATTCTGTTTGAAAAAGCGAAGCAGGAGGATGTCGTCTACGCTGTACCCGGCCATCCGTTTGTCGCCGAGAAAACCGTTCAGCTGTTATTTGAACGCCGGGAAGAACAACATGTAGCCGTTCACACCGCCGGGGGGCAAAGCTTTCTGGATGCCACCTTTAACGCATTGCGAATTGACCCGATTGAAGGATTTCAATTTACGGATGCGCAAACAATGACGCCGGATGAGCTTGAACTCCGCCATCACCTGATCATTTGCCAGGTTTATGACCAGATGACAGCCTCTGAGGTCAAGCTGACACTCATGGAGAAATTGCCTGACGACTATGAAGTGGTCATCGTAACGGCAGCCGGAAGCAAGGAAGAAAAGATCACCAAGGTGCCTTTGTTTGAGCTTGACCGCAATGTCGGCATAAATAACTTAACAAGTGTGTATGTTCCGCCGATTAGAAAAGAAGAGCTCCTTTACCAAGAATTTTCTGCATTCCGAAGAATTATTCGTGAGCTTCGCGGGCCGAACGGCTGTCCGTGGGATCAAAAGCAAACACACCAGTCATTAAAGAAATATATGATTGAGGAATGCTACGAACTGCTTGAGGCCATTGACGAAGAGGACACGGATCACATGATAGAAGAACTCGGGGACGTCATGCTTCAGGTTATGCTTCACGCTCAGATCGGAGAAGACGAGGGATATTTCTCAATTGATGATGTCATCAGAGACATTAGTGCGAAGATGGTCAGACGGCACCCTCACGTGTTTAAGGATGTTAAGGTTCAGGATGAACATGACGTCGTCGCCAACTGGGAAGAAATCAAAAAGGCGGAAAAACAAACAACATCCTCTTCGTTGCTGGATGCCGTACCGAAAACTCTGCCTTCTCTTGCAAAAGCGGCCAAGCTTCAGAAAAAAGCCGCCAAAACCGGCTTTGACTGGGATGATGTTCAGGATATATGGGACAAAGTGAATGAAGAACTGAAGGAATTTTCTGCGGAGGCTTCCGCTGAATCTGCAGATGAAGTAAGCTTGAAAGCTGAATTCGGCGATGTTTTATTTGCATTGGTCAATATCGGCCGATACTATAAAATTGAGCCTGAGGAAGCGCTCGCCATGACAAATGACAAATTCCGCAGACGCTTTTCTTATATTGAGAAAGAAGCGGCAGCAAAGGGACTTGAATTGACCGGGATGTCTCTTGAAGAAATGGACAAATTGTGGGATGAAGCAAAAGAAATGGAGAGGAGATTCTAATATGAGACTTGATAAGTTTTTAAAAGTATCCAGATTAATTAAGCGCCGCACATTGGCGAAAGAGGTCGCCGATCAAGGGAGAATCACCGTTAACGGGAATCAGGCGAAAGCCAGTTCAGACGTAAAAGCCGGCGATGAACTGACGGTCCGCTTCGGCCAAAAGCTTGTCACCGTAAAGGTAAATGAATTGAAAGAGACAACAAAAAAAGAAGAAGCCGCAGGTATGTATACAATCGTCAAAGAAGAAAAACTCGGCGAATAGGCTTGTTCTAAACAAAGCTCCCGCCTCATACAATGCAGTAATAATGCTAAAAGTATCGAGGATATGGGGGCTGAATAGATGAATTCATATTATGAGCAAAAAGGTTCTTCTTCTGTTCCGGAACAGCATGATGTAACGATGAAAGGAAGAAAGCATTTAGACATTTCGGGCGTCAAGCATGTGGAAAGTTTTGATAACGAAGAGTTTTTGCTGGAAACGGTTATGGGAATGCTTTCCGTCAGAGGTGAGAATCTGCAGATGAAAAACCTTGACGTAGAAAAAGGGATTGTATCTATAAAGGGCAGGGTGTTTGACCTTGTATATTTAGACGAGCAGCAAGGGGATAAAGCTAAAGGGTTTTTTAGCAAGTTGTTTAGATGACGCTGACGACCCAATTTTATACGATGCTGGCAATGACCGGTATGGGCGCCTGGCTCGGAGCGTCGCTTGATACATACAGGCTGTTTGTCAGCCGCGCCAAAACGGCCAGATGGCTGTTATTCGTTCATGACATTCTCTTTTGGATTGTACAAGGCCTGCTGTTTTTCTATGTGCTGCTCAATGTGAATGAAGGAGAACTCAGGATATACATTTTCTTGGCTGTCTTACTGGGTATTGCGACGTACCAAAGTCTGTTTAAACGAATGTATATAAAAATGCTGAAATTGGCCATTCATCTTGCGGTGTCTCTTTATCAATTCGCAAAAAAGCTCATTCAGCACGTGCTGTTCCGTCCGGTGGTACTGCTTTTTAAGCTGCTCATCGGGCTGGTCACTTTTATTTCTTTATACTCCTATCGGGTGATTGCCTTTTTTGCGAAATGCCTTTTTAAGATCATAACGTTTTTGCTGTATCCGCTGTTCTTCCTGTTGAAACAAATATTGAAACTTCTTCCTGAAAAGTGGCGTCTTACTTTCAAACGATATTTTCAAAAAAGTGCAGGATTTTTACAAAAGAGCAAGAAACTAATCATAACAATCAGATCGACCATGATACGTATTTTGAAAAGATGAAAGGAGGGCCGTCTGATTTGAATCTATCTAGAGAACGTACAATAACTGAAATTCAAAACGACTATAAAGAGCAGGTTGAGCGGCAATCCCAGCTTATGAAAAGAAGGCGGAAAGGGCTTTTCAGACGGTTGATTGTATTCGGCGCCCTTGTGTTGTTGACGGCTATTGTCTTAGCGGGTTCTCTGTGGTCACAGACCTCTTCCCTTAGCGCGAATGAAGAAAAGAAAGCTCAGCTGGAAAAACAAGTAAAAGAATTGGACGCGAAACAGGCTGATTTAAAAGATGAAATTTCCAAATTAAAGGATGAGGATTACGTCACAGAGCTTGCCAGAAGAGACTTGTTTATGTCAGGAAATGGTGAGATTCTCTTTAATGTAGAAAAGAAGAGCAAGTAGCCTTGTTGACACTTAAATTTTTATTTAGGTATAATTAAACAAACGATCTTTTTATAAGCCTAAGGAGGAGCACTTTTTTTATGTCGATTGAAGTTGGCAGCAAGTTGCAAGGGAAAATAACAGGTATTACAAATTTCGGAGCGTTTGTTGAATTGCCTGGAGGCTCAACCGGTCTCGTTCATATCAGTGAGGTAGCCGATAATTATGTAAAAGACATTAACGAGCATTTAAAAGTCGGCGATCAAGTTGAAGTGAAAGTCATCAACGTTGAAAAAGACGGGAAAATTGGTTTATCAATTAAAAAAGCTAAAGACCGTCCGCAAGCCAGACCTAGAAATGATTTCCGTCCGAAAGAATCTTTTGAACAGAAAATGAACAAGTTTCTTAAAGATAGCGAAGACCGCTTATCATCTTTAAAACGAAACACGGAATCAAAACGTGGAGGGCGCGGAGCAAGAAGAGGATAACTTGCTGCTTTCTATAAATACATGGGGCATCCGTCTATCCCGCGGATGCTTTTTTTATTTATCCTCTTAGTCAGAAAATTAAAACTTCATAATTTCTGTTGACGGAATGAACAAACCTTTGTATTATATAACTTGTGCTTATAAGCACTTATATGGCGGTGTAGCTCAGCTGGCTAGAGCGTACGGTTCATACCCGTGAGGTCGGGGGTTCGATCCCCTCCGCCGCTACCATATATATTTGGCCCGTTGGTCAAGCGGTTAAGACACCGCCCTTTCACGGCGGTAACACGGGTTCGAATCCCGTACGGGTCATCCAAGCGAATCGGCTTCTTTTACAGAAGCCGATTTTTTCATATTTAGACAACTTTTTGAGAAATGTCGGAGGAAATACGAGAGGAAAGGGGAACAAGGGAGAAAGCGTCGAAGAGTTCTTTGAAATCGTTACCTTCTTTTGACAAAATCCTATCTGTGCTTTCATTTATAATGACAAGCAACGAATAAAACAGGTGGGGGATGAGAGCAATGGAAAAAGCGGAAAGAAGAGTGAACGGGCCGATGGCGGGACAAGCTCTGGAAAAACTGCAATCGTTTTTTGAAAAGGCTGCAAAGCTTGCAGTTCATCAAGCGCATTCACTTTTTTTCTATAAGGGTTTCATTTATGTCGTGATCGGTTTTTTACTTGGACGGGCTTTCATATTATCTGAGGTTCTCCCGTTTGCGCTCCCGTTTTTCGGAGCAATGCTATTGATCAGAAGAGATAAAGCCTTCTATGCTTGCCTGTCATTACTTGCGGGCGCTTTAACCATTTCACCGAAACACTCTTTGCTGATTCTGACAGCTTTGGCCGTTTTCACTCTATTTTCAAAAATCGGTACATATATCATGCAGGACCGGGTGAAGATGCTGCCAATCGTGGTGTTTTTCTCCATGGCTGCCGCGAGAATCGGTTTTGTTTATTTTGAAAGCGGCGCTTTTACCACCTATGATTATGTAATGGCTGTTGTTGAGGCGGGCTTGGCCTTTATTTTGACGCTGATCTTTTTGCAAAGCTTGCCGATCTTCACGATCAAAAAAGTGAAACAATCATTAAAAATAGAAGAAATCATCTGTTTTATGATCTTGATCGCATCCGTTTTAACCGGGCTTGCCGGTGTTTCATTTCAGGGAATGCAGGCCGAGCATATCCTGGCCCGCTATGTCGTGCTGAGTTTTTCCTTTGTCGGCGGAGCAAGCATCGGCTGTACTGTCGGTGTTGTGACCGGGCTGATTCTCGGGCTCGCGAATATCGGGAATCTCTATCAAATGAGTCTGCTTGCGTTTTCCGGACTTCTTGGCGGACTGCTGAAGGAAGGCAAGAAAGCCGGCGCCGCAGTCGGATTAGTGATCGGCTCACTGCTGATTTCATTATATGGTGAAGGGTCCGCCGGCTTAATGACCACCCTTTACGAATCGTTAATTGCCGTTGCCTTGTTTTTAATTACGCCCCAGTCGATTACGAAAAAGGTGGCGCGCTACATACCGGGCACTGCCGAGCACAGTCAGGAACAGCAGCAGTACGCGAGGAAAATCAGAGATGTCACTGCCCAGAAAGTAGACCAGTTCTCCAATGTGTTTCATGCCTTGTCGGAGAGCTTCGCCACCTTTCATCAGACGTCTTCCGATGAGCAGGCTGAAGAAGGAGAAGTGGATCTCTTTTTAAGCAAAATTACCGAGCATTCCTGCCAATCCTGTTATAAGAAAAGCAAATGCTGGGTTCAAAACTTTGATAAAACATATGATTTAATGAAACAAGTTATGCACGAAACAGAAGAAAAACAGTATGCCTCAAACCGCAGATTAAAAAAGGAGTTTCAGCAGCACTGTTCCAAATCCAGACAGGTGGAAGAGCTGATTGAAGACGAGCTTGCCCACCATCACGCCCATCTGACGCTGAAAAGAAAAGTCCAGGACAGCAGAAGGCTTGTTGCCGAGCAGCTGTTGGGGGTTTCTGAGGTCATGGCGGACTTTTCTCGGGAAATAAAACGGGAAAGGGAGCAGCATTTTATACAGGAAGAACAAATGATAGAGGCACTTCAGCATTTCGGAATCGAGATTCAGCATGTCGAGATATACAGTTTGGAGCAGGGCAACATTGATATCGAAATGACAATCCCGTTCAGCGGGGGGCACGGTGAGAGTGAGAAAATTATCGCCCCGATGCTGTCTGACATTCTTGAGGAGCAGATACTTGTCAAAAGCGAACAGCACTCGACTCATCCGAATGGCTACAGCCATGTCGCGTTCGGTTCGACCAAGTCTTACCGGGTATCGACAGGCGCGGCTCATGCGGCAAAAGGCGGCGGCCTTGTCTCCGGCGACAGCTACAGCATGATGGAACTGGGTGCGAGAAAGTATGCGGCCGCGATCAGTGACGGCATGGGCAATGGGGCGAGGGCTCATTATGAGAGTAATGAAACGATTAAACTGCTTGAAAAAATTCTCGAATCCGGTATTGATGAAAAGATAGCGATCAAAACCATCAACAGTATTCTGTCTTTACGGACGACAGACGAAATCTATTCAACTCTTGATCTTTCTATCATCGACCTGCAGGATGCAAGCTGCAAATTCTTGAAGGTCGGTTCAACGCCGAGTTTTATTAAGCGGGGAGATCAAGTCATGAAAGTGCAGGCCAGCAATCTGCCGATCGGCATTATCAATGAATTTGATGTGGAGGTTGTAAGTGAGCAGTTAAAAGCGGGTGATCTGCTTGTCATGATGAGTGACGGTATATTTGAAGGACCGAAGCATGTTGAAAACCACGACCTGTGGATGAAACGGAAAATGAAAGGGCTAAAAACCGAAGACCCGCAGGAAATCGCTGATATATTAATGGAAGAGGTCATCAGAACGCGCGCCGGCCAAATCGAAGACGACATGACGGTCGTTGTCGTCCGGATTGATCATAATACGCCGAAATGGGCTTCCATACCTGTGCCGGCAGTTTTCCAAAATAATAAGGAGATTTCTTAAACCTTTCGTATAAATCACTTTCCTTCTGGCGAAGATGGGACTAATCGTATCACCGGGAGGAATGTATGTGAATAAGGGACATTTAAATCAAGTTCTGCTGATTACAGATGGCTGCTCCAATCATGGCGAAGACCCGATCGCAATGGCGGCTTTCGCCAAGGAGCAGGGGATTACGGTGAATGTTATAGGAATTATGGAAGAAAACGCGATTGACCAAGAGGCAATGAAGGAAGTTGAAGGCATTGCCATGGCCGGAGGCGGCGTCCACCAAGTTGTGTATGCATCTCAATTGTCTCAGACGGTTCAAATGGTGACGAAAAAAGCAATGACCCAGACACTGCAGGGTGTCGTCAATCAAGAACTTAAACAAATTTTAGGAAAAAACGTTGAAATGGAAGAGCTTTCTCCGGAAAAACGCGGCGAAGTGATGGAAGTGGTTGATGAACTCGGCGAAACGGTTCATCTGCAAGTGCTTGTACTGGTTGATACGAGTGCCAGCATGGCGCCGAAACTGCCGACGGTGAAGGAAGCGCTGATCGATCTTTCCATCAGTTTAAATTCCCGGGCCGGGCACAATGAATTTGCAATGTGTATATTTCCCGGGAAAAGCCAGGAAGTTGAGCTTGTGCTGAATTGGACGCCAAAGCTTGAATCCCTTTCTGCACTCTTTGCGAAGCTGTCAACCGGCGGAATCACCCCTACGGGTCCTGCTATCCGGGAAGCGACGCAGCAGTTTGAGAGAATCCGCTCAAGAAGGAGCATGTTGGCAGATGATGAACGACGCTTTGACGAGTTTGGCATGTAGTCTGGCACCGGGGACGGCAATTCAGGGCAAATGGAACGGCAAATCCTACAGATTGCTCAAACAGCTTGGCAAAGGGGCTAACGGTATTGTATATCTGGCAGAAGCATCAGGCGGACATGTCGCTTTGAAAATAAGCAGCGACAGCATGTCTGTTACCTCTGAAGTGAATGTCTTAAAATCCTTTTCAAAGGCCCGGTCGCAAACGATGGGGCCTTCTTTTTTTGATGCGGACGATGCGTTTATTCCGCAGCTGAATAAAAATGTATCTTTTTACGTGATGGAGTACATAGAAGGGCCGCTTCTTCCGCAATATATCAGCAGTAAGGGAACAGAGTGGATTCCGGTGCTGATGGTGCAGCTTCTATCCAGTCTGTCAGTCCTTCATCAGCAAGGGTGGGTATTTGGCGACCTCAAGCCGGAAAACCTCATTGTAACCGGACCCCCGGCTGCCATTCGCTGCATTGATGTAGGGGGAACGACAAAACAGGGTCGCGCGATTAAAGAGTATACGGAGTTTTACGACAGGGGCTATTGGGGGTATGGAACAAGAAAAGCAGAACCATCCTATGACCTGTTTGCTGTAGCGATGATCATGATCCACTGTGTTCAGAAGAAAGAGTGCAAAAAGACAGGCAAGCCGAAAGAGCAGCTTCGGTCCATCATCGAAGGCCACCCGTTTTTGAATAAGTATAAGAAGGTTCTGTTTTCTGCTTTAAACGGCCAATATCCTTCGGCGGAAGCCATGAAGCATGACATCCTGACGGCGGGGCAGTGCCTCGGGAGCAAAAGGAAGGATGCCGCAAAGCCTAAGCCGCCGCAAGCAAAACCGCGGCAGGGCACTGTTTCTCAGACACGGTACAAACCTAAACAAAAACCGGCAAAAAACAATGGTTTATTTGAAACAACACTCATTTTAATCAGCGTTCTCGCCCTTTATTTCGCTTACATCGTCTTTTTTCTCATCTGATGCCGGCCGGTCGCCTGAGCTCATGCTTCTTCTTTGCTTGGAGGGAATGAAAGTGATAGGATATGTATATCTTTAAAAAACCTGCTCATCGTGAGGGGGACATTGTGAAAAGCGTGGAAGATTTTTTCAAAACATATCATCTTCAGGCGGAGGGGGAAACGATTATTGCCGGGGTCTCCGGAGGCCCTGATTCAATGGCGCTTCTCAGTATGCTGAATAAGCACTTCGGGAAGTCCTCCGTTATCATAGCGGCGCATGTCGACCATCAGTTCAGAGGGTCTGAATCTGAAGAAGATATGAAGTTTGTGCAGTCATACTGCGAGGCGGAACATATCCTCTGCGAAACGGTACAGATTGATGTTTCTGCATACGCAAAGAAGAATAAGCTGAACAAGCAGGCTGCCGCGCGTGATTGCAGATATCAGTTTTTCAAAGATCTGATGGCAAAGCACCAAGCGAAGTTTTTAGCGCTGGCTCATCATGGAGATGATCAAGTTGAGACCATACTCATGAGGCTTGCGAAAGGCACGCTCGGGGCAGGGCTTGCGGGAATGCAGCCCGTCCGCGAATTTGCATCCGGTTTGCTGATCAGGCCTTTCCTCTATGCGGCAAAGGATGAAATCCTTGAATACTGCCGTCAAGAAAGACTGTCCTACAGAACGGATGAGAGCAATACAAAGGACGATTATACAAGAAACAGATTCAGAAAGACCGTGCTTCCTTTTTTAAAACAAGAATCACCTGACGTTCATAAAATGTTTCAAAAAGTGAGTGAAGCACTGACAGAAGACGAACAATACTTGCAGTCATTAACGAAAGAACGAATGAATAAGGTTATTACAAGCAAGTCTGACACATCAGTTGAAATCAGTTCCTCTCAATTGCTTGCCCTTCCGATACCTTTACAAAGAAGAGGAGTTCAACTAATATTAAACTATCTTTATGAAAACGTTCCATCGTCGTTTTCCGCCCGCCACATACAGCAGTTTCTTGAATGGGCAGAAAACGGAAGTGCTTCTGGAGTGCTTGATTTTCCGAAAGGGCTGAAGGTGGTCAAATCATATCAGACATGTTTGTTTACATTTGAACAATGGCAATGTGAAAAGGTTCCCTTTGAGCTGCAGCTGCAAGGAGCGGAAGGCGAGACTGCTGTTCTCCCCAACGGCTTTATGATAGAGGTGGCCGATCAGGCTGACCCTCATATCACAAATGGGAATGCTGTTTTTATGACAAGCAGAAATAAGGTGCAATTTCCTTTAACAATCCGGACGAGAAAAATCGGAGACCGGATCAAACTTAAAGGGATGAATGGCTCGAAAAAGGTAAAAGATATATTTATTGATCATAAACTGCCTCTGCGTGATCGGGACGTATGGCCGATTGTAACGGATGCAAGCGGTGAAATTATCTGGCTGCCTGGCTTGAAAAAATCCATCTTTGACGATCTTGTGATTCCAAACAGTGACCGCATTGTATTACAATATAGACAGCATGAAAAGTGTAGGGGGCAAGCATTAACATGAAACAAGATATCGAAAAAGTGCTGATTTCAGAAGATGAGATCCAGCAGAAAGTAAAACAGCTTGGAGAACAATTAACAAGCGAGTACAGCGACACGTTTCCGTTGGCAATCGGTGTATTAAAGGGAGCGCTTCCTTTTATGGCTGATCTTATAAAGCATATTGATACATATTTGGAAATGGACTTCATGGATGTATCAAGCTACGGAAAATCCACGGTTTCTTCCGGAGAAGTCAAAATCATCAAAGATTTGGATACATCTGTAGAAGGCCGGGACATCTTAATCATTGAAGATATTATCGACAGTGGGTTAACCTTGAGCTATCTCGTAGAACTCTTCCGATATCGTAAAGCGAAATCAATTAAGATTGTTACCCTGTTGGATAAACCAAGCGGAAGAAAAGCGGACATTAAAGCAGACTTCGTAGGCTTTGAAGTTCCTGACGCGTTTGTTGTGGGTTACGGACTTGATTATGCCGAACGCTATCGCAATCTGCCTTACATCGGAGTGTTAAAACCGGCGATTTATGAAAGCTGATCGGCTGCCTGCTTCCGAGATGGTTATCGGTTGTATTGGAATGATTTTCTATGGTACTATTGAACATAGTTGTGCTTACTGTGGGAGGAGGTAAGGAATGAATCGGGTCTTCCGTAATACCATTTTTTATTTACTTATTTTATTAGTAGTAATCGGGGTTGTGAGTTACTTCCAGACTTCAAACCCGAAAACAGAAAATATGTCGTACAGTACGTTTATCAAGAATCTCGATGAAGGGAAAGTTGATAGCGTATCGGTTCAGCCTGTCAGAGGTGTTTATGAGGTAAAAGGACAGCTGAAAAAATACGACAAAGACCAGTACTTTTTAACACATGTTCCTGAAGGAAAAGGAGCAGACCAGATATTTGACGCAATTAAAAAGACGGACGTAAAAGTTGACCCCGCACAGGAAACAAGCGGGTGGGTGACGTTCTTAACGACGATCATTCCGTTTGTCATCATCTTTATTCTGTTTTTCTTCCTGCTCAATCAGGCTCAGGGCGGCGGAAGCCGTGTCATGAACTTCGGAAAGAGCAAAGCGAAGCTGTATACGGAAGAAAAGAAACGCGTGAAGTTTAAAGATGTAGCCGGCGCGGATGAGGAGAAGCAGGAGCTTGTTGAGGTTGTTGAGTTTCTGAAAGATCCTCGCAAATTTGCCGAGCTTGGCGCGAGAATTCCTAAAGGCGTACTGTTGGTCGGACCTCCGGGAACCGGTAAGACATTGCTTGCGAGAGCATCAGCCGGTGAAGCGGGCGTTCCTTTCTTCAGCATCAGCGGATCTGACTTCGTTGAAATGTTTGTCGGTGTCGGTGCTTCCCGTGTGCGTGATTTATTCGAAAATGCGAAAAAGAACGCGCCCTGCCTGATCTTCATTGATGAGATTGACGCTGTGGGACGTCAGCGCGGCGCCGGTCTTGGCGGCGGGCATGATGAACGCGAACAGACGCTGAACCAGCTGCTTGTAGAGATGGACGGTTTCAGTGCGAATGAAGGAATCATTATTATCGCTGCGACAAACCGTGCGGACATTCTTGACCCTGCATTGCTCCGTCCGGGACGTTTTGACCGTCAGATTACGGTAGACCGTCCGGATGTCATCGGCCGTGAAGCCGTATTGAAGGTCCATGCGAGAAACAAACCGCTTGATGAGACGGTGAACTTAAAAGCAATCGCTTCAAGAACACCTGGTTTCTCAGGCGCCGATTTAGAAAACCTTCTTAACGAAGCGGCACTCGTTGCTGCCCGTCAAAACAAGAAGAAAATTGATATGCGCGACATTGATGAAGCAACGGACCGTGTCATTGCGGGCCCTGCGAAGAAGAGCCGCGTCATTTCGAAAAAAGAACGCAATATCGTGGCGTACCACGAAGGCGGTCACACCGTTATCGGACTTGTGCTGGATGAAGCCGATATGGTTCATAAAGTAACGATCGTTCCGAGGGGGCAGGCAGGCGGATACGCAGTCATGCTTCCGAGAGAAGACCGTTACTTCCAGACAAAACCTGAACTTCTCGATAAAATTGTCGGTCTTCTGGGCGGACGCGTTGCCGAGGAAATTATCTTCGGCGAAGTCAGCACGGGGGCTCATAATGACTTCCAGCGGGCAACGAACATTGCCAGAAGAATGGTGACGGAGTTCGGTATGTCAGAAAAACTCGGACCGCTTCAGTTCGGTCAATCTCAAGGCGGTCAAGTATTCCTGGGCCGGGATTTCAACAACGAGCAAAACTACAGTGATCAGATCGCTTACGAAATCGATCAGGAAATTCAGCGCATCATTAAAGAATGTTATGAGCGTGCGAAAACCATCCTGACTGAAAATCGCGATAAGCTTGAATTGATTGCTCAGACATTGCTTGATGTGGAAACATTAGATGCGGAACAAATCAAGCATCTCGTGGATCACGGAAAACTCCCAGAGCGCAATTTCTCAGATGACCATCTTCAAAAAGACGATGTGAAAGTAAACATTCTGTCTAAAACAGAAGACGAAAAGAAAGACGAACCGAAAGAATAGTTCGCTTTCTGATATGAAAACCGCCGGCATATACCGGCGGTTTTTTTACTGGTTCCGTTTTGTTTACAAAAGAGCCGCAGATCGTGTATGGTATTGTAGAATGTTGAAAATGTTATGATTAGAAACTTATTCAAAAGTGGTGATAGAGGTTGTTACTGGTTATAGATGTGGGGAACACCAACACCGTGATTGGTGTATATCATGATGGGGAATTAGAATATCATTGGCGTATAGAAACGAGCAGACACAAAACAGAAGATGAATTCGGCATGCTGCTCCGCTCCTTATTTGAACATTCCGGACTCATGTTTGAACAGATTGAAGGGATTATCATCTCATCCGTTGTGCCGCCGATTATGTTCTCTTTAGAAAGAATGTGCACAAAATACTTTCACATCGAGCCGCAGGTTGTCGGCCCGGGGATGAAAACAGGTTTAAATATAAAATATGACAATCCGAAAGAAGTGGGGGCAGACAGGATCGTCAACGCCGTTGCGGCAATTCAGCTGTATGGCGGCCCATTAATTGTCGTTGACTTCGGAACGGCGACGACGTATTGCTACATTGATGAGAACAAGCAATATATGGGCGGCGCGATTGCCCCCGGCATTACGATTTCAACGGAAGCGCTCTATTCGCGTGCGGCCAAGCTTCCGAGAATTGAAATTGCCCGTCCGGACAATATTATCGGCAAAAACACGGTAAGCGCCATGCAGTCCGGCATCCTTTTCGGCTATGTCGGACAAGTTGAAGGCATAGTGAAGCGGATGAAATGGCAAGCCAAACAAGAACCGAAAGTCATTGCGACAGGCGGACTTGCATCATTGATCGCGAACGAATCAGACTGTATTGATATTGTTGACCCGTTTCTCACTCTGAAAGGACTTGAAATCATTTATGAGCGAAATCGCGTGGGTCACGTATAGGAGGTAAACGATGGATTATTTAATTAAAGCAATTGCATATGACGGTAAAGTACGGGCTTATGCAGCCAGAACGACAGATATGGTAAATGAAGCGCAAAGACGGCATGACACGTGGCCGACGGCATCAGCCGCAATCGGCCGGACGATGACAGCTTCTCTGATGCTCGGAGCGATGCTGAAGGGTGAAGATAAGCTGACCGTCAAAATAGAAGGCGGCGGCCCGATCGGTGCCATTGTCGCAGATGCGAACGCAAAGGGTGAAGTCAGAGCCTACGTATCAAATCCGCACGTTCATTTTGACCTCAATGAACATGGGAAACTGGATGTCAGACGGGCGGTAGGGACGGACGGAACCCTTAGTGTCGTAAAAGATCTGGGCTTGCGTGACTATTTTACGGGACAAGTAGAGATTGTCTCAGGCGAACTCGGTGACGACTTCACATACTACCTTGTTTCTTCTGAACAAGTCCCTTCATCCGTCGGTGTAGGTGTGCTTGTAAACCCTGATAACACAATTCTCGCTGCGGGCGGCTTCATTATCCAGCTTCTCCCGGGAACCGATGAAGAAACCATTTCAACAATCGAAAAGCAATTATCTCAAATCGAACCGATTTCTAAATTAATTCAAAAAGGCCTGACACCGGAAGAAATCTTAGAAGAAGTACTGGGTCAAAAACCGGACGTACTCGAGACCATGCCGGTCAAATTTCACTGTTCTTGTTCAAAAGACCGATTCGAAGCGGCCATTTTAGGACTAGGCAAAAAAGAAATACAAGATATGATAGAAGAAGACGGAAAAGCCGAAGCGGTTTGCCATTTTTGTAATGAGAAATATTTATTTACAAAAGAAGAACTGGAAGAGCTTCGTGACGAAACAACCCGCTAGCTCTTTAGCGGGTTGTTCTATTTTATAAAAGGGATGGGGTAGATTTTGAAACCGAGAACACTTTTGACGATTATTGTAGCGGCGCTGTTAGTATGCAGCGTGGCAGTCGCGTATAAGTTAACAAAATCCCAAGCCGCGGGATCATCTGAAGAATCCATCGCGACAATCGGTGATAAACATATCACGAGGCAAGACTGGATGAAAAAGATGGAAGATGAGTACGGAAAATCAACTCTGGAAGACATGATTAATACACAAGTAGTGGAAGAACTTGCGAAAAAGAATAAACTCACAGTTTCAAACAGCGAATTGGAGAGAGAATTTCTTTTAATCAAAGCGGTGAATAATTCATTTTATGAAGACAGTCATATTACGGAAAAAGAATGGAAAGACCAGATCCGCTACAACATTCTTCTTGAAGAACTGCTGACGAAGGATATCGATATTACGGATAAGGAAATGCAATCATTTTATAATAAAAATAAAGAACTGTATCAATTCGATGATTCCTACAGAATCCGGCACATCGTCGTTAAGAGCAAAGAAGAAGCGGACAGGGTTCTGGCTGATTTGAAAGGCGGTTCCAGCTTTGAAGCCGTTGCCGCAGAGCGTTCCACAGACAGGTACACGTCTCAGTATGGCGGAGACCTCGGCTTTGTGACAGAAAACCAGGAGAATATCCCGCCGGCATATATCACAGAAGCGAAAAACCTCAAAGAAAATGAATGGTCGGCTGAACCGATTAAAGTTTCTTCAGGATATGCGGTCATTCAGCTGAAAGAAAAGCTTAAAGCGAGAACTTTCTCATACAATGAAGTGAAGAGCCAAATCAGACGCCAGATCGCGATGGATCAATTAGGTGATAAGGCAACGGTCAAAACGCTGTGGAAAGAGGCGGGGGTCTCTTGGTTCTACGGGGAAAAAAGAACTAAATGATTGACAAAAAATTTTGAAATTGATAACTTGTATTTATAATACCAATAAATTTAGTCGGAAATTGAGGTGTCCAATATGGTTCGTATTGCAAATTCTATTACTGAACTAATCGGTAATACTCCTATTGTGAAATTGAATCGCCTGACGGATGAAAACAGCGCAGATGTATATCTGAAGCTTGAATACATGAATCCGGGCAGCAGCGTAAAAGACCGTATCGGAGTGGCGATGATTGAAGCGGCTGAAAAAGAAGGGAAATTAAAACCCGGCGACACAATCATTGAACCGACAAGCGGAAACACAGGAATCGGTCTTGCGATGGTGGCGGCGGCAAAAGGCCTCAGAGCGATCCTCGTTATGCCTGATACGATGAGTATGGAGCGACGCAATCTGCTGCGCGCATACGGGGCGGAGCTTGTGCTGACTCCCGGCGCAGAAGGAATGAAGGGCGCCATTAAAAAGGCGGAAGAACTTGCGGAGGAACACGGCTATTTTGTGCCTCAGCAATTCAACAATGCGGCAAACCCGGAAATTCACCGTCAAACAACGGGAAAAGAAATCGTAGAACAGTTTGGAGAAGACCAGCTTGATGCGTTCGTAGCCGGCATCGGTACAGGCGGAACCATCACGGGAGCGGGTGAAGTGCTGAAAGAAGCATATCCATCCATCAAAATTTACGCGGTAGAGCCGGCGGATTCTGCAGTTCTTTCAGGCGGAAAACCGGGTCCGCATAAAATTCAGGGTATCGGAGCGGGTTTTGTCCCTGAAACTTTGAATACGGACATTTATGATCAGATCATCCCCGTTAAAAACGAGGACGCATTTGAATATGCCCGTAAAACGGCAAAAGAAGAAGGGATTCTCGGCGGTATTTCTTCCGGAGCAGCCATTTACGCGGCGTTGGAAATCGCGAAAAAACTGGGGAAAGGCAAGAAAGTGCTTGCAATCATCCCTAGTAACGGAGAGCGTTACTTAAGCACACCGCTATATCAGTTTGAATAGAGACATACACACGGCTCCCGGCTGTATCCGGGAGTTTTTTTGTGCCTGAAGCATCGAAAATCCAAAAAACGTTTCGAATTCTATCGTTGGAAGAGAAATTCACTTTTTTCACCAGTGTGATTGCTATAAAATAAAACTAGAGAAAAACGAAGCAGAGGATTGATAAGATGGCACAACGCAGACCGGCAGGAAGAAGAATACCTTTTACGAAACAAGCATTTTTTCAGCAGTATGAAAACCTTTCGAAATCGAGAAAACGGCATGTTCTGCTCGAAAGCGCGAGAGGGGGAAGATTCAGTATAGCCGGTCTAGATCCGATTGCGTCCGTCAAGGGGAAAGACGGAATTACGACAATCAAGCATGAAGGGGAAACGCTGTTTAAAGAAGGTGACCCGCTGCGGGCCTTTCATGAGTGGTTTGAGGCGCTTGGGACGAAAACAAACGATGAGTTCCCGGACTTCCAAGGCGGCGCAATTGGCTTTATCAGTTACGACTACGCCCGATATATTGAGAATTTTAAGATGCTGTCTTTAGATGATTTGGAAACACCTGATATTTACTTTCTCGTTTTTGATGATGTGGCCGTTTATGACCATGAGGAAGAGGCGTTATGGCTCATTACTCATACCGAATCGGAAGAAGCGGAGCTTGCGGAAGAGAAGCTGTCCGGCTTAGAGGATATGTGGTGTTCCCTCCAAACGGAGGACGAGCCTTATTCACCCCTGAACCGGGACGTAGACGGATCGTATGCCGCTCCGTTCACTGAAGAAGGATTTTCACAGGCTGTAGAAAAAATTAAACAATATATTGCGAGCGGTGATGTGTTTCAGGTTAATTTGTCCATCAGGCAATCCCAGTCCTTACCCGTTCATCCGTATGAAGTGTATAAACATTTGAGAAACGTCAATCCGTCTCCTTACATGGCTTATCTGGAGACGCCGGGTTTTCAAGTGATATGCGGGTCGCCGGAGCTATTGGTAACAAAAAAGGGGAAAAAGCTTGAAACGAGACCGATCGCGGGTACGCGTTCAAGAGGAAAAGACGATGCTGAAGACAAGGCGCTTGCTGATGAATTGATTCACAATGAAAAAGAACGTGCGGAACACGTCATGCTTGTTGATCTTGAGCGCAATGATCTCGGGCGCGTATCGCGCTACGGCTCCGTGCGGGTGAACGAGTTTATGGCGATCGAAAAGTACTCCCACGTCATGCATATCGTGTCAAATGTACAGGGAGAACTGCAGGACGGATATGACGCGACAGATATTATTCATGCGGTTTTTCCGGGCGGCACCATCACGGGAGCGCCCAAAGTGAGAACGATGGAAATTATAGAAGAGCTTGAGCCGACAAGACGAGGGCTTTATACTGGATCTATAGGCTGGTTTGGATTTAACGGAGATTTGCAGTTTAACATTGTAATCCGGACGATCTATGCAGCCGGCGGACATGCTTTTATGCAGTCCGGCGCAGGAGTGGTCATTGACTCGGTTCCGAAGCATGAATACAAGGAATCGTTCAAAAAAGCTTTTGCTATGAAAAAGGCGTTAGAGCTGAGCGAAGAAGAGACAAAAAATCAGATGAGGTGAGCAGAGATGATTTTAATGATTGACAATTATGATTCATTTACGTACAACTTGGTTCAATATTTGGGTGAGCTGGGGGAGGAACTGATCGTCAGACGGAATGACGAGATTACGATCGAACAGATTGAAGAGCTGGCACCGGATTTCTTGATGATTTCACCTGGGCCGTGCAGTCCTGATGAGGCTGGGGTCAGTCTCGAAGCCATCAAACATTTTGCCGGCAACATTCCTATTTTCGGCGTATGTCTCGGACATCAGTCGATCGCACAAGTATTCGGCGGCGACGTCGTCAGAGCGGAGCGGCTCATGCACGGCAAAACGTCAGAGATTATGCATGACGGGCAGACAATTTTTAATGGGCTGCAAAATCCGCTGGTCGCCACGCGGTACCATTCACTTATTGTCAAAGCGGACACATTGCCGGGATGCTTTACGGTATCCGCTCAAACCAAAGAAGGAGAAATTATGGCAATCCGTCATAATGAGCTGCCCATTGAAGGTGTCCAGTTCCATCCGGAATCCATCATGACCTCCTTCGGCAAAGAGATGCTCAGAAACTTTATAGAGACACACCGCAATAAGGAAGTGACGGTGTGATTATATATTTGAATGGTCAATATATAGAGGAGAAAGAAGCGGCGCTTTCTCCTTTTGACCATGGTTATCTGTACGGGATCGGCGCGTTTGAGACGTTCAGAATTTACAGCGGCCGGCCGTTTCTGCCGGATGCGCATGTCGCCAGGCTCAACAGGGCGCTCCGGGATCTGCAGATTGCGTATGAGGTGAACAAACAGGAGCTGCTTGATATGCTTGACAGACTTTTGCTCCTCAATAACATAGAGGACGGCAGCGCGCGTGTCCGGCTTAACGTCTCCGCCGGCGTAAGCGATAAGGGATTTACTGCCCAGACTTATGAAAAGCCGACCGTCCTTTGTTTCGTCAACCGGCTTAATCCAGAAGCCCTGCCTGTTCAAAAAGAAGGCAAGCTTCTCTCTGTCCGGAGAAATACACCTGAAGGATCTTTTCGGTTAAAATCCCATCACTATTTAAACAACATGTACGCTAAACGGGAAATCGGCAATGATCCGAATCTTGAAGGGATTTTCCTGACCGGAGAAGGAGATGTCGCGGAAGGCATTGTCTCCAATGTATTTTGGCGAAAAGGAGACAAGGTCTTTACGCCATCCTTGGATACAGGCATTCTCGACGGTGTAACGAGGCAGTTTGTCATTGATGAATTGAAACGGCAGGGGACAGAAGTCATTGAAGGCCGATTCCGTTTTCAATCAATGCTTGAAGCGGATGAAGCATGGATGACAAACTCCGTCCTTGAAATTATCCCGTTTTCTAAAATAGAGGAAGTGCCGCTTCCCGGAGCGGACGGTAAAACGGTGCAATTGCTCCGTGCGCAGTATCAGCGGGAAATAAACAAAATGAATGTATAGGAGGAGGAACAAAATGGCGCAGCAAACAATTGAACAGCCTAAACTGATTCATACAAAAAAAGGCGCTCTGTCCTATAAAGAGAAGACACTCGTTATGGGGATATTAAATGTAACGCCAGACTCCTTCTCTGACGGCGGTAAATACGACAGTACGGAAAGGGCGCTTCTCCATGCGGCGAAGATGGCTGAAGAAGGGGCGCACATCATAGATATCGGCGGAGAATCGACAAGGCCCGGCGCATCACTCGTGTCGGCTGATGAGGAAATGTCACGTGTAATCCCCGCCATAGAACGGATCACAAGCGAACTGGACGTTCCGATTTCAATTGATACGTACAAAGCGTCCGTAGCAGACGAAGCGGTCAAAGCGGGGGCCTCCATCATTAATGACATCTGGGGGGCGAAAGGTGATCCTCACATGGCGTCAGTAGCCGCCGCACACGGTGTTCCGATTATCTTAATGCATAATCGCAAGGAGAGAAACTATAACGATCTGATTCCTGATATGCTCGCAGATTTGATGGAAAGCGTAAAAATTGCTGCAGAAGCCGGCGTTTCGGATGAAAACATGATTCTGGATCCGGGGATCGGCTTCGCGAAAAACTATGAGGACAATCTGGCTGTCATGAACAAGCTGGAAGTGTTCAGCGGGTTAGGTTATCCGCTGCTCCTCGCGACATCGAGAAAAAGATTCATCGGCCGTGTGCTTGACCTTCCTCCTGAAGAACGTGCCGAGGGGACAGGAGCGACGGTATGCCTTGGCATTCAGAAAGGCTGCGACATTGTGAGGGTGCACGATGTCAAGCAGATCACGAGAATGACTAAGATGATGGATGCTATGTTGAACAAAGGAGGCGCACATCATGGATAAAGTATATGTAGAAGGTATGGAGTTTTACGGATATCATGGCGTGTTCGAAGAAGAAAATAAACTCGGTCAGCGCTTCAAAGTAGACCTGACTGCCGAGCTGGATTTGAGCAAAGCGGGACAAACGGATGACCTTTCTTATACCATTAACTATGCGGAGCTTTACAGTGTCTGCCGCGGCATCGTTGAGGGCGAGCCCGTCAATTTGGTCGAGACGCTTGCGGAACGGATCGCAGACACAGTTCTTAAGAAATTTGAGCCCGTGCAGCAATGTACGGTAAAGGTTATTAAGCCTGATCCGCCGATTCCCGGCCATTATAAATCAGTAGCCATAGAAATGACGAGAAAGAAATCATGAACAACACGGCATATATCGGCCTCGGCTCCAATATGGGCGATCGTGAACACTATTTGCGCCAGGCAGTGGCCATGCTCAGCCGGCAGGATGGCGTGACGGTGACAAAAGTGTCCTCCATATATGAAACGGATCCCGTCGGCTATAAGGATCAGGACCAGTTTCTTAATATGGCGGTTGAAGTGAAAACGGCATTATCACCTTTTGACCTTCTTGATGTGACGCAGAGCATTGAAGCTGAATTAGGAAGAACGAGGGAGATCCGTTGGGGGCCGCGAACGGCAGACCTTGACATTTTGCTGTATAATCGTGAAAATATTGAAACAGAGCGGCTGATTGTTCCGCATCCAAGAATGTATGAGCGCTTATTTGTCCTTGCGCCGTTAAAAGAAATTTGTCCTCAGGCGGATCATATCACCATAAGCGCTGAAACAAACCAAGAAGGTGTAAGAGTATGGAAGCAGAAATCTGGGGTAGACGAATTCGTGCATTCAGAAAGCTGAAGGGGTATACTCAAGAAGGGTTTGCAAAAGCGATAGGTATATCAGTTTCCATTCTCGGCGAGATTGAACGCGGAAACCGTTTGCCGTCAGCTGTGATCATTCGTGATGCCGCTGATGCTTTAAATATAAGCGCGGAGGAATTGGCTCCGCCTCAAAATGCACGAAAGGAGGTCGATTAATGTTTAAAATCGGTGATATTGAATTGAAAAACAGAGTGGTGCTTGCTCCGATGGCCGGAGTCTGCAACGCCGCATTCCGTCTTACTGTTAAAGAATTCGGAGCGGGACTCGTATGTGCGGAAATGGTCAGTGACAAAGCCATTCTGTACAACAACGCGAAAACAATGGGAATGCTCTTCATCGAGGAGAGAGAAAAACCTCTCAGCCTTCAGATTTTCGGAGGAGAGAAAGAAACCCTTGTAGAAGCGGCTAAGTTTGTCGATCAAAATACGACGGCTGATATTATTGATATTAACATGGGATGTCCTGTGCCGAAGATTACAAAATGCGATGCGGGGGCAAAATGGCTTCTCGATCCGAATAAAATTTATGAAATGGTATCCGCAGTAGTAGATGCTGTTGATAAACCCGTCACAGTGAAAATGCGAATGGGTTGGGATGAAGATCACATTTATGCCGTGAAAAACGCCCAGGCCGTTGAACGCGCCGGCGGAAAAGCCGTTGCGCTGCACGGCCGCACAAGAGTGCAAATGTATGAAGGCACTGCGAACTGGGATATCATTAAAGAAGTAAAACAATCCCTCTCTATTCCTGTCATCGGAAACGGCGATGTCAAAACGCCTCAGGACGCGAAACGCATGCTCGAGGAAACCGGTGTTGACGGTGTCATGATCGGCCGTGCCGCACTCGGCAACCCGTGGATGATTTACCGTACGGTTCAGTACCTTGAAACCGGTGAGTTAAAAGACGAACCGAAAGTCCGTGAAAAAATGTCAGTATGTAAGCTGCACTTAGACCGCCTAATTAAGTTAAAAGGCGAAAAAGTGGCAGTCAGAGAAATGAGAAAACACGCTGCCTGGTATCTGAAAGGCGTCAGAGGCAATGCGGAGGTCCGCAACGGAATCAACCATTGTGAGGCGCGTGAAGAGTTTGTGCAGCTTTTAGACGCATTTACGGCTGAAGTAGAGGCAAAAGAGCTTCAAGATGCAAAAGTAGGTTAATATACACCCTCTATTGCTGCTCACTGCCAGCTTACCGCTGGCAGTTTTTCTGCTTTTTCATGAAATCAAAATGTAACGGAGTGATACCAATGAGTCAAGAAGAGCAAAATCATGAGGAATTGAACGACCAGCTGCAAGTCAGACGCGATAAAATGAACCAGCTGAGAGAAAACGGCATTGATCCTTTCGGCGAACGTTTCGAGAGAACACATCAATCTCAGCAGATCATTGACGCCTATCAGGAGTTTTCTAAAGAAGAACTGGAAGAAAAAGCAATCGAAGTTACCATTGCAGGCCGTATGATGACAAAGCGCGGAAAAGGGAAAGCCGGCTTTGCGCACCTGCAGGACTTAGAGGGTCAAATTCAAATTTACGTAAGAAAAGACAGTGTCGGCGAAGAACAATATGAAATCTTTAAATCTTCAGACCTCGGAGACGTTATCGGCATCACCGGGAAAGTTTTCAAAACAAACGTAGGCGAGCTGTCTGTCAAAGCGACATCTTTTGAACTGCTGACAAAAGCACTGCGTCCTCTTCCTGATAAATATCATGGATTAAAAGATGTAGAACAGCGTTACCGTCAGCGCTACCTTGACCTCATCGTAAATCCTGACAGCAAACAAACGTTTATCACACGCAGCAAAATCATCCAAGCGATGAGAAGATACTTAGATGACCATGGATACTTAGAAGTTGAAACACCTACGATGCACAGCATACCGGGAGGAGCATCTGCACGCCCGTTCATCACGCATCATAATGCGCTGGACATGCCTCTTTATATGCGTATTGCGATTGAGCTGCATCTGAAACGCCTGATTGTCGGCGGATTAGAAAAAGTCTACGAAATCGGCCGCGTGTTCCGTAATGAAGGTGTTTCTACACGCCACAACCCTGAATTTACGATGATTGAGCTGTATGAAGCGTACGCCGATTATAAGGATATTATGAGCCTGACGGAAAACCTCGTTGCACATATTGCGCAGGAAGTGCTGGGAAGCACCACAATCCAGTACGGCGAAGAGCAGATTGATCTGAAACCTGAATGGAAACGACTCCATATGGTAGATGCCGTCAAAGAAGCGACAGGCGTAGATTTCTGGGATGAGATGACTGTTGAAGAAGCGCGAAGCCATGCAAAAGAACATGGCATCGAGATCACAAACTCAATGACAGTGGGCCATATCATCAATGAATTCTTCGAACAAAAAATTGAAGAAACACTTATTCAGCCGACATTTATTTACGGCCATCCTGTAGAGATTTCTCCTCTCGCTAAGAAAAATCCTGAGGACCCTCGTTTTACAGACCGTTTTGAGCTGTTTATCGTCGGCCGTGAGCACGCAAACGCGTTTACGGAGCTGAATGACCCTATCGATCAGAGAGAACGCTTTGAAGCGCAATTGAAAGAAAGAGAAGAAGGAAACGATGAAGCGCATATGATGGATGAAGACTTCGTTGAAGCTCTTGAATACGGCATGCCGCCGACCGGAGGATTGGGTATCGGCATCGACCGCCTCGTCATGCTGTTAACAAATGCTCCGTCTATCAGAGACGTTTTATTATTCCCTCAAATGAGACATCGCTAATAAAAGCGAAAGCGCCGTTTCTGCATATCGCAGTACGGCGCTTTTTTAGAAACAAGTCGTTCGTAAAACTTTTTTGATTTTCTTTTTAAAAAACTATTGCACTATTATTTGTGAGGTGGTATATTATTATTCGTTGCCGCTAAACAAGGCGCTGACGAAAAAAAGAAATTTTAAAAAGTTGTTGACTTCAAGAGATTGATAAGATATAATAATAAAGTCGCTTGAACGAAAGACAAAATGATCTTTGAAAACTAAACAAGACAAAACGTACCTGTTAATTCAAAGTTTTAAATAAATCGCACAGCGATGTGCGTAGTCAGTCAAACTACTTTATCGGAGAGTTTGATCCTGGCTCAGGACGAACGCTGGCGGCGTGCCTAATACATGCAAGTCGAGCGGACAGATGGGAGCTTGCTCCCTGATGTTAGCGGCGGACGGGTGAGTAACACGTGGGTAACCTGCCTGTAAGACTGGGATAACTCCGGGAAACCGGGGCTAATACCGGATGCTTGTTTGAACCGCATGGTTCAGACATAAAAGGTGGCTTCGGCTACCACTTACAGATGGACCCGCGGCGCATTAGCTAGTTGGTGAGGTAACGGCTCACCAAGGCGACGATGCGTAGCCGACCTGAGAGGGTGATCGGCCACACTGGGACTGAGACACGGCCCAGACTCCTACGGGAGGCAGCAGTAGGGAATCTTCCGCAATGGACGAAAGTCTGACGGAGCAACGCCGCGTGAGTGATGAAGGTTTTCGGATCGTAAAGCTCTGTTGTTAGGGAAGAACAAGTGCCGTTCAAATAGGGCGGCACCTTGACGGTACCTAACCAGAAAGCCACGGCTAACTACGTGCCAGCAGCCGCGGTAATACGTAGGTGGCAAGCGTTGTCCGGAATTATTGGGCGTAAAGGGCTCGCAGGCGGTTTCTTAAGTCTGATGTGAAAGCCCCCGGCTCAACCGGGGAGGGTCATTGGAAACTGGGGAACTTGAGTGCAGAAGAGGAGAGTGGAATTCCACGTGTAGCGGTGAAATGCGTAGAGATGTGGAGGAACACCAGTGGCGAAGGCGACTCTCTGGTCTGTAACTGACGCTGAGGAGCGAAAGCGTGGGGAGCGAACAGGATTAGATACCCTGGTAGTCCACGCCGTAAACGATGAGTGCTAAGTGTTAGGGGGTTTCCGCCCCTTAGTGCTGCAGCTAACGCATTAAGCACTCCGCCTGGGGAGTACGGTCGCAAGACTGAAACTCAAAGGAATTGACGGGGGCCCGCACAAGCGGTGGAGCATGTGGTTTAATTCGAAGCAACGCGAAGAACCTTACCAGGTCTTGACATCCTCTGACAATCCTAGAGATAGGACGTCCCCTTCGGGGGCAGAGTGACAGGTGGTGCATGGTTGTCGTCAGCTCGTGTCGTGAGATGTTGGGTTAAGTCCCGCAACGAGCGCAACCCTTGATCTTAGTTGCCAGCATTCAGTTGGGCACTCTAAGGTGACTGCCGGTGACAAACCGGAGGAAGGTGGGGATGACGTCAAATCATCATGCCCCTTATGACCTGGGCTACACACGTGCTACAATGGGCAGAACAAAGGGCAGCGAAACCGCGAGGTTAAGCCAATCCCACAAATCTGTTCTCAGTTCGGATCGCAGTCTGCAACTCGACTGCGTGAAGCTGGAATCGCTAGTAATCGCGGATCAGCATGCCGCGGTGAATACGTTCCCGGGCCTTGTACACACCGCCCGTCACACCACGAGAGTTTGTAACACCCGAAGTCGGTGAGGTAACCTTTTTGGAGCCAGCCGCCGAAGGTGGGACAGATGATTGGGGTGAAGTCGTAACAAGGTAGCCGTATCGGAAGGTGCGGCTGGATCACCTCCTTTCTAAGGATTTTAACGGAATATAAGACCTTGGGTCTTATAAACAGAACGTTCCCTGTCTTGTTTAGTTTTGAAGGATCATTCGATTCTTCGAGATGTTGTTCTTTGAAAACTAGATAACAGAAGTAATTCACATTCAATTGTAATGCAAGATATCACGTAGTGATTCTTTTTAACGGTTAAGTTAGAAAGGGCGCACGGTGGATGCCTTGGCACTAGGAGCCGATGAAGGACGGGACGAACACCGATATGCTTCGGGGAGCTGTAAGCAAGCTTTGATCCGGAGATTTCCGAATGGGGAAACCCACCACTCGTAATGGAGTGGTATCCATATCTGAATACATAGGATATGAGAAGGCAGACCCGGGGAACTGAAACATCTAAGTACCCGGAGGAAGAGAAAGCAAATGCGATTCCCTGAGTAGCGGCGAGCGAAACGGGACCAGCCCAAACCAAGAGGCTTGCCTCTTGGGGTTGTAGGACACTCTGTACGGAGTTACAAAGGAACGAGGTAGATGAAGAGGTCTGGAAAGGCCCGCCATAGGAGGTAACAGCCCTGTAGTCAAAACTTCGTTCTCTCCTGAGTGGATCCTGAGTACGGCGGAACACGTGAAATTCCGTCGGAATCCGGGAGGACCATCTCCCAAGGCTAAATACTCCCTAGTGACCGATAGTGAACCAGTACCGTGAGGGAAAGGTGAAAAGCACCCCGGAAGGGGAGTGAAAGAGATCCTGAAACCGTGTGCCTACAAGTAGTCAGAGCCCGTTAACGGGTGATGGCGTGCCTTTTGTAGAATGAACCGGCGAGTTACGATCCCGTGCAAGGTTAAGCAGAAGATGCGGAGCCGCAGCGAAAGCGAGTCTGAATAGGGCGAATTGAGTACGTGGTCGTAGACCCGAAACCAGGTGATCTACCCATGTCCAGGGTGAAGTTCAGGTAACACTGAATGGAGGCCCGAACCCACGCACGTTGAAAAGTGCGGGGATGAGGTGTGGGTAGGGGTGAAATGCCAATCGAACCTGGAGATAGCTGGTTCTCTCCGAAATAGCTTTAGGGCTAGCCTCAAGGTAAGAGTCTCGGAGGTAGAGCACTGATTGGACTAGGGGCCCCTACCGGGTTACCGAATTCAGTCAAACTCCGAATGCCGATGACTTATCCTTGGGAGTCAGACTGCGAGTGATAAGATCCGTAGTCGAAAGGGAAACAGCCCAGACCGCCAGCTAAGGTCCCAAAGTATACGTTAAGTGGAAAAGGATGTGGAGTTGCTTAGACAACCAGGATGTTGGCTTAGAAGCAGCCACCATTTAAAGAGTGCGTAATAGCTCACTGGTCGAGTGACTCTGCGCCGAAAATGTACCGGGGCTAAACGTATCACCGAAGCTGCGGACTGTTCTTCGAACAGTGGTAGGAGAGCGTTCTAAGGGCTGTGAAGCAAGACCGGAAGGACTTGTGGAGCGCTTAGAAGTGAGAATGCCGGTATGAGTAGCGAAAGAGGGGTGAGAATCCCCTCCACCGAATGCCTAAGGTTTCCTGAGGAAGGCTCGTCCGCTCAGGGTTAGTCGGGACCTAAGCCGAGGCCGAAAGGCGTAGGCGATGGATAACAGGTTGATATTCCTGTACCACCTCCTCACCATTTGAGCAATGGGGGGACGCAGGAGGATAGGGTAAGCGCGGTATTGGATATCCGCGTCCAAGCAGTTAGGCTGGGAAATAGGCAAATCCGTTTCCCGTGAAGGCTGAGCTGTGATGGCGAGCGAATTATAGTAGCGAAGTTCCTGATTCCACACTGCCAAGAAAAGCCTCTAGCGAGGTGAGAGGTGCCCGTACCGCAAACCGACACAGGTAGGCGAGGAGAGAATCCTAAGGTGATCGAGAGAACTCTCGTTAAGGAACTCGGCAAAATGACCCCGTAACTTCGGGAGAAGGGGTGCTCTGTTAGGGTGCAAGCCCGAGAGAGCCGCAGTGAATAGGCCCAGGCGACTGTTTAGCAAAAACACAGGTCTCTGCGAAGCCGTAAGGCGAAGTATAGGGGCTGACGCCTGCCCGGTGCTGGAAGGTTAAGAGGAGCGCTTAGCGTAAGCGAAGGTGCGAATTGAAGCCCCAGTAAACGGCGGCCGTAACTATAACGGTCCTAAGGTAGCGAAATTCCTTGTCGGGTAAGTTCCGACCCGCACGAAAGGCGCAACGATCTGGGCACTGTCTCAACGAGAGACTCGGTGAAATTATAGTACCTGTGAAGATGCAGGTTACCCGCGACAGGACGGAAAGACCCCGTGGAGCTTTACTGCAGCCTGATATTGAATGTTGGTACAGCTTGTACAGGATAGGTAGGAGCCTTGGAAACCGGAGCGCCAGCTTCGGTGGAGGCATCGGTGGGATACTACCCTGGCTGTATTGACCTTCTAACCCGCCGCCCTTATCGGGCGGGGAGACAGTGTCAGGTGGGCAGTTTGACTGGGGCGGTCGCCTCCTAAAAGGTAACGGAGGCGCCCAAAGGTTCCCTCAGAATGGTTGGAAATCATTCGCAGAGTGTAAAGGCACAAGGGAGCTTGACTGCGAGACCTACAAGTCGAGCAGGGACGAAAGTCGGGCTTAGTGATCCGGTGGTTCCGCATGGAAGGGCCATCGCTCAACGGATAAAAGCTACCCCGGGGATAACAGGCTTATCTCCCCCAAGAGTCCACATCGACGGGGAGGTTTGGCACCTCGATGTCGGCTCATCGCATCCTGGGGCTGTAGTCGGTCCCAAGGGTTGGGCTGTTCGCCCATTAAAGCGGTACGCGAGCTGGGTTCAGAACGTCGTGAGACAGTTCGGTCCCTATCCGTCGCGGGCGCAGGAAATTTGAGAGGAGCTGTCCTTAGTACGAGAGGACCGGGATGGACGCACCGCTGGTGTACCAGTTGTTCTGCCAAGGGCATCGCTGGGTAGCTATGTGCGGACGGGATAAGTGCTGAAAGCATCTAAGCATGAAGCCCCCCTCAAGATGAGATTTCCCATTCCGCAAGGAAGTAAGATCCCTGAAAGATGATCAGGTTGATAGGTCTGAGGTGGAAGTGTGGCGACACATGGAGCTGACAGATACTAATCGATCGAGGACTTAACCAATTTTGAATGTATGCTTCCTGTTATCTAGTTTTGAGAGAACACTCTCAATGGTTTGGTGGCGATAGCGAAGAGGTCACACCCGTTCCCATGCCGAACACGGAAGTTAAGCTCTTCAGCGCCGATGGTAGTCGGGGGTTTCCCCCTGTGAGAGCAGGACGCCGCCAAGCCATTACACGTAAGTGTAATATACGGAGGATTAGCTCAGCTGGGAGAGCATCTGCCTTACAAGCAGAGGGTCGGCGGTTCGAGCCCGTCATCCTCCACCATATTTGCCGGCCTAGCTCAATTGGTAGAGCAACTGACTTGTAATCAGTAGGTTGGGGGTTCAAGTCCTCTGGCCGGCACCATTTTTGGACAAGATAATAACATAAGTTTTTTTAAAAAGAGCCATTAGCTCAGTTGGTAGAGCATCTGACTTTTAATCAGAGGGTCGAAGGTTCGAGTCCTTCATGGCTCACCATGTTACGCGGGTGTGGCGGAATTGGCAGACGCGCTAGACTTAGGATCTAGTGTCTTATGACGTGGGGGTTCAAGTCCCTTCACCCGCATTATACAGGATAGTTATCCTGTATGCGGAAGTAGTTCAGTGGTAGAACACCACCTTGCCAAGGTGGGGGTCGCGGGTTCGAATCCCGTCTTCCGCTCCAACTATACCATCCACGCCGGGGTGGTGGAATTGGCAGACACACAGGACTTAAAATCCTGCGGTAGGTGACTACCGTGCCGGTTCAAGTCCGGCCCTCGGCATTCATTATTATGCGCCCGTAGCTCAATTGGATAGAGCGTTTGACTACGGATCAAAAGGTTAGGGGTTCGACTCCTCTCGGGCGCGCCATAATAAAACATATAATCGGGAAGTAGCTCAGCTTGGTAGAGCACATGGTTTGGGACCATGGGGTCGCAGGTTCGAATCCTGTCTTCCCGACCACTTTGGGGCCTTAGCTCAGCTGGGAGAGCGCCTGCTTTGCACGCAGGAGGTCAGCGGTTCGATCCCGCTAGGCTCCACCATTTACAAAAAACATGTTGACTTTAAAAGAAACTTATTATATACTTAAAAAGTTGCTTGGAAAAGTGAACAAAATGATCTTTGAAAACTAAACAAGACAAAACGTACCTGTTAATTCAAAGTTTTAAATAAATCGCACAGCGATGTGCGTAGTCAGTCAAACTACTTTATCGGAGAGTTTGATCCTGGCTCAGGACGAACGCTGGCGGCGTGCCTAATACATGCAAGTCGAGCGGACAGATGGGAGCTTGCTCCCTGATGTTAGCGGCGGACGGGTGAGTAACACGTGGGTAACCTGCCTGTAAGACTGGGATAACTCCGGGAAACCGGGGCTAATACCGGATGCTTGTTTGAACCGCATGGTTCAGACATAAAAGGTGGCTTCGGCTACCACTTACAGATGGACCCGCGGCGCATTAGCTAGTTGGTGAGGTAACGGCTCACCAAGGCGACGATGCGTAGCCGACCTGAGAGGGTGATCGGCCACACTGGGACTGAGACACGGCCCAGACTCCTACGGGAGGCAGCAGTAGGGAATCTTCCGCAATGGACGAAAGTCTGACGGAGCAACGCCGCGTGAGTGATGAAGGTTTTCGGATCGTAAAGCTCTGTTGTTAGGGAAGAACAAGTGCCGTTCAAATAGGGCGGCACCTTGACGGTACCTAACCAGAAAGCCACGGCTAACTACGTGCCAGCAGCCGCGGTAATACGTAGGTGGCAAGCGTTGTCCGGAATTATTGGGCGTAAAGGGCTCGCAGGCGGTTTCTTAAGTCTGATGTGAAAGCCCCCGGCTCAACCGGGGAGGGTCATTGGAAACTGGGGAACTTGAGTGCAGAAGAGGAGAGTGGAATTCCACGTGTAGCGGTGAAATGCGTAGAGATGTGGAGGAACACCAGTGGCGAAGGCGACTCTCTGGTCTGTAACTGACGCTGAGGAGCGAAAGCGTGGGGAGCGAACAGGATTAGATACCCTGGTAGTCCACGCCGTAAACGATGAGTGCTAAGTGTTAGGGGGTTTCCGCCCCTTAGTGCTGCAGCTAACGCATTAAGCACTCCGCCTGGGGAGTACGGTCGCAAGACTGAAACTCAAAGGAATTGACGGGGGCCCGCACAAGCGGTGGAGCATGTGGTTTAATTCGAAGCAACGCGAAGAACCTTACCAGGTCTTGACATCCTCTGACAATCCTAGAGATAGGACGTCCCCTTCGGGGGCAGAGTGACAGGTGGTGCATGGTTGTCGTCAGCTCGTGTCGTGAGATGTTGGGTTAAGTCCCGCAACGAGCGCAACCCTTGATCTTAGTTGCCAGCATTCAGTTGGGCACTCTAAGGTGACTGCCGGTGACAAACCGGAGGAAGGTGGGGATGACGTCAAATCATCATGCCCCTTATGACCTGGGCTACACACGTGCTACAATGGGCAGAACAAAGGGCAGCGAAACCGCGAGGTTAAGCCAATCCCACAAATCTGTTCTCAGTTCGGATCGCAGTCTGCAACTCGACTGCGTGAAGCTGGAATCGCTAGTAATCGCGGATCAGCATGCCGCGGTGAATACGTTCCCGGGCCTTGTACACACCGCCCGTCACACCACGAGAGTTTGTAACACCCGAAGTCGGTGAGGTAACCTTTTTGGAGCCAGCCGCCGAAGGTGGGACAGATGATTGGGGTGAAGTCGTAACAAGGTAGCCGTATCGGAAGGTGCGGCTGGATCACCTCCTTTCTAAGGATTTTAACGGAATATAAGACCTTGGGTCTTATAAACAGAACGTTCCCTGTCTTGTTTAGTTTTGAAGGATCATTCGATTCTTCGAGATGTTGTTCTTTGAAAACTAGATAACAGAAGTAATTCACATTCAATTGTAATGCAAGATATCACGTAGTGATTCTTTTTAACGGTTAAGTTAGAAAGGGCGCACGGTGGATGCCTTGGCACTAGGAGCCGATGAAGGACGGGACGAACACCGATATGCTTCGGGGAGCTGTAAGCAAGCTTTGATCCGGAGATTTCCGAATGGGGAAACCCACCACTCGTAATGGAGTGGTATCCATATCTGAATACATAGGATATGAGAAGGCAGACCCGGGGAACTGAAACATCTAAGTACCCGGAGGAAGAGAAAGCAAATGCGATTCCCTGAGTAGCGGCGAGCGAAACGGGACCAGCCCAAACCAAGAGGCTTGCCTCTTGGGGTTGTAGGACACTCTGTACGGAGTTACAAAGGAACGAGGTAGATGAAGAGGTCTGGAAAGGCCCGCCATAGGAGGTAACAGCCCTGTAGTCAAAACTTCGTTCTCTCCTGAGTGGATCCTGAGTACGGCGGAACACGTGAAATTCCGTCGGAATCCGGGAGGACCATCTCCCAAGGCTAAATACTCCCTAGTGACCGATAGTGAACCAGTACCGTGAGGGAAAGGTGAAAAGCACCCCGGAAGGGGAGTGAAAGAGATCCTGAAACCGTGTGCCTACAAGTAGTCAGAGCCCGTTAACGGGTGATGGCGTGCCTTTTGTAGAATGAACCGGCGAGTTACGATCCCGTGCAAGGTTAAGCAGAAGATGCGGAGCCGCAGCGAAAGCGAGTCTGAATAGGGCGAATTGAGTACGTGGTCGTAGACCCGAAACCAGGTGATCTACCCATGTCCAGGGTGAAGTTCAGGTAACACTGAATGGAGGCCCGAACCCACGCACGTTGAAAAGTGCGGGGATGAGGTGTGGGTAGGGGTGAAATGCCAATCGAACCTGGAGATAGCTGGTTCTCTCCGAAATAGCTTTAGGGCTAGCCTCAAGGTAAGAGTCTCGGAGGTAGAGCACTGATTGGACTAGGGGCCCCTACCGGGTTACCGAATTCAGTCAAACTCCGAATGCCGATGACTTATCCTTGGGAGTCAGACTGCGAGTGATAAGATCCGTAGTCGAAAGGGAAACAGCCCAGACCGCCAGCTAAGGTCCCAAAGTATACGTTAAGTGGAAAAGGATGTGGAGTTGCTTAGACAACCAGGATGTTGGCTTAGAAGCAGCCACCATTTAAAGAGTGCGTAATAGCTCACTGGTCGAGTGACTCTGCGCCGAAAATGTACCGGGGCTAAACGTATCACCGAAGCTGCGGACTGTTCTTCGAACAGTGGTAGGAGAGCGTTCTAAGGGCTGTGAAGCAAGACCGGAAGGACTTGTGGAGCGCTTAGAAGTGAGAATGCCGGTATGAGTAGCGAAAGAGGGGTGAGAATCCCCTCCACCGAATGCCTAAGGTTTCCTGAGGAAGGCTCGTCCGCTCAGGGTTAGTCGGGACCTAAGCCGAGGCCGAAAGGCGTAGGCGATGGATAACAGGTTGATATTCCTGTACCACCTCCTCACCATTTGAGCAATGGGGGGACGCAGGAGGATAGGGTAAGCGCGGTATTGGATATCCGCGTCCAAGCAGTTAGGCTGGGAAATAGGCAAATCCGTTTCCCGTGAAGGCTGAGCTGTGATGGCGAGCGAATTATAGTAGCGAAGTTCCTGATTCCACACTGCCAAGAAAAGCCTCTAGCGAGGTGAGAGGTGCCCGTACCGCAAACCGACACAGGTAGGCGAGGAGAGAATCCTAAGGTGATCGAGAGAACTCTCGTTAAGGAACTCGGCAAAATGACCCCGTAACTTCGGGAGAAGGGGTGCTCTGTTAGGGTGCAAGCCCGAGAGAGCCGCAGTGAATAGGCCCAGGCGACTGTTTAGCAAAAACACAGGTCTCTGCGAAGCCGTAAGGCGAAGTATAGGGGCTGACGCCTGCCCGGTGCTGGAAGGTTAAGAGGAGCGCTTAGCGTAAGCGAAGGTGCGAATTGAAGCCCCAGTAAACGGCGGCCGTAACTATAACGGTCCTAAGGTAGCGAAATTCCTTGTCGGGTAAGTTCCGACCCGCACGAAAGGCGCAACGATCTGGGCACTGTCTCAACGAGAGACTCGGTGAAATTATAGTACCTGTGAAGATGCAGGTTACCCGCGACAGGACGGAAAGACCCCGTGGAGCTTTACTGCAGCCTGATATTGAATGTTGGTACAGCTTGTACAGGATAGGTAGGAGCCTTGGAAACCGGAGCGCCAGCTTCGGTGGAGGCATCGGTGGGATACTACCCTGGCTGTATTGACCTTCTAACCCGCCGCCCTTATCGGGCGGGGAGACAGTGTCAGGTGGGCAGTTTGACTGGGGCGGTCGCCTCCTAAAAGGTAACGGAGGCGCCCAAAGGTTCCCTCAGAATGGTTGGAAATCATTCGCAGAGTGTAAAGGCACAAGGGAGCTTGACTGCGAGACCTACAAGTCGAGCAGGGACGAAAGTCGGGCTTAGTGATCCGGTGGTTCCGCATGGAAGGGCCATCGCTCAACGGATAAAAGCTACCCCGGGGATAACAGGCTTATCTCCCCCAAGAGTCCACATCGACGGGGAGGTTTGGCACCTCGATGTCGGCTCATCGCATCCTGGGGCTGTAGTCGGTCCCAAGGGTTGGGCTGTTCGCCCATTAAAGCGGTACGCGAGCTGGGTTCAGAACGTCGTGAGACAGTTCGGTCCCTATCCGTCGCGGGCGCAGGAAATTTGAGAGGAGCTGTCCTTAGTACGAGAGGACCGGGATGGACGCACCGCTGGTGTACCAGTTGTTCTGCCAAGGGCATCGCTGGGTAGCTATGTGCGGACGGGATAAGTGCTGAAAGCATCTAAGCATGAAGCCCCCCTCAAGATGAGATTTCCCATTCCGCAAGGAAGTAAGATCCCTGAAAGATGATCAGGTTGATAGGTCTGAGGTGGAAGTGTGGCGACACATGGAGCTGACAGATACTAATCGATCGAGGACTTAACCAATTTTGAATGTATGCTTCCTGTTATCTAGTTTTGAGAGAACACTCTCAATGGTTTGGTGGCGATAGCGAAGAGGTCACACCCGTTCCCATGCCGAACACGGAAGTTAAGCTCTTCAGCGCCGATGGTAGTCGGGGGTTTCCCCCTGTGAGAGTAGGACGCCGCCAAGCTATCTTAACGGTAAAGGCAGCTCATCATGAGCTGCCTTTTTTGTGTTTTTCTGCATACATTATATAATATGAGAAAAGTACCGATATGCCTTTTTGCATAAGCAGGTTTTATGCTTGTGCAAAGTGGAAATAATAGAGATAGAGCGATACAGTTGAAAAATTTTGCGAAACACCTTATAGTAAGATTAAAGTCAAATATAGTCAAAGTCAATAAAGGAGGGGGTTGAGTGGGACATAATATTTCTGACATCATTGAACAGTACTTAAAACAAGTATTAGATCAAAATGGCAAAGAAATTTTAGAGATCAAACGCAGTGAAATTGCTGATAAATTTCAGTGTGTTCCTTCTCAAATAAATTATGTCATCAACACCAGATTCACAAGCGAAAGAGGATATATTGTTGAAAGTAAACGGGGAGGCGGCGGTTATATTCGTATTATCAAAATTAAAATGAATAACGAAGTCGTCCTTATCAATAATATTATTTCGCAAATTCATACCCACTTGTCTCAGGCAGCCTCTGATGATATTATTCTCAGACTGTTAGAGGACGGGGTTATTTCGGAAAGAGAAGCTAAAATGATGGTGAGTGTAATGGATCGCTCAGTTCTATATATTGATTTGCCCGAACGGGATGAACTAAGAGCCAGAATGATGAAAGCAATGCTCACATCTTTAAAACTAAAGTAAGCGGGTGAAAAGATTGATTTGTCAAGAGTGCAATGAGAGACCGGCCACTTTTCACTTTACGAAAGTTGTTAATGGAGAAAAGCAAGAAGTTCATATATGTGAACAATGTGCAAAAGAAAACAGTGACTCATACGGTATAAGTGGAAACCAAGGGTTCTCGATTCATAATTTATTATCAGGGCTGCTGAATATGGAGTCTTCATTTCAAAACACAGGTTCTCAAATGTTCGGCTACCCAGAGCAAGGCACAGCTTGTAAAAAATGCGGCATGACATTTCAGCAACTGAGGAAAACAGGGCGGTTCGGCTGTGCGGAGTGTTACGATACGTTCTATAGCCAAATTACGCCGATCTTGCGGAAAGTCCATAGCGGGAATACGGTGCACGCCGGGAAAATTCCAAAACGTATAGGCGGAAACCTGCATGTAAGGCGGCAAATGGAAATGTTAAAAAAGGAACTAGAATCTTTAATACACCAGGAAGAGTTTGAAAAAGCAGCCCAGATCAGGGATCAGATCCGATCGTTAGAGCAGGAATTAAAAAGCACAGACAGTGAGGAGGAACAAGGGTAATGTCGCTCAAGCATTTTATTCAGGACGCATTAAGCAATTGGATGAAGCAAGAGGGACCTGAAAGTGACATTGTACTCAGCAGCCGTATACGGTTGGCCCGTAACTTTGAAAATATAAAGTTCCCTGCCCGGTATACGAATGAAGAAGCCTCATCCATTATTCAGCAATTCGAAGATCATTTTTCAGGGAAAAAACTGCCTGATATCGGTCAATTTCATTTAATCAGAATGAGTGAAGCTCAGCCTCTGGAAAAACGGGTGCTGATGGAGAAACATCTGATCAGCCCGAATTTAACGGAATCACCGTTTGGCGGCTGTCTGCTTTCTGAAAATGAGGAAGTCAGCATTATGTTAAATGAAGAAGATCATATCAGAATTCAATGCCTCTTCCCCGGCTTCCAGCTTCTCAATGCGATAAAAGCGGCAAACCAGGTTGATGACTGGATTGAGGAGAAAGTGGATTACGCCTTTGGTGAGAAGAGAGGGTACTTAACAAGCTGTCCTACAAATGTAGGGACGGGGCTAAGGGCTTCGGTCATGATGCATTTGCCGGGTCTCGTATTAACTAGGCAAATGAATCGAATTATACCGGCAATTAACCAATTAGGTCTAGTTGTTAGAGGAATTTATGGTGAAGGCAGCGAAGCATTAGGAAATATCTTTCAAATTTCAAATCAAATCACACTTGGAAAGTCAGAACAGGACATCGTCGATGATTTGAACAGTGTGGCTGCCCAGCTGATTGAGCAGGAACGCTCAGCCCGAGAAGCGCTTTATCAAACCTCGAAAATTGAATTAGAGGACCGGGTATTCAGATCTTACGGAGTTTTATCCAACTGCCGTATGATTGAATCGAAGGAAACGGCGAAATGCCTTTCTGATGTTCGGCTGGGGATAGACCTGGGGATCATTAAAGGGCTATCAAGCAATATACTTAATGAACTGATGATTTTGACACAGCCGGGTTTTCTCCAGCAATATTCGGGCGGTGCATTACGGCCGAACGAAAGAGACGTGAGAAGAGCGGCTCTTATCAGGGAAAGGCTGCATTTAGAAATGAGTGCAAATAGACAGGAGGATGATTCGATATGATGTTTGGAAGATTTACAGAGCGAGCTCAAAAGGTATTGGCACTGGCACAGGAAGAAGCACTGCGCTTAGGCCATACAAATATCGGAACTGAACATATATTATTGGGGTTAGTCCGTGAAGGTGAAGGGATAGCATTTAAAGCCTTAGAAGCGCTGGGCCTCAATTCAGATAAAATGCAAAAAGAAGTGGAAAGTTTGATTGGTCGAGGACAGGAAAGCACCACATCTGTCCCTCATTACACGCCTCGAGCCAAAAAAGTAATAGAACTATCAATGGATGAAGCCAGAAAGCTAGGACATTCTTATGTAGGAACAGAACACATACTTCTCGGGCTGATTCGTGAAGGTGAGGGAGTTGCCGCTAGGGTTTTAAATAATCTGGGTGTCAGTCTCAATAAGGCGAGACAGCAAGTTCTGCAGCTTCTCGGAAGCAATGAAACAGGGACATCTGGAGCCGGGACAAATAGCAGTGCAAATACTCCGACGCTTGACAGCCTTGCTCGTGATTTAACCGCAATTGCGAGGGAAGACAGCCTTGATCCGGTTATCGGCCGAAGCAAAGAAATTCAGCGGGTTATTGAGGTATTAAGCCGCAGAACAAAGAATAACCCCGTTCTTATTGGAGAACCCGGTGTAGGTAAAACTGCGATTGCCGAAGGCCTCGCACAGCAGATCATCAACAATGAAGTGCCGGAAATTTTACGTGATAAACGCGTAATGACGTTAGATATGGGAACGGTTGTAGCCGGCACGAAATATCGCGGAGAATTTGAAGACCGCTTGAAAAAGGTAATGGACGAAATACGTCAGGCCGGCAATATCATTTTATTCATTGATGAACTGCATACACTGATCGGAGCGGGAGGAGCAGAAGGTGCGATTGACGCGTCGAATATTTTAAAACCTTCACTCGCTCGCGGAGAGCTTCAGTGCATCGGTGCGACAACGCTTGATGAATATCGCAAATATATCGAAAAAGACGCAGCTCTGGAGCGCCGTTTCCAGCCGATTCAGGTGGATGAGCCGTCAGTCGATGAAAGCATTCAAATTTTAAAAGGACTCCGTGACCGCTATGAAGCGCATCACCGCGTATCCATTACCGATGAAGCGATCGAAGCGGCGGTTAAATTGTCCGACCGTTATATATCTGACCGCTTCCTTCCGGATAAAGCGATCGATTTAATTGACGAAGCGGGTTCAAAAGTGCGCCTCCGTTCTTTCACAACGCCTCCGAACTTAAAAGAGCTTGAGCAGAAGCTTGATGAAGTTCGCAAGGAAAAAGACGCTGCCGTTCAAAGCCAGGAATTTGAAAAAGCGGCTTCTCTTCGTGATACGGAGCAGCGCCTGAGAGAACAGGTGGAAGATACGAAAAAAACTTGGAAAGAAAAACAAGGCCAAGAGAACTCCGAAGTTTCTGTAGAGGATATCGCAATGGTTGTATCCAGCTGGACCGGGGTGCCTGTATCTAAAATTGCGCAAACTGAAACAGATAAGCTTCTCAATATGGAAAGCATTCTGCACTCCCGTGTCATTGGCCAGGATGAAGCCGTTGTAGCCGTTGCAAAGGCTGTGAGACGTGCAAGAGCCGGTCTGAAGGATCCGAAACGTCCGATTGGTTCATTCATCTTCTTAGGCCCTACAGGCGTAGGAAAGACAGAGCTGGCAAGAGCACTGGCGGAATCCATTTTCGGTGATGAGGAAGCGATGATCAGAGTGGATATGTCCGAATACATGGAGAAACATTCGACTTCACGCCTTGTCGGTTCTCCTCCGGGATATGTCGGCTATGATGAAGGCGGTCAGCTGACAGAAAAAGTGAGAAGAAAACCTTACTCTGTCGTACTGCTTGATGAAATTGAAAAAGCGCATCCTGATGTGTTTAACATTCTCTTGCAAGTGCTTGAAGACGGACGCTTGACTGATTCAAAAGGACGCACTGTTGATTTCCGCAACACGATCCTGATTATGACGTCAAATGTCGGAGCGAGCGAGCTGAAACGCAACAAATATGTCGGCTTCAATGTTCAGGATGAATCACAAAACCATAAAGACATGAAAGACAAAGTGATGGGAGAGCTGAAGCGTGCCTTCAGGCCTGAGTTTATCAACCGGATTGACGAAATTATCGTCTTCCACTCCCTTGAGAAAAAACATCTTACAGACATCGTGTCGCTTATGTCTGACCAGTTAACAAAACGTCTGAAAGAACAAGATCTCTCTATAGAGCTGACAGAAGCTGCAAAAGCAAAAGTAGCAGACGAGGGCGTCGATTTGGAATACGGCGCACGTCCGTTAAGAAGAGCGATCCAAAAGCATGTGGAGGACCGTTTATCAGAAGAGCTCCTCAGAGGCAATATTGATAAAGGGCAGCACATCGTTCTTGATGTTGAGGACGGCGAATTTGTCGTAAAAACAACTGCTAAAACGAACTAATATAGTGACAAACATGAGGCATACGTAAGCGAGTGTATGCCTCACTTTGTTATATAGAGAAATATTCGATAAGGAAGAGGTCTTACAGCGTATATGGCTAAATCAAAAACAAAATTCATCTGCCACTCATGCGGTTATGAATCCGCAAAATGGATGGGAAAGTGCCCGGGCTGCGGGGCTTGGAATACAATGGTGGAAGAAACCATAAAAAAAGCGCCGGCGAATCGGCGGGCGGCTTTCTCCCACTCCGTTCAAACCGTCCAGAAACCATCACCCATTACATCAATTGAAACATCAGAAGAACCCCGCGTTCAAACCAAGCTCGAAGAATTCAACAGAGTGCTTGGCGGCGGAGTTGTGAAGGGTTCGTTAGTATTAATCGGCGGCGATCCCGGCATCGGAAAATCAACGCTCCTTCTTCAAGTATCCGCACAATTAGCAGACACGGCCGGCAGCGTGCTTTACATCTCTGGGGAAGAATCTGTGAAGCAAACGAAGCTGCGCGCCGACAGACTTGGAATCAACAGCCAATTGTTACATGTTTTATCTGAAACCGATATGGAGTATATTTCGTCTGCTATACAAGAGATGAAACCCGCTTTTGTTGTCGTAGACTCCATTCAGACCGTTTACCAAAGTGATATCACCTCAGCTCCCGGCAGTGTATCACAAGTAAGAGAGTGTACGGCCGAATTGATGAAAATCGCGAAAACAAACGGCATACCTATTTTTATCGTCGGACACGTCACAAAAGAAGGATCGATCGCAGGACCGAGATTGCTTGAGCATATGGTCGATACGGTTCTATACTTTGAAGGAGAGCGGCACCATACATTCCGTATTTTGCGGGCTGTAAAAAACCGTTTCGGCTCAACAAATGAAATGGGCATCTTTGAAATGCGGGAAGAAGGGCTTACAGAAGTGCTGAACCCTTCTGAAATTTTCTTAGAAGAGCGTTCTGCCGGGGCTTCGGGTTCGAGTATCGTTGCGTCAATGGAAGGTACGAGACCGATCTTAGTTGAAATCCAGGCGCTCATATCACCGACCAGCTTCGGAAATCCGCGCCGCATGGCTACAGGAATTGACCACAACAGGGTGTCGTTAATCATGGCCGTGCTTGAGAAGCGGGTGGGGCTGTTGCTTCAAAATCAAGACGCGTATTTAAAAGTCGCCGGCGGGGTCAAACTGGATGAACCGGCGATTGATTTAGCAGTAGCCGTCAGCATTGCTTCAAGCTTCAGAGATACACCGCCAAATCCTGCAGATTGCTTTATCGGTGAAGTGGGTCTGACAGGAGAAGTCCGCAGAGTGTCAAGAATCGAACAGCGCGTAAAAGAAGCGGCGAAGCTCGGCTTCAAGCGTATGGTCATACCTGAGGCGAATACAGACGGATGGACAATACCAAAAGGGATTGAGGTTGTCGGAGTAGCAAATGTTGCAGAAGCGCTTCGTACTTCATTAGGAGGATCATAATAGATGGAAAAAGAGAAAAAAGGGGCGAAACAAGAGCTTGACCTGTCTGCAATCCTGCAGTTCGTTGCACCGGGAACTCCGCTCAGAGCCGGGATAGAAAATGTACTTCGGGCAAATACAGGCGGCCTGATTGTTGTCGGATACAACGATAAGGTAAAACAAGTCGTGGATGGCGGTTTTCATATTAATACATCATTTGCGCCCGCTCACTTATACGAGCTGGCCAAAATGGACGGAGCCATTATTTTAAGTGATTCCGGCCAGAAAATTCTTTATGCGAATACGCAGCTTATGCCGGAGGCGACCATTTCTTCTTCAGAAACGGGAATGAGGCACCGTACGGCGGAACGGGTGGCGAAGCAGACCGGCTGTCTCGTCATAGCCATTTCTGAACGCAGAAATGTCATTACGTTATACCAGGACAGCATGAAGTACACACTAAAGGACATAGGCTTTATTTTAACAAAGGCTAACCAGGCCATTCAAACGCTTGAGAAGTATAAAACTATTTTAGACAAAACGATTACAGCTTTAAACGCATTAGAGTTTGAGGAGCTTGTGACATTCAGTGACGTGCTGTCCGTCATGCACCGATATGAAATGGTGCTCCGTATAAAAAATGAAATCAACATGTATATTAAAGAACTCGGAACGGAAGGCCACTTAATCCGTCTGCAGGTGATTGAACTGATTACGGATATGGAAGAAGAAGCGGCTCTTTTCATCAAAGACTATGTAAAAGAAAAAATCAAAGATCCGTTCGTGCTGTTAAAAGAGCTTCAGGATATGTCCAGCTATGATCTGCTTGATGATTCCATTCTGTTTAAGCTGCTTGGATATCCCGCTTCTACCAATCTCGATGATTATGTCCTGCCGAGGGGATACAGGCTGCTGAACAAAATTCCGCGTCTGCCGATGCCGATTGTTGAAAATGTGGTTGAGGCGTTCGGATTTTTGCCAAGCATAACGGAAGCCACAGCCGAAGAGCTGGATGATGTTGAAGGTATCGGTGAGGTGCGCGCCCAAAAAATCAAAAAAGGTTTAAAACGCCTCCAAGAAAAACACTATATAGATAGACAGCTTTAAGTATCGCTTAAACCTGTCGGAATCCGGGTATATTATTGTTAGTTTTTGTTTATTCTGATATTTGTAGGCTTTGACAGTCTGCTGAAAAATGCTACTTAAAAGGAGGTGGGGGTATGTTAAAACGAATAGTTCAGGCGTTCTTCATTATTGTGGGTTGCGTTGTCGGTATCTTTTTAATACCTGAATTGTTTGTACTGTCAAATATACAGGACATACCTTTAATAACAAACGCATATACGTCTGCTGCAATTGGTGCTATTATCTTTTTTCTCATCAGTATATGGACGACAGAATATGTGATTAATTGGGTAAAATGGATTGAAGATTCTTTGCTGAGAGCTCCGGTGCCGGATCTGTTATTCGGAAGTCTCGGATTGGTTTTTGGACTTATCATCGCATATCTCATTGTAAACGTGATTCCGCTGGACAATATTCCGTACCGTATATTCAGCACCATCATCCCGGTCTTTCTGGCTTTCTTTCTCGGTTATCTCGGCTTTCAGGTCGGATTTAAGAAAAAGGATGAACTGATCAGCCTGTTCTCCATTTCTGCAAGAATGCAGAAGAAAAAGGGAAGCGGCGATGAGGAGCAGGAGGAACAGGAGAAAAGGCTGAAAATCTTGGATACAAGTGTTATTATTGATGGGAGAATTGCAGATATTTGTCAGACGGGCTTTTTAGAAGGAGTCATTGTCATTCCTCAATTTGTGCTGGAGGAATTACAACATATCGCCGATTCTTCAGATGTTTTAAAACGTAACAGAGGACGCCGCGGACTGGATATCTTGAATCGCATTCAAAAAGAACTCGATATTACCGTTGAAATTTATGAAGGCGACTTCGAAGACATTCAGGAGGTTGACAGCAAGCTTGTCAAACTTGCGAAGCTGACATCCGGCGTCGTTGTGACGAATGATTTTAATTTAAATAAAGTATGTGAGCTTCAGAAGGTTGCGGTACTGAATATTAATGACCTTGCGAACGCCGTGAAGCCGGTTGTGCTTCCGGGTGAAGAGATGAATGTGCAGGTGATTAAGGACGGGAAAGAGCATAATCAAGGTGTGGCTTACTTGGATGACGGAACGATGATCGTTGTGGAAGAAGGCCGCAATTATATAGGGAAACATATTGATGTGCTTGTAACCAGCGTACTGCAGACAGCAGCGGGGCGGATGATTTTTGCCAAGCCTAAGCTGCTTGAGAAGGCTCTTTAAGAGGGAGTTAATGATGGAGTATGTCGTAGTCATTCCGGCTGCCGGACAAGGGAAACGGATGAAGGCCGGAAAAAATAAGCTGTTCATCAGCTTAAAGGGTGCGCCTGTTATTATACACACACTGCGGGTTTTTGAAAGCCACGGCCCGTGTAAGAAAATAATCCTGGTGATCAATGAAAGTGAACGGAAAGATTTTCGTCAGCTGCTCGCCCAATTTTCGATCCAAACGGAAGTTGAGCTTGTCACCGGCGGAGCGGAGCGTCAGCACAGTGTATATGAAGGATTGAAAGTGATTGATAAAGAGTCCGTCGTCCTTGTTCATGACGGTGCGCGCCCGTTTGTCACGCATCAGCATATCGATAAGCTCGTTGAAACAGCAGAGGAGGCGGGAGCGGCTGTCCTGGCTGTTCCTGTGAAAGATACGATAAAACGGGCGGAAGGCTCCCGGGTTGCGGAGACCTTTGACCGTTCAAGCTTGTGGGCCGTTCAAACGCCGCAGGCTTTTCGTCTTTCTTTACTGAAGAAGGCGCATATGGAGGCGGAAAATACAGGCTTCTTAGGTACGGATGACGCCAGTCTCGTCGAGCGGCTTGACGGATATCAGGTGAGTATCGTTGAAGGCAGCTATACCAATATTAAGCTGACAACGCCGGATGATCTGATAACAGCGGAAGCAATCATGAAAGCGGAAAGTGGGAATCATAATGTTTAGAATCGGACAAGGATTTGATGTGCATCAATTAACGGAAGGCCGTCCTCTCATCATCGGCGGAATTGAAATACCTTATGAAAAAGGGCTGCTCGGCCATTCTGATGCGGATGTATTGCTTCATACAGTCGCAGACGCGTGCCTTGGAGCGGTAGGTGAAGGAGATATCGGCAGGCATTTCCCGGATACTGATCCGGAATTCAAGGATGCGGATTCTTTTAAGCTGCTTCAGCATGTCTGGAATATTGTCAAAGAAAAAGGATACGTACTCGGAAATATAGACTGCACGATTATTGCGCAAAAGCCGAAAATGGCTCCGCATATTGATGCTATGAGAAAACGAATAGCGGAAGGCCTTGAGGCAGACGTCTCTCAAGTAAATGTAAAAGCGACAACGACAGAAAAGCTCGGGTTTACCGGAAGAGCCGAAGGAATTGCCGCTCAGGCGACCGTTCTGATCCAAAAAGCCTGATCATTGTTTTGATGCCCGGTCTATTTGGTGGTAGAATAGATACATATATTCGGCTAGAGGCTACAGACGAGATGAAAGGAAGTATTTGAACATGGGAAATGAAGTACGCGTTCGCTATGCACCGAGTCCGACCGGACATTTGCATATCGGTAACGCCAGAACGGCGCTTTTTAACTATTTATTTGCCCGCAGCCAAGGCGGAAAGTTTATTATCCGGATTGAGGATACGGACAAAAAGCGAAATATTGAAGGCGGAGAGCAAAGCCAGCTTAACTATTTGAAATGGCTCGGCATGGACTGGGATGAAAGTGTGGATGTCGGCGGAGAGTACGGCCCGTACCGCCAGTCTGAGCGTAACGACATTTACAAAGTATACTATGAAGAGCTTCTTGAAAAAGGGCTTGCTTATAAATGTTTCTGTACGGAAGAAGAACTTGAAAAAGAACGTGAAGAGCAAATCGCCCGCGGTGAAATGCCGCGCTATTCCGGCAAACACAGAAACCTGACTCAGGAAGAGCAGGAGCAGTTTTTAGCCGAAGGCAGACAGCCGAGCATCCGTTTCCGCGTGCCGGAAGGGAAAATCATCGCTTTTAACGATATCGTAAAGGGTGAGATTTCTTTTGAATCAGACGGTATCGGCGATTTTGTCATCGTCAAAAAAGACGGAACACCGACGTATAACTTTGCCGTCGCAATTGACGATTACTTAATGAAAATGACGCATGTGCTCCGCGGTGAAGACCATATTTCAAATACACCGAAACAGATCATGATTTTTCAGGCGTTCGGCTGGGATATTCCTGTATTCGGTCATATGACGCTTATCGTAAACGAAAGCCGCAAAAAATTAAGTAAGCGTGATGAATCCATTATCCAGTTTATTGAGCAGTATGAAGAGCTGGGTTACCTGCCTGAAGCGCTGTTTAACTTTATCGGACTTCTCGGCTGGTCTCCTGTCGGTGAAGAGGAGCTCTTCACAAGAGAGCAATTTATTGAAATTTTTGATGTGAATCGTTTATCTAAGTCACCGGCTCTGTTTGATATGCATAAACTGAAATGGGTCAACAACCAATATGTCAAAGCGCTGGATCTTGATCAAGTTGTTGAGCTGACTCTTCCTCACCTGCAAAAAGCAGGAAAAGTCGGTACTGAGCTTTCTGCCGAAGAGCAGGAATGGGTGCGTAAGTTAATCTCTCTTTATCATGAGCAATTGAGCTACGGCGCTGAAATTGTCGAGCTGACTGATTTGTTCTTTAAGGATGAAATCGAGTATAATCAAGAGGCAAAAGCCGTTCTGGAAGAAGAACAGGTGCCTGAAGTGCTCAGCGCATTTGCTGCGAAACTTGAAGAGCTTGAAGAATTTACGCCTGAGCAGATCAAAGCCTCAATTAAAGCTGTTCAGAAAGAAACAGGCCATAAAGGCAAAAAGCTGTTCATGCCGATCCGTGTAGCGGTTACCGGCCAGACACACGGTCCTGAGCTTCCGCAGGCCATTGAGCTGATCGGAAGAGAAACAGCCGTAAAACGACTGAAAAGCATCTAAATATACGATTGTTGACAGGGAAGAGTATAAAACAATGACCATTACAGAAAGAATCTTCATCGGCTGAGAGAGATTCATGCGTCATGTTTTAGAAGTGCGCCCTTAAGACCTTTGAAGAACATTTCTGCGGAAATCAGTATTTAAAGGCGGCCGCCGCCGTTACCGGCTTTTAAGTTGGGAAAACAGCGTTTTGTTTTTCAAACAGAGTGGAACCGCGCGGTAAAAGCGTCTCTGTCATGTTTACATGCAGAGGCGCTTTTTTTTATAGGCGGAAAAATAGACTGGAGCGGGGAGAGAATGGGGGGAAGCATGTGTTTTTTAAAATGCTAAAAGAAGACATAGATACAGTGTTCGATCAAGATCCGGCAGCAAGAAGCTATTTCGAAGTTGTTTTAACTTATTCTGGTTTACATGCTATATGGGCGCATCGGATTGCACATGCTTTATATAAACGGAGATTTTTCTTCCTTGCGCGGCTGATATCACAGATTGCCCGTTTCTTTACCGGTATTGAAATCCATCCCGGCGCGACCATCGGGAGAAGATTTTTCATTGACCACGGTATGGGGGTCGTCATAGGGGAGACGTGTGAAATCGGCAATAACGTGACGGTTTTCCAAGGTGTCACTCTCGGGGGAACGGGAAAAGAAAAGGGAAAGCGGCATCCGACCATTAAAGATGATGCTTTAATTGCAACAGGGGCGAAGGTGCTCGGCTCTATAACAGTCGGGCAAGGCTCTAAAGTAGGAGCCGGCTCCGTTGTGCTGCGTGATGTTCCCGACTTTTCAACCGTTGTCGGCATACCGGGAAAAGTCGTCATTCAGAACGGAAGAAAGATCAAACGCGATCTCAATCACCAAGACTTGCCCGATCCGGTTGCTGACCGGTTTAGAGCATTGGAGCAGCAGATTTTTGAGCTGCAGGCTGAACTGGAAGATAAAAAAGAAAGGATCAACCAAAAATGACCATTACACTTTATAATACATTGACAAGGAAAAAAGAAACATTCGTTCCTCTCGAGGAAGGAAAAGTGAAAATGTACGTGTGCGGACCGACTGTATACAACTATATTCATATCGGAAACGCCCGTCCGGCGATTGTATATGATACTGTACGCAACTATTTGGAGTATAAAGGGTACGACGTTCAATATGTATCGAATTTCACCGATGTTGACGACAAACTGATTAAAGCCGCCAACGAGCTCGGCGAGGACGTTCCGACCGTTTCTGAGCGGTTCATTAAAGCGTATTTTGAAGACGTGGGCGCCCTCGGATGCCGGAAAGCAGATCTTCACCCTCGGGTCATGGAGAACATGGACGCCATTATTGAATTTGTCAGTGAGCTGATTAAAAAAGGCTACGCTTATGAATCAGAAGGCGACGTCTATTTCAAAACAAGAGCCTTCGAAGGCTACGGCAAGCTTTCTCAGCAATCAATTGATGAACTCAGATCAGGCGCACGTATCCGTGTCGGTGAGAAGAAAGAGGATGCGCTGGATTTTGCTCTTTGGAAAGCCGCCAAAGACGGAGAAATCTCATGGGATAGCCCTTGGGGAAAAGGCCGCCCGGGCTGGCATATTGAATGCTCCGCAATGGTGAAAAAGTATTTGGGTGACGAAATCGATATTCATGCCGGCGGTCAGGACCTGACATTCCCGCACCATGAAAATGAAATCGCGCAATCCGAAGCATTGACAGGCAAGACATTCGCAAAATACTGGCTTCACAACGGTTATATCAATATAGATAATGAGAAAATGTCAAAATCGCTCGGCAACTTTGTTTTGGTGCACGATATCATTAAGCAATATGACCCGCAGCTGCTGAGATTTTTCATGCTGTCCGTTCATTACCGCCACCCGATCAACTATTCGGAGGAGCTGCTTGAGAAAACAAAAAATGCGTTTAACCGCTTGAAGACGGCCTACAGTAATTTAAACCATCGTTTGAACAGCAGTACAAATCTGACTGACAATGACGAGGAGTGGCTCGCTAAGATCGAAGAGCACCGCACGGCATTTGAAGAAGCAATGGATGATGATTTTAATACGGCGAATGCGATTTCCGTTTGGTTTGATTTAGCGAAGCTCGCCAACTACTACATGCAGGAGGACAATACGGCGGATCACGTCATTAAAGCCTTTATCAGCATGTTTGACAGAATCGGATCTGTTCTCGGACTTACGCTCGGCGAAGAAGAGCTTGTCGATGAAGAAATTGAAGAATTGATTGAGAAGAGAAATGAAGCCCGCCGCAATCGCGATTTTGCTTTATCCGACCAGATTCGCGATCAGCTGAAAAGCATGAATATCATTCTTGAGGATACGGCTCAGGGAACTCGCTGGAAGCGGGGAGAGTAAGCGGATGCTTCAATTTGAACAAATCAAAGATTCAAAGCAGTTAAACGGTCTTGCGCTCGCTTATATGGGTGATGCCATTTTTGAAATATATGTCCGGCATCACCTGCTTAAGCAGGGCCATACGAAACCGAATGACCTTCATAAGAAAGCAAGCCGGATTGTATCGGCAAAATCACAGGCAGACATTCTGTTCCGCCTTCAGGACGAATCCTTTTTCACGGAAGAAGAGGAAGCCGTGCTGAGAAGAGGAAGAAACGCGAAATCAGGGACGACACCTAAAAACACAGATGTACAGACGTACCGCCATAGTACAGCTTTTGAGGCTTTGCTCGGATATCTTTTTCTTGAGAAAAGAGAAGAAAGACTGAATCAGCTGATTACTGAGGCTTTACAAGTCGGGACGTCAGGGAGGAAAACAAATGAGTCAGCAACATGATTACGTCATAGGAAAAAACGCGGTGATTGAGACGTTAAAGTCAGATCGCAAGCTGTACAAGTTATGGATGGCGGAAAACACAGTAAAAGGACAGGCGCAGCAGGTGATGGAGCTTGCTAAAAAGCGCGGCGTCACCATTCAATTTGTACCGAGGAAAAAACTCGATCAGATGGTGGAGGGGCAGCATCAGGGAGTTGTCGCCCAGGTGGCTGCATATGAATATGCACAATTAGACGAATTATATAAAAGAGCGGAAGAGAGAAACGAACAGCCTTTCTTTCTCATATTGGACGAGCTGGAAGACCCTCATAATCTCGGGTCTATCATGAGAACGGCTGATGCCGTCGGCGCACACGGCATCGTTATTCCGAAACGCAGAGCGGTCGGACTGACTGCGACGGTCGCAAAAGCATCGACCGGTGCCATTGAACACATTCCCGTCGTGAAGGTGACCAACCTTGCCCGGACACTTGATGAAATGAAGGAGCGGGGCATTTGGGTCGTCGGAACGGATGCATCCGCCCGGGAAGACTACCGCTCTATGGACGGCAAGATGCCTTTGGCGCTTGTTATCGGAAGCGAAGGCAGAGGAATGGGCCGCCTTGTGAAAGAGAAATGTGATTTTCTCATTAAACTTCCGATGGCCGGAAAAGTCACGTCTCTGAATGCGTCGGTAGCGGCCGGCCTTCTGATGTATGAAGTCTACCGGAAACGAAATCCTTTAGGGGAATAAAGACCGATGGACATCCTATTAGTAGACGGATACAACATGATAGGAGCTTGGCCGCAGCTAAAGGATTTAAAAGCGAACAGTTTTGAAGAAGCGAGAGATGTGCTGATTCAGAAGATGGCGGAATATCAGTCATACACGGGAATCAAAGTCATTGTGGTGTTTGACGCGCATCTGGTAAAAGGCATAGAGAAAAAACACACGAATCACAGAGTCGAAGTGATTTTCACACGGGAGAATGAAACGGCGGATGAGCGGATCGAGAAGCTTGCCCAGGCGCTGAATAATATCGCGACACAGATTCATGTCGCGACCTCCGATTACACGGAGCAGTGGGCGATTTTCGGACAAGGGGCTCTCCGCAAATCCGCCCGGGAGCTGCTGAGGGAAGTTGATGCGATAGAACGCCGGATTCAAAGACGGGTTTCAAAGATCACTTCCGAAAAACCCCCGGGTAAAATCGAGCTGTCCGAAGAGGTTTTGAAAACGTTTGAAAAGTGGCGTCGCGGCGGCCTGGATTAGGTTGACGCTTTTTCGCCCATTAATGTATAATATTTCTATCTACGTGCGCCGGGGGGATCGCAGTGAATCTACAGAACAACAAGGGAAAATTCAACAAAGTGCAGTTTTGCCAGTTGGAGGACGAGCAGGTCATTGAAAAGGTTCATGTTGGGGATAGTGATGCGTTAGATTACTTGATTACGAAGTACCGTAATTTCGTACGGGCGAAAGCCAGGTCTTATTTTTTAATAGGGGCTGACAGAGAAGATATTGTACAGGAAGGGATGATAGGCTTATATAAGTCTATCCGAGACTTTAGAGAGGACAAGCTCACTTCATTTAAAGCTTTTGCAGAATTATGCATTACCCGCCAGATTATTACCGCTATAAAGACAGCTACCCGTCAGAAACACATTCCTTTAAATTCCTATGTTTCTTTAGACAAGCCTATTTTTGATGAAGAATCAGACAGAACACTGCTTGATGTCATCTCGGGCGCTAAAACGTTAAATCCTGAAGAAATGATTATTAATCAGGAAGAATTTGATGATATTGAAATGAAAATGGGAGAACTGCTGAGCGATCTGGAGAGAAAGGTGCTTGTTTTGTATTTAGACGGAAGAAGTTACCAAGAAATTTCAGATGACTTAAACCGACACGTAAAATCAATCGATAATGCCCTGCAGCGCGTGAAGCGCAAGCTTGAGAAGTATTTAGAAATAAGAGAAATCAGCATGTAGCGGGTTTCTGTGTCATATTGACAGAATTTTTCTGACTGTGCTATTTTATTAAGATAAATGAATGTCTATTTAGGAAAAGGTGTAACGATATGAGAAAAAAGATTACGCTGGCATGCAAAACATGCGGAAATCGTAATTATACGACAATGAAAAGCTCTGCATCAGCGGCTGAGCGGTTAGAAGTTAAGAAGTACTGCAGCACTTGCAATTCACATACGGCTCATTTAGAAACAAAATAGTGTTCGCTTTTTAAATTGTGGAGGTCTTTTACATGCGCATGATGAGTTTCTTTAAAGATGTTGGGAAAGAAATGAAAAAGGTTAGCTGGCCAAAAGGCAAAGAGTTAACGCGCTATACGATCACGGTGATTTCAACGGTTATCTTTTTTGTTATCTTTTTTGCCCTCCTTGATACAGGAATTTCTCAATTAATTCGTTTAATAGTTGAATAATGATCAGCAATACGTGCTATAATAGATCATAATATCGTTTGCCAAAACCCGTTCAGCGGGTTTTTTATTGTGTTGAAAAAAAGGATTCATAGGCTCTGAGCCTATTTTTTGTTTTACACTTCATTTTTAAATGCGGGGAGGGAAGGACTGCAGAGTCCTGATAGAATGGAAAAGAATTGGTATGTTGTTCATACGTATTCCGGTTATGAAAACAAAGTAAAAGCAAACCTTGAAAAACGTGTGGAATCAATGGGAATGCAGGATAAAATTTTCCGCGTGGTCGTTCCTGAAGAAGAAGAGACTGATATTAAGAACGGCAAGAAAAAAGTAGTCAAAAAGAAAGTGTTCCCGGGTTATGTGCTTGTTGAAATCGTCATGACTGATGATTCATGGTATGTGGTCCGCAACACGCCGGGCGTTACCGGATTCGTCGGATCAGCGGGTTCAGGCTCAAAACCGACTCCGCTTTTACCCGGCGAAGCGGAAGCCATCTTAAAACGGATGGGCATGGACGAGCGGAAAACCGACATTGATTTTGAATTGAATGAGACAGTCAAAGTCATAGACGGACCATTCGCCAACTTTACAGGGTCAATTGAAGAGATTGATTATGATAAGAGCAAAGTGAAAGTATTCGTTAACATGTTCGGCCGTGAAACGCCTGTTGAACTGGAATTTACCCAGATCGACAAATTGTAATGTGAAAAAACTTGAAATTGCTATATATTAATGATAATATAGCAAAGGTACGTCTTGGACTAATCCAAGGCAGCTAGCTTGATATTTCGTCATTCATATAAAGAATGAAACCTTGAGTGGGAGGGTTTACCCTATTACCACATCACGGACTTAAGGAGGTGTGTCTCGTGGCTAAAAAAGTAGTAAAAGTTGTAAAATTGCAAATTCCTGCTGGAAAAGCTAACCCAGCGCCGCCAGTTGGACCTGCACTAGGTCAAGCCGGTGTAAATATCATGGGATTCTGTAAGGAGTTTAACGCTCGTACAGCTGACCAAGCTGGTTTAATCATTCCTGTTGAAATTTCGGTTTACGAAGACCGTTCATTTACATTTATTACAAAAACTCCGCCTGCTGCAGTATTGCTTAAAAAAGCAGCTGGAATTGAGTCTGGTTCTGGTGAACCAAACCGTAATAAAGTGGCAACCGTTAAGCGCGATAAGGTTCGCGAAATCGCTGAAACGAAAATGCCTGACTTAAACGCAGCAGACGTTGAAGCGGCAATGCGCATGGTTGAAGGTACTGCCCGCAGTATGGGTATCGTTATCGAGGATTAATTTGTTTCTTGTCGGGTTGCGAGTTTTCACAAGTTCGCAACCCTTATTCGTGGGAGGTTATTCCGCTATAACCACATAAGGAGGAAATTTTAAAATGGCTAAAAAAGGTAAAAAGTACGTTGAAGCTGCGAAGCTTGTAGACCGTGCAAAAGCTTACGACGTCGCTGAAGCAGTGGCGCTTACTAAAAAAACAAACACAGCTAAATTCGACGCTACAGTTGAAGTTGCTTTTCGTTTAGGGGTTGACCCTCGTAAAAACGATCAGCAAATCCGCGGTGCAGTCGTTCTTCCTAACGGAACTGGTAAAACTCAGCGTGTGCTTGTATTCGCTAAAGGCGAAAAAGCAAAAGAAGCTGAAGCTGCCGGTGCAGACTACGTAGGCGATTCTGATTACATCACGAAAATCCAGCAAGGCTGGTTCGAATTTGATGTAATCGTTGCGACTCCTGACATGATGGGTGAAGTCGGTAAAATCGGCCGTGTGCTTGGACCAAAAGGTCTTATGCCAAACCCTAAAACAGGAACTGTTACATTCGAAGTAGAAAAAGCAATCGGCGAAATCAAAGCTGGTAAAGTTGAATACCGCGTTGATAAAGCTGGTAACATCCATGTTCCAATCGGAAAAGTTTCTTTCGAGGATGAAAAACTTGTTGAGAACTTCACAACAATGTATGATACAATCCTGAAAGCAAAACCGGCTGCGGCTAAAGGTGTTTACGTGAAAAACGTTGCCGTTACTTCTACTATGGGCCCTGGTGTCAAAGTAGACGCTTCTACTTTCAACGTAAAATAATATTTGACTTTAGATCAGCATTCTGATATGATTCAAAATGTTGTAAAATATAATATGTCATTTATACCGTAGACAGCAGGGGCCGTTGTGGCTTAATATCCTGCCGAGGTGTATATATATCACAGCTATTACGTTACGTATGCTTGTATATACAGCCTCCATGTCCACATGGAGGCTTTTTATATGGAATCGTCGTCACAGTCGTGATCACCTAGCGGTATAAGTGTTACACAAAATCTACAGGAGGTGTAACCATGAGCAGCGCAATTGAAACAAAAAAAGTTGTTGTTGAAGAGATTGCTTCTAAACTGAAAGAAAGCAAATCAACGATCATCGTTGACTACCGCGGACTTAACGTTTCTGAAGTAACTGAACTCCGTAAACAGCTTCGCGAAGCTAACGTAGAGTTCAAAGTGTACAAAAACACAATGACTCGCCGTGCGGTTGAACAAGCTGAACTTGATGGTTTGAATGATGTCTTAACTGGACCGAATGCGATCGCATTCAGTACTGAAGATGTTGTCGCTCCGGCAAAAGTTCTTAACGAGTTCGCGAAGAATCACGAAGCTCTGGAAATCAAAGCGGGCGTTATCGAAGGAAAAGTATCTTCTGTTGAAGAAGTGAAAGCTCTTGCTGAACTTCCTTCACGCGAAGGCTTACTTTCTATGTTGCTTAGCGTACTTCAAGCTCCAGTTCGCAACCTTGCACTTGCAGCTAAAGCAGTTGCAGACCAAAAGGAAGAACAAGGCGCTTAATCTGATTTTACCCTAAAATAAAACAAATGGAGGAATTTCAAATGGCTTTAAATATCGAAGAAATCATTGCTTCCGTTAAAGAAGCGACTGTACTTGAATTGAACGACCTAGTAAAAGCAATCGAAGAAGAATTCGGCGTAACTGCTGCTGCTCCTGTAGCTGTAGCTGGCGGAGCTGCTGCTGGCGGCGCTGCTGAAGAGCAAAGCGAATTCGACCTTATCCTTGCTGGAGCAGGTGCTCAGAAAATCAAAGTTATCAAAGTTGTTCGTGAAATCACTGGTCTTGGCTTGAAAGAAGCTAAAGAACTTGTTGACAACACTCCAAAACCACTTAAAGAAGGTATTGCGAAAGAAGAAGCTGAAGAGCTTAAAGCTAAACTTGAAGAAGTTGGCGCTTCTGTAGAAGTTAAGTAATCTTCACTTGCCTGTAGGGGAAGCTCGCTTTTATGAGGCGGGCTTTTTCTTTGCTTTTCTTTAAGTGCAATTAAAAAAGGAGGTTCTAATAATGAGTGAACACTATTATTCAGAAAAACCTTCAGTTAAAAGCGATAAACAGACATGGTCATTTACACTGCGGAACAGATCTTATACATTCACAAGTGACAGCGGCGTTTTCTCAAAAAAGGAAGTTGATTTCGGTTCGCGTGTCTTAATTGAAGCGTTTGAAGAGCCTGAGATTGACGGTGACTTCCTGGATGCAGGCTGCGGTTACGGCCCGATTGGTCTGTCGCTTGCCGGTGAATTTACAGACCGGACCGTACACATGATTGATGTGAATGAAAGAGCCGTAGAGCTGTCAAATGAAAATGCAGAAAAAAACGGAATAAAAAACGTTCGGATATATCAGAGTGATTTATTTTCAAACATTGATTCTGCTCAAACATTTGCTTCGATTATTACAAACCCCCCAATCCGCGCCGGAAAAAAAGTTGTCCATGCCATTTTTGAAAAAAGCGCTGAGCATTTAAGGGCTTCAGGTGAATTGTGGATCGTTATACAGAAAAAACAGGGCGGGCCTTCTGCCGTTGAAAAACTGAAGGAACTTTTTGACGAAGTTTCTGTCATTCAAAAAAAGAAAGGCTATTATATCATAAAAGCAAAAAAAGTTTGACTTGAATTTTCAGCTATGTTAATATTGTAAAATGCCAATGTATATATTTTGCATGATATGCTGAATAATCATAGTGCATGTATAAATTATACAAACATGGAAATGCTAATAAAATCGGTATTTGTTTTTGGATGTGGTTTTCTTAATTAGAAACCCTTTTTTCTTTTGTCTTGTAAAAGTATTTCTTCATTGTAAGAGATGCTTATTACACATATAATACGCATGATTTGAGGGGTGAATCAGTTGACAGGTCAACTAGTTCAGTATGGACGACACCGCCAGCGCAGAAGCTATGCTCGCATTAGCGAAGTGTTAGAATTACCAAATCTCATTGAAATTCAAACCTCTTCTTATCAGTGGTTTCTTGATGAGGGTCTTAGAGAGATGTTTCAAGACATATCACCAATTGAGGATTTCACTGGTAACCTCTCTCTTGAGTTCATTGACTACAGTTTAGGAGATCCTAAGTATCCCGTTGAAGAGTCAAAAGAACGTGATGTGACTTACTCAGCTCCGCTAAGAGTGAAGGTTCGTTTAATTAACAAAGAAACTGGAGAGGTAAAAGACCAGGATGTCTTCATGGGTGATTTCCCTATTATGACAGATACCGGTACTTTTATCATCAACGGTGCAGAACGTGTTATCGTATCTCAGCTTGTTCGGTCTCCAAGTGTATATTTCAGTGGTAAAGTAGACAAAAACGGTAAAAAAGGTTTTACCGCGACTGTCATTCCAAACCGTGGCGCATGGTTAGAATACGAAACTGATGCGAAAGATGTTGTGTATGTCCGCATTGATCGCACACGTAAGTTGCCGGTTACGGTTCTTTTGCGTGCTCTCGGCTTCGGTTCCGACCAAGAGATTCTCGATCTCATTGGAGAGAACGAATATCTCCGCAATACACTGGATAAGGACAACACTGAAAACAGTGACAAAGCGCTTCTTGAAATCTATGAGCGTCTTCGTCCCGGAGAGCCGCCTACAGTAGAAAACGCAAAGAGCTTACTGGATTCCCGTTTCTTCGATCCGAAGCGATACGACCTTGCGAATGTAGGACGCTATAAAATTAATAAAAAGCTTCATATCAAGAACCGCCTGTTTAACCAGCGCCTTGCAGAAACATTGGTGGATCCTGAAACCGGTGAAATTCTCGCTGAAAAAGGGCAAATTCTTGACAGAAGAACACTTGATAAAGTACTGCCATACTTAGAAAATGGAATCGGCTTCAGAAAACTTTATCCTAACGGCGGCGTAGTCGAGGATGAAGTGATGCTTCAATCCATTAAAATCTATGCTCCTACTGATGCAGAAGGAGAGCAGACGATCAACGTGATCGGCAATGCTTACATTGAAGAGGCGATTAAGAACATTACGCCTGCTGATATTATTTCTTCTATCAGCTACTTCTTCAACCTCCTGCACGGAGTGGGCGACACTGATGATATCGACCATCTCGGAAACCGCCGTCTGCGTTCTGTAGGTGAACTCCTGCAAAACCAATTCCGTATCGGTTTAAGCCGGATGGAACGTGTCGTACGTGAAAGAATGTCAATTCAAGACACAAACACAATTACGCCGCAGCAGCTGATTAACATCAGACCTGTTATTGCGTCTATTAAAGAGTTCTTCGGAAGCTCACAGCTTTCTCAATTCATGGATCAGACGAACCCGCTTGCTGAATTGACGCATAAACGCCGTCTGTCAGCTCTCGGACCGGGCGGTTTGACGCGTGAGCGTGCAGGTATGGAAGTACGTGACGTTCACTACTCTCACTACGGACGTATGTGTCCGATCGAAACGCCTGAGGGCCCGAACATCGGTTTGATCAACTCATTGTCATCATTTGCGAAAGTAAACCGCTTTGGTTTCATTGAGACACCATACCGCCGCGTTGATCCTGAAACAGGAAAAGTAACGCCTAGAATCGACTACCTGACTGCTGATGAAGAGGATAACTATGTCGTAGCCCAAGCGAACGCTAAGCTGAGCGATGACGGTTCTTTCTTGGATGACAGCATCGTAGCCCGTTTCAGAGGGGAAAACACCGTTGTAGCCCGCAACCGCGTGGATTACATGGACGTATCTCCTAAACAGGTTGTATCTGCTGCGACAGCATGTATTCCGTTCTTGGAAAACGATGACTCGAACCGCGCCCTCATGGGAGCGAACATGCAGCGTCAGGCTGTGCCTTTGATGCAGCCGGAAGCTCCGATCGTCGGAACGGGTATGGAATACGTATCCGGTAAAGACTCCGGTGCAGCCGTTATTTGTAAACACCCTGGTATCGTTGAACGGGTGGAAGCGAAAAACGTATGGGTGCGCCGCTATGAAGAAATTGACGGTCAAAAAGTAAAAGGCAACCTGGATAAGTACAGCTTGCTGAAATTTGTCCGCTCCAACCAAGGTACGTGCTACAACCAGCGTCCGATCGTCAGTGTCGGTGATGAAGTAGTCAAAGGAGAAATCCTTGCTGACGGCCCTTCAATGGAGCTGGGTGAACTTGCTCTAGGCCGCAACGTAATGGTCGGCTTCATGACATGGGATGGTTATAACTATGAGGATGCCATCATCATGAGTGAACGCCTTGTGAAAGATGATGTATACACATCTATTCACATTGAAGAATATGAATCAGAAGCACGTGATACAAAGCTTGGACCGGAAGAGATCACCCGCGATATTCCAAACGTAGGGGAAGATGCGCTTCGCAACCTTGATGACCGCGGAATTATCCGTATCGGTGCGGAAGTCCACGACGGAGACCTTCTCGTAGGTAAAGTAACGCCTAAAGGTGTAACTGAGCTTACGGCTGAAGAGCGCCTTCTGCATGCAATCTTTGGAGAAAAAGCGCGTGAAGTCCGTGATACTTCTCTCCGTGTGCCTCATGGCGGCGGCGGAATTATCCACGACGTAAAAGTCTTCAACCGTGAAGACGGAGACGAACTTCCTCCGGGAGTGAACCAGCTTGTACGCGTATATATCGTTCAGAAACGTAAGATTTCTGAAGGGGATAAAATGGCCGGACGTCACGGAAATAAAGGGGTTATCTCGAAGATTCTTCCTGAAGAAGATATGCCTTACCTTCCTGACGGCACGCCGATCGATATCATGCTTAACCCGCTGGGTGTACCATCACGTATGAATATCGGTCAGGTATTAGAACTTCACATGGGTATGGCTGCCCGCTACCTCGGCATTCACATCGCGTCACCTGTATTTGACGGCGCGCGTGAAGAAGACGTGTGGGAAACACTTGAAGAAGCAGGCATGTCAAGAGACGCTAAAACAGTTCTCTATGACGGCCGTACGGGAGAACCGTTCGACAACCGTGTATCTGTCGGAATCATGTACATGATCAAACTGGCACACATGGTTGATGATAAACTTCATGCCCGTTCTACAGGCCCTTACTCACTTGTTACGCAGCAGCCTCTCGGCGGTAAAGCCCAATTCGGCGGACAGCGTTTCGGTGAGATGGAGGTTTGGGCGCTTGAAGCTTACGGCGCAGCTTACACGCTTCAAGAAATCCTGACTGTGAAGTCCGATGACGTGGTCGGACGTGTGAAAACATATGAAGCCATCGTCAAAGGCGATAATGTTCCAGAGCCTGGTGTTCCGGAATCATTCAAAGTATTGATCAAAGAGCTTCAAAGCTTAGGTATGGACGTAAAAATCCTCTCAAGTGATGAAGAAGAAATAGAAATGAGAGATTTAGAAGACGAAGAAGATGCGAAACAAGCTGACGGCCTTGCATTATCAGGTGATGAAGCGCCGGAAGAAACAGCATCTCCAGACGTTGAACGTGACGCAGTAACAAAAGAATAGTCTCTGATTGATAAAGGCAAGTGACATCGGTTAATCCGAAGATAAAAAGGGAGGTAGGCCCCTTGCTAGATGTGAACAATTTTGAGTATATGAACATCGGTCTTGCTTCACCGGATAAAATCCGTTCATGGTCTTTTGGTGAAGTGAAAAAGCCTGAAACGATAAACTATCGTACGTTGAAACCTGAAAAGGACGGCCTGTTCTGCGAACGCATTTTCGGACCGACGAAGGACTGGGAATGTCATTGCGGCAAGTACAAGCGGGTTCGTTATAAAGGCGTAGTTTGTGACCGTTGCGGAGTTGAAGTAACGCGGGCTAAAGTCCGTCGTGAGAGAATGGGGCATATTGAACTGGCTGCCCCGGTTTCTCACATTTGGTATTTCAAAGGTATTCCGAGCCGTATGGGTCTTGTATTGGATATGTCACCGCGTGCGCTGGAAGAAGTCATTTACTTTGCTTCTTACGTCGTAACTGACCCGGCCAATACACCGCTCGAAAAGAAACAGCTTTTATCTGAAAAGGAATACCGTGCGTATCTGGATAAGTACGGAAACAAATTCCAAGCCTCTATGGGTGCGGAAGCCATTAATAAACTTCTGCAGGACATCGACCTCGTCAAAGAAGTTGATATGTTAAAAGAAGAGCTGAAAACCTCTCAAGGACAGCGCCGTACGCGTGCGATCAAACGCCTTGAAGTGCTTGAAGCCTTCCGTAATTCAGGAAACAAGCCGTCTTGGATGATCCTCGATGTGCTACCGGTTATTCCGCCTGAGTTAAGACCGATGGTTCAGCTTGACGGCGGACGTTTCGCAACGTCTGACCTGAACGACCTTTACCGTCGTGTCATCAACCGTAACAACCGTTTAAAACGTCTGTTAGACCTCGGCGCTCCTAGCATCATCGTTCAGAACGAAAAACGTATGCTTCAGGAAGCAGTCGATGCTCTGATTGACAACGGACGCCGCGGCCGTCCGGTTACCGGACCGGGTAACCGTCCGCTCAAATCTCTTTCTCATATGCTGAAAGGGAAACAAGGGCGTTTCCGTCAGAACCTTCTCGGTAAACGTGTAGACTACTCAGGACGTTCCGTTATCGTCGTAGGTCCGCACCTGAAAATGTATCAGTGCGGATTGCCGAAGGAAATGGCGCTTGAGCTCTTCAAGCCATTCGTTATGAAAGAGCTTGTTGAAAAAGGTCTTGCTCACAATATCAAGAGCGCAAAACGCAAAATCGAACGCGTGCAGCCTGAAGTATGGGATGTACTTGAATCTGTCATTAAGGAGCATCCGGTCTTACTGAACCGTGCCCCTACGCTTCACAGATTAGGTATCCAGGCTTTCGAACCTACGCTTGTTGAAGGACGCGCCATCCGTCTTCACCCGTTAGTATGTACAGCTTATAACGCTGACTTTGACGGTGACCAAATGGCGGTTCACGTACCTTTATCAGCTGAGGCTCAAGCTGAGGCGCGCATTCTGATGCTTGCGGCCCAAAACATCTTGAACCCTAAAGATGGTAAACCGGTTGTTACGCCGTCTCAGGATATGGTATTAGGAAACTACTACCTGACGCTTGAGCGCGCCGGAGCAGTCGGCGAAGGTATGGTCTTCAAAAATACGGACGAAGCGCTTCTTGCTTATCAAAACGGTTATGTTCACCTTCATACGAGAGTAGCCGTTGCGGCGAACTCCCTGAAGAATGTGACATTTACAGATGAGCAGCGTTCAAAACTGTTAATTACAACAGTCGGTAAGTTAGTCTTCAATGAAATTCTTCCTGAGTCATTCCCTTACATGAATGAGCCGACGAAGAGCAACATTGAAGAGAAAACACCTGACCGTTTCTTCTTAGATAAAGGTGCTGACGTAAAAGCTGTGATTGCAGAGCAGCCGATCAACGCACCGTTTAAAAAAGGCATTCTGGGTAAAATCATCGCGGAAATCTTTAAACGATTCCATATCACGGAAACGTCTAAAATGCTTGACCGCATGAAAAACCTCGGTTTCAGATATTCAACGAAAGCCGGCATCACAGTAGGGGTTTCTGATATCGTCGTTCTCGATGATAAGCAGGAAATCCTTGAAGAAGCACAAAGCAAAGTTGATAATGTTATGAAACAGTTCAGACGCGGTTTAATCACTGAAGAAGAACGTTATGAAAGAGTTATTTCAATTTGGAGTTCAGCGAAGGACGTTATCCAAGGCAAACTGATGAAATCATTAGACGAAGTCAACCCGATCTACATGATGAGTGACTCAGGAGCCCGTGGTAACGCATCTAACTTTACGCAGCTTGCGGGTATGCGCGGTCTGATGGCCAACCCGGCTGGACGAATCATTGAATTGCCGATCAAATCAAGTTTCCGTGAAGGCCTGACAGTATTGGAGTACTTTATCTCCACTCACGGTGCGCGTAAAGGTCTTGCCGATACCGCCCTGAAAACAGCTGACTCAGGTTACCTGACACGCCGTCTTGTTGATGTTGCGCAGGATGTTATCATTCGTGAAACAGATTGCGGAACTGACCGCGGTATTCTTGCAAAACCGCTTAAAGAGGGTACGGAAATCATCGAGCGTCTGGAAGAGCGTCTGATCGGACGTTTCGCCAGAAAACAGATCAAACATCCTGAAACGGGTGCTGTGCTCATTAACGAAAACGAATTGATCGATGAAGATAAAGCGCTGGAAATCGTTGAAGCAGGAATCGAAGAAGTGTGGATCCGTTCTGCGTTCACATGTAACACTCCTCATGGTGTATGTAAACGATGCTACGGACGAAACCTTGCAACCGGAACCGACGTTGAAGTCGGCGAAGCAGTAGGTATTATCGCCGCCCAATCTATCGGTGAGCCTGGAACACAGTTAACAATGCGTACGTTCCACACAGGCGGGGTTGCCGGAGACGATATCACACAAGGTCTTCCGCGTATCCAAGAGCTTTTCGAAGCGCGTAATCCGAAAGGTCAAGCGACGATTTCTGAAATTGACGGTACAATTGCCGAAATCAATGAAGTCCGCGACAAACAGCAGGAAATTGTTGTTCAGGGCGCTGTTGAGACACGTTCATACACGGCACCTTACAACTCACGCCTGAAAGTTGCTGAGGGTGATCAAATTACCCGCGGCCAAGTCCTGACAGAAGGTTCTATCGATCCGAAAGAACTTCTTAAAGTTACTGACCTGACAACGGTTCAGGAATATCTTCTGCATGAGGTTCAGAAGGTTTACCGTATGCAGGGGGTTGAAATCGGTGATAAACACGTAGAAGTAATGGTTCGCCAGATGCTTCGCAAAGTCCGTGTGATCGATGCCGGAGATACTGATGTTCTTCCTGGCACATTGCTTGATATTCACCAATTCACAGAAGCGAACAAAAAAGTGCTGCTTGAAGGCAATCGACCTGCTACAGGCCGTCCTGTCCTTCTCGGTATCACGAAAGCTTCACTTGAGACAGATTCATTCTTGTCTGCCGCATCATTCCAAGAAACAACACGCGTTCTTACAGATGCTGCGATTAAAGGCAAGCGTGATGAACTTCTCGGCCTGAAAGAGAATGTTATCATCGGTAAACTGGTTCCGGCCGGTACCGGTATGATGAATTACAGAAAAGTAAAACCTGTTTCAAACGTTCAGCCTGCGGAAGATATGGTTCCGGCTGAATAACATAAACTGCTGCGGGAAAGGCTGTTTCGACAGCTTTTCCTCAGTATTACATTTATTCTTGCGGCTGACTGCACTAAAAAATGTCATACGATGTTGACATCCGTCCCGCAGAGTGATAATATAACCAAGGTGCTCGAATAAAACCTGTTACTTTGGAGGATATGTTTATGTCTTATGATAAAGTATCACAGGCCAAATCAATTATTATTGGTACGAAGCAAACAGTGAAAGCTCTGAAACGAGGTTCAGTGAAGGAAGTCGTCGTGGCAAAAGACGCGGATTCAGTTCTTACGGCTGGCGTTATCCAGCTTGCAAAGAACCAAAACATCGCTGTCTGTATGGTGGATTCCATGAAAAAGCTCGGCAAAGCCTGCGGAATTGAAGTGGGAGCAGCAGCTGTTGCCATTATGTTATAGCGTACTTTTTGTTTTTATATAAGATTTCAATCTTGTGTAAAGACATTGTTTTTTGCCTAATGATGAACCACCTGGGTATGTGGGTTATAAAACGTAATGAAGGGAGGAACACAATATGCCTACAATTAATCAGCTAATTCGCAAGGGACGCGTGAGCAAAGTTGAAAACTCTAAGTCACCTGCACTAAACAAAGGATACAACAGCTTTAAAAAAGAGCACACTAACGTATCTTCTCCACAAAAACGCGGGGTATGTACTCGTGTGGGTACAATGACACCGAAAAAACCGAACTCAGCACTTCGTAAATATGCTCGTGTTCGTTTGACTAACGGAATCGAGGTTACTGCCTACATTCCTGGTATCGGTCACAACCTGCAAGAGCACAGCGTTGTACTGATCCGCGGCGGACGTGTAAAAGACTTACCGGGGGTACGCTACCACATCGTTCGTGGTGCGCTTGATACTGCCGGAGTTGAAAACCGTGCGCAAGGCCGTTCTAAATACGGTACTAAACGCCCTAAAGCAAAGTAATCAAATAAATCATTAAAACTATGAAGGGAGGATATTCAGATGCCACGTAAAGGTCCTGTAGCAAAAAGAGACGTTTTACCTGATCCGCTTTACAACTCTAAGCTTGTATCCCGCCTGATCAACAAAATGATGATCGACGGTAAAAAAGGTAAATCTCAAACAATCCTATACAAGTCATTCGATATCATTAAAGAACGCACTGGCAATGATGCAATGGAGGTTTTCGAACAAGCTTTGAAAAACATCATGCCTGTACTTGAAGTAAAAGCACGCCGTGTAGGTGGAGCTAACTACCAAGTGCCTGTAGAAGTTCGTCCTGAACGCCGTACAACTCTTGGTCTTCGCTGGTTGGTTAACTATGCGCGTCTTCGCGGAGAAAAAACAATGGAAGAGCGCCTGGCTAACGAAATTCTTGATGCAGCTAACAACACTGGTGCTGCCGTTAAGAAACGTGAAGACACTCACAAGATGGCAGAAGCGAACAAAGCATTCGCTCACTACCGCTGGTAGGATTTATATAATCAAAATTACAATTCCCTAATGAGGAAGGAGAAATTACCCAATGGCAAGAGAGTTCTCCTTAGAAAAAACTCGTAATATCGGGATCATGGCTCACATCGATGCCGGTAAAACGACAACTACAGAACGGATCTTGTTCTACACAGGCCGTATCCATAAAATTGGCGAAACTCACGAAGGTGCTTCGCAAATGGACTGGATGGAGCAGGAGCAAGAACGCGGAATCACAATCACTTCTGCAGCAACAACTGCACAGTGGAAAGGTTACCGTGTAAACATCATCGATACACCGGGACACGTAGACTTCACAGTTGAAGTTGAACGTTCACTTCGTGTACTTGATGGTGCGGTTGCCGTACTTGATGCTCAATCAGGTGTTGAACCTCAAACAGAAACAGTATGGCGCCAAGCAACAACTTACGGAGTACCGCGTGTCGTATTTGTCAACAAAATGGACAAAATCGGCGCAGACTTCCTTTACTCTGTAGGCACTCTGAGAGACCGTCTTCAAGCTAACGCTCACGCAATTCAATTGCCGATCGGTGCTGAAGACAACTTCGAAGGTATCATCGACTTAGTAGAAAACGTTGCGTATTTCTATGAAGATGACCTTGGAACTCGTTCAGATGCGAAAGAAATCCCTGAAGAGTACAAAGAGCAAGCTGAAGAGCTTCGCAGCAGCCTGATTGAAGCTGTAGCTGAGCTTGATGAAGAGCTTATGGAAAAGTACCTTGAGGGTGAAGAAATCACTATTCCTGAACTGAAAGCTGCTATCCGTAAAGGTACACTGAATGTTGAATTCTACCCTGTACTTGTTGGGTCTGCTTTCAAAAACAAAGGTGTTCAGCTTGTACTTGATGCTGTTCTTGACTACCTTCCTGCGCCAACTGATGTTGCTGCAATCAAAGGTGTGCGTCCTGACACAGATGAAGAGATCGTTCGTCATTCTTCTGATGAAGAGCCATTCTCTGCACTTGCATTTAAAGTTATGACTGACCCTTATGTCGGTAAGCTGACATTCTTCCGCGTATATTCCGGTACACTTGATTCCGGTTCATATGTAAAGAACTCTACAAAAGGCAAGCGTGAGCGCGTAGGACGTATCCTTCAAATGCACGCTAACAGCCGTGAAGAGATCTCTACTGTTTACGCTGGAGACATCGCAGCTGCTGTAGGTCTAAAAGATACTTCTACTGGAGATACTCTATGTGATGAGAAGGATCTTGTAATCCTTGAATCAATGGAATTCCCAGAGCCTGTTATCGACGTAGCGATTGAGCCTAAATCAAAAGCTGACCAAGATAAAATGGGTATCGCTTTAGCAAAACTTGCTGAAGAAGATCCTACATTCCGTACACAAACAAACCCTGAAACGGGTCAAACAATCATCTCTGGTATGGGTGAGCTTCACCTTGATATCATTGTTGATCGTATGAAGCGTGAGTTCAAAGTTGAAGCTAACGTTGGTGCTCCTCAAGTTGCGTACCGTGAGACATTCCGTACCGGTGCAAAAGTTGAAGGTAAATTCGTACGTCAATCAGGCGGACGCGGTCAGTTCGGTCACGTTTGGATCGAATTTGAACCGAACGAAGAAGGCGCTGGCTTTGAATTCGAAAACGCAATCGTCGGTGGTGTCGTTCCTCGTGAATACATCCCAGCCGTACAAGCAGGTCTTGAAGACTCTCTTGAAAATGGTGTCTTAGCCGGATTCCCGCTAATCGACATCAAGGCAAAACTTTTTGATGGATCTTACCATGATGTTGACTCAAACGAAATGGCGTTTAAAGTCGCTGCTTCTATGGCATTGAAAAATGCAGTCAGCAAATGTAACCCAGTTCTTCTTGAACCAATCATGAAAGTTGAAGTTGTTATTCCTGAAGAATACATGGGAGACATCATGGGTGATGTTACTTCTCGTCGCGGACGCGTAGAAGGTATGGAAGCTCGCGGTAACGCTCAAGTTGTGCGTGCGATGGTACCTCTTGCTGAAATGTTCGGTTACGCTACTGCCCTTCGTTCTAACACGCAAGGACGCGGTACGTTCACAATGTTCATGGATCACTACGAAGAAGTGCCGAAGAGCATCGCTGAAGAGATTATCAAAAAAAATAAAGGCGAATAATTGATTTTGCCACTTAACTCAAGTATAACTACTATTGTAAGATGAGGAAGTGAGAGCTTGCTTTCACTTTCTATCACTCTATACATTACTAATTAAAAGCTCTTAAGGAGGATTTTAGAATGGCTAAAGAAAAATTCGACCGTTCCAAATCACATGCCAATATCGGTACAATTGGACACGTTGACCATGGTAAAACAACATTAACTGCTGCTATCTCAACAGTACTTCATAAGAAATCTGGTAAAGGTACAGCTATGGCGTACGATCAAATTGATGGTGCTCCAGAAGAACGTGAGCGCGGTATCACAATCTCTACTGCACACGTTGAGTACGAAACTGACACTCGTCACTATGCACACGTTGACTGCCCAGGACACGCTGACTATGTTAAAAACATGATCACTGGTGCTGCGCAAATGGACGGAGCTATCCTTGTAGTATCTGCTGCTGATGGCCCAATGCCACAAACTCGTGAGCACATCCTTCTTTCTAAAAACGTTGGTGTACCATACATCGTAGTATTCCTTAACAAATGCGACATGGTAGACGACGAAGAGCTTCTTGAGCTTGTTGAAATGGAAGTTCGCGATCTTCTTAGCGAATACGACTTCCCTGGTGATGATGTACCAGTTGTTAAGGGTTCTGCTCTTAAAGCTCTTGAAGGCGACGCTGAGTACGAAGAAAAAATTCTTGAACTTATGGCTGCAGTTGACGAGTACATCCCAACTCCAGAACGCGACACTGAAAAACCATTCATGATGCCAGTTGAGGACGTATTCTCAATCACTGGTCGTGGTACAGTTGCTACTGGCCGTGTAGAACGCGGACAAGTTAAAGTCGGTGACGAAGTTGAAATCATCGGTCTTCAAGAAGAAAACAGCAAAACAACTGTTACAGGTGTTGAAATGTTCCGTAAGCTTCTTGACTATGCTGAAGCTGGAGACAACATCGGTGCACTTCTTCGCGGTGTAGCTCGTGAAGACATCCAACGTGGTCAAGTACTTGCTAAACCAGGTACAATCACTCCACACAGCAAATTCAAAGCTGAAGTTTACGTTCTTTCTAAAGAAGAGGGTGGACGTCATACTCCATTCTTCTCTAACTACCGTCCTCAGTTCTACTTCCGTACAACTGACGTAACTGGTATCATCAATCTTCCAGAAGGCGTAGAAATGGTTATGCCTGGAGATAACACTGAAATGATCGTTGAACTTATCTCTACAATCGCTATCGAAGAAGGAACTCGTTTCTCTATTCGTGAAGGCGGACGTACAGTTGGTTCAGGCGTTGTTTCTACAATCACTGAGTAATCGACTCGTTCATTAATGCGGGGTCCCATGCGGGGCCTCGTTTTTTTGTTTCCCGGCTGATTCAATGTATAATAGAAGTTATACAAAATTTAGGAGCAGAGCGATGATTGATAACTTCAAGACAAAACGGATTTCAATGCTTCAACAACTGCTGATTAACGACAGCGAACAGACCATTATGGTTAATGGTAATGACAGGAACAATCCGCTGCTTTTGTTTTTGCACGGCGGACCCGGCACGCCTCAAATCGGTTATGCGAAAAAGTACCAGAGCGAGCTGGAAAAGCATTTCACTGTTGTGAACTGGGATCAGAGAGGGGCGGGACTTTCATATTCAAATGAAATTCCGGGCTCGTCTATGACTTTGGATCAGCTGACAGCTGACACCATTCATTTGACCGAACGCTTATGCAAGCAATTCAACAGGCAAAAAATATATATCGCCGGCTATTCGTGGGGATCAGTCCTGGCGCTTCATGTTCTTCAAGAGAGATCTGATTTGTATTATGGGTATATCGGTATCAGTCAGGTTGTAAATATCCAAAAGGAAGAAACGGAAGCTTACCGGCTGCTGACGGAATGGAGCAGGGAGCGCAAACACCGCCTGCTGCAAAAGACGCTGAGCTTTATCGGTGCACCTCCATGGAACGGCCAGCTGCAGCGCTCATTGTTTCTGCTTTGTATCGAGATGAAGGGAGGAGGTTTTACCCATAATCCGATCGGCACCCTTAAAGCAGGCGGACGAATGCTGTTTGGTGAACCGTACGGTGTGAGAGGCAGCTTCTTAGCCGCGCGGGGACAGATGTTCAGCCTGAAATATCTATGGGAAGATCTCATTTTCTTTGATGCCGGGCAATCAGTTTCTTCTATTGAAATACCGTGCTGTTTTATGTCAGGAAGATTCGATTTGACGGTGCCGGGAACGATATCTTACGAATATTATCAGAAGGTTGAGGCTCCTTATAAAGAATGGCACTGGTTTGAAAACTCAGCCCATTCGCCTCACTTGGAAGAGCCGGATCGCTTTGCTGAAGTTGTCAGCCGATTCGCATCTTTCCATCTCTGAAAGAAAACAGGCATATCCTTGATTAATCATGGCATCACCTGTATAATAATCAAAGTGTGAAAACCACAAGGTTCTTTAAATAAACCTTGCAACATGCGTCTATTTTCTGTATAATAGTGTATGTTGGTCTTTGACTGCGATGAAGTGAGAGGTTGCTGACACACCCGGCCGCTTTGCCATGGCAAGGTGATCAGGTTTTTCTCACGGAGAACTGTCTAACGTGATGTAGGCGAAAAGGAGGGAAAATAATGGCAAAACAAAAAATTCGTATTCGTTTAAAAGCATATGATCATAGAATCCTTGATCAATCTGCAGAGAAGATTGTTGAAACGGCAAAACGTTCTGGTGCCAGCGTATCTGGTCCGATTCCGTTGCCAACTGAAAAATCAGTTTACACAATCCTTCGTGCGGTGCACAAATACAAAGATTCTCGTGAGCAATTTGAAATGCGTACACATAAACGTTTAATCGATATTGTGAACCCAACACCACAAACTGTTGATGCTCTCATGCGATTAGACTTACCATCTGGTGTCGATATCGAAATCAAACTTTAATTCTAAAATATAGAATGATCTTAATAGGAGGTGTGACGAATGACCAAAGGAATCTTAGGAAGAAAAATTGGTATGACGCAAGTATTCGCAGAAAACGGTGATCTTATCCCGGTAACTGTTATTGAAGCAGCTCCAAACGTTGTTCTTCAAAAGAAAACAGCTGAAAATGATGGCTATGAAGCGATCCAGCTTGGTTTTGACGATAAGCGTGAAAAGCTTTCAAACAAACCGGAAAAAGGACACGTTGCAAAAGCGGAAACTGCTCCTAAGCGCTTCGTTAAAGAATTACGCGGCGTGGATATGGATGCGTATGAAATTGGTCAGGAAGTCAAGGTTGAAATTTTCTCTGCAGGAGAAATCGTAGATGTAACAGGAGTATCTAAAGGTAAAGGTTTCCAAGGTGCAATCAAGCGCCACGGACAATCTCGCGGACCTATGTCTCACGGTTCACGCTACCACCGTCGTCCTGGTTCAATGGGACCTGTAGATCCTAACCGTGTATTCAAAGGTAAACTATTACCTGGACGCATGGGCGGAGATCAAATCACTGTCCAAAACCTTGAAGTCGTAAAAGTTGATGCTGAGCGCAATCTTCTTCTGATTAAAGGTAACGTACCTGGTGCGAGAAAAGCTTTAATCACTGTAAAAAGTGCTGTTAAATCTAAATAAGTCTCTTAGGAAAGGAGGAAATTGATCATGCCAAAAGTAGCATTATACAACCAAAACGGTTCTACTGCTGGTGATATCGAATTAAACGCTTCTGTATTTGGAATTGAGCCAAATGAGAGCGTAGTATTCGACGCTATTCTTATGCAAAGAGCTTCCTTACGTCAAGGATCTCACAAAGTAAAAAATCGTTCTGAAGTACGCGGCGGAGGTCGCAAACCATGGCGTCAAAAAGGTACAGGTCGTGCCCGTCAAGGTTCAATCCGTTCACCGCAATGGCGCGGAGGTGGTGTCGTATTCGGCCCAACACCACGCAGCTATTCTTACAAATTACCTAAAAAAGTTCGCCGCTTGGCAATCAAATCAGTATTGTCTTCTAAAGTGAACGACAACAACATTATTGTTCTTGAAGATCTTACTCTTGATACGGTTAAAACAAAAGAAATGGCAGCTATCCTTAAAGGGTTATCTGTTGAGAAAAAAGCTTTAATCGTAACTGCGGATGCAAACGAAGCAGTATCTCTTTCTGCACGCAACATCCCTGGAGTTACAGTTGTTCAAGCTAACGGAATCAACGTGTTAGACGTTGTCAACCACGAGAAGCTTCTGATTACAAAAGCTGCGGTTGAAAAAGTAGAGGAGGTGCTTGCATAATGAAAGATCCTCGTGATGTTCTTAAGCGCCCCGTCATTACTGAACGTTCTGCTGATTTAATGACTGAAAAGAAATATACTTTTGAAGTTGATGTAAGAGCTAATAAAACAGAAGTGAAAGATGCAGTTGAAAGTATCTTTGGAGTGAAAGTTGACAAAGTCAACATCATGAACTACAAAGGGAAATCAAAACGTGTCGGCCGCTATACTGGTATGACTAGCCGTCGCAGAAAAGCGATCGTAAAACTTACTGCAGACAGCAAAGAAATCGAAATTTTTGAAGCTTAATTATCTGTAAAAAGAAGGAGGGAAATTCAAAATGGCGATTAAAAAGTATAAACCGACCTCTAACGGACGTCGTGGCATGACAACTTCAGATTTTGCTGAAATCACGACTGACCAGCCGGAAAAATCCTTGCTTGCGCCCCTTCACAAGAAAGGCGGACGTAACAACCAAGGTAAATTGACTGTACGTCACCAAGGTGGCGGACACAAACGCCAATACCGTGTTATCGACTTCAAACGCGATAAAGATGGTATACCTGGACGCGTTGCTACAGTTGAATACGATCCAAACCGTTCAGCTAACATCGCGCTAATCAACTATGTAGACGGAGAAAAACGTTACATTCTTGCACCAAAAGGAATTCAAGTAGGTACTGAAATCATGTCCGGCCCTGAAGCTGACATCAAAGTAGGTAACGCACTTCCGCTTATCAACATCCCTGTTGGTACAGTTGTGCATAACATTGAATTAAAACCTGGTAAAGGCGGACAGCTTGTACGTTCAGCTGGTACATCTGCTCAGGTTCTTGGTAAAGAAGGCAAATACGTTCTTGTACGTCTTAACTCTGGTGAAGTTCGCATGATCCTTTCTGCTTGCCGCGCTTCTATCGGTCAAGTAGGTAACGAGCAGCACGAACTTATCAACGTTGGTAAAGCAGGACGCTCTCGCTGGAAAGGCATCCGCCCTACAGTTCGCGGTTCTGTAATGAACCCTAACGATCACCCGCACGGTGGTGGTGAAGGTCGCGCGCCAATCGGACGTAAATCACCAATGTCTCCATGGGGCAAACCGACTCTTGGATTCAAGACACGTAAGAAAAAGAACAAATCTGATAAATTTATCGTACGTCGTCGTAAAAATAAATAACGGGGTTGTCTACGGTTCTTTTCGGACCGTAGTGCAATCACGAAGGGAGGTTCCAAAATGGCTCGCAGCTTGAAAAAAGGACCATTTGTCGATGGACACTTGATGACAAAAATCGAGAAATTAAATGAAACGGACAAGAAACAAGTTGTAAAAACTTGGTCTCGCCGTTCAACTATTTTCCCACAATTTATCGGTCACACAATCGCAGTCTATGACGGACGTAAACACGTGCCTGTATTCATTTCTGAAGACATGGTAGGCCACAAGTTGGGCGAATTCGCACCGACTCGTACTTACAAAGGCCACGCCAGTGACGATAAAAAAACAAGACGCTAAGAGAGGAGGCTTTTAAATGCAAGCTAAAGCTGTTGCAAGAACAGTCCGTATTGCTCCTCGTAAAGCACGTCTAGTAATGGACCTGATTCGAGGTAAGCAAGTAGGCGAAGCAGTATCTATCTTGAACCTAACTCCGAGAGCTGCTTCTCCAATCATCGAAAAAGTTTTAAAATCTGCTATCGCAAATGCTGAGCACAACTACGAGATGGACGCTAACAATCTGGTTATTTCTCAGGCATTTGTTGACGAAGGCCCAACGTTAAAAAGATTCCGCCCGCGTGCTATGGGACGTGCGAGCCAAATCAACAAACGTACGAGCCACATTACAATCGTTGTATCAGAAAAGAAGGAGGGATAAGTAGTGGGTCAAAAGGTAAATCCAGTCGGTCTTCGTATCGGAGTCATTCGTGATTGGGAATCTAAGTGGTACGCTGGTAAAGATTACGCTGACTTCCTGCACGAAGATTTAAAAATTCGTGAATTCATTAGCAAACGCCTTTCTGACGCTTCTGTTTCTAAAGTAGAAATCGAGCGCGCAGCAAACCGCGTTAACATTACGATCCACACTGCTAAGCCTGGTATGGTAATCGGTAAAGGCGGTTCTGAAGTTGAAGCACTTCGTAAAGCCCTTAACAGCCTTACTGGCAAGCGTGTACACATTAACATTCTTGAAATCAAAAGAGCAGATCTTGATGCTCAGCTTGTAGCTGACAACATCGCTCGTCAACTAGAAAACCGTATTTCTTTCCGCCGTGCGCAGAAACAACAAATCCAACGCACTATGCGTGCTGGAGCACAAGGTGTGAAAACAATGGTTTCCGGCCGTCTTGGCGGAGCTGACATCGCTCGTTCTGAATACTACAGTGAAGGAACTGTTCCATTGCACACTTTACGTGCTGACATCGACTATGCAACATCTGAAGCTGACACAACTTACGGTAAGCTTGGTGTAAAAGTCTGGATCTATCGTGGAGAGGTTCTTCCTACTAAGAAGAAAACTGAGGAAGGAGGAAAATAATATGTTATTACCAAAACGCGTTAAATATCGCAGAGAGCATCGCGGAAAAATGCGCGGTCGCGCTAAAGGCGGTACTGAAGTACATTTTGGTGAGTACGGTATCCAGGCTCTTGAAGCTTCTTGGATCACAAACCGCCAAATCGAAGCTGCACGTATTGCGATGACTCGTTACATGAAACGTGGCGGTAAAGTTTGGATTAAAATTTTCCCTTCAAAACCTTACACTGCTAAACCACTTGAGGTACGGATGGGTTCCGGTAAAGGGGCTCCTGAAGGCTGGGTAGCTGTTGTAAAACCGGGCAAAGTTTTATTTGAAATTTCTGGTGTGTCTGAAGAGGTAGCTCGTGAAGCGCTTCGTCTTGCATCTCACAAATTGCCAATTAAAACGAAGTTCGTAAAACGTGAAGAAATTGGTGGTGAATCAAATGAAAGCTAATGAAATTCGTGACCTTACCACTGCTGAAATTGAACAAAAAGTAAAGTCTCTTAAAGAAGAACTTTTCAATCTTCGCTTTCAATTAGCGACAGGACAACTTGAAAATACTGCTCGCATTCGTGAAGTGCGCAAAGCTATCGCGCGCATGAAAACTGTGATTCGTGAAAGAGAAATTGCTGCTAACAAATAATCACTGAGGGGAGGTCGTGAGCATGAGCGAACGTAACCAGCGCAAAGTTTACCAAGGCCGTGTTGTTTCTGACAAAATGGATAAAACCATCACTGTTGTTGTTGAAACATACAAAAAGGATCCTATCTACGGTAAACGCGTAAAATACTCAAAGAAATTAAAAGCACATGATGAGAATAACCAAGCTAAAATCGGAGACATCGTAAAGATCATGGAAACTCGTCCATTATCTGCAACTAAGCGTTTTCGTCTAGTTGAAGTTGTCGAAGAAGCTGTTATTATCTAATAAAGTTCGGAATTCTTTTTTCCGAAGGGAGGTAACAAATAATGATTCAACAAGAGACTCGTTTAAAAGTTGCTGACAACTCCGGTGCGCGTGAGGTACTTACTATTAAAGTTCTTGGCGGTTCTGGACGTAAAACGGCTAACATTGGTGATGTAATTGTTTGCACGGTTAAACAAGCAACACCAGGAGGCGTTGTCAAAAAAGGTGAAGTCGTAAGAGCTGTTATCGTTCGCACAAAAAGCGGAGCACGCAGAACTGACGGATCATACATCAGCTTCGATGAGAATGCATGTGTTATCATCCGTGACGACAAGAGCCCACGTGGAACTCGTATCTTCGGACCGGTTGCTCGTGAATTACGTGAAAACAACTTCATGAAAATTGTTTCTCTGGCTCCAGAAGTTATCTAATGAAATAAATGCCTTACTCAAGGAGGTGCGATCAGGATGCATGTGAAAAAAGGCGATAAAGTAATGGTTATCTCTGGTAAAGATAAAGGCAAACAAGGCACGATCCTTGCTGCTTTCCCTAAAAAGGACCGCGTTCTAGTTGAGGGCGTAAACATGGTGAAGAAACACTCTAAACCGACTCAAGCAAACCCTCAAGGCGGTATTTCTAATCAAGAGGCGCCAATTCATGTATCAAACGTTATGCCGCTCGATCCTAAAACAGGTGAAGTGACTCGCGTAGGATACAAAGTGGAAGATGGCAAAAAAGTTCGTATTGCTAAAAAATCTGGGCAAGTTTTAGATAAATAGTATTTAAAGGAAGGGAGGTCTATCTCATGAACCGCCTTAAAGAAAAGTACAATAAAGAAATTTCACCTGCTTTAATGACGAAGTTCAACTACGACTCTGTTATGCAGGTGCCGAAAATCGAAAAAATCGTAATCAACATGGGTGTTGGTGATGCTGTTCAAAACGCGAAAGCAATCGACAGTGCTGTTGAAGAATTAACGTTTATCGCAGGTCAAAAACCTGTCGTTACTCGTGCGAAGAAATCAATTGCTGGATTCCGTCTTCGTGAGGGAATGCCTATCGGTGCGAAAGTAACTCTTCGCGGAGAGCGCATGTATGATTTCCTTGATAAACTTATTTCTGTATCTTTACCGCGTGTACGTGACTTCCGCGGGATTTCTAAGAAATCTTTCGACGGTCGCGGAAACTACACTCTAGGTATCAAAGAACAGTTAATCTTCCCTGAAATTGACTACGATAAAGTAACAAAGGTTCGCGGAATGGACATCGTTATCGTAACGACTGCTAACTCTGACGAAGAGGCTCGTGAGCTATTAACTCTAGTAGGTATGCCGTTCCAGAAATAATCAATGAAAGGGAGGCGAAATCGTGGCTAAAAAGTCAATGATTGCGAAACAACAACGTACACCAAAGTTTAAAGTGCAAGAGTACACTCGCTGTGAACGCTGCGGACGTCCGCACTCAGTCATTCGTAAATTTAAACTTTGCCGTATTTGTTTCCGTGAGCTTGCATATAAAGGACAAATTCCTGGCGTGAAAAAAGCCAGCTGGTAATCCCCAAGAAAGGGAAGGAGGTAATTATATAATGGTTATGACAGATCCAATTGCAGATATGCTGACTCGTATTCGTAATGCAAACATGGTACGTCATGAGAAGCTTGAAATTCCTGCTTCTAAATTGAAAAGAGAAATTGCTGACATTTTAAAGCGTGAAGGTTTCATTCGTGACGTTGAGTTCGTAGAAGACAGCAAACAAGGTATCATCCGCGTTTTCTTGAAATACGGACAAAACAACGAGCGCGTTATCACTGGTCTTAAAAGAATCAGCAAACCAGGTTTGCGTGTATACGCTAAATCAAATGAAGTACCACGCGTACTTAACGGTCTTGGAATCGCGATTATTTCTACATCACAAGGTGTTTTAACGGACAAAGAAGCCCGTGCAAAACAAGCTGGTGGAGAAGTTCTAGCATACGTTTGGTAAGAAGTTTAACAAGAATGGAGGTGTTTTAGTATGTCTCGTGTAGGTAAGAAACTGCTTGAGATCCCTTCTGAAGTTACAGTAACGCTGAACGAAGGCAACACTGTAGCTGTGAAAGGACCAAAAGGAGAATTAACTCGTACTTTCCATCCTGATATGGAAATCAAAATTGAGGACAACGTGCTTACAGTCACTCGTCCTTCTGATCATAAAGAGCACCGTGCGTTGCATGGTACGACTCGCAGTCTGCTTGGAAACATGGTTGAAGGCGTATCTAAAGGATTTGAAAGAGGTTTGGAATTAGTCGGTGTCGGTTACCGTGCGTCTAAATCCGGAAACAAACTTGTTTTAAACGTTGGATACTCTCACCCTGTTGAAATCGTTCCTGAAGAGGGCATCGAAATCGAAGTTCCTTCTCAAACAAAAGTAGTTGTAAAAGGTACAGACAAAGAGCGTGTAGGAGCTATCGCTGCTAACATCCGCGCTGTACGTTCTCCAGAGCCTTACAAAGGTAAAGGAATTCGCTACGAAGGTGAAGTTGTTCGCCGTAAAGAAGGTAAATCTGCTAAGTAAGACCGCTTAAAGTGAAGAAAGGAGTGACCTTGGATGATTACGAAAACTAGCAAAAATGCTGCTCGTCAAAAAAGACATGCTCGTGTTCGTGCTAAACTTTCAGGCACAGCTGAAAGACCTCGTCTGAATGTGTTCCGTTCAAACAAACACATTTATGCTCAAATCATCGATGATGTAAATGGCGTTACACTTGTTAGTGCCTCTACTCTCGACAAAGATTTGAACGTGGAAAGCACTGGTGACAGCGCTGCTGCTGCTAAAGTCGGTGAACTCGTTGCGAAACGCGCTTCTGAGAAAGGTGTTTCTGACGTAGTATTTGACCGCGGCGGATACTTATACCATGGACGTGTAAAAGCTCTGGCCGATGCAGCTCGTGAAGCCGGACTGAAATTTTAATAAAAAAAGGAGGGACACATGATTATGCGTCGTATTGACCCAAGCAAATTAGAGTTAGAAGAACGCTTAGTTACGGTTAACCGCGTAGCGAAAGTTGTTAAAGGTGGTCGTCGTTTCCGTTTCGCAGCTCTAGTCGTTGTCGGTGACAAAAACGGTCACGTAGGTTTCGGTACTGGTAAAGCACAAGAAGTACCTGAAGCAATCCGCAAAGCTGTTGAAGATGCGAAAAAGAATTTGATTGAAGTACCAATGGTTGGAACTACGATTCCACACGAAATCATCGGACGTTTCGGTGCAGGCAATATCTTGTTGAAACCTGCTTCTGAAGGTACTGGAGTTATCGCTGGAGGCCCTGTACGTGCGGTACTTGAGCTTGCTGGCGTTGCTGATATCCTTTCTAAGTCTTTAGGTTCTAACACACCGATCAACATGATCCGTGCAACACTTCAAGGTTTAAGTGAGCTTAAACGTGCTGAAGAGGTTGCGAAGCTTCGTGGAAAATCTGTAGAAGAACTGTTAGGATAAGGAGGGAACATTAATGGCTAAATTAGAAATTACCCTCAAACGCAGTGTAATCGGTCGCCCGGAAGATCAGCGCGTTACTGTAAGAACACTTGGTTTAAAGAAAACGAACCAAACTGTCGTTCATGAAGATAACGCTGCGATCCGCGGTATGATTAATAAAGTATCTCATCTAGTTTCTGTTAAAGAACAATAAAAATAAACTATAGGCTAAGGAGGTGTCCTAATGAAACTTCATGAATTAAAGCCTTCAGAAGGTTCACGCAAAGTGCGCAATCGCGTAGGTCGTGGTATTGGTTCTGGTAACGGTAAAACAGCTGGTAAAGGTCACAAAGGTCAAAACGCTCGTTCTGGCGGCGGTGTACGCCCTGGATTCGAGGGGGGACAAATGCCTTTATTCCAACGTCTTCCTAAACGCGGTTTTACAAACATCAACCGTAAGGAATACGCTATTGTGAATGTAGACAAATTGAACGGTTTTGCGGAAGGAACGGAAGTCACTCCTGAACTTCTTCTTGAGACTGGTATTATTAGCAAACTTAATGCAGGAGTAAAGATTCTTGGCAACGGTAAATTAGAGAAAAAATTAACTGTAAAAGCCAATAAATTCTCTGCTTCTGCGAAAGAAGCTGTTGAAGCTGCTGGCGGTACAGCTGAGGTGATCTAACTTGTTTAAGACAATCTCCAACTTTATGCGTGTGAGTGATATTCGGAATAAAATCATTTTTACATTACTCATGCTTATCGTCTTTCGCATAGGTGCGTTTATCCCTGTGCCATATGTTAATGCTCAGGCGTTACAGACACAAAGTTCGATGGGGGTTTTTGATCTCCTTAATACATTTGGCGGCGGTGCGCTTTATCAGTTCTCCATCTTCGCGATGGGAATTACGCCTTACATCACCGCTTCGATCATCATTCAGCTGCTTCAGATGGATGTTGTTCCGAAGTTTACTGAGTGGTCTAAGCAAGGTGAAGTCGGCCGCCGTAAATTAGCTCAGTTCACGAGATATTTTACGATTGTGCTTGGTTTTATCCAGGCGTTAGGTATGTCATACGGGTTTAACAACCTGGCAAACGGTATGCTGATTGAAAAATCCGGCATATCGACATATCTGATTATTGCTTTAGTACTCACTGGAGGAACTGCTTTTTTAATGTGGCTGGGAGAACAAATTACTTCCAATGGAGTAGGTAACGGAATTTCGATCATCATCTTCGCGGGGATTGTGGCTAGTATTCCGAAAACTGTTGGGCAGATTTATGAGACTCAATTTGTCGGCAGCAGCGATCAGCTGTTTATTCATATTGTAAAAATCGCCTTACTGGTGATTGCGATTTTAGCCGTTATTGTTGGTGTTATTTTCATTCAGCAGGCCGTACGCAAAATCGCGATTCAATATGCAAAAGGGCAAGGTCGTTCACCTGTTGGCGGAGGCCAGTCAACTCACCTTCCGCTTAAAGTGAATCCGGCAGGGGTTATTCCGGTAATCTTTGCTGTTGCGTTTCTTATTACGCCGCGTACGATCGCGTCATTTTTCGGAACAAACGATGTGACAAAGTGGATTCAAGCCAACTTTGACAATACACATCCGGTGGGCATGACGGTTTATGTCGCATTAATTATCGCCTTTACGTACTTCTATGCTTTTGTGCAGGTAAACCCTGAACAAATGGCTGATAACCTTAAAAAACAGGGTGGCTATATCCCGGGGGTTCGTCCAGGGAAAATGACTCAAGATAGAATTACGAGCATTTTGTATCGACTTACGTTTGTGGGTTCTATATTCTTAGCCGTGATTTCCATTCTTCCTATCTTTTTCATTCAATTCGCTGGATTGCCTCAAAGTGCACAGATTGGCGGAACATCTTTGTTAATTGTCGTCGGGGTAGCCTTGGAGACAATGAAGCAGCTGGAGAGCCAGTTAGTGAAACGTAATTACCGAGGATTTATGAAAAATTAGAGGACTGGTTTTAACCATTCCTCTAAATAAGAGAGGACGGGGGAAATCCGAATGAACTTAGTCTTAATGGGACTTCCTGGAGCCGGTAAAGGCACACAGGGAGAACGAATTGTTGAGGATTATGGGATACCTCATATCTCAACGGGAGATATGTTCCGTGCTGCTATGAAAGAAGAAACACCACTCGGACTCGAAGCAAAGTCTTATATTGATAAAGGCGAGCTCGTACCGGACGAAGTCACAATCGGCATTGTCAAAGAAAGACTCGGCAAAGATGATTGTGAAAGAGGTTTTCTTCTGGACGGATTTCCGCGAACAGTCGCTCAGGCTGAAGCTCTTGAAGACATTCTTGAGGAATACGGCAAGCCGATTGATTATGTCATTAACATTAAAGTAGACAAAGACTCTTTAATGGAACGTTTGACTGGACGCAGAATTTGCAGTGTTTGCGGCACAACCTATCATTTGGTTTTCAATCCGCCGAAAACGCCGGGTGTTTGTGATAAAGACGGAGGAGACCTTTATCAACGGGCAGATGATAATGAGGAAACCGTCTCAAAACGGCTTGAGGTCAACATGAAGCAGACTCAGCCTTTACTCGATTTTTATTCCGAGAAAGGATATCTTGTCAACGTCAATGGCCAGCAGGACATTAATGACGTGTACAAAGATGTGAAGGAGCTTCTTGGAGGATTGAGCAAATGATTATCTGTAAGACCCCTCGTGAGCTTAGTATCATGCGGGAAGCAGGGCGAATCGTGGCTTTGACTCATGAAGAGTTGAAAAAGCACATTAAACCAGGAATCTCGACAAAAGAATTGGATCAAATTGCCGAACGTTTTATTGAGAAGCAGGGTGCAATCCCATCTTTTAAGGGGTATAATGGGTTTCGCGGGAGCATCTGTGTATCAGTTAATGAAGAACTCGTTCACGGAATTCCCGGCAAAAGGGTTTTGCGCGACGGTGACATTATCAGCATTGATATCGGTGCTAAATTAAATGGTTATCATGGTGACTCTGCTTGGACATATCCGGTAGGAAACATCAGTGATGATGATAAACGACTGCTGGAAGTGACAGAGGAGTCTTTATATAAAGGCTTGAAGGAAGCAAAACCAGGTGAACGTTTGTCGAATATTTCCCACGCAATACAAACGTATGTCGAAAATGAGCAGTTTTCAGTTGTTAGGGAGTATGTCGGACATGGTGTTGGTCAAGACTTGCATGAGGATCCGCAAATTCCTCATTACGGTCCGCCAAACAAAGGACCTAGGCTGAAGCCTGGTATGGTTCTCGCTATAGAACCGATGGTTAACGCTGGCAGCCGGTATGTGAAAACATTGGCTGATAACTGGACGGTTGTAACGGTAGATGGGAAAAAGTGTGCTCATTTTGAACATACGATTGCGATTACGGAAACGGGTTTTGATATACTGACAAAAGTCTAGATGATGAAATGAATTCCATGACACATGTTTTTCATTCCGCACCTGGGCAGATTGTAGAAGTACAATTGGTCGGAGGAAAAACCGGCTAGCTGCTGTCATCGGAATGAAGATTCTTCATCATGTACTAAAGCAGACGGAGAAAAGCGTACATTTCATTCTCCTTAGAAAAAGAATATCAATCATTTACCCTTTATGATTGCGTATCTCCGGAAGTTCAGAACAGTATAAACGAAACAGGGCGTGTGACAAACGGATAACTGAGATTTTCTCTTTTGAAATTTGTCAGAGAGCAAGTTACTGATTTGAAGAAGGGAGAACACTTGAATGGCGAAAGACGATGTAATTGAAGTGGAAGGTACGATAGTCGAAACACTGCCAAACGCGATGTTCAAAGTTGAACTCGAAAATGGCCACACGGTTTTGGCTCACGTATCTGGTAAAATCCGCATGCACTTCATTCGCATTTTACCTGGAGACAAAGTTACGGTAGAATTATCTCCATATGACTTAACTCGTGGCAGGATTACGTACCGTTACAAATAAAGCACTCCGGAAACTGAAGGAGGTTGGAAACACATGAAAGTGAGACCATCAGTTAAACCAATCTGCGAGAAATGTAAAGTTATCCGCAGAAAAGGAAAAGTAATGGTGATCTGTGAAAATCCAAAGCATAAACAAAAACAAGGATAATTAATAAGGAGGTGCCCAGAGAATGGCTCGTATTGCTGGTGTAGATATCCCACGTGACAAACGTGTTGTTATTTCTTTAACATATGTCTTCGGAATTGGCCGCACAACGGCTCAGCAAGTCTTGAAAGAGGCTGGTGTTTCTGAAGATACTCGTGTGCGTGATCTTACTGAAGAAGAACTTGGTAAAATCCGTGATGTTATTGACAAACTGAAAGTAGAAGGTGACCTTCGCCGTGAAGTTTCTCTTAACATCAAGCGTCTGATCGAAATCGGAAGCTACCGCGGAATCCGCCATCGCAGAGGTTTGCCTGTTCGCGGACAAAACTCTAAAAACAATGCGCGTACTCGTAAAGGTCCGCGTCGTACTGTAGCTAACAAGAAAAAATAAGTAAGGGAGGTACCTAAACAATGGCTGCTGCTCGTAAACAAAACACGCGTAAACGTCGCGTGAAAAAGAATATTGAGTCAGGAATCGCTCATATTCGTTCAACTTTCAACAACACGATCGTTACGATCACTGATACTCATGGTAATGCTATTTCTTGGTCAAGTGCCGGAGCTCTAGGATTCAGAGGTTCTCGTAAATCTACTCCTTTTGCTGCGCAAATGGCTGCTGAAACAGCTGCTAAAGGTTCAATCGAACACGGACTTAAAACTCTTGAAGTAACTGTTAAAGGACCAGGTTCTGGCCGTGAAGCTGCAATCCGTGCTTTACAAGCTGCCGGACTTGAAGTTACAGCTATCAGAGACGTAACTCCTGTTCCTCATAATGGATGCCGTCCACCAAAACGTCGCCGCGTGTAATTTGTTTGTATAGATTTTGTGTCCCTGTCAATAATGGGTTATGATACAGTTATTTATGAAACGAATGCACCGACTCGTTGCCTGAGCACATACGGGACTAAACAATGGGGAATTTCGGATGGAATCTCATATGATTCTATTCGAGGTTTCGACGTTTTGAAGGAGGGTTTTAAGTAATGATCGAGATTGAAAAACCAAAAATCGAAACGGTTGAAATCAGCGACGATGCCAAATTTGGTAAGTTTGTCGTAGAGCCGCTTGAGCGTGGATATGGTACAACTCTGGGTAACTCCTTACGTCGTATCCTCTTATCCTCACTCCCTGGTGCCGCTGTAACATCGATCCAGATAGATGGTGTACTGCACGAATTCTCGACAATCGAAGGCGTTGTGGAAGATGTTACAACGATAATCTTGCACATTAAAAAGCTTGCATTGAAAATCTACTCTGATGAAGAGAAGACGCTTGAAATTGATGTACAGGGTGAAGGAACTGTCACAGCAGCTGATATTACACACGACAGCGATGTTGAAATCCTTAATCCGGATCTTCATATCGCGACTCTTGGTGAGAATGCGAGTTTCCGAGTTCGCCTTACTGCACAAAGAGGACGTGGGTATACTCCTGCTGATTCGAACAAAAGAGACGATCAGCCAATCGGCGTGATTCCGATCGATTCAATCTTTACACCAGTTTCCCGTTTATCTTATCAGGTGGAAAACACTCGTGTAGGCCAGGTTGCAAACTATGACAAACTTACACTTGATGTTTGGACTGACGGAAGCACTGGACCGAAGGAAGCAATTGCTCTCGGTTCAAAGATTTTAACTGAACACCTTAATATATTCGTTGGTTTAACTGACGAAGCTCAGCATGCTGAAATCATGGTTGAAAAAGAAGAGGATCAAAAAGAAAAAGTTCTTGAAATGACGATTGAGGAACTTGATCTTTCTGTCCGTTCTTACAACTGCTTGAAGCGTGCGGGCATTAACACGGTTCAAGAACTTGCGAACAAGACGGAAGAAGATATGATGAAAGTTCGCAACCTGGGACGCAAATCACTTGAAGAAGTGAAAGCGAAACTTGAAGAACTTGGACTCGGCCTTCGCAAAGACGATTGATCTAGTTTCCATGTGAACTAGGATTTTCGTGTGTTTTTTAATTAGAAACAGCATTCCATTAAAGGAGGGGACATCACATGTCATACAGAAAACTAGGACGTACGAGTTCACAGCGTAAAGCTATGCTTCGTGATCTTACAACAGATTTGATCATCAACGAAAGAATCGAAACAACTGAAACACGTGCGAAAGAACTTCGCTCTGTTGTTGAAAAGATGATCACTCTTGGTAAACGCGGTGACTTGCATGCTCGTCGTCAAGCTGCTGCATACATTCGCAACGAGGTTGCTAATGAAGAAAATAACCAAGATGCACTTCAAAAATTATTCTCTGACATTGCAACTCGTTACGAGGAGCGCCAAGGCGGATACACACGTATTATGAAGCTTGGTCCTCGCCGTGGTGACGGTGCACCAATGGCAATCATCGAATTGGTTTAATCACATATTTTTGTGTATCTAAAGAAGGGCGGGACAGTTTCTAACTGGATCTATGCCCTTTTTTTAGATACCAGAACTTTTTATCATGAGACAGAAAAGCAGAGCTATAGCTGAGAGGAGGTCAGGCGCCCGTGGATCAAAAACAGCTTATATCCGTAAAAGACATCTTATTCCGATACCGCAAAGATGCAGAAAGGCCGGCGCTGGACGGTGTGAGTCTGGAGGTATACGAAGGAGAATGGCTTGCTATTGTAGGTCACAACGGTTCAGGGAAGTCGACTTTGGCCAGAGCGCTGAACGGACTGATTTTGCCTGAGGCCGGAGATATTGAAGTCGGCGGCATGAAACTGACTGAAGATACTGTTTGGGATGTGCGAAAAAAAATAGGGATGGTCTTTCAGAATCCCGATAACCAATTTGTCGGAACAACGGTTCGCGATGATGTGGCTTTTGGTTTAGAAAACAATGGTGTTCCGCGCGAAGAAATGATTGAGAGAGTAGATTGGGCTGTCAAACAAGTCAATATGCAGGATTTTCTTGATCAAGAGCCGCACCATCTCTCCGGAGGTCAAAAACAAAGAGTGGCGATCGCAGGGATTATTGCTGCGCGTCCTGATATTATGATTTTGGATGAAGCGACATCCATGCTTGACCCGATCGGGAGAGAAGAAGTCCTTGACACTGTCAGACGCTTAAAAGATCAAGGCATGGCCACCGTCATTTCGATTACACATGACTTGGAAGAAGCCGCAAGGGCGGACAGGATCATTGTAATGAACGGCGGCAGGAAATATGCAGAGGGCCCGCCTGAAGAGATTTTCAAATTAAATGAAGACTTGGTTCGCATCGGTCTTGATTTGCCTTTCTCATTCCAGCTCAGCCTGCTTTTGAAAGAAAGCGGACTGGCGTTATCGAAAAACCATCTGACTCAGGAAGGGCTGGTGAATGAGCTGTGGACATTAAAATCAAAGATGTAGAACATCGCTATCAAATAAAGACACCGTTTGAACGGCTTGCTCTTTATGATATCAATGCCGTGATCAAAGAGGGCAGCTACGTTGCCGTCATCGGGCATACAGGATCGGGTAAGTCGACGCTCCTGCAGCATTTAAACGGTTTGCTGAGACCTACTAAAGGACAGCTGGAACTCGGCAGCACGATTTTAGCAGCCGGTAAAAAGAATAAAGATCTTAAGACTTTGCGAAAAAAAGTCGGAATCGTTTTCCAATTTCCCGAACATCAGCTGTTTGAGGAGACTGTGCTGAAGGACATCGCATTCGGACCGATGAACTTCGGTGTGAAAAAAGAAGACGCTGAACGGAAGGCGAAAGAGATGCTGGAGCTTGTGGGTCTTCCGGAAGACATTTTGGAACGGTCGCCGTTTGAGCTCAGCGGCGGGCAGATGCGCAGAGTGGCGATTGCCGGTGTTCTTGCGATGGAGCCGGAAGTACTGGTTTTAGATGAACCGACGGCCGGGCTCGATCCAAGAGGGCGCCAGGACATTATGGACATGTTCTATGCGCTTCATCAGCGGGGAAACCTGACTACGGTTCTCGTCACGCACAGCATGGAGGACGCCGCCCGCTATGCCGACGAGATGATCGTCATGCACAAAGGAACGATTAAAGCGACGGGGAGTCCGAGTGATTTGTTTGCAAAAGGTGAAGAGATGGCCGAAATGGGCCTGGATCTTCCTGAATCGGTGAAGTTTCAGAGACGGCTTGAGGCTGTTCTCGGAGTCAAGTATGAGAAACCCATGCTCACCCTGCAGGATGCCGCTAGTGAAATTAAGGCTTTCTTTCAGGAGGATAAGGACCAATGATGGACAGCATGATTATCGGAAAGTATGTTCCCGGATCATCGCTTATTCACCGCTTAGACCCGCGAACAAAACTTGTCAGCATTTTTCTTTTTGTATGTATCGTTTTTTTGGCAAACAACGTACAGACGTACGCTTTGCTCGGTTTGTTTACATTCGGTGTGATCGCCTTGACGCGAGTGCCGTTTAGCTTTTTGCTGAAGGGGCTTAAGCCGATTATCTGGATTGTGGCATTTACGTTTTTACTGCACATCTTCATGACGCATGAGGGTGCTGTCATTTTTCGGCTTGGCTGGTTTAAAGTTTATGAGGGCGGACTTGTACAGGGGATTTTTATCTCTCTCCGTTTCGTTTACCTCATTTTTATGACGACGCTGCTGACGCTTACGACAACGCCGATTGAAATAACGGATGGAATGGAGCAGCTCTTGCATCCATTTAAAAAGGTGAAGCTGCCTGTACACGAGCTCGCATTGATGATGTCGATATCGCTGCGCTTTATTCCGACGTTGATGGAAGAGACGGATAAAATCATGAAGGCGCAAATGGCGAGGGGTGCAGACTTTACAAGCGGCCCGGTGAAAGACAGAATAAAAGCTGTTGTTCCGCTGCTTGTCCCGCTGTTTGTCAGCGCCTTTAAACGTGCGGAAGAGCTCGCGGTCGCCATGGAAGCGAGAGGCTACCAGGGCGGTGAGGGGAGAACGAAATACAGAAAGCTTGTCTGGACCGGCAAGGATACCGGAGCTATTCTGCTCCTCATCGTATTAGCCGTATTATTGTTTTTCTTAAGAAGTTAGAGGTGCTGCCCAATGAGAATGAAATGTACCATTGCTTATGACGGGCATTTATTTAACGGATATCAGGTTCAGCCTGGAAAACGGACCGTTCAAAGTGAACTGGAAAAGGCGCTGGCCGTCATCCACAAAACTGACGGCAGAGTGCCTGTCTACTCATCCGGCCGCACTGACAGCGATGTTCATGCTGCCGGACAGGTCATTCATTTTGATACCCCGCTGTCCATTCCGGCTGAGAAATGGCCGTTTGCGCTCAATGCCCTGCTGCCTGATGACATTGCCGTCAAAACAGCAGAGATTGCGGATGATGGGTTCCATGCACGATTTAGCGCAGTCCAAAAGGAATATCGCTACTTCGTATACACGGAGAAACACCCGGACGTATTTAAACGACATTACGCTTACCATTTTGCATATCAGCTTAATGTGCAGAAAATGAGGGAAGCTTCAAGGCACCTCATCGGGACACATGATTTCACAAGCTTTTGTGCGGTTGATACCGCGGTCCAGGATAAAGTCAGAACGATTTACGAGCTGGAATGGACTGAGACCGGAGACGGCCTGCAAATGCGGATCACCGGAAACGGATTTCTCTATAATATGGTCAGAATCATTGCCGGAACGTTATTGGACACAGGGGCTGGAAAATTTTCTCCTGATGACGTAAAAGCAATGCTGGAAGCGAAGGATCGCGAAGCTGCGGGGCGCACCGCACCGGGGCACGGGCTGTATTTATGGAGTGTCTGCTATGACAACTAAACCAGGTGTAACATTTTCTTGACAGAGTCTGCATAAAGTTATAAGATATCATATGGTATGTATTTCAACCCCACGATAAGCCCCGGAACTTATTGTGTTGTGAAATAGAACGTAACAGAAGTTTATGAAAAAATGACAGATCATTTAGGAGGGAATTAAATGCGTACAACACCTATGGCTAACGCAAGTACTATTGAACGCAAGTGGTTAGTTGTTGATGCAGCAGGCAAGACTTTAGGACGTCTTTCTACAGAAGTTGCATCTATCCTTCGCGGAAAACACAAACCAACTTACACACCGCACGTTGATACTGGAGATCATGTGATCATCATCAACGCTGAAAAAATCGAGTTAACTGGTAAAAAGTTAACTGATAAAATCTACTACCGTCACACGATGCACCCAGGCGGTCTGAAATCAAGAACTGCTCTTGAGATGCGTACAAACTACCCTGAGAAAATGCTTGAGCTTGCTATCAAAGGCATGCTTCCTAAAGGTTCTCTAGGTCGTCAAATGTTCAAGAAATTGAACGTATACCGTGGTTCTGAGCATCCACACCAAGCACAACAGCCTGAAGTTTACGAACTTCGCGGTTAATTAAAAGGGAGGTTACCAATTTGGCACAGGTTCAATATTACGGTACTGGCCGTCGTAAAAGTTCTGTAGCGCGTGTGCGCTTAGTTCCAGGAGAAGGTCGTATCGTCGTTAATAATCGTGAAATCAGCGAGCACATTCCATCGCCAGCTCTAATCGAAGATATCAAACAACCATTAACTCTTACTGAAACAGCTGGTACTTATGATGTTTTAGTAAACGTACATGGAGGCGGCTTATCTGGTCAAGCTGGAGCAATCCGTCATGGTATCGCTCGTGCTTTGCTTGAAGCAGATCCAGAATACCGTGCAACACTTAAACGTGCTGGTCTTCTGACTCGTGACGCTCGTATGAAAGAACGTAAAAAATACGGTCTTAAAGGCGCTCGTCGCGCACCTCAATTCTCAAAACGTTAATCGTTTTGGATTGCAAAAACCACAACTTCATGGTTGTGGTTTTTTTGTATTTTTTTCTCATATCCAAGAGGTTATCCAATGTTTTTCTAGAATTGTTTGTTATACTCTATTCATTAACAATAAGGAGCGCAGTTATAATGAATAAGTTAGCCATACATAACAGCAAGGCATGGGATAAAAAAGTCGAAATCGGCAATGAGTGGACGGTTGCGGTTGATTCACATACGATTGGCAGAGCGAAAAAAGGCAGTTGGAGCATCAGAATGACCCCGGGAAAAGACGTACCGGCGGATTGGTTCCCATCCATGGATGGCCTGAAGGTTCTTTGCCTCGCTTCAGGAGGGGGACAGCAAGGCCCGGTGCTGGCTGCTGCGGGAGCTGACGTTACCGTCTTTGACAATTCAGAAAAACAGCTTGCGCAAGACAGAATGGTTGCTGAGCGGGAAGATCTTACGCTCCGGACTGTCAAAGGCAGCATGAATGATCTGAGCTGTTTTGATGATGAGTCATTTGATTTTATCGTGCATCCGGTATCGAATTGCTTTGTTGATACGGTTCTCCCGGTATGGAAAGAAGCCCACCGCGTATTAAAAAAAGGCGGATCTTTAGTCTCCGGTTTTGTAAATCCCGTCGTGTTTTTATTTGATATGGATTTAGAGCAGGAGGGCGTCCTAAAAGTAAAGTATTCCATTCCGTTTTCGGATGAAAAGGATCTCAGCAAGAAAAAAGTAAAGGAACTCATTGACAATAATGAAGCGCTGGAATTCGGCCATACGTTAGAGGATCAAATTAAAGGCCAGATTGACGCGGGCTTCATGGTTACCGGCTTTTATGAGGACAAGGGCGGCTTCGTCCTGGATGAATACATTAATACATACTCCGTAACAAGAAGCATTAAAATATAAAAACAGCATCCCGTCAGAGGTGCTGTTTTTTTGCGGGCCGCGCTTGTCTGTGATTCCGCTCAGCCTCTCATCAAGCACCTGCCGACTGTGCTGTAACAGCATTTTCACAACGCCGCCTCTCCCCTTCAACATGAAACCCCTTCTTTTGGGAGGATTTCCACTATCAACAAAGCATGCTTTTTCCTTTTTCCTTTCAAAATAACAGTAAAAAGGAGCGTGAATGGCAATGGCAGAGGTATTATCTTTTTCAGACGTGAAACGGCAGAAGGATTTTGAACTTGAGAAGAATTTACTCAAGGAGCTGTCACTGACGCAGATCATTCAATCCGTAAAAGCATGTCTTTCCCCTTTGTTTCCCTTTCTCCAGGACGAAAACGGCATTCTAAGTGAAGGGTGCATAGATTTTGCAATAGAAGCGTATTTATTAGGCGGCCGGTTCGGCGTCTTTGGCTATTACGGTGAGTCTTTGCAAAGGGCGAACGCCCGTTCGTCTGAAGAGGAGGAAGAACTGACGGTCGATTTTTTTGAATATCTTTGTAGCTGGACGCATGAGCAATATTCTTCCGTTGAACAAAAAGAAATCTACGAAGCGTCATGCAGGTTTATCAACAGCTGGTGGACGGAAGGATTTCTGCAAAGGAAAAAACAATGTAAGCTCCGCATGAGGTAATCATAATTTCTTCCCTTGTCCCATACTTATTAATAACGGGGACAAGCGGGAGGGAAAGGTATGAGAAAAAAGCTGAAATGGCTCGGTTTTTTACTTGGCTTTATCATATTATTGTGTTTATTCCGGTTTCAATTCCATAATGATGATTCCTGGCGGCCGTGGAGTCTGCCGCTTAGCGGGAAAATCATCTATCTCGATCCGGGACACGGCGGGCCGGACGGCGGCGCCACGGGAAGCAATCACCTTGAAAAAGATATTACGCTCGAAGTGGCCTCCAGGGTCAGAGACTATTTGCAGGAGCAAGGGGCTCTGGTCATCATGACGCGGGAGACGGATACCGACTTAGCGCCTGAAGGAATGAAAGGCTACAGCAGACGCAAAGCGGAAGATCTTAGAAAGCGCGTGGAGCTCATCAACCGTTCAGAAGCAGAGCTTTATATCAGCATTCACTTGAACGCCATACCGTCACCGAAATGGAGCGGCGCCCAAAGCTTTTACTATGGAAAATACGAAGAGAATGAAAAAGTGGCAAAATATATACAGGACGAATTGAGAATTAACTTGGAGAATACAACGAGAAAGGCGAAGCGGATACACGGCATTTACTTAATGCAGAATGTAACCAAACCGGGCGCGCTGGTGGAGGTCGGATTTTTGTCCAATCCGGCGGAAGCGAAAAGGCTCAGCCAGCCTAAATATCAGGATAAAATCGCATCTTCCGTGTATAAGGGCGTATTGAGATACTTCACAGAGAAAGGAGACCCTCCCGAGTAAGGAGGGTTTTTCGCCGATTCTATGATTAATATATGGTATAATACCATTTGTAAACGAATACACAAAGGGTGAGGGTTCGATGATAAGAGAAGATGAAGTAAGAAATATAGTCGGAAAAATGCGCGAACCTTTTCTTCATAGACCGCTGGGAGAATTGGATGCTGTTAAGGAAGTAAAGGTCAAGCCGGAGAAACGGCATGTCAGTGTAAAAATTGCATTGGCAAAAACGGGGACGGCTGAACAAATGGGTATTCAGCAGGAAATTGTATCCGTTCTGAAAGAAGCAGGAGCGGAAACTGTCGGCCTTCGGTTTGAAGAGCTGCCGGAAGAGACATTGGCGAAATTCAGCCAACCGGCGCCTGAAAGCGAAACCCTGCTGAATAGGAAAAATCCGCCGGTCTTTCTGGCGGTGGCAAGCGGAAAAGGCGGTGTCGGCAAATCAACGGTTTCCGTTAATCTGGCCATTTCTCTTGCTCGGCTCGGCAAAAAAGTCGGCCTGATCGATGCGGATATATACGGTTTCAGCGTGCCTGACATGATGGGTATTACAGTTCGTCCGACAGTAGAAGGAGAAAAACTGCTTCCTGTCGAAAGATTTGGAGTAAAGGTCATGTCTATGGGCTTTTTCGTGGAAGAAAACGCTCCGGTTGTTTGGAGAGGACCGATGCTTGGCAAGATGCTGAACAACTTCTTCCACGAGGTTGACTGGGGCGAGGTTGACTATATCGTTCTCGATCTGCCGCCAGGTACGGGTGATGTTGCGCTCGATGTACACACGATGCTTCCGAGCAGTAAAGAGATTATCGTAACAACGCCGCACCCTACAGCCGCATTTGTAGCAGCGAGAGCGGGTTCTATGGCGATTAAAACCGATCATGAAGTTGTAGGGGTCATTGAAAACATGGCTTACTATGAAAGTGCAAAAACCGGCGAGAAAGAATATGTGTTCGGTCAAGGCGGGGGAGATAAGCTTGCGGAGGAATTGCAGGTGCCGCTGCTCGGCAGAATTCCTTTAAAACAGCCTGATTGGGACAAAGATCAGTTTGCGCCTTCTGTCTACGACAGAAGCCATCCGATCGGAGAAATTTATATGGGCATCGCCCAAAAAGTCATTGAAAAAACGGCTGAATAAAAAAAGGGCCGGGATCAATACGGCCCGGCCTTTTATTGGCTTTCTTTTTCAGAGCTTGAAGCCGCTTTTTTCAGTTCATCTTCAAATTGCTTTTTGAAAAGCGGGCTGGAAAGTGTCTCTGTAATCACATCTTCTAGGTAACTGCGGAATTTTTGGCTTTTCACCAGCTCGTAGTATTTCTTATCCATGCCGGGGTCCTGCAAGATCTGCATAAAACTTTTCTGATAATCAGGGTCTTTCATCAGTTTTTTTATGATTTTTTCGTGCTCGGGCTGAAGTGTTTTTGCAAAGCTTTCGGCGAACTTTGAGTCTTCAAAGATCGTTTTCCAGAACTCCGCCCCTTTTTTAGAGGTGAGGGTTTTCTCTATCGTGCCTTTTATGGCGTTTTGATCAATCACCAATGCCTCATTCATCGCATCATCATTTAATATTTCCTTAATTGCTTTTTTTCCATCATCTGTCTTTAATATATCGACAACCATTTTTTTAGTCTGGTCATAATCCATATCCGCTGCTTGGTCTTTTGGAGCGCAAGCTGTTACAGATAATACAACAAAACAGCTTATCAATAGCGTTTTGGCTTTTGACATACATAAGCTCCTTCCTTACTTGTTCTTACTTTTAATATGATTCATCGGAATGGATTTATACATAACAAAATATCGCTGAACGCGATTGTCAGGGGGATGAATAAGAGATGAAAAGCCGCGGGCTTGTTCGATTTTTCTTTTCGATTTTAGCTGTGGGCGCTCTTATTACAAGCGTCGTAGGATTTGCACTGAAGTGGGGGGAGTACAAGGGGTTCTTTCTGAATTTTGAAGCCGGACAGATTTTCTCCGTTCTGATCTGGTTTATCGGAGTAGGCATGATTTTCAGTGTGATCAGCCAAATGGGATTCTTCGTATTTTTGACGGTGCACCGGTTTGCCCTTGAAATCCTCAGATCGAGTTCGCTTTGGAATCTGCTTCAGCTGTTTATCATTCTGTTTGTTGCTTTTGATTTAATGTACGTCAGATTTTTGTTTTTCGGTGAGCGGGATGACTCGATTGCAGGGTTTGTCTGGCTGCCGCTGGCTTTGCTTGCCGTCGGCCTGTTGACGGCATATATAAAACAAAAGCAGTCCTCAAGAAATACGTTCGTTTCATCATTATTTTTAATGGTCGTTATTACAGCGCTTGAATGGGTTCCTGCGTTAAGAGTGAATAATGAGGACTGGCTTTATTTGATGCTGATCCCGCTGATGGGCTGCAATGCGTTTCAGCTGTTAATGCTGCCGAAGTTTGCCCAGAGGTAGTTATTTCACCTCTGATGATTTGACGTCAGTATTTGCGATCAGATCACCGACAGTCACGTTTTTAAGCCCCTTTTGCTTTAAATTGTGAATGATGGCGGGGAGCGCTTCTTCCGTTTGTGTTGCTGAATCAGAGGCGTGCAGCAGGACAATGTCGCCGCCTTTTATATTACTGTTTACATTTTCAATGATTTTATCAGGGCCGGGATTTGTCCAATCGTGTGAGTTAATGCTGTAATGAACCACTGAATAGTGGTACTGCTGTGCAATGGTAAGAACCTTTTTATTAAATTGTCCGGTCGGCGGGCGGAGTAAATGAACATTCTTTACGCCCATTTTTTTAAATGCGGTCTGAGCCCGGAGGATATCCTTTTTAATGTCTTGGTCCTCTAGGTTGGTATAGTTCTTATACGCGTATCCCATGCTCCCGATTTGATGTCCGTCTTTAATCATACGTTCCACTGTATCCGGGTGCCGCTCCGCCCAAGAAGCTGACAGAAAAAAAGTGGCGTTTTTTATGCCGTTTGCTTTTAGTGCGTTCAGAATCGGAACCGCTTTTTCATCGCCCCAGCTGATGTCAAATGTTAATGCGACTTCGTCTGCTTTCGTCTCCCCTTTAGAAATCGCCTTCGGACCATTATCCGTTAAAAATACAGGAAGAGGGACGGCTCTCTGTATATAAAAAAAGCTGGCTGCTGCAAAAGCGGCAATGATAATAATAAGCAGCTGTTTTATCCTTTTGATGGGCCACACGTAGAAGTGGTTCACTGATGACGCCTCCTTATCTTGTCCATGCTTGATTACATCCTATGCTGCAGCGGATATGAATATAACGAATTATGGTTTTAAAAAAAATGAAAAAAACACTTGCTATATTTATCGAATGCATGGTATATTATTATTCGTCGCTGATGAACAGCAGACAACAACAAAAAGCTTCGAAAACAACTTGAAAAAAGTTGTTGACACAAAAGAAGCTGAGTGGTAAGATAATAAAGCTGCTTCAACAAGCGGTAATGATCTTTGAAAACTAAACAAGACAAAACGTACCTGTTAATTCAAAGTTTTAAATAAATCGCATAGCGATGTGCGTAGTCAGTCAAACTACTTTATCGGAGAGTTTGATCCTGGCTCAGGACGAACGCTGGCGGCGTGCCTAATACATGCAAGTCGAGCGGACAGATGGGAGCTTGCTCCCTGATGTTAGCGGCGGACGGGTGAGTAACACGTGGGTAACCTGCCTGTAAGACTGGGATAACTCCGGGAAACCGGGGCTAATACCGGATGCTTGTTTGAACCGCATGGTTCAGACATAAAAGGTGGCTTCGGCTACCACTTACAGATGGACCCGCGGCGCATTAGCTAGTTGGTGAGGTAACGGCTCACCAAGGCGACGATGCGTAGCCGACCTGAGAGGGTGATCGGCCACACTGGGACTGAGACACGGCCCAGACTCCTACGGGAGGCAGCAGTAGGGAATCTTCCGCAATGGACGAAAGTCTGACGGAGCAACGCCGCGTGAGTGATGAAGGTTTTCGGATCGTAAAGCTCTGTTGTTAGGGAAGAACAAGTGCCGTTCAAATAGGGCGGCACCTTGACGGTACCTAACCAGAAAGCCACGGCTAACTACGTGCCAGCAGCCGCGGTAATACGTAGGTGGCAAGCGTTGTCCGGAATTATTGGGCGTAAAGGGCTCGCAGGCGGTTTCTTAAGTCTGATGTGAAAGCCCCCGGCTCAACCGGGGAGGGTCATTGGAAACTGGGGAACTTGAGTGCAGAAGAGGAGAGTGGAATTCCACGTGTAGCGGTGAAATGCGTAGAGATGTGGAGGAACACCAGTGGCGAAGGCGACTCTCTGGTCTGTAACTGACGCTGAGGAGCGAAAGCGTGGGGAGCGAACAGGATTAGATACCCTGGTAGTCCACGCCGTAAACGATGAGTGCTAAGTGTTAGGGGGTTTCCGCCCCTTAGTGCTGCAGCTAACGCATTAAGCACTCCGCCTGGGGAGTACGGTCGCAAGACTGAAACTCAAAGGAATTGACGGGGGCCCGCACAAGCGGTGGAGCATGTGGTTTAATTCGAAGCAACGCGAAGAACCTTACCAGGTCTTGACATCCTCTGACAATCCTAGAGATAGGACGTCCCCTTCGGGGGCAGAGTGACAGGTGGTGCATGGTTGTCGTCAGCTCGTGTCGTGAGATGTTGGGTTAAGTCCCGCAACGAGCGCAACCCTTGATCTTAGTTGCCAGCATTCAGTTGGGCACTCTAAGGTGACTGCCGGTGACAAACCGGAGGAAGGTGGGGATGACGTCAAATCATCATGCCCCTTATGACCTGGGCTACACACGTGCTACAATGGGCAGAACAAAGGGCAGCGAAACCGCGAGGTTAAGCCAATCCCACAAATCTGTTCTCAGTTCGGATCGCAGTCTGCAACTCGACTGCGTGAAGCTGGAATCGCTAGTAATCGCGGATCAGCATGCCGCGGTGAATACGTTCCCGGGCCTTGTACACACCGCCCGTCACACCACGAGAGTTTGTAACACCCGAAGTCGGTGAGGTAACCTTTTTGGAGCCAGCCGCCGAAGGTGGGACAGATGATTGGGGTGAAGTCGTAACAAGGTAGCCGTATCGGAAGGTGCGGCTGGATCACCTCCTTTCTAAGGATTTTAACGGAATATAAGACCTTGGGTCTTATAAACAGAACGTTCCCTGTCTTGTTTAGTTTTGAAGGATCATTCGATTCTTCGAGATGTTGTTCTTTGAAAACTAGATAACAGAAGTAATTCACATTCAATTGTAATGCAAGATATCACGTAGTGATTCTTTTTAACGGTTAAGTTAGAAAGGGCGCACGGTGGATGCCTTGGCACTAGGAGCCGATGAAGGACGGGACGAACACCGATATGCTTCGGGGAGCTGTAAGCAAGCTTTGATCCGGAGATTTCCGAATGGGGAAACCCACCACTCGTAATGGAGTGGTATCCATATCTGAATACATAGGATATGAGAAGGCAGACCCGGGGAACTGAAACATCTAAGTACCCGGAGGAAGAGAAAGCAAATGCGATTCCCTGAGTAGCGGCGAGCGAAACGGGACCAGCCCAAACCAAGAGGCTTGCCTCTTGGGGTTGTAGGACACTCTGTACGGAGTTACAAAGGAACGAGGTAGATGAAGAGGTCTGGAAAGGCCCGCCATAGGAGGTAACAGCCCTGTAGTCAAAACTTCGTTCTCTCCTGAGTGGATCCTGAGTACGGCGGAACACGTGAAATTCCGTCGGAATCCGGGAGGACCATCTCCCAAGGCTAAATACTCCCTAGTGACCGATAGTGAACCAGTACCGTGAGGGAAAGGTGAAAAGCACCCCGGAAGGGGAGTGAAAGAGATCCTGAAACCGTGTGCCTACAAGTAGTCAGAGCCCGTTAACGGGTGATGGCGTGCCTTTTGTAGAATGAACCGGCGAGTTACGATCCCGTGCAAGGTTAAGCAGAAGATGCGGAGCCGCAGCGAAAGCGAGTCTGAATAGGGCGAATTGAGTACGTGGTCGTAGACCCGAAACCAGGTGATCTACCCATGTCCAGGGTGAAGTTCAGGTAACACTGAATGGAGGCCCGAACCCACGCACGTTGAAAAGTGCGGGGATGAGGTGTGGGTAGGGGTGAAATGCCAATCGAACCTGGAGATAGCTGGTTCTCTCCGAAATAGCTTTAGGGCTAGCCTCAAGGTAAGAGTCTCGGAGGTAGAGCACTGATTGGACTAGGGGCCCCTACCGGGTTACCGAATTCAGTCAAACTCCGAATGCCGATGACTTATCCTTGGGAGTCAGACTGCGAGTGATAAGATCCGTAGTCGAAAGGGAAACAGCCCAGACCGCCAGCTAAGGTCCCAAAGTATACGTTAAGTGGAAAAGGATGTGGAGTTGCTTAGACAACCAGGATGTTGGCTTAGAAGCAGCCACCATTTAAAGAGTGCGTAATAGCTCACTGGTCGAGTGACTCTGCGCCGAAAATGTACCGGGGCTAAACGTATCACCGAAGCTGCGGACTGTTCTTCGAACAGTGGTAGGAGAGCGTTCTAAGGGCTGTGAAGCAAGACCGGAAGGACTTGTGGAGCGCTTAGAAGTGAGAATGCCGGTATGAGTAGCGAAAGAGGGGTGAGAATCCCCTCCACCGAATGCCTAAGGTTTCCTGAGGAAGGCTCGTCCGCTCAGGGTTAGTCGGGACCTAAGCCGAGGCCGAAAGGCGTAGGCGATGGATAACAGGTTGATATTCCTGTACCACCTCCTCACCATTTGAGCAATGGGGGGACGCAGGAGGATAGGGTAAGCGCGGTATTGGATATCCGCGTCCAAGCAGTTAGGCTGGGAAATAGGTAAATCCGTTTCCCGTGAAGGCTGAGCTGTGATGGCGAGCGAATTATAGTAGCGAAGTTCCTGATTCCACACTGCCAAGAAAAGCCTCTAGCGAGGTGAGAGGTGCCCGTACCGCAAACCGACACAGGTAGGCGAGGAGAGAATCCTAAGGTGATCGAGAGAACTCTCGTTAAGGAACTCGGCAAAATGACCCCGTAACTTCGGGAGAAGGGGTGCTCTGTTAGGGTGCAAGCCCGAGAGAGCCGCAGTGAATAGGCCCAGGCGACTGTTTAGCAAAAACACAGGTCTCTGCGAAGCCGTAAGGCGAAGTATAGGGGCTGACGCCTGCCCGGTGCTGGAAGGTTAAGAGGAGCGCTTAGCGTAAGCGAAGGTGCGAATTGAAGCCCCAGTAAACGGCGGCCGTAACTATAACGGTCCTAAGGTAGCGAAATTCCTTGTCGGGTAAGTTCCGACCCGCACGAAAGGCGCAACGATCTGGGCACTGTCTCAACGAGAGACTCGGTGAAATTATAGTACCTGTGAAGATGCAGGTTACCCGCGACAGGACGGAAAGACCCCGTGGAGCTTTACTGCAGCCTGATATTGAATGTTGGTACAGCTTGTACAGGATAGGTAGGAGCCTTGGAAACCGGAGCGCCAGCTTCGGTGGAGGCATCGGTGGGATACTACCCTGGCTGTATTGACCTTCTAACCCGCCGCCCTTATCGGGCGGGGAGACAGTGTCAGGTGGGCAGTTTGACTGGGGCGGTCGCCTCCTAAAAGGTAACGGAGGCGCCCAAAGGTTCCCTCAGAATGGTTGGAAATCATTCGCAGAGTGTAAAGGCACAAGGGAGCTTGACTGCGAGACCTACAAGTCGAGCAGGGACGAAAGTCGGGCTTAGTGATCCGGTGGTTCCGCATGGAAGGGCCATCGCTCAACGGATAAAAGCTACCCCGGGGATAACAGGCTTATCTCCCCCAAGAGTCCACATCGACGGGGAGGTTTGGCACCTCGATGTCGGCTCATCGCATCCTGGGGCTGTAGTCGGTCCCAAGGGTTGGGCTGTTCGCCCATTAAAGCGGTACGCGAGCTGGGTTCAGAACGTCGTGAGACAGTTCGGTCCCTATCCGTCGCGGGCGCAGGAAATTTGAGAGGAGCTGTCCTTAGTACGAGAGGACCGGGATGGACGCACCGCTGGTGTACCAGTTGTTCTGCCAAGGGCATCGCTGGGTAGCTATGTGCGGACGGGATAAGTGCTGAAAGCATCTAAGCATGAAGCCCCCCTCAAGATGAGATTTCCCATTCCGCAAGGAAGTAAGATCCCTGAAAGATGATCAGGTTGATAGGTCTGAGGTGGAAGTGTGGCGACACATGGAGCTGACAGATACTAATCGATCGAGGACTTAACCAATTTTGAATGTATGCTTCCTGTTATCTAGTTTTGAGAGAACACTCTCAATGGTTTGGTGGCGATAGCGAAGAGGTCACACCCGTTCCCATGCCGAACACGGAAGTTAAGCTCTTCAGCGCCGATGGTAGTCGGGGGTTTCCCCCTGTGAGAGTAGGACGCCGCCAAGCTTTTTATTTTATCTACCATGTTTTTGTTTATGAAGCTTATAATATTCCGCAGTAGCTCAGTGGTAGAGCTATCGGCTGTTAACCGATCGGTCGTAGGTTCGAGTCCTACCTGCGGAGCCATTGCTTCCATAGCTCAGCAGGTAGAGCACTTCCATGGTAAGGAAGAGGTCAGCGGTTCGAGCCCGCTTGGAAGCTTATCTAAATACGTTGATCTGAAGCAGTTTCCGTATGTTATGGAACTGTTATTTTTTGTTTAAAGCAGTAAAAAACTATTGCTAATTGCAACAAGTTTTCTGATGGAGTCTGTTTTCTTCGTTTAAAACAGATTAGCTTTCTTGGTTATAAATTAATTTTAAAAAGACGGTATTGACTTTTATCAAAACCCTGATATAATTACTTTTGTCATAATGAACCTTATGAAATTTCGGATAAGCTTTTGCTTTAGATTAAGCAGAGAGTTACACCGTCTGAGCATTACTGAATAAATAACATGACAGTTTTCTTTTCTGGCGCTGTTATTTTTATTTTATTTTGGCCATTCATTACTTATTTACTTGCGGAAGTAGTTCAGTGGTAGAACATCACCTTGCCAAGGTGGGGGTCGCGGGTTCGAATCCCGTCTTCCGCTCCATTTATTTTATTGCGCCCGTAGCTCAATTGGATAGAGCGTTTGACTACGGATCAAAAGGTTAGGGGTTCGACTCCTCTCGGGCGCGCCATAATTTATTTGAAAATCGGGAAGTAGCTCAGCTTGGTAGAGCACATGGTTTGGGACCATGGGGTCGCAGGTTCGAATCCTGTCTTCCCGACCATACTTAAACTTTAAAAATAATATACTGATTTTATTTTTACTCTTTTTAAAAAAGTACTTGATTTATAGAGAGATAACATGGTATATTATTATTCGTCGCTGATGAACAGCAGACAACAACAAAAAGCTTCGAAAACAACTTGAAAAAAGTTGTTGACACAAAAGAAGCTGAGTGGTAAGATAATAAAGCTGCTTCAACAAGCGGTAATGATCTTTGAAAACTAAACAAGACAAAACGTACCTGTTAATTCAAAGTTTTAAATAAATCGCATAGCGATGTGCGTAGTCAGTCAAACTACTTTATCGGAGAGTTTGATCCTGGCTCAGGACGAACGCTGGCGGCGTGCCTAATACATGCAAGTCGAGCGGACAGATGGGAGCTTGCTCCCTGATGTTAGCGGCGGACGGGTGAGTAACACGTGGGTAACCTGCCTGTAAGACTGGGATAACTCCGGGAAACCGGGGCTAATACCGGATGCTTGTTTGAACCGCATGGTTCAGACATAAAAGGTGGCTTCGGCTACCACTTACAGATGGACCCGCGGCGCATTAGCTAGTTGGTGAGGTAACGGCTCACCAAGGCGACGATGCGTAGCCGACCTGAGAGGGTGATCGGCCACACTGGGACTGAGACACGGCCCAGACTCCTACGGGAGGCAGCAGTAGGGAATCTTCCGCAATGGACGAAAGTCTGACGGAGCAACGCCGCGTGAGTGATGAAGGTTTTCGGATCGTAAAGCTCTGTTGTTAGGGAAGAACAAGTGCCGTTCAAATAGGGCGGCACCTTGACGGTACCTAACCAGAAAGCCACGGCTAACTACGTGCCAGCAGCCGCGGTAATACGTAGGTGGCAAGCGTTGTCCGGAATTATTGGGCGTAAAGGGCTCGCAGGCGGTTTCTTAAGTCTGATGTGAAAGCCCCCGGCTCAACCGGGGAGGGTCATTGGAAACTGGGGAACTTGAGTGCAGAAGAGGAGAGTGGAATTCCACGTGTAGCGGTGAAATGCGTAGAGATGTGGAGGAACACCAGTGGCGAAGGCGACTCTCTGGTCTGTAACTGACGCTGAGGAGCGAAAGCGTGGGGAGCGAACAGGATTAGATACCCTGGTAGTCCACGCCGTAAACGATGAGTGCTAAGTGTTAGGGGGTTTCCGCCCCTTAGTGCTGCAGCTAACGCATTAAGCACTCCGCCTGGGGAGTACGGTCGCAAGACTGAAACTCAAAGGAATTGACGGGGGCCCGCACAAGCGGTGGAGCATGTGGTTTAATTCGAAGCAACGCGAAGAACCTTACCAGGTCTTGACATCCTCTGACAATCCTAGAGATAGGACGTCCCCTTCGGGGGCAGAGTGACAGGTGGTGCATGGTTGTCGTCAGCTCGTGTCGTGAGATGTTGGGTTAAGTCCCGCAACGAGCGCAACCCTTGATCTTAGTTGCCAGCATTCAGTTGGGCACTCTAAGGTGACTGCCGGTGACAAACCGGAGGAAGGTGGGGATGACGTCAAATCATCATGCCCCTTATGACCTGGGCTACACACGTGCTACAATGGGCAGAACAAAGGGCAGCGAAACCGCGAGGTTAAGCCAATCCCACAAATCTGTTCTCAGTTCGGATCGCAGTCTGCAACTCGACTGCGTGAAGCTGGAATCGCTAGTAATCGCGGATCAGCATGCCGCGGTGAATACGTTCCCGGGCCTTGTACACACCGCCCGTCACACCACGAGAGTTTGTAACACCCGAAGTCGGTGAGGTAACCTTTTTGGAGCCAGCCGCCGAAGGTGGGACAGATGATTGGGGTGAAGTCGTAACAAGGTAGCCGTATCGGAAGGTGCGGCTGGATCACCTCCTTTCTAAGGATTTTAACGGAATATAAGACCTTGGGTCTTATAAACAGAACGTTCCCTGTCTTGTTTAGTTTTGAAGGATCATTCGATTCTTCGAGATGTTGTTCTTTGAAAACTAGATAACAGAAGTAATTCACATTCAATTGTAATGCAAGATATCACGTAGTGATTCTTTTTAACGGTTAAGTTAGAAAGGGCGCACGGTGGATGCCTTGGCACTAGGAGCCGATGAAGGACGGGACGAACACCGATATGCTTCGGGGAGCTGTAAGCAAGCTTTGATCCGGAGATTTCCGAATGGGGAAACCCACCACTCGTAATGGAGTGGTATCCATATCTGAATACATAGGATATGAGAAGGCAGACCCGGGGAACTGAAACATCTAAGTACCCGGAGGAAGAGAAAGCAAATGCGATTCCCTGAGTAGCGGCGAGCGAAACGGGACCAGCCCAAACCAAGAGGCTTGCCTCTTGGGGTTGTAGGACACTCTGTACGGAGTTACAAAGGAACGAGGTAGATGAAGAGGTCTGGAAAGGCCCGCCATAGGAGGTAACAGCCCTGTAGTCAAAACTTCGTTCTCTCCTGAGTGGATCCTGAGTACGGCGGAACACGTGAAATTCCGTCGGAATCCGGGAGGACCATCTCCCAAGGCTAAATACTCCCTAGTGACCGATAGTGAACCAGTACCGTGAGGGAAAGGTGAAAAGCACCCCGGAAGGGGAGTGAAAGAGATCCTGAAACCGTGTGCCTACAAGTAGTCAGAGCCCGTTAACGGGTGATGGCGTGCCTTTTGTAGAATGAACCGGCGAGTTACGATCCCGTGCAAGGTTAAGCAGAAGATGCGGAGCCGCAGCGAAAGCGAGTCTGAATAGGGCGAATTGAGTACGTGGTCGTAGACCCGAAACCAGGTGATCTACCCATGTCCAGGGTGAAGTTCAGGTAACACTGAATGGAGGCCCGAACCCACGCACGTTGAAAAGTGCGGGGATGAGGTGTGGGTAGGGGTGAAATGCCAATCGAACCTGGAGATAGCTGGTTCTCTCCGAAATAGCTTTAGGGCTAGCCTCAAGGTAAGAGTCTCGGAGGTAGAGCACTGATTGGACTAGGGGCCCCTACCGGGTTACCGAATTCAGTCAAACTCCGAATGCCGATGACTTATCCTTGGGAGTCAGACTGCGAGTGATAAGATCCGTAGTCGAAAGGGAAACAGCCCAGACCGCCAGCTAAGGTCCCAAAGTATACGTTAAGTGGAAAAGGATGTGGAGTTGCTTAGACAACCAGGATGTTGGCTTAGAAGCAGCCACCATTTAAAGAGTGCGTAATAGCTCACTGGTCGAGTGACTCTGCGCCGAAAATGTACCGGGGCTAAACGTATCACCGAAGCTGCGGACTGTTCTTCGAACAGTGGTAGGAGAGCGTTCTAAGGGCTGTGAAGCAAGACCGGAAGGACTTGTGGAGCGCTTAGAAGTGAGAATGCCGGTATGAGTAGCGAAAGAGGGGTGAGAATCCCCTCCACCGAATGCCTAAGGTTTCCTGAGGAAGGCTCGTCCGCTCAGGGTTAGTCGGGACCTAAGCCGAGGCCGAAAGGCGTAGGCGATGGATAACAGGTTGATATTCCTGTACCACCTCCTCACCATTTGAGCAATGGGGGGACGCAGGAGGATAGGGTAAGCGCGGTATTGGATATCCGCGTCCAAGCAGTTAGGCTGGGAAATAGGTAAATCCGTTTCCCGTGAAGGCTGAGCTGTGATGGCGAGCGAATTATAGTAGCGAAGTTCCTGATTCCACACTGCCAAGAAAAGCCTCTAGCGAGGTGAGAGGTGCCCGTACCGCAAACCGACACAGGTAGGCGAGGAGAGAATCCTAAGGTGATCGAGAGAACTCTCGTTAAGGAACTCGGCAAAATGACCCCGTAACTTCGGGAGAAGGGGTGCTCTGTTAGGGTGCAAGCCCGAGAGAGCCGCAGTGAATAGGCCCAGGCGACTGTTTAGCAAAAACACAGGTCTCTGCGAAGCCGTAAGGCGAAGTATAGGGGCTGACGCCTGCCCGGTGCTGGAAGGTTAAGAGGAGCGCTTAGCGTAAGCGAAGGTGCGAATTGAAGCCCCAGTAAACGGCGGCCGTAACTATAACGGTCCTAAGGTAGCGAAATTCCTTGTCGGGTAAGTTCCGACCCGCACGAAAGGCGCAACGATCTGGGCACTGTCTCAACGAGAGACTCGGTGAAATTATAGTACCTGTGAAGATGCAGGTTACCCGCGACAGGACGGAAAGACCCCGTGGAGCTTTACTGCAGCCTGATATTGAATGTTGGTACAGCTTGTACAGGATAGGTAGGAGCCTTGGAAACCGGAGCGCCAGCTTCGGTGGAGGCATCGGTGGGATACTACCCTGGCTGTATTGACCTTCTAACCCGCCGCCCTTATCGGGCGGGGAGACAGTGTCAGGTGGGCAGTTTGACTGGGGCGGTCGCCTCCTAAAAGGTAACGGAGGCGCCCAAAGGTTCCCTCAGAATGGTTGGAAATCATTCGCAGAGTGTAAAGGCACAAGGGAGCTTGACTGCGAGACCTACAAGTCGAGCAGGGACGAAAGTCGGGCTTAGTGATCCGGTGGTTCCGCATGGAAGGGCCATCGCTCAACGGATAAAAGCTACCCCGGGGATAACAGGCTTATCTCCCCCAAGAGTCCACATCGACGGGGAGGTTTGGCACCTCGATGTCGGCTCATCGCATCCTGGGGCTGTAGTCGGTCCCAAGGGTTGGGCTGTTCGCCCATTAAAGCGGTACGCGAGCTGGGTTCAGAACGTCGTGAGACAGTTCGGTCCCTATCCGTCGCGGGCGCAGGAAATTTGAGAGGAGCTGTCCTTAGTACGAGAGGACCGGGATGGACGCACCGCTGGTGTACCAGTTGTTCTGCCAAGGGCATCGCTGGGTAGCTATGTGCGGACGGGATAAGTGCTGAAAGCATCTAAGCATGAAGCCCCCCTCAAGATGAGATTTCCCATTCCGCAAGGAAGTAAGATCCCTGAAAGATGATCAGGTTGATAGGTCTGAGGTGGAAGTGTGGCGACACATGGAGCTGACAGATACTAATCGATCGAGGACTTAACCAATTTTGAATGTATGCTTCCTGTTATCTAGTTTTGAGAGAACACTCTCAATGGTTTGGTGGCGATAGCGAAGAGGTCACACCCGTTCCCATGCCGAACACGGAAGTTAAGCTCTTCAGCGCCGATGGTAGTCGGGGGTTTCCCCCTGTGAGAGTAGGACGCCGCCAAGCTATCTTGACCCAGTTCATGATGAACTGGGTTTTTTATATGAAAGATCTCACAGATATAAAAAGCTAATGCCTTTCAAAGGCATTAGCTTTTTTTGTTTATATTGATTTTGCTTTGCTGCTGTGATTTTTAATACTGTTTGATTTTATTGTCTCGAGCATTCTTAAACTGAACACAATCAGCAGCATCAGGAGCATGAGTGCAGTAAACAGCCAGAACGCGGTTTGTGCGGGATACTCATCCAGGCTCCAGCCGACGGCGATCGGAAGGAGTGAGCCCCCTAATCCGTTTGAGGCAAGCAGAATACTCGTAGTTGTTTCTGTCTTTCCGGGGTAAAAATGATTGGTGATGATTAGGGCTATTGCAAACATGCCGGCCATGAACAGTCCTAAAAAGAAACAAAGGGCAAAACCGAACCATACGCTTTTACTTAGTGCTAATACAGCAAGTGCAGCCAGGCCGCCAACGCTTATAATACGGAGATAACGATGATATGTCAGCTTTTCTGATACCGGACCTGTTAATAACCTGCCGATAATCATCCCAGTCCAATACACTGTGACTGTTATCGTTGCTAAGGAGTTGGGGATATCCCATTTCTCAGCGAAGATAGAGGGGATAAAATGTACAATTGAAACTTCACTGCCGCCGTAAAAGAAGAAGTAAGCAGCCGCCAGGGCAATAAACAGCAATCCATGTGACCGATAACCGGTGCTTTCTTTTTTAGTGCCGTCGGAAGAGAGATCTTTGCGTATGAGAAGCTGATCAATGCTGCCGAAACTCATTTGTCTCCATGCAATTAAAAGTGCAAAACTGGATAACCCTAATACTAAAAAAGCAATTGTCCACATGTGGCTGTTGATAAGAAAGCCTGAAAGCAGAGGCATGAACAGCGCCCCTAATCCGTAAGCCACTTCCATCTTGCTCATAGCCACGGCTTGTCTTTCTTTAATAGCAGTGAGGATAATCGTGCCTACGCAGGATTCCACCAATCCAGCGCCGAGTCCTGCTATACTGACGAGAAGAAAGAGCAGCGGCCAGGGCGGCAGGAAGGTGATGAAAACTTCACAGCTGATGAGTGTCAGGCCGAAGATAACGACATTTTTACGCCCGAACTTTTTCACCATGTAAGGCATTCCGATGACACCCACGAGGAAACCCATGAACTGAGAAAATACTAGTACTCCGCCATTGCTGTAGGTTTGTGAATAATGTGTGAGTAACTCAGGCAGTACGGCTCCAAGAATAACAAGTGTAAAGGCAATCGATCCATAAGAAAAACAGCTTATCCACAGCAGACGAGTTTTCATCATTTTATCTCCTTATTGGTAAAATAATATTTCTCCCTACTCGTATGACATGATGTTTTTACAAAAAATCCAAGTATTGTTACTATATCACATAACTTTTTCTCGTACATCCCTTATGGTAACGTTAACAAATTGTTAACATTTTTTACAAGAAGATCGTTGACATTATTTTCAATTATTAATACGATAAAAAGCGAATTTCTAATAATTTCATAGGGGTGGTATTTGTGGGAACGAAGGAAATCACGAATCCAGACAGCTTGTATTACAGTGTTGACGATGTAGTAATGGAGCGCGGAGAAGGGATTTACTTGTACGATCAAGAAGGAAATGAGTATATTGATTGTGCTTCTGCCACGTTTAACTTGAATTTAGGATACGGTAACAAAGAAGTCATTGATACGGTTAAAGATCAAGCCGATAAGCTGATCCATGTGACATCGTCCTTTCAAACAGACGCTGTAAATAAACTAGCAGAAAAACTAGTTGAAATCGTCCCCGATAATCTCACAAAAGTACACCCTAAAGTCAGCAGCGGTTCCGGTGCGAATGAAGGAGCTATTAAAATGGCTCAGTATTACTCCGGGAAAACCGATGTCATCTCCTTATTTCGAAGCCACCTCGGACAAACCTATATGACATCCGCTTTGTCCGGCAACTCATTCAGAAAAGAACCTTTCCCGCCGCAAATCTCTTTTGGCCTACAAGTACCTGATCCCTATTGCAGCCGCTGTTTTTATAATCAGAAACCGGATTCGTGCGGTATGCTGTGCGTAGAAAGAATTAATGATTTTATTGAGTATGCGAGCAATGGAAAAATTGCCGCCATGATTATTGAACCGATATCCGGAAACGGTGGAAACGTCGTTCCGCCTAAAGAGTATTTTAAACAGCTGAGAAAGCTGTGTGATGAACATGATATCGCCCTGATCTTTGATGAAATTCAGACCGGGTTCGGGCGGACGGGTAAAATGTTTGCCGCGGACCATTTCGATGTGAAACCCAATATGATGACCGTAGCAAAAGGGCTCGGGGGCACAGGCTTCCAAGTTGCCGCCACTCTGACGGAGGACAAGTATACCGGACTTCCGGGATATACACATTCCTTTACGTACGGATCTAATGTGATGGCCGCTGCAGCCGCGTGTAAAACCATAGATATCATGCAGCGTCCGGGATTTTTGGAAAATGTAACGACGGTCGGAAATTATATTATGGATCGCTTAGAAACGATGAAAGAGGATTTTGCTTTTATTTCTGAAGTGAGAGGCGTCGGTCTGATGATCGGTGTGGAGATTGTCAAAGAGAACAATGAACCTGATGTGGAGCTGACCAATTTTATTGCCAAACGGGCGATGGATTACGGACTGATTCTCCGGACATCCCGTTACGGATTCGGAAATGTATTTAAAATCCGTCCGCCTTTAACCATTACACTTAGTGAAGCTGAGGTGCTCTGCTACAGACTTCGCAAGCTATTGGAGGAAATCAAGTGAGAGACTATATCATTGAGCTTGGACAATATGTTTATCAAAAGGTGAAAAATCAAAAAGGCACGCTGAAAAATCGGCTCGTAAACGGATATTCTCCCGGAGGCGATGCCCAATTTAATATAGACGCCGCTGCTGAGGAAGCGGTTGTGGATTATATTCAAGAAAAGGGCCATCCGGTTGCTTTTTACACGGAGGATGGCGGCCTAAAGCTGATTGGAGAGGATCCGCAATATATTTTAATTGTAGATCCGATAGACGGAACGCGCCCGGCCGCCGCGGGACTTGAAATGTCATGTATTTCGATTGCGCTTGCTTCCTATAAGCCAAACGCAAGGATTAAGGATATCGAATTTGCTTTTTTACTTGAATTGAAATCAGGCGCTTATATGTGCGGTGATATTTACAGCGATACCATTCAATTTGAAGGGTATCAGGGAGAATTGCCGAATTTGAGCGGAGTGCAGGATATTAAAAATATGTTTTGGAGCCTTGAGTTTAACGGGCATCCGGCGCAGCTGATGACGGACGCATACGGCCATTTGATTGACCAGTCGGCCAATAACGGCGGAGTCTTTGTTTTCAACAGCGCTTCTTATTCGATTTCACGCATTATTACGGGGCAGATGGATGCTTATGTGGATATCGGCAATCGTCTGCTGAAAGATGATCCGAAGCTGCTTGCAGATTTTCAGCAGGTCGGGAACGGACAGGTGCTGCACTTATTTCCTTATGATATTGCCGCGAGCGTCTTTTTGGCGAAGAAAGCGGGAGTGGTCATTACGGATGCGTACGGCCGGTCTTTAGACGACACGCTTCTGACAGATTTAAGTTATCAGAATCAGCAATCATGTATCGCGGCATCAACGAAGGAGCTTCATCAGACATTATTAGACCAAATCCGCTGGGGCAGAAAGGAAGAGAGATATGAAGGCGTTGGTCTGGACTCCTAATGATAAGCTTGAATATCAAGAGGTGGACGAGCCTCAAATTCGAAAAGCCAATGATGTGAAGGTGAAAATTTTCGGCACCGGTATCTGCGGCACGGACTTAAATGTGCTGAAAGGAAAAATGAATGCAACCCATCATATGATTATGGGGCATGAATCGGTGGGAGCGGTCGTGGAAGTCGGGCCGGACGTGACAAATGTAAAAGTCGGAGACCGCGTCGTGATAGATCCCACGCAGTTTTGCGGGAAATGCCATTATTGCCGGAGAGGGCTGACGTGTTATTGCGAAACCTTCGAGGATTGGCAGCTTGGAATCGGGGCGCACGGGACGTTTGCGGAATATTACGTGGGGGAAGACAGGTTCATGTACAAAATTCCGGATTCCATGGAATGGGAACGGGCCACTTTGGTTGAACCTCTCTCCTGTGTGCTGAACGTTGTGGATAAGGCTTCGATTCAGCCGGAGGATTCGGTTTTGGTTTTGGGTTCCGGACCGATCGGACTGCTTGTGCAAATGATGGTGAAAAAACTGGCACGATTGACGGTCGCGACTGAAATAGGCAGCTTCCGGAGTGAGGCGGCAAGCCGGATATCGGATTATGTCTACCACCCTGAAGCACTAACCGTGGATGAAGTGAAACGGATTAATCAAGGAAGAAAATTTGATGTGATTTTTGACGCGATCGGCAACCAGCTTGATTGGGCTTATCCTTTCATTGAAAAGGGAGGCAGAATTGTGCCGATGGGCTTCGATGATACGTATGAGATGACGATAAGGCCGTACCAGCTGCTGTCAAACGGCGTGACGATTGTGGGCACAGGTGAAGCCCGACAGATCATGGAGGCTGCGTTGGCATGTGCATCCGACCTTCCGCAGCTCTATGATTTCATTACTGAAAAGACAGAACTGAGGAATTATGAAGAAGCCATTGATCATCTCATGGGTATCGACCCGGTGACAAAAGAGAGAAAGGATATCAGCGCGATAAAAACCATTCTCGTGTCTGATCCGGAACTTTTATAAAAAATGGCGAAAACGGCTCAAATGAGAGCCGTTTTTCTTTCTTATTTATCCGGTCTTGCACATTTCTTTAAAATTTAATATGATACTCTTTGTTAACAATTCCTTTCCTCAACGACATTATACTCTGAGCGTGTCCTCTTTTGCTCCGTAAACCGTCCTCATATTCCCCAGATAAAATCAATGCTTCCAACTGATATGGTGCGGATTTTTATAGTGAAAAGGAGTCGTTATCATTTGAAAGATTATACATTACAGCAGCAATGGTTCGGAAATGTCCGTAAAGACATTCTGGCCGGTATTCTGGTTGCTCTCGCTCTGATCCCTGAGGCAATCGGATTTTCAATTATTGCAGGTGTCGATCCTATGGTCGGTCTTTACGCATCATTTTGCATCGCGATTATTATTTCGATCTTCGGCGGCAGACCGGGAATGATTTCAGCCGCTACAGGTTCGATGGCGGTAGTAATGGTGACTTTGGTGGCCGATTACGGACTGCAGTATTTGTTTGCGGCAACCATTTTGACAGGTATTATTCAATTTATTCTCGGGGTCAGTAAGATAGCGCGATTAATGAAATTTATTCCGCGTTCGGTCATGATCGGGTTTGTGAATGCTTTGGCGATCTTGATTTTTTCTGCGCAGCTGCCGCAGTTCAAAGGGGCATCCTGGGTTATGTACACCATGCTCGCCGGATCGCTGGCTATTATATATCTTTTGCCGAAGGTTACGACGGCCGTGCCGTCTCCGTTGGTGGCGATTATTGTCATGACGGTTATTGCGGTGGTTTTCCATGCGGATGTCCGCACAGTCGGTGATATGGGCGGAATTACAAGTTCACTTCCGCATTTCTTGATACCGGATGTTCCGTGGACGTTTGAGACATTGCGGATTATTTTCCCGTATTCACTGGCGCTTGCATTCGTCGGATTGCTTGAGTCATTGCTGACGGCCCAGATCATTGATGAAATGACGGATACGGATAGTGATAAGAACAAAGAAAGCCGCGGACAAGGAATCGCTAATATTGTGAACGGATTTTTCGGAGGTATGGCCGGATGCGCCATGATCGGCCAGTCCGTCATTAATACGAAAGCCGGCGGACGCGGCCGGTTATCAGCTTTTACGGCAGGAGCGTTTTTAATGTTTTTAATTGCCGTGTTAAGCGGTATCGTTGTGAAAATACCGATGGCTGCGCTGGTGGCGGTGATGGTTATGGTGTCCATCGGCACTTTTGATTGGTCATCGATTAAAGGCTTGCGGAAAGCGCCCCTTACGGATTCAATCGTTATGGTTATTACCGTCTTGACGGTCGTCCTGACAAATGATTTATCGAAGGGTGTTTTCGTGGGGGTGTTATTAAGCGCGATCTTTTTCACAGCTAAAATTTCTAAGCTGAAGATTGTGTCACATTCCGAACAGAAAGATGTCAGAACATATAAGGTAACGGGACAGATCTTTTTTGCTTCCGTATCTGAGCTGATGAATGCCATCGTTTATGATGAAGATGTGAAACGGATTGTCATTGATTTGACAGGCGCCCACGTGTGGGATGATTCAGGAGCGGCGGCTCTTGAGAAAATTGTCGCCAAATGTAAAGAATACGGAATTGAGGCTGAATTAAAGGGATTAAATCAGAAAAGCCGAGATTTAATGAAGCAAATGGCATAGAATTTGTGAAGTCCGGATGAATATATCCGGGCTTTTTTTCGGTTAAATTTGCCGGTGTGCATTGTTATAATGAATGAGACTTGAAAACCGTATATAGGAGACTTGCATATGATGTGGCTTCAGAAGATGAACCAAGTGTTGGGGAGAATCATGCCGCTTTTGACTCCGTCAAGTGTGGCGGCGGGTGTGCTGTTATCTCAGCATATCAGCTGGATGGCCGGCGCTGTGCCGTGGATTTTTGCATTTATTACATTTACGGGCAGTCTGAGTGCCAATTTTCAATCGCTGAAGCGAAGTATTGAACAGCCGCTCCCGATGATCATGGCATTGTTTGTTCTGCATATTTTCATGCCTGTTTTTGCATGGGGAAGCGGTCATCTGATATTCAGCGGTGACCCTTTAACTGTGACGGGGCTGATTATGGGTGTGGTGATTCCGACCGGAATTACGAGTTTGATTTGGGCCGCGATGTATAAGGGGAATGTCGGATTGACACTGTCTATAATCCTGGTTGATACCGTACTGTCTCCTTTTATCGTACCGCTGAGCCTTTCTGTCCTGGCCGGGGCAAATGTCCAGATGGATGTGTGGGGAATGATGAAAGGGCTTTTGGAAATGGTGGTGCTTCCGTCTATCGCAGGGATGATGGTCAACCAGTTTTCCCCGCCGGTCAGGACACAGACGATAAGCCGGACGCTGTCTCCTTTTTCAAAACTCTGTCTGATGATAGTCATTGCCATTAACAGTTCGGAAATCGCGCCGTATGTTACGCACTTGGATATCAAATTTGCGGGCATCGCGGCCATGGTATTTTTTATTGCCATGACGGGTTATGCTGTGGCTTGGCTGATCGGAAGGCTGTTGAAGCGGAGTCAGGATGAAATTGTCTCTCTGATTTATACGGGAGGCATGCGCAATATCAGTGCCGGGGCCGTTCTCGCCGTTTCTTTTTTTCCGTCGCAAGTGGCGGTTCCGGTCGTCATCGGGATGCTTTTTCAGCAAATCCTTGCCGCTTTATTCGGCTATTTGCTGAGGCGCTTTGAACTTAAGCCGGTCGTTATGAAATATGAAAAAAACCGCTCAGCCACGTGAGCGGTTTTTTCCGTACAGCCAGCTAAGAGCTGAATTGAATTGTCTTTTGAACGCTTCTTGATGGTGTACGGCGCCCTCTTCAATTGTGAAAGAGAGCTGAGATTGAGAGAAGCCTTTTTGCCTCATGCTTTCATGCACGTCTCTATTTTGTCGGACCATGGAGTTTTGGATGTTGTTTTTATGCTCAGCTTCACGGCTGCCGACAGACATATAGATGCGCTGCCGTGTCGGCAGCAAAGGTGCGGAGCGGACATAGTCTGCCGATTTTTCATACCAGAAGGACCCGGAGATACAGCCGATTCTGCCGAATATCTCAGGCTTCTGTAACATCGCGTACATTGAAAACAATCCGCCTAATGACGCGCCGATCAGGCCTCTTGTTTCCGGGCCTGGAGACATGTGATGCATATCTTCAACCATTGGAATGATGGTATTTGTCAGGTCTTCAAGAAAGAGGCTCCCTTTGCCGCCGAAATCATAAAACGCAGGGCTCAGGGAAGGCGCAGGCCAGGGTGTGTACTCATCGAGCCTGTTATCCGGTTTGATGCCGGCGAAAATCAATTCAGGGAGTGTTCCGTTCGCAAATTGGAATTCAAGTTTATCCATCTGCTCTAAAAACAAAGCACCCCCATCAAGTACGTAAACCCAGGGTAAAGCCTTAGTTTGAACCGAATAGGAGGGAGGAAGATACACCGTGCATTCCTTTCCGTTTATCCGGTGTTCTGTGAGTGTGCCTCTCATGCGTCCAATCCCTTTTTTTGCTTAAACAGAAGAAAAAAGAAATAAGGAACGCCGAGAATCGCAAGAATAATGCCCGCCGGCACCTCTGATGGCTGAAAGAACAATTTGCCCGCGAAATCGGCGGATATGACGAGAAGCATGCCGACCAGTCCGCTGACCGGTAATGAATATCTGTGTTCAATTCCGGCAAGCCTGCGGGAAATATGAGGCGCGATCAGTCCGACAAACGCCATGCTGCCCGCTGCGGTCACACATGCGCTGATCAGAGCGATGCAGGCAACGAGTAAAATGGTTTTTTCTTTATTGGATGAAACACCGAGGCTTTTCACCGTGTCCTCATCGAAACGTATAGTATCCAGCAATGACGTTTTCGCCATCAGCAGAGGAATGAACACGATCAGCCACGGCAGTATCGCCGTAATGGTCATCCAGTTTGCCGACCAGATGCTGCCGTTCTTCCAGACCATCGCCATCTCATAGTCCTGCGGGTCCATTTTTAATGAAAGAAATAGAGACAGTGCGCTGAATCCGGAATTCATGGCGATTCCGACGAGAATAATTCTGCCGGATTCCAAATGGCCCCGGTGCCAGGCAAAAATATAAATCAGCACGGCCGCCATCAATCCTCCGATGAGGCCGAAGACAGGCATGCCCATGGCGGATGCAAGCGCCGTCGCTTCAGATTGCCCCTGAAACAGAAGCATAAACGCGACGATTCCCGCTCCGGCTCCGGCATTGATGCCTAAAATACCGGGATCGGCCAGCCCGTTCTTGGTAATGGCCTGAATAACGGTTCCGGCTATCCCCAAACCGAGCCCGATGGCTGCCGCCATGACAATGCGCGGCAGCCTCAGCTGAAACAGCAAAATTTCATATTGAGGATTCGGATGGATGTGGAAAAGCGTGCTGAGCAGTTCACCCGGCTTTGCGGAAAAAGAACCGCTTGTCATGCTGAAATAGCTTACGAGCAATATGAGAACAATCAGTATGAGATAAATTCCGGCCATTTTACGCACCGCGCTGATCCCCTCCTTTTCTTTTAATCAAATAAAGAAAGAAAGGAACACCGATGATAGAAGTAACAACTTCAATAGGTGTCTCAAACGGATAATTGATCAATCGGCTGGCAAGATCGCAAAGGGTCAGGAAGACGCCGCCGATGATGCACGCGCAGGGAATCAGCCTGCTGTAGTCTGATCCGACGAGAAAGCGTGTGATGTGCGGAACGACCAAACCGACAAAGGCAATTTTTCCGGCGAGCGCCACCGAGCTTCCGGTCAATATGACAACGGCCGCCATCGCCATGAGTTTGATGGTTCTTTTCTGCTGTCCCAGACTTTTTGAAATGTCGTCTCCTAATGATACGGCTGTGACCTTTTTGCTGAGAATCATGGCCGTGATGATTCCGATAGCGAAAAACGGGACGGCCAGTTTCAAAAAATCAGGGTTCATTTGATGCAGTCTCGCACTGTACCAAAAACTGAGATCCTGCGAGATTTGAAAATAAATCGAAAGCGCGGCCGACAGACTGCTGAGAAGCATACTTGTCACCGTTCCGATAATGGCAAGCTGCACCGGGGTAAAACCGCCGGGAAGAATGGAGGCCAGCCCGAAAACAAGGGCGGCGCCGAAAGCGGAACCGATAAACGAGTATATGATCATTTCAATGGACGTCGATTGAGGGAGCAATACCATGCAAAGAGTAATGATAAAAGCGGAGCCGTCCGACACACCCATGATCGAAGGCGAGGCCAGATAGTTCCGTGTGATTCCCTGCATGAGCGCTCCGGAAACAGCAAGGGCGGCGCCGATAAACATCGCGCCGGCAGCCCTTGGGATTCTTGAATGCCATATGATCTGATGGTCGGTATTCTCCGGATTAAAGTGCAGCAATGCGGAGAACACGGTATGGACGTCAAGCTGCTTTGCGCCGTATAAAACGGAAAGCAGCAGCGACAGAACAATGGCAATCGGTGAAGCGATGATAATAATGTGTGTCCGCCGTTTTGCATACATGTGAAAACCTACTCTTTATTAGTCTTGAGTCAACTTATCAGCCGCAACCTGTAAGAAGCGGATTTTACTCCAAGCGGTTCCGCCTTGAGCTAATGGATCAATCGTATTGACGTATACATGGTCTTTTTTGACTGCCGTCAGGCTCTTCCAGATCGGATTTTTCTCTAAATCTTTCAACGCGTCCGGTTTATCCGCGTTTTCATCATCAGAGAATTGTACGAAGATATGGTCGGGATTCATTTCGCTTAATTTTTCAAGAGAAATCAGTTCCTGCGCTTTAGCCGCTTTGACTTCAGCCGGCGCCTTCAGACCTAAATCACCGTATAGCGTGGAGTTGAAATAAACCTGTTCAGGGTAAATATAAATATTGCCTTGTCTGATTCTGATAACCAGCGCGTTTGACTGTTTCGCTTTGCTGTTGATCTTTGTTTTTGTCTTTTTCAGATCCTGCTCGTAATCGGCAATGATTTCTTTCGCTTTTTTCTCTTTACCGGTAAGCTGGGCGAGCAGCATCATGTTTTCTTTCCAGTTTGATGAGATATGAGAGACAGGAATGGTCTCAGCGGTGCCGCTCAATTTTTTCAATGTTTTTTCCGGGAATTTGGTTGATGCCAGAATGACGTCCGGCTGCAGCTCAAGAATTTTTTCCATATTCGGCTGCATTTTTTCACCGGTTGATACGGATTTATCTGTAATATCTTTAAACAGTTCCGGGAATTTGCCGGAGAATGGAATCGCTCCTGCCGGATGGACGTCGAGTAATTTGGCGTCTTCCATTGACTCTACGCTGCCTGTAATGGCGATTTTGTCAGTCGGCGTTTTGACTTCATATGTTTTTCCGAGATATTCGATTTTCTTTTTATCTGAAGAAGCGTCCTTTCCTTTACTTGCTGTATCGGATGTTTCTGAGCTTCCGCAAGCCGCGGCCGTGAAAGCCAAAAGCAAAATCATGAAAGCGAATGCCAATTTCTTCATCTATTGTTCCTCCTGTTCAATTGATAACTATTATCAATTGGAATTATAGAGAATGAACAGAGATAAGACCATGGACAATTTCCGGTATTACCATGGACGATCTTCGGAAAAAATGGAAATGCTTTGCTCAATGATCCGCTGATGGCCGCTTGGAGAATATTCAATCCACGGGTCGGATGAAATGGGAAACACGCGTTTATTGCTGACGGCTCTAAGGTTCTGCCATATCTCGGTCTGCTGAATGTGTTGAAAATAGCGAAGTGTTTCCGGTTCTTTGCAAGTAAAAAGCATGATGCAGTCAGCTTGGCAATCCGCCAGCATGTCCAATGAAATCTTTTCGTCGGCAGCAAAGGATTCCGGTTTTGCTGAAGCAAAGCCTAAATCGCCGAAGAAGACTTCCTCAATGCTGTTGTTATGGGCGATATACATATTTTCTTTGTACACACGGACAAATAAGAAACGCTGATGCCGCACATATTGAAGCGACTCCTTCGCTGATTGTGCAAGGCTTTGATAGGCTTCAAGCCAGTGCTTTGCTTCCTGTTCTTCATTCAGGTAAGCGGCTGTGCGCAGAAACTGATCTCTCCAATTTTCTTGAGTCGGCAGGTAGAAAACTTCGGTGATATCATTCAGGCGCTGTTTTTCTTCTTCACTGACAGAATCCAGACTGAAAATGATGTCAGGCGCAGCTTGAGACAGCGTATGTAAGTTCTCTTTCCAATCTGCGTTGTAGCGGTAAGCGCTCAGGTGAACAGGAATGTCGGAAGAGAATTGTTTGTAATAATAGGCCGTCCATTTCGGGTGAAGCGCCGCAGCGTAAGGCACGTGATGAAGCGGGATCAGATGCCCGATCATTTCTTTCCCGTACGCAGCCATTTTTGTGCGTCTTTTTTTCATATAGCTTGTAGGTGAGCTGCCGGTATGTTTTTTAAAGATGCGGCTGAAATAAAATTCGTCCTGGTAGCCGATTTGATGAGCGATTTCCCGCAGTTTGCAGCTGGCTTTGGCCATCAGTCTTTTTGCATTGGTCATGCGGATGTCTGTGATATATTCTGTTACGCTCTGCCCATATAGCTTTTTAAAGGATTCACTGTAATGCTTGGGGCTGATCCCCGCCATTTGCGCGAGCTGGGTGAGCGTGATTTTTGTGTCGAATTGTGCATGTATGAATTGTTTTGTCTGTTCGATCGCCGCTTTCGTATTGTTCTGATGACACACTTTTGCGGCATATAGGTCGTACATCAGCTGCTGAAAATCGGCTGTTGATTTCATTTTCTGCAAGGCGTCCGCTGATCGCACATTTTCGGAAAGTGACTGAAGCCTGCTTGTTAAATGTTCAACAGTCTGCAAATTCATTTGCTGAAGTCCGTGAAAGATGTCTCCCCCATTAACCGGAAGCATCGCTTCTTCGTCTGATAAATAGGAAAAAACACGGAGTCTGACAATATACAAATGGATGCCGTCTGAAGGCATAGGGTCAATATTGAATGTCTCATCACGAGGACAGATGTAGAGTGTTTCCTTCTGGAGCGGGAAGCTGTCTGTTCCGATATCAATTTTTCCCTCGCCTTTCACATGAAAGATCAGTACGGGGGAATCAGTGAGCTGATGCTCTGACAGAAGGTCGGCTGTTTTTTTTACGGAGATGATATCAATTGGCTGAAAGAATAATGTGTTTTTCATGAGAAACCACCTTTTAGGAAACATTCATTTAAATGATAACTGTTATCATTTGAATTGTACCAAATAAATGAATGTTTTCCTATAAAAAGGCGGAAATGCAAAACACGTCAAAATGTTACACGTGTAACACGAATCTTGTCAGTATATGAGGTATTGCTTTCTTACGGGCTTGAATTGGTCAAGCCGGCGCTGATATGTGCTGATGATGTCTTGTATGGAAGCGCTTTGTTCTATTTTTTTGCGTACCCAGCCGTTGCCGATCAGCTTGTCAAAAGCTCCTGTCGGCAGGAATGTGAAGTCATTCGGATACAAGTCATGCATGGTTTTCAGAATGGAGAGCCCTGTTTTTACCGCTTCAAATGTGTTTCTGTTTGTTACGTAGACTTGTACGCCGTGGCATAGCTTGCCTTGATGCTTGGAGAAGCTCGGGATGAATGAAGCGGCTCTGAAGGTGACGCCGGGAAGCTTGAGATTGTTAAGGCGTTCTTCGAGCTCTGTGCTCTTCATATAAGGCGCACCGATAAGTTCAAACGGCTTCGTCGTGCCTCTCCCTTCAGATACATTTGTGCCTTCAATTAAGCCTGTTGCCGAATATGCGAATATGCTGTCCGGGGTCGGGATGTTTGGCGAAGGGAGGACGAACGGCAGACCGGTATCTTCAATCGTCATCGTCCGCTTCCAGCGCTTCATCTTTACGACGGTGAGGTCAGCGCCAATATGAAACTCTTTATTGAATAAGAGAGCAAGCTCGCCGATAGTCATGCCGTGCTTCAGCGGGATGGGATAAAGTCCGACAAATGAAGCGTAATCAGGTTCAAGAACCGGGCCGTCGGGATTTCGTCCGCCTTGCGGATTCGGCCGGTCCAAGACATAGAAAGGAATGCCTTTTTCTTTGGCCGCTTCCATGGCATATGCCATTGTATAAATGTAGGTGTAGTATCGCGTTCCGACATCCTGAATATCGAAAATCAGCACATCCGTATCTTTCAGCATGTCAGGCGTCGGTTTTCTCGTTTCTCCGTAAAGACTGTAGACGGGAAGCCCTGTTTTTTCGTCTATATAGGATGTGACTTTGTCTCCGGCCTGAGCATCCCCGCGAACACCGTGCTCCGGTCCGAATAATGCCGTCAAATGCATGTCTTGTGCCTCGTAAAGCACATCAACGCTGCTTTTCAATGTTGAGTTCACACCGGTCGGATTAGTGATCAGCCCAATCCTTTTTCCCTTCAATTCTTGTTTATAATCTTTCAGCAGGCGGTCGATGCCTGTTTCGATGCTTGGTTTCTTGGCAGTGTGTGAATTTCTGTCAGAAGCCGCCGAGACTGCCGTCATGGCACTGATGACGACTAATCCGGCGAGAAGCGCAGCCGTTTGTGTTTTCATGATCAGCCCTCCTGTTTAAAGCGGTTTCCCGGTTTTCAAATTAATTCCGAAACCATAAGGGTACAGTGTCGTTCCCGGATGAGTGACGGAAGGAATGTCAACGGGCAGCCTGCCTTTCGGTTGTGTCTGTCCGAATATCGCTTCAATACCTGCCGGAATGTTTGGCTGGAGAAATTGTCCGTCTGTATATCCTTTAAAGCCGTAGACTGCGATAAGGGCTTCAGCTTCTTCAAAATTCGCGGCGTCGTAAGGATTGCGAAGGCTCATCAGTACAAAGGGTTTTTTGTTCGATTGTGCGGATTTCATGACGGCCCGCGGAAATGCCGTCGTCCACTTGCCGGGATCTGTGACAGAATCGTCAATGTTGCCGTCGTCTACGACAGGGTCATTTTTCACGACATATGAGCCTGTAATGACGTAATCGGCGTCGGATACGAGCTTTTTATACTCATCATTAAATGTGCGCTCGGCGAAGTTCATTTTACTGATAGTTACCGGCCGGATCTTTTTCTTCTTCATGAGCTGCCGGATGGTTTGTTCCATTGATGCTGTTTGATCTTCATAAGGAGCGGCAATGAGAACGCGGCTGTTCTTTTTCGGTTTGAATGGAAGCGTGCGGTTTTTGTTTTGTAAGACGGTGACGGATCTTTCCGCGATTTGTTTTTCAGCTTTCAGATGGTTTTTGCTTCCGACGGTTTGCTTCGCTTTTGCGACCTTCTTTGTCAGACTTGTTTCTTTCGGTGCGGGATATATACCTCTTTTTATTTTCAGGGAAATGATGCGTTCCGCCGATTTGTTAATTTGCTGAAGCGGAATTTCCCCTTTCTGAACCGCCTTTTTTAAAGCGGAAAGAACTTGGGCAAAGCGGTTTTCTGTTTGCAGCGATGTCACTTGGGCCGGCATCAGGGCGATATCGACTCCTGCTTTTACGGCCATGACGACCGCCTCTTCCTGGCCGAAATGATCGGCAATGGCTTTCATATTTAATGCATCCGTGACAATGACGCCGTTAAATCCCATTTCCTCACGGAGAAGATGAGTCATCACTTTTTTCGAGAGTGTGGCGGGTACGAGGATGTCTGAACCGTCCAGCTTGCTTTTATAAGTTGTATCGTCAAAAGCGGGAAATTGTACATGGGCTGTCATGATCATATCGGCCCCGGCCTGAATGGCTTTCCGGAACGGATAAAGTTCAATCTGACGCAGCCTTTCTTGACTGTGGGTGACAAGCGGGAGGCCGTAGTGGCTGTCGACATCCGTATCGCCGTGTCCCGGGAAATGTTTGACGGCGGCAGCGACATCCTGTTTTTGCTGAGCCTTCATTGAGGCAAGGCCGAGTGATGCTGTCAGATCACGGTCTGAGCTGAATGACCTGACGCCGATGACCGGATTTCCGGGATTATTATTGATATCGAGAACGGGAGCGAAATTCGTATTAATGCCAAGTGCTTTCAGTTCTTTCCCGATTATGGCGCCGGTCTGGGACGCGTAGGCTGTTTTTCTCGCGGCTCCGAGTGCCATATTGCCTGGGAAATGAGTGCCTTCACCAAGTCTTGTTACAATGCCGCCTTCTTGATCAATGCTTAATAAAAGCGGAATATCAGGGCTCGCCTTTTGAAAGGCATCTGTCAGGCGGACCGTTTGCTCAGTGCTTTTTACATTTTCTGCAAATAAGATAACGCCGCCGAACCGGTACTTTTGAATAAGCCCTGCGACTTCTTCATTCATTTGGGTAAGAGCCTCAGGGGATGACTGCCCCTTCTTTTGCCAATTGCGAAAATCAGGCATGAGCATCTGCCCCAGTTTTTCATCTAATGTCATGCGAGATACCGCTTGTTCCGCCTGTGACGGAATGTCCGGTTTTGTCGATGCATGAGGTGTGCCGGAAACAATGAATAACAGTAATACAGCTGAGATGACAAGTTTCATAATGATGTCCTCCTGTCGTCATAGTGTAGACAAAAGACTTGGGGTGTCATTCAATGGCTTCATAAATCGCTTTTACAACGCTGCCGTAGCTTCCGGTCGGGAAAAGATCCCCTTCGAAAACATTGGGGTTTTCACCGGGGCTGACGACGGGGGAATGCTTTTTGTTGGTCAAAAGTGCGATCCCCAGGCTATAAGCGGGGTCAATGATCGTGACGGTGCCGGTCCATCCGGTATGGCCGTAAGCCTGCCTGCTTGCATACGGACCGAACATCCACTCCATATCAGGGCTGCCGTTTTTCCGCCAGCCGAGAGCGAAAGTCGGGTCAGATGAAGCCGCCGTTGTGAACAGATCGGCCGTTTGTTTATTGAAGAGAGAAACGTGTTTGTAGGTGCCGCCGTTCAGCATGACTTGAAGAAGGACGGCCATGTCATCAGCTCTGGAAAACAGTCCTGCATGGCCGGACACTCCTCCCATTGAGTAAAATGCTTTTTCGTCGTGAACCTCGCCTTGCAGCGTATACGTCCTGATGTGAGGAAAATGGATGACCCCGTCACGCGTGTTGCCTAAACGTTCAGTGGCTGCGAATGCTTTTTCTTTGAAGCCTTTTTGCAGCGGATTGAACAGGGTATGCTTCAGTTTCAGCGGTTTATACAGTTCTTGCTCCGCATAAGCATCGAGGGTTTTTCCGGTTATGTTTTCAATGATGCAGCCGAGAAGCATGTAACCGATATCACTGTATACGTGCTTTGTCCCCGGTTTGTATTCAAGCGGGATTTGGGTGAGAAAACGGATCGTTTTGTCCCGTTGTTGTGAATAAAAAGGGCCCGCCGTGTCAGGCTGATAGAAATAAAAACTTGCCGGCAGACCGGATTGATGCTGGAGCACATCAATGACGCGTATGCGGTCTTTCCCTTGAACCGGATCGCTTTTTCTGTCTTTGAAATCGGGAAGGTAAGCCGAGACTTTTTCGTATACTTCAAGCTTCCCCTGACTGACGAGGCGCTGTAATGCAAAATTCGCCGCGTACATTTTTGTATTGGAGGCTAAATCAAACATAGTTGATGTTTTCATTTTTTTCGGATGGGATAAAAGAACGTTCCCGTCATATTTTTTGCTGTAGCCGTATGCTTTCTTTTTTATCACTCGTCCGTCCTTTACGACGACGAGGACGGCTCCCGGGAATCCTGCTGCAATGTCTTTTTCAATCATTTGATCAACCTTTCTGAGCTTTGCTGTATCGTATAATTTGGATTGGGCGAAGGCTTTGTGCTGCGGCAGAAAAGAGAAGCTGATGACTATTATGAGTATGGCGGCTGCCAGTGTTTTCATATTCTTATTCCTCCAGGCTATTCAAATTCAGCAGCCATGTCATCCGTAAACCCGAAAGCATAAGTGAAGACAAAGCCCGCCGCGTAAGAGATGAAGAGACCGATGATATACAAAACGATCTGGGCCGGCTGTACGAGAAATGAGAGCGGAAGGCCGGAGACACCAATTGAAAAAGTGGCCACTTGAAAATGGGCTTGAAAGGCGCCGCCTATTCCCGCGCCCAAACACGCCGTTAAAAACGGCCTGCCGAGCGGGAGTGTGACGCCGAAGATGAGCGGCTCCCCGATTCCGAGCAGACCGGATGGAAGTCCGCCTCCAATCGCTCTTTTCAATGAGGCTTTTTTTGTTTTCATAAAGATGGCGAAGGCCGCGCCTACTTGACCTGCGCCTCCCATCGCGAGAATCGGGAGAAGCGGGTCATCTCCGATTGATCGGATTAATTCCAAATGCACGGGAGTCAAGCCCTGATGCAGCCCGGTGATGACAAGCGGCAGGAAGGCGGCCCCTAATACAAACCCCGACACGATTCCCCCGACATTCAATAGAGACAATAAGCCTGATGTAATCAGATCAGAAATAAAACCGCCTACAGGGATAAAGACGACATATGTTACCAGCCCGGTGATGAGCAAAGACAATGTAGGCGTAACGATAATGTCGAAGGATTGATGGACGTACTTTCTGATCAACCGTTCGGTATAAGCGATAAAAATCGCGGCGAAAAGAACGCCGATTAATCCTCCCCTGCCAGGGAGCAGATTCTCTCCGAACAAACTGATATTGGCGATCTCAGGGTTAAGGATCAATATCCCCGCAAGGCCGCCCATCGCTGGTGTCCCGCCGAATTCTTTGGCCGCATTGATGCCGACAAGGACGCCTAGGTAAGCGAATAAGCCTGAACCGATAACCGTTAATATAAGCGCGATTTGGGATTCTTTCGGGAGCCAGCCGGCCTGAATGACAGCTTTCGTAATGCCGGTGATTAAACCTGATGCAATGAGTGCGGGAATAAGAGGAATGAAGATGCTTGATAGCTTTCTGAGAAACAGGGTGATGGGTGTTGTGTTTTTTCTGTTGAGATCAGCTTTTTTTCGTGAGGCGGCTTTTTTTAAATCAATGTTTTTTCCGGGTGACATAAGGTTTGCGAAAGCGTCGGCGACATGATTGACGACACCCGTGCCGAGAATGATCTGCAGGGTTTCGGCTTCGACGACGCCTATTACTCCGTCAAGCCGTTTCAGCGCTTCAATATCCGTTTTGTCCTGATCGAAAGGCGTGATTCTTAAGCGTGTCATACAGTGGGTAAAGCCTGAAATATTGGATGAACCGCCGCAATTGTCCAGAATATCTTTGGCCAGCGCATGATAAAATGCCTCTTTGCTCATGGAAACCCTCCTCTTTCAGTACAATTTTCCCGCGGAGCTTTGCTTGAAACGCATCCTAAAAGCCCCTGCGCCGATCATGAAAACGGCGCGGGCTCGTAAAGCACTTTATAATTATTGACTGGGGCATTCTGACCAAGGAATGATCAGCGGTTTTTTTCTCTTGAAATATGCTGTTCAATGGCTTTGTCAATGAAGCCTTCTGCTTCTTTGAGCAGTGCTTTCGCATGTGTTTCGTCCGAATTCGTCTTCAGCATGACGATCGCCGTTTTGACATGGCTGCCTGAGGCCTCAAGCGTTTCCCTTGCCTTGTCGTACGGGACGCCCGTGATGCTTTGGATGATGCCGATTGCCCGTTCTTTCAATTTTTCATTGCTGACATGAACGTCCACCATTAAATTTTCGTATACTTTGCCGCTTTTAATCATCACGGCGGTGGAAATCATGTTCAGAATCATTTTATGTGCCGTCGCCGCTTTCATTCGTGTTGACCCTGTAATCACTTCGGGGCCGACGACAACTTCGATGCTGTGATCGGCATACGTGCTGATCAGCGAGTGCTTATTGCATGTGAGCGCGACGGTTTTGGCGCCGATTGTTTTTGCATATTTCAGCGCACCGGCCGCATACGGAGTGCGCCCGCTTGCTGCGATAGCGATCACGGTATCGTCTTCGGTAAGCCCGATTGTCTTGAGGTCAAGAGCGCCGGTTTCCTCGCTGTCTTCGATTCCTTCAGCCGCTTGCAAAAAGGCGTCTGCCCCTCCGGCCATCAATCCGATGACGGTGTCGGGACTTACGCTGTATGTAGGCGGGCATTCAACCGCATCCAGTACACCAAGTCTGCCGCTTGTGCCCGCTCCCGCATAAATCAGCCTGCCGTTTCGCCGCAATGACTGATGGGCGAATTGAACGGCAATTTCAATATCAGGCAGCACCTGCTGAACGGCGTCCGCCACTTTGAAATCCTCTCGGTTAATGATGCGGAGGATTTCTATCGTGTCTGCTTGATGGATTGAAGCGGTCTCTGGATTTCTTGTTTCTGTGGTCAATCTGTGAATGTTAAGCCGGTCTGTCATGAATGTACCCTCCCAAGTCGTTATTACTTGAAGTATATGGGCTTCTGAATATATGTTTCAAGAAAAATCGGCAGGAAAGAGATGAAAAATCAAACGCTTTCACAAAAAATGATGCAAAATGTGCTGTTCGCCGATCGGGCCGATCCTGCGGCGCCCTTTATCAATAAAACCGGAAGACCGGTACAGGTTCTGTGCACGATGATTGCGATGGTTCACTGCAAGCACGATTTCATCACACCAAGGAAAATAATTTGCGACAAAAGCGGGGAGCTGCAGCATCGCTTGTTTGGCGTAACCTTTTCCCTGCTGCGGCGCATGTAATGACAGCGCGCTCAGCAAAATGGCAGATACGTTGTTCGAATACGGGGTTATGGTTTCTTTTGAGGTATGTAAAATAAAAAAACCGACGGGGCTGTCTTCTTTTAAAATGACTGTCGGATAACGATCCCGGATGACAAGCGCCTGCGGCAGGACATCTTTCGGGAGAGCGGAGAACATTTTATCTTCTTCACTGAGTACAAACCCGTTCAGCCCGTCTGCATGCTCCGGTTTATAAAAAGACAGGGTTACATCCATGATATCTTCTCTCCTTTTTATAATTGATCCAGTTCATCTTCTGATAAAACACGGCAGCCTGCCCGTTTTAAAAGAGCGGAAGTGATGCCGTCCCCGATTATTTTTTTTCCTGAGAAAGTGCCGTCATAGATGAAGCTGCTTCCGCAGGATGGGCTGTTTTCTTTAAGAATGACCGTGCCGGCGCCTATTTCTTTTGCGTATGCCAGAGTTTTTTCCGCGCCGGCCATATATAAAGCGGTAACGTCTTCACCAGATGCCGTTACGATTTTCGCCGTTCCGTTCAGCACATCTTCGCCCGTGCCGCCGATGATTTCCGCCGGTTCGCGGGGAGTGGTGAAGCCGCCCAAAAGTTCGGGGCAGACCATAACAGCTTTCTTTTCATCCACGAGTCTGCGGATTTTTTCCGAAGCGGCGTGGGAGCCGTTATACCTGCATTCGATACCGCCGAGACAAGAGCTGACTAAGATCATCTGTGTCCATTCCCTTCATATTTATGATACCTCCATCTTAAATGAAATAAGAAAGAAGGGATGAGTTTTTCAGTTAAAAAACGGGTAAAAAAGTTTGAAAATAAAAAAAATAATTTTTCTCTTTACAAAAGGGGTACAACCTGTATATAATAACTTTTGTCAGCTCGACGCGGACACAACGGCCCGTTGGTCAAGCGGTTAAGACACCGCCCTTTCACGGCGGTAACACGGGTTCGAATCCCGTACGGGTCATATGGAGGATTAGCTCAGCTGGGAGAGCATCTGCCTTACAAGCAGAGGGTCGGCGGTTCGAGCCCGTCATCCTCCACCATATTTGCCGGCCTAGCTCAATTGGTAGAGCAACTGACTTGTAATCAGTAGGTTGGGGGTTCAAGTCCTCTGGCCGGCACTGTTTTTCTGAAAAATACGGAGGGGTAGCGAAGTGGCTAAACGCGGCGGACTGTAAATCCGCTCCCTCAGGGTTCGGCGGTTCGAATCCGTCCCCCTCCACCATTTTTGGGCTATAGCCAAGCGGTAAGGCAACGGACTTTGACTCCGTCATGCGTTGGTTCGAATCCAGCTAGCCCAGTCTCAGACACCTTTTGCATAAGGTGTCTTTTTTTATCGGCATTTCAGTTCGGTTTCTGATTGTTCATTAGATATACTATTTTTAAGCTGCTGTTAAGGCAGTATATTCTGTATTTTCCATCTACACCCTGCCTGAAATTTGGTAAAATAAATGTAATAAAAAAATGAAACCTTTTAAAACAATCAACGTATAGATACAGACCGGTGAAGGGCAGAGGTAAGATAAAACATGGAAAACCTGATTAAAAAAAGAATTAAGCAAGTCAAAAAAGGCGATCAAAATGCGTTTGCAGAAATCGTTGACCTTTATAAAGATAAGATTTACCAGCTTTGCTACCGCATGCTCGGCAATGTCCACGAAGCGGAAGATATTGCGCAGGAGGCTTTTATCAGAGCGTATGTCAATATCGACAGTTTCGATATCAATAGAAAGTTTTCAACGTGGCTTTACAGAATTGCGACCAACCTGACCATTGACCGCATCCGCAAGAAAAAGCCTGATTACTATCTGGACGCAGAAGTGGCGGGAGCAGAAGGGCTGACGATGTATTCGCAGATCGCCGCGGACGGGGTTCTCCCTGAAGACGCCGTATTGTCGTTGGAGCTGTCGGACACAATTCAGAAAAAGATTTTAAAGCTGCCTGACAAGTACAGAACGGTTATTGTATTAAAGTATATTGACGAACTCTCTTTAATTGAAATCGGGGAGATTCTGAATATCCCTGTCGGCACCGTCAAGACAAGGATTCACAGAGGCAGAGAGGCTCTTAGAAAACAATTGAGGGATCTTTAAGTGGGGTGATGAAATGAGCTGTCCTGAACAGATCGTGCAGCTTATGCATAAGCATCTTGATGGAGATATCCTTCCTGAAGATGAAAACGTATTAAAACAACATTTGCGGTCATGCGAGAATTGCAAACGGCATTTTCATGAAATGGAGAAATCCGTAGCGCTCGTCCGAAGCACATCGCATGTCACAGCCCCTGCTGATTTTACTGCCAAAGTTATGGCGAATCTTCCAAAAGAGAAAAAACGCGCTTCTGTTAAACGATGGATCAAAACTCATCCGATCATTGCAGCCGCAGCGGTTTTTGTGATTTTAATGGGCGGCGGTTTTTTCAACAGCTGGCATAACGACCACAATTTCAGTGTGTCCAAACAGCCGAACCTTGTCGTGCAGAATCACACGGTCACCGTCCCTGAAGGCGAGACCGTAAAGGGCGATGTTACAGTAAAAAACGGCAAGCTGGTCATTAAAGGTAAGGTCGACGGCAATGTGACCGTCGTCAACGGAGAAAAATACATGGCCTCAGCCGGACAAGTCACCGGGCAGATTGAAGAAATTAACCAATTGTTTGACTGGGTCTGGTACGAACTGAAATCGGCGGGTCAGGGCGTTGTGAGCGCTTTGGACCCGAATGAAGATGAGTAAAGCGTATAATCGCTTTACTCTTTTTTTATGGATTGCCGCGCTGGCTCATTTCACTTGAGAAATCAAAATGTGGTATAATGAGCACGCTATATGATGTACATATTGCTCATGCAGCACAATTCATAGTGAAAAAACGAAATGACTGAATTCCTGGAGGACGAGGAAATGGCTTTTGAGGACATCCCATTTTTGCAATACCTCGGCAATGCCGTTGATATTCTCCTTGTTTGGTATGTGATATATAAATTAATCATGGTCATACGCGGAACGAAGGCGGTTCAGCTTTTAAAAGGAATCGTCGTCATCGTATTGGTCCGGATGGCCAGTTCATATTTGGGACTCAGCACGCTTCAATGGCTGATGGACCAAGCGATAACATGGGGATTTTTAGCGATTATCATTATATTCCAGCCTGAGCTGAGGCGGGCGCTTGAACAGCTCGGACGGGGCCGGTTCTTTTCAAGGAGCGGCACCCCCGTGGAGGAAGCGCAGCATAAGACAATTGAAGCGATTACAAAATCGATCAGCTACATGGCGAAACGCCGAATCGGCGCTCTCATCGCCATTGAGCGCGACACGGGAATGGGCGATTATATTGAGACGGGCATCCCGCTTAATGCGCAGGTCAGCTCGGAGCTTTTGATTAATATCTTCATTCCGAATACGCCGCTGCACGATGGAGCGGTCATAATGAAAAATAACGAGATTGCGGCCGCTGCCTGTTATCTGCCGCTTTCTGAAAGCCCGTTTATTTCAAAGGAGCTGGGGACGCGGCACAGAGCGGCTGTCGGCATCAGTGAAGTGACGGACAGCTTAACCATTATCGTATCCGAAGAGACGGGCGCCATCAGTGTGGCCAAAAACGGAGACCTTCACAGAGAATTGACGGAAGAAGCACTGAAAGAAATGCTTGAAGCAGAGTTTAAGAAAAACGCCAGAGATACTTCTTCTAACCGCTGGTACTGGAGGGGCAAGAAAAATGGATAAATTCTTAAACAACCGCTGGGCTGTAAAGATCATTGCATTGCTCTTTGCGCTCCTGCTTTATGTTGCGGTTAACAACAACCAGGCGCCGACTCCGAAAAAGCCGGGGGAATCTTTTTTTCCGACATCAACGACTGACGAGGCTACGCTTACTGATATTCCTGTAAAAGCATACTATGATGAAGCGAATTACGTAGTCACCGGCGTGCCCCAGACCGTAAATGTCACGATTAAAGGCTCGACAAGCGCGGTGAAAAAGGCGAGACAGACGAAGAATTTTGAGATATACGCTGATATGAATAAGCTGAAGACCGGGACCCATAAGGTCGAATTGAAGGCGAAAAATGTGTCGGACGGACTGACGATATCCATTAACCCGTCAGTCACGACGGTTACGATTCAGGAAAAAACGGCTGAAAGTTTTCCCGTTGAAGTTGAATACTACAATAAAAGCAAAATGAAAAAGGGATATACGCCCCAGCAGCCGATTATCAGCCCGAAAAACGTACAGATTACGGGTTCGAAAAACGTGATTGACAACATTTCGCTTGTCAAAGCATCCGTGAACCTTGAAAATGCAAATGAGACCATTGATAAGGAAGTGAAGGTGACCGTCTATGACAAAGACGGCAACGCACTTCCTGTTGATGTTGAACCGTCAGTCATTAAAGTGACGGTTCCCGTGGCCAGTCCGAGCAAAAAGCTCCCTTTCAAAATTGAAAGGAAGGGAAGTCTTCCTGACGGGGTGAGCGTTGCGAGCATTGACTCGAATCCGAGTGAGGTGACGGTTTACGGCCCGCAGGATGTGCTGGATTCACTTGAATTTATCGACGGTGTATCTCTTGATTTAGACAAAATTGATAAAGATACGGATGTCGATGCCGACATCCCGCTTCCTAAGGGTGTCACAAAGGTGTCACCGGGGAAAATTACCCTTCATGTTAAGGTGGACAGTGAAGACAAAAAGGATTTTAGCAATGTCCCAATTAAGACGGTCGGACTTGGAGGCTCGCAGCGGATTGAGTTTCTCGACCCTGAATCGCGGGCGATCAATATTACGGCCAAAGGCTCTCCGGCTAACATTAAGGCGCTGAAAAAGTCGGACATTGAGCTGTATGCCAATGTCTCGGGCTTAGATGACGGAGAGCATTCTGTAAAGCTTGAAGTAAACGGGCCGCAAAATGTCACATGGTCCTTGTCAAAAGACACGGTTAAGATCAGGCTGACTTCTAAGAAAAACACAAGTTCAAATAAAAATGACGGCGGCTCCGCTGATTCCGGCAATAAAGACGGCACAAGCGGAGACGCAGACAAAGACAAGAACAAGAACCAGGAAGACACTGACAGCGATCAGAATAAAAGTCAAAACCAGGATCAAAATCAAGACCAGGATGAAGACGGATCAAGTGCTGATTCATCTTCAACAGAATGAAAAAGGAGCGATACAAAATGGGCAAGTATTTTGGAACAGATGGTGTAAGAGGTGTTGCCAACAGCGAGCTTACGCCAGAGCTGGCCTTTAAAGTGGGGCGTTTTGGCGGTTATGTCCTGACCAAAGATAAACAGCGCCCGAAAGTGCTGATCGGCCGCGATACACGTATCTCCGGGCATATGCTGGAGGGAGCCCTTGTCGCCGGACTTTTATCGATCGGAGCTGAAGTGATGCGTCTCGGCGTTATTTCTACGCCGGGGGTATCCTATTTAACGAAAGCGATGGATGCTGAGGCGGGCGTCATGATTTCCGCTTCTCACAATCCCGTGCAGGATAACGGCATTAAATTTTTCGGAGGAGACGGCTTTAAGCTTTCTGACGAGCAGGAGGCCGAGATTGAACGTCTCATGGATGAACCGGAGGATAAACTTCCGAGACCGACAGGCGCGGACCTCGGGCTTGTGAACGATTATTTTGAAGGCGTTCAAAAGTATCTGCAATTTTTAAAGCAGACGGCGGATGAGGATTTCACGGGTATTCATGTAGCGCTTGACTGCGCCCATGGTGCGACATCTTCCATTGCGACACACCTTTTTGCCGATCTTGATGCTGATGTGTCTACAATGGGAACGTCTCCGAACGGCTTAAATATTAATGACGGCGTCGGTTCTACACACCCGGAAGCGCTGAGTGCTTTCGTCAAAGAAAAAAATGCCGATATCGGTCTTGCGTTTGACGGAGACGGCGACCGCCTCATTGCCGTTGATGAAAAAGGAAACATCGTGGACGGCGATCAGATCATGTACATATGCGCGAAGTATTTGAAATCAGAAGGCCGTCTGAAGGATGATACAGTCGTATCAACCGTGATGAGCAACCTCGGTTTCTACAAAGCGCTTGAAAAAGAAGAAATCAAAAGCATTCAAACGGCAGTCGGTGACCGCTATGTCGTAGAAGCGATGAAAAAAGACGGCTATAATGTCGGCGGCGAGCAGTCAGGGCACCTTATTTTCCTTGATTACAACACTACCGGTGACGGGCTCTTGTCGGCGATCATGCTTGTGAATACGCTGAAGGCGTCGGGGAAAACCCTTTCAGAGCTTGCTGGTGAAATGAAAAAATTCCCGCAGCTTTTAGTAAACGTGAAAGTGACGGATAAATATAAGGTGGAAGAAAACGCTAAGGTAAAGGCTGTTATTTCTGAAGTGGAAAAAGAAATGAACGGAGACGGCCGGATTTTAGTGCGCCCGTCAGGCACCGAGCCGCTCGTCCGCGTAATGGCGGAAGCGAGAACAAAAGAGCTTTGTGACGAATATGTCACAAAAATCGTGGATGTCGTGCGGACAGAAATGGGAGCGGAATAGCGAAGTTTATAAACAGAGAGCGAACAAGACAAGTGCGATCAGCATAAAATGATAGTAACATGATGCCGGGGCGGCAAAAAAATAATTGACCGTCCTTGGCACATGTTGTAAAATCAAGCTTGTTCAGCCTTTGTTTTTCATTTATAGGAAAGGCGGCATTGTTTGCATCTTTCATAATTATAGCGCCCGAACTAAGCGCCCGAAAAACGGCTTAGTTGACGAGGATGGAGGTTATCGAATTTTCGGCGGATGCCTCCCGGCTGATTCATTTAGATCACAGCCGTAAGGATTTCTTCAAACCGGAGGGGCGACTCTCCGAACAAAGGGAAATCACATGATCTTCCAAAAAAACATGTGGGAGGGGACGATTGAAAGTCCCCTTGTAATCTGACTTTCTTCGTCTCCTTTTACACCTTTAGGAGGAAGAAAAAATGTGTGGAATTGTAGGTTATATCGGTCATCTTGATGCGAAAGAGATTTTGTTAAAAGGATTAGAGAAGCTTGAGTACCGCGGTTATGACTCTGCCGGTATCGCTGTGGCGAATGAGCAGGGCGTGCATGTGTACAAAGAAAAAGGCCGCATCGCCGACCTTCGTGAAGTGGTGGATCAAACGGTTGAATCTCAAGCGGGAATCGGCCATACACGCTGGGCGACTCACGGCGAACCAAGCTTCCTGAACGCTCACCCGCATCAAAGCGCACTCGGCCGGTTTACACTTGTTCATAACGGTGTGATCGAGAACTATGTTCAGCTGAAGCGTGAATACCTTGAAAACGTTGAACTGAAAAGCGACACGGACACTGAAGTAGTCGTTCAAATGATTGAGCAATTTGTGGCGGGAGGACTTAGTACAGAAGAAGCGTTCCGCAAAACACTGACTCTGTTAAAAGGCTCTTACGCAATTGCATTATTTGACGGCGAAAATACAGACACCATCTACGTTGCAAAAAACAAAAGCCCTCTGTTAATCGGCCTTGGAGATACTTTTAACGTCGTGGCATCTGACGCGATGGCTATGCTTCAAGTAACGAATGAATACGTTGAGCTTTTGGACAAAGAAATGGTGATCGTGACAAAAGACGAAGCCGTGATTAAAAACCTTGACGGTGAAGTCATGACACGTGCGTCTTATATCGCTGAGCTTGACGCCAGTGATATCGAAAAAGGCACATACCCTCACTACATGTTAAAAGAAACGGATGAGCAGCCGCTTGTTATGCGCAAAATCATCCAAACGTATCAGGACGAAAACGGCAGACTGGCTGTGGCCGGCGATGTCGCTGACGCCGTGGCGGAAGCGGACCGCATTTATATCGTGGCTTGCGGAACGAGCTACCATGCCGGTCTTGTCGGGAAACAATATATTGAAATGTGGGCAAACGTCCCGGTTGAAGTGCATGTAGCGAGTGAATTCTCTTACAACATGCCGCTTCTGTCTAAGAAGCCGCTCTTTATCTTCCTTTCTCAAAGCGGAGAAACAGCGGACAGCCGCGCCGTGCTTGTTCAAGTCAAAGCGCTGGGTCACAAAGCGCTGACAATTACAAACGTTCCGGGATCCACGCTTTCCCGTGAAGCGGATTACACATTGCTCCTGCACGCAGGCCCTGAGATCGCCGTTGCATCAACAAAAGCGTATACGGCTCAGATTGCCGTGCTTGCGATCCTTGCGTCCGTTGCAGCAGAACGCAATGGCGTGGATATCGGCTTTGATTTAGTCAAAGAATTGGGTATCGCGGCAAACGCCATGGAAGCCCTCTGCGATCAGAAGGACGAAATGGAAATGATCGCGCGTGAATATCTGACTGTTTCAAGAAACGCTTTCTTCATCGGCCGCGGCCTTGACTACTTCGTATGTGTCGAAGGGGCCCTGAAGCTGAAAGAGATTTCTTACATCCAGGCGGAAGGTTTCGCCGGCGGCGAGCTGAAGCACGGAACAATCGCTCTGATTGAAGAAGGAACACCGGTCTTTGCGCTGGCGACACAAGAACACGTCAACCTGAGCATCCGCGGAAACGTGAAGGAAGTCGCAGCACGCGGCGCCAACACTTGCATCATCTCGCTGAAAGGCTTAGAAGACGCAGACGACAGATTCATCCTGCCGGAAGTCAACCCTGCGCTTGCTCCGCTGGTATCTGTTGTGCCATTGCAGCTGATCGCTTACTACGCCGCGCTGCACCGAGGCTGTGACGTTGATAAACCGCGCAACCTTGCGAAGAGTGTGACTGTGGAGTAGGGATAAATAATTTACGGTAAACTTAAAATGTAAAATATAGTCGGAAAGTTTGACCCCTCTGGTTTAAAACCAGAGGGGTTTTTAGTATGAAAATTAGAAGTTCACGTCTTTTTGATTAACTGAAGATCTTTATATTTATAAAGAAATTTCAGTATATATATTGAAAAGAAGTAACACCTATGGTTATAATATAAATATATTCCAATTAGAATCCATAAATGTAACCATTAGTAAAGAATGGTAGCGTTCAAATAAAGGTTTTTGAATAAGTATTTGTTTTGGTGTTTTATTCCGTGTATGAATCCTTTATAGGGCATATTACATTCTTGAACAGGCTCCTCAATTAGACAGTCATGTATAAATCTGTTACCTCATGAGAATACATATATATTATAAATTACACATTTTCTTTTCCGGCAAGTAAGTCACCTCTTGCAGTTTTCATCATGAATATCCCATTATATGATCCTAATCAATCGATTACACATCCAAACTATGATTAAAAAAGACTTTAAAATCCCTTTTGTTTTGTAGCTTCCTGATCTATTATTAATACCTAGTCGACTAGATAAAACATGAAAATAACATCATTTTTGCAGAAATTACAATAATCCGGTTCAATTCTTAAAAAAGTCCTGGCAACAATGATAGGAGTGGGATGATGTCAAACCTTTTAGAAATAAGAAACATCAGCAAATCTTTTGGTCATAAAGCTGTTTTAAAAAATGTCACATTCAACGTGCCTGCCGGTTCAATTGTCGGTTTCATCGGTGATAACGGCGCAGGCAAATCAACAACATTTAAAACGATATTAGGATTAATCTCTCAAGATAGAGGAAAGGTGAAAATCTTTGGTAAGGAGAATCTGGATAAACATATAAAGTTCAAAGAAGATATTGGGGTCGTATTTGATGCGATGAATCTTCCTGCGCATCTTACGATAAAGCAGTTGAATAATGTTTTTAAGAAACTATTCGACGCTTGGGACCAAGACGATTTTTATCGGTTAGTTCACTCTTTCTCCCTACCTATGGACAAAAAAGTAAATAAATTCTCGCGCGGCATGTCAATGAAGTTATCCGTAGCTGTTGCTTTGTCGCATAATGCAAAATTATTACTTCTGGATGAAGCAACGGGAGGGCTTGATCCCTCTTCAAGAGATGATCTGTTAAATGAATTAAAAAGCTTTGTGAGTAAAAGCAACGGCGGTATTTTACTTTCATCGCACATTATGTCTGATGTCGAGAAGGTAGCCAGCCATATCATTATTATGAAAGATGGAGAAATTTTACTAAATGAGGAGAAAGATAAGGTTCTTGAAAGATATACTGTTATAGATGTTGATGAAAGTCAAATGGCTAAGCTTGACGAAGATATAATTCTAGTAAAAAGGAATTATGGAACTTATTGGAGTGTGCTTGTATCGGATCAACAGAAATTGCCGAATGGCGTAACGGCCAAAACCATTTCAATAGAAGAAATCAGCGTCTTTTTAACTAGGAGTGAAAAAAATGAGAGGTCTGTTATTAACTAACTATTACTTGGTTTATCGAAGTTTCTTTGCATACACGGGGTTGGCCATATTGATATCGGCGGTCATTTTTTATTTTGGAGATGCTTCCATGCATCGTTTTGTTGCTATGCTGATTATTTTGTTTGTCGTCATGCCTGCACTTGAGGTTATAAAGTATGAGAGCAAGTCTGGCTATGACAAGTATGTCCTGACTTTACCGGTCAGCAGAACAAATATTGTTCAAAGTCACTATTTCTTTTATCTTTTAGTTGTTGTGATCGGGGCTGTAATATCTTATGGTATTTTCTTTGTATACAGCCTGGTTTTTGGTGAACCTGTTGACGGCATATTGAATATTGTCTCTTTTGGAACTTTCATCGTTCTCTTTGCCGGTGCAATCGTTTACCCTCTTCTCTACATTATTGGCCCTGAAAAATCTGATGCTATTGTAATTGGAGGTGCAATGGGAGGGCTTTTTACTACCTTTGGATTGCAAAGTGTCGTTGGTTATGTAACAGAAAAATTACCACTGTCATTTTTACACATAAATCCTTCTTTATATGTCCCGATTATATATATTATTATCGGCTTTATATTCTATATCATTTCTTTTTTCATTGCCGCAGCTATATATCATAAAAAAGAATTTTAACAGAGTGTTTATTGATTGTATGCTGTTAAAGAATTAATATTTAGCATATAAAAATGGGGGGCTTTTATGGAAGGAAACATGCTATATCATCAATATCTGAAAGCAAATTCTGAGTATTTTGGAAAACAAGAGATGACAATGAATACATATGAAGTGAATGACATCCCTGATACATATACTGTTATCTCAGATAGTAATTCAGTATGGAAATATTATCATGTTAAGGGTGTATCATTACCAGAGCAGGGGTGGAAAATTCATTTAACTTCGTTGTTAGAGGACGCACAAAGTGTTTTGGATAGGGCCGCCCGCTTTTGTATGGATAAGAAAATTGAATTTAAACACCTAAAGGATAGGCATAGTTTTATTAACATGAATTCAAAAAATGCTAACCGAGCTTCTTCCGGCAAGTTTATAACGGTATACCCGGCTAATGAAGAAATCTTTGTTGAATTGTTGCAAGACTTATCTGAAATAACTAAAGATTTCAAAAAGGGTCCTTATATACTCAGTGATAAGAGGTGGAAAAATAGTAATGTATTTTACAGATATGGCGGATTTAAACTTATTTTTAATGAACATGGTGAGCACTGTATTAGGGATGAAAGTGGTAATTTAATTAAGGATCAAAGAACACCCTTCTATCAGATCCCTGACTTTGTCAAAGACTTTGACGATTATCTTAATACGATCAATCTTTCTGAAGACTCAGAACAACAGGAGGAAAGCCACTTAGCGAAGTATGATATCATTACTGCATTGAGCTACAGTAACGCTGGAGGGGTATATCTTGCGACTCGAAAGAAAGATAACTTGAAAGTTATTATTAAAGAAGCCAGACCAAATGCTGGTTTAGATGGAGGGTCTAGAGATGCGTTAGAAAGGCAAAAAATTGAATATGATACTTTAAAAAAGCTTAAGAACATACATGGCGTGGTTAATCTACTTGAGTACTTCCAAGAATGGGAACATCATTTTTTAGTTGAGGAATTCATTGAGGGAAGAGATTTGAGACAATGGATTGCACAAGAGTATCCATTCCTTAGAGATGAAGATGACGATGACGATAGTATATGTAACCATGCTAAGAATATAAAAAAAATACTGTTACAACTCTTCGCTCTGACAGATCAAATGCATATTAACGGAGTTGCTATGGGTGATTTGCAGCCAGCAAATGTGATGGTAACTGAAGACTTAACCGTTAAGATAATAGATTTTGAGACTGCAATGCCTGTAGAATCTGAAGAAAAACCTAGTATGGCAACTATCGGGTTTGTTTCTCAAGAAATGAAGGCAGGTGGTTCAAGAGACTGGTTTGGATTAAAGAGATTGGTAAGATATTTAACACTGCCAGTGCTCTCTTCAGACGATATAGATGGGTATCTGCAAGATAACCATTTGTACTGGATAAAGATGAATTATGGAGAATCATTTTATAATTTCATTTTAGAATTGCAAAAAAAATGTGATGATAAAATAAAAAGTTATCACAAATATGTTCCCGCAGAGATTAACCTTTGTAACAAGAAAAGGGATTTCAACTTAAATTCCATGATTAATAAGTTGATAAAGGGTTTAGAAAATAACTTAACAGATGATGAAAAGCTTGTAAACGGTGACATTCGTCAATTTGAAATGAGTGGGGGAAAATTCAACTTTCTTACTGGGGGAAGTGGCGCTGCCTATATTCTTACCAGATGTAACTCCAAATCTAAAAATGTAGATAATTGGATTCAAAATTTTTTGCTGGATAACCTATCGATTGGTGATGATGGTTTATTAACTGGAAAAACAGGAATGTTGGCTCTGCTTTATGAGAGGGGGCATAAAGAAGCTGTTTTAAATGAATTGAATGTTCTAAGAAATAATGTAAATGAAACAACCAACATTTCTTTACGATCAGGTCTTTCAGGTATAGGCCTGTTCTTAATCAGTTTATATTTTGAGACGGAAAGTAAAGAATACTTGGAGTTTGCGAAAGAGATAGAGAAGTTAATTGAGCTAAATAAGGTTAAAGAGGAGTCATTAAAAGTTAATGACTGGATGGCCGTAGATATAGGTTTAATTGATGGATTATCTGGCGTATCTCTGTTTTATTCAGCGCTTTATTCAGCAACCAATAATAAAAAGTATTTAGAGGAAGCTGAGTTATTATTAAAGAAAGACTTGGAAAAGACAAAAAAAGATGATGTAACTGGTGTGTTACAAACTTTAGATGATAGAAACCGACTATTGCCATATCTTTCTGGAGGGTCTATTGGAGTTGCTGTGTCAATTTGGTTTTTAAACCATGTAAGTGGACAAGATCTCTTTAAAGAAGAATTTAGAGCCATTTTAAATCTATCAAAGATGCGCTGCACAATCAGTGGAGGTTTATTTGATGGTGCAGGTAGCTTCCTTTTAATTCCTTCTATGGTTAATAACGGGTGTATCCGGAAGAGAATTCTTATGGAAGTAATGAATCTGCTTAATATCTTTTTAATTGAGAAAAATGATTATTATGTTTATCCGGGGCAATTTTCTTATAGATTATCTGATGATGTTTATACAGGTAGCTCAGGTATAGTGTTAGCATTAATGGGAATTGTCAAAAGCAATCCACTTTATTGGCTGCCATTGGTCAACACAGATAAATTTTTAGTGGAAACAAAAATAAAAAATATTCCAGTTACAATAAATTAATAAAATTATATCCGATAAAATAAGAAATGAATGCCTATTAACACTCGAAAGGAGGTGAGAAAAGTGAATGATGTTTTGGAATTGCAAAAGTTAGAGAAAGAGACAGATGGCAAAGGTATAGCTGTAGATGCGACAATTACAACGACATGGACGGTAACAACAACTAGCGGTTTTGTTTCTTCAGTAAGTAATCATTGTTAAAACAATCTTGCTTCATTGAATAAATAATGAAGTATAAATGATGAGCATTGTATTGGACTGTCGGAGAAGTCTCAAGTTTATCATTTCTTGGGTGCTTAGTACGTAGAATCAGCACCCAAGAGTTCTTTGTTATAATTAACAAACTATGAGAAAACTATAGAAGGTGACAACAATTAAAAAATTATTAGAATTGGCGAAAAACCCCGAGCCATTTGAAGAAGGAACACAAGAGGTATGGCTTGATCCAGATAGAGCTGAACTTGTTTTGAAATCACATTTTGATGAGTATATACCCGGCGGCAGCAAAGGGAGCTCTTTTATTGATGAGACTGTGGATTTTATTACAAAAATAGCACCAGTAGAATGTAATAATAAAATTATTGACTTAGGATGTGGCCCGGGGCTCTATTCTCAAAAATTAGCATTAAAAGGCTACAACGTGACTGGTGTAGATTATAATAAAAAATCAATCGATTATGCAATTAGTGAAGCGGATAAAATGAATTTGCAAATCGATTATAAGATTGAAGATATTACGAATCTCGAAATCGAAAATGAATTTGATGCAGCTCTGCTCATTTATCAAATTTATGGTGTTTTTAGTCCGAACAACAGAAGAAAAATACTTAACAACATCTATCGCGGTTTAAAACCTGGAGGATTGGTTCTATTAGATGTCTTATCAGAGAAGAGTTATGAAAAATTTGAACAGAATTTAATGTGGTTCCTATCAAAAAAGGACAGTCTAATATCGGATAAGGAACATCTGACCTTATATGCTGCAATTAAATATCCTGATAATGTTACTTTGGCGAAAAATGTTTTGGTTTTTGATGACGGGAAATTAGTAAATTATAATTATTGGAACCAGCATTTTAGCATTGAAGATTTAGAAAAAGAAGTGAATGAAGCAGGGTTTAACCTTGAAAAGGTCTATGCAGATGTCAATGGCGAAGAATATGAGAACAACAGAGAGTTTTTTGCAGCCGTTTTAAAGAAAAAATAAGGACTAAAGGAATCTAAAAATTGCTGAGTTGAGTATTAAAATAAATATTTCATTTAGGATTCAGTGTTAGCCATAATAGATGAATGGTGTACTCCTTATGGCTCTAACACTGAGTGTTAAAATTGATATGCCTTTATGCCATATTGAAATCCATGTACAGTATGTTTTTTTGCTGAGAACTAGATAAAGATTTAGAAAAAAGCTGACGAATGGATTTCGTCAGCTTTTCTTTATTCATCTTCTTAAAATTCCTCATACTCCGCCGGGTCTTGGCCTTTTATGCGTCCGTCCGGGCGGGTAAGCGAATCGATGATCTTCATGTCGTTTTCATCAAGGGAGAAATCAAAAACGGAGATGTTTTCAAGCTGGCGTTCGGGTGATGCTGATTTTGGAATAGGGATGGCGCCCAGCTGGATATGCCAGCGTAAAATGACTTGAGAAATAGTTTTGCCGTATTTGTCCGCAATCTGTCCGAGTTTTTGATCGTTCAATACTTCTCCGGCGCGGGATAACGGGCTCCATGATTCTGTCACGATGCCCTGTTCCTCATGCCATTGACGCTGCTGCTGCTGATTAAAAGCGGGATGTAATTCAATTTGGTTAATGCTTGGCTTTACGCCGGTTTCACGTTCGAGCCGTTCAATGTGTTCAGGCAGGAAATTGCAGACGCCGATGGAACGGATCAGACCCCATTTTTTCGCATCAATCAGTGCCTGCCATGCTTCCAGATAGCGGTCTTGTTTCGGATTCGGCCAATGGACAAGATACAGGTCATAGTAATCCAGACCGGCGCGGTATAAAGATTCTTGGATTGTCTGTACCGCTTTGTCATATTCATGGTAGCGCCCCGGAAGTTTGGACGTCACGTATAACTGTTCTCTCGGAACAGAGCTTCGGCGGATGGCTTCTCCGACCGCCCCTTCATTTTCATAGTTATAAGCTGTGTCAATCAGGCGGTAGCCGATATCAATGGCGCTGTTGACGGCATGAACGCCGTTGTTCCCATTAAGAGCATATGTACCGAAGCCGATCGCGGGAATGCTTGTCCCATCCAGCAGTTTCTTTTGCGGAATTGCTGCAGTCATCATTAAATCCCTCCTTGGTTTCTACTTTACCATTACTCTTACAAATGAAACATAATAATGGAAGAAAATGAGATGATCTGCACATGAAAAAAGCTGACGGAGAACCGCCAGCTTTAAATTTGAAACATCCATGCAACGACGGGGCCGAAGACCGACCCTAACACGGCGCAGAGCGTCATGGAAACAGAACTCATGGAGACCGTTAATTCTCCGTATTCCATTGCTTTTGAAGTGCCGAGCGCATGGGAAGCGCTCCCGAATGCAATTCCTTTCCCAAGTGAACTGCGGATGCGGATCCACTTGAGAAGCATCGGGCCTAAGATAACGCCGGAAAACCCCGCGATCATGACGAACACGACTGTCATGGAAGGGACACCGCCGATACCGGACGCGATTTGAATGGCGACCGGAGTCGTGATTGATTTTGGAATGATTGACAAAATCAAACTTCGGCTGATGCCGAACAGTTCTGCAAATAACAGGCCGCTGACCATTCCGGAGAATAAACCGGCCAGCACGCCGCCGATGATCGGAAACATATACTTGATTAACACACGGCGCTGCTTATAAAGCGGGTATGCCAAAGCCACCACGGCCGGGCCGAGAAGTGAATTGATCCATTGTCCGCCGATCATATACTCTTTATACGAAATATGAAAAACAAGCAGCACAGCGATTATGAAAATCGTAGTCGTCAGAACGGGTATGAGAAAGGGATAAGGAAAGCGCACATATAATTTCACCATAGCCAGATAGGCGGCGGCCGTGAACAAAATTATAAGGATTGCGATACATGTTTGCTGCACTTCTTTTTCTCCTTTCTCTGATTGGCTTTGTGCTCTAACAGCTGGCTGGCGTACCCTGCGGCGATCATTGTGACGAGAGTGCTCAGCACGACGATCAAAAACAGGGCCGCTCCGCTTGCGGAAAACAGTGACGGATAATTGATGACCCCCGTCATGGCCGGAATGAATAACAGCGGAAGAAAAGACAGCAAAAATCCGGCTCCGTCTTCAATCATTTTGATAGGGATGATCTTAATCGATAAACATATGATGAGCAGGATCAAACCGATGATGCTGCCGGGAATGGGCAGATGACAGAGCTGCTGAATGGCTCCCCCGATAAAGGAAAATGCGAATAAAATAATGATTTGCAATATGATGCGTATGACTTTCACGACGATGCTGTTCTTTGGAGAAGAGCAGCTTCCCCCTTTCTTGTTGCTTCGGTAAGTTTCTTTACTTTTGGTGCATATATTTGTACTATACAAATATATGTATGCAAAAATTTTCTATATGTTTTCTGAGTAAATGTGCATATGTTTGTATTATACAACTAATATTTCTGATGTCAATTGTAAGGAGTGAAGCCGTTTGTCAAAACAAGATCCGATTGAATTAATTGAATATGAGCTTACCACTTTTATCAGGAGGGCTGTTTATCTTGATAACTCCGACCGCAAAATCGGAAATCTGGAAAGGGCCTCGTATTTGTTATTACGGCAGCTGGATGAATTCGGGCCGGCGCGTGTGAAGGAATTGGCCGAATCCTTTAAGCTTGATATTTCTACATTGTCGCGCCAGGCCGCGGCCTTGGAGGCGAAGGAGCTGATCCAGCGTTTATCCGATCCTTCCGACGGGCGGGTCAGTCTTTTTGCGATTACGAAGCTTGGCAGGCAGAGGTTAAAAGCTGATAAAAAGATGCGTCTTGATCGATATGAACGTATGCTTGATGATTGGTCCGGCGATGAAAAAGAAATGTTCGGCAGGCTTTTGCTGCGGCTGAATGAGGCATTTATCGATTAGTGAATGATTTTTGCCGGTTAAGCAGGATTATGGCGTATATGAAGGAGAATGGAAGAGAGAAGGCTTTACGCCATTCTGCTTTAGCAAAAATTTTATAGAATGGGGGGCGGAAAACATTTATCCCGGGAAATACTGTTTCTCGGAGATTGCAGCTTTTATTATCTTAATATTCATAATTTAATAAAATGAAAGCGCTTTAATTTTAGTATTCTGGTTTAGGGTGTAAGGTGTTTACCTGAAAAAAACAATTGTATTTTCCACGAAAATTTATTATGATGAGATAAGGAAATTAGAGATTATATAACAATAGGAAGATAGAATATTTCTAATATTGCGGGAAATGAAGATTGAGTTAGGTTCAAACAGGTGCACCTTCTGCTTCATTATTTCACATATATCTTAGCTGTTAAGAGGAGGAAGCGAAGTGGCAAACAAAGAATTAAAGAGAGGCTTAGGCGCGCGTCATATCCAGATGATTGCGCTGGGCGGCACGATCGGTGTCGGTTTATTCATGGGGTCATCCAGCACGATTGAATGGACCGGGCCGTCCGTTCTGCTTGCTTATGCGATCTCCGGTATCTTTATCTTTTTTATCATGCGTGCGATGGGCGAAATGCTCTATGTAGAGCCGAGTACAGGGTCGTTTGCGACATTCGGCCATAAGTATATACATCCGTTAGCCGGCTATATGACAGCGTGGAGCAACTGGTTTCAATGGGTAATCGTCGGGATGTCTGAAATTATCGCCGTCGGTTCGTATATGAAATATTGGTTTCCTGATCTGCCGGCATGGATTCCCGGCATTATCGCCATGGCCATTCTCGGTGCGGCGAATTTGATTTCGGTAAAATCTTTCGGTGAGTTTGAATTTTGGTTTGCCATGATCAAAATCGTAACCATTATTCTGATGATTGTTGCCGGAATCGGGATTATTTTCTTCGGTTTCGGTAACGGCGGCCATGCGATCGGATTATCTAATTTATGGTCGCACGGCGGTTTCTTTACAAATGGGTTTTCCGGATTTTTCTTTGCGTTATCACTGGTCATTGCAGCCTATCAAGGGGTCGAACTGATCGGGATTACGGCGGGGGAAGCGAAGGACCCGCAAAAAACGCTGCGAAGCGCGATTCAGAGCATTATCTGGCGGATTTTGATTTTCTACATCGGTGCGATTTTCGTTATCGTCACCGTATATCCGTGGAATGAGCTTCACTCACTCGGCAGTCCGTTTGTTTCGACATTTGCGAAAGTCGGGATTACGGCAGCGGCCGGCTTGATTAACTTTGTTGTGATTACCGCTGCGATGTCCGGCTGCAACAGCGGGATTTTCAGCGCGGGACGCATGCTTTATACATTGGGCGTGAACGGTCAGGCGCCGAAATTTTTCAAGAAAGTTTCTTCGAGCGGTGTGCCGATATTCGGTACGCTTGCAGTATTAATCGGACTTGTGATCGGTGTCGTGCTGAACTACATCGCGCCTCCGAAAATTTTTGTCTATGTCTACAGCGCGAGTGTGCTTCCGGGAATGATCCCGTGGTTCGTCATTTTAATCAGCCATCTCGGTTTCAGAAGAGCGAAGGGCGCTGAGCTTGATAAGCACCCGTTTAAAATGCCTTTTGCGCCAGTGACAAACTATTTGACGATCGCTTTCTTATTGATGGTGCTGGTCGGCATGTGGTTTAACAAAGATACGCGGATATCTTTGGTCGTCGGGGTGATTTTTCTGGCGATTGTGACAGTCAGCTATTATGCGTTCGGTATCGGCAAGCGCATGCCTGATGAAGAATCGAAAATAGAAGACGCTGTATAACTCAAAAAGACACCTCTCTTAAAGGGGTGTCTTTTTCGGCTTGTCAGCGAGTGGTATACTGGATAAAAAAAGCAGAACCGGGGGAAACATCGATGAGTCACTACCGTACGTTATTATTTGATATAGACAATACGCTGCTGGATTTTACCGCTTCAGAAACCGATGCTCTTCAAAAATTGTTTCAAGGTTCAAAGCTGGACCTGACGGCAGAGGTGGAAGCCCGTTATAAAGCGTTAAATCAAGGGCTGTGGAAGGCGTTTGAAGAGGGTGAAATGACCCGAGATGAAGTGGTGAATACAAGGTTCGCCCTTTTGTTTAAAGAATACGGCCTCGAAGCGGACGGCGTGCTGATGAATCAGACGTACCGCCAATACTTAGAAGAAGGGCACCAGATGATAGACGGAGCTTATGAGCTGATTGAAAGGCTGAGTCCTTTATTTGATTTATACATTGTGACGAACGGGGTGTCGAGATCACAATATAAGCGGCTGGGCGACTCGGGTCTGTATCCGTTTTTTAAAGATGTGTTTGTTTCTGAGGATACGGGTTTTCAAAAGCCGATGAAGGAATACTTTGATTATGTATTTGCGAGAATTCCCGGTTTTTCTGCCGAACACGGGCTTATCATCGGCGATTCACTGAGCGCGGACATAAAAGGCGGTCAGATGGCGGGAATTGATACATGCTGGTTTAATCCCGGGAAGAAAGCAAATGAGTCCGGGATCATCCCGACGTATGAGATTCAATCGCTTGATGAGCTGTATGATGTGCTGAACGTGGAGGTTGTCGCTTTATGATTTCTCAAAATATGTATAATATAATTCATATCAGATTGTGACGGAAAGGATTATTATGAAAAATCTTTCTTCACTTAGTACAAGAGTGCTCATAGAGAAAACCATTATTTGCTTTGCATTATATTCTATTATCATTTCTATTCTTAAAACGTCGGTTTCGGAATTCGTTTGCCTGCTGATTATCACCATTTTTTTAGTCGTAAACGATCATATCAGATTAAAATACCTAAGCGGTCATTATTCTTTTAGATATTATGCATCCTTTTTATTAAGTAACCTTTTGTCAGGCATTTTATTGTTTAAAATTAACTGTCTCGGTTCTCAAATATATAATATTTTCTTACTGATCGAGATTATTGTAACAACTCGTAAGCTGCCGTGGACTGTAGTAAGTCTGCATTTCATTATTTTTTTTACAGCTCTTAAAGCAGCGGGGAACAGCGGGAAAGATATATTGATGTCTTATTTGGTGATTATGGCTATTATTTATCTGTTTAGAAACGTACTGCTCGAAAAAGCAAAAATACAAACATTAAATAAAGAATTACAAAGTGCAAACACAAAACTTAAGAATTATTCTCAAAAGATTCAAGAGTTAACTATTTCTAAAGAGCGGACAAGAATTGCACAAGAGCTTCATGATTCCCTGGGGCATTATTTGATCGCCTTAACAATGAATCTTGAGTTCGCCGATAAAATAGTCAGTAAAAATCCGAGCGAGGCTAAACAAGTCATCAATAAGTCACATGATTTATCGAAGGAGTGTATTATTAACCTGAGAAAAGCTGTCGCTTTGCTCAATGACCCTGCTCCTCAAAAAGGGCTTCTAAAATCGATCAATGAGATTTTTGAAAATTTTCAGCAAACAAATGAAATAAAATTCGAGCTTGATATGGACAATAAAGTAGAGTCAGCTGATCCTGATATCAAGAATTGTCTCTATAAAACAGTACAAGAGTCTATAACGAACGGAATAAAACATGGAAATGCTACGTTTTTTTCAATAAGAATACGTATGTCTTTTGAACAAATCTCTATATCGATAACTGACAACGGTACAGGATGTTCTGAAATTAATAAGTCAAATGGAATAAAAGGAATAGAGAAAAGATTTGCTGCACTTGGAGGAGAGGTTAATTTTCATTCAGGGATGGATTCAGGATTTACTGTGGAAGCCGTAATTCCCGAGATGGCAGATCTTTAATCCGAATATCAGGAGGTATTGATATGGATATTATTATTGTGGATGATCAGCAAATTGTCAGGGAGGGGCTGAAAATGATTCTGAGCCTTCACGAGGAAATTAATATTGTGGGCGAAGCTTCTAATGGTGAACATTTATTAGATTTGCTAAAACATACAAGGCCTGAAATCATTTTAATGGATATAAGAATGCCCATAATGGACGGCATTGAAGCAACAAAGCTAGTTAAAGAGAGATATCCGGATATTAAAGTGATTATACTGACAACCTTTAACGATAGCGAATACATTTTTACTGGACTGAAAAGCGGTGCAGATGGTTACATACTGAAAGATTCTGATTCCCAAGAAATTATTGATTCCATCAAAACAGCATGTGAAGGCAATATTCTGTTAAATCCTAAAGTAACGCTAAAAGTTGTAAAAGCTTTAAACTCGGTAGAACATAATAAAGAGCTTATTCAAGAAAATAATGAAAAGGAACAGATGCTGCAATTGCTTACACCCAGAGAAAAAGAAGTCGCAAAACAGATTATGGAAGGGAAGAGCAACAAAGCTATAAGCGAAGCATTGTTTATTACTGAAGGCACAGTCAAAAATTATGTATCCAGAATACTGGAAAAACTTCAAGTGAACAACCGAACGGAGCTGAGCTTATATTTACAAAAGCACATGTGATTCAACTTTTTTCTCCTTCAACCAGAAAGGAATTTCATCAAATTCCTTTCCTTCATTTTCTTCTTAATGTATCCGGACTTACACCTTCCGTATATGACTAAAGTAACGATGTAATTCATAACTAAAGTAATAAAGTAAATGAGTACTATAGTAAATTCTAAAAATATTCCATTCAGGTTAAAATAAAAGAACCGAAATACCACGAGGGGTGTTTTAATTATGCTCGAATTAAAAAAACTTACCAAAAAATATGATGACTTTACGGCAGTTAACAATATTTCGCTTACTGTAGAAGATGGAGAAGTATTCGGACTATTGGGTCCTAACGGTGCCGGCAAATCAACAATGGTTTCTATGATTAGTACTGTTCTTGCACCTACCAGCGGCACAATTAAAGTAGACAATAAATCACTTAAGGAAAAACCTATTGAGATAAAAAAAATAATGGGGGTTGTTCCACAGGATTTAGCTTTATATGAAACGTTAAGCGCCAAAGATAACTTAAACTTCTTCGGAAGCCTTTACGGGCTGTCAGGGAAAAAGCTAAAGGAAAGAACTGATGAGGTTCTTGAGATAATTGAACTGACAGATAAAAAAAATCAAAATGTATCAGAGTTTTCTGGGGGAATGAAACGTCGGGTTAACATAGGCGTGGCGTTAATGAATAATCCAAAAATATTAATTCTTGATGAGCCTACAGTAGGAATCGATCCGCAATCAAGAAATCATATTCTTGAAACAGTAAAAAGGCTGAATAAAGAAAAAGGAATGACTGTTATTTACACCAGCCACTACATGGAAGAAGTAGAGTATCTTTGCGAGAAGGTGGCAATTGTTGATCATGGATCTCTTATTGCTTTAGGAACGAAAGAAGAACTCAAGGAAAGCTTAAATGCTTGTGACACTTTAACTGTTACTTTTAAGGATGCTGATGAAGAGGCACTCCGACGGATAAACAGTATTACAGGAATTGATAAAGTGACTGTAGATCATAAACAAATTTCAATGCTTGTATCAACGAAGGAAAGAAACATCATTGAAATTGTAGATGATATCAAAAACTTAGGAATCGACCTCACAAGCTTTAAGTACGAGGAAGTCAATTTGGAAAGCATTTTCCTTCAAATTACAGGGAAAAACCTAAGAGATTAGTAGGAGGAGGCTATCTTGAGAAAATTATTCAACTTATTTTTTCTTGATTTTAAGCTGTTAACAAAGAATAAGTCATTTTATTTAAAACTGATGCTGTTTCCATCTCTGCTGATCCTCATATTGGGCAGTGTGTTCAGTAATTCAGATTCAAAGATCGAAGCATTTGATGTAGCTTTTTACTCAGCAGATTCCGGGGAGAATGTTTCTTTAGGTGATGTCTTAAAGGATAAAGTTTTTAAGAAAGGCGATCTGAAAGATATCATTCATTTAAAAGAAGCTGAGAGCTACAATGACGGTGAAAAATTAGTTAAAGAGGGAAAGGCAGCGGCTTTTATCTATGTACCGGAACACTTTACGAAAGCCGTCATGCACAACGGGAAAACAAATATCGATTTAATTGGAGACAATAACAAGACGATAGATAAAAATATTGTTCAGGCTGTTTTGGAGGGCTTTACGAAAAGCGTGAAAACAATGAGTGCAGAGCAACAAGAAGTATTAAAACATATCAACCCCGACGGCAGCATACCAAAAGAAAAAATAGAAAAAATGATGAACGATCTGGCCGATAATGACGGCATCTCTGCTGACATCCCAAAAACAGCGACAAATAAGAATGCGGTTCCTGTCGATTCCATGCAGTATTATTCAATTGCAATGGTTGTCATGTTTTCCATTATGACGGCTTTTGTGCTTGTTCACAGCATTGTTGATGAGCGGCAGAATAATACGCTGTTCAGGATTAAATCTACACCGACTTTAAATATTCAGTATGTGCTCGGAAAATTGACAGGTATTATTTTTGCGATCTTAATGCAGATGGCTGCTGTGATTCTGATCAGCTGGGTCGTATTCCGAATGAACTGGGGCAACCTGTTTGATATTTTTGTTATTACGGTAGTATACGCATTTGCTATAGGCAGCATTGTATTGTTTTGGGGTTTTACCGCCAAAGACCACGTGGCGGTGTCCAGTATGGCTTCTCCGGTTCTTTATATTTTCAGTTTTTTAGGAGGCAGTTTCATTTCTAAGAACGGGCTCCCTGATAGTCTGAGGGTTGTTCAGGAGATCATCCCGAACGGTAAGGCAATAAACTCTTATTTAAAAGTTAAACAGAATATCGGCCTTAGCGGCATGTATATTGACTTGCTTGAGCTTATTGGTATTGGTCTCATCTTTGTCTTTATTAACATTATGGTATACAACAGGAAGAAGGTGGCGTAGTAGTGCAATTGATTGCCATGATTAAACATCAGCTGAAGCTGATGCTCCGAAATAGATTAGCAATTTTTGCAACTATTTCGGTGCCGTTAATCCTTACATTTTTGTTTTCTTTTTCTCAAGATACGGATAGCAAAGAGAACTTGTATATAGCCAATGCTGATAAAAGCAACTATTCTGCGAAGCTCATTGAAATGATAAAAGAGCATAAAAATATTAGAGTTATAAAGCTAAAGGAAAATGAATTAAAGAAAAAAGTCGATGATCAGGATATTCCTTTTGGAGTCGTTATTGAAAAAGGTTTTGGAAAGGATTTGGCGGACAATCACAAGATAAAAATGAAAATCATCCAAAACTACGAGAACGGCAGCGGAACATTGTTAGAGCAACTGGTTTCAAATGAGGCGGGAACTCTTGAAAAGGTAGTTAAAGATTCGCAATATATGTCTTCACAGCTGCATACGGACTCAAAAGATATAGAAAAGAACGTTTTTAAGAAATTGAAAAACAATTCAGGAATAGAAGTGAATGACAAAACATTAAGTCAGGGTGAGCATACTCAGGACAATGCGACCGTGAGATTAATTGGTTTTCTTGTAATGTTTATTTGGTTTGTAGTTATTCAAGGGTTAAGAACACTTATTGATGAAAAAGAGAATAATACTTTCAACAGATTACTGAGTACGCCTGTAAACTATACAAAATATGTTTTATCCAAAATGGCTGCTACTTATATTTCTGGAATCATTCATATTATCGTTATTATACTTGCAGGAAAATATCTGCTTAAGATCAGTATAGGTCATAACATCTTTGCCATCGCTGTTATACTGGCCGTTTATTTATTTGCATTGACCTGCATTACGATGATTATGGTTCCGTTTATGAGAAGCCAAAAACAGTTTACTTCTGCAGCATCAATTATAATTGCAGTAAGCGGGATGATAGGCGGTTCCTTTTTCTCATTGGAAATCGCTCCTAAATATATGCAGGTCATTTCTAAATTTACACCCGAGGCATGGGCAATACAGTCTTTAAACAACATTATCTTTAGTAAGAGTACAATAGGAACTGAATGGCTTCCAATCGTTATTTTTACAGGTGTCGGCTTATTGAGTATTATTGTATCTTTCTTCTTAATAAACAGAGAAATTAAGAAAAAGAAAAATTAATGATCATCAATAAATGAAGAAATTCATAGCTTATAAAAGGACGTGAGGGAATTGGGTATGGAAGAACTATTTGGAATGGCTGAATTAATTATAGGTGTACTCATGAACGTATTTATCGGTAAAATCGGGCAAGTTGCTTTTGGAAAAGATAACAGAACAACAAGGATCATTTTAAGAGTAATAGGAATCTTCCTTATCATCAACGGAGTTTCAAGAGCATTTCATATATAAAACTGAGATAGTAAAAAACATCCTTTTAAGGGTGTTTTTTTATCGGGTTATTACAAAATTTCTGAGGTGAATTATGAAAAAAATATTTTGTCTTCCGTATGCGGGAGGATCAAGTGCAATATACTATAAATGGAGAAAGTTAATGAGTAACTCTTTAACAATACATCCTATTGAATTAAAAGGAAGAGGTACAAGAATTAACGAAGATTTTTATGAACACATAGATGAGGCTGTTAATGATATATATGATCTGATAAAGGATCAAATTAGAGAGTGTGATTATGCTTTATTCGGACACAGCATGGGAGGCCGATTAGTTTATAAGCTGTATTGTAAAATTGCTGAAATGCAACATAGGAAACCAAATCACATATTTTTCTCCGGGTGCGGCATTCCCAGAACGAAAAAAGCAGAGAGTATGATTCATGCTTTGCCGGATAATTTATTTTTGCAAAGAATCATGGATATGGGCGGAACTTCGGAAGAACTGTTACATAACAAGGAATTACAACAATTATATCTTCCTATTTTGAGAAGTGATTTCAAAATGTTAGAAGAGGATACCAACTCCGGAAATAAGACAGTTATGGATTGTGATATAACAGTGTTGCATGGTATTGATGACAAGACCATAAGCTCGGATTTAATATGCAATTGGAAACATTATACTTTAAGGAAATGCAATTTTTATTCGTTTGAAGGAAATCACTTTTTTATTCATCAATTTTCGAATGAAATAACAGATATTATAAATAAAACCTTGAAATAAATTTTCGGCTCGAAAAAATCGGGAGAGTTACTTTGTCCCGATTTTTTTTTATGTTAATAAGGAAAATAAAAATCGGGTTAATATGCTTAGGTGTTTTTTCCTGCTAATTGACAACTCTTGAATATTTGTATAATATTTCTTTAAGATGGCTAGTTCTTCTTCATTATCCTTTTTTTAAAAAAAGTGATTGTACGGGTCTATATCATTAAAAAATGGTTTTTGTTGCCGATAAATAAACTGTCAGATTACAACAACAATTATTGGTGAGCGGTATGGCCTGTGACGCAGTTTAACTGAAAAATCCACCGTGAAGCCTCTGCTGTTTAATTCAGTGAATGAATTTTTGATATCAAGTGAAGGAGTTTTTGTTATGACACAAAGTATAAAGGGAGATAAAGACAGTATTGGTGAGTTAAAAAGTGAAGAACATTTTTTGAAAAGTCTTACATATAAATTGCCAAAGCAATTAAGCGATAAGCTTAATATATTCTGCAATGGATCGGATGAACGTCTGCATGTCGTATTTACAGCGGCATTGACTTTATTAATAAATCAATATACAGAAAGACAAAACATTGTAATCAAAACTCCTGTTTTCAGAAAGAACAGAACAATTGATTCTGAGCAAGAAATTTTGACTCTTGAAAATACTGTTCACAGTGAAGACCTATTGAAAGAGATCATACATAAAGTCGGATTAACCCTAGAACAGGCATTGGAAAGCTCTGAAGCTAATGATAAAATAACTGGCCTTCCTTTTGATGTCATAATAATCCTTGAAAATATTCAAGAATACATACTTAATCAAGAAAATTCCACTAATCGTATCCTATTTTCATTTATGAACCAGAAACAATATATAGAGACAGTCATACACTATAATGAATGCCTATACTCTCAAAATATGATAAAAGATATGTCACTGCGATTTCAGATGATCCTTGAGGCTATGATAACTCCTGAAAATATCAAGGTCAAAGATATAAGCTTTCTGGATGAAAAAAATAAGCAAAAGAAAATCATTGGCCGGGAAGATAATTATTCGAAAATTGGTACAATTGCAGAGGTATTTGAGCAGCAGGCTGATGAATATTCGGATAAGACTGCTTTGATACTAGACAGCTCTTCAATGTGTTATGCAGAACTTAATCACCGTGCGAACCAGTTGGCACGGTATCTTCAGGAGTGCGGAGTAAGACGGGGAGACCTTATCGGAATTGCTTTAGAACGCTCTTTTGATTTGTATATTAGTATTCTGGCAATACTAAAATCCGGCGGTGCTTATGTGCCGTTAGACCCTCAATATCCGAAGCAAAGACTATCATTCTTAATCGAGGATTCAGGTGTAGAGTTCCTTATTACAAACGAAAGCATTCAGTCACAACTCCCGTCTCACGGGGGCGGCGTAATCTGTTTGGATGGTAAGAAAGAACAGATTGAAAAGATGGAAGGATCTAATATTGGCATAAAAGGTTCCTTGGATGACCTGGCTTATGTCATGTATACGTCAGGTTCAACGGGATTGCCTAAAGGAGTAAGCATTGTTAACCGCGGTGTGATTCGGCTGGTGAAGGAGACTGATTATGCTGAGTTTGATGAGAATCAAAAGTTTCTGCAATTAGCTTCTGCTGCTTTTGACGCTTCTACCTTCGAGATCTGGGGCTGTTTATTGAATGGGGGATGTCTGGCTATAATGCCTCCGGGAATACCGACGGCTGAGGATATTGCAGAAGCTGTAAAAAAATATAACATTACGACTCTTTGGCTGACGGCCGGTTTATTTTCTCTAGTAGTTGATCAGCAGTTAGAATCATTAAAAGGGCTTCAGCAATTATTGGTAGGCGGAGATGTGGTTTCAGTTCCGCATGTACAAAAAGTATTAACGCTTGGAACTGTACAAGTAATTAACGGATATGGGCCGACAGAGGGAACGACCTTTACCTGTTGTTTCCCGGTCCCTCATGATTGGAAAGGCAGTACGCTTCCTATAGGGAGGCCTATTTCTGGTACAGAAATATTCATTTTAGATTCGCAATTAAAACCGGTAGCGCCTGGTATTCCTGGTGAGCTGTTTATTGGCGGAGATGGGCTGGCGCGAGAGTATTGGCGACGGCCTGATTTAACGAAGGAACGGTTTATATCACACCCTTTCAATAATGATCCTTCAGCACGTCTTTATAAAACAGGAGACTTAGTGCGTTATTTAGAAAATGGCGATGTGGAGTTTATTGGACGGCGGGACGAGCAAGTCAAAATCCGCGGTTTTAGAATCGAGCTTGGGGAGATAGAAGCCCGATTGATCAATCATACAGAAATTAAAGAAGCGGCAGTAACAGTAAATCATAATGGTGATGATGATTTATATATCTGTGCTTATTACACTTCAAATCATAAAATCGCAAAGAATGAATTGCAGCACTTTCTTAGAGACTTTCTTCCGGAATATATGATTCCATCGTACTTTAAACAAATGGATAACATGCCTTTGACGGTAAATGGGAAAATTGACAGACGGGCACTTCCTCGACCTGATATATCTCAAATGTCCGAAACAAAATATGAAGCGCCGACAAATGAAACGGAGAAAAAACTTTCGGAGATTTGGGAAGCTGTACTTGGCAGGGAACGTGTCGGTATAGATGAAAATTTCTTTGATACCGGCGGTCATTCATTAAAGGCTTCTATGTTAATTTCCCGCATCAGAAAAACATTCGGCACGGATATAAAGGTGAAGGAGCTTTTTGAGCAGCCTACCATCAAACAGTTGAGCCGTCTCATTCAAAAACGGGATAAACAGAATTATCCAGTCATCGGTCAAGCGAGAGAGAAGGCTTATTATCAAGCATCATCGGCCCAGAAAAGAATGTTTGCCCTTTGGGAGACGGATAAAGACAGTATCGTTTATAACCTGCCGATTATGATCGAACTAAACGGAAAATTAGATGTAAAAAAAGCCGAATCAGTTTTACTGGATATTATTGGAAGACACGAAGCGTTACGGACAAGTTTCGATGTTGTAAACGGCGATGTGGTTCAGGTTATTCACGATACATGGGAGCTCGAATTTGATTATCAGAAGCTGCCGTCTGATGGGTTACGAACATATGTGAAACAGTTTATCAGGCCCTTTCATTTGGACAAAGCACCGTTAATCAGAGCCGGACTCATAACGTATGAAGACCGGAATCTGCTGCTGCTAGATGTTCATCATATCGCTGCGGACGGTGTATCGGTTGGAATAATCCGCAAAGAATTCAATGCGCTGTATGCGGGTCATAAACTAAAACAGCCGCCGCTGCAATATAAGGATTATTCAGAATGGCAAGTAAGCTCAGGAACAAAAGAGGCGTTAAAGGAACAAGAGGAGTATTGGCTTAAGCGGTTAAGCGGAGATCTGCCGATTCTCAATCTGCAGACTGATTATGAGCGGCCGAGAGTCAAAAGCTTTGAAGGAAGCCGAATCAGCTTTACGGCTGATGAAAGGTTAACATCAAGCTTAAAGTCGGTGGCGAAAGAAACAGGAACAACTTTATACATGGTGCTGCTGGCGGTATATAATGTCATGCTTTCAAAATACAGCGGTCAGCAGGATGTGATCATCGGAACAGCAGAGTCCGGAAGGTCAGACACCGAACTGGAGAATACGGTGGGGATGTTCGTCAATACCGTCGCCATAAGAAATTTTCCTGAGGAACATAAAACATTCAGAGCGTTTTTAGAAGAGGTCAAACATCATACGTTAAAAGATTTTGAGAATACAGATTACCAATTTGAAAATATTGTTCAAAAACTCGGGGTAAAAAGAGATTCGAGCCGGAACCCGCTGTTTGATGTCATGTTTACTTTTGAGAGTAAGGATTACGGATTCGGAGGAAATGAAGAGACAGCAGAATCAAATTTACTAGTATCTGAGGTCAATATATCAAGATTTGATTTAACGTTAACTGCAATGGAAACCGATGAAGGCGTTAACTTCCAATTGGAATATTGCAATCATTTATTCAGGAAAGACACAGTCGAAAGAATGGGTGCTCATTATACCCGGCTTTTACAACAGGTTGTATCAGAACCCGACACGGCAATCTGCAGACTGAATATGATAACGGATGATGAGAAACATAAACTGCTTTATGTATTCAATGATACAGCAGCCGACTTCCCGCATAATAAGACAATCCATCAATTGTTTGAAGAACAAGCGGAAAAGACACCGGAAAGAATAGCGGCAGTGTATGAAAATAATAAAGTAACTTATAAAGAACTTAACGAAAGATCAAATAGTCTGGCGAGAACACTAATCAAAACGGGGGTGAAAAAAGAGTCAATAGTAGGTATTGTTGCTGACAAATCATTAGAGATGGTGTTAGGCATATTGGGTGTGCTGAAGGCGGGAGGCGCATTTTTGCCAATTGATCCGGGATATCCTTCTGAGAGAATCAAATACATGATTGAAGACAGCGGTTCTGACATTTTATTAGTACAGAATAGTCAGGCTGACAATATCCCGTTTGACGGGAAGGTTATTGATTTAACAGATAGTTCTCTTTACTCCGGAGATCGGCATAACCTGCCAATGATGAGTTCCGCAGAACATCTTGCTTATGTCATTTATACTTCTGGAACGACTGGAAAACCAAAGGGTGTAACGATCCGGCATATCGGAATCAGTAATCTCAAAAGTGTCTTTGAACATGATATGAATATCAATTACCGGGATAAAATTATTCAATTTGCAAGTTTTTCATTTGATGCATCAGTGTGGGAAATCAGTATGGCCCTGTTGACCGGAGCGGAACTACACATCCTTTCAAGTCAAGTCATCAATAATTATACATTATTTGAAGAGTATATTAACCGGCATGACATTACTGTAGCCACTTTGCCGCCTGTATACATCAACCATATAAATATAAACGGATTATCAGCTTTAAGGCTCTTAATTACTGCTGGTTCTCAGATATCTACAAAATCCTTGAACCGGATCGTGAACAAAATAGACTATATTAATGCCTACGGCCCAACTGAAACGACAATCTGCTCTACAATGTGGAGATACTCAGAAGCTGAGAGGGCGATGGCAAAGACCATTCCTATCGGTAAGCCGATCAGAAATCTGAAAGCCTTCATAATTGATCACAACAACAATCTTGTGCCTATTGGTTTAGCGGGAGAATTGTGTGTGTCGGGTGACAGCTTAGCAAGAGGATATCTCAATAAAGAGAAAATGACGCGTGAGAAGTTTATTGATCATCCATTTGAGTCCGGAACTAAAATGTACCGAACAGGAGACTTGGCAAGGTGGCTTCCTGACGGAAACATAGAATTTTTGGGGAGAATTGATAATCAAGTTAAAATCAGAGGTTTCCGGATTGAAACTGATGAAATAGAAAGCCAGCTTCTGAAAATAAGCGGGATAAAAGAAGCGATTGTTATAGATAAGTGCGACCTTCACGGTGACAAATACCTTTCTGCATTTGTAACCGCAGAATATAAAATATCCGGAGCAGCTTTGAGGGAGCAATTGGGTGACATTTTGCCACAATATATGATTCCCGGTGTCATCATCCAGGTTGAACAGCTGCCTCTCACACCAAATGGGAAAATTGACAGGAAAGCACTTGCTGAAATAGAAGAGCCTAAACATATAAAGGAGCACCTTGAAGCGCCCCGTTCCGAGGTCGAACAGATTCTGGTAAATGTTTGGTCGGAAGTTCTGAAAATTGATGATATTGGTATTAATGATAATTACTATGAGCTGGGCGGAGACTCAATAAAATCTATACTGATTGTATCAAGGCTTCAAAAATACAGTCTCAGTCTAGAGGTAAAAGATCTTTTACAGTATCCGCAAATAAAAAACCTTAGTAAACACGTGAAATTATATAAAGCTCAAACAGATCAGAGCCCGGTTAGCGGGAGAACTGAACTGGCACCGATACAAAAGTGGTTTATAGAGAATGACTTTGCGGACATTCACCACTTTAATCAGGCATTCATGTTTCAAATGAAAGAAAAAATTAATGAACACGCTCTGGCAAAGACATTTGAATTATTAGTAAAGCATCATGATGCTTTGAGGTTGATATATACAGCCGAAAATGACGAAATAAAACAAGAAGTCAGAGATGTCCAAGCCGCCCGGGATACTTTTACTCTGGACATATATGATCTGCTTGCTGATACGGATTACAAAAATACAATAGAAAAACTTGCCGATCAGTTACAAAGCGGAATGGATCTTGAAAAAGGGCTTTTAATGAAACTTGGTTTATTTCGAACAATGAGGGGCGATTATTTACTTATTGCTATACATCATATGGTGATTGACGGGGTCTCTTGGAGAATTCTGCTTGAAGATATGGAGCAGGTCTACAACAATCTGCAAAAAGGAGAGTCGGCCGTTCTTCCGCCGAAAACGGCATCCTTTCAAGAATGGACACGTAAATTGGCGGAATATGCAAACGGAAGTGAGATAAGAAAGGAACTTCGGTATTGGGAGAATATCGAAAAAATGAAGATTAAAGAAATTCCGAGAGATTTCAATAAAACTGACAGTGTATTTAAGGAGAGCCGCACCATTACTGTCAGTCTTACAAAGCAGTTAACTGATAAGCTCCAGAGGAATACAAATGCAGCTTATAACACACAGATTAATGACATCTTGCTTTGTTCACTGGGAATGGCAGTAAAAGAATGGGCGGGACTTGACAAGGTTTTAATCGGTCTGGAAGGCCACGGAAGAGAGAACATATTAGAAAACATTTCAATAGAAAGAACCATCGGCTGGTTCACCTCACTATTTCCGATCGTGCTGGATATGGAGCACAGTGATGATCTGCCTTATTGCATAAAAAATACGAAAGAGTATTTAAGAAGAATACCTCATAAAGGTATTGGTTACGGAATTATTAAATACTTGACGGCACCGGAACATAAAAAAGACATCAGTTTTACGGTAAAGCCCGAGATCGGGTTTAACTATCTGGGAGAAATCTCTCAAAAAAAGCGGGCTGTTTTTCAGCATGCAGATATATCATCTGGTACAAGTGTTTCTTTATCTAATAAAAAATTGAATGCCATCGAAATCAACAGCTTTATTATGGACGGTCAACTGCAGTTGGAATTTAACTATAGTACGAAAGAGTTTAAAGAAGAAACAATTAAAACATTAACCGAATCCTATATAAACCGGTTAATCGATATTATTCAGCATTGCGGAATGAAAAAAATTCCTGAAAAAACACCCTTTGACTATGGAGATCTGGATTTATCCATCGGAGATTTGGAGCTGATTTTATCAAGCGGAAAAGAGATAGAGAAAATCCACTCCCTGACTCCTATGCAGAGCGGGATGCTTTATCATGCATTGCTTGATCCGTTTTCACAAGCCTATTTTGAGCAGCTTACATTTTCTTTATCCGGTCAGCTTGATATTGGCAGATTAAATACAGCTTTTAATATGCTAATCGAGAAGTATGAAATTTTAAGAACATGCTTTTTTCATGAAGGACTAAGTAAGTTTAAACAGGCTGTTCTAAGAGAGAGAAAAGTTAAAATTGAATTTAAAGATATCAGCACTTTCTCGGAATATCAAAAGAAAGTCCGGCTTAAAGATGTCCAGTTTAAAGACAGGGGAACGAGATTCGATTTGACGAATGATTGCTTAATAAGAGTAACCGTATTAAAAACTGATGAGAAAGAATATAAACTGCTGTTCAGTTTTCACCATATTATTATGGATGGCTGGTGTATGAGTTTAATAATGAATGATATAAAAACTATTTATACGTCATTAAAAGAAGGAAGAGAGACAGTGCTTCAGCATACCGAGCCTTACAGCACCTACTTAGAATGGCTGGATAATCAGGACAAAAGTGCCGCATTAGAATATTGGGGGGATTATCTAAATGAATATGAGCAGCAAGCCGGTATTCCAAAGTTCTGCTGATGAGGGTGGTTTCAAAAATAGGAAGAAAACATTCATTATTGATGAAACATGTACTTCGATGTTGAAAGCTGCAGCTGATCAATATCACATTACTTTAAGTGCATTGATTCAGACTGCATGGGGAGTTCTTTTGCAGAAGTATAACAACGTGAATGATGTTGTGTTTGGTGCGGTTATTTCCGGAAGACAATGCAGAGTGCAAGGCATAGAAAAAATGGTGGGGTTATTTATCAATGCGGTTCCTCTGAGAGTAAAAGGCGATGGTGATACGGTATTTATAGCATTAGCCCAAAAGCTCAACAGTGACTTTATCAAAGCGAATACATCATACGGTTACAGTTCTTTAGCGGATATACAAGCTCTTACAAAGATGAAAGAAAAACTGATCAACTATATGTTGGTTTATGAAAATTACCCTGTTGATGACTATGGCAAGGCGGTCGATGATACAACTGATGCTTTAAGGATTACAGATATGGAAGTGTTTGAACAGACGAACTATGACTTTGGGCTGGTTATTATTCCAGGCAGCCAAATCAAAGCAGAGATGACGTATAACAATAATGTTTATCATGAAGATATCATTAATCGTATAGGTGTTAATTTCTGTCATGTATTAAAGCAAGTGGCAACTGATCCTACGCGTGTCCTGAAAGACATCAGCGCTGTAAATGAAGAAGAGCGCGGAATGCTCCAGGAGTTTAATAAGCAGTCCTCTATTTATACGGTGAATAAAACGATACAAGACCTTTTTGAAGAACGAGCGGAAAAGACACCTGACCAAACAGCGGCTGTCTATGCAGGAAAGCATATCACTTATAAAGAGCTAAACGAAAAGGCAAATCAAGTCGCAACATTATTAATGGAAAAAGGGGCAGGAAAAAACAGCATTACGGCTATGATGATCCGTCCTTCAGAATATTCAATGATTGGGATGCTGGGAATTTTAAAAACCGGAAGTGCGTTTCTGCCTATTGATGATGAATCACCGGTCAGTCGGATAAATCATATTTTAAAAGATAGCAAAGCTGATATCCTCATTACAGATTTGTGCTTTTTAACTGATAAAAACATTGCGGCGGAATGTTTGGATATTACGGATAAATCGATTTATACCAGCCGAAATACATCAAACCCTGATGTTCAGTATGATCTCGAGGACGAGGTATATGTTATATATACCTCGGGTACTTCGGGAAAACCGAAGGGGGTGAAAGTGAAAAATAAATCATTAGTTAATTATTCATTATGGGTATGTGATCAAATAAACATAAATTCTGACAGCAGGTCGTTAGTGACGTCAAAATATAGTTTTGACTTATGCTATACCAGCATCTTTCCAGTTTTATCCGGTGGCGGACAAGTCCACTTTGTTGATAAAGAAGTGTATCTTCACTCTCTATCATTAATAGAATATATTCATAAAAATAGTATTACATATCTTAAAATGACACCCACTTTATTTTCAACATTGATGGAGGATGTTGACATGCTGGCGTCTTGTCCTGATTTAAAAGTTATCATACTGGGCGGCGAAAGCATAAACATCGGCAACGTCAAAAAGCTCGCTGAAAAATGCAGATGGATGAAGTTTATTAACCACTACGGGCCGACCGAAAGCACTGTTGGCTGTATTGCACATAGCATTGATCTAGATCATATTCAAAACTGTGAAATATACAATAAAATAGGAAGACCAATTCACGGCATTAATATCTATATTGTGGATCGTTCAGATCAACTGGTCCCTGTGGGAGCACCCGGTGAGATTTGTATCAGCGGGGTAGGTTTAGCATCGGGATATGTCAATAATGAAGAATTAACGAATGAAAAATTTATTGATAATCCTTTTCATCGCGGAGCAAAAATGTACAAAACAGGAGACCTTGGCAGATGGATGCCGGATGGAAATATAGAATTTTTAGGCCGGATTGACAACCAGATCAAAATCAGGGGTTTTAGAGTTGAAATCGGAGAGATCGAAAACCAACTATTACAGCTGGAAGGTATAAAAGAAGCGGCGGTTGTTTATATAGAGGAGAAATATCTTTCTGCATATATTACTGGGGACATTGAGATGGAAGGCTCGTTCGTACAGGAGAAATTGGCACAGGCTCTTCCGAAGTATATGATTCCGAGTTTCATAATACAACTGAAAGAGCTGCCTCTTACAGCTAACGGAAAAATCAATCGAAAAGAGCTGCCCCTTCCTGACTTGCAACGGTTGTCAGTACCTCAATACGAAGCTCCGGCAAATGAAACGGAAGAAAAACTAGCTGAAATTTGGAAAGAAATGCTTGGGCATAAACGGATCAGTATAAATGAAGATTTCTTCGAACTGGGCGGACATTCTTTAACAGCTGCGTTCACTATTTCCCGCATCAGAAAAACATTCGGCACGGATATAAAGGTGAAGGAGCTTTTTGAGCAGCCTACCATCAAACAGTTGAGCCGTCTCATTCAAAAACGGGATAAACAGAATTATCCAGTCATCGGTCAAGCGAGAGAGAAGGCTTATTATCAAGCATCATCGGCCCAGAAAAGAATGTTTGCCCTTTGGGAGACGGATAAAGACAGTATCGTTTATAACCTGCCGATTATGATCGAACTAAACGGAAAATTAGATGTAAAAAAAGCCGAATCAGTTTTACTGGATATTATTGGAAGACACGAAGCGTTACGGACAAGTTTCGATGTTGTAAACGGCGATGTGGTTCAGGTTATTCACGATACATGGGAGCTCGAATTTGATTATCAGAAGCTGCCGTCTGATGGGTTACGAACATATGTGAAACAGTTTATCAGGCCCTTTCATTTGGACAAAGCACCGTTAATCAGAGCCGGACTCATAACGTATGAAGACCGGAATCTGCTGCTGCTAGATGTTCATCATATCGCTGCGGACGGTGTATCGGTTGGAATAATCCGCAAAGAATTCAATGCGCTGTATGCGGGTCATAAACTAAAACAGCCGCCGCTGCAATATAAGGATTATTCAGAATGGCAAGTAAGCTCAGGAACAAAAGAAGCGTTAAAGGAACAAGAGGAGTATTGGCTTAAGCGGTTAAGCGGAGATCTGCCGATTCTCAATCTGCAGACTGATTATGAGCGGCCGAGAGTCAAAAGCTTTGAAGGAAGCCGAATCAGCTTTACGGCTGATGAAAGGTTAACATCAAGCTTAAAGTCGGTGGCGAAAGAAACAGGAACAACTTTGTACATGGTGCTGCTGGCGGTATATAATGTCATGCTTTCAAAATACAGCGGTCAGCAGGATGTGATCATCGGAACAGCAGAGTCCGGAAGGGCAGACACCGAACTGGAGAATACGGTGGGGATGTTCGTCAATACCGTCGCCATAAGAAATTTTCCTGAGGAACATAAAACATTCAGAGCGTTTTTAGAAGAGGTCAAACATCATACGTTAAAAGATTTTGAGAATACAGATTACCAATTTGAAAATATTGTTCAAAAACTCGGGATAAAAAGAGATTCGAGCCGGAACCCGCTGTTTGATGTCATGTTTGTACTTGAAAATGCAGATTACGGTATTGAAAATCACTTGGATCCACATCCGGAAGAGCATATTCAAACCGAGATCAATATTTCAAAATTCGATTTAACGTTAACCGCGACGGAAATTGATAAAGGAATCAAATTCCACTTGGAATACTCCAGTCAATTATTTGAAAAAGAAACAGCCGAGAGAATGGGTGCCCATTTTACGAAGCTTTTACAAAGTGCAGCTGCCGGTCTAGATCAACCTTTAATGAAACTGGATATGATTCCTGAACAGGAGAAGCACACATTGCTCCATATATTCAATGACACGGCAGCTGAATTTCCGCGGAATAAAACGATTCATCAATTATTTGAAGAGCAGGCAGAAAAAACACCTGAACGTATTGCGGCTGTCCATGAAGGTACGCTATTAACCTATAAAGAACTAAACGAGAAATCAAACAGCCTGGCTAATCTTTTGAGACTAAAAGGAATTAGAGAAAACAGCATTGTCGGAATCATGACAGAGAGATCTCTTGAGATGATCATCGGAATTATCGGGGTGCTGAAAGCAGGGGGAGCGTATTTGCCGATAGATCCTGAATACCCTGATGAAAGAGTAAATTACATGCTGAAAGACAGTGATGCAAACATTCTCCTAATTCAAAACGGATTGTCAGGTGGTATTACATTCAATAAAGAAATTTTATCATTAAGCGATCCTGCTCTATATATGCATAACAGAAGTAATCTGCCGAATGTCAGTTGCCCGGAAGACCTTGCCTACATGATTTATACTTCAGGGACTACAGGGCTGCCGAAGGGCGTCATGGTAAAACATAAAGGCGTGGTAAATTATATTCATTGGGCAAATAAGATATATGTAAATGATGAAGATATTGATTTTCCTCTGTATTCTTCTATTTCTTTTGACTTAACGGTTACTTCAATTTATACACCGCTTATTTCAGGAAATAAAATTATTATTTATGAGGGACCGGACAAGGCTCTTCTGATCAGAAGAATTATAGAAGAAAATAAAGCGGATATTATTAAGCTAACGCCGACGCATTTGAGATTGCTGGAGAATGTAGATTTAAGTACGTCAAAGATAAAAAAAATAATCGTCGGCGGGGAAGAACTGAAAACCGGGCTTGCAAAAAAGATACACGGTGCATTTAACGGTCATGTCAAAATCTACAATGAATACGGCCCGACAGAGGCTACAGTCGGGTGTATGATTCATCAATATCATATTGAAAGAGACAATGGCAATGCAGTATCAATAGGCACACCTGCGGATAATACTAAACTTTATATATTAGGAAAACAAATGGAATTACTTCCTTTAGGTGCAGCCGGGGAACTTTGTGTCAGCGGAGAAGGACTTGCGGACGGATATAAAAATAAAGCGGGCTTGACGTCAGAAAAATTTGTAGATAACCCCTTTGAACCCGGGGCTAAGTTATACAGAACAGGGGATATGGCAAAATGGATGCCGGACGGAACAATTGATTATTTAGGAAGAATTGATGATCAAGTCAAAATCAGAGGGTATCGTATTGAAACAGGAGAAATAGAAAACCGGCTTCTGAAAATGAGTCACATAAGAGAGGCTGTTGTTGTAGCGAGAGATGACCAACACGGGGATAAATATCTCTGCGGTTATGTTACTTCCGACAAAGAAATAGATGTTTATGCTTTAAAAGAAAATCTGTCTAAAGAATTACCGTTATATATGGTGCCAAGTTATATCTTCCAGATTGAAAAAATGCCGTTAAGTTCAAACGGAAAAATAGATACGAAATCATTGCCGATTATAGATATTGCGGATGTATTGGAGTCTGCATATGAAGCACCGCGAAATAAAAAGGAACAAATTCTCGCATGCGTATGGGAGAAAGTTCTGGGGATGAAATCAATCGGGATTAACTATAACTATTACGAGATCGGCGGAGACTCAATTAAATCCATTTTAGTAGTTTCCGAACTCCAGAAATACGGTTTAAAACTTGAAGTCAGAGATTTAATGAAATATCCGCACATAAAAGACTTGAGTGCTCACGTAAAATCAGCTGATATACAAGCAGATCAGTCGATTGTAGAAGGAGACGTTGATCTGACACCGATTCAAAAATGGTTTATAGAACAGAGATTTGAACAAGAAAACCACTATAACCAAGCCTTTATGCTTTACAAAAAGTCCGGCATAGAAGAAAAAGCAATCGAAACGGCCTTTTTGGAACTGGTGAGGCATCATGATGCCCTCAGGATGCAGATTAAAAAGGAAAACGGTGAAATTAAGCAATGGAATAGGGGCATTAAACAGGCAAAAGAAACATTTACTTTAGACGTATTTGATATGACACAAACAGAAGATCCAGCCATGGCAATTGAATCACTGGCTGACCGTATGCAGAAGGAATTGAGCTTGGAAAAGGGGATTTTAATAAAACTGGCGGTATTTAAAACCAAAAACGGAGATCATCTTCTATTAACCATTCATCATATGATCATTGACGGAGTATCTTGGAGAATCCTATTAGAAGATTTTGAAACAGCTTATCTTCAAACAGTTAATGGGAACAAAGTGGAGCTTGAATCTAAAACAGCATCGTTCAAAGAATGGGCGCGTCAATTGAAAGAATATGCAAACAGCAAGGCTCTTCAAAAGGAAGCTGGATACTGGGAGACCATAGAAACGGCTATTATTGAACCTCTTCCAAAGGATTTCATTGCCGAAAGCTGTTCTTATGAAGATAGTAAAGAAATTAAAATTGAATTAACAGAGGATCAAACAAAAACACTTTTAAGAAATACAAATGCAGCATATCATACACAAATTAATGATATATTGCTTTGCTCACTGGGACTTGCAGCCAAAGAATGGAGCGGCATGGAGAAGATCCTTGTGAATCTTGAAGGGCACGGCCGCGAAAGTGTTATAAAAACGTCGGTCCATCGCACAATAGGCTGGTTTACGACAATTTACCCAATTGTTCTCGATATGACAGAAAGTAACAGTCTATCAAGCTCCATTAAGTATACAAAGGAAATGCTTAGACATATCCCTAATAACGGGATTGGATACGGAATACTCAGATATTTGTCGGACTCTGTTCATCTTCAATTAAAACCTGATATCAGTTTTAACTACTTGGGTGAATTTGGCCAAGAAGATCGAAACAATCTATTTCAAGTATCAATTTTGTCCGCCGGAACGAGCATCTCTGAAAGAAATAAAAAGACACATAATATAGAAATAAATGGATATATAATGGATGGCAGGCTGATATTTACGTTCAATTACAGTCCATACCAATATAAACGAGAGACGATTGAGCAATTTGCGAAAGCCTATCTATTGAAAATAAATCAGATCATAGAACATTGTGTGAATAAGAAAATATCTGAGAAAACACCATGGGATTATGGGGATCCCGATCTTCAAATAGAGGAGTTAAATCAAATTCTTGCAAGCGGTGCTGAAGTAGAAAAAATTCATTCTCTTTCACCGATGCAGGAAGGCATGCTGTATAACGCTGTGATTGACCATCAATCTAGCGCTTATTTCGAACAAAGTGAAATAACAGTTGAAGGAAATCTGAATACAGAAGTTCTCAGTGACGCATTAAACAGACTGATTGCTAAATATGAAATATTAAGAACGTCATTTTTCTATAACGGTTTCCGTGTATTTAAACAAGCCATTTTAAAAGAAAGAAAACTAAACATTCAATATCATGATATCAGCCAATGGGAGGAGCAGAAGAAGGATGCCTTTGTAGGGCAATTCAAGGTGAGAGACAGGAATACTCCGTTTGATCTGAACAAAGATTGTCTGATCAGAGTATCGGTGATCAAGCTGGGAAGAAATAAATTTAAAGTCATATACAGTTTCCACCACATTATTTTGGATGGCTGGAGTGTCGGTATTCTGTTAAAAGAGCTTATGGATCTATACGGTGACGTGGCTAAAGGGAAAAAACTCCTTCAAGAATCACCTGTACCGTACAGTCGTTATCTTGAGTGGCTTGATCAGCAGGACAAGGACCGTGCATTTGAATATTGGAAGGAATATCTTTCTGCATATGAACAAGAGATCTCATTTCCGGAACTGGAATTGAAATCTGACGAGTATCAGCATGATCAAAAACTGGGAGCGCTTAACGGTGAAACCGCCTCTAAGCTGAAAAAAATCGCTGAGTCAAACAGCATTACATTAAATTCTATCGTTCAAACAGCATGGGGGATATTGCTGCAGAAATATAACAATACAAATGATGTGGTATTTGGTTCCATTGTTTCAGGCAGACCGAGTGAGATAAACGGAATTGAAAATATGGTCGGCTTATTTATAAATGCAGTGCCAATCAGAGTGAAAAGAGAATGTGATACATCATTTATTTCATTGGCTAAACAAATAAATAAAGACTTTATTGAAGCGAACGAATACAGTTATTGTTCTCTGGCAGACATACAGTCTTTGACAAGTATGAAGAATAAATTAATCAATCACGTAGTCGTGTATGAAAATTACCCGTTGAATGAGGATCTTTTCCAAGATTCAGCCCGTTCGAGTGTGAAAATAACTGCTGAACATGGGTTTGAACAAACCAACTATGATTTAGAGCTTTTAATTGCTCCTGGTGACGAATTGCATATGAAAATCACATATAACGCCAGTGTTTACAGTAAAGAAACGGTAAGTTCAATCTTAGATAACCTTGTTAGCATCTTGCAGCAGGCAGCGGCTGATCATGAAGTAATGGTTTCTCAGATCGATATGGTAAATGAGACAGAGAAACAAAAGCTGGTGAAAGAATTCAACTGTACGGAATTATCATATAAGAAAGAAAAGACGTTACAAGAGCTCTTCGAAGAGCAAGCTGTAAGGACACCTGATGCAATCGCTCTGGAATGGAACGGGGACTTCCTGACCTATAAGGAGCTGAATAATAAGGCAAATCAATTGGCAAGAGCCCTCAGGGAAAACGGCATCAAAGAGAATGTTGTGGTTCCTATTTTGGTAAGAAGGTCTTTCCGATTGATTATAGGAATATTAGGAATACTAAAGGCAGGGGGATGCTACTTACCGCTTGATCCGGATTATCCGGCAGACAGGATCAATTATATGCTGAAAGACAGTAAAAACGGCCTGCTGTTAACTGAGGAAGGACTTCCAAATGAATTAACGTACAGCGGAACCATATTTAACATAGATTCAGAGGATTTATTACATCAGTTGGAGACGAACATTGATGTTATTAACAGGGCCGAAGATTTAGCATATGTCATTTATACGTCGGGATCAACCGGAAAACCGAAAGGGGTCGCCGTAGAGCACCGTGCCGTTCATAACTTTATTAAGGGAATAACAGACAGGATCAGCTTTTCACAAGACAATGTCCTTCTTTCGGTCACCACGTGCTCGTTTGACATATTCGGATTAGAGTCGCTGCTGCCTTTAACTCAAGGGCTGAAAGTTGTCATAGCCGGTGAAGCGGAACAAAGAGATCCATACTTGTTAAACAAGATCGTTGTTGAGACTGATGTCAATACTATTCAGCTTACGCCATCCAGATTAAAGCTGATGCTAAGTGCAGAAAACAGCACGGAGAGCCTTCAGAAATTGAAGACCATCATGGTTGGGGGCGAGGTATTTCAACGGGAATTGTTATTTGAGCTAAAAAAATATAAAAATCTGAAGATCTATAATATGTACGGTCCGACTGAGACGACGATTTGGTCTTCTGTGAAAGACTTAACCAATGAAAATAGTGTAAATATAGGCAAGCCGATTGCGAATACACAGATATATATTATAGATCATGATGGAAACACTGTACCGCTCGGCAGTACTGGCGAATTATGCATTGCTGGAGCCGGAATGGCCAGAGGATATTTAGGAAAAGAAGATTTGACTGCGCAAAAGTTTGTAGACAATCCGTTTGTTAAAGGAACCAAGATGTATAAGACAGGAGATTTAGCAAGGTGGCTGCCAAATGGTGAACTGGACGTTATCGGAAGAATGGACAATCAGGTAAAGATCAGAGGGTATCGGATAGAATTGGGAGAGGTTGAAAGCATAGTAAACCAACACGAAAAAGTTAAGGAATGTGTAGCTGCCGGAAAAACAAATTCCGCAGGAGTCCAAGATTTAGTTCTGTATTATGTGGCAGAAAGCACTGTATATCCTTCAGAATTTATTAAGTTATTATCACCTGTGCTTCCTGAGTATATGATTCCGCAAATCTTTATGAAAATTGACCAAATTCCGCTGACAGCAAACGGAAAAATAAATGTCCTAGCACTGCCTGAACCTGTGATAGATAGAACAGGTTTTGACCGGCCTTTTGAGGAAGCGGTAACGGATGTTCAAAAAAGTATCAGCCGTGTTTGGACCAATGTTTTAAAAATAGAGGAGCCTGGAATACATGATAACTTCTTTGAAGCAGGCGGCAATTCAATCAAAATCGTTGCAGTTTATAATGAGCTTCAGAAGCTGTATCCAAAACAAATTCAAATTGCTGACTTGTTTGCATATCCGACTATTTACAGATTGTCCGAATATATAGAATCGACTATAGCCTTTGCGGAGATAGCAGTGTCCTTGGAAAAAGAAATCATTCCTATTACTTTACCGCTTGAATACATCTCGGAATCAACTGGACAAAGTCATACAGCCATGCACGAATATGCGGTAAATGCGAATTATTATGCGGGTTTAAAAACAATATGCAATACCTACAAATATGATATTTCTCATGTTTTATTAGCTGGTTATGTATTTTTATTAGCTGATGTCAGTCAGCAAAATTCGGTTCATATCCAATTTTCGGGTCATGGAGATGATCGGATGAGTCAGCTGTCTTTTGATCTGTCTGATATCGAAAATTTTCACGATATTATTCGTATGGCGAAGGAACAGATTGAGAATCAAGAGGATTCAGATCAATACGATTTGAATACTCACTATAAGAAATCAAGTTCGGCCCAAGATATTTTTCCTCTTTTTTCTATTAGTAATGAATCAAAAAAAGAGTACTCAGAATTATATGATCTGGTTTTTGCAGTTCATGAAAAGCCAGCCGAAGCAGAAATCGTTTTTCTATATAACCATCAGAAACTAAATGAGCACAAAATGAAAGATTTATTTTATAACTACATGAATTTGATTCAAGTGATTACAGCAAACAAAGCAGACAATTCAATATAAAGCGGCCGGTTCTGCCTTACATTTTGCTGATCGGCAGAATGTAAGGCAAATCAGGCATTATAGAGACTTTGGAGGTATTTAAATGTCGAAAATAGGTTTTTTATTTTCAGGACAAGGATCTCAATACGCAGGAATGGGCAAACGTTTATGTGACAATTTTATTATCGCTAAAAAAACGTATGACGAAGCCAGTGATGCATTGGGATTTGACCTGAAGAAATTATGTATAGATGGAAGTGCCGCTGAGCTATCTCAAACAGAAAATACTCAGCCGGCCATCCTGGCAACAAGTATTGCACAATTCAGAATCTACATGGAAGAGGTCGGAAAAGAACCTGAATATATCGCCGGCCATAGTTTAGGAGAATATTCTGCCTTGGTTTGCAGTGACGTTTTGGATTTCCAGGACGCTGTAAAGCTGGTGAGAGCCAGAGGATTATTAATGAAAGAAGCTGCCGCACAAGGGACCGGAGCAATGGCTGTTATCAGGAACCTGGATGAAAGAATAGCAGAAGAAGAGTGCGAATCTCTCTCTTCAAGAGGAAAAACGATTGCTGTTTCTAACTACAATGGATATAAAGATGTTGTGGTATCCGGAGAAGCGGCAGCAGTTGAAGAGCTTAGTGAAACTCTTAAAGCCAGAGGAGCAGACATTTTTAAATTAAATGTAAGTGCTGCTTTTCATTCTCCGATCATGGGCTTTGCTGCGGAAAAATTCAGCCATGAGTTAAAAAAGTATGATCTCAGAACTCCAAAATACAAAGTTTTATCTAATGTGACGGCTCTTCCATATTCGGATAAACAGCAAATGGCTGACATACTGGGAACTCAAATCGTAAAACCGGTAAATTGGATGGGAATCATGAAGTATTTAGAAGCAAACCATACTGATACTGTGATTGAATTTGGGCCGAAATCTGTATTAAGGAATCTTGTAAGAAACAATATCGCTGACATCAAATCGTACAGCTACGACAAAGAAGAGGACGTGAAGATTATAAAAGAGACTCTTTTGAACGAATCTGTTTCACTGCAAGCCGGTTTTTCTATTATCTCGAGAAGTTTAGGGATTGCGGTTGCTACTAAAAATTACAACTGGAACAATGAGGAATACGCCAAAGGTGTAATCGAACCATATGAAAAAGTAGCTGCCATACAGGCTGAACTTGAAACATCAGGTCATCAGCCGTCAAGAGAACAAATGCATATGGCAGTAGAAATGCTGAAGTCAGTGTTTCGGACAAAAAAAACCCCTATAGATGAACAGAAAAAAAGATTTAATCAATTATTTTCTGAAACAAACACAAAAAAACACTTTGAAGACTTTGAAGTTTGACAGGTATGATTACCTATCTAGTGATTCTCAGCGAGGTAAAAAAATGAAAACAGACTTTATAAGTTTAAGTAATTTAAAAGCGGCCGCTTTTACAAATCAAACTCCGAATGTAAAGAAACAAAAAAACGAGGAAGGGGCCAAAGACATTTCCGGAGATGACATTGCCATTGTCGGTTTATCATGCAGAATCGGCGAAGCCAATCACGTAAATGAATATTGGGATTTACTTTTACGAGGAAAAGAGTTCATCAGAGACATTCCGCTGAACAGAAAAAAAGATGCTGACCAGTCTTTAAAAAACAGCGGAACTAAGTACAGTAAAGATGCAGCCTATACAAAAATAGCCTATATGGATGAGATTGATAAATTTGATTGTGACTTTTTCAGTATCCTTCCAAATGAAGCAAAGTTGATTGATCCCAGACAAAGATTATTTATTGAAACGGCCTGGAACGCATTGGAAGACGGGGGTTACGGCGGCGGAAAATTATGTGGGACAAATACGGGAGTATACATTGGACTCAGCAGTGACGGCTCAAATGAATACTTCAGATTGCTTGAAAAAGGAGATCAATCGTTACTCGGACTGGCTACCGCGGGTAACATTAAATCAGTTATCGCAAGCAGACTGTCATATATCTTGGATTTTAAAGGGCCAGCAATGGTAATCGATACTGCATGCTCTTCATCGCTTGTCGCCCTCCATACGGCTTGTCAGGCAATAAGAAATAAGGATTGCGATATGGCATTAGCCGGCGGAGTGAATATAAAAGTATTCCCAAAGACAATAGAGGAGAGCAGGTTAAATATCGGGAATTCTTCATCTGATTTTGCTGTAAGGACTTTCGATGATTCTGCTGACGGCACGAATAGCGGCGAAGGAGTCGCTGCCGTATTGCTGAAGCCGCTGGCCCAAGCAATTCGTGATCATGACCAGATCTATGCAGTCATTAAGGGGAGCGCTGTTAACCAGGACGGCAGCTCAGTAGGAATTACCGCTCCTAACGCAGCAGCTCAAGAACAAGTAATAGTAGATGCGTGGAAAAATGCAAAAATAGATCCTAAAACAATTACATATATTGAAGCTCATGGGACAGGGACCAAATTAGGGGATCCGATTGAAATAAATGCGTTGCAACGGGCTTTCAGAAAATATACAGACCGAAAACAGTTCTGCGCCGTATCTTCAGTCAAAACAAACATCGGGCATCTTGATAGTTTGGCGGGAATAGCGGGCTTAATTAAAGCGGTAATGGCATTAAAGCATAAAAAAATTCCGCCAAGTTTACATTTTAAAGTGCCGAACCGAAATATCAATTTTCATGAATCGCCTGTTTACGTCAATGACTCCGTTTCAGCATGGGAGAGCAGCGGAGTGTACAGGTGCGGCATCAGCAGTTTTGGGCTGAGCGGTACAAACTGTCATGTCATTTTAGAAGAGGCACCCGCAGTTGAAAAAGTCGAACAATCCGTTTTATCTGAACATATTTTTACTGTATCAGCTAGGACTAAAACATCTCTCGCGCACTTGCTTACAGATCATATTAATTATTTAAAGAGAGAAACAGATGTGAATCTGGGAGATATATGTTATACAGCAAACACTGGAAGATTGCCGAACAAATACAGAATCGCTATGGTAATAAGTTCTGTCGCGGAACTGCTGGAAAAGCTGGAGTTTTTCTCATGCTCTGAATGGAAAACGTATCGGGAGAAAAATATATACTTTCAATCGATAACAAATCAAACAAAGTTTATAGGAAAAACGCATACAGACAGTGTGCAGAATACTCAAACAATAAAAAATGTGATTCAAAGAGTCAGACAAGACGTCTCTAATATTTCAACCTCTGACTTACATATTTTATGTGAAATGTATTGTGATGGGGCGAATATTAACTTTGAAGATCTTTATAGCGAGATGAATTTTCTAAAGGTCAGCTTGCCGACATACAAATTCAGCGGAAAAAGATTATGGGCTGAGCTGGCTGCAGACGGCCCTTCAGCCGATGAGAAAAAACAATCTTTATTAAGCAATCTTGCAGTGCAGTCACTGAATCTGGAAGTGTATATATCCCATTTGAATGTCACTGATTATTGGTTTTTAAATGAACATAAAGTGAATGATTCTTACGTTATCCCTGGAACGGTTTATATAGAAACAGCTAGAGAAGCGGGAAGAAAATACTTCGGCGAACCTTTCGGCATTCTGTTAAAAGACGTTACGTTTTCAAATCAGTTAAAGGTAAAAGCAAATGAAGTTAAAGAAGTTCATACGATCATAAAGAAAAAGGACAGCGTTTTAGAGTTTAGTGTGATAAGTAAGTCCGGCGATAAATGGATAAAACACGCGGAAGCGGTCATTGCGAAAGAAGAACCGGTACGGGAAACATATGACATTGAGGATTTAAAGAAAAGCTTCAATTCTGTTTATGTCATTCAACGTAATAATCATCCATTGACAGAAATAAACACCGATGAATACAAGTCGGTTTATCATATAGAAGATACCAATAGACCGGAAAGCATCGTTCAAGTCGGAGGCAGATGGAAATGCACCAACGCAATCTACAGAGACGACGACAGGCTTCTATGTGAATTGGAATTGCCGAAAGAATATGAGAGTGATTTCGTTCAGTTTTCGCTTCATCCTGCGATGATGGATTGTGCCGTTAATGCCGGGACATTCACGATAGATAACGAAACCTATCTCCCTTATTTTTATAAAGAATTTAAGATTTATGGCTCAGCTTCTAAAAAGTTTTACAGTTATATCAAGAAAAAGAGCCGAAGCAACGGAGAAACAGGAACGTTTCGCATCGTCCTGCTGAATGAGACTGGAGAAGTATTCGGTGAAATAAACAATTACATCGTAAAAAGGGTGCATAAAGCAGCTGAAAAGACTAAAAGAAACAATATATATCATAAGCTATCTTGGATAAGAGAAAGCGATCAATCACACGAGATGCGAGAAATTCATCATCCTATTTTATTATTTAAGAATAATGGCTGCAGTTTATCCGAGGAAATCATTCGAAGCTTAGAACTGGAAGGGAAAACTGTGATTGTCGCGGAACAGGGTGACTATTTCTCTAAAATCGGAAGCCATCATTATACAGTCAGTGATTCTCAAGAAGATTATGACTGTCTTGTAAAAGCTCTTCAAAGTGAAAAGGTTTCTCAGATTGTCCATTTGATGTCTATCAGCAATGAGAAAGACAAAAACATATATCAGCTTCAGAAAAAAATATCCTCAGGGGTAGACAGTTTATTTTATTTAACAAAATCACTTGTAGAAAATACAAAAAATAACATAGAACTGATGCTGTTTGCAGACCTTGCACATCAAGTAAGCGGTGAAGAACCAGACATTAACCCGCATAACGCGGCATTTTTCGGTTTTGGAAAAGTAATTGAAAAGGAATATTCGCGTGTAAGTGTCAGATGCATAGATTTGGATCAAAATCTTATGGCGGAAAACATCATGTTTGAAATCAACTCAAAAAAACAGTCAGAGCTTGTCGCTTACAGAGACCGGCATAAATACGTTCAAGAGCTCCAGACTGAAGACTTATCCGTAATTCGGGAAGGGAAAATAAGCATCAGAAAGAACGGTGTATATGTTATTACCGGCGGTATGGGCGGACTGGGATTAGAAATGGCCAAGTATTTATCATCAAAAGAAAATGTCCAATTAATCCTCATTGGACGCTCTGAGAAGCAGATCAACATGGAGAAGGAAAACAAAAAGAAAATCGATGCTCTAAAAGAAATAAAAGAAAGCGGTTCTAAAGTAGATTACTATAAGGCCGATGTCGCAAATGAAAGTGAAATGATTAATGTATTCGAGGAAATAAAGAGTAAATACAATACAATCCACGGTGTCATACATAGTGCTGGTGTTTCTGGAGATGGGTTTATTTTCAGAAAGGAAAAAAAAGTGTTTGATAACGTGCTCAGACCGAAAGTTAATGGAACATGGATATTAAACGAGCTGACAAAGCATGAGCATCTGGATTTCTTCATAATGTTTTCTTCTATCACAGCACTTGCGGGGAGTATGGGGCAGGCTGATTATACTGCGGCTAATGCCTACCTGGATTCCTTTGCAGAACGCAGACAGCGAAGAAGACCGGATGAAAAAACAGTTACGATTAATTGGTGCGGCTGGTCTGATGTGGGAATGCTTGCCGAATATATTAAAGAGCGTCAAAAGGCTGGAAACGAACATAAAGATGAAAACGGCTTTAAGACGATTACCTCAGCTGAAGCGATACGTGCCTTCGATGAAGTCATGCAAAAGGACATCCAGAATGTGATAATCGGGGAAATTGATCATCGGGTACTGGAATTAAATCAAGATCAAATTCATTTCCGATTATCTCCGGATATTTTGACTTTTAAGGAGCAGGCGATTGTAAAAAAATCTGTTGAGTCGAAAACCGATCAGAATTTTAGCTTCAGCGATATAGAAAATAAACTAATGAAAGCTTGGATAAAAGTTTTAGGCTTAGAACAAATCAGTATAACTGATAAATTTTATGATTTGGGCGGAGATTCAATATCTGCGATATATCTGGTAAAAGAGATAGAGAAAGAATGGCCTTCTCTCATTGATGTTTCTGATATTTTTACGTATCCCTCCATTAAGGAGATGTCAACCTACCTTGAATCCCACTTCAGTGATCAGAAGTCTTCTGACCGAATCCCTGAAGAAGACAATGAAGATGACCTGGATGCAATTTTGAATAAGCTGGCATCCGGAGAGATGGAAGTCAGCGAAGCAAATCAAATATTTCATTCAGACCGAAAATAACTGAATTGAGCCTGTAAGAATATATTCGCAAAATGGAATATTGGCAGGCTGCGAATTGAATGAAGAAAAAGCAGCCTGCCTATCACATTATTGCGGAAACTAAATTCCATTTTAAGGTAAATATGTAGATCTTATTACCCTTCCTATCAAAAATTTTCTTAGAAAGAAAGCGGGAGTGATCCGTAATGAATAGCGTTCAATCTTATATATTTGAACAAGTGAAACAGCATAAGCTAAGCCAGAAAGAAGCAAAGCGAATGCTAAAAGAATTAAAGGCTGCAAGCAGCAATGAAGATATTGCTATCATTGGAATTTCCTGCAGACTGCCGAAAGCAAACAATACAGATGAATACTGGCAGAATCTGATGAATGGAGAAGACTGCAAAGCGGAATATCCAAAAGATATGATCAATTACATTAAACCGATCGTAAACAATAAAGGGTTTACTGATTTTCTCGGTTCAGGATATCTGACGGAAGAACAAGCAGATAACTGGAAACCTGGCGGATATTTAGAAGACGTAGACAAGTTCGATCCTGAATTTTTTAATATTTCTCCTAAAGAAGCAAAGGCCATTGACCCGTCTCACAGAGTATTGCTGGAGACGGTATGGACTGCGATTGAAGATGCAGGGTATGCAGGGGACAAAATTTATGGAAGCAACACATCGCTCTTTGTTGGAAAAGACCATGTCAATAATACGTTGTACCGCTACATTACAGAATCAGAATCGACAAGTATGACGGGCAACTGGCCGGGTTTGATGGCGGGGCGGATTAATTATTTATTAAATTTAAAAGGAAGTTCTATGGTCTTGGATTCTGCTTGCAGCTCGGGGCTGCTTGGTGTGCATCTTGCCTGTAATGCTTTGAAAAATAAAGAATGCGATATGTCTATTGTCAGCGGAATTTCATTAGGATTCTTTCCGCGCTTCAAAACGTCCAAAAAATCGATGATGGAATCAGTAAGTGATAAAGTACACTCATTTGATAAAGACGCAGACGGGACATTTTTCAGTGACGGAGTAGCGGCAGTCATCTTAAAACCTTTAAGTAAAGCCAAGCAGGACGGAGATCATATTTATGCTGTTATCAAAGGGAGTGCAGTTAATAATGACGGGGCCTCAAACGGATTGACAGCTCCAAATGCCATCGCCCAGGAAGAAGTACTGGTTCAGGCATGGGAAAATGCTCAAATTGATCCCGAAACCATTCAATATATCGAAGCGCACGGTACAGGCACAAAGCTTGGAGATCCAATTGAAATAAAGGGGATTTCCAATGCGTTTTCAAAATATACGGACAAGCTGCAGTTTTGCGGGATCGGATCTGTTAAATCTAATATTGGCCATACCGTTGCCGTTTCGGGTTTGGCGTCACTTATCAAGATCGTTCTGTCTATGAAGCATCAAGTCATCCCTCCGAGTATTAATTTTAAAGAACCGAATTCATTGATTAACTTTGTGAAGTCACCTGTATTTGTTACAGACAAAGCCCAAGAATGGCCTAAAAATAACTCACCGAGGAGAGCGGGAATCAGTTCTTTCGGCTTTGTGGGGACCAATTCACATGTAGTGATTGAAGATGCTGGAGATGAGGTTGAAGAGGTCATTCCTGCAAATGAAACATTTGAGATATTTACTTTATCAGCTAAAACAGAGAATTCTTTAATGAAACTCATCAAGGAATATAATGAATTCTTTAAAAAAGGAACTCAAAAAAACGTAAAACACATTTGCTATACGGCAAACACAGGGCGGGGCCATTACGGCTACCGATTGGCTCTGATTGTAAAAAGTTACGAAGAATTAAAGAGAAAAATCGGCAGGCTTGCAGGACAAAACCTGAATGAAATATCAGAAAAAGGCGTATATTTTTCTTTCCATAAAGTTGGTTCTGATAGAAAACAGATTATGGATGAAGGAGAAATTTCCTTATCTGAACATCGCAAAATGAATGCTCAATCTGACAATTTGATACATGACATTCTTACTGAAGGGGATGAATATTTACTGCTCAACCTTACGGAAATTTGCAACCTGTATGTCAGAGGAGCAAAAGTAGAATGGACAAAAATGTACAAGGATGAGCACAGAAAGATTGTCAGTCTTCCGACATACCAATTTGAAAGAACATTATGCTGGGGAGAAGTAAAGGACAGAAGAGGTGAAGCGCCGCATCAGAAAAATATCAGTCACCCGCTGATTGACCAGTGTTTGGCTGATTCAATGAATGAGACGATCTATTCAACGACATTTAATGTGAATAAGGATTGGGTTTTAAGTGACCATAAAATCATGGGGGCTTGTGTTATTCCGGGAACGACTTATATCGAAATGGGAAGAAGAGCAAGTGCCGCTTACTATAAAAGCAATCAATTAGAATTACGAGATATTATCTTCTTCACTCCGTTAACGGTAAATGAGGATGAGAATAAGATTGTACACACAATCATTAAGAAAAAGAAAGAATGTATTCAATTTATAATAGCCAGTCAGGAAGGAGAAACCTGGATTACACATGCAGAAGGAAAAGCGTTTCTATTAACAGACTCTGTATCAATGTTTGATTTAGACTCTGTTAGAAATGACAGTAACAGAGAGAAGATAAAAGTCAATTATGAAAATAAAAATGGTTTAATCAGCAAAGTCTTTACTTTCGGACCGAGGTGGCTGAACTTCAAAGAAGTCATACTGGGCCCTGATGAACAATTGGCCGAATTAAAATTGGCTGATGAATTTACAGCAGATTTAAAAGACGTCTTTTTACATCCCGCTTTGCTAGATAATGCAGTGAACGTGTTTATTGGAGAAGATGATGACGATAGTACATTCCTTCCTTTTTCATATAAAAGTGTGAAGATTTACTCAAGAATGCCGCAGCATTTTTATGCATTTGTCAAAAAGAACGCAAGCAGCAAAGAGACAAAGCTGTGTGATATTCAGTTAATAGATACAGAAGGAAATGTTTTTGCAGAAATCACCGATTATGTATTAAAAAAAGTAAATCGGATTAATGCCCTTTTTGAAGAAAGTTCTGAATCACTTTATCAATTAAAATGGATGGCGCAAGAAGCTTTTGAAGAAGAAAAAACAGAGGTAACAGGTCCTGTACTGTTATTTAAAGACAACATGGAAATTTATAAATCTATACTGGAACAGTTGAAAATTCATGACGATGATGTTATTGAAGTGGAGTTTGGGGATGAATTTCAGAAGATAAATGGGCGGAAATTCCTAATTAGCGGATCAGAAGAAGACTATGTTCAATTATTGCATAGCATAAACGATCAAAATATCAGCAGCATTATACATATGTCTTCTATCAGCCGCCAAAGAGCGGAATCATTAACAGATTTAGAAGACATGCAGAATAAAGGCGTATACAGCCTGTTCCGCTTAGTCCGGGGATTAAGTAAGAATAAGATGAAAAGCAATATTAATTTGCATCTTATTTCTGATCTTGTGACAGAAGTGTCCGGAGAAGAAAATACAATCAATCCATTGGGCGCCGCGTTGTTTGGTCTGGGACGTGTTATTACGCAGGAGTTCCAAAATGTTTCATGTAAAGCAATTGATATTGATGAACATACATCACCGGAAATCATTAGTGAGGAGTTAAGAACAAAAGGAAAACATTATCAAGTCGCCTTTAGGGATGGTAAGCGGTATATCAGTCGGTTGGATACGGCTGAACCAATAAAGGATAAGAAACACGGCGGTTTGGAAATTAAAGAAAACGGTGTCTATATGATTACCGGCGGCACCGGCGGAATCGGTTTGGAGATCGCAAAGCACCTGGCTGGAAAACATAACGTCAATGCTGTATTGCTCAATCGCTCTAAACTGCCTGATCAAAGCCGATGGGACGACATCATTGCTGATGGAACAGATTTAAAGCTTTGCAGAAAACTGAAGTCAATCAGAGCTATCGAGTCAATGGGTTCTAAAGTTGATTGCTACAGCTGTGAAGTTTCTGACTTAAGCAGCATGGAGCCGGTAATTGAAGAAATAAAACAGAAATACGGTGCAATCAATGGCGTATTCCATTGTGCCGGAGTTGCCGGAGATGGTTTCCTCTTTAGAAAAGAAGCGAATGTTTTTAAAGAAGTGCTCGCTCCTAAAATTAATGGAACATGGATTATTGATCATTTAACGAGAGACTTACATATAGATTTCACGATTTTGTTCTCCTCAATTAATTCTATTTTCGGAGGTGCCGGACAGGGAGATTATACGGCTGCAAATGCTTATTTAGATTCCTTTGCTTATATGCAAAACAAACAGGGAAAAAACACGCTTTCAATTAACTGGCCGGCTTGGGATGAGGTCGGCATAGCTGTCGATTATGGAATTACTGATGAGAGTTCTATTTTCAGATTATTGACGGTAGAAAAGGCTATTTCCGTTTTAGAAGAAATAGCATCGAATAAGCTTACTAATATCATTCCAGGTACATTAAATATGAAGCTTCTCTCTTTTGCGAAGGATGAATTGTCTTTTGAATTATCTGAGCAAATCAAAAACAAATTAATAGATAAAAACAGGACAAAAAACGAAGCAGAAAAACGTCGAAGAACAGATACTGAAGATATAGTGCTGAAAGGAAAGGGAGAACTATACTCCGATACCGAAAAAAATATTGCACAAATGTACTCTATGGTTTTAGATATGCAAGAGCTTGATTTATATGAAAGCTTTAGTGCCATGGGCGGCGATTCTATTATGGCAACCCAATTGTTAAAACTAATTAATCAACAATATCCTGATATTGTTGATATATCCGATATATTTACATATTCCTCTGTAGTGGAGCTTTCAGAGTATATTGACAAGCAGCTGAATAAAGATCCACAGCAAGAAACAGAAGAGGATACTGCTGAAAATCGGCTTGAGCAAGAACTCAACAATCTATTTGACGACCTGGAGAACGGCAAAATCAATATACAAGAAGGATTGAAAATTCTAGAAAACTAGTTACGGAAAAGGGGAAAATTAATGAAGAATTCAGAAGAAAACAAGACTGCAATCATAATAGGAGGCGGTATTGCAGGAATGGCCGCGGGCTGTTACTTGCAAATGAACGGATACAGCACGAAAATCTTTGAAATGGGTTTGCTGCCGGGTGGTTTATGTACCGGCTGGAAGAGAAAAGGGTACTTTTTTGACGGTTGTATCAGCTGGCTGGTCGGTTCAGGACCTAACAATACGTTCCATAAATTTTGGAAAGAACTGAATATAATACAAAATATGGAATTTATTAATGATGAAGAATTTGCGGTTGTTAACTTTAGAAATGGTGATACATTTACGCTGTATGCTGATGTAGATAAATTAGAACAGGAGTTTTTAAGAGTTGCACCTGAAGATGCGGAAACAATTAAGCTTTTAACTGATGGCATTCGAGTTGTTTCTGATGTAGAGCTGGATTTGGATAAAGCGCCCGAACTGTTCGATTTAGCAGACTTTGAGGCCTTCAAAGCAAAGGCTGGCCCTTACATGAAAGTAATGGGGCAATGGGGAAAAGTGACGATCAAAGAATTCGCCCAGCGCTTTAAAAGCAGTTTTGTAAGAGAAAATGTAAATCGTCTGTTTTGGTTTAATGTAGATACCCCTATATCTTACTTTATGGCTACTTTAGGCTGGGCTAATAGCAAATCTTCAGGACATCCTGTAGAAGGTTCTCTGCAATTCGCAAAAATTATTGAAGCTAGATATGTTGAATTAGGCGGTGAGATTCAATATAAAGCACCTGTTTCTAAGGTTTTAGTAGAAAATGATAAAGCGATCGGAATAGAGTTGAAAAACGGACAGTGTCATTATGGAGATATCGTTATTTCAGCAGCGGATGGCTATAAAACTATTTTTGAAATGCTGGATGGAAAATATACAGATGATGAACTGACATTTTGTTATGACAACCTTAAAACAAGTGCACCGCAAATTTATGTCGGATTGGGCGTATCAAAAACGTTTGAAAAATATCCTCATTATTTGAGCCTGGAATTAGAACAGCCTCTTAATGCCTATGGCTGTGATAACGTTAAAAACATATTTGTGAAAATATATAACGAAAATCCTTCATTCGCACCTGATGGCAAAACGAGTATTATCGTGTATGCGAAAACTTCTGCTGAATACTGGGAGACTTTGCAAAAAAACAACCGCGAAAAATATGAAGAAGAGAAAAAAGCAATTGCGAATGTAATGATTGATGAATTAGACAAATGGTTTGGTGAAATTAAATCAAATATTGACGTGACTGATGTATCCACCCCATATACGATCAGAAGATACACAAATAATAGAAATGGAAGCTGGCAGGGCTGGGAAAAACAGATGGAAGGCATCATGCACGAGAAAAAACTGAAACGTTCACTTCCCGGACTTAAAGACTTTTATATGGTTGGGCATTGGAGTCAAGTGGGAGGAGGTCTTCCGAGTGTTGTCTTACAGGCCAGAAACCTGGTGCAGGTGTTATGTAAAGAAGATGGAAAGGTTTTTGAGACAAAAATTAACTAATTCAATAAGCTGCTTCTTCAATTGAAGCAGCTATTCTATATATCCATGATGCTTCTCATATTTTATATAGCATCAAAATCGATAGGGGTGATTAATCGTGGATGATATTTCGATTATAAAACAATATGTATTGGAGCAAGTAAAAGAGCAAAAAATGGACAGGGAAATGGCTTTGCGCATTTTAAAAGGATTATCAGATAAGTCCAAGAAAAATCAATGTGATATTGCCATTATCGGCATATCCTGCCGTTTCTCAAAAGCCAATAATGCAAAAGAATACTGGCAAAACATTATGAACCGTGCCTCATGCATCCGGGACTTACCGAAGAAGCGGCGGAAAGATATTGATCCATTGCTGCCCAGTGCGAATGAGAATTCTTATTTTAAAGCGGGTTTCTTAGATGAAATTGATAAGTTTGATTCATCATTTTTCAGAATTTCGCCAAGAGAAGCCCTGCTTATGGACCCGAAACAAAGATTGTTTTTGGAGACAGTTTATCACGCTATTGAGGACTCCGGTTATGCTGGGAACAAGTTGCAAGGTTCGAATACAGGTATTTTCGTTGGACATGATCATAGCGGAGACTTGAAGTTTTCCTATGCTTCCCTAGTAAATGATGCGGATATGATTGCAATGACAGGTACATATCCGGGCATATTAGCAAGCAGAACCTCCTACATTTTTAATCTGAAAGGGCCGAGCTTGGTTGTTGATACAGCCTGCTCTTCCGGGCTTGTTTCGGTTCATCTTGCTTGTGAGGCACTTAAAAATGAAGAATGCAGCATGGCTATTGCAGGAGGCGTTAATTTATTTCTGAGACCTGAAAATATAGGTACGATGAGTGAAATAGAAGCGGAAAACGCTAAAATCAGCATTTTTGATAAAAATGCAAAGGGGACAGCATGGGGAGAGGGGATTTCCGCTATTGTATTAAAACCTTTACATAAGGCTGTAGAAGACAGAGATCACATATATGCTGTCATTAAAGGGAGCGCTACGAATAATGACGGGGCTTCTAACGGAATCACCGCTCCTAATGCTGAATCACAAGAGAAATTGATTACGCGTGCCTGGAAGAATGCGAATATTAGTCCGGAAACTATTTCTTATATTGAAACGCATGGAACAGGCACGATTTTGGGAGACCCGATTGAGATCAAAGGGATAACGAATGCGTTTAAGAAATATACCGATAAAAAGCAGTTTTGCGGTATAGGTTCAGTCAAACCCAATATCGGCCATACAGTCGGGGCATCAGGCATGGCGTCTCTCATTAAAGCATGCATGGCTTTAAAAGAGAAGGTCATCCCCCCAAGTATCAACTTTAATGAACCGAATCCTTTAATTAATTTTTCGAATTCACCTGTTTATGTGAATGACATGATAAGAAATTGGGAAAAAGGGGAGACGCCAAGAAGAGCCGGTGTAAGTTCGTTTGGCTTCAGCGGAACCAACTGTCATATTGTATTGGAAGAAGCACCTGGAATAATAGGTGAGACTGAACAGAGACAGGTAAAAGAGGTATTCACTCTGTCTGCAAAAAATAAGTCCGTCCTGAATGATATAGCATCAAAGTATCTTCATTTTATCTCGGAAGAAAACAATTTGAATCTCTCTGATCTTTGTTATACAGCGAATACGGGAAGAAAACATCTGGAGAATAGAGTGTGTTTTCTCGTAAAAGACATCGAAGATCTGAAGGAAAAACTTGAAAGTCTCCTCGAAGCGCCGGTTCAGCAAGAAGAAGCTGCATTTTCTTTTAAGACCGATAGAGATCTAAGTACCGCTGCTGGAAAAAAACTTAAGGCTTATAATGCAGGCGGGAGAACAGATGAGAGGCTCCTGGTTGATATAAGCAAACTCTATGAACAAGGTGCAGAGATCGATTGGGAAATGATATATGAAGGAGAAAAAAGAAGAAAAATCAGCTTGCCTGGTTACTCATTTTTGCGGGAGAGGCACTGGGTGGAAATTCCAGAAAACTTACCGATACGCAATGAACTAGATAACCCTTCAGTCAATAAGCCTCAAATAATAAGACTGAGTGGCAGGGAAGACGGCTGTTATTCAGAAACAGAGCTAATGGCAGGACAAATTTGGGGAAACGCCCTTGGAATCAATCCGATCCATGTTACCTCTGATTTTTATGAAATGGGCGGAGACTCAATCATAGCAATAGAAATCATCAATTTTATCAATAAACAGCAAGGAACGGATCTTTCAGTTTCAGACCTGCTAAAGCATTCGAATATAAAACTTTTCTCAGCTTATTTGGATGAACATTTTCTGAGAAAGACAAATGACGTAAATGTGATTCCTAAAGCAGGCGATTTTGACTGGTATGAGGCATCATCTGCACAGAAAAGAATTTTTATTATAGATCAATTAAATAAAAACAGCACTTCTTATAATATTCCGTTCTTCTTGATGATTGAAGGAGAGTTGGACGATAAACGCTTAGAAGATGCGTTTAAAAAATTAATAAGCAGGCATGAGGTTTTAAGAACGTCCGTAGGCTTGAGGGACGGTCAGCTTGTGCAAAACATAGAAAAAGACGTTCGATTTGAAATGGATAGAATCAAGACCTCTGAAGCAGAATTAGAGCGCCTTATGGCTGATTTTGTCCGCCCGTTTGATGTAGAGAAGGCTCCTTTACTGCGTGCAGGATTAGCCGAGATTAGTCATCATAAACATCTTTTAATGATAGATTTACAGCATATTATAGCGGACGGCGCGTCTATTCCGATTCTCCAAAGAGAATTGATACATTTATACGAAGGCAGCGAACTGCCTCCATTGAACGTTCAATTTAAGGATTTTGCGAAATGGCAAAATGAATTATTTCATACTGAAGAAATGAAAAAACAAAAAGATTTTTGGTTAAATGAGTTTAAAGGAGAAATTCCCGCTCTCAATCTGCCTGCCGATTTTTCAAGAGAAGCCGAACGGGATGACCAAGGTGAACGAATCTATTTTTATGCAGGAAAAGAGCTGACCTCCAAGTTAAAAGAATTAAACGCAAAAGAAAAAGTCACCCTTTTCATGACTTTAATGGCTTCATTTAACGTCCTTCTCCATAAACTTACTGGTCAAGAAGATATTATTATTGGCACACCTGTGGCCGGAAGAAAGCATAAAGAATTAGAAAACATGATAGGAATGTTTGTAAATACGCTGGCACTGAGAAATAAACCATCTGCCGACAAAACATTCAAAGAACTGCTTGAAGCTGTTAGAGATAATGCGCTTCTGGCTTATGAAAATCAAGATTATCCTTTTGAAGAGCTTGTAGACGATTTGAACCTTGAGAGGGATATAAACCAGAATGCTCTCTTCAACGTTATGTTTGTCCTTCAGCTGATGGATAATCCGGCAATTGAAGTAAATGGGTTGAAATATAAGCCGTATCCTTACGAAAACAAAACAGCCAAATTTGATCTTTTGCTTCAAGCATTTCCTTCAAAAGAGGATATCAAGTTTGAGTTCACATATTCATCTAACTTGTTTAAACGCACAACCATAGAAAAATTCTCACAGCGCTTCTTAATGATTCTCAATCATATTGTTGAAAGTCAAAATGGACTAATCGGAGAGATTAACATTCTAGATGAAAATGAACGACGCGAAATGTTGAAATACAGTGGAACATCACTTAGAAGCGGCGGCAGAGATTCATCTGTCTGTGAGCTTTTTGAAAAGCAGGCGGAAGCAACGCCGAATCAAATAGCTGTGTCTGCACAGGACGGAACCTTAACTTATAGTGAGCTGAACAAAAATGCAAACCGGCTTGCAAGAGCACTCATTCAAAAAGGTGTCAAAAAGAATGAGGCAGTGGGTATAGCTGCAGACCGCACCACTGATTTTATCATCGGAATAGTGGGGATTTTAAAAGCGGGAGCAGCTTATCTGCCAATTGATCCATCATATCCGCAAGAAAGAGTTGAGTATATGCTCAAAGACAGCGGGGCCCGCTTTTTACTGACGGATCGTAACAATTATTGTCCAGAGTACGAAATAGAAAGTGTTTGTCTGGATGAATTGGAAACAGTTCCAGACGACGGGGGGAATGTAAAGGGAGGAGCGGAACGGCACAGCCTTGCCTATATCATCTACACTTCCGGATCAACGGGACACCCAAAAGGTGTGATGATCGAACATAAAAGTATAGCGAATTTAACAGAAGCCCTTCATGAACATATCTACTGCAAACATGATGGACAGCAGAATATAGCGTTGTTGGCACCTTTTTCCTTTGACGCTTCTGTCAAACAGATTTTTTCTGCACTGCTTTTGGGACACTCTCTTTACATCATCACTGAAGAAGCCAGGCATGATATCACGAAACTTGCTGAGTTCTATATCCAAAATAAAATAAATATTTCTGATGGAACACCAGCCTATCTCAGCCTGCTCTCTGAGTCTCCACAGTGTGGCCGTATAGGTGTAAAACATTTTATTATAGGCGGCGACGTCCTTAAACCTGAAGAGGTAAAGCGTTTTTATAAAGTATTTAAGAAGAATGACCGTCCTTATATAACAAATGTATATGGACCGACGGAATGCTGTGTTGATGCTGCAGCTTATACGATAAATCCGGAGAATATCTCCAATATAAAGAGAATCCCTATCGGCGCACCGATAAAAAATTGTACTATCTATATACTAGATAAACAGCAGAAGCCTGTGCCGACGGGAGTTATCGGAGAGTTATACATCGGGGGGGAAGGAGTTGGACGGGGCTATTGCAATCGTGAAGAATTAACCGAGGCTAAGTTTATCCCGGATCTTGTTCATTCAGGTGAGAAAATGTATAAAACCGGAGATTTAGGCAAGTGGACTGAGGACGGTAATATAGAATTTGCCGGAAGAATCGATCGTCAAGTAAAAATCAGAGGATTTAGAATTGAACTTGATGAGATTACAAACAGACTGCTGTCTCACAGCAGTGTTCAAGACGCGGTTGCGGTTGTTCACAATGATCAGATATACGCTTATACAGTATGTAAAGATACGCAGCTGCCTTCTGAGCTAAAAGAATACTTAATGGAATATCTGCCTGAATATATGATCCCGACAGTCATTATTGGCATAGATAAGATTCCGTTGACGAACAATGGGAAGACTGATGTAAAACGTTTGCCACTTCCGGCTGAAAATGCTGCCGAGCTGCATCACTTTATTGCTCCGAGAAACGAGATTGAACGGATTGTCGGCGAGGTCTGGTCCGACATTCTTGAAGTTTCTAAAATCAGTATAAAAGATAACTTTTTCGTTTTAGGCGGAGATTCAATCAAAGCCATACAAGCAGCGGTCAGAATGGAAAAATTCAATCTTAAGCTGGAAGTGAAAGACATCTTTCAATACCAGACAATCGAAGGAGTTTCGAAAAAAGTCAGTTTTATAACAACGTCATCTGATAACAGTGTAATAACAGGAGAAGCCGGTCTTGTGCCAATTCAATGCTGGCTGGCTGAACGCCATAAAGATACTCTGCACCATCGGAATCTTTCTTTTATGTTATACAGGGAAGACGGGTTTGGTGAAGACATTATAAAAGACATTTTCACTCGAATTATTCAGCATCATGACAGTCTGAGAACGGTATTCAAACGTAAAGGCGATAGAATGGTACAGGTAATCAGAGGCCTGGCGGAAGGCGCCTTGTTTGACTTTCATCTAATCAATGCAATAAACATGCCGCAATCAGATTTAAAAATGAAAATAAATCAAATACAAGCCAGTATGGATCTGACTCACGGGCCGCTTGTTAAATTGGCTCTCATTAAGGAAGCAGATGGGGAACATCTGTTAATCGTCATTCACCAAATGATAATTGATCATATGTCTTGGAGAATTTTGCTTGAAGATTTTAATACGGCATATCAGCAAGTTAAAAGTAACGAAGACATTATATTACCAAATAAAACCGATTCATATTTAAAATGGTCTGATTATCTCTATAAATATGCTGAAAGTGAACGACTGTTGCTTGAGAAAGAGTATTGGTCGAAAATCGAAAATGTTTATGCTCCGCCTATTCCGGTTGATTTTCAGGGGCAAATTGCCAAAGTCAAAGATAACAGGCAAGTATACAGGCAGTTTAATGTTCGGGAAACTGAAACTATAATGAATGCGATTCAAGGACAAGATCATTTCACTATTGAGGCTGTTTTGCTCACAGCTTTAGGTTTGACAATAAAACATCAAACAGGCAGTAATACATCTCTCGTGCACTTAGGCAACCATGGCCGCACTCATCAGGGTGAGGAGCTTAATATCTACAGAACGGTAGGCAGATTTTCTGCAATCTATCCTGTGGCTTTGCGGGTCTCCGATTCAGATCATATCGGTTCGAGTTTACATAATGTTAACTCGACCTTAGCCAATATTCCTGATCAAGGGATAGGATATGGTATTTTAAGATATTTAAAACACGATATAAAAGAGAATTCAAAACCAGACATTTCATTTAATTATATGGGCGAATTTGATAATGAACTGCATACAGAAAGCTTTACGGTATCTCCGCTTTCAACCGGGAATGATATAAGTGAAGATGAAGTTTGGAATTACAAGTTTAAGTTTATTGTGTTGGTAAGAGAGAAAAAATTGAGCATTGGAATTGAATATAATCAAAATCAGTTCCATGAGAGTACTGCAGAGAATCTGCTCAAGCAGTATATGCGTTATATCAAAAAAGCAGCAGAAACCATTTAATTAATCGGAGGTAAACGAAAATGACCAATTCAGTTCAGCAAGAAAAACAAGTACCGAAAAAATATCCTCAGGCCGCAGTCATGCAAATGGTTTCAGGGCTGGGGTTTTCCCTGGCAGTTAAAACAGCGGTAGAATTAGATGTATTTTCCGCTTTTCAAAACGGACCAGCTTCAGCAGAAGCGATAGCGGAAGCCCTTGAATTGAACCCCTCTGCCTTATTCAGGCTCTTAAGAGCGCTGGAATCCGTCGGTTTGGTCGCCCAAGCTCAAGACGGCAATTATGATGTAACAGAGTATGGTGCCACTTTGATGCCTGGGAAAGCAAAATCCATTGAGCCTTTGGTAGAATATCTGCTGCATGAAACAGTAGTGCAGTCTATGTTTAAAATGGATTATAGTATCAAAACCGGTAAATCCGCTTTTGAAGCCATTTATGGCGATAAATGGTATGAGAATAATAGTCTTGATCAAGATTACTTAAAAACAATGGATAAGGCGATGGAGATTTATTCAAAAATGAGTCTGCCTTCCATATTGAAAGCTTACTCATTTGAAAAGTTTGATGTTATCGTAGACGTCGCGGGAGGAATGGGCCAGTTAATAACAGGAATTTTAGGCGCTGCTCCTAAATCAAAGGGGATATTGTTTGATCTTCCAAAAACGATACAAAGTGCAAAAAAGCATTTAGCATCTTCAGAGATGAGCGAACGCTGTCAGTTTACGGAAGGGAGTATGTTCGAGGAAATTCCTTCCGGCGGAGACTTGTATGTGATAAGCAAAGTGTTAAACGATTGGGATGATGAGCATGTGGTTGCTATTCTTGAAAATATAGCCGGTGCCATGTCTGATCATTCCAAGCTGATTATAGTTGAAAATGTGCCTGAAGCAGACAGGCTGTCCCCTGAAGAAGCTTTTCGTGATTTATTATTTTTAGTATGCTCTGCAGGCGGCAGAGTCAGAAAGAAAACCGAGTTTGAACAATTGATTGAAAAAGCCGGATTAACACTATTAAATGTAATTCAGACCCCGAGTAAATACACAATTTTGGAGTGTGGAAAGAAATAATGTGATATAAGCTATCTCCTTTAGGAGATAGCTTTTTTTGTATAAAAGTTCACCGGTTTGACCGATTGATTCTGTTTATCTATTGATTTCTCTGATAAAATAAAATTAATAATATTTAACAGTATTATAAATATAAACCAATCGGGAGGAAGAAACATGAAAAAGAGAATCGTAATGTTATTTGCCGCGGCTGCCGCTGTTTTAATGCTGGCAAGCGGATTGTGGGCTCCGTCAGCGTCTGCGGCGCCGGCTCCTGCATTAACACAAATCCGTATTATCGGAGTGACCTCTGACGGACAGAATTATCAATGGGAAAATATCGGGCCGAACCAAATCAGCGCATCAAAACCGATGAAGGGCACTACGGGTTATTTAGCGGTATACTTCCAAGGGTATCCGAACAATAATACGATTCAGGCGTTTAATAACGGGACGAATATTACAAATCTTACGTCAAAAGCGCTGGAAGATGAATATACGAAAAACGGCAATATCATTACAGGCTACATTAAATACTACAGCGTTCCTCTTTCTTATGTCAGTTCAGGAACGTATTCTTTCTCCGCAACGGGGCTGAATGGGCCGTATACACCGTTAAGCAGCGGATTTTTCTCCATTCAGGTACAGAATTAAAACAAACGCCCGGTGTGCAGATGCCGGGCTTTCATGTATAGTTTTTCTCTCTTTCCGGGAAGCTATTCTTAAAGAAAAGGGAGGGCTTACATGATGGACAGGACACTCGGGTATTTGCGCGAGTCGCTTTCAAACCACTTGGAGCATGACGTTTGCCGAGGGATTTATAAAAAGCTGCAGGTGAAGCATTATGCAAATGAAGGTGAGTTTGTGAAAGATCTTAATGATCTGGAAATGGATGCGTTAAATCAGGTGCTTGAGAAGGAAATCAAGTATGCTGAGAACGAGCAGGATGAGAAGCGTACAATGGAATTGAATGAAGTATATGAGCTGCTGTTTTAAAAAGCCTCCCGGCTGACGGAGGCTTTTTTTATTGTTTCGGAAACAGTTTACAGTATCATCCAAGTCTTTGTATAATGGATAGTTGTGACAAAAACAGACGGAGGAGAAAAATGAACGAAATAAAAAAACAGACGGTACTTGAATTGTCATCGGTTGAGAAAGCATTGGTTTTTCTGGTGCCGCCATTATTGGGGCTGGTCATCGGATGGTTTCTGCCGGTCATTGCGAAATGGGCCGTTTCATTGGATTGGCTGCCATTTCAGGGACCGCTTGGAATCATCGCTTCTTTTCACGGATGGAAGGCTGCGGCTGCGATCGCCGTTATCGGTTTATTCGGAGGAATCTGGCTGACGAGGGCTGCTTTTAAAGAAAGTCTTGTGGCGGTCGTAACGGATAGAGAGGTGTCCTTAACCATAAATAATGAAGAAAGCGTGTTTTCAAAAGACAGCATTTCCGGTGTGTTTACGGATCAAAAGCAGCTTGTTTTATTAGAGGCTGAAGGGCAGGAGCTTTTTCGGGAAAAGCTTGAGCCGGCCGTTGAAAAAGCAGCTGATGCATTTCGAGGGCACGGGTATGTCTGGCTGGGGACGGAAGATCCTTTTAAAGATGAATACAAACGGTGGGTGCCGGACATGCCGGATTTGGAGCCGGGGGCAAATGCTCTTTTAAAAGCGAGAGAAAAGGCGCTGAAACAGGATGAGAAGGCTGATGCGAAAGAACTAAAAGCGGAAATATCCAAACTGGGCATTACCGTGCGGGATCAAGGGTCACGCCAATATTGGCGGATCTATAAAACGCCGTCTGCATAAAAAAAGCTGCCTCCGTTTTATACGGCCGGGCAGCTTGGAAACAGATTATTTCTTCTTGTCATCATAGTATTGAACCGGGTACATGGAGCCTTCGGATACCATTTTGTTATCTTCAATATCTTCGGGATGCGGGTTGCCTGCTTTATTGACGGGAAATGATTCAATATCGTGCTTACCGGAAAGCGATGTTTTCATATTGCGGATAAAGCTCTTCACCTTTTGGCGGTTTGATTTATCTTTGAGCAGGTAGGAAGTCACTCCGACAGTCGACACGGCAAGTCCTGAAATGAGCAGTTTTTGTTTCATGATAAAAACTCCTTTCTATTTCTGGCTTGCAGTATTTATTCCCGCTTGACGGCTGTTTAAACATCGAAGGGTAATTTTGGCTTTCTGCTTTAATGCGATAAAGATTGACAAATCTATTTTCAGAATAATATTATAAATATATGATAGGGCTGGAGTCATATTTTATGTGAAAGGTGTTAACTTTATGAATCAATTACATCGCAGAATGGGAACGTTTGCACTCATGATGGTCGGACTTGGGTCGATGATTGGCTCCGGCTGGTTATTCGGGGCATGGCGGGCTGCTCAGATTGCGGGACCTGCCGCCATTATTTCCTGGATTATTGGTATGATCGTTATTCTGTTTATCGCACTTTCTTACAGTGAATTAGGTTCAATGTTCCCGGAAGCCGGGGGAATGGTTAAATACACTCAATATTCTCATGGATCATTTATTGGATTTATTGCAGGGTGGGCAAACTGGATTGCGATTGTTTCCGTTATTCCGGTGGAAGCGGTGGCATCTGTTCAATATATGAGTTCATGGCCGTGGGACTGGGCCAAATGGACAAGCAATCTTGTTCATAACGGCACACTTACGGGAGAGGGGCTCGGCTTTGCGTCCGTATTGCTGATTATTTACTTTTTACTGAATTATTGGACAGTTAACTTATTTTCGAAGGCGAATTCATTGATTACCATCTTTAAAATCATTATTCCGGGGCTGACAATCGGGGCTTTGCTGTTTACCGGTTTTCACGGCGGAAACTTCACATCAGGATCAAGCATTGCGCCGAACGGCTGGGCGAGCGTGCTGACGGCGGTAGCCACATCAGGTATCGTGTTTGCGTTTAACGGGTTTCAAAGCCCGATTAACATGGCCGGAGAAGCAAAAAATCCCGGCAAATCGATTCCGATTGCGGTTGTCGGTTCGTTATTGGTCGCAACCGTCATTTACGTCCTGCTGCAAATCGCGTTTATCGGTGCGGTTGAACCTTCAATGATCGTTCACGGCTGGAGTCACCTGAACTTTAACTCTCCATTTGCCGATTTGGCGATCGCGTTGAATATTAACTGGCTTGTCATTATCCTTTATGCGGATGCGTTCGTATCTCCGTCAGGAACAGGTATCACTTATACCGCTACGACGTCCCGCATGATTTACGGCATGGAAAAAAATAAGTATATGCCGAGCATTTTCGGAAAGCTTCATCCGCTGTACGGCGTGCCGCGCCAAGCGATGATTTTTAATCTGATCGTATCGTTTATCTTTCTGTTTTTATTCAGAGGATGGGGTGTGCTTGCTGAAATTATTTCCGTAGCGACACTGATTTCTTATATCACGGGTCCTGTGACCGTTATGACGCTGCGGCGGACGGCTGCGGATTTGTACCGGCCTCTCCGTCTGAAAGGCCTCAGCGTGATTGCTCCGCTAGGCTTCGTATTCGCGTCTCTCGTGCTGTATTGGGCGCGCTGGCCGTTAACGGGGCAGGTGCTGTTTATCATTTTGATCGGCCTTCCGATTTACTTCTACTACCAAGCGAAAGCGAAGTGGAAAGGATTCCGCCGAAACTTTAAAGGCGGCGTCTGGATGGTTGTCTATCTGCTCAGCATGATGGTCATTTCATGGCTCGGAAGTGAAAAATTCGGCGGTCTGGACATCATTCCGTACGGCTGGGATATGGGGCTGATCGCAATCGTTGCCCTTGTTTTCTATATGTGGGCGCTTAAGAGCGGATTCCAAACGGAGTATTTGAAAGACGCCAAAGCAATCAACGATCAATTAAAAGGCGGACAGGCGGAAGCCGCTGCGGGAAAAGAATAATGATAATGCAAACCTTGCGGTAAACGTTCCGCAAGGTTTTTTTTATCGGGCAAAAAACATGGATGCGGCATCATCTCCGAACCCATGTGGCTCGATACAGGCTGACGATGAATGAGAGCAAGCCTAACGACAGAACAACCGAGGCCAGTATTCTTTTTTTCTCATGATTTCTCCGTCTTATCAATAACTGTCTTCCATTAATTTTTTGTGAAAAATGACATTCTATATCATTTGGCAGCTAATTCAATACTTTATGCTTTCGATCTGAAAAGTATGAAGCCGGGAAAAAAATCACGTTAAATAGATCCACAAAATTTGAAAACCAAGCAAAATTCACTTATTTTGACGAGTCTGAAATTTCCTTGTTAGAATTAAATAGAGATGGTAAATAAGTGATTAATTGTTACTCTTATAAAAACGGAAAAAAATTAAAATCTACTCCTATCAGAGGACTTGAAAAAATGATTAACAATACCCATGTTTCTGAATATGACTTTTTTATGATTAAGAAAAACAAAGAAGTATGGAGTGATTAGATACATTTTTTAAATGGCTAGACAGCTGAGTGAGTATACTTAAGGGAAATTAAATTCACAAAGGAGAATAATAATGGATGAGTTAGATCTTGCTTTTGGTATTTTACCACTTTCTATTATCGTCTTATCGATTATATTCACTTATATTTTCAAAAAAGTGTATATAATGCCGCTTGTCAGTATAGTTGTTTCAGTTATATTAATGTTCACTGTTTTTAATCTATCCTTCTGGGGATGGGTGGTTGTCTATGGTTTAGTATCACTTGTATTATCGTCTATTACAAATAGTATAAGAAAGAAAATAGATAATAGAAATAAATAATTATATCCTTTTGTTTGTAAGGTATCACAGGTCATTCACAATTACAGTGATACCTTTAATGAATATAAAAATTTTTCAATTGGGTGAATATTTAATAATATGCTCCGCCCGCTGCATAACCCATGCTGGCGTTTGCATTATCGGGATACTTGTCCAAAAAAACATGGGTTCGGCATCATCTCCGAACCCATGTGGCTTCATTATTTATATTCTTTTTTGACCTTTTGGAATATATCCGCATAGTTGGTAAACACACCGGTTACGCCCCAATTCAGCAGACGGCGCATGTCCGCTTCGCTGTTTACGGTGTAAGGGTGCAGCAGCAGTCCGTGGCTGCGTATGTTCCGGACGTTTTGAGCGTTCAGCGCTTTGTAATCCGGTCCGATTCCGACGGCATATGTTTTGATGTCCGTTAAATCTGCGTCAGTCATTGAAGTCAGCTGTTCCGCTTCAAGCAATAGGACGGCAGGAAGTTTCGGATCAAGCTTTTTGATTTTCAGAAGGCTGTCCTTGCTGAAAGACTGAATGATGACTTGTCCGGGTTTCGCATGCTTTCCTGCCAACTTGTACTTTTTCAGTGAAGCGATCAGTTTTTCTTCCATACCCGGATACGTTTCAGGCGCCTTTGTTTCAATATAATAGTTTGCATGTCTGCCGAATCGTTTTAACACGTCATCAAGTGTTGGTACACGAAGTCCCGCGTATTGCGGTTTTGCTTTTTCCGGATAGGCCTTATTGAACCAAGAGCCGGCGTCGAGCTTTTGAATTTCGGCTAATGTATGATCTTTCACCCAGCCGTGTCCGTTTGTGGTGCGGTCCAGTTTTTCGTCATGCATGACGATCAGCTTGCCGTCTTTTGTCATTTGCAAATCCAATTCAATATAGTCTGCCTTCATTTTTTGCGCAGTTTCATAAGAAAGGATCGTGTGCTCCGGCACATATCCTGAAGCACCTCGATGGGCAATGGTCAAAACTCTGTCAGGAGACAAGAGATTTCCTTTTCCCGCTGCCGATACAGGCGTGACGATAAATGACAATAAACCGAATGAAAGCAAAACCAAAGCAAACAACTTATGTTTCCGCATGTTTTCTTCCCCCTTAAAAAAATCAATATCTGTCTCTAGCGTAGAAGATAGTTGTAAATCCTGTACTGCAAAAATATTAATCTTTTATGTTGTTTTCTTACGCATGCTCCGCCCGTTTGCCTGTATTCCACGTCATCGCCAAGAAGACGATGGACAGCAAGCATGAGGTGACAAGCATGATAAATCCTCCGTTCCAGTCAAAGCGGTCTACGACATAACCCATGATGGCGTTGGCGAAAGCTGAGCCTCCGATGTAGCCGAAAAACCCGGTTAAGCCGGCTGCCGTTCCCGCCGCTTTTTTAGGAGCAAGGTCAATAGCCTGAAGCCCGATAAGCATGACAGGTCCATAGATTAAGAACCCGATGCTGATAAGCGCGATATTATCGACGAGCGGATGACCGGCAGGGTTAAGCCAATAAACCAATACAGCGATAAATACACCGGCCATGAACAGTACGCCTGCAGGTGCGCGGCGGCTTTTGAAAAACCGGTCGCTGATCCAGCCGCACAAAATCGTTCCCGGAATTCCCGCGTATTCATAAAGGAAATAAGACCATCTGGAATCTTCAGGAGAGAATCCTTTCGCTTCCGTCAAATAAGTCGGCGCCCAGTCAACGACACCGTACCGCACGAAGTAAACAAACACATTGGCAAATGCGATATACCACAGAAATTTATTATTCAGCACGTATTTAAAAAGAATTTCTTTGGTCGTCATCTCTTTTTCCTGGTCTTTAAACGCATGTTTCGGATAGTCATTCCGGTATTCCTCAATCGGCGGAAGCCCGCATGATTGCGGAGTGTCCCGAACGAGAAGAACAATCACAAATGAAATGACAATGGCTATAATGGCCGGAAAGAAAAACACGCTTTTCCAAGTAACAAACATAGCGATGCCGAGTGTCACGAGCGGGGCGAGAATACCTCCGCCTATGTTATGGGCGACATTCCATATCGACATTTTCGTACCGCGTTCACTGATGGAAAACCAATGAGCCATCGTCCGTCCGCAAGGCGGCCAGCCCATTCCTTGAAACCACCCGTTAATAAACATAAAAATGAACATAATCGTCACGCTTGAAGTGACCCATGGCATGGAAACAAATAAAATGTTTACGACACCTGACAAAAACAGACCCGTCGCAAGGAAATACCTCGGGTTGCAGCGGTCAGACACCATCCCCATAATAAATTTGCTGAAGCCGTAAGCGATAGATACGGCCGCAAGCACCAAGCCAAGTTCTCCTTTTGAAAACCCTTGTTCCTGAAAATAAGGAATGGCGAAGGCAAAGTTTTTGCGAAGCAAATAATACCCGGCATATCCGATGAAAATCCCTAAAAATACTTGCAGCCTGAGCCGTTTATAGGCCGCATCCGTCTTTGAATCATCCAATCTCTCAATATGCGGAGCCGGCTTGAACAACTGAAACATCATATCCTCCCCTTTGCTGAACGTCTATCATGATGTATGTATGACTCCTTTCCTTGAAAATGACAAAAAGAACCAGAAATCACCCTTGTAAAAGGGCGGGTTTTTCTGGCTCTCCTCATCTCCATCCAAAAATCATTAACTTGTATATGATAGCGCTTTCTTTAAATTATCACAGTCCGGTGCGATTGTAAACGTTTTAAGGAAAGTTTTCATTTTTTTGATTAAATAACCGAAGGGAATATCAGCCGGAACGCGAAAGGATTTGAAGTACTCGTTTTTGTACTCAGGCATAAGATGTGTTAGGCCGATTTAAGAAAAGCGAAGGGAGTGCATCTGTTGATTGATGAATTGGATTTTGCGTTCGGTGTTCTGCCGCTTTGTATTATCATCTTGTCAGTCGCCGGAACGTATCTGTTTAAAAACGCGTTCATTATGCCGGCTGCCGCTTTGGCCGTTTGCCTTATATGCACCTTTACCGTATTGAATTACTCGTTTATCGGGTGGGCCGTTGTGTACACGCTTGTCTCTTTCGCGTTATCCCATATTACGATGGTGGTGATCAGACAAAATAAAAAATAGGATCGGCGGCAGCCGATCCAGCTATCATAAGCAGAGATGAGGCTCTGCTTTGTTTTATTTATGAATGTGCAGGAATTCCTTAATGACAGCGGCCTGTTCTTCTTTCGGATACGTTCTGTACAGATGGCTGTTTAAGCGGACGGGGTCTCCGAAGAAGTATCGTTCATATTGTGTCTGTCTCGTGCCGAAGGGGCTCATGGTCAAATCCCATGCCAGGCGGAACACTTTCACCCGATCCTCAGCGTTCAATTCGGCTGCCTGTAAATATTGGTCAAGGTCTCCCCTGATATCTGAATGGAACGCTTTTTCAGTCGGCAAAGTTACCATTCCGCTTGCCCCGATCAGCTGAATGATTTCCGTAAAGCGCGGGTAGATGTCAGGAAAAATCGCGCTGACAACACGAAGCGGAATGACACTCGGCCGCATATATCCCCATTCATCTGTTTCCGCATCATTCTCCGACTTTTCCAAAAGTGCTTTCATCGTTTCCAGACCGGTGATGATCTCAGCCATCTTTGCCTGAATGTGCTGATACTCGCTGACATCTATCGTATCGACAATCGTCTGGGCAAGGCCCAAGAGAAACTCCGTCTTTACGATTTGTCTCGTGATGACTTGATGAAATGCGAAGGCGTTAAAAGAGCTTTTCATATTAAAATCAAAAGCCGCATCGTAATTATCATAATAAAATACGCGTTCCCAAGGCACTAAAACGTTATCAAATACAACGACAGAATCCATTTCTTCATATCTTGAGCTGAGCGGATAATCAAATGATGATTTTCCCAGTACGAAAGATTCCCTGCAGATGAATTTTACTCCCTTTGTATTAGAAGGGATTGAAAAAGCGAACGCTTCATCCGATTCAAAATACATCTTAGGCAGAGAAACCACGAGCACTTCATCTGTCAGGCCGCCTTGTGTGGCCAAAATCCGGGCGCCGTGAATGACGAGTCCTTTTTCATTTTTTTCGATGACTTTTGCCGAGATAGGGGCAGATGACACGTTTACACCCAATTGCGAACGATTCACCTGAGGGGTGATAAACGTGTGCGTAAAAGAAAGATCCTGTGCAACAGCGCGTTCGTACAGCGCTTGAACATGTTCAGGAAAACAATGATCCCTGTCTTTCAAAATCGCGGCAGAAGAGGCGAAACTCATCAGCACGGTATTCATGTAATCCGGGCTCCGTCCCATCATTCCATGCGTGTGCCTGGCCCAGTGCTCGAACATTTTTCTTCTTCTTTTTAAGTCTTCTTTTGTTTTCGGCTGCAGGTATGAAAGCCCGGCCCGTTCTTTTTTACCGGGAAGACTGTAAGTCATCTGGTCTTTTAAGCCCGGTTTCGTCTGCAAATCATAAAGAGAGCGCTTCGTTTCCAGAAGGCCCTTAAATGCAGGATGTTCAGAAATGTGTCCCTCGATCTTTTCACCGTCAAGCCAAATCTCATTCTCAAGCCGGTTTAATCGGTCAATAAACATTTTGCCATTAATGATACCCATTATGTCGCCCTTCTTTCTTTACAGATCCACTACCTCATTATATTGAAAACGAAATTGGGTGTTCCGGTTATTTCCAAAGGGGAAGAGCCTTTTTTGGCAAGGGAGGTGAAGGGATTGCATTAAAAAAACCCCTTAAGCAGAGGGGTTTTTAACTGATCATGTCTTTGTATCGTTGTTCGAGGACGAAGTCTATCATTCCGGTGATACGGGTGTTTTCAGCGTTTTTTGTAAAGTGAGGAATTGAGTGCAAAGGTCCTTTTTGGTACAGTTTCAGCAGTTTTGTAAGATACAGTAAGCCTCTGGCGAATAAAAAAAGCAGGAGATACGGAAAGAGGCGGGGAACATGAACATAGCTGACTTGACCTGAGAAAAGTGCTGTCAGAAACATGGCAATAATGCTTCCGATAAAAATCCATTTCATAAAATCAAATAAAGAGAAGTCAGGTTTGGAAAACTGGTTTTTCAGCTTGAATAACTTCTCAGTATCCTGTTCTTCAAGACATTTCATCAGTTCTTCATCATTTTTACAAGAGCTAATCTGTTTCATGCTTTCTTCGAGTGTATTATCACTTTTTTTACCGCCAGCTAAAGAAGATAGTGTATGATATTTCTTTTCCAGATTTGTATTTATTATATTTATTACTCTGAAGGAGTAAGTGTTTCTTCTTAAGCGGGTGTCAGGTAACAGGCCTTTTTTTTCACGCGATAAAAACATATAAAACGTTACAATACATCCGATTGTAAACAGTGAAAACACTGCCGGTAACAGATCAGACAAAATGGGAACGGGAATGAGTGTTTTGACTTGAATAAACAAGAATGAAGTGAAGATTAACGCCATCGCTATACAGCAAAAAGCAATCTTCATGAGCATTTGAAAAGGAAGAGACGGAGCAGAGTAATAGTACTTTAAAAGATTGAGCGTATGTACATCCTGTTCAGATAAAAAGTCCATCATTTCTTGTTCATTCTTACATTTTAACAATCTTTGTGCGGTTTGCTTTGCTGTGTTAAATGCGGATTGATTTTCATTCAATGAGTGAAACCTCCAAAAAAAAATAATAGGAATAAAACTGCATGAATGAGATATTCATGCAGTTTTTCTTTGATTAGTAGAGATCAGTCATATAAGCGTAAAGGGCTAGTAAAACTGCGGCGAATTCAGTTACCGCTTCTACTGTTTTATTCCCAGTCGGTTCTGTAAGGATCTTAGAGGTAAAATAGAAAGCAGACAGGCCTGCAACAATGACGAGGCTTGAAGGGAGAAGATCCCAGTCCTTCGCTAATTCACTTTCAGTAGATGAAACCGGTACACCTTTATACGTTTTAATTCTAAACGTAAACATGGTCGTAAGTCCAGTTGTGGATCCATCGGCCACTGGAATGTCAGGTGTATAGATCTTAATTGAAACATCTAATGACTGAGCAGATGGGGTTACTCCCATTTCCAGATAACCGTTTCTTACGGATAGGCTCAGATTTTCTAATAAATTTTGATAAGAACGAATGTCTGAAGTCGTAAGTATTGTTTGTGTATCTCCCAGTAAACCAGTAACATAAGCCCCGGGCTTTCCATTCGTTATTGTCATTGTATTAGCAGAGCCCTCACTTGGGATCGTATACAGAATTGAAGTAGACAATAAGATATCTAAAGTTGGGGAAGTTAAAATGGTTTCGGTTGTACCGAATTCGAACATCATATTGGCAAGACCGGGTGCATTCTCTAAAGCTGGAATTGTTGACAGGATATTGGTTAATGTGTTTAGTCTTGCATCATACACAGGATCAGAAGGCGGATGGACGCTGCTTACTCCCGAGTCTTTTCCTGAATATGCGTCTTTGTCAATGGCGACTTTTCCCGCTCCGCTTCCGATCGTTCCTTCATAAAATTGATCAAAAGCCCAGTTTTTCGGCATCGGGTATCCGAGGTTGCCGCTGAACCCGGTCGACATGTTAGCTGTAAAGCTATACTTGGTCAGACCTGCTTCTGACGTGCGGATACAAATGTTTCTTGGTCCGTAAACCCCGATTTCATATTTCGGCGCAGTTGAGAACGCCTGCATTTTCATAAAAGCTGACTTGATTTCTTGAAAGTAAGGGATGATTTTATCTGTGACTTCATAATCATACGCATCAAAATCGACGGCAAAGTAAATAGTCGTGCCTGACGGAAAACCTAATCTTCGGGCGGCTGATGCAGCGCTGTAAGCATCTCTCGTTCCTTGGTCTTTTACAAAATAAGAAGATTCATAGCCGCCGTCCTGATAAATCGGAAAGACGCTTAAGCCGGCATCGAAAATAGTGGAAAGCTCTTTTGACGTCAACGCCTTCGATGTCAGTCCGCTGCTTGTCCGCACATTCCCGGTCAGATATCTACCCACGATTTTATAGCCATTCTCACGCAAAGTTTTAGACGTATCTGCCGTTAAAATTGTGGCAGTGTCACAAGCTGAAGCTGCCCGCGTTGTGTCGCCTGAGCTTGATAATAAAGCTTTAATCGTCGGCATGTCCGCATAACCTGTCTGCGGCAGACACATAAACTCTTGGAAAGCTTTAACTGCTGATACAACCCCGACGCCGTATTTCCCGTCAAATTCACCGGGATCAAACGCTTCCCCATTACAGTAAAGCGCGTATTGAACAATCAAAACAAAACCTGTTCTTGAATCACCGGGGGTCAAGGTTGGGCATAAGCTGGTCGTTCCGTTTCCAAAAAATCCGTTAGCGACACTTGTACTCATGCCTTCTTCTTTTTGCAGGGCATAAATGAGAGCCTTGTTCGTATCGCGGGCATATAATCCGTCACAAGGCATCAGACCGATATAATCATTGTAATCCCGGTTTAGGTTTTGCTGGATTTGGCGGATTCTTTTATCTCCTTCTGCTACTAACCGGAAAGCGCTCATATCCAGTAAGGCTTTCATAATGAGTGCCGTGACGATGCCGTCTTGTTTAGTGAGCCCGGCCGCCTTTTGAAACTCTTTTACAGCGTTTTCGGTATTTTCATAGAAAACGCCTGAAAATCCGCCGGGGTTAAACCCTTTGCACCATAGCGCTCCCTGCAGAATGTAATTCATGTTCGTCGGCTCAGAATCCGGGGCCTGCTTTTTCAACGGTTTAAACAATCTTTGTGTCGTCGGGCCGAAGTTATCGGCAGGCTCTGAAATGCCGAGCTCAATTTGAAGCGCCCGTGTCAGACCGTAAATGGTATCCCAGCCGGTTTTTCCGTTTTCCGGCACTTTGTTGTACCCGTGTCTGCCTTTGTACGTGTCATTCAGCCAAAGCTGAGTTTCCAGGACCATTTCGTCCATTGTAATCCCTCCATTACGTATAGTGTGCGTTCATTCATAGGTGGCAAACGTATGACAGCTTGTCTGCACCTATGAAACATTCGGAACGTAAGGGCGGGCATGCGGGATGCCTTTAAAAATAAAACAAGCGATCCCTCATCAATCGGAATCACCTGCTTTATTTAACGTTTTTAGTATTCTGCTTTCATCTGAATTCAATTTCACACTGCTTATCGATTTACGTATAATTCAATTTTTTTTGTTACTTGTTTCAACCATTCTAAAGGTGATGTTTCGTAGTAAGGAAAGTAAACTCCATCGGCACATTCATCTATGAGAGTATTTTTTTCTTCAATTGTCCAATCACTATTAATAAAGTTTCTCAGAAGAGGAACCAGAGATATTAAGTATTGTCTAGATTCTTCATTCAGCAATTCTTCGTATGCGGATTCCATTGAATCATAATCCTGGTGAAAGTAACAAGATAAAAAATTGCTTACTTCCTCTAAACTTTCATTCTTTACCTTTTCCATTTTACCCACCTCAATTTAACCTGATAGCCAGTTATATAAAACTGCCATCTGTTTTTCTTTTTAATACAATTTTAGCGTTTGCCATTTCTGTTATACGAGTTGACCCTTACAGTGTCCTTTCGCCTGGTTTTCTCTGACCGTATTTTACCATGAGGGTTCCAATTTCTGTTCGTGAATTGAGAAAAAGAGGAAAAGGGTTCTTTTTTACCGCTTCTTATGATTCATTTAAAGATGTTCCGATATAAAAAAGGCGTGCCGCGGTGTAAAATGGCTATATTGATAATTATGGAGGTTGAGATGGATCAAGATTATATGACTGAGCTTGTCTCGGTCCAGCTGAAGAAAATCCGGTCGGAGAGAGGCTATACACAAGAGAAAATGGCGGATGTGATCGGCCTTTCTAAAAAGGCGCTGGTGCAGATTGAGAAAGGGCGGGCGCTCGCGGAATGGCCGCATGTCGTGGCGGTTTGCGCGCTTTTCAGATCAAGTGAAACACTGCAATCGGTATTAGGAGATGATCCGCTGGAAGTCATTGAAACGGTTGCTCACCGAACAATTGACAGGCCGAAGGGGAAGACGATGGGCGGCAGGGTGTGGTGGAAAGCCATCGAGAAAAAAGGTGAGTTCCGCTTGCAGCAGCATTTGATTTCCCACCATTACCGCATCCTCGATTCTTATGATGATTTGTGGTTCAGCAGTTTTGAAAAGGCTGATGCTTTAGAGCGGCTTGATGAACTGTTTTTGGAGGCGGAGGAAGCGAAGCGCTGACGCACCTCCGGTTGATGTATTTTCTGATAAGTGGGAAAATACATATAAATCCTAACCAAAGGAGAGATTCGAATGAAGCCTGAAGATATCGTGCGAAGCGGCCCGAATCAGTACATATGCAAGGAAGGGATCGCAAAAGAACTTCCCGGGCTGGCGGAGGTATTCAGAAAACCCGTTATTGTGACTGGAATCAAGTCCTATCAGGCGTTTGCCGATTACAGCGGGGGTTCTTCCTGGGATGTGATTCAGCATAAAGGATACTGTTCACCTGAGGCGGTGCGTAAGGTCTGTGAGCAGGCGAAAGATGCGGATGTGATCATCGGTATCGGAGGCGGCACGATTTTGGATTTGGCAAAAGCGGCGGCAGACCGGCTTGATATTGAGACTGTGATGGTTCCTTCTATTGCGGGAACGTGTGCGGCAAGTACGCCGTTAAGTGTCATGTATGATGAGAGCGGCAATTTTATCAGAGTAGATTACCATAAGCGTTCCAGCTATTTGACGCTTGTTGATCCGCTGTTTTTGCTTTCCTCTCCCATTGAATATATGAAAAGCGGGATCGGTGATACGCTGGCGAAATGGTATGAGGCTGAGGCGGTCATCAGAAATACGGAGGCGCCGCCGCTGATGGCTCAGGCGGGGCTGAGGCAGGCGGAATATATTCGCGATCTGTTATTGCGTTACAGTGAAGCAGCCGTCGAAAGCATGGAGAAAGGCAGGCTGTCATTGCCGTTCATCCATACGGCGGAAACGATCATTATGCTTGCGGGAACGGTCGGCGGGTATGGGGGCCGTTTGTGCAGGATGGCAGGGGCGCATGCGGTGCATAACGGGCTCAGTTTTCTTCAGGAGACACATCAGGTGCTGCACGGCCAGAAGGTTGCTTATGGCATATTGGTGCAGCTTGCGCTTGAGAATCGGAGACAAGAGATTGAAGAGCTGCTTCCGTTTTACCGCCGGCTCGGATTTCCCGTCAGTCTCTTTGATCTCGGCATCCGTGACAGCCGTGAGGAAGCCAAGCGCCGTATCGCTTCTCACGCCTGCCGGGCGGAAGAATCGTTATGCTTAATGGGGCAATATGGCGAAAAGGACGTGTCAGCGGCGATTGAATCGCTCGAATCAGCGCAAAAGACAGGATAGAGCTTGTGATCTATCTTGTCTTTATTTTTTGAATATTTCCGTTATAATGAGTGGATATAGAAAGGGAGGGGCCAAAGGACATGTATCAGGCGAAGAAGATGTTGTTATTAGGATCAGGCGAGCTGGGGAAAGAAGTCGTCATTGAAGCGCAGCGGCTCGGGGTTGTCACTGTAGCCGTTGACAGCTATGAGCATGCCCCTGCCATGCAGGCCGCGCACAAAAGCTATGTGATTGATATGCTTGATAAAGCGCAGGTCAGAGAAGTCATTGAAAAAGAAAAGCCAGACTTGATCGTGCCGGAAGTGGAGGCCATTGCGACGGATGAACTGCTGAAGCTTGAAGAAGAAGGCTTTCACGTCATTCCGAATGCGCGTGCGGCAAAGCTGACGATGGACCGTGAAGGCATCAGACGGCTTGCGGCAGAGACGCTGCATCTTCCGACTGCCGGCTATGAATTCGCGAATACATATGAAGAATTTAAAGAAGCGGCGGAAACAATCGGCTTTCCGTGTGTGGTGAAGCCGCTGATGAGCTCTTCCGGAAAAGGGCAAAGCGTGTGCCGTTCGGCTTCCGAACTGAAAAGCTGCTGGGACATGGCGATGGAAGGCGGACGGGTGAAAAACGGCCGGGTCATCGTCGAGGAATTCATTCCGTTTGAATCGGAAATCACTCTTTTGACAGTGCGTGCGGCGAACGGTACGTCCTTTTGCGCGCCGATCGGCCATGAACAAAAAGACGGCGACTATATAGAATCGTGGCAGCCTCATCATATGACGGAACAGCAGGTTGAAGAGGCGAAACACATTGCGAAAAGCATAACGGACGAGCTCGGCGGATACGGTTTGTTCGGGGTGGAACTTTTCCTTACTAAAGATAAAGTGTATTTCAGCGAGGTGTCTCCTCGTCCGCATGATACAGGGCTCGTTACGCTTGTGACGCAGAATTTGTCAGAATTTGCGCTGCATGTCCGCGCGATATTGGGATTTCCGATTCCGGAAATCACCCAGCTGTCGCCGGGGGCAAGCCGTCCGCTGAAGGCATCAAAAGAGCTTGCTGATTATGCGGTTGAAGGCTTGGAGAAGGCTTTGGCGGTTAAAAGCACTCAAGTCCGCGTATTCGGAAAACCCGTCACAAAAACCGGCCGCCGTATGGCAGTTGCGCTTTCTGCAGCCGAGACGGTTGAAGAGGCGAGAGAAAGAGCGGCCGAAGCACTCAGTCATTTATCAGTCACATAACTATATCTAAAGAGGCGTTTTACCATAATGGTAAGGCGCCTTTTTTGTTTGGACAGACTATATACTGGAAAACGGGGTTGTGAGATAATGTATGAGGCCGTTTTGTATCGGCCATGAAACTTTTTATGTCCGCAATCGTTATATGTAATGTTCTCATTTAACAGAGAAGAAAATAACAATACACCATACGGTTTTTCATTCGTAAAGAACGGACAATCCGCATCGCGGCATGGAATAAATTAAGCAGGGTAATCCGGAATAGGGATAACGCCGATTGCTTACCTTAATATGAACGGCAAAAAACAAAAATCACCAGATTAGATTGTTCAAATAACACCAAATGCTGTATAATAAAAGAATTTGAATGATAGCATTGAAAGAATTTCATTTTATGTTTCCTTAAAATGGAGTCTTTATGCATACGCAGTCCGATTTGATATGGTTTTAATTGGAGGTTTGTGTAAACTGTGAATTATATACCTAGTATGATTACAATTGGAAATTTTATTTGCGGGCTTCTATCGATTCATTCCCTTTTGTATCATAATATTCACTCTGCGGTGATTTTTATTTTCACCGGGATGTTTCTTGATTTCTTTGACGGTTTGGCCGCCCGTAAGCTGAACGCGGTATCGGAGATGGGAAGGGAGCTTGACTCTTTTGCCGATCTCGTGACGTTCGGCGTGGCGCCGTCTATGCTCGCTTACAGTGTTTCACTATATACGATTCCGTTCATCGGAATTTTAATCGCGCTTTCCTACAGCATTTGCGGGATGATCCGGCTTTCGAGATTTAATATCGAACAAAGCAAGCTGCCGACGTTTATCGGGATGCCGATTCCGTTTGCGGGCATGTGTCTTGTCATTTTGAGCTTCATCAATAACGCTTTTCTTCTGGGAGCGGGAACGATTGCGCTCGGATATTTAATGGTCAGCAACATTAAATTTCCCCACTTTAAAAAACAGGCGCCTGAAAACCTGGAGAGCAGAAGATGGAACTAGTTCAGCAATTAATATCCGATTATGGATATATCGCGATTTTTCTCATGCTGACACTTGGTATTATCGGATTGCCTATTCCGGATGAAGTCATGATGACGCTAGTGGGTTACTTCACGCATTTAAAAGTGCTGAATTATGAGCTCTCCATTCTTATCAGCTTTATCGGAGCGCTTCTGGGGATGATCATCAGCTACTTCATCGGCAGAAAAGCCGGCCGGCCGTTTATTAATAAGTTCGGGAAATGGGTCGGCCTGAAAGAAAAGAGGATGGAGAAAGTAGACAGGTGGATGAAAAAGTACGGGCCGTACACCATTATTTTAGGTTATTTCATCCCCGGCATCAGACACGTGACATGCTACTTTTCCGGAATCGGCAGAATGGATTTCAAAACCTACCTATGCTTCGCCGCCATCGGAGCGTTTTTATGGTGTTTTATTTTTATTACTATAGGAAAATTCATAGGAGTAATCAATGTTTAATACTGCCGCTAAAGTTCTTTATCGTTCATTGATTGAACTGACTAATAATCGATTGACGTCTTATCTCATTAAAAACTTCTGTGAATCGAAACTGAGCAAGCCGATGATTCCGCTGTTTTCCAAACACTATCGCATCAACTGGAATGAAACGGAACGCACAGCTTCTGACTTTGATTCACTGGCGTCATTTTTCATTCGTGATATTAATTTGAATCTCCGCCCCGTGGCAAAAGAGAAGAACGCCATTGTCAGTCCGGTGGACGGCGTCGTTCAGACGGTGGGCATGATTAACCCGAATCAAACCTTCATGGTAAAAGGGAAAGATTATTCGTTCGCCGAACTGACGGGGTTTAAAAGCGCCGATCACAAATACAACGGCGGCTATTTTGCCGTGCTTTACCTGAGTCCGAGACATTATCACCGCTTCCATTCCCCCGTCAGCTGCACGTATCAGAAGCTGGCCGAGCTTGGGAAACGCTCCTATCCCGTTAATACGATGGGGCTGAAGTACGGAAAAGATGTCCTCTCAAAAAATTACCGCTATGTGTACGAGCTGACCCGTGCTGACCAGCAGATGCTCATGATTCCGGTAGGCGCGATGAATATTAACTCCATCGTTCAGACCAGCACCGGAAACAAGCTTGAAACGGGTGAAGAGCTGGGCTATTTTTCATTTGGATCGACCGTTATCTTAGTATTCGAGAAAGATATGTTTACCCCTTCGGATAACCTGACAGAAGGCCGCGAATTACAGGTCGGCCAGATCATCGGTTATGCGGAGCCACAGGAGGAGGCGTCCGCTTTATAAAAGCTGCTCCTCTTTTTTATATGGAGTAAGGAAGTGAACAATATGGCAGAAAAGGATTTGGCAAAGCTGATAGAGCAGTATCAGCATACAGGCGGCCAGCAAGTTCTTGAAGCCGTGCGGGACGCCTGCTGGCCTGTCGTCGAAGCGCTCATATCAGAGCTGGCTGAAGACAGCGCCGATGTCCTGCGGGAAAAAGGCCGTGACCGTTTTCCGTTTATTATCGGCAAGTATCAGACCGCCGCGGGCCTGCCGCTTGAGACCTTTTTGCGCAATACGTATCGGTTTTATTTTCAGCAGGTGTTAAAAGGCGAGGCATGACTGGAAGAAAGAGTCCGGACGGAAATGTTCATCTTTCGCCCGTTTTCCTGTATGATATAGTAGAGTGTGCGTGATCATTAATATAATTGAACAGGGTGTATAAATCATGGAAAAACAATATAGAGTTTTACTTTATTATAAATATGTAAAGATTGATGAGCCTGAAGAATTCACGGCTCAGCATTTGAAGTTTTGTAAGGAGCTCGGTCTGTTAGGCCGTATTTTGATTTCTGAGGAAGGCATTAACGGTACGGTGTCCGGAACGGTTGAACAGACGGATCAATACATGAAGGCGCTGAAAGCTGATCCGCGCTTTGCCGATATGCCAATCAAAATTGACGAGGCTGACGGACACGCGTTCCGCAAAATATTTGTCCGCCATAAAAAAGAGCTGGTGACGCTCCGCCTTGAAGATGATGTTGACCCGAATGTCACAACGGGCAAGCATTTGAAACCGAAAGAATTTTATGAGAAAATGCAGGATCCTGACACGATCGTAATTGACGCCAGAAACGACTATGAGTATGATCTCGGTCATTTCCGCGGAGCGGTCAGACCTGATATTGAGGCGTTCCGTGAGCTGCCGAGCTGGATTGAAGAACACAAAGACATGCTCGAAGGCAAAAAAATCCTCACGTACTGCACAGGCGGCGTACGCTGTGAAAAATTTTCCGGATGGCTGTTGAAGCAGGGCTTTGAAGATGTATCCCAGCTTGACGGCGGTATCGTCACTTACGGGAAAGACCCTGAAGTGCAAGGAAAACTGTGGGACGGACAATGCTACGTGTTTGACGAAAGAATCAGCGTACCGGTCAACCGTGTAGAGCATGTTATTATCGGAAAAGATTATTTCACAGGCGAGCCATGCGAGCGTTATGTGAACTGTGCGAATCCGGCATGTAATAAAAAAATGATCTGCACACCTGAAAATGAACACAAATACATGCGCAGCTGCAGTCACGAATGCCGAACAAACGAACGCAACATGTATGTGAAAGAACACGAAATGACTCAGGAAGAAATCAATGAACGCCTCGCTCTGATTGAAAAAGAAGATCATGCGGTGATTGATTAACAGAAAAGACCACCAATGAGGTGGTCTTTTTTGTGTTTACATACTTTCTGTCCGGGCGCTCTGGTCTGATGCGGCGGCGGGTCCTTTATAATTGAAGGCTTTTTCCCATTTGGATACGACGATGCAGGCGACCGCATGGCCGGGCACGTTGACACCGGTTCGCGCCATGTCCATGACGCGGTCGACACCGGCAATGATGGCGACGCCTTCCGCGGGGAGACCGACGGCATTCGCAGTCGCCAGAAGCACGACGAGTGAGCCTGACGGCACGGCGGCAATGCCTTTGCTTGTCATGACGAGCACAAGCATCATCAGAAGCTGCTGAGATAGCGGCATCTCCACATGAAAAGCCTGCGCCAGAAAAATACATGACACCGATAAATAGAGGCTTGAGCCGTCACAGTTCAGCGATAAACCTGACGGAACCACAAAGGAGACGACCCGCTTCGGGCATCCGTATTTCTCCATCCGATCCATCAGCTGAGGCAGAATGGTTTCTGTGCTTGTCGTGGAAAATGCGATCAAAAACAGATCCCAGATCATTTTCAGCACTTCAAAGTATTTGATTTTAAAGATAAGCCCCACAATCGGAAACAGAACGAAAAGGATTAAAAACAGCCCGAGAAATACAGTGCCGATCAGCTTCAGCATCGGAAGTAAAAGCGCAATTCCGAATTGTCCGACGGAGGCGGCCATAAGGGCGAGAACGCCGATCGGAGCGGTGACCATCACCATTTGCGTCAGCTTGAACATAATATTTGCCGTTGATTCAAAGAAATTCATGACGGGTGCGGATGCTTTGCCGATGCCGGCTGCGGCGACACCGAATAAGATTGCGAAAAAGATGACGGCGAGAAGATCATTTTTCGCCATAACGTCAATGATGTTAACGGGGATAATATCAAGAAGCATTTGTTTCAGGTCGACTACTTTTTCTGTATAGCCGGAAAGCTCGTGAATATCTTTTTTAGCAAGATGAGAGAGGTTAAGGCCGACTCCGGGCTTCAGTACGTTCGCCAATAACAGGCCGAGCCCCAGAACAAGCGTCGTAATGACTTCGAACCAAATAATCGTTTTGATGCCGAGACTGCCCATCTTTTTCATACTGCCGCTGCCGGCGGCTCCGATGACAATGGTCGAAAACACGATCGGCACGACAATCATTTTAATCAGGCGGATAAATCCGTCTCCGACGGGCCGCAGCGCCATCCCGAAATCCGGGAAGAAATGGCCGATCAATGCTCCGATGGCTAAGGCGATCAAAATCTGGAATGCGATAAATTTTTTCAAGCGAATCCCCCTTTTACTTGCGCATTTCTTACGTAATTCGTGAAGCAGGCGGCAACCACCTTCCTCTCCGTCATAAATTTGTCACACATTGACTGTGTGAAAGAGAGGATTGCTTTACATTATGTAAGCGCAAACATTGAATATGACACAAAGTCTTCATTGAAAAAAATGGAGCGGCATAGGATAAAGAAAGAATTTTACTCGAAAATATTAAAAATTTTGATAATTGTATGATATGATACGGACAACTGCATCCTCATATATCTGTGCATACACGATTCGGACAGAGAAAATGTATGCAGATTATAAAAGACTGAAAATTTTAACAATTATAAGAAAGGTGTGCTTTTGTTGAATCAACTGATTGAAAAACGTAAGGTCACAGCAAGAAAAGAAAAACCGGATTCCGCTTCATTGGGATTTGGCAAGTACTTCACTGATTACATGTTTGTTATGGATTACGAAGAAGAAAGAGGCTGGCATGATCCGAGAATCACACCTTATGAACCGGTTCATCTTGATCCGTCCGCATCCGTTTTCCATTACGGGCAAGCCGTATTTGAAGGGCTGAAAGCTTACAGGTCAGAAGACGGCCGGGTATTGATGTTCCGGCCTGACCAGAATGTCAAACGGCTGAATAAATCGTTACGGCGGATGAGCATGCCGCCTCTCGACGAGGAGCAGGCGCTGGAAGCATTGATACAATTGGTGGAGCTTGAGCAGGAATGGATTCCGAAAGAAAAAGGAACGGCATTATACATCCGTCCGTTTGTGATTGCGACTGAGCCTTCTTTAGGAGTCCGGCCTTCAAAGCGTTACAAATTCATGGTTGTCCTGACGCCTGTCGGTTCGTATTACGGCGATCAGCTGAAACCGATCCGTATTTATGTGGAGGATGAGTATGTGCGTGCTGTCAACGGCGGGGTGGGCGATGTCAAAACGTCCGGAAATTATGCGGCCAGCTTACAGGCTCAGCAAAAAGCCGAAGAACTGGGGTATGATCAGGTGCTTTGGCTAGATGGGGTGGAAAAGAAATATGCCGAAGAAGTAGGCAGTATGAATATCTTTTTCATCATAAACGGAGAGGCTGTAACGCCGGCGTTGAACGGAAGCATTCTCGGGGGCATCACCCGCGCATCTGTGATAGAGCTGTTAAAAAGCTGGGGCATACGTGTCAGGGAAGAACAGGTTGCCATTGATGACATCTACCAGGCCGCAATGAGAGGCGAAGTGTCAGAGGTATTCGGTACGGGAACCGCAGCCGTCATCTCGCCGGTCGGCGCTCTGCATATTCACGGAGAAACGATTGAGCTGAATAACGGTTTGATCGGTGAAGTGTCAGAAAGGCTCTATGAAACGATTACCGGCATCCAGGTCGGGAAGGTGCGGGATTCGTTCAGATGGGTGGTTGAAGTATAAATGAAAAGAACCCCTGCGCGGCGGGGTTCTTTTTTTGGTTATTGGGATTTAGCGGCTTGAACGCGGGCGGGGCTTTTCCGGTTTCTCAAATAATAAGCGATGTAACAGACGGCCATAAAGGCAATTCCGCAATAAAGGGCGATGGCCTGGTTCGGATCAAAAGCAATGCCGATACAGGAGGCGAGGCACAGAAGAAAGGCCGCTATCGGTACGGCCGGGTATCCCGGCGTCCGGTATTTCAGCTCTGAAACCTGATGCCCTTTTTTAAGAAACCGTCTTCTGAACAAAAATTGCGATGCAGCAATGCTCATCCACACCGCCACGACCGCAAATCCTGAGACGGAGACGAGAACAAGATAGATTGTATCGGCTGCAAATACGCTTGATAACAACGACAGAATGCCGCCGATCATACTGAAGATCAGAGCGTTAAAAGGAATGCCTTTAGACGTCAGCCTGGCAAAGGCAGGATGAAGCTCCCCTTCTTTTGACAGGGACCACAGCATACGTGATGATGCGTACAGCCCTGAATTGGCGGCAGACAGAAGCGCCGTTAAAATGACGAAATTCATCAGATCGGCCGCATAAGGCACGCCGACTCTGTCAAATACCGTGACGAACGGGCTTTCAATCACACCGGCTTCCTGGATGGAGATCATCCCTGACAGCACAAAAATCGTTCCGATAAAGAAAAGCGCCAGCCGCCAGACTGTGGTCTTAATGGCGCGCGGAACGGTTTTTTCCGGATCAGCGCTTTCACCGGCGGCGATTCCGATCAATTCCGTCCCTGAAAAGGCAAAGTTTACTGAAAGCATCGTCATCAGTATCGGGAAAAAGCCATTTGGAAAAAGGCTGCCGCCAACCGTAAAGTTCGACAGCATAGGGGCGGCCTCACCGCTTTTCATCGGGACGATGCCAAACATCGCCGCTCCGCCCAATAAAATAAACAGTAAGATGGCTAAGACTTTAATGCTTGAGAACCAAAACTCCGATTCAGCAAAAAATTTCACGGAGAAGACGTTTAATAAAAAGATGAAAAGAGCGAATACCGCACTCCACATCCAAACCGAAGTATGCGGGAACCAGCGCTGCATGAAGAGCCCGGCCGCCGTGAATTCAGAGCCCAGCGCCACCGCCCACGTCAGCCAGTACAGCCATGCGACCGTAAAGCCCGTCGCCGGTCCGATATAGGTTTTCGCATAGGTGTGGAATGCGCCCGTAACCGGCATGGCCACTGACAGTTCACCGAGGCAAAGCATGACAAGATAGACGATGCACGCGCCCAAAAGGTAAGCGAAAATGGTGCCCGCCGGACCCGCCTGATGAATGGTATACCCAGAGCTTAAAAACAGCCCCGTTCCGATCACACCTCCGAGTGAGAGCATAAAGAGATGTCTGCTTTTCATACTTCTCTGAAAACTTGTCTCGTTCTTGTTGTTCATTGTTTTCCAACTTTCTGCGAGGGCCGTTCTAATAAAAAATCTCATGCCGGCGAACGGCACGAGATTCCGGCGAACCGGCTTTTTGATTAGAATATACAAACTATTCCGATTAGTCAAGTTGTTTTTAAGGTCTTGGCCCAATCGGCAATGGCCCGGATGTCCGCAGGTTTCGTCCGGCAGCAGCCTCCGATCAGGCTCACGCCTTTTTCGTACCAGCTTTGCGCGCTTTTTCCGAAATGGTTTTCGCACGCTGCGCCTATCCAGGTTTTTGTCACCGGGTCATATTGTTCGCCGGAGTTCGGATAGGCGATAATCGGTTTGGACGCTGCCCGTTTGATTTCTTCTATCAGCGGCGGAATATGTTCAATCGGTGTGCAGTTGATGCCGATCGCTGCGATTTGGCTGCAGGAGTCGAGCATCGCCGCGCATTCGGAAATAGGCGTGCCTTCGCTGATATGCCGTCCGTCTTTGGCGCTGAAGCTGATCCATGCATAAGTGCCGGGGAATTCCCCCAGCAGCCTTGTGATCGCTTTTGCTTCTGACAGGCACGGAATGGTCTCACAGGCCAAAAGATCGGCGCCGGATTCTATGAGGGCTTTCATCCGGGGGCGGTGAAAGCGGATCAGCTCATCCTCCGTCAGTCCGTAATGTCCGCGATATTCAGAGCCGTCAGCGAGGCTCGCGCCGTAAGGTCCGATAGAAGCGGCGATCAAAGGTTTGGGCCGGTGTAAACGGTTTTCTTCATGCGCCCAAAATTCATCGCGTGCTTGTGCGGCAAGTTCAACAGATGTCTGAATGAGGCGTATCGCCTCGGTTTCTGGGATGCCGCGCGCTGCAAATCCTTTAATTGTCGATTGATAACTGGCGGTGATCGCGCAATCCGCGCCTGCGGCAAAATATTCTGCATGCACCTGTTTAATCAGTTCGGGTCTCTCCAAAAGAATTTTGGCCGACCACAGATCGTCATTTAAATCACAGCCCATCCGTTCAAGCTCGGTAGCCATCGCTCCGTCTATGATCATAACCGGATATTCATCTAATATTTGTGTAATGGGATTCATAGGTATTCCTCTCTGACTTTTCTGAAAATATATAAAAAGAGTAATAGACGCTTTTCTCTTTGTCAATGAACCCGCAGAAAAAAGGTGTTCAGGATGACTGCCTGAACACCTTTTGTTTAGGAAATATGTTTGCCTTTCGCGTTTTTAGCGATATCTGAATACTCCCAGCATTCGATCTCGTCGTCATCAGGGAGCACATCTCTGTAAAAGACGGGGTCCTTTCCGGCTTTCTTTTGCCGGACATAATCGTTCAAGGCGGCAAACGCTTTTTTCGACAGAAGGAAAATCGCGATTAAATTCACGACCACCATTAAGCCCATGAACAAGTCAGCCATATCCCAGACAAGCTGGACTTTGGAAATACATCCGAACAGAACCATTCCAAGCACACAGATGCGGTAAATGAACAGCCATTTTTTGTTCTGGCTTAAGAATCCGATATTGGTTTCTCCGTAATAATAGTTACCCATAAGAGCGCTGAAGCCGAACAGAAGCATTAAGACGGCAAGGAAACCCGACGCCCACGCGCCGACATGGGCGCTCAAAGCCGCCTGAGAAAGCGCGATGCCGCTCAGTCCCGGCTGGTGATAAGCGTCTGAAAATAAAATGATAAGTGCCGTGCTTGTACAAATGACAAGCGTATCCGTCAGGACGCCGAATGCCTGAATAAGACCCTGTTTCACCGGGTGGCTCGTTGTAGCTGTCGCCGCCGCGTTCGGGGCGCTTCCCATTCCCGCTTCATTTGAGAAAATCCCGCGTCTCACACCTTGCATCAATGCCGCACCTAAAGCGCCGCCCGCTGCCTGATCAATACCGAAAGCATTTTTTACGATAATCGACAGGACGCTAGGCAATTGGGTGATGTTCGTCAGAATGACAAAGAAAGCGATGCCGATATATAAAACAGCTAAGACGACTACGACATATTCCGCCATCTTCGCAATTCGTTTGACGCCTCCGAAAATGACGCAGCCGAAGACCGCTATTAAAATGAGGCCCAATGTAAGCCGGCTGGTGCCGAACGCGTTTTGAAAAGCGATACTGATCGTATTAGACTGAACGGAGTTAAAGACGATTCCGAATGACAGTGTGATTAATACGGCGAACAGCGCGCCCATCCAGCGTTTCTTCAGGCCTTTTTCCATGTAATAGGCCGGGCCGCCGCGGAAGCCGTTTTGATCTTTTACTTTATAAATTTGGGCAAGCGTGCTTTCAACAAAGCTTGAAGCCGAACCGATGACTGCGATAATCCACATCCAGAAAATAGCACCCGGACCGCCGAGTGCGATCGCAATAGCGATTCCGGTAATATTTCCGGTTCCGACACGCGCCGCCATACTGATGCAAAATGCCTGAAACGGGGAAATGCTGTTTTTTGACCGGGCGGCCGCGCCTTCTTTTAAAACCCGGATCATTTCCCTCAGCATGCGGACTTGCAGACCCTTTGATCTGAACGTAAAAAACAGTCCCAGAGAAAGAAGCAGTACGATTAAAAGTTTTGACCATAAAAAATCATTTGCTGAGCCGATTACATTTTCAAGGAATTCCTGCATCCAATCACCTCTTGGTTCGTTTGATTAAAAAATACTGAGCTCCCACTCCTGTGCGATATGTTTCAGCAACATGCCGCCCGTCAGGCTGTTGCCGTATTCATCAATGGCCGGACCGTAAATGCCGATGCCGCAGCCGTTATGAAAAGGCTGTTCCCTTCTGGCGCTTGGAGGAACCAATGCCATAATGCCGCCGGATACCCCGCTTTTTGCCGGGACACCGACGAAAGCCGCATACTTGCCTGACGCATTGTACATGCCGCACGTCAGCATCAGGGCTTTGGCGAGTTTCGCCACATCTTTCGGAATGACCTGTTCCCGGCGGATCGGATGGTAGCCGTCATGCGCAAGAATCAATCCGATTAAAGCGATGTCCTCGGTTGTACCCTCCATGGCGCATTGCTTTAAGTAGACTTCCAGCGTTTCTTCCACATCCGCTTCAAGAAAGTTCGTTTCTTTTAAATAGTAGGCGAGGGCCCTGTTCCGGTGCGCGGTCTGCCATTCAGAGCGGAAGACCTCCTCGTGAATGTGAGGCCGTTTTCCTATTAATTTTTCAAAAACGGAAAACAGGTATTCTAATTTATCATGCGCCGTTTCACCCGGAAGAAGCGAGGCGACGGTAATGGCGCCCGCATTGATCATCGGGTTGAACGGCTTGCCGGGTTTATTGATTTCAAGCCGGATGATAGAATTAAACGCGTCACCTGTCGGCTCCACGTCCACGCGATCCAGCACGTAAGAAATGCCTCTGTTCATGCAGGCCGCAATAAAGCTGATGACTTTTGAGATGCTCTGCAATGTGAACGGGACATTCCACTCACCGGCATGAATCACGGAGCCATCAGGCTCTAATATGCAAATGCCCAGCTGAGAGTCGTTGATTTCTCCGAGGGCGGGTATATAATTTGCGCTTTTTCCATTAACGGAAAACGGGCGGTAATGCTCGACCCAATCTTGTAAAAGTGAAGCCAGTTCCTCTTTTTCAAGGCGCTCTCTGACCATATCTTTCATAACATTCCTCCTCTATTGCAAGCCTGTCCGCAAGCGGAAACCGGTCTTGGAAAACGTTTTCAAATATAGTGTGTTCAATTTTAATGTATAATGACATCTACAGAATCATACAAAATACGACAAAATCATTCTTAAAATAAGCCGATAGATTTATAAATCAGCCCGAGCGTCCCGCTAACCGGGTCTAAAGAAATTTGCGGACTCCTTCGGTCTTATTCAAAATAGATAGAAGAAGGAAGTGATTGTGATCAGGCTCGAATATTTACTAAAAAAAGACGGCTATCTTTTCGCCCTTATGCTGATCACCGTGCCGCTGGCGGGGGAACTGAAATTTTACCCCGTAAATGAGGTGTACCGGATCAGCTTCGGCGCGCCCGCTTTTTTCTTTTTTCTGCTGCTGTTGCGGCATGTGCCGGCGGTATTGTCAGGGCTGTTGACAGGTGCAGCCGTTGTGGCATTCCGGATCGGCCTGGCTTGCTGGGGAGGAGAGCATGCCGGCTTTACGGAGGCTTTTTTCAGCCAATATCCAAGTTTCTTTTTTTACTTTACATATGCCTGCTTGTTTTACATGTTGAAGGTCAGACATTTCCGGGATCGGCTGCTGATGATCGGATTCCTCGGTTTTCTCATTGAAATCGCGTCTGACACCGTTGAAATGGCGGTTCAGTTTTCCGGGGGCCAGCCGATTATGATACCGGACAAGCTGGCGGATATTGCGGTTATCGCTGTTTCTCACACATTTATAGTGCTGAGTTTTTTCAACGTGATGAAACTGCATGAAGCTCAGGTCAGGGAAAAGCAAACGAGAAAGCAGCATGAGCACATGCTGATGATCGTGTCTAACTTGTATGAAGAAACGATTCATTTGAAAAAAACGCTGAAAACGACGGAACATGTGACGAAGGAATCCTATCAGCTGTATCGGGAAATGAGCGGGAACGACCGGGAGCTCGGCAGCCGCATGCTGCGCCTGGCGGGAGAAATTCATGAAGTGAAAAAAGACAATCAGCGGATATTCGCCGGACTGTCGAAGCTGATTTCAAATGAGAGATTCCGGGATTACATGGATGCCGCCGCCCTGATCGGCCTCGTCATCCGCATCAATGAAAAATACGCCGAATCTTTAGGCAAGGACATTCAGTTCCGAAGCGTGATTGAAGGAGAGCACCCCGATTACCATGTCTTTACCGTCTTGTCGATCTTGAATAATCTTACCGCCAATGCCGTGGAGGCCATGGGAGACAGGGGTGAGATCCGCCTCACGCTGCGCAGGGCGGAGGATGATACGGCCGAATTTCAGGCGGAAGATGACGGTCCCGGCATTCCGGAAAAAATCGGAGAGATTGTCTATGATCCGGGGTTTACGTCCAAATACGATGAATTCGGCACCCCTTCAACGGGCATCGGGCTTTCTTACGTGAAGGAAATCGTAACTGAACTTGAAGGAGACATCTCCTTTCATAACAAGCCAAAGGGCGTCATATTTACGATTCAGCTGCCGGTGAGGCATTTGATTGCAGAAAGGGGGAGTTCATAATGCGTTTTTTTATAGCTGATGATGACCGGGCGATCCGTTCTATTTTGAGACAGATTATCGAGGATGAGGACTTAGGCGAAGTCGTCGGTGAGGCGGAGGACGGGAGTCAGATTGAAGGGCATTATCTCCATTTTAAACAAGTCGACATTTTATTAATAGATCTGCTGATGCCGGGGCGGGACGGGATTGAGACGATCCGGCACCTGCAGAATTCGTACACCGGAAAAACGGTGATGATATCGCAGGTGGAGGCGAAGGAAATGGTGGGGGAAGCCTATTCTCTCGGTATTGAATATTTTATCCACAAACCGATCAACAAAATTGAGATCATCACCGTGCTCCGAAAAGTGAAAGACCTTATAGAATTGGAAACGTCCATCGGCGACATCCAAAATTCGTTAAGACGGCTTGTTCACCGCAATGAACCGCAGCAAAGCCGCCTTCCTGAAGCTCATGAAAAATCCGTTAAAGAGACGGGGAAATTTCTGTTATCAGAATTAGGGATTGTGGGAGAAAGCGGCGCGCACGATCTGATGGCCGTGCTGCACTTTTTATTTGAGGATGAGCAAGCGCAAAAAAGCGTTCCGTCGCTGAAGCGGGTGTTTACAAATGTCGCGCTGCGGAAACTGGGGCCCGCGGCGTCGGAAGCAGACGTCAGCAGGGAGACCAAAGCCTCCGAACAGCGGATCAGAAGAGCAATCATTCATTCGTTAAACCACTTCGCTTCTCTGGGCACAACGGATTTTTCAAATCCCAAATTTGAATACTACGCCTCGAAATTCTTCGATTTCCCTGCCGTCAGCAAGAGAATGAAAGAAATGCAGGCCAAAGAAACGATTCCGCTTTCTCCGGTTAAAGTGAATATGAAAAAATTCATTCACGTCTTCTTTTTGGAGGCGAAAGATTTACGCGAAGGATCGAAATTTGTCAGCGGGGGAAGCCGGTAACCTGAACAATAAAGTTTACTTATATCAGGTCTTTGTGTAATATAATGTTAACTCAAAAAAGAACGGAGGGATCCTGATGGCAAATTATATTCCGGTTTACGCACTAATGAAATAGTGTCAATGTCTCTGCCTTGAGCGCGGAGGAAACCGGGATTGTCTGCCTGAATAAAGGACCCTGACAGTTATAGTGAGGGGGCGGCGATTATGCCGCCCTCTTTTTGGCGTCTTCACATTTCTCTTTTTTTCTCCGCCTCAGGCGAATCTCTGTGTCAGTAAATAAGGGAAATGGGGAAACAAAATGACAAAACAAAGGGATATAGAATCCGTTCTGAACATCGCAAAGGAAAATGGCTTACAGTTAAAATATGAAGGGGCGGACATAAATGAAACGGGTATGGACTTCCAAGTCGTATTTGCTGAAGATGACAGCGGCGTAACATGGGTGCTCCGAAAACCGCGCCGCCCCGATGTTATCGAAAGAGCGGCTGCGGAAAGTGACGTTCTCACGTTTCTCCGCAGCTATGCCACGGTATCAGTGCCCGATTGGCGGATTCATACACCGGAACTGATCGCTTATCCGAAACTGGGCGGGATACCCGCCGCCGCAATTGATCTGGATAAGAAACAGTACGTCTGGAATATGGAGCACGAGCCGCCTTCAGACGGTTTTGTCGGCTCGCTTGCCGCGGCATTAGCCGAGCTGCACGGGGCAGATCCGGCCGCTGCCTCCAGATCCGGCATTGAAATCATAAAACCGGATGACGTCAGGCAAAGGACAGCGGAATCGATGGATCATATAAAAAAAGAAATCGGAGTTTCAGAGCCGCTTTGGCAAAGATGGCAAACATGGATAAATGACAGCTCGTATTGGCCTGATTTTTCCGCGCTGATCCATGGCGACTTGCATCCTCCGCATATATTAATCGGTCAAAATCAGCAGGTGACGGGTCTTCTCGATTGGACGGAGGCAAAGGTTGCCGATCCGGCCAAGGATTTTGTCCTTTATCAAGTGATATTAGGAGAAAAAGAAACGAAACGCCTGATTAAGAGCTACCAAGCTGAAGGCGGGCGTGTCTGGCCGAAAATGCAGGAGCATGTGACAGAATGGCAGGCTGCTTATCCTGTGGAGACAGCGAAGTTCGCGCTTCAGACGGGGCGGGAAGAACATATGCAAATGGCGCGGGAAATGCTCGGCCTGTCTGATTCGAAAGGTTATTGACTTCCGCCGGATGACAGCGTATGATACTTTTTAAAATAAAAGAACGGATGAACAATGCTGAGGAAGAGTAAGTACGCATCTGCGCGCGGGGTTCAGAGAGTCGGTGGCCGCTGTGAACCGATCCCCGTCCGATGCCGAATGGGCTTCTGAATTGCTGCGCTGAAATGAAAGTAGGCGGTGCCGGGATTCTTTCCCCGTTATCAAGAAAGGAGTATTGAAACCGTGTTGTTTCTGTACTTTTTGAGAGAATGGCTTTTCAGCCGTTAATAAAGGTGGCACCGCGAAAACCTCGTCCTTTGATGGATGGGGTTTTTTTGTATCGTTAAGGAGGTGATGGCCATGGAAAGTGACTGGAGACGGACAGAAAATCAAAAAAGGAGGGATATTCATGGTGATCGCAACCGACGATCTTGAACTCACTTGTCCGCATTGCGAAGGAACCGGCACGGAGAAAGAAGGAGCGCCCTGCCCGAAGTGCGGCGCAAAGGGCGTCATTTTGACGGCTCAGGGAAACACGCTGCTGCATTTTATCAAAAAGCATATTGATCAGTGAAATCAAACAAAAAAGGCCGTTATCCGGCCTAAAGGCTGTCGAGAAAATCTCGACAGCCTTTATTTTCCATTCCCCTGTCATAAAATAAAGGAAAGACAGAAAAGGACGTGTCTTTCTCATGTTCCACACAAGAAACGCTTCTCAAAACACAGCCGAATTTGTTCTGCTTGACCAACTTGTCGAAGAGGATCACCTGCTTTGAAAAATTGATCAGTACATAGACTTCTCTTTCAGCGTTGAAAAGGTCAAACCTTACTGCAGCTGAAATAAAGGCCGTCCCTCACTTGATCCGCTGATCTTATTCAAAATGATGTTGAAAACTCCCACATACCTAGCCAAGCAAGGCTAGGTATGTGGGAGTGCTTTTTCTGCACCTGAAATCAAATGAATATGTAAAGAAACAGGACAAAACAAAAAAGCTTGTAGAAAAACATCATTTTCTATACAAGCTGCTTTTTCATTCTTCAAAATAAGGATTCACATGAATGAGCACTTCTTCAACATCTGAAAAGTGTCTTTTGATTTCATTTCGGATTTCGCGGGCGATATCGTGTCCCTGCTTAATCGTCAAATCATGATCCAAAGATAACCGGACATCAAGCAATTTATAGTGGCCATGTTCTCTCGCTCGGATTTTATCGAGTCGTTTGACTTGAGGACAATGCAAAATAACCGCTTTATATTCCTCTATCAGTTCGGGATCAACACTTTTTTCCATGAGAACGTCAACAGAGGGCCTGATTAATTCCATTGAAATCTTAAAAATGAGGTACGCCACGATGACACTGGCAATTGCATCGGCGTACAACAGAAAGGACCATCCGCGGGTGGTCCCGATAATCGCCAATAGGACGCCGATAAAAGCGGCAAGAGAGGCAACGATATCGCCTTTATGATCGTATGCAATCGCTATAACCGCTTTACTGTTCCATTTTTCCCCTTGTTTGATCGAATAACGATATAAGATCTGCTTAGCCACGTAGGATATTAGAGCCGCAAACAATGCGCTGTATTGCGGGATGCTTGGACCTTCAACAAAGGACGAAATCGCTTCTATTAGAATATACACGGAAACGAGCACTAATATTATTCCTACAATCGCTTCGCTGATGACCTCAGCTTTGCCATGCCCGAAAGGATGGTCTTGATCGGGCGGCTTATTAGAAATGCCGATGACGGCCAGGACAGCAATCGAAGCCACGACATCCGCTGCAGAATGTATACCGTCGGCAAAAACTGCTTCACTATCGCCTACCAGTCCAAAAAAGATCTTTCCTGCCATTAAGATCAGATTGGCTATCAATGCAATCAAGGCAACTTTTTTGCTTATTTGTTCTCTTTCACTTGTCATTTTTTCCTCCTATAAAACTGCACAAAAAAATAGGAGCGCTTTTGATTCGCTCTCCGTATCCTTTCTTGTGTAATCACTTTGCTTATCATACCAATTCAGTTTCGAGTGGGTCTATAGCAAGGTTGTTTCCTGTTTACTAATAAATAAGGTGACAGAAAAAAAGTTGGAGCAGGGCTAAACAGTACACAGACAAAATTGCGCTGAATTTAAAAATGAACTGTTGACATTTGAGTATTTATCTTTTATTATTATCTCGAATTCAAGATATTTTAATTCAATATAATTTAATTAGAGTGCAGGATAAGAACCTGCCGATCGTTTGAATCACGAAAAGATCAGTGAAGAGAACGTTTCGTTTTTTGATCATATGCTATTTGATTTTTTATACCATAATATCTCGAATTCGAGATAAAGGGGGGACGAGGGAAATGGCTGAATTTGTACAGCTAGTGAATGAAAGAAGATCTGCAAGCAACTTTCTTCCAGATCATCCAATCACAAGAGATGAACTTAACGAAATGTTTGAATTGGTTGCGTTGGCTCCATCAGCTTTTAATTTGCAGCATACAAAATATGTGACGGTTCTTGACCCGGATGTAAAAGAAAAGCTGAAGCAGGCCGCAAACGGACAATATAAAGTGTTTAGCTCATCAGCGGTTCTTTTGGTTTTAGGGGATAAGCAGGCATATCAGAAAGCGGCTGACATCTATGAAGGATTGAAGATGCTGGGGGTATTAAATAAACAAGAGTATGATCACATGGTTCAAGACACCGTTTCGTTTTATGAAAACAGGGGAGAACCATTTAAGAGAGATGAGGCGATAAGAAATGCTTCACTTTCTGCGATGATGTTTATGCTGAGTGCTAAGGAAAAAGGCTGGGACACCTGTCCGATGATAGGGTTTGATACTGAAGCCGTGAAACAGATTTTGAATATAGATGATCAATTTGAGATTGTCATGATGATTACAATCGGGAAAGAAAAAACAGAAAGCAGAAGGCCGCGCGGCTACCGAAAGCCTGTGAATGAGTTTGTGGAGTATATTTAAATATTTGTAAGGGAGCGGATAAGAATGGCTAAAAAAACGATGGGAATACATCATATTACAGCAATTGTCGGTCACCCTCAAGAGAATGCTGATTTCTACGCTGGAGTGCTGGGGCTGAGATTGGTCAAGCAAACGGTCAATTTTGATGATCCGGGTACGTATCACCTTTATTTTGGGGATGAAGGCGGGAAGCCGGGAACAATCATCACATTCTTTCCGTGGGCGGACGCCCGTCAAGGCATCATTGGAGACGGACAGGTTGGTGTGACATCTTACGTCGTGCCGAGAGGTGCTATGGCATTTTGGGAAAAGAGACTTGAAAAGTTCAACGTGCCATACACAAAAATCGAGCGTTTTGGGGAACAATATATAGAATTTGATGACCCGCATGGCCTGCATTTAGAAATCGTGGAAAGAGAAGCAGGGGAGGCCAATACGTGGACTTTCGGAGATGTAACCCCGGATGTTGCCATTAAAGGCTTTGGCGGTGCAACCCTGTTATCAGCACAGCCTGAAAAGACAGGTGAAGTGCTAGAAAACATCATGGGGCTTGAGCGAGTCGGTAAAGAAGGAGACTTCGTTCGTTATCGTTCTGCCGGTGATATCGGAAATGTGATTGATCTTAAATTAACGCCTATCGGCCGCGGACAAATGGGTGTCGGCACGGTCCATCACATCGCTTGGCGGGCTCAGGATGACGAAGATCAATTAGAATGGCAAAGATTCATTGCTGCACACGGATATGGTGTGACTCCTGTTCAGGATAGAAACTATTTTAATGCGGTTTACTTCAGAGAACATGGGGAAATCTTATTTGAGATCGCAACTGATCCGCCGGGCTTTGCCCATGATGAGTCACAAGAAACAATGGGCAAAAAATTGATGCTCCCTGAGCAGTATGAACCGCATCGGGCTCATATTGAACAAGTGCTGCTGCCGTTTGAAGTGAGAGAATTAGATTGATTTATAGATGAACGTGAAGCATGAAGAAAAATAAAAAGACATACATTTAACAGATGTTTGCTGGAAGTGACCGTTGGTAAACAAGCTGCCTTGCAGTACATCATATAAAATGAAAAATAAGGAGAGATAAAAATGGAAGATACAGGATTATTGCTTATTCGAATCATGATTGGTGTGGTGTTTCTGTTTTATGGATCACAAAAATTATTTGGCTGGTTTGGCGGATACGGGATTAAAGGAACCGGGCAATGGTTCGAGTCAATTGGAGTTAAACCAGGCAATGCCGCGGCCGCTTTATCAGGTCTCGGGGAATTCGTAAGCGGAATTTTATTTATTTTAGGTGTATTCCTCCCGCTTGGAGCTGCTATCATAACGATCATTATGTTAGGTGCCATTGTAAAAGTTCATGGAGCGAAAGGGTTTGCGAACGGTGCCGGCGGTTTTGAATATAACTTGGTGCTGATTGTAGTCTCCATCGGAGTTGCACTCATCGGTTCAGGGGCGTACGCTTTGCATTTTTAATATAAGTATCTAAGAACAGTTACTGAAAAGCGGTAACTGTTCTTTTGTTTTGGAATTTTAAGCATCATTTGCGGGTGCTCTGCAAAGCAAAAAATCGGGTATGATCAATATAAATGTGTATAGTGAAGGTACGAGTATTGATGAGCTTGGTCATGAAAGACGAGCCGATTTGAAGGAGGGTTTTGATGAAAGAGCTGACAGACTTACATTCATTAGATTCTATCGAGAATTTTATTAAACAGCATCAATTCAGTTTTATCTACATTTCAAGACCTGCCTGTACAGTATGTCACGCTGTTCTGCCGCAGCTCAGAAAAGTATTGGATCAGTTTCCAAATATCAAATTGGGGCATATCAATGCTGACGAGGTAGAAGAGGTTGCCGGCAGATTTTCAGTCTTCACTGTCCCCGTGCTTCTTTTGTTCATTGATGGGACTGAGTTTCTGAGAGAAGCCCGCTTCGTTCATTTTGAACAGCTCGAAGAAAGGCTGAAAAGGGTTTATCAGTTATATCAAGATGTATAAAGTGTTTATACAGATACATTTGTCTAAATCACCAAACGCTTACATACGCAACAACTGACCGAAAAGGATATCGATCATATAAATCATATCCTGAAATCTGGTCCGCATGCACTTTCTCGAACAATGCAAAAGATCAATAAACCATCAAAAGGTCATCACCCGACATGTATGGGAGGATGATAAAGAAAAGGTCAGACAAAACGTTTGTCTGTTTCAGGAAAAAACCTCTGCAAAAAAAATAGAGCGAAGCTTTGCAGATTCAAAACACCTGCAAGGGCTTCGCTATTGCAGGTTGAGGGGAAAACTAAATGTGAGCGAACAAGTTCTCCTCACAGCCGCCATGCCAGAACATGAAGAAGATTGCCGCATACCTAGCCAAGCAAGGCTAGGTATGTGGGAGTGCTTTTTCTGCACCTGAAATCAAATGAATATGGAAAGAAATCATTTTCTCTACAAGCTGAAGGCCGTTATCCGGACTTTTTTGCGTTATTCAGATCGGGGCTCTAAAAAACGGGACCCGCCCAAGTCTTTTCTCATCAGATAGATATGGAAAAAGTATTCTCCGACAGCAATGATGATGGCGGAAATAAGAGCGGCAAACGCCAGTCTTCCTCCTGAAATGCCCATGGACAGCGGCATCCCCATCAGCCATACAACAAGAAACGCGATTCCGAAATCAGCGGACGCCGCCGTAATGTTATTCCATCTCGGCAGCACGTAAAGATCGCCCGTAAAGTAGGAAACGGCTCCCAACACAATGGTCATCAGCAGCACGTCGCCGAATGTAAAGCGAAAACCTAAGCCCAGGATCAGATACAGAATAATGATGGTCATAATGCCTTTAATGGCAAGCGCTTTAATGTGCTCCATGCGAATTCCTCCTTATGGAAATCATGTTAGTATGTTTCCTCATCATGTGAAATATAAACCTTTTTTTCGTGAACATTTGTTTTCTGGCTTTTGTCTGTCATCACTGGGCCGCGGCTGAATATGATGAAAGGAGTAAAAACGGGAGGTGTCATGATGGCAGTCGTAAAAGCGTCGAACGCCGATGTCGATCTAATGGCAAGGCTGCTCAGGGCGGAAGCGGAAGGCGAAGGAAAGCAGGGAATGCTGCTGGTCGGCAATGTGGGAATCAATCGGGTGCGGGCGAATTGTTCTGATTTTAAAGGTTTGCGCACCATCAGGCAGATGGTATTTCAGCCGCACGCGTTTGAAGCGGTGACTCACGGATACTTTTACCAGAGGCCGCGTGAATCCGAGCGGAGGCTTGCCCGCCGGACGATTAACGGTGAACGGTTTTGGCCGGCTAAATTCAGCCTATGGTATTTTAAGCCGCCGGGAGACTGCCCGCCGACTTGGTATAATCAGCCGCTTGTTGCCAGATTCAAATCCCACTGCTTCTATCAGCCGACAGGCGAAACATGCGAAAACGTGTACAATACATTTTAATACCGGACGCACCGTTCTTGGAATGAACGGTGTTTTTTTAATTTCTTGTGAAGAAAAATAGGAACAAAGTGCGCTTGACGGATGAAAGCCAAAAAGAAACAGAGGGGGATTTCTCCCGGCTGGGCAAAGGTTTGTCGAAACAATGTGAAAAATGTCTCCCGCCGTTCATTTTCCGGCCTTACAAATCCTTCACACTTCTTCATAGCGGTTTAACATTTCTTTTTTATAATGAGGGCGATCAATGAGAAGAAAGGGGAACTGACATGACACATGACGGCCGTTTAGATGAATGGATCAAGGAATTGGAGAACAAAAGCTTTCAGAACAATACATTTGACCGCCGCGCATTTATACAGGGCGCGGGGAAAATCGCCGGCCTTTCCCTCGGTTTAGCGATCGCGCAATCCATCGGCGCGTTTGAAGTGAATGCCGCTCCGAAATTTTCTAACTATCCGTTCACCCTCGGCGTAGCTTCCGGCGACCCGCTGTCTGACAGCGTCATTCTCTGGACGCGTCTTGCCCCGGACCCGCTGAATGGGGGCGGCATGCCGAAGCAGGCTGTGCCGGTAAATTGGGAAATCGCCACTGATGAACATTTCCGCCATATCGTCAAACGCGGCACGGAAATGGCCAAGCCGAATCTCGGTCACTCCGTCCATGTGGAGGCGGACGGGCTCAAGCCCAATAAAGTGTACTATTACCGATTTAAAAGCGGGCATGAGCTCAGCCCCGTCGGCCGGACGAAAACGCTGCCCGCCCCCGGTGATACCGTATCCGCCATGACGTTTGCGTTTGCCTCATGCCAGCAGTATGAACACGGCTATTATACGGCGTATAAGCATATGGCGAAGGAAAAGCTTGATCTCGTCTTCCATCTCGGAGATTACATTTATGAATACGGACCGAATGAATATGTGTCAAAAACGGGAAATGTCAGGACGCACAGCAGCGCCGAAGTGTATACACTGGCAGATTACCGGAACCGTCACGCCCAATACCGCTCTGATGCCAATCTGAAAGCCGCCCACGCCGCATTTCCGTGGGTCGTGACGTGGGACGATCATGAGGTGGAAAACAATTATGCCAATGTCATCCCCGAAAAAGGCCAATCGGTTGAAGCGTTTGTGCTCAGACGCGCCGCAGCGTATCAGGCTTATTATGAACACATGCCGCTCCGGCGCATGTCACTGCCGAACGGCCCTGATATGCGGCTGTACAGGCAATTCTCATATGGCGATTTAGCCTCGTTTAATGTGCTTGATACAAGACAGTACAGAGATGACCAGGCCAACGGAGACGGGAATAAGCCCCCTTCTGATGAGTGGAGAGACCCGAAACGCACATTGATGGGGACAGAGCAGGAGCAATGGCTGTTCGAAAACTTAGCCGCATCAAAAGCGAAGTGGAATGTGCTGGCGCAGCAAATCTTTTTCGCACAATGGAATTTCGGAACAACCGCGAATCCGATATTCAGCATGGATTCATGGGACGGCTACCCGGCACAGCGGGAGCGGGTCATCAATTTTATAAAAAGCAAAAATCTGAACAATGTCATCGTGCTGACGGGTGATGTTCATGCAAGCTGGGCGTCAAACCTGCATACCGATTTTAATCAAACGAATTCAAAGATCTTCGGCGCCGAATTCGTCGGGACTTCCATTACATCGGGAGGAAACGGGGCGGATAAACGGGCCGATACGGATCAGATCTTAAAACAAAACCCGCACATTAAGTTTTTCAACGATTACCGCGGCTATGTCCGCTGTACGGTGACGCCGGCCCAATGGAGGGCGGATTACAGAGTGGTGCCGTATGTGACGGAGCCGGGGGCTGAGGTATCCACGCGGGCTTCCTTCATTTATCAGAAAGACCAGACGGGGATTCGGAAGGTCTCTCAAAACGCGGTTGCGGGAGGCTTAAAGCAGTCAAACGAAGTGGAAGAGGATCGATTCTTCGCCCATAACAATGCGCACGAAAAGCAAATGAGAAAGAAACGGGCCAAAATCTCACAATAAGGGGGCACATTCATGTTTTCAAATATCGGCATTCCCGGGTTAATCCTGATCTTCGTCATCGCTCTCATCATTTTCGGACCTTCAAAGCTTCCGGAAATCGGCCGTGCAGCCGGCCGGACGCTGCTTGAATTTAAAAGCGCCGCAAAAACACTGGTCTCAAATGAAGAGTCGGACAAGCAGGCGGCTGAGAAAGACAAAACGGCAGGCTGAATCATGACACGGGGGGCAGACGAATCCGCTTCTGCCTCTTCTTTTATATAAGGAGGATGTACGATTGGATAAAAAAGAAACCCACTTGATCGGGCATTTAGAGGAAATCCGGCAGCGTCTTATTAAAACCGTCATCGCCTTTCTCGTGTTTTTTATCGGCGCCTGCTGGTTTGTGCAGGATATTTATGACTGGCTGATCAAGGATTTGCATGGCAGACTGGCCGTTTTAGGCCCGAGCGAGATTTTATGGGTGTACATGATGATTGCGGGTATTTGCGCCATTACGGTAACGATTCCGGTTGCCGCCTTTCAGCTCTGGCGTTTTACGGCGCCGGCCTTGACCCCGTTTGAACGCCGCGCCGCTTTGCTTTACATTCCCGGGCTTTCCGTTTTGTTTATCATCGGAATTTCCTTCGGGTATTTTGTGCTCTTTCCGATTGTGCTCGGATTTTTAACACAATTATCCGCCGGCCACTTTGACATGGTATTTACGGCGGATAAGTATTTTACCTTTATGCTTAATCTTACATTGCCGTTCGGGTTTTTGTTTGAAATGCCTCTGGCCGTCATGTTTCTGACGCGTCTGGGGATCGTGAACCCAACCCGGTTGGCAAAGGCTCGAAAGCTTTCGTATTTTTTGCTGATCGTCGTCTCGGTGCTGATTACGCCGCCGGATTTTATGTCTGACTTTCTCGTCATGATTCCGCTGCTCGTCCTCTACGAAATCAGTGTGACGCTGTCCCGCATCGTTTACCGAAAGAAATGGGCCGAGACGCCGTCCGCCGCTTAGTGAAGCTCGCCTCCGCCGGTCTCAATATCGTCCTCATGCGCCGCGGCGGTTACCGCGGCGATTTTGAGCGCTTTTGTGATGTGATCAAGGCTGAGGCTCGGCGCGGACTTCTGCAAGGTTTGCTCCGGAATGTACGGGATGTGTATAAATCCGCCCCGGATGTGCGGATGATGACGGCTGATTTCATCCATCAGCCCGTAAAAGAGATGATTGCATACAAACGTCCCCGCCGTGTAGGATACAGCCGCGGGAATGCCTTCTTTTTTTATTTCTTCAACGATCCGTTTGATCGGAAGGCCGGTCCAATAGGCCGCGGGACCGCCTTGAGAAATGTTTTCCCCGACAGGCTGGTTTCCTTCGTTATCCGGTATGCGCGCCTCATTCAGATTGATCGCGACCCGTTCCGGCGTGATCTGCATTCTGCCGCCCGCCTGTCCGACACAGATGATAATGTCAGGCTGATGTTTCTTCATCGCTTCGCGCAGCACGGCAAGGGACTTGTAAAAAACGGTCGGAACTTGTTCGGATACGATAGAAGCGGGGCCTTCAGCGGCACCATCCAGCCGTTTGACCGCTTCCCATGAAGGATTGACCGTCTCCCCGCCGAAGGGGTCAAAGCCTGTAAGCAATACTTTTTTCTCCATCAAAAACCCTCCTTTTCTTTTTACCATACTCTATAATGGACATATATTCCTGCCGAAGGGGGAAATAGTCTTGAATTCGCCTCTGCTGCAATACCGATCTTTATTTCCTGTGCTCCAAACACATACGATGCTCGCCAGCTGCTCTCAAAGCGCTCTTGCCCGGCCGGTGTCAAAAGCGATAACTGATTATCAGGAAAGCCTGCTTCTGTACGGAGGAAATTGGGAGGAAGCCACCTGCCGCACGGAGCAGGCAAGATGTGAGTTTGCGAAATTGATCGGCGCCCAGCCTGAAGAAATTGCCGTTTTACCTTCAGTAACGGCTGCCGCCTCTGCCGTCGTTTCTGCTTTACCAGATTGCCGAAAGAAACAGGCGGTGTATACGGAATTAGATTTTCCGGCGATCGCTCACATTCTGAAGGCTCAGACTGGGATGGAGCTTTCAGTGATTCCATCTGAAGAAGGAATGATTCCGCTAGAGCGGTATGAGACGTATATTACGGAGCAGACGCTTTTCACCTGTGTGCCCCATGTGTCATATACGTCCGGTTTCGTCCAGGATATCAAGCGCATTGCCGAGATATCCGCAAAGAAGGGATCGCTTCTTTTTGTCGATGCTTATCAATCGGCGGGGCATGTCCCGATTGATGTAAATGAATGGGGAGTTGATATGCTGGCTGCGGGTGCGAGAAAGTATATGCTCGGCATACCGGGGACGGCGTTTCTTTATGTCAGAAAGGAACTTGCCGAGCGGCTGAAGCCGAAAGTCACCGGGTGGTTCGGGCAGCAGCGGGCGTCGATGCTGAATTTAACCCATTTTTCTTATGCTGACGGAGCCAAACGCTTCGAGACCGGAACCCCGGCATTTATCAGCATATATGCGGCACAGGCGGCTTTATCCCTTTTAAACGATATCGGCACAGATCGTATTCATCAAGAAGTAAAAAAACTCAGCGCATTTGGGTACGAATACGCTTCTGAAAAAGGGCTGCGCCTCGCAGGCCCGCCGTCAGCCGATGACAGGCCCGGCATGATTTCCATATGGGATGAAAAAGCGGCGGAAACGGCTGCGTTTTTGAAACGGAAAAACATCGTATGCGCGCCCAGCGGACAAATCATCCGGCTGGCGCCGCATTTCTATAACACGGCCGATGACCTTATTTATGCGATTGATGAACTGGCTAAAGCCCGCGGTATATAAAAAACAGCAGACTCATGGAGAGTCTGCTGTTTTCTTATGAGTGATTCACTTTGACCCGTTTCATAAAGAAAGCGCTGATCAGGCCGATCACGGCGACAATCATTGCGAAGATAAAAGCGTGCTGGACGCCCGCAATCAGCGCGTGGGAGTACACGGAAGGATCATCCGGATTTTTCACGGTGTTCATATAATCCTTCTGACCGGCCGCCATGATGCTGACCGCCACCGCAGTGCCGATTGCGCCGGCCATCTGCTGGAGCGTATTCATAATGGCCGTTCCGTCCGGATAAAATTCCGGCGGCAGCTGGTTTAACCCGTTCGTTTGCGCCGGCATCATAATCATGGAAATACCGATCATCAGGCATGTATGAAGCGCGACGATCAGAAGGGCCGTCGAAGCACCGGTAATGTTTGAGAAAAACCAAAGCACGGCTGCCGTGATGACAAACCCGGGAATGACAAGCCACTTCGGCCCGTATTTATCAAACAGACGCCCCGTCACCGGAGACATAAAGCCGTTTAAAATACCGCCCGGCAGCAGGATGAGCCCCGACGTAAACGCCGTCAGCATCAGTCCGCTTTGTAAATACATAGGCAATAGAAGCATTGTTGATAAGATAACCATCATACAGATAAATACAATCACGACACCGAGAATAAACATCGGATAGCGGAAAGCGCGCAGATTCATCATCGGCTGCTTCATTGTCAGCTGCCTGATGGAAAATAAGATGAGCGCTATCGCACCGACAGTGAGCGAACCGATAACCGTCGGACTTGACCAGCCGCCTGATCCTTCGCCCGCATTGCTGAAACCGAAGACGATGCCGCCGAATCCGATCGTAGACAGAATAATTGAAAGCACGTCAATTTTCGGTTTTGTAATGTCTGATACGTTCTGCATGTAGGCGATCCCGAATAAAAGAGCCAAGACAAGAAACGGCAGGGAAATCCAGAAAATCCAATGCCAGTTCAAATGTTCTAACACAAGCCCTGAAAAAGTCGGACCGATCGCAGGAGCGAACATGATGACCAGCCCGATCGTCCCCATCGCCGCTCCGCGCTTATGCGGCGGGAAGATGACGAGAATCGTATTAAACATCAGCGGCAGCAGCAGCCCGGTTCCTAAAGCCTGTACGATTCTTGCCGCCATAAGAAACGGAAAGCTCGGCGCAAGGGCCGCAATCAGCGTACCGACAATGGAAAAGGCGAGTGACACGATGAACAGCTGCCTCGTCGTAAACCATTGCAGCAGCAGCCCCGAAACCGGCACAAGAATACCGAGTACGAGCAGGTAGCCCGTCGTCAGCCACTGGACGGTCGCAGGAGTGATATGCAGCTCCTTCATCAGGTCAGTCAGGGCGATATTCAGCGCCGTTTCACTGAACATGCCGATAAACCCTGCCGTCAGCAAAGAAATCATGATCGGCATGACTTTATATTGTTTGGAAGGTTGAGCGTTTTCCAAAATCATTCTCCTCTCTTATATACGTAACATGTCTCTCGTATTTATGTCTTCAGAAGGCTGGGGATTTGTTTTGAAATATGGATGATCGGCATTTTGTCTTTTTTGGCTAAAGACAAAATGATGCCGCCTTCTATCATGGCATTTAAAACAGTGCTGATTTCCGCCGCTTTTTCATCAGAAAAACCGGCTGATCTCAATTTGCCAGCGAACAGATTCTCCCATTCCTGATAAGCGCACTGACAGGCCTGCTGGAGTTTTTCGCTTCTTAAAGCAGTTTCGGCAGCCAGTAAACCGACAGGAAACCCTTCGAAGTTCTCCGGACATGTAAATTGGCGTGATAAGTCCTGTAAAAACGCTTGAATGCTTTCCACAGGATCAGGATAGGCATCAAGGCTTTCTTTTATTTTCATACGGATATAATGGCTCATTTCATTGACAGCCTCAATGGCGAGCTGCTCTTTGCCGTCCGGAAAATGATAGTAAAGAGAACCTTTCGGCGCACCGCTTTCTTTAATAATCTGATTCAGTCCCGTGCCGTAATACCCCTGCAGCTGAAACAGCTTAGTGGCCGCGGCAAGTATTTTTTCACGAGAATCTCCATAACTCATTATGTTCCCACCTTATTAATGACAGTTTAAATATAGTGACTGGTCTATTATCGTGATTTCACATGGCGGTGTCAAGGATTTTTAAAACGGATATTTTCTCAGGAAAATTCAAAAATCGTTAAAGGCATGCTGCAGTCCGGTTTAATAATCGTTCCTATAGTAACCGAGATCGGCGGGATGCTGTTTTTATATGATGGAAGAACGAAATAGTAGGGATAGGGGGGAGTTTTCTCTTCATGCCTGACAGCTTCAAACCCTCTCAACTCTCAAACAGCCGATGCTCAGACTGATGAATATGCGGACTCCGATCTATTTCAATGCATCTAGGAAAAGAGAACCGGGCGCTCTATCCTTTTTTTGATTGCCGTATTAAAGCATAATCGTGCTTTCGGGAAAGGGGCGACTTTCTTATTTTTCCGCTCTTATTTATTTGTAGAAAACAGTAAATAATACACTATTTTTTCCTTTTCTCCTTTAATAGAATGAAAATTGCAAAAATATTACATAGCAGGAGGAAAGTTCATGAAACAAATAAAAAGCAAAGTCCTAGCCATCCTTACAGTTAGTATGCTGTCCGTCATTTCCATATTTGCCTTCCACCCGACCGTATCAAAAGCCTCCTCAGGTCATAATCCGGTTGTCATGGTCCACGGAATCGGCGGAGCGTCCTTTAACTTCGCGGGAATCAAAACGTACTTGGCATCCCAAGGCTGGTCAAGAAATGAGATGTACGCCATTGATTTTCTGGACAAAACCGGAAACAACAGACACAATGCGCCGAGACTGTCAAATTACGTGAAAAAAGTGCTCAGCGAAACAGGCGCGAATAAAGTCGATATCGTCGCGCACAGCATGGGCGGCGCCAACACGCTCTATTACATTAAAAATCTTGACGGCGGGGACAAAATCGCAAACGTCGTCACACTCGGCGGAGCGAACGGCCTTGTGACCAACAGAGCGCTTCCGGGAACTGATCCGAACCAAAAGATTTTATATACATCGATTTACAGCTCAGCGGACTTAATCGTCATGAACCCGCTGTCGCGACTGATCGGCGCGAGAAACGTGCAGATTCACGGTGTCGGGCACATCGGACTTTTAATGAACAGTCAAGTAAACGGGCTGATTAAAGAAGGTCTGAACGGCGGCGGACAAAATACAAATTAACCGTTTCAAAGCTCCGGACATAGAGAATTTCCGGGGTCTTTTTTTTCTTCCATATTCTTTTTTCGCCGTAAACCAAGCCCTCTGAAGTTATTTTTGTTAAAATAATAAAGTTATATCAGAATTCGGAGGGTTTATTGTGGGAAAAGTGAAAAGAAATGCCCCTTGCCCATGCGGCAGCGGGAAGAAATATAAAAAATGCTGCGGAAGTAAAGCAGCTGACATTCCGGCAGACATCGCGGCAAAAGAAGCGAAACAGATTCAGGAAAGCTTAATGGAGTACGCCTTTACAGCACATAGAGACGCCATATCATCATTTATTAACCAGCACGAGTTCATAACGGAGCTGGACAGACAGACAAAAGACATCGGCGTCTTCAACCTTGGCATCTGGGGAATTTTCTTCCGTCCTCTGGCAGGCGGCAAGACGATTTTTGAAGAATATCTTCAGAAAAAAGCCGGCGGCATCAACCGCCCGAAAACTCGGGAAATCGTTGAATCATGGAAAAGCATGACACCTGCCGTTATGGTGCTTGAAGATGTGAAAGAAGGAATGATTCACTTTGAAGATGTCATGACGAAAAAACAATTCAAAGTGGAAATGGACGTCGGCCAGCAGGATCTTCCGCCGGCGGGAAGCCTGATTCTCGGCTATCCGATCCACGAAGCGGAAAAAGCGGAGTTCTTCATGCAGTTTACGATCTTCCCTGTGAAGCGGACCGAAGCTTTGATCAGCAAAGTGAAAAAGGCGGCGGCCCCGGCCCTTGCGGAAGGAAAATCGCCTGAACGCTTTATGAAGGAGGACTTCGACACTGTACTGGCAGCTCTTTTAGGAACGGCGGAAGAGACGAAGCCGGCTGCTGAAGAAAAACAGGCGGAGTGGGCGAATGACATGGAGAAAGAAACGGCGGACGCCATTGAAAAAGGTCTGAGCGGGGATGAATACCCGGCTGAGCTGGTTCCGGCGGTTATTGATCTGTGGAAAACATTCTGTGTCAAAAAAACACCGACGATCAGAAAGCCGGAAGCCTTCGCGGCAGCGGTTGAATATTATGTGAACAGCATTTCTCTGAACGGCGCGTCCGTTTCTCAAGCCAAGCTTGCGAAGAAGTACGGCGTCAGCGCATCAACGATTTCCAGCCGCTACAAAGAAATCGAAGGCGCCCTGCAGGATGAAGCTGATCGCTTCGCCGCGGCTCTGACATCTTAATATCTTAATAGACGGCAAAAAAACCTTGAAGGGCAAACGCTTTTCAAGGTTTTTTCTATTGAGGCGCTCTCAGGAAGGATAATTCCTGCCGGCTATCTAATAATAAAAAGAGCGATAACAGGAAGGGGATGGAGCCATGGATGAGACACGTGCGCTGGGCAGGACGGATTTACGGGTAAAGCGTATCGGCTTTGGCGCAAATGCGGTCGGAGGACATAATCTGTTTCCAAATCTTAATGATGAAACGGGAAAAGAACTTATCCGCACAGCTTTGGATGGCGGCGTCAATTTTATTGATACGGCGTTTATATACGGCTTGGGGCGTTCCGAAGAGTTAATCGGTGAAGTTGTCGCAGAGCGCGGCGGGCGGGACAGCCTCGTCATTGCGTCAAAGGGTGCGCATAAAGAGGTCAACGGACAAATCGAGCTGGACAACAGCCGTGAATTTCTTCGGAGTGAGGCGGAAAAAAGCCTGAAGCGGCTGAAAACAGATGTGATTGATTTGTATTACGTTCACTTCCCTGACGGCAAAACACCGCTGGCCGAAGTGGCCGGCACGCTAAAAGAACTGAAGGATGAAGGGAAAATCAGAGCAATCGGCGCCTCCAATCTCAGCTTCCGGCAATTGCAGGAGTTCAACGCTGACGGCTATTTAGAGGTTTTTCAATCGGAATATTCACTGATTCAGCGCGAGGCGGAAAAAGATCTGCTGCCTTACTGTGAAAAGAACGGCATTTCCTTTATCCCTTATTTCCCGCTTGCTTCCGGCTTGCTGACAGGAAAATTCACAAAAGACACAGTCTTTGAGGACAGCCGAAAGAACAGGCCGCCGTTTCAGGGAGAAGCTTTTCTCCAAAACTTGGAGAGAGTGGATAAGCTGAAGTCCGTTGCGGAAGAAAAAGGCGTGCATGCAGCGCATATCGCACTCGCATGGCTTCTCTCGCAGCCGGCCGTGGATGCGATCATCCCCGGAGCCAAACGCCCTGACCAGCTGAAGCATAATCTGGGCGTGCTTGATGTGCAATTAACCGAAGACGAGGTTCAATATATCAGTGACATCTTCAAGTGAAAATAAAAAAAGGAAATAGCCTGTGCTATTTCCTTTCTTGCTGTCAGGACGTTTTCAAAAACGCTTCCGTCAATCCTTCCAGATCGGCGTCTGTGTCCAAATACCACTGGCCGCGGGCGTTTTTCTTCATTTCGATTTCTTTCGTTACGGAAGAAGAAGCCGGTTTCAGGCGCATAAACTCTTCTGGATAGACAGAAAGCAGATGGCTGACAATTTCGTTTTCATCAGCATCGGGATGCTTTCCGGCATAGTCCTGCACACGGTCTTGCAGCCTGCCTGCAAGCGGAGACATATCAAGCGGCGTCACTTTTGCTTGCAGGACGGCTTTGCCGTCTGACATGGATTTGGTTTGCACCTTGAGTTCTGTGTGATCACGCAGCGCTGCTGACATGGCGTCAATAATAGCGGAAATGGCTTTTGAGTCCGCTTGTTCCTTCGAAATGCCTGCTGAAGCGATAAAGCTTGCTTTCGCCGATTCCTGGTATGCAGCGGCTGTCATTTTTTCATTTACACCGGTCAGGCGGGTGAAATCTTTATTATGCCGGCCGTACAGCATCACATCAATGTATGCGGATAATGCGTCCGCCGGATCGGGTTTTGCTTTCGGAGCTGTGCCTTTGACTTTCAGTTTATAAGATAAAGGCTTCGCGTCTTTTGCCTGCGGCTGATATACCAATTCATATGATTTGCCTTCGTCAGCCGTGAAGTACAGACTTCCCGTCACTGTCTTGTCCGCATGAAGCGTGCCGCTCTGCATCCGGTCTTCTTTATCGGCCGCAGCTGTTTTCGCGTCATCCTGATAAAGCGAGAAGTCGCTGCTTTTGACGGTAAGCGGATCATGGCCCGTATTTTTGACAGTGACCGTTACTTTCAGCGCGGTCGGATGTTCAGCATCGTCTGAAGTGACCCAGGCCGTATCTTTTATTTTTACTTTCGCCGTGCTGTTTTCCTTGCCGCCGCTTGTTTCGCTGCTGCATGCGGCAGTAAATGCCGTGAGAAGAAGTATGAAAAACACGGCGCTCATTTTTTTAATGGACATCTTGTTACCCCCTGTTGTTATGATGGTTGATTCAATAGTCATGAAGACGAACAGGTTAATTATACTAGTTTTGTATAAAAGAGTCTTGGTAATCATTAATCTTTTTGGAAGAAAAGGAAGTGTTATGATGGAAAAGGAGATGTTGAAACAGCTGGCTCTCCGGATCGGAAACGTACCTGCCGGCTACGAGAGTAATGTGGAAGAATACCAGGAAGATGAGGTTCTGTTTTGGTGGGAAGACAAGAACAATCCGGAAGCCGGCATCATGGTCGAATTGGAACCGGACGGAAAACTGAAATACTTATCCCGTCCGGCTTTCGAGACTGATCTTGCGCCTCTTTCGGAATCGGACATAGAAGACCGGATGCGGGCGTTTTTAGAAACCCATCATCCGGGGGCATTGGCTGAGTTCGAACGGGAAAAAAGCAGTTCCGCAAATGAAGGTGAAGTGAGATATTCCTTTGTTCAGATGGCTGACGGTCTGCCGCTTCCGCTGACCGGGTTTTACGTCGACCTGTCTTTAACAGGGGAAGTAACCGGGTTTTCGTACCAAGGGAAAGCGGATGATCTGTTAAGGCCCGGACAAATTGCGGACAAGCGGGAAGCATCGGCTCACTTTGTCAAACAGATTGAAGCAGAGCTGCTGTTCACCGTACTGCATCAGTCCGTCTATGTGCAGGGGGATGACAAGCCCCATCTCGTCTATGAAATCGTGTCTCCGACGCGGCCGATATCGGCTGACCTGAAGGAAGAGAACGAAGAAATAGAAGAGTATGAAGAGCTGGAACACGAGACGCGGCCGTATGTCTCGATTTCACGCCCTGAACCTGAAGCGGAAAAGATGAGCATCAATGACATGATCGGGCTGCATGACGGTTTTTATAAAGATAGGGAAAGCGATCTTGGGGACGGCTGCATCGGCATTGCCTGGCGTCCTGCAAAAACAAAATCCGCACGGGAAGATAAAAGCTTTGAAAGTCTGTTCAAAGAGCGGAATGAACATGTATTGAAAACAAGGTATGATGAAGAATCAGGTCGGCTCACCGGGGTGATGTCATTTATACAAGAAGAAGGCGAACCGGTGTTTTCCGAGGAAGAATGCCATCACATTGCCATCCGCTTTTTATTCGCCATGTTTCCGGAAGCGGATCAGTATTTCCGGGTTCAATATGATGACCCGGATGATGAAGGAGAAAACGCGGGGCTTACATATAAAGTCTGTTTGGGCGGCGTTAATTTGCGATTCGGAGAGGGAAGAATCTGTGTCAGCAAAAAGACGGGTCTTGTCACTTTTTATATGCCGCCGGAAATTGATCCGAAAGAGCTTGAGAATATCGATCCCGTGCCTTCATTGACAATGGAAGAGGCGAAGGATGCGATTCGCCGGAATACCAAAGCTGATCTCGCTTGGGACCGTTACGATGACGGCAGCGGCAGAAATGTGTACAGGCTCGTATACAAACCGGTTTTCCCTCGGTTTATTGAGGCGCATACGGGGGAGGCGATCATGAGTTTAATAGGCTGAAGGTCATAGGTGTTCGGTTTGGGGGTTTTAAGTGACATGTGACATTTGTATGAAAAATAACCGCCCTGAATACGGATCTTTCCCCTCTTTGCTAAAAATAGACACATAAAAGGCACTTTCTTCCCTTTAAAAGAATCAGGTCATTTTTATATAATAAAAAACAGTTCTTTTTTATACACTCTTCTGAAAGGATGACCCCATTGCTGAAAGAACATCTGAGAAAAAAAGCGTTGGAGATCGGGAACATACCGCCGCACTATGAGCTTGAAATAGAAGACTTTGATGAAAAACAAAAAACGAGAGCCTATTATATATGGAAAGATCGTAACCATCCGGAAAAAACGGTAACGATTGAGCTGGGCGGCGACGGATCTTTGCTTACATATTTACGCAATGACTGTCCGGGTTCAGACCTTCAGTTGTCAGACGCCGAATTAAAGCTGACGGCTCTAAGGTTTGCGGCCAGACACCGCCCGCTTACTTTTATGAAGTTCACCTTTCAGGCGAGGGAAGAACGCAATGGATGCATCCGTTTTATCTATACAAAAAAAGTGCTCGGCCGGCCGCTCCCCCATTCGGGTTTTTTCGTTGATGTAACCGAGAGCGGCTTTATCGTGCAGTTTCTCTATTACGGGGATAAGGGTGAAGCGCCCGTCCCGGAAACCTTCGTCGATCAAGAGAAGGTGATCTCGCATTATATGAGCGGGCTGACTTTCAGTCTCGTCTATGACGTTGTCAATTTTGAGAAAACGCCGCGCCTTGTCTACGAACCGATTCTCCCGGCTTACAGCTATCCGGCCGGAGAAGATGATATCGTGCCGGATCAGCCGTTTTGCGAGGACAGGAACGAATCGGCAAAACCGCTTCCCGCGCTTGAACATAAACGGGAAGCCAGCATCGATGAATTGATGGGGTTTACCGCGGATATGATTCAGACGCACCGGCGCGATCTCGGGGATGAAATCGGGACGACATGGCGGAAAGGGGCAGTTCCGGAAAGGAAAGATTTGAGTATAGAAAGCTATTTTGAAAGCAGCAACAAAAATACAATGAAGATGAAAACGGACAAAAAGACAGGGAAGCTGACAGCCTTTAAATCTTTTATTGACCATGAGGGCCCGGCCTTTTATTCAGTGGAAGAATGCGAGGAAACCGCGCTTCAATTTTTATACAAGCTTTACCCGAGAGCGGACGAGTTTTTTAAAATGAATCCGCCGAAAACGGACGGCAGAGGCCGGTTCCGCTACCATTTTTCCGTATGGCATCGGGATATTCCGCTTCGGTTCGGTGCTGCGAGAATACTTGTCAGTCCCGTAACCGGACTTGTGGAAGCTTACATGGCGCCTGATATTGATCCGGAGCAGTTAGAGCAGATCAATCCGGTGCCGGCTGTTACTATCGAAGAAGCAAAGTCCGCTTTTTTATCTGATTTTCATTTGCGGCTGGAGTGGCAGCGCGATTTTACGCCGTCCGGAAATGAAGGATATAAGCTTGTGTACAGGCCTGTATATCCTCCGTATATTGATGCGCAAAAGCAAAAAAAGAAAAGGTTTTATTAGCCAGGGATCATTTGTAAATGAGGATAATCTTTAAAGTTTCTCCAATCGCCTCCCCAATCAAAACCGAGCGTTTTGGCAATCGATACGACCTCAAGCCAATCGGGCCTGCCGTTTTGGTTTCCGTCGTACGTCATATCCCAAATCAGGCTGCCATCCTTTTTTTGCAGGGCGAAGTCGATGGCAAGGCCGTAATTGTGATATGATTCTCCGCCTTTTGCGTAGGTGACGATATTTCCTTTTTTTGAACGTCCTTGACGGTACAATTCGTTTTGTTCCTCAATTGATCTGAAACCCTCTGTAATAACGACGGTGATGCCTTTTTTCAGAGCGGCCGTCTGCAATAATTCCGCATTCTGTTTAACGAGCGGATGAAGAGCATTTGGAATGTCCCTCTTTTGTAATACCGTTTGAGGCCTCAGTTCCTTCTGCACATAGGAAAAACATAGGTCCGCGGAAAAGAAGAGGATCAAAAGCAATGCTATTCTGACTGGTAATCTCATGGTGAATTCTCTCTTTCTTTAATTGATTAAAATCTTTGTTTGCTCACTGTCATAAATTTGCTATGATAAAATATAACATAATTAGTAGCCGGAGGAAGGAGGCAAATCTATGAAATCCAAGATTCCATCTGAAGAAGTAGCCGTAAAGATGAATGAATGGTATAAGCTGATCCGCGCGTTTGAAGCCGATAAAGCTGAAGCGCTGAAGCGGGAGATTCAATATGAACTCGAAGATATGGAAGAAAATCAGGATTTATTATTGTATTTTTCATTGATGGAATTTAGGCATCGCATCATGGTGGATAAATTAAAACCCATGAAAGACGGCGACTGCCAGCCTCCGTTCTCTGAAATGCTCACTGAGATTGAGATGAACCAGCAAAAGCTGACCGGCTTACTGGAATATTATTTTTACTATTTCAGGGGAATGTATGAATTTAAGCAGAAAAACTTCATCTCAGCGATTTCTCATTATAAACGGGCTGAGGAAAAACTTGAATATGTGGAAGATGACATAGAGAAAGCCGAGTTTCTGTATAAAATTTCTGAAGTGTACTATCATATCAAGCAGACTTTCTTTTCGATGAATTACGCGGGACAGGCGCTTGATATTTACAAGAAATATGAATTATACGGAATGAGAAGGGTGCAGTGCAAATTTATCATTGCCGGTAATTTGATGGACGCCCAGCAGCATAAAAAAGCGCTGGAATACCTTGAATGCGCCTTGGAGCACGCGGAGCGGCTTGATGATCAATATATGATTGCTGCGGCCTATTATAATATCGGGCACTGTATGTACAGTTTGGGTGACTTTTGCAAGGCGGCGGAAGACTTTGAACGAGCGGCTGCCGGTTTTGAAGCGCACAGCTTCCAGCAGGTCATCCAGGCTGTTTTTTCACTCACGCATATCTACTTTAAAACGGAAAGATACAGTGACGCCGCCGCCAGCTACGCGCGGGGCATGAAAAGCGCGGCGGAGTGGGAAGACGAGATCTATATGACAAAATTCCGTCTGATAAAGGAGCTTTATCAGGGTGACGGCGGACAGGATTCGCTCAAAGAGTATTTTGACATTCTGGAATCAAAGGAACTGTTGGCTGACACTGAGGAACTGCTTCAGGACGCGGCTCATTTCTTTCATAAACGGGAGAACTACAAAGCGGCATCTTATTTTTTCAGCAGGCTTGTCGGCGTGCAAAAAAGGCTGCAAATGAACAATTACGCATAATGAAAAAGAACGAGGGAGCTTCGGTTTCGTCGTTCTTTTTATGATTCCTTCTGTTTTCAGCCGGTCAAAACCGGGTACATGCTCTGTATTAACATCAGGGAGGAAATGAGACAATGTATCAGGATTTACAGGGAAAAACAGCGATCGTAACAGGTTCTTCGAAAGGAATCGGAAAGGCCATTGCCGAACGCTTCGGCAAAGAGCGGATGAATGTGGTTGTGAACTACCTCGGTGATTCCGCCGGAGCAGATGAAGCGGCTGACTTCATTGAGAAAGCGGGAGGCCGAGCCGTCACCGTAAAAGCCGATGTATCTTCAGAAGAAGGGATTCAGGCGCTGTTTGATGCCGCACAAGAGCACTTCGGCGGTGTGGATGTGATGGTCAACAACTCCGGCTTTAATGGCGCCGAAGCGATGCCCCATGAAATGAGCCTGGAAGATTGGCAAAAGGTCATCGACGTCAACGTAACCGGAACCTTTTTGGGGGCGAAAGCGGCCCTTAAACATATGCTCCAGCGCGGGCAAAAAGGAACGGTCTTAAACATATCAAGCGTCCATCAGCAAATACCGCGTCCTGAAAACGTGCAGTACGCAACATCCAAAGGCGGAATCAAAATGATGACGGAAACGATGGCGCTCAATTACGCAGACAAAGGCATCCGGGTAAATGCCATCGCTCCCGGCACGATCGCCACGGAGTCCAATAAGGATCTGGAGGATGAAACACATAAACAAGACCAGCTGAAAAAAATTCCGATGAACGCCTTCGGAAAACCGGAAGAAGTCGCCGCGGCCGCCGCATGGATGGTGTCGGAAGAAGCAAGCTATGTGACCGGAACGACACTTTTTGTCGACGGAGGCATGACGCTTTATCCGTCTCAGCTGGAAAGGTAAAAGAGGAGGGAAACCTTCTCTTTTTTGTTTAGGGAAGGATCATAAAGGAAATAGTTCCCTAAAAAAACAGGGGGATCACAAGATGGCGAATGACTGGTGGAAAGACGCCGTTGTCTATCAAATCTATCCGCGAAGCTTTCAAGACACGAACGGCGACGGCATAGGCGACCTGCGGGGGATTATCGCCCGTCTCGATTACATAAAAGAACTTGGCGCTGATGTGATATGGATCTGTCCGATTTACCCGTCGCCAAACGTCGATAACGGCTACGACGTGACGGATCATCAAGCGATTATGAAATCTTACGGAACGATGGAGGACTTTCACGATCTGCTTACGGAATGCCGCAATCGCGGATTAAAGCTTGTGATGGATTTCGTCTTAAATCATACATCCACAGAGCATCCTTGGTTCAAAGAAGCGGAAATGAATCCGAACAGCAAATACCGTAAATATTATTTTTGGCGGCCGGGCACCGCAGACGGCCCGCCGACCGATTGGGTGTCGGATTACGGACAATCCGTCTGGCAGTACGAAGAGCATACGGGTGAATATTACCTGCATATGAACGCCGTCAAACAAGCCGATCTGAATTGGGAAAATCCCGAAATGCGGCAATCAGTGTACGAGATGATGAGATTCTGGCTCGATAAAGGCGTGGACGGATTGCGTATTGACCAGCTCCATCTTCTGTCAAAAAAAGAATACCTGCCGCCGTATGAAGATTATATCGCTCGCCAGGCTGACCCGAAGCCTTTCCGGCCAAACGGAGCACGGATTCATGATTACTTAAAAGAAATGACGAAAGAGGTATTTTCCAAATATGACGTGATGTCGGTCGGCGAGGTCGGATCAGTGACGCCTGAGGAAGGGCTGGTCTACACGGGAACTGATGAGCATGAGCTGAATATGATTTTTCATTTTCAGCATATGGAGCTTGATCAGAAGCCGGGACAAGAGCACTGGGATGTAAAGCCGCTTGAGCTGTCTGATTTGAAGAAAGTGCTCACAGACTGGCAGAAAAAACTTGAGCACCAAGGCTGGAATACGCTGTATTGGTGCAATCATGACCAGCCCCGGATCGTATCCCGGTTCGGAGACGATGGCAAATACCGCAAAGCATCCGCCAAAATGCTTGCCGCCCTGCTTTATTTCATGAAAGGCACGCCGTACATTTATCAGGGAGAAGAACTCGGCATGACAAACGCTCTGTTCGACAGGATAGAGGATTATCAGGATATTCAGACCGTCAATATGTATCACAAAAGGGTATTTGAAATGGGCCGTGACAGAGATGAAGTCATGGCGTCCATCATGGCGAAAAGCCGCGACCATGCCCGTACACCTATGCAGTGGGACGGAAGCCGCAATGCCGGATTTACAGAAGGAGAACCGTGGCTGAAGGTCAATCCCAATTACAAAACGATCAATGCAGCTGAGGCTGAGGATGATCCCGATTCCGTATTGAACTTTTACAAAAAACTGATCCGCTTACGAAAACAGTATGCTGACGTCATAAAAGGCAGCTACACGCTGCTGCTCCCTGATGATCCGCAGCTGTTTGTATATGAAAGACAGGCAAACGGACAAAAGCTCATCTCTATCAGCAATGTATCAAAAGAAATAGCCGCCTTTTATTGGCCGGACGGCTCCGAGCCTGTAAGTGCGAAGCTGCTTCTCAGCAACTATGACAATGCCGGAAGCGCGGATTCCTGCATAACATTCCGTCCATATGAAACAAGAGTCTATCTGCTTGCCTGATGTGTGATATGACGCCCCCGTCCATACCCTGACGGGGGGCTATTCAGCTGCTTTGGTTATCAATGCAGAAAAAAATATCTTGCAAAACGTAATTACTTCGTTTTATTATGGTATAGGAACAAATGAACGAGAAAGTACAAAGTACGGTTCGGAAATCGTCATCATTCTGATTTACAGAACAGGGGGAAACGGCTTGTTTAAAAAATGGAGCGGAATCATTGTCATTGCAGCATGCTTTTTAATTGCGGCGGGCTGCGGCAATTCATCTACAAAAGGTTCGTCAGGTTCTTCGAAAAACGGCAAACTGCACGTTGTGACGACCTTTTATCCAATGTACGAATTCACAAAACAAATTGTCAAAGACAAAGGCGATGTAGACATGCTCATCCCGTCTTCGGTCGAACCTCATGATTGGGAGCCGACGCCGAAGGATATCGCCGGCATTCAAAACGCCGATCTTTTCGTTTACAACAGCGAATATATGGAGACATGGGTTCCCTCAGCGGAAAAAAGCATGGGCTCCGATCATGCGAAGTTTGTAAAGGCGTCAACAGGAATTGACCTGCTCGAAGGTTCGGATGAAGAGGAAGAGGAGCATGATCACGGCGGTCATGACCACAGCCGCAGCATGGACCCTCACGTTTGGCTGAGCCCGGTTCTTGCGCAAAAAGAGGTCAAAACCATTACGGAGCAGATCGTAAAACAGGATCCTAAGAATAAAGCATACTATGAGAAAAATAGTAAAGAATATATTGCAAAACTGCAGGATCTTGATAAACTATACCGTACAACATTAAATAAAGCGGCGAAAAAAGAATTGATCACACAGCATGCGGCATTCAGCTATTTAGCTAAAGAGTACGGTTTGAAACAGGTCGCGATTGCAGGCCTTTCTCCTGAAGAAGAGCCGAGCCCGGCCAAACTGGCAGAGCTCAAAACGTTTGCCAAAAAGCATGATGTGAAGATCATCTACTTTGAAGAAGTCGCATCGCCTAAAGTTGCAGATACACTTGCCGGTGAAATCGGCGCGAAAACGGAAGTGCTCAATACACTGGAAGGTTTAAGCCAAAAAGAACGGGATAAAGGCATCGGTTATATCGACATTATGGAGAAAAACCTCGATGCACTGAAAGATTCGCTATTGGTTAAATAACATAGTGTGCGCCGCAGGGTGCACACTATTTCTATGCGGGAAAGGAAGATCAGCATGAATCTCGTTACATTACAGGATATCGTTTTTGGTTATTCGCATACACCCGTGCTTGACGGCGTGTCGCTGGAAATCAAAAGCGGCGAATTCGTCGGCATTACAGGGCCGAACGGCGCGTCAAAATCGACGCTGATGAAAGTCATGCTCGGCATGCTCAGACCTTGGGAAGGAACGGCCGAGATCAGTAAAAAAAATGCCGCCGGAAAACGCCTGACAATCGGCTATGTTCCGCAGCAGATTTCTTCATTTAACGCAGGATTTCCGAGCACGGTTCTTGAGCTTGTGCAATCTGGCCGTTATACGAAAGGGAAATGGTTTAAACGATTGAACGAAACGGATCACCACGAGGTGGAAAACGCGCTGAAGATGGTGGAAATGTGGGATTTCCGCAACCGGAAAATCGGTGACTTATCCGGCGGACAGAAGCAGAAAATCTGCATTGCGAGAATGCTTGCGAGCAATCCGGATCTGCTGATGCTTGATGAGCCGACAACCGCGGTTGATTATGAAAGCAGACAGGGCTTCTACGAATTTATGCACCATCAGGTGAAAAATCACAACCGCACCGTCGTTATGGTGACACACGAACAAAACGAAGTACAGCAGTATCTGGATAAAGTCATACGGCTTGAGAGGGGGGAAAAAGGCGGATGGAAATGTTTGACTTGGAATTCATGCGACGAGCTTTTCTAGCGGGAAGCATGATCGGAATTATGGCGCCGATATTAGGCGTATATCTCGTGCTGAGAAGACAGGCGCTGATGGCGGATACGCTGTCTCACATTTCATTGTCCGGCGTTGCCATCGGCTTTTTTCTCAGTACCAATATTACGGCGGCGAGCATCGTTGTCGTCACGATCGGAGCGATCGGCATAGAATACATGCGGCGGGCATACCGTACATATTCAGAGGTCTCTATCGCCATATTAATGGCGGCCGGGCTGTCGTTTGCGATGTTTCTGATCAGTCTGTCAAAAGGCGGCGCGTCGATGAGCATCGATCAATATTTATTTGGATCGCTTGTGACGGTCAGCCAGCAGCAGGTCTATATTATCGGCGGCATTACCCTGCTGATTCTGCTTTACTTCATTATTTTAAACAGGCCGCTCTATCTGCTTACCTTTGATGAGGCGACGGCGAAGACATCTGGCATTAACACAAATCTCTTATCAATGTCCTTCAGCATCGTGACGGGGCTTGCGATTTCGGTCATTATTCCGATTATCGGCGTGCTGCTCGTTTCCGCGCTGCTCGTATTGCCCGCGGCTTTTGCGATTCGTATCGCCAAAGGGTTTAAATGGGTGTTTACGGCAGCCATTGTCATTTCTCTGTTCAGTGTGTTCACGGGGCTGACGTCTTCTTACCAGCTCGGAACGCCTCCGGGGCCGTCAATTACTTTACTGTTAATCATTCTGCTTCTGCTCGGATTTACGCTGCAGGGGATTTGGAATGCGTTTAAAAAAGGAAAAGAAAGAAAAAACCGCCGTTAAGGGGGGCAGCAGTCTCATCTGCCGCTCCGTTTGACGGCTTTTTTTATAAAAATAAATCAGCGAGACGTTCGTATGATTCTTTTTTTGCTTCAAAGTCAAAGACGTTGCAGAGCACCATCATCTCTTTTGTCTGATACCGATCTGACAGTTCAAGCAGGCGGCGTCTGACTGCGGCGGGAGAGCCGATCACCATCCGCTTCCTGTTTTCTTCTATCTGCTTACGGTCCTCCGGGGAATACGGGTAAGCCTTCGCTTCTTCAACACTCGGCACGCGGCTGTCGGCCCCTTTCCCGACACGAAGCAGCCATAAATCCTGGCTTAACGCGAGTTCTTCCGCTTTCTCATCCGTAGCCGCGCATACGACGAAAATGGCACAGAGAGAGGCGGGAGCGGAAAAATGGGCGGAGGCCCGGAAATGATCCCGATAGATCTGAAAGGATTTTTCGCCGCGTTCCGGATTAATGAAATGGCCGAAAACATAGCCCGCACCTTGGAGAGCTGCTCGCCTGGCGCTGTTTTCTCCGAGGCCGAGCACCCATAGCTGCGGGGCTGTTTCAATCAAAGGGGCTGTTTTTATTCCTGCATAATCATGATCCGCAGGGATAGAATCTGTCAGAAAGGATGACAAATCCTGAAGCTGTCTGTTGAACTCGGTCATGCTTTTCTTGATCCCATCTGTGAGGGCGAGCCGGATTTTCGTCGTGCCGCCCGGTGAGCGTCCGACCCCAAGGTCAATCCGATTCGGATGCAGCGCCTCAAGCTGACGGAATGTTTCAGCGACTTTATAGGGGCTGTACTGCGGCAGCAGAACGCCGCCTGAGCCGATACGGATGGATGATGTGGCCGCGGCGGTATGAGCCATCATAATTTCCGGCGCCACGCTTGCGAGCCCCCTTGTGCCGTGATGCTCGGCAAACCAGTACCTCTTATAGCCCCATCCTTCGCTGAGGCGGGCGAGCTCCGCGGAATGGCGAAGCGTCTCGTGCGGCCCGTTTCCTTTGGATACGGGCGCCTGATCAAGTATGCTTAAATCAATCACTCGTCTGCCCCTTTCCTGATATGTATTGATACAAGGATAGAAAAAATGGTTCGTCCCCGTCAATTTCTTTGTTTTCTCTATTCTCTCCGGAATGAAGGAGAATATAGGAAGTGAATTTTCGTCGTTTTTCGTCAAAAATTCTTATGTTTTATGAAACTTTGATATAATAAAAGACGTATATCTTAATAAATACCGGGATCCTTATCCCGGAATTTTGTGAAAATGCGCACTTGCGGCGTGCTTATCGGCACCCTTACAGAATAGGAGTGAATCATATGGCGATCTCTTTACAAAAAGGACAGCGAATTGATTTAACAAAAGGAAAAGCCGGCCTGTCTAAACTGCTGGTTGGATTGGGCTGGGACCCTGTATCATCGGGCGGCTTTTTCGGAAAGCTGTTCGGCGGAGGCGGTGCCAATATCGACTGTGACGCTTCCGTACTGATGCTTGAAAATGATAAAATGACAGACAGCAAAAACGTCATCTATTTCGGCAATCTGAAAAGCCGGTGCGGCGGTGTCGTACATACGGGTGACAACCTGACGGGGGAAGGCGACGGCGATGATGAACAAATTCTCATCGACTTGGCGAAAGTACCCGCACAGATTAATAAACTTGTGTTTGTCGTCAATATTTATGACTGCGTCAGACGAAAACAAGACTTCGGCATGATTCAAAACGCGTTCATCCGCGTCGTTGATCAGTCTAACCGCGAAGAATTGGTGACTTACAATTTAAGAGATAACTATTCAGGCAGAACGAGCCTGATCGCGGCTGAAATCTACCGTCAGGACGGCGAGTGGAAATTCGCCGCAGTAGGAGAAGGCACAAACGATACAAAAATCGGTGATATCGTTAACCGATACGCCTAAACGAAAAAAAGGAGAGTGCACACATGGCAATTTCATTGGCAAAAGGACAAAAAGTAGATTTGACTAAAACAAATCCGGGTCTTTCTAAAGTCGTTGTCGGCCTTGGCTGGGATACAAACAAATACGACGGCGGACATGATTTTGATTTAGATTCCAGCGTCTTTCTATTAAATGAAGCGGGAAGATGCGCGTCGCCTGATGATTTCATTTTCTATAATCAGCTTGAAGGCGGAAACGGTTCCGTCGCACATTCAGGCGACAACCTGACAGGCCAGGGCGAGGGTGACGACGAAAGCGTAAGAGTCAACCTGAGTGCGGTGCCTGCCGCTATTGACAAAATCTCATTTGTCATCACGATTCATGAAGCGGAAGCGCGCGGCCAAAACTTCGGACAAGTCTCCAACGCGTTCGTGCGCATTGTTAATGAAGAAACGAATGAAGAGCTGATCCGCTATGATCTGGCTGAAGATTTCTCAATCGAAACAGCCATTATCGCAGGGGAGCTTTACAGACATAACGGCGAATGGAAATTTTCCGCGATCGGCTCAGGCTACCAAGGCGGACTGGCCCGTATCGCGACAGATTACGGCCTTCAAATCGGCTGAACCATATAAAACACAGAAGGGAGAGGACGGCACATGGCTATTCAATTGTCGAAAGGACAGCGTGTTGATCTGACAAAAACGAACCCAGGCCTTACAAAAGCGGTGATCGGCTTAGGCTGGGATACGAACAAGTACTCCGGAGGGCATGATTTTGACCTTGACGCGTCGGCTTTTCTGGTCGATGCCCATGACAACTGTGTAAATGATCTTGATTTTGTTTTTTACAATAACCTGGAACATCCGAGCGGCGGCGTCATCCATACGGGAGACAACCGGACGGGTGAGGGCGATGGAGACGATGAACAAATTATCGTCGACTTCACAAAAATACCCGCAAATATAGAAAAAATCGGCATCACCGTCACGATTCATGACGCGGAAGCGCGCGGCCAAAATTTTGGACAAGTGTCGAACGCGTTCGTGCGTGTCGTCGATGAAAACAACCAGAATGAACTGCTTCGTTTTGATTTAGGGGAAGATTTCTCAATTGAAACGGCGGTTGTCGTTTGTGAGCTTTACCGCCATGGGGCTGAGTGGAAATTTAACGCCATCGGCAGCGGGTTTTCCGGCGGTCTGGCATCACTTTGCCGGAATTACGGCTTGCAGGTGTAAGCAGGAAATTACCGTTTTACTAAATAGGAGGAAAAAACTTGGATTTTCTACATCATATTATGTCGACCTACGCTTCCTTTTTTGATTGGAAAATGTGGGGTGAGGTGCTGACTGACCCCGTATCATGGGGGCTGATCGGTTCCTTGGTTCTGCTGGAAGGCCTGCTGTCGGCCGACAATGCGTTAGTGCTTGCGGTTATGGTAAGGCATCTGCCTGAAAAACAGCGAAAGAAAGCATTGACGTACGGATTGTTCGGAGCATATATTTTCCGTTTTATCTTTATCGGAATCGGAATGCTGCTCATTAAGTTCTGGTGGATCAAAGTGCTTGGCGCGCTGTACCTGGCTTGGCTCGTCATTAAGCATTTCTGGATCGGAGAAGGTGATGACGATACGGAAGGCATGAAGAAAAATTCTTGGATGGTCCGTACGTTCGGGATTTTCTGGGCCACTGTCGTTTCAGTGGAACTGATGGATCTTGCCTTCTCTGTTGACAGCATTTTGGCCGCGTTTGCGGTATCGGAAAAAGTGTGGGTGCTCTTGATCGGCGGTATGCTCGGCATTCTCATGATGCGTACAGTCGCAAAAGTATTCCTTGTTTTAATTGATAAAATCCCTGAGCTTGAAAATACGGCTTTTGTGCTGATCGGGATTATCGCCGTGAAAATGGCGGCGAGCGCCTTTGATTACGAAATGCCGCACGCTGTGTTCTTCGGAATCATCATCGCTGCGTTTGTGGTGACGTTTATCATCCATTATTTCAACAAACAAAAGCAGGTTCAGGAGCAGACGGCTGCATCTAAAGAAGAATAAAACCAAAAAGGAGGGAGAGTTCATTTCCTTCCTTTTTTGTACCGATAATCATGAAGAGAAAGGAGGAAGATGATGAGGCAGGAAGAATTGGTGATCCGAAAGGCTGAGCTTGAAAACGATGACTGGGAAACGTTTCTGATGCGGCCGCTGCCGGAACGCCCCGGTTACGAGCGGGAAAACGGGCTGGCTTTTACCAGCCTTGCCGTCAGGATTTTAGGCACTCCTTATGATGAGACGGAATATTACAATACGCTTTTTGAGCTGTCTTCTCATGAAAACATTCATGTGTTGAGCGAAACACTGGATAAGACCATCGCGCCTGAAACGTTTCAGGCGCTGCAGCACATTCATACGGTCAATCAAAAGGAGAAAGGGCTTTCGGTTTCCAGGTTTGTCGCGTTTCTTGACGGAGGCAGGCTGCTTGCCAAACATCCCGATCCGCTTATGCACCGCCGTCTGAGAACCGCGTTTATGACGCTGTTGGAAACCTTTGCAAGCCGGCATGAAAACGGGCTGAATCATCCCGATTTCCGGCGTGTGCTCCTGGATGTGTCAAAGTTTTCGCTGAACCACCTGAATCCATGGCTCGAACAAGCCGATATAGAGCGTGAGATGCCGAAGGTGGTGTGGTATGGAGACGCTGCCAAAAGCCAGCTCTATTTTCTCTATTATTTAATGCTGGTCGGCTGTGATGTCTTATTATTTCATCCGGCTGGTGAAGATCTGTTCAGTGTGATTGATCCGGATGAGGAGCTCAGCTTTGTGAAAAAGCTCCCCGCAATAGGCGGCCTTGAGCCTTTTCCGAAAGAAAAACCGGTCAGAACCTCCACGGCGGCCTACCGGTCAACCAAAGAAATTGAGCATGTGCTGAACCATGAGGAGTCAATGATGTATAAGCCTTGGCAGTTCAGAGAGCATACCCCGCAGTCTGTGACATTAAAAACGACGTATGATGAGTTATTTCTCATTGCAAAGGAGCGGGCGTTTATCCGGCCCCAATTTAAAGCGGACAGGGAGCGGGTTGCCGTTCCGAACCTTTTTGCGAAAGTGATGGGGGTGTCCAAAGATACGAAAGAATATTGGAACAGGCTCCATACCGCCGCGGACTATCAGGAGACACACATGATCCGCAGTTTTCCGTTTACGGAAGAGCTGAAAGCCAACTACCAGTATCATTACAGTCAAGTCTTAAATGAAAAAGGAACGATTGACGCGGAAAGGCTGAAAAGAAGCAACATCTGGCAGTACAAGCATCTCCCGTCAGGGGTGCAGACCGCCATCGCCAATGTGATTTCTGACATGTGCAGAAACCCCGGGCTGAAGGCTTTGCCAGGGGAGCAGGCAAGGGATGCCGCTATTTATTTGTTCCGCCAGGCGACGAACCTGCCCGCGTCGCTGCTGCAATTGATTCAGACGTTTGATTACGCCCAAACCGTTCCGAAACTCGTTTTATATCATACCGAACAAAATGGCGAATTCACGCGTTCTGATGCGGCCGCTCTTTTGTTTTTAAATAAATTCGGCGTTGATATCATCTTGTATAATCCGCCGGGTCATCAGGACATCGAGCATTATATAGAAGAAAGCCAATTTGATGTCCATTGGCTGGAGGACATGGTGTTTCGGCAGGAATATAAGGAGCCGTCACTCGTAAGAAAGCTGTTTAGAACCATTACGCAAAAGCAGGGAGAGTAAATAAACATGACAGAAAATCAAAATCCGCTTGTTCTTGATAAAAATGAAGAGATTTCTGAACAAAAAGCAGACGACATCAGGCTGCAGCTGCGCCAAGACCCTGAGGTGCAGCGCATCTCGCAGCAAATTGATGTGAAAAACCAAATGGAGCTGCTCGAGTATGGAAAAGAACCGGCAGTTGAAATCTCGAAGTTCTCCGACCGCATCTTAAATATGATGAAAACAACAAGTGTCACAGATTCAGGCACAATGCTGACACAGCTCGGAAAAATCATGGACCGTTTTGACAAAAATGATTTCGATGAGCCAAGGGGATTTCTCGCTAAAATGTTCAAACGCGGAAACAGCATGATTGAAAAGATTTTTCAAAAGTACCGCACCCTAGGCGGAGAAATTGAAAAAATCCATGTTGAAATTTCGAAATACAAAGATGAAATGGCAAAGACGAACCATACGCTTGAAGAGATGTATGAGAACAACATTAACTACTACATGGAGCTTGAAAAATATGTCGTTGCCGGGCAGATGAAGCTTGAGGAAATGCAGGCGCTTATTCCGTCTTATGAAGAAAAAGCGGCGGGCGGAAACCAGCTGGCGCAAATGCAGCTTGATACGCTGCGTGACGGGCTTCAGGCGCTTGAAGAACGTGTGTATGATTTAGATATGGCGCGGATGGTGGCGCTGCAGACGGCACCGCAGATCCGCCTCCTTCAGCGCGGGAATACGAAGCTCATCGGGAAGATCAATTCCGCTTTCGTCATTACGATTCCGATTTTCAAAAACGGCATTATTCAGGCTGTCACTGTCAAACGCCAAAAGCTTGTGGCTGATTCAATGAGCGAGCTGGACCGCCGCACAAATGAAATGCTGAAGCGCAACGCTGAAAATATTTCAAGCCAAAGCGTGGAGATTGCCCGTATGGCAGGCCGTCCGAGCATTGACATTGAGACAATCGAAACATCTTGGAATACGATTGTCAGCGGCATGCAGGAAACAAAACAGATTGAGGAAGAGAACAGACGCCTCAGAGAAGACGGAGCGAAAAGGATTCAACAGCTCCAAGATAATATTAAAAACGCAGTCTTAAAGAATTAATCAGCAACCCGCTTGCTTACGGCAAGCGGTTTTTTTGCGAAAAAAGATAATGACAATGTGTAAAGACAGGTGTAAACTTATACGGTAATCATTATCGATTTGAGGTGCTGCTTATGAACAAACAACCTGCCGTCACACCGCGTAAACTTTTGGCGATTGCCGGAATGGGCTGGCTGTTTGATGCTATGGATGTCGGAATTTTGTCGTTTATTATCGCCGCGCTTCACGCTGATTGGAATTTAACACCCGATCAAATGAAATGGATCGGAAGCGTCAATTCAATCGGTATGGCAGCGGGTGCTTTTGTATTCGGAATGCTGGCTGACAGGATCGGCCGGAAAAAAGTGTTTATGATCACGCTGTTATTCTTTTCTGTCGGAAGCGGCATATCCGCTTTCGCAACGGGGTTGACGGTTTTTCTCATATTGCGTTTTCTGATCGGTATGGGGCTTGGCGGGGAGCTGCCCGTCGCCTCGACGCTCGTGTCAGAAGCGTCCGCCCCTGAAAAGCGGGGGAGGATCATCGTGCTGCTTGAAAGCTTTTGGGCAGCGGGCTGGATTCTTGCAGCGGTTATTTCTTACTTTGTCATACCGTCATTCGGGTGGCGGGCTGCACTGCTCTTAACGGCACTGGCGGCATTTTATGCGCTGTATTTGCGGAGAAGCCTTCCGGAATCACCTGCGCATCATGCCTTATCACAGAAAAAAAGCATACGCGGGCAGGCGGGAAGTGTCTGGGCGAAACCGTATATCCGGCCGACGGTGCTGCTGTCTGTCGTTTGGTTCTGTGTCGTTTTTTCCTATTACGGCATGTTTTTGTGGCTGCCGAGCGTGATGCTGATGAAAGGCTACAGTATGATTGAGAGCTTCGAATACGTACTGCTGATGACACTTGCCCAGCTTCCCGGATATTTCTCAGCGGCGTGGCTGATTGAAAAAGCGGGGCGGAAGACTCTCTTGGTCATCTATTTGCTCGGAACGGCGGGCAGCGCTTATTTCTTCGGTGCCGCGGATTCATTGGGTATGCTGCTTGCGGCCGGCATGCTGCTGTCATTCTTCAATCTCGGCGCATGGGGCGTGCTTTACGCTTATACACCGGAGCAATATCCTGCGGCGATCCGTGCGACCGGTTCCGGCACTGCGGCGGCAGTCGGCAGAATCGGCGGTATTTTCGGTCCGCTTCTCGTCGGGTCGCTTGCAGCCCGGAACGTTTCGTTTACAGCTATCTTTTCCGTCTTTTGTGCGTCCATCCTGATTGCCGTCATCACCATCCTTATTCTCGGAAAAGAAACGAAACAGACAGAACTTGCGCAATGAGCACCCTTTTTGGGGTGCTTTTTTTAGTGAGGTATCTGTTTGGAAGGCCTATATTTTTCCTTAATATTCCTTAATTTTAGGAGGAGGCAACACCTTTTTTTGGGACAATATCGCAAAAAAGTTCTTGAATTTGTAAAAAAAGGATAGGAAATCAGTTTGCAGCATTTTTGATGGAAACGTTCTCAAGCCTGATAAAAGCCCAATTTTCCTTGTAATTTATCATCATTAAGGAGGATTAGAGAGTATTTAGAAGCATACCAGAGGAAAATAAGTCACATGGATGTTTTTAAAGTAATGATACAAAATAAAAGGGATTATGATGTTTGTTTGACTTATTACAAACGTGTTACGGTATTAAAGATTGCTTATAATGGAGGGAAAATATGAATTCGGATGAGAAACCAATTAAGATAAAAGTCGAAAATGTATCTAAGGTTTTCGGAAAACAGACAAAAAAAGCCATTCAGATGCTGTCCAGCGGAAAAAACAAAAAAGAGATCCTGAAAGCGACCGGATCAACCGTTGGTGTCAATCAAGCAAACTTTGATGTATATGATGGGGAGATATTTGTCATCATGGGTCTATCGGGGAGCGGTAAATCAACTTTAGTGCGGCTGTTAAACCGGCTTATTGAACCGACTGCCGGGAATATCTATATTGATGGTGACATGATAACAAATATGTCAAAAGACCAGCTCCGGGAAGTGCGCCGGAAAAAAATCAGCATGGTCTTTCAAAAATTTGCACTGTTTCCGCACAGAACGATTCTTGAAAATACGGAATACGGTTTGGAGCTCCAAGGCGTTGACAAAAAAGAGCGTGAGCAAAAAGCGCTTGATTCGCTTAAACTTGTCGGTCTTGAAGGCTTTGAACACCAATTCCCTGATCAGCTCAGCGGAGGAATGCAGCAGCGTGTCGGCCTTGCCCGCGCATTGACGAATGATCCTGACATTCTTCTGATGGATGAAGCCTTCAGTGCGCTTGATCCGCTGATCCGCAAAGATATGCAGGATGAGCTTTTAGATCTTCATGACTCTGTCGGCAAAACGATTATCTTCATCACGCATGACCTTGATGAAGCATTGCGCATCGGCGACAGAATCGTGCTGATGAAAGACGGTAACATCGTTCAGATCGGGACACCTGAAGAAATTCTGATGAGCCCGTCGAATGAATACGTTGAAAAATTCGTAGAAGACGTAGATTTATCTAAAGTACTGACAGCGGGCCACATCATGAAGCGCGCTGAAACTGTGCGGATTGACAAAGGACCTCGTGTAGCGCTGCAGCTGATGAAGAACTTAGGTATTTCTTCCATCTACGCCGTTGATAAACAAAAAAAGCTACTCGGCGTCATTCACGCGGCGGATGCGAAAAAAGCGGTCGAATCCGACTTATCGCTGCAGGATATTTTAAATACTGAATTTACGACTGTGCACGAAAGCACATACTTGACGGAAATTTTCGATGTCGTGTCTGATGCGAATATTCCGATCGCCGTCACGGACGATAAAGGCCGCATGAAAGGCATTGTCGTAAAAGGCGCATTAATCGGCGCGCTTTCAGGCAATAACGATTATATAAATGTTGAAGATTCTGCTGAACAAGCTCAGGATTCTTCTGTTCAGGGGGTGAAGTAAATGGACAGATTGCCTAGAATTCCGTTAGCAGATATCGTTGACCGGTTTGTTGACTGGCTTACTATGACGTTCGGGGGTTTCTTTGACGGAATCTCAAACGGATTAGCCGCTTTCGTAAACGCGATTGTGAGCGGGCTGGGTTTCATCCCGTCTATTTTATTGACTGTGATTTTTGCAGCTCTTGCTTGGTGGATCAGTACGAGAGGAATTGCACTCTTTACGTTAATCGGATTCCTTGTTATTGATTATTTGGGCTATTGGTCGCCGATGCTGCAAACATTGGCGCTTGTCGTAACATCTGTTTTGATTTCCATTATTATCGGGGTTCCGATCGGCGTGTGGGCGTCTCAGAAAGAAACGGTCCGCCGCATTGTCACACCGATTCTCGATTTAATGCAGACCATGCCGGCCTTCGTATACTTGCTGCCTGCGATTTTCTTCTTTAATATCGGCGTTGTGCCGGGCGTCGTGGCATCAGTTATTTTCGCGATGCCTCCGACGATCCGCATGACGGTTCTCGGTATTAAACAAGTTCCGGCTGATCTGATTGAAGCGACGGAAGCATTCGGTTCAACGACGTCTCAGCGTCTGTTCAAGGTACAGCTTCCGCTTGCCACAAAAACAATTCTTGCCGGTATTAACCAAAGCATCATGCTTGCGTTATCAATGGTCGTTATCGCGGCCATGGTAGGTGCGCCGGGTCTCGGTTCTGAAGTATACAGCGCCGTGACACAATTGAAAACCGGTGTCGGAGTAGAAGCGGGTATCGCGATCGTTATCGTCGCGATTACGCTTGACCGTATTACGCAAAACATTAAAGTGAAGAAAAAGAGCAGGGGGAATGCCTGATGCTTAAGAAAATCATCGGTGTCGGCGTTACCGCTGCGCTGGCTCTTTCTTTGGCCGCCTGCGGTTCGCAGACTGATGGTCAAGCTACGGCTGCGTCCCAGGTGAACAAAACCATTATCGGTATTGACCCGGGTTCGGGAATCATGGCTTTAACGGATGAGGCCGTGAAGGATTACGGATTGAAAGACTGGAACGTCGTGACAGCATCAAGCGCCGCCATGACCGCGACATTGAAGAAATCATATGACCGGAAGAAGCCGATCATCGTAACGGGCTGGACGCCGCACTGGATGTTCTCCAGATATAAGCTGAAGTTCCTTGATGATCCGAAAAAAACGTACGGAACTGCCGAGCAGATTCATACGATTACAAGAACCGGCTTCAGTAAGGAACAGCCCAACGCGGTCAAAGTTCTCAGCCAGTTCCAATGGACGCAGGACGATATGGGAGAAGTCATGATTGCCGTTGAAGAAGGCGAAAAGCCGGCGAAAGCCGCTGCTGATTATGTGAAAAAACATAAAGATCAAGTGGCTCAATGGACAAAAGGCGCTCATAAAGTAAAAGGTGATAAAATCAACCTGGCTTATGTGGCGTGGGACAGTGAAATCGCCAGTACGAATGTAGTCGGAAAGGTATTGCAAGACCTTGGCTATGACGTGAAGCTGACGCAAGTGGAAGCAGGCCCGATGTGGACTGCGGTTGCGACAGGCAGCGCGGATGCGTCATTGTCTGCTTGGCTTCCGAACACCCATAAAGCTTATGCGTCTAAATATAAAGGCAAATATGAAGATGTAGGAACGAGTCTGACAGGCGTCAAGATGGGTCTGGTCGTTCCTCAATATATGAAAAACGTCAATTCAATTGAAGATTTGAAGAAGTAATGAAGAAAAGCAGCCCCGTGCCGGGCTGCTTTTTTTTATGCTTCAAACGATGCGAGGACGGCGGCTGTTAATATCTCGACGCCGGTAAAGATGGCGCTTCGGTCAAATGTCATATGGGGATGGTGAAGCCCCGGCTGCAGCCCGCACCCAAGACCGAGCATCGTCGTTTTCAAGTTCGGCACCTTCAACCCGTAAAAGTGAAAATCCTCTCCTCCGGTCGTCACGAGAGGCTCATCAACATGTTCTTCTCCGAGAATGCCGCTTATCGCAGCCGCCATGATGGCTTCCGCTTCTTTGTTCCGCTCGGCTGCCGGGAGGCTGTGTTCTTTTTGCAGTTCGATTTTTGCGCCGAATGCGGCAGCCGCCGCCTCACAGGCTCTTTCTGTTTCAGCGGTCAATTTTTCCATGGCGGCATTGGTTTGGGCGCGGAGATCAAGGCTGAAGGATGCTTTTCCCGGGATGATATTGGAACTCTCTCCGCCTGCCTGAAGCTTTGTCATCTTCACGGAATGCGGGATGCCGGGATCAAGATGAATGAAGCTCAGCTTTTGCACGAGAAGGGCGGCGATTTCGATACTGTTAAGACCGAGATGCGGCCTCGCGCCGTGGGCTTCTTCTCCAATAATCAGGCCTTCGATATGCTGGCTTGAGCCATGCAGAATGGACGGCGCGCATCGGCCGTTTGCCGTTTCCTGTACGGGGCGTACGTGCACCCCGTATAAGAAGTCAACATCATCAAGCACTCCTTTTTCAATCATTTTCAGCGCTCCGCCGCCTTTTTCTTCAGCCGGCTGAAAAATAAAGCGGATGGTGCCCTTCGGAAGCTTCCGCTGACGCTTTAAAAGCATCATCGTGCCGAGCGCCATGGTCATATGTGAATCATGTCCGCATGAGTGGTTCGCCTGAAAGACACCGTCCACTTCCTGCCACAGCGCGTCAATATCCGCCCGGACAGCCACGACAGGTGAACCTTCTCCGATTTCGCCGATCACCCCGGTACAATCATCAAACGTGCGGGTCCGGCAGCCTGCTTCTTTCAGTTTTTCAGTCAGATATTCAGTTGTTTGATATTCTTTCCAGCTTACTTCGGGATGGGCGTGCAGGTGGTTAAAAATATCTATAATGACTTGTTTATCATGCTCAGTCAGTCTGTTCATGCCGTAAGTCCTCCTTCAAAAGCTGTCTGTTTTTTATTTTTGATATTGAAAACAGGCAATCAGTCTGTATATAATATAGCACATATCTGTATTTTCTGAATAGTTTATAAATTTTAGCGGGATGGTGATGTTATGGCTGTGCCGAAGGCCGAACCTGTATTAAAAAAGAAGAAATCGTTTGTGATGCCCGATGCTTACGTTCTGCTTTTCATTGTCGCTTTACTATGTGCGTTAGCGTCGTACATCGTTCCCGCGGGGGAATTCGACAGGGTGACAAAGGGCAGTGTGACGTCGGCCGTCCCGGGAAGCTATCATTCTCTGGAGCAGTCTCCGGTCAGCCCGATCGCTTTTTTCACCGCGATTCAGGAAGGGATGACAAGTTCCGCACCGATTATCTTTTTAATCCTCTTTACAGGGGGCACCATTGCGATTTTGGAAAAAACGGGCGCCATCAATGGATTGATCAATAATGTCATCAGTACGTTCCGCACAAAACAGCTGCTGTTTATTGCGATTGTCGGCGCCTTATTTTCGATCCTCGGCACAACCGGCATAGTCGTCAATTCCGTGATCGGTTTTATCCCGATCGGTCTGATTGTCGCCCGTTCTCTGAAATGGGATGCCGTGGCCGGAGCGGCCGTCATTTATATCGGCTGTTATGCCGGATTTAACGCAACGATATTATCTCCTTCGCCGCTCGGGTTATCACAAAGCATCGCGGAGCTGCCGCTGTTTTCGGGCATCGGCCTGCGGATTGCCGTCTATATTTGTTTTCTGCTTTCTTCTATTTTATATATATATCGGTATACGAGAAGGCTCAGGAAATCAAAAGACGCCAGTCTGTTGGGGAACGATTGGTTTCCGGCGGCAGGTTCAATCCCGCAGGTATCTGAGCCGGAGGACAAACAAGTCCCGTTCACTGTCCGGCATAAGCTGATTCTCGCTGTTGCGGCTTTGTCGCTTGCCGGCTTTTTGTACGGCGCGCTGACCCTTGGCTGGTCTGATTCAGAAATGGCCGCCGTGTTTATTTTTATCTCGATCGTGTCCGGCCTGATTGCGGGAATGGCGGCAAATGATATCGCAAAAACGTTTATCACGGGCTGCCAGGGGCTCGTTTACGGAGCACTGATCGTCGGAATGGCGAGAAGCATTTCCGTTATTCTTGAACACGGAAAGCTGCTTGATACGGTAGTCAATGGACTTGCGTCACTGCTGCACGGTTTCAGCCCGATGGCGGGCGCAATCGGAATGTATATTTCCAGCGCTCTGCTTCATTTTTTGATTTCATCAGGGTCGGGGGAGGCGGTCGTATTTATTCCGATCTTGGCGCCGCTTGCTGATCTGATGGGCATCACGAGACAGGTTGCGGTTGAAGCGGTCATGCTCGGAGAAGGCGTCGTAAACTGTGTCAATCCGACTTCCGGCGTGCTGATGGCCGTATTGGCCGCAAGCGGCATTCCGTACGTAAAGTGGCTTCGTTTTATGGTCCCGCTGGCGCTGATCTGGTTTGTGATCGGCCTTGTGTTTATCTGCATAGGCGTCCTGATCAAATGGGGTCCTTACTAAACATTTTGTCAATGATATTTCGGTTTATCATTATGAATCGGCAGGATATAATGAAGTTGTAAGCCATTCATAAAAGTACGGGAGGAAGTCATCAATCAGCGTAGGAACAGACTTTCAAACGTGAATGGAAAGAGTGAGAGTGTGAGAGAGAAAGAACGAATGATTTGGTCAGAAGTCGGAATGCTTATGGGCACACTGTCTTTGCTTGACATCATTGTACGCGGACTTGTCCTGAACTGTCCGTTTAGGGAATGGGCCGGAAGCTTGGCGGTTTTCTTCATTATAATCGTTTATTATTGCATCAGAGCAGCTGCATCGGGGATTTTGCTGCCGGCTATTCATTCTGAAGCAGCATTGAAAAAACAAATCAGACGGCAAATGGGAGAAACGCTTGCCGTTGCCGTTATCATTACGCTGATCACCATGTATGACCAAGGAATCCCGCATCACTTTACAGGATGGCTGAAATTGATTGCATTATTTCTCGTATGCAGCATCTTCATATTTCTGGTCCGTTATGTTGCAGTAAGGCTGATTTATAGAAGATCTCGCAAAAAAAGCTGACAAATGAGCCCTGCTTGGTTTCAAGCAGGGACTTGCTTTATATGTTGGCCGATTTTGTCCGTGCTTTTGCAATGTATGTATGAGCGGCTAAATCATGTACACTCTGTGAGCGATTTTTAAAGAGAAACAAAAAGTATAACAGCGGGCTAGCGCAATACACGAAAATCGTAAAATAGCGGATAAATGCCTGCTTAAAAGAAATGTTCCCGCGGGACTTTTCATCGGCGACACGCAGCCTGAAAATGAACAGTCCGATCGTTCCTTTCATTTTTGTAAGCGGCATCAGCATCGGATACAGAATAATCATCACAAATTCAGAGATCAGCACGGCCCACAAGGCTTCATCGGTCAGTTTCGCGATATAAAGGATGACTGATACAATGATAATCACATCTAACAGGACAGCCGGAATGCGCTAATAGAACTTTCCGGCATCGGGAAGCGGTTCGGATGACTGGACATCCGGTGATTTCCTGAGAACTGCGGTGCCGGCCGCCATATCGTGAACTGCCTGCGCTTTTTCTGTAAAGTGCACCGTAATAAACGGCAGAACAGAGAGAAAGTGAAGAAGGGATACAAAAAATCTGCCGACAGCTTGCCCGAATGAAATTCTGCTCCCATCATGCGCTTTTACCACCTTCAGTTTAAAGAGGTAAGCGCCGATCGTTCCTTCAAGCGGAGTAAGCGGCATCAAAATATAGCAAAGCACAATCAAGCCGGTAAAAATGAAGAAAAAAGAAGTGCTGAGCGGTCTCCCGGCATATAAGGTGATTGGCACAAGCAGAATGAATAGGTACATGAGCAGAAGGTCAACCAAAAAAGCCGCCATCCGTTCACCTATATTTGCATAATTCATGATTCATTATTCTCCTTTCGTACAGTAAAAAGACAACAAATCACATTTTATAGTCAGATTTCCTTTTTTAGAATAGGTATTTTTTCCTCATTTTCTCATATATGACACCATAACTATTCATTTATTCCTTTCAGTTGGAAAGAATAAAAAAATAAAACTTTTCTCTTGCAAAAGTTTGTGAAGTATTGCACAATATAAATGTGAAATACTTCACAATATAAAAACAGACACCACGAAACACTGGAGGATGAGCATACATGATGAACGAACGAGTGAACAAAGTAGCATTAATCGGAGCAGGTTTTGTTGGAAGCAGTTATGCATTTGCGTTAATTAACCAAGGGATCACGGATGAGCTTGTGATCATTGATGTAAATAAAGAAAAAGCCATGGGAGATGTCATGGATTTAAATCACGGAAAGGCATTTGCGCCTCATCCGGTAAAAACTTCTTACGGCACATATGAGGATTGCGGGGATGCCGATATTGTGTGCATTTGTGCCGGAGCCAACCAAAAACCGGGCGAAACGAGACTTGAGCTGGTCGAAAAAAATCTCGCCATTTTCAAAAGCATTGTCGGTGAAGTCATGGCAAGCGGATTTGACGGCATCTTCCTCGTTGCCACAAACCCGGTCGATATTCTTACTTATGCGACGTGGAAATTCAGCGGCCTGCCGAAAGAACGCGTCATCGGCAGCGGTACGACACTTGATTCTGCGAGATTCCGTTATATGCTGAGTGAATACTTCGGCGCCGCTCCGCAAAACGTACACGCACACATTATCGGCGAGCACGGAGATACCGAGCTTCCTGTATGGAGTCACGCCAATATCGGCGGAGTGCCGGTGCAGCAATTACTGGAGAAAAATGCAGCTTACAAGCAGGACGAGCTGGATCAGATTGTTGAAGATGTGAAAAACGCGGCCTACCATATTATTGAGAAAAAAGGCGCGACATATTACGGAGTGGCGATGAGCCTCGCCCGCATCACAAAAGCGATTTTGCGTAATGAAAACAGCATTCTAACCGTCAGCACATATTTGGACGGGCAATACGGAGTCAACGATGTCTTTATCGGCATTCCGGCCGTCGTCAATCGGAACGGCATCGCCGGTGTGACGGAACTTGAGCTGAATGAAACAGAACAGGCTCAATTCATCCGCAGCGCAAACGTGCTGAAAGATATTCTCGCTCCGCATTTTGCAGAGTAAACACAAAAAAGCAGTACATGACAAACGCCATGTACTGCTTTTTTTAATTCGCTTTTTTCGCCATTTCCTGAGAGGTTTTCACTCTCGCTTTTCCCATAAACAAAACGGTAACGGCCGCAATGACGATCGGCACCAGAGCAAGGGTAAATACATATGTGATGCTTTGAGACATTGCGTCAATAATTTTATCCAGAATCTGCGGCGGAATATGAGCGCGCGTGCCGGCCTGGAAGATTTCCTGAGGATTTCCGATGTTCTGCATCGCGCCGCCCGCTCCTTTCATGCCGCTGAAAGAATCTGTCAGCTTGTTGGTAAATACATTCGTCTGGATGGTTCCGAAAATCGTCACACCGAGCGTCATGCCGAATGATCTTAAGAACGAGTTTGTTGAGTTGGCGCTTCCGCGGTAGCGCGGCTCGAGGTCGTTCATGGACGCTGCCGGCAGCAATGAGAAGTTGAAGCCGACGCCGAATCCGGAGATCAGCATGAATACCGTCAGCATCGTACGCGCCGTATCCGGAGTCATATTCGAAAGCAGCAGCATTCCGATAAAGAAAGCGACCACGGAAATCAGCATTAAATTACGGAACCGCACTTTCGTTTGGAAAATCCCGCCGATCATACTTCCGATAACAGAACCGATCATCATCGGCGTCAAAATAAAGCCCGCGCTTGTCGCGGTGCTTCCGTACACAGCCTGAACGAAAATCGGGATAAACACCGCCAAAATCACAAATGTGGCTCCGTAAAGGAAAGCCAAAATCTGAGCGGTGGCAAATAAACGGTTTTTAAACATCCAAAATGAAATAATCGGTTCTTCCGCTTTTCTTTCCACAATAAAAAAGGCGATAAAGAACACGGCGAACACAGCGAACAGACCGATGATCTGAACAGAGTTCCAATCATATGTTTTTCCGCCGAGCTCAAGAGCGAACATCAGACCGACAATGGAAACGACCAGCGTAATCGCACCGGCCCAGTCGATTTTCTGCTTCTTGTGCTCAAGTGATTCTTTATAATAACGAAGAATGAAGAACAGTGATAAAATGCCGATCGGCACGTTGATGTAAAACACCCAGTGCCAGCTGATGGAGTCGGTAATGAGCGCGCCTAAAAGCGGTCCGAGAACGCTGGACAGGCCGAAAACGGCACCGAACATACCCGACATTTTTCCGCGTTTTTCCGGCGGAAATAAATCAAAAATAATCGTGAAGGCGATCGGCATCAGCGCGCCTCCGCCGATTCCCTGAATGACGCGGTAAATAATGAGCTGGTCCATTGTTTGGGCGATTCCGCATAATGCGGATCCGATTAAGAAAAGAATAAGACCGAATAAAAAGAAACGTTTCCGTCCGTACATATCGGACAGTTTTCCGTAAATCGGCATACCGGCCATAACGGCTACCATGTATGATGCCGTCACCCACGCGAACTTATCGAAACTTCCGAGGTCCCCCACGATATTTCCCATCGCAGTGGCAACGATTGTATTATCCATAGCCGACATTAAAATGCCCAGCAAAAGACCGATGACGACAAACTTTGTCGAGGCGTCCTTCGCGGCTGTTTGTTCCATGCTTTTTCCTCCTATACTTACTTTTGATCATTAAATTTGCTATGATCATATTAGATTTGCCGAAAATTATCTTGATCGTCAAGATAAATTGATTTTATAGGGAGGCCTGTCAGTTGTCAACAAGAAATACCAGAAGCGAGACGGAGGAAACCGCCATACAGTTATTCCGGAAGATGGCCACAAGGACAATCCTTTTTCATCAGGCGGCCGCTCAATCTCTCGGTCTGTTTCCGACCGATTTGAAATCAGCTGATATTTTAAATGAAGCAGGCCCGATGACCGCGGGCGAGCTTGGGAAAAAAACCGGCCTCAGCACAGGCTCGGTAACGGCGCTCATTGACCGGCTTGAAAAAGCGGGATATGTCATGAGAAAAAAAGATCCCGAAGACAAACGGCGGGTGATCATTGTGCCGCTGACAGCGGGAAAAGCGAATGTGAAGCAATTGTTCAGCTCCTTATCCCAGTCCACGGTCAGTCTTTGCCGGCAATATAAAGAAGAAGAACTGCATCTGATATTCGATTTTCTCAAAAAAGTGACGGATATTATGGAAGATGAACTTGAGAAATTAAAATAATATATCATAGCCCGGCCCATTCATGAATAATTTGTACAAGTTGCATGAATGAGGAGGAAGCCAATGAACATCTTTTTAAGCTACATCGTTCTCGGGCTGTCATTGTCAGCACCTGTCGGCCCGGTCAACGCGGCGCAAATTGACAAAGGCATCAAAAACGGCTTTTGGCATGCATGGATTTTCGGTCTTGGCGCCATGGCGGCAGACGGGCTTTATATGATTCTGATTTATTTCGGGCTGTCCCAATTTTTGACGGCTCCATTTGTTAAAACGTTTTTGTGGCTCTTCGGTTTTTTCGTGCTGACCTATACGGGAGTCGAGACGTTAAAAAATATAAGGGAAGCCATGAATGTCAGAAGCGGAAAAGGAAAACCGGCATTTTACAAAACATTCGGCGCGGGGTTTTTTATTTCTCTTTCCAATCCGCTGAGCATTTTATTCTGGCTCGGCATTTACGGCAGCATTCTTGCCAAAACCGCTGAATCCTTCGATGCGAACCAGCTTTTGATTTACAGCTCCGGGATTCTTCTCGGCATTTTGATCTGGGATTTCTGTATGGCGATCGCCGCGAGCACTTTCAGAAATCTCCTTCATGAAAAAGCGCTTCGCTGGCTGACGGGAGCGGCGGGTGTGTCTTTGATCGTTTTTGGGTTTTATTTCGGATGGCAGGGGATTCAAATGCTCATCTCATAAAGAGAAAGAACTGTCACTCATCGCCTATCTCCATCATAACGTATCATGACGATACTGGAGGTGGGCAGATGGCAAGCGTGCTGTACACAAAAAGTTGCCTTGAGGAAAATTTATTGGATCTGCCAAATTGGCAGAGAATCGCTTTTGAGCTTCTATCAGAAAAAGTAGGCGATGAAGCGGACACATTTCCGTGCATTCCCGGCCGCCAGGGATTTCTGACAGATCAGCTCCGGATATCCTTTGCGGGTGATCCTCGTGATCGGGGAACCCCGGAGGAAGTGGGGCTGCTGCTGTCCGAGTACGGAAAGATCTCAAGGAAAACCGGAAGATACGCGTCGCTGCTTGTGATTTTTGATACGCCAGAGGATTTAGCCGAGCACTATTCCATTGAGGGGTATGAAGAGCTGTTCTGGTCTTTTTTAAACCGGCTGAGCGGCTGCGACCCGAAAGACTGGCCGGAAGACATGCCGGAAGATCCTGAACATTATAAATGGGAGTTCTGCTTTGACGGCGAGCCGTATTTTATTCTGTGCGCAACGCCTGCGCATGAAGCGAGACAAAGCAGAAGCTTCCCGTTTTTTATGCTGGCGTTTCAGCCAAGATGGATTTTCGAAGGATTAAATGATTCAACCGCGTTCGGACGCAATATGAGCCGGCTGATCAGAAAACGATTAGAGGCATATGACGAAGCCCCTCTTCATCCCCGATTAGGGTGGTACGGAGGAAAAGACAATTTAGAATGGAAGCAATATTTCCTCCGTGATGATGAGAAGCAAGTGTCAAAGTGTCCCTTTTCTTATTTGAAAAGACTGTTTAAACCGACGACGAAATAAGCTATGATCCGGCAGGGCTGTGTCCCTGCTTTTTTTGTACGATCCATGTCACGATCGCAATGATGGCGAGAAAACAGAGACTGACCAGAAAACCGGGCCGGCTTGATTTTTCAAACAGTGTCCCGGAGACGGCCGCGATGATCAGCACCAGGGCGATAAAAATCTGTGTGGTTCCCATCTTTGTCGGTTCGGTCAGTTTCTTGCTTGAGAATAAAATGAACAGCCACGTATAAAGAAGCATCAGACCCGCCGCGGTTGTCATGTGTTCATATATATTTTTCGGCAGCACCAATGACAGTATGATGGAGACGATAAGCCCGGCAAAAGTCAATCCGAGCGCAGGCCAGCAGATCTTTTTGTTTTCCTTTAATCTGAAGCATTTCGGCGCGTCTCCGTCATCAGCCATTGTACAAAGCAATGTCGTCACGGCAAACAGCGAGGCGACAAGCGTAGAAAATCCCGCAATAATAAAAATCCCGTTAAAAATATCAAGAATGACATCTAAATGAAAGCCTTTCAGCGACGTAATAAACGGGCTGTCCTGTTCGGTGAATTTGCCGAGCGGAACCAACAGCAGCGCCAGGCCGAGAGAAATAACGTAAATCACCGCAAGAACGATAAGCATCAGTCTGCCTGATTTTGAAGCTTCTTCCGGCTTTTTCAAATGTACGGTCATCAGCCCCAAGACTTCAATTCCTCCGAAAGCGTAAAACGCATAAATCAGCCCCGTCCATAAACCCATCGCTCCGTGCGGGAACAAATCCTTTGTTTCATTCGGCACCTGCACATCCGGCTTGTGAGAAAATATACCGCACAGCGCCAAAACGGCGATGACGATAAACATAAAAATCGCCGCAGTCTTTACAACAGCGAGCACGTGCTCCGTTTTTTGAAAAACGGACAGCCCCGTAAAAATAATCAAAAGACCGAGCACCGCATAGATGGAGGCGAAGATCCACAGCGGCACATTCGGAAACCAATGCTTCGTAAACAGCGAGATCGCTGTCAGCTGGCTCCCGGTGATCAGCATTTCGGACGACCAGTACACCCACCCGTTGCTGAAACCGGCCCAAGAGCCGAAAGCCTTTCTCGCATAAGCGCAAAAAGACCCCTTTTCGGGCTGTTTAGCCGAAAGCTTCGCGAGCTGTTCAAAGACAAAATAGGTGCCGAGTCCGGCAATCAGAAATGAGATCAGCGCGGAATATCCGCTTTTGACAATAGCGATACTGGACCCGAGAAAAAAGCCCGTCCCGATTGTGCAGCCGACGCCGATTAAGGAGAGCTGCCACCAAGCGAGATTTCCTTTAGGCTGGTCCTGTGATTTACCCATGAAATTCAACCCCTTTATCAAAGCTTAGATTGCTGCTGGCCGAACGGGAATATACATCCAATTAATTGCTTTACATGAAACAAACGGCCGGGGTTCATAATAGAAGAAAAAAGGAGCAGTCTGATGACACAGCAATTTATCGTACCGCCGAAAAAAGGGCTCGGCCTGAAGGTTCACAAAGGGCAGATTATAAAAGTAGTCGATGTGGAAGGACAGCAGGTGGCTGACTTTACGGCATATCATGCCAAGGACTTTTATGAGCATCTTGATCAGGGCGCGACGATCGATGCCAACCAGTCCATCAATGTGAAAACGGGCGATCATATTTATTCAAATTTATACAAGCCGATGCTGACGCTGATTGAAGATACAGTCGGCAAGCATGACCTGCTGCTCCCCGCCTGCCGCCCGGATATGAACAGGCTTTTGTACGGAAAGCATAAAGATGAGCTCCAGGATACGTGCTATGACAATATGAGCGGAGCGCTTGAGCAATTCGGGGTGCCGCGGCCGCATATGCATTACCCTTTCGCCATCTTCATGAACACGGTGCTTGATGAGAAAGGGAACTTGTCAGTCGAAACGCCCCTGTCCGACGCCGGCGATTATGTACGGCTCCGGGCGGAAATGGATCTTGTCGTCGCGTTTTCCTCCTGCCCGATTGAAAAAGGAAAATGCAACGGCGACAGCATCACTGCGCTGCGGGTGGAAATCAGCTGATCCCGGTGTATTTGATTCACTTAAAATCTGCACCTGTGCTATATTTAACAGAGTCGTACATAGTGGCATGATTCATTTTCAGCATGAACGGGAAATGAATCAAAAGAAACAATGCAGGAGGAGTGATTGGGATGAGCATCCAGAAACAAATTATGAATGATCTCCATGTAAAGCCCTCAATTGATCCGAAACAAGAAATTGAGGACAGAGTAAACTTTCTGAAACAATATTTGAAAAAAACAGGTGCCAAAGGCTTTGTGCTCGGCATCAGCGGGGGCCAGGATTCCACGCTTGCGGGACGCCTCGCCCAAATGGCGGCTGAGAGCATCAGAGAGGAAGGCGGAAACGCGGAATTTATCGCCGTCCGTCTTCCGCACGGCACACAGCAGGATGAGGATGACGCCCAAATGGCGCTCAAATTCATTAAGCCTGATAAATCATGGACGTATGATATTAAGCCCGCTGTCAGCGCGTTCGCCGATCAGTACAAAAAAGAAACCGGCGATCAGCTGTCTGACTTTAACAAAGGAAATGTAAAAGCCAGAATGAGAATGATCGCTCAATATGCCGTCGGCGGACAAGAGGGGCTGCTTGTCATCGGAACTGACCATGCGGCTGAGGCAGTGACCGGCTTCTTCACGAAATACGGTGACGGCGGAGCTGATCTGCTGCCGCTAACGGGCTTAACGAAACGCCAGGGCAGACGTTTATTAGAAGAGCTCGGCGCGCCGGAACGCCTGTATTTAAAATTACCGACAGCTGATCTGCTCGATGACAAACCGCAGCAGACTGACGAGACCGAACTCGGCATCACATACAATGACATTGATGACTATTTAGAAGGCAAGGACGTTTCTTCTGAAGTAATTGAGGCGCTGGAAAAACGCTACCTCAGTTCGGAGCATAAGCGCCAGGTGCCGGCATCGATGTTTGATGATTGGTGGAAATAGAATGAAAAAACCTCCCTTTCAAAAAGGGAGGTTTTTTTATTACTTATGAAAGCAGTGTTTCATCTCATTCAGAGATTCTTTAATATGCACTTCAGCATGACGACCGAAGTATTCGAGTGACACGAATCCGCCGTATTGCCTGTTCATCAGTTCATTCAGTAAGGGTTCCTGCTGTAAATCGCCTTGCAGAACAGACACCGGCTTGCTGAGATACCAGTTGTCAAAATTCCAATGATAGTTTTTTAAGTGAATATGGCTGACGGCATGATACAGTTTTTCCAAAGCGGCCATTTGATCAATGTGATTGACGTGAAGGTTGGAGCCGTCAAAAATGATGCGGACCCGCGGATGACCGACATCCTCTAAAAATGCCAGCGCCGCCTCCGGTGTATCCGCGTACGTATCGTAATGAATCTCAAGCCCGATATCGGCTTCATAACTGTCAGCGAGTCGTGCCGCCTCCTGAAATTGATCAACCGCACGCTCCCACTTTTCCGGTGACGTCCGGTGCGAAGCCAGATTGCCCGCAAAGACTCTGATCAAGGGGCTGTGAAGCTGCCGCGCCGCGCTTAATGCCCTTTGAACATCTTTTAACGCCTGCCTTTCATCCTGAGAGACGAAGTCAGTGTACAAGCTGACAGCCGGCACCCCGATGCCTTCCTCCTGAAGCTGCTGATCAAGCCTGTCGAGCGGGCCGATTTCCTTAATATATTGTTTGACGTGGCCGTACCACAGTTCGATACCGTCAAAGGAGTGCTCCTTCGCGAAAGAAATGACGTCGAGAATATGCTTTTTTTTAAACCCCGTCGTGCAAAAGCTCAGTTTCATCGGTAATCCTCCCGTTAACTGTCTATCATATGTGTACTTTTTCCCCCGGCACGATACGGATAAACAGAAGAAAAGGGTAAACACTTTTTTTATGAGGGCGGTTCACCTGCATCATCCGTGCACAAATTGTTTAACGCTTTTTTGCGTCAAAGTATTAAATAATTACCCGAAGTATTGTACAATGGATGTCATTCGAGTAAGGGGGAGAAGCGATTGAAAAATGAAACGGAGCTGAAGGACTTCAGTCCCATCCGCAATAAACCGACTCGCGCTCGTTATGTGATACTGGTTCTTTTGTTTTTTATCACTGCGATTAATTATATAGACCGTGCCAGTGTATCTATCGCCGCCCCGTCCATTCAGACATCGCTGCATATAAGCCCCGCGCTCTTGGGCGTCGTATTTTCCGCGTTCAGTTGGACCTATACGGGAATGCAGATTCCGGGCGGGCTCATTTTGGACAAATTCGGGTCTAAACGGACGTACGGAATTTCATTAGTTGTCTGGTCGGTTTTCACCGGAGTACAGGCTTTTGCAGCCAGTTTCGGATTTTTATTCGGCTGCCGCCTGATTATCGGGCTGGCTGAATCGCCTGCGTTTCCCGCAAACAACCGGATTGTCACGACATGGTTTCCAAGGCGTGAACGCGCCTTTGCGACGGGTGTTTATACGGCGGGGGAATATGTCGGGCTCGCGTTCGCCACACCGGTTTTATTCTGGATTTTAACGGCATTTGACTGGCGCGCCGTCTTTATTTCTTCGGGGGTGCTCGGGCTTGTTTTCTCCATTTTCTGGTTTAAGATGTATCAGGAGCCGAACCGGTATCGGAAAGTGAATCGTGAGGAGCTTGATTATATTAAAGAAGGAGGCGGACTGACAGAGGTGTCTGAATCAGCCGGCAGGATCACGTGGGCGGATTTCGTCCGGCTACTTAAATACCGCAAGCTTGTCGGCTTGTATATCGGCCAATTCGCTGTAGCCTCCACGCTGTTCTTCTTTTTGACATGGTTTCCGACTTATCTGGCGGAGGCAAAGCACATGGCCTTCTTAAAAGTCGGCTTCACCGCATCAATCCCGTATATCGCCGCCTTTTTCGGCGTATTGTTCGGCGGATTTTGGTCTGACGGCATGATGAAACGGGGCGTGTCGGCGAACGTTGCCCGGAAAACGCCCGTCATCCTCGGTCTTCTGCTGACAGGCTCCATCGTTCTCGCGAATTTTACGGATTCTTCTCCTGCGGTTTTGACGATTCTATCCATTGCTTCTTTCGCGCAGGGCATGTCCAATATATCTTGGACGATGCTGAGTGAGGTGGCGCCGAGCGAGACAATCGGTTTGGCAGGAGGCGTGTTTAACTTTTTCGCCAATATGGCCGGTATCATCACGCCGCTTATCATCGGGTTTATCGTCTCCGCGACCGGTTCATATAACGGAGCGATTCTGTTTGTCGGCGCTGTCGCTTTTATTGGGGCATTTTCTTATATTTTCATTGTCGGAAAGGTCGAACGCATTACGCTCCGATAGAAAGAAAAACTCATCTCTTTTTGTTGAGGATGGGTTTTCTTTCATTCAGTATCTCTATATTTCAATATTGAGTTATCATATAATAAACATAACTTTTTCATTCCTTAGGAGGATTTCGCCGAAGATGAACGCAAAACGTGCCATTCCCGTAAGAGAAAGAAATATCGTACTGATCGGATTCATGGGTGTCGGAAAGACAACAATCGGCCAGCTGGTTGCTAAAAAATTATACAGAGATTTCATTGATATTGATTTGCAGATTGAGAAAGATTTCAATATGTCCATTCCCGAAATGTTTGAGAAAAAGGGTGAAGCCTTTTTCCGTCAGACTGAAAAGGATTATATATTAGATATTTGCCGCAATACGAAATTCAAGATCGTTTCGCTTGGGGGCGGTTCGTTTAAACAAGAGGAAATCAGACAATGCTGCCTTGAAAACTGTCTCGTGCTCCATCTTGATTTGTCATGGGAGAATTGGAAGCAGCGGGCTGACCTGCTGATTGAAAGCCGTCCCGTTCTGCATAACCGTTCCATGGAGGAAATGCAGCAGCTCTTTAACGAGCGCAAAAGCATCTATGATAAACATAATTCAAAAGTGGCGACTGATAATCTGGAACCTGAAGAAATTGCCGATTATATCGTCGAAACGTTAAAAATCGGCTGGGACCTGTATCAGCCGATGTAAAAAGAGCCGTGACGCTGTGTGCGCACGGCCGTTTTTCTATTTTAAACAAACGTTTGATAAAAAGTGAATGCGTCAGCCGATGATTTATAAAAATGTTTAGAAAATAAGTGTGAAATCGTGTTAAGATAGAGTCAGAAAATTAAATCTTATAAAACAAAGGGGAATAATCGGATATGCAATTATACGACTTGCCGCTTGACCAACTGCAAACCTATAAACCAAATAAAACCGCTTCTCATGACTTTGCGGATTTTTGGGCATCATCATTACATGAGCTTGCAAAGGAAAAGGCAAAGCCTGAATTGACGCCTGAAAGCTATCCGGCTGACGGCGTTAAAGTATTCCGGCTGAAATACCGGAGCTTCGGCAAGGCGGAAATTGAGGGATGGTACGCCGTTCCCGACCGAAAAGGACCGCATCCGGCCATCGTGAAATATCACGGCTACAACGCGAGCTATGACGGGGACATCCATGATATCGTAAATTGGGCGCTGCACGGATATGCTGCGTTTGGCATGCTTGTCCGCGGCCAGCACAGCAGCACAGATACAAGCGTCTCACCGCACGGACACGTTCCCGGCTGGATGACGAAAGGAATTTTAGATAAAGATACATATTATTACCGCGGAGTGTACTTGGACGCCGTACGGGCTTTGGAAGTCATCAGCGGCTTTGACGAAGTCGATGAAACGAGAATCGCCGTTATCGGCGGGAGTCAGGGAGGCGGGCTGTCAATCGCCGCGGCGGCACTATCTGACATTCCGAGAGCGGTTGCAGCCGATTATCCTTACTTAAGCAATTTTGAGCGGGCGATTGATGTCGCTCTTGATGAGCCGTATCTTGAGATCAACTCCTTTTTCAGAAAAAACGGCAGCCCGGAAACAGAGAAGGCCGCGATGAATACACTGGCCTATTTTGATATCATGAATCTGGCAGACCGCGTAAAGGCTCCGGTTCTCATGTCCATCGGACTGATTGACCGCGTGACTCCGCCGTCGACGGTATTTGCCGCTTATAACCATCTGGAAACGGAAAAAGAATTGAAGGTTTACCGGTATTTCGGTCATGAATACATACCTTCTTTCCATACGGAAAAGCTGGCCTTTCTGAAAGCGCATCTGAAAGGCTGATAACAGCGAAAGCCCAAGTTTTACATTTGGGCTTTTTTCAGGAATGATGACGGAAAAGGACGGATACAAATGAAACAAAGGATCATCGAAGAATTAAAACGAATTGAGGCACAGCACGACGTTAAGGTGCTTTACGCCGTAGAATCGGGAAGCCGCGCATGGGGATTTCCGTCAAGCGACAGCGACTACGATGTACGGTTTCTCTATGTGCCGAAAAAAGAATGGTACTTTTCCATTGAACCGCATAGGGATGTCATAGAAGAGCCGATCCATGACATGCTTGACATCAGCGGCTGGGAACTGAGAAAAGCGCTGCGGCTCTTTAAAAAATCAAATCCGCCTCTTTTGGAATGGCTCTCTACTGAGATGATCTATTACGAAGCTTTCTCAGCGGCTGAAAAGCTCCGAAAACTGAAAACCCGCGCCTTCTCGCCCGAAGCCGGCATCCATCATTATCTCAATATGGCAAAACGGAATGAAAAAACGGAATTGCGGGGCGGTGAAGTGAAGATTAAAAAGTACTTTTATGTCCTGCGGCCTCTCCTCGCCTGCAGATGGATTGAAACGTTCGGCTCCGTGCCCTCGATGTCTTTTCCCGTACTGGCGGATGCCCTATTGACGGATGAAGCGCTCATTTCTGAAATCAATTCACTGCTTACAAGGAAAAAAAGCGGTCAGGAACTGGCTCCGGAACCCAAAAATACGATCATTCACGCGTTTATAGAAGAGGAAATAGAACGCATCGGGCAATATGCCAAAACGATAAAAACTCCGAAATCCGATTTAACGGAAGAACTGAATCAGCTATTGATTCAGACCGTTGAAGAGGCATGGGAGCAAAAAGACGGAAATTGACGATTTCTGTCATTTCCGTCCGCCTTTTTTCGGCATAAAATGCCTGCTCTCTAAGAAGCTGATTGTGGTAAAACCACAAAAATTTATCAGAATCTTTGTATTTTTAGAATATTGTGAGAGGATGTTTTGTCCATTTACAATAGACTCATACAAATACTTCTTAGATTGCGGGGTGTTAAGGTTGGAAGTGATTACAAGAGATTTTTTCTTATTTTTATCCAAGAGCAGCTTTCTCAATAAGATGGCGAGAAACTGGGGAAGCCGCGTGGCAGCCGGCAAAATCATCGGAGGAATGGATTTCCGCAGTTCTATCCCGACAATCCGACATTTGAACAGCCAGGGGCTGTCTGTTACTGTCGATCATTTAGGGGAATTTGTCAACAGCGGTGATGTTGCAAAAGAACGCACCGAGGAGTGCATGCAGACCATCGCTTTAATCGCTGATGAACAGCTGAATTCCCAAGTGTCATTAAAAATGACGTCTTTAGGTCTTGATATAGATCTCGATCTCGTCTATGAAAATATGACGAAAATCCTCCAGACAGCGGAAAAACATAAAGTCATGGTGACGATTGACATGGAGGATGAAACGAGATGCCAGAAAACGCTGGATATCTTTAAAGACTTCCGAAGCCGGTATGAATACGTAAGCACCGTGGTACAGGCTTATCTGTACAGAACGGAGAAGGATCTTGATGACCTTGGCCCGCTGAATCCGTTTCTGCGCCTTGTCAAAGGAGCCTATAAAGAATCGGAAAAGGTGGCCTATCCTGAAAAAAGCGACGTAGATGAAAATTATAAAAGACTCATCCGCAAACAGCTTTTAAAAGGACATTATACGGCAATTGCCACGCATGACGACAAGATGATCGATTTTACAAAGCAGCTTGTCAAAGAGCACGGCATTCCGAACGACCGCTTTGAGTTTCAGATGCTGTACGGCATGCGCTCGCAAACCCAGCTCAGCCTTGTGGAAGAAGGATACAACATGAGAGTCTACCTGCCTTACGGCGATGACTGGTACGGCTATTTCATGAGACGGCTCGCTGAACGCCCCTCAAACATCGCATTCGCCTTTAAAGGAATGACAAAGAAGTAAAAAAAGGGAGAGATGACAATGACTACACCTTATAAACACGAACCATTCACGAATTTCCAAGATCAATCAAACGTTGAAGAATTCAAGAAAGCGCTTGCAACCGTAAACGAGTATCTGGGAAAAGATTATCCGCTCGTCATCAACGGTGAAAAAATAGAGACGGAAGCAAAAATCGTATCCATTAACCCTGCAGACAAAGAAGAAGTCGTCGGAAAAGTGTCAAAGGCATCTCAGGAGCATGCCGAGCAGGCAATCGAAGCAGCCGCTAAAGCGTTTGAGGAATGGAGATACACATCCCCTGAGGAAAGAGCGGCTGTTCTGTTCCGCGCGGCTGCCAAAGTCCGCCGCAGAAAGCACGAATTCTCCGCCCTGCTCGTCAAGGAGGCGGGAAAGCCTTGGAACGAAGCTGATGCGGATACGGCGGAAGCCATCGACTTTATGGAATACTACGCGCGCCAGATGGTTGAATTGGCAAAAGGCAAGCCGGTCAACAGCCGCGAAGGCGAAAAGAACCAATATGTCTACACACCGACAGGCGTAACGGTCGTCATTCCGCCATGGAACTTCCTCTTTGCAATTATGGCGGGAACGACAGTAGCACCGATCGTAACGGGCAACACGGTCGTTCTTAAACCGGCAAGCGCGACACCGGTCATCGCGGCAAAATTCGTAGAAGTGCTTGAAGAATCAGGCCTTCCGAAGGGCGTTGTCAACTTTGTGCCGGGAAGCGGAGCGGAAGTGGGAGACTATCTCGTCGATCACCCGAAAACAAGCATCATTACATTTACGGGATCACGTGAAGTCGGTACGAGAATTTTCGAACGCGCGGCAAAAGTGCAGCCGGGGCAGCAGCATCTGAAACGCGTCATTGCTGAAATGGGCGGTAAAGATACGGTTGTTGTTGACGAAGATGCGGACATTGAATTGGCGGCGCAATCCATTTTCACATCAGCATTCGGCTTTGCGGGACAAAAGTGTTCTGCCGGATCCCGCGCGGTTGTGCATGAAAAAGTATACGATGCCGTTCTTGAGCGCGTCATCGAAATCACTGAATCAAAAGTGACGGCAAGCCCTGACAGCGCTGACGTGTATATGGGCCCTGTCATTGACCAAGGTTCTTACGACAAGATCATGAGCTACATTGAAATCGGAAAAGAAGAAGGCCGTTTAGTAAGCGGCGGCACCGGAGATGATTCAAAAGGCTACTTCATCAAGCCGACGATCTTCGCTGACCTTGATCCGAAAGCCAGACTCATGCAGGAAGAGATTTTCGGTCCGGTCGTTGCGTTTTCTAAAGTGTCAAACTTTGATGAAGCGCTGGAAGTGGCCAACAATACCGAATACGGTTTGACAGGAGCGGTCATTACAAATAACCGCAAACATATTGAACGGGCGAAACAGGAGTTCCATGTCGGCAACCTGTACTTCAACCGCAATTGTACGGGAGCGATTGTCGGCTACCATCCGTTCGGAGGCTTCAAAATGTCCGGAACGGATTCAAAAGCGGGCGGCCCGGATTACTTGGCCCTTCACATGCAGGCGAAAACAATCAGTGAAATGTTTTAAGCGGGACTGAATGGGCACCTCCTCGCGGGGGGTGTCCATTTCACCATAAATATATAAAACGGAGGAGGAAATGCCATAGCAAACATTCAGTTGATTATTTCCATTTGTATTTATATGGCGGGAATGCTGTTTATCGGCTATTACGCCTACAGACGGACGTCAAATCTGACGGATTATATGCTCGGGGGGCGTTCTTTAGGCCCTGCCGTCACAGCGCTCAGCGCGGGAGCGGCGGATATGAGCGGATGGCTCTTAATGGGGCTTCCGGGCGCCATGTTTTCAACAGGGTTAAGCGGCGCTTGGATTGTCATCGGACTTGTACTCGGAGCATGGGCGAACTGGCTTTTCGTGGCACCGAGACTGAGAACGTATACCGAAAAAGCGGGAAATTCCATCACCATTCCGGGTTTCCTTGAAAATCGTTTCGGTGATCACACGAAGCTTCTCAGGCTGTTTTCGGGTCTTGTCATTCTCGTTTTTTTCACATTTTACGTATCATCCGGCATGGTGTCCGGAGGCGTCTTATTCAAAAGCATTTTAGGATTGAATTACCACACGGGGCTGTGGGTCGTGACAGGCGTCGTTGTCGCCTACACCTTGTTCGGAGGCTTTTTGGCGGTAAGCTGGACGGACTTTGTCCAAGGGATCATTATGTTTGCGGCGCTTATTCTCGTGCCGATTGTAACAATTTTTCATACGGGCGGCCCGGGAGCAACAGTTGCCGATATCCGTTCGGTCAACCCGGAACTGTTTAATATGTTCAAAGGAACGACCGTTCTTGGCATTATTTCTTTATTTGCGTGGGGGCTCGGCTATTTCGGTCAGCCGCATATTATTGTGCGCTTTATGGCGATCACATCTGTGAAAGAGATCAAACGCGCCAGACGGATCGGAATGGGATGGATGATTTTATCTGCAATCGGCGCTCTGTTTACGGGGCTCGCGGGAATCGCGTATTACCATCAGCGCGGATTGAAGCTGGCTGATCCGGAAACCATTTTTATTCAGCTCGGCAATATTCTGTTCCACCCGATTATTACGGGATTTCTCATTTCTGCGATTTTAGCTGCCATTATGAGTACGATTTCGTCTCAGCTGCTCGTTACGTCCAGTTCTTTAGTGGAAGACTTGTATAAATCCATGTTCAGGCGTTCGGCTTCTGATAAGGAACTCGTATTTCTGGGGAGAATGGCAGTACTTGCGGTGTCCATCATCGCCTTGGTGCTCGCATGGGAGAAAAACAACACGATACTTGGCCTTGTCAGCTATGCATGGGCGGGATTCGGCGCTTCATTCGGTCCGGTCGTACTGCTTAGTTTATTTTGGAAACGGATGACGAAATGGGGGGGCACTCGCCGGCATGATTGCGGGAGCGATTACCGTAATCATTTGGGCGAATGCCGGTCTTTCAGGCTTTTTGTACGAAATCATTCCGGGCTTTGCTGTAAGCCTTGCCGCTGTATTTGTCGTCAGCTTATTGACACAGGCTCCGTCAAAAGATGTCACAGATCAGTTTCATGAGTACCGTGATACACTTTCTCAATAAAAGCAAAGAACGAGAGGAAGAAGGGACCGCCCTTTTTCCTCTTTTCATGATACAGGCCTCCGGATAATGCCGTTTTGGGAATATATGAATTTTTTTCTATACAAAAAGTCACTCCGCAGAGTATGATAAAGATAAAAAGAGCATAGGAGAAATAGGTATGGAAGAGCTTTTAGAGAGAGTTTTTTCATTTACGGACATTGATAAATTGATTGATTTCATCAGTTATGAATTGCAGAAGCCCGTCATTCTGGAAAGCGCGGATTTCTTTTTGCTTGCCTATAATTCTTATTATATTAATCACTTCGACTCCGCCAACCAGCAGACGATCTTCTCAAAAAAATGCCCCGTGCAGATTTTTGAAAGGTTTCTGAAGGACGGGGTGATCGAAAAACTGAAAACCGTTCCTGAACCGTTCCGTGTTGAAAAAATAGACAGTATCGGCCTGAATCAGAGAGTGGTTGTAAGCGCTAAACATAAAGGGGAAGTGATGGGTTACATCTGGATTCAGGAGCTCGACCGCAACTTGACGGACGAAGAGCTCAACTTTTTATATGAAACATCATTTCATGTCGGGAAAATCATCCATAAAACGAACCGGCTGAAACAGGAAAAGGAAGAGAGAGCGGAAGACCTTGTGAAGCGGGCGATTTTTCAGCAATTCTCCTCTGAAAAGGAGTTCAGGCGGGAGGCGGAAAAGATGAACGCCGTGCTGCCGTCGGTCTTTTCGGTAGTCGTCCTCCATGCTGCAAATGGAGATGGGGAGGCAGTCGAAGATGTGAAGGAAAATATCAAATCGTACTTGAATTTGCGAGATAAAGTCAGTCACGTCTTAACCATCGATTCCAATATTGTCATCGTCGTCGCAAGCTTCTCGCAAAAAAGCTCCGGCACTTCGGCAGCATCTGAATTCATCCACAAACTGCTGACTCATTTTCATTTTCAGAAGATCCCCACTCCAATTTATATCGGAATCGGCAATGAATACAGCAGTATCCTGAAGCTCGGCAAAAGTTATATAGAAGCCCTTGAAGTTATAAAGGCAGCCGAAATTACCGGGAACCAGGAAAATATCCCGTATGAATACAGTAAGCTCGGGATTTACCGTTATCTTGAAAGCATCGAAGAAAAAAACGCCTCATTGGAATATGTAAACTATGATTTAGCTTTATTAAAAGCCAAAGACAGAGAAAGCAGTACCGAACTGCTGAAAACATTAGAAATCTATCTCCTCAATAACTGCAAAACAAAACCAGCCGCAGAACAGCTTTTTATTCATCAAAACACATTGAACTACCGTATCAAACAGATTCTTGACATGACTTCAATTGATTTAAACGACTTCAGAACAAGGTGTCAGCTGTATCTCGATATCATGCTGATGAAAAAGAAATAGAAAAGAAACCAGTCGCCGTACTGGTTTCAGCTTTAATCCCTCCCGCCTGTCAACTCTACTGAACCGCGCTTGTGAATCTCTCCTTTTCCGTGATGAGAAATGAATAAACACCGCTCCCCGATGTATGTTATACTTTTTATTGATATTGATTCTCAATTAAAACTTTTGAAGTATAGATATAAACAGGAGGCAGAATGATGGCGGAAAATCATGAGGTGTATGACGTCACGATTATAGGCGGAGGCCCGGTCGGCCTATTTACGGCTTTTTATTGCGGGATGCGGGAGCTGAAAACGAAGGTGATCGAGTTTTTGCCGCGGCTCGGAGGGAAAGTGTCTATGTTTTTTCCTGAAAAAATCATCCGTGACATCGGCGGAATACCAGGGATTGCCGGGGAACAGCTGATTAAGCAGCTGAAGGAGCAGGCGGCGACATTTGAGCCGGATATCGTGTTGAATCAGCGGGTGACCGGATTTGAACGGCTGGAGGACGGAACTATTGTGCTGGAAAGTGCCGAAGGGGAAAAGCACTATACACGCACCGTGATCTTGGCTGTCGGCATGGGGACGCTGGAGGTCAATGAACTTAACAGTGCGGATGCGAGCCGGTATTCAGGGAAGAATCTTCATTATAAAGTGGAGAAGCTGGATGCGTTTCAAGGTAAGCATGTCGTGATTTCCGGAGGGGGAGATACCGCAGTTGACTGGGCGAATGAGCTGGAACCGATTGCGGCGTCTGTTACCGTTTTGCACCGCCGTGAGGAGTTCGGCGGCTTGGAAAGCAGCGTGGCGAAAATGAAGCGGTCTTCCGTGCGGGTGCTTGCGCCGTATCGTTTGAAGAATATCAACGGCACAGGAGAACGGATCGAAAGCATCACCGTTTGCCAAACTGAGTCCGGCCTTTCTGAAGACATCAAGCTTGATGAGCTCATTATCAACCACGGGTTTAAAATTGATCTCGGTGCGATGAAGGATTGGGGGCTTGAGATTGAAGAAGGCAGAATTAAAGCTGACAGACATATGCGGACAAACCTTCCGGGTGTATTTGTTGCCGGTGACGCTGCGTATTATGAAAGCAAGCTCAGATTGATAGCCGGCGGTTTCACGGAGGGACCGACCGCCGTGAACAGCGCCAAAGCATATTTGGACCCGCAGGCAGATCGTATGGCGATGTATTCAACTCATCATAAAAAATTGGTGACACAATAAAAAGGGACTGACCTCCGCTGTTGGGCCGGGGGTCAGATAAAGCGCATCAGCTGTGAAGGAGCATTTCTTTCATTTCATTTCGTATAAACGCAAATAATTGTTCCTGATTTTTCACGGCGGTAAATCCGTAACCGGCGGGCACGTCTTCGCCCATGCAGACGACAGGAGGGCGGTTTGCCGACGGATTCGGTGATATGCCGATCTCTTTTCCCGCGCTGATCAAATGCTGAGCGGCTTCTTTGTCCGGACAGATAATCATTTGCAGAGGGGACTCACTGATCGTGCGTGCGATCATGGAAGTGAACCGCTCATCTGCGATATGTTCATGGGTGATATAAAACGGGCATGATTCTGAGTCTGGCATGTTTTCTGCCGCTTGACGGCTTCCTACAATGAGTGAATGCGGAGAATCACTTTGATATTCTGATAGGAGGAAGCCCCGTTTTTCAAGTTCCTTCTGTGCCGCTTCAGTCGCTGCATTCAGGTTTGCGGTCACCCGGCGGATGTCGATTTGATTGAAAGCCAATGTGTCAAAGAATTCACAGACGGCAAGGCGTGATGTGAAAAAGATATGTTCAAAGGTGCCGATCTGTTTTAGGATGGTTTCGTTGACGGGCATTTTTTTAATGATCCGCTTCGGCCATTCGATAACATCGGCGCCATACTCACGCAGCTTGTCTGCCAATGTATGTTCATCATCGCCTTGGGTGACCACCATGATATGCCGGCCGATGAACGGTTTGCTTTCAAACCAGCTATGTGTTTGAAAATTTATAATATCTCCGATGACGATAATGGCAGGGTTGGTGATTTTACAGCTTTGCACTTTTTCATGGATATCATGAAGCGTTCCTTTTATGCTCCGCTGCCGCCCCCATGTTCCCCATTGAATGACGAGTACGGGGACGGAAGGGGATTTTCCGTACTCCATAAGCTTCCGGCATATAAATGACAGATTTTTAACGCCCATGTAAAACACAAGCGTTTGAACGCTTCGGGCAAGCCCTCCCCAGTCAAGATTCGGCCTGCCTTGTAATGATTTATCATGAGCGGTAATCATGGCGAAGGACGAAGCGCAATCACGATGGGTGACAGGGACTCCCGCATACAGCGGCGCTGCGATTCCCGAGGTGATGCCGGGCACCATTTCGTAGCGGATGCCGTGCTGATGAAGCGCCTCTGCTTCTTCGCCGACTCTGCCGAACACACTTGGATCTCCGCCTTTCAAGCGGACTACGGTGAAGCCCTCCGCCGCTTTTTCAATCAGCAGGGCATTGATTTCCGACTGTTTCATAAAATGGCGGTCGGGCAGCTTCCCGCAATAAATGAACCGGCAGTCCGGTGAGGCATATTCAAGAAACTTTGGGTTTGCGAGCCGGTCATACAAAATGATCTCCGCTTTCTCCAGAGCCTGTTTTCCCTTTACGGTGATCAGCCCCGGGTCTCCAGGTCCGGCACCGACAAAATATACGATTCCGTTTTTCATGATGGCTTCATCCCTTCATAATTTAAAAAATGAAGGACCACTTGAAAAAGTGATCCGGTTCTTCGATCAATACAGGAGGTATACATTCTCTCCTTCGATCAATGTATCGTATGTTTTGATACAGCCATGATCCGGCTCTTGGACTTTTCCGTCTTCTAAGGAGATTTTCCAGTCATGCATCGGGCAGAAAACGTATTCTCCGCTGACGATGCCTTCAGCCAGGACGCCGCCTTTATGAGGACAGCGGTTTTCGACGGCTCGTACGCTTCCGTCGGAAAGCTTAAATACGGCAAGCTCTTTATCTTCTATATATACGGTTTTTCCTAACTTCTCAGGTAATTCGTTTAATCTGCCTATGCAAACCTTTGTCATATCTTTATTAACCATGTCCGTTCCCCCTCACTGTTTGTTCTGTCTTTATGAAGTCGTGACGACATTTTCGAATAAATCTTTAGAAGCTTTTTTATCATTAAGGAAGTATTGCCACGGATCTTTATGGACAGCGAGTGTCTCATTCATTCTGTCATTGAGCGCCTGCCGTTTTTCCGGATCGTTTAACACGGATTGGACATGAGATAAACCGACGCGCTCCAGCCATGCGGATGTACGCTCCAGATAGTTTGCCGTTTCCCTGTAGTACTGAAGGTAAGCACCCGCATATTCTAAGACTTCTTCATTTGTTTTCACTTTCATCAGCAAATCACCGGCCCGCAAATGAGTTCCGCCGTTCCCGCCGACATAAAGCTCCCAGCCGCCGTCGATGCCTACAACGCCAAGGTCTTTAATGCCGGACTCCGCACAGTTCCGCGGGCAGGCAGACACGGCCATTTTGACTTTATGAGGCGTATTGAGCCCTTCGAATTTTTTCTCCAGCGCAATGCCCAGTGCCATGGAGTCTTGCGTGCCGAAGCGGCAGAATTGTTCGCCTACGCACGTTTTTACCGTGCGGAGCGTTTTTCCGTACGCGTAGCCTGATGGCATATCAAGCTCGGCCCATACTTTCGGAAGGTCTTCTTTTTTCACGCCGATGAGATCAATTCGCTGGCCGCCGGTCATTTTCACGAGCGGGATTTCATATTTGTCGACGACATCGGCGATCTTGCGCAAATCTGTGGAATTAGTCACACCCCCATACATCCGGGGAACGACGGAGTATGTTCCGTCTTTTTGAATATTGGCGTGCATCCGTTCGTTCACAAATCGGGAAGTTCTGTCATCCTCGTACGTAGCCGGATTGATCATGCCTAAGTAGTAATTGAGGGCAGGCCGGCATTTGGAGCAGCCTTCCGGCGTTTTCCAGCCGAGCACGTTCATGATTTCTCTCGTATGTGACAGCCCTTTGGCTTTGATTTCTTCTACGACTTCATCTCTCGACAATGAGGTGCAGCCGCAAATCGCTTCTTTTTGCGCGGACGCGTCAAATTCTGATCCCAGTGCATATTGAAGAATGTCTTCAACGAGCGGTTTACAGCCTCCGCATGAGCGGGATGCCCCGGTGCATGCTTTGATTTCGTCCGTGGATGTGCAGCCTTTTTCCTGAATGGCTTGAATAATCGCGCCCTTTGATACGCCGTTGCAGCCGCAGATGATCTCATCGTCGCTCATCGCCGCAGTCATGCTTGCGCCTGCTTCCTGATCAAGAGGCTGTAAAATTGATATTTTGGAGGTTTCGGAGATATCGGCTTCTTTTTGAATCATTGAAAACAGGCGGCCGCCCTCGCTGCTGTCGCCGAATAAAACAGCACCGACAATTTGATTGCCTCTCAGGACGATTTTTTTATAGATGCCGTCCTGTTCATCGAACACTTTAATCGCTTTTTTGTCCTCTGATTCGTTAAAGTCACCGGCAGAGAACACCTCGACACCTGATACCTTTAATTGAGTGGAGAGAACGGAACCTTCATACGGTTTTGTTTCGATGCCGCAAATATGCTTTGCGAGCACTTTCGCCTGTTCATAGAGCGGCGCCACAAGCCCGTATGCGATTCCGCGGTGCTCGGCACATTCGCCGACCGCGTAAATGTGCGGGATTTCAGTCTGCATATAATCGTTGACAATGATGCCGCGGTTAACCGGAATGCCGCTTTCTGTGCCAAGCTGTGTATTCGGGCGGATGCCGACGGCCATGACGACTAAATCAGCTTCAATGATTGTGCCGTCTTTAAAGCGTACGCCTTCAACACGGTCAGTACCGAGGATTTCTTCGGTTTGCTTTTCAAGTAAAAAGGTCATGCCTTGTTTTTCTAATTCGTTTTGCAGCAGGCGTCCTGCCGCTGCATCAAGCTGGCGTTCCATCAGGAATGGGGCGAGGTGGATGACGGACACGTCCATGCCGAGATTCAGCAGTCCCCGCGCGGCTTCCAAACCCAGCAGTCCTCCGCCGATGACGGCTGCTTTTTTATATTGTTTTGACGCGGCGAGCATCGTGTCTGTATCTTTAATGTCCCGGAAAGCAGTGACACCTTGTTTATCCGCGCCCGGAATCGGAAGGATAAAAGGTACGGAGCCTGTTGCCAGGATGAGTTCATCGTAAGGCTGGATTCTGTCTGCATCTGTGATGACTGTTTTGTTTTCCGGGTTCACTTTGATGACTGTTTCACCGGTATGCAGCTGAATGTTATTTTCTTTGTACCAGTCCCAATCATTTAACGTAATATCTTTAATATCTGTATCGCCTTGCAGCACTTTTGACAGAAGGATTCGGTTATAGTTGGGATGAGGTTCGGCCCCGAATATCGTAATCTCGAATTCGTCTTTTGAAACACGCAGTATTTCTTCAATCGCTCTTACCCCGGCCATTCCATTTCCAACAAGGACTAGCTGTTTTTTTCCCATCAGATGATCCGCTCCTTATCTATGTTTTTTTTTAGCGTAGCACAGCAAAAACAGATATTTAAGATGCATGTTATAAAATGTAACAAAAAATACGAAAAAATCTAAAAATTTTATGAAAAATTATATTGGGCTGATTCGTACGGCGCACATCTTAAAACCGGGCATTTTACAATCTGCTGTTTAGCGGAATGATGGCGCTCGGTATGGGTAACGGAGCGGTATTTCAGCTTGTCCCGCAGCACTTTAGAAAAGAAATCGGAATGGTGACGGGAATCGTCGGGGCGGCATAGGCGGTTTTTTTCTTCCGAATATTTTAGGGTCATTAAAGCAGATGACGGGATCTTATGCGAGCGGCTTTATCTCTCATGTATCGCATTGCTTGCGTTTGTGCTTGTTCTGGCAGCAGGTTATTGTTGGAGAAGCAGCTATGGCACTAAAAGCAGCCCAGCGGATGTTTAAGTTTGAGCGAAAGACACGTGTGACAGCGTGTCTTTTTCATGATGTATAACTTTCACTTGATTTTAAACGGAGAATACATCAGAATAAATAGTAACGATTACGATTTGTAGTAATGTACATAATGATTGAAAAGAGACGGGCATGTATTGTAAATCGTAATCATTCTATTTTATCAGGAGGATATGTTCATGAAAAAAATTCCGGTTACAGTATTAAGCGGGTATCTTGGTGCTGGAAAGACGACTGTTTTGAATCATATTTTACAAAACCGCAACGGTTTAAAAATTGCTGTCATCGTCAATGACATGAGCGAGGTAAACATAGACGCCGGCTTGGTGAAGCAGGGAGGCGGTTTATCACGGACAGATGAGAAACTTGTGGAATTATCCAACGGCTGTATCTGCTGTACGCTGCGTGAGGATTTATTAGTCGAAGTTGAGAAACTCGCCAAAGACGGCAGGTTTGATTACATCGTGATTGAATCAACAGGGATCAGCGAACCGATTCCCGTAGCCCAGACATTTTCTTATATAGATGAAGAAATGGGCATTGATCTGACAGCATTCTGCAAGCTGGACACAATGGTGACCGTGGTGGATGCAAACCGCTTCTGGCATGATTTCCAGTCCGGTGACAGCCTCCTTGACCGTAAGGAAGCGGCGGGAGAAGAGGATGAACGGGAGATTGCCGATCTATTAATTGATCAAATAGAGTTTTGTGATGTTCTCATTTTAAATAAGTGCGACATGGTGGGCGAAAAAGAGCTTGAACAGCTTGAAACAGTTCTTCGTGCATTACAGCCCCGGGCCAAGCTGATCCGATCCGTCCGCGGAGAGGTGTCTGCCGAATGCATATTAAATACCGGTTTATTTGAGTTTGAGGAGGCAAGTTCATCTGCAGGATGGATAAAGGAGCTGACGGCAGGTCATGAGGCGCACACTCCGGAAACGGAAGAGTACGGAATCACTTCGTTTGTGTACTCGCGGCGTCTGCCGTTTCATACCGCTCGTTTTGACAGCTGGCTGCATCAATCAATGCCTGACAACATTGTGCGCGCAAAAGGAATTGTATGGTGCGCAACCCGCAACAGCCTTGCGCTGCTGATGTCCCAGGCGGGTCCGGCAGTCTCGGTTGAGCCTGTTTCTTATTGGGTGGCGGCTATGCCGAAACTTGAGCAGGAGCAGATCAAACAGCAGGAACCGGAAATTCTGGAAGATTGGGACGCTCAATTCGGAGACCGCCATACGAATCTGGTGTTTATCGGAACTGATTTAGATCAAGCAGCCATCACAAAGGAATTAGATCAGTGTCTGCTGACACCGTCTGAGTTTGATTCTGACTGGTCGCAGCTTGAAGATCCTTTTCAATGGGACATTCAGCGGGCTGAATAACATACCGGCCAAGTTTAGAAGCAGGTGAGAAGGGAAGGAGTGATGAAAAAGGAGCTGACCAATGTGAAAGCACTGACATACCAAGGGAAAGAACATATGGAAGTGAAAGAAGTCCCGGCACCCTCCATTCAAGATGAGAGAGATGTCATCGTTCGAATCACCGCAACCGGGATTTGCGGTTCAGATCTTCATTTATATAAAAACGGAATCCCCGCCGATCCGGGTTATATCGTCGGACATGAGCCGATGGGAATCGTTGAAGAAACGGGCAGTCAAGTCAAAAGGCTGAAAAAAGGCGACCGCGTCGTAATCCCTTTTAACATCGGCTGCGGTGAATGTCATTATTGCAAGCACCAGATGGAAAGCCAGTGTGATGAATCAAACCCAAACCCTCATACAGATGCCGGAGGCTTATTCGGTTTCTCAGAGTTTAACGGTAATTATCCCGGCGGGCAGGCTGAATATTTGCGTGTTCCTTATGCTGATTTCTCTTCTTTTCTGGTTCCGGCAGACAGCGGGCTTGAAGATGAGCAGGTGCTGCTTCTCTCAGATGTCATGCCGACCGCCTTTTGGAGCGTCCAGCACAGCGGAGTGAAAAAAGGAGATACAGTCGTTATTCTGGGGTCTGGGCCGATCGGTTTAATGGCGCAAAAATTCGCTTGGAAAAAAGGAGCAAAACGGGTCATCGCAGTCGATCAAGTCCCGCACCGTCTTGAACATGCGCGACGCACAAACGGAGCAGAGACCTTCAATTTTTCAGAACATGATGAGATCGGAAAACTGCTGCATGAACAAACGTCAGGGGGAGCGGATGTTGTGATTGATTGTGTCGGAATGGACGGTACGCCGCTTTCAAAAGAAAAAGCAGAGCAAAAACCGAATCAGTTCGGAACCATCAGCCCGATTCTTACAGCGTCAGAAGCCGTTAAGAAGTTCGGAACAGTTCAGCTTACAGGCGCATATATTTCTGAAGCGGACGGTTTTCCGCTCGGTGATTTTTTCACCCGCAACGTCTCTTTAAAAATGGGGCAGGCACCTGTTATCCATCTGATGCCGATGCTGTATCAAATGGTCGAACAAAATGAAATTGATCCGACGGATATCATTACGCATAAAATGAGTCTTGCGGAAGCCCCTGCTGCATATGATATATTTGACAAAAAAGAAGATGGCAATATTAAAGTGATTTTGAAGCCATAGCGAGGGGAAACACAATGAATATTTACAGACCGGCAGGATTTTGGATCAGATTGGGAGCCTTAGTACTCGACTATTTAATTACTTCAGTGCCTCTGGCGATTATTTTTATGCTGGCAACAGGAAAAGATCCGAATGATAGCACAATGATCAGCATCATTTTGACTCTTTATTCTCTTTTGCTCCCAGTTTACTGGAACGGTTACGTTATCGGCAAAAAGATTTGCGGTATCCGCATTGTCAAAAAAGACGGCACTCAGGTAGGTTTTCTCACTATGATTTTAAGAGTGCTTGTGGGCGCTTTAATATATGGCGTGACGTTTGGAATCGGTGTGATCGTGAGCGCCTTCATGGTCGGAATGAGAGAAGACAAACGGTCAATCCACGATTTTGTAGCAGGAACGTATGTCACATACGCGCTGCCGGATGAATCGATTGAAAAGAGCGAATAATTTCGCTCTTTTTTTTGCATAAAAACTGGATGAAGGCACAACATATAACAAACAATAAAGGAGGAAAGAGTCATGAAAAAAGCTGCGTTATCATTGGCTGCGTTTTTCATTACGGCAATGGTTTTCACAATGCCGGCACACGCCGCCGAAACGAAAATGCCTTCAACAATGTCACTCACGGAACAGCAGAAAAAAGAAATTGAATCACTTGAAAAAGAAATACTCGAAAAACGCAAACATGTCATTTCCAAATATGTTGAGTACGGCGTTCTGCCGAAAGAAAAAGCAGAGCATATTAAACAGCATATGGACAGGCACTTTCACATGATGAAACAAAACGGCTTTATTCCGAAGCCTCCCCCTCATAAACTGGAAAAACGGCATCATCATTCTTAAGCATCCGGCAAGTCGGATGCTTTTTTGTTTTTATCAGGATTGCTTTGAAACGCGTTTCATAACGTATGATATCAATATCATACGCATCAGGAGGATGAAAACACATGATACATGAAAAACCGGGTCTTTTCCCTGATACATTTCTATGGGGGTCAGCTTCAGCTGCCTATCAGGTTGAAGGAGCCTGGAATACAGACGGTAAAGGCCCTTCAGTATGGGACTTCTTCACAAAAATACCGGGTAAAACATTTAAAGGCTCAAACGGTGATACAGCAGTCGGCTATTATGAACGTTATAAAGAAGATATCGCCTTGATGGCAGAGATGGGTTTGAAAGCTTATCGCTTTTCTGTCAGCTGGCCGAGAATTTTTCCGAAAGGCAGAGGGGAAATCAACGAAGCAGGGATCGCATTTTATGAAAACCTGATCGATGAATTGATTTCTAACAATATTGAGCCGGTGCTGACTCTCTATCATTGGGACTTGCCTCAGGCGCTGATGGATGAGTACGGCGGCTTTGAATCAAGGAAAATAATTGATGATTTTAATGATTACTGCGTTGTGTTGTACAAAAGATTCGCCGGAAAGGTGAAGTACTGGGTTACGTTAAATGAGCAGAATTATAATTTTCATAACGGATTCATTACAGCTTCACATCCACCCGGTGTAAAGGACAGAAAACGATTTTATGAAGCGAATCATATTGCATTTTTAGCTAATGCCAAAGCGATTGAATCCTTCAGAAAACATGTTCCTGACGGCATGATCGGCCCGAGCTTCGCATATTCACCGGCTTATCCGCTGACAAGTCACCCTGAAGACATAACTGCATTTGAAAACGCAGAGGAATTTATGAATCATTGGTGGCTTGATATGTACTGCTGGGGGGCTTATCCGCAAATTCCTTTCAGCTATTTAAAGGAAAAGGGCTGGGCGCCTGCCATTGAAGCCGGCGATATGGAGCTGCTGGCAAAAGGCAAGCCGGATTTCATCGGTGTTAATTATTATCAGACGATTACGTATGAAAGAAATCCTCTTGATGGTGTATCGGAGGGGAAAATGAACACGACGGGGCAGAAAGGCACAAACCAGGATACAGGTATACCGGGACTGTTTAAAACGAAAAAGAATCCTAATCTTGTGACGAGCAATTGGGATTGGACGATTGACCCGACAGGCCTGCGCATCGGCCTCCGGCGTATAACGAGCCGGTATCAGCTTCCGGTTTTTGTTACAGAAAACGGGCTGGGGGAATTCGATAAAATAGAAGAAGACGGCTCAATTCAGGATGACTACAGAATCGACTATTTACGCTCCCATCTTGAACAGTGCAGAGAGGCCATCAGTGACGGAGTTAATCTCATAGGATACTGCAGCTGGTCATTTACGGATCTGTTAAGCTGGCTGAACGGCTATCAAAAGCGCTACGGCTTTGTATATATCAATCGTGATGAAGAAGACGAAAAGGATCTGAAACGGATCAGGAAGAAAAGTTTTTATTGGTATCAGAATGTAATTGAAACAAACGGTAAGAGTTTATAAAAGTTCCCTGAGAGAAATATGATTCTCTCAGGGATTTCTTTTACATTGCGGCCGCATCGATAATATACGTATCTGCATGAAGATCGGATATTTCGGCAGGCACTGAATAACAGGTAAGGCTGTATCGGCCTTTCGGAAGATCGAAGAAAAGCCGTTTTGACATCACGCTTTCAATTTCAATCCCATCTTTTACAGCCTCGAAGGGAACAGTCGCTTTTTTCTCATAGGATGGCACCGGCTCATTTGTGTTCAGCCTCAGGACGATAAATGCCTTCGCATTTCTCCCTGCTTCAAATGAAACAGCATCGTCAGCCTCCGCATATCCTTTTTCAATGGCTTCATCGGTCCAATCGATAACAGGCGGTTCTGAATCTTTTTGGAAAATTGTAAATTGATGATAAGAAATGGTCAGTTCTTGCGGTTTCCATGATTTAATCAATGCGCTGTTCCTCCTGTTTTTTACTTGATTTTAAATAATACTCTCGTTCCGTCTGGATCATTGGTAAGCTGGTGTCCGACCCAAGAGCCGGCTCCGCGGTTGTCTGCCGGAGAAATATATTCTACGGAGGCGTTATTTCCGCCCTGTTTACAAACCGCCATCGGCCATTCATCCCTATCGTATCCTGTTTTTACAGGCACATGTTTAAGAGATTGCTCACGCCGCTTATGTACTCCGTCTCTGTCAATGGTGCATATGCTGGAATGTCCTTCTTTTATCGCGTCCTTAATATGCTTTGCTGTTTCCGGATATCGATCGGACGGAAATAGGATTAACTTGTCGTAATCACTCTTCTGAACGGTCTGCTCGTTATCTGAGAAAATATCACCCTTGATCAGGGCCGCGACTGCTCCGGCAATGATGATAAGAACAAGCAGCAGTGCTTTTAATGTTTTCAATAGTATCAATCACCTCCAGTTTTAAATTGCTGTGAAGCTCGTCCAAGAATAAAGCAGAATCGTCCCGCTGTAAAGCTGTTAAAATATATTTTTCAGCCGCAATTCGGCTGAATATCTGTAAAACCGTCCGTACAAATCCGCTTTATCCAATAAAAAACCGATCAGAAAGTGTTTTTTGCCGTTTCTCTATTCAGAAATGAATAATTGCGGTGTATGGTTAATTGACTTATTATAGCGATAAGCTCACCGGCAGGATAATTCGTCGGCGAGTTTCCGCCCCGTGACGTTTTGTAATGGTGCGCAACGGACGATAAAAAGACGGCCATCTTATAAGAAGGCCGTCAGCATGTCATTCCAGATTCGCATGTTTTGTAAACATGTCTGCCGAATTCAGTTCTTTTTTCTCCATAATTTTTAGGATAACCGCATCGTAAAACAGCAGGAGAGTTTGTTCGAATAAAGAACCCATCGGCTGAATCGTCTTTCTGTCTCCGTCCGTCTCTTCCTTAGGAGAGCCGGGGATCGTTATCGTGAGATCCGCAAGTTTGCCGAGACTCGAGTCAGGGTTAATCGTTAATGCAGCGATGATGCCGTGAAGGCTTTTGGCTTTTTCGGCTGTGTGAAGGAGACTTTTTGTTTCTCCTGAGCCGGAGCCGATGATGACGAGACCGCCTTCTTGGAGGGGAGGGGTAAGCGTCTCACCGACAATGTAAGCGTTCAGTCCGATATGCATCATCCTCATGGCGAACGCTTTAGCTATAAAACCGGAACGGCCGGCTCCGGATGTGAAGATCTGATCTGCCGATAAAATCTGCTCCGCAAGCTTGTCAGCTTCACTGTCGGCTATTAATGATGAGGTACGGGATAATTCATTCAGGATGTCATGTAAGTATTCAGTCGTTTTCATGATCCTTGTGTGATCAGCTGTTTCATTTTTGAAGCAGCATCCGCTTTATTGTCAGCGCCCGTAATGCCTCCGCCAACAATGATTAAATCCGGGTTTTGTTTGATGGCTTCAGGAAGCGTATCAAGTTTAATGCCTCCGGCAATTGCGGTTTTTGTGTTCTTGACCGCTTTTTTAATCGCCGTCAGTTCCTCGAATGAATTTTTTCCTTCTGCTTGAAGATCATAACCTGTGTGAACGCAAATATAATCAACACCGAGTTGGTCAATTTCTTTTGCCCGTGTTTCAAGGTCTTTTACGTTAATCATATCGACGAGGATTTTTTTTTGCTGCTTTTTTGCTTCAGCAACCGCCCCTTTGATCGTTGAGTCATCTGTTGCCCCTAAAACGGTGATGATGTCGGCTCCCGCTTCTGCCGCTTTCATAATCTCGTAACCGCCCGCATCCATGATTTTAAGATCGGCAAGCACTTTCAGATGTGGAAAGGACTTTTTCATTTCCTGTACGGCTTTCAGTCCTTCATTAATGACAACCGGAGTGCCGATTTCAACAACATCTATATATTGTTCGACCTCTTTCACAAGTTCAATTGCTTCAGGGATATTCACTAAGTCTAATGCGAGCTGTAATTCCACTTTATATCCACTCCTCTTCTTAATGTATTTACATTCTATAGAGCGTCCCCCATGTTGAGAAGTACGCACTTTGAAGTCTAATAGTTACCCTGAGGATACTGTCCCCGCAGGCAATGCGTTTTGTCTCAGCAAAACTGCGTGGTAGTATAAACTGATGACAGCTCTGTGAAAAAGTAAGCGTGTATTAATAGATGATGAACATACGAAAAGTCAGAGGAAGGAGAGTTGTCCGTGAGCCGAATGGATAAGAAGACGTTTAATTGCGAAAAGGAATTGACGCTTGCCGTGATAGGCGGGAAGTGGAAAATGCTGATTATGTGGCACTTGGGGAAAGAAGGGACGAAGCGGTTTAATGAGCTGAAAGCTTTAATTCCTGATATTACGCACAAAATTCTTGTGAATCAGCTCAGGGAGCTGGAGCAGGATCTGATCGTTCACAGGGAAGTTTACCCTGTCGTCCCTCCGAAAGTGGAGTACTCTTTAACGGCGCAAGGAGAGAGCCTGATGCCGATTCTGGATGCCATGTATAAGTGGGGAAAAGAATATATGGAATTAATCAACATTGATAAAACTGCAATAAAGGAATCTTTTTGAAGCGCTCTATGTAAAATAGAGTGCTTTTTTTTGCGGGTTAATGAAATCATATTGCGAACGGTTGAACCTCCTGTTTCGGTTCTTGCGCTTTTTTTCCTGTATCGGCTTACATATGTAAACTTTTTTCATTCTGCCATAATGGGACATTCGACAGATTTTATAGTATAGTTTAAAGATTTTTAATTTTTCGTAAATAATATTTTTTGAAAATAAATTGCGGGATACCGCAAAAATCCCTCTGAATTTGTCGGAATTTTTTTCGGTGTGCCGCATGAAACTTTTCACCCATTTTTCGGTGATAAAAACAATATTTTCATATAAAGTGAACGTAAGTAGATATATAGAAATTCATGAAGAAATAGGTAAACCTTTCGTGCTTACAATCTTGGCTTTTTGTCTGGATTTCCCATAATTTGATGCCGGAATTTCGGTCTTTACAGGTAATGGATGAAGGATTTCGGCGGTGTTTTGAATCGGGATGTTTTGGAGGTAAGTGGTTCTTTTGGCTTGAGAATGAGTTAGGGACATCGAGGGAGGCTGTTTCTAAGGGAGAATTGACAACTTTATCTTAAAAAAGGGAGGCGTATACATATGGAAATAACTTTTTATCCTTTAACAAATGCACAAAAACGTATCTGGTATACAGAGAAATTCTATCCGAACACTAGTATTTCAAACCTTGCCGGCTTCGGAAAGCTCATTTCTGAAGACGGCGTACAAGCCCATTTCGTTGAGAAAGCGATACAGGAATTCGTCCGGCGGCATGAGTCGATGAGAATCCGTCTTCGGCTTGATGATGAGGGGGAGCCCGTTCAATATGTGAGCGAATACCGTCCGCTGTCTGTCAGACATACAGACATCAGGCAAGCCGGCTGCTCTGCGGACGAGCTGTCAAAATGGGGGCGTGAAGAAGCAAGCAAGCCTCTGGCGTTATATGATCAGGATTTGTTTCGTTTTTCCGTGCACACCATCAGCGAAAAAGAGGTCTGGTTCTATGTTAATGTGCATCACATTATTTCAGACGGGATTTCCATGACGATTCTGGGTAATGCGATTACCGATATTTATTTGGAGCTTTCGAGCGGAGCAAGTGAGAACGAGGCGGAGATTCCTTCCTTTATCGAGCATGTGCTGACAGAGCAGGAATATGTGCAGTCGAAGCGGTTTAAAAAGGATCGGGATTTTTGGAACGGACAGTTTGAGACCGTACCGGAGCTTGTGTCTTTAAAACGGAGCCAGGCAGATGCGGGTCTTGATGCGAAACGGTTTTCTCAAGAAATTCCTCATGACCTGTACGGCCGGATTCAATCATTCTGCGGGGAGCATAAGGTCAGCGTTCTTTCTCTGTTCCAGTCAGCACTGATCGCTTATCTCTACAAAGTGACAGGCCGGGATGACGTCGTCACAGGTACGTTTATGGGAAACCGGACGAATGCGAAGGAAAAACAGATGCTCGGGATGTTCGTATCTACGGTGCCTGTGCGGACAAGCGTTGACGGAGGACAGTCGTTCTTGGAATTCGTCAAAGGCCGGATGAAGGATCTGATGAAAATTCTCCGCCACCAAAAGTATCCGTATAACCTGCTTGTCAATGATTTGCGCGCTTCGAAAAGTTCGCTGAGCAGATTGTTTACGGTGGCTCTGGAGTATCAAGTGATGCAGTGGCAGAAAAAAGAGAATCTGTCCTTCCTGACAGACCCTATCTTCAGCGGAAGCGGAACAAATGATATTTCGATTCATGTGAAGGAACGATGGGACACCGGGAAATTGACGATTGATTTTGACTATCGCAGTGACATATTCAAGGCGGAGGAAATTGAGTCTGTTTCTGAACGTCTGATCACGCTGATTGAAGATGCGATTTCATCTCCTGATCGCGTAATTGATGAGCTCGCTCTTCTTTCGGATTCTGAGAAAGAGATGCTTCTGAAACGGGCCTCCGGCAATCAGGTGGCTTATCGCAAGGAGATGACGATTCCGGCGCTGTTTGAAGAGAAAGCGAAGTCACTGTCTGACAAACCCGCGGTTGTATATGAAGGCCGAACATTGTCCTATAGCACATTACATGATCAGTCAAACCGTATCGCCGGACGCCTTCTTAAAGCCGGGATATCAGCCGATTCTCCTGTCGCGGTGCTGCTAGGCCGTTCTGAACGCGTCATTGCGGCAATATTGGGAATTTTGAAAGCGGGCGGCGCATATGTGCCGATCGATCCTGATTTTCCGGCGGATCGGATTCAGTACATTTTGGAGGACAGCAAAGCGAAGGCCGTTCTGACAGAGGCCGGGATACAGGCGCATGAAACTGATGCTGAATGGATTGATTTTGACGAGGCCGTTCAGTATGAGGCGGCTGCTGAAGGTGTCGGCACTCAATCAGACCGGCTGGCTTACATTATCTATACGTCCGGCACAACGGGGCGGCCGAAAGGCGTGATGATTGAACACCGACAAGTTCATCATCTGGTTCAATCACTGCAGCAGGAGATTTATCAATGCGGTGAACAGACGTTAAGAATGGCGCTTTTGGCTCCGTTTCATTTTGATGCGTCCGTCAAACAGATTTTTGCCTCACTTCTTCTGGGTCAGACGCTTTATATCGTGCCGAAAACAACTGTAACGAACGGCTCGGCACTGCTGGACTATTATCGTCAAAACCGGATTGAAGCCACCGACGGAACGCCTGCGCATCTGCAGATGATGGTTGCGGCGGGAGACGTCAGCGGAATTGAACTGCGCCACATGCTCATCGGCGGAGAAGGCCTGTCCGCAGCTGTTGCTGAACAGCTGTTGCAACTCTTTCATCAATCGGGCAGAGCGCCGCGGCTGACAAATGTCTACGGGCCGACGGAGACGTGCGTAGATGCGTCCGTGCACCCGGTGTCAGCAGATAACGGAATGATGCAGCAGGCGGCATACGTTCCGATCGGAAAACCGCTCGGAAATGCCCGGCTGTATATATTGGATAAACACAAACAGCTTCAGCCCGACGGTACGGCCGGCGAGCTGTATATCGCGGGAGACGGTGTAGGCCGCGGCTATTTAAATCTTCCGGATTTGACAGCAGAGAAGTTTTTGCAAGACCCGTTCAATGGGAGCGGCCGCATGTACCGTACGGGTGATATGGCACGCTGGCTGCCGGACGGCACAATCGAATATATCGGCCGTGAAGATGATCAGGTGAAAGTCCGCGGTTACCGCATTGAGCTGGGAGAAATTGAAACGGTGCTCAGAAAAGCTCCGGGCGCGGCGGAGGCCGTCGTGCTGGCACGGCCGGATCAGCAGGGCAGCTTGGATGTTTGCGCCTATATCGTTCAGGAGAAAGGAACCGAGTTTCACCCTGCCGAGTACAGGGAGTATGTGTCCAAACACCTTCCTGATTACATGGTGCCTGCTTACTTTACAAAAACGGATAAAATTCCGCTCACGCCGAGCGGGAAGGCGGACCGCAAAAAGCTGTTCGCGCTTGATGTGCAGGCTGTCAGTTCGTCCGAGTATGCCGCACCGAGAAATGAAACGGAGGAAACGATCGCCGTCATCTGGCAGGAAGTACTCGGAATGGACAAGGCGGGTATTTATGATCATTTCTTCGAGTCAGGCGGGCATTCATTAAAGGCAATGACGCTTCTGACGAAAATTCATAAGCAAACGGGCGTTGAAATTCCGCTGCAGTACTTGTTCGAGCATCCGACAATTGCGGCGCTTGCCGATTATGCGGCAAGCCGAAACGAAGGACCGGCTTTCAGTACGATTGAGCCGGCTGAGAAGCAAGCGAGCTATCCGCTTTCTCTCGCTCAGCAGCGGATTTATATCGTGAGCCAATTTGAAGATGCGGGAGTCGGGTATAACATGCCGGCGGCAGCCATGATCGAAGGCGCTTTAGACCGTGAAAAACTTGAACATGCATTTTCTGCCTTAATCAGCAGGCATGAAGCGCTCAGAACATCGTTTCAATCAGAAGACGGCACGCCGAGACAGGTGATTCATGAGCAAGTTCCGTTTCATATTGAAATGATTGAAGCGGGCGGAAGAACAAATGAGCAGGTAATGAAGGACTTTGTGCGCCGTTTTGAGCTGGCGGAGGCGCCGCTGTTCAGAATCGGCCTGCATACGCTCGGTCACAATCGTCATATGATGCTGTTTGATATGCACCACCTTATTTCAGACGGGGTGTCTATTTCCATCATGCTGAAGGAACTTGCAGACATCTATGACGGAAAACAGCTGCCTGAAATGCGTATTCAATATAAAGATTACGCCGCCTGGCAGGCGGAGCGGGCGGAAGAAGGCTACAAGAAGGAGCGGGCATACTGGAAGGAAGTCTTCAGCGGCGAACTGCCGGTGCTTCAGCTGCTCCCTGATTATCCGCGGCCGCAGGTGCAAAGCTTTGAAGGTGACCGCGTGTCAGTCAGGCTGCCGAAAACGCTGCGGGAACGGCTGCAAAAGCTTGCCGAGAAAAACGGAGCCACCCTTTACATGGTGCTGTTATCGGCATATTATACGCTGCTTTCTAAATATTCAGGACAGGAAGACATCATCGTAGGAACACCGTCAGCGGGAAGACACCATTCTGATACCGAGGGGTTGATCGGGATGTTTGTCAACACCCTTGCGCTGCGGAGCTCCGTGAAGCAGGATCAGACGTTTACAGGCTTATTAGGCCATGTGCGCAAGCAGGTGCTGGACGCGTTTTCTCATCAGGACTATCCGTTTGAGTGGCTGACCGAGGAACTGAATGTGCCTCGGGATATGAGCAGGCATCCGATATTTGATACGATGTTCAGCCTGCAAAATATTTCGGACGGAATTCCGGAGATCGGTAATCTGACACTGTCTCTTCATGAAACAAACTTCAATATCGCCAAGTTCGATCTGACAATGCAGGCCAGGGAAACTGCAGAAGGCATTGCGCTTGATTTGGACTATTGCACGAAGCTGTTTAAGAGGTCGACTGCTGACCGCATGCTTACGCATTATGTCCGCCTGCTGGAGAGCGCGGCAGCTCAGCCGGAAGCGAAAATCAGCGAATATGATCTGCTTTCTGAACGGGAGGCTTTGAACCAATTACAGCGGTTCAATCCGGAACGCACGGCGTACCCGAAAGATCAAACGATTGTGCAGATCTTTGAAGAACAGGCTCAAAAAAATCCGAACCGGACGGCTCTTCAGTTCGAAGGGGAAACGCTGTCGTATCAACAGCTGAATGAACGGGCCAACAGGCTTGCACGGCATATTCTTTCGGCCGGGGGCGGCGGAAAAACCGCGGCTGTTTTGTGTGAACGGTCATTGGATATGATTGTTTCCATTATGGCTGTGTTAAAAGCGGGGTCCGCCTATGTGCCGATTGATCCTGAGCATCCGGTTCAGCGGATTCAGCATTTCTTCCGCGACAGCGGGGCGAGTGTGCTCCTGACTCAGCGAAGCCTCAAGCCGATTGCGGAAAAAGCCGGTTTTCAAGGCGTCATCGTGCTTGCTGATGATGAAAAGAGCTATGAAAAGGACTCTCACAATCTCGCGTTGCCGTTTGATTCAAAAACAATTGCGAATCTCACTTATACATCAGGCACGACGGGAACGCCGAAAGGAAACATCGTCACACATGCCAACATTTTACGGACGGTAAAAAACACGAACTATTTGACCGTTTCTGAAGAAGACACGGTGCTCGGACTGTCAAACTACGTCTTTGACGCCTTTATGTTTGATATGTTCGGTTCGCTGTTAAACGGTGCAAAGCTTGTGATCGTTCCGAAAGATACGGTGCTGGACATGTCCCGCTTGTCCCGGGTGATCAAACGGGAGAATGTAAGCATTCTGATGATTACGACGGCCCTGTTCCACCTGCTTGTTGATATGGAGCCGTCCTGTCTGACGACGCTTCGGAAAATCATGTTCGGGGGCGAAAGAGCGTCTGTTGAGCATGTCAAAAAGGCGCTTGCGGCAGTCGGAAAAGGAAGACTGCTCCATATGTACGGTCCGTCGGAAAGCACCGTATTTGCGACATACCATCCGGTGGATGTCATTGAAGAGGATGCGATCTCCGTTCCGATCGGAAAACCGGTCAGCAATACGGAAATCTTCATCTTGAACAAGGCCGGACGAATACAGCCGGCAGGCATCCCGGGAGAGCTGTGCGTCAGCGGGGAAGGCCTCGTAGAAGGCTACTACAACCGTCCTGAACTGACGGAAGAAAAATTTGTTAAACATCCGTTTAAGGACGGTGAACGGATGTATAAAACGGGCGACTTGGCCAGATGGCTGCCGAATGGCGATATCGAGTTTATCGGACGTATCGACCATCAGGTGAAAATCCGGGGACAGCGCATTGAGCTTGGCGAAATTGAGCATCAGCTTCAAAGCCATGACCAAGTTCAGGAATGCATCGTGCTCGCTGTGGATCAGGGCGCGGGTGACAAACTTCTTTGCGCGTACTTTGTCGGCCTTAGGGAAATATCTTCCCGGGAACTGAGGGAGCATACGGCGAAGGATCTCCCGGCTTATATGATTCCGGCCGTCTTTATTCAAATGGATGAACTGCCTCTTACAGGAAACGGAAAAATTGACAGGCGGGCGCTGCCGATGCCTGATGTAACTGCAGCGAATGCCGTGTCATATACGGCGCCGCGCAATGAAACAGAACAAAAACTGACGGATATTTGGGCTGAGGTGCTGCAAATGGAGCGGGTCGGCATCCATGATCAGTTCTTTGAGATCGGAGGCCATTCGTTAGCGGGAATGAAACTGCTTGCTCTCATTCAGCAGACATTCGGCGTCCGGCTTACATTAAAGGATCTGTTCACTTCTCCGACTGCTGCGGGCCTGGCGCAGCTGATTGCCGGATCTGAACGGAAGGCGGCTGAGAGCATCATGCCTGCCGCCGTGCGGGAAACGTATCCGGTTTCTTCACCGCAGAAGCGGATGTTCGTGCTTCAGCAGCTGGAAGGCGCTGAAACAAGCTATAACATGCCATCTGTGCTGCGCTTAAAAGGAAAGCTTGATGCAGAAAAGCTGAAATCCGTCATGAAACAGCTGACGGAACGCCATGAAGCCTTCAGAACGACGTTTGACATAAAGGATGGAGAAACGGTTCAGCGTATATGGCCCGAAGCTGATATTGACATGGAATATCACGAAGCCTCTGAGGAAGACGCTGAACAAATCATTCAGAGCTTTATCCGGCCGTTCCGCCTGGATCAGCTACCTCTCGTCAGAACGGGGCTGGTTAAGCTGGCTGAACATGATCACCTGCTGCTGTTTGACATGCACCATATCATTTCGGACGGCGCTTCCGTAGGCGTGCTGATAGATGAACTGTCCCGCTTGTATGGCGGCGAAACGCTTGAGCCGCTGCGGATTCATTATAAAGACTATGCGGTATGGCAGCAGACATTTATTGAATCAGAGCAGTATCGCAAGCAGGAGGAGCATTGGCTTCGGGAGCTTGACGGCGAGCTTCCGGTATTGACGCTTCCGGCTGATTACAGCCGTCCTGCCGTGCAAACCTTTGAAGGAGACAAGCTGGTCTTTTCCCTGACGGAGGAGCAGACGTCGGCTCTTCGAAGTCTTGCGAAACAAACGGATTCTACCATGTACATGGTGCTGCTGGCATCATACAGCGCTTTTCTCTCAAAACTGAGCGGACAGCATGACATCATTGTCGGCTCACCGGTTGCGGGACGGTCACATGCGGATCTCGCAAACGTCATCGGCGTATTTGTGAATACACTCGCGCTTCGGACGTACCCGGAGGCGGACAAAACTTTCGCGGACTATCTTGAAGAAGTGAAACAAACCGCTTTGCGTGCATTTGATGCGCAGGATTATCCGCTTGAAGACCTTCTGCAAAAGATTGAGGTTCAGCGTGATACGAGCAGAAATCCGCTGTTTGATGCGGTATTCTCCATGCAAAACGCAAATGCGGAAGATCTGGTCATGGAAGGAATTGAGCTGAAGCATCATCCGTTTGACAGAAAAACAGCCAAGTTTGATCTGACAATGACGGCCGATGACACAGACGGAGGCCTGACGTTTGTGCTTGAATATAACACCGCGCTGTTTAAACCGGAAACGGCAGAGACATGGAAGCATTATTGGCTCCATCTGTTAGAAGCCGCAGCGGAAAATCCGGCTGCGAAGCTTTCCGAGCTTTCATTGGTGAATGAAACACAAAAACAAGCCCTCCTTAACGCATGGAAAGGCAAAACACTTTCCGTGCCGCGGGACAAAACAGTTCACCGTCTCTTTGAAGAAACGGCTGCCCGTTACACAGACCGTCCGGCCGTGGCATACAACGGCGTGAAATGGACGTACGGCGAGCTGAACGCAAGGGCGAACCGCATCGCGCGCATCCTCATGGACTGCGGTGCCCAGGCTGACGAACGGATCGGCATTTTGACGAAACCGTCCTTGGAAATGGCCGCAGGCGTACTCGGCGTCTTGAAAGCGGGCGCGGCATTTGTGCCGATTGACCCGGACTACCCGGAAGAACGTATCAGCTACATTCTGCAGGACAGCGGCGCCAAGCTGCTTCTCACGCAGGAAGCGCTCGATGTGCCGGACGGCTACACCGGAGAAACGATTCTGCTTGACGGCAGCCGCTCGATTCTGAGCCTGCCGCTTGATGAAAATGATGAAGCGAACCCGCAGACGGAAACAACGGCGGATCACCTCGCGTATATGATTTACACGTCGGGAACGACCGGACAGCCGAAGGGTGTCATGGTCGAACACCATGCGCTGGTGAACCTGTGCTTCTGGCACCACGACGCATTCGCCATGACGGCGGACGATAAAAGCGCCAAATACGCGGGCTTCGGTTTTGACGCCTCCATTTGGGAGATGTTCCCGACATGGACCATCGGCGCGGAGCTTCACGTCATTGACGAAGCGATCCGGCTGGATATCACCCGCTTAAATCACTATTTCGAAGAGCACGGTGTGACGATCACCTTCCTGCCGACGCAGCTGGCCGAACAGTTTATGGAGCTGGAAAATAGCTCTCTCCGCATGCTTCTCGTCGGAGGCGACAAGCTGAAGCGGGCGGTGAAACAGCCGTACACGATCGTCAACAACTACGGCCCGACGGAAAACACCGTCGTCGCGACAAGCGGCGTGATCAATCCGGAGGAAGATTCGCTTTCAATCGGACGGGCGATTGCCAATACGAGAGCTTATATTCTCGGCGACGGCGATCAGGTGCAGCCGGAAGGCATTGCCGGTGAATTGTGCGTGGCAGGCCGCGGGCTTGCGCGCGGATACCTGAACCGTGATGAGGAAACGGCGAAGCGGTTTACCGCCGATCCGTTTGTGCCCGGCGAGCGCATGTACCGGACCGGAGACCTTGTCAAATGGAACGCCCAGTGCGGCATCGAATACATCGGCCGCATCGACCAGCAGGTCAAAGTGCGCGGCTACCGGATCGAGCTTTCAGAAATTGAAGTCCGCCTCGCCCAGCTTGCGGGTGTTCATGACGCAGCGGTGACAGCGGTGGAAGACAAAGCGGGCAATACCGTGCTTTGCGCCTATGTCGCGCCTCAGCAGGCGGACATCGAAGCGCTCAAAGCGGCGTTGAAAGCTACCCTTCCTGACTACATGGTGCCGGTGTTCTGGGTGGAGATGGACGAGCTTCCGGCCACCGCAAACGGCAAGATTGACAAAAAAGCCCTGCCAAATCCGGACATTGAAGCGGGAAGCTCCGCGTACAAAGCGCCGGAAACGGAAATGGAGACGCTGCTTTCTGACATTTGGCAGGAAGTGCTCGGCCTTGACCAAATCGGCGTAAGCGATAATTTCTTCACGCTCGGCGGCGACTCGATCAAAGGCATCCAAATGGCGAGCCGCCTGAACCAGCACGGCTACAAGCTGGAGATGAAGGATCTCTTCCAGCACCCGACCATCGAAGAGCTCGTCTCTTATGTGGAGCGGACGGAAGGCAAGCAGGCAGACCAGGGCCCTGTCGAAGGCGAAGCGGTCTTAACGCCGATCCAGCGCTGGTTCTTTGAGAAGAACTTTACGGACAAACACCACTGGAACCAATCCGTCATGCTTCATGCGAAAGACGGCTTTGATCCGGCTGTAACAGAAAAAACATTACATGTACTGACGGCGCATCATGATGCGCTCCGGATGATTTATCGCGAGCAAAAACCGTATTACAGAGGGCTTGAGGATGCTTCTGTTGAACTGAACGTCTTTGAACTGAACGGACCTGCTGAAGATCATGAAGACCGTATCGAACGGGAAGCGGATCGTCTTCAAAGCAGTATTTCACTGGAAACAGGACATCTGCTGAAGGCCGGGCTCTTCCGGGCGGAAGACGGAGACCACCTTCTCCTTGCGATTCATCACTTAGTCGTAGACGGTGTATCTTGGCGGATTTTACTGGAGGACTTCACTTCCGTTTATACGCAGCTGAAGCAAGGCAATGAACCGGCGCTGCCTCCGAAAACACATTCATTTGCGGAATTTGCTGAGAGAATCAAAGAATACGCAAATACGAAGGCGTTTCTGAAAGAAGCGGATTACTGGAAAGAGCTTGAGGAAAAAGAGGTATGCACTCAGCTACCGAAAGACAGGCAGTCTTCTGATCAGCGCATGAAATATACAAGAACGGTCAGCTTCTCTTTGACGGCTGAACAAACTGAACAGCTGACGACAAATGTACATGAAGCCTACCACACGGAAATGAACGACATCCTGCTCACGGCGCTCGGACTGGCGCTGAAAGAGTGGACGGGTGAAGACACGATCGGCGTTCACTTGGAAGGCCACGGGCGCGAGGACATTCTTGACGGCCTGAATATCACCCGGACGGTCGGGTGGTTTACGAGCATGTATCCGATGATCCTTGAGATGAAACACGCCGACGATCTTTCATATCAGCTGAAACAAATGAAAGAAGACATCAGGCATATCCCGAACAAGGGAGTCGGTTACGGTATTCTTCGCTATGTAACGGCGCCTGAGCATAAAGAGAATTTGTCGTTTGAGATTGATCCGGATATCAGCTTTAACTACTTAGGACAGTTTAATGAGATGTCGGATTCCGGCTTATTTACAAGGTCCGATATGCCGTCAGGACAATCGCTGAGTCCTGACACGGAGAAGCCGAATGCGCTTGATATTGTCGGATTTATAGAAAATGGGCAGATGACGATGACGTTTGCCTATCATTCTCTCGAATTTCATGAAAAAACCATTCAATCGTTCAGTGACAGCTTTAAAGGACACCTTCTGAAAATCATAGATCACTGCCTGGCTCAAGACGGCCCTGAACTTACGCCTAGTGATCTTGGTGATGATGATCTGACGCTTGATGAACTTGATAAATTAATGGAAATTCTTTAACAGAAAAGGCAGAGGTGACTTATGAGCAAAAAATCGATTCAAAAGGTGTATGCACTCACACCGATGCAGGAGGGAATGCTGTATCATGCGCTGCTTGATCCGCATTCTTCCTCCTACTTCACACAATTAGAGCTTAGGATTCACGGATGCTTTCAGCTTGAGCTTTTTGAAAAAAGCGTCAATGAGCTGATCCGGACATATGACATCCTGCGTACGGTATTCGTGCACCAGCAGCTTCAAAAACCCCGCCAAGTCGTATTGGCGGAGCGGAAGACGAAGGTGCACTATGAAGATATCAGTCAATTAGATGAAGAACGGCAAACCGAATATATAGAGCGCTATAAACGCGATGTGCAGCAGCAGGGCTTTCATCTGGCGAAGGATATTCTCTTTAAAGCGGCGGTATTCAGACTCAGTGAGAAGGAGCTGTATCTCGTCTGGAGCAATCATCATATCGTCATGGACGGCTGGAGTATGGGCGTTTTGATGAAAAGCCTGTTTCAAAACTATGAAGCGCTTCGTGCCGGCCGGCCCGCCGGGGGAAGCCAGGGCAAGCCTTACTCTGACTATATCAAATGGCTCGGAGGACGGGATTATGATGAAGCGGAACAATATTGGAGCAGCCGCTTGGCGGATTTCGAACAGCCGAGCCTGCTCCCGGGCCGTCTGGCATCAGAAAAGAAAGACTACCAAAATGAAGAATATTCTTTTGTCTGGGATGAAGAGCTGGTCGCGCAAATTCAGCAGACCGCCAACCGGCATCAAGTCACGGGGCCTAACTTGTTTCAGGCTGTTTGGGGCGCGGTGCTCAGCAAATACAACTATACAGACGATGTAGTATTCGGCACGGTCGTATCAGGCCGTCCTTCAGAAATCAACGGCATTGAAACAATGGCCGGGCTGTTCATCAATACGATTCCCGTCAGAATCAAGATTGACAAAGAAGCATCCTTTTCTGACGTGATGACGGCAGTTCAGAAAAACGCCGTGGAAGCTGAGCGCTATGATTATGTGCCGCTCTATGACATTCAAAAGCGTTCCGCTCTGGACGGCAGCCTCTTGAATCATTTGGTCGCGTTTGAAAATTATCCGCTGGACAAAGAGCTCGAAAACGGGGGCATGGAGGAAAGACTCGGCTTTTCCATAAAAGTTGAACATGCTTTTGAGCAGACGAGCTTTGATTTCAATCTCATCGTTTATCCGGGAAAAACGTGGACTGTCAAAATCAAATACAACGGGGCGGCTTTCGCTCATGATGCCATCGAACGAACGGCGCATCACCTGACGCGCATGATGAAAGCGGCGGTCGGAACGCCTGATGCCCCCGTGCGGGATCTCGGCCTTGTTTCAGGCGAGGAAGAACGGCAGATTGTTGAAATATTCAATGATACAAAAACGGCGCTTCCAAAAGAGGAGGCCGTTCACCATTTGTTTGAAGCACAGGCAAACCGGACGCCTGCAAGCATCGCGATAAAAGAAGATGGACACGAATGGACTTACCGCGAAGTAAACGAAGCGGCCAACCGTCTGGCGAGACATCTTGTCGGGAACGGACTGGAAAAAGGCCGGACCGCAGCTATTATGAACGACCGGTCTGCGGAAACCGTTATCGGAATGCTTGCCGTCTTAAAAGCAGGAGGCGCATATGTGCCGATTGATCCGGCTTTTCCGGAGGACCGTCTCCGCTTCATGGCGGAAGACAGCTCGATTCAGCTCGTGCTGACGGTTCAGGCTTATCAAGAACAAGCGGGCACATTGCAAGTTCCGGTCATCATGCTGGACGAAAGCGCGGATGAAAAGGTAAGCGGAACAGACCTGAATCTCCCTTCAGGCGGAAACGATCTGGCGTATATCATGTATACATCCGGATCGACCGGCAAACCGAAAGGCGTCATGATTGAACACAGAAATATCATCAGGCTCGTCAAACATTCGAATTACGTGCCGGTTCATGAAGAAGACCGGATGGCGCAAACGGGAGCCGTCAGCTTTGATGCCGGAACCTTTGAAGTTTTCGGTGCATTGCTGAACGGAGCTGCGCTGCACCCGGTTAAAAAAGAGACGCTGCTTGACGCCGGACAATTCGCCCAATTTCTTAAAGAGCAGCGGATCACGACAATGTGGCTGACATCTCCGCTGTTTAACCAGCTTGCTCAAAAGGATGCGGGTATGTTTAACACGCTCCGGCACCTCATCATCGGTGGTGACGCGCTTGTACCGCATATCGTCAGCAAAGTAAGAAAGGCGTCACCGGAGCTCTCGCTTTGGAACGGCTACGGCCCGACGGAAAATACGACGTTTTCGACCAGTTTTCTCATTGATCAGGACTATGAAGGTTCTGTCCCGATCGGGAAGCCGATCGGAAATTCCACTGCATACATTATGGACGAAAACCGCAATCTTCAGCCGATCGGCGCACCCGGTGAGCTGTGCGTCGGCGGAAGCGGAGTGGCAAGAGGCTATGTGAATCTGCCTGAATTAACGGAGAAACAATTTGTCTGTGATCCGTTCAGACCGGATGAAATGATATACCGGACGGGCGACTTGGCGAAGTGGCTTCCGGACGGCACGATCGAGTTTCTCGGCAGAATTGACAATCAAGTAAAAGTCCGCGGTTTCAGAATCGAACTCGGCGAAATCGAGGCGAAAATCAGCCAGGCGGAGAATGTGACGGAATCTGCCGCTGTGATCCGGAAAAACAAAGCGGACGAAAATGAAATCTGCGCTTACTTTACAGCAGACCAAGCCCTTTCGCCGGAAGACCTGCGCAAAACGCTTTCGGAATCACTTCCTGAATACATGATTCCCGCGCACTTCATCCAGATGAATCAGTTTCCGCTGACGGCGAACGGAAAAATTGATAAAAAGGCGCTGCCTGAGCCGCAGACTGACGCCGTACAAAAAGAATACGAAGCGCCGAAAACGGAAGCGGAGCAGAAACTCGCGGACATTTGGGAAGGCATTCTCGGTGTAAAAGCGGGTGTGACTGACAATTTCTTCACGATTGGCGGACATTCTTTAAAAGCCATGATGATGACCGCTAAAATCCAGGAGCATTTTCAAAAAGAAGTGCCGATCAAAGTGTTATTTGAAAAGCCGACAATCCAGGAGCTTGCGCATTATTTGCAGCATGAGAGCGAGGAGGAGCAGCAGTTTGAACCGATCCGACAAGCGCCTTATCAGAAGCATTATCCTGTTTCCTCAGCACAACGCAGGATGTATATCCTCAATCAGCTTGGGCAGGCCAGCACGAGCTACAACGTCCCTGCTGTACTTTTGCTGGAGGGATCGGTAGACAAAAACCGTCTTGAGGAGGCCATGCAGGCATTAATCAACCGGCATGAGACACTGCGTACATCGTTTGACATGGCGGATGGAGAAGTCGTGCAGACCATTCATAAAAATGTGTCATTTGAGCTGGAAACCGCAGAGGGACGGGAAGAAGATGCGGAAGAGCTGACAAAAGCCTTTATCAGACCGTTTGCGCTCAACCGTGCGCCGCTCGTCCGTTCGAAGCTGATCCGGCTTGAAGAAGACCGCTATCTTCTGCTGATTGACATGCACCACATTATTACGGACGGCAGCTCAATGGGCATTTTCATCGGTGATCTGGCGAAGCTTTATCAAGGCACGGAGCTTGCGCCGCCAAAGATTCATTATAAAGATTTTTCAGTCTGGCAGCGTGAAAAAGCAAATCTGGATCAGCACGAAGCTTACTGGCTCGATACGTTCAAAGGCGATCTGCCGGTGCTGGACCTGCCGCTTGATTTCCCGCGTCCTGCCGAGCGCAGTTTTGAAGGGGAACGCGTCATTTTCGGACTTGATAAGCAGGTGACGGCGCAGATTAAAACATTGCTGGCTGATACGGATACGACGATGTACATGTTCTTGTTAGCCGCTTTTCAAGTGCTGCTCTCTAAATATTCAGGGCAGGAAGATATCATAGTCGGATCTCCGGCAGCCGGAAGACAGCATCCTGATCTCCAAGAGGTGCCGGGCATGTTTGTCAACACGGTTGCGCTTCGGTCGCATCCTGCCGGCAAAAAAACGTTCAAGCAATTTCTGGACGAGGTGAAAACGGCGAGTCTTCAAGCTTTTGAGCATCAAAGCTATCCGCTTGAAGAATTAATTGAAAAACTGCCGTTAACGAGGGACACAAGCCGGAGTCCTCTGTTCAGCGTGTTATTTAATATGCAGAACATGGAGATCCCGTCTCTGCGGCTCGGTGATTTGCAGATTTCTTCATATTCCATGCATCATCATGTCGCTAAATTTGATCTTTCTTTAGAAGCGGCTGAACGCGGAGAAGAGGTCGGATTGAGCTTTGATTATGCGAAAGCCTTATTTGCGGACGAAACAATCCGCCGCTGGAGCAGTCATTTTGTCAATCTGATTAAAGCCTGCGCCGAAAATCCGGATATTCAGCTGGCTGATGCAAGCCTGCTGTCTGCTTCTGAGCGGGAAGCGCTCCTTTCTGATGAAAAACGTACGGAAGCGGACCTGCCTGAAGGCACTTTTGTTTCGCTGTTTGAACGGCAAGCGCAAAAAACGCCTGATCTCACGGCGGTTGCGGGAGGAACAAGTCTGACATATCGGGAGCTTGATGAACAGTCGAACCGGTTTGCGCGCCGCCTTCAGGCCTGCGGAGCGGGCAGCGAGGACATCGTTGCCATTATGATGGATCGTTCGGCTGACTTAATTACCGCGATTCTCGGTGTCATGAAAGCCGGGGCTGCGTTTCTCCCGATTGATCCGGAGACGCCTGAAGAGAGAATCCGCTACTCTCTGGAAGACAGCGGGACGAAGCTTCTCGTCGTCAATGAGAGAAATATGACCGCGGCTGCCGTTTATAACGGAAAAACGGTCGTAATGGAAGACGGAGAATGGCGGAATGAAAGCGCCGATCGGCTCGAAACGGAGCCCGGCGCCGGTCAGCTTGCTTATATCATTTATACCTCGGGAACAACGGGCAAACCGAAAGGCGTCCAGCTGGAGCATCGCAATCTGGTCAATTATGTCACATGGTTCAGCCGTGAAGCCGGTCTGACTGAGGCTGACAAATCCGTGCTGCTGTCTTCTTACGCATTTGATCTCGGATACACGGCCCTGTTCCCGATTCTTCAGGCGGGAGGCGAGCTGCACATTGTGCCGAAAGAGACGTACACCGCACCTGATCAGCTTGGTGAGTATATAGAGAAAAACGGCATTACGTATATGAAGCTGACGCCGTCATTGTTCCATATGATCGTCAATACAGCCCGTTTTGCTGAAGAACGCCGTTTCAGCCCGCTTCGTTTAGTGGTGCTCGGCGGTGAAAAAATCATTACGTCCGATGTCCGCAAGTTTCATGACGTATACGCCCACACGGATTTCATCAATCACTACGGGCCGACGGAAACGACGATCGGTGCCATTGCCGGGCGGATCAATATGGAGCGGCTTGATCAATATGAGCAGCGCCCCGTCATCGGCCGCCCGATCGCAAATACCGGTGCGCTTGTGCTGGACGGATCAATGCAGCTTGTTCCTTCGGGCGCAAGCGGTGAGCTTTATATCACCGGAAAGGGGCTTGCCAGAGGATATCTCCACCGTCCGCAGCTGACGGCGGAGAAGTTTCTCCCCAATCCTTTTTCACCGGGCAGCCTGATGTACAAAACGGGAGATGTCGTCCGCAGGCTTTCTGACGGGACGATTGAATTTATCGGCCGTGCGGATGACCAGGTGAAAATCCGGGGCTACCGCATTGAATTAAAAGAGGTTGAAACCGTACTGTTAAGCGTAAACGGCATTCAGGAAGCGGTCGTTCTCGCGGTCAGCGAAGGCGGGCTGCCGGAACTGTGCGCGTACTATAAGTCCGACAGCGGCCTGAAAGGCTCCGAGCTTCGCAAACGGCTTTCCGAAACGCTCCCGTCTCATATGCTTCCGGCCTATTTCGTGCAGGTTGACCGTATTCCGCTCACAGCCAACGGAAAAACGGATAAAAACGCCCTTCCGAAACCGGGCGCAAGCCAAACGGCGCAAGCGGCTTCAGCCTTGCCGGAAACGGAGCTGGAAGAGAAGCTGTGCCGCATTTGGCAAAAGACACTCGGTGCGGATTCTCTCGGCATCGACGATAATTTCTTCGATTACGGCGGACACTCTTTAAAAGGCATGATGCTTCTCGCCAATATCCAGGCTGAACTGGACAAAACGGTTCCGTTAAAAGCGCTGTTCGAACAGCCGACTATCCGCCAGCTTGCCGCATATATCGAAAAATCGGCGGTATCTGAGGGATATCGAATGATCCGGCCGGCCGGCGGCGCTGACACGTACCCGTTATCATCCGCCCAAAAACGAATGTACGTCCTGAATCAGCTTGACCGGGACACAATCAGCTACAATATGCCGTCCGTTCTTCTGATGGAAGGAGAAGTCAATATTTCAAGGCTTCAGGAAGCGCTCAATCAGATGATCAATCGCCACGAATCTTTGCGGACGTCTTTTATCGATCAAAAAGGCCGGCCGATGCAGAGGATCGCAGAACAGGCAGACATCGAGCTGCACATCCTTGAAGCAGCTGATGAAGAGAAAGCCGATCTTATCATTCGGGCCTTCATAAAGCCTTTTGATCTGAGTGCAGCTCCGCTCATTCGAGCCGCTCTTGTCAGATTGAATGAAAAGAAACACCTGCTGCTTTTGGATATGCATCATATTATTGCCGACGGCGTGTCCAGAAGCATGCTGGTCAAAGAGCTCGCCCATCTTTACAAAGGCGGAAGTCTTCCGGCACCGAACCTGCATTATAAAGATTTCGCCGTCTGGCAGAATGAACCCGAGCAGGCCGAACGGATGAAAGAGCATGAGCGTTATTGGCTCTCTGCGTTTTCCGGCGAGCTTCCTGAACTGAATCTGCCGACCGATTTTCCTCGTCCTGCGGTTCAAAGCTTTAAAGGACAATCCGTCCGCTTCAGAGCGGGGATTGAAACAGAAAAAGCGGTGCGTGAATTAATGGATGCATCGGGAGCGACTCTTCACATGGTGCTTCACGCCGCGTTCCATGTCTTTTTGAGCAAAATCACGGGGCAGCGCGATATCATTATCGGCTCGGTGACCGCCGGAAGAACGAGCGCCGAAGTTCAGCAAATGCCGGGAATGTTTGTCAATACGCTTGCGCTTCGCAATGAAACGCGCAAAGAGCAGACCTTCGCCGAACTGCTCGAACGGGTGAAACAAACCAACCTCGACGCGCTGGCGCATCAGGAATATCCGTTTGAAGATCTGATCGGAAAGCTTGACCTGCCGAGAGATATGAGCCGAAACCCGCTGTTCCAGGTTATGGTGACGACAGAAGATCCGGATAAAGAAACGCTGGAACTGGAGAACCTGCGGATCACCCCATATGAGTCGAACCAAGGCACGGCGAAATTCGATCTGACGCTTGGCGGCTTTACGGATCAAGAAGGCCTCGGTCTTCAGTTTGAATATGCGGCTGATCTGTTTAAACAAGAAACAATTGAAAAGTGGAGCGCCGGCTTCCTGCGAATTCTGAAGCAAGCGGCAGAAAGCCCTGACAGAAAGCTGCCTGAGATTTCACTGATCAGCGATGCTGAACAACAAGCCCTCCTTAACGCATGGAAAGGAAAAACACTTTCCGTGCCGCGGGACAAAACGGTTCACCGTCTCTTTGAAGAAACAGCTGCCCGCCACACAGACCGTCCGGCCGTGGCGTACAACGGCGTGAAATGTACGTACGGCGAGCTGAACGCAAGGGCGAACCGCATCGCGCGCATCCTCATGGACTGCGGTGCCCAGGCTGACGAACGGATCGGTATTTTGACGAAACCGTCCTTGGAAATGGCCGCGGGCGTACTCGGCGTCCTGAAAGCGGGCGCGGCATTTGTGCCGATTGACCCGGACTACCCGGAAGAACGTATCAGCTATATTCTGCGGGACAGCGGCGCCAAGCTGCTTCTCACGCAGGAAGCGCTCGATGTGCCGGACGGCTACACCGGAGAAACGATTCTGCTTGACGGCAGCCGCTCGATTCTGAGCCTGCCGCTTGATGAAAATGATGAAGCGAACCCGCAGACGGAAACAACGGCGGATCACCTCGCGTATATGATTTACACGTCGGGAACGACCGGACAGCCGAAGGGTGTCATGGTCGAACACCATGCGCTGGTGAACCTGTGCTTCTGGCACCACGACGCATTCGCCATGACGGCGGACGATAAGAGCGCCAAATATGCGGGCTTCGGTTTTGACGCCTCCATCTGGGAGATGTTCCCGACGTGGACCATCGGCGCGGAGCTTCACGTCATTGACGAAGCGATCCGGCTGGATATCACCCGCTTAAATCACTATTTCGAAGAGCACGGCGTGACGATCACCTTCCTCCCGACGCAGCTGGCCGAACAGTTTATGGAGCTGGACAACAGCTCTCTCCGCATGCTTCTCGTCGGAGGCGACAAGCTGAAGCGGGCGGTGAAACAGCCGTACACGATCGTCAACAACTACGGCCCGACGGAAAACACCGTCGTCGCAACAAGCGGCGTGATCAATCCGGAGGAAGATTCGCTTTCAATCGGACGGGCGATTGCCAATACGAGAGCTTATATTCTCGGCGACAGCGATCAGGTGCAGCCGGAAGGCATTGCCGGTGAATTGTGCGTGGCAGGCCGCGGGCTTGCGCGCGGATACCTGAACCGTGAAGAAGAAACGGCGAAGCGGTTTACCGCCGATCCGTTTGTGCCCGGCGAGCGCATGTACCGGACCGGCGACCTCGTCAAATGGAACGCGCAGTGCGGCATCGAATACATCGGCCGCATCGACCAGCAGGTCAAAGTGCGCGGCTACCGGATCGAGCTTTCAGAAATTGAAGTCCGCCTCGCCCAGCTTGCGGGTGTTCATGACGCAGCGGTGACAGCGGTGGAAGACAAAGCGGGCAATACCGCGCTTTGCGCCTATGTCGCGCCTCAGCAGGCGGACACCGAAGCGCTCAAAGCGGCGTTGAAAGATATCCTTCCTGACTACATGGTGCCGGCGTTCTGGGTGGAGATGGACGAGCTTCCGGTCACCGCAAACGGAAAGATTGACAAAAAAGCCCTGCCAAATCCGGACATTGAAGCGGGAAGCGCCGCATACAAAGCGCCGGAAACGGAAATGGAGACGCTGCTTTCTGACATTTGGCAGGAAGTGCTCGGACTTGATCAGATCGGCGTAAGCGATAATTTCTTCACGCTCGGCGGCGACTCGATCAAAGGCATTCAAATGGCGAGCCGCCTGAACCAGCACGGCTACAAGCTGGAGATGAAGGATCTCTTCCAGCATCCGACCATCGAAGAGCTCGTCTCTTATGTGGAGCGGACGGAAGGCAAGCAGGCCGATCAGGGCCCTGTCGAAGGCGAAGCGGACTTAACGCCGATCCAGCGCTGGTTCTTTGAGAAAAACTTTACGGACAAACACCACTGGAACCAGTCCGTCATGCTTCATGCGAAAGACGGCTTTGATCCGGTACTGGTGGAAAAAACGCTGCAAGCATTGATCGAACATCACGATGCACTCCGCATGGTCTACCGTGAAGAAAGGGAAGGCGTCATTCAGACATACCTGCCTGTCAGTGAATGCAAGACAAGCTTTGAAATCGTTGACCTGTTTGGAACTGACGAGGATATGCTGAAAAGCCAGATCCAGCGGCTTGCCGATCATCTTCAGGGCAGTCTTGATCTGCAGAACGGCCCGCTGCTAAAAGCGGAGCAATACCGGACAGAACAAGGCGATCATCTTTTAATCGCGATTCACCATCTCGTCGTGGACGGAGTGTCGTGGAGAATACTGCTTGAGGATTTTGCTTCAGGTTATAAACAGGCACAGCAGCAAAAAAGCATCGTCTTCCCGCAGAAAACCCACTCCTTCAAAGATTGGGCGGAGGCGCTGAACACGTTTGCGCAGTCAGAAGAGCTGAAGAAGCAGGCGGATTATTGGGCGCAGGCAGATGCGGAACAGCTGCCGCGGCTGCCGAAAGACCGTGATACGAAAAAACGGCTCGTCAAACATACGGCGGCCGTGAAATGTGAACTGACTGAGGAAGAAACGGCACAGCTGCTCACGGATGTTCATCATCCGTACGGAACGGAAATCAACGACATTCTGCTCAGCGCACTCGGCTTAACGATCGGTGAATGGACGGAAAACGGTAAAGTCGGCATCAACTTAGAAGGACACGGCCGGGAAGAAATCATACCGAATGTCAACATTTCACGTACGGTCGGCTGGTTTACGGCTCAATATCCTCTGATTCTGCAGGTCAGCAAGGAGGAAGGCGTCTCCTCTGTCATTAAAACGGTAAAAGAGACGGTGAGGCGCGTTCCTGATAAAGGTGTCGGCTACGGAATTCTTCGATATCTGTCACCAGATGAAACAGAAAAAAGTTTCACGCCGGAAATCAGTTTTAACTACTTAGGGCAGTTTGATAATGAGGTGAAAACCGAATGGTTTGAGCCGTCTCCATATGATATGGGGCGTCAGGTCAGCGAAGAGTCAGAAGCGTTATACGCATTGAGCTTCAGCGGTATGATTACCGGCGGCCGCTTCGTCATTTCCTGCTCATACAATCAGGAGGAATATGAAAGAAGCACCGTTGAATCACAGATAGAACGGTTTAAAGACAATCTCTTAATGATCATCCGCCATTGCACGGCCAAAGAGGAGAAAGAATTTACGCCGAGCGATTTCAGCGCGAAGGATCTTGAGATGGATGAAATGGGAGACATCTTTGACATGCTTGAGGAGAATTTAACGTGATAAAAACAGATAACAGAAGGGGGGAGCGGAGCAGATGAGCCAATTCAGCAAGGATCAAGTTCAGGATATGTATTATTTGTCGCCGATGCAGGAGGGAATGCTGTTTCATACTCTCCTGAATCCCGGCCAAAGCTTTTACATCGAACAAATGACAATGAAAGTAAAAGGTGATTTTTCCGTCAGGATGCTGGAAGAAAGCATGAACGTCATTGTGGACCGGTACGATATTTTTCGTACCGTGTTCATCCATGAAAAAGTCAAACGCCCGGTGCAGGTCGTCCTGAAAAAAAGAACTTTTCACATTGACGAAATCGATCTGACACATCTTTCTGAAAGCGAACAGATGACCGCCATCAATGAGTATAAAGAGAAAGATAAGGTGAAAGGATTCCAGCTGACCCGTGACATTCCGATGCGTGCAGCCGTCTTCAAAAAAGCGGATAAGCGCTATGAATGGGTATGGAGCTATCATCATATTCTGCTTGACGGCTGGTGCTTCGGCGTGGTCGTTCAAGACTTATTTCAAGTTTATAATGCTTTAAGAGAAAACAAGCCTTACAGTTTAAAACCGGTCAAGCCTTATAAAGAGTATATTAAATGGCTAGAAAAACAGGACAAGCAGGCATCGCTCAGCTACTGGGGCGGCTATTTGGCGGATTTCGAGGGTCAGACGACGTTCGCCGAGCAAAGAAACAAACAGAAAGCCGCTTATCAGCCGAAGGAACTGCTTTTCTCCCTGCCCGAAGCGGAAACAAAAGCGTTCACGGAGCTCGCCAAATCACAGCATACGACTCTCAGTACGGCGCTTCAAGCCGTCTGGAGCCTGATACTGGGCCGCTATCAGCGCTCGGATGATGTCATGTTCGGTACAGTCGTGTCCGGACGTCCCGCGGATATTAAAGGCGTTGAACATATGGTCGGACTGTTTATCAACGTTGTGCCGAAGCGGGTCCGCCTCACTGACGGCATGAATTTCAAAGATTTGCTCAGACATCTTCAGGAGCAGTCGCTGGAGTCAGAGCCGCATCAATATGTCCCGCTTTATGACATACAAAGCCAGACTTCCCAGCAGAAACTGATTGATCATATCATCGTCTTTGAAAACTATCCGCTTCAAGACGCTGACAGCAAAGAAGCACGGCAGAACGGGTTTGAAATGGAAGATGTCCATGTCTTTGAAAAATCAAACTACGATCTGAATGTCATGGCGTCGCCGGGTGAACAAATGCTGATCAAGCTGGCTTACAACGAAAGTGTTTTTGACGAAGCGTTTATCAGCAGGCTGAAATCGCAATTGCTGACAGCCGTCAGCTATATCGTACAGCATCCGGAAGCGCCCCTTCATACGGTGAATATCATAGATGAGGCCGAAGAGAAACGCCTTGTCACAGACCTTAATCCGTCCCGTCTGTCTGTCGAGGCCAAAAAGCTGACGGATTGGTTCCGTCAGGCGGCTGAAGCAAATCCTGACGCGCCGGCAGTAACAGCCGGAGATACAACGCTGACTTACCGGGAACTTCATGAAGAATCAAACCGGCTTGCGCACCGTTTACAAAAACAAGGAATCGGAAAAGGATCAGTAGCCGCTTTGTTTGTAAAGCGTTCTTGTGAGATGGCCGCAGGAATTCTCGGCATTTTAAAAGCGGGCGCGGCATACCTGCCGATCGATCCGGAGTACCCGGAAGACCGGATCGCCTACATGCTTGAAGCCAGCAAAGCCGGATGCATCGTGACGCATCAAGCGCTGTATGCGGAAGCTGAGAAGCTGCCGTATGCGGGAAGCCTGATGTGCATTGACGGAGAAGACGGGCTTGATGCCCCTTCTGATGAACCGGAAGCATCCGGCGGCGCCGATATGCCGGCATATATCATGTACACGTCAGGAACAACGGGCAAACCGAAGGGCAATGTGACCACACATGCCAATATTCAAAGAATCGCCAAACACACAAACTATATCAGCATATCCGAAACGGATACGGTGCTCTCTCTTTCCAACTATGCCTTTGACGGTTTCACCTTCGATTTTTACGGTTCGCTTTTAAACGGAGCAAGGCTCGTCATTGCGGATAAGGACACCATTTTGAATACTGAAAAGCTGACTGAGCTGATCGTCTCAGAAGGCATCACCGTCATGTTTGTCACAACCGCGCTGTTTAATGTGCTGACAGACGCGGGCGGCGAGTGGATGAAAGGGCTCCGGCATATCCTATTCGGCGGAGAACGCGCTTCCGCGGCGCATGTCAGAAAAGCGCTCCGCATCATGGGGCCGGGCAGACTCATTCACGTGTACGGGCCGACTGAAGTGACCGTGTTCGCAACGGCTCATACCATTCATGACATTCCTGAATCCATGTCGGCTGTCCCGATCGGCAGGCCGCTGAATGAAACGGGTGCTTACATTCTCACGGAAACAGGGCGGCTGCAGCCATTCGGAGCGGTCGGTGAATTGACGCTGACCGGAATGGGTGTGTCAAACGGCTATCTCAACCGGGAAGATTTGACGAAGCAAAAATTCATCCCGAATCCATTCAAGTCCGGTGAGCGCCTATACCGCACAGGCGACTTGGCGCGCTGGCTCCCGGACGGCACGATTGAATTTGCCGGCCGTATTGACGATCAAGTCAAAATCCGCGGACATCGTATTGAACTTGAAGAAATTGAAAAGCAGATCCAAGCGTATCAAGGTGTCAAAGAAGCTGTTGCAGCTGTCAGCCGCAATGAATCGGGAGACGCTTACATTGATGCATACCTCGTATGCAGCGCTGAAATTGACACGAACGGGCTTGAAGTCTTTTTAAGCAGACAGCTTCCGGCATACATGGTGCCGCAATCATTCACGATCCTTGAGAAACTCCCGCTCACGCCAAACGGCAAGGTGAACAAACGTCTGCTGCCGAAAGCAGAGCCGAAGCAGCGGACAGGCAAAGACCAGACGCCGCCGCGCAACGAAACGGAAGAACGCATCGCCCGCATTTGGGCCGAGGTGCTCGGAACAGAATCAATCGGGATTCATGATGACTTCTTCGCGCTCGGAGGCCATTCTTTAAAAGCGATGACGGCGGCGTCACGCATTAAAAAAGATCTCGGTACGGACATCCCGGTGAAGCTGTTATTCGAAGCGCCGACAATCGCGCGCATTGCCGATTTTCTGCTTCACGGTGAAGAAAAAGGAATGAAAGATCTCACAATCATGAATAAAAATCAGTCTGACACACTGTTTGCGTTCCCGCCGGTTCTCGGTTACGGGCTGATGTACCAGCCGCTCGCAAAACAGCTGTCCGGCTGCAGAATCTGTGCGTTCGATTTTATCGAGGAAGACAACCGTATCGACCGCTACGCTGAGCTGATCAATCAGCTTCAGCCGGAAGGGCCCATCAAGCTGTTCGGATACTCGGCAGGCTGCACGCTCGCCTTTGAAACCGCCAAAAGGCTTGAAGCCGAAGGCCGTGAAGTGGAGCGGCTGATCATGGTGGATTCCTATAAAAAACAAGGCGTCAGCGACTTGGAAGGCCGCACCGTAGAAAGTGATGTCCAGGCGCTGATGAAGGTGAACCGGGACAATGAAGCGCTGAATAACGAAGCCGTCAAAGAAGGGCTCGCCAAAAAAACAAACGCATTTTATTCTTATTTTGTGCACACCGTCAGCACCGGCACGGTCAACGCGGATATAGATCTTTTAACATCAGAACCGGACTTTGCGATGCCGCCGTGGCTCGCTTCGTGGGAGGAAGCCACGACAGGTGAATACCGTGTGAAAAAAGGCTGCGGCACTCACGCAGAAATGCTTCAGGGAGAATGTCTTGAAAGGAATGCGGCACATTTGCTCGAATTCCTAAGGAATGAACATCTGAAGCTGACAACTTCACGATAGAAAAGGAGGAAGCCGCTAATGGTCCAGCTCTTTAAATCGTTCGATACGACAGAAAAAACACAGCTCATCTGTTTTCCGTTCGCAGGAGGCTATTCCGCATCATTCCGCCCGCTCCACACCTATCTTCAGGGTGAGTGTGAGATGCTAGCCGCGGAACCGCCGGGACACGGAACAAATCAAATGTCCGCCGTTGAAGATTTTGAGCAGCTCGTCAGCTTGTACAAACAGGAGTTGAATCTCAGTCCTGACCGCCCGTTTGTGCTGTTCGGCCACAGTATGGGGGGCATGGTCGCTTTCAGGCTGGCGCAAAAGCTGGAGCGGGAAGGCATTTACCCGCAGGCCGTGATCATCTCAGCCATCCAGCCGCCGCATGCGGAAAGGAAAAAAGTTTCTCATCTTGATGATGAAAAATTTCTCGCCCATATTATCGAGCTTGGCGGAATGCCGCAGGAGTTGGTGGAAAATAAAGAGGTCATGTCATTTTTCCTGCCTTCTTTCAGATCCGACTACCGCGCGCTTGAAAGCTTCCGCCCGTCTGATTCTCACATCATTCAATCACCAGTCCATATTTTTAACGGGCAGAAGGATCATAAATGTATCAGAGATGCGGACGGATGGAAAAAATGGGCCGCAAATCCCATATTCCATGAGTTTTCGGACGGCCACATGTTCATATTAAGTGAAACTGAAAAAGTGGCAGAACGAATTTATGAGATTATTAACAGGAGCACTGCAGGCCAATTGTTATAAAATATGACAGACAGCATTCGCTGTCTGTTTTTTGTAACAAAATCGGCCTTGGAGTTTTCTCATTTATCAAAAATTTTATGTTATGATTTAATGGAATATCACTTTGAAGGGATTGTCGTACATGAATGATGCAGCTAGAGAGCTGAACAGAACATTATCTGAAGAAAACCCGCACGTGCTTCATATGCTTTCTGATTTGGGCAAAGATTTGTTTTATCCGAAAGGGGTGCTGACGCAATCGGCGGAAGCGAAAGCCAAGGCCGGAAAGTATAATGCCACAATCGGAATCGCCACTTCCCAAGGGGAGTCCATGCACTTTTCCCATATACAAGAGACATTGTCCGCCTATAACCCCGATGATATCTACGATTATGCTCCTCCACAGGGAAAAGAGCCGCTCAGACAGGAATGGCTGAAAAAAATGCGTCTCGAAAATCCTTCATTAGCCGGCAAAGACATCAGCACGCCGATCGTGACAAACGCTTTGACACACGGGCTGAGCATTGCCGCCGACTTGTTCGTCAATGAAGGGGATACGCTGCTTCTGCCTGATAAATATTGGGGAAATTACAACTTCATTTTCGGTGTCCGGCGCAAGGCATCTATTGAGACGTATCCGCTTTTTCAGCAGGATGGGCGTTTTAATGCGGCTGGTCTGTCCGAGCTGCTGAAAAAGCAGGAAGAAAAGGCGATTGTCGTGCTGAATTTCCCGAATAATCCGACAGGCTATACGCCGGGGGAAGAGGAAGCGTCAGAAATCGTCAGCGTGATTCTGGAGGCAGCGGAGGCCGGTAAAGAGATTGTCGTACTCGTAGACGATGCGTATTACAATTTGTTTTACGATGAAACGGCCATTCAGGAATCCATCTTCAGCAAACTCGCCCAAGTGCATGAAAGGGTGCTTTGCGTGAAGATAGACGGAGCCACAAAGGAAAATTACGCATGGGGCTTCCGCGTCGGTTTTATTACGTACAGCACCAACAGCCAAAAAGCGCTGCGCGTGCTTGAGGAAAAAACAAAGGGAATTATCAGGGGAACGATTTCCAGCGCTCCGCACCCGTCCCAAACGTTCATGCTGCGGGCGATGCAGTCACCGGAATACGAGAAAGAAAAATCACTGAAATATAACATCATGAAAAAACGGGCTGACAAAGTGAAAGCCGTATTGGCAGAAAATAAACACTATAAAGACGTATGGACGCCTTATCCGTTTAACTCAGGCTATTTCATGTGTGTCCGGCTGAAAGACATAAACGCCGGCGAATTGAGAGTGTCATTGCTCGAAAAGAGAGGAATCGGTACGATATCCATTAATGAAACGGATTTGCGAATCGCGTTTTCATGCGTTGAAGAAGAACACATCGCGGATTTGTTTGAAGAAATTTATCAAGAAGCAAAGCAGCTGCAGAAACAGGCGGAAATATCCGGCTGACAAAAAAGGAGGGGGACACCCTCCTTTTTCTATGGCGAACATTTACTGCAGCTCTTCATACGTTTTCATCTCAATCCCGTCACAAAAATCGGGATGAGCCGCACAAACCGCCAGCTTATATTCTTCGTCCGCATCATATGTGCGGATGAAACAAGGTTCATGTCCGTCCGGGAGTTCAATGGACACACGGCCGTCCTCTTCAAGCCGGACGCTGAATGAATCAAGCGGCAGGGAAAGCCCTTTTCCGGCCTGTTTGATAAAGCTTTCTTTCATTGACCACAGATGATAAAAATAATCGGTCTGCCGATCGGGATGTTTCGCTTGCAGATCACTGTACTCTGAAGGCGAGAAAAAACGTTTCGCTATATCAATCGTGCCGGGTTTCATTTTTTCAATATCGATGCCGATCGGTTTTGAATCAACGGCACAGACGATCCAGCGCCCGGAATGGGAAATATTAAAGTGCATGTCCGGAAGCGCGGGGATATACGGCTTTCCGTACTCCTGGACGCTGAATACAATCGCAGCCGGATTAAGTCCGTAAGCCCTCCCCGCAATGGTGCGGATGAGCATGTCGCCCAGCAAGGTGCGGTGAGCATCCTCCTTATGATAAAAGCGCCGGCATTTTTCCCGTTTTTCAGCGGACACAGCCGCCATCATCCGATCCTCTTCCTTTGGAGAAAGCGGGCGGTCCATATATACTCCGTAAATCTTCATGTCCAGATCCTCCGTCTGCAAATATTGTCAAAACCATCCTATCATATCAGACGCAAGCTGTCCGGCAATAAAAAAAACAAAACCGTTTCGGCTTTGTTCTTAATGAATGGACGCTGCCCGCCCGTAGATCGCATATGTTAACAGTTTAGAGGATTGCGGCAAAGAAAAACGCAGAATCAGCCCGGTCAAAACAGCCGTAATAATGGTTCCGGCTCCGATCGGTCCGCCCATCGTCCAGGCTGCGGCAAGAATCGTCAGTTCAATGCCGTTCCGCACCCATTGCACGTTCCAGCCCGTTTTTTCAGAAATCAGCAGCATCAGAGAGTCCCGGGGGCCCGCGCCGAGCCCGGCCGATACGTAAATACCGACGCCGCAGCCGATCAGCAGCAATCCGAAAGAAAAAAACACGGCCGCTAAGGAAAAAGCGTGCGCTTCAGGAAGCAGAAATGAAAAAAAATCAATAAACATTCCCATCATCAGCATATTCAAGATGGCGCCGATTTTCGGGAGCGTTCTCGTGAACAGGCAGGTTAAAGCGACGATGACCGCGCCGACCACGATGGACCATTGACCGACGGAAAGCCCGAAATGCTGAAAAAGCCCATAATGAAAGGCGTCCCAAGGGCTGATGCCGAGAGCTTTTCCTTTAATGGTTAAAGATACCCCGAAAGACAAAATCAACAGACCGGCAAAATAAAACGTCCAGCGCATCACGAATTCCCGCTTCAAAGAGGTCCCTTCTTTCATAAAATTTCATTAATTGTCATTGTAGCATAACTGCCAAAAAAAAGAAGAAGCGAAATCAGTGTTTCGCTTCTTCATCGGCTCCTACAAAGGATTCAGTATACGGTTCAAAAACCGCTGCGTGCGTTCTTCTTTTGGCGCGGAAAAAATTTGGGCCGGCGGTCCTTGTTCCACAATGACGCCGCCGTCAATGAAGATGACTTCATCGGCCACTTCCTGCGCGAATTTGATTTCATGCGTGACGACAACCATCGTCCAGCCTTCATTCGCCAAATCCTTAATGACTTTGAGCACCTCGCCGACCAGCTCGGGGTCAAGCGCTGACGTCGGTTCGTCAAACAGCATCAGCTCAGGCTGAATCGCAAGCGCGCGGGCGATGCCGACACGCTGCTGCTGACCGCCGGAAAGCTGGAACGGATATAAATTCATTTTGTCTTTCAGTCCGACTTTTTCAAGAAGCTCAATCGCTTCTTTTCTGACTTGCTCTTTGTCGCGCTTTTGCACTTGAACGGGTCCTTCCATGACGTTCTCAAGCGCCGTGCGGTGAGGAAACAGATGGTACGCCTGAAAGACCATGCCTGATTTGCGGCGGAGGCGAAGGATATCAGCCTGCTTCACTTTTTTGGAGAAATCTATTGAAAAATCGGAGAATGCCAGCTCGCCGCGATTGGGGATCTCAAGCGCGTTCAGACAGCGCAGTAGCGTCGTTTTTCCTGAACCGGACGGTCCCAGAACGGCGATGACTTTCCCTTTTTCTATCTCCATATCTATCTTTTTTAAAATTTCATTCTGGCCGAATGATTTATTTAATCCTTTAACAGAAAGCATATCGAAACCTCCTTATTTGGCCACATAACGGTCGAGACGCCGTTCGATCACAAGCTGTACGATTGACAGCAAGAAGCAGATGATCCAATAAATAAAGGCGGCTTCAATATAGATGACCAAGATCTGATCAAGGTTTTGCGCGCCGATTTCCTGCGCTTTCCTGAACAGCTCTGCGACGAGAATCTGGGACGCGAGAGATGTATCCTTGATCAGGCTGATAAATGTATTTGATAATGGCGGAATGGACACGCGAAACGCCTGCGGCAGGATCACGCGGAACAATGTCTTGCGATAGGTCATGCCGATCGTATAACCGGCTTCCCATTGCCCTTTCGGCACGGATGAAATAGATGCCCGGATGATTTCAGAAGCATAGGCGCCTACGTTTAGTGAAAATGCGATGACAGCGCTTGGGAAAGGGTCCAGTGTAATATTAAAGGTCGGGAACAGATAAAAAATGATGAACAATTGAACGAGAAGAGGAGTGCCGCGCACCGCTGATACATATACGCTGAACACCCATCTCAATGGTTTCATATTTGACATTCTGGCGAGCGCCGTAATCAGCGCGATGATCATTCCGAAAATAAAGGAAAGAATGGTAAGGGGAATCGAGTAATAGATTCCCCCGGAAAGAATCGGCCAGAATGACTGCTGCACCAGATCCCATGGAATGGCTGCCGCAATCACGGGCTCAGGCATGTTACTTAGAAACATCTTCGCCGAACCATTTTTTAGCTATTTTAGAAAGAGTCCCGTCCTCTTTCATTTCTTTTAACGCTTTGTTGACGTGAGTCACAAGTTCGCCGCTTCCTTTTCGGAATGCGAAATAAGTTTGTTGCGGCTGCCCAGCTTCAAACGCGATTTTCACGTTTTTATTGCCGGACGTTTTTAAGTAGTTCAGTACGGCAAGCTTATCGTTGTAAGTCAGATCAGCGCGGCCCTGCTGAATGAGCTGAAGGGATTGCGCTAAGCCTTCAACGCCTTCAATTTTCGCGCCGGCATCTTTCGCTAATTTATTGTAATTGCTTGTTAATGATTGAGCCGCTGTCTTTCCTTTGACATCAGCTTCTTTCGCAATCGTGCTGTCTTTTTTCGTCACGACAACGGCATTTGACGTTGTGTATTTATCAGAAAAATCATATTGGTTCTCACGGCCTGTTTTGCCGACTTGGTTGGCGACGACGTCAAACCGTTTAGCATTTAATCCGGCAAACATGCTGTCCCATTGCGTTTCTTTGAAGTCAGCTTTCAGACCGAGGCGTTTCGCGACTTCTTGAATGACTTCAACATCATATCCGGTCAGTTTGTCAGACTTTTTATCATGGAAGGTAAATGGTTCATACGTTCCTTCTGTACCGACGGTCAGTACGCCTTTTTTCTTGACAGAAGCCCAAAGATCGCCGTCTTTTGACTTGGATCCGCTGTCCTGTGAGTTTCCGCAGGCTGCGAGCACCGCGATGCTGACCATCATGAATAAAGCCAATAATGCTTTTTTCATTTTCTTTATTCCCCACTTTTCTGATTAGTTTTATTGAGAAAAAATAGCTCCCAATTGTAAAGGATAACTTTTTTTTAGTATGAGTCAAGTAATTGGTTTTCATGAGTGAGAAATCTCCGTGTTTCCGGGGATCAAAATAATTGCAAAAACTGTCTGACCGGCTTCGGCAGGTAGCTGTCTTTTCTCCAGATGACGGCCGGTGTCATGACAAACGGGTTGTCCTCAATGGCGACCGTTTTGACATGCGATCGCATATGGACGGGAATCATCGTCAAAGGCAGAATCGTGGCGCCGAACCCAGATGAGACGAGGCTCAAAAGCGTCGCGGAGTCATGGCATTCACAGACAACCTGAAGGTCGAGACCGTACTGTTCACAAACATGGAGGACTTGGTCATACACACCCCTTCCATTGACGGTGCGCAAAAGGATCAGAGGCAAAGAAGCGATGTCCTTCAGCTTAATCGTTTCTCCGCACAGGCGTTTTGTATGCTCAGACAGCACCAATACACACGGAATGTCTTCAAGCTCCTTCGATTCAATGCCGTCGCTCTTAATCAAGGTGGTGGTGACGGCGGCGTCAATCTGTCGGGATTCCAGGAGCTCCAGCAGTGAGACGGGTTCGTCTTCCCAAATGTTAAAGGTGAGATGAGGATACCGCTCTTTCATCTGCGACACTTTCTCTAGCATGAGTGCGGCGCAGTAAATGGTTGACCCCACGGCAAGAGGGCCGGCTGCTTCTTCCTTCAGCTCTTGTACCTCGATAATGGCGTCCTCAAACTTATGAAGAATCTCTTTCGCTCTTTTCAAAAATACATTTCCTTCATATGTAAGGGTCATTTGTTTCTTTTTATTGCGGTCAAACAGAATGACGCCCAATTCTTCTTCGAGCTGTTTCAGCTGTCTGCTTAACGGCGGCTGCGCCATATGAAGCTTTTTGGCGGCCGTCGTGATTTTCTGCTCTTGGGCAATGGTGACGAAATAACGCAATTGCCGGATATCCATGAGAATGCGCTCCTTTCTTTTATACCTAAAGGGTATGATATATAGATTTAACGAATATTTTTCATATGGATATATCAGGAGTATGATGGTTTTGACACCATATTTCAAGCGTAAAGGAGGGGTCAATATGAAACTCGTCATCGGAATGACCGGGGCTACGGGAGCCATATTCGGGATCAGGCTTTTAGAATATTTAAAGGCCGCGGAGATCGAAACCCATCTTGTCGTTTCTCCTTGGGCAAATGTCACCATCACACATGAAACCGATTATACGTTAAAAGATGTCGAGAAACTGGCGTCCTATACGTATTCTCACAAAGACCAGGCAGCTGCGATTTCAAGCGGCTCGTTTGAAACGGACGGGATGATCATCGCTCCGTGCAGCATGAAATCACTTGCAAGCATCCGCACCGGAATGGCTGACAATCTGCTGACAAGAGCGGCTGACGTCATCCTGAAAGAGCGGAAAAAGCTTGTGCTTCTGACCAGAGAAACGCCGCTCAGCCAAATCCATTTAGAGAATATGCTAGCGCTTACAAAAATGGGTTCCGTCATTCTTCCGCCGATGCCGGCTTTTTACAACAAACCGGCTGACATGGACGAATTGATCGGCCACATTGTGTTCCGGACGCTCGACCAGTTCGGCATCCGTCTCCCGGAAGCGAAACGGTGGTACGGAATTGAAAAACAAAAAGGAGGAATCTGATAATGGCCTATCAGGATTTTAGGGAATTTCTCGCCGCTCTTGAAAAAGAAGGGCAGCTGTTAACAGTCAACGAAGAGGTAAAACCGGAGCCGGATCTGGGCGCCGCCGCGCGTGCAGCCAGCAACCTCGGGGATAAAACCCCCGCGCTTTTGTTTAACAACATTTACGGACAACATCATGCGCAGGTCGCCCTGAATGTGATCGGTTCCTGGCCGAATCACGCGATGATGCTGGGCATGCCGAAAGATACGCCTGTAAAAGAACAATTCTTTGAGTTCGCCAAAAGGTACGATTCATTTCCGGTATCGGTCAAACGGGAAGAAACTGCGCCGTTTCATGAAAATGAAATAACGGAAGACATCAATCTATTTGACATCCTTCCGTTATTCAGAATCAACCAGGGGGACGGCGGCTATTATTTGGATAAAGCATGCGTCATTTCCCGCGATCTTGAAGACCCGGACAATTTCGGCAAGCAGAATGTCGGCATTTACAGAATGCAGGTGAAAGGAAAAGACCGCCTCGGCATCCAGCCCGTGCCTCAGCATGATATTGCAATTCATCTTCGCCAGGCTGAAGAACGCGGTGTGAATCTTCCCGTTACGATCGCACTCGGTTGTGAGCCGGTAATTACGACGGCCGCGTCAACTCCGCTGTTATACGATCAATCCGAGTATGAAATGGCCGGCGCGATTCAAGGGGAGCCTTACAGAATCGTCAAATCCAAGCTGTCCGACTTAGACATCCCGTGGGGCGCCGAAGTCGTTCTGGAAGGAGAGATTCTCGCGGGAGAACGGGAATACGAAGGCCCTTTCGGTGAGTTCACGGGCCATTATTCAGGCGGCCGCAGCATGCCGGTGATCAAAATCAAACGTGTATATCATAGAAACAATCCGATTTTTGAACATTTGTACTTAGGCATGCCGTGGACAGAGTGCGACTATATGATCGGCATTAATACATGTGTGCCTCTTTACCAGCAGCTGAAGGAAGCATATCCGAACGAAATCGTCGCTGTCAATGCCATGTATACGCACGGTCTGATCGCCATCATTTCAACGAAAACACGATACGGCGGATTTGCTAAGGCGGTCGGCATGCGCGCCCTGACAACGCCGCACGGACTCGGCTACTGCAAAATGGTCATTGTCGTGGATGAGGATGTCGATCCGTTTAATCTGCCGCAAGTCATGTGGGCGCTCTCAACGAAAATGCATCCGAAACACGACGCAGTCATTATTCCTGACCTGTCCGTTCTTCCGCTTGACCCGGGGTCTGATCCGGCAGGGATGACACACAAAATGATTCTTGACGCCACAACGCCTGCCGCGCCGGAAACAAGAGGCCATTATTCGCAGCCGCTTGATTCTCCGCTGACAACAAAAGAGTGGGAACAAAAACTGATGGACTTAATGAATCAATAAGAAAGGATGAGTTTGCAATGAAAACATGCCCGCGCTGTGAATCGAAAAAAGGAGAAACCGTCAGCCAATCGCCGGTCAAAGGCGCTTGGGAAATATACCAATGCCAGACCTGCTTTTTCACATGGAGATCCTGTGAACCGGAAAGCATCACGAATCCGGAAACATTCAACCCGGCATTTAAAATTGATCCGAAAGAAACGGAGACGGCCACTCAAGTTCCCGCTGTTCCGGAAAGAAAAGCGTAATGCTGACGGAGCATTTGCCGGAAGCTCTGTACACGCTTTTAGACGGGACGGAGCTTGAGAAAAAGCAGCACGATGCATTTGTACTGCAATCCGTGACAAAACAAGGCCGTCCGCACGCAGCCATGATCAGCGCCGGTGAGATTCTGGCCGTAACCAGCACAAATCTCCGGATCGCCTTATGGAAAAACACAACGACTGTAAAAAACCTGCTGCATTCGGGACAAGCCCTTTTCATCGCCTGGCACGGAGGAGCCGCCTATTACGTTACATTGGAATGTGAGGCGCTTCCGCCGCTGAAAGAGGCGAAATACGAGCGGGAACGGTTCAGCTGCCGCGTGATTTCCGTCAAGGAAGATCGGGCGAAATACGCGGATCTGACGTCCGGACCGGCCATTCAGCTTCACGAGCCGGAAAGTGTCCTGAAGAGATGGAGCGAAACGCTTGAGGAGTTAAAACAATAAACACACAAAAAAAGCCTGCGGACGCTTCCGCAGGCTTTTCTATTATTGTACGCCTTTCATCGCCCGTTTAATAACGGGAGAAAGAAGAACCAAAATAATACCGAGAATGATGGAAATAAGACCGATTGAGCCGAAGTAGGCCGCTTCAGAAATCTTATCAAACAAACCGACTACTTTTGCGTTCAGGGCTTGGCCGCAGGCGTTTGTTAAGAACCACATACTCATTGTCTGCGCTGAGAAAGCGGCAGGCGCAAGCTTCGTTGTGACAGATAAACCGACCGGTGAAAGGCAAAGCTCACCAAGCACAACCAAAAGGAAGCTGAGCACAAGCCAAAGCGGGCTCACAAGCTCGCCGCTTCCGCCCATAACCGGAAGCACCATGACTAAAAATGACAATCCGGCAAGGATAATGCCGATCGCGAATTTAATCGGTGTTGAAGGCTGGCGTTTGCCGAGCTTCATCCAGAACCAAGCGAACACCGGCGCGAAAATGACGATGAATAATGGGTTCAGAGACTGGAACCATGAAGACTCAAGATGCATGCCCGCAAAAGAAAGCCTCGTGCGCTGATCCGCATATAAAGCAAGAATCGTCGCGCCCTGTTCCTGAATAGCCCAGAACATGGCCGCCGCAATAAACAGCGGAATATAAGCCGCAAGCCGTGATTTTTCCGTTCTTGTCGCTTTTTTGCTTGTGAACATCACGATAAAGTAGATAACCGGAATGACAATGCCGAGGACACTGACGACGTCAATCACACGCTGGATCGTCAGCCAGCCGGTTTGGATGAGAACGAAAATAACGGCGGCTGCGATGACCACTCCGATTCCCGTTCCGATTACTGATGATTTAGAAATCGGATTCGGTACATTAGAGCCTGCTTTGCCGAGGTATTTCTTTCTCGTAAGAGCGAAAACAATCAGTCCGAGGAACATACCGGCCGCGGCGCATCCGAAGCCTAAGTGGTAGTTGTACTTCTGTCCGAGTGTTCCGACAATTAGCGGCGCAACTAATCCGCCGAGGTTGATCCCCATGTAAAAGATACTGAAACCAGAGTCGCGGCGCTCGTCTTCCTTCGTATATAGATCTCCGACTACGCTGGATACGTTTGGTTTAAGCAGGCCGGTTCCGATAATGATCAGAGCCATGCTGAGAAAAAACGCCGCCGTGCTGCCAGGAAAGGCAAGAGCGATGTGGCCGAACATAATTAAAATTCCGCCGTAGAATACGGTGTTTGCCGTACCGAATACCCGGTCGGCCAGCCATCCGCCGATGACGCTCGACATGTATACGAGAGATCCGTATATGGACATGATGGCAACTGCGGTGCTTTTATCAAAGCCGAGACCGCCATGAGCGACTTCCGTGTATAAATAGTAAAGCAATATAGCTCTCATACCATAGTAGGAGAAACGCTCCCAAAATTCGGTGAAAAACAGTGTGAACAAGCCGCGGGGATGACCGAAAAAGCCTCGTTGCGGCACAGTTTCTGTTATAGCTTCCTTTTCAATAGATGCCACCTGAGCCAACCCTTTCTTAAAAAAGTGTATTACAAAAATCATATTCTTATATAATACTTGTGTCAATATAATTTATACTGAATTCAAAAAATTCCAGAATGAAAAGATATTATAACGAACAATATAGACGAATGTTCCTAATTCTAATGGATTATTATTGGTATATTATCTAACTAAACTATCTTTATAAACTTTTTTAATAAAATTTAAAGTATGTACAGGCGGAGCGGGATATGGCGGAATAAGATGGCAATAAGAGAGAAAGGAGGAGATCATCACTTGCCGAATCGTATATTGGATATAACGGATTGCGGCGTGGCGGCAGACGGGAAAACCGACGTGACAAGCGCGATCAACCAATGTTTGGCCAAAGCCGTCAGCGAGGGCTGTCATACGGTGTTTTTTCCGTCCGGAACGTATAAAATCAACGGCACGCTTGGCGGTGACAGCAGCCAGCCGTTTAGGAACGCCGGAATTAATGTGCCGAGCCATCTCTCTATTGTCATGGATCCGGAATGCACGATTAAAGTGACGCCGAACAGGTCTTGGGGCTACTCGGCTTTCTATATAGGCAGGCGGGAAAATGTCACCATCACCGGGGGCCGGATCATCGGGGAACGGGATGAACACAAGTATATCAATGTTCCTTTGCGGTCGACCCATGAATGGGGATTCGGAATCTGTATTGAAGGCAGCAGCAATGTACTGATCGAAGATGTGGAGATATCGGATTTTACGGGAGACGGCATTATTGTCAGTCCGCTCGGGTTAAAGACAAACAGTGATTACGAAACATCAGAACATGTAACCATCCGCCGCTGCGATATCAGACAGTCAAGACGCAACAATATTTCAATTACCGGCTGCAGCACCGTCACGGTGGAAGAATGCGTGATTGAAGACGCCGGGAAAGGGAATGGAACAGCCCCGAAATTCGGAATCGATATTGAATCCTACGGAGAAGGCGATGTTGATTATGAAGAGGCTCTTCATATTACGATCCGCAACAACTTCTTTTACGGAAACACTGCAAGCTCAGTCACCAACTTTAACGGATATAACGTGTTAATTGAAGGAAATCATTCCGACAATACAATCAGCTACGGGTACGGCGCGCATACTGTCATTTCAGGGAACGTCCTCTTTTGGTCAAACGGCGGCTCAAGAACCGGAATCGCCGGACAAGGTGTGTCACAAGGGCAGGACAGCAGCAATGCCGTCATTTCCAACAATTTGATTACTGGTTTTTCCACCGGGATAGATGTAAGGGGGAAAAGCGTCCTCGTTACTCACAACAAAATCAATCAATTTGAAAATGCGGGCATTTCCGTCTATAAGGCGGAAGATGTGACCGTTGACGGCAATGTCATTGAAAACGGGCATTCCGAAACGAGACGAAGCGCGGGAATGCGGGCCACGCTTTCTGAAAACACCGTCTTTATGAATAACACCTTGAATCAGGTAACAGACGGAATCAGCATATCAGCCGGCAACATCACCGTAAAACAGAATATGCTGAAATCGTTCAGCCGGGGCATATGGGTCACAGGCGGAAATGCCCTCATTGAAGGAAATACGCTCATCCCTAATGCGTTTAAGGGCGCCGCAGAGTCCTATGCCGTATCTGTGACAAACGACGCCAAGGCTGTCATCAAAGGAAATCTCTTCAAAAGCTACAAAAACTATCCCGTTTTCTGTTCGACATCCTCAGGAACCTCTGTCATCGGCAACCGCTTTGAATCATCACCGCTTATCGTTACCGTGTATCTGAACTCCGGAACGCATGAAGTCATAGACAATACCATCACGATCAACCGAACGGCGGGCAGCCCGATCGGCATCTATCTGAACGGAACCTCCAATTCCCTCGTTTTGGGGAATACCATCAACAACCTTTCCGCCGCTTCTGCTTCGGCCATCCAAACCAGTTCCTCCGCAAGCACGAAAATCATCGGCAACCGCATTATCAAAGGCGTCATTGTAAAACACACTACAGATACGGAAATCGGAAATATCGTCATCTGATCATCATTACTGTCTGAACAATAAAAAGAACACATGAACTCCGAAAAAAGGAGGGATGTGTTCTTTTTTGACACAATACAGCCGGGGCAGGTGATACAGCTTTTAATAGCAGTGACGAAGTGCGGGGCGCTTGTCAGGTATCTTTTTTACCTATTTTATATAAAGCCAACATTTCTTTGATTAAAAAGAGGGCGAAGAAAAACAGCATCAGCCATTCTGAGAAGGTCATCAATTTAAAAGCGGACAGGTTGTTTTGAACCGCTCCATAGAGACTGAAACCTTGCAGCATATCCATCCCTACAGAAATCATCAGACAGGAAGTCAGCAAAAAAATTGAAACTCCCAATATTTTCATGCGGTATCACTCTCCCTTTTTATCCTTTTCGATATTGCAAAACTTATACAGACTTTCCGCCGTGCATAATCTTTTGCCGTACAGGAAGAATATGAAAAAAACAAGGAAAGGTTTTTTGCGATATGCCGCCATTTTTTAAGCAGAAGAAACAAAAAAAAGCCGATCAAAACGACCGTGACAATGAAGACAGAAAAGAAGCGGAAAACAAATCAGATAAAGAGCGGGAGGAGCCGATCTCCCTCAGCTTAGAGAAAAATATGAAGAAGCTGTCTGCGAGGTTCGGCAACAGTGCCGATGTTGTCATCCGCCGGCTGAAAATCGGGAAGGAAGAGCTTCCGGCTGCGATTGTGTATATCGCCGGTTTGGTAGACGAACAGCTTGTCAGCCAATCTCTTCTGGAAGATTTAATCGATATTCCGTCCGTTCAGCCGGAACAAGCGGTCTGCCTGATATACGAAAAAACGCTTGCGATCGGCGGAGTAAAAGAGGAAGAGAAATGGAAAAGCCTTTTTGCCGGGGTGGTGGCGGGCAGCACGCTCATTTTTGTCGACGGGGCTGACAAGGCGCTGATCGCCAGTACGGAAGGAGGGGAGCACCGGTCCATTCAAGAACCGAGCACTCAGGTGTCCTTCCGCGGCCCGCGGCAGGGATTCACTGAATCTCTGCAAACCAATATTTCCATGATCCGCAGGTATGTAAAAACGCCTGATGTATGGGTTGAAAAAATGGAGATCGGACACGAGACGAATACGGACGTCGCGCTGATGTATATCAACGGAATTTGTGAAAAAAAGCTGATTAAGGAAGTCCGCAAGCGGCTGAAGCACATTGATATCGACAGCATTCTGGAATCCGGCTACATTGAGCAGCTCATTGAAGACGCGCCGTTTTCCGTGTTTCCCACTGTGTATCATACGGAACGGCCGGACGTTGTGGCGGGAAATCTGCTGGAAGGAAGATTTGCGATTATCGTGGATGGGACGCCGTTTGTTCTCCTCGCGCCGGCCTTATTTATTCAATTTTTTCAATCAGTTGAGGATTATTATTCACGATTTGATATCGCCACAAGCATCAGGATGCTTCGGGTTTTGATCTTCTTCATTTCACTGGTGGCGCCGGGGATTTATGTGGCGGCGACGACCTTTCATCAGGAAATGATTCCGACGCAGCTGCTGATTGTCATCGCCGCCCAGCGGGAGACGGTTCCGTTCCCGGCCGTCATTGAAGCGCTGACGATGGAAGTGGCTTTCGAGATTCTCAGGGAGGCGGGCGTCCGTCTTCCGAGAGTTGTCGGTTCCGCCGTTTCCATAGTCGGAGCGCTAGTCATCGGCCAGGCCGCCGTACAGGCCGGCATCGTCTCCCCGGCCATGGTTATCGTCGTCGCGCTGACGGCGATTGCCAGCTTTGCGACCCCGGCTTTTGACATGGCGATATCTGCGCGCCTGATCCGGTTTGTCTTTATTTTGTCGGCGGCGGTGATGGGATTTTACGGGCTGATTCTGGGCATTATCATGATGTTTGTTCATCTGTGCGGCCTGCGTTCATTCGGTTTTCCGTATATGTCCCCGCTCGCTCCCTTGTCCCCGGGCGGGCTGAAGGATTCCCTTCTCCGCGCTCCGCTGTGGGCGGATGAAAAAAGGCCGGGACTGCTCGTGCAGAAAAACAACAGGCGCCAAGGAGAGCATCAAAGACCGAAACCGGAGACATCCAGAGGAATGGTTAATAAAGATATAGAAGAGGGCGACGGTAATGAAAAGACGTAAATGGATACTCATCCTTTGTACGATGGTTTCCCTCATGTTTGTATCTGGGTGCTGGGATAAAAGAGAACTGACCGATTTGGCGGTGATCTCCGCCATCGGTATTGACCGGACCGAATCGGGAAAATACGTCCTTCACTTTCAAATTATCAACCCGGGAAACGTGGCCGGCGGTCTGCAGGGCGGCGGAGCGGGAGACCGGCCTCCGGTTTCCGTCTATTCCGTGTCCGGAGACAATATGACGGAAGCTTTGAGAAAAGGCTCGATGAAGGTGTCCAGAAGGCTCTATTTTGCGCATACGAATCTTGTGGTGTTCAGTGAAAAGCTGGCGAAAGAGGAAGGGCTCAATTTTATTCTGGACAATCTTGACCGTGACACCGAATTCAGGACGACCGCAACCGCGGTCATTGCGCATAATTGCAAGGCTGAAGACATTATTAAAGTGCTGACGCCGATTGATAAAATCCCTTCCAATAAAGTGAACAAGACGCTCAGCTTCACGCAGGAACAATACGGCAGAGTCATTAAAACAAGCCTTCAGGACGTTCTGATTGATCTCGCCTCTCCGACCGGGTCGCCGTTTATACCGGGTTATAAAATGCACGGAGATAATAAAGTCGGTCCTACGATGGAAAATACGCAGACGACTGAACCGAAAGCGCTGCTGTCAGCTGACGGACTGGCTGTGTTCAAAAAGGACGGAAGGCTGGATTACTGGATCGAGGATGATGACAGTGTGGGCGCGGTATGGCTGCTGAACAAAATCAAGCATACGTTCATCAATGCGGATTGGAAGAACGTTAAGCATGCAATCAGTCTGCAGGTCACCCGCCAGAATACAAAGGTGACGGCCACTTTTCCGGACGGAAAACCGCATATTCACGTTCATGCTGAGGTCGAAGGGATGGTGGACGCTGTCAGATACCCTTTTCATCTGTCTGATCCGAAAGTGCTGATGAACATGCAAAAGGCGCTCAGCGCGCAGCTTGACAAAGATATCACCAAATCTATTGAAGATATTAAGGCTCATAAGAATGATTTCATCGGCTTCGGAGACCTGATTTATCGACAGCATCCGCACAAATGGAAAAAGTTAAAAGGGAAGTGGGATGAAGAAATTTTTCCTAATCTCCCCGTGGATGTAAAAGCGGAAGTTATCATCAGAAGAACGGGCTTGCGGAATAATCCTCTCTCAGACAAGCTTGAGCATGATTGATTTGAGGAGAAAGGAGCGAAGCATATGGAAAATGCGAAAATCGGCACGCGTCAGCTGTTTATTATGATCATTTTGTTTGAATTGGGCAGTTCGTTATTGATCCCGCCGGGCACGATGGCCGGACGGGACGCATGGCTGTCCGTGCTTCTCGGGTGCGTTGTCGGTCTCGGACTTTTCTACGTTTATCAGGCGCTGTATCAATATTTTCCTGAGTCTTCTCCGAGAGATTACATGAACGAACTGATCGGCAGGCATTTGAGCTGGGTGATCTCTCTTCTCTATATTCTCTATTTTGCTTATATCGCCGCCCGCGTATTGAGGGATTTTGGCGAAATGCTTGTCACCTTCGCCTATCAGGACACACCGCTTGTCATTGTGAATGCCATGCTGATGATTGCTGCGATATTTGCGGTCAGAAAGGGAATTGAAGTCATAGCGAGAGCCGGCGAGCTGCTGTTTGGCATTATGTATTTCCTGACAGCCATCGGGCTGATCCTCCTTATCAGCTCCGGCACGATAAACCTCAGATTTCTCCAGCCTGTCTTAGCGGAAGGTATGGGGACAGTCATTTATTCCGTGTTTAAACAGACCATGTTCATTCCGTTCGGTGAATTAATCGTGTTTGTTATGATTTTCCCTTACTTAAAAGATCGGAAAAAAGTGAAGAAAACAGGATTTCTGGCGATTATCATCAGCGGTCTGTTTTTGGCGATGTCGGTGGCGATTAATATTTGTGTGCTGGACGTCAACTTAATGCTCCGCTCTCAATTCCCGCTGCTGAGCACCATACAGACGATTAAAGTGGAAGAGTTTTTAGACCGGCTGGATGTCTTTTTTATGCTCGTGCTCGTCATCGGCGGTTTTTTCAAAGTCAGCCTTTTTACATATTCGGTTGTCGTGGGGGTCTCCACGCTGTTTAAAGAGAAAAATCCGTCCCAGCTGGTCTTGCCGGTCGGATTGGGAGTGCTGATTCTCTCCATCAGCATCGCAAGCAATTTTTCGGAACACATGAATGAAGGCTTAAAAATTGTGCCGATCTATATTCATCTTCCGTTTCAAGTGCTGTTCCCCGTTTTGCTGCTTATCATTGCCGTGATCAAGAAAAAAGTCAAAGGGAGCGTCTATACAGTTTCGAAGAAATAACCCGGCCGGTGCGCCGGGTTTTTTTAAAAATCATGATTTTTGTCTGAATGCATTGACAAACTTGCCTGACAATTGTACATTTTGATTTATTCTTATAAATTCACTAGGAAATATAGGTTTAGTGGTGTTAATGTTTTCCGAACGGTATTTCAGAATAGAAGGAGATACGTCATGACAAAGAAAAAAGAAATCAAACTCGGTGTGTTTCTCGCGGGTACCGGCCATCATGTCGCCTCTTGGAGACATCCTGAGGCCCCGGCGGACGCGAGCATGAATTTAGATTATTTCAAAGAACTGGCCAAAACAGCGGAGCGGGGTAAATTGGACATGCTGTTTTTAGCGGACAGTTTATCAATAGACAGCAAATCACATCCGAATGTGTTAACGCGTTTTGAGCCGTTTACGCTGCTGTCGGCGCTCGCTCAGGTCACATCCCGCATCGGTCTGACGGCGACCGCTTCCACTACATACAGTGAACCGTTCCACATCGCGAGACAAATTGCATCGCTTGATCATCTTTCCAACGGCCGCGCGGGCTGGAATGTCGTCACATCATCAATTGAATCAACCGCGCTTAATTTCAGCGGCGAAAAGCATCTTGAGCACCATCTCAGATATCAGCGCGCGGAAGAATTCGTTGAAGTCGTCAAAGGATTATGGGATTCGTGGGAGGAAGACGCCTTTATCCGCGACAAAGAATCAGGGACGTTTTTTGATAAAGACAAAATGCATGAATTGAATCATAAAGGAACATATTTTTCCGTAAGAGGGCCGTTAAATGCCGCCCGCACTCCGCAGGGCCGCCCCGTCATCATTCAGGCGGGGTCATCAGGAGACGGAAAAGCGCTGGCCGCCAAAACGGCGGAGGTCATTTTTACCGCGCAAAACCATTTGGAATCTGCACAGGAATTCTATCAATCTATTAAAGAACAAGCTGCTTCTTTCGGCCGTGATCCTGAAAAAATCGCGATCATGCCGGGCATTTTTCCCGTGATTGCTGATACTGAGGAAGAAGCGCAGGCAAAATATGAGGAGCTCCAAGCCCTCATCATCCCGTCTGTCGGCCTGAACATTCTGCAAAACTATCTGGGCGGCATCGACCTTTCCGCTTACCCGCTTGACAGCCCGCTGCCTGAATTGGATGCGGAAGCGTCAAATGCTGTTAAAAGCCGCTTCAAGCTCGTTCAAGAGATGGCCAAACGCGATAACATGACCATCCGCGAGCTGTACAAATATGTGGCGGGTTCAAGAGGTCATCATATCTTTGTCGGAACGCCTGAACAGCTTGCCGATAAGATGGAAGAATGGGTCGACAAACAAGCCTGTGACGGCTTCAACATCATGCCGCCGCTTTTGCCTGAAGGTCTCACTCTTTTTGTAGATAAAGTGATTCCGATTTTACAAGAACGGGGCGTGTTCAGAAAAGAATATGAAGGAACGACGCTGAGAGAACATTTCGGACTGGAAAAACCGGCAAATCGTTATGCCGGCTAAGGAGGGCTCGTCATGTCAAGACAATACCGGCTCGCAACGGAAAGAGACGCTGATGAACTGCTTTCACTGACACTGCGGGCGTATGAACCGATCCGGAAGCTCGGCATAAACTTTGCCGCGGCAACGGCGGATAAAGAGCTCGTTTTGAATAACATCCAAAAAAACGCCTGTTACGTCCTGGAGGAAGACGGACGGATTCTGGCGACGATTTCTCTGCGGATGCCATGGGGGCCGAATCCAGGGCCGTACGGTGTCCCTCATATTTGGTGGTTCGCCGTCGACCCTGACACCGGAAAAAAAGGGACGGGCTCAGAAATGCTGGAGTGGCTGGAGAACACGGTGCTCCGCGATACTTTAAAAGCCCCCTTCGTATCATTGGGTACAGCGGACAAGCATCCGTGGCTGATCGGCATGTACGAGCGGAAAGGCTACGTCCGTGCAGGCGAAAAGGATTTAGGAAAAGGACACATCACCATCTATTTAAAAAAACAATTGCAGAATTAACATATTCTTAGAAAAAGGCGGGAGTTTAATGAAAAAGAAAACATGGTTGCTGCTGTTTGCCGCGCTTTTGGCGGTCTTATCAGCATGCGGTAACGGAAAAGAAAGCGAAGGCGGCGATAACGTGCTGCATGTCGGCGCCACGGGACAAAGCTATCCGTTCGCATATAAAGAAAACGGCAAGCTGACCGGCTTTGACGTGGATGTCATGGAAGCCGTAGCGAAAAAAATCAACATGAAGCTGGACTGGAAACTGCTTGAATTCAGCGGACTGATGGGCGAGCTCCAGACCGGCAAACTCGACACCATCTCAAACCAGGTCGCTGTCACAGACGAACGCAAGAAAACGTATAACTTTACAGAACCGTATTCCTATGCGGGCACTCAAATTGTCGTCAAAAACGATAACAAAGACATCAAATCAGTCAATGACCTAAAAGGAAAAACAGTGGCGGCCGTTCTGGGCTCAAACCACGGGAAAAACCTTGAGAGCAAGGACCCGGATAAAAAAATCAACATTAAAACGTATGAAACACAAGAAGGTACGCTGAAAGACGTGGCTTACGGACGCGTTGACGCTTACGTAAACAGCCGTAGCGTCCTGATCGCCCAAATTAAAAAGACCGGTCTGCCCCTGAAATTGGCAGGAGACCCGATTGTCTATGAAAAAGTCGCTTTCCCGTTTGCGAAGGATGCGGCACACGATAAAATCCGCAAAAAAGTAAACAAAGCCATTGAAGAACTGCGGAAAGACGGCACGCTGAAAAAGCTGTCAGAAAAATACTTTAAAGAAGACATTACAACGGAAGCAAAGCATTAAGAAACGGCGGTGAAAATCGAGAATGAACAGCATTGATTGGGGATTTATGTTTTCAGCTTTTCCCGCGTTAATCGAAGCCTTGCCGATCACATTAGTAATGGCCGTCGCGGCCATGGTATTTGCCGTGATCGGCGGCCTTATATTAGCGCTTATCACGAAAAATCGTATTCCTGTGCTTCACCAGCTGTCAAAGGTGTATATTTCATTTTTTCGGGGCGTGCCGACGCTCGTTCAGCTTTTCTTAATTTATTACGGCCTGCCGCAGCTGTTCCCCGGAATGAGCAAGATGACGGCGTTAACTGCGGCGATTATCGGGTTAAGCCTGAAAAATGCCGCCTACCTGGCTGAAATTTTTCGCGCCGCGCTCAACTCAGTCGATGAAGGACAGCTTGAAGCCTGTCTTTCTGTCGGAATGACAAAATCCCAGGCGTACAGGCGGATCATTTTTCCGCAGGCCGTCAGAAACGCGCTTCCCGCAACGGGAAATACGTTTATCGGGCTGTTAAAAGAAACATCGCTCGCCTTTACATTAGGAGTGATGGAGATGTTCGCCCAAGGGAAAATGTATGCATCAGGCAATCTCAAATATTTTGAGACATATTTAGCCGTCGCAATCATGTATTGGATTCTTACGATTATTTACAGCGTGCTGCAGGATCTGCTCGAACGGGCGATCAGCAAACCTTATCGCACATAGGAGGAGGCTCGGGATGATACAAGTCAGACACATTCGAAAAGTATTTAAAGACCTTACCGTTCTTGACGGAATCGATCTTGAGATCAAAAGCGGCGAAGTCACGGCCATCATCGGCCCGTCAGGCTCGGGAAAATCAACGCTCCTCCGCTGTCTGAATCTGCTGGAGCGCCCGGATGACGGCATGATTGAAATCGGTGATGCAAAGCTGAATGCAGCGTCCTATTCGCGCAAAGACGTACACAAGCTTCGCCAGCAGACGGCGATGGTTTTTCAGAATTACAATCTGTTTAAAAACAAAACCGCCCTGCAAAACGTGACAGAGGCACTGATCACAGCGCAAAAGAAACCGAAAAAAGAAGCGGAACGAATCGGTATGGATCTGCTGCGGCAAGTCGGTTTAGAGCACAAAGCAGACAGCTACCCGATTACGATGTCAGGCGGACAGCAGCAGCGGATCGGGATTGCGCGCGCCCTGGCCGTTGATCCCCACGCGATTTTACTGGATGAACCGACTTCGGCCCTTGATCCGGAGCTTGTAGCCGGGGTGCTCCAAGTCATCAAATCAATTGCCGAAAAACAGACAACCATGGTCATCGTCACTCATGAAATGGCTTTTGCACGGGAAGTTGCCGACCAGGTCATATTTATGGCGGACGGACGCATCATCGAGCAGGGAACGCCGGAAGAGCTGTTTGACAATCCGCAGAACGAACGGACGAAAAAATTCATTAAGCAAGTGGGAGAGCCTGCCGAACTTGTCTAAGAAGGGATGGAGAAGAAATGGCAAATGAAACGTATGAATCATTAAACAAACGTTTAATCAATATCCGCCGCGACCTTCATGAACACCCTGAGCTGTCAGGCGAGGAATACGAAACGACGGGTAAAATCTGCCGCTGGCTGGAGGAAGAAGGTATCACGGTTCTTGATGTTCCGAAACTTCAAACCGGAGTGATCGCTGAAATCAAAGGAGACAAAAGCGGCCCCGTCATCGCTGTCAGAGCGGACATCGACGCATTGCCGATCGAAGAGAAAACAAACCTTCCGTTTGCTTCGCGAAACAGCGGCGTGATGCATGCCTGCGGTCATGATTTTCATACGGCATCTATTCTCGGCACGGCTTTCTTATTAAATGAGAGAAAGCATGAGCTGAAAGGAACGGTCCGGTTTATTTTTCAGCCTGCCGAAGAAATCGCCGCCGGAGCGAGACAGGTCATTGAAGCCGGCGCGCTTGACGGTGTATCGGCGATATTCGGCATGCATAATAAACCCGACCTCCCCGTCGGCACGGTCGGTCTGAAAGAAGGCCCGCTGATGGCGAGTGTCGACCGCTTTGAAATGACCATTAAAGGAAAAGGCGGGCACGCCGGAATCCCCGACAACAGTATCGATCCGATTCAGGCAGCAGGGCAGATCATCGGCGGCCTGCAATCGGTTGTCAGCAGAAATATCAGCTCGCTCCATAATGCCGTCGTCAGCATCACCAGAGTTCAAGGCGGCAGTTCTTGGAATGTCATCCCGGATCATGTTGAAATGGAAGGGACCGTCCGGACGTTTCAAAAAGAAGCGCGGGAAGCTGTTCCGAAACATATGAAGCGGGTTGCTGAAGGAATCGCGGCCGGATTCGGGGCAGAAGTTGAATTCCGCTGGTTTCCTTACCTCCCGTCAGTCATGAACGACGCCCGTTTCATACAGGCGGCGGAACAAACGGCTGAAAGCCTCGGGCTTCAAACCGTTCGGGCAGAACAGTCTCCCGGCGGTGAGGACTTCGCCTTATATCAAGAAAAAATCCCCGGCTTCTTCGTTTGGATGGGAACAAACGGAACAGAAGAATGGCACCATCCCGCCTTCACACTCGACGAAAAAGCGCTCCCGGCAGCGGCTGAGTTTTTCGCCCGGCTTGCCGTCAATGTATTGGAGCAGACGGAATGAATACGGAAAATCTGACGGCCGGGCTTGCTCAGGCCGTCATGTCGTCTGTACCGGAAACATCCGCCGAAGCGATGAAAGAAGCGCGCAAAGGGCTGCTTGATTTTACAGCGGCAGCCTTTGCGGGAAGACGGGATAAAGGCATTGAGAAGCTGATAAAGCTGGCCGACGAAGAAGGCGGAGCGCCGATAGCTCCGCTTATCGGCAGAAATCAAAAAACAACGCCGTCCCAATCCGCGCTGATAAACGGATTCATCGCCCATGCGCTTGATTTTGACGATGTCCATTCTGATGTAAGAGGGCACCCAAGCGCCGTCATCCTTCCGGCTCTGATTGCAGCCGCATCATCAGGCCGTATAGACAAGAGCCGTTTTCTCGGTGCTTACGTGACAGGAATCGAAGTGATGGCGCGGCTCGGTGAGTCAGCGGGAAGATCTCATTACGAAAAAGGGTGGCACAATACGGGGACGTTAGGCGCGATTGCGGCCGCGTGCGCCGTCGGGTTTGCGGAGAACCTGAATCAGCATCAATTGCAGAAAGCGATCGGGTTTGCGGCCGCCCGTTCCGGTGGCATGCGGGTGCACTTCGGAACGGAAATGAAGCCGCTCCATGCCGGGCTGGCCGCTCAAGCCGGATTGTTCGCCGTAAAGCTTGCGCAGGCTGGTTTCGGCGGGTCAGCACATGCGCTTGACGGGGAGAAAGGCTTTTTCGGGCTGTACGGTGATCTTGAACGGGCAGAAACCTTGCTTTTAAACGGATGGGGAAAACCTTGGCGGATCACGAGCCCGGGACTTTGGTTTAAGGTTTATCCGTTTTGCTCGGCTGCCCATCATGCGGCGGATGCCATTCTCAAGCTGAAGGCCGAGCACGGTCTCATCTTCGGCCAAACGGAACGGGTCGACGTAATTTATCCGCCTGGCGGGGACGCCGCATTGACAGAACGGCGTCCGAAAACCGGCGAAGCGGGACGGTTCAGCGTGGAATATGTGATTTCCTTAGCTTTGCACGGTAAAGGTTTTTCAGCTGAACATTTTACATCCGAGCCGATTCCGGAATTCCTTCAAAAGGGGTTCGCGCGGATTCACCGCGGCTATGATGATCAAATTCAGCCGGCTGACAACGCCGTTCCGAAGGGCCGTTTTACAATTGTACGGGTTACGGCTGCCGGCAATCATATGTATGAAGCGCGTATCGACTGTCCGAAGGGTGCGCCGGGAAACGGTCTTTCTGAGAAAGACATTGAAGACAAACTCAGGCTCGCTTTGCCGGGAGAAGAGAAAAGAGCGGCAGAATTGATCGAAGCAGCCGGACAGCCGAATATTGAACGTTATTTACAGCTGATATAAATAAAAAAAGCGAGGGGATGCAGCCCTCGCTTTTTTACGTTCACTTCTATTGAATAGGGGGGATATAGGGTGCGCCCCTGTCTGCGCTGGCAGGGGCGCGGTATCAGGAAACGGCTGTGCCGTTTTCTTTTACGGTGAAACTTCCTCTTGATAAGCGGATGTTGACATCCGAAACTTTGGAAATTTGTTCATCATGCGTGACCATGATGACGCATTTGCTGTCTTTATGCGCCAGATCCTGAAAGAGCCGGACGATTTCCTTTGACGTATCCTCGTCGAGGTTTCCCGTCGGTTCGTCCGCGCAAATTAAATCCGTGTCACAGCAGAAAGCCCGCGCAATCGAAACCCGCTGCTGCTGTCCGCCGCTTAATGTCAGCACCCGCTGCCGGGCCTGCTGTTCCGTAATACCCACTCTTTCCAGCATGCTGAGCGCGAACGCATCTTTGTTTTTCTCTTTAGATCCGGTAATCTCCATCGCCGTTGTGATATTCTGGAGCGCCGTCATATACGGAATCAGATTATAAGATTGAAAGACGATAGAGACATATTGATTTCTGAATTTGGTCAGCCCGATTTTGGAGATATCTTCTCCGTTATAAAGGATGCTTCCCTCTTTAGGTGTGTCAAGACCGCCCGCCAGAGACAGAAACGTTGTTTTCCCCGTTCCGGAGGCGCCGGCAATTGTATAAAACTTCCCTTTTTCAAAGCTGATCGTTATATCCTGAAACAGCGGCTGTGATTTGTCTTGGTACCAATAGCCGGTCTGTTGAAAGGTTAATAGGCTCATTACGCTGCCTCCTCTTATTCCTGCTTGGTCAGGATGGTTTTAGGATGAAGCCGCATGACTGATACAGACGGCAGTAATGTGGCGATGACGGCAATCGCGATGCCGATACCGCCAAGAATCAGAAGGTCATTCAGCGAGACGTTTACCTGCATCGTGCTGATGACGTCCGTGCTTGATGAATGCCGGCCGAACATACCGCCTCCACGCGGTATTTCTCTGCCGCCCCAGCCGCTTGCTTGCTGCTGTGAATCATCGGCTGAACTGACCTGCTGAGAAAGAAGCTGGTTTCCGAGCTGATTCGCTACAAGGCTGCCTGTGACAGATGCGATACCGATGGCGATGACGGCGACCGCCAGTATTTCCGTTAAGAATTGTCCGATGAGCTTCCAGCGTTTTTCGCCGATCGCCATTAAGACACCCATTTCATACTTGCGTTCCCTGATCGACATCATCACGATTAATCCGAGAATGACCGCGCCCGCGATGGATACAAGATACACCACGTTTTTAGAAAACGACGCGACATTTTCAATCGGACCGGCCATTTGCTGATACACCTGATCATTCGTCGTCAGGGTATAGGTTTTATAATCTATGGATGTTTTTTTCGCAGCCGCAACGAATGAGTCAATATATTTGGCATCATCCATGTAATAAATGGCTGAGCTGATTTTGTTTTTATTGTCAGATCCTTTTAATGCCGATGCGGCGGTGTAAGGCGTATAGATTTTATTATCAGGATTTAAGAATGAAAAATGCTGTGCCTGGTCATCTCCGGAAGTTGTTGTTTTATAGATTCCCACAATTTTAAGCTCCGTTTTCACCGAATCATCTGATGCTGAGGAAACGGTAATGGAGCCGCCGACCTTCAGCTTGTTTTGATCTGCCAGCGTTTTATTGATCACTGCGACTTTTGCGTCCGCATCTGTTTTTGTGATGGCGCGGCCGTCAGTGATTTTTGAGCTGCCGTCCGTGAAATCGTCAAGCAATGCCGTAGAGAGCACGCCTTCGATCGAAATGTCCGCTGACATCATCTGTCTTCCGCCGCCTTGAAAACGGCTTCCGCCGGAATTGTTATCGGCTGATGCGTCTGAGCTTTCTATCGCGTCAAAGCTTTCTGCGTTTGCTGACGCTGTCGTGAGAAAGTTGTAATTTTTCACGTGCTGTAAAGATGTAAGCTTCTTGGCATCCGAGACGGAAATCGGCGTTGATTCAAACGTCCTCTTTTCACCGTCTTTTTGCTGCTGCGCCATTTGCTTTTGGCGGTCAACCTGGAGTGTGACGCTCCCGCCGAGCTGCTGCCTTGCCAATTCGCTTGATTTCTTTGCCGCTGACTGGATCGTAAGGCCGGACAGGACAAAAATACAAATCACCGAAAACACAATCAGCTGCAACAATGTTTTTCCCTTTTTTGCCTTCATGCTCCAAAAGGCTCTTTTTATAAAATTCATGTCTGTTCCTCCGTGTGGGTGTCAGATCTTGTGAAACCGGCCTTCTTTAGCGCCGGTCATCCGATATGTATATAGTAGGAGAAATGTATGAAAAAAATATGAACAAACTATTTCCGGGTGATGAAATAAAAACTAACAATTGTGATACGGGAAAACATCCGGGTAAAATGGTGCTATTATAAGAAAAAGCTTCAAGATAAGCGGAGGATACAATGAAGATATTAATGATAGAAGACAATATAAGCGTATGCACCATGACGGAAATGTTCTTTTTTAAAGAAGGGTTTGAAGCCGAATTTGTCCATGACGGAGTGGAAGGCTATCAGCGGTTTACGGAAGAGGACTGGGATTTGGTCATTCTGGACATTATGCTTCCATCCATGGACGGAGTGACGATCTGCCGGAAAATAAGAGAGACGAGCAGTGTGCCGATTATTATGCTGACCGCAAAGGACACTGAGTCCGATCAGGTAATCGGGTTTGAAATGGGAGCCGACGACTATGTCACCAAGCCGTTCAGCCCGCTGACGCTTGTGGCGCGGATTAAAGCGGTGATCAGAAGATACCGGGCGACGGGGCAGGCCGTAAAAAGCGACGACTTGATCGAAACGGCATGCTTTTCGATCAATAAAAAGACGCGGGAAGTGTTTCTTCACGGAAAATCCGTCGAGAATCTGACGCCGAAGGAATTTGATCTGCTCTTTTATCTCGTACAGAACCCGCGCCAGGTCTTTTCAAGGGAACAGCTGCTTGAGCAGGTGTGGGGCTATCAATTTTACGGTGATGAACGTACTGTTGATGTTCATATTAAACGCCTGCGTAAAAAACTGTCCAGTGATGAAAAACCGTTTTTGTACACTGTGTGGGGGGTAGGATACAAATTTGATGAGGATTAAGTACTTATATCAGCTGCTGCTGAGCCATGTCAGCATCTTGATTTTGGCCTTTTTCATCATCATTTCCCTGTTTTCGCATTTTGTGAAAGATTTTGCGTATCAAAACAAAGTGGATGAGCTGTCATCCTATGCCCAGCAGATCACAAGTGAGCTGAACGGCCGCAATCTTGATCTGCGCCGCTTGTATCCCTATCAGGACATGTTAAAAACGCGCGAGACCAGGTTTATTATTTTTGATGAACATCAGCGGCCTTACTTTTTTCCTGATGATATGCCGCCGCGTGAGAAGCTCAAAAATAAAGAGTGGCACATGCTGAAGCAAGGCAAAACCGTTCAGATCAGAGCGGAGATGAACCGTTTTAATACGGAAGGCTTGGAAGTCTCGCTTGTCGCAAAGCCGCTTTTTATCAACGATCAATTTAAAGGCGCGGTGCTGCTCGTGTCTCCCGTCAGAGGGGTTGAGCAGATGATCAGCCAGGTCAACCGTTATATGTTTTATGCGATCATCAGCACCCTTATCATCACGATACTGTTAAGCTGGCTTCTATCTAAATTACACGTCAAACGGATTCAGACATTGCGGGATGCGACCGGAAAAGTGGCGTCCGGTGATTACGATATATCGCTTAACAACAGCGGCGGCGATGAAATCGGCATGCTGGCGTCCGATTTCAATACGATGGCCCATAATCTGAAGCAATCGAGAGAACAGATTGACCGCCTTGAAAAGCGGAGGCGCCAATTTATCGCCGATGTTTCTCATGAGCTGAGAACGCCATTGACGACCATTAACGGACTTGTGGAGGGACTCAACAGCAACACCATTCCCGAAAAAGATAAAGAGAAATGCTTCTCTCTGATCAGTGAAGAGACGAAGCGGATGCTCAGGCTCGTGAAGGAAAACTTGGATTATGAAAAAATCAGATCTCAGCAAATCAAGCTGGACAAGCTGAGTCTGCCGCTCATCGAAGTGTTTGAAATTATTAAAGAGCATCTCAATCAGCAGGCGGAGGAAAAACAAAATCGGCTCCGGATTCAAGTGGAGGACGGCGTCAAAGTGTTCGCCGATTATGACAGGCTGATCCAGATTCTCGTCAACATTACGAAAAACAGCATTCAATTTACGCAAAACGGAGACATTACGCTGCGCGGGTATGAAGGCTATAAGGAAACGATTATTGAAATTGAAGACACCGGAATCGGTATTTCCAAAGAAGAAATTGAGCATATATGGGAGCGGTTTTATAAGGCGGACGTGTCACGAACGAATACGGCATACGGTGAATACGGTCTCGGCCTGTCCATCGTGAAGCAGCTCGTCGAACTGCACAAAGGGACGATAGACATTAACAGCGAAAAGGGACAAGGCACAACCTTTACAATCCGTCTTCCGCTGAATACGAAAAATGAATAATTTTGAAACCGGCAGTCCTGTTTGGCTGCCGGCTGTTTTATCTTCCCTTCGAAAAATTGCGCTCTGCCGAAACAAAGTTTGCGTGTTTTTCGGGATGGAAAGACACGGAAACGTGATAAAATAACTGGTAAACAGGTCTTGGATGGGGAGGGTGAAGGAATGAAGAGCGGGTTAATTCCTTCTTCAGCAGTCGGGCAGAAGATTAACGAGTGGTACCGATACATAAGAACATTCAGCGTGCCGGATGCAGAGATCTTGAAGGCCGAGATCAAACAAGAGCTTGACCGTATGGAGCCTGATTCAAACTTAGTACTTTATTATTCCCTCATGGAATTTCGCCATCAGCTGATGCTGGACTATTTGGAGCCGCTGGAGAAATTGAAAATAGAAGACCAGCCGACCCTGTCGGAAATTCTCGATAACATAGATAACAGCCAGGCCGGGCTCAAAGGGCTTCTCGATTATTACGTCAACTTTTTCAAAGGCATGTTTGAATTTGATAAAAGAGAATTTATATCAGCGATTACGTATTATAAACAGGCTGAGAAAAAACTGGCCTTCGTATCGGACCACGTGGAGCGGGCGGAGTTTTATTTTAAAGTGGCCGAAGCTTATTATCATATGAAACAAACGTATTTTTCTTTGATACATATAAAAAACGCTTATGAAATTTACGTAGAGCAGGACACATACAACGTCCGGATCATTCAATGCCATTTTGTATTCGGCGTCAATTTAATGGATGAAAGACGTTTTGAGCAGGCGGCCAAACATTTTCAGCACGCTCTGCAAATGGCCGAAAAAGAACAAAAAGCGCAGCTTGTCGGGAGGGCGCTGTATAACCTCGGACTGTGCTACTACAATCAGAACCGCATCGATGAAGCCATACCGTACTTTGAACGGGCAGTTGATACATTTGAATCACAAAGAATCGTCAATTCTCTCCCTCAAGCATATTTTCTAATCACACTCATTTACTTTAAACTCGGAAAAAAAGATAAAGCATCGGAATATCACAAGCGGGGATATGAATATGCTAAAGAAACAGACGATCCCGTTTACACGGTAAAATTCGAATGGCTGCAGGCTCTGTATCAGGCGAAACCGGATGAGGAAAAAATCAGCGCATGTTTCCGTTACCTCGAAGATAAAAATTTATACGCCGATATAGAGGATTTAGCACTAGAAGCAGCTAAATATTACTATGAACAAAATTGCTTTAAAATTTCTTCTGACTATTTTCTGAAAGTCGAAGAGGCAAGGAAACAAATACAAAGGAGTGAGGGTTTGTATGAAATTGAAATCTAAATGGTTTGTTATTTGTTTAGCAGCCGCCGCGATTTTTACAGCTGCAGGTGTAAGCCAGACAGATCAGGCTGAATTCCATGTGGCTGAAAGAGGAATGACGTGAGAAGAAAATAACTGAACAAAGGAAAAGACTGCCTGAGAATGATCGCGGCAGTCTTTTTTGTGTGTCCGGATTTGGGCAGCGGCGGAAAACAAAAAGAAAACGCCGCAGGTCAAAACCCGCAGCGTCCTCATATAGACGGAGTGATGTTTAGAAACCGCCAACGAAGGCAGTACCTACAATTACTAACAGGATAAACAAAACAACGATCAATGCGAAAGAGCTGATTCCGCTTCCTCCAGACATCATATATCCTGACATTTGCTTCACCTCCATATTGTCTATACCATACAATATGTAAAAGAAGCTGTTCTGTAAGGGATAATAGTGGACAAGAGAAAAAAGAGGCTGTTTCCTATGAGAGTAAGACCCCGGCGAAAAATTCGTCATACAGTGCCCGCACCGCGTGTTTTTCCTGTTCTTCTTTCACCCCGAACATCATACTGACTTCCGATGACCCCTGATTGATCATCTCGATGTTGACGCCGGCCCCGGACAGTGCCTTAGATGCTCTGGCGGTTGTGCCGACATTATGTCGCATCGCTTCTCCGACGACCATAATCAGCGCCAGATTGTGCCTGACAGTGACTTCATCTGCTTGAAGTTCCTGCTTCAAACGGGTGACGAGCTTCTGTTCCAGTTCCGAGTCCATCTGATTGTGCCGAAGGATGATCGTGATATCGTCAATGCCGGATGGAACGTGTTCATACGTCAATCCTTCTTCCTCCAAAATATGAAGGGCTTTGCGGCCGAAACCGATTTCCCGGTTCATTAAATATTTGCTTATGTAAATGCTGCAAAAGCCCGTGTCGCTTGCGATGCCGATGACCGGCCCGTTCGTATTGTCACGGCTGCTGACGACGCGCGTTCCTTTCGCATCAGGATTGTTTGTGTTTTTAATCTGAACGGGGATGCCGGCCCGAAATGCGGGAATAAGCGCTTCATCATGAAAAACGGAAAACCCGGCATAGGAGAGCTCACGCATTTCCCGATACGTCAGTTCGTTAATTTCTTTCGGGTGCCGCACGATTGACGGATTGACGGAATAGACGGCGTCCACATCGGTAAAGTTCTCATACAGGTCGGCTTTTAAGCCGCTGGCCAGAATGGAGCCGGTAATATCTGAACCGCTCCGGGAAAACGTCACAATCTCATGCTCCTTCGTATATCCGAAAAATCCCGGAAAAATGATCAATCCTTCGCGGTTTCTCAGACGGTATAAATGATCATAAGACTCTGGGAGCACCTGCGCGCTGCCGGGCTCATTCGTCACAAACAGCCCCGCTTCTTTCGGGTTTACGTATTCCGCTTTCACGCCCTGTCTGCGGAAGTAGGCTGCGATCAGCTTCGCGTTATTGTCTTCGCCGCTCGCTTTCACCGCATCCATATACCGGTCAGGATTGGTTTTGCAGCTGTTTAAGAGAGCGAATAAGTCACGGCGGATTCTTTCTATAATAGAGAAATCCAGATCCAGCTCGCGCGCGATGGCGGCGTACCGCTCAATGACCGCTTCGGCAAGCTCGGGCGCTGCTCCTTTTTGCAAATAATGCTCCGCACAGCGGATTAACAGATCCGTCACCTTTGTATCGTTCGAGAAGCGTTTTCCGGGCGCCGATACGACGACGGCTTTCCGCGCGGGATCGGCCGTCACGATTTGAAACACTTTCTCAAGCTGGGCTCCTGACGCTAGGGAGCTGCCTCCGAATTTTACAACTTTCATGATTTACATCCCCTAATGTTTAAATTTTCTCACAAATTTAATTTTTATTATCTCTCTTTCAAACATGTAAATCAAGGATTTTTTCTTTGTATGGAGTACATTTGTATTTGTGGAGAGGAATTCAGTCGCTGTATGTCAGATTTGCTCCCTCAAAGCGTGTAATCATGTGCAAAAAATGATAAGCCTCCAAATGAAGGTTATAGAAAATGCTGCAAATTATTGATAGACTGATTGTAAGACAATTTAGTGTACGGCCCGCGGATGACCGCTTTTGAAGCAAAACCGTATTGACTGCGCTTGGAAAGATGATAAGATTATAGTTGTCGTTGATAATGATAATCATTACGAGTGGGGGATATATGGGAGTTGTTTGGCAATGAGTCATACCGTTTGTGATGGGTGCAGGGAGGCAGCATGAAGCTACGTTACTTACTTTTGCTACTGGCGGTATTGGCGTGTACTTCTATTTTTATCGGGGTAGAAGATTTGTCGCCGCTGGATATTTTTCATTTAAATAAAGAACAGGCAAGTACATTATTTGAAAGCCGGCTGCCGCGTCTGGCGAGCATTATTATTGCCGGCATGAGCCTGAGCATCTGCGGATTAATTATGCAGCAGATCAGCCGGAATAAATTTGTATCGCCGACGACTGCGGGAACGATGGACTGGGCAAGGCTCGGAATTTTGATTTCATTAATGCTTTTTACGTCAGCGAGTCCGCTTGTGAAAATGTCCATCGCTTTTATTTTCGCGTTGGCGGGAAATTTCCTTTTCATGAAAATCCTCGAGAGAATCAAGTTCAATGATGCGATTTTTATTCCTCTCGTCGGTTTAATGCTTGGGAATATCGTCAGCTCAATCGCCACGTTTATCGCATATAAATACGATCTGATCCAAAACCTGTCGTCTTGGCTGCAGGGGGATTTCTCATTGGTCGTCAAAGGCCGCTACGAGCTTTTATACTTGAGTATCCCGCTGGTGATCATCGCTTATGTGTATGCGGATAAGTTTACGGTGGCTGGAATGGGAGAGAGCTTTTCCGTCAATCTCGGCCTGAAATACAAACGCGTCGTCAATATCGGTCTGATCATCGTGTCGCTTATCGCTTCACTTGTGATTTTGACCGTCGGGATGCTGCCGTTTCTCGGTTTGATCATTCCGAATATGGTGTCGATCTACAAAGGGGACAACCTGAGGAGCAGCCTGCCTCACACAGCTCTGTTAGGTGCTGTTTTTGTGCTGTTTTGCGACATTTTGGGACGGGTGATCATATTCCCGTACGAAATTTCCATCGGCCTGATGGTCGGTGTGATCGGCAGCGGCATCTTCCTGTATATGCTGTTAAGGAGAAAAGCATATGAGTCATAATAAAAAAATTACGCTGCTGGCGGCGCTCGCCATTATATGTATCGGATTCTTTCTGTTCTACGGATTGGGCAATTGGGAATACTCCCTGCCGAGACGATGCTTCAAAGTGCTTGCCATGATGCTCACCGGAGGAGCGATCGCATTTTCAACGGTCATCTTCCAGACGATTACAAATAACCGCATACTGACACCGGGCATTTTAGGCCTCGATTCCCTGTATATGCTCATTCAGACCGTCATCGTGTTCCTGTTCGGTTCAATGAATATCGTCATGATGAACAAAAACCTTAATTTCGTCATCTCCGTCGGGCTGATGGTGCTCTTGTCACTCGTTTTGTATCAGCTCATGTTTAAAGGCGAGGGGCGGAACGTGTTTTTCCTTCTGCTTGTCGGCGTCGTGTTCGGCACGCTGTTCAACAGTCTGTCATCGTTTATGCAGATGCTGATTGATCCGAATGAGTTCCAGGTTGTTCAGGACAAAATGTTTGCCAGCTTTAACAATATCAACACCGATCTTTTAGGATTTGCCGGAGCTGTCTTTCTTCTGACAGGCATTTATGTCTGGCGGTTCACGCGGTTCTTTGACGTGCTGTCGCTCGGCAGGGAACACGCCGTCAACCTTGGGATTGATTACGATAAGCTTGTGAAACAGATGCTCATTGTCGTCGCTATACTTGTGTCCGTCTCTACGGCTCTTGTGGGGCCGATCATGTTTTTAGGGCTGCTTGTCGTCAATCTGGCGAGAGAGTTTTTAAAAACCTACAGGCACACGTATTTAATTGCGGGTTCTGTTCTGATCAGCATTATCGCGCTTGTCGGAGGCCAGTTCGTCGTGGAGAAAGTGTTCACGTTTTCCACAACGCTGAGCGTCATCATTAATTTTGCCGGCGGGATTTATTTCATCTATTTGCTGTTAAAGGAGAATAAATCATGGTAGAGGTCAAAAATGTAAGCAAACAATACAGCGGGAAAGTCGTCCTTGAGAAAACGTCTCTTTCCATTCAAAAGGGCAGGCTCACCTCGTTTATCGGTCCGAACGGCGCGGGAAAAAGCACGCTGCTGTCTATCATGAGCCGGCTGATTAAGACGGATTCCGGAGAAATCACGGTTGACGGACAAGAGATCGGATCTTGCAAAAGCAATGATCTGGCGAAAAAAATAAGCATCCTGAAACAGACAAATCAAATCAATATCAGGCTGACGATTAAAGACCTGGTCAGCTTCGGCAGATTTCCTTATTCTCAAGGGAAACTGACGGATGAGGATTGGGTGCATATCAACCAGGCACTCAGTTATATGAAGCTTGATGACTTAAAGGATAAATATCTCGATCAGCTCAGCGGAGGACAGTGCCAGAGGGCGTTTATCGCGATGATCATCGCTCAGGATACGGACTATATTTTTCTCGATGAGCCGCTGAACAATTTAGATATGAAGCATTCCGTTGAAATGATGAAGCTGTTGAAGCGGCTTGTGGAAGACTTCGGAAAAACGGTCGTCGTAGTGATTCACGATATCAACTTCGCATCAGTATACTCTGACCATATCGTTGCTTTGAAAAACGGCCGGATCGTCAAAGAAGGGCCGGCGGAGGAGATTATTGAAACCTCCGTGCTTGAAGAGATTTATGATATGACCATCCCGATTCAAGAGATTGACAGTCAGCGGATCGGTGTGTATTTTTCTTAAAAACCAGATGAGGTGAAAGTCATGAAAAAATTCGCATTGCTGTTCATTGCGCTCGTTACGATTTTTGTTGTTTCTGCATGCGGAAACGGGGACAAAACATCAGGCAAATCAAAAGAAACAATCACGATTAAGGATGACCTGAACAAAGATGGAGTCAAAGTGCCGAAGAATCCGAAGAAAGTCGTCGTATTCAACTTCGGAATGCTGGATACGATGGATGAACTCGGTTTACAGGATCATGTGGCGGGACTGCCGAAACAAAACATTCCAAAATACTTATCTTCATATAAAAGTGATAAATACGCCAATACAGGCGGTTTAAAAGAACCGGATTTCGAAAAGGTCGCGGATATTGATCCGGATTTAATCATTATCGCCCACAGACAATCTGATTCTTATAAAGAGTTCTCAAAAATCGCGCCGACGATTTATCTTGATGATGACTATACAAACTACGTTGACAGATTCAAGCACAACACCGAAGTGATCGGCAAAATTTTCAACAAAGAAAATGAAGTGAAAGATAAGCTTGCGAAAATTGACAATTCCATTGCTGATCTGAAGAAAAAGACAAGCAGCACGGATAAAAACGGTTTAGTGGTGATGGCGAACGACGGGAAAATCAGCGCGTTCGGTTCTAAATCAAGATACGGCTTCATTCATGATGTGTTCGGCGTCAAACCGGCTGACAAAAACATCGAAGCATCACTGCACGGACAAAGCATTTCCTATGAATATATCGCCAAAACAAACCCTGATTACTTGTTTGTCGTTGACCGCGGAACAGCGATCGGCTCAAAATCTTCAACAAAACAAGTGGTTGAAAATGATTATGTGAAATCGGTGAAAGCCGTGAAAAACAACCATGTTGTATACCTTGACTCAGCTACATGGTACTTATCAGGAGGCGGCCTGGAATCCATGGCGCAAATGGTGAAAGAAGTAAAAGACGGAATTGAGAAGTAAAAAAGAACCCGGTCACACAAGTGATCGGGTTCTTTTTCGTTTAGCGTGTGACGGCCTGCTGCTGCTCGGGCTGACGCGGTTTTTTCTTCAAAGTAAAAGATAACAGGAATCCGGCCAGCGCGATGCAGGCGGCTACGACAAATGCCGCATTCATGCCGTGCAGGGCGGCGTTTGCCGGAGATGACGCATTTGCGTGTGCGGCCTGGCTGCTCATAACGGAAACAAGCAGCGCCGTACCGATAGAACCGCCGACTTGGCGGACGGTATTGTTCATGGCTGTTCCGTGCGGGATTAAGTGGCGCGGCAGGGCGTTGATTCCCGCTGTCGTCACCGGCATCATAATCATGGCTGTTCCTAAAAGCCGCGCGGTGTAAACGACGACAATCCAAATGAGAGAAGTCGAGTCCGTCAGATTCATAAACGGCAGGGACGTGAGCAGGATAATAAAGAATCCGGTCATCGCAAGGCCCTTTCCGCCGATTTTATCAAAAATCCGGCCGATAAACGGAGACATCATCCCCATCACAATCGCGCCCGGCAAAAGCATTAATCCGGTATCAAACGCGGATACGCCCCGGACCTTTTGCGTGTAAAGCGGAAGAATGGTTTCCGTACCGATCAGCAGCGCGAAAACAAGCGTGCCGAGCAGGGTGGTCAGGCTGAAAATCCCGAAGGAAAACACGCGGAATTCCAGCATCGGTTTTTTGAGCTTTATCTGTCTTGCGATAAAGAAAATCAGCGCGACCGCTCCGACAAGCAGCGAGGTCAGCACTTCAGTACTGGTCCATCCTGATGAGCCGGCGCTTGAGAAACCGTAAAGCAGACCGCCGAATCCGAGTGTCGATAAGATCACGGATAAAATATCAATCTGTGTTTTTCGTAATGTCGTGACGTTTTTCATCAGAATAATTGCTAAAAGCAAATCGATGACTGCGATCGGAAAGATAATATAAAACAAAGACCGCCAAGAGAATGCTTCGACCGCCCATCCGGAAAGTGTCGGGCCGATCGCCGGCGCGAACGAAATAACCAAGCCGACCATTCCCATCGCGCGGCCGCGTTTTTCCATCGGGAAAATCGTGAGAAATACCGTCTGCATGAGCGGCAGCATAATTCCGGCACCGGCTGCCTGGATAATCCGGGCCGTTAATAATACCGGAAAGTTCGGGGCGAATGCGCCGACAATGGTGCCCGCCGTGAAAATACTCATGGCGGAAATCAAGAGGGTGCGGCTGGTGAATTTCTCTATTAAAAATGCGGAAATCGGAATCAAAATCCCGTTTGTCAGCATAAACGACGTTGTCAGCCATTGCGCTTTGTTGGCGTCTATATTGAAGTCATTCATAATATGCGGCAGCGCCGTGATAAGCAGTGTCTGGTTCAAAATGGCGACGAACGCTCCCGCCAAAAGAATCCCGACAATGACAGAGCGGTTGTATGGTGCAGTTTCAATACTCTTATTCAAGCTGATTCCTTCTTTCTTTATAGTTTGAGCAATGTTTTAACGGCTGCAAGCGGCTGGTGCAGCGGTCCGGCCTGTTCCAAATAACCGATGAGCGCTTTTAATAGGAAATCCCGCGGCTGTTTGTCCGCTGATTCTTTCTCCAGCATGGATGCCGCGGAGGCGAGCCCTGCGGCATCGTATTTTTCCTCCGGAAGAGCTGAGACGGCTTCTTTCAGCTCTTTCAGGCTTTCAGCCAGTAATACGGTTTTGCCTTTCGGCTCAAATGAGGAAGCGGAGGCGATATAAAGGTCAATCATCTCCTGAGGCAAAGCGGTTTCGGTTTTCCTGTTTTCAACGATGAGATTGAGGTGGCGGATGATAAACTCCGTGAGCGGCTCCAGGGCGAGCGGTTCTTTTTCCAGCTTAATCAGCGTGATGCATTCTCTCAAAAGCCCCTGAAGGACAATCACCAGCTCCCATACATAAGGAATGATCTCTTCGCCGTACGTCTGAATCAATGAATCGCGATGCCAGCAGATAAAGATGGAGCGGGCCCTGTGAATATGCCGTTTTACCCGTTCATTAATAGAGGAAGGGCTTCCGTACATCAGCATGTTAAAAAACTGCTGATTGCGCCTGAAACCCTCAAGCTCAGCCATCAGTTTTTTGGCAAACCGTTCCTTAGGAGACAGGCTTGTTTCTTCATTTAATAATGAGGCGGCCGCTACCATCTGTTTCTGGTTAAAATCAAGCAGCTCCAGGAGCAGATCTTCCTTTGATTCAAACAGCTTATATAAAGATGCTTTGGAGACTTTGCACTCCTCGGCAATCGCCTGCATCGAAACCGACGAAAAACTTTTCTCAGAAAAAAGCTTTCTTGCCGCCAGCAGAATATCCGTTTTCTTATCATTCATAAGCCCATATTCCTTCTTTCGTCACAATAGAAAACCCATCGGTTCACAGAAAACCAATGAGTATATGATGAAAATATTAACAAAAATTTTTACACAGTGTCAACGCTTTTGTTTGCGAAAAAAAAGCCTGCCGTAGTGTCTCCGGCAGGCTGATGCGCTTATTTATCCGTCTTAAACCCTTGTTTTTCAAGCATTTCACGAATGTGAGGATAATAAAGCTGTTTATAGTAGGAGGTGATGCCTTGTGACCAGTTTCTTGTTTCCTGTCCGTCGGTGCGGTTTTTCATGTATTCGGACATCTGCTTGTCATAGGCTTCAATATGTGTTCTTAAACCTTCCTCTTGATACGTTTCATGATGAAGAACGGCTGCTTGCGGCAGACGCGGTTTTTTCGCGGAGCGGTCTGCCGGATGGCCGATGACGAGACCGGAAACCGGGAAAACGTATTTCGGGAGTTTCAGCAATTCAATCAGTTCATCCGGCTTGCCGCGCACGGCGCCGATCGGCACAGTGCCGAGTCCCATTGATTCAGCCGCAGCTGTTGCCGTACCGAGCGCAATCCCGACATCTACGGCTCCGACAAGAACGGACTCTAAACCGTTCGTCACCTCAAGCGGTGTATCATTATATTCTTCAAGCGCAATTTTGGCGCGGTTAAAATCTGCGCAGAACAATAAGAAAACCGGCGCTTGGTCAATCCACGGCTGGCCGCCAGCCAATTCGGATATTTTTTTCTTTCGTTCTTTATCCTTCACCGCAATAACCGTAAATTGCTGGCCGTTAATGGAGGTCGGCGCTGCCTGAGCCGCTTGGATGATAAGATCCAGCTGTTCATCTGATACGGGCTCGTCGGTGTAGCTCCGGATGGAACGGTGGTCTGTTAATATTTGAAGGACTTCGTTCATGTCATTCATCCTTTCGTTACTCTGATAGCTCTGTGCGGACGACGTCAAGCGGCGCACTCAGCAGGTCTTTAGCTTTTGCCACGAATCCTTGGAAATGGTCAGTGGCGTTGTGGGATTTCATCGCTTCTTCATCTTTCCATTGTTCAAGCATGACGAAAGTATTTTCCTCACCGATCTTTTCGAAAAGATCGTATTGCACATTTCCTTCTTCCGCGCGTGAATGCTGAACAAGTGATTGCGCTTCTCCTAAAAATTCCTCGCGTTTATCCGCTTTTACTTTCATGTAGGCCTGTAAGACGATCATTGTTATTCCTCCTGATTGGGTTTATTTGTTATAGTTCGAATATTATCGAACTAACTGTAACATGTATCGCTGCGCAAGGTAAAGAAAAAACCCTTACCGCCTAAATTGTCACCCGCCGCTTATATGTGTTACATTTGACTCATGAACATTCCAAACCATCCTGAAACCGCCCGCTTACAGCTGACAAAGGTTCTTCATGCTCTGAGTGATCCGCTCCGCTTAGAGCTGGTCAAACAGTTGGCGGAAACAACAGAAAAAACGTGCAGCACATGTGCCGATGTCCGGGTCGCCAAATCAACGCTGTCCCATCACTTCAAGGTGCTGCGGGAGGCGGGGGTCGCCCAAGTGCGCATAGACGGAAAGCACCGTTATTATTCCCTGCGCAAAGATGATTTACAAGAGGCGTTTCCCGGCCTGCTGGAGGCAATTTTACAGACAGAGCCGGACCGCTGGTAAAAAAATCCCCGAATTGCGGGGTTTTTTTTATGAGCCGAAAACCGCCCGGTACAGCCTTGTAACGCCTTCTTGAATCTCTCTCTCCTTCAGACGGGCGAATCCCAGGATGAGCTGAGGTTTGTTTGATTCGCCTCCCGCTTTCAGGCGGAACCGGCTCATCGCAAACAGGTCGAGCTGTTCTGCATCCGCCCGTGCCAATATCTCTTTTTCTGAACGGGCGCAGTCAAACTCAATGACAAAATGAAGCCCCGCATTGGCGCCCTTTACATTGATTCTGTCTCCGAATGTTTCTTCCAGAGCCGAAATGAGACGCTCACGCATGTTCTTATAATGCTGCTTCATCTTTTTAATATGTTTCTGATATTCACCTGAATCGATAAATTCTTTAAGCGCCAGCTGGCCAAGCGTGCTGCACGTATGCAGGTCATACGTTCTTTCTTTGAATGTCCGCAAAAGTCCGGGCGGAAGAACCATGTAGCTGATGCGCAGGCCGGGGAAAAGGGATTTTGAAAAGGTCCCCATGTAGATGACATTTTGAAACCGGTCAAGGCTTTGAAGCGCCGGTATCGTGTCGGCGTCATATTTAAATTCACTGTCATAGTCATCTTCAATAATAAAGCGGCCGTTCTGTTCGGCGGCCCAGTTTAAAAGCTGAATCCGCCGGGAAGCGGGCATGATCACTCCTGAGGGAAATTGATGGGACGGCGTGGTGATCAATACACAGGGCCGCTGCTTTTCGATTTCGGCCATGGACATGCCTTTTTCATCAAGGCTGACCGTCGCCGTCTTTTTCCCGAGGCTTTGCAGCAGACGGTACATCCTCATATATCCCGGGTTCTCCATGGCGTACAGCACGTCTTTTGGCAGCAGTTCCGTCAGCAGCTGCATCAGCATTTGCGTGCCCGCCCCGAGCACGATTTGCTCCGGCCGGCATGTGACGCCCCTTGTCAGAGAAATAAGCCTTGAGATTGTTTCACGGACTTCATATAAGCCTTGCGGATGGACGAGTTCACCAAGCGTATGAAATGAACGGGCGGCTGCTTTCTGCTCACAGCGAAACCAGCTTTTCAGGGGGAAATGTGCCGTATCCACGCTCATATGTGAAAACGAAATCCAGCCGCTTTTGTCCGGTTCCCGTTCTCTCAAATCGTCAGGCAATAAGAGCGAAGGCGCTTCTTCGTGATAAAACGTATCAATTTCCTCAACGAAAAAGCCTTTTCTTTCAACTGCATATAAATAACCTTCCGAAAGCAGCTGCTGATAAGCCGAATTCACTGAATTCACGCTGACCTTCAGCGTCTCGGCAAGCTCCCGTTTAGACGGCACCTTTGTGTGAGGCATCAGGCTGCGCTTCAAAACGGCCGCTTTTACGTGCTGGTAGATCTGCTGATAGATATAATCCGCCGTTTCTGAATGATCAATGGAAATTGTCAGCATACAGACCCTGACCCCTTTCTGATACCATGGATAAATTGATTTTGGTACTTTTCATCATACCAAAAAGAAGTCAGAATGATAAGAAAACAATGCAGGGGGATGAAATCTATGAGTCAAACAGTATCATCGGAAGTGACAACTGCCCAGTGGCAGCAAAAACGGGATCAATTTGTTTCCAACGGGGTCGGCAACGGAAACCGCAGTATGGCGGTAAAAGGCGAAGGGGCGCTTTTATACGATTTGGACGGCAGACGATTCATTGATTTTGCCGGAGCGATCGGAACGCTGAATGTTGGCCATTCTCATCCGAAGGTGGTGGAGGCCGTGAAGAAGCAGGCCGAGGCTCTCATTCACCCGGGATTTAACGTCATGATGTATCCGTCTTATATTGAGCTGGCCGAAAAACTCTGCGCCATTGCGCCGGGAGATCATGCAAAAAAAGCGATTTTTCTCAACTCTGGAGCAGAAGCGGTGGAAAACGCCGTGAAAATCGCCAGAAAATATACGAAGCGCCAGGCTGTCGTGTCATTCACAAGAGGGTTTCACGGCCGCACGAACATGACGATGAGCATGACGAGCAAGGTAAAGCCTTATAAATTCGGATTCGGCCCGTTTGCCTCAGAGGTGTATCAGGCGCCGTTTCCTTACTATTATCAAAAGCCGGCCGGCATGAGCAATGAGCAGTATGACGACTTTATCATCAGGGCTTTTGATGATTTCTTTATCGCTGCAGTTGCGCCGGAAACCGTGGCTTGTGTCGTCATGGAGCCGGTTCAGGGAGAAGGCGGCTTTATCATTCCTTCAAAACGTTTCGTGCAGCACGTCGCCGCTTTTTGTAAAAAACACGGCATCGTTTTTGTGGCGGATGAGATTCAGACCGGGTTTGCCAGAACGGGAACGTATTTTGCGATCGAGCATTTCGGAGCCGTTCCTGATTTAATCACCGTATCGAAATCACTCGCGGCCGGATTGCCGCTGAGCGGTGTCATCGGCCGGGCGGAAATGCTTGATGCCGCCGCGCCGGGGGAACTTGGCGGCACATATGCGGGAAGCCCCCTCGGCTGTGCGGCTGCGCTTGCCGTCTTGGAAATTATTGAAGAAGAAGGGCTTAATCAGCGCTCCGAGGAGATCGGCCGCATCATTGAGCATCAGGCGCTCGAATGGAAAAAAGACCATGTCTGTATCGGAGAAGTGCGGAGACTCGGCGCGATGGCGGCCATCGAAATTGTCAAAGATCCGGACACGCGGGAACCGGACAAAGCAAAAGCCGCGGCTGTCGCAAAAACGGCGAACGAGAATGGGCTGCTGCTATTGACGGCGGGCATTAACGGCAACATTATCAGATTTCTGACGCCGCTTGTCGTGACGGATGAACAGCTCAAAGAAGGTCTTTCCATTATCGAAGCCGCTTTGTGAGTTCAATTATTGGAATGCCGGCGGATGGGTCTGCTATCATGAGAGTGTGAGATAAATCAACAAGCATTCAATGGCTTTACTATAGCAGAGAAAGGAATGTTCAATATGCCAGAACAATTAACAGTTTACAACCCGGCAACGGGAGAGGCGATCGAAAGCATCCCTCAGCAGACGGCCGAAGATGTTGAAAAAGCGATTGAACGTTCACACAAAGCGTTTCAATCATGGTCCAAAACATCAGCAGGAGAACGTGCTTCACTTTTGAAAAAATGGTATGAGCTGATTGTTGAAAATAAAGAAGAACTTGCGGAATTAATTACAAAGGAAAACGGTAAACCGTATGAAGAAGCGGTCGGAGAAGTTTTATACGGCGCCGGCTATATTGAATGGTTTGCCGAAGAAGCAAAACGGATTTACGGCAGAACCGTACCTGCGCCGACAACGGGCAAACGGATTGTCGTCACCCGTCAGGCGGTCGGCCCGGTAGCGGCGATCACGCCGTGGAATTTCCCGAATGCGATGATCACAAGAAAAGCCGCGCCCGCTTTGGCGGCAGGCTGTACGTTCATCATCAAACCGGCGGAAGATACGCCGCTTTCCGCTTATGCCCTTGCGCGTCTCGCGTATGAAGCGGGAATTCCGGAGGACGTGCTGCAAGTGGTGATCGGTGACGGAGCCGAAATCGGAAACGTCTTTACCGGCAGTCCGAAAATCCGCAAAATTACTTTCACCGGTTCAACGCCTGTCGGAAAAATCCTGATGAAAAACAGTGCCGACACCGTCAAACATATGTCGATGGAGCTTGGCGGACATGCGCCGCTGATCGTGGATGAAGACGCTGATCTTGATCTGGCGGTAGCCCAAACAATGGCCTCTAAATTCAGAAATGCCGGCCAAACCTGCGTCTGTGCGAACCGCTTGATCGTTCACGAATCCGTGAAAGACGAGTTTGCGAAAAAACTGAGTGAAGAAGCTGCGAAACTCAAAGTCGGAAACGGTCTTGAAAAAGGCGTAAACGTCGGCCCCGTCATCAACAAAAAAGGCTTCGATAAAATCGTCGGCCAAATTAATGATGCCGTGGAAAAAGGCGCTAAAGTGCTGACGGGCGGAACGTATGACCAAAACGTTGAAAAAGGCTGCTATTTCGTTACGCCAACCGTGCTGTCAAATGTAGACACATCCATGAACATCATGCATGAAGAAACATTCGGCCCGGTTGCGCCGATCATTACATTCTCAGATATCGATGAAGCGATCAAGCTTGCGAACGATACGCCGTTCGGGCTCGCGGCTTATTTCTTCACAGAAAACTACCGCCGTGGCATCTATATTTCTGAACAGCTTGAATACGGCATCATCGGCTGGAATGACGGCGGTCCGTCCGCGGTTCAAGCGCCGTTCGGCGGAATGAAAGAAAGCGGCATCGGCCGAGAAGGCGGTACGGAAGGCATTGAGCCGTATCTCGAAACCAAATACATGTCGATCGGACTTTAATAGCTGAAAGAGAGCCCCTGCTTCTAAGCGGGGGCTTTTTTTATTGAGCAGTCTGCCGGTGAAATCGCCGGCAGGCTTTTTTGATCTCATGGGAATAATCGGTTCGATTCCAGACAAAATAACAGCAAATACGATTGAAAGAAGGTCGCCATCATGGATATATTACTTGCTCTTCTCCCGGCTTTGTTCTGGGGGAGCATCGTGTTATTTAACGTCAAATTAGGCGGCGGGCCTTACAGTCAGACACTGGGAACGACAATCGGGGCGCTCATCGTTTCGTTTGTGTTATATCTGTTTGTCCACCCGGTGCTGTCTGTGCGGATCTTTATTGTCGGCATCGTATCGGGGCTGTTTTGGTCGCTCGGTCAAAGCAATCAGCTGAAAAGCATACAGCTGATGGGCGTTTCGAAAACCATGCCGATTTCGACGGGAATGCAGCTCGTCTCGACTTCTTTATTCGGCGTGATCGTATTCAAGGAATGGTCAACTCCTATCGCGATTACACTGGGTATTCTCGCCCTTATTTTTATCATCGTCGGTATTGTGCTCACATCTTTAGAAGATAAAAAGGGGCGGGCGGACGGAGAACCGGGAAACTTAAAAAAAGGCATTGTCATCCTGCTTATTTCCACGCTCGGTTATTTGGTATATGTCGTCGTGGCCCGGCTGTTCGGAGTATCCGGCTGGTCAGCGCTTCTGCCGCAGGCGATCGGGATGGTAATCGGCGGACTGCTGCTGACATACAAGCACAAACCGTTTAATAAGTACGCCCTCAGGAACATTCTGCCGGGAATCATCTGGGCGCTCGGGAATATGTTTCTGTTCATCTCACAGCCGCGCGTCGGAGTCGCGACAAGCTTTTCTCTGTCTCAAATGGGAATCGTCATCAGCACGCTCGGCGGAATCTTCATTCTCCGTGAGAGCAAAACGAAGCGTCAGCTGGTCGCCATTGCAATCGGGATTATCCTGATCATCGTGGCCGCCGTATTCTTAGGCGTTGCGAAATCAAATTCATAACAAATGCAGGAGGTTTGAACATGTACACGGATTTAAAAGGAAAAGTCGTTGCCATTACGGGAGCATCATCTGGATTAGGAAGAGCGATGGCGATCCGCTTCGGGCAGGAGCAGGCGAAAGTCGTAATTAACTACTACAGTAATGAAAAAGAGGCTCAAACCGTAAAAGAAGAAGTTCAAAAAGCGGGCGGCGAAGCGGTCATTATTCAAGGTGACGTTACAAAAGAAGAGGATGTCAAAAACATTGTGCAGACCGCGGTCAAGGAATTCGGCACATTAGATATCATGATCAACAACGCCGGCATGGAAAATCCGGTCGAGTCGCATAAAATGCCGCTGAAAGACTGGAACAAAGTCATCAACACCAACCTGACCGGCGCTTTTCTGGGATGCCGCGAAGCCATTAAATATTACGTAGAGAATAATATTCAAGGCAACGTCATTAACATGTCGAGCGTACATGAAATGATTCCGTGGCCGCTGTTTGTCCACTATGCGGCAAGTAAAGGCGGTATTAAATTGATGACGGAAACATTGGCGCTTGAGTACGCGCCGAAGCGCATCCGTGTTAACAATATCGGGCCGGGCGCCATCAATACGCCGATCAATGCGGAAAAGTTTGCGGATCCCGTTCAGAAAAAAGATGTGGAAAGCATGATTCCGATGGGGTATATCGGTGAGCCGGAAGAAATCGCAGCTGTCGCCGTCTGGCTTGCTTCAAAGGAATCAAGCTACGTGACCGGCATTACGCTGTTTGCTGACGGCGGAATGACACAATATCCGTCATTCCAGGCAGGCCGCGGATAAGAAAAAAAGCGATCGCAGCTCTTATGAGCCGGATCGCTTTTTGCTTTATGCGCGTTTTTTCTTAACAAGCGCCGCGATGGAAAGGATAATCGCCGCAGCTGACAGAACGATGGCTGCGATATCAAGCGCTGATACGCCGGATTTGCTTTCTTCTTTTGACTGTTCAGCTCCGTGCGCATCCGTCACGTTCGCCGCTTTTGTGATTTTCGTAATCGAGTGAGGCGTGTCAGCTTTTTCATCACCCGTCCATTCTACAATGCTGCCGTCTTTGTAATATTGGTAGGCGTCCCAAGCGGCATCCCCGGTCTTTTCAGGGTTTTTCGCAACAAATGTGAACTGCTGGAATTGGCCGGGCTGAATGCCGCCGTTCTTCGCTTCCCAAGTGACGGAGACCGCTTTGTCATCATGCTTTGATACGGACGTTTTCCAGCCCGGAATCGGCTGGTACTGCTGAAATTCAACGCCCGCGGGCATTTTCAGCACGACTTTCGTTGTCGGCTCATTTTTTTCCACAGGCACTTTCATCGTGTACGTTTCCCATGAACCCGCCGCGGATTCCGCGGGTTTGACTGAGACGTGGGCGCTTGCTGTTGCCGTAAAACCGATGAGTGACAGGGTTATGGCAGACATGAATACTAAAGCCTTTTTTTTCAACATGAGATACACTCCTTAGTTTGTCGTTGAGAATATTTGATTGATTTCATTAAAATCGTTTGTCAGTCCGTGAACTTTGATCTTCCAGTTTCCCTTTTCAGTGATGGACATATTGGCGGCTTCGAATGTGCCTTCCTTCGTTTTCTTCAAATCAAAGGTGCTTTCATGCTGTTTGCCGCTGAAGCCCGTCTGATAAACCGTCACGGTAAATTGCTGAATATCTTTCACAAGGCTGCCGTTGTGATCGGTGACAATGACTTGAAATTCATTTTTACCCGGCTGGTTAGGCGTTATGTGCAAGGACAGGGTTTCCCCGTTTCCGATCATGTCTGATCCGTTAAAAGGCAATGGCGCAGGCGGCGGCGGGCTGGGCAGGCTTGTGAAGACGGCGGTTGTAAATAATACCGCAATCCCTATTACCCATTCGGCCTTTATTGTGCCACTGATGCTTTTGTTTCTGCGGAATTTTGTCATCCATACGTGAATGGCGCCGAGAGCAAGCATGATCACAAACAGTCCGATTTTCAAAAGAAGCGTCTTGCCGTAAGCGGTGTGAAAGAGTGAATCAAACGAACGGATAATGAAAAATCCATTCAGCACACCTGAAAATAAAAGCACGCCGACAGAGGCGAATGCCCAAGGGGAGAACCGTCTGACCGTTTCCCAGGCGATGGTTTTATCGGTATTTCTCCACTCTGATGAAAGAAGCAGCACAAGGGCGGCTATACCGCCCGTCCATACAGACGCGGCTGATAAATGGAGAAAGTCCATCGTGATGCCGACCGCTTTTTCGTCAATGACCGCCGCATGCCCGGCAAATGCTTTTGCCAAAAGCGAGGCGAAAAAGAACAATAGCGGCGCCGTCCAGTACGCAAATGACCGAAATGCTTTCTTCTTCAACAGCGGGATCATGGACACAGCAAGCAGGATAAATAAGCTGATCTGTATTATCCAGACATACCCGCCGGCCGTTTTCAGAAGCGTTTCTTTTACATAGTCCGGCTGAAACGCGGCGCTCCAAGCGCCGCCCGCGTTTTCTTTCGTCTGGATCGGGAGCTGGCAGACAAGCGCGAGTCCCATTAAACATAAAGAGATAACGAGCAGCTTTACGGTTCGGCTGTTTTTTGATGAACCTTCATTTTTTCTGAACCAAAACAGATGGAAAAAGGCCGTGCCGATAAACAGGGAGAGAGCGGTGTACAAAATACCGCGGTCGATGGCCGCTTCGGGGTGAAGCGCCGCTTGCGATGATGTTTTCTCCTGAAGGCCTCCGCCGGCTTTCCCGATACTGAAAGGAATGACGCCGGATACCGGGTGTCCGTCAGCTGACACCGCGTTCCATTCCGCTCTGTAAATATCATGCGGCAGATTTTTTTTCAAAGCCGCGGTCATGATGCGGGAATCATTTTTTTGAATCACCGTTTTGCCCGCATCGACCCGTTCGCCGGATGAATTATAGACCTTAATGGAGTGGAAGCCTTCTTCAATCTGTTCATTAAACTCAATTTCAATCTGCTTCGGCGCTTGTTTTAATTCGCTGTTCTCACCCGGATTAGAGTTTGTGATGTAGGCGTGGGCGAAGCTTGTTTTCGGAATCAAAACAAGGAACAGCAAAAAGATGAGCCAGCGTTTGTTCTGTCTCATGGCTGGTGACACCGCCTTCCGGTTGGTTGTTGTTATGTCTTGCTGCAGGTGCATCCTTTCTGCCTGTCGTGTAAGATGATGTCCGCCGCCTCGTCAAAAGTGCAAATGACCCCGCCGAAGCCTTTTTGAAACCGTTCCGCGTAATCAAGCGTTGAAAAAGGAATCGCCTGAGGCCGGCAGCAATGAAGGTCAATGTCGGCATGGACTAAAAAGTAAGCAGAAGCGGCCGTCAGCGTCGTTTGGAGAAGGAAATCCTTACAAATGACGTGGGACACTTCTTCCTTTTTATCCTCATACCGCAAAATCGCGCAATGAATGCAGCACATCTGCTCAACGGCTTGTGAAACGGTAATGAGCTGAACAGAATATGAATGCTGAATCGGACGCAGGCAATAGCCGCATTGATTGGCGCTTTGTTCTGAAGCGGGCGGGAGCGTAATGCCGCCGGGTGTTCGGATAATCCGGTTTGCCTCCGCCAGCTGATTGACGTCTCTGTACACGGTCATCTCGGAAACGCCGAATCTCTCGCTTATGTCAGAGATTTTCAGCGGGCCCTCCTCTTTCAGCCATTCAAGCAATGTTTGCTGTCTGTTAATCGGAAGCAATTCTGCATCCTCCTTTTTATGCGAATGAGTGATGAACCTCCTTCTAAGAGTAGATGTTTTCACAAATGTGTACAAGAGCCTGATGATAAAATATGTGAAAATATGTTGAACAATCACAAATGTAAAACGCGGAGACAGACTCTGTTATAATAGAAGAGTTGAATGGAGGAATAAACATGAAAGAAACGACCTGCCCGAACTGCGGCAAGCCGATTACAGGCGACATGGTCAGATCATCCATAATCCCGTGCCAGTTTGAATGCGGGCACTGCCATGTGAAATTGCGTGAATATAAAGTATCAGCTCCGATTATGGCTGTTGCCATTGCGATAACGGTCCTTTTGATTTATCTTGTGCAGATGGCCCGAATCGCTGTCATGCCGATGTTTCCGGCGGCACGGTATGTGCCGGCCGCGATTTTCGCGCTCGTATGCGCATATCCGGTGTTCATTGTCAGTGAGCGGCTCATTGCGAAACTCGTCGTTACAAAAGGACATATTATATACAGAAAGCGGTAAGACACCTTGTTATGAGGTGTCTTTTTTTAGTTAAGGATTTGTCACACTCTATGTGCCAAACTCCTCTTTACTTTTCATTGAATGAGGATTGTAAGCGTTTTATGATGAAGACACAGGGGAGAAAGAAACCCCGTGTCTTATTTATTTTCATCTTAAGGCGAGCAAACAGGGAGGGAATTGACATGCAGCAAGAACAGCAAGCTGGCATGAAAGTGAAGATACAGCGGTTCGGCAGTTATTTAAGCGGTATGATCATGCCGAATATCGGCGCATTTATCGCGTGGGGAATTATCACCGCGCTGTTTATTCCTAAGGGATGGTTTCCGAATCCGCAGCTGAATACATTGGTAAGCCCGATGATTACGTATCTTCTGCCGCTTTTAATCGCATATACGGGCGGAAAAATGATTTACGATCACCGCGGGGGAGTCGTCGGAGCGACGGCCGCCATCGGAGTCATTGTCGGAGCAGACATTCCGATGTTCTTAGGCGCAATGATTATGGGGCCTTTGGGCGGTTATCTCATTAAACAAGTAGACCGTTTATTTAAAGATAAAGTCAGACAGGGTTTTGAAATGCTGATCAACAACTTCACGGCGGGAATTATCGGCGCTGTGCTGACAATTATCGCGTTTTATGCGATCGGCCCGGTCGTCCTGTCTCTTAACAAATTGCTGGCGGCGGGTGTGGAAGTCATTGTCCATGCGAATTTGCTGCCGATTGCGAGCGTTTTCGTTGAACCGGCGAAAGTCCTGTTCCTCAATAACGCGATCAACCACGGCATTTTAAGTCCGATCGGAATCGAGCAGGCCGCAAAAGCGGGTAAATCCATTCTGTTCTTAGTGGAAGCGAACCCCGGGCCTGGACTCGGTATTTTACTGGCATACATGTTCTTTGGAAAAGGCTCTTCAAAATCGACGGCACCGGGAGCGGCGATCATTCATTTCTTCGGGGGGATTCATGAAATCTATTTCCCTTACATTTTAATGAAACCGATGCTGATCCTCGCGGCGATCGCGGGAGGAGCGAGCGGACTGCTCACATTCTCGATTTTTAACGCGGGACTTGTCGCGGCATCATCGCCGGGCAGCATCATCGCCATTTTAGCGCTGACGCCGAAAGGAAGCTATCTCGGTGTGCTGGCGGGCGTCATCGTTGCAGCCGCCGTATCGTTTATCGTATCGGCGCTTATTCTGAAATCATCTAAAGCGGGTGAAGAAGATCTGACAGCCGCCGCGGAAAAAATGCAGGAAATGAAAGGCAGAAAAAGCGAAGCGGCCGCTGCGTTGGCAGACAAAGAGGAAGAGCCGGAAAGCGGCGCAGCTGATATTTCCGCTGACCAAGTCAGCCGCATTATCTTCGCGTGTGATGCGGGTATGGGATCGAGCGCAATGGGCGCTTCCATTTTAAGAAACAAAGTGAAAAAAGCAGAGCTGGATATTGATGTGACAAATACGTCGATCAATAATCTTCCGAATGACGCGGATATCGTCATTACGCATAAGGATCTGACTGACCGCGCGAAAGCGAAGCGGCCGCAGGCGGTGCACATTTCGGTTGATAATTTCTTAAACAGTCCGAAATACGATGAACTGATTGAAAAGCTTAAAAACTAATCAAACAGAAAGAGGGATTTTCATCATGGAAGTATTGGCTAAAGCGAACATCAAACTGAATCAAACAGTGAACTCAAAAGAGGATGCCATCCGTCTGGCGGGACAGACATTAATTGATAACGGCTACGTGAAAAACGGCTACGTGGAAAAAATGTTCGAACGTGAAGAAACATCATCCACTTTTATGGGGAATTTCATTGCGATCCCGCACGGCACGGAAGACGCGAAGGAAGAAGTGCTTCATTCAGGCATTTCCATCATCCAGATTCCGAATGGTGTTGAATACGGTGAAGGCAATACGGCAAAGGTCGTTTTCGGTATCGCCGGAAAAAACAATGAGCACTTAGACATTTTGTCAAACATCGCCATCATCTGCTCAGAGGAAGAAAACATCGAACGGCTGATCAGTGCGAAAACGGAAGAAGAACTGGCCGCTATTTTCAGCGAGGTGAACTGACATGATTGCCCTTCATTTCGGAGCGGGAAACATCGGGCGGGGCTTTATCGGCGCCCTGCTCCATCATTCCGGCTATGAGGTTGTTTTCGCTGATGTGAATGAAACGATGGTCGGCCTTCTTAATGAAAAGAAGGAATATACCGTGGAGCTTGCCGACGGCGGCCGGCAGACAGAAACCATCGGCCCCGTTTCAGCCATCAACAGCGCGAAGCAAGAACAAGAGCTGTACAGGCTGATCAATGACGCGGCGATCATTACGACGGCAGTAGGGCCGAATGTTCTCAAATTCATCGCCCCGTCAATTGCGGAAGGGCTGAAGCGCAGAACGTCCTCTGAGCCTCTGAATATCATCGCCTGTGAAAATATGATCGGCGGCAGCAGTTTTTTGAAAAAAGAGGTTTTCGGACATTTGACGGAAGCGGAGCGGGAACTAGTGAATCAGACGGTCGGCTTCCCGGATTCCGCGGTGGATCGGATCGTGCCGATTCAGCACCATGAGGACCCGCTGAAAGTATCCGTAGAGCCGTTTTTTGAATGGGTCATAGACAGAACCGGCTTTGCCGGCGGTCAGCCGGCACTGAAAGGCGCATTGTTTACGGATGATCTTACTCCGTTTATTGAACGGAAGCTGTTTACCGTCAATACGGGCCATGCCGTTACGGCGTACGTCGGCTATCAGCGCGGATTAAAAACCGTCAAAGAAGCCATCGACCATCCCGAAATCCGGCGTGTCGTGTACGATGCCCTTTCAGAAACGGGCGAGTACCTGGTAAAGGCGTACGGCTTTAAGCAAGCCGAACACGAGCAGTATATGAAGAAAATCATCAGCCGTTTTGAAAATGAATACATCACGGATGATGTGACGAGGGTCGCCAGATCACCGCTCAGAAAACTCGGAGCGAATGATAGATTAGTAGGACCGGCCAAAAAAATAAAAGAACCGAACGCGCTGGCGGAAGGCATCGCCGCCGCCCTGCGCTTTGACTATAAGGATGATCCGGAAGCGGTTGAGCTGCAAAAGCTTATCGCGGCAAAAGGCACGAGCGTCGTTCTTCAAGACATTTGCGGTATTCAGCCGTATGAACCGCTGCACGGCATCGTACTTAAAAAGCTGAATCAATAAGAAATCCGCGTCGGGGGACGCGGGTTTTTTTTCTTCTGTTATAATGTGAGGGAAGGGAGGCTGCGTAATGAATGAGGAGCTTTTGCCCCATCGTTATCCGTTTCTTTTGATTGACGGCACGAAGAACAGCGAAGCCGGAAAATGGGCGGCTGCTTACAAATACATCAGTGAAAATGACTGGTTTATGTCAGAATCACAAAGAGAGATGCCGTTTTCGCTCGTCGTTGAAGCAATGGCCCAAACGGCCGCCTGCGCGGGGATTACAGGTGAAAACAGCTTCGGCCTGCTGTCTGCGGTGAAGAAAGCGGAAAGATTAGGTGCCGCTTTGCCGGGAGACCGTCTGGATCTTTTGTTTGAAGTCACGCGAATCAGGCGCGGGTTTGTGTTCGGCCGGGCGAAAGCTTCCGTTGCCGGGAAGCCTGTCGCGGAAGCTGAGATCAGCATATTTATCCAGCCATCGTAAAAAAAGCCGCCTTCAGCGGCGGCTTTCGGACAAGCCCGTCATTTTGTATCATAATCTCTTTCACTTTGTGAATTGTCCCTTTGGTCGTGTTTGTGTTTTTCATCATTGGCGTTTTCTTTCAGTTCTTCCAGCGGAATCGGATCGGTTAAATCATGATGTTCAGGATTTTCATTCGGTTTGTTCTTCTGTTTTCTTTCTTTCATCCTTCATCACCTCAATAGTTCTTTTCCTCAATGTTCTCCCCGCCAAACGTCAGGGAGCGGTTTTTTGTTCCTGTGGGTCATATGTATTAAAATAGAAACGACTACATTATAAAAAGTGAGGTACATATATGCCGATACAAAGAGAAGACGCAGATATTAAACTGATCGCGATTGATATGGACGGAACCCTGCTCAATGACGAGCAGCTCATCCCGGAGGAAAACCGGCGGGCGATCAAGGAAGCGGAGGCGAAAGGAATTCACGTCGTCATCAGCACCGGACGGACGCTGATGACCTGCCGCGAGCTGGCTGAGTCTCTCGAGCTTTCATCCTTTTTAATTACGGCAAACGGCAGCGAAATCTGGGATTCCAACTTTGAGCTGGTTGAGCGCAAGCTTCTTCATACCGATCATATTCAAAAATTATGGGATCTGAGAAATAAGCACAACACGAATTTCTGGGCCTCTACCGTTGATAGAGTATGGAGAGGGGAATTCCCGGAAACGATTACGGATCACCAGTGGCTCAAGTTCGGATTCGAAATCGAGGATGACGATGTGCGGAATGAGGTGCTGAAAGAGCTGAAGGAAAACAAGGAGCTCGAAATCACAAACTCCAGCCCGATCAATATCGAAGTCAATGCGCTCGGCATTAATAAAGCGGCAGCGCTTGCGAAAGTTTCGGAAAAACTCGGCTTCACGATGGAAAATGTGATGGCCATGGGCGACAGTCTGAATGACATTGCCATGATTGAAAAGGCGGGCGTCGGCGTCGCTATGGGAAATGCGCAGGACATCGTGAAAGAAACGGCTGACTGGGTGACTGATGTCAACACGGAAAACGGGGTCGCCAAAGCGATCCGCCACTGGGTGCTGTAATAGAAAAAAGAGAGCCTCTGTATGAGGCTCTCTTTTTTATTTTGTCACATTTCTGACTAGGTCCGTGGTAGGTTTTCTGACAAAAGCATGTTCAAACCTGTCAGAATTGATATAATGAAAAGAAGTCCAATAATTCGGAATAGTCGTTCCGAATATCGGAATGATAATAAAATAAAACGTTTACAATACAGGAGGGATCTTATGTTTCAGATTGACATCAATTGTGATTTAGGAGAAAGTTTCGGTGCTTATAAGATCGGGCTTGATGAAGAGATTTTGGATTATGTGACATCTGCAAACATCGCCTGCGGCTTTCATGCGGGTGATCCCAGCGTGATGCGCAAAACAGTTGCGCTTGCGGCGGAGAAAGGCGTGAAAATCGGCGCTCATCCCGGGCTGTTCGATCTTCAGGGATTCGGGCGGAGGCAGATCGCGATCACGCCCGAGGAAGCGTATGATCTGACACTGTACCAAATCGGCGCGCTGTCAGGATTTTTAAAAGCAGAAGGTGTCGCGATGCAGCATGTGAAGCCGCACGGCGCTTTATATAATATGGCTGCCGTCAACCGCGGTCTGTCAGATGCGATCGCCCAAGCGGTTTTTCATTTTGATCCCGGACTTATTCTATTCGGGCTTTCCGGAAGCGAGCTGATTAAAGCGGGAGACCGAATCGGACTGCAGACGGCAAGTGAAGTGTTTGCGGACCGCACCTATCAGAAAGACGGCACGCTGACGCCGCGTTCACAGCCGGATGCGCTGATCCAGGATGATAAAAAAGCGGTCGGGCAAGTGATCCAAATGGTGAAAGACAATACGGTGACATCTGCGGAGGGACAAGCTGTAAACCTGAAAGCGGACACCGTCTGTATTCACGGAGACGGCGCCCATGCGCTCACATTCGCAAAAACGATCAGAAAAGAACTAAAAGCGGCTGACATTCAAATCAGCGCGCTTGCAAAAGACTGAGCAGCAGAGGGAGGAAGACAGCATGGAGCAAAAGAAAAAAACAGCCGGAAAGGCTCCCGGAAGATGGTCGCTGCTTTTAGGCGCGACATTTCTGATGGCGACATCTTCAATCGGGCCCGGCTTTCTGACGCAAACGGCCACGTTCACCAATACATTGGCGGCAAGCTTCGGCTTTATCATTTTAATCTCCATTATTTTGGACATTTTCGCACAGACCAATGTGTGGCGGATTATCGCAGTTTCCGGAAAGCGCGGCCAAGAGATTGCAAATATGGTGCTCCCGGGCGCCGGTTATGCCATTGCTTTTCTGGTCGTGCTCGGCGGACTTGCGTTTAATATCGGAAACATTGGCGGCGCGGGTCTCGGCCTTCAAGTATTATTCGGGATCAAACCGGAAATCGGCGCTTTAATCAGCGCTGCGGTCGCGGTTCTGATTTTTGTCATAAAGGAAGCGGGAAAAGTCATGGACCGTTTTATGCAAATCGCCGGAATCGTCATGATCGTATTAACGGTGTATGTTGCCGTAACGACGGCCCCGCCGGTCGGACACGCCGTTGCGAAAACCTTTATGCCTGATCATATCAGTGTGCTGGCGATCGTGACCCTTGTCGGCGGCACGGTCGGCGGATACATTACATTTGCCGGCGGCCACCGTTTGCTTGATTCAGGCATCCAAGGGAAGGAAGTCATTCCTCAGGTCACGAAAAGCTCCATCACAGGCGTCTTAATTACATCTATTATGCGGATTGCCCTGTTTCTCGCCGTGCTCGGCGTCGTCTCAAAGGGTCTGCGCATTGATCCCGATAACCCCGCGGCTTCTGTATTCCGGCTTGCAGCGGGAAATGTCGGCTATAAAATTTTCGGCGTCATCATGTGGTCTGCCGCTATCACGTCCGTCATCGGCGCGGCATATACATCGGTGTCATTCTTCAAATCGTTCTCGGCAAAAATCGAAAAGCATTCACACGGCGTCATTATCGGTTTTATCATCGTATCCACGCTCATTTTTGTCACGATCGGCCAGCCTGCCAAAATTCTGGTCGCGGTCGGTTCGCTTAACGGTTTAATTCTGCCGCTTGCATTAGCGATGATTCTGTTGGGCGCTTATAAGAAAAAAATCGTCGGCGATTACAAACATCCTGTCTGGCTCACTATTGCGGGGGCGACAGTCGTCGTTGTCATGGCGATTATGGGCATCTATACATTATTCTCGCAATTGCCGCAGCTATGGAGCTGATGACATGAAAAAACATATGAGTGACATGACTCCCGAAGAAGTCAGACAGCTTATCAGGAAGGGGCAGATGACCGGGCCGACGGCAGGATGGGCCGCTTCTTATGCACAAGCCAATCTCGTCGTTTTGCAAAAGGATCTTGCCTTTGATTTTCTCTTATTCTGCCAGCGGAATCAAAAGCCATGTCCGGTGCTTGACGTGACGGATGCGGGCTCACCCATTCCGGCTATCGCGGCGCCGGGAGCTGATATCCGGACGGACTTTCCGAAGTACAGAATTTATCGGCATGGCGTGCTTACTGAAGAGGTAACGGATATCACGCCGTATTGGAAGGATGATTTTGTCGGGTTTTTGATCGGCTGCAGTTTTTCATTTGAGCAAGCCCTTATCAATCAGCAAATTCCAATCAGGCACATTGATGAGGGCGTGAATGTTCCCATGTATAAAACAAACATTGACTGTGTTCCGGCCGGGCGGTTTTCAGGAAAGATGGTCGTCAGCATGAGGCCGATTCCGGAAAGGCTTGCAATCCGCGCGGCGCAGGTCACGTCACGTTTTCCCGCCGTGCACGGCGCCCCCGTCCGGATCGGAAATCCGAAAAGCATCGGCATCAGCGATTTGAATCAGCCGGACTTCGGTGATGCCGTGACGGTGCGGGAAGGCGAAGTTCCCGTATTCTGGGCGTGCGGCGTTACACCGCAGGCGGTGATCATGGAAGCAAAGCCTGATATCGTGATGACGCATTCACCGGGGCACATGCTGATCACCGATATCCGGAATGAATCGCTTGCTGTTCTGTAAGTGAGAAAGAAAACAACGAGGTGATGACAATGATGCAGTATAGCGGCAATACAGCGCTTGATATACAGCCGCACGGTGATTCCGCCGTTATCATCCGCTTTGGCGGGCACATCAGCGAAGAGGTTAACAGCCGGGTTCATGCGGCAGCCGCCTGTATTGAAGAACGGCCATTTCCGGGTTTCATTGAATGTATCCCGGCATTCACAAGCTTAACGATCTTTTATGATGTGTATGCCGTCTCAAATATAAAAAAAGGCGTCTCGCCTTTTGCATTGGTCAAGAAAGAAGTGACAGAACGCCTCAGCCATATAAAGACCGACAGGCAAAAAGAGCGCCGGGTAATGGAAATCCCTGTTTGCTACGGCGGTGATTTCGGTCCTGATTTAGAAGAGGTCGCTAAGATGAACGATCTGACACCGGAAGACGTCATCCGCATTCATACCGAAGGCGAATATCTCGTCTATATGCTCGGATTTGCGCCGGGATTTCCGTTTTTAGGAGGAATGTCTGAGCGGATCAGAGCGCCGAGAAAGTCGTCGCCAAGGCCGTCAATCCCTGCCGGTTCAGTAGGAATCGCCGGAATGCAGACCGGTGTGTATCCGATATCCACTCCCGGCGGCTGGCAGCTGATCGGCAGCACCCCGCTTCGGCTTTTCAGGCCGGAAGAACATCCGCCGAGCCTGTTGAGAGCGGGCGATACGGTGAAATTCGTCCGAATCACTGCAGAAGAATACAGCCGCATCAAGGAGGGAGCCGAATGAGCATGAAAGTGGTAAAGCCCGGTCTTCTGACGACGATTCAGGATACGGGGCGAACGGGTTATCAGAAATACGGTGTGCTGGGAAGCGGCGCAATGGATACGATCTCTCTGCGTATTGCCAATCTTCTTGCCGGAAATAAAGAAACAGAAGCGGGGCTGGAAATTACGCTAATGGGGCCCGGTCCTTCCTTTGAGCTTTCAGAACCGGCAGTCATCGCCGTCACGGGGGCTGATTTCGCCTTTCATATTAATGGAGAACCGGCCCCTCTGTGGAAACCGGTTTTTGTAAAGGAAGACAGCGTTGTTTCATTTGGGCCGTGCAAGATGGGGAGCCGCGCTTATCTCGCCGTCGCGGGGGGATTTGACGTGCCCGCCGTCATGGAAAGCAAAAGCACGTATGTCAGAGCGGGGATCGGCGGCTTTTACGGAAGAGCCCTGCAAAAGGATGATGAGCTTCCGCTCGGCAGTATGACGCAATGCTCGGAAATCATCGCACATAGTTTGAGCGATTCTCTCGGACAACATGGTTTCTCAGCGCCTGATTGGTCTGTCAGCAGCAGAGGTTTTCTGCCGCTGAAAAAAAATCCGGTCATTCGTGTACTTGAAGGGGCGCAATTTCATGCTTTTACAGAAGAAGCAAAATCACGTTTTTACAAGGAGCCGTATACGGTCACGCCTCAGTCCGACCGAATGGGCTACCGGCTGAAGGGCGCTCCGCTTGAATTACAGGAGCCGCTTGAAATGGTATCTGAGGCCGTGACATTCGGGACGGTGCAAGTGCCGCCGGACGGCAATCCGATTATTCTGCTGGCTGACAGGCAGACGACGGGAGGCTACCCGCGAATGGCGCATATCATATCCGCCGATCTTCCTCTTGCCGCCCAAACGATGCCGGGCGAACATATCACGTTCCGGGCTGTTTCGCTGGAGGAAGCGGAAATGCTGCTTTTGGAGAGGGAACAGCAGCTGAAGGAGCTGAAAGCCAGGCTCAAAATGGAATGGCTGATCTGACAAAGGGGCTAAAGACCATGGAAAACAAAAACAAAACCGTCATCAAATCAATGGAGCTGCTTCATTTGTTTCTGACTGAACCGAGCCTGAGCTTAAATGAGCTTGTTTCTCGATCGGAGATGCCGAAGACCTCGGTTCACCGGATGGCAAGTTCACTGGAGGAAATGGGATTTCTCACCCGGGCAGCGGACGGCCGTTATCAGCTGGGTCTGATCTTTTTGCAATTCGGTCAGCTTGTCTCTGAGCGTCTGGACATCAGGAAAATAGCCAAGCCGATGATGGAAGAGCTGTGCGGTGAAGTCGATGAGGCCGTTCAGCTGATTATGAGGGACGGCGATGAAGCCATTTACGTTGAAAAAATTGAAGGCACCCAAACCGTCCGGCTGTATACCGCAATCGGCCGCCGCTCGCCGCTGTACGCGGGGGCGTGCGCCAGAAGCATTTTATCGTTTCTGCCGAGAGAGGAGATTGACACATACCTTCAGAAGACAGAGCTTGCCGCAATTGCCTCAGGCACGATAACGAATCCGGCTGAATTGCTTCAATCTATTGAAACGTCATTACAATCAGGGTATACGATCAGCTATTCAGAATTAGAGGATTACACGGCGGCGATCGGGGCGCCTATTTTCAACCACGAAGGAAAGGTGGCCGCGGGGATCAGCATCGCCGGCTTTGAAGCCAGGTTTTCAGAGGATCGGCTGCCGTATTTAACGGAAAAGGTCAAAACCGCGGCACAGCATATTTCTGAGAAATTAGGGTATTGACCGAGCCAATTTCCCTTCACTCGCGTACATTACAATATCGACAGTAATGAGTGGAGGAAAGAAAATGGGACTTGTTTATACGGCGCTTGGGGATTCTTTGACGACGGGAAGGGGATCCGGGCCGTTTTCCGCCGGCTTTGTTCAGCGGTTCGGGTGTATGATGGCAGAAGATTTACAGACAAGGACCGACGTATCCATCTTTGCCAAGTCAGGCCTTGAGACGGGAGAAATTCTCGGGCTTATGTCCTTGCCGTACATTCAGAGGCGGATTCAGGCTGCTGATATGATTACGATTACAGGCTGCGGCAACGATTTGATCGATTCGGTTCGGGCGTATCAGCAAACGAAAGACGCTTCGGTGTTCGCCGGCGTGTCCCGTCACTGCCATGAGAACTTTGAAAAGATGATTGCCAAGATCGCTGCCTTAAAAGAAACGCACCCCTCTCCTTATGAGATCCGCGTCTTCAATTTATACAACCCTTTCCCGGACATCTCCATTGCAGAAAAATGGATATCTTCTTATAATGCGCACCTCAGCACACTCGCATCAGCGCCGCACGTCAAAATTGCCGATGTCCACAGCGCTTTCAAAGGAAAGCTGAACGAATATCTCTCTCATGACCGCGTACATCCCAACAGCAGAGGGTACGAAGTCATGGCATGCGTCCTGCGGGGGCTTGGATACGGAAGCCTCGCCCGCTCATAACCGCGCGCTCCTTTTCATCGGGAGCGCGCTTTTCGTTCTCCTTAAAACAAACTTAAAATTGTCCGACTTTCGTTCTATCCGTGCAAAAAGTACGCTAGAATAATGGGGGATAAAGACAGAAATAGAATTGTGTACAAAAAATAATAAACGAAAGGATGGATTGCTTTGCTGCGCGCCTTAAAACTGTCACTCGCGATGCTGATTATTATACTTGCGGCTGCCGCATTTACGTATGCAGAACATACCTCTGTCATACAGCCGGTTATGCTCGTGTTTCTCGGTGCGGTCATGTTCATTCAGGGACTGGAAGAAAAGCGGAAGGAAAACGACGGTTCCGGGAAATTCAATATCTATACCGCCGTTTTTGTATGGTCGATCTCCTTAATCGGTTTTACGCTTCACGCGATCTGAGTTTGATAGATCCTGAAAATGTTCCACAACGGGAAATGGTGAATAAAAACGGTGAAGTAAGGCTTTCCATTCCTGATATTCCGGCGATCCGCGAAAGCCTTTTGTATGATCCTCCAATGTCTCCCATTCCACAAGCAGCAAATATTTATGCGTTTCCTCCATGCATTTGGACAAGGAATGGGACAGATAACCTTTCATGCCCGCTATAATCGGCTCCGCCCGGCGGAATGCCTCTTCGAATTCCCCTTCAAAGCCTTCTTTTACATGCAGCATGGCTGCTTCTCTGATCATCTGAAATTCCCCCTTTTTTAATAGATACATTGTATAAGAATATGGACCGTAATGGCTGGAAAAATAAAAAAATTTTAAATTCTATCATAAAAAAATCCTTGCCAGCCTGATTTGATTTAGGAGAAAATAACAATTGGAAGGCAGGGGAATAAACAGTGAAAAAAGGATTATACCTATTACTTTTACTCGCAGGAATCCTAGGTTTGATCGGCTGCTCGAAAACGGAGTCGGCCGAAGACAGAATGAAAGATTTCGTGAAAGACTGGAACGGCGGTCATTACGATAAGATGTACCAAAGCCTCACACAGGATGAAAAGAAAAAATTGTCCAAAAAGGATTTTGTAAAACGATATGAAACCATCTATGAACAAGCAGGGGTCAAAAATCTGAAAGTCACTGCCGAAAAACAGGACGAAGATGATAAGAAAAAAGATGACCTTCAGCACATCGATTATAAAGTCAGCATGGATACAAAAGCAGGGAAGGTCGCCTTTGAAAACACGGCCGTCCTGAAAAAAGAAAAAACAGACGATGGAGAAGCATGGAACATCGACTGGAATCCTTCTTTTATTTTCAAACAGCTTTCCGACGACAAAACCGTGCAGATCGCAAATGAAGAACCGAAGCGCGGGCAAATCTACGACAAAGACGGCAAGGGCCTCGCCGTGAATACGGAGGTGCCGGAAATCGGCATTATCCCGGGAAAACTCGGCAAGGATAAAGACAGCGTAATCAAAAAACTGTCTGAAAAACTGGACCTTTCTGAAGACGATATAAAAAGCAAGCTGAATCAGGGCTGGGTAAAAGATGACTCCTATGTCCCGGTTCAAAAAATCAGACCGGATGACGAAAGCAAGGTCAAAAGCCTGCTTTCATTAGACGGCGTGACGAAAACGACAGTCAGCTCCCGCTACTATCCGTACGGCGAAAAAGCGGCCCACCTGACCGGGTATATTAAAACGATCACAGCGGAGGATCTGAAAAAAGCAAAAGATGGCCAATACAGCGACACCTCGAAAATCGGCATCGCCGGCCTTGAGAACGTATATGAAGACAAGCTGCGCGGCACGACCGGCTGGAAAATTTACGTTCCGCAAACGGGTGAGGTCATCGCTGAAAAGAAAGCCGAAAACGGGCAGGATATTCATGTAACGATTGACATGAAAACGCAGACAAAGCTGTATGATTCCATGAAAGACGACAGCGGAGCGGCAGTCGCCCTCGAACCGCAAACGGGAGAGACCCTCGCGCTTGTCAGCGCTCCGTCTTATGACCCGAACGGCTTTATTTTCGGCTGGAGCGGCAAAGAATGGAAAAAGCTGAATGAAGATAAAAACAATCCGTTTTCAGCGAAATTCAACAAACTCTATGCGCCGGGATCAACGATTAAACCGATCGCCGCGGCAGTCGGTCTGACAAACGGAACATTGAAAGCGTCAGAAAAGAAAAAAATCACCGGAAAAGAGTGGCAGAAAGATTCAAGCTGGGGCGGCTACCATGTCACACGCGTATCAGAGCGCCTGAATGAAGTAGATCTCGAAAACGCGCTGATTACCTCGGACAACATCTATTTTGCGCAAAATGCTATAGATGCCGGAGCTGACGCGTTTACAAAAGGATTAAAATCATTTGGTTTTGATGAAGACATTCCATACCAATTTCCGATTGAAAAATCGTCAATCGCTAACGGCAAGCTTGATTCCGAGATTCTTCTCGGAGATACGGGCTACGGCCAGGGGCAGATGCTGATGTCTCCGCTGCATTTAGCGGCTGATTATACCGCATTTGTAACAGACGGAAATCTCGTCAAACCGACATTAATCAAAGACGGAGAAAAAACACCGCAAATCTGGCATAAGCAAGTGGTATCCAAAGCCAACGCCGAAGAAATCACAAAAGGGCTGAGAGGCGTCGTTGAAGATCCGCGCGGCTCTGCATATCAGCCGGTCGTAAGCGGCATTAACGTAGCCGGAAAAACCGGTACAGCCGAGCTGAAAACGTCTAAAGAAGATAAAGACGGCAAAGAAAACGGCTGGTTCGTCGGCTACGACTATAAAAAGAAAGACCTCTTGATCGCCATGATGATTCAAGACGTTAAAAAACGCGGCGGAAGCCATTACGTCGTTGAAAAAGCGAAACAGCAGTTTCAGAACCGGTAAATGACGATTTTTCCGGGCCGAAAGGAAAATCGGCCGTCGAAGCAGAAAGAAACAGCATGGGCAATTCCTGAAACAGAGATATGAGAGGCTCACTAAGAAAAAGGGGGATTTCACATGCAGCGTATTCAATTGGCTGAAGATCTGGAATTTTCAAGAGTGATACACGGGCTTTGGCGTCTGAACGAATGGAATTATTCAGACGGGGAGCTGCTGAATCTGATTGAATGGTGTATCAGCCAAGGCATCACCACCTTCGACCATGCGGATATATACGGCAGTTATACGTGCGAAAAGCTGTTCGGCGGCGCTTTGTCCCTTTCGCCTTCAATAAGGGAGCGAATCGAAATCGTCACAAAATGCGGGATTGTCATTGAGTCGCCGGAACGGCCCGGAAACAAGTCGCATCATTATAATACGTCGAAGTCTCACATCTTAGCGTCGGCGGAGCAGTCGCTCTTGAATCTGAATACGGATTATCTGGATGTACTGCTCATTCACAGGCCGGACCCGCTTATGGACCCGGAGGCTGTGGCTGAAGCGTTTCATGCGCTGAAAAGCTCAGGCAAGGTCAGATACTTCGGAGTATCGAACTTTAAAGCGCACCAGTACAGAATGCTCGAATCCTATTTGGATGATCCGCTCATCACGAATCAAATTGAAATCTCGGCTTATGAGCTGGAACATTTCCATGACGGCACGCTGGATTTCTGTCAGGAAAAACGAATTCCGCCGATGGCGTGGTCACCGCTTGCGGGCGGGAGCGTCTTTACCGGACAATCGGAAAAGGACATCCGAATCCGTACCGCGCTTATTTCGGTACAGGAAGAAATCAGCGCCGCTTCCATCGACGAGGTCATGTACGCTTGGCTGTTCACCCACCCGGCAGACATCATGCCGATTGTCGGCAGCGGAAAACAGAACCGCATTTCCGCCGCGGTGCGTGCCTCAGCGTACAAGCTCAGCCATGATCAGTGGTTTCGGATCTATACGGCTGTCCAAGGTTATGATATTCCATAAACAAAACAAACGCCCGGAAGGCTATCCTCCGGGCGTTTGTTTATGTGGTGTGCAATGTCAAAAAACAAGTAAGGTCACTTTGAAGTATAGCCGTGCGGATCAAGAGAAACAAACGTCACGGCATATTATCTGACACATTTTTCTTATTCAATACTGTCACACGGACCAGTGCCAAATTGCCATTTGAAAATGGTTGTATATTCTTTGAAAGCGTTTTATATTAGAATTTACACTACTTTCCCCGGCAGCACCCCCCATGTGCCATACCTCTCACAACTAGAAAATCTGGAGGCGCGTTTCATGTATATGACAGCGAGAGAACAAAAATTAATGAAACATCTTTTACTGCAGAACCGATACGAGACAGTGCATGAACTGGCAGAAGCTTTACAAGTCAGCACAAGAACCGTTCACCGCGAGTTAAAAACAATCAAACCGATGATGAAATCATTCGGCTTGGCACTTGATAAACAGCCCGGCAAAGGACTGAAAGCGGTGGGAAAACCGGAAGATAAACAGAAGCTCCTGTCAGAGCTGTCCTATGAACAGCATGAATACAGCGCTGAGGAGCGGAAACTCTTAATCCTATGTTCGCTATTAGAGTCTCAAGAGCCGATCAAGCTCTACAGTCTGGCGAACGAGCTCCAAGTGACAAACGCGACGATCAGTTATGATCTCGATGAGCTGGAGACTTGGATTGCCCCCTTCGGCTTGACGCTGATCCGAAAAAGAGGCTTCGGCATTCAGCTGACTGGTCCGGAAAATGCGAAGCGGAAAATCGTCGGCAATCTCATGGTCAACCGCCTTGATATTCAAACCTTTTTGGAAGCGGTTGAATTCAATATTAAAGGGAAACCCGACGCTGCTGAAAAAATGTTCGGCGTCGTAAATAAAGCGGAACTTTTGAAAATGGACCGGCTCTTGATTCAGCTCAAGGAAAAAATCGCGATCGCTTTATCTGACAGCTCTTACATGGCGCTGGCGGTTCATTTAACCTTTGCGATGGACCGGATCAGACTCGGAGAAACCATCACGATGGAAGCTTCAGAACTAAAAGCGCTGCAGCAGACGAAGGAATATGGCTCCGCGCTCGAAATGGCAAAAGAGCTTGAAAAAGCGTTCGGCGTTTCGATTCCTGAGGCGGAGATCGGCTATATCACCATTCATTTGCGGAGCGCCAACCGCAAATACAAAACCGAATTCAAACCGGAAAACATTGAAGTTGAAACGGCCTTGCAAACGAAGCAGCTGATCGGCTTCATTTCTGAAAAAATAAAAATTGATCTGACGGAAAACGGCTCTTTATATGACGGTTTAATTGCCCATCTGGAGCCTGCGATCAATCGGGTGAAAGAAAGTATCGACATGTACAACCCGATGACTGAGCAAATTAAACGCGACTACTTCCTGCTGTATATGGCCGTAGAAGAAGGAATGGAAAAATTCTTTCCGGGGCTTCGTTTTCCTGATGATGAGATCGCTTTCATCGTTCTTCACTTCGGCTCCGCTCTGGAAATCAAACGGGAAGAGGCGAAGATCAAAGCGCTGATCGTCTGTTCAAGCGGCATCGGATCGTCCAAAATGCTCGCGTCCAGACTGAAAAAAGAGCTCCCGGAAATCCGTTCCTTTGATATGTCTTCCCTCATCGAACTGAAGAACCGTGATACCTCGGCGTACGATATGATCGTATCCACCGTGCCGATCCCGTATGAAAACATTGATTACGTCATGGTCAGTCCGCTTTTAAATGAAGAAGACGCCGATCAGGTCAAGCAGTACATCAAAAGAAAGATTCCGCTGATTCTTGACAAAAAAAGAAACAGCAAAAGAGAAGAGAAGCAGCCTGAGACGCCTGATATGCTGGAAGCGGCCGGACGTATGGCGCATTACGCGGCGGTTATCCAAAGCGTGCTGCGGAACTTTTCGATCAAATCCATTGATTCAAACATGGCGTATGAGTTGTTTTTGAACCATCTCTTTGGCGTGCTTGAGCAAGAAGGATTTGTCCGTCATGCCAAAAAAACCGCACAGCTCCTCACAGAGCGTGAAGAACAGGGAGGGCTCGGCATTCCGGGAACGGCGATGGCGCTGTATCATCTCAAAAATGAAGAAATTGTCACGCCTTTTTTCAAAATTTATGATTTGACAGCTCCATGCAGTGTCAAAGGCATGGACGGAAATTCCCTGACCGTCGGCCGCGCTTTGGTGATGATGGCGCCGGCTGATATGCCCGCTGAAGGCTCGGAAATATTAAGTGCGGTCAGCTCGGCCATTATTGAATCCGAAGCCAGTATAAAAGCCTTTCAGACAGAGGGTGAAGCCGATTTATACAAACGTTTAAACAGGCTGTTTTATCATTTTATTCAGGAGAAAGGACAGCGCTGAACAGGAAGCGCACGCCTCATAAGGCGTGTGTTTTTTTTCGTATGTATGAGGGTAAAGTGAAGGGAGGAAACTAAAAACATGGGACTATTGTATCATTCACCGATGGAATAGTTCTAAAACAAAATTGTTTTACAAGTTATATTTTTTGGTTTAAAATGGGTTGCGTGAGAAGAAAATCTGACAGAGTTTTTTGTGATTTATCATTATGGGAGATGAAAATATGGAGACATTACAGCATCTGATTCTGCATGACATTTCAAATAGCGAAGAGATCGAAGCTGTAAAAAGCGGTGCGCATACCCTGACCTACGCGGAATATCGAAAACGAATCAACCAGCTTGCACAAGCGCTTCTTGATAAAGGAATAAAAAAAGGCGACAGAGTGGCGATGCTTTGCAAAAACGGCCACGCGGCATCTATCGTCATGTTTGCTGCACTTGAAATCGGCGCGGTGGTTGTGCCGGTCAGCTGGCAATTAACACCGTATGAAATGAAAGGCATTTTGGCAGCTTGTGAGCCGAAAGCTGTTTTTTACGGCACTGAATTTAAAGAGATTATGGAAGAGGTGCTTCCTGCGCTTGAATCTTCCCTTAAACTGAAGATCGTGACAGGAACCGCTGTAGAAACAACACCTGAGTTTGACGCTTTATTGACAGGCTCCGGCGATACACCGGACGTCGAAACAGTGTCTGAAAACGATACGGCATTGCTGATGTTTACCTCGGGTACAACCGGCAATCCGAAACGCTGCATGGTCACTCACGGCGGCATATACAACTACGTAAATGCGACATTGGCATATACGGGGAGAATGCAGCATGTCCGTTTCCTGGCATGCCACCCGAATTACCATACGAGCGCGATTATTTGCCAGATGGTCGGAACGATGAGCGGAACGACATTCGTTATGACAGACAATCAGGACCCTGTTGAAAACTTGAAGCTCATCGAAAAAGAGAAAATTCAAACCGTGATGGCGCTGCCTGTCTATTACACGTACCTGCTGAAAGCATGGGAAACGCATCAGACTGACATGTCTTCTATCGTTTATATGATGACGGGAGGCACAAAGGTGCCAAGCAGCCTGATCCAGCAGTATCAGGACATCGGTATTCCGCTCATGCACGGATACGGAAGCACTGAAGCATGGGGCATCAGCTCTTGGAATCCGCAAATGGGAATGGATAAAGCCGCTTCTGCGGGTAAACCGATGGAAGAAGTGGACGTCCGCGTTGTAGATCCGGAAACAGGTGAAGTCCTTCCGCAAGGCTCAATCGGAGAAGTCGTTGTGACAAGTCCGTTTTTATTCAAAGGCTACGAAGATAACGAAGAAGCGACACGAAAAGTGCTGAAAGACGGCTGGTTCCATACCGGCGATTCCGGATATATTGATGAAGACGGATTTATCTTTATCACCGGACGTTATAAAGATGTCATCATCTACGGCGGCGATAATATTTATCCTGACCAAATTGAAGAGGTCATTCAGCAAGTGCCGGGAATTCTCGAAACAGCTGTTGTCGGTATCCCTGATCCGCTTTACGGTGAAAAACCAAAAGCGTTCATCGTGACAAACGGAAGAGAAGGTCTGACAGAAGAAGAAGTGACACGATTCCTTCAAGAACGTCTTGCTGCCTTTAAAATTCCGGAAATTGAGTTCGTCAGCGAGCTTCCGAAAAACAACCTTGGAAAAGTGAAAAAAGACGTGCTCCGCAAACAAGCGGTCCGTTCATAATTGAAAACAAAAACCCGGCTGCCCGCCGGGTTTTTTTCGTGCGTTCCATGTGAAACATTTTTCTCCGAAAACGTTTTGAACTGTTTCAATTATGTTTATCCGGCAGACAGCCGAGGTAGACATGAAATAAGACATTGAACAAGAAGGAGGAACTTGACATGGAAAACAACTATCCGAAGGAATTCCCGGCGGAATCACAAAACCGCCAGCCGGGCATTGAGAGCGAAATGAATCCGGCGCCTGTTTACGAATACAAAGAATATAAAGGCGCTGATAAATTAAAAGGGAAAACCGCGCTTATCACAGGCGGTGACAGCGGTATCGGCCGCGCCGTAGCGGTTGCTTACGCAAAGGAAGGCGCAAATGTCGCAATCGTCTATTTTGATGAACACGGAGATGCGGAAGATACAAAAAAACGTGTGGAAGAAGAAGGCGTAAAATGTCTGTTAATCTCCGGCGATGTCGGTGAGGAAGACTTTTGTAACGAAGCGGTTGAAAAAACGGTTGAAGAATTCGGACGTCTCGATATTCTCGTGAATAACGCCGCGGAACAGCATCCTAAAGAAAGCATTAAAGACATCACAAGCGAGCAGCTTCACAGAACCTTTAAAACCAACTTTTACTCACAATTTTATTTGACTAAAAAAGCGATTGATTACATGAAGCCGGGCAGCGCGATCATCAATACGACATCCATTAATCCGTACAGAGGAAATCCGCAGCTGATCGACTATACGGCAACGAAAGGCGCGATTAACGGTTTTACGAGATCAATGGCGCAAGCGCTCGTCAAAGACGGTATCCGCGTCAACGCCGTAGCGCCGGGGCCGATCTGGACACCGCTGATTCCGGCGACATTCTCAGGAGAAACAGTCGCTTCTTTCGGCCAGGATACGCCGATGGGACGGGCCGGCCAGCCTGTTGAGCATGTCGGCTGTTATGTGCTCCTGGCTTCAGATGAATCATCCTATATGACCGGGCAGACGCTGCATGTCAACGGCGGCGGATTTGTGACCACATAAGGGGGCTGAAGCATGACGATATCGAAGCATGATGTGAATGCATACTATCAAAAAGCGGGAATCGTTCTGACCGATGATGAAGTCGAAGACATTCAAATCATGGATTACGGCTTAGGCAAGCTTCAGGAAACAGGGCTTCAGCTGTTTATTTACGTGAATACAGACCGTTACTGTTCGAAAGAATTGGTGCTCTTTCCGCGCCAGACGTGTCCCGAACACCGCCATCCGCCGGTCAGCGGCGAAAAGGGAAAAGAAGAGACATTCCGCTGCCGCTGGGGGAAGGTGTATCTCTACGTGGAAGGCGAAAAGACAGAACACCCAAGCGTCCTCCCGCCGGAAGAAGATAAGGAATACTACACTGTCTGGCATGAGATTGTGCTTGAACCGGGCGGACAGTACACCATTCCCCCGGATACGAAACATTGGTTTCAAGCGGGAGAAGAAGGGGCGGTCGTTACGGAAATGTCCTCGACCAGCACGGATGATCACGACATTTTCACCGACCCGCGCATTTAAGGATGAGGCTGCGCGCCTCATCTTTTTTGTATGGAAAAAAATGAATTTACCTGTATAATGGCTAATAAAGGAAAGAAGGTGTGATCGTGTTTTCCTGTCAAATCCGGGAACATCTGACGATCAGATTGCTTGCCAAAGAAGATACGGACGAATTGTATTCTGTTATAAAACGAAATCAAAACCATCTCAGCGAATGGCTCAGCTGGGCGGAAGAACTGGCTGATATTAATACGTACCGCGATGTGATCATTCCGGAATGGCGCTATAAATACGCCGAAGAGAATGGTTTTGACGCCGGCATTTTTGTGAAGGACCGGTTTTGCGGCATGATCAGCATCCATAATGTCGATGCAGCCAATCAAAAAGCGGACATCGGCTACTGGCTGGATCAAGAGCATGAAGGGTTCGGCATCATCACCGCGAGCTGCCGGGCGGTCATCACCCATGCATTTCAGGATCTCGGGCTGAACCGAATCATGATCAGCGCCGCTGAAAAAAACACGAAAAGCAGGGCGGTGGCGGAACGGCTCGGATTTCAAAAAGAGGGACTGACGAGAGAAGGCATTTTCGTGCAGGGCGTATATCATGACGCGGTGAACTACAGCATGCTGAAGCGTGAATGGAGCGAAGATCGGCAGAAGAGCACATTTCTTGGTTTAAATGTCTCCCCGATGTGGAAAAGTAACAGCGGAGACGTTAAAAAGGAGTGATTCTTCATGAATCAGAATGAAATCAAACAAAAAGTGCTCGAAGTGCTGGATCATCATAAAGTCGGTTCGCTTGCGACTGTAGAGCAAGGCAATCCGCATTCCCGCTATATGACATTTTTCCATGACGGCTTAACGATTTACACGCCGACAAGCAAAGACACTCATAAAGCGGAAGAAATTGAAAACAATCCGAATGTTCATATTCTGTTGGGATATGACTGTGAAGGATTCGGTGACGCTTATGTGGAAGTAGCCGGAACCGCAAAGGTGAACAACTCAGCCGATTTAAAAGAAAAGCTGTGGGATCCGAAACTGGAACGCTGGTTCGACGGTAAAGACGATCCGAATCTTGTGATTCTTGAAATTGAACCGAAGCAGATCAAGCTCATGAATGCGGGCGAAAAAACGCCGGCCGAGCTGGAACTTTAATAAATCATTTGATCATTCAGGGGCAATCTGTTATACTTAACTGCTAAGTGACAACATGCAAATAAAAAAGAAAGTAAACTTCTTTTTTCTGTTTTGATAAAGAAGCTTCAGGCTTCAACGGACAGCTTGAAAAAAAGCTGAGCTTATTCTTTTCCTTCTGATATTCGCCCCTAACGAAGAGATGGAAAAAAGACTTTTTGTTTTACAATTCACACCGGCGCGGCTTCGGAGCCGCAGTGACGATTGAGAGGTAGGGCTTTCGTTGTCTTGTGTTCAAGAACTTCCATGGTGTTTACTTTCGAAGAATGATTCTGTCGGAACTGTAATTTACGGATCACCCGCGGGCTAAGGCGGGAAACCATATATTATTTATTTGCGTAAGAAAAGAATAAGACAAAACCGCACCGGACATCCGGGCGGTTTTTTTATTTGGCCGGCCGAAACCTCGCCGCAGTCTTCAGAGTCTAATCAGTATGAAAAGATTTGGAGGAATCATACATTGCACGTTATTACTTCACAAGTACTGTTTATCTTCTGTTTTCTGCTGTTGATACATTCGATTGAAACACTTGCATATGCGACACGGCTTTCCGGCGCGAGAGTCGGATTTATCGCGTCCGCGCTGTCATTATTTAATGTTATGGTCATTGTGTCCCGGATGTCAAACATGGTCCAGCAGCCGTTTACCGGACATCTGATTGACGCCGCCGGATCAAATGCCCTGTCTGTTGTGAGCGCTCAGTTTCGGTTTTTAATATTCGGCTCCACGGTCGGAACGATGCTCGGCATCTGCCTCCTGCCGACATTCGTCGCGTTATTTACCCGGGCGATTATACATTTGGCGGACGGAGGCGGCTCCGTCATGCAGGTATTTAAAAAAGGATTTTCACTGAACGGGCTGAAGCATGCGCGTTCTTATATCAGATTGCCGTCAGTTTCCTATTTAAAAGGGCTTCAATTTCGAATGATCCCGAAGCGCTTGTTTGTCATTAATATGGTCATTACGTCTATTTACACGATCGGCGTACTGTCCGCTCTGTACGCCGGTCTTCTGGCGCCTGAGCACAGCACGACGGCCGTGATGGCATCAGGATTAATCAACGGGGTTGCGACCATGCTTCTGGCTGTGTTTGTTGACCCGAAAGTATCCGTACTGGCAGATGATGTCGCGAAGGGCAAGCGAAGCTATGTCTCCTTAAAATGGACATCATTGACGATGGTGACGTCAAGGGTCGCGGGCACGCTTCTCGCCCAGCTCGTTTTCATTCCCGGCGCGTATTATATCGCCTGGGTGACGAACTGGCTGTAGGGCATGCAAAAGAAAGCTCCTCTATAAAAGAGGAGCTTTCTTTTTTATTTATAATTTCTCAGGCCGCGGTCATAAATAAAATTGCCGAATGGGATAAAGGCCGCGATAAAACCCGCGGCTGACCATTTCACATGCCACTTGACAGTGAACGCCGCATACGCCAGCACTGCCAAATAAATAATAAACAACCCGCCGTGAATGGATCCGGCAATGGTGACGGCGAGCGGATGATGAGCCCAATACTTCAGCGGCATCGCGATAAACAGCAGCACCAAAAGCGACATCCCTTCAATAAACCCCATCGTGCGAAGCCTGCCGATCGGCGTGTGTAACATACAACTCCCTCCTGTCGGACATCTGATCTTCTATACTATAAGCAATGGGCAGTCCTAATATGACCATTTCGCGACTGTTCCTGAAAAACCTTCATGATTTCAGCCTATTGTTCTTGTCATTTTACGGATTTCTCTTGATAATATAGCCAAAAGGGTAAGGAAGGACTTACAGTCATGAAACTAGATAATGTTGATCTGAGCATCATTAAAGAGCTGCAGCGGGACAGCCGCCTGTCTATGCGGGAGCTTGGCAGAAAAATCAAATTGTCAGCCCCGTCCGTCACAGAGCGTGTCAGGCAGCTTGAATCCTTCGGCGTCATTAAGCGCTATACATTGGACATTGATCAAAAAAAGATCGGGCTTCCCGTTTCCTGTATTGTTGAAGCGACGGTGAAAAACGGAAAATACGATCAATTCAAAACCTACATTCAATCCATTCCCAACATTGAATTTTGTTTTCGGGTCGCCGGCGCGGCGTGTTATATGCTGAAGATTAACGCGGACAGCCTGGAAACGATCGAACACTTCATTAACCGCACCTCTCCGTATGCCCAAACCGTGACCCACGTCATTTTCTCAGAAATTGACACAAAGAACGTCCTCGATTAGAGAGAGCGTGAGGAAGTCTGTTATAATAACAGGATGAGTGTGAAAGAAAGAGAAGTGAAAAAGCATGTCAAAAACAGTTGTATTAGCTGAAAAACCTTCAGTCGGCCGGGACTTGGCCCGCGTTCTGAAGTGTCATAAAAAAGGAAACGGATACCTTGAAGGCGACCGCTACATCGTCACGTGGGCGCTCGGACATCTGGTAACGCTCGCTGACCCTGAAGGATACGGCAAAGAGTATCAATCATGGCGGCTTGAGGACCTGCCGATTATTCCGGAACCTTTGAAGCTCGTCGTCATTAAAAAAACAGGCAAACAGTTCAATGCGGTCAAAGCCCAGCTTGTCCGAAAAGACGTCAGCGAGATTGTAATCGCTACAGACGCAGGACGGGAAGGGGAGCTTGTGGCCCGCTGGATTATCGAGAAGGCAAACGTCCGCAAACCGATTAAACGGCTGTGGATTTCCTCTGTGACAGATAAAGCGATTAAAGAAGGATTCCAAAAGCTCCGCAGCGGCAAAGAATACGAAAACCTGTATCATTCCGCCGTCGCCAGAGCGGAAGCGGATTGGATCGTCGGCATAAACGCGACCCGCGCGCTGACGACAAAATTTAACGCGCAGCTGTCATGCGGACGCGTCCAGACTCCGACATTGGCGATGATCGCCAAGCGCGAAGCGGATATTCAGGCGTTCACACCGGTTCCTTATTACGGTCTCCGTGCGGCGGCTGATCAGATGACGCTGACATGGCAGGATAAAAAAACAAAGCAGACAAGAACGTTCGACCAGACGGTGACCGGCCGTTTGGCAAAAGACCTGCAAGGAAAGCCGGCAGTCATTTCAGAATTGAAAAAAACAGCGAAGAAAAGCTTCGCCCCCGGTCTTTACGACTTGACGGAATTGCAGCGGGACGCTCATAAGCGCTTCGGTTTTTCCGCAAAAGAGACGCTGTCGGTGCTTCAAAAGCTGTATGAACAGCATAAGCTTGTCACGTACCCGCGGACGGACTCCAGATTCCTTTCCGCAGACATCGTGCCGACCTTAAAAGACCGGTTAAACGGCATGGAAGTCAAGCCGTACGCACAATACGTCAATCAAATACTGAAACGCGGCGTCAAAGCGCATAAAGGATTCGTCAATGATGCCAAGGTATCTGATCACCATGCCATCATTCCGACAGAGGAGCCGCTGATTCTTTCAAGCCTCAGCGACAAAGAACGCAAGCTGTACGATCTGATCGCCAAACGTTTTCTCGCCGTGTTAATGCCGGCGTTTGAATACGAAGAAACAAAGGTCACAGCCGATATCGGCGGCGAAACATTTACCGCAAAAGGGAAAACCGTTCAATCGCCGGGCTGGAAAGCCGTGTATGATATGTACGAGGATGATGACGATCATGAGGAAGACAAAGACCAGACGCTGCCGGCTCTTCAGCAGGGGCAGCGCCTTTCTGTCTCATCATTGAAAGAAACGAGCGGACAGACGAAACCGCCGGCGCGCTTTAATGAAGGCACGCTGTTATCCGCGATGGAGAACCCAAGCGCCTTTATGCAGGGAGAAGAGAAGAACCTTGTGAAAACGCTTGGTGAAACCGGGGGACTCGGAACGGTCGCCACCCGCGCTGATATCATTGAAAAACTGTTCAACAGCTTCTTGATCGAGAAAAAGGAAAAAGACATTTTTATCACGTCAAAAGGGAAGCAGCTCTTACAGCTCGTCCCGGAAGATTTAAAATCGCCGGCGTTAACCGCCGAGTGGGAGCAAAAGCTCTCCGCCATCGCCGCTGGGAAACTGAAATCCGCCGTGTTTATTAAAGACATGAAATCATATGCGGGCAAAACGGTGAAGGAAATCAAAAACAGCAGCCAAACCTTCAGACATGACAACATTTCAGGCACCGCCTGCCCTGATTGCGGCAAAATGATGCTTAAAGTCAACGGCAAACGCGGCACGATGCTCGTGTGTCAGGATCGGGAGTGCGGCAGCCGGAAAACGGTGGCGAGAAAAACAAACGCCCGCTGTCCGAACTGCCATAAGAAAATGGAGCTTCGCGGCCAGGGTGAAGGCCAAACCTTCGCATGTGTATGCGGCCACCGGGAGAAATTGTCCGTCTTTGAAAAGCGCAAAGCGAAAGATAAATCCGGACGCGCGTCCAAGCGGGACATCAACTCTTATATGAAAAAACAAAACAATGATGAGCCGATGAACAACGCGCTGGCAGAACAGCTGAAAAAACTCGGCTTGGATAAATAAATGAGAGAAAGGCAGCATTTGTAAAGAAATGCTGCCTTTTTTTGTGTTTTTTACTGTATTAGGAATGCAATCCATACAAAGAGGGAAAAGGGGAGCAGGCGGCGCTCCTGTTTTTAAAAATTTACCAATGTGAAAAAATGCTAGTATTCTTTGATCGTTTCTTATATAGTAAAAATACTTTGTGAAAAAAATATAGGTACAAAAAAGGATTTGTGAACTAGGAGGATGGACTGTGAAGCGATTCGGTTTTAGTCTGATGATCCTTTTGATTTCGATCGTGCTGACGGCAGGATGCACGGAGGCCGGCACTGAAAAACAGACGGCTGTTGAACCGTCCGGACCCCTTCAGCCCGCAGAGCATTTTATTTATCATAAACTGATGAACGGACGCGGAATGATCCAGACGAACATATCCGGTGAGCCGGAATATTTATCTGAGTCTCTCGGACTATGGATGGAATTCTTGCTGAGCAGGAAAGATGAACGGCAGTTTCAAGCCCAGTATCAGCTTCTCACCGATTCGTTTCTTATGAAAAACGGGCTCGTGTCGTGGAAGATTGACCGGAATAAAGCGAGCGGGACCAATGCCTTAATTGACGATTTCAGAATCATGAATTGTCTGAATGAGGCAGCATCTCTGTGGGGAAACAGTGAGTACGGGAAAACAGCGGTGCAAATCGGGAAGGCGCTGGAAAAATACAATACGAATGACCGGTATTTTACGGATTATTATGATGCTGCTTCACATGCCGCATCAAAGACCGTGACGTTGTCCTATGTCGGCCCAGGCGCCTTACAGATGCTGAGAGAACAGGGGATAATCGATGAGAAAACGGAAAACCGGAACCTTGACGTTCTCAATCATGCACCCCTGAAAAATGGCTTTCTGCCGAAATCGTTCAATACCGAAACAAAGGAATACAAATATGACAGTGAAGTCAATGTCATCGACCAGCTGTACGCCGCCGTGAATCTGAAACGGGGCGATGACAAAGCCGCCGCGCTGTCAAAATGGATCATAAATGAATTTAAGTCGCGCGGACAGCTGTACGGACGGTACAGCGCAGACACGAAGGAGCCGGCTGTTCAATACGAATCACCGTCCGTTTACGCTCTGGCCGTTCTTTTTTTAACAGAGCAAAAAGCTGATTCGGCTGTCATCAAGTCGCTTTATGAAAGAATGACTTCATTTGAAACGCTGGACACGCTGAAACCTGATTACGGCGGCTATATGAGCGGGGGCGATACACATTCTTTCGATAACCTGCTGCCGCTTCTGGCTGAAAGGAAATTGTTTAATGAAAATATCATTCAATGAATCACAAAAACTATGCAGCTACACAGCTATGATGACAGTGCTGCTGTCATTTTTTATTTACTATGTGTCACAGCAATCCTCAGGGCTTCTCATGACCTGTATAACATTGCTTGTCGCGGGAGCCGGCTTATGGTTTGGGGCGATCTACGCGCTCGTCATCACTTTACTCGTCTTATTTGTTCTCGGCAGCCTGCTCCTGTGGTTTCAGACCGGGAGTTTTATGGCGCCTGCCGGTGCCGAAGGTCTGCAGATGCTGGTCGTGTGGGGAATCGCGCTGCTGCTCTTTTCCTACATGTCGGGAAGAATACACGATTTGGCCAAGGGGCTGGAGCGCTCAGTTAAGCAGCTGCGGGAAGAGATCACGAGTTTTGTGGCCGTCGACAGGGTGACGGGCTTTGACAATCATCTCCGGATGAAGCTGGAACTCTCTGAGGAAATCAAGCGGGCGGAACGCTACGGCAATTCCTTCGTCTTTTTGCTGCTGCACATGCATTATTTCAAGGAATTCAAATCTCTCTACGGAGAAAAAGAGACCGACCGCCTGCTTGCATTTATCAGCCGCCAAATCCGTTCAAGCGTACGGGAGACAGACAAAAAATTCAGGCCGTCTGCCGAACGGTTCGGCATCGTGCTGACCCATACGCCTGAAGAAAACATGCCGGCCGTTCTGGCGAAGCTGAAAAAGGAATTGGATACGTACAGGCTGCAAAACGGTAAATACGTCTCAATCACTTTCCGTGTATGCTATTTGGCGTACCGAAAGGATTTAAAAACGGCCGATCAATTTTTAAATGAACTGGAAAACGAGATGATGATGAATGAACTCTAAATGGATACGTCTCTTATTGGTATCGCTCTTCATGGTTTCGGCGGTTTATGTTCCCCGTACGGCGGAAGCAAAAGAAAAAAAGGACGGCATTCTCATTATTTATACAAGCACGGACGGAGAAGAAACCGCTGAAGTCAAAATGCTTGATTTGATCGCGGGCCATTTCTCATCCGCCGTCACCGTTAAAAGCGACGGAGATATCACAGCCGCGGACCTCAAAAAGAATCGGCGCGTCATCTATTACGGCGTGACGAAGAAAAAGCTCAGCAATCATTTTGTATCTCTGATCAGCAGCATGCCGCAGCAGCTCATCAGCATCGGCTATAACGCCGGGCAGTTCCGCCAATTTACGGGTTTGTCCCTGACAGAAAAAGAAACGGTCTACCGCATATACGGCGGGAAAGAAAAAACAGACATGCCGCTTGAAAAAGGAATGTCCGTGCTCGGCATATCGGGAGTAAAAGGGGAGCCCCTTTATACATACCGATCCGGTGACGGCAGCACCCGTCCTTTTATGTGGAAAACGGCGCGCTCTGACTGCTATTTCGGTTTGACCAGCCTGTTAAATGATTCGTTTCTGACGGCGAAAGAACTGCGTAAGGCGTTCGGAGAATCAGAGGGCAGCACCCTCCTTTATTTGCGGCTTGAAGACATCAGCCCGATGTCGGATGAGACATTGCTTTATCAAGCGGGCGCTTACCTGCATAAAAGGCACATTCCGTTTATTCTGGCGGTGATTCCGGTCTATCTCAATCCGGAAAACGGAGAAAAAGTATATCTGGCGGACAAGCCGAAAATGGTAAGCGTTCTGAAGAAACTTCAGCAAATGGGCGGCAGCATCATTATCCACGGCTATACGCACGCATACCGGTACAGTGAAACGGGAGAAGGCTTTGAATTCTGGGACACCAAAGCGGATCAGCCGATTACGTCGGAAAATGCGGACGATACTCCGGTCAAGCTTGAAAAGGAACAGGATTTTCCGAATGAAAAAGCGTACCGGGCGTATGTGAAGCCTTTCCGTGAAAAAGAAAAAATCTATACGGGAACGAAGCTGGAGCAGGCGATTGACGATCTGACAGAGCTCGGCCTTTACCCGCTGTCATTCGAAGCGCCGCATTATACGATGTCTGAAGAAGGCTACAAAATCGCGTCTTCTTATTTCTCCAGCATTTTCGGCCAAGTCCAGCTCAGCGGCACGACGTGGAAAACCTCGGGCGCCCCTCCGTTTGTCACAAAGCCGGCTATGCTGGACGGGATGACGCTTTACCCTGAAACAATCGGCTTTGCCGATAACTCAAAGGAGAATCCGCTCGGGGATATGGAGAATCGCATCTCCCGGATGATTGATTTCGGCGGCGGTGTGGCAGGAGGTTTCTACCATCCGTATCTCGGCATGAAATACCTTCCCGAGCTCGTCAATCAAATGGAGCGGATTCCCGGCGGCGAGTGGCTCGATCTGAAGAAGACGAAGCAAACGGTGACGTCGGCGAGCGTCAGGATCAAAACGGACGGTGACGGAACCATTCAAGTGGAAAACAAGATCCATCCGATAACGTCCTTTTTTAATCACCATCAGCAGACGCCTCTGGAAAAGGCGCTTTGGATTCTCTCCGGCGTGGTGCTATTGTTTATCATCATGTTCGTCTGCTACGTCCTTTATTTGCGCGTAACATTAAAAAAACGAATCTTTAAGGAGAGAAGAAGCCTTGAGTAACATCCTGTTTTTTATCTCATTAAGTTTAATATGGGTGATGCTTCTCTATCACATGTTTCTGATGCAGGGCGGATTCAGGCATTATATGACCTTCGAACGGAACATTCCCAAGTGGCGCGCAAAGATGGGGGAGCTCCCGAAGGTCAGCGTGCTCATTCCCGCGCATAATGAGGAGGTCGTCATCAGGCAGACGCTGAAGGCGATGGTGAATCTGTATTATCCGAAAGACAGGCTTGAGGTCATCGTCGTGAATGATAATTCCTCCGACCGGACGGGAGACATCGTCGAAGAATTTTCCCGTCAGTATGACTTCATTAAAATGGTCATTACAAAGCCCCCGCACGCCGGAAAAGGAAAATCTTCAGCGCTGAACTCCGGTTTCGCCGAATCGAACGGAGATGTGATCTGCGTGTATGATGCGGACAACACACCGGAAAAAATGGCTGTGTATTACCTGGTTCTCGGTCTGATGAATGATGAGAAAGCCGGAGCGGTTGTCGGGAAATTCCGTGTCATCAACGCGGCCAAAACGCTCCTGACGAAGTTTATCAATATTGAAACCATCTGCTTTCAGTGGATGGCGCAGGGCGGCAGATGGAAATGGTTCAAAATCGCCACCATCCCGGGAACGAACTTCGCGATCAGGAGGAGCATTATTGAAAAGCTCGGCGGCTGGGATGATAAGGCGCTGGCGGAGGATACCGAGCTGACCATCCGCGTGTATAATCTCGGCTATCACATCCGCTTTTTCCCGGCGGCTGTGACATGGGAGCAGGAGCCTGAAACATGGAAGGTCTGGTGGCGCCAGCGGACAAGGTGGGCGCGCGGCAACCAATACGTGGTTCTCAAGTTTTTATCCCAATTTTTCAAGCTGAAACGCAAGCGGATTATCTTCGATTTGTTTTACTTCTTTTTTACGTATTTTCTGTTTTTCTTCGGTGTGATCATGTCAAACACGATTTTTATCATCAATCTTTTTTACGACCTGCATTTGGCAGTCGGGTTTTTGGCGATGATTTTGTGGATACTGGCCTTTTTCCTGTTTATGACCGAGGTCATGATTACCTTAAGCATTGAAAAAACAGAAATGAACAAACAAAACTTCTTTATCGTTTTTCTCATGTACTTTACCTACTCCCAGGCTTGGATCGTGCTCGTCATCTGGTCATTATTCACAGAGATTAAGCACCGTTTGTTCAAGCAGGAAGTCAAGTGGTACAAGACGGAGCGATACAATCAAAATAAAAGCGGGTGACCTTTTTGAAAAAAGCGATCATATTGATAACAGGCCTTTTGCTATTGATGTATAACGGGCAGACGGCCGCGGCTCAGGAATTGAAAACGGACGGTTCCGCCCTCGGAAAAAGCGCCGGCGCAAAAGAGCAGCAGGCGCTGACGGGCGATCTGATTACACTGTACGGGGCGAAAGACAGCTCAGAACTGACCTATCAAATTCCTGCGGGGGCTTCGGATGCCAATCAGTCGCTTCTGATTGATTACGAGGCGTCAAATTTATTAATTGCCCCGTCTTCTTTAACCATTGCCATTGACAATGAACCCGTCAAATCCATAAAGCTTGACGGCAGCTCCAAGCGGAAAACGGTAAAGCTCAATCTCAGCAAAAGCCAATCCGCCCCAGGCTATCATAATGTATCATTGCAATTTTACGGTGTATTAAAAGAGGGCGTGTGCGTCAGGCAGGATACGTCAGGAAACTGGATAAAGATATATCCGGACAGCCGCCTTATGCTTTCAGAAGCAAGCAAGTCTAAGGGAGCGGATCTCAGCCATTTCCCGTATCCGTTTGCCCAATCAGGCAATACGGGTGAAGAAACCGATATTATCCTTCCTGACAAACCGACCTCGGCTGAAGCGGAAGCCGCAGTCAAAACAGAAGGATTTCTGAAAACGGCGGACAGCAGGCTGAAAGTATCATACGTAAAAGAATCCGATGCAGGCAAAATCAGCAATCCGTCAATTGTCATCGGTGCCGGACATCATTGGAACGGCAAAATCAAACAGCTTATCGAACGGGGAAATATCAAAGCGGAAGGAAACAAACTCCTTCTCGCGGAACGGGTGCTGACCGCCGGGGACAAACGTCAGCCCGTCCTGTTTGTCACGGCACAATCAGACAAAACGCTGGCAGATAAAATCCGCGTCATTACAGACAGCGCTTATTCAGGACAGCTGAGCGGAGACTCACTGATGATCGGCCGTCTTCAGCCCGCTGCGGAAAAGACACGCAATAAACTGACACTAGACGATTTTGGCGCGGGAAATGTAACGGTCGGATCAAACAAAACGGCGTCAGAGCACTTCTTTTACCCTGCGGCGGCCGCTGTTGATAAAGACGGGCAGGTCAAGCTTTCGCTTACATTAAAGACGTCGGAAGCGGTCCGGACGAAGACGGATTCTAAAGATGATGACAATGAGAGAGCAGAGCTTAACGTCATGGTCAACGGACAGCCGAATGCGGTGCATCTTGATGATCTCGGCAATAAGGATAAAGACGGGTTTTATCACGTCACAATCCCGATTGATCCGAAGCTTTTGCGAAGCAGCAGGTATATTGATCTGCAATTTGTCACATCAGGTTTGAAAAATAACAATCCGTGTATCGACCGTGACGAAAACAAATGGGTCTATATTGATAAAAGCAGCACGCTGACTTACCCGGTGAGCGGCGCGGCGCAAAAACCGGATTTCGGGCAATGGCCGCTCCCGTTTGCAGGTGACGTGAAGAAGAAAACAGTGATCGTCATCCCGGATAACGTAAACATGCAGACACTTAAAGAGCTTTCTCTGGTGGCGGATTCATTCGGAAACGGCGCCCGTCAGGCATTTACCGTAAAGACGGCATCAGATATGAAGGAAGCGGACGCCAAAGGCCGGAATGTTGTGTTTATCGGAGGTTTGCCGCAAATTCCGCTTTTGAAGTCAAACGCATCTAAGCTTCTCGTGCCGTCAGACCGAAGCGGCGCTTACGATGTTTCTTCGTTTCAGATGCTGAATGAGACGACGAAACAAGTCGCATTTACACAGGAATCACCTTGGGACTCCGGCTCCGGCATAGCTGTTTTTGCTCCGTTATCAGGAAGCGGCGTGGCTGTCACAAAAGAGCTGATCAGCTTTTTAGACAGCACAACAGAAGCCGCAACCGTCATCAACGAAACGGGCAGCAAGCAGCTGTTTTCGAACCATCAGCAAATCAAATCCGATGACAGCAGTCCATCGGCTGATACGAAAAGCCGGTCCGCCGTACCGAACGTCACGTATATCGCTGTTTTCGCAGCGCTTATTCTCATTGCGGCCGGTCTGATATGGCTGACGGCAAGAAGGAAAAAAAGAAAAACGGACAATGAAAAAAGCGAAGAATAATAAAGGGAAAAGAGGCTGTTAACAGGCCTCTTTTTCTGTATTTTTATTTCCATTTTTGGCGGAGATTTTTTTATTTTTGAAACAGCATAAAAGCCCCTTTACAACCGGACGGGACGGGAGTATGATCTCTTTTATAATCTATATCGCTTAATCTGTATCCAGAGCGGGGGAACCAATTTGCGGCGCATAATGCCGCTTGGGGTGAATCCTTTTTCAGGTAGGGCCAACTCTCATAAGCCCGAATCCGACAGCTAACCTCGTAAGCGTTCATGAGAGGAGATGAATGAAACCTGTGCACGATTATGGCGCAGGGGCATCCGTTTGCCTCTGTGTTTTTTTGCCGTGCTGAAATATGGCATGCAATCAGCATTCGGAGACATCATAGCAGTAAGGGTCTGTAAATCAAACGGAAAATGAAAAAAAGGGGAAGACAACAAATGTACCATTCAATCAAAAGATTTTTGATTGGGAAACCACTGAAATCACAGGCGGCCGGAGAGCAGAAACTGACGAAACTCAAGGCGCTCGCAATGCTTTCTTCAGATGCGCTGTCATCAGTTGCTTACGGAACGGAACAGATTCTGATCATTTTGGCCACGGTAAGCGCGGCCGCTTATTGGTATTCCATTCCGATCGCTTGCGGCGTTCTCATTTTGCTGCTTGCTTTGATTCTGTCCTACAGACAGATTATTTACGCTTATCCGCAAGGCGGAGGAGCTTATATGGTTTCAAAAGAAAACCTTGGTGAGAAGCCGGGCCTGATTGCGGGCGGCTCATTGCTTGTTGATTATATTCTGACGGTGGCGGTAAGCATTTCTGCCGGAACCGACGCCATTACATCGGCATTTCCGGCTCTGCACCCGCATCATCTGTTCATTGCTGTCTTGCTTGTGATTCTGATTATGATTTTAAATTTGAGAGGACTGTCAGAGTCGGCGTCCATACTGGCGTATCCCGTCTATCTGTTTGTGGCGGCGCTTGTCCTTTTGATCGTCGTCGGGCTGTTTAAGCTTATGACGGGTCAGGTTCATCCGGCCGAACACACGCCGATCGGCACACCCGTAGCAGGCATCACGCTGTTTTTGCTGCTGAAGGCCTTTTCTTCGGGCTGTTCGGCGCTGACTGGTGTTGAAGCCATTTCAAACGCGATCCCGGCTTTTAAAAATCCTCCGGCGAAAAACGCGGCCCGCACTCTGGCCATGATGGGGATTCTGCTGGCGATCTTATTTACGGGGATTACGGTGCTGGCGTACGGATACGGCACAGGCCCGAAGCCTAATGAGACCGTCATTTCGCAAATTGCTGCGGAAACTTTCGGCCGCAATACGGTGTATTATTTCATTCAAGGCGTTACATCACTGATTCTCGTGCTTGCGGCGAATACGGGCTTTTCCGCTTTTCCGCAGCTGGCGTTTAATTTAGCGCGCGATCAGTATATGCCGAGAATGTTTACGGTTCGCGGCGACCGATTAGGCTTTTCAAACGGAATTATCTTTCTCGGTATCGCATCCATCCTGCTTATTCTATTATTCGGCGGCCGCACGGAACATCTAATCCCGCTCTATGCCGTCGGCGTGTTCATCCCGTTTACGCTGTCGCAGACGGGAATGTGCATCAAGTGGATCCGGCAGAAGCCGAAGGGCTGGGCGGTTAAAATGCTGATCAATTCTTGCGGCGCCGCCATTTCATTTATGGTGCTGTGCATTTTATTTGCGACAAAGTTCAATCTTGTCTGGCCCGTGCTGTTATTCATGCCTGCTGTCGTCATGCTGTTTTTCGTAATTAAAAATCACTACACCGCAGTCAGCGAACAGCTGCGGGTCGTGGATCAGCAGCCTGAAGAAATTAAGGGAACCGTCGTCATCGTGCCTGTCGCCGGGGTTACCACCGTCGTCCAAAAATCAATTCAGTATGCGAAATCATTATCGGATCAGGTCATTGCGGTTCATGTTTCCTTTGACAGAGAAAACGAAAAGAAGGTGGAAAAGCGCTGGGAAGAGCTTGATAACGGCGTCCGTCTCGTAACCCTGCATTCCTCATACCGAAGTCTGGTTCACCCGTTTGATAAATTTTTGGAAACGGTCGAACAGAAAGCGAGAAAAGAACAGTTCTCCGTAATGGTGCTGTTTCCGCAATTCATTACGAAAAAACGCTGGCAGACCATTCTTCATAACCAATCGGCCTTTTTACTCCGCGTCCGGCTGTTTTGGAAGAAAGACATCATCGTCGCCACCCTGCCGTATCATTTTAAAAAGTAACCTCAAAGACCGCAGGCCTTAGTGCCGCGGTCTTTTTTTTGCCAAACGCTGAGAATAATACAGGCGCACGTCCCCGTGTTTCAACCCGTTGTAAAAAGGGCATGAATACAGGTAAAAGGAGGATGCAGTATGCCAAGTAAAACAGCAGGACATGTAATGACAGAGCTGCTTGAACAATGGGGAGTCGGTCATATATACGGCATTCCCGGAGACAGCATTAATGAATTTATCGAAGAACTGAGACAAGAACGAAACAATCTGACATTCATCCAAACCAGGCACGAGGAAGTCGCAGCCCTGGCCGCCGCGGCTGAGGCAAAACTGACCGGACAGATCGGTGTCTGCCTTTCAATCGCTGGGCCGGGGGCCGTTCATCTGCTGAACGGTTTATACGACGCCAAAGCGGACGGCGTTCCGGTGCTGGCGATTGCGGGACAGGTTGCTTCCGATGAAATCGGCCGTGACAGCTTTCAGGAAATCAAATTAGAGCAAATGTTTGAGGACGTGGCGGTATTCAACCAGCAAGTACATACGGCAGAAGCGCTGCCCGACCTTCTGAATCAGGCGATCCGTACCGCTTACAGCAAAAAAGGCGTTGCCGTCTTAACCGTATCTGATGATTTATTCGCGCAAAAAATCAAACGGGAACCGGTTTACACGTCGCCGATATACCTTAAAGCCGATATAGAGCCGAAAAAAGAGCATCTCGTGACATGCGCGCAATATATTAACAACGCAAAAAAGCCGGTCATTCTCGCAGGACAAGGGTTAAAATCGGCAAAAGAGGAGCTGCTCGCATTCGCCGATAAAGCGGCGGCTCCGATTGTCATTACTCTTCCGGCAAAAGGCGTCGTGCCTGACAGCCACCCGCACTTTCTTGGGAATCTCGGGCAGATCGGCACAAAGCCCGCCTACGAAGCAATGGAGGAATGCGATCTGCTGATCATGCTCGGCACATCGTTTCCGTACAGGGATTATCTCCCGGACGATACGCCCGCCATCCAGCTTGATTCGGATCCGGCGAAAATCGGCAAGCGCTATCCAGTCAATGCGGGAATCGTCAGTGATGCGGCTCTTGGGCTGAAAGAGCTGACGGAATACATTGAATATAAAGATGACAGAAGATTTTTGGACGCCTGCACCGAGCACATGAAGCATTGGTGGAAAGAAATTGAAAAGGATGAAACCGAAGCGACTCATCCGCTCAGGCCGCAGCAGGTCATCGCCCGGCTTCAGGATGCAGCCGCAGAGGATGCCGTCCTGTCAGTGGATGTCGGAACGGTCACGGTGTGGATGGCCCGGCATTTTAAAATGAAGAAGCAGGACTTTATCGTATCAAGCTGGCTCGCCACGATGGGATGCGGGCTTCCGGGAGCCATTGCCGCAAGCCTTGCCGAACCCGGAAGGCAATCCATCGCCATTTGCGGAGACGGCGGATTTTCAATGGTGATGCAGGATCTGCCGACGGCTGTTAAATATAAACTGCCGATTACGGTTGTTATTTTAAACAACGAAAGTTTAGGCATGATCGAATATGAACAGCGAGTCAAAGGCAACATTGACTTCGTCACCCAGCTGCAAAATGTGGATTACGCCGCTTTTGCAGAAAGCTGCGGGGCAAAAGGGATCAAAGTGACGAAACACGAAGAATTGGCTCCCGCTTTCCATGAAGCGCTCAACTCAAATGAGCCGGTCGTCATCGACGCCGTCATCGGCGACGAGCCGCCGCTTCCGGGAAAAATCACTTACGGCCAAGCGAAGGGGTTCAGCAAATACATGCTGAAAAACTTCTTTGAAAACCAAAAAATCGAAATGCCGTCTCTCAAGAAAAGCTTAAAACGGCTGTTCTAAAAGCCGGCGTTTATAAAAAATAAACAGGCAGCATGCCTGTTTATTTTTTTATTTGTTGGGCGGCTTGCATAGAGGCCCTCTTATTTACCCAGTTGAGCCGTAGTAAAAGCCCTGCTTTTTGTTCTGTTTTTTCAATAATGTCATGTCGGATTATATGGTATAGTTCAACCAATCTCCAAGAGAACCGCCCATCTTTTTATAGAACCTTTGTGCACGGTAATTATCAGCTGCAGTTATCCACGACATATGTGCATACCCGTTTTCTTTTGTGAATGATTCGCATCTTTTAAACAGTTCTTGGGCAACCCCTGTACCCCTTGCGTTTTCTGCCACGAATAAATCATTCATTACTGTTATTTTATTTGCTTTCGTTGTGCTAAAACTAAAATATAATGTTGCAAAGCCAATGAGCTTACCATCTTGTTCAGCAACGAATTGAATACCGCTGTTCTTTTCAAATAACATTTCAATCAAATTATGTATATGTTCAATCGGCGGTTTAGGCTGTCTTATGGATCCATTAGTTCTTATCAGTTTTACTGACCTCTTCCATGGTAAGGAAGTGCTCAGCAGTTCGAACCCGCTTGGAAGCTTAGAGGACGGGAACCTCAAGTCTATCACATTGAAATCTGTGGAAATGGCATAGAATCCGCGCCTGGCGAGCGATGGCTCTCTTTTATGAAGAGAGAAGACTTTTCAAAGTTAATAGATATTCAAGGTGTAATAAAAAATAAAGGAATGCAAATGTTAAAGTGAAGGGAGATGATTACTGTGAAAAAAATAATTGTATTGGTTATCTTGTGTTTTTCGTTAAGCTCTATCACAGTTTCTGCTAAACAAGACGACAGCCAGAACCCAAAAGTTTCTCAGGAGCTATTTGGTGTTTTTATGCATGAGCTTTTCTGTAAAAATATATTGGACAGTGCCCGTGAATTTTATAAGGATGACACACTCTCTGTTACCATTAAAGCAGGCGTTGAATTATCCGAAGACAAAGAAGGCAGGTATATAGTGAAGTTCATAATTCTCCCTCATTCAAAGCTTCCGGGTAAAAAAGGCAAGATTTCAGGAACCGATACATTGACTTTCAGAGTAGACCCCTTCCTTTTGGGTTCTGGTAGAAATTCAGCAGTTACATTCCTGCATTTAAAACATAACAACTCCACAAGCAAAATTGATAAAACGGGACACTCTATATAGGGTGTCCTCTTTTGGTAAAAAGGTTCCTGTCTATCACGAATAAACAGCAGATGCGAATGTACGGGCCAGAAACAAAAGCACTGGAAGAATTATTGAAATAAACAAAGCCCTTACCGATTGGGAGGGCTTTGTTTTATTTAATAGAAACGTGATGTGTATACTCCTCGAGTAAATAATACAAGAACGAACATTCCCTTTTTAATTTTAAAAGTAGACAGACAAAAACTTTCAGGATGAACAATATTCTCGCTGATTCCCCCTCTAATTATAGAAGGAATCAGCAATCATGCGTAATCTTACAAAAAGGCAAGAAGATGCTTTGCACGCTATATCGAATTTCTTAAATCAGTATGTGGTGCACCAATACCTCTTTGAACTGAAGACGCCAAATAAGGCGTTTTTTTCATAATATCTTTCACAGCCGCACTAAAACGATTTCACAACTTTCTGATCTGAAAATTGTTGGCCAATCATTTCCGCCTGGCTTACAGAGTTGTTTTGGATGACGATTCCAGTATTTAAGCCTCCGGATCCAAACATTGTTTTTGAAGCTGTGATAGGGGTGATGGTTAACGCGCCGCCGACATTGACAACTCCGTTTCCTGATAAGTTGTTAATTTTAATAGGGGAACCATTCATACTCTTTTGTCTCCTCTCACTTCAAGCTGCTAACTATATGTATGCTGTCATTTTGAATAAGATTAAACAACGCGGCAAAAATTGCCGAATGCTCTGGCAGTTTCTCTTTTGCTAGGGATCATAGGGTATTTCATCTTTTGAAAATTTTCATTGTTATTTATGTTTGTTATAAGGGGCAGAGAACGTTTTTCATTTGGGTGACTATCATGACAGGGGTTACATCTCCGGTTCAATCACAATGAAGAAACTTATCCATCAATCAATACACGCCTCATAAGGACTTCTGTATAAGATAATTTCAAGGAAAAACAAAACAGGCTGCCGAGAAGATCCCGACAGCCTGTTTATTTTTGTTTGCGTGAAAGAGCGAAGAAAAACGGGAAGGCGGAACCGGCCAATAACGTACCGAATAAAAACATTCCCCCGATGAACACATGATAGTTCACTCCGCCGATCCAAAGCCCCGTGATTAAAGAAACGATGCTCAATGCGATCATCACAAAGCCTGGAATCAGACGTTTCTTACCCGTTGTCCGATAAGCAATAAGAGAACAGAAGATGCCGATGACAATCGGCACAATCCACAGATAAAAAAGGATAAATACTGACATAAGCAAAACTCCGATTTTTCTTCTATCATACCAAAAACGCCCGGAAAAAGATACGAACGAGAGCCGGCGCCAAAAGAAAAACCGGCCGAGATGGGCCGGTTTTTCTAACGGAATGAATCGTAAATCACAAACAGATTAAGCGCGATCACCAAAACCGCAATCAGCCAGGCGAGAGCCGTCACCCATTTTCGGTTCGTCAAGACGCCCATCAGGCGTTTGTTGCTTGTAAACATAATCAGCGGCACGAGCGCAAAGGCGATGCCGAATGAAAGAACAACCTGGCTCCATACGAGCGCTTCTGTGGCGTTGATTCCTGAGATAATGATGATCATCGGAGGAATGATGGTAATGAAACGCCGCAAATAAAGCGGGATACGGTAACGGATGAAGCCCTGCATGATAATATCGCCTGACAATGTGCCGACAGAAGAGCTTGAAAGCCCTGCGGCCAGCAGCCCGATCCCGAAGAGAACGGCTGAAGCCGGCCCGATAAAGTGGCCGAATTGCTGATAAGCCACGTCTAAATCCTCCACATACAGTCCGTTCTTGAAGAAAAGAGCGGCCGCGACAATCAGCATGCTTGCGTTAATCGCCCCTGCGATTACCATCGCGATAAGAATGTCAATCGTCTCGAATTTAAAAATCTTTTTCCGCTCATTATCCGTTTTTCCGACGACACGGCGCTGCGTCAGGGCGGAATGTAAGTAAATGGCGTGCGGCATCACGGTTGCACCGAGGATCCCGGTTGCCAGAAGCACACTGTCCATTCCATCGATTTTCGGGATAAACAGCCCTTCGAGAACGGAAGCGGCGTCAGGCTTGGCAAAGAAGGTTTGCAGGGCGAAGGCGATCACCACGACAAACAGAAGTCCGGCAATGCCCGCTTCCAGCGCCCGATAACCCCGGCGCTGCAGCTCTAAAATCGCGAATGATCCGATCGCCGCGATAATTGCCGCTTCAATCATCGGTATGCCGAACAGCAGATTGAGCCCGAGGGCCGCCCCGATAAACTCTGCCAGATCAGTCGCCATAATCACCAGCTCACCCTGTATCCACAACCCGGCGGATACCCATTTCGGATACCGGTCTCTGGCGATTTCCGGAAGGTTTTTACCCGTGGCGATGCCGAGCTTCGCGGAAAGGACTTGAATTAAAAAAGCCATCAAGTTTGAAAAGAGGATGACCCACAACAGCATATACCCGTATTTCGAACCAGCTGAGATATTCGTAGCGAAGTTTCCCGGATCAATGTAGGCAATCGCCGCGATAAATGCGGGACCTAAAAAAGGCAGAAGCCGCTTGAATCCCTTGCTTTTGCCGTCAAGTGCATCCTGAACGGCTTTTGATTGCAGTGATTGTGCTGAGATGTCTTTGCTCATTATGTCTCACCTAAATTCCGATAGATTTTTAGCTAAATAACAAAAAGTTTCCTAGACGCAAATTATTTTATCTACATCATAAATCCGCTATTATGAGTTGTCAAGCTCTTTATGTTCAATAACCAGTACATTTTTTCCCCGTTTTATCTATGATATGTATCCCGCCCGAGAAAGGTCCGAAAAAGCAAAAGACATCGTTTCGGAATAGAAACAACGCTGTTTTCAAGCGATGTTTCCCCATGCGCGGATCCTTTGAGCGTTCTTTAAAAAGGTGAAAGAGTACACTTGCCCATAAAACCTCAGAACCTTCCGAGCGCCGGCACTGAATTGAGAAAAAGCCGGCACATTGCCTCCGTCTGCCGGGTAAATAGAATAATAATGAATCTTTCCTTTGGAAGATAAAACCTTTCTGTACCATTCAAATGACCTCCGGCAAAACCGCTGCTTCTCTGAATAAACGTTTGAATCCACGGTATATCAGTGATCCAGGACCAATAAACCGCTGTTATTTATCAAAACAAAGAAAGAATTTATCATTTGCGCAGAAATGAAGTTGGAGCATTAGACTTATTTCAGTCTTCCTGGCAAAAAAGTATAATAATATCAGGAAAGCTTTCCAGCTATATGATAAAAGAGGGGGAATTTTCTTGGTACGTCGTTTGTCGATCTTTTCTTTAGCCATGATTTTTGCTGTTTCTTTATTCGCTTTTGGCGGCTCTGCCTCAGCCGCAACTTTTACACCTAAAGCTGAACCGGACGTTTCCATTTTAGCAAGCGGGGGAACAGTCGGTATTTACGGTGCTAACATGCGCTCATGCTCAAAGGTCAGCTGTTCAACGATTACAACATTCTCAAGCGGTAAAACAATTACAGGCACTTGGGTAACCGGAGAATATGTACAAGGCCACTACACCAACTCTAATAAATGGCTGAAAGTGACGTATGCAGGAGCGACAGGCTACGTGTCCGTCACCACTCTATCTTATTATTACGGTTTATAATCAGAAAAACCCCCGTTCTTTTCAGAGCGGGGTTTTTCCATGTATAACGGTTTAATTTCCTCGCTTCGTTTCATCATCGTGTTTCATCAGCTGATCGATGTCTTCCTTTGATGCGTTTTCTTTCCACTCTTTCGCCTGACTTGTCGCAATGGGGATGGCCCGTCCTTCTTCATACCCCTCATCCAACATCGCATTCGCAATTTCGATCGCTTTTTTCCTTACAGGTTCCTCAAGATTCTTTAATGATTGCGGATAATCTTTCATAGACCAAGGCATGATGATTCCTCCTTTATAAAAAATGTTCCCCGTCCTGCGAAAAAGAAAACGGTGTGAACCGGCATGATGCCGAGTTCTGCAAAATCAATGTAAACAAAAGCCGGCCGAAAGGTATACTATGTACAAAGACATTCGGAAGGGACGTGCAGGACGGGTGACAGAAGAACGGACAGACCTGGAAAGACAATTGAAAGACATTCAAAAATGGGAAAAGGCGCAGCAGAGGGTGATGTTCTGGAAAACGCTCACCCGCCTGCCGTTTCAGATTTTGGACAAGCTGACACCTCAATTTATTCAGAGGAAAATCGGACGCATTCTCGATGAAACGGGAACGTTTATTCAGTCAGGCGGACAGTATCTCACATCAGAAAAGCGCATCATCAAAAAGTTTCAGAAACGGCTGCCGCACGGCACATGTCAAACGCTTCCCGATATCCGGAATGCGCCGCTTGCCGTCATGGATGAAATCGCAGAAGCCATGGCGCGCACAAGCGTAAAGACCGCCACGGTGCAGGGAGCCGCAACGGGAGTCGGCGGTGTATTTACGCTTGCGGCAGATATTCCGGCGATGCTCGGTCTGTCCTTAAAGACGCTGCAGGACATCGCGATTGCCTACGGCTTTGATCCGAAAGACAAAAAAGAACGCGTGTTTATCATCAAATTGCTCCAGCTGGCATCCAGTGACGTCATCGGAAAAAAAGCAATCCTGCGGGATTTACAGCAATATGATCAAAACGACCAAACCTATCAGCGCATTGCCTCGCAAATCCAAGGCTGGCGGGAAGTCGTTTACAGCTACCGCGACACGTTCGCCGCGAAAAAACTGCTGCAAATGGTTCCGGCCGCAGGCATCGTCTTCGGCGCATCCGCCAACCGTTCAGCTTTAGAAAGCATCGCGGAAACAGGCATCATGCTTTATAAAAAGCGCCGGATTCTAAAACGCCTGAAAGATACAGAATGATAAAAAACCACCCGAAAACACATTCAATGTGTTTTCTTTGTTTATGAGTTCTGAAATCGGGAAACCAACAACCAACACCAATTAAAGGAGGAATTCAAAAATGGCACAAGAAAACAAAATGAGCAGAGAAGAAGCAGGTAAAAAAGGCGGACAAGCTACAAGCAATAACCATGACAAAGAATTCTATCAGGAAATTGGTCAAAAAGGCGGAGAAGCCACAAGCAAAAATCACGACAAAGAATTCTATCAGGAAATCGGTGAAAAAGGCGGAGAAGCCACAAGCAAAAATCACGACAAAGAATTCTATCAGGAAATCGGTGAAAAAGGCGGAGAAGCCACAAGCAAAAACCACGACAAAGAATTCTATCAGGAAATTGGTGAAAAAGGCGGAGAAGCCACAAGCAAAAATCATGACAAAGAATTTTATAAGGAAATCGGCCAAAAAGGCGGAAACAGACGCAGCAGCTAATGAAAGCATAAAGGCAGACATCACAGCGTCGAAAAGAGATCCGGATTACATCCGGATCTTTTTTTGTGTTTTTTCGCTGTTCTGAGTTACAATAAAAGGAAAAAGGGGAATGGTATGCTGGATATTCAAACTCACGGGGCACAGGGCCTGTACGCTGATTTTACGCAGCCAGTTATGAATGAAGGTTGTGCGTCCTTTTCAGAAGGTATGGCCGCATGTTGATTAAAAAGGTAATTTGCAGAGTAGCGGATTCACAAGCCGAGGCATTTTCAAAAGCCCAGTCCGTCTGGAGACAGCTGTCTCAAATAGAAGGTTTTATTAAGCAGACCGGCGGCTGGCAGACGGATGAAAACGGCGGTCTCACAGCCGTGATTATCGGGGTCTGGGAAAACCGCCGCAGCTACGATATGTTTATGGAACAACACCACGACTCTATATTTGCATCAGCAGAGCAAAAGGATACTTATCAATCTATTACCGTTACGCTCTGTGAGGAAGACGAAGCAGGCGATATAATCCAGCACCCTGATTACCGGCCGGAGCCGGATTGGACAGTTGTGCGCACATAAAAAAAGCCCTTTTAGAGGGCTTTTTTTATTTTCGTCCGGGAAGCGTGTTGTGGACATAAGGCGGGACAGGATCCAGCTTAGCTATTTCGCCGTGCGCTTTCGGTTCTTTTTCGTATTCGAACGGTTCGCCGTCCGGCGCTTTTTCCTGCAGCCAATTCTGTTCAGCGCTTTCTCCGCCGTCTGAGAAATGAATAAGCTTATGGGAGAATGACTGTTTTTCCAGCGCCTTCGGGAATGTGGAAGGAACGATCGGACCTTCCTGTGCTTCTAATTCTTTAATGGCCGCAAGCCATTGGTTTTGGTGCATCGTATCACGCGCCAGCAGGAAGCTGAGCATATCTTTCACACCTTTATCATCGGTCATTTCATACAGGCGTGCGACTTGAAGCCTTCCCTGTGATTCGGCGTTCAGATTGGCGCGGAAGTCTGCCAAAAGGTTTCCGCTTGCGACGATATAGCCTGCGCTCCACGGAACGCCCGTGCTGCTCTCCGGCATTGCGCCGAGCCCTGAGACAATGGCATGGTGCGGATTCATGCCGCCTAAAATGGACCCGATGACCGGATCATCAGCCGCTTTTTCCTGCTCTGCCAGCGGGGCATCTTCTAACAGTCTCGCAATCATCGTCGCGATCATTTCAACATGGCCGAGTTCTTCCGTTGCGGTATCCATCAGGAGATCTTTATATTTTTCATTGCCGCGTGTATTCCAGCCTTGGAACAAATATTGCATGGCGACGGATATTTCCCCGTATTGTCCGCCTAAGATTTCCTGCATCTTTTTTGCGAACAGCGGGTCAGGACGGTCCGGTTTAGCCGGATGCTGCAATCTTTTCGTATGTGTAAACATGTCTCCATCTCCTTTTTTTATTTGTCCCTATTTACTTCCCCGTCAGGACAAGGGATGAAACGGAGATGAGAGTATTGGTATTGCTAAGGATCGCGCCGCAAGGATAACAGATCTTCCACAAGTCCGCGGCCGATCACCTGCTCATATTGCCCGTAAACTGGGTCGAGACGTTTCATCCACTTTTTCCTTTCCGCTTTCGTCAGCACGTGAATGTTGATGGATGAATTCTTCTTGATTTCTTCGAGCTGGTCTTTATTCATTTTCTCAGCGGAGGCTTCGTTCCATTCCGTCGTTTCTTTCATCGCTTCCGTTAAGATGGTTCTCGTTTTTTCAGTCTGTGAATTCCAGAAATGCTCGTCGGTCATCACGGCATAACCGAGGTATCCGTGATTGCTGATTGTCAAATAATCTTGAACATTATAAAATTTTTTAGAATAGATATTTGAAATCGTATTTTCCTCTCCGTCTACGAGATTGCTTTCCAAGAGCTGAAACGTGGAATTAAAGGAATCCTGCCGCGGCTGCGCGCCAAGCAGGCGGTACTGATCCTCTATCACACTGCTCGGCATGATTCTGAGAGCCTGTCCCTTTAAGTCGTCCGGTGTGAAGATCGGCCCTTTATTTGACGTGAGCTGCTTAAACCCGTTTGTCCAGTATGCCAGTCCTTTCAAATGATGCTTTTCTAAAGATGCAAACAGGCGGGTGCCGATTTTTCCGTTTAAGCCTTCCTGCACGGCCTTATAGCTTGTAAACGCGAATGGCAGGTCCAAAACACCCCATTCGGGAGAGAGTGATCCGAGCTTTGAGGTGGAGGGAGCGATGAATTGCACGTCCCCATTTTGGAGGGCGTTTATTTCTTCATTATCTGAATAGAGGCTCCCGTTTGGAAACACCTCTACTTTAATGGTGCCGCCGGACTTTTGATAGACCAGGTCGGCAAACTTATTCGCAGCCCGCCCTTTAGGCGTGTTTTCAGCAACGACATGGCTGAATTTGAAAACAATTTGATCTTTCAGGCCTTCCTGTTCGTCATCATAATACGGATCTTCCGTTGAGAAACGATCATGAAAGCCGATGAATAAAGCGGTTCCAATACCGAGTACCATCAGGCTGAGACAAGTCAGCAAGCTTTTCATCGAAAACCCCCTCCGCCATTTTCTATAACAAGCATAATCGGGCGGGCCGGTTTCGTAAAGAGACGGAAAGGAAGAGGCCAATGACGAAAAAAAAGCTCACCATCCGCTGGAAAATCACCATACTTTCTTATATCGTCGTGCTTTTTACCTTTTTGATCGTAGGCATCGTGCTGATCGGCAATATTCAGCACACAGAAGAGCGCGAGCTGAAAAAACGGCTGATGAATACCGCGCGGACGGTATCTGAGATGACGGATGTCAAACGCGCTCTTGAGCAGAAAAAACAGAGAGAAGACGTGCGCCATGCGGTCGAAGAAATAAGGATCATCAATGAAGCGGACTACATCGTCGTCATGGATATGGATCATATCCGCTATTCACATCCCGTCAGCACAATGATCGGAAAGCGTTCAAGGGGCGAGGACGAAGCAGCGGCGTTCGCCGAGCACATTTATTTTTCTGAAGCAAAGGGAGAGATCGGCACCGCCGTCCGCGCTTTTTATCCCGTAAAAGACCGGGATCTGAATCAGATCGGTGTCGTCCTTGCCGGTAAAACGCTGCCGGGCTTTGGTGAAATTCTTCTTCAGCTGAAGCATGAAATTCTGTTTATCGTTCTGTTGGCGCTCGGCTTCGGACTGGCCGGCTCTTTTTTGCTGGCCCGCCACATCAAAAAACAGATGTTTTGGCTGGAGCCCCATGAGATCGTGAGAATGTATGAGGAACGGACCGCTACGTTTCATTCAATGAATGAGGGTGTCATCGCGATTGATAATCAGCATCACATCACCATTTTTAATGAAAAAGCGAAGCAGATATTCAATGTCAGTCAAGATACCGATGGCAGATTGATCTGGGACGTATTAAAAGATTCCAGGCTCCCTGAAATCGTCGAGCGGAACCAAGCTGTATATAATGAAGAAATTCAAGTCAGCGGAAAGGTGATCATGAGCAGCAGAATTCCGATTGTCATGAAAAAGAAGGTCATCGGAGCCGTCGCCATTTTCCAGGACAGGACGGAAGCGGCGAAAATGGCTGAAGAACTGACAGGCGTAAAAAACTTTGTCGATGCGCTCAGAGTCCAAAACCACGAGCATATGAACAAGCTCCACACCATCGCGGGACTGATTCAGCTCGGAAAATCAGAAAAAGCGCTCCAGCTCGCTTTCAAGGCATCATCAGAACAAGAAAGCGTCACTGAATTTCTTCATCAGGCCATTCAGAATGACGCTGCGGCGGGGCTTTTGTTAAGCAAGATCAAAAGAGGAAAAGAGCTCGGCATTTCTGTGGAAATTGATGAAAACAGCAGCTTCTCGGAATTTCCGGAGCATGTCGATCAGCATGACATCGTCGTCCTGCTCGGCAATTTAATAGAAAATGCATTCGGCGCATTTGAAACAGCGGACACGGAGGACAAACACATTGACATCAGTATCGAGCAAAATGATGAAGTGCTTGCTATATTAATAGAAGACAACGGAAGCGGGATTTCCGATCAGCACATCCCGCGCCTTTATGAAAAAGGGTTTACCGTCAATAAAACGGGGGGCACGGGATACGGATTGTACCTCGTCAAACAAATCGTCGACAAAGGGATGGGCGTCATTGAAGTCGACTCACAGCAGGGACAGGGAACGGCATTTTCAATTTTATTTCCGATGAAGGGGGAGGAATCATTAAATGGACATCAAGGTGCTGCTTATTGAAGATGATCCGATGGTGCAGGAGGTGAATAAAGAATTTATCACCGGTGTTTCGGGATTCAGCGTCATCGCCACGGCCGCTAACGGAGACGAGGGAATCAGGCTCATAAAAGAACTGCACCCCGACCTCGTGATATTAGACGTGTACATGCCGAAAAAAGACGGCATTAAAACGCTCCAGGAAATCAGAAAACAAAAGCTCGAAGTGGACGTCATCATCGTCTCGGCTGCAAAAGACAAAGAGACGATCCAGCTTATGCTGCAAAACGGTGCGGCCGATTACATTTTGAAGCCGTTCAAGCTGGAGCGGATGAGACAGGCGCTCGAAAACTTTAAACAATATAAACGCAAAATTGAAGAGCATGACACCATGTCGCAAGATCAGCTTGACGCGCTGCTTAAAATTCCGCAAAATCAGCCCCGGGATCTTCCGAAGGGGTTAAATCATTTTACGATGAATGAAATTTTGACCTATATGAAACAGCAGACGGAGCCGCTTTCAGCTGAAGAAGCCGCCAAAGCGCTCGGAATCGCCAGGGTGACGGCGCGGCGTTATCTCGATTTCCTTGAAAAGGGCGGCCAGATAAAGCTGGACATTCAATACGGGGGAGTGGGCCGGCCGGTTAACCGCTACAAATTTGTCCGTTAGCCAAGACCAAAAAGACCAAAATGTCCGTTATGATCATAAGCTTCCCCTCTCTTCATGAAAACGCTATCATTTGTACATAGACGCAGCGAGAGGCAAGGGGGAGTAGGGATGAAAATTTTCAAAAATCTCACGGTGCAAGTCATCACGGCGGTCATCATCGGCGTCATCGTCGGGCTCGTATGGCCTGAGGCCGGGAAACAAATGAAACCGCTCGGCGATACATTTATCAATGCGGTAAAAATGATTATCGCCCCGATCATATTCCTGACGATCGTGCTTGGCATCGCCAAGATGGGAGACATGAAAAAAGTCGGCAAAGTCGGGGGAAAAGCATTTATTTATTTTGAGGTCGTAACCACTATCGCCCTTATTATCGGACTTCTGGTCGTCAATATCATGAAGCCGGGTGAGGGGCTTGATTACAGCAAGCTTGAAAAAGGAGATGTCTCTCAGTACACGCAAAACGGGGGACAGGGAATTGACTGGATTGAATTTATCACTCACATCGTTCCGTCAAACATGGTTGACGCTTTTGCAAAAGGCGATATTCTTCAGGTCTTATTCTTTTCTGTTTTATTTGGGGTCGGCCTGGCGGCGCTGGGTGAAAGAGGCAAAAGCATTATTGATTTCTTCGATAAACTGTCACACGTCTTTTTCAAAATCATCGGCTACATCATGCGTGCGGCGCCGATCGGCGCATTCGGGGCCATGGCCTATACAATCGGCCACTTCGGACTGGATTCCATCAAGCCGCTGGCGAGTCTGATGCTGTCTGTATACATTACGATGTTCCTGTTTGTATTTGTCGCTTTGAATATCATTTGCCGAATATTCGGTTTCAGCTTGTGGAACTATCTCCGGTTTATAAAAGATGAACTGCTCATCGTTCTCGGCACAAGCTCTTCTGAGTCGGTTCTGCCGCGGATGATGGATAAAATGGAGCGCTACGGCTGTTCCAAATCGGTTGTCGGCCTTGTCATTCCGACGGGATATTCCTTTAATCTGGACGGCACCTCAATTTATCTATCCATGGCGACGGTTTTTCTGGCGCAGGTGTTCGGCGTTGACCTTACGATCGGTCAGCAGATTACGATCATTCTCGTGTTGATGCTGACATCAAAAGGCGCGGCGGGCGTAACCGGAAGCGGATTTATCGTGCTCGCCTCCACCTTGTCAGCGCTTCAGGTTATCCCGCTGGAAGGGCTTGCGCTGCTCCTCGGTGTTGACCGCTTTATGAGTGAAGGAAGGGCGATCGTCAATCTGATCGGAAACGGAATCGCCACCATTATCGTAGCCAAGAGCGAAAATGAATTTGACGAAGTGAAAAGCACACAGGCCGTAAAAGAAATGAAAACGGCGGTTTAAAAGGGGAGGAACGGCATGCATCGGGCATGCCGTTCTTTTTTTCGGCCGCTATGAGTAAAAAAGATAAATTTGTTTAAATTTATTAAGAGGTGGACAAAGACCTTAGCGTCATTTTGTTATATAATTTACAATTAGAGAGTGAAAGATGAAATCTAAGGGCTTTTTGTCCTAGCAGGAGTGTATAAATGGCGGCTATTTTTAAATTTTTTCAGCATCCGGGTGTCAGACGTTTTTCCGTTTTTCTTGTTTTGACTGGGGTGTTAGTTGTATTCCGAAGTATGATTAATTTGATTTTGCTTACGTTTATTTTTACTTTTCTGATGGATCGGCTGGAGACTGTCATCAGGCACGTGTTGAACCATTTTTTCCGGATCAGCCAGAGGGTGGTCATTACCGTTTTATATATTGCGCTGGCTGTCGGAGCGACTGTGGGCGGCTTTGTCTTTTACCCGATTGTTGCCAAGCAGATTGAACAGCTGATTAAGCAGATTAAGCACATCGCGTATCATCCCGATGTCATCCCGTTTTATGAAGAAATATCGAGCGTGTTCGGCGATATTAATATCGGTTCCTATGTAAAAGAAGGATTTAATGTACTGTATACATACTTGGCCGATATCAGCACTTTCGGTTTGCAGGTCGTGATGTCACTGATTCTCAGCATGTTTTTCCTGTTCGAGAAAAAGCGGCTCACGGAGTTTATGAAAAAATTTCAGCACAGCAAGCTGTCTGTTTTTTACTACGAACTTGCTTATTTCGGCAGCAAGTTTGCGAGAACGTTCGGCAAAGTGCTTGAAGCTCAATTTATCATCGCGCTGGTGAACTGTATCCTCACCTTGATCGCATTGGCGATTCTGCATTTTCCGCAGCTGTTCGGCCTGTCAATCATGGTCTTTTTCCTCGGGCTCATTCCCGTTGCGGGTGTGGTGATTTCGCTCATTCCGCTCAGTATCATCGCGTATACGACCGGCGGCGCTGCGTATGTCATCTACATCGTACTGGTCATTTTCGTCATTCATGCGATTGAGACTTACTTCCTTAATCCGAAACTGATGTCAGCGAAAACGGAACTTCCGATCTTTTTTACCTTTACAGTTTTGATTTTCTCGGAACATTTCTTCGGCATTTGGGGCTTGATTATCGGGATTCCGATTTTTGTGTTCCTGCTGGATATTCTGGATGTCGTCAATAACGAAGAGATGGATAAATCCGGACCGGAGCCGGATAAGACGTAACATCAGCTCCGCTCTTCACGAATATATGACAAATGTTATAATGCAGACAGTGCCTTATGTACGGGCACTGTTTATTTTTTTTGAAAAAGGAGGAAGGCTGTATGACTGAGCCGATTTTACATATCGAAGGCCTTGACAAAACAATAGGCAAAAAGCACATTTTAAAAAACATCAGCTTGGATGTCAGGCAGGGCGAGATCATCGGTTTGCTCGGTCCGAATGGATCGGGGAAAACCACACTTATCAGAATCATCGTCGGCCTTTTAAAGAAAAACAGCGGTACGATTACAATTAACGGTTTTCAGCACGATGCTGATTTCGAAAAAGCGCTTGAATCTGTCGGAGCGATCGTGGAAAACCCTGAATTCTACCCATATCTGACGGGGTGGGAAAATCTGAAGCACTTTGCCAACATGCACAAGAACATCAAGGAGGACAGGCTTCAGGAAGTAATCGAGCGGGTCGGCCTTGCAAATGCCGTTCACGACAAAGTTAAAACGTATTCCCTCGGTATGCGTCAGCGCCTCGGCATCGCACAAGCCATTCTTCACCGTCCGAAGCTGCTCATTTTGGATGAACCGACAAACGGACTTGATCCCGGCGGAATGAAGGATTTCCGCGATCATTTAAAAGAGCTCGCGGAGCTTGAAGGGACGAGCATCCTCTTTGCGACGCATTTATTGCGTGAAGTGGAGGATCTTTGCGACCGTGTCATCATCATTCAAAAAGGTGAAATCAAAACAGAGGTCGTCCTGCGCGGCGCTGCGGAAAAAGAGGAAAAAGCCGTCATCGACATCCAGCCGGCTGACAAAGCATTCGAATGGCTGTCCGAACAGCAATTTGCTCCGGAGAAAAACGGCGGGGGCATTACCGTCACCGTGTCGAAGAAGGACATCCCGGCATTAAACCGGGCGCTCGTCGGACAAGACTTTCTCGTGTATTCCATCATGCCGTATGCTGAATCGCTTGAGGATGAATTCATGAAAGTGACGACGGCGCTTCAAGAGGAGGGGGAGACGAATGTTTAAATTGACAGCAAATGAGCATATGAAGCTCTTTAATCGAAAAGTCTCATTAGTGGCGCTTATTCTGATGGCCGTTCTCCAGTTTATTATGGCGCTTGTCATTAAACGGCTTGTCATCAGCTCCGGGACGGATGAGAATTTCATCGGCTACATGGCGTACGCACCCGGGCTGAATATTCTGCTTGAGGCATTAACGATCGTGATCGCGGCAACGATCATTTCCGCTGAATTTGATAAGAAAACGATCAAGTTTTTGTTAATCCGCCCGGTAAAGCGGGAGCGCATTTTTATATCTAAACTCATTACCGTACTTTTGGTCAGCCTGTATCTGTATGCGGCGTACTATATTCTGTCACTGATTTTCGGCATCGCTTTCTTCGGTATGTCGGTGACATCTGAATCAGGGACGCTCCTCGTGAACACGCTGAAAGTAATCGGCACGAACTGGGTCGAGGCATTTGCGATGGCATGCTTCGGATTGCTGTGCTCTTCCTTATTCCGAAACAGCGCCACGGCCGTCATCTTATCATTTATCGTGCTGTACGGCGCAAAATCACTCGTGACGATTATGTCTCTCTTCCAAAACAAATGGGGAAGCTTCCTGCTGTTCGCGAATACTGACCTGACGCAATACATGAGCGGGGCGAAACCGCTGTTTGCGGGAATGACGCCGTTATTTTCCGTGGGCATTATCATTATCCATATCGTCTTCTTCTTAGCCGTCGCTTGGTGGAGTTTTTGCAAACGCGATGTTCGGGTGTGAAGTAAAGGAATGACATTTTTGTGAAAAAGATCACGATAAATCAATAATTTATGCTATTTTGATTTATAATAAAGGTAATGACGGAGGTGCTCACTTGAGAAATTTTATTACCGCATTACCGATTGTGTTATTGCTTGGTTTTTCCTTTGTGTCATTCATGTTCCAATTCGAACATCTTGTTTATTTCAGACTTGCGCTGGGATTGTTTTCTACAGCGGGTCTGTTTCTCTTATATAAAATGAAGACGGGATTCCGTTATTTCATCATCTACCTGTATGCAAGCTGGATCGTGCTTGCGGCAGTCACCGCTTTTGAAGAGCCGATTTTCTCAAGCTTTTTCTTTGGCGGGCTTGTGATGACGATGGGTTATCTCACATATATGCTGATCTATCTCGGGCTCAAGCAGGACCGCGGCCCGGAAGCAGTCTGAACACGCTATTCTACGGAATAGCGTGTTTTTTTGTACAGCCTCACAGTTGCGGAACGAGACTTGAATCTCTATAATACTTATTAACTTTATCGGAATTATAATGGGGGGATTCCAGTGTCTTTATGGATACAGAATGAACGGCAGAGAGAATGGGTGGAAAAAATCGGCCTTCTCGCAGATGAATTTCAAAAAACAGCCGCGCTTGAAGATGAAGAGGGCCGTTTTCCCGCAGAGAAAATTCAAAGATTGCGGGACGCGGGATATACGGCGCTAACGGTACCTGAGGCTTTCGGCGGAGCAGGCATCTCGGTTTACGATATGGTGCTGTTTCAGGAGCGGCTGGCGAGGGGCGACGCCGCCGTAGCTCTCGGAATCGGCTGGCATTTATCCGTCATGGGAGAGCTCGGAGAAGAAAACAGCTGGAATGAAGATGTCTTTTCATTTATCGCAGAAGAAGTAAAAAAGGGAGCCGTCTTGAACAGGGCAGCGACGGAAAAGCAGACCGGCAGCCCGACGAGAGGGGGAAGACCCGGCACTTCCGCGGTCAAAAAAGACGGTCAATGGGTGCTGAACGGCCGAAAAACCTTTACAACCCTTTCACTGACTTTGGATTATATGCTGGTGACGGCATGGATTGAAGAAAAGCAAACGACCGGCGTTTTTCTCATCCATAAAGACCAGGCTGGCGTTTCGGTCGAAGAAACATGGGATATGATCGCCATGAAGGCGACCGGAAGCCATGATCTTCTTTTAGATCATGTCACGGTCAGTGACGAGCGGCTTGTGGAGCTTTTCAGCGGGCCGAGAGGGGCAAAAGTGAACGGCTGGCTGCTCCACATTCCCGCTGCTTATTTGGGCATCGCTCAAGCGGCAAGGGACTATGCCGTCCGGTTTGCATCCGAATATTCGCCGAACAGCCTGAACGGTCCGATTAAAGACGTGCCGGCCGTTCAGCAGCGAGTGGGGGAGATGGAGCTGGAATTGTTAAAAGCGAGACAGTTTCTCTTCACGGCGGCGCAAATGTATGATGACCCAAAACGCCGTCCGTTTATAAAAAGCGAGCTCGGCGCGGCAAAACACATTGTGACAAATGCCGCCCTTTCTATTGTTGATAAAGCGATGAGAATCACCGGTGCGAAAAGCCTGGAACGAAACAATCCGCTTCAGCGGTATTACCGGGATGCCCGGGCGGGACTTCACAACCCGCCGATGGACGATGCGGTCATCGGTAAATTAGCGGCGGAAGCATTTGAACAATAAAAAAAGAGCCTGAAAAAGGCTCTTTTTATGTATGGCTGTTGTGCTGAAGCCGTTTTTGATGCTTACGGTCAATTCTGTCATAGATCACATTCATCAGCTTTTGATTATTCATGATGGCGGCCTTGTTTTCTTTTATCAGCTGTTCGTAAGTTTTTATTTTACGTTTCGGCATGAGTCCGCACCTTCCTTACATATTTGATATTCGCTTTCTAACTCTCCAAGCGATAATTCGTATAAATGCCGTTCCGACTTTTTGTATATACCGTTATTGATCAGCAAGTGGATCAGATGTTTTTTTCGTCCTTCAACGGATGATCTGAGTTGAGGAGAAGATCTCATGATTACCCTCCCATTAAATGATATTGATAATCATTATCATTCAATGAAAGTATACAATGTGAATATTCATATGTAAAGGAAAAATACAGCCAATTTTTCGACAAAAAGTTTCCCGGGGAATAATGCTGTCGAATTTATGCATTTCCGGCAGATCAAAACTGCTATTTTTCTGCTTTTCCATCCATACTATGAATGAGAATGGAGGCGTCTTACATGAACGATCAAACGGCAAACTTAAAACGGGGCGAAAAAGGCGCGCTTCTCAATATCGCTGCGTACCTCATCCTTGCCGCCGTTAAACTGGTGATCGGTCTTGTTTATCATTCCGAAGCGCTCAGAGCGGACGGGTTAAATAATGCCACGGATATTGTCGCATCACTGGCTGTGCTGATCGGTCTCCGGATTTCCCAGCGCCCCGCGGACAGTGATCATGCCTATGGACATTATCGGGCTGAAACAATTTCTTCATTAATTGCGTCTTTTATTATGATGGCGGTCGGCATTGAAGTGCTGATCGGAGGAGCGAAGGCGGTTGTGAGCGGTACGGAGGCCGAGCCGAGCTTCATTGCGGCTTGGACGGCGCTCGGAAGCGCGATTGTGATGTACGGCATGTATGTATACAACAGCCGTCTGGCGGATCGGATCAAAAGTTCGGCACTTCATGCGGCGGCGAAAGACAGCCGTTCTGACGCTTATGTCAGTATTGGGGCGTTCATAGGAGTCATAACGGCCCGGTTTCATCTGCCGTGGATTGATCCGGTCATTGCTTTTCTGATCGGGATCATCATCTGCAAGACGGCATGGGACATCTTCAAAGATGCTACCCACTCATTGACGGACGGGTTTGACCTGAAAGATTTGGAGCCGTACAAACATACGGTGAAAGAAATAAAAGAAGTCAGCAGGCTGAAGGATGTGAAAGCAAGGTATTTGGGGAGCACGGTTCATGTGGAAATGGTCATTACGGTAGATCCGGGACTGTCTGTGAAGGAAGGCCATGAAGTAGCCGATGAGGTCGAATATGCAATAAAACATGAACATGATGTTACTCATGTCCATGTCCATGTAGAGCCTGAAGTCATAAACAAAGATCGGGGAACGAATTAAATATGCTGTGATAAAAACTCAGTGACTTCTTCGGGAGTTTTAGCGTTTGCGCTGTGAAGATGCGCTTTCTTTTCTCCGTTTTTAAAGATCAGAAGGCTCGGAATGCCCATCACCTGATATTTATCGGCAAGCTCAGGGAGCTCATCTCTGTTCAGCTCATACCAATCATTTTGATTATATTCTTCCAAAATATCGCCGATGAACATATTCATGCGCGTGCAGTCAGGGCACCAGTCAGCGAAAAACTTCACGATGATTTCCTTGTCGGATTGAATAAGTTCATTAAATTGTTCTGTTGTACTGATTTTTTTCATATGACACATCTCCTTTTCCATGCCATTTTAATATAAAATAAAAAGGAATTACATACAAATGCTTTCATATTCAGAATGCCCAAAAATAATTAGATCATTTTCTGAGGAAAATGATAAGATAGTAAAGATGAATTGTTGTGGGGGGAATATCCATTGAAAACAAGTCTAGGATTGGTGTACGGCGGAAAGTCAGCTGAACACAATGTATCGCTTCAGACAGCACTGGCTGTAACAAAAGCGCTTAATACTGATAAGTTTGATATACATCCGATTTACATCACGGAAAAAGGAGAATGGCAAAGAGGTCCGCTTCTGACTGAACCGGTTTCCAACGTGAAAATGCTGCAGCTGGAACAAAATGGTGAAAGTTTCGCTCTTTCCGCATTGAACCGGGAAATGTTTCCTGAAGCGTCGGCTGATGAAAAGGCGCCGATTGACGTCGTTTTCCCGCTTCTCCACGGACCGAACGGTGAGGACGGCACGATCCAGGGGCTTCTTGAATTGCTGAACGTTCCTTATGTCGGCAACGGAGTGCTTGCATCATCAGCGGGCATGGATAAAGTCATCATGAAGCATTTGTTCGCTCAAGCGGGGCTTCCGCAGGCGAAGTACGCCGCTTTCTTAAAAAAAGATTGGAAACAGACTCCGGACAGCTGCTTACAGCAGGTTGAAGAGGAACTGGGGTATCCGTGCTTTGTCAAACCGGCGAACCTCGGTTCAAGTGTCGGAATCAGCAAATGCCGAAACCGTGAAGAGCTTGAAAAAGCCTTTGAACTGGCTTTTGAGTATGACCGGAAAATTGTTGTGGAAGAAGGAATCGCCGGCAGAGAAATTGAAATCGGCGTGCTCGGAAATGACGAACCGAAATGCTCCGCCGTCGGTGAAATCGCGCCAAAAACCGATTTTTACGACTACAAAGCGAAATACGAAGACGGCGACACGGATTTAATGATTCCCGCGCAAGTGACGGATGAACAATACGCGGAAATCAGCGAGATGGCGATTAAAGCTTTCAAAGCGATTGACGGCTCAGGCCTTGTCCGCGCCGATTTCTTCCTGACCAATGACGGTCAAGTGCTCATTAACGAAGTGAACACAATGCCGGGCTTTACGCCATTCAGCATGTTCCCGCTGCTATGGAAAGAAGCAGGCGTAGATTACAGTGATCTGATTGAACAGCTGGTTGAGCTGGCAAAAGAGCGCCATGCCGAGAAACAGCTGATTAAACATACATTTTAATGAAGACGGACACTGCCTGTAAGGGGGCAGTGTCTTTTCCCGTAACAGACAACATTTTCAGAAAGCGAGGTGCCACCTTTGATAAAGCGAACTGTAAAACGAATCGCAGACATGGTCAAAGGCACACTGACAAATCCTGTATTTGAACAAACAATGATTGAGGGCGCCGCAACCGATACGCGGACTTTGGAAAAAAATCAGCTGTTCATCCCTTTAAAAGGCGAGCATTTTAACGGCCACACCTTTGTGCCGCAAGCCTTCGAAAAAGGCGTTTCCGCCGTATTGTGGGACCGCTCCGAACCAAATCCGCCGAAAGATCGTGCTGTCATCCTTGTCGATGACACGCTGGAGGCGCTGCAAAAATTGGCAAAAGCTTATTTAGAAGAGCTCGGCACACGGGTCATCGGGGTGACCGGAAGCAACGGAAAAACGACAACAAAAGACATGCTTCACGCCGTCCTCGGCACTCAATACCGCGTTCACAAAACCGCCGGCAATTTTAATAACCATATCGGCCTGCCGCTGACCGTGCTTGCCATGCCTGAGGATACGGAAATTGCCGTTTTAGAAATGGGAATGAGCGCGAGAGGCGAAATTGATTTTCTGAGCCGCCTTGCTGAACCGGAAGCGGCCGTCATTACCAATATCGGCGAATCCCACATGCAGGATTTAGGCTCAAGAGAAGGAATTGCAGAGGCAAAACTTGAAATTATAAACGGACTTCGGGAAGACGGCGTGCTGTTTTATTTCGGGGATGAGCCGCTGCTGCGCGAAAAGGCGTACACTTGCCGGACAACGACATACGGCGAAGGTGCGGACAATGACCTCCGCTTGAAAGAAATAAAGCAGGCGGAAGAAGGCACATATTTCAGTATCGACGGTATTGATCGGTCTTTCTTTATTCCCGTTCTCGGCCGGCATAATGTGATGAACGCCATGGGCGCATACGCCGCCGGCATCTATTTCGGCATTACGCCGGAAAATGCAGCTCTGGGACTGAGCCGCCTGAAGGTGACGGGAATGAGATTGGAACTGGTCAAAACGGAAAACGGCATCTCAATCGTAAACGACGCCTATAATGCGAGCCCGACGTCAATGAAAGCGGCGATCGAATTAATCGAAACGATGAAAGGCTATCGAAAGAAAATGCTTGTTCTCGGTGATATGCTTGAACTCGGTGATGAAGAAAAAGCGTTCCACGAAGAATGCGGGGCCGCGATCAATCCGGCGGAAATCGACCATGTGTTTACTTACGGCACTCTCGGTGCATTCATTGCTGACGGAGCACGCAAACATTTTGAAGAGGACCGCGTCAGCCATTATCTTGATAAAAAAGAACTGCTGCACGCCATCCGGGAAAATGCCGCTTCCGGCGATCTCCTTCTGTTTAAAGCATCAAGAGGTATGAAGCTTGAAGAAACCGTTAAAGATTTATTAGAGAAGAACTGAAGAAATACTGATCAGCATCATAAAAATCAGCAAAAATGAAGAAACTAATTCAGGGTGAAATAATTCTGTCCGTATGAAAAAGAATTACCGACGGCTGGAAAATCCCGCCCGGCGCGGGGTCCGGCGTCAATGCGGGAAGAATCCGGTCAGGCCGCTTCCGGCCGCCTGACCATCTCGCCTTATTGAAAAACACATAGTGTAATGGTAAGATTAAACGTAAAGTAATTCGGGCTTTGTATACGTATGATCCTGTCCTTTACATGGAAGGACAGTTTTTAGTGGTAAATCACGACATTACTGAAACAGCAATCAGAAGGAGTTTGAATAATTTGACTATAACGTTTCAAGATTTCCAATTAAGTTCTGATCTCATGAAAGCAATCAATCGTATGGGATTTGAAGAAGCAACACCGATTCAGGCACAAACGATTCCGCTCGGACTTTTAAATAAAGATGTCATCGGACAAGCGCAAACAGGTACAGGTAAAACAGCTGCGTTCGGTATACCCCTTGTTGAAAAAATGAACCCCGAGTCTCCTAATATTCAAGCAATCGTAATCGCGCCAACCCGTGAATTAGCCATTCAAGTATCTGAAGAGTTATATAAAATCGGACAAGATAAGCGTGCGAAAGTGCTGCCTATTTACGGCGGTCAGGATATCGGACGTCAAATCCGCGCATTGAAGAAAAACCCGCATATTATCGTAGGTACGCCGGGACGTCTTCTTGACCATATCAACCGCCGCACGATCCGTTTAAACAACGTGAATACGGTTGTCATGGATGAGGCCGATGAAATGCTGAACATGGGATTCATTGATGATATCGAATCTATTCTCTCTAACGTGCCGAGCGAGCACCAAACGCTCTTATTCTCAGCAACAATGCCTGCGCCGATCAAACGGATCGCAGAGCGTTTCATGACTGAGCCGGAGCACGTAAAAGTAAAAGCGAAAGAAATGACTGTGTCCAACATTCAGCAGTTCTACTTGGAAGTGCAAGAACGCAAAAAATTCGACACGCTGACTCGTCTTCTTGACATTCAGTCTCCGGAACTTGCGATCGTATTCGGCCGTACAAAACGCCGTGTTGACGAATTAGCGGAAGCTCTGAACCTTCGCGGATATGCGGCTGAAGGAATTCACGGCGACTTAACGCAGGCGAAGCGTATGGTAGCGCTCCGCAAGTTTAAAGAAGGTGCGATCGAAGTGCTTGTAGCGACTGACGTTGCTGCCCGCGGACTTGATATTTCAGGCGTTACCCACGTTTACAACTTTGACGTGCCTCAAGATCCTGAAAGCTACGTTCACCGTATCGGAAGAACGGGCCGCGCAGGAAAAACGGGTATGGCGATGACGTTTATCACACCGCGTGAGAAAAGCATGCTTCGCGCAATTGAACAGACGACAAAACGCAAAATGGACCGCATGAAAGAGCCGACGCTTGACGAAGCATTAGAAGGACAGCAGCAGGTGACGGTTGACCGTCTGCGCACGACGATCAGCGAAAACAACCTGAACTTCTACATGACGGCAGCTGCGGAACTGTTAGAAGATCATGATGCAGTGACAGTTGTGGCTGCAGCCATTAAAATGGCGACTAAAGAGCCGGACAGCACGCCTGTACGCCTCACTGATGAAGCGCCGATGATCAGCAAACGCTATAAAAACCAGCGTACTTCTAAGCGCAGAGACGGCCAAGGCGGCGGCTACCGCGGCGGCAAAGGGAAAAGCAACAACCGTTCTTCCTACGATAAAAAACGTTCAAACGACCGCCGTTCTTCAGGTGACCGACGCCAGAAAAAATCATACTAAGACACAGAAAGCGGACCCTTCTACGGGGTCCGCTTTTTTTCGATATGCCGGAAAGTGAATCTTTTTTGCAAATCAGCCGTATTTGTATGTATGATAAAAAATGGGAGGTAGGTATATTGAGAGCACAGCCAAAAAATCGAATCAGTCCAAGCGGCTTAAGAGTCTGGCGTCTTCAGGAAGTCATCTTGTCCGCCGTTTGTCTTCTAGCCGTCATAGCAGCAGCTGTTTTAAGCCATTTCTTCCATTGGCCGTATTGGATCACAGGAGTCCTCGGCATCATTTGGATTATCGGTTCAGTGATATCCATCTATGCCATACCGAAAATCAGGCACAGGATATGGCGTTATGAAGTCCATGAAAATGAAATAGATATTCAATCCGGCATTTTTATTGTCAAACGGGTCATTGTGCCGATGGTGAGGGTGCAGCACGTAGACACTTCACAAGGCCCGCTCCTCAGAAAATACCGGCTGGCCTCAGTCAAAATCTCCACGGCGGCAACCGTTCATTCCATTCCGGCGCTTGATATGGAGGAAGCTGACCGGCTGAGGGATTCCATTTCCCGTCTGGCAAGGGTGACGGAAGATGATGTCTGAACCGAAACGTCTGCACCCGGCGGCCGTGATTTTGAACTTATTCCATATTATTATCGAAACCATTAAAAACATTATTCTTCCTTTTTTTCTCGTCTATATCGTCAATTCCAACCATTTCATCCGCTTTTATGGCGGCATTGCGCTCGCCGTTCTGCTGATCTGGCTGATTACAGCAAGTGTGATCGAGTGGAGAAAGTTCACGTATCGGATTGAAGACGGAGAATTCAGGATTGAAGAAGGCTTATTTTTTACGAAAAAAAGATACATCTCCATTGACCGGATTCAATCAATGAATACGAGTGCCGGCGTCGTTCAGCAGCTTTTTAAGCTTGTGAAGCTGCAAATCGAAACGGCCGGCGACGGGAAAAATGCCGAGGCCGTCTTATCCGCGATTACTGTGGACGAGGCGGAACGGATCAGAGCGGCTGTTTTTCAGCAAAAAGCCGAGCAAGAAGAGCACCGGGAAACTGCAGCGGAGCAGGAGCCCGTGCGTGAGGATGATGTGCAATCCGTCTACCGCCTGTCTTTAGGTGAGCTGCTCATGGCCGCCTCAACATCCGGAGGAATCGGTGTCATCATCTCAGCGGTATTCGCCCTCATCTCTCAGATTGATGAAGTATTTCCGATGGACTGGCTCTATGACAGGTTTTCTTTTCTCAAGCATGCGAGCATCGGCATTTACGCCGTGATTATTTTCGTGGGCTTGTTCATCGCCTGGCTGTTAAGCATCGCCGGTATGATGATCAAGCATGCGAACTTTAAAATAGAGAAAAAGGAACATGAATTGGTCATTACCAGAGGAATTATTGAGAAGCATCAAGTGACGATCCCGCTCCGTAAAATCCAAGCCATCAAAATTAAAGAAAATGTCATCAGACAGTTATTCGGCTACGCGACGGTTGCGATTGTCAGCGCCGGCAGTGCGGGGAATGAGAAAGAAGGCGCTCAGACGATTCTGTTTCCGATCATCAGCAAATCAAGGCTCGGTGTGATGCTCAAGGATTTTACGCCGGATTACGTGCTGGACGAAAATCGGCATCATTTGCCGAAGAGATCGCTGCGCCGATATTTATTCCGCTCCGTTATCTTCTCGGTTTTCGTGATCATTCCGCTTTGTATTCTGTTTAAACCGTGGGGATATGCATCGCTGCTTGTGCTTCCCGCCGAACTGGTGCTGGGCTATGCCTCGTTTAGGAGTGCGTCATGGTGCTTAAACGGCGGCCGGCTGCAGATCACCACGAGGCTGATCGGGAAGACGACCACGATTATGCTGAGAAGAAGAATGCAGATGTTCGAAGTCAGCCGGTCCTTTCTGCAAAAAAGAAGACGGCTCGCATCCGTGGCTACAGCGGTGAAATCAGCTCACCACATGGAGCATGTCATGCTGAGGGATGTCAGCGAGGAAGATGCCGAACGCATCAGGCGCTGGTATTCATATGAAAAAGCGGACGGTTAATACCGCCGCTTTTTTTGCTGCACGCATAAAAAAGAAAGCAAAAATCCGCCTGCCAGTCCGAACAAATGCGCCATAATGTTAATATTAGAATTGATAAACGTCGACAGTACCGCAATGACAAGCAGGGTCATAATCATTTTCGACTGGTCCCGGCCGATCAGTTCCTTGCGGAAAACAGTCAGAAACACATACACGCCGAAAAGTCCGAAGATCGCGCCTGATGCGCCGACATGCACATAATCAAGCGGTTCGACAAGATACGTGCCGATATTGCCGATGATGCCTGATGCGATGTACACAATCAGAAAGCGGACTTTTCCGAGCATTTGCTCAAGCGGGGGCGCGAATAAAAAGAGAGACATGGAGTTAAACAGAAGGTGGGTGAAATTCGCGTGTAAAAACATCGGTGTCACCAGCCGCCACCATTCTCCTTCGGCAACGCCGTAATTATAGCCGGTCACTGCATCTGACCACATCATGACGGAATGAAGCGGCAGGCTGAAAAACAGCCACAAGAACGCCTGCAGCGCCAAAATACAGCTGACGGCCGGATAACGTCTGATAAAAGTCTGGAAATTTTCCGTTCGTATAAACATCGCAAGCCCCTTTGCATCTGATTTGTTACATATATAGTAACACGTTTATGACATAAACCGTTTTTTAGTACGGACTTTTAGGAGGAATTCACATGATTTTCGGAATCGGAATCGACATCGTTGAACTGTACAGAATTGAAAACATGCTCAGCCGGCAGACGAGGTTTCCGCAAAGAATATTGACGGAGGCTGAATACGCCCGTTTTACACAGCTGTCAAACAAAAGGAAAATTGAATTTCTCGCGGGAAGGTTTGCGGCAAAAGAAGCCTTTTCGAAAGCATACGGCACAGGAATCGGCAAAGAGCTCAGTTTTCAGGATATTGAAATCGGGAAGGACCCGGCGGGAAAGCCTGTGCTGACCTGCGCCAAGCTGGACGGCGCGGCACTTCACGTCTCCATTACCCATACAAAAGAATACGCTGCGGCGCAGGTCGTGATTGAAAGGTTGTCACGCTAGTCTGCATATTAGCCGAAACCCCTTCATATATTTGATAGTGCATTAAGGGAGACAAGTTGTTTGAGGCTTTTATGGTACGCGTCCGGCCGTTCAGGGCGTACCGTTAAAGTCAAACAAGCGATTTCTTCCCTTTACATCAATTGAGAAGAAGGGGTTGAAAAAAGGTGAGAAAAAGCTTTGTTTTGCTTTTAACGGGACTGCTTGCCGTCCTTATTCTTTCGGCCTGCGGCCAAAAATCACAGGAAGATATTGTGAACGGTTTAGATAAGAAGGCGAAAGAATACACCTCGTACAAGGCGAAAGCCAAAATGACCATTCAAACGGGGAGTGATCCGCAAGTATACAATGTGGAAATCTGGCATAAAAAACCTTCTCTGTACCGGGTCTATCTGGAAAATCCGAAAAAAGACCAAAACCAAGTCATTTTGCGGAACGCCAACGGAGTATTTGTCCTCACGCCGTCTTTAAATAAGAGCTTCAGATTTCAAAGCGACTGGCCGAATAACAGCAGTCAGGTATATTTGTTCGAATCACTTGTAAAGGATGTGCAAAGTGACAAAGACGCCGTCTATTCCGCCAAAGATAAAAAGTACACTTTTGAAACGAAAACAAACTATCAGCACAACAAAATGCTGCCGACGCAAGAAATCACTTTCAACAAAAAGGACATGAGCCCGTCGCTCGTCAAAGTCATGGATACAGACCGGAAAGTGATGGTGAAAGTCGAATTCAAAAGCTTTGAATTCAACAAACCGTTTGACAAAGATTCTTTTGACGAGAAGAAAAATATGACGCTTTCCCAGATGGACGTCGCCACAAGCGCCAAGCCGTCTGATTCATTTGCGGTAAAAACTCCGCTTCAAGTGCCGGCCGGCGTCAAAAAGCTTGAAGAAAAAGATATTTCAACAGCGGACGGCAAACGGATCGTCATGACATACGGCGGGGAAAAATCATTCACGCTCATTCAGGAAAAAGCCCAAATCGCAAAAGCCGCCTCTGCCGTCACGCTGAACGGCGAACCGGTTAATCTCGGCTTCACGGTCGCCGCGCTGTCTGATACGTCTTTAACATGGACATATGACGGAGTCGATTATCTCCTGTCATCGAAGGATCTTACCAAAGACGAAATGGTGGCAGCCGCCAAAAGCATGCAGGGACAGTCATCAAAATAACGTCAAAAAAGAGGCCGCCGCTGTCGGTCTCTTTCTTTTTTTGATTCCATTTCACTTTGCAGAACAATTTTAGTATGATAATAACAATATGGATTGAAAATAACGCTAGGAAGTGTATCGAGTGAACACAGCATCCTTTTACAGAGATACGTGGGCGGAAATCAACCTGTCTGCGATTAAAGAAAATATTACACATATGAAAAAACACATCGGCGAAAACGTCCATCTCATGGCGGTTGTAAAGGCGAACGCGTACGGCCACGGAGATTTGGAAGTCGGGAAAGCCGCGCTTGAAGCGGGTGCCTCTTGTCTTGCCGTTGCCATACTGGATGAAGCGATCTCATTGAGAAAACGTGGCATCACAGCGCCGATTCTCGTGCTTGGCGCCGTGCCGCCCGAATATGTACAAGCAGCTGCCGAATATGACGTAACACTGACGGGATATTCTGTTGAATGGCTTCAGGAAGCTGCGCGCCACCTCGGAAGTGAAACAGTGCCGTTTCACCTGAAAGTCGATACCGGCATGAACAGACTCGGGGTCAAAACGGAGGAAGAAATCCAAAGCGTATTAAAAATCCTCAGCCAAAACCCGGGTTTAGTCTGTAAAGGCGTTTTTACCCATTTTGCTACCGCGGATGAAAAAAACAGGGATTATTTCCTCTTCCAATTTGAGCGCTTTAAAAGATTGATTGCTCCGCTTCCGTTAAAGGAATTGATGGTGCATTGCGCGAACAGCGCTGCCGGCCTTCGTCTTAAAAAAGGCTTCTTTAACGCGGTTCGTTTCGGCATCGGTATGTACGGGCTTCGTCCTTCTGCCGACATTCAAAACGAAATTCCGTTTCAATTAAAGCCGGCTTTTACGCTGCACTCTGTTTTGTCCCATGTAAAAAAGATCCGCAAAGGGGAAAGCGTCAGCTACGGCGCAACATATACGGCAGAGAAGGATCAATGGATCGGAACCGTTCCCATCGGCTATGCAGACGGCTGGCTCCGCAAGCTGAGCGGTACGGCTGTGCTGATCGACGGCAGGCGGATGAACATTGCGGGAAGAATCTGCATGGACCAATTGATGGTCGAACTGGACCAATCTTATCCGCCGGGCACCAAAGTCACCCTGATCGGCAGCCAGAAGGAAGAAACGATTACGATGGACGAAATCGCCGGGCGGCTTGAGACGATTAATTACGAGATCCCTTGTACGATTAGTTCCCGCGTTCCCCGTATGTTTTTGGAAAATGAGAGTATAATGGAAGTAAGAAATCCTTTACTGCAAGAAAATACAAGTAAGTAGCCGTCATCCGGAAAAAGAGAATTTATAAAACAGCTTTGCTTGACGTTTGAATAATGGTATCATTATGTCTGGATGGATAATTGGTCGTATCCGTAAGTTTGGTGGAGGTGTATGTTTTTTGTCTGAATCCAGCGCAAGAACCGAAATGAAAATCAGCTTGCCTGAAAACTTAGTAGCTGAATTGGATGGTGTAGCGATGCGGGAGAAACGAAGCAGAAACGAACTGATATCACAGGCAGTGAGAGCGTATGTCAGCGAACGGACAACTCGCCATAACCGTGATTTGATGAGACGCGGGTATATGGAAATGGCGAAAATCAACTTGAATATTTCTTCTGAGGCTCACTATGCTGAGTGCGAAGCAGAAACGACGGTTGAGCGCTTAGTCAGCGGAGGATAATCATTTTGATTGTAAAGCGCGGCGATGTTTATTTTGCTGATTTATCTCCTGTTGTTGGCTCAGAGCAAGGCGGCGTACGCCCGGTTTTAGTGATCCAGAATGATATCGGAAATCGCTTTAGCCCCACTGCTATTGTTGCAGCCATAACAGCCCAAATACAGAAAGCGAAATTACCAACCCACGTCGAAATTGATGCAAAACGCTACGGTTTTGAAAGAGATTCCGTTATTTTGCTGGAGCAAATTCGGACGATTGACAAGCAAAGATTAACGGATAAAATAACTCATCTGGATGATGAAATGATGGATAAGGTTGATGAAGCCCTGCAAATCAGTTTGGCACTCATTGATTTTTAGTCATATTTTTCTGGTTGCTCATATAGAGCAACTTTTTTTGTTTTCGAAAAACATTAGCGCTATAATAAAGAGATAATCAAACAAAATATGTTGTTTTGTGTCGGGAGGTCAGCGAAACCCATGTCGAATCAGAAAGTGTATCAGTTCATTATTGATCAGCATGATGAACTGCTTGATACTTGGACATCCAAATTAAAAGAAGTAGGCAATCAGGAAGATTATCAGCTTACGTATCACATATCCGAAAATATCTGCAAAGACTATATAGACATTCTTTTATTATCGACAAAAAATGACGAAGCTGCGGAAGAGCAGATCAGCCAGCTCGCTCTGCGCGCCGTTCAGCTCGGCCTGTCATTGAAACTTCTTTCAGTGACCCTGTCAGAGTTTTGGAAGCTGCTTTACGAAACGATGGTTGACCATGAGATGGCCGACCAGGACAGAGCAGAATTGATTCTGGAAATAGACAGCTTTTTCAGTCCGATCAACACGGAAATTTTAAATCAGTATTCCATCTCTTGGGAAAAAACAGTTTCTCTGCAAAAAATCGCGCTGCAGGAACTATCGGCTCCGCTGATCCCGGTATTTGAGCATGTAACCGTCATGCCGCTTGTCGGGACGATTGATACGGAGCGTGCGAAACAAATCATGGAAAATCTGTTAAACGGCGTCGTGAAGCACCGTTCACAGGTTGTCTTAATTGACATTACGGGCGTGCCGGTCGTTGATACGATGGTGGCGCACCATATTATCCAGGCATCAGAAGCGGTGCGGCTTGTCGGCGCGAAATGCCTGCTCGTCGGAATCCGTCCGGAAATCGCGCAGACGATCGTTAACCTGGGAATTGATTTGTCGCAGGTTATTACGAAGAATACCCTTCAAAAAGGAATTCAAACAGCGCTTGAAATGACAAATCGAAAAATCGTTTCATTGGGGGAATAACATTGTGAGACATCCAAAAATCCCGATCCTGAAACTGTATAATTGCTTATTGGTATCCATCCAATGGGAGCTTGACGATCAGACTGCTCTGCATTTTCAAGAAGACCTGCTGAACAAAATCTATGAAACTGGCGCAAACGGGGTCGTCATTGACCTGACATCCGTCGACATGATCGATTCATTTATCGCGAAAGTGCTCGGCGATGTCATTACCATGTCAAAATTGATGGGCGCAAAGGTCGTATTGACGGGAATTCAGCCGGCTGTAGCGGTCACATTGATAGAACTCGGAATCTCACTTGAGGAAATCGAAACGGCGCTCGACTTAGAGCAGGGGCTTGAGACATTGAAGCGGGAATTGGGGGAATAGCGATGAACGACCAATCCTGTGTGAAAATCATGACAGAATGGGATATCGTAGCCGCCAGACAGCTTGGCCGCAACGTTGCGAAGGAATTAGGCTTCGGCACGGTGGATCAGGCCAGAATCACGACGGCTATCTCAGAATTGGCCAGAAATATCTACTTATATGCCGGCAAGGGCCAGGTCAGCATAGAACAAGTAAACGACAGAGGAAAAAAAGGCCTTAAAATCATAGCAGAAGACAAAGGACCCGGAATCGCGGACATCCGTAAAGTGATGGAAGACGGCTTTTCAACGTCAGGCGGACTGGGAGCGGGCCTTCCGGGCGTGAAAAGGCTGATGGACGAATTCAGCCTGCAATCTGTTGAAGAGGAAGGAACAGAGATTCAAGCCGTGAAATGGCTTCGGTAGGAGGTTAGAACGTGGATTTCAGGGAGGTTATAGAGCAGCGGTACCATCAGCTGCTTAGCCGTTATATAGCCGAATTAACAGAAACATCTTTATATCAAGCTCAAAAATTCAGCCGAAAAACGATTGAACATCAAGTTCCCCCGGAGGAAATTATCAGCATCCACCGGAAAGTAGTAAAAGAACTGTATCCGGATCTGCCGGAAGATGTTTTTCATTCGCTGGATTTTTTAATAGAAGTCATGATTGGCTACGGGATGGCTTATCAGGAGCACCAAAGTCTGAGAGATATCCAGCAGGAGATTCGTTCAGAAATTGAAATTGCCGCAAATGTTCAGCAGACGCTGCTCGGCACAAAAATTCCTGAGGAAGAAGAGCTGGATATCGGGGCGATCAGCGTTCCCGCCAAACAGATGAGCGGGGACTATTATCACTTTGTCAAAGACAAGGAATCGATTAACATCGCGATAGCCGATGTCATCGGAAAAGGAATACCCGCCGCATTGTGCATGTCGATGATTAAGTATGCCATGGATTCTCTTCCGGAGATCGGCATTCACCCCTCCCAAGTGCTGAAAAATCTTAACCGCGTTGTAGAACAGAACGTGGATTCAAGTATGTTTATCACCATGTTTTACGCAAACTACAATATGAAGAGTCACCAATTTACCTATGCTTCTGCGGGGCATGAACCGGGCTTCTACTACTCTGAAAAAGAAAAAAAGTTTAATGACCTGGAGGCAAAAGGATTGGTGCTCGGAATTTCTCAGGATTTTGATTACAGCCAATACGAACAGCACCTGGACGAAGGAGACATGATCGTTCTTTTTTCTGACGGCGTCACCGAATGCCGTACCGAAAACGGTTTCCTGGAGCGCGGCGACATTCAACGAATGCTGGAAGAACATATGGACTGCTCCGCGCAGGATATGGTCAAAAATATTTACGACAGCCTGCTGAGACTTCAGGATTTTCAGCTTCATGACGATTTTACGTTAATTGTTCTGAAAAGAAAGGTTTAGAAAAACGGCAGCGCGGGTAAAAAGCCATTAGCACGAGTAAGGAAAACTTTCAGAGGTGATACGATGAATTTAACAGTAGATATGAAGGAAAATCTTTCAGATATACAAATCAATATCGCTGGAGAAATTGATGTATACTCAGCTCCGGTGGTTCGTGAAAAGCTGATGCCCCTGGCTAACGAGGGGAAAAACATGAGAATCTGCTTAAAAGATGTGAACTATATGGACAGTACGGGTTTAGGCATTTTTGTAGGCGTGTTTAAAACGGTGAGCAAGGAAGGCGGTTCTTTGAAGCTTGAGAATCTTTCCGAAAGGCTCGTCCGTCTGTTTGAAATTACGGGGCTTAAGGACATCATCGATATTTCGGCAAAGTCAGAAGGTGGCGTGCAATGAGTACATCAGTTGATTATATAGAGATGAAAATTCCGGCCGAACCGGAATATGTAGGAATCGTCAGGCTTACGTTATCAGGTGTGGCCAGCAGAATGGGCTATACCTATGATGACATTGAAGATTTGAAAATCGCTGTCAGTGAAGCTTGTACAAACGCTGTCCAGCATGCATACAAAGATGAGAATAAGGGAGAAGTATCCGTGCGGTTCGGTGTGTTTGAGGATCGGCTGGAGGTCATTGTCGCCGATCAGGGAGACAGCTTTGATTTTGATCAAAAGCAGCAGGATCTCGGGCCGTACACACCTTCGCACACAGTCGATCAATTGTCAGAAGGAGGGCTCGGTCTATATTTAATGGAAACGCTCATGGATGAAGTCAAAGTTCAAAGCAACTCTGGCGTAACCGTTGCGATGACAAAGTATTTAAATGGGGAGCGAGTTGATCATGGCACAACCATCAAAAACTACGAAACTAACTAAAGATGAAGTTGATCGGCTCATACTCGACTTTCAAATACATGATAATAAAGAAGCCCAGGAAACACTTGTCGAGGTGTATACCAATCTCGTCGAAATGCTGGCAAAGAAATATTCAAAAGGAAAAAGCTTTCACGAAGATCTCCGCCAGGTCGGGATGATCGGGCTTCTCGGTGCCATTAAACGGTATGACCCCGAGGTCGGCAAATCCTTTGAAGCATTTGCAATCCCGACCATCATCGGTGAGATCAAACGCTTCCTCAGAGATAAAACATGGAGCGTACATGTTCCGAGACGGATTAAAGAACTCGGCCCCCGCATAAAAATGGCGGTGGATCAGCTGACGACAGAGACACAGCGGTCGCCGAAAGTCGAAGAAATCGCGGCCTTTCTCGATGTATCAGAAGAGGAAGTGCTGGAAACGATGGAGATGGGAAAAAGCTATCAGGCGCTGTCTGTCGATCACAGCATCGAAGCGGATGCGGACGGAAGCACCGTCACGATTCTTGATATCGTCGGTTCGCAGGAGGAAGGTTACGAACGCGTTAACCAGCAGATGATGATCAAAAGCGTGCTTCATGTGCTGTCCGACCGCGAAAAACAAATTATCGATCTAACTTTTGTGCAAAATAAAAGCCAAAAAGAAACAGGGGACATTCTCGGAATATCTCAAATGCACGTCTCGCGCCTGCAGCGGAAAGCGGTGAAAAAACTGAGAGAGGCCTTGATTGGAGATCCCTCCATGGAGCTAATGTAATGATTCAGGTTGAAGAAAATGAACATGTTCAAACTCTTGTATACCAATTAAATAAAGAAGGCAAGTCCATATGCGGCGACAGCTTTTTTATAAAGGCGAATGAAGAGGAATTAGTCTGCGCGGTAGCGGACGGTCTCGGCAGCGGATCTCTTGCCAACGAATCCTCGTCGGCCATTAAAGACATCGTTGAGACGTATGCAGATGAGGATGTAGAAAGCATCATTGAGCGCTGCAATCAAGCGATGAGAAACAAAAGAGGGGCGACTGCCTCCATCTTGAAATTCAATTTCACCAAAAGGGAACTGACATACTGTTCGATCGGGAACGTCCGTTTCTTTCTGCATTCCCCATCAGGCGAAGTCTTTCATCCGCTGCCGATCTCAGGCTACCTTTCAGGCAAACCGCAGAAGTACAAAACGTATACCTCATCATATGAAAAAGGGGCAACATTCATCGTCTATACAGATGGGCTGGAGGTTCCGCATATCCGCACCTGCTTAAAGCAGGGACACTCAATAGAAGATATATCAAAATCACTTCATCCATACACAACATCCAGACGTGATGATTTGACCTATATTCTCGGGCAGCTTTTATCGTAAGGCTGCTTTTTTATGTTCCGCCGTTTTTTGATACACTAGAGTAAGAATGAAGAGATGGAGGCTTTTGTGATATGGAAACGTTAGCCCTTTTGAAAAAACAAATTGCTGAAGAAACAGCTTTATCCCAAAAAAATGTCGAAAGTGTCATCCGCCTGCTTGAAGACGGCAATACCGTCCCGTTTATTGCGCGGTACCGAAAAGAACAGACCGGCTCAATGGACGAGGTGCAGATTCAGGCAATCTCCGAGCGGTGGCAATACATACAAAACCTGACGCAGCGGAAAGAAGAAGTCATCAGATTGATCGCCGAACAGGACAAGCTGACGGACGGACTGAAGCGAAAAATCGAACAAGCGGCCAAACTTCAGGAAGTCGAGGATTTATACCGTCCCTTCAAACAAAAACGGAAAACAAAAGCGACCGTCGCCAAAAGCAAAGGGCTTGAGCCGCTTGCGGACTATATTCTTTCTCTCCCGAAAGAAAACCGGCTCCATGAAATCGCTGATCAATATATCAGTGAAGAGAAAGAAGTCGCTACAAGAGAAGAAGCCATTGAAGGCGCGAAGCATATCATAGCCGAACAAATCTCGGATGATCCTCATTTCAGAAAGTGGATCCGCCAGGAAACGTATAAAAAAGGAATTCTCACATCCACAGCAGGCAAGTCAGCCGCAGATGACGAGAAAAACGTCTATGAAATGTATTATGAATACGAAGAGCCGATCCAAAAAGTCGTTCCTCACAGAGTGCTTGCGATGAACCGCGGTGAAAAAGAAGGCATTTTAAAGATTGCGATCGAACCGCCCGCCGATCAGGTGAAAGCTTATTTAGAAAAGCAAATCATCAAACATCGTGAAACGCCTGTGAAAGAAACGCTGAAAGAAGCCATTGAGGACGGGTACAAACGCCTGATCCAGCCGGCTATTGAGCGTGACATTCGCAAAGAGCTGTCAGAAAAAGCAGACGCGCAGGCAATCCATATTTTCGCTGAAAACCTGCGTAAGCTCCTGCTGCAGCCGCCGATGAAGGGGAAAGTCGTGCTCGGCGTCGATCCGGCTTTCCGTACGGGATGCAAACTGGCAGTCGTTGACGAGACGGGAAAAGTGCTGAAAATCGACGTTATTTATCCGCACGCTCCCGTCAAAAAGACAGCCGAAGCCCAGAAAAAAATCAAACAATTGCTGGACCGATACGAAGTCGAGGTTGTCGCGATCGGAAACGGCACGGCATCAAGAGAGACAGAGCAATTCATCGTTGATGTGTTAAAAGAAACAGAGCGGGACATCTATTATGTCATCGTCAATGAGGCAGGGGCAAGCGTGTATTCCGCGTCAGAAATCGCTCGTGAGGAATTTCCGGATTTTCAGGTCGAAGAGCGCAGCGCCGTCTCCATCGCGCGGAGATTGCAGGACCCGCTGGCCGAGCTTGTGAAAATTGATCCTAAATCCGTCGGCGTCGGGCAATACCAGCATGATGTCAGCCAAAAGCATTTAAACGAATCTCTCCGTTTTGTCGTAGAGACCGTCGTCAACCAAGTCGGGGTAAATGTCAATACAGCATCAGCAGCGCTGCTTCAGTATGTAGCCGGGTTATCCAAAACCGTTGCCGGCAACATCGTCAAAAAAAGGGAAGAACTCGGCAAATTTACAAATCGCAAAGAGCTGAAAGAAATCCCGCGCCTCGGTGCAAAAACATATGAACAATGCATCGGCTTTCTGAGAGTGCCCGAAGGACAGGAACCGCTCGACCGCACCGGGATACACCCGGAAAGCTATAAAGAGACAAAGGCGCTGCTCAAAAAACTTCATCTCACAGCAGATCAGATCGGAAGCGCAGACGTAAAAGAGAAAATCAGCGCACTTCCGCTGGCTGAAACGGCAGAAGAGCTAGGAATAGGGGACATTACGCTTGCGGATATTTGCGGGCAGCTGACAAGGCCGGAGCGCGATCCTCGTGATGAAGTGCCGAAACCTTTGCTGAAAAAAGACGTTCTGCAGCTTGAGGATTTAAAGGAAGGGATGGAATTGCAGGGCACCGTCCGCAACGTCGTAGACTTCGGCGCTTTCGTCGATATCGGCGTCAAGCAAGACGGGCTTGTGCACATCTCAAAACTGAGCAATCAATTCGTCAAACATCCTCTCGACGTCGTATCGGTCGGAGACATCGTCACCGTATGGGTCGAAGGGGTGGACGTGCAAAAAGGCAGAGTGTCGCTGTCTATGGTAAAATAAAAGCACTGCTTACGAGCAGTGTTTTTTTCTGTAGAAGTACCAGCACTGGTTCAGCAGTTTGATTTGGTAATTGTCCTTTTCTAAAAACGCTTTTTGCATTTGTTTCATCAGCCAATTCGGCATGGCTCATTCCTCCTCAGCTTTTAGTTAGAGGGCGGTTTTAACACATTGTATGCGAACGGTGAATTGTCCCGTTCAATGTTTTTAAAGCGGGGTGCACTTATGGATAACGAACAACTTCAAAAGCTGACGGAAGACATCTCTGCACAAGATTTCGGAAAGCCGTTCCGCCACCGGGCCTTCTTCAATGACCGGCTGAAAACGACAGGCGGCCGGTACATGCTGTCTTCCCATAACATCGAATTAAACCGCAAATATCTGCTCGAACACGGCCGGAGCGAGCTGGAAGGCATCATTAAACACGAGCTGTGCCATTATCACCTTCATCTTGAAGGAAAAGGGTACAAGCACAGAGACAAAGACTTCAGAGAGCTGCTTCAGAAAGTCGGAGCGCCGAGATTCTGCACGCCGCTGCAAACAAAAAAGACAGAAAAGAAAACATATATGTATAGATGCACGGCTTGCGGCCAACAGTATATAAAGAAACGGGCAATGAACCCGGAAAGATATGCCTGCGGAAAGTGCAGAGGAAAAATCAAAAGAATTTTTTAAAAAGGCTTGACTCATTTCGGTGATCTATGTTAAATTATAAAAGTCGTTGAGAGACAACGATACTTTCTTAAAAAAACAAATGTTGCTTCTTGACACAATATGTCGCATCATTTATAATGAAGAAAGTCTGATCATTCCACAGTAGCTCAGTGGTAGAGCTATCGGCTGTTAACCGATCGGTCGCAGGTTCGAATCCTGCCTGTGGAGCCATTATGGAGAAGTACTCAAGTGGCTGAAGAGGCGCCCCTGCTAAGGGTGTAGGTCGCGTAAGCGGCGCGAGGGTTCAAATCCCTCCTTCTCCGCCAGATAAGTTCTCAACCAGACGGCCCGTTGGTCAAGCGGTTAAGACACCGCCCTTTCACGGCGGTAACACGGGTTCGAATCCCGTACGGGTCACCATTTACCTTCGTTGGGCTATAGCCAAGCGGTAAGGCAACGGACTTTGACTCCGTCATGCGTTGGTTCGAATCCAGCTAGCCCAGCCATTTTATTTTAAAATTTTGAATCACTTTTAGAGCGAGCCATTAGCTCAGTTGGTAGAGCATCTGACTTTTAATCAGAGGGTCGAAGGTTCGAGTCCTTCATGGCTCACCACTTGTCACGCGGGTGTGGCGGAATTGGCAGACGCGCTAGACTTAGGATCTAGTGTCTTACGACGTGGGGGTTCGAGTCCCTTCACCCGCACTTTATTTTCAAAGTGCTGATCATGATTCACTAGCTTACATGCTTAGTGGAAAGACAGCTTCATAGCACGCGGTCGTGGCGGAATGGCAGACGCGCTAGGTTGAGGGCCTAGTGGGTGAATAACCCGTGGAGGTTCAAGTCCTCTCGGCCGCATCTCAATGATACCAAGGGTTTTGAACCTTTGGTATTTTTTTGTGTTTTATGATTGTGACCAAATGTGTCTACTAACTTGAAGTGAAGCGCTTTTTTATTGTAAGTCTGTAATCTAATTGGTACTTCCCGGTATCCCTATTCATCCTTCTGTTGAATGCGTGCGGTGTATGTATATGATCATGCGATTAATAACGTAATAAAGAAGTATAAGACCTCTTTAAGTGAAAGAGGAAGGGATACTGATGATGTCAAAAGGGGTAATGCCGTAATTCGTGTATATGGTGGTGGGAAATATATTCAGATTGCTTTTTATAATTGATGGCTCACTCAATTATCCTCGAAAAAAAGTTTCTAAATATGTTGCACTGATATATTATGGCACCCTATATATGTGATAATAATAGCAACTTTAGTAGGTGTAACAGTAGGTGATTACTAATGAATCCAAAGTTAGTATTTGGGTTTTAATATTTGAGTAGGGGGAAATTATGCTATCACTTAATAGAGCTTTAAAATTACGTGATTTAGAAGTTTTTCGTGTGCTGAAAGATGGTAACATTTTATCTTACGTAATAATTGAAGATACTCGAAAGCCATTTACAGAAGAAGACAAAAAGCTTGAACCATTATGTTATATGGACGAAGAAGATATTAATGCGATTTTAAATGTTTTTAAGATTTCAATTGTTAATGATGAAAAATTAAATGAAGATGATTCAACTTTTATAAGATCTTGCTTTTTCGAATTTGTTAATAATACAAATTTAACGAATTTTATTATTAAAGAACATGTTCAAAAGGATTTATATGATTACGATGATGAAGATGACATCATTTTCTTTAATAGAATTTTACGTAGTATAGGATCAGATTATGTTATTAAAGAATTTGACGATATAAATTGGATTTATTTATCTCAAGATTGATTTCTTATTTGGTCCGAACATATTCATTCGAATAGACTGCTTCAGCTTGTTAGGCTAGGTGCCCGATATGAACCTCATTCTTTTCGAAGATTTAATGAGAATAAAAGATACGCGATTCTTGTAGCTCATCTATTAACGCTTAGTCAGAATTTAACCGATCAAGCCATACCAACAGGAAATTTGATAGATTCTTTGGAATTTGAAAGAGCATTGCAACAATTTTTGAATGCATTAGAAATTGCAGAGTACACTAAAATTCCTCATCTGATTGGCATGTCTCATATGAACATTGGGATTTGGAAGGACTTTATTTTTCAGCCGAATTCTATTGGGAGTAATGGTGTTAAGTAGCATTTTAGCATTTTCTCACTTTGCGGGTGAGCAGGTTTCAATCGAGGGATTTAAAATAGCAGCCGACCGAGTTGGAGCATAAAAAAAAGCGGAGGGATGCCCTTCGTTTTTTATTTTGCTAATCTTGGTGAGGGATATGATGAAATTACGGAAAGGTAATGAGTGATTACCTTTCCGTAATTCGTTAATTATTTCTTTGAGCAATACTATAATTCATTTTAACCTTACCACCGTTAGCCGGTGGTGAAGCTGTAAATGTGTAATTGTATGTCCAACCAAACCAACCATTTTTAACCTCAGCAGAAATGTGGCCTTGCTTGCCTGGTGCGATGGTTCTTGAGACTTTTCCATCAATTGATATTTTTATGTCATTACTCCCGGTATTTTCAATCCAGAAGTTTACTTGTGCTCCGTCATTCTCATCTAATTCGAACTCCCGACTCCAGCTTGATTGATCAACAGAGCCCTTTGAAACCTCCTTGTTTAGAGCTTTGAATACTCCACTTGTAACTGCATAATTTTTCGAAGATACACTTGTAGTCGACTCCGCAAAAGCAGGTATAGTACAAGTCCCAACAATTACACCAGCTATCAGAGTCGATGATACTCCTTTGAAAATGGACTTAAGATTCACGATTAAGCACTCCTTTTTAATTTATTTTATTATACATGCATACTCCGCATGTATAATACAAATAATACCATGTAAAATAATTACAGTAAATATTTTTTGGATAATAATGTTTGCAACTCAACTTTTGCATCCCAAACATCTCAAATCAGATAAGTAAGCCTTGATATAGCGAGGTAAGTGGAAATTGCGATCTTCTTATTGAGGTACTGCTACTAGCAAAGATTTTCCGATACCCGCAAAACGAAAAAACACTATCCTTTCTCTAAAGTAACGAAAAGGGTAGTGTTTTTTGTGCTATTCAAGATTAATACGTACTCTTTTTTACTCTGTCTATCTATACTGAATTACAAAATCGGACAAGTGAAGATACTACCAAAAGAAAAAACTCAGTGGGCGATACCACATTACTTCTCTTGTTAGTGGTTTCTTAGGTCTTAGCTGGAATTACAAATTTAAAGCTAATATTTTTAGTGATTTTTTTTAAAAAAGTACTTCCCAATTATTGCCCAAAATTCATGAAAAAAGAAGAAAATAGGTGGGAATGAAGATAAGGAATGCTTTATTTATAAGGTTTATGTAATACATGATACGTTTCCACAATGTTGAGGGACCCGAACTCACAAAGAAGATACCAAACTATGATTGGTATCTTTTTTGTTTTTGCATCAGAGGGATCAAATCTTTCTATATTGATGATGTTGAATCAATGGCATGCTCGTCTTACCGCCTACTTTTAACAATCACGTTTTGCCTGATATATCTGCACAAAACACTTATAAACAGTGTTTCGCACAGAATTAAACAATAAAGGACTATTTACCCTTTACAAGTTACGACAAATACTTGATGTTTTTTGCAATCGTACCTTATTTTATGACAAATATATGAATATTTTGTCACATTGTAAAAGATGTGCTTATTTTATATATTTAGAAAAAGGAGAGGGGGACCATATAAAGAACAAAATAAATCCAGAAAGAGGGCTTTTTGCCTAAATTCAGAAACCGATTTTGTAAATGTAAACTTTTTAAAAAATGGTATTTGGGGTGGGGTTATGAGGAAAGCTTTTTTACCTAAGTCTTTTAAACAACAGTTCAGGAAATGCTTCATGTTATTAGCAATCATATTATTAATTGTAAGTAACCTGTTTACTGTTTTGCCTAGCACAGTTAAAAAGGCAGAGGCTGTTACTTCAGATAGTAAATGGCTAACCATGAAATATGATGGATTTTCCAATGATACTGCAAATCAATTGTTGTACTTAAATGGTTCTGCAGAAGTTCCTAATGGGACTAATTTTATACGGCTAACACCAGCATCCGAAATACAAGCTGGAGCAGTCATTAATAAAAATGAGATTTGTCCAAAAGACAATTATTCATTTAGCACAGCCTTTTCGTTTAAAATGAGTAATCCTGGCCCAAAAGGTCCAAGTGACGGGTTAACATTTACTATACAGGGTGATACAACCAGCTCGCTAACTAATGGAGGAAGCCTAGCGTTTTATGGAATTAAACCGAGTTTTACTATTAAATATGACACATTCCTAAACACAGGTTATGGCGATCCTTCTGCAAACTATATCGGACTAGCAGAAAATGGCGATCCGGTTAACAAAGCTGGCTGGTATACTGACTTAGATCAATATAATACAGCTAATGGATCAAACTATGTTTTATCTAACGGAACCCAGTATTATACGTGGATCGATTATGATGGTCTAACTAAGAATGTTCAGGTTCGTCTTGGTACATCACCAGATAGGGCAAGTTCTAAACAAATTTTAGATGTAAATGGTATAGATCTTGGTACTGTATTTAATGGAAAACCTTTTTATGCTGGTTTTACTGGGTCAACAGGATCTCCAAATTATGAGACTCATGATATCTATAACTGGTATTTTGTAAATCATTACAACCCTATTGAGACGCTCAATCCGCAAAATGATTATAAACAAGCGCCCAGCACTGTAAAAGTAATGACTGATCAGTCAAATCAGCAAGGGGGATATAATGTTACGGTAACGTTGCTTGATCCACTAGGTAATCCGGTTCAGGGGGCACCACTTGATTCTTTTACTGCTTCTAGCGGAGAGTTAACCGGACCGAACGGAGAAGCTGTAACAAGTTTAGTTTCTGATGCAGATGGGAAAATTCATGCGATATTGAAAAATGCTGATCATTCTAAAGACATTACAATATCGGCATCCAATGGCTGTGCAAATGATTCCGGCACAATTCCAGCTGGAAACAAGCCACCAACCGCCCCGGATGATTCAAAGACTACGACGGTAAATACACCGGTCTCCGGAGAAGTAAGCGGGTCAGACCCAGATGGTGACAGTTTAACCTATAAAGAAGGTAAGAAACCAAGCAATGGGACGATTAAAGTAAATGATGATGGGACATGGACCTATACACCTGATAAAGACTATTCTGGTGACGATTCATTTACGATTATTGTTGATGATGGATATGGTGGGACGACAGAAACGACAATCACAATTCACGTTAATTATAACCCTCCATCACTAGAGTCGAAAAAAACTGCGGATCTGAAAGAAAAAGCAGCAGGAAATAAGGATGCTGTTCATCCAGAAGTGGGAGACACACTGCTTTACACTATTCAGACTCGAAATACGGTTGAAAACAGTCTTGTGAAAAATCTTGTGATCTCGGATTCTCTTCCGGAAGGATTGGAATATGTTCCAGGAACATTAAAAGTAGATGGTACTGGAGTAAGTGATACCAAGGATGATGATCAGGGGCATTACGTCGATGGAAAAGCTACAGGCGAATTTGGAAATGTAAGCGATATGAAATGGCATGCTGTGACATTTGAAGCCAAGGTACAGCCGGGGCAATCGGGTAAGGATATTGTTAACACAGCAAGCGTGACAGGGGACAATATTGATACTCCGGATAAACCAAAACAAGAAGTCAAAGTATATCCGCGAAATCCTGAATTAGAGTCAAAGAAAACATCTTCTATTCAGGAAAAAGGTGAAGGTAATACTGATGCAGATCATCCTGAGGTGGGAGATACACTTCTCTACAAAATTCAGACACGAAATATTTCTGAAGACAGTCTAGTGAAAAATCTCGTCATTTCAGATGCAATTCCAGAAGGGCTGGAGTATGTCCCAGGAACATTAAAAGTAGACGGCACTGCGGTAAGTGACTCAGAAGGCGATGACCAAGGTCACTACGCAGACGGCAAAATTGTAGGAGATTTCGATGAAGTCACTGACATGGAATGGCATAATGTCACGTTTGAAGTGAAAGTGAAAACGGGCCAAGCAGGTAAAGACATTGTCAACACTGCGAATATCAGCGGTGATAATGTCGACATTCCTAACAAACCTAGTAACGAGGTCAAAGTATATCCGAGGGATCCTGTTTTAGAGTCAGAAAAAACGGCGAAGAATTTTGACTCGGCCAAAGAAAAATATGAAGTAGGCGACACTGTAGTCTACACCATTAAGGCACGTAATAAAATAACGGAAAGTACCTTAGAAAATCTTGTGATTTCAGATGAGCTTCCAGCTGGTTTATCATATGTAGATGGCAGCTTAAAAGCAAGCAACGGCGGGGAAGCAACAGTCAAGGACGGCAAGGTTACTGCTAACTTTGGCAACGTCACTGACACTGAGTGGCGGACTGTGACATTCCAAGCGAAAATTGAGTCCGGATATGCGGAAAAAACGATTAAAAACGTGGCAACCGTTGACGGCGGCAATATCGATTTACCGGATAAGCCCGAAACAAGTATCAAAATTGATCCTAAGGATCCAAAACTAGAATCAAAGAAAACAGCTTCCATTAAGGAAAAAGCTGATGGAAATAAAGATGCGGACCATCCAGAAGTGGGAGACACACTTCTTTACACAATCGAAACCCGAAACACGATTGGAGACAGCCTTGTCAAAAATCTTGTCATCTCGGATTCTTTTCCGGAAGGAATAGAATATGTGTCAGGAACATTGAAAGTAGATGGTACAGAAGTAAGTGATGATCAAGACGATGATCATGGCTATTATGCCGACGGTAAGGTGTCAGGTGAGTTTGGGAATGTAACAGATACGAAGTGGCACTCTGTGACATTTGAAGTAAAAGTGAAGTCTGGTCAAGCAGGTAAAGATATCGTCAACACAGCAAATATCAGCAGCGACAATATCAAGACTCCTGACAAGCCAAGCCATGAAGTGAAAGTATATCCGCGAATTCCTGTTTTAGAATCAGAAAAGACAGTGAAGAACCTTGATACGGACAAAAAGAAATATGAAGTAGGCGACACTGCTGCTTACACGATTAAGACCCGAAATACAGTATCCGACGGTAAAGTGGAAAATCTGGTTATTTCAGATGAACTTCCAGCCGGATTGAAGTATGTCGAAGGCAGCTTAAAAGCGAGCAACGGCGGAGAAGCAACAATCAAGGACGGAAAAATCACAGCTAACTTTGGTGATGTTACAGACACAGAATGGCATACTGTAACATTCCAAGCGAAAATTGAGTCCGGCTATGCGGAAAAGACGATTAAAAATGTGGCAACTGTTGATGGTGACAATATCGACACACCGGATAAACCGGGTACAGACATTAAAGTCGATCCTAAAGATCCAAAATTAAAATCAAAGAAAACAGCCTCCATTAAGGAAAAAGCTGAAGGAAATAAAGATGCGGATCATCCAGAATCGGGCGACACGCTTCTTTACACAATCCAAACCCGAAACACAATTGGAGACAGCCTTGTCAAAAATCTTGTCATCTCGGATTCTCTTCCGGATGGATTAGAATATGTTTCAGGAACACTGAAAGTAGACGGTACAGCGGTAAGTGATGATCAAGACGATGATCATGGCTATTATGCCGACGGTAAGGTGTCAGGTGACTTTGGCAATGTGACAGATACGAAATGGCACTCTGTGACATTTGAAGTAAAAGTGAAGTCTGGTCAAGCAGGTAAAGATATCGTCAACACTGCAAACATTAGCAGCGATAATATCACGACTCCTGACAAACCGAGCCATGAAGTGAAGGTATATCCGCGAATTCCTGTTTTAGAATCTGAAAAAACAGCGAAGAATCTCGACACAGACAAAAAGAAATACGAAGCAGGAGACACTGTTGTTTACACAATTAAGACCCGAAATACAGTATCCGACGGTAAAGTAGAAAATCTGGTTATTTCAGATGAACTTCCAGCCGGATTAAAGTATGTCGAAGGCAGCTTGAAAGCGAGTAACGGCGAAAAAGCAACAATCAAGGACGGCAAGGTTACTGCTAACTTTGGCGATGTCACTGACACTGAGTGGCGGACTGTGACATTCCAAGCGAAAATTGAGTCCGGATATGCAGGCAAAACGATTACAAATGTGGCAACTGTCGAAGGCAGCAGTATTGATAAGCCGGATAAGCCTGAAGCAGATATTACAGTCCAACAGAAGGACCCTGTATCTGACAAACCAGAGGCACCTGGAAAACCAAGCAAGCCTAATAATTCAACCAACACTAGCAATCCAGAAAAGCCAAAACAAACTGAGCCTACAACTAAAGATCAGGGAAGTGACACAGGAAATGAGCTTCCAAATACAGCAACAAATACGTATAATCTGATCCTTGTTGGTTTGGTATTGTTAGTAGCAGGAACTGCACTCTGGTACTTTAGAAGAAAAAGAAATGCCTGATGCTGCATGAAGAAATATCTTCCTATATGCATCATTATTGCTGGACTCATTTTTACAGGTTACGGAGTCTGGAAAGTGGTGGACATCAATCATAAGACAGAACAAACATTAGATGAGGCTAAACTTGCACTAAAGAGCCCTTCTGGAAAAAGTAAAGGCTCAGATAAAGAAGGATTTAAGCCTAAGTTCGGAGAGGCAGTTGGCATCCTGGAGATTCCAAAAATCAACGCAGAGCTTCCGATTGTAGAGGGAACCGATGCGGAAGATTTGGAAAAAGGAGTCGGCCATTACAAAGGCAGTTATTATCCAGATGAAAACGGACAAATTGTTCTATCAGGTCATCGTGATACCGTCTTCCGCCGAACGGGAGAACTGAAAAAAGGTGATCAATTAAAAGTTGAGCTGCCATTTGGAAGTTTTTCATATGAAATAGACAAAACAAAAATTGTAGACAAAACAGATACGTCTATTATTACGTTACAGCATGATAAAGAGGAGCTCATACTTACAACTTGTTATCCCTTTTCATATATCGGTAATGCTCCAAAGCGATATATCATTTATGCAAAGCGCATATGAGAAAATCAAGAAGATCAAGATTAGCTGACGAATTTTCGTCAGCTTTTTTACAATAAGAAAGAAAATAAAATTCTAAAATCAATATAAATGAAAAATGTTAGACGTTTACTGTTTTGGCTCACCATTTTTTAACCATAATTCATATAAACGTATAGAAATGATGGCAAATCAATATAAGGAGTGTAATGAAAACAAGCTTTCATAACCAGTGATATGGATTTACTATGTTGAGGGCCTAGTGGGTGAATAACCCGTGAAGGTTCAAGTCCTCTCGGCCGCATCCCAATGATACCAAGGGTTTTACCACCTTTGGTATTATTTTTTTATGAGAAAATGCGGCCTTGGATGAAGACTTGCTCACCAGTTACTTAAAGTAAGTCATAAAAATGATTTGCTGTTTCCTATGAACCCGTTCAAGATTATAGAAGGACTTTATTTTAGTGATGATGAATATTCTTTAATTGAAGAGGCCTTTTCGTATCTGAATAAAAGAAGAATGTTCGGAGACATTGAAAATTTTGCAATCAGAGCAGCGGAGTATTTTTATGAAAAAGAGGATTTATCACGTTCCAATGAATATTATCGACTGAGTATTGAAGCGAGACGGAAAATAAAAAAAGGGGAGATTATTAATGAAGATCAGCCGGACTTTGTTTACAGTCATTTTATTGGGTAGCATTACAGGAGTGGTTTTAACAAATGATGTCCCTGTTATCAAAGCTCCTTTTCATGTTGCTGATGACAGAGTAGGTGCTTAGTGAGTTAGATCAAAAAAAACAAATTCGTAGACAGAGCAGATTCGTCTATCATACGGTAGCATAAAAAAGAGACAGTTCATTCTTACTGCTTGTTATCCCTTTTGATTTAACCCTATTGGAACCTATCTAAGAAAACCATACCAAAATATCGACATGTTTAACAAATAATATCATGAATGAAACATAATATTAATTTGCAGTTATTTCCGTTTCGTGCTATGATAAAGAGGAATTATTTTTGTTCGTGTAAAGAATAGTATGAATATCGACTTTTCGTCTTGATGATACTTTGGGCAAGGATAGTAATACAATGTGTGGTAACACACTAGGAGGAAACAAAAATGGAACAAGGTACAGTTAAATGGTTTAATGCAGAAAAAGGTTTTGGATTTATCGAACGTGAAAATGGAGACGATGTATTCGTACACTTTTCTGCAATCCAAAGTGACGGATTCAAATCTTTAGACGAAGGTCAAAAAGTAACGTTTGACGTTGAGCAAGGTGCTCGTGGAGCTCAAGCTGCTAACGTTCAAAAAACTGCTTAATCTTCAATCGTTTATACAAACAGGCTCTTTATAGGGCCTGTTTTTTTATGTTCTCTGTATAATACCTAATAAAAAACCCTACTCAACGTTCGAGTAGGGAGAGATGGTACAAGGTAATAGAAAAAGGTTTAAAACTTCAAAGGTTTGTTTACAGTATAACATATTGGATTGACAATATGCGGAATGTATATAAATTATTTGTTTTTATGTTCTCAATATAACTGCATGTTATTCTTTTTTCTTTCACTAACCTGCTCGTTAATTTAAGTACAAGGTTAAATGAATTATATCTAGAAATTTCGTCATTTTTTTATTCTTGACCATATATTTAGATGTTACAACTCGCATATCTCTTTTATGAAAAGAGATAAACAACTACTATTCACTGTCGCAGCAGATGTAAGAAATTCTTAAAGATAGAGAGGAGAGTGGTTGTTTTTTCTTCTGGAAATAATCACTTAGACCTAAAACAATGAAAGCCCTACCTCTCTTCCATCCTTACGGCTCCTTGTCCGTGCCAGTGTGAATCAGGATTACAAAAATCAAGTGACTATTTCATCGAGTTTTTTGATAAAACTTCAAATGTTCGTTGGAGAAATTTTAATAATAAAAACAGATTAGATTGTAGGAATAATAAAAGAGGTGAATGTTCTAAAAGTAAGTTGAAGAAGTTAAACGTCTTTGAAATAGTTAACCTTTAATCGTAATATTCTGAAGATTTATGGGTGCTTTTTGGAATGCAAAACATTATCTATAATAAACCTTAACAGAAACTTTTTATTTGGTTTTCAGTGATTCCTTTAATGACTTCCAGTTCACTAATCAAAAATTCATATGCATTATCCAACATTTTTTTTTCGCTTGTATTAAGTGCTTTTTCATTCTTCATACGCATTAAATCACGTACAACTTCAGCACCTTCTTGTATTTTACCCGTTTTTATTTTGTCTGTGTTTACTTTATACCTTTGTTTCCACGGCAGTAACTTATCTGATTCTCCATGCTGAAAAATGTGCATAATGTGTTTTAATGCAAGTATATCAGTAACTGGTCGTATATTTAAACTCAATATTTTACGCGTTGGAATCATAACTGTCATATTACCGATTGACATTTTTATGACATAATAGTGTTCTTTTTCCTCTAAGAATTCTTTTTCTTCTATGGCTTCAATTATACCTGCTCCGTGCATTGGATAAACAATGTTATCGCCAATTTGAAACATATAATCCACCTCCATATATGGTAACTTAACTTAAGATTACCACATATGGAACGTGATATCAAATTTTTAATAATAACATGACCGTTTTTCGGTGTCAATAACTTTTTCTGAAAAACAAATCAAGTAACATCAAAACGTTAGGGGACCTGTGGGATTCCCAAAAACGAAGCTAATATTTCCTGGAGAATCAGTTTTTTTTGTTAATTGTTAAAATTGCTGATGGTACTCTTTTGTATTCTTTCCTTAGATGGGTATTCTAACAACATGCCACCAATGACATGTTTGCTAATCTATATGAGCACAATTTAATCACCGATTTTTAACCATAATTCGTGAAAACATATAGAAATGATGAAAATGGAGGATAGAGAGTGTAATGAAAACAAGCTTTCATAACCAGTGATATGGATTTACTATGTTGAGGGCCTAGTGGGTGAATAACCCGTGGAGGTTCAAGTTCTCTCGGCCGCATCTCAATGATGCCAAGGGTTTAACCACCTAAAGAGGAGGGGGATATAGTCCCCTTCTTTTTTGTGTATTAGAAATAGTTAACTTCTTTAGAGTACCGATAAAATACACTGATATAACTGTTTCTCTTTATTAAGAAGTTATGTGTTTAAGGCTAAATACCGTTTCATTTAAATGAAATTCCTTTATGTGGAACATTCCCATAAAAAAAGCATATGGTTATATCATAAAAATCTAAAATTGTGGGGATCAAAAAATGTACTATATACCTTTTTTGCATCAATGTTATTATTATGTGAATGTACCGATGTATGTCGATGGAAGATCTGTTTATTGGACTATCCCAAATGACGCAGAGCATGCAAACAGATTTGAATATTTGGGATCTTCATACGAAGATAGGAACCTTCTCTTGAAAGATTATGGGCCAAAACCATTTGCTGTAAATATCAATAAAGCCACGAAACAAAACAATACGTTCCGTACTGCCCTATGGACAGGAAAACATTTTCAAGTTACTTTGATGAGTATTGGTATTGGAGAAGATATCGGTTTGGAAATCCATCCTAACGTAGATCAATTCTTACGGATTGAGCAAGGCCGAGGGATAGTTAAAATGGGCAAGAGTAAAGAAAATTTAAATTTCCAAAGAAATGTCTATGATGATTTTGCCATTTTTGTACCTGCGGGCACTTGGCACAATGTGATTAATACAGGTAATACGCCATTAAAACTATACTCCATTTATGCTCCTCCTAACCATCCATTTGGTACGGTTCATGCGACCAAAGCAGATGCAGCGGCTGCGGAAGGTGAGCATAGGTATTCTGCAGAAGTTTGAGCAATCCGGAAAAATGTTTTGAATTTTTCATCAATCTGTTTTTCTAAATGAAACAAACGTAATCCGTGCTCAAAAAGGAATTCACCTTCAGATGTAAGCTGAATTCCTCTAGACTGCTTCAGCTTGCTGGGCTAGGAAAGGTTTAATGAGAATAAAAGATACGCGGTTCTTGTAGCTCATCTATTAACTCTTAGTCAGAATTTAATCGATCAAGCTATACCCATAGGTGCAGCAGTATTTTTATAAATTCAAACATCGATATGAAAAACGGTAATATTAAAGGCGCAAAAAAAGCTCTAACTAATTAATTTAGTCAGAGCTTTTTTTTATGAAGTATTCCCGAGTATCTGTCCTTGTTTTTTTAGGCAATACGGCGTCCAGTTCCTTGTTTAACCATGCGAGTGTTTTATTACGAAGATACTTACGCATCTGTTCTTCTGCTTCAAGCATTACCAAGTTAATTGTACAAGAAGAATTGCTGGATTCACAGGAGTTGCATTTATCACGATAAAGCAGGCCATTGCTAACAATATTTTTACATTGAAAAATGGGTTTTGGTCCTTCAACAGCCTCTATTACATCCCAAAATGAAATATCTTCCGGGGATTTTGCTAACCTATATCCTCCCTTTACACCAGGGACAGAATTTACAATACCAGCTTTAGATAATTTACCGAAAACTTTTGAAAGAAATGTTTCTGAAAGTCCTTGGAACTCTGCAAGATCCCTAATCCCGACACTTTCCTTGGAGGGAACATCTATTAAATAAACCAGGCAATGTAAAGCATATTCAACCCCAACACTATACTGCATATAAACTCACCTGCTTTTGTTTTTGTGGGTAATCACATTGTATCTTAGGAGTATTTTAGGTGATAGTCAATCATAAAACCCTTCTTTAGATATATTATTTGTTTCATTTGACAAAATAAAATGAAGGGTTTATATTAAAGATCTATTTAATCGTCGATCAAATTGGTCTTTAATAGAAGATAAAAGGAGGAATTTCAAATGAGCAAAACACTTATCATTAACGCACATCCGAAAGTAGATGATGCATCATCATACAGTTTGCAGGTAATGAACCATTTTTTGGAAACTTACAAAGGATTAATTCCAAAGAGTGAAGAGCTTGAGCAGATTAACTTGTATAGTGATGAAGTGCCTATGATTGATAAAACAGTTTTAAGCGCATGGGAAAAGGCAGGAAAAGGCGATGAACTGACTGGTGATGAACAAAAAGTAACGGAACGTATGACAGAAGTATTGAAACAATTTAAAAGTGCAAAAACGTATGTCATCGTTTTGCCTTTGCATAATTTCAATATTCCATCAAAATTAAAAGACTACATGGACAATATCATGATCGCACGTGAAACATTTAAATATACTGACACTGGGTCAGTGGGTCTGCTTAAAGATGGACGAAGAATGCTTGTCATACAAGCTAGCGGATCAATTTATACAAATGATGATTGGTATGAAGAAGTTGAATACTCTCATAAATATTTGAAATCAATGTTCAATTTCCTCGGTATTGAGGATTATCAAATTATACGAGTGCAAGGAACAGCTTTACTAAGTCCGGAGGATGTTTTACAAAAAGCAAATAAAGAAGTTGAAGAAGCTGCTTCAAGATTAGCAGGGAAAAGGGAAGCCTGAAGATCATTGTTGGTTAGAACAGCTGAAGCTAAAGTACAATCAATTATATGATGGTGGGAAGTATATTCAACTTGCGTTTTGTGCCTAATTATCCTGGTATCTATTCTTGTCTTGGCGGATTAGATTGGTGAGGATATTTTGAGCAGACATATAAGTCTGCTCTTTTTAATTGAAGAGACCTTTTCGTATCTGAATAAAAGAAGAATGTTCGGAGACATTGAAAATTTTGAATCAGAACAGCGGATTCTTTTTATGAAGAAGGGGATTTATCACGTTCTAATGAATATTATCGATTGAAGTATTGAAGCGAGACGGAAAATAAAAAAGGGGAGATGATTAATGAAGACCAGCCGGATTTTGTTTATTGGGTAGCATAGCAGGAATGGTTTTAACAAATGATGTCCCTGTTATCAAAGCTCCTTTTCATGTTGCTGATGACAGATTAGATTCGTCTATTATACGGCAGCTAAAAAAGAGACGTCTTACTGCTTGTTATCCCTTTTGATTTAACCCTATTGGAACCTCTAAAAACCATACCAAAACACCCCGCAAATAAATGTAATATTAATTTGCAGTTATTTCCGTTTCGTGCTATGATAAAGGGGAATTATTTTTGTTCGTGTAAAGGATAGTATGAATATCGACTTTTCGTCTTGATGATACTTTGGGCAAGGATAGTAATACAATGTGTGATATCACACTAGGAGGCAACAAAAATGGAACAAGGTACAGTTAAATGGTTTAATGCAGAAAAAGGTTTTGGATTTATCGAACGTGAAAATGGAGACGATGTATTCGTACACTTTTCTGCAATCCAAAGTGACGGATTCAAATCTTTAGACGAAGGTCAAAAAGTAACGTTTGACGTTGAGCAAGGTGCTCGTGGAGCTCAAGCTGCTAACGTTCAAAAAGCTTAATCTTCAATCGTTTATACAAACAGGCTCTTTATATAGGGCCTGTTTTTTTATATTCTCTGTATAATACTTAATAAAAAACCCTACTCAACGTTCGAGTAGGGAGAGATGGTACAAGGTAATAGAAAAAGGTTTAAAACTTCAAAGGTTTGTTTACAGTATAACATATTGAATTGACAATATGCGGAATGTATATAAATTATTTGTTTTTATATTCTCAATATAACTGCATGTTATTCCTTCTTCTTTCACTAACTTGCCCGTTAATTTAAATACAGGGTTAAATGAATTATATCTAGAAATTTCGTCAATGTTGAAGTTATATTGTGTAATGAAAATAAGCTTTCATAACCAATAATTTGGAATTGTAATGTTGAGGGCCCGGTGGGAGAATAACCCGTTAAGGTTCAAGTCTTCTCATCCGTATCAATGATACCAAGGGTCAAAGGCCATTGGTGTTTTTTGTATTTGTTATTATTGTTTGGAACTGACAACCTACTTATAGTAAGCTATCTAACTTCTCTGCCATTTTTTTGTTTGTTAGGATATAAGTGACCATAGACATCAATTGTGGTTTTGACAGAACCATGGCTCAAACACTATTTAATCGTTATGTAATCTTCTCTTGATGTATCAGCAATGCAACATGGGAATGCGGGAGGACTGCTTTCAATAAAGAGAAAACAAAAAAGAGCCCGCAGGCCCTCTGGAAACATGAATAAAATAATTCACTTAATAAAATCTGCGTCCTCTTCCAACGAATCCAAACCGTCTTCTTCTTTCGAATGCAAGAGGGCCAAATCCCCTTCTAAAACCGCCACGAAAAAATCGGTTTCTTGCATATAATCCAAATAAAGGCATGGGTTTTCCTCCTTTCAGGTCATAAGTTATTAGACGCGGATCTGCTCCGCAGGCGTTCAACAATCTACAATGATTAGCAGAACAAATATGAAATGACTAAGGCAAACCATCATTTGCGAAAATTAATTAGATCTTGTTTACAATCTATTCATCATAACCTCTTCAGAGTCACCTCCTGTTTGGAGTAATTAATCATAGAATATTTTATGTGTAGATAAACAAAATAGATTGGGCAAACTTTAGTTATTATAAAATTCCACGTTATAGCAATCTGGCCGAACGTGGCACCAGTCGCATGTGCATAGCTACACAATGATTACAAGGAATATTAATATTTATAAGCCCCAAACAGTGCCCATTTTGTGCCCGAAATAAATCAAAAATAATGAAAATGAGTGTAAATGAAGAGTTTAAATGAGGAAACATAGGCTTTTTTAACAATAACCTTTCACTTTATTGAGGGCCTAGCGGGTAAATAACCCGCGAAGGTTCAAGTCCTCTCGGCCGCATCCCAATGATACCAAGGGTTTAACCACCTTTGGTAATTATTTTTTTATGATGAAAATACGGCCTTGAAAAAGGACTTGCTATTCTAAAGACAACTGAACCCATGTCCCAGACGTTCTTTTATCACTAGATATCTTCACCTTGGTTGATAAGCAAAGCGACATGTGACCTTAAATCATCAAAACGAATAGGTCCGATATTTCCTCTTCTGCTCACCTATCGTTAGCCAAAGGGCTGATAAGAAAAGGAAAGTATCCAACTGGAAACTTAGGCTGACATAGACAAACAGTATAAGAAGAAAAAATAATGAATGAACCATTAAATTGATTGTTTTATACCTTTGAACCATACAGATCCGATTGACAAAGTATCTGTTATATTGGTCGTCGGATCGCCGTTTACCAGTACAAAGTCAGCACGCATACCTTCGGCAATACGACCGCGATCATCAAGACAAAAGCAACGAGCCGTTTTTGACGTAGCCGACTGAAGAGCTTCTATTGGAGTGAATCCCGCCTTAACCAGCAATTGCATTTCATGATGAACGCTGGCACCATGAGCAAGACCGCCGAGATTCGGAACAGGAACCGGGGAGACATCAGTCCCGACCAGAATATCTACACCTGCATTGTGAAGATCCATTACATTTTGAAAGCTATTCACCATGCTGCCTTGGGGAAAGGTATTAAAGCTTGAGTTCAAAACGTCAATCCATTCTGGACTTAATTTGGAATATACACGTGGATCATCTGCTAATCCCGATGCCGAATTTCCAAGGATTGATGAGTTCAATACCAGGCATGGTGTGACAAAAGCCCCTGACTCAGCTATAGAGCTCACCAGCTCGGACGTTGATTCTGGCCTGTCGATAAACAAATGGCCCAAACCATCTACTCCAATATTGATGGCTTCTTGGGAAGATTGAGCTGTCAATACATGGGCAATGACGATTTTCTCTAATTTGTGAGCTTCATCAACAGCTGCTTTTAAAATAGCGTCACTTAAAACAGGCAGTCCCGGAGCGCCCATGACAGTACCTTCTTCAATCATAACCTTAATGAAGTCGGCTCCATTTTTAACTTGGGTATGCACATGCTTGATTGCTTCTTTCACAGTAGTCACCTGAGGAATTTCTTCGTGATCATGAGCGTATGCAGCAAGCATAGCCTCCCTGTCTTCCCTCGGTAGCTTTTCTAATTCTTTCAAGACAAATTCAGGAATTTCATCTCCATCTGGTAACAGTTCATCTGGATGACCGCCCGGTGCAGTGATCGCAGTACCAGTGGAACGAACGTCGGCGACATCAACCAAATCTTTCAACTGGATCTCACGCCCTCTTTTAGTAAAATCGCCGTTCATTTCGAGTTCGGTTGTCACACCAAATTTTAAAGCATCCCTTAGTCCACCTATAGAAGTGTGGACATGTGCATCAATCAAACCAGGAAGTAAAGTTGCATTTTCCGCATTGAATATTATTGCATTTTCTGGAATATCTTCGCCCACTGCAATAATTTTTTCACCTTTGATAACAATACTTCTTGCATCGATAACCTTTTCCCCATCGAAAATACGTACATTTGTAATGGCCGTAACTTTTTCCGTAGCAGTCATTTTGATGTTCCTCCTTGGTAAATAACAATTTAGTTAGGATTCTAACGGTTAGCTTCCTAACTGTCAATATTATAAATTCAGTCATTGACAACCAAGTGTAAATTTTGTATAGTTCATCTATTGACTGTTAGTTAACTAACTAATTATCGGTTCTATTAGGAGGTATACCATGAAGTCTCGAAAGGATACAACCTACCTTGATTTGTTTCAAATTATCGGACTTAAACTGAAAAAAAGAGCAGACGAAAGCATAAAAGATTTGGGGTTAAACTCTCAACAAGGAAAAATCATTGACTATATCTACAAGAATCAAGATAAAGATTTAATTCAAAAGGACCTTGCAGATCGTTTCCATTTGCGCGGTGCAAGTATAACAAGTATGCTTCAAGGCCTTGAGAAAAAAGGATTGGTTGAGCGCAAAATCCCTGCTAATAATGAGCGGCAAAAAAATATTTATGTTTTGCCTAAAGCCATTGAACTGATTAAATCCTTTAATCAATCCTTTCAAAAAGTGGAAGATGAAATCATTTCTGTCCTTACTGAAGAGGAGCAGCAAACCTTAAATGAATTGCTGAACAAAATCAATCAACAATTAAAATGAGTGTTATGATGAAATGAAACTTCAGGCCGGCTTTAGAGGAGCACTTCAGGTTTGGAGGCTTCTTTAATTGATGGTCCGGAAAGCAATTCAGCTAATTGTTTGATTTTCTATTTGCGTTTGCCAGTTCGTGTTCTAAGAAGGATTCTTCGACATATGCATCGGATAAGCTTGCATCTCAGCACACCGGAGATCATCAAGATCAGCAACTGCCTTAAAAGCTTTTTTAATTAATCATTTGAGTACCATTTTTATAGGAGGACAACTATGATTGGAATAATGGCAGGAATGGGACAAAATCTACCGGGCCATTTGTAGATAAAGTAGTAGACGAGTGCCAAAAAATATATGGAGCAATAAATGACATTGATTTTCCTCATATGATGATTTATTCTTGTCCGACTCCTTTTTACATGAATAAACCTCTCAATCATATGGACATGGAAATGGCGATTATTGAGGGTGCTGTAAAGCTTGAAAAAACTGGTGTTGATTTTATCGCAATCCCATGTAATACCGCTCATATCTATTTTAATCAATTAAAAAAATCGATTTCAGTCCCTTTACTAAACATGGTTGATGAAACAATAAAAAAAATACCAAAAGGCTCAAAAAAAGCAGCCCTTTTAGCCACCTATCCAACGGTTCAATCTGGAATATTTCAAGAAGCCTTAATCAGAGAAAATTATGATTTTTTACATCAAGATAGCTGGCAAATCTGTGTCGATCAAATAATAGAAAAGATTAAACAAGGACAAATCAATGAGTCTATTACATTATTTGATGAATTACACCGTGAATTAGCAGAAAAGGTTGATACGGCTATCATTGCATGTACAGATTTAAATGTTGTCACAGATAAAAAAAGCAGCGATATTACCTTTGTGGATTCATCAGCTTGTCTCGCTCAAGCCATTGTAAATAAGTATTTATCATTAACAAAATAACTCTTTGAATAGTTGAGTGGACTTTGTGTCTGCTCTTTTTCATGGGAAATTCATCTATAACTGTGCAGTTTTCAAAATTTGTAAAAATAAATTGATAATAAGAGGACATCAATCTAAAAAGCCGTCTTCCTGCGTAAGGGAAAGCGACTGCACGATTTTGTATGTCAACCAAATCCTCTGGGGTGATTGGCTGCTGGAATATTTCAAAGTATGTGTTTGGCATAATGGATTAAAAATTGTTTTCTAAACGGTGCGATCATATAATTGAATGAAAAAAGGAAGCATATCATGCCGATCAATTCTTTTGAAAACTATCCGATGAGCTGGAAGCCGACGATTGATAAGACGGAAAAGCCCATTTATAAAGCAATTGCGGGAAAATTGGAACAGGATATATTACAAGGAGTTTTATTACCCGGAACCAAGCTGCCTCCTCAGAGAGAATTAGCTGATTATTTGGATTTAAATGTAAGCACTATTTCAAAGGCTTTTAAAGTTTGCGAGTTAAAAGGTCTGTTGAGTGCATCTGTCGGGAGCGGGACTTTTGTTGCTTACGATGCATTATCGAATGCGTATCTGCTCGAAGATACAAAGCCGAAGCATTTAATTGAAATGGGAGCGACACTTCCGGATCAGGTTTCTTATGAGCCGCTGCTGCTCCAGCTGAAAAGTATGCTGCAAGAGGAAGATTACGAAAAGTGGTTCGGCTATGGCCGGACAGGTGAAAGTCTTTGGCAGAAAGATGCGGCTGTCAAGCTGATTCGAAGAGGCGGATTTGAAACGTCCGTTGATCACATTTTATTTGCAAACGGCGGGCAAAATGCGATTGCCGCCACATTGGCAAGTCTTTGTAAACCGGGAGATCGCATCGGAGTTGATCATCATACATATCCCGGCTTGAAAACGGCCGCATCAATGCTGAGTGTGCAGATTGTGCCGATAAAATCAGAGAACAATGAAATGAGCCCTTCCTCATTTGAATATGCGTGTAAAAATGAAAATATTAAAGGCATCTACCTAATCCCGGATTATCATAATCCGACAGCGTCTTTTATGTCTGTTGAGAATCGAAAGATGATTGCGGGCATTGCAAAAAAATATAATCAGTTCATTATTGAAGATGCATCGTACCACCTTCTGGGGAAAAATCCGCTTCCGGCCATCGCATCATTTGCACCGGAACAGACCATTCACATTGCCGGTCTGTCAAAATCATTAGCACCAGGGTTAAGGCTGGCGTATGTCGCAGTCCCGATCAATATAATGAGCCGATTTCAAAGGCGCTTTACAATTTAAATATAACTGTTTCTCCGCTATTAGCAGAACTTACTGCACGTACGATCGTATCGAATCAATTTGAAGTCTTAATTGAAAGTCATCGTGAACAGACCATTCGCAGAAACAAAATCGTAAATCAATATTTACATGGCTATACGTGTGCAGGTGCTGAAACGGGAATCTTTCGATGGTTAATGTTACCCGGAAACATGACAGGTGCGGAATTTGAAAATTTAGCCGCACAACATGGAGTGCAAGTGTATGCGGCTGAACGCTTTGTCGTTGGGAATAGTTGTCCGGAAAGGGCTGTCAGAGTGTCTGTCTGTGCACCGAAAACGCTTCGGGAGCTTGAGCAGGGCTTAATGATTCTTAAACGCTTGCTGGATGAGCATATGTAATATTGTTCGCCATACAATTCTCATATTGTATGGCTTTTTTGCGCGTGTTATGATAATCCAAATCTGTTGGAGGTTATAAGAAAGGCAGGTCGGGTTATGCTTCAAAAAGACAGTATAAATGTGTCAGATGGTCTATCGGCATCATTGCGGCAATTCATAGATTCTCCTGAAAAACAAAAAGCGTTATATAAGCGTACTTTAGCTGTCGTCAGTCTTTCACAAATTTTCGGCGGTGCAGGGCTGGCGGCAGGAGTTACTGTCGGTGCGCTTATTGCACAGGAAATGCTTGGTACAGATGCGTTTGCCGGTGTACCTTCTGCTTTATTTACTTTAGGATCAGCAGGGGCCGCATTATTTGTGGGAAGGCTTTCTCAGCGTTATGGCCGGCGAACAGGTCTTTCAGCCGGTTTTATGATTGGCGGACTGGGAGCGATAGGAGTCATCATTGCGGCAATGATAAATAGTGTTTTTCTGTTGTTTGCTTCTTTGATTATTTATGGTGCGGGAACAGCGACAAATCTGCAAGCCCGCTATGCAGGTACGGATTTGGCAAATCACAAACAGCGGGCGACTGCTGTCAGTATGACTATGGTTTTTACCACATTTGGTGCAGTGGCGGGCCCGAATTTAGTGAATGTAATGGGGAAATTTGCTCTCTCTATTGGTGTTCCGTCACTTGCGGGCCCATTCATTTTAGCGGCAGCAGCATATATTTTAGCAGGTGCCACGCTTTTCATCATGCTCCGTCCGGATCCGTTAGTCATAGCAAGAACAATAGAAATTTCCGGCCAAAAACCTGATGATAGAGGCCAAGTGACCGCGGACGAACACACAAAGAAAAAAAGAGGGATCATTGCGGGCGCAGCGGTTATGATTCTTACTCAAATTGTAATGGTAGCTATTATGACAATGACACCGGTTCATATGAGACATCATGGGCATGACTTGGGTGCAGTCGGTCTTGTTATTGGTTTTCATATAGGTGCTATGTATCTCCCTTCACTGGTGACAGGTGTGCTTGCGGATAAATTAGGCCGTACTGTAATGGCTGTATCTTCTGGAATTACGCTGCTTTTTGCAGGACTCATATCGGCATTTGCCCCGGGAGATTCTATGATTCTTATGGTCATTGCTCTATCTTTGCTCGGGTTAGGATGGAATTTTGGTTTAATAAGCGGAACTGCACTTATTGTTGATTCAACTGAAGCTTCCGCACGGGCTAAAACTCAAGGTACAGTGGATGTTTTGATTGCGTTGTCCGGAGCTGCCGGCGGAGCATTGTCCGGAATGGTCGTAGCAGGCGCAAGTTACCTAACATTATCACTTGGCGGAGGAATATTATCGTTATTATTAATTCCGGTGGTGATATGGTCACTTGGAAATAAAGAATAAACAAAGTACTTTATGCTTGCCTAAATTGAACATAAAACGGTGTAAATAGATACAATGAATGACTGCAAATGCTTGAAATAACAGGCTATTGAGGGCCTAGTGGGTGAATAACCCGTATGAGGTGAGGTTCAAGTCCTCTCGGCCGAATCGAAAAATACCAAGGGTTTTTCCACTCTTGGTATTTTGTCCGTTCTTATTTGCTGTTCCAGTTTTTCTCTATAAATTTATTCACAGGCTGTAAGTTGGTTTTGTTCGCAATTTCAATGACAGCGGGAACCACGGAAGGGTCCGTTTTGGAGAAGTTAGGAATCCGCGGATCTAACCGGAAAAAGCGATCTCCCAGAAGATTCGCACTGACCATGGATTCATAGTAACCGTTTCCGCCACCGACAATCTGCAGAAATGGCAGTAAAGGTTCATTAGGCGACCTGTCCAAAAGGACTCCCCAATTCGGAGGAAGATTCTTCAGGTTTTCGGGACGTATGTTATCTGCACTTACCATTCCCCACCCCCTCGTATCTCGTTTTAACCGAGTCGGGGCTTCACCTGTTCCAATGGATAATACTGCAATTTGATCCAAAGGGACTTTGGCTTTTCCTACTGCAAACGCGATACTGGCTGTACTGGGGTTCGTTGCTACTACATATCCGTCCACGTAGTTTTGATAGGCGCGTTGCGTCGCGGGAGCACCGCTGCTCCGCAGTATGACATCACTCACTTTCTCATCTAAATAGGGAGAGCCGGGAAAGTTGTGAAATAATACAGGAGTCCAACGATCCAGTTTTGGAGAATATAATTTGAATGAAGGGACAACAATTCGTCTTCTTAAATCTTTGAGGCGAAGATCTGCCGGGAAAAAGTTTCGTACCGCTTTAATAAAACCGGAATATGGTAATTGTTGATTGAAAACAGGTCCGCCCGGCCGGGAAATGCTGAATGCTGGCAGGATATTTTCCTTAAAATAGCGGAATGTCTCCTGCGGCGATCTTCCGCTGGCTAATGCAAGGGCAGTGAATGAACCGATTGAATTTCCCGAAAACACATGGGTTCGGCTTATTAATGTTGGATGTTGTTTAGCCAGTCTGTTCAATAGTTGTAAACTTAAAGCACCTAAGGTACCGCCCCCATCAAAGGTCATCATCCGATATTTTGCCAAAGTTGATGTCTCCTTTCACATTAAAACTATCATTCAGTATATGTTTCTCCAGTGTCTATTGTATGGATGAATGAAAATTTCTCTGAAATGTGTTGGTTAATCATCATGTGAGAAGGAGTGATGATTATGTATTATAACCAAGGTGAAGATCAAATGTTCATTCCGAAAAAAAAGCCTTACAACGAAGCCTGTGACAGTGGTCATGATATTGATCAGGTGGAAGAAGCATTAAGAGCAGAAGCAGCAAGAGAAGCAGAGGCAAGAGCAAGAGCAGAAGAAGCAATAGCAAGGGCAGAAGAAGCAAGAGCAAGAGCGGCGGAAGCAAACGCAGAAGCAGCAAGATTAGCAGCAAAAGCGAAATGTAAAAAGCGTCATAAGAAAGAGAAAGAACATGTTTGTAAACGTAAGCACAAGAAGAAAAAATAAAATTTTAATAAAAGACTTGAATCTTTTTTTCCTTGAAAGAAAATTTTCACCGCGAAAATTCCGTGCAAGGCTGTTGGAGGATCAAACAAGGAGCTTGCTCAGCAGAACTAAACGGTGAAAAAGGCCGCATAGCAGGGCAGGCATAAAAAACATCCGGCTCCATACCGTTTAGGGAACTGAAATGAGAAGAGACAAGAGAGTGGCAGCTTGCCGCCCTTGTCTTTTAGTTTTTATAGGGGGATAGTATTTATCTATCTTTAAGTTAGTCGATCATCTGTCTAAGAATTTGTCCAAATCATACCGGAAATCCGACACACCAGAAAATTTAGGTGTGCTTTTATTTCTTAAATGAAAAACACTGCTCCATCAGAAAATAGCATATCAGTTTTTATCTAATGTATCCCAGTGCGGATTCCAAACGATTTCCCATAGGTGCCCATCAGGGTCTTGGAAGTGACCGGAGTATCCGCCCCAAAAAGTATCATGAGCGGGATCAGTTATAGTTGCTCCTGCCTGTTTTGCCTGTTCCATTACTTTATCGACTTCAGCCTTACTATGAACATTATGCCCTAATGTAAATTCGACAGGGCTTGGTGCAGTTAAAGCAACATTTGTTTCATGTGCGATGGATTTGCGTTCCCAAATGGCAAGTTTCAGTCCTGGCTGCAAGTCAAAAAAGGCAACTGCACCATGCTCAAACTCTTTACCGACTATTCCTTCTGTAGGCAGACCAAGACCATCTCGATAGAAGTGCAGCGATTTTTCTAAATGATCTACGCCTAACGTGATTACTGTAATCCGTGGTTTCATAAAAATGCAGCCTCCCAAGCTCATGATAAGAAAATTATATCAATCATTGATTAGGAGAGACAGCAGAAGTTATTTAATTATTCAGTTTGTTTTTAAAGATGTAAAGGGGGTATCTTTCATTAAAAAATGATAGTAAAGAACATTTATATACGTATATGAACACATGATCATATATAATTGTTTTTGTGACATGTTAGAATGCTTCATAACAGAAAAGAAATAATAAAAGCATATGCATCAAGAAATTTTAGGTTAAGGAGGAGATTTCATGGGTCACAATCATACTGATGGGTCCAACAAAAAGGTTTTATTGATCTCTTTTATCCTGATTACAGGTTATATGATTATAGAAGCGATAGGCGGATTTTTAACGAATAGTCTGGCGCTTTTGTCAGATGCGGGTCATATGCTAAGTGATTCAATCTCATTAATGATTGCTCTGATTGCTTTTAAATTGGCTGAAAAAAAGGCGAGTCACAATAAGACATTCGGCTATAAACGATTTGAAATTCTTGCCGCTGTGATAAACGGTGTTGCATTAATTCTTATTTCCCTTTATATCATTTATGAAGCAATCAAACGTTTCTCTCATCCCCCGGAGGTAGCGACAACGGGCATGCTTATCATTAGTATCATCGGGTTAGCTGTGAATATATTGGTCGCATGGATTATGCTGAATGGCGGAGATACAAAGAATAACCTGAACATAAAAGGAGCTTATTTACACGTAATAAGTGATATGCTCGGATCCGTGGGTGCCATACTAGCTGCGATACTTATCATCTTCTTTGGGTGGGGCTGGGCAGATCCATTGGCCAGTGTCATTGTGGCTGTTCTTGTCCTAAGGAGCGGTTATAACGTGACTAAAGATGCCATTCACGTATTAATGGAAGGTACTCCAGAAAATATTGATGTTACTGACATCATTCATACAATTGAAGAGACAGAGGGCATTCAAAACATTCATGATTTACACATATGGTCTATCACAAGCGGATTGAATGCTCTTTCTTGCCACGCTGTTGTTGATGATCAGCTGACTATTTCAGAAAGTGAACGTATTTTACGCAAAATTGAACATGTGCTTGAGCACAAAGGCATTACGCATGTAACGGTTCAAATGGAAACAGCCGCGCATAATCACGACAATACGATTCTTTGTCAGGTCAAAAGTGAGAAGCCGCATGACAGCCATCATCATTAAAATGATTATTTGATTTTCATGAGGAGATTAGCGGCGAAAATTGGCGGGGGGATTCATCTATTACTTGGGCTGCTGGTTTAAGGAATCCCTTTTTCAGTTGAAAACAGAAGATGTTTTGGATAAAAAAGGTCAAATCATACATCATAGAGGTGTTTCAGCTGCAGAAGGATTTGCTAGAAATGAAATACTGTAAAATAAATGAACGGTGAATAGAGCAGTAACTCTCATGTTTACTGCTCTCTTTTGGTGTGATTAAGTCTAGTTATGTGACTGTGTAAAGCCCCCAAAGTATCGCTGTTATATCTCTTGACTTACTAATATGAAGATCCCTGACTCACTGATTGTGCAACATTCTGCCGTACTTCCCGGGCTAAATGTGCGGCGCGTAAGGAAGCTTCCCAAATAGCCGGACTAACTGCGGATTGGCTGATTGATAATGCCTGTTGTGTGGATTGAACCATCGGTCTTAATAGGCGTTCTGCCTCGTCTACAGATGCCGCGTATTGGCGGCCGGCCGCTCTTCGCAGGTCTGCTATTGCTGCAGGAAAGTTTGACCATAGACGAAGTATTGAATTCATGCAGCCAACCATAAGAGGAAAATGAGGAGCCCGGCCTTGTCCGGAGGCGAGAAGCTCTGCTGCACCTAAGGCGGAATAAACGTGATAACTCAATGGTGTAAGATATTTCGCGTGTACAATATGAAGTTCACGTAATCCCCAGGTGTCTGGAAGAAATCTGAATTCTGAACTCATACCGCACCCCAGAGCGAGTGCTCTGCTGACAACCTGCAGATGTTTCACTACTGCAGCCATTGATCTTTGGAAGGAGGATGAGTGTATTGGAATTTGCCGGATCGTAGATAAATGGCTTCGCATTTTATGATTTGCCTGACTTAAATCAGGCTGTTGTCTGAAATCGTAAACATAATACGGACTAGTATAATAATAATACATATCTAAACTCCCTTAATGAATGACATTTAGGAGCAGGATATGCACCCAGATCGTTTTTGATAAGGGCATTTGCCCAAATGAAGCCATCAAATATTATTGGGTCTGAACTTCACATAGAAAGCGGCCTCACTCCTCGTTGAGCCTTTCTCATTTAATCTTTTCAAGCACAAGTCGAAACAGCTCAAATAACAGGAAGTTAAAAAACATCCAAACCCCGCCGTATACGTATCCGCCCACTATGTCGCTTGGAAGGATGCTTGTCCATTTAATATGTACAATCGCGAAAGCTATTAATAAGAATAAGCCTGATAAGGGAGTCACAATGGTCAGATAATTATTTTTTGAATGCCGGATAAGTAAAAATATGCAGGTTCCATAAATGATAATCATCATAGCGGCATTCAGATCCGGAAAATCGTCAGAATGAAATGTCCCTTTAAAACCAAACGTTTGAAGGATAGAGAAGGCCTCCATAATAAATGCGCGAAAAGGGACTCCGCCGAGAATGGAAACCGCGAATAATAGATACTCCAGCAGCCTATTCTGATTCTTTAGCCAAATTCTTATTATGGTTAAAACGATGAGGCCGGCAATGGCAGCCGGCTGTTGAAAGATTAAAAATCCTTTCATCCAGTCCGTATAAACAGCAGTATAAACGACGTATTCCGCAATTTGATTAAACTGGGCAACGTCATTTGCTAAATAATCTTGAGCTAAGCTAAACATCAGGATCACAAACCCAATTAAAACTAACGTAAGGCAAGTAAGGAATATTTCAGTAGCCCTTATCGTTCTGAAACGATTTGTTAATCTCATTAGCCAATGGATAAAAAAGTTTCTAATTTGAATTTTATAAAACCGAAAAAGGAGATACCCCGCTAACAAAACAGCCAAAACAAAAAGAAAAATGACTGCATATTTGCTTGCTGCCTGATGTAAGGTCTCCCATTTAGGCCCCAATACTTTCCCTAAAGTAATAAAACAGCTTCCCCACAAAATGGCCCCAATATAAGCAGGGATAATAAATGTTGGAAATGACATTCTGGAACTTCCCGATACATAACCGGTAAAATGCCTGACCCCGGGAATGAAATAAGCAAATATAAGCAATTTACTCCCTGACCGCTCAAACCAAGCCGCTGTTTTGTTATACCTTTCGGGCCCTAAATGAACATACTTTCCATACCGCTCGATTAATCTATATCCTCCGGTTCTGCCAATCCAATATGTGATTGTTATCCCCGTGCCCGCGGAAATAAAGGCAGTTAGAAGTGCTAAAGCATAACTCATTTTTCCTTGATAAACAAAATACCCTGCATAGCTCATGATCATCTCGGCTGAAATTGGAATAGCTAAGAGCTCTAAAATAATACCGGAAAATAAAATCAGATAACTATGTTGTTCAAATAAAGTTATGAAATGTGACATAAAAGCCTCCGGATTTTTCATCTAACACCGTTACTTGATCTGCAAAGTATCATTATTTTTTTAGAGGTTTAGTATTTTAAGAAGCTTATAAGTTTTGGGTTAGGAAATGAACAGGTTTATTGTATAAATTAAGGATGCCCGATTCTGAAAAAAATATAACATTAGTCAGAGCAACAGCGGTGCTTCCATTGCATCAGTACCTTTTCTATGTAAAAAAGCGATTTTTCAATCGCTTTTTATGACTGTGATTTCAATAGGGCCGAAACATATATTAACCCCTGACCTCTTTATCAGTAAGAACTTTTAAAGCATCTCTTACTTTTAATGCGAAGTCGACAGGTTTATCAATTGCTTCGAAATGGATATACATCAGTCTTGGTTTATCAAACAGCCAGTGATTGTGAAGTGACGTTACAATCAGATCATGTTCCCGAAGGACACTGATAAATGGATTGATTTCTTTTTGAAGGATTACAGTTTCGCCGCTGCAAAGAGCCCGGCCATCTTTTGTCATAGATTCAAATGAGAACATTTGAGGAATGAGCAAAAATGATCTTCCTGGTCTTCCAAGCACTACTGGTTTTATATTTGTGCGGGATCTCATCACTGTACAAATTCCATTTTCAAAGGTATGCATGGTTCCGCCAAGAATATCATTGAATTCGTCACACAGACCATGCTGTTCAATCATTGCCCCGTCAGTTTTTGGTACCGCACGCACAGTTTTAGTGGTTAGAACTCTAAAGGCCTCTCTTACTTTTCTTGCAAAATTAAGAGGTTTATCAATTGATTCAAAATGCATAAACATCAGACGCGGTTTATCAAACAGCCAATGATTATGAACGGCGGTTACGATAATACCGAATTCGCGCAGCTCACTCATTAACGGGTTTACTTCTTCCTGAAGTAAAACAGTCTCACCTAAACATAAAGCTCTGCCTTCCCGGTCCATGCTTTCAAAAGAAAAGGCTTGAGGAATAAAAGGAAATGCCTCGGCTCTTCTTCCGAGTACCACTGGATGAATGTTGCTTCGAAATCTTGTAGCCGTACATACACCATTTACGACACTGGGCGTTGAACTGAGAATGCGTGCAAATTCTCTGCAGAGCCGTGATGGCTCCATATTCATTTCTTCCACTTCAAATCTCCTCCTGATATAAATTTACAACTTACTAGTATTAAAGATATGTGGAGAAAGAAAAAAAGAAACGCGGTATAAGTCCATATTAGGAAGAATCAAACCTTTTCTATAAGAATGTATGGCCTCTCGTTTTCAGTTATTGATTTATTTGCGGAATAACATATAATGGAACCGTCAAAATATAATCTCGTTAGAAGGGAGATTCATATGATTATTAAAATGACTCAATGTCATATGAAAGATTTCAATAAACCAAACGAACCTTTCGTTGTGTCAGGGAGAATTGCACCTTCATTTGAAAACAATGTGTGGACATATACTGAGGAACGTTTTTCTAAACCTTATGTTAAGAAATATGAAGATGATGATATTGATGTCAGTTATGTTGAAGAAGAGGGGAAAGCTGTTTTTTTGTATTATGCTGACAACAATTGTATCGGCCGGATAAAGATTCGTTCTCATTGGAATGGGTATGCGCTGATAGAGGATATTGCTGTTGCAAAGGACTATAGAAAAAATGGTGTTGGAACAGCATTATTAAATAAAGCGATGGAGTGGGCAAAGGAGAATGATTGTTGCGGCCTTATGCTTGAAACACAGGATATTAATGTGTCAGCTTGTCATTTTTATGCCAAACACCGATTTGTAATAGGCGCTGTGGATACTATGCTTTATTCCAACTTTTCGACAGCAAATGAAATCGCGATTTTTTGGTACTGTAAATTTTAATTGCTGCTGAGTTTTAAACGGGCACTATTGTGTGCGTATTGAGGAAAGACGAAAAAATGCAGCCAGGGCTGCAACTGGCGCACAAAAAGGAAGGGGGCATAATCCTTCCTTAAAAAAATCTTCAATACCTTTTACTTCTTTGTATAACATTCTTTTTTTGAAATCGGCACCCAAATTTCGCTTTTAAAAGATGGCGATGTTACATCCTTATGCTCGTTCCACAGTATTTCCGGGCCTTCTATTTGTTCATAATTTGACGATGGAAACCATTCAGAATAAATCCGTCCCCACACTTCTTGCAGTGCATCCGGGAATGATCCGATTGCTTCGAATACAGCCCACGTTGAGGCAGGAACTTCAAGCTGTGATAGGTGATTTGGGCAATGTTTCGTTGTTGCTGCGCCAATATAATGATCAAGCTCTCCCTTCTCCTCTGTACGGCCTTCAGAAAAGTTTGTGGATGCACTAATGAGTCCCAAAGGTGTTGCATTAGAAAGCTCTTTAAGTTCATTTATTGTTTCCTCATCTAAACTTTCCCACATGGATGCAATCTCCGGATTCACCCCTTTGAAAATAATAGGAACTCTTTTCTTAATGCCAACGATGCGAAATGCCTCTTTTTCTTCGATACGATAGTTCATTTCATTTCCTCCTTTGATTGATAACTGGAAGGTCATTCGTGGATAAGCTTTAAGTGAATGGCCATTATGTTTAGCTTCAGATGGCCTTATGCCATGCAAATGTTGAAATGCTCGAGCGAAAGAATCCGGTGAGTTATAACCGTACTTTATTGCAATATCAATAACCTTTACACTGCGGTCTTTAAGTTCAAAAGCTGCAAGAGTAAGACGTCTGCGGCGAATATATTCCGATAATGAAATACCTGTAAGGAAGGAAAACATCCTTTTAAAATGATATTCAGAGCAGAAAGCAAGCTTTGCTGCTTCTTTAAAATCAATATCGTTAGTAAGGTTTTCTTCAATATACTTTAGTGCTCTGTTCATACTTGTAATCGAATCCATTTTATTGACCTCCTTTAACAAAAGAATAACAGGAGCGGCGTGTATCTGCCCGACATTCCGTGCACGGTTTTGCAGGGTTGATAAAAAACGTTAACATGCTATAAGGGCATTTCATACGGTATCTGACATGTTAAATTATCTGAAACTGTACCTTTTTAAATGTCAGTCGGTGTTATATGATACCCTACAAGCAATTAAGAATAGGAGGACATTCTCATGCAGAATCTAAATGTTGCAATCCCTACCCCTTTTCATGAAGATGAAAGTTTATGTTTAGAAGGATTTGATCCTGTTGTCGAACGTTTAAAAAACAGCGGTATCAATTCGTTACTCATATGCGGCACGACTGGCGAACAGCATTCACTGAGCATAGATGAACGTCTTGAGATCATTGAGTATTTCAATCAGAAAAAATTTGAAGATCTTGAACTGATGTTCGGTGTTTCAGCCGTAAGAACCAGTGATGCCGTAACACTTATGAAAAACATTGAGAAAACCAATATTGATTCTGTACTCATAGGGTTTCCGCCTTATATAAGACCGACACAGCAGCAGGCTATTTATTACGTTGATGAACTTCTCAGTCATACTTCTAAAAAGGCTGTGCTTTATAATAATCCTGGCGGGACCGGTTTTAATCTGAGTGAGAAAGCGCTTAAGGATTTAATAAGCCGGCACCCTGAGATCAGGGGGCTTAAAGAAGTGGGAGACGTTCTGCGTCATAAACAAACAGAGTTCCCTGATCACTTCATTATATTTGCGGCAGGAGACGTTAATTTTCCAGAAATGCTGAATAACGGGTGTAACGGTCTGTCAAGCTTGGTCGGAAATGTCTATCCTGAAGAAATCAGAGAAAGTTTCAGGAGCTTATTAGAAAATAAACCGGTCAATCTGGATCAATTAAACGAACTGATCGATGAAGTGACAAATCATCATACTGTCTTAAATATAAAAAATCACTATAAGAAGATTGGTATTCAAGTAGGCAGCTGCCGTTCACCCATTATATCAATTTAGAAATGTTCGGAGCAGGCAGTTATAGTCAAGCATTGTTATGTTTTAAACTTTACATAGGGGAACCCTTATGATATGGTGATTATTACTAATATTGACAAGAAAGAGGTGAAAGCAATGATAACCGTTTTTAGAATTTTGTATGGTTCAGATGCAAAAATTGGAAATATCTTGGCCGGCAAAGGGAGCAGTCTGTCCTTTTTTAAGCCAAATAACCATACAAAAACAGTTATCGGCGCTTTTACTCTATGGCAAATAAGCGATAATTCAATGACATAATGTCCTTGTTTATTTGTGCATGATTTTATTTAAGCGTAACACCGATAATTGTGTCGGTGTTTTTTTTGTGCCTAATTTTTAAAAAAGGTTAGATGATAACTCCCTTCTATTTACTCAAACAAACGAGAGTTTTATGGAAGGATGAGAAAACATGCGACAAAAAAACAAGTATATAAGAATTCAAGAGTTCTTGAAGAAGAATGAATTTCCTGATTTTAGAATGAAACAAATCACAAATGCTATATTCCATGGGAGAATAAATCATTTCAATGAAATAACGGTTCTTCCTAAATCCTTGAGAAAAATGTTAGTTAAGGAGTTTGGAGAGTCGGTTTTAAATATTGCTGCTTTAAAAGCACAGCATTCTGAGCAAGTTACAAAAGTCTTATTTGAAATTTCAGGATACGAAAAAATAGAAACGGTAAATATGAAATATAAAGCTGGCTGGGAGTCATTTTGTATATCCTCGCAGTGCGGTTGTCATTTTGGCTGTACATTTTGTGCAACAGGAGATATTGGTTTAAAACGCAACTTAACGTCAGATGAAATTACTGACCAAATTTTGTACTTTCACTTAAAAGGGCATTCAATTGATAGTATTTCTTTTATGGGAATGGGAGAAGCCTTAGCCAATATACAAGTTTTTGATGCTTTACATGTACTTACAAATCCGGGGTTGTTTGCTTTAAGTCCTCGCAGGTTATCTATTTCGACCATAGGGATTATTCCGGGCATTAAAAAAATGACTCAAAACTATCCGCAGGTCAATCTGACGTTTTCATTACATTCTCCTTTTAACGAACAGAGAAGCAAGTTAATGCCAATTAATGAACGCTACCCGTTAATGGAAGTAATGGACACATTAGATGAGCATATACGTGTGACCTCAAGAAAAGTTTATATTGCTTATATTATGCTGCCGGGAGTTAATGATTCTATTGACCATGCGAATGAAGTAGTAAAGCTTTTAAGAGGCAGATATAAGAGAGGGAACTTGTTCCATGTAAACATCATTAGATACAACCCAACTGTTAGTTCACCTATGAGATTTAAAGAAGTAAATGAGAATCAAGTTGTAAACTTCTATAAAAAATTAAAGTCAGCAGGAATTAACGTTACCATCAGAAGTCAATTCGGCATTGATATAGATGCCGCTTGCGGGCAATTATATGGTAACTATCAAAAAAATAATAACCAATAAATAAAGGTGTGAGTCGTGTTTTGTTATTCCGGCGGCGCCAGCCCGATTCTTATAAATAAAAGAAGGTATAATGGGCAGGGGAGGGTTGCCAGCCAATGAAAATAACCAGAGAAAAATTAGAAAATCAGCAAATTTGGATATATGGTGTGTCTCTTGTTATCGGAGGAATAGCGGGGATCGCCGGGAAAGATTCAGGACTTCGCTGGGGGTGGGCGATATCACCGCTTATTGCTGTTCTCATGTATGCCATGTTTGCCCAAATTCCCTTCTTAAAGCTGAGGGAAGCCATTTCAAACCTCAAGTTTATGTCGGCATTACTGATCGGTAATTTCTTAGCTGTCCCTGTCGTTGTGTGGGTTTTGACCGCCATTTTCCCTCAATCTCCTCCTATATTATTAGGAGTTTGTTTGGTATTGCTTACACCTTGTATCGATTACGTCATCGTCTTTACTCAGCTCGGCAAAGGAAATGAGAAATTAATATTGGCTTCTACGCCGGTTTTGTTCGTCGTTCAGATGGTATTGCTGCCGTTATACCTGTGGCTGTTTATCGGAAAAGAGGTCATAGGAGCCGTTCATGCGGGACCGTTTCTGGAAGCATTCTTATTTTTAATAGCTGCGCCGCTGCTGGCGGCAGTAATGACTCAATTATGGGCTGATAAGAAGCCGGCGGGAGTAAAGGTGTTAGAATGGACGGCTTGGCTGCCTGTTCCTTTTATGGCTCTTGTCTTACTGGCGGTCGTCGCTACACAAATCGGCAAGGTATACAGTGATTTTGACATCATTGTACGTGTGATTCCCATCTATCTGTTATTCTTGCTCATTATGCCGTTTGTTTCTCGGTTTATCGCATATGCATTTCGTTTGGATACAGGTGAAGGAAGAGCACTGATCTTCAGCACGGGCACAAGAAATTCTCTCGCAGTTCTTCCGTTGGCGCTGGCCTTGCCGGATGCCTGGGCCACACTGGCCGCTGCTGTTATCGTCACACAGACGATTGTTGAGCTGATAGGCGAATTGGTTTATATAAAAGCGGTGCCCGACTGGCTGCTGAAATAAGCCGCATACCACCTTGTCGGGCGGATTCCGTCTGAACTGAAAAAACATACCAACTGATATTGGTATGTTTTTTATGGTGATTATAAAGTCGAAATATCAATAACGAAACGGTAGCGGACATCGCTCTGGAGAACCCGTTCGTACGCTTCGTCGACTTGATTGGCCGGAATCACTTCAATTTTAGGAGCAATGCCGTGCTCAGCGGCGAAATCAAGCATCTCCTGAGTCTGCGGAATACCGCCGACGAGTGAACCCGCAATGCTGCGGCGGCCCGTGATTAAGGAGAACACACTGTATGAGTCCGGATTAGCAGGCGCTCCTACATTTACTAATGTACCGTCAATGCGAAGCAGGGATAAGTAGGCATCGACGTCAAGGTTCGCGGATACCGTATTTAAAATGAGATCAAAATGTCCGGCCAGCTCAGTGAATGTATCCGGATCGCTTGTCGCAAAGTAATGGTCGGCTCCAAATTCAAGAGCTTCGTCCTTTTTATTCATTGAGCGGCTGAGGACGGTGACCTCTGCGCCTAAAGCGTGCGCGAATTGAATGGCTAAGTGTCCGAGGCCGCCCATTCCGACAATCGCCACTTTTTTGCCGGGACCGGCATTCCAGTGTTTCAGCGGGGAATACGTGGTAATACCGGCGCACAGCAGCGGGCTGGCAACATCCAATTCCAGCTGATCCGGAATCCGGACAACGAATCTTTCAGTGACAACTATTTTCTGGCTGTAGCCGCCGTACGTAGGATTTCCTTCGTAGTCCAGGTTATTATAAGTCTGAACAACACCTTTTGTGCAATATTGTTCGTCACCGTTGAGGCAGTATTCACATTCTCCGCAGGAGTCTACAAAACAGCCGACACCCACGCGGTCGCCGACGGCAAATTTGGTGACTTCATCGCCAACGGCTTCCACAACTCCGGCAATTTCATGCCCGGGAACCATCGGAAAGATTCCGCCGCCCCATTCATCGAATGCACTGTGGATGTCTGAATGACAAATGCCGCTGTACTTAATGTCAATCAGGATATCGTTCGGCCGTAATGCTCTTCTCTCAATCGTCGTCCGTTCAAATGCAGCTTTTGCATGCGGAGCGCTTAACACACGAGTTGGATGATTATTGCACATGGTTATCTTCCTTTCCGAAATAAAGTGGTGAATCCTCTTTTCAATTTTACTTTAAATGTTAAAGCGGACTTTAAGTCAAGGCATTTGGTTTATTTTTTTATGAAATGATATTCTATAATGGCACGCTTATGAAAGGTATGATAGATGAAGGATGGGTGGTAAGAACATGAAGATTGCACAAGCTGCAAAGCAGGTTGAGTTATCAGCCGCGACGCTTAGGTATTATGAAAGCATAGGACTGATCCCTCCGGTAAAGCGCAATGAAAGCGGCATCCGCGATTACGATGAAAATGATGTGAATTGGATTCAATTTATAAAATGCATGAGAAGTGCCGGCCTGTCGATTGAGGCGCTGATTGAATATACCGCTTTATTTACTGAAGGAGCCGATCATACGATTGAACCCCGAAAAAACATTCTTATTAATGAAAGAAAAAGGCTGACGGAGAAACAGAGAGAAATTGATGAAACCATAAATAGGTTAAACAAGAAGATTGAGGACTACGAAATCATACTTGAAAATGAAGCGAAACTAAAAGGCAGCTTGAAAGCTGAATGTATTTCTGAGTGACGAAGATGACCTGAGCGCCGGCCGCAAGAAATGTACCAAGGGAACAAAGCCTTGGTTTTTTTATTTTCTGCTGACTTTATCCGCACCTTTTTTTGGAAAACATAAAAAACCACAATAGAGAGAAATGAATCTAATTTAATCTTTATTTATCCTTTTTTCAGCTTGACTTTTTCACTGCAGACTTTTAAAGTGTGAAATGTTGCTTAGACTGTGATTAGCGACTTTAATGCTGAAAAGAGGTGGTTTACCCAGATGAACAATAATAAGAACCCTTGGGCGTTATTGCCATTAGTTTTATTCGTAGGGCTTTTTGTCGGCTCTGGTCTGGTGACCGGAGATTTTTATAAATTGCCGATCTTGATTGCCGCGATCATTGCATCAGCTTTTGCGCTGTTATTTAACCGCAAGAAATCGCTCAATCAAAAAATAGAATGGTTTGCTTCCGGTGCGGGACATCCTGATATTATCATTATGGTGATGATTTTTATATTGGCGGGTGCCTTTGCTTCAACGGCTGAAGCGATGGGTGCGGTGCATTCAACTGTCAATCTTGCTTTGAGCATTATTCCGCAGCAGTTTTTGCTGCCGGGGCTGTTCATCATTTCTTGTTTCATTTCTATATCGATGGGAACTTCAATGGGAACGATTGCGGCGGTTGCCCCGATCAGCGCCGGTTTGAGCGGAGAGCTAGGCATCCCAGGCGCGATTACGATGGCTGCCGTCGTAGGCGGAGCTATGTTTGGAGATAATCTATCCTTTATTTCCGATACGACCATTGCGTCAGTCCGGACGCAAAAAACACAAATGAGGGATAAATTTAAAACGAACTTTCTGATTGTTTTGCCCGCTGCCATTGTCACTGTTATTATCCTATTTTTTATTCCGGCAGGCCACGCAGGCCATGCGGGCGCTGAATCTTACAGCTGGATCAAAGTGCTGCCTTATGTCGCCGTGTTAGTCTTTGCGTTAATCGGTTTTAACGTGATGGCTGTCATATTCGGCGGATTGGTTTTAACGGGAATCATCGGATTAGCGGGCGGCAGCCTGACGTTTGCATCTTATTTTAAGGCGATTACGGATGGAATTGCCGGAATGTCCGATCTTATCATCCTGTCCATGCTGATCGGCGGAATGGTCGGCGTTATGAAACAAAACGGCGGGATCGACTTTTTACTGGAGTTCATTACGAAACGAATCCGTTCGAAAAAAGGCGCTGAAGCCGGCATTGCCGGTCTGGTCAGCGTGACGAATCTGGCTGCGGCCAATAATACGATCTCGATTATCGCAGCCGGGCCGATTGCGAAGAATATCGCTGATGAATTTAAGATCGACAACAGAAAATCGGCAAGTATTCTGGATATCTTTTCGTGCATGGTACAAGGGCTCATTCCTTACGGCGCGCAGCTGTTATCGGCCGGGAAATTCGGGAATATTTCACCCGTCAGCATTCTGCCATACTCTTTTTATCCCGTTCTCATCGGAATCTGCGGCATTATCGCCATTATGTTTGGCCTGCCGAAGTTTACAAGAAATACGAAATAAAAAAAAGGCGCCAAATGGCGCCTTTTTTATTTCATGTCAGCCAGGCATGTTTCAAAAGCTGAATGCCCTGTGCGATCCGATCAGTATCGAGATGGGCGAAACCTAACTTTATGATCGGCGGTTCCGGCTTTCCGGAAACGAAATAAATGGCGGTAGGGTATACCTTCACCCCGTACTGAAAAGCGCGCTCGATTAATGTTTCTTCTGAATAGTTCAGGTGAACTCTCACCAATATATACAGCCCCGACTGCTCGCCGATGATCGTCACATGATCGCCGAAGTGCTGGTTGATATGTGTAATCAAATGCTGCATTTTGCGCTTGTAGACAGTGCGCATGCGTTTAATATGGCGGGTCCACTCACCGGCCTTCATCAATTCAGCCATGGCCAGCTGGTTAAGCGAAGAAGCGGTGCTTTCAAAATGAATAAACCGTTTTTTAAACCGGTGTAAAATGCGCTGCGGCAAAACCATATAGCTTATGCGGATGCCCGGAAGAAAGGATTTTGAGAAATTCCCTAAGTAAATCACACGGTCTGATTGAATGGAGGCAAGAGCGGGAAACGGCTGCTGCGTATAACGGAATTCACTGTCATAATCATCTTCCAGAATATATCCCTCTCTTTTATTCACCCAATTGATCAGTGTCTGGCGCTGCTGAATGGACATGCTTACGCCGTAAGGGCTGTGATGGGAGGGGGTCACATAGATTAATTTTTCTTTCATTGCATGTAATTGAGAAAAATCAGCTCCGTTTTCATAGACAGGCATCGTTTCAAGTGACAGCCCATGAAATTGAAATGCCTCTCTGGCACCGTCAAATCCCGGGTTTTCAACGATAATTCCGGAAAAATCTTCTTTCAGAATCCGGCTGAGATAAATCAGCATCTGCTGTGTGCTGCTGCCGATGATAATGGAATCCGCGTCTGTTTTCACCCCGCGGGATTCCAAGAGATAAGCGGCAATTTGTTCACGCAGGTCCAACTCGCCGAACGGGTCACCGTAAAGGAAGCTTTTCTCTGATGTCAAAACTTGATTGTATAATTTTCTCCATGTTTTCAGAGGGAAATGCTTTTGATCGACGGCTCCGGCGCGAAAATCAACCGAGACCGGCTGCGGCGATTCTGTTTTCTCAGCTTGAACAATATCATTTTCTTGTTGAAATAAAGAGGGTTCTACTTCGTTTGCAAAATATCCTTTGCGTGTTTCGCCGCGAATGTATCCCTCCGCTAAAAGGAGATCATAGGCCATCAGCGTTGTATTGCGGCTTACCAGCAAGGAATCCGCCAGCTCCCGAATGGATGGCAGCCGCTCATTTGCCTGGATATTTCCCTGCTCAATCAATGACTTAAATTGCTCGTAAATTTGTTTATATTTCGGGGCGTCGCTTCTGAAAGCGAAAATTATATTTTTCATCAGATGTTCTCCTCTGACATGTGTATTTATCCGAATCTGTACCTTTTTAAATGTCAGTCGATACCTTATTATAGCGGAAAGCACTTTATCAAATCCATGTTCAGAGAGGAGAATTTTTATGTTTATCCCCGCTCCATTTCAGCTTAGTGAAGCTGAAGCGAGTAATGTCATCAAAGACTATGGTTTCGCAACATTGTTTTCAACGGCAGGAGGCATGCCATACGCAACCCACCTGCCATTGATGATGAGCAAGGATAACCATTACTTGTACGGTCATTTTGCACTGGCGAACCCGCAATGGAAAGAGATTGAAGGCCAAAGCGTGTTAGCCGTTTTTCAAGGGCCTCATTGTTATATCTCGCCCAAATGGTATGAGACGAATCAGGATGTTCCTACATGGAATTACGTGGCGGTTCATGTTTACGGAGAGGCGGAGCTTTTAAATAAAGAAGAAACCGTGCATTCGATGAGTGATCTCGTATTGAAATACGAAAGCCCCGACAGCCCGTATAAATTAGAGGATGTTGATGCGAAATTGCTGGCAGGCTTGAACAAAGGGGTAAAAGGCTTTAAAATCAAAGTCAGCAAAATAGAGGGGAAAGCAAAGCTGGGCCAAAATCAATCAGCCGCAAGACAGGAGCTGGTCGTACAACAGCTCAAACAGATTCCTCATACAAATGAACAGCTCATTTCCGGCCTGATGGAAGAAAACATCAAACGGATTACTGAAAAAAACTGAAACGAAACTCAAAAACATACCGGCAGAATGCGGTATGTTTTTTTTCTGGTTATCAAGCTTTTCTCGGGATGAATAACGACTCAAACAGCAAATAAATCAACGGTGCCAATAAAATGAAGAAAGAACGAGAAATAGCATACGTTATGGATAAGTAAACGATAAGTTTCAATAGAATGGAAGACGTTTTATTGAATTCCCAGCGTTTGTTCAAGACTTCAGTCATACAAGCTAACATAAGACCGACCGCCAAATAACCGGCTGCTATGTACATATAAATAAAAAGATAAAACCGATCAGACAACGGCGGTGGATTTTCCTGTGTCATTTTTAAACTCACATAAAAGATCATTAAAAAGCAAACGGTCGAAACCAGAGCTAATAAAAGATGTTTAGTTAAGAGTCTCTTCATGTGTTTACCTGCCTATCGTGCATCATTATTTCTTATCACATTATGGCATGGTTTTGCCGTTGCGGAAAGGCGAGAAACGGACAAGCGCAAGTCCCTAAAGTCGAGTACAGTCTCACGGATCAGACTAAGTGAGCAGGGCGTGCAGAATGAAAAGACGGCCACTTTGAGTATTATTGGAGGCGTACAATTATAAGTTTTTGGCATTGGGAATGATTTGTCCGGCAGCGGCGGGGTTAAAGTATTCTGCATACATGTTAACTGTATTGATTTCAAATATCCCTATCTTAATATTGTCAGGCTTTGTGTTAGTCATCGTTTCGTTTATAGCTATTACGATCTTAAGGGTGAGAAGATGGAACGGCCTGAAGCAAAAGCAGCAAAGCCTTTATAAATAAAGAAGATACCAGTTTCCCGGTATCTTTTTTTACTGTTGGTGACGAATGATTTTACTTGGTTACGGCATTTTCTGAATGAACTGTCTTACTCGAAAACCGCCGGGCGGCTGCCACGCAAGCGATAACGCCGACATTCACCGCTGCAAGTCCCCATCCTACTCTTTCGTGCAGAATCATAGCGGCCAGTAACAGGCCGAAGAAAGGCTGCAGCAGCTGCAGCTGTCCGACCGCCGCGATACCGCCTTGGGCGAGTCCCCGATACCAGAATACGAACCCGATCAGCATGCTGAATAAGGACACATATGCGAGACTTAGCAGTGCAGGCGCGCCGATGTTTGACCATGAGTGCGGAATAAAGCAGATAGACAGTATGAACATAAGGGGAAGCGATAAAACAAGTGCCCAAGAGATCACCTGCCAGTTGCCCAGCCGCCGGGAGAGACGAGCGCCTTCAGCATAACCGAGACCGCATACGATAATCGAAGCGATCATGTACGTATCACCGAGCGGAGAGGATTCTCCTCCTTGAAGCAGAGCATAACCGGCTACGAGGATGCTGCCGGCAGCCGAGAAAATCCAAAAGGCCGGACTGGGCCGTTCGCCTCCGCGCAGTACGCCGAAGATCGCCGTCGCAAGCGGGAGAAGCCCAATGTAGACAATGGCATGTGCGGAAGTGACGTACTGAAGCGCTAAGGCTGTAAGCAGCGGAAAACCGATTATAACTCCGAACGCTACTGTTAATAGTGAGATGATGTCGCTTTTGGCCGGGCGTTTCTCCTTAAAGATGAGGAGCAGAGCACCTGCCAATATACCGGCTATCGCGGCGCGGCATACAGTGAGAAATACCGGATCAAAGTCCGCTACAGCCAAGCGGGTCGCGGGAAGCGAACCGCTGAAAATAAGCACGCCGATAAATCCGTTGATCCAGCCGTTTGTGGCTTTGTTCATTTTCAATCACTCCAACATAAAATTTGCTTTATCCGGTTTGTGTTTCTAAACCGATTTTCAAAGTTTATAATGACTATAAACTGAAATTGGCCTTATACAAATGGCCAGTTTTTATAAAAAGAAGAATGCCAGTTTGGGGGAGGCAGAAATGGATATTACGCCATTTTTAAATAGAGATCTGGATATTCCGCTTTATCAGCAGCTTTATCGGCATTTTAAGGAGAATATGCATCAGGGCCGTATTCCTAAAGGACTGAAGCTTCCTTCAAAAAGGCTTTTGTCGAGTCAGCTTTCTGTCAGTCAGACGACTGTAGAACGGGCCTATGAACAGCTTGCCGCCGAAGGCTATATTGTCAGTAAGCCGAGAAGCGGATGGTTTGCCGATTATGATTCAGAAGCTGTCTATGTGAAGAAGCCGGGCGCTTCACCCGTTCAAAGAAAGACGAAGGAAGATCCGCAATGGATTGATTTCCATTACGGCACTGTGGATGCCGTGCATTTTCCTTTTTCGGCATGGCGCAAAAGCATGGTCACAAGCTTAGATCAATATGGGCATGAGCTGTATCGGCCCGGGGATGATTTGGGCGAGGCTGAGCTGAGAACGATCATTTCAGAGTATTTATATCAATCGCGCGGCGTGAATTGCCTTCCTGAACAAGTCATAGTAGGCGCCGGAAACCCTATTCTTTTGCAAATGCTGTGCAACGTATTTGAATCGAATAGTTCCATCGGATATGAAGACCCGGGTTACCCGAGAGCGAGGGAGATTTTTGAAGCCAATCATATGAATATCATACCGATACCCGTTGATGATGAAGGGGTCTGTATTCGGAAGCTGCAGGAAGAGCGGCCGCGTCTAGTGTATGTCACGCCTTCTCATCAATTTACGTTAGGGACGATTATGCCGGTAAACAGAAGGATTCAGCTGCTGAAATGGGCGGCGGAACACCAGTCGTTCATTATAGAAGACGATTATGACGGAGAATTCAGATACACCGGCCGGCCGATCCCTTCATTGCAAGGGCTTGATCAGCATCACCGTGTCATTTATATGGGGACGTTTTCTCAATCTCTGCTACCCTCGCTGCGCATCAGCTATATGATTCTCCCTTTGCCGCTTATCGAAAAAGGCAGGCAAATCGCTTCTTTATATAAACAGACCGTCTCCTGCCACAGTCAGCTGACGCTGGCCCAATTTATCAAAAGCGGGGAGTGGCAGAAACATATCAACAGAATGAGAAAGCTGTACCGGAAAAAAAGAGCCGTATTATTAGAGGCCGTGCGGCGCGAGCTGGGACAATATGTAAGGATTCGCGGAGAAAATTCCGGTCTGCGGATTTTACTGGACGTTAAGCTGCCTTTTAGTGAAAAAGAGCTGATTGAAAAAGCAAAGGAACAAGGAGTCGTAATCTATCCCGTGTCTCATACCTATCAAAAACAGCTCCCTGCGAAAACAGTTTCCCTCGGGTTCGCGGGAGTTTCTGAAACGGATATACAAGACGGCATAAAAAAACTGAGAGCCGCCTGGGCGCTGTAAAAAAGATTGCTGAGGACAGCGGCATCCTCAGCAGCAAACATTCATAGAGTGGGCAGGCGGAGCGCCGTATCAATATTTTGTAAATTGAGCTGGATTTGTTCGTTTGTGTTCCACGGATGATACCAGCCTTTTTCCATCATATAGCTTGAGATTTGCTCGTGCATGTCAAGGGCTTCTTCTAAGTGCCGGGTGAGGATCGCTTTCACTTCTGGCGTTCCTGCTTCCGTCGCCGCCATCGCATAGTTTCTGACTCCGCTTTTTGCAGAATTCAATAAATCCATTGCGACAATTTGGTCTGTCAGTGCATTCATGCCTGTCAGGTATTCAATAATCGGATTCATTCGTCAATCATCTCCTCATTCATGCTGTGCATCAGATAAAATCGAAGCAAATTCCTGTAATTGCCTTGTTGATGTATCCACATCCTGCTGCATGATTTCTTTCAGCTGCGGATCGGATACCAGCGCTTTCATGGTTTTGGATTTCGTCAGACAAAGTGATTTAAAAGAAGTCATCTCCTGAATTTCGAGTAATTCATGTAAGGCGCGGGCCATTTCTGTAGCCTCCGTTCTCTAAGGTTTGAGTACAACTTTTATGCAATCATCTGTTTTCGTGTCAAACATCTCATAGCCGTGTTTCGCTTCGCTGAGCGGAATGACGTGGCTTACAACATCGCCCGGATCAATTTTGCCGGTTGATACCAATTCAAACATATACGGCATATAGTGGATGACCGGAGCTTGTCCTGAGCGGATATTGACGTTCCGCTGCATGATATCGCCAAGGGGAAAACCGTTATATCTGCCGCCGTACACACCCGTAATCTGAATCGTTCCTCCTTTTCGCACCGCTTGGGAGGCAATGACCAAAGCGCTCATGGCCCCGCCATGAAGCTTTAATCCGCTTGCGAGGAACTCCATGTCTGTCATTTTTCCGTCCATGCCGACGGCGTCAATGACAACATCCGCGCCGCCTTTGGTGATTTCTTTCAGATAGCTTCCCGTATTTTCGTGGTCTTCGAAGTTAACGATTTCCACTTTATTCGTCCGTTTGGCATGCTGGAGACGGTAGTTGACATAGTCTACAGCGATTACGCGTTTCGCTCCTTTTAACCAGCAGAATTTTTGAGCGAACAGGCCTACGGGTCCGCAGCCGAGAACGATGACTGTATCGCCTTCTTTTACGCCGGCATTGTCAACGCTCCAAAAGCCGGTTGTCATCGCATCGGAAATAACACTCAATTTCTCATCAGGTTCTTCACACGTTTCGGGGACTTTAAAATGGGTAAAGTTCGCAAAAGGGACGCGTAAATATTCCGCCTGGCCGCCCGGATAGCCGCCGGTACTCCCTGAATAGCCGAAATAAGCGCCCATATCGGCGTTTTCATTTGATTGATCACACTGGCTTTCCAGGTGATTTTTGCAATAAGTGCATTCTCCGCAGGCGATATTAAAAGGTATAATGACACGGTCGCCTTTTTTGACTTTTGTCACGCCGGGGCCGACTTCTTCCACGATGCCCATCGGTTCATGCCCGATGATGTAGTCTTCCTGCAAGTTCGGGATGAGTCCGTGGATTAAATGTAAATCTGACCCGCAAATTGCCGTACTTGTGACTTTTATAATCATGTCATCATGTTTTTCAATTTTCGGGTCAGGCACGTCTTTGACTACAACGTTTTTAACTCCTTGATACGTTACGGCCTTCATGCTGTAATACCTCCAGTGTTAATGTTCATCAGGTGTACGGTCAAACATTCCTTTTCTGTTTGTTTCAACGGGAAACAGGTTCATGTTTCCGACCATGAGGGTATTTTTCGCTGAAAGCTGATCCAATTTATACTGTTCGCTCAGATCATGCGGGTGAAACCACTTTTTACTGACCATCAAGTCTGTAATGTCCTGGTGCATCGCGATTCCTTGCATGAGCTGTTTGCGCAGCAAAGCCCTTACATCAGGTGAAGCGGTTTCCGTTAAAGCGACGGCGGTATTTCTGACGCCTTCTTTGGCGCGTATGAGAAAATCCATTGCGAATGTCATATCTGCGAGTTCAGGGACATGTAATGAATTGATTGGATCTAATTGGTCATGATTCAATGGTGCTTACCTTCCTTTCAGTTGATGATCGGTGTCGGCCGGTTTTGAGGAACTGGAGCCTGAAAAGGTGCACGTTCATAAACCGTCTGCAGATCAGCCAGATCTTGAGAGGCCTGCTGAACATCTTTTTCCATTAACGCTTTCAGATCCTGATCAAACACAAGCCCTTGCATGAGCTTGGATTTCGCTACACAAAGCGTCTTGAAGTTAATTATTTCATGTAAGTCGAGCGATTCGTGAGCCGCTAATTCACGCTTATCCATAATCGTCTGTAACCTCCCTTTCTGGAAATACGCAGTTAATTTTCCCTGAGAAAAGGGATCTAGTCTTACAAATTTTGTTTATCAGGATCGAAAAGCGCCGCGCATCCCGGAAAAAGGCCCGATTCTCACTTTCCCGCCAATTTTGGCGGCGATCGGTATTCTTTTTGGGCTGGGAATGAGAGAAGAATATGCCAAAACAAAAAATCCGGTACAAGCCATTCATGATTAAAACATAGCGGACCTGTCGTGATAGCGGCCGGATAAAATCATCCCAAACGTTGATATAGAAGGTCCTAAACTGACACAAGGCAAAACGCCGGAGAAACCGAAAGAACAGAATTGAATACAAAATAAAAAAGCAGATCATTTTTGATCTGCTTTTTTTATGTGCTGACCGCATCCATAAACAGTGAGAAAAGCTTTTTCATGTCTTCATGTTTTTTTGTCAGCATTTCAGGATGCCATTGCACGCCGACGACAAATAACTCACCCGTCCGTTCAATTGCTTCAATAACCCCGTCTTTCGCATAAGCCGCAGCCTTAAACGATGGAGCTGTCTCTTTTATGATCTGGTGATGGAATGAATTCACGCGCGCTGAATCGCCAAACAAGGAATGAAGACGGGTCCCTTTTTCAAAAGAAACATGATGGGTTTTTAACGGAGGATCTTTTTCTTGATCATGCTTGATCTCAGCAAACGAAGCGTGTGACAGGTCCTGATATAAAGTGCCCCCGAAAGTGACGTTTAACATATGCATCCCGCGGCAGATTGCCAGAATCGGCTTCTCCATAGCAATCGCCGTTTGAATCAGCTCCTTCTCATAGGCGTCCCGATCAGGAAAGGTCTTTCTCAAAGCCTGTAAAGGTTCTTCGCCGTAAAGCAGCGGGTCTATATCCTGGCCGCCGGTCATAATGATGCCGTCAACCTGAGAGACCTGTTCCTTTAAAAGCTCCGTCTCTTGAATCACCGGCAAAATAAACGGCACGCCGCCGGCCTCGGCAGCAGACTGAATATAATCATTATTGGCATACGCCCGATTATAACCCGGGAAAGGACCGGATTGATCAGCCATGATGTTTCCCGTAATTCCAATGCGTTTGGCCATTCTTCGCCCTCCTGAACCATGCTCATAATAAATCTGAACGTAGGTTGTACAAATCAGTTTGAAATTATTCTTTTCTTACGTAAACTTTCCAAAAAAAACCCGTGAGGATCACGGGTTTTTTTGTACTCATTTCAATTTCTTGATCTCTTCCGTCAGCTCTTTGAATTTTTGATCAAGCTCAGAATATTGTTTATCAGCCGGAGTCATGAAGCAGAGCTTTCCGAGGACTTCCTGCCGTTCGGTTTCGAGCTTTAGTCGTAATTCTTCAATATCATCTCTGGCGGCGGGGGATTCTTTCCATTGTTTTCGGACGCTGCGGTTTGAGATATCAAGCCGGATGTCCGTTGTTTTTTCGAGAAAGTAACGATCGTGCGATACGATAATGAGCGTTCCGTCGTATTGAGCCAATGTGTCTTCAAGCTGCTCGCGTGACGGCAGGTCAAGGTGGTTGGTCGGCTCATCGAGAACCAGCACATCTTTTTCCTCCAGAATAAATGCCATCAGCTTGCATTTGACCCGCTCTCCCATGCTCATCTTGCCGATAGGCTCCGTCCATTGCGCTGCAGTAAATCCTAAATGCTTCATGAGGGCTTGCACGTTTCCCCTTGCTTCGAACGTTTCTTTGTAAAAAAGCTGTTCGGGGGTTTTGTCAAGCGGGAGGTCAAATACTTCCTGTGTTAAATATCCGACGTTTGCAGACGGAGACATCCATATGCTGCCGCCCTGAGCTTTTTCCTGACCGAGGATGACCTTCAATAATGTTGTTTTCCCGGTGCCGTTCGGGCCTGTAATGGCAATCTTTTCACCGTGCATAACGGTGAAATTCACATTTTTGAACAGCGTTCGGCCGTCATACGATTTTGTGACATCACTTACTTCTAAAAAACGCTTTCCCGCTTTTTTGCGGTGTTCAATGGAAAAGCGGACTTCATACTCAGCCTCAACCGGTTCTGGTTTCGCTTTTTCAAGCTCTTTTTCAAGACGCTTCTGCTTTGATTTAATCTGAGCGTCCGTACGTTTTGCTTTTACGCGGTGGTATTCTTTAAAGCCTTCTATTTTCGTTGATTGGGCGTGGGCTTTTTTTGACCAGGCGTTCAGCTCGTTCATTTGAGCTTCAATCCGTGCGATCATATTCTGCTGATTCTCATAATTCCGCTGCTGTGTCAGTCTTCTCTGTTTGCGGACTTCCATATAGCTTGAATAATTCCCTTTATGCTCAATGAGCTTCTTTCCTTCGATGGCCCAGATTTTGGTCGCCGCTGCATCCAAAAAAGCACGGTCATGGGAAACAAAAATAATGGTGCCTTTATAGTTCTTGATCTGATTTTGCAGGATTTCTAAACTGCGCTGATCAAGGTGGTTCGTCGGCTCATCTAATAACAAAAGGCCGCTTGAGGAGGAGAACCCTTTGGCAAGACGGGCTTTCAGTTTTTCTCCGCCGCTTAATTGGGAAAAGGCTCGGGCGGGCACGTTCCATTTTTCTAATAATGCTGCCTCCGCAGGCTCCGGCTGGCCGGAATCATAAGCTTCCGTTTCTTGTTCGACCATATAGATGTTCACATCTTGCATCATCTGGATCTGTCCTTGTGAGGGTGCTGTTTGATTGCAGATCAATTGCAGCAATAAAGATTTGCCCGCGCCGTTTTTGCCGATGACACCGATAATCTCTCCCTGCTGAACACTCGCGCTGATCTGTTCAAAAAGGGGAACACTGTTGATTTCATAACTGATTCCGGTTAATTTTAATATTTCTTTCATATGCAATCCCTCGCTTTAAGGGAGGACAAAAAAAATCCTCCCAATTGATTTGGAAGGATTAGCCGTACCTGTGCATGATCAAATAAGCTATTTTTACATAGCTTTTGTATCGTATAGAAAATGGGCAGACTAATCCTATTTTTTCTGATTTGAAATATTTGATTTCAAACGGTCAAAATAAGATTAGTTAATCATTGTCCACCCATCGTCCCTTCGTATTTGTTACAAACAGTGTAGCACACACTTACCCGTAAAAGCAAAAGGTATAAGCCTTTTTATTCCAGATGTGTGGCCTCCCACTCTTCTTCTAAAACGGCATAATAATATTCATCCCACCAGTCATTATCATGGGGGATGCATTTTTTGAAAAAGCCTTCCCGCCGCATTCCGATCTTTTCCATCACCCGGTGCGAGGCCATGTTTTCCGGCTGGCATGTCGCAATGATCCGGTGTAATTTCATCGTTTTAAACCCGAATCCCAGCAAGGCGCTTGCAGCCTCTGAAGCATATCCTTTGCCCTGATAATCAGGGTGAAACACCCATCCGATTTCATACGTATGGTCACCAAAATACTTAAAAAAAGCAATGTGGCCAATGACCGTTTTTCCATCCTTCAATACAACAGGGAACATCTCGGCATCTTCACCGCTGTTATCCATAACGAATTTCTTGGCATCTTCTTCGGTAAAGACACCCTCCGGTATATACTTCATGACATTCAGATTTGAGGTGTACTCATAGACATCTTTCCAATCTTCCGGTTCAAATGTCCGGATCACGAGCCTGTCGGTTTTGATATTCATATTATGTTCTCCCATCAAAAAAGATTTCATTTACTACTTCAATCAAAAAGTGTAAAAACCTTTGAGCGGGGAAGGGACGAATATAAAAAAGCCTGCAGATAACTGCAGGCGGTTATTTCTCATTCGCGGCGGCGGGCAGGTTTGTAAAGCCGAATTGCCCTCCGACAGCTTCTTTTACTTCATGAATAACGATAAATGATTTCGGATCAATTTTTTGAACATGTTTTTTGATTTTCAGTAATTCGTTCTTTTTAATGACGACATATATAATGCGCTTGTCTTTGCTGCCGTAATACCCGTACCCGTAAAAAATCGTCGCCGCGTTGCCGTATTCGGAGGTGATCGCTTTGGCGATTTCTTCGTATTGGTCAGACATAATGGTTAGGGCTTTTTTATTATGGAAACCCTCAATGACAATATCGACGATTTTGGCACACAGATAAACGAATATAAACGTATACAGCGTATGATTGATGCCGATCGCTAAAACGGATGCGAAAATAATGACACAATCCATATAAAACATGCTTTTGGAGATGTTAAAACCCTTTGTGTAATTTAATAAATACGCTAAAAGCGTGGTCCCGCCGGTAGATCCGTCAGCGATAAAGATTAAAGCCAGCCCCGCTCCCATCAGCAGAGCGCCGAACACGATCCCGAGCACCATGTCGTGAACCCCGAACGGAATAAAGCTGACGATGCTGAGAAAAACAGAAGTCATTCCCGTACCGAGTATCGTGTATAAAATCGTCTTTTTCGTTAAAAATTTATAAGCCAGTCCGATAAAAATCAAATTTACAACCAAAGTTGTAATACTCGCAGGTATATGGAAAAGATAATATAAAACAAGAGCGATTCCCACGGTGCTGCCGTCTCCTAAGTGATTCGGGATGACGAAAAATTCCACGGACGCCGCGATAAGAAAGGCTCCGGCCATAATCATCAGTATATCCTTGCAAATGTTCTTCATGTGCAAACCTCCTCCGCAGTCAAAAATATATAAAAAACAAAAACGCCTCAAAAATTATCCAGCAGAACTAAATAATTTTTAAGACGAATCATTCACAATCTCGTTTGTTCATTCAGTAAAGAATGATCAGCTTCAATATCGAAGATTATATAGACACCTTCACATCTTGTCAATGCTGTGAATATTGATTTTTCTATTATGCAAATATGCAAATGAGGTTTGAATTAAATAAAAAAGAGGAATTATATCAGAAGAGTTTTCATTTCTGCTCTATCATTAAGAGAAATGCATGGAAGACATCAAAGAAGGGATGATGACATTGGAAAGAATTTTTATCAGTCCGGCCAAATATGTGCAAGGAAAAAACGCAATTGAAACAATCGGCGGACATCTGGAGGGCGTTGGTGACAAAGCTGTCGTCATTGCCGACAAAACCGTATGGGATATCGCTGGTCACAAAGTGACGGCTGAATTAAAGAAAAGCAATATTTCGTTTGAAGAGGCAGTTTTCAACGGAGAAGCTTCCCAGGAAGAAATGAAAAGAATTGCGGACATCGCAGAAAAAGCGGGCGCGTCCATTGTGATCGGAGTCGGCGGCGGTAAAACGCTTGATACCGCCAAAGCCGTATCAGATGAAATAAACGGCTACACCGTTATCGTGCCGACGGCCGCTTCAACGGATGCTCCGACAAGCGGACTGTCTGTCGTTTATTCAGAACAAGGCGCGTTTGAAAACTATCGTTTCTACCATAAGAATCCTGACCTGGTTCTGGTCGATACGAAAATCGTCGCGGAAGCCCCGCCGCGTTTTTTAGCATCAGGTATTGCCGATGCGATGGCGACGTGGATAGAGGCGCGCAGTGTCATCGCCAATGGCGGTAAAACGATGGCGGGCGGAATTCCTACAATCGCAGGAGAAGCCATCGCGGAAAAATGTGAAGAAGTACTATTCAAATATGGACATCTCGCCTATGAATCCGTGAAAGCGAAAGTCGTCACTCCTCCATTGGAAGCGGTGGTTGAAGCCAATACACTTCTGAGCGGACTGGGATTTGAAAGCGGCGGCTTGGCTGCGGCACATGCCATTCACAACGGCTTCACCGCGCTTGAAGGAGAAATCCATCACTTGACTCACGGTGAAAAAGTGGCATTCGGCACACTCGTTCAATTAGCGCTGGAAAAACGTTCGCTTGAAGAAATTGAGCGGTATATCGCGTTTTATATCAGCTTGGGGCTGCCTGTCACACTTGAAGACATCAAATTAAAAGACGCGTCTAAAGAGGACATTATGAAAGTGGCAGAAGCCGCAACCATTGAAGAAGAAACGATACATGCCGCTTTTGATGTCACGGCTGATGACGTGGCAGATGCCATTATAGCGGCCGACCAATACGCAAAAGCGTTTAAAGAAAAGCATGCGTAAAACGTTTCACCGCGAGATCGGAGACCAAGGGCTGTTACGGCCCTTGGTTTTTTTATGTCTTCCTGCCGCCCTTGAAAACTTTAAAAAATAAAGAAAAAATTATGATACAATATACAAATGTTTTGAGAGATTGACAAAGGAAAGGTGGGAACGATATGCTGCATAATCCGACCGGCAAGGAGCGGCTTGCGCTGGCTTTTCTTCTCGGCATGCTTGCGATACTGGGGCCTCTGAATATAGATATGTATCTGCCGAGTTTTCCTGAAATCGCCGAAGATTTAAGCGCCCGCGCTTCGCTTGTCCAGCTCAGTTTAACCGCGTGTCTGATCGGATTGACAATCGGACAGGTTGTTGTCGGCCCGTTAAGTGACGCGCAGGGAAGAAGAAGACCGTTATTACTATGTATTTTTTTATTTGCCTTGTTTTCTCTGTTTTGCGCGCTTGCGCCGAACATTACAACATTAGTGATTGCCCGTTTTCTTCAAGGGTTCACCGCTTCGGCAGGACTCGTTCTGTCCCGTGCGATCGTCAGAGATGTCTTTACGGGGAGGGAGCTTTCTAAATTTTTCTCGCTGTTAATGGTCATTACCGCCGTCGCGCCGATGGTGGCGCCAATGACGGGAGGCGCGATTTTACTGCTCCCGTTTGCTTCATGGCATACGATTTTTCTCTTTTTAACCGTTATCGGGTTTTTGCTTGTTCTCATCATTGCGCTCAAGCTGAAAGAAACCCTGCCGCCGGAAAAGCGGGTCCCGAGCTCTATCGGAAATTCCGTGCGGACAATGGGGAGCCTGCTGAAAGATCGGTCATTTATCGGCTATGCGCTGACGGTCGGTTTTATCCACGGCGGGAGCTTCGCGTATGTCTCCGGGACGCCTTTTGTGTATCAGGATATTTACGGAGTATCGCCTCAGGTCTTTAGTGTTTTATTCGGCATAAACGGCTTGGCGATCATTACAGGAAGCTTTATCATCGGGCGTTTCGGCGGAATCATTCATGAAAAAAGCCTGCTGAGGATTGGTGTCATTACAGCGATGACGGCGACAGCCGTTCTGCTTGTCATGACGATCATTCACGGGCCGCTGGCGGCACTGGTGATCTCAATTTTTATTTATATGATTACGATCGGCATGACGCTGACAAGCACCTTTACACTGGCGATGGAAAAGCAGGGACACCGCGCGGGAAGCGCAAGCGCACTGCTCGGCATGCTTCCGCTTCTTCTCGGTTCCATCGTGTCGCCGCTTGTGGGAATGAATGAAGCGACGGCCGTGCCGATGGGTCTGATCATGTTTACAACATCCGTTATCGGTTCCATCGCTTTTTTCACCTTAACAACAAAACAGGAGAAAGCAAAAAAGGAGTGAAATGATTCACTCCTTTTTTTGTGCCCGCTATTCATATTTCTTCAGGACGATCGCTGAGTTATGTCCTCCAAAGCCGAATGAATTGGAGAGGCCGATCGTTAAAGATTGCTGACGGGGCCCGTCTGATACATAGTCCAAATCACATGTTGAATCAGGGTTCTGCAGGTTGATCGTCGGGGGGATGATGCCGTGTCTCAGGCTTTCTGTCAGAGCGATGGCTTCAACTCCGCCTGCCGCCCCAAGCATATGGCCGAGCATTGACTTGTTTGCCGTGACCGGAATGTCATAGGCAAGCTCCCCGAATAATTTCTTGATTGCCAATGTTTCAGAAAGATCTCCGGCTTTAGTGCTTGTCGCATGGGCGCTTACGACATCAATGTCTTCCGCTGACACCTTCGCCTTTTTCAAAGCGTTTTTCATCGCCAAGTATGCGCCCGTTCCTTCAGGATGGGTGGCTACCATGTGATACGCGTCCGAGCTTGCGCCGTAGCCGAGCACCTCACAGAGGATCGGAGCATTTCGGCTGATTGCGCTATCCAATGACTCTAATACTACAATACCCGCGCCTTCACTCATGACAAATCCATCGCGATCCGCGTCAAACGGCCGGCTTGCCGCGGCGGGGTCTTCATTTCTCGCTGACAGTGCGTGGGCATTGCCGAAGCTGGCTAATGACAGGTTTGTAATCGCCGCCTCCGCACCCCCGGCAAACATGATATCTGCGTCATCATTCCGAATGGCGTTAAATGCTTCCCCGATCGATGTATTGCCGATAGAACACGCAGTGATGGGAGAAAGTGAGGGACCGAGCGCGCCTAATTTGATACTGATTTGAGCGGCGGCCGCATTTGAAATCATCATAGGGACAAGGCTCGGGCTCACTTTTCGCGCTCCCCGTTCGTTTAAGGCATGGACATTGTCAATCAAGGTCGTGATGCCGCCGATTCCGGAGCCGACGTACACGCCGAGGCGTTCACGGTCCATTTGCTCGAGCTGAATTCCGGAGCTTTCCAGCGCCTGTTCCGCTGCCGCTAAAGCAAACTGGCTGAAACGGTCAAGCTTTCTCGCTTCTTTTCTGCCCCATCTTTCTTCTGCGTCGAAATCGCGGACGGTGCCGGCTATTTTCGTCTTGGAGCCGGAGACATCAAACGAATCTATGAAAGAGATTCCTGATTTTCCTTCCGTCAGGTGTTTCCAAAATGTATGCACATCATTGCCGAGAGGTGAAATCACTCCCATTCCGGTGATCACAACTCTTTTCATGGTCATTCCTCCTTCGGTATGTATTTATTGTAACTCGCAATTATCCTATTACAAGTTGTTGATTATCCTAGTATAATAAGTACCAGGGTAAGAAAGGAGAGAGTCAGAATGATACCAGAAGCAAGATTGCAGGCTCTTTCTGAGTTTTTAAAAACGCAGCGGGCCAAAATTTCTCCGCAGATGGCCGGGCTGCCGATGGGCACACGGAGAAGAACGCCGGGACTCAGAAGAGAAGAAGTCGCACAGTTAGCCGGCGTAAGCACCACGTGGTATACGTGGCTGGAGCAGGGCAGGGACATTAAAGTGTCAGCAGCCGTATTGGACGCCGTTTCCGATGCGCTTCAGCTGAATAAAGATGAGAGAAATTATTTGTACGCGCTTGCCATTGATGAGGGCGTGAAGCAGCCGTTTACCGCGGGGGAAGAAGCGATCATCAGCCCGTCCCTTTCAAAAATCCTGCAGGAGCTCCGTTATTGTCCCACCATTATCTCGGACAGGCGGTGCCATATCGTAGGGTGGAACCGGGCGGCGGCTCACGTGTTTTTGGATTTTGAGCAAATTCCTCCTGAAAAGCGGAATCTCATAGAGCTATTGTTTTCCAGAAAAGAATTAAGAAGTCTAGCCGTGAATTGGGAGCATTTTGTGAAAGGGTTCATCGCCATTTTCAGAACGTATTACGGCCAGTATGTCGCGGATACGTGGTATTCTCAGTTTATAGAAGAAATGGAGCAGACGTATTCAGAGTTTCATACGCTGTGGAATGAGAGCGAAGTCAGCTCGGCTCCCGAAGTATTAATTGAGTTCCGCCACGCGAAGGCGGGAAAAATGGTCTTTAACCTGACTTCCTTTCAGGTTCAGGGCAACAGTGACCTGCGCTGCAGTGTGTATACGCCGGTAGATCATACTGAAACGGAGGCAAAGCTGAAAAAGCTCATCGAAAACCGGTAAAGAACAGAAAAAAACGGGAGGCGGCTGCCTCCCGTATCAATTTAAAATAAAAGCATCAGACCGGCGATGGCCGGTGTTAAAAAGATGGCTGATTTCAGAATGACTTTCGGCACGAGATTGGTGAATTTCGCTCCGACATATGCGCCGCACATCGTTCCGATCAGCACTTTGACCAACAGCATATAATCGACAAATCCTTCCGTCACATAACCGAGTCCTCCGCCGACTGCAAGCGGGATAATGACAAGCATGGTGGTGCCGACCGACTGGCGGATGGATAAGCGCAAAAGAATCATTAAGCCGATTTGGATGAAGGGGGCAGAACCGATGCCGAACGTTCCGGACAAGATCCCTGCGATGATACCGAGCACAACGGCTTTCACCCATATGTTCAGGTTGCTTTGCCGTCCGGAGTCTTCTTGTGTTTCTTTTAAAATAAATAACCGGACCAAAATAAGCAGAGCAGATAAAAACAGCATGCCCGCCGTCAAGTAATGCAGCAAATCTGCGGGAATAAGAGAAGTGAGCCTGGCCCCGAAAAACGAACCGAATGCCGCAAAAACGCCGACGATGAGACCGATTTTTATCTGAATATTGCCTTCACGGTAGTGGCTGAAAGCCCCCGATAAACTTGTGAAAGCCATTCCGGCAAGGGAAGTGCCCAAAGCCGTATGAATCGGTACGTGAAAAAGTATGGTTAAAAGCGCAATGACAAAACCGGCTCCCCCTGCGCCGATAAACCCGAGAATAATCCCGAGAAGAAACATAACGAGTATAATAAGCACAATCTTCTCCTCCATTTAGACGCCTGATCCACAATGTTCCGATCCGCTGTATCAGGTTTTAACAATCGACATTGGTCGTCCGTCGACCGTCGTTCAATACCTTTATGTTACCTCAAATTTAAGGTATTGGCAAGAAGACGAATGGCTTTTATACAGAGAGTCTACAGCTCTTTGACCATCACTTTTTCCCCGTTGAAGTCCAGCTCTCCATTGAATATAAAGCCGAATCTTTGATAAAGGCGCAATGCGTGCACGTTATCTTCAAACAGACTTAAATAAATCCGTCTGCAATCATATAATCGAGCGAGGTGCCGGATAAGGGCATCAAGCATCAGTTTGCCCAATCCGCGTCCCTGATATCGTTCATCAATGAAAAAACGGTCAAGCCACACTCTGCCGTTTTGGTTTTCCTCATCATATTCCGGAAACCATCCGTACATGGCAAAGCCGACCAATTCTCCGTTAAAATAAAGACCGGCCGGCTGATAATGCCGGCAATCCTCAGCATCTTGTAAACACTTTTCCGTGGTTTCAATAAAAGAAGTCTGGCTTTCGCTTACATGAAGCGCCAGTATATCAGCACGGTTTTCTTCCGTGACTGGTCTGATTTCAATAGTCATACTTAATACTCCTCTTCCGCTTTTTTCTGAGACGGTAAAAGCTTCGATTGCCGTAAGCGTCCGTCCATAGGTAAGCTGATTTGTGAGTCAGCCTTCTCTCAGATACAATGAACATCATAAAGGATATGGTTACCGTATAGTCAAGGAGGTATTATGAGCGAAGACGTCAGAAAATACTTTACAACAGGTGAATTTGCAAAACTCTGCCACGTAAAAAAACAAACCCTGTTCCATTATGACGAGATCGGCCTGCTCTCTCCGGAAATCAAAAAAGCGAACGGATACAGATATTATTCCTATCATCAATTCGAGCTGTTCCAGGTCATCAGTCTGTTTAAGGAGGTCGGCATACCCTTAAAGCGTATCAAACCGCTCTTAACAGACAAAACCCCCGAGGATGTCATCACGCTCTTAAAAGAGAAATCCTCAGAAATCGAAAGCAAAATCAAAAAGCTCGAACACCTGCAAAGGATGATTCAGACAAAGGTGAAACTGACCGAACAGGCCTTGGAGACGGACTTTTCCTCCGTCTCTCTGCAGCACTTAGATGAAGAACCGCTTATGATAGGGCGTTCCGTACTCGATCTGCCTGAACGGCAATACACCGCCGCTCTTTCCGAATTGATCCGCTATAGGCAAGTACATGAACTTGATCAGGGGCACCCGGTCGGCGGTCTGTTTGCGCGGGAGCAGATTCTGAAAAAAGAATTCTACAACTACACTCATTTTTATATCAAGACAGAAAAAGGCATAGTGAATAAAGACCTCCATATCAAGCCGAAAGGGCTTTATGCGGTCGGGTACCAAATAGGAGATGAAGCGGAAGCGGCTTACCGCAGAATCATGCAGTTCATTGAAGAGTATGGGCTGGAAATGGGGGATTATGCATATGAAGAATACATGCTCGATGAAGTTGTGGCGGATGGGTTTGACAATCAAATCACAAGAATCCAGCTGCAAGTCCGCGGTACATAAAGCTGATCATTTACGCCTTTTAACAAACCTTGTATAATGAGAAAAATCAGATTGAAATTGAGGTGAAAAACGATATGTTTTTGGCGCCTTTATTTGAACATGATGTACCGGCAGCACTTCTCCGCCCTTAATGGAGGAAAGTGACTGCGCTTCTCTCCGTTAGGGCATGTCACATGGCTTAATATGATAACGGAGGGTGCATCAAATTGAAAAATACGTTGTTCGGTTCGATTTATTTGGCATTGGCCGCCAGTATCTGGGGCGGTATGTATGTCGTCGTAAAAGTTGTGGTAGCGGTCATTCCGCCGCTTGAACTGGTATGGCTGAGATATGCGGTCGCGCTTCTGGCGCTTTTACTTCTCAGTTTGTTTACACGTCAATCCTGGAAAGTTCATAAACGTGATCTATTACTGATTGCTGCGATCGGGCTGATCGGCAACACGATTTCGATCGTCACGCAGGAAATTGGCACGAAATTATCAACCGCGCAAATGGGGGCGATCATTACGGCATCCACCCCCGCATTTATGGTTGTATTTGCCCGTCTGATTCTGAAAGAACGGTTAACGCTGAAAAAAGGAATATCGGTAGGACTGGCGACCATCGGGGTATTGCTCATCGTAGGGAACGGAGATATCAATATGTCGGGCCAGCTCGGCGGCCTCTCGCTTCTGGCTGCGGCGCTGACATGGGCTTTGATGTCCGTGCTGATTAAACGGGTTCCCGGCCGTTACTCACCGCTTGTCGTCACAACCTATTCCATTTGCGTCGCATTTGTCATTCTGACCCCGTTTACAGCGGGCCCGCTTCAGGAGATTCCGTTGTCCCAGCTTGCCCGGCCTGAGATATGGGGCGGACTTTTATATCTGGGTGTGATTTCAACGGCCTGCGCGTTCATGCTGTGGAACCGCGGATTGCAATTGCTGAATGCGGCAAGCGGAGGTCTGTTTTTCTTCTTTCAGCCGCTCTCCGGGACATTGCTCGGCTGGCTGCTGCTGGGGGAGACGATCGGAGGAACCTTCTGTATCGGGACGGCTCTTATTGCTGCAGGCGTCGTGCTCGTTATTAAAGAAAAATAGTGTCTGAAAAAAAGCCATTCATTGCAGAATGGCTTTTTTCTGATGTAATGGCAGGATTCGTCCCGCCATACCCAGAAAAAAGGAGCAGAACGGATCATGAGCACGGTACTCTCAAAGTGCAGTGCAATACCCGGGTCCTCGGGAGTCCGTCAATCAAAGTAAGGCGGTGAAAATAATGGAGCCAAAATGGCTTGAATGGGCAAAACAGCTTCAATCCGCGGCGCAAGCGGGGCTGACTTATTCCAAAGACATATATGATATTGAGAGATTTGAAGAAATAAGAAAAATAAGCGTGGATATCATGGCGCATTATACAGGCATCGAGAAACGGATCATAAAAGACGTATTCGCCGGTGATACGGGCTATCCCACTCCGAAAGTTGATATCAGAGCGGCAGTTTTTAAAGATCAGAGTATATTAATGGTAAAAGAGAAAAGCGACGGCAGATGGGCGCTGCCGGGCGGATGGGCTGATATCGGGATCTCTCCGGGCGAAGCTGCTGTCAAAGAAGTAAAAGAGGAATCGGGAATCGACGTAAAGCCGGTCAAACTGTTAGCTGTAATGGATAAGAATTGCCATCCCCATCCGCCGTCCGCCGCCCACGTTTACAAAGTGTTTATCAAATGTGAGATCATCGGCGGACAGCTCAGAGAGGGAACGGAAACAAGCGCGGCTGCTTTTTTTGCGGAAACGGAACTGCCTCCGCTATCTGCCGCCCGCAATACGGAAAGTCAGATTGAAAGGATGTTTGCATATCTCAAACATCCGGACAAACCCGTTTATTTTGATTAAGGCTGCAAGCAGGAAAAAGAGGGGGCTGGTTCAGAACCATTTCACTTATGAATGATCCGGCCTGTGATAGAGAAGGTAAATCATCAGGCCGGGTTTTAAGAGTCTCCTTGTTTCGGTATGGTGCGCCCCTTAAAAAACCGTTTTTGAAAAATCGATAATCCTGCGGGCGGTTTCTGTCGGTTTTTCCTCGGGGACATAATGGCCGCAGCCTTTTACCTCATATCCGCTGACTTCACGAATTGATTCTCTCCATATGTCAAGCACGGGAAGACCGGCTAAGTTCCCTTTTTCTCCCCACAGCAAAAGCGTGGGAACATCCAGTTTTTTCTGTGATTCCTTTTCTGAACGATATCTCGGCAAATCAATTTGATAAGCGGCTCTGTAGTCATTAAGCGCAGCTTGGACAGAGCCGGGCTGCTTCCAGGCGGCTAAGTATCGGTCCCAGGCGCCGTCTGATGTCAGCAGGTCAAAAAGCCCGTCGCCTCTGCTTAATAAAAATCTAAGATATTCCTCTTCTTTTCCTTTTATTAATTCTTCCGGCAGGTGGGGAACGACTTGAAATGTCCAGTGCCAGTATTTTTTTGCCGCTTCAGCTGCCGTCAGAGAATCATAGACGTATTCAGTCGGCATAATGTCAATGAGCACAAGGCCTGCCGCCAGCTCCGGAGCATCTAAAGCCAGCCGCCTTGCTACCCTTGCGCCTCTGTCATGCCCGGCAATTAACGCTTTTTGTATATGCAGGCGGCGCATCAGACCTTGTATATCGCTTGCCATCGTTTTGTTATCATAGCCGTTTATGCCGCTCGGCTTTTCAGAATCGCCGTAGCCTCTCAGATCAACAGCGATGACTCTATGAGAAGCGGCAAGCGTCGGAATTACATAACGCCACGTCACCCAGCTTTGCGGAAAACCGTGCAGGAGGATGACGGGGGGAGCATCCTCCTTTCCCGCAAAGACGTAATGAAGGCGGATGCCATTTACCTCAATCGAATCATGAGTCACATGCTTTTCAAATTGTTCACGAAAAGAATCCATTTTCTCTCTCCTCATAAAATGTTATTTTTTTATTTGAGAAATAATAGCGGAGGTGACGTCTTCCGTTGAATGCTTTCCGCCGACATCAGGGGTCAGGACGCCGCTGTTTGTGACCGTTTCAATTGATTGTAAGAGATGATTGCCCAGTTCCTCTTCTCCGAATGAATCGAGCATTAATTTCGCCGTCCATATTTGCCCTATAGGATTGGCAATTCCTTTTCCGACAATATCCGGAGCGGAGCCGTGAACAGGCTCAAACATAGAAGGATATTTTCCGTTTACATTGATGTTGGCCGCGGGAGCGATTCCGACGCTTCCCATAATCGCCGCGCCGATATCTGTCAGCACATCTCCGAACAGATTTGAAGCGACAATGACATCGAAGCGCTCCGGATGAGTGACAAAAAAGGCCGCCAGTGCATCGATGTGCTGCGAATCTGTCTCAATCCCGGCGTAATCCCGGCTGACCTCTTTAAAGATGTCGTCCCAGAACGGCATAGAGTGTACAATACCGTTAGATTTCGTCGCGCTTGTGACATGTTTCCGCCGATTTGCCGCCAGTTCAAAGGCATACCGCATCACTCTTTCCGTTCCTCTGCGGGAAAAGACCGCGTTTTGAATGGCGATTTCGTCTTCGCCCTGATAGATTCTGCCGCCGACAGAGCTGTACTCGCCTTCACTGTTTTCGCGGACGACTAACAGATCAAAATCCTTCGGGTTCACGAGAGGGGAGGTGATTCCCGGCAGGAGCTTGGCCGGCCGCACATTAATCACCTGTTCAAATTCCCGGCGTATCTTGATGAGCAGCCCCCACAGCGAAACATGGTCGGGGACGAGTTTTTGATTCCCCACCGCTCCCAAAAACAAAGCATCAAAGTGTTGTAACGTTTGTAATCCATCATCCGGCATCATGGTTCCGTGCTCCAAATAATACTCGCAGCTCCACGGGAAAGAAGTAAAATCAAATGCAATGCCCCCATGTAATTCGGCGATTGCATTCAAAACCCGCTCCGCTTGCGGGACTACTTCTTTTCCCACGCCGTCTCCCGGTATGCTGGCAATCTTGTATGTTTTCATGTTTCCATCACCTCTGAATGAATTGTTTCGGTTTACGGAAGACCGTCGACCGTCGTTCATAATAATTCCATATTACGCCACTTTTGCTGGGCTGACAAGCTCGGGAATGTTGCTTCCATAGATAAACTGTTATATGATCTTGGTAACAATAAGGCCTAAATTGTATGAAGAGGTAGGAAAGATGGATAATTTTAAATTAGATAAGCCCACCCCGTATTATCTGCAATTTTATTCTCAATTGAAAAAAATGATATTCGACGGGGTGTTTAAACCGGGCGAACGGCTGAATGAAACACAGCTGGCCAAGGATTTCGGAGTCAGCCGATCACCGATCAGAGAAGCCATGCGGCTCCTTGAAAAGGACGGGCTGCTGACGGCAGACGATCGAAACGGCTTTGTCATCTATTCGTTGTCCGTTAAGGATGTTGAAGAGATTTACAAAATCAGAATATCACTTGAATCACTGGCGGTCGAACTCGTCATTGATGAAGCGGATGAGAGCGAAATTGAACGTATTGAACAGCAGCTGCGGGAGACGGAAGAAGCCATTCATAAAGGCGTCAAAGAGACTGAGATTATTTCCTTGAACGAAACATTTCATCAGCTCCTTGTGGATTTCAGCCGCAACAGCCAGCTGGCCAAGCTGCTTGACCATGTCAATGTGCTGATTCATTTTTGCAGAGTTCTTAATTTTAAAGGAGATGACCGTGCGGAGGTTATCCTGCATGAGCACCGGAAAGTCTTTGAAGAAATAAAAAAGGGCGACAAAGCAAAAGCCGTGCAATATATGACGGAGCATCTCCAGCATGATGTAGAACATCTGAAAGGCGTGCTGAAAGCGGAAGAAACAGACGAATCGTCATGATAGACAAGGTGAAAAGCCTTGTCTTTTTTTGTTGGTGTCATTAAATCGCCATAAAGACCAGACGGATGTTCCTTGCATGATTTTTTTCGCATCATTTATGATGGATATGAAAAAAGGGCGAAAATGGCAAAGGAGTTTGAAAAATGGCTAAACATATTCTAATGATCAATTTTCCCGCAGAAGGACACGTAAATCCGACTCTGGGTGTGACAAAGGCCTTCAGTGAACGGGGCGATCACGTTCATTATATCTCAACGGAAAAATACAAAAGCAGGCTGGAAGGAGTAGGGGCGGAGGTCCATCTTCACCGCGATCTGCTCAGAATGACACCCATTGATCCCGGCAGTCCGTCCGGTATACTTGCGTTTTTAAAGGTTCATATCAAAACGTCACTGGAGATTTTACATATTGTGCAGCGTCTGGCTGAGGACATTCAATTCGACGCCGTCTATTATGATAAATTCGGTGCGGGAGAGCTGGTGAGAGATTATCTCAATATCCCCGGCATCTCTTCTTCAGCATCCTTCCTGTTCAATGAAGACCGTCTGAAAATACTGCCGCTCCATCCGGAATCAGGCGTGCCGTTTAAGCCGGACAGGGAATGTGAAGAACTGTTGGCCGAGATGAAAGACAAATACGGCGTTGCTCCTGACAGCCTGGTTCAGTTTATGAACAACACGGGTGAACTGAACGTCGTCTATACAAGCAGATATTTTCAGCCCGAAAGCGAGACATTCGGAGATGAGTATTTATTTATCGGTCCGAGTTTTCCGAAGAGAAAAGGGAACGCCGCCTTCCCGATTGACTCTTTAAAGAATGAAAAAGTCATTTATATCTCAATGGGAACGGTGCTCGGGAACACGGAAGCGTTTTTTAATCTGTGCATCGACGCGTTCTCAGATTTTGAAGGCAAGGTTGTCATTGCCGCCGGGGAAAAAGCCGATCTGTCGAAAATCAAACAGGCGCCCGAAAACTTTATCATCGCTCCATACGTGCCGCAGCTTGAAGTGCTGGAGCAGGCAGACGTGTTTGTTACACATGGCGGAATGAACAGTGTAAATGAAGGCATTCATTATCAAGTGCCGCTGGTCGTCATCCCGCATGATAAAGATCAGCCGATGGTTGCGGGCCGCCTGACTGAATTGAATGCGGGGTTTACAGTGCAAAAAGATGAAGTAAGCGCTGAAAAGTTAAAGCTTGCCGCAGAAGAAGTCCTTCACAACGGGAAATACAAACAAGGCATTCAAGCTATCAATGAAAGCTTTAAAGAATGCATGGACATGAAGGATGTCCTGGCCCGGATCGACCGGTTTATTGAAACGAAAAATGCTCATTAAAACATGAAAAAGCCTGTTTCCTCCGCCAAAGGGGAAACAGGCTTTTTATAATGGCTTTCAGATGATATGATGCTCTTCATTTGCAAGTTTCACCGCCCGTTAGGCGGATGAGCCAATTCATATTTTGTTCATATTTTATTAAAAGTTTATCCAAGCCTGTCCTTTACAGTGGATATAATCACAAACACGCTGCTGAAAGGGGCTTTTAAAAATGCATATTCATATGATCAACAAAAACCAGTTTGAGAGTGACTTGGAGGCGGCCGGGTTCAGCCGTCAGGCAGATGATATTATCGGGAAAATGAAAGAGTACGTAATGGAATATGCGGCTTCATCCGAACGGTTCCTGATTGAAATTCAAACCGTCATGGACGAATACAAAGCTGTCGTCTGTACGATGTTTTCAACCATGGAAATTGCCGGGGCAAAGAAAGACGAGAAGCATGTTGAATTCGAAGCCTGCACTGTATGGTGTGAATAAAAGAATCTCATTGAAAAGGAAAAATATTGAAACCTATAAAGCAGGTATCCGTATAAAAGAGAGAATCAGTTTTTGAAGGGGGGAAGCGAATGAACGATAAGAAAAAACAAGCTTTTGAACAGCTTTTCAGCACATTAGACGGAAGACATGAAATAAACGGAGCTGTATTAGCAGCAGAAAACGGCCGCATTTTATATCAGGGTTCATTCGGAACTGCAGAACTGGAAACAAACAGGATGCTGAATGACCAATCGGTCTTTGAATTGGCTTCAGTATCGAAGCCGTTTACAGCTCTGGGTGTTATCATTTTAGAGCAAGAAGGGAAGTTGCGCTATGACGATATGATAGAGCGGTGGCTTCCTGATTTTCCTTACCCGGGCATTACCATTCGGCATTTACTTCATCATACGTCAGGGTTGCCGGACTATATAGAGTTGTTCTTAAAACATTGGGACCGGAACAGAATTGCCGTTAATCAAGATGTTATGAATATGCTCAAACAGTATAAGCCGGATGTTTATTTCCCGCCGAATAAGGGCTGGCTTTACAGTAATACGGGGTATGTTGTGTTAGCGGTTATTATTGAAATTGTATCAGGCATGAGTTTTGCTGAATTTATGAAACAAGCCGTATTTCATCCCCTTCGTATGAGCAGTACGCGGATTTATAACAGAAGATTGAGCAAAGAAACCATTCCGAACTATGCATATGGCTATGTCTATGATGTTCATTCCGAAGAGTATGTGCTGCCGGATGAACTTGAGGAAACCGATTATGTCGTCTTTCTTGACGGGATTCAAGGTGACGGAACCGTTAATTCTGCGATAAGGGATTTATATCTGTTTGATCAGGCTCTTTATACGGAAGAAATTATAAGCGAGGAATCTAAAGATCAAGCGTTTACACCCGGCTATTGGAATGAAGAAGAGCAATTTGGATATGGATTTGGCTGGATGATCCGAAACAGCCCCCAAAAAGGGAAGATAATCAGCCACGACGGAGGCTGGCCGGGATATTCCAGTTTGATGCTTCGGTATATTGATCAGAATAAAACTCTGATTTATCTCAGCAACATGGAACAATCGAATCAATTTGAACAAGCTGTGATCGAAGCGGCTGTAAACATCTTATTTGATCAGCCATATGTGATTCCGAAACGTCCTGCGGATCAGAAAAAAGCAGACATCGATCCCGCGGTTTACAGCAGATTTATCGGTAATTATTCATTTCAGGATGATACACATGCAGCGGTGACGGTAAAAGAAAACCGATTGTATATTACAATAGACGGACAAACACCATTCGAATTATTCCCAATGACCGAAACCCGTTATTTTGTCAGGGCGCTGCCGATTGAAATTGAATTTGCAGGTGATAAAGTACAAACAGCCTCACATTTCGTTTTATATCAGGACGCCACAGAAGAAACAGCCCTGCGAATAGACTGAGTGACATACAGAAAAACCGCCGTCCTGAAGACGGCGGTAACAGAAAAGTCAAACCCCTTTGATTATGCGAAATTTTCTTTTCGGCTCTGACATAAATATAGAAGAAAAAATCATTGCTCCGAGCATTGTGATGTATTCCATATAAAGTGAAACTTCTGCCAAAAGAAAACCCGCAATCATTAAAACAGCGCCCAATACCACCGCAAAAACCTTCGTTTTCATGATGTGTTCCCCCTATTATCTGATAATTGAATTATACTGCATTTCTACTAATGTGTACATTTTGTGAACAATTTCACCTGACGACAGGCAATAAAGAGAGATTTGAAGAATTAGGAGAAATGACAGTCCGCAATTCATCTTTTGTTTTACTGAGGAACCGAAAGGGAAACACAAAAATATCAAAAAAGCAAAGGAGTTAATTGAAATGAAAGCGCGACTATTTTTATTCAGCATGTTTCTCCTGATTCCCGTTCTGGCGCTTGCCGGATGCAACAGCCAATCTTCAGGAGGAAGTGAAAAAGCGAAAGACAAAGAAACGCACTCACACGAAGACATGAATCACTCAGGTTCATCCGAGGTGCCGAAGGGTTTAAAGAAGGCCGAAAATCCGACTTATAAAGTTGGCAGTGACGTCATGATTTTAGCTTCTCATATGAAAGGCATGAAAAATGCGCAAGGGACCGTAAAAGGTGCTTATGATACAACGGTTTACAGTGTATCTTACACTCCGGAAACGGGAGGAAAGCGCGTTGAAGATCATAAATGGGTCATCCAGGAAGAATTAAAGGGCGCTGGTGATAAAACGTTAAAGCCGGGTGACAAGGCAGTCATCGAGGCAGCCCATATGAAAGGCATGAAGGGTGCTGAAGCCGTCATTGATTCAGCCAAAAAGACAACCGTTTACATGGTTGACTATACACCAACTGATGGGGGCAAAAAAGTAACCAACCATAAATGGGTGACAGAAGACGAGCTTACTGCCGCCAAATAAAAAAGACCGCAAAAGCCGAAGGAACTCCTTCGGCTTTTTTGCGGTCTCACACTTATGCGGATTTGCTTTTCAAAGCGGGTCTCGTTAAAGAGAATACGGCTAAGCCGACTGCGATAATGACAATCAAACCGCCGCACCAAGAGGTTGCTACGACAGAACCCGTTTGTCCGATCACGAAGCCGCCGATGGCTGACCCGAGCGCAATGCCGATTTGCAAAGCGGAGGTATTGAAGCTTTGCTGAATGTCGGAAGACTCAGGCGCGATTTTGATCAAATAGCTTTGCTGCGCCGGCGCAAGGCTCCAGCTGAGCAATCCCCAAATGACCATCGCAGGCAGGAAAACGATTAAAGAAACCGTTGACAGCGGAAGGATAAACAGGATCAAAGCGAAAGAAACGGTCACAAGCATGATGCTTTTAAATGATCCTAAACGGTCATACAGCCAGCCTCCGAACGGGCCGCCGCATACCGCTGACAGACCGAACAAAAAGTAGCATACACTGACCCATACGGAACTCAAATGAAGCGTTGTTTCCAAAAAAGGCGCAAAGTAGGCATAGAGTGTGTAATGCCCCGCCAATGTAAATAAGGTGACAAGATGCGCGCTGGCAATCTTGGCGTTCCCGATCGTTTTAATCTGCTCACGAAACGGAATCATTTTTTCAGCAGGTATTTTTTCAAAAAAGACGCTGATAATCAGCATGGAAACCAGAGATAATACGCCGATTCCCAAAAACAGCACGCGCCATCCGAAGGCATTGCTGATGATAATGCCGACAGGCACGCCTAAAGCGATTGCGGAGCTGAAGCCCATGAAAATGATGCCGATCGCCCGCGCTCTGTATTCCGGCGCCACGATTTTAGGAGCAATCGTTAAAGAAAGGACGACAATCAGCCCTGTGCTCATGGAAGCGAGCACCCGTGACACCATAAGCACGGCGAAATTGGGACTGAAATAAGCGATCAGATTACTTAGGAAGAAGACAAAGAGTGCGATTAAATAAAGCCGCTTTCGTTCAGCTTTTGCCGTCACTGCCAAAAGCAGCGGGCCTGATACCGCGTAACCGAGCGCGAACACGCTGATCAGCTGCCCCGCGCTGACGATGGATATGTCTAAGTCGGAAGCGATTTGCGGAAGAATACCGCCCACAATTAATTCAACCAATCCGACTGCAATAGTAGATGCTGCAAGCAGAAATACTTTGAAATTCATGTACAGATACTCCTTTTTTTATTTTTTAGAAAATAAAAAATCCTGATTACAAAAAGTGTGCGGGACAGTTTTTTGTAATCAGGATTTTACGGTTCCTGGTAGACACCCTCAAACCATATCATTGAGGTTATACAATGTATGCAATATTCGTTTGTGTCCGTTTCTGCAAAAAATTCTACCATAATAGTGAGAGAGATTCCATAGAAAATTCGAGGAAATCCTTTCAATTTTAATAACGGCGGCTGTAACGTCATTGATGAAGCAAGGAAAAAATTTATGATAACCGTAAGGAGTCAATACAGATCAAACATTACACAGCCGGAGGAAAAGACGCTCGCACTTGAGTTCGGGTGCAGCCGGATGACGATGAAGCGGGCGCTCGACACACTTAAGGGATGCTTTTCAGAAAAAGAGGGCACGGCACGTTTATTATTCAATCAGCCATGCAGGACGAGCACGTTCACGTAGTCAGCAACGAAATTCTCGGCTTGAGCAATTTGTTAAAAGGCAAAGACGTCAAAAGCAAGGTCATCCGGTTTGAAGTGCAGTTCCCCTCCCAAGATGCCGCAGCGCATTTGCCATCGACGAAAAGACTCCTGTCTATTATGTAGTGAGAATGAGAATCGTCGAAGGCGAACCGTACGTTCTTGAAAAAACGTACATGCCGGCGAGCCTTATACCCGGCATTAACGATGAGGTGCTCAACCATTCCACTTACGACCATATTACGCGAGAGCTGCAGCTCAAAATCGCAGGCACACACAGAAAAATCAGAGAGTGCAAGTCGGATGATATGGATCAACAATATCTCGGCTGCCGGGCGGATGACCCGATACTGGAAGTCGAGCATGCAGGCTTTTTGGATAACGGCACTCCCTTTGAATATTCATTTTCCCCGCCACCGCCATGACAAGTTTGTCGTGGCCTCAGTCAATATAAAACGTTCATAAAAGCGCCGAAGAGTGAGAGAAAAAACTCACTCTTTTTTCGTTGCGCCTGATTTACACATTCGCCGATTTTATGTTATATTATCCAATGATAGAATCATCCTACAAATTATAGAGGTGTTTTGATGGATATATCCAAAACAAGCAGACTGTCGCTCGTAGAACAAGTGGTGGCGCAAATTGAATCGTTAATTCAATCGGATAAATGGCCGGTCGGGACGCGTATTCCCCCTGAGCTGGATTTAATGAAGCAGTTTGATGTGAGCCGAAACACGCTGCGTGAGGCCATCCGGGCGCTCGTACATGCCGGCCTGCTTCAGACAAGGCAGGGGAGCGGTACGTATGTCAGCTCATCCAGTGTCCTCGGAGCGGCATTTTACCGTCACATAAAAAAATCAAATTTGCTTGAAACATTAGAAGTCAGATACGCGCTTGAAAGAGAAGCCGCACGATTGGCGGCCCAAAGGCGTACTGATGAAGACTTGGAAGCACTGAAGGCGTGTCTGGATGAATGTGAAGCGGCCCTGCAAAACGAAGATCGAAAACGGTATGCCGAAGCCGACATTAAGCTGCACAAAACAATTGTACAGGCGGCCCATAACAATATGCTTTCTGATCTATACGAACATATGACGGAGGCGCTTTGTGCGTCAGTCCATAATCTTTTAGAAATCACCCCTGATATCAGGATCCACAGCCAGCTTGCCGCTGCGATTGCCGGACAGAAACCGGATCAGGCCATGGAGGCTGTCAATCAATACATCACAGGATTTAAAGATACAATACACATGGAGGATGAACATGAAAATTGAAGACGAACATCAAATGTTACAAGCAAGTCAGCGTAAGAAACTGATCTTGCTGATCATCGGAGTAATATTGATAGGGGCCAATCTCAGAGCGCCTCTGACATCGGTCGGACCGCTGGTTTCCTCAATTCGGGACAGCCTCGGAATGACCAATGCGGCTGCCGGCACCATTACCACAGTGCCGCTTTTGGCCTTTGCATGTCTGTCACCGTTTGTTCCTTTATTGTCCCGGCGCTTCGGAACCGAACTTGTCTTACTGTCATCATTAATTATCCTGACAGCCGGTATCCTGCTGCGCTCAATCGCCGGGATCGGCACTCTCTTTTTCGGAACGATCCTGTTGGGATTGTCGATTGCCGTATGCAACGTACTGCTGCCGAGCCTCATTAAACATAAGTTTCCAGGAAATTTAGGCGTCATGACCGGCGTCTACTCGGTTTCTATGAATCTATGCGGCGCGATTGCATCCGGCATCAGCGTACCGATCGCCTCCTCAGCTGGATTGGGCTGGAAAGGCGCGCTCGGCTGTTGGAGCATTCTTTCTTTAATAGCGTTCGTCATGTGGATTCCGCAAATGAGGGGACGCGAACTGCCCGTCCGCACGCCGGGGACAGACGGAGGGAAGAAAAGCAGTCTGCTGCGGTCCCCGCTGGCTTGGAAGGTGACAATGTTCATGGGGCTGCAATCCCTTATTTTTTACACAGTCATCGCTTGGCTGCCGGAAATTCTTCAGCAGAATGGACTCAGCTCAAGCAGGGCAGGATGGATGCTTTCGTTAATGCAGTTCTCACTCCTGCCGATTACCTTTATCGTGCCGATCGCTGCCGCTAAAATGAAAAATCAGCGCGCCCTCGCCGGACTGACGGCCTTATTTTTCCTCATCGGCATTGCCGGTGTTCTTTGCGGAAGTCCGTCTCTTACTCCGCTATGGGTCATTTTGATCGGAATTGCGGGAGGCTGTGCGTTCAGTCTGGCGATGATGTTTTTCAGCCTGCGGACCCGGCATGTTCATGAAGCCGCGGCGCTTTCCGGCATGGCCCAGTCATTCGGATACTTGCTTGCCGCCTTCGGACCGCTCGTATTCGGCCTGCTGCATGACATCACGCACGGCTGGACGGTTCCGTTATTCATGCTGATCGCAGTCTCCGTTCTGATCTTTATTTTCGGAGTCGGAGCGGGAAAAGCAGAACAGATCAAAACAGCATAAAAAAAGGACCCGCTTCGGGTCCTTTTTTTTATCTGAAAAGCTGCTCCGGCCATCATGTCGTCAGTTTTAAGCCGATGACACCGATGAGGATAAGCCCCAGAGAAACCAATTGTGACAGATTGAATTTTTCTTTAAACCAGAGTATGCCTACGGCCGAAACGCCGATGCTTCCCATGCCGGTCCAAGCCGCATACGCAACACCTGTGGGAAGGATCTGCATCGCTTCAGAAAGGCAAAAGAATGAAAGCATAAAGCCTGTTGTCATGATAATCAGCGGCCACTTCTTTTTAAAGCCGTCAATATGTTTCATGGCAACGGCCGCTACAACTTCTTCCGCTCCGGCAATAAATAACAGCAGCCAAGCCATTATTGTTCACCCCTTGTTTTATTTTCTTTCGTAAATACCTTCATTCCTAAAATGCCGGACAACAGCAAAGCCAAAAAGAATATCTGCCCGATTGAAAAAGGTTCTCCTAAAATAACGCCCGTTACATATGTGCCGACGGTGCCTATTCCGACAAAAACGGTATATGCGGCAGCCATGGGGATTTTTTTGTAAGAGCGGATCAACATCAGAAAGCTGACGGCAATCAGAAGGAAAATACCAATCCAATCAATGAGCGAATCCGCATGCTTCAGGGCAGACGCCCAAATCACTTCTAACAGTCCGGCTATCAGTACAAGCAGCCAATACATTTACAGTCACCTCAATTATGAATGAATGTCAGTCATTTTTATGGCGGTCAAAAATGATCGGTCTCTGCCAATCATTTCTGCAAGCTTCTTTTAAGAAAGCTGAATATTTCTTTTTTATACACTTCGAGATCGACATCCTGTTCACAGCCGATATAAAACCGTTCAGCTGCGTTCTCGACAACGTTGATAATCGTTCTGGCCGTCCATCTAACATGAATGCCGCTGATGACCACATTCTGCTCAATGGCCTTATTGATCACGTCTTCCAGCCAAGAATAATAAGGCTGATAAATGGCCTCCCATTTTTCCATTGAGTGATCGATGGCAAGACCGGAATAACAGAGGACAATAATGTCTTTATGAAGCCGGGTGATGTGAAATGTCTCATCAACCAAAATGTCCAGTATCGTCCAAAAATCTTCCGTGCCGTCCGTTTTCCCTTTAATTCTGTCCACCGTAAGGTCGAGCAGGTTTTCTGCAATCGCTGATATCAGTGCGTTTTTAGAAGAAAAATATAAATAAAACGTACCTTGGGCCGTTCCGGCTTTTTTGACGATTTCTGAAATGGATGCTTTGTCTAATCCTTTTTCAGAAATGACTTCAATCGCGGCTTGCAGGATCTTTTCATATTTTCCCGAGCTTTGTTTTGCCAATAGAGGGGTTCCTCCTTTATGAATGACTGTCATTCATTTTAACATATTATTATTTTTTTGTCATCCTTAACAATAAAAATACCGGAAAGAAGATCGTGCTTCTTTCCGGTCATTTATCATTGTCGATTATAGCCTTCGGCAGCCCTGTATATTTTGCCCAGTAATAAATGCCGAGCGAACCGATGGCGATCAGAATCAGGTCAAGCGGATTGCTGATAATGCCCAATCCATGGCCGAACGAGCCGATATAGGAGAAAATCAGCATCATGACATAAAAACCGACGATCCACCAGGCTGATTTCAGTTGCTGCCGTATGCTGACATCATCTTTAGGGGCATATTTACTGAAACAGAGGTAGACCAGAAACATGACAATTTGAGAACCGAGAAGCCAGGAAACAGTGCGCCAGCCGGACCAATATACAATATAAGAAGTAAAAATAAACGACAGCGGTCCGATGATGCTCATACCTTTTAAATAAAACGGTCTGTTAATATCCTTCGCGTTCACCCTCAGCGCCGCTGAAGAAATCGGCGCAATCGCATAAGACAGAATCAATGCGACGGAGCATACGTTGACGAGAGCGTTCCAGGAAGGGAACGGCAGCGTCCAAAAAACAGCCAGACCGAACGAGAGCCAAAGAGAGGCACGCGGTGTTCCGGTTTCTTTATTGACTTTAGAAAAGATGCTGAATAATGTTCCGTTTCTGGCCCAGGCATAGACGAGACGTGAAGTCGTATTCATAAAGATATTTCCGTTGCCGCCCGGTGATAAAATCGCATCTAAAATAACCAATGTCGCCAGCCACCCTAAACCGAGCAAAACGGCGATATCTTTGAACGGAAGGGAGAATTCCTGCCCGATAGCCGGCCATCCGTGCTTCAGTGTGTCTCCCGGAATCGCCCCGATAAAAGTGACCTGCAGCACGGTGTAAATAATGGTAGAAACAATAATACAGACAATTAATGCGATCGGAATGTTGCGCTTCGGATTCTGTACTTCACTTGCGACAGCTACAATAGGATGCAGCCCGAGATAGGCAAACATGACACCGCCTGTGGAAATCGCGGCCTGAATTCCGGTGAAACCAAAAGGCGCAAATCCGTGAACGGTCATATTGCCTGGGTGAAAATGAAAAATCAGTACCACAATAACCGTAATCGGAACGACATATTTAAAAATCGAAATAATGAAGTTTGCTTTCGCAAAGGTTTTGACACTCCAGTAATTGAGGAGAAAGAACAGGCAGAGCAGCGCAAATTGCAATATCCACCCGGCAATTGTCGGCGAATCGGAGCCTTTTACGGTCAAACCGGGAAACCAATACGCCACGTATTGGCGGACTGCCGTGACTTCTATAGAAATAAGGCTCGTGTATGCCACAATGGTGACAAAGGAAATTAAATATCCGACGAGATGTCCGTGTGAATAAACGGGATACCGGATAATCCCTCCGGTTCGCGGCAGAGCGGCGCCCAGTTCCGCATAAACCAAGCCGATCAATAAGATAATTCCTCCGCCGATCAGCCAGGAAAAAGCGCCTGATGGACCAGCTTTAGAGGCGACGTTACTGACGGCAAACAGCCATGCCGAACCGAATATGGCTCCCATGCCGATTAAAATAAGATCAAATAGTGATATGGATTTCTGGAAGTTTCCTTGCTTAGACATTCGCTGCCTCCTTAAAAAGACATTGTTCTATTTACATAATTCCCATTATCATTCGAACATACCCAGCCGGCCGGCTGGAAAATTAGGACAACTTTCGAGTTGATGGTATGTACAGCAATGTGCTCAAATCATAATGGCGTGACTTGAAACGGCCGTATCTCAAGATCTCCCCGCATATATTCCCTGTTTTGACCGCGTTTAAACTTCATTTTTATAAAAATTAAAAAAACGCCCGACCGAAGCAGGCGTTTTTTATTACAAGTTCATATCTTTCAGTCCGGGGCTGTGCTCATTCGGAAGCTCAGGAAGCTCCGGCACAGGGAAGCCTTTAGGCGGTTCAGACACACTTAATTCGCCGCCGTTTCGGCTCGGCGTCGTTCCCTGCAGAATTTCCCCGATCCGTGTCGGGTCCAGCCTGAAATTAAATTGGGTATTATGATAACCCATCTCAACGAATTTCCGGCATTCCGGATATTTTTCAATATCATAATTCGGCACGGGGAATAATTTCCCCCATTCAACACCCAGTGTTTCCAGCGCTTTTGTAAAAGCATTTTGATGGGCGTTGTCACGGACAATCAGGAAACCGAGTGTTTCTCTGAACGTCTGATTTGAACTCATTTCATAAATACGCGTTTTTTGCAGAACACCGGTTGATTCCAGCACGACATTGTCCAATAAGTCGGCAATCAGATTACCGTGATTGTAGACCCAAGAGCCATTCCATGGGTTGCCGCTGGCATCTGCAGGCAGGGAACTTTGCGCCCCGATAATATAATGATGCGGATTGGCATGCTTCACCGCTTCATCTATCGGCGCCTGATCTGCTGCCTGATTTCCGGCACCCTCAGCGCCGCTTTCGTCGAGCAGTGCATTAATCGTATTCTGGACGAGCTCAACGTGTGCAATTTCTTCTAAAAATACACCGCGGAGCAGGTCACGGAACTGCTTTTCTTTTCCTCTGAAATTAGAGCTTTGGAAAAAGTATTGCATCATCGTCCGCATTTCCCCGTAATGCCCGCCTAAAATTTCCTGAAGCACCTTGGCTGCGGCCGGGTCCGGCTTGTCCGGTTTAATGATATTGATCAGCTCTTCTTTGTAATAATACATAAACAGCGCCCCCTGAAATAAGTTTTCGGTTCTTCTGTTATTGTCTTTGTAAAGTCACTTTTTATGTATCGGCAGCAAACAAAGGGACGGAAAGTGTATCCCGTCCCTTTGTTTTAAGCTTCGACCGCTCCACGGAGTTTCGTGTTGACAAGCCCGTTCCATCCTTGATCCATTGTACTGTGAATCTCAGAGCTTTTTCGATTGACTTTATTGATGACGGCATCCGGCTCTTTCCATCCGCCGTGAATGAGAGTGAATTCCGTATCTCCGCTTTCCGTTTCTTTTAAGACAAAAGAAACGATCCAGCCCTCCGTATCCCACGAAAAAGAAAGACGGTACGGCGCCTCGATATCCAACAGCTTGCACGGAGATGGACCGAATGGGGATTCCAGCTGAAACTCACTGTCTTCCTGAGGTGTGAAATCATTCGGCATAAACCAGAGAGACAGTCCGTCCGCAGTGGAGACCGTATCCCAGACAACTTGTATCGGCGCCTTCAAAACGGCGGTATGAATAATGTCCGGTAATGTTTGATTACCGCTGTTGCTGTTATTGTTATCATTGTTTTGTTTATCAGACATGCTGTGTAACCACTCTTTCGCTGTTTTTTCTTTTGATCATACTACACAGGGCAGGACATTTGAAAACAAATCAAACTTATTTTATGCTTTTTCAAAGCAATTCAATTCATTTTAAGGGAGACGTAGTGATGACAGATCAATTTAAAGCGCTAGTAGTCGATCAACGTGAAGACCGGTTTTCAGTAAGCGTACGGCAGCTGGCTGTTCAGGACCTTCCCGAGGGCGAAGTGCTGATTAAGGTTTGCTATTCAGGCGTGAATTATAAAGACAGCTTGGCCGCCATTCCGGACGGCAAGATTGTAACGTCGTATCCTTTCGTGCCGGGAATTGATTTAGCGGGAATCGTTGTTTCCTCAGATGACGACCGATTCACAGAAGGGGACAAAGTTATTGCGACAAGCTACGGCATAGGTGTTTCCCACTTCGGCGGCTATAGCGGGATGGCCCGCATTCCGGCAGATTGGGTTGTCCCTTTGCCTGATGGTTTGACACTTAAAGAAGCCATGACGATCGGAACCGCCGGTTTCACGGCTGCGCTGTCCGTTCAGCGGCTTGAAGAAAACCATGCCGCCCCTGAAAAAGGGAAAGTCCTGGTGACGGGAGCAACAGGGGGTGTCGGAAGCTTTGCGGTTTCCATTCTTTCTTCCTTAGGTTTTGACGTTGAGGCCAGTACGGGAAAAGAAGAAGAAAGCGCCTATTTGAAAAGTCTCGGAGCGAAGACGGTTATTCACCGCGACGAGGTTTATAATGGCACGTTAAAACCGATGCAAAAACAAAAATGGGCAGCTGCCGTCGATCCGGTCGGAGGTGAACCGCTTGCGTCAGTTCTCAGTCAGATTCAGTACGGCGGGGCAGTGGCAGTGAGCGGACTGACAGCCGGAACGAAACTCCCGGCTACTGTATTCCCGTTTATATTGCGCGGCGTCAGTCTCTTGGGAATCGATTCCGTATTCTGTCCAATGGAAATAAGAAAGAAAACATGGCAGCGTTTAGCTGATGATTTCAAGCCTGCAGATCTGGAGGCCTTTATTCAAAAGGAAATTACACTTGAGAAGCTGCCGGACACGCTTCCTGCTCTTTTAAAGGGAGAAGCGAGGGGAAGAACAATCGTTAAATTGAATGAAGAATAAAGCAAAAACCCTCAACATTAGTTGGGGGTTTTTAATATATAATCATTTATTGGTTAAAAGTGAGGTTAAATATTGAATAAGTTATAAAGATGAACTGATTAGAAACATAAAATGATTATATATAGATCATATTTAGATAAATTATATAATTTTCTGAAATATTTATTGACTGAAAGCGCTTTTAAAATTATGATAATAACATAAGTGCCAATAACATCATTATAACTTCACTAAAAAGTAACTATAAAATAACAATTTTGCGGAAAGGAAGTGAATATTAATCATAAATGATAACGCTTTCATATTTATTTCTTCATATAGAACTGTTTTGTGCGGTCGGAGCATGTGTGCAGACGTTATAGGTGTAAATATAGATAACTGAATATTCGGATATTATATCAGCGTAAAAGCTAGGAGGATTTGAGGATGAATAAAAATAGCAGCCAGTATTCATTTTTGAGGATCATCATTTTAATATCGACGTTCGGAGGACTCCTTTTCGGCTACGATACAGGTGTAATTAATGGAGCGCTGCCGTTTATGGCAGAAGCTGACCAGCTTAATCTTACGGCTCTGACCGAGGGCATGGTGGCAAGCTCCCTGCTCTTGGGCGCTGCGATCGGCGCGGTGTTCGGCGGTCGGCTGTCGGATTATAACGGCAGACGTAAAAATATCCTTATCCTTGCCGTTTTGTTCTTTGTGGCGACGCTCGGATGTACGCTGGCGCCTAACGTATCGGTTATGATTATTTCTCGCTTTCTGCTGGGGCTTGCTGTCGGGGGAGCGTCCGTAACAGTTCCGGCATACTTAGCTGAAATGTCTCCGGCGGAAAGCCGCGGGAGAATGGTTACCCAAAATGAACTGATGATTGTAATGGGCCAGCTGCTTGCCTTTACGTGTAATGCTATTATCGGCAATGTGCTCGGTGATACCTCTCATGCCTGGCGATACATGCTTGTTATCGCGGCGCTTCCGGCGGTATTCTTGTTTTTCGGCATGCTTAAAGTTCCTGAGAGTCCGCGCTGGTTGGTTTCTAAAGGAAGAAAAGAAGATGCTCTGCGCGTACTCCGGAGAATACGCAATGAAGAGAAAGCAAAGTCTGAGCTTGCTGAGATTGAATCTGCTTTTCATAAGGAAGCGGAGATGGAGCAGGCGACATTTAAGGACCTTGCCGTCCCGTGGGTGCGCCGCATTGTGTTTATCGGAATCGGAATTGCGGTAGTGCAGCAGCTCACCGGCGTAAATTCAATTATGTACTATGGAACTCAAATTTTAAAAGATGCCGGCTTCGAAACAAAAGCCGCATTAATCGGCAATATTGCTAACGGTGTAATTTCTGTGCTCGCGACCTTTGTTGGCATATGGCTTCTCGGCAAAGTCGGCCGCCGCCCGATGCTGATGACGGGGCTGATCGGAACGACTGTCGTGCTGCTGCTGATCGGGATTCTGTCTGTCATGCTGAAAGGATCGCCTGCACTTCCTTATGTAGTTCTTGCATTAACCGTCACTTTCCTTGCGTTTCAGCAGGGAGCTGTCTCTCCGGTGACCTGGCTGATGCTGTCGGAGATATTCCCGCTTCGATTGCGGGGGCTCGGTATGGGAGTCACTGTCTTCTGCCTCTGGATCGTGAACTTCCTGGTCGGTTTGACTTTCCCGGTTCTGCTCGCGAACATCGGATTGTCTGCAACCTTCTTCATCTTTGTCCTGTTAGGGATAGCGTCCGTCATATTCGTAAAAAGGTTCCTGCCGGAAACAAAAGGTCTTTCGCTCGAACAGCTTGAACAAAATTTCCGCGCCTATGAAAAAACAGATCGAAAATCCGCTGAAGCCGAGGTAAGCGGGTAATCAGGAGAGAAGCAGGGTTTTTAGGGATCCTGCTTTTTCATTCTTTTATTATATAGATGGAAATAATAAGCGAGAAAAAAGTTGTGTAAAAGTGTTGACGTGTTTTGAAGGGCGTGGTATATTATTAAACGTCGCTGATGAACAAAGCGGTAACGCCAAACGAGAAAATAATCTTTTTTAAAAAAGACTTTACAAATTCTCATAAGCGTGTATAATAAATGAGGTCGAGAAAAAGACTTCGAAACAAAATAAAAAAACACTTGACATCATAACTGATTGATAGTATGATAGTTAAGTCGCCTGATAAGCGCCCGTAGCTCAATTGGATAGAGCGTTTGACTACGGATCAAAAGGTTAGGGGTTCGACTCCTCTCGGGCGCGCCAATTTAAATGCGGGTGTAGTTTAGTGGTAAAACCTCAGCCTTCCAAGCTGATGTCGTGAGTTCGATTCTCATCACCCGCTCCATTATAATGATCTTTGAAAACTAAACAAGACAAAACGTACCTGTTAATTCAAAGTTTTAAATAAATCGCACAGCGATGTGCGTAGTCAGTCAAACTAAGGTCTGCACGACGCAGATCACACAGACGTTACTGCAGGATGCAGTGAACTTAGTCTGTGATCCATTATCGGAGAGTTTGATCCTGGCTCAGGACGAACGCTGGCGGCGTGCCTAATACATGCAAGTCGAGCGGACAGATGGGAGCTTGCTCCCTGATGTTAGCGGCGGACGGGTGAGTAACACGTGGGTAACCTGCCTGTAAGACTGGGATAACTCCGGGAAACCGGGGCTAATACCGGATGCTTGTTTGAACCGCATGGTTCAGACATAAAAGGTGGCTTCGGCTACCACTTACAGATGGACCCGCGGCGCATTAGCTAGTTGGTGAGGTAACGGCTCACCAAGGCGACGATGCGTAGCCGACCTGAGAGGGTGATCGGCCACACTGGGACTGAGACACGGCCCAGACTCCTACGGGAGGCAGCAGTAGGGAATCTTCCGCAATGGACGAAAGTCTGACGGAGCAACGCCGCGTGAGTGATGAAGGTTTTCGGATCGTAAAGCTCTGTTGTTAGGGAAGAACAAGTGCCGTTCAAATAGGGCGGCACCTTGACGGTACCTAACCAGAAAGCCACGGCTAACTACGTGCCAGCAGCCGCGGTAATACGTAGGTGGCAAGCGTTGTCCGGAATTATTGGGCGTAAAGGGCTCGCAGGCGGTTTCTTAAGTCTGATGTGAAAGCCCCCGGCTCAACCGGGGAGGGTCATTGGAAACTGGGGAACTTGAGTGCAGAAGAGGAGAGTGGAATTCCACGTGTAGCGGTGAAATGCGTAGAGATGTGGAGGAACACCAGTGGCGAAGGCGACTCTCTGGTCTGTAACTGACGCTGAGGAGCGAAAGCGTGGGGAGCGAACAGGATTAGATACCCTGGTAGTCCACGCCGTAAACGATGAGTGCTAAGTGTTAGGGGGTTTCCGCCCCTTAGTGCTGCAGCTAACGCATTAAGCACTCCGCCTGGGGAGTACGGTCGCAAGACTGAAACTCAAAGGAATTGACGGGGGCCCGCACAAGCGGTGGAGCATGTGGTTTAATTCGAAGCAACGCGAAGAACCTTACCAGGTCTTGACATCCTCTGACAATCCTAGAGATAGGACGTCCCCTTCGGGGGCAGAGTGACAGGTGGTGCATGGTTGTCGTCAGCTCGTGTCGTGAGATGTTGGGTTAAGTCCCGCAACGAGCGCAACCCTTGATCTTAGTTGCCAGCATTCAGTTGGGCACTCTAAGGTGACTGCCGGTGACAAACCGGAGGAAGGTGGGGATGACGTCAAATCATCATGCCCCTTATGACCTGGGCTACACACGTGCTACAATGGGCAGAACAAAGGGCAGCGAGACCGCGAGGTTAAGCCAATCCCACAAATCTGTTCTCAGTTCGGATCGCAGTCTGCAACTCGACTGCGTGAAGCTGGAATCGCTAGTAATCGCGGATCAGCATGCCGCGGTGAATACGTTCCCGGGCCTTGTACACACCGCCCGTCACACCACGAGAGTTTGTAACACCCGAAGTCGGTGAGGTAACCTTTTTGGAGCCAGCCGCCGAAGGTGGGACAGATGATTGGGGTGAAGTCGTAACAAGGTAGCCGTATCGGAAGGTGCGGCTGGATCACCTCCTTTCTAAGGATTTTAACGGAATATAAGACCTTGGGTCTTATAAACAGAACGTTCCCTGTCTTGTTTAGTTTTGAAGGATCATTCGATTCTTCGAGATGTTGTTCTTTGAAAACTAGATAACAGAAGTAATTCACATTCAATTGTAATGCAAGATATCACGTAGTGATTCTTTTTAACGGTTAAGTTAGAAAGGGCGCACGGTGGATGCCTTGGCACTAGGAGCCGATGAAGGACGGGACGAACACCGATATGCTTCGGGGAGCTGTAAGCAAGCTTTGATCCGGAGATTTCCGAATGGGGAAACCCACCACTCGTAATGGAGTGGTATCCATATCTGAATACATAGGATATGAGAAGGCAGACCCGGGGAACTGAAACATCTAAGTACCCGGAGGAAGAGAAAGCAAATGCGATTCCCTGAGTAGCGGCGAGCGAAACGGGACCAGCCCAAACCAAGAGGCTTGCCTCTTGGGGTTGTAGGACACTCTGTACGGAGTTACAAAGGAACGAGGTAGATGAAGAGGTCTGGAAAGGCCCGCCATAGGAGGTAACAGCCCTGTAGTCAAAACTTCGTTCTCTCCTGAGTGGATCCTGAGTACGGCGGAACACGTGAAATTCCGTCGGAATCCGGGAGGACCATCTCCCAAGGCTAAATACTCCCTAGTGACCGATAGTGAACCAGTACCGTGAGGGAAAGGTGAAAAGCACCCCGGAAGGGGAGTGAAAGAGATCCTGAAACCGTGTGCCTACAAGTAGTCAGAGCCCGTTAACGGGTGATGGCGTGCCTTTTGTAGAATGAACCGGCGAGTTACGATCCCGTGCAAGGTTAAGCAGAAGATGCGGAGCCGCAGCGAAAGCGAGTCTGAATAGGGCGAATTGAGTACGTGGTCGTAGACCCGAAACCAGGTGATCTACCCATGTCCAGGGTGAAGTTCAGGTAACACTGAATGGAGGCCCGAACCCACGCACGTTGAAAAGTGCGGGGATGAGGTGTGGGTAGGGGTGAAATGCCAATCGAACCTGGAGATAGCTGGTTCTCTCCGAAATAGCTTTAGGGCTAGCCTCAAGGTAAGAGTCTCGGAGGTAGAGCACTGATTGGACTAGGGGCCCCTACCGGGTTACCGAATTCAGTCAAACTCCGAATGCCGATGACTTATCCTTGGGAGTCAGACTGCGAGTGATAAGATCCGTAGTCGAAAGGGAAACAGCCCAGACCGCCAGCTAAGGTCCCAAAGTATACGTTAAGTGGAAAAGGATGTGGAGTTGCTTAGACAACCAGGATGTTGGCTTAGAAGCAGCCACCATTTAAAGAGTGCGTAATAGCTCACTGGTCGAGTGACTCTGCGCCGAAAATGTACCGGGGCTAAACGTATCACCGAAGCTGCGGACTGTTCTTCGAACAGTGGTAGGAGAGCGTTCTAAGGGCTGTGAAGCAAGACCGGAAGGACTTGTGGAGCGCTTAGAAGTGAGAATGCCGGTATGAGTAGCGAAAGAGGGGTGAGAATCCCCTCCACCGAATGCCTAAGGTTTCCTGAGGAAGGCTCGTCCGCTCAGGGTTAGTCGGGACCTAAGCCGAGGCCGAAAGGCGTAGGCGATGGATAACAGGTTGATATTCCTGTACCACCTCCTCACCATTTGAGCAATGGGGGGACGCAGGAGGATAGGGTAAGCGCGGTATTGGATATCCGCGTCCAAGCAGTTAGGCTGGGAAATAGGCAAATCCGTTTCCCGTGAAGGCTGAGCTGTGATGGCGAGCGAATTATAGTAGCGAAGTTCCTGATTCCACACTGCCAAGAAAAGCCTCTAGCGAGGTGAGAGGTGCCCGTACCGCAAACCGACACAGGTAGGCGAGGAGAGAATCCTAAGGTGATCGAGAGAACTCTCGTTAAGGAACTCGGCAAAATGACCCCGTAACTTCGGGAGAAGGGGTGCTCTGTTAGGGTGCAAGCCCGAGAGAGCCGCAGTGAATAGGCCCAGGCGACTGTTTAGCAAAAACACAGGTCTCTGCGAAGCCGTAAGGCGAAGTATAGGGGCTGACGCCTGCCCGGTGCTGGAAGGTTAAGAGGAGCGCTTAGCGTAAGCGAAGGTGCGAATTGAAGCCCCAGTAAACGGCGGCCGTAACTATAACGGTCCTAAGGTAGCGAAATTCCTTGTCGGGTAAGTTCCGACCCGCACGAAAGGCGCAACGATCTGGGCACTGTCTCAACGAGAGACTCGGTGAAATTATAGTACCTGTGAAGATGCAGGTTACCCGCGACAGGACGGAAAGACCCCGTGGAGCTTTACTGCAGCCTGATATTGAATGTTGGTACAGCTTGTACAGGATAGGTAGGAGCCTTGGAAACCGGAGCGCCAGCTTCGGTGGAGGCATCGGTGGGATACTACCCTGGCTGTATTGACCTTCTAACCCGCCGCCCTTATCGGGCGGGGAGACAGTGTCAGGTGGGCAGTTTGACTGGGGCGGTCGCCTCCTAAAAGGTAACGGAGGCGCCCAAAGGTTCCCTCAGAATGGTTGGAAATCATTCGCAGAGTGTAAAGGCACAAGGGAGCTTGACTGCGAGACCTACAAGTCGAGCAGGGACGAAAGTCGGGCTTAGTGATCCGGTGGTTCCGCATGGAAGGGCCATCGCTCAACGGATAAAAGCTACCCCGGGGATAACAGGCTTATCTCCCCCAAGAGTCCACATCGACGGGGAGGTTTGGCACCTCGATGTCGGCTCATCGCATCCTGGGGCTGTAGTCGGTCCCAAGGGTTGGGCTGTTCGCCCATTAAAGCGGTACGCGAGCTGGGTTCAGAACGTCGTGAGACAGTTCGGTCCCTATCCGTCGCGGGCGCAGGAAATTTGAGAGGAGCTGTCCTTAGTACGAGAGGACCGGGATGGACGCACCGCTGGTGTACCAGTTGTTCTGCCAAGGGCATCGCTGGGTAGCTATGTGCGGACGGGATAAGTGCTGAAAGCATCTAAGCATGAAGCCCCCCTCAAGATGAGATTTCCCATTCCGCAAGGAAGTAAGATCCCTGAAAGATGATCAGGTTGATAGGTCTGAGGTGGAAGTGTGGCGACACATGGAGCTGACAGATACTAATCGATCGAGGACTTAACCAATTTTGAATGTATGCTTCCTGTTATCTAGTTTTGAGAGAACACTCTCAATAGTTTGGTGGCGATAGCGAAGAGGTCACACCCGTTCCCATGCCGAACACGGAAGTTAAGCTCTTCAGCGCCGATGGTAGTCGGGGGTTTCCCCCTGTGAGAGTAGGACGCCGCCAAGCTTTTCTAAAATTTTACCATCGCGGGGTGGAGCAGTTCGGTAGCTCGTCGGGCTCATAACCCGAAGGTCGCAGGTTCAAATCCTGCCCCCGCAACCAAAAATAAAAATGGTCCGGTAGTTCAGTTGGTTAGAATGCCTGCCTGTCACGCAGGAGGTCGCGGGTTCGAGTCCCGTCCGGACCGCCATTTTCATTGTAAACGAAACGATCATGTTTTCGTTTTTTTTTTGTGTTTTCTTTTAAATGCTGGCAGCTTGGTATCTAACCAAGCTTTCTTTTATATCGTTAAAGTCTTGGATATTGAAACATAATCCGATACACTAGAAAGAGCTGTATTTCACAAGAGCGTCAGAAAGGGAGACGGGAGAAACATGGACGAGTTTGATTTGATTCACAGTATTACGCCGCATACGCATTATCATCCTTCCGTCAATGTAGGGATCGGTGATGATGGTGCGGTTTATACAGCGTCATCTCATATGCAGCAAATTGTCTGCCTTGATACGATGGTGGAGGATGTCCATTTTAAATCAGAGTATTCCTCTCCTCAAGATATCGGTTATAAGGCGCTTGCTGTTAACATTAGTGATGTGGCGGCGATGGGAGGCATTCCGAAGTTTTATCTGGTATCTCTTGCGGTTCCTTCTTGCTGGCAGAAAGCTGATGTCCAGGCAATGTATGAAGGGATGGCGGAACTGGCGAAACTATACCGGATGGATTTGATCGGAGGAGATACCGTCTCCGCTTCCGGTCAAGCCGTTATTACCGTTACTGTCATCGGAGAAGTCGAAAAGGATCGCGCTTGTCTGCGAAGCTCGGCAAGACCAGAGGATGTTGTTTTTGTTACGGGAGATATCGGTTCGTCCGCAGCTGGGCTGTCTCTTTTATTGGGAGAAACACCTCCCTCTGCTTTTCACACGAGTGATTATTTTATCCAAAAACATAAACGGCCCGTTCCTAGGGTCCAGGTCGGCCGCTTTTGCTCTCAGCTTCAGCGCGCGGCTCTGAATGATATCAGTGACGGATTGGCCAGTGAACTTCATGAAATAGCTGAGTCAAGTTCAGTTACGATAGAAATTGAAGAACAGCTTCTGCCCGTGCATCCGGATTTACCCGAGGCGGATCCTCAGTGGGAGAAATGGGTGTTATTCGGCGGTGAAGATTTTGAATTGGTTGGAACGGTATCTCAGCAAGATTGGGCTTCTTTGCTTGATTACTGCACTCAATCAGGTATTCCGATTGCGAAGATTGGAGCAGTTTCTGAACGGAAGGAAGCAAGTGTTCTTTTGACAGCCAATGATCAGAGACAAATCGTCCTTGAGAAAAAAGGATACAATCATTTTAAATAAGACGGGTGACTCACTTTGAAGACATTACAATGGAGAACGAAAAACCCCGAAGAAACAAAAGCCGTTGCCAAGCTCGCCGCTTCTTTGGCAAAGCCGGGAGACATTCTGACACTGGAAGGCGACTTAGGCGCGGGAAAAACGACTTTTACAAAGGGTTTTGCCGAAGGTCTGGGAATCACGAGAGTGGTAAACAGCCCGACTTTTACAATTATAAAAGAATACCATGACGGTTCGCTTCCTCTATATCATATGGATGTTTATCGCATGGAGGATGAAAGCGAAGACTTGGGACTTGAAGAATACTTTGAGGGACAAGGCGTCTGTTTAATTGAATGGGCTCATTTAATTCAGGAGCAGCTGCCTGCCGAACGGCTGCAGATCGTCATCACGAGAGCCGGTGATGAGGAAAGGGACATTACCTTTACGGCTTGCGGAACACGGTATGAAACGCTTTGTGAGGAGATAAGTAAACATGACAATACTGGCAATTGATACGTCAAATTACACGCTGGGTGCCGCGCTCGTTCGTGAGAAGACGGTGATGGCGGAGTATATTACATATTTAAAAAAGAATCATTCCGTGCGGGCGATGCCTGCTGTTAATTCATTGCTGGCGGATTGCGGTTTAACACCGCAGGACCTTACGAAAATAGTAGTGGCGAAGGGGCCGGGATCGTACACAGGTGTCAGAATCGGTGTGACGCTGGCGAAGACATTGGCCTGGTCGCTGAAGCTTCCGATTTCCGCTGTATCGAGCCTGGAGGTGCTGGCGGCTAACGGACGGCACTTTCAAGGGCTGATCTGCCCGTTATTTGATGCCCGTCGCGGACAAGTGTATACGGGTCTTTATGAATATCAGGACGGCCGATTACAATCCGTTCTTCCTGATCAGAATGTGCTTTTGACTGATTGGCTCGGCATGCTGAGAGAAAAAGCGTCTCCGGTTTTATTTTTAGGGCACGATACAGCCATTCATGAAGAAACCATTAAACATGAATTGGCTTCTCAAGCAGTGATAGGAACGGCTGCGCAGCATAATCCGCGGCCGTCAGAGCTGGCGTTTTTAGGCTTGGAAAAAGAAGAAGCGGATGTCCACAGCCTTGTTCCGGATTATTTGCGTCTGGCAGAGGCTGAAGCGAAATGGATGGAATCTCAAAAATAGGGTGATGGGGATGAAAACGAAAACGGCGATTCGAAGCATGCGGCCGGAAGATATTGATCAAATTTATGAAATTGAAACAGCATCCTTCACTTCTCCGTGGACGAAGGATTCATTTTATCATGAGCTTTTGGAAAATCCGTATGCGCACTACCTTGTCATTGAAAAGGACGGCTGTCTGGCCGGGTATTGCGGAATCTGGATTATTATAGATGACGCGCAGATTACGAATATAGCCATTAAGCCGGAATACCGGGGCCAATCATTGGGAGAAGCGCTGTTTGGCTCTGCGATAGAATTGTGCAGAGAAAAAAAGGCAAGAAGGCTCTCTCTCGAAGTCAGGGTATCAAATCATCCCGCCCAATCCTTATATAAAAAATTCGGTCTTCAGGCCGGAGGAATCAGAAAACAATACTATACAGATAACGGGGAAGATGCGTTATTAATGTGGGTGACATTACATGAGTGAAAAAAAAGATATTTATGTATTAGGAATCGAAACAAGCTGTGATGAAACAGCGGCTTCAGTCGTAAAAAACGGGAAAGACATCATTTCAAACGTTGTCGCTTCTCAAATTGAAAGCCATAAACGGTTCGGCGGGGTCGTTCCTGAAATTGCGTCCAGACATCATGTGGAGCAGATTACCCTTGTGATTGAGGAAGCTCTTTTACAAGCGGAGTTGGGCTTTGATGACCTTGACGCGATTGCCGTAACGGAAGGACCGGGACTTGTCGGGGCCCTTTTAATCGGTGTCAATGCGGCAAAGGCGTTAAGCTTCGCCCATCAAATTCCGTTAGTCGGCGTTCATCATATTGCCGGCCATATTTATGCAAACAGGCTGATAGGAGAGCTTCAGTTCCCGGCGCTTGCTTTGGTTGTGTCGGGCGGACATACAGAATTGGTTTATATGAAAGAGCACGGTTCCTTCGATGTTATCGGTGAAACGCTGGACGATGCAGCAGGTGAAGCTTACGACAAAGTGGCAAGAACGATGGGGCTTCCTTATCCAGGAGGGCCGCAGATTGATAAGCTGGCTGCTGTGGGAACGGACTCTATTCCGCTTCCGCGCGCGTGGCTGGAAGAAGGATCTTACAATTTCAGCTTCAGCGGCTTGAAGTCAGCCGTTATTAACACGCTTCATAACGCCTCGCAAAAAAATGAGGTGATTCCCCCTGAGGATCTTGCCGCGAGCTTTCAGCAGAGTGTCATTGATGTACTGACGGCAAAAACCTCTAAGGCCGCGAAAGAATATGGGGTTAAACAAGTCCTGCTTGCAGGGGGCGTAGCCGCGAACAAGGGATTGAGAACCGCGCTGCAGCAGGAATTCAGCCATGCGGGAGATCCTGAACTTATCATCCCGCCGCTTTCATTATGCACGGACAATGCAGCGATGATTGCGGCTGCCGGAACTGTTGCTTTTGAAAAGGGGATTCGGGGTTCATATGATATGAACGGACAGCCCGGTTTGGAATTAATGTCTTTTGATCGTCTCACGTTGTAAAACGTGAGGCTTTTTTTGACTTATTAACAGATAATTTTAACATATCCACAGGTTTGTGAATATATTCAGAAATCCAGACTGGATAAGGGGTTGCGAGTTGTGAGTAAAGTGGATAAAGTCAGAAAATTTTGTGGATAGTGTGTATAAAGCGCTTACTTAAATGGCTGACAAGGAAGAAAGCTGTGGATAAAAAAGCACCCCTTAAAGAGGTGCTTGACTTTTACTATTCTTCTGATGAGAGTTCTTCCCATTCCGCTAGTAATTGTTCCAGCTCTTGATTCAGTGCCTCGTTCTCAGCGTGAATGGTCTGTACCTTTTCATGATCCTGATACACCTCAGGGTCGCACAGCAGCTCCTCATTGGCGCTGATTTTCTCTTCGGCGGATGAGACGGCCGCTTCGATTTCTTCAATGCGTCTCAGGCGCTGACGTTCTTTCTTCTTCCATTCTTTTTCTTCTTCATATGTTCTTTTCGTGTCTTGTTTGACCTTGCCGGCAGGCTGTGCTTGCTCTTTTTCCTGCCGCTTCATTTCTTCCAGTTCCAGCTGCTGGGCTTTTTTCTCGGTGTAATAGTCATAGTCACCCAAATATTCTTCTGCATGATCCGGAGACAACTCCAGCACCCTTGTGGCGATCCTGTTAATAAAGTAGCGGTCATGCGATACAAATAACAGTGTGCCCGGATAGTCGATCAGGGCGTTTTCCAGCACTTCTTTACTGTCCAGGTCAAGGTGGTTTGTCGGTTCATCAAGGATGAGAAAGTTTGCTTTTTGAAGCATCAGCTTGGCAAGCGCGACTCTTGCTTTCTCACCGCCGCTTAAAGAACGGACCGGTTTCAGGACATCGTCTCCGCTGAACAGAAAGTTGCCGAGGCATGTTCTGATCTCTTTTTCCGGCATGTCCGGATATTCATCCCATAGCTCGTCCAAAACGCGTTTGGACGAGGTCAGTTCAGCCTGCTCCTGATCGTAATAGCCGATTGTGACATTGGAACCGTACGAGATCGACCCGGATTCCGGACTGAGCATGTTCATAATGGTTTTCAGCAAGGTTGACTTGCCGATTCCGTTGGGTCCGACAAGGGCGGCGCTTTCGCCTCTTGTAACGCCGAAGGTCAGGTTTTTCAAGAGCGGAGGCTGGCCGTCGTAGCTGATGGAGACATCCTGTACGCGAAGCACGTCGTTGCCGCTCTGTTTTGTAATTTCAAAACGGAAGGCCGCTGATTTTTCATCACCGAGCGGCTTTGCCATGACGTCCATCCGTTCAAGCTGTTTTCGTCTGCTCTGGGCTCTTTTTGTTGTTGATGCTCTGGCCAGATTGCGGTCGACAAAATCTTGAAGCTTGGCGATTTCGTCCTGCTGTTTTTCATACAGCTTCAGGTCTTTCTCGTACTGCTCGGCTTTTTGCTCTAAATAGGCGCTGTAGTTGCCGAGGTATTTTTTGCTTTCTGTCCGTGAGACCTCGTACACTTGGCTGACCACTTTATCAAGAAAGTATCTGTCGTGGGAGACGATCAGGATGGCGCCTGAATATCCCTGTAAATAATGCTCAAGCCATGTGAGCGTGTCGATGTCGAGATGGTTCGTCGGTTCATCCAAAATAAGCAGATCAGGCTGGGTCAAAAGCAGCTTTCCAAGCGCAAGTCTTGTTTTCTGACCGCCGCTCAAGCTTTGTACTTTCACGGAATCGTCAAATTTGCCGAAGCCGAGGCCGTGAAGGACAGACCGGACATCCGCTTCATATTGATAGCCGCCTTTATTCTTGAAGTCCTGCTGAAGCCTGTCATAGGTTTTCATCAGCGTCTCAAGCTCCGCCGGGGCGGCAGTGGCCATCTTTTCTTCAATAGAGCGCATTTCTTTTTCCATTGCTTTCAGGAAATCAAAAACACTCAGCAATTCTTCTTTTATGGTAAGCTGAGATTCCATGCCTGTGTGCTGGGCAAGGTATCCCATCGTTAATTCTTTCGGTTTGATTAATTCACCCTTTTCATATGAAAGGTGACCTGCGATAATTTTAAGGAGAGTTGATTTGCCGGCGCCGTTTCTGCCTACAATGGCGATGCGATCCCGGGATCTGACTTCAAGCTTTATATTGTTTAAAATAGGATCAGCGCCAAAAGATTTGGATAGCTGATTAATTTGTAAGATCATCATATTATTTCACCTCTGTTATAATAAGTTAAGTGTAGCTTATCAACCTGCTGTCAGCAAACAATACATCAGAATTGGAACATTATAGGATAAGACATCAGGGAGAAAATAGTGTATGATCAGAAGTAAGGAGAGTTTAAATATGAATGGATTTTCTCATTTTAATGAAGAAGGCCGTGCCCGCATGGTGGATATAAGCGATAAATCTTCAACAGTCCGTACTGCCGCTGCGATATCCAGCGTACACATGAAGCATGACGTGTACAGCAGAATCAAAAACCGGGAGATCGGAAAAGGAGACGTGCTGGCTGTCGCACAGGTGGCAGGAATTATGGCTGCAAAGCAGACGTCAGCGATTATCCCGATGTGCCACCCGCTTTCTTTAAGCAGCGTAGACATTTCATTCGGCTGGGAGGAAAAGGATTCCGAAGCCGTTCTTCATATACAGGCAAGCGTAAAAACGAAAGGGAGTACAGGTGTGGAAATGGAAGCGCTAACTTCCGCTTCAGTCTGCGCATTGACCGTTTATGACATGTGCAAGGCGCTGGATAAAGGAATGGTCATCGGCCCGACCTGCCTCATGGAAAAAACGGGCGGCAAAAACGGTGATTTTAAAAGAGATGCATCTGAGTATAAAGTGGAGGACCAATCATGAACAAGGATCAATCAAAAATTCCGCAGGCGACGGCAAAAAGGCTGCCGCTTTATTATCGCTTTTTAAAGAATTTACACGCGTCAGGAAAGCAGCGTGTTTCCTCAGCCGAACTGAGCGATGCGGTAAAAGTCGATTCGGCCACGATCCGCCGGGATTTTTCCTATTTCGGGGCGCTCGGCAAAAAAGGATACGGCTATAATGTGGATTACCTGCTGTCATTTTTCAGAAAAACACTGGATCAGGATGAAACGACGAACGTCATTTTGATCGGTGTCGGGAATTTAGGGACGGCGTTTCTTCACTATAATTTCACAAAAAATAATAACACAAAAATATCTATGGCTTTTGATGTGAATCAGAGTAAAATAGGAACTGAGGTAGGCGGTGTGCCTGTCTTTGATCTTGATGATTTAGAGCTTCACATTAAGGATGAACCCGTGGCGATTCTCACCGTTCCGGCGGTTGCCGCCCAGTCAATCACCGACCGGCTCGTGGCGCTCGGAATCAAGGGAATCCTTAACTTTACGCCGGCCCGTTTGAATGTGCCGGATCACATTCGAATTCATCATATAGATTTAGCTGTAGAGCTTCAATCATTGGTTTATTTCTTAAAGCATTATTCTGTTTTGGAAGAAATTGAATAACGAAAGGAGGAGCTGCACATGATCGGTCCTGGAAGCCTGGCGGTTATCGGTGTGGTGGCGGTGATTATTTTCGGTCCGAAGAAGCTTCCCGAATTAGGAAAAGCTGCGGGGGACACGCTTCGTGAATTTAAGAACGCTACTAAAGGATTAGCCGGTGAAGAAGAGGAAAAAAAGAAAGAAGAACAGTAAGATAGGATGACACGTATGAGAGTGAATCAAATGACGCTTGTGGAGCATATTGCCGAACTTCGGAAACGATTGCTGATTGTGGCGTTATCCTTTACGGTTTTCTTTATTGCCGGCTTTTTTCTGGCAAAACCTATCATTGTGTATCTTCAAAAAGCCGATGAAGTAAAAGAGCTCACCCTTAATGCTTTTAACCTGACGGATCCGCTGTTTATCTTTTTGCAGTTCGCGTTTATTATCGGCATCATTTTGACTTCGCCGATTATTCTATATCAGATTTGGGCGTTTGTCAGTCCGGGGCTGTATGAGAAGGAGCGCAAAGTAACACTCAGCTATATTCCGATTTCAATCGTGCTGTTTGTCAGCGGTGTGTCATTTTCTTATTATATTTTATTTCCGCTGGTCGTTGATTTTATGAAGCGGGTTTCGAATGACTTGGATGTCAATCAGGTGATCGGAATCAGCGAGTACTTTCATTTTCTGCTGCAGCTGACGATTCCGTTCGGGCTGCTGTTTCAGATGCCGGTGCTGATCATGTTTTTGACGAGGCTCGGTGTTATAACGCCGATGTTTTTATCGAAAATCAGGAAGTACGCGTATTTTGTGCTGCTTGTGATCGCCGCGATGATTGCGCCGCCTGAGCTGCTGTCTCACTTGATGATTACGATTCCGCTTTGCATTTTATACGAGATCAGTATTCTTATCTCAAAAGCGGCGTATCGGAAAAGGCAGACCGGCAGCAGCGAATCTGACCAGGATGTATCAGCATAAAAAAAGCCATTTCTCAATGATGAGAAATGGCTTTTTCTTTTATTTTTGATTTTTCTTCACTTTAAATGAGAAAGCGAACATTTTAAACGAGATGCTGATATTATAAGCGGCGAAAACCATCAGCAATATGGAATAAAAAGACCACATGCTTCCCGGCGAGCTTGCGGCCAAATACGTAAAGATACAGCCGACTGCGAAATAAATCAAGCCCCAAGTCATTGGGTTCCTCATACAAACAATCCTCCAATAATTAATTGCATTTGCTCACTATGCTGTTCAATATATTTTTGGGCGGGGCCGAGCTGCATGACCACGACAATGGTATTCATCATGACATGAGCGAATATCGGCACAATAATCCGTTTCGTCTGCACATACAAGAACGCAAAGGTAAAGCCCATAGCCGTGTAAAGCAGCAGGTGTGTGAGGTCCTGGTGCACAATGCCGAAAACGACGGAACTGATCAGTCCGGCGATAAAGAAATTCGTTTTTTCATATAATACGCCGAAGATGATCTTCCGGAAAATGATTTCTTCGAGAATCGGACCGACGATAGAAGAAACGATAATCATGAGCGGCATGGCTTTAATAATGTTGAGAATGGCTTTCGTGTTTTCCGAACCGCTGTTCACGTGAAAGACATACTGCTCAATCATCCCGGCGATTCCCTGAGAAAATAAAGCGAGCCATATTCCCGCGACCGCCCAAAGAATGGACATGCCGGCGGATGCTTTCTTCCCATTTCTTAATGTCTGCTTCGGCGCGGTTCTCAAAATCAGGAGAACGATAATCAGGCAGATAAAAAAGCTTACGACGGAATAAATCCCCTGAGCCATGGTGAGATTCGCATTCGTAGGCTGCCCGCCCGCATAGCCGAATCTGTACATTAAAGGAATGCCGATCAATGCAGAAAGCTGCATGATAACATATGTCAAAATGATATACCAATACTGTTTTCTCAAATGATATGTACTCCTTTATCCTATAAAATCAACTTATTTGTTCTTATTGTAACACAAGTGAACTTGACGTGAAAAAAGGAGAAAATCGGTGTAAGAGAGAATCATGTAAGCGTGAAAATTTTTTATTCTTATGACTTGAAATTGGAAGTGAGATTCTTTATTATAATAAATGTGTTAGCACTCTTTAGAGCTGAGTGCTAAAATTACATATTCATACTATTGAGGAGGTTATTTCATTGTTAAAGCCATTAGGTGATCGCGTTGTCATTGAACTCGTAGAATCTGAAGAAAAAACTGCCAGCGGAATCGTATTACCGGATTCTGCAAAAGAAAAGCCGCAAGAAGGCAAAATCGTGGCAGCTGGTTCAGGTCGCGTGTTGGAAAGCGGAGAGCGCGTTGCTTTAGAAGTAAAAGAGGGCGACCGCATTATCTTCTCAAAATACGCCGGTACTGAAGTGAAATACGAAGGTGCTGAATACTTAATCTTACGTGAAAGCGACATTTTAGCTGTAATCGGCTAAGCAAATAAATACTTTTAAAAATTCGAGGAGGTTTCGTTAACATGGCAAAAGATATTAAGTTTAGTGAAGAAGCACGCCGCGCTATGCTTCGCGGTGTCGATGCGCTTGCTGACGCTGTAAAAGTAACTTTAGGGCCAAAAGGACGCAACGTGGTTCTGGAGAAAAAATTCGGTTCTCCGTTAATTACAAATGACGGTGTGACAATCGCAAAAGAAATTGAACTTGAAGATGCGTTTGAAAACATGGGTGCGAAGCTTGTAGCTGAAGTAGCCAGCAAAACAAACGACGTTGCCGGTGACGGTACGACGACTGCGACTGTGCTTGCGCAAGCTATGATCCGCGAAGGCCTTAAAAACGTAACTGCGGGAGCTAATCCTGTCGGCGTGCGTAAAGGTATGGAACAAGCCGTAACCGTGGCAATCGAAAACTTAAAAGAAATTTCTAAGCCGATCGAAGGCAAAGAGTCTATCGCTCAGGTTGCTGCGATCTCTGCTGCTGATGAGGAAGTCGGAAGCCTTATCGCTGAAGCAATGGAGCGCGTAGGTAACGACGGCGTTATCACAATCGAAGAGTCTAAAGGCTTCACAACTGAGCTTGAAGTTGTTGAAGGTATGCAATTCGACCGCGGATATGCGTCTCCTTACATGGTGACTGACTCTGATAAGATGGAAGCGGTTCTTGATAATCCTTACATCTTAATCACAGACAAAAAAATCACAAACATTCAAGAAATCCTTCCTGTGCTTGAGCAAGTTGTACAGCAAGGAAAACCATTGCTTCTGATCGCTGAAGATGTTGAAGGTGAAGCTCTTGCTACACTCGTTGTCAACAAACTTCGCGGCACATTCAACGCTGTTGCCGTTAAAGCTCCTGGCTTCGGTGACCGCCGTAAAGCAATGCTTGAAGACATCTCTGTTCTTACTGGCGGAGAAGTAATCACAGAAGATTTAGGTCTTGACCTGAAATCTACTGAAATCGGACAATTGGGACGCGCTTCTAAAGTTGTGGTAACGAAAGAAAACACAACAATCGTAGAAGGCGCCGGCGATACTGAAAAAATCGCTGCACGCGTCAACCAAATCCGCGCTCAAGTGGAAGAAACAACTTCTGAATTCGACAGAGAAAAATTACAAGAGCGTCTTGCGAAACTTGCCGGCGGCGTAGCTGTCATCAAAGTCGGCGCTGCGACTGAAACTGAGCTGAAAGAGCGTAAACTTCGCATCGAAGACGCCCTCAACTCAACTCGCGCAGCTGTTGAAGAAGGCATCGTATCCGGCGGTGGTACAGCGCTTGTCAACGTATATAACAAAGTCGCTGCAGTTGAAGCTGAAGGCGATGCGCAAACAGGTATCAACATCGTGCTTCGCGCGCTTGAAGAGCCAATCCGTCAAATCGCGCACAACGCGGGTCTTGAAGGATCTGTCATCGTTGAGCGCCTGAAAAACGAAGAAATCGGCGTAGGCTTCAACGCTGCAACTGGCGAATGGGTAAACATGATCGAAAAAGGTATCGTTGACCCGACAAAAGTTACACGTTCTGCACTTCAAAACGCAGCTTCTGTAGCAGCAATGCTCCTAACAACTGAAGCGGTTGTTGCTGACAAACCAGAAGAAAATGCCGGCGGCGCAGGAATGCCTGACATGGGCGGCATGGGCGGTATGGGCGGCATGATGTAAAACCGACAAAAAACCCTTGATTTACAAGGGTTTGTCGGCAACGGACGTCATTTTTGATGCCCTCTTGGATGCCATCTATAAATTTTCGAGGCTTCTCATAAGTTCACCGAACTTGTGAGAAGCTTCTTTTTTTTGTCTTTTGTAGTTTGATTTTTTCAGCATTATTCTATATCGATTTTTCAATAGTTTTGATAATCCCGATTTGAACTATTCAATTGACCAAAATACAAAATTCCACCGGCTCAGGTACCTGTTTACGTCTTCTTTGACAACGCCTTACGATAACTTCAGTAAACTGCATTTCTGTTATGATAATAAAAAGGGTTTGAAAATTATTTGTCCAAACCTCTGTTACCTCTCTCTCTATTGTAGACAGAAGACTATATTGGTATCCTCTCATACGACAAAAAAAGCTACAGTTATCTAAATAAATAGTGTCACCAACTCTCTTAGACGGTTTCCCCAAGGAAAGCACTGTCAAAGAGAAATCCTTTTAAAATGTCTATTTGTGCTGCTTTTTTTAGCTGCTAAAAGACAATTTTTTCCTTGAGATTAGAAACTAGTCTTTTATGTTAAAGCAATAGAAATGATATCCGACCCCCAAAAATTCACTGTTGATGGAGTTAGATTCTTGATAACATCCGTCCCGACTCTATGAAGACAGACAATCCAATAATCAACTCTGATATTAGTTTTTTATGATTATCAAGGAGGACGTAATAGTGCATTTCTCAAAAATGATAGATCGTTTGGCTTTATATGATTTACATAGAAAAAGAAGCAAAGATAAACATTTTTCTGCTGCTTTTACAGCCGACATAGATGATAGAGAGGAATTTTACAGTGCGAATATAGCTGATGTTTCAATTGATTTGAATGAATCTAAAAAAAATTATAGGGTTGGAACATTTCGTTATGAATCCTTAATTCGAACGGGGAATCTCGTTAATGATACTTTAAAAGGGGAGGTTTTTTTAAATGAAAATGATATAGATCAACCCAATGTCATCTTTGTACACGGCTGGCGCATGGATTCGTACAATAGGATCAAAAAAATATTTCACAATCGTATAATGAACGATTTAGGTTGGAACATGTATTATTATTCTCTTCCATACCATTTCGAAAGAGAACCGGAAAGTTCACTGTATAGTGGCGAGTTGATGATTAGTGCAAATATTGATCGTACAGTTGAGTCGACAAGACAGGCTATTGTAGATTTACGTGCGTTAATTCACTGGATAAAAGCAAATAAAAAAGGCCCTGTTATCATAGTGGGAGTAAGCTTAGGGGGATGGGTTACTAATCTAATTGCTACCTTAGATTCTCAAATTGATGTAGTGGTATCAATCTTTTATGCCAATCGCCTTTCTTATTCGATATGGAATACAACCCCAGGTAAATACATAAGAAAAGAATTAGAACAAAATGGTGTGGCCTATGAAGATTTAATAAAATATTGGGATATCACAGATCCTAGTCAAGCCTTGCCGAAAGTTAATAAAGATAACATACTGCTGATTTCTGCTAAGCACGATCAATATATTGACTTAAAAGATGCAGATTACTTATGGGAAAGCTGGGGGAAACCCACAAGATACCTCTACAATTGTGGTCATTCCGGTATTGTTCTTTGTCGCAAAAAGCTGGCAAATGATACGCTTTCCTTTATACGAGAAAGAATACATACGTGAAAACCTGGTTCAGTACATCTGTAGACCTTAAAGGCCAACTGCGACTTGAGTTGGCCTTTTCTATTTATTAATAAAGAAACTGAGTCAGATTGCAGACAGAGTACTAGTCGTTTTCTTTAATCACCATTGCCAGTTCTTCCACCTCTCCCCGAATCCCAATCCCAGGCTCCCACGAATCAATCAGACGAATTGCCTTCTGATTCGATTCCATTGCTTTCCGTTTTTCTCCTTTTCGGTACATCAGCTGTGCCATTCCGTAATAGTAATAGATCAGCTCAACTTGATTGGCGTTATGTTTGTCATAGAGCATTTGTTCAAAGGCTTTTTCCGCTTTTTCGAGCTGATCACACTTCACGTAAGCCATGCCCAAATTGAAATAGGCTTCTATCGTTTTTTCGCCGCCGTATGCGGCGCTGGTTGTGTTTGCCGCTTCGTATAAAGTGATGGCTTCTTCGTAGTGAGAACGGGCGAAACTCAGGTCGCCGCGGACCAGAAGAACCCTGTGCCGGATAATGGGGGAGACGGGCTGATCTTTGATGTCGTCCAGCATTGCTGCCGCTTTTTCCGGGTCTCCGGTTTTTAACAGCAGCCTCGATTGAAGGGCGAGCCCCCATACTTTCAAGTCGTGATCCGACCCGCCTGATTGTTCAAGAATCTTCAGTCCGGCTTCTACCTGCTGCAAAGCTCCGTCTAAATCATTGACTTCCATCAGCGCCCAGCCTGCCGTGTCGATCCGAAAGTATGCTTCCCGCGTGTGTTCGCCTGATTGACGGGCGGCATCGGCGGCTTTTAATCCGTATTCGATTCGCAGGGGCAGGTTGATTCTGCTAAAAAAATGACTGATACGGGTGATGAGTTCGATCAGGATTTCATGTTGTCCGGTTTCGCTTGACCATTCGATGACCTTTAGGATATTCGGCCATTCCTTTTTCATTTGCTCTAAATTCCGTCCCAGCAGATAGCTCCAATAGACAGAATTGGGCTGTTCCCGTTTTATATGGGTTTCCGCATAATCAATATAATAATGCGCCCAGCGGCTGCGGGCTTCTTTTTCAAAATCATGATGTTCGGATAAGTGCTGTTCTCCGTAAGCAACAACTGTTTGATGCGCTGAGTACTGTGTTCTTCCTTCGTTTCGTTCCGGCTGAATCAGGGCATATGACCGCATTTGTTCAATAGCGAAATGAAAACGGCGGGCGTCTAATCCGGCCGCTGCCGCTAAACTTTTCTCATCAGGGGGCTTAGCGAAAAAGCAAAGCGTCTGCCAGAGTTTCCGTGTGTCTTCATGACATCTGTCCCATGTGCGGCCAAAGAGAACCTCAAACAATTCCAATAATGAGTAGCCCGCTTGTTTAAGTTCTTGAATGAGCTGCGGAGCGGGGATGTCGTCGTCCGACATGTAAGCGATGCTGAGTGCCATCGCCTTCGGGTTGCCGGCGGCTGCCGAGATGAATTCATTCTTAAGGACAGGCGATAGCTGCAACAGCTGTTCCAGCTTTTCCCGTTTTTGCGGGAGGTTGCATGTTTGCAGACAGCGGTGCACTTCTTGCTGAAAAAATTCAAGGGCATCCGTTTGCTCAAGGCCGCTCAGCTGGATGGCCGCCATTTCTCCGAGGCCGTCCCGGTATGTTTGTTTTACGTTTTCCCGTGCCGTAAGGAGGACTTTTACGCCTTGCGGAAGACCGAGGATAAATTCATGAATGTCACGCTCCGCCATATCGATGCTGTCAATGATCAGCAGTACTGGTTTTTCGTTTGAATGAGCGGCTAATGCATTGCGGACGACGAATCGTTTCTCGTTGATTGATTTGTCGATTTGTTCGGTGCGTCCGAGCTGATAGGCGATCGTGTTTAAAAAATCGCTGAAGCTCAATCCTTTCCAGTCAGCGCTGATCCAGATGATGCTGCTGAATGCCGGCCAATCTGAAGAACCTCCGATACACGAATAGGCCGCTTCAAGAGCGGTTGTCGTTTTTCCCATGCCCGCCCAGCCGGTGATTAAACAGACCGGTGACGGAGACAGCATCCATTGCCGGATCGCTTCCATGTCAAAGCCGCGGCCGATAAAGTTCCCGGTCCGGCGTGACGGCAGGTTATGTGTGACGGGCTGTTCTGTAAGCGCATTCGTTTCAATGCCGGGGCTGTCCTGAAACAGCCGCTTCACTGCCTTTTCAACATCTTCATCACTCGGCGCTCCGAATGATCCGTCTTTCCGGAGTATTTTTGCTTTTTTTAGACAGGACGCTGTCCAAACGGGCAATGCGGGTTTGATGACGGGAATGGTGGTGGTTTCCAGAAGGCCGGTCAGCCATTCAGGACCCATGTCAGTCTTTTCTATAATGATCCAGATCATTCCGAACAGTTTTCCGTCGTCCATTCGTCCGGGGATATAGTTTGCGCCCATCTGTCCGATCCAGCTTTTGATCGTGTTAGAGGAAACGCCTAATCTGAGTGCAATTTTGTCTATATAAGTCTGTCCTGCTTTTACGTTTTTTGTCCTTTTGACTTTGTAATCAGGATGAAGTTTCAGCGATTTGACAGCAGGTGCCAGCAGTTCTGCAAATTGTATCCGGTTTTCTAGTTCAGCCATTTAGCCTGCACCTCCTATTAGTACTATTTTATCAATTCAGTGTTTTTTGTATATGAAAAAATAAAAAGTACAGTGCGGCTGTCCTTTTATACAGCAGGAAAGGCTGTTGAACGTCTTGAAAAGAAGTTAAAATGGTGGCAGTAACAGAGAAAACAAAAATGTATGCACTTACATTTCAGAGCAGAGAAAGGAATTTGCCAAATGACTCACAAAGTGCCTCAAAACATGAAAGCGGCAGTTATGCATAACACGAGAGAAATCAAAATCGAAACATTGCCCGTCCCTGACATCAATCATGATGAAGTGCTGATAAAGGTGATGGCTGTCGGAATTTGCGGATCGGATCTGCATTACTATACAAATGGCAGAATAGGCAATTATATAGTGGAAAAACCATTTATCCTCGGTCATGAATGCGCGGGAGAAATTGCCGCGGTCGGATCGTCTGTCGATCAATTCAAGGTGGGAGACCGTGTCGCTGTCGAACCTGGTGTTACGTGCGGACGATGTGAGGCGTGCAAGGAAGGGCGTTATAATCTTTGTCCGGATGTGCAGTTTTTGGCGACACCGCCGGTTGACGGCGCGTTTGTCCAATATATCAAAATGCGTCAGGACTTTGTTTTTTCGATTCCGGATTCTCTTTCCTATGAAGATGCGGCTTTGATTGAACCGTTTTCTGTCGGCATTCATGCGGCCGTGAGAACGAAGCTTCAGCCCGGGGCAACGATTGCGATCATGGGAATGGGCCCTGTTGGGTTAATGGCCGTTGCGGCAGCGAAAGCATACGGGGCAAGCACAATCATTGTGACCGACTTGGAGCCGCTGCGGTTAGATGCCGCGAAGAAAATGGGAGCGACGCACGTCATTAATATCCGGGAACAGGATGCCGGTGAAGAAATCAAAACGATCACAAATGGCAGAGGCGTTGATGCTGCTTGGGAAACAGCGGGGAATCCGGCGGCATTGCAATCCGCACTGGCTTCCGTGCGCCGGGGCGGAAAATTGGCGATTGTCGGTTTGCCTTCTCAGAACGAAATCCCGCTCAATGTGCCGTTTATTGCAGATAACGAGATTGATATATACGGGATCTTCCGTTATGCCAATACGTATCCGAAGGGAATTGAATTTCTCGCTTCCGGCATTGTGGACACGAAGCATCTTGTAACGGATCAGTATTCACTGGAGCAGACACAAGAGGCGATGGAACGGGCATTCCAATTTAAAAATGAATGCTTAAAAGTGATGGTGTATCCAAATCGCTGAGTGAATGGGGAGGATCTTTGCATTCTCCCTCTTGTTTACTGGAAATGAAAACGGATTCTTGGGGTGGGATATGATGATTGAAACAGAAAAAGCGGCGGCAGTAAAGACGAAACATCACGGCCTGACCTGGATTGAACGGATCGGATACGGATTCGGCGATATGTCGTACAATATTATCTTTCAATTTGTAAACGCATACTTATTATTCTACTATACAGACGTCGGCGGCATTAAGCCTGCGGTGATAGCAGCTTTGTTTCTGATCGTAAGAGTGTTGGACGCTATTTTTGACCCGATTATGGGCGTGATTTTAGACAAGACGAATACAAGATGGGGAAAGGCAAGGCCGTATTTGCTGTGGGTGGCGTTTCCTTTTGCGTTATTTACGTTCTTATGTTTTACGACCCCTCATTTCGGCGAGACGGGGAACATGGTCTATGCGTACATCACCTATATTCTGCTTGGGATGTCCTTTAGCATGCAGACGATTCCGGTCAACAGCTTAACGGGACGGATGACGAATTCCGTGGAAGAACGGACGGTGCTGACGACGACCCGGATGATTTTGGTTTATATCGGAATTCTGTTATCGATCTCCTGTGCGACACCGCTTGCGGATGCCATCGGCGGGACAAACCAGGCGTTTGGATTCCAGATGACGGCGCTTATCTATGCGGCGGTGAGCATCGCTTTGAATCTGTTCAGTTTCTTTACTGTACGGGAGCGGATTCAGCCTGAAAAAAGAAAAAAACAAGGAATGAAAAAAACATTATCTGTTTTGTTCCGAAACAAGCCTTTGCTCATTTTGGTTTCTTCATTTTTGGCGTTTGCGATCGGGTTTAACATTAAACTCAGCACGATGGTGTACTATTTTACGTATAACGTCAATCATAAGGAATTTGTGTTTTTAGGAACCGTGTTGTTTTTCGGGGCAGCGCTGATCAGCAATCTGTTTATTCCTTTCTTTTCTGAGAAGCGGGGCAGAAAACAAGTCATGATGATCACGGCGGCGCTATCGCTTATTTCTTACGCGGGCCTTCAGTTTACATCGTATTCTTCGCTTCCGCTTATTTTCTTTTGGCTTTTCGTTTCTGGATTTTTCACGACGCCTTTGAATACCCTCGCTTGGGGAATGGTCGCCGATTGTGTTGATTATGCGGAATGGAAAACCGGAGTCCGGGCTGATGGCGTGGTGATATCGAGCATGAGCTTTATCAATAAGCTCGGAGTCGCGTTAGCCGGGTCATTTTCGGCCGTTTATCTCGGAATCGCCGGGTATGCCGCGAATACCGATCAGACGGCATCGTCATTGAATGCGATTAAAAATATGAATGCGCTCATTCCGGGATTGTTCATTCTGCTGTCTATTATTCTCATTTCTCTTTATCCTTTAACTGAAAAAAAATATAAGCTGATGATGTCTGAACTGGAGCAAAGGGCTGCAAGATAAGTATACGTAAAAGCACTATACTGAAACTATAATCGAGAACTGACAAATGAGTGTGATAATGTGGGAAGCCAATCTGTTATTTGTATTGGAGAATTGTTAATTGATTTCTTTTGTACCGATGTGGATGTTGATTTGACGGAAGGACGCAATTTCTTAAAAAGTGCAGGCGGCGCACCGGCGAATGTGTCAGCGGCCATCGCGAAGCTGGGCGGAGACGCGGCTTTCAGCGGAAAAACAGGCAAGGATCCGTTTGGGTACTTTCTGAAGCAGACTTTAGACGCCGTACACGTCGATACTTCTATGCTCGTCATGGATGAGAAAGCCCCTACAACGCTTGCGTTTGTTTCATTAAAACAAAATGGGGAGCGCGACTTTGTTTTTAACAGAGGAGCGGATGCTTTGTTTACTTTGGAGGATATTGATCTGGAAAAGGTAAACGATGCGAAAATCCTTCATTTCGGCTCAGCGACGGCATTGTTATCAGATCCGTTTTGCACGGCCTATTTACGGCTGATGTCGATTGCGAAAGACAATGAACAGTTTGTTTCCTTCGATCCTAACTACCGCGAGGATTTATGGAAGGGAAGAGTTTCAGAGTTTATAAGCACCGCCAAAAAAGCAATTACTGTAAGTGATTTTGTGAAAGTCAGTGACGAGGAGCTTGAGATCATCAGCGGTGCGAAAGATCATAAAGAAGGTGTTGCAATCCTTCATGAGATCGGGGCCGGCATTGTGGCGGTGACACTCGGGAAAAGCGGGACCCTTCTTTCAAATGGGAAGGATCTTGATATCATTCCGAGCATTCCGGTGACATCAATAGACTCAACGGGAGCGGGAGACGCGTTTGTCGGCGCGGCGCTGTATCAGCTGGCACGCACGGATGAAATTCAGACGGCAGCTGAAGATTTTGCGAAGCTGCGTGATATTGTGTCATTTGCCAATAAGGCAGGGGCGCTCGTGTGCACTAAAATCGGTGCGATCGATGCTTTGCCTAGCTTAAAAGAGGTTGAAGTCTCTCTGTAAAATATCGGGGATGTTTCTTGAAAGTCATCGGACTTCGGGAAGCATCCTTTTTATTTAGGTCTGAAACCCATTCTGATATACGGTATACTTTATAGGGATATCCAGTAAATTGAACCAATGTGAAGTACATACAATAATGTTTTTATAAAATCGAAGTAAAACCAAGTTTCTGCTGCTGCCGTCATGTATAGTGTGACGGCATAAGAAATTGAACTGCGGAGGAATGCTTTACATGAAAAATGTTTTTCTTATCGTGCAATGCGCGTTTTCTGTTTTTTGTTTTTTCTGCCTCGCCGCTGTGAATTGGTATCAGGGGAGTGAGCTTGTTTCTGATTCGTTTGATTGGAATTATACGGCTAAATTTTCAAAGCTGCTGAATAATACGGATACGATCACAAGTCCCGAACAGATATCGCAGCTGGATTTCTTTGTGTATTCTGCGAAGCATTATCCGTTAGTGAGCGGTTTGATGATCGGGATGTTTATTTATTTTTTGTTTTCATTGTATTTGGTCATAAAGAATATCCGCCGGCACAAATGGGCTGAACGAGACTTTTTTCATATATTTATACATAAATTCAAGAGAAAATGAAACTTTTTTGAAAAAAACCAGTATATATAACTGTGAACTTGTTACTATTTAATTTTGGGAGGAAAATGAAAAATGAGTATTTTAGGAAGATTTAAAGACATTATGTCAAGCAATATTAATGCGTTGCTGGATAAAGCTGAGAACCCTGAAAAAATGGTTGATCAATATTTGCGGAATCTGAACAGTGATTTAGGAAAAGTGAAGGCGGAGACGGCTTCTGTCATGGCTGAGGAACAGCGGGCGAAAAAAGCGTTAACGGAATGCCAGGCTGAGGCCGAAAAGATGGAAAGCTACGCGATGAAAGCTTTACAGGCCGGAAATGAAGCTGATGCGCGGACATTTCTGGAAAGGAAAGCAGCCGTTGAATCAAGGCTGACTGAGCTGCAAACGGCTTATCAGCTTGCTTCTTCCAATGCGTCTCAAATGCGCAGCATGCATGACAAGCTTGTTGCCGATATCGGGGAGCTTGAGTCGCGGCGAAATGCCATTAAAGCGAAGTGGTCTGTGGCAAAAACACAGGAGAAAATGAACAAACTGGGATCCTCTGTTTCAAATGCGGGCCAATCGATGACAGCTTTCGATAGAATGGAAGACAAGGTCAACCGGGCGCTTGATCAAGCCAATGCGATGGCGGAGCTGAACGCGTCTCCGAAAGACGATATTGACGAGCTGACGGCTAAATATGACAGCAATCAAAGCAGTGTCGATGATGAACTGGCGGCGCTCAAGCAGAAAATGCTTTTCAGTAAAGATCAATAGACAGCGGGCTGAGCTTTGTCCGATATAAAGAGAAAGTGAGAGAAACAGAATGATCATTTCTTATAAATGCCCGAACTGCGGCGATGATATGGTCTTTGACAGTTCATCCGGCAAGCTGACATGCCGCAGCTGCGGGCGGCAGGACCAGATAGAAAGCCTGCCTAAAGAGTATATTACGACCAGATTTTCTGAAAATGAGGCGAAGGAGTATCACTGTGAGAACTGCGGCGCGGTATTAATGACTGAGGCGGAGACGACTGCAACGATGTGCGGTTTTTGCGGAGGCGCAGCCGTTCTCGCCGATCGATTATCGGGAAATCTCGCGCCTTCCATGGTGATTCCTTTTACGATCAGCAAAGAAGAGGCCATGAGTGCTTTTAAAAAGTGGTGCGGAAACGGCCGCCTGACACCGAAGGGATTTATGAATGCCGATCGGGTGAAGAACATAACCGGTATGTACGTGCCGTTTTGGATGTTTGACTTAAACAGCAAGGTTCAGGTCAATGCCGTTTGTACGAGAGTGCATCGCTATGATGATGGAGAATACCGGGTGACGGAGACCGAGTATTACAGTGCGTACCGCGATATTAATCTTGATTATCTCAAAATTCCGGTCGACGCTTCAGAAAAAATGAATGATGAATTAATGGACAAATTGGAGCCTTATTCTTACAGTGAGCTGAAGGAGTTTAATACAGCCTATTTGGCGGGATATATAGCGGAAAAGTACAATTATACCGATGACGATCTCTTTCCGCGGGCGAAGGATAAAATCAGCCATTATATTGATTCTTATATCAGATCCACCTTCTCCGGCTATACGACGGCTGACATTACGGATGAAAAGATTCAGACGGATAAAATCAGCAGTTTTTACGTGCTTCTTCCGGTCTGGATGGTCAGCTATGATTATGAGCGGACTGAGCACATTTTTGCGATGAACGGGCAGACGGGCAAGGTTGTCGGCAAACCGCCGATCAGCGCCGGAAAAGTGGCCGCGTGGTTCGGCGGCATTACAGCCGGTGCGTTTTTAGCTTTAAGACTCGTCTCACTTATGATAGGAGGCGGTTTTTGATGAAAGTATTGACGAAAAAAGCGTGTCTCTTTTGTTTCGTCCTTTTTCTGATGCTGTCTTTTTCTTTACATACATCAGCGTCTGCTGCTGAACAGAAGCAATATGTTTATGACAATGCTCATTTATTAACGAAGGATGAAACAAAGAAACTCGAGGAATTGGCGGGGAAGCTGGGGGCAAAGCGCCATACCGATTTTATTATTCTTACCGCAAACGGAACGGGCGGTAAGGACATCGCGCAGTACGCCGGTGATTTTTATGACAGTCATTTTCACGGAAGCACGGCGATATTGACCATTGATATGAAGGATCGGGAAGTATTTATCTCCGGATACAAAAAGGCGGAGACGTATTTGAACAGCAGCCGGCTGAATACGATCAGGAATACGATTTCGTCAGACATTTCAGCAGGCCATTACGAAAAGGCGTTTGAGACTTATATTAAAATGTCCTACAAAGATATGGGGAAAAACCCTGAGAACAAGTCTGACAATCTGCTGCTTACGTGGTGGTTTCAGCTGATTATCGCCGCAGCCGCAGCCGGAATCGCCGTCACTGTGATGGTGTACAATTCCGGCGGCAGGGTCACCGTCACCGGCAGCACGTATATGGATCACGATACGTCTGAAGTGCTGGACCAGCACGACACATATATCCGGACGGACGTTACAAGAGAAAGAAAGCCTGATAAAGATAATGACAATGACGGCGGAGTCACGAGGGGCGGCACGTCTTACAGCGGAAGCAAGGGAAGTTTTTAAATTTTACGTAAAGGATTTGAGCATACATGGGTTTTTTCAGAAATCAGTTAGCGAATGTGGTGGAATGGGAAGAATTCAGAGACGACATGGTTTTCTATAAATGGAACAACCGCGAAATTAAAAAAGGCAGCCGTCTGATCATCCGGCCGGGACAGGATGCCATCTTTTTACACAACGGGAAGATTGAAGGAATCTTCCGTGATGACGGCGATTATGATATCGAGTCAGAAATTATTCCGTTTCTATCGACGTTAAAAGGGTTTAAGTTTGGTTTTAATAGCGGCATGCGGGCGGAAGTGCTGTTTGTGAATACGAAGGAGTTCACCGTGAAGTGGGGCACAAAAAACGCTATCAATATTCCGGCTGCGGGAATGCCGGGCGGTATGCCGATCCGAGCAAACGGCACATTTAACTTCAAGGTCATTGACTACATCGGATTGATTGATAAGATTGCGGGTGTCAAAGACAGCTATTTAGTGGAGGATATTAAAATCCGGATTACGTCTATTCTCGATCAGCTTTTGATGAAATGGATCACCAGAGAAGGAAAAGACATGTTCAATCTGCAGTCAAATTCATTTGAAATCGGAAAAGGGATTCAAGAAGATCTTGATATGCAGCTGATCGGAGACGGGATGTCAATTACGGGCTTCAATATCATGAGCTTTAACTATCCGCAGGAAGTTCAGGATATGATTACGAAAAACGCTTCTTACGGCATGGTGGGCGATGTGAACCGCTATCAGCAGATTTCCATGACGGACGGAATGTCATCCGGCAAAATGAGCGGAAGCGGCACAGCCTCCGACATGGCCGGCATGATGATGGGAATGAATATGGCAAATCAAATGATGAACCAAATGAATCAAAATCAGCAGAACCAGCCGCAGCAAAGTCAAAATCAGCAGAATCAGGGAACGGCATCGGCAAATGGCTCAGAAGGAGCGGCTAAGCCGAAATTCTGTCCGAACTGCGGAACGAAAACGGAAGGCGCCAATTTTTGCCCGAATTGCGGACAGAAGCTTGCCTGATGATATACGAAAAAGAGGCCTTTTGAGGCCTCTTTTTTTGTCAAGATTTCATGGTTTGGACGATGAGGGATGTCAGCGCTTTTGACCCCTCAGGTATGAGATGGACGCCGTCCGGTGTGAAGTATTCAGGGTGCTGCAATGCTTTTGCATGCCAATCGACAAGGGTCACATTCTTGCGTGAATCGGCCTGCAGGCGCAATGACTCGTTTACTTTGCTTTCCCACTGCCGCGGCACACGCGTATTGACAAGATAGATATCAGCTTTTGAAAAGGAGCTGATCAGTGATTCAATCTGGCTGTTTGTGAAATAGCCGTTCGTCCCTAACTCGATGATGACCGCTTTGTTCGGCTGATTAAATGACGCGTATTCCGATGTGAGCTGGAGTGCTTGAGAGACTTGTCTTCCTACCTTTCCGTCGATGGTGACATGAGGGAGGGACTGCCGCAGGTATGACGCAATGTCCAGCATCACGGAGTCACCGATGGCCAGCACTTCTTTCTGAGGCTGTGTTTGTTTTGAATCAGCCGTTTTTTGAGATGTTTGCTCTTTTTTGTCTTCGTTTTTCTTCGTAACTGATTTGCCTGTTGATTCTTTCTTGTTTTTATCTGATGCGGCATCCGTTTTTTCGCTGCCGTGTTTTTTCTTGCTGTCATCTTCTTTTGCCGGTTTATCGTGATCAGCCGTTTTATGTGAAGAGGCGGCTGTTTCTTGCTGCTCGCTTTGCGCGTATGTCCATTTCGGCTGTTTTTTCTCCTCGGCTATTCCTGACAGCCCGCCCGCAAATAAGAAGATGGCGGCAAGAATGAGGCCGAGCGACATTCTGCTGATCACAGAGGACGTCTTCCATTCCAGAAAGCGGTTCAAAAACACGCGGCGGAAAAAAGGCCTGAAGCCCGCAGTGCGGATCGGCTTCTCAATGAAATGATGAGAAAGTTCGGCCAGAATGAAAGTGGCGCCGATTCTGACGGCACAATGCCAATAAATCGGATTTCCGATTTCCTGCACGGGTGTGCTCAGCACGATAACCGGATAATGCCAAAGATAGATTCCGTATGATCTCGTTCCGATCCAGCGAAGCGGTTTCCATGAAAGGACATGTCCCAAAAAGCTGCTCGGATGGCATATACATGCGACAAGGACCGCTGCGGTGATGCTGATCAAAAGCATGCCGCCCTTGTACAGGAAGGGTTCATATTCATCCGTGTAAAAGACGCAAAGCAACAGCACGGCGAAAGCGGCAAGCTCCGTCCCGTGAAGCAGGTGTTTCATGCTGCTCGGCAGCCGTTTGGAAGATAATCGTTTCATCGGCCACACTAAAGCTAAAGCGCAGCCGATAAGCAATTCAAATGATCGGGTATCCGTCCCGTAATAAACGCGGCTTGGATCTCCGCCGGGGACATACATCATACTCATCACGACTGCGGAGCATAACGCGATGAATGTGACCGCGGCCGCAAGCCGGGCCCGTGTTTTACATATGTACATTCCCGCAAGCAAAAGGAAAGGCCATATGATATAAAACTGTTCTTCAATCGCCAGCGACCAAAGGTTTTTTAATGGCGAAGGGGAGCCGAAGCTGTCGAAATAAGAAAGTTTATGAAAGATAAACCACCAATTGCTTATGTAAAAAAGTGAGGAGACCGCATCTCCGCGTACGGTATGCAGGAGCTCGCTGTTAAATAATACGACCCAAATGACTGTCGTGATAATCATGAGATAAGCCGCCGGCAGAAGCCGTCTGATCCGGCGTACCCAAAAATCACGCAAATCAAGGGTGATGTCATTGCCTTTGGCAGGCAATATAATAGATGTGATTAAATACCCCGATAAAACAAAAAAGATATCAACACCAATGAAACCGCCGTCGGCCCAATTAAAATTCAGGTGATATGCGATAACTGCGAGGACGGCAAAGGCGCGAAGTCCATCCAGTCCGGGAATATAGCGATGATTCAGTGACTTGTCTGACATGGTATTCCTCCAATAATGTGTGCGGAAATTCTCGCTGTTTTGCGGATGGCTATGGCAGATTTCTGTACAGTCTTCCATTTGTTCCGTTAGATAGACGCATTCGGAAGGGGATTTTGTTTCAGAAAAAATGAATGAAATGTTGTGATTTTCTTAAACTTTTCGGCCCGCGTCCGGCGTCTGTTATATGAAAGGGTTCCCCTGTGCAAGCGGCTGTTGCCGGGGAAAAAGAAAAAATCCATGATCTGCGGATATCATGGATTTTTTTCTTTCTTTATCTGATGTAGCGGTCTCCGACAAGCAGCTTTGAGATGACGGAGGTTGGTATTTTAAATTCTGTAACGCCCATATACCCGGGTGCCACTTCGTATTCGTCAAATGAGATGACAAGTTTGTGCTGATCTGTAATATAAAAATTCTGGTCGGCATGAATGGATTTGAAAGGCTCCGTCATATCATCTTCCTCGACCCAGTATATTTTATTCGGATCTTCTTTCATCTGTTTTTTCATTTGTTCTTTAATATTTTGGCTGATGACTTTGATATAACGGTCATCTTTGAATAAGCTCTTTAACGTAAGCACGGCCTCATTCTTTTTATCAATCGTGATATATCGGCTCTGGGTATAAGATGAAGCCTGGGTTTTTTCGATATCACGGCGGACTGAGATCAGATCCGATGTGTCAGTTACGGTTTCATAATCGCTGTAGATACTGAGGTGGCCTTTTTTGCTTTTTGAAGTCGCCTTCATAAATTCCCGGTAGAGCTCTTTGCTTTCTTTCATATAATGCCGGTTGATGCTGTCTTCAAGTTCATGATTGGAAAGGCCGGACAGAGCGGGCGTTTTCACATCGATGCTTGATTGGTTCTTTTCTTCTTTCATCTCCACGAATGTGATGGCTTGGACGACTTTGCCGATGACGGGGATTTTAGACATGGCTTGTGCGGCATCCGGATTGATATTGACTACGGCGGTAAATAAGACGGCCGCAGCGACTGCCGCGGATGTCGGCCACATCACGATTCGTTTTTTCTTCGGTTTGTGCTGAAGGGCTTTTTCGACAATGCTGTCCAGTTCTTTAGGAATGGGCACACTTTTATACTCTTCTCTTAATTGTTCTAATCTCTTTTCCATTAAGAAAGATCCTCCTTCGTCAGCTGAATGCGCATGAGCTTCAGCCCCCTGTAAAGGCGTGTTTTGACGGTGTTGATGTTTTCCCCCGTAATGTCCGCGATCTCTTCTAATTTCAAGTCTTCAAAGAAACGCAGAGTGATAATGGTTTTATATTGATGCGGCAGGTCGTCAAGCGCTTCATGAAGGTCCGTGTCTTTGTAGTGATCTTCCTTCCCGCGGCTTAAAAACTCGATCGTTTCATCGTCCATCACTTTAAGTTTTTTCTGTTTGCGAAGATAATCAATGGCCGTACGCACTAAAATTTTATAAAACCAGCTTTTTATCACATCGGGGTTTTTGACGGATTCGACTGATGTCAGCGCTTTTTGAATTGATTCCTGAACAATATCTAACGCGTCATCCTTGTTCTTTACATAACTGTACGCCAGCCGGTAAAAGTCTTCTTTGCGCTCAGTTATGCACGTCACAAGCGACGCTTTGGCTGTTTCGTTCTTCATTGCTTTAAAGGGCTCCTTTTTTCAAAATACGTATCATAGGCTGTTACCTATGGATAGACGGAACAGGGTGAAAAATAGTTTGCGCAGAGCGGATCATTTTTAAAAGGAAAAGGAAGGAAAGACGAAGGAGCGAAAAAAAGAGCCTGAACGGCTCTTTTTGGATGTGTCTGGTTATTTTGCTGAACGGTTTAATTCGGTTTTACTAAGATTTTTACTTGGTTTTTCTCTTTGATTAAAGCGCCGAAGCCTTCTTCAATCAGATCGTCGAGCACGATTTTTTTCGTGACGAGCTTATCTGCTGAGAAGTAGCCCTCTTTCATCAGTGCGAGAACGGAAGGGAAGATGTCACGGTACCCGATAATGCCTTTTACGGTACGTTCTTTGATGACGATATCGTTCGGATGGATTTCCGCTCCTTTTTCCCAGATGCTGACGATAACCGTTTCACCGGCAATGCTTGTTGACTGGATCGCTTGGCGGAGAACGACAGGGACGCCTGTCACTTCATAAGAAACATCAACGCCGCCGTTTGTGCGTTTTGCGATTTCTTCAACGACATCATCCGTTTTTGACGGATCGATGATGATAGCGCCGAGTTCTTTCGCTTTTTCCTGACGTTCCGGTGAAAGTTCAACCGCGTAAATATCTGTGGCACCGGCTGCTTTCAGGGCTTCAATCACAAGCAGCCCGATCGGTCCGCAGCCAAAAACGGCTGCAGTGTCGCCCGCTTTTAATTTGCTTTGACGGACGGCGTAAAGCGCTACCGCTGACGGCTCAACAAGCGCGCCCTGTTCGTAAGAAAGCTCTTCAGGAAGCTTAAACAGCAATTCTTCGTCAACGGACACATATTCAGAAAATCCGCCGCCGCCTCCCGCTAAGCCTAAGAATCCCATTTGTTCATCAAGGTTATAGGCTCCCTGATGTCCGTGTGTGGCAAAAATCGGTTCCACGACGACACGGTCGCCGACACTGTAATTTTTGACGCCTTCGCCCACTTCCACAACTTCTCCTGAGAATTCGTGACCCATTGTGACAGGCGCCGTTTCTTTAGTTAACGGATGGGGTTCGCCGACCGGTATAAAGATCGGACCTCCCAGATATTCGTGAAGGTCGCTTCCGCAAATCCCGCACCATTTGACTTTAATTTTGACTTTTCCCGGTTCTGCTTTAGGTTCATCAATGTTTTCGATTCGAATGTCTTTTTGATTGTGCCATCTTGCCGCTTTCATTGATTATCACTCCTAGTCTGATGGAAACGAGTATAGGTACATGATCAATATGAACCACGGTTTAAAAGGAAAAAAAGTGCTTCCTAAAGCCTGATTTCTCAAAATATATCATATTACGCAACTATCAATAGGCCTTATAAAAAGTCCATATTGAATGCAGAAATACTCTAGGGATATTATAACGCTTATGATTTAAATTTTGTAGTATAATTTACCATGGGATTATATAGAACTGGAAATTGTGTCAATATTGTGTGCGTGTCTCCGTCGCGTTGTAATGAACATGTAAAGTGATTGAAATATTATAATCGTCATCTTGGTGTATAATTTTGCCTAGAATAAAGAATCAGGAGGACGAAAGCTTGAAGAAGTTATTCTTAGCATTATTGATTTTAGCAGGAAGTACGCTGGGAGCGATCAGTTACTCTTCTGATGCAAGTGCTAAAAAAGTGAACGGAAATATTACATGGTATAATGGAGTCGGTAAAAAAGGATCTTCCGGTAAAAAACTGGGACATTGGGATTGCGCGACAAAATTAGGATTTGACGTTCCGAGAAACGGAACGAAAATCAGAGCTTATGCTAAAGCAAAACCGAAAAAGGTTATCACAGTATACAAAAATGATGTAGGCCGTCTGCCGAATGCCGTATTGGATGTCAGCCCGAAAGCGTTCAAAGCGCTCGGATATCCGTTAAGCAAAGGAAGAGTATCCGGACATTACAGCTATTAAAATAGACCATCAGAAAAAGCAAGGAGACTATTCTTGCTTTTTCTGATTGACGGAGAGATTGATAATGAATAAGAAACGATGGATCTGGATCCTCGCAGCCGCTGTTCTGGCGGCGGCGGTCATCGCGGCCGTTTTACTGATCAAAGGAAAAAGCGACGGCGGCGGAAAAGCCGTTGTCTCCGGCGGCCATGACAAGCTGCTTGTTTCCATTACAGACAAAGATCTGATGACGAAATATTACGAAGACGGCCGTATGCTGTACGAGGAAAAGCTTTCGGCATATCCGGCGTTTGCGCTGGATGACGCCCATCAGGTGCTCTATTATGTCGGTAATAATGATCAGAATGAGATGCGTCTGTATAAGCTTGATCTGAAGACGAAACGGAAGACGGTGCTTTATAAAGGATCGGCAAGCGCTGACAGTCTGTTTTTATCCAAGGATAAGACGCACATTTATTTCCGTCTCGGAAAAGCGGATGAAGATATTTTCCGTCTCGCATCTTTTGATCTGAAAACGAAACGTTATCAAAATCTGTACCCTGCGGCGGATGAGAAAGATGACAGTGTGAGCGGCTTCTTTTATAACCGCAGCCAAAACGATTTTGCGCTTCTGCATTATTCCGTGAAAGAGGATTATAAAAAAACGGATGAGGCAAATGAGAAGGGGGTTGACCCTGAACCGACGAATATACGGTTTGCGGCAGGGGCGGGCGATAACCTTCAGGATCTGACAAACCTTGAACAGTTTATCAGCGACGTCGCGATGTCACCGGACGGCAAGAATCTTGTCTTTACATCTTATACACAAAAAGGGACTGAACAAAAAGCGTCCATCCGTCTGATGAATGTCAAAACGAAAAAAGATGAAACGATTATCTCAAACGGGAAGGATTTCACTCCGCTGATTGATGCCCAGCCTCAGTTTTCTAAAGACGGCAGCATCATTTATTTCATGGCGGAAGCCAAAGGCGCTAAGCGTCTGAAGGATGAAACGGGACGGAATGCGAAGGTCAGAACCATTTATGCTTATCATTTGGATACGAAAAAATGTGAAAAAGTCTGGGAAAATGACAATGGCATTATCAACAGTTTTTCCGTTATCCAATCATGAAAAAAACACTCAGCGCCCGCTGGGTGTTTTTTAATGAACAAAGCTGGCTGCGGCTGAGGCGAGCCATTTGAAAAAACGGAGAATCGGAACGGCAAAATGAAGTGTTTCGATGAATGACTGTGCGGCAAGGTTCATTTTCTGCCGATCGTTTTTCATGTTCATTGCTCCGTTGCATCATAAAAGGACATGATAACGCAAAGGCCTCTCATGAGACATGGAGGCCTTCTCTATGTTGAGACTCGTAAAAGGGAGGTCTAACTTGATGCCGTTTGACTGTTGTTTTGGAGATTCACCAACGAACGGACGCCGTCGATCATTTTACTGCCGCAAAGGGGGCAAGTCGGGGTATCACTGCCGGCAAAATTCTTTCTGGTCCAGCCAATACAGTCCTCTTTTGTGCATTCCCACGTACTGACATCTTCTTTAGGCAGCGGTTCCTGATTACGTTTGTTGTAGTAAGACATAAAGTCACTTCTTCCCTTATGAATTTTCGTGCACACCTTCATTGTCTCATACTTTTCCCTAATCTCCTAATTCCTTTTTCTATCCATATTTCCAATGAGGGTGCACCGTCTTCCTGTTATTACAGTATATGCAAAAAAGCGGATCCTTATTTTTTCTTTTTGTATAAATTAAAAAGCCCCTTCTCAAAAAGGGGGATTACTGCTTTTCTGTGACGTCCATCGGTCTCATCATGTCATAATCTTCATGTTCTAAAATATGACAATGCCATACGTACCGTCCGCTGTAAGGGGCGAATGTCGCCGCGATTCTGATGACTTCTCCGGAGTGCGCCTGCACGGTGTCTTTCCAGCCTTTTTCACTTGGAGGCGGCGGGACGGCGGGGCCTGTATACACAATGTCGCCGAATTTGTTATAACGTTCTAAGTCAAAAGGACGCCGGTCAAGGACTTGGAAGGAAACCAAATGCAGGTGTATCGGATGGGTTCCCCGCGTCGGGTTGATAATCGACCAGATTTCCGTTGAGCCGAGCTGCGGAGCTTCTGTCACGGGATCATGCCAGCGCTTGTTATTAAGCGTTAAAACCGGCCGGCCGTATTTGTCTTGCGTATTTGTGAGTTTAAGCGTTCTGATATTGTGTATTCTTTTTGAGGTCACATCAGGCATGGCTGACAGATATTTAGGCTTCCGGCTGGTGTCTTCTCCCTTCAGCGGTTTTGTGACGCGGAATTGCATCACATTGGCGTCGGTATCCGGATTGACGTCGCCCCCGCAGCCGGTGCCGTTCGTTAAAATAATATGTTCTCCGTCAAAAGCGGAGAAATCAATGAGCACATCATATCGCTCAGCCGGGGCTAAGCTGATGGACTGTGTTTTGACAGAACGGGGGAGCAGTCCGCCGTCAGAACCGATTTGGATAAACCGGCCGCCATTATTGAGCGAGAGGGAAAATGTTCTCGTATTTGAGGCGTTAAGGATACGGAAACGATATGTCCGCGGTTCGACTTCCATATACGGCCACGCTTTGCCGTTGACGAGAATGGTATTTCCGCAAAGAAACGGGACAATTGAAGGATTCGGCAGCGTTTCGGAAGGATTATCGGGCCCGCTCGGATAAAACAAGGAACCGTCGTCATTTAACGTGCGGTCCATAATCATAAGCGGTACGTCGTATTCTCCGGCGGGAAGCTTCAGCTGCTTTTCTTTTCGCTCGCGGATGATATACATGCCGGCAAGCCCGGCGTACACATTGAGCCTCGTAATTGCCATGGCGTGGTCATGATACCATAATAGCGCCCCGCGCTGTTTGTTTGGATAGTGGTATACCTCTTTTTCAAAATAAGGTCCCTTCTCCTTGAAATCCCGTGTGAACCAGGCTTCCGGATAGCCGTCGCTGTCCGGCGGCGTTGCTCCTCCGTGTAAATGGACGACGGTTTTGACGTCGGGTTCCTGATGGCCGCCTTCTGAATGGTGAATGGTATGGTCCACGGGGAGGAAATGCTTATCCGGCAGGTCATTCATCCATTTAATATAGACGTTTTCATCTTGGTTCACGTCGATCGTCGGGCCGGGAAACAAACCGTTATATCCCCACAGCCGGGTCGGCGGGAGATCACGGTGCAGCTTGTGAAAGCATTCCTTCATCGTGACTTCGTAATACGTGCTGCCGTTTGATGTCTTCTGCGGCTTCAGTGTTTCGATAATCGGCAGTTCATCTGCAAATTTTTCAAGTGCCATTATTCATCCTGTCCTTATCATTTATTGAAATCCTGTACTACAGTTAATGCTGCCTGGAACAGGTTGGTTAAAAAAACACCCGCCCTTTTTTGAGGGCGGGTGTTTGCGGTTATTGCGCAACCCGGCTTGCGGAAGCGTTCTCTTTCGGTTTTTGTTTTTTGTGGAATACATATGAGGCGAGGACCACTAATGTAATAAATCCTGTCAGCAGAAATTCAGACCGCATTGAACTGATAAACAGCATAGATAACAAGATTGCGCAAATAGCGATGATCGTCAGGTAGGTTAAGTATGGGTAGCACCACATTTTGATTTTAAGAGATTCAGGGTTTGTCCGTTCAATTCTCTTTCTCATTCTCAAGTGTGAGACTGCGATGACGAGATAGACGAGCAGTGCGATCGCCCCTGATGAATTGACCAGAAACAAAAATACGGAGTCGGGAGAAAAGTAGTTCATCACAACGGCAATATAGGAGAAAAAGGTGCCGGCGATAATGGCTTGAACCGGTACGCCTCTTTTGCTCAGTTTCATAAACCGCCGCGGCGCTTCATTTCGCTCCGCCAGTGAATACAGCATCCGTGACGTCGTATAAAGCCCGGAGTTCAGGCAGGACAGAACGGCTGTCAGGACGATGAAATTCATGAGCTGAGCGGCTGCGGGAACCCCGATATGGCCTAAAACGGCAACGAAGGGGCTTTCCAGAACATTGGCTGAATCCCACGGAAGCAGCGTGACCACAACCGTAATGGAGCCGACGTAAAAAATAATGATCCGCCAAACGACTGAGCGGGTCGCTTTTGTTACGGATTCGACCGGATTTGCCGTTTCTCCAGCTGCGATTGCGACGATTTCAGATCCCATGAAAGAAAAAATAACGACGACGATGCCGAACAGAACGGAACTTGGCCCTTTAGGGAGAAATCCGCCGTTGCCCGTCAGGTTTTCAAGGCCGACCGGTTTGCTGCCGGGGACGATGCCGAAAATAAACGCAAAACCCGCGATTAAGAAGACAACGATAGTCGCCACCTTCACTAAGGAAAGCCAGTATTCAAATTCGCCGAACGATTTAACTGAATAAATATTCGTCAGTGTTAACAGCACGGTCAGAAGCAGACTCGTCAGCCATAACGGAATGCCGGGGAACCAGTACTGCATGATTCCGGCGCCAGCAATTGCTTCAATGGCAATGACGATGACCCAGAAAAACCAATACAGCCATCCGATGGTATAACCGGCCCACGGACCGATGGCGTCATGGGCATACTGTGAAAACGAACCGCTTGTCGGGTTGACGGAGGACATTTCCCCCAGCATCCTCATAATAAAAATCACTAATAGTCCTGCTAATGCATAGGAGACAATCGCTCCGGGTCCGGTGGAATGAATGACGGATCCGCTTCCGACAAATAATCCGGCGCCGATCACGCCGGCAATTGAAATCATTGTCATATGCCGGGTTTTTAATCCCTTCGATAAAGAATTAGGCTGATTCATTCTTTGCCTCCTTTTGATTTGTTTATGCTGAATATTCCGACAAGTTTTATTTTATCATAAATACATATGACTTTTGAAAATGATGTAAGAAAATATGACATTTTTTCTCGTTCGTACAGCGGAAGGAAAAGAAATAATTTTCTGTGATTTATATGTTTTAATGGTATTGAAAATAATTCCATATAAGAAGAGCGGCAAGAAGCCTTGGTACGATTGGGATGAGAGGGGTTTCGTGAATAAAAATAATTTGCCTGTGTGCACAAATGTTCCATGATTACTATTTTTCTGTGGAAAGTGAATCATGTTTCTATAGACCCACTGTGGTTCAGTTATGTATCTCAATAATAGGAAAATGCGAGTAGAGGGGAGTTTTTGGTATGGAGAGGTATGATGAACTGAAAAAGGGAGAATCCGGGACACTGGTCAGTATTGCTGCTTATCCTGTTCTATCTGCAATGAAGCTGATCATCGGTTATGTTTTTCACTCAGAAGCACATACTGCGGAGGTTTGATAATAACTGACATTATTGTTTCGGTGGCTGTGATAATCGGCCTTCGCATCTCTCAAAAACCTCCTGAAGTAGATCATCCATTCACGGCCACTTTCGGGCTGAAACGATCGCATCGCTTATCGGATCCTTTATTGTAATGGTTGTCGGACTACAAGTGCTGTTGGAATCTATTTTTTCTGCTAAACAAGAGATGCCGGAAGCTTGGACGACAGCGGGCGATGCAGCCCTGATGCTTGTCATCTGCCAGTACAATATTTGGCTGGTCAAAAAAGTGAAGAGCCAGACGCTCCTTGCATCTGCTGATAATAAAATTTCGAGGCATTCGTCAGTATCAGCACGTTACCGGAATTGTGGGAGCGAACAGATAATTTGGATAATTCCAGATATTTTTAATTGACAGAATCATTTTGTTATAATAATCTATTTTTTGTAAATGCATTTAATTACAAATATACAATTTATTATTATTTTTGTAATTAAATCAAAAGATTACATATGGTTATTTACCAATATTCAGAATAGGAAGGTGTAACAAATGAAGGTTGAAATTGGAAATTTAGACACGAGAAAACTCGCTTATAATGAAACTTATGCATGGACTTCAACTCTTTTAAAGTCGTTGAGAAATTCAATGGATTTATTTAAGTTTGACGAAATTGTTCCAACTCCCTTTTCTAGAAGATATGAGCCAGGTGCCAAGCATTCAGTAATTGTACTAGGGGATAAAACTTTACCTAATATTAGAGAAAATGGGAATCTTGCCTCCTCCTCTAACTCAAAAGTTGAGGTGGCAGGTGAACAGTACTATTATATGAGTGTTAGTCATGTTGTAGAAAAACAGATGGCAACGGAATATTTACCTAAGGTTTATTGCCTTGCCCCATGCCTTCGATTATTGATGGAGGGGGAAGAGCTATCTGCAAAACATATTTATTCCTTCTTTCAATTTGAAATTGAATGGAGAACTGAGAAAATGGAAGAAGTTTTCGATTTAGGGGAGAAGATTCTCTATGAAGCAGGCAATAAGATTTTATCTCTCATTGATAATAATGATAATTTGACGTTAACTCCTTTGGCACAACGCAACACAGAGAGCCTGGTAAAAGGTTCATATCCGAGAATAACATTTGAAGAAGCCTTAGAAAGAGTAGGACGATCTAAAGACTCAGAAGGGGATCTTACTTCAGAAGAAGACGCACTTCTCTCTAACCAATTCGACACACCTTTTTGGATTTATAACTATCCAGCAGGAGTTAGAGATTCAATTTATCACGAAAGTCCAAAAGGTGTTTTTCAAACTTACGATTTAATGTTACCTTTTGGCTATGGTGAACTAACTACTGGGGGTATCCGTCCAACTAGCGGAGAGGAGATTATTAACCAATCAAAAACTCTAGGCAATTCTTATCATCCAGAATATGCTCAATGGAAAGATAAATCACAAGTCCAAACAGCTGGATTTGGAATTGGACTGGAGAGATTGTTAAAGTTTATCTCTGGCGCAGAAAGTATTTTAGATTTCATTCAATATCATGATGCAGGTCCAAACACGACTATTACACGTCCTATTAATCAAAAATAATAACTTCTAATAGGGAAGAGGGTAAGGATTTAACTTCTAACCCTTTTCTTTCTTTTGAGTCGTATAGAAGGGAGAATTAGAAAAACGTGAAAACCTTATTTGTTATTGATTCTTCTGTGATTGGTCCGGAATATATTGTAAAAGCGGCAAAGGAAATGAATCTGAATGTTCTGTTCTTGACAAACTTAAATAGTCAGGAAGGAGATGCCCTCTCCCAACTTACATCTTATAAGTTTATTAATTGTAATACTAATTCTTTTGAAGAGTTGTATGAAATCATAAAAACTTTTCCAAAAGAGGACATTGCAGGAGTTATCTCTTTTTTAGATAGTAAATTAGAAATTTGCACTAAATTATGTGGGGCTTTAGATATAAAGGGAATCGATCCGAAAATTGAATTACTTAAGGATAAGGCTTATGTCAATAACATTATCCCAGAATTTACGCCTCTATCACTTTCTTTCACTACAGGGGCGATTCCTTATTCAGAGATAAAAAAAATGTTATCAGCTTCACAGAATGGATTGATACTAAAACCAGCCTTTGCCGCTGGTGCTAAAGGTATAAGTATATTAGAGGATGAAAATGATATTGAGAATATAGAAAAATTATTTGATAAAACCTTACCTAAGCATCTACACCCTGACGAATACGTAGTCCAAGAAATAATAGACGGAGAACTTGTAAGCTTAGAGGGATACGTTTTAGAGAGTAAAGTAATTCCAATTGGAGTAACTGGCAGAAGAAAGATGGAGAATTCAGAATCGTCATTCATATTCCCTTATAATTCTATAGCTATAGCTCAGAAAGAATTGTGCAAGATTGTTCAAATTCTAGTCGAGAGGAGCGGATATAGCAGAGGATTTTTTCATACTGAATTTATTGTTTCAGAAAATCAAGTTAAACTGATAGATTGTAACTTTGGAAGGCCAGGCGGAGCAAATATTACTGAGATTATAGCTTGTTCATACGGAATTGAACCACATAGTATTTATCGGCAATCAATGGAGTTAGTCCTAAATGAAAAAGAGATAATTCCAACGGCCTTTTGGGGAGGAGAATGTAAGGATAGCTTAGGGATAGCTTACGGAATTCCTAATCAAGATAGAGTACTTGAAATTAAGTATGCGGAAAATATGAAATCTAAGCATACACAGGCCCAAAATTTAGGGGACATAGTTTCCGCTATGGGAAGTAGTAATTGGAGCTGGCTAGGAATGCTTTCTGGACTAAAGGAAGACGTAATTAAAGATGTAGATTCTATAAGAGTAAAAACTCTACGTAACGGATGGATAAAACCCGTGTACTATAATATGGAATTAAAGGAGCCTTTAGACTATCTTGAAAAAGTCTAATAGTATCTATACATCTAAATTAATTTTGTTCCTTGGGTGTAGATTTGTATCAACAGTATCCGAACAACTTCTGCTATTTGCTATCCCATTAATAATTTTTCAATACACCGGAGAAGCGTCCAAATCAGGATTAGCATTCCTTATAGAGTGGTTACCGGCAGTATTATTACTCCCCTTTATAGGAGTGCTTGTAGATATATATAAAGAAAAGAAACTTTATATTATCGGCGATAGCCTGCGAGCATTAGTTTCCATATCAGGTTTCTTATTATTAATCTATATGCCAAGCCAAACATTTATTATACTTTCAGTTGCTGCATCTTTGTTCGCTATTTTAAACTCATTAAACTTTGTCACATTAGAAACAACTATCGGGAGGAACTTTGATAATAACGATATTCCCCGCATCCAATCGTTAATTCAAGGATTGGAGCTTAGTTCCCAAGTGATAGGACCAGCTTTGGCAAGTATATTGGTCCTGTTTATAAAAGAGATGGATTTTCTTATTATTACTGGTATCGCATTTGCAATGACAGGTTTCGGAGTACTGGGTCTTCCCAATAAGGCTAAAAATCTGGTTGTTAGGGAAACGAAGTCCTTTAAACGAGTGCTAGTAACAATTGGGGATGGGTTTAAGTTTATAGCTAAAAATTTCTTTCTTCGGTTGTTGGTACTGGCAACAATGCTTATTAATCTTGTAATGGGGACTGTAATGGCTTTAAATCCAGCTGTAGCCCAGGGGGTTCTTGGTGCAACATCTAGAGAATATTCATTATTGGCGATGTTTGGCGGGATCACGGGATCTATAGTGGTTTTGTTAATTCCTGTATTTTTGAAAAAAAGCAAGAGTATTAATAATATAGGCATAGCATCTATTGTGTTATTAACATTATCTGGCGTGGTTTTGGGAATAGCCAATCAATTTTACATTTATGTTATCGGCTACGCCCTTTTAGTTTGTGGAATAGGGATTTTTAATGTATTTCTAAGAACAGAACGAGTTAAGTTAATACCGAAACATCATTTAGGTAAGAGTATGGGAACTATTGTCTTCTTTAATCGTCTAAGCCTGCCCCTTGCTGGATTAATAACTTCTACCTTTACTAAAATTACAGGACCACAAGAAGTAATATTAGGAGTTTCGATTTTTTGGATTATAGTCAACTCCACAATATTTACTTATTATTTTTATAATAAACGTCATGCTGCCAAAGATGTTTTAGAATTATAATATGGAGATAAAGGGGACAAGTATTATGACTAAACATATATGTATTATTAATCGCTGGTCAGTAGGATGGGATTCTGAAAAACCTAATTATGAAAAGATAATTAACCATAACGAATATAAAGTGAGTTATATTGTTGACGTTGAAGGTAATAAGGGTTTATCTCAAAATATTTTAGAAAATTCTATTATAGAGCTTGTTGAGGATATTAATTCTTTGGATAACATTCGTACAGCATTTGAAAAGATTGAAAAAATGGGCGGAAGTATAGATAGGTTAATAGCTCTGAGTGAATGGGATATATTGAATTCAGGGAAATTAAGAGATGAAAAGAGATTAGAGGGTCTATCTTTTGAACAGGCTCTATATGCCAGAGATAAGGTAAAGATGAAAGAGATTGTTAGCCAATCCGGCTTAACAACTCCTAAATTCAGTAAATGTGATAGTGTAGAGGAGTTAGAACAATTTATTAAGCAGGTAGGCTTTCCTATTGTCATAAAGCCTAGGAGAATGGCTGCTAGTAAAGGAGTTCATATTCTCCATAATCAAGAGGAGTATGAAGAAATATTGCCACACATAGAATTTAAGGACTTGGAATGCGAGGAATATTGTGATGGAACAGTATTTCACGTTGATGGATTAGTAAAGGATAATCAATTAAAATTTTGTATTCCATTTAGGTATATCAATCCACCAATAAAATTCTTTCAACAAAGTCCATTGGGAGCGGTTTCTATAGATATGAATGAGACTATGTTATATGAGGGGCTCATCGACTTTACACAAAAGACAGTTCATGCCTTGGGAATAAACAATACTATGTTTCATCTTGAACTAATTGTAGATGAGAAAAGTGACAAGATCGAACCTATTTTTATGGAAATTGGAGCCCGTATGGGAGGAGCGGATATACCAAGATGTGTAAGCCTATTGATAGGTAGAGATGCTGTAACTGATCAGTTAAAAGTTGAATTAGGGGAAGAAGTTTCGACTGTGTCACTAGATGAAGGAGTATCTTCAGGCTATCTCTTAATTCCTTTTCCAGCAGAGCTACCTTGTTTAATGGAAAAAAACACTTCATTTAAAGGGAAATTGTCAACTTTAGTAGAAGAGTATTTACGGAGTAAAGGAGAAGTGCTGGATGGGAGTGGTGGATATCTGAAAATTCCGGCTAGATACATCTTTAAAGGGGAATCAAATAGAGTTTATAAAGATGTAATGCATGCTATAAGTGAACATCAGTATGAATATAAGAGCTTTGTAAAACAGTAATATTACAATAAAAATAATTTTATAAGATAATTTATTAACTTAAGTTTTAGAAGGGGAGGATTAAATTGTCAACCTTGCTTACCGAAGAAAAAAGTTCGTCTCTAGGTATGAGTGAAGGTGTAGTTTTAGAAATATCACAGGCTGAAAAAGAACTAATTGAGAACTTAATAAAGGAAATTAATTTCAATCCAAATGAAATTAATAATTCTATCCTAAATAGATTACAATTTGTTTCACATAATCTTCCAGACAGAGTGAAGAGTGCTCTAATTAATTTTAAGCGAAATTCTAACAGAGAAGGAACGATTTTATTTAAAAACTTACCTACAGACGATATTTTACCTCAGACTCCGGATAATGGCAATCCTTCTTTGGATAAGATCTCATTTGTTAGTGAATTATGTCTAGTACTATTCATGCTTTATATGGGTGAGCCGATTGGGTATGCTGATGAAAAAAATGGACAACTCATTCATGATATTTGTCCGATTAAGGGGAAAGAAAGTGGTTTGGAAAACTCTGGATCTGAAGTTTTTTTCACTTATCATACTGAAGACGCGATACATCCATATAGACCTGATCACCTTGCTTTATATTGCTTACGCTCAGACCATAAAAACGAAGCACAAACAGAAACTGCTTCTATAGTTAATGCGTTAGAATTACTACCAAGTTCAGTAGTATTAACATTAAGAGAGCCTCTGTATAAATTAAGCCCGCCTGCTTCATTTAATTCGGATGACCTGTCAAAGATAGTACCCGTACTTTCAGGTAGCATTCAAGCACCAGAAATGGTTATACATTGTTCCTTAATGGAAGGAATAACTGAAGAAGCAAAATGGGCATTGGAATTATTAAAAGAAGCATTAAGTAAGGTCTCTATAAAAGTACCCCTCTGTCCTGGGGACCTTATTATTATCGATAACAGATTAGCAGCGCACGCCCGCTCATCCTTTTCCCCACAATATGATGGGAATGATCGCTGGCTTCAAAGAATGTTTACAGTGAATGATCTAGGCCGATCCAGTTTTAGCAGAAGCCCTGGTAGTCATGTATGCATACCTCTAAAATATGAACTCAAACTAAATTAAATTACAGTCGTTTTATGCAGTTAGCTTAATAAATTTCTTAAATCATACACTTAGAATAAAATTTATTGTTTAACTAAGTGTATGGTTTATTTAAATTGTTAACCTCTAAGATATTAACAAGGAGAGAACCAGAATGAATAATAGTGAGGTTTTTAAAATTGGAATTCTTGCAGGGATGGGACCGAGATCAACAGGTCCATTTTTAGAATCTGTTCTAGACTACTGTGAAAATTTATATGGAGCAAAGTTCGATAATGATTTTCCCCACATGATAATATATTCGCTGCCAACCCCTTTTCATCCTAAAAAAACAATTGATGATAACAAGATGTTAAAGGCATTAAAAGTCGGAATTGACTCACTAAACAGATCTAATTGTTCGATTATAGCAATACCTTGTAACGTGGTTCATTCATATTATAAAGAATTGTGCCAAATGACACATATACCTATATTAAATATAATTGATGAAACAGTAAATGAATTAGAAAATGAAGGAAATGAAGTCAGCTTACTTGCTACAAGAGGAACTGTGGAAAGTAATTTATATCAAGAAAAACTAAACTCAAAGGGTAAAAATGTATTTTGGAACGATGAGTATCAAAAAAAAGTTGATGAATTAATTTTAAAAGTTAAAACATTAGGAGTTTGTTCAAAAGTAACGGATGAGTGGAAAACAATAGAAGATACTCTTTTGACAGAAGGGATAAATGAAGTAGTTTGTGCTTGTACTGATTTATTTTTTTGTACTAATCATACTAAACTCAAGATATATGATTCTTCTCAGATATTAGCGAGAAGACTAGTAGAAAGATATATAGAAGAGGGCTTGGAGAGTGAGAAGAATGAATAGTACCCTGAAAGTGGGGGTTTCCTCTATTTCTAAAAATATCTCTCCTTTTAATATTTATTCATGTGATTATGAAATATGTAGAGCTCTTTTTCCCCCATTATTTAAGATGTCCAAAGAAGGGCATTTATTGCCTAATATTATTGAACAATGGGAAATTAACGATTGTGATAATGAATACCTCCTTGTACTTAGAAAAGATATTTACTTTCACAATGGCAGAAAGGCTTTAGCTCAAGATATTGAGTTTTCTTTATGTAGAGGAATGATGAAGGGGGCAAGATCCACCTTTTCAGAATTACTATCCGATATAGAAGGTTATGAAGAGGTAAGTAAGACAAATAGATATGTTCCGAATATGTGTTCTGGCATAAAGGTTTTTGATGATTACAGACTAAAAATAAAATTGAAACATCTAAATTTGCTTTTTTTAAAATACTTTACTCGAAGTGCCTTAAGTATTGTTCCACGAGAAGAGTTTTTAGAAAATGATCTCTGGGTGTGGAAAGACAACCCTATAGGAGTAGGTGCTTACTGCTACGAAAGCCTAAGTGAAGACTCTAAGGTTTTGACTTTAAAAAAGAATGAGGATTACTTTGAGGAAAGAATCGATTCTTTTGATAAATTACAGTTTGTGGTATATACAGACGTAAGTCAAGTTGATTTATTAACCGAAGTAGAAAACCAAACAGAAAACGAGTTTGAAATTTTGAAAAGCCCTATAAGCGTCACAATAGCTATAGAATATTTTGTTTTACATGATAAAGATAAAATGTGGAAGGAATTAAGAAGTTTAATTAACTTAGCATTAAACAAAGAAGATATATTATCTAGCATACCGAAAACGGAGAGGTCAATATACTCGCCTACTCATAGTTTTTTACCTGTAACTATTTTAGATGTGCCTAATTATGAGGAAGAATTAATAAATCTTAATTTTCAAGTTGCTAAGGAAAGTTATCTTTTGAGATGGGGGTATATTCCTCAACTAAGTATAATTGTTTACAATAATTATAGTGAACACTCTCATTTGCGTAAAATGCAGAACAAACTATATAATTTATTGAGTGCAAAAGGCTTCGACGTAGTTAAAACAGAACTTTCTTCCTTAAATGAAAGCCTTTTAGATACTCAGCAGCATATATTAGTCAGTTCCTCAAGTTTTAACTATAATGATCCGGAAGATTTATCTTTATTTTTTAGCAGTGATAAAGAAATCTATCGTGCTAATACTGGAACACTTATTAATATTAGAGGTCTCCTCAAAGATGCGAAAAAAGAAATTAATATTAATAAGAGAAATAAAATGTATAGAAAAGTAGAAGAATTAGTTATAGAAAATAGCTTAGTGTTTCCTATAGCTTTAACCTATGAATCTTATCTATTTCGTAAATCCAAAATTGATGGAAAAAGTTTTTTTCATCAATTTTATCAGCCTGCGTATGAATATATAAAAACATTAACATTGGAAACTAGGTAATCCTAATGTGAACTAACCATCAGAATAGAATGGTCGGTACACATTAGCCCACTATTTAGACCAGATATCAATTATGAGATCGTGTAGACCATGTTATAAAAATTTCTTTAACAACGGGCAGCTCAATCCATTGAACCAACTAATGAGTTGCGTTTTGGTTTTTAAATAGAAATTGAGGCTATTGCTTATACCTAATTAATCTCTATAAGAAAATGAGTAAATTTAAACATTCATGAAAAGAAAAGACGTAAACCCTTTAACGTAAAGGTTTTATGCCTTTTTAATTCTAATAACACACAGATAAGTTACTTATTGAAAAAGGATAGACTGTACTTGGCTGCGCAATTCCACCTTGCTTGGATTGATACAGTCACGGCGTGTGATCGGTCTTCTTATTTGCAAAACGTTTTGGGATATTTTAAAAAGAATCATCCCACTCTTTGACAGATGGCTTCGATGTAACGGACATTTCTGATTATAAAAAGACGATTGAACAGATTGCGGGCGTCAGCCGTTTAAAAGATATTAAAGCGAGATATCTGGGCAGCTCCGTTCATATTGATGTCGTCATTGAAGTGCCGTCTGATCTGAATATAAAAGAGAGTCATGATATCGCAAATGAGGTAGAACGAAAGATGAAAGAGGAACATGCCATCGACCATTCACACGTTCATATGGAGCCTCTCCAGCTGAAAAAAAGCTTCCTTTCTAAAGGGAGCTTTTTTTCTATTTCGGACTGGAAATAATTCGCTGGAAACGTTTTTTTATACTGTTTATATTTTGTGGTAAAGTTAGGTTACGATAATTGAAATTTGAGAGATGACTAGGAGGAGAAGAATGGCTTATAAAGAAGAGCTGCATCCGCTGCTGGAGAAAGCCGTTGAGCATATTGAAAACATCATCATAGGAAAACGGGATATCGCCATACTCAGCTTGGCCGCCATTCTCGCAAAAGGGCATGTGCTGCTGGAAGACGTGCCGGGAGTCGGAAAAACGATGATGGTCCGCGCTTTGGCCAAGCTGATCGGAGCTGACTTTAAGAGGATTCAGTTCACGCCGGATCTTCTGCCGTCAGATGTGACGGGTGTCTCTATTTATAATACGAAAACGATGGAATTTGAATACCGCCCGGGACCGATTATGGGGAATATCGTGCTGGCCGACGAAATTAACAGAACCTCTCCGAAAACGCAGTCTTCTTTGCTTGAGGCGATGGAAGAGGGAAATGTCACGATTGACGGAAAGACAATGCGGCTGGCTGAGCCGTTTTTCGTCATGGCCACACAAAACCCGGTTGAATATGAAGGAACATATCCGCTTCCTGAAGCCCAGCTTGACCGGTTTTTATTTAAGCTGAAGATGGGCTATCCGACTGCCGAGGAGGAGCTTAAGGTTCTGTCTCTTCAGGAAGGGCGGAATCCGCTTGAAACAATCGAGCCCGTCATTTCTAAAGAACAATTTATCAGTCTTCAGCAAAAGCTGGAGAAGGTGCGGGTGGATGATGGTATTAAAGCCTATATCGTCGGCATCACTCAGCATACCCGCCGGCATCCGTCCGTACATTTGGGCGTAAGTCCGCGCGGTTCGATTTCATTAATGAAAGCCGCGCAGGCGTACGCGCTGCTTCATGATCGCGACTACGTCATTCCTGATGACGTCCAGTATTTGGCTCCGTATACGCTGCCTCACAGGATGATCTTAACTGCCGAGGCGAAATTTAATGATGTCACACCGGAAGCTGTTATCGAAGACATCATGCAGACGGAAAAAGTTCCCGTTCAAAGGATGTCGGTCCGATAATGAGAAAGAAAGTGCATTGGCTGCTATACGGCTGGAAGCTGCTTATTTTGGCCGTATTGACGGCAGCGGTCTTTTCTTATGCCATGTTTCAGGGCGGATTTGTGAGCTGGTTTTTATTTTATGCGTTTTTGCCGTTTACCGTTTATGCCGGGCTGATCGCTGTGTATCCGCTGCGGGCGTTTCGGGTGACGCGTGAGATTTCTTCTGCTCAATTAACCTCGGGTGACAGGCTGTCTGTCACCATCAGGCTGACGAGGCGCCTGCCGTTTCCGCTGACATATATGGTCATTGAAGATGTGATGCCGGAAACGCTTGGCGAGAGGCGCTGTGCGAAACAGCTCGTGTTTCCGTGGTTTCAAAAAAAGCTGACGTTTCAATATGAGCTGCCGCAGGCGCCGCGCGGAGAGCATCGTTTACATACGATAAGAGTGCGGACGGGAGATGTTCTCGGGCTTTTGGACAAGACGGCATCGTTTTCGGTAACGGATACGGTCTTAGTTTTCCCGGCGTACGGGTCTGTACATTATAAGACGCAGGCCGTATCGGGAGAAGAGGGTGCGGGTGCCGGCGCGCCGTTTCAGACTCACCGCTCCGCAATGGCCGCGAGCGTCAGAAATTATCAGCCGGGCGACCGGTTTTCCGCGCTCGACTGGAAAACATCGGCGCGGCGCAATGAGCTGATGACGAAGGAATTTGACCCCTTGCAGAGTATGAATATGGTTCTCCTTTTGGACTGCAGGCCGTCCCCTTCGTTTGAAGCCGCGGTCTCAGCCTCGGCATCCCTGCTTTACACGGCGCTTGTGAAGGGATCTCCCGCGGGGTTTATTTCATTGGGGAACGACCGGACTGTTTTTCCCGTCCGGGAGGGAGACCAGCATTTCAGAAATGTGCTGCGTTACCTGGCTGCAGTTTCAGAATCGGAAGAAGCTGATGCCGGCGGACGCTTAAGAAAAGAGCTGGCAGATCCGCGTGTCCGCAAAGCTTTTATAGCCGTCGTGACGGGCAGCCTTACAGAAGAGCTTCTCAAACAGGCTGAGGCAGGACCTTTTGACATGACGGTGTTTTTGGCGAAAGAAACGAATGCCGTGCTTTCGGAAAAAGAACGGAATCTCGCTCTCATCTTCGCTCAAAAGAATATCAAGGTGCAAATGATCAGGGACAAACGGGTGTCCCATGTTGTTTAGAAAGAGAGGTGGCGCGCCATGCCGCATGACGAGAACCAGGGAAGCAGGCTGAGTCTGCTGCTGTTTTATTTTCTCGCTTTTTTATTGTTATGGGAATGGCTCAGGCCGCTGCACAATTTTACGGATACAAAACATACCGGTTTTTTCATCATTTTTATCGGTTTGGCATTTCTGCTGTCATTCTTCCGGATGAGGTGGTACGTCACCGTGCCGTCCTGCATTCTGTTTACGTTGATCAGTATTCACATGCTGTTTTATAAAGGTTCGGTTTTTCAGCCGGAATGGCTCGCTTCTTTTTTGCGGGACGTGATGCAGAATGCCCGGCACATCGGGACCGGAAGATGGAATGATATGAACCCGTCATTCCGCACATTGCTGTTTTTTGTGCTCTTATGGCTGCTCGTGTATTTGCTGCATTACTGGGTGATCTATCAGCGGAAAATATTATTCTTTTTTATCATGACGGTGGCCTATATCACCGTGCTTGATACGTTTACTCCCTATGATGCCGCATACGCCGTCATCCGGATTGTCTTTATCGGCTTTTTGATGATGGGGCTTTTGTATATGGAGCGCATTCGCCTGACGGAACACATAGCGTTTAAAAAAAGGTTGATCATCAAATGGTTTCTGCCGCTGGCGCTGTTTATCTGCGCTTCCGTCCTATTCGGTCTGGCGGCTCCGAAATCAGATCCGAACTGGCCGGACCCCGTGCCGTTTCTGAAAAAAATAACAAATCACAAAGAGGTGCCCGCCGCTGAGAGCAAAATCGGCTACGGCAACCATGATGAAACATTGGGCGGGCCTTTTCAGCAGGACGATACGCCGGTTTTCACATGGAAGGGAAAAGAGCGGGCGTACTTCCGGGTGGAAACGAAGGATACATACACGGGGAAAGGCTGGGTGGAGACCGATCAGGGCATGTCCTATAAACTGAACGGCGGCAATGTGGAAGATATATGGTTTGACCGGAGTGTGCAGACGAGACGTTATACGGCGCAGGTGTCCATTGATGAGAATTATCTTTATAATCACGTCATGTATCCGATCGGCGTCTCCAATATTAAACCGAAGCACTCGATTCAGCTTGAAATGAACGGAAACACTGAGCAAATCACGCCGATCAGCGAACAAGTGGGCAACATCCGCAATATGGGACGGTACACGGTGACTTTTCGCGCGCCCGTCTTTAAACTGAATGATCTCAAAAAAGTGAAAGTGAAACGATACCGTGAGCAGAATCAATTCAATGACCGGTATCTGCAGCTTCCCGACGCCCTTCCGGAAAGAGTGAGACAGCTTGCCGACAGGCTGACGCGGGATCATCATAATATGTTCGATAAAGCGAAGGCGGTCGAGGATTATCTGGGATCTTCCGCATTTTCGTATGATACACAGGATGTCGCCGTTCCGGAGCACGACCAGGATTATGTGGATCAATTTTTGTTTGAAACGAAAAGAGGATATTGTGATAACTTTTCTTCGGCAATGGCTGTGCTGCTCCGATCTGCGGGAATTCCCGCCCGCTGGGTGAAGGGCTATACATCCGGAGAATATAAAGGCGCGGGCGATCAAAACGGCCAGCTTTATGAAGTCACAAACAACAACGCCCATTCGTGGGTAGAAGTATATTTTCCGGATCAGGGCTGGGTGACGTTTGAGCCGACGAAAGGCTTCACCAATCCGACGGAGTTTACGTCAGAGCAGAATCATACAGCGGGAAAAGACGGCGGAAGCTCAGCAGGGAATTCGGATACACCGTCTGACAAGCAGCGCCAGGAAACAAAGCCCGAAAAAAAAGAAACGCCGAAAAAGCGGGAGCACAGTGCGGCTCCGCATCCTGTGATGCACAATAAAACCGCGGCACAGCTGTGGCCGTATGCGGCTATCGTCTTCGTGTTTTCAGCTGCGGCCGCGCTCGCCTGGGTGCTGCGGGCGCGCTGGATTCCGCACGTTGCAGCAGCCAGATTGAAGCGGCGCGCGGATGACGACGTCTTTTTCGACGCATATGCCGCGCTGCTCCGCCAGCTAAAACGTAAAGGGTTCAGCAGGGGAGACGGAGAAACGCTCCGTGATTTTGCCGCGAGGATTGATGAGGCGTATAATACAAACGACATGTCTAAGCTGACCCTGCGCTATGAGCGTGCTTTATACCGCAGCGATAATGCAGCGGAGCTTTGGAATGAATCGGGACAGTTGTGGGAAAATATAATTAAAACAAGATAGTCTTGACCGCATATCGTCCTGTTGTTAGAATAAATGAATGTTAAATGGGAGCCCGGGAGCGTTAAAAAGCCGGGCTTCCGGACAAGTCTTGCGCGACAGAGGGCTGAACGTGTGTCCTCCGTTTTTTCTGTGTCAAAAACTTAGAGGAGATTAGGTGACAACCATGACGAAGTTAGTGAATGAAATGATTCTTGTTCTTGATTTCGGCAGTCAGTATAACCAGCTGATTACCCGCCGGATCCGTGAATTTGGCGTATATAGCGAGCTGCATCCCCATACGTTGACAGCTGAGGAAATCAAAGAAATGAATCCAAAAGGAATTATCCTTTCAGGCGGACCGAACAGTGTATATGATGAAGGATCTTTCCGCTGTGACGAAAAAATCTTTGAACTCGATATTCCTGTATTGGGCATCTGCTACGGTATGCAGCTGATGACTCATTACCTCGGAGGGAAAGTCGAGGCGGCAAGCCAGCGCGAATACGGAAAAGCGAACATTCAGATTCAAGGAACTCCTGACCTGTTCAAAGATCTTCCGGAAGAACAAGTGGTATGGATGAGCCATGGCGACTTAGTCGTACAAGTGCCGGAAGGGTTTACGGTAGATGCGACAAGCCATCACTGCCCGAACTCAGCGATGAGTAAAAAAGACAAAAAATGGTACGGTGTTCAGTTCCATCCGGAAGTCCGCCATTCAGAATACGGAAATGACCTTCTGAAAAACTTTGTCTTCGGCCCTTGTGAATGTAAAGGCGAATGGTCAATGGAAAACTTTATCGAAATCGAAATGCAAAAAATCCGCGAAACAGTCGGAGACAAACAAGTGCTTTGCGCTTTGAGCGGCGGAGTTGATTCTTCTGTTGTAGCCGTTTTGATTCATAAAGCGATCGGCGACCAGCTGACTTGTATTTTCGTCGACCACGGGCTGCTCCGTAAAGGCGAAGCGGAAGGCGTCATGAAAACGTTCAGCGAAGGCTTTAATATGAATGTCATTAAAGTTGATGCGAAAGACAGATTCTTAAACAAGCTGAAAGGTGTTTCTGATCCTGAGCAAAAACGCAAAATCATCGGCAACGAATTCATTTACGTATTTGATGATGAAGCGGACAAGCTGAAAGGAATCGACTACCTTGCGCAAGGAACGCTTTACACAGACATTATTGAAAGCGGAACGGCAACTGCGCAAACGATCAAATCGCATCACAATGTCGGCGGTCTTCCTGAAGATATGCAGTTTGAACTGATCGAACCGCTGAACACCCTTTTCAAAGATGAAGTGCGCGCGCTCGGCACAGAGCTCGGCATTCCGGATCATATCGTATGGCGTCAGCCGTTCCCGGGCCCTGGTCTTGGCATCCGCGTACTCGGCGAAGTAACAGAAGAAAAACTTGAAATCGTTCGTGAATCAGACGCGATTCTGCGTGAAGAAGTGGCAAACCACGGCCTTGAGCGCGACATCTGGCAGTACTTCACGGTTCTTCCTGACATCCGCAGCGTCGGCGTCATGGGAGATGCGAGAACGTATGATTACACAATCGGTATCCGTGCCGTAACTTCAATCGACGGCATGACATCTGACTGGGCGCGTATCCCTTGGGATGTGCTTGAAGTGATCTCAACACGAATCGTCAATGAAGTGAAACACATCAACCGCGTCGTGTATGACATTACGAGCAAGCCGCCTGCAACGATTGAGTGGGAATAAATCAAGATAAAAAACGTCTCTTTTTATAAAGAGGCGTTTTTTTTGTCATCTTTTTGAAACCGTTTCGCCCCGATTCGTATCTAACAGCATAGGAGGTGGATAAGGTGAAGGAAGAACGATTGATCAAAAAGGCGAAAAAAGGTGATGCCTCAGCCTTTGAAAAACTGATCACAGCTCATCAGGAGACTTTATATAAAACAGCTTATCTCTATTTACATCACAAAGAAGACACACTGGACGCTGTTCAGGAAACGGCTTACAAGGCTTTTCTTCATATCGCTCAGCTGAAGGAGCCGAAATATTTTAAAACGTGGCTGATCCGGATTTTGCTTAATACGATTTTTGCGATGAGGAAAAAGCACGGTGACGTCATCCCGTTTGAGCCGCACCATGATACATGTGCGGAGAACAAGAACGTTGAAGAATACATAGACCTTCGAAATGCTCTGGAAACACTTGACGAACATATACAGCTGACCATTCAGCTTTATTATTTTCAGGATTTTTCGATTTCCATGATCGCTGAACAGACCGGAATGGCGGAAGGCACCGTAAAAACGCATCTGCACAGGGCGAGAAAAGCATTGAAGCAAGAGCTGGAAAAGGAGGATAAACAAATATGGAAAAGCATCAAATGAAGCAATTGTATCAGGACATTGATGTGCCGAAAGCTGAATTGAAAAACGTGATACACAGCGCGGCTGTCCGTGCCGGAAAAGAAGGCGCCGTCAGACGGAGATGGGGAAGAAAACTGATAAACGGCTTCGCGGTTGCTGCTGCTTTGTTTTTTCTGTATCTGTCTTCAGGCTTGTTCATGCCCTCCGTTAATACGGCTATGGGAAACATTCCTGCTGCCGGACAAATTTACAGTCTGTTTCAGGATAAGGCAGGTTCTGCGCTGTTTAAAAGCAATCTGGTGACAAAACTGAACGAGAAAGCGGAATCACGTGGGATCACGGTGACAGTAAAAAGTGTATATTACGACAGCGGACAGCTCGTTTATAACTTTATCGTTGACAATTTGAAATCAGATGAGGAGAGTATTCCTTTTCAAGTCGATTATAAAGATACCCGGAATATATTATCTGAGGATTATGACAGGACTGATATGAAAAAAATGAAAGACGGTCGGTACGGAGGACAGCTTCGCTTGTTCACGGACGGTTCAAAGCTGAAAGACGGTGATAAGCTTCCGCTTGTCATTACAAAAATCAAGGAGATCCCGGGAAACTGGCGCTTTACACTCCCGATCAAAAAACAAAAGTCAGTTTCCCTGGAAGGAACGAAAGCCGTCAATGTAAATAACGGATTATACCGCTTTTTCGATATCCGGGCGGAAAACGGAACGATGGGATCGGCTCTCTTATATTCAGTCGACTTTCATGATGCAGCCAAAAATGATGCCATCTCGATTGACGAAGCAACGGATGATGCAGGAAACCATTATGAAATGACGATGTCAAATATTGACCTTGGCAGCAGAAAGAATCTTCCCGGCGGCGGGAAAAGAATACGCGGCCAAACTCAATTCAGCAAATTGATAGACCCGAAAGCGAAAACACTTTTCATAACGGGTAATATAAAATCAGAATCAGAGCCGGGAGAAATCGTCCCTCTGAAAACAAAACTGCCCGCCAGCTATGAAACGAAACATCACCATGTCGGCATCACCATCAAAAAGATCAAACAGCAAGGCAGGCGGGTGATTGTCAATTATCAATTCAGCGGAATTAATGTAAGCAAGGCGGATGAAGATCAGCTGATGAATATCGGTGAGTCAATCGGTCTCGGCAATACGAAAAAAATGAAAACTTGGTCATCAGTTGATAAATATGAAAAGGGCTATTATATCAAGGGGAATAAGGCGAAAGTCACGAATCTTAAAACGGGTGAAATGGAATCCGTTTTTGAATTGGATGATTCATCTGATAATGACTATTCATTGCGCGATTTCTCATTCGATTCATATGCTTTGTATGTCAATCAAACGGCCATGAACACTTTAGCAGGTGACAGCAAGATCACATTCGCGGTTCCGGTACGGCCTGCGGACGGAAAATGATGACAGGGAGGCGGCTTTTGCCGTCTTCCATTTTTGATCAATTAACGAATAAACTAATTTTTTTTAACGGGATTGTTCGTTTTTTATATTGAGTTTTCAAAATTGTATTGATACAATAGACTCAGAAATCAAATATGCAGATATCGTATAATGGCGGGGATATGGCCCGCAAGTTTCTACCAAGCTACCGTAAATGGCTTGACTACGGATCAATCTCAATCGTTTGATATAAATAATCCATTCTTATTTATTCAGACTGAACGTATGTAGTCAAGCGTCCCAATGTATTTGGGGCGTTTTTTATTTGGCGGATAACGGGCAGAATAAATGGGAGAGAATGAAGGAGGCAATTGGCTTGAAGCAATTTTTTCAGTTTGATGAGCTGGGGACAAGCTATCGTAATGAAATCATCGGCGGTTTAACGACCTTTTTGTCAATGGCGTACATTCTGTTCGTCAATCCGCTGACATTGTCTTTAAACGGTGTGAAGGGATTTCCGGAAGCATTAAAAATTGATCAGGGCGCGGTGTTCACCGCTACAGCCCTTGCGTCTGCGGCCGGCTGTATTTTAATGGGGCTGATAGCAAAGTATCCGATCGCGATTGCGCCGGGTATGGGGTTAAACGCGTTTTTTGCTTTCTCTGTCGTACTCGGTATGGGAATTTCCTGGCAGGCTGCGCTTTCCGGCGTTTTGATTTCCGGAATTATTTTCGTGGCGCTTTCGCTGACGGGATTGCGGGAAAAAATCATTAATGCAATTCCGCCCGAGCTGAAATTGGCGGTCGGCGCTGGTATCGGTTTATTCATCACGTTTGTCGGTTTGCAAGGTTCCGGCATTATTGAAGCGAACTCATCGACTTTGGTGTCTATCGGCAATATTCACAGCGGTCCTGTGCTGCTGACGGTTTTCGGTGTCATTGTGACGGTCATTCTGATGGTACTTCGCGTAAACGGCGGCGTGTTTATCGGAATGCTTCTGACGGCGGTTGCCGGCATGATCTGCGGGCTGATTCCGGTTCCAACGCACATTGTCGGCAGTGTGCCGAGTCTTGCGCCGACTTTCGGACAGGCGTGGATGCACCTTCCGGATATCTTTTCCGTCCAAATGCTGATTGTCATTTTAACTTTCCTGTTCGTCGGGTTTTTCGATACGGCCGGAACGCTGGTGGCTGTGGCGACACAGGCAGGGCTGATGAAGGAAAACAAACTTCCGCGTGCGGGGAGAGCGCTTCTTGCGGATTCAACTTCAATCGTTATCGGAGCGGTGCTCGGTACGTCTACAACGACTTCTTATGTTGAATCAAGCTCAGGCGTTGCGGCGGGAGCGCGTTCCGGATTCGCGGCTGTTGTGACGGGCATTCTCTTTTTGCTGGCGATGTTTTTCTCGCCGCTTCTGTCAGTTGTCACTACGAATGTGACGGCTCCGGCTTTAATTATTGTCGGCGCGCTGATGGTGGCGCCGCTCGGTAAAATCGCCTGGGATAAATTCGAGGTGGCTGTGCCGGCATTCTTAACGATGATTATGATGCCGCTGACGTACAGCATTGCGACGGGGATTGCGATCGGCTTTATTTTCTACCCGATTACAATGATCTGCAAAGGAAAAGGAAAAAGCGTTCACCCGATTATGTACGGGCTGTTCGTTATCTTTATACTGTATTTCATCTTCTTGAAATAACGGAAAAACCGGCTGAAGACAGCCGGTTTTTTGTTTTTGTCCTATTCCGTAAAACCAATACATAAGATAAAACGTCATGTGGGTGTCCGGGTGAAGAAACCGCTTGACTGTTTAAGGACGCTTCGGTACCTTATATAAGTGTTTTATTTTCTTGTTTAACAAATTCCGCCGTATTTTTTTGATAGGAGTTGCTGACATGACGGAAGAAAGAAAAGAAACGTTGGAAGAAGAAAAACAGCATCAGGGAACTGATGAAGAACCGCTGTCGAGAATGTCCAGAAATGCGGGACGTTATCAAAAACAAAAGAAAAAAGAAAAGGAACGGCGCCCGGCTCCGGCTTTTACGGAAAAACTCGCTTCTGCTTGGGCTGCGGTCAAACGTTACTGCCGTTTCGCGCTGCGCATTTTGACATCACCGGTAAAGGTCGTTGGGGAAGACGGCTTTTCCCGCTTTAAATATGCTCTTATTTCAATGCTTGTATTCAGTATCTTTTTCTCAATCGGAAATTGGTTTCAGCTGAGGGCAAGCCAGCAGAGACCGCTCGGATACGGGGAACGGCATCATACGTTTTTTGACGGCTTTACCGTCGTTCTCGTGTATTCGCTCGTCTTTTTGGCCGCTGCGGCCGGCGCGGTCTGGCTTGTATCACGCTATATGATGAAACAGAAAATTACGATGCGGGATGCGGCGGCGGGAGTCGGTTCGCTTTTGGTTCCGGCTGTCGCCTGCTCTATAGTATGGATGATTTTCGCGATATTGAATCTGCCGGTCATCACTGTGGTGTTTACGGCGCTGACATTGTTTCTGGCCGCCTCGGCAATGGTGCAGTTTGTGCAGATCCTGTACAAATCGGCTGAAAAGCCTGCGGCTGACGTGATGTACTGTATTACTGCGGCGGTCATCATCATGCTCGCCTTTACGGCTGTGACATGGCCGCTTATTTCAGAGTACTTTACCGCCTCGCTGATTCCTTTATAAGTCGAAATTTGTCTTTCACAATGTTTACAAATATTTCTAATAAAGCGTGTTGTTTTGAGCAGCCGGCCGATATATGATGGGAGCAACAGCAAGTTGAAAACGGCATTAATCTTTATGATTCGGAAAGGATGATGAGGATGGCCCCGTTGTTGCGAGAAGCCATTAATCGGAAAAAACAGCATCTGAGGACAAAGCTGATCCGTTCAGGGTTTTATCAAAACCATGTTCAGGAACTGTCCGGATATACGCTGAGTGAACTAGAAAAGGAATATGAAGCCGTCAAACGATTGAAAAAAGCTGAGCTTCACTGATAAGAGTTTGAAAGTCTGCCTTCCGGGGCGGGCTTTTTTTTCTTTTGAAAATGATCAAAAGAGGGTAAACTATCCTTAACCTGAAAGATTGACGCGGCCGTCCCGGTCAGTTTTTTCAAAGATCAGAGGAGGGGGAATCAATGATGCAGACGATTTTATCCAACAGTATAGGTATGGTTCTCATTATTCTCATCATTAACATTATATATGTCTCTTTTTTTACGATCAGGATGATCCTTACCTTAAAGGGGCAGCGCTATTTCGCCGCAGGTATCAGTACAATTGAAATCCTTGTGTATGTGACCGGCTTGAGTCTCGTGCTCGGCAATCTGAATCAAATTCAAAATGTCATTGCCTATGCGCTCGGCTACGGCCTCGGCGTCATAGTGGGTATGAAAATTGAAGAAAAACTGGCGCTCGGCTATATTACAGTCAACGTCATTACGAAAGAGCTTGATCTGGACCTGCCGAAACAGCTCCGGGAAAAAGGATACGGGGTCACAAGCTGGGTGGCGGGCGGACTTGAAGGAGACCGGACCGCCATGCAGATTCTGACGCCGCGCAAATATGAGCTTCAGCTTTATGATACGATTAAAACGCTTGATGAAAAAGCGTTTATCATCGCCTTTGAGCCCAAAACGATCCACGGCGGATTCTGGGTGAAAGCAGTGAAGAAGAGGAGAATTAAGGAATGACAAAGCCAAAAAAGAAACGGTTTGAAGTAACGGAACATGAAACGATCGATACCATTCTCACTTTAATGAAGGAAGAGGGCTATATGCCTGTCCGGCGGATGGAAGAGCCGATCTTTACAGAAAAGAAAGAAAATGGATCAATTCAAGTCGTTCCTTGCGGGAGAAAAATCGTATTTGAAGGGAAATTGATCTAAACACGAACATTAAAAGAAAGAATTTTTATATCGTTCGATAATGTCGTTGACATTATCCAAGTCCGTTGTTAAGATAAACATGAAATCAAAACACGACCTCATATAATCTTGGGAATATGGCCCATAAGTTTCTACCCGGCTGCCGTAAACGGCCGGACTATGCAGGAAAGTGATAAACAGCTGACATGGATATCGCAGAAGCGAACGACTGCCGATACGCGCCATGCCTGGTTTGTATTGCTTCCTCATAGTGCAATACGAGCCGGGCTTTTTTTTCTGAAAAACAAAGCATGAGAAGGTGGGAACAGAATGCAGCCGCTAGCAGGAATCATCATGGGAAGCACCTCCGATTGGGAGACAATGAAACATGCATGCGACATACTTGACGAACTTCACATTCCTTATGAAAAACAGGTGGTATCCGCGCATCGGACGCCTGATTTGATGTTTGAATATGCAGAAAGCGCCAGAGACAGGGGCTTAAAAGTCATTATTGCCGGAGCCGGAGGAGCGGCGCATCTGCCGGGAATGACGGCGGCCAAAACGACACTGCCGGTGATCGGTGTTCCGGTTCAGACAAAATCGCTTAACGGGCTTGATTCTCTTCTGTCTATCGTACAGATGCCCGGCGGCGTGCCGGTCGCGACGACAGCGATCGGAAAAGCGGGCGCAGTGAACGCAGGTCTGTTAGCCGCGCAAATTTTGTCGGCATTTGACGATGACATTGCGGATAAACTAGAGGCGAGAAGAAATGCGACAAAACAAACGGTGCTGGAAAGCAGTGATCAGCTTGTCTGATAAAAAAACGATTTTTCCCGGCGCCGTCATCGGCATTATCGGAGGCGGACAGCTCGGAAAAATGATGGCTGTCGCCGCAAAACAGATGGGGTATAAAGTCGCAGTCGTCGATCCCGTAAAAGACTCGCCATGCGGACAGATCGCCGATATTGAGATTACCGCCCAGTACAATGACCGTGAAGCGATTCAAAAATTGGCCGGAGTCAGTGACATCATTACCTACGAATTTGAAAATATTGATTACGAGGCGCTCAACTGGCTCAAAGAACATGCATATCTTCCCCAGGGAAGCGAGCTGCTGCTCATCACCCAAAACAGGGAAACGGAAAAAAAGGCGATCCAGTCAGCTGGATGTCAGGTCGCTCCTTATCGGATCGTAAACAGCAGACGGGAGCTTGAGGAAGCCGTTCAGTCATTGGGACTTCCGGCGGTGCTGAAAACATGCCGGGGCGGATATGACGGCAAAGGCCAATTTGTCATTAAGGAAAAAGGACAGACAGATGAAGCGGCCGCACTGTTAGAAAACGGCGCGTGCATACTTGAAAGCTGGGTGTCATTCCGAATGGAGCTTTCCGTTATCGTGACGAGATCGGTGCACGGAGAGATTTCAACCTTTCCCGCTGCTGAAAATATCCACCACCATAATATTCTGTTCCAAAGCATCGTGCCCGCGAGAGCGGAGGAAACGGTTCAAAAGCGGGCAGAGGCGCTTGCCGTTCAGCTCGCGGAGAAACTGGAGCTCGTCGGGCCGCTTGCGGTGGAAATGTTCGTCACGGAAGACGGAGACCTTTTGATTAATGAATTGGCGCCGCGTCCTCACAATTCAGGGCATTATACGCTCGATCTTTGTGAAACGAGCCAGTTCGAACAGCACATCAGAGCGGTCTGCGGACTTCCTCTCGGCAGAACTGATCTGCTCAAACCGGGAATGATGGTGAATCTTCTCGGTGACGAAGTGAAGCTGGCGGAGGAGCATCCGGAGTTTTTAAAGGAAGCCAAACTGTACCTGTACGGAAAACATGAGATTAAAAAAGGCCGCAAAATGGGGCATATGACATTTTTGCGGGAGCCTGATGAAAAATGGATTCAGGACATCACGAACATATGGATGAAAAGAGACGGAGGACGAGCATAATGATCGAACGTTATTCAAGACCTGAAATGTCCGCGATCTGGACGGACGAAAACAGATACCAGGCATGGCTGGAAGTCGAGATTTTAGCCTGTGAAGCCTGGGCTGAACTTGGCGTCATTCCGAAAGAAGACGTCAAAGTCATGCGCGAAAACGCGTCTTTCGACATTAACCGCATTTTGGAAATCGAGCAGGATACGCGCCATGACGTCGTGGCATTCACACGCGCGGTTTCAGAATCGTTAGGCGAAGAAAGAAAATGGGTTCACTACGGCCTGACGTCAACAGATGTCGTGGATACCGCTCTTTCCTATCTATTAAAACAAGCGAATGAGATTTTACTCAAGGACATTGAGAGATTTGTTGACATTATAAAAGAAAAAGCGAAAGAACATAAATACACGGTCATGATGGGCCGCACGCACGGCGTACACGCAGAACCGACGACATTCGGCCTGAAGCTCGCGCTGTGGCACGAAGAAATGAAACGCAACCTTGAACGTTTCAAGCAGGCAAAAGAAGGAATCGAAGTCGGGAAGCTTTCCGGCGCGGTCGGCACATATGCAAATATTGATCCGTTCGTAGAGCAGTATGTCTGTGAAAAACTCGGCCTGAAAGCGGCGCCGATCTCTACTCAGACATTACAGCGCGACCGTCATGCGGATTACATGGCGGCACTTGCCCTGATCGCGACGAGCATTGAAAAATTCGCAGTGGAAATCCGCGGTCTGCAAAAAAGTGAAACACGGGAAGTGGAAGAGTTTTTTGCAAAAGGACAAAAAGGCTCATCAGCTATGCCTCATAAACGGAATCCGATCGGGTCTGAAAATATGACGGGCATGGCGCGCGTGATCCGCGGATACATGCTGACGGCGTACGAAAATGTTCCGTTATGGCATGAGCGTGATATTTCTCATTCATCAGCTGAGCGCATCATTCTACCTGACGCGACAACCGCGCTGAATTACATGCTGAACCGTTTCAGCAATATCGTCAAAAACTTAACGGTATTCCCGGAAAATATGAAACGCAACATGGACCGCACACTGGGTCTAATCTATTCTCAGCGCGTGCTGCTCGCTTTAATTGACACGGGTCTGCCTCGTGAAGAAGCATATGATATGGTTCAGCCGAAAGCGATGGAAGCGTGGGAAAAACAAGTGCCGTTCCGTCAGCTTGTCGAAGCGGAGGAAAAAATCACGTCCCGTCTTACACCGGAACAGATTGCCGATTGCTTTGACTACAATTATCATTTGAAAAACGTCGACTTGATCTTTGATCGTTTAGGTTTATAGAAGAAGCCAGCCGGAGGCGGCTTCTTCAGCCGCTATAGATTGAATATTCCCAACATTCGGGTTAGGAGGCCTTCCGTGAATATTGCGAAAAATAATCTTCTTTATGAAGGAAAAGCGAAACGAATTTATCAAACTGAAGACGAACAGATTCTCCGCGTGGTCTACAAGGATTCCGCAACAGCCTTTAACGGCGAGAAAAAAGCGGAGATCACTGGAAAGGGACGTCTGAACAATGAAATTTCAAGCCTGATCTTCAAACATCTGCACGCCAAAGGAATTGACAACCATTTTGTGGAGCGTGTTTCAGAATCAGAGCAGCTTATCAAAAAAGTAAGCATCGTTCCGCTTGAAGTCGTGGTCAGAAACATTGCCGCCGGGGGCATGTCGAAACGCCTCGGCATCCCGGAAGGAACAGAGCTTCCGCAGCCGATTATCGAATTTTACTATAAAGATGACGCACTCGGTGATCCGCTCATAACCGAAGATCATATTTGGCTGTTAAAAGCGGCTTCATCCGAACAGGTGGAAACGATCAAATCAATTACAAGACAGGTGAATAAAGAGCTGCAGCATATTTTTGAAGACTGCGGTGTCAGATTAATAGATTTTAAGCTGGAATTCGGCTTAGACGCAGAAGGACGGGTGCTTTTAGCGGATGAGATTTCTCCTGACACGTGCCGTCTGTGGGACAAAGACACGAACGAAAAGCTCGATAAAGATTTGTTCAGACGGAACCTGGGAAGCTTAACCGACGCATATGAAGAGATTTTCAAAAGACTGGGAGGCAATTCATAATGTATAAAGTGAAAGTTTATGTCAGCTTAAAAGAAAGTGTGCTTGATCCTCAAGGAAACGCGGTGCAGCATGCATTGCACAGCATGACCTACAATGAAGTGCAGGATGTACGCATCGGAAAATACATGGAGCTGACGCTGGAAAAATCAGACCGCGATCTTGATGAACTCGTTAAAGAAATGTGTGAGAAGCTCCTTGCCAATACAGTCATTGAAGACTACCGATATGAAGTTGAGGAGGTTGTCGCACAGTGAAATTTGCGGTGATTGTGTTACCCGGCTCTAACTGCGATATTGATATGTATCACGCCGTAAAGGACGAACTCGGCGAAGAAGTCGAGTATGTCTGGCACGAGGAAACAAGCCTTGACGGATTTGACGGCGTGCTCATCCCCGGCGGCTTTTCTTACGGCGACTATCTGAGATGCGGCGCCATCGCCAGATTCGCCAACATCATGCCGGCCGTGAAAAAAGCGGCTGCTGAAGGAAAACCGGTTCTTGGCGTCTGCAACGGATTCCAGATTCTGCAGGAGCTCGGACTGCTGCCCGGCGCCATGAGACGCAATAAAGATTTAAAATTCATTTGCCGCCCGGTTGAATTAATCGTGCAGAACGGCGAAACAATGTTCACTTCTTCCTACAAAGAGGGACAATCGATTACGATCCCCGTTGCCCACGGCGAAGGCAATTTCTACTGTGATGACGAAACGCTTGAAAGATTAAAAGAAAACAATCAAATCGCTTTCACATACGGCGGCGATATTAACGGAAGCGTCAGCGGCATTGCCGGCGTCGTGAATGAGAAAGGCAACGTATTAGGCATGATGCCTCACCCGGAGCGCGCGGTCGATGACCTGCTCGGCAGCGCAGACGGTCTTACATTGTTCCAGTCTATCGTGAAAAATTGGAGGGAAACTCATGTCGCTACTGCTTGAACCAAGTAAAGAACAAATAAAAGAAGAGAAACTCTATCAGCAAATGGGTGTCAGTGATGACGAGTTCGCACTCATTGAATCTATTATCGGAAGATTGCCAAACTACACGGAAATCGGGATTTTTTCCGTGATGTGGTCAGAGCACTGCAGCTATAAAAATTCTAAGCCGATTTTACGCAAATTTCCGACAAGCGGAGAACGCGTGCTGCAAGGCCCCGGGGAAGGCGCGGGGATCGTTGACATCGGTGACAATCAGGCGGTTGTGTTCAAAATTGAATCGCATAACCACCCGTCAGCGCTTGAGCCATACCAGGGTGCTGCGACGGGAGTGGGCGGCATCATCCGTGACGTTTTCTCAATGGGCGCCCGTCCGATAGCTGTATTAAACTCTCTTCGATTTGGTGAACTCACTTCACCGCGTGTGAAGTACTTGTTTGAAGAAGTAGTGGCGGGAATCGCGGGATACGGAAACTGTATCGGCATTCCGACGGTCGGCGGAGAAGTGCAGTTTGACGCAAGCTATGAGGGCAATCCGCTTGTCAATGCCATGTGCGTCGGCCTAATTGATCATAAGGATATTAAAAAAGGCCAGGCGAAAGGCGTCGGCAACACGGTTATGTACGTCGGCGCTAAGACGGGACGCGACGGCATTCACGGTGCTACTTTCGCATCAGAAGAAATGTCAGATTCATCTGAAGAAAAACGATCCGCGGTGCAGGTCGGCGATCCCTTCATGGAAAAGCTTCTTCTTGAAGCCTGCCTGGAAGTCATCCAGTGTGACGCGTTAGTCGGCATTCAGGATATGGGAGCGGCCGGTCTGACAAGTTCAAGCGCTGAAATGGCAAGCAAAGCCGGTTCCGGTATTGAAATGAACCTTGATCTCATTCCGCAGCGGGAAACGGGTATGACCGCTTACGAAATGATGCTTTCCGAGTCTCAGGAACGCATGCTTCTCGTCATTGAACGCGGACGTGAACAGGAAATTGTCGATATTTTTAATAAATATGATCTTGAAGCGGTTTCCGTGGGCCATGTCACGGATGATAAAATGCTCCGCCTCCGCCATAACGGAGAGGTTGTTTGCGAGCTTCCTGTTGATGCGCTGGCGGAAGAAGCCCCTGTATATCATAAGCCGTCAGCAGAACCCGCGTACTACCGCGAGTTTCAGGAAACTGAAGTTCCCGCGCCTGAAGTAAAAGACGCGACAGAGACGCTTTTTGCCCTGCTGCAGCAGCCGACAATTGCGAGCAAAGAGTGGGTGTACGATCAATATGATTACATGGTGCGCACGAATACGGTGGTGGCTCCGGGCTCTGACGCGGGAGTGCTCAGAATCCGCGGTACGAAAAAAGCGCTGGCAATGACGACGGATTGCAACGCCCGCTATTTGTATCTCGATCCTGAAGAAGGCGGGAAAATCGCCGTTGCCGAAGCGGCGCGCAACATCGTTTGCTCCGGTGCCGAGCCGCTTGCGGTCACGGATAATCTGAATTTCGGAAACCCGGAAAAACCTGAAATTTTCTGGCAGATCGAAAAAGCGGCCGACGGCATCAGCGAGGCGTGCAATGTTCTCAGCACACCTGTCATCGGCGGAAACGTATCACTTTATAATGAATCGAATGGAACGGCCATCTATCCGACGCCAGTCATCGGTATGGTCGGGTTAATCGAAGATACGGCTCATATTACGACACAGCATGTCAAAGCGGCGGGGGACTTGATTTACGTCATCGGTGAAACGAAGCCTGAGTATGCAGGAAGTGAACTTCAGAAAATGACTGAAGGGAAAATCTATGGCAAAGCGCCTGAAATTGATCTTGACGTTGAAAAAGCCCGCCAAAAATCGCTTCTGAACGCCATTAAACAAGGTCTGGTCCAATCTGCGCATGACGTGTCAGAAGGCGGCTTGGCTGTGGCGATTGCAGAAAGCGTCATGACGACAGACGGACTCGGCGCAAACATCACGGCATTTAATGAAGCGGCTCTTTTGTTCAGTGAGTCTCAATCCCGCTTCGTCGTTTCCGTAAAGGAAGAAAACAAGGCGGCGTTTGAAGCGGCTGCGGCAGATGCCATTCATATCGGTGAAGTGACAGGGGACGGACAGTTGACGATCCGAAGCCAAGAAGGACAACAATTGGTTCACGCGCAAACGAAAGAACTTGAGCGCGCGTGGAAAGGAGCTATTCCATGCTTGCTGAAATCAAAGGCCTGAATGAAGAATGCGGTGTGTTTGGCATCTGGGGTCATGAAGAGGCTCCGCAGATTACGTATTACGGTCTGCACAGCCTGCAGCACAGAGGGCAGGAGGGTGCCGGCATCGTGGCGACCGACGGCCAAAAACTGACGGCTCATAAAGGGCAGGGGCTTATTACCGAGGTTTTTCAAAACGGCGAACTGAGCAAAGTGAAAGGCAAAGGCGCGATCGGTCACGTCCGCTATGCGACGGCCGGTGGCAGCGGATATGAAAATGTCCAGCCGCTCCTGTTCCGTTCGCAAAACAACGGCAGTCTCGCGCTCGCCCATAACGGCAACCTGGTCAATGCCACACAATTGAAGCAGCAGCTGGAAAACCAAGGGAGCATCTTTCAGACTTCCTCCGATACGGAAGTGCTGGCTCATCTGATTAAACGCAGCGGCCACTTTTCACTGAAGGATCAGATCAAAAATTCGCTATCTATGCTGAAAGGCGCTTACGCCTTTTTAATCATGACAGAAACAGAAATGATTGTAGCGCTTGACCCGAACGGACTCAGACCGCTTTCACTCGGCATGCTCGGTGACGCTTACGTCGTCGCATCAGAAACATGCGCATTTGATGTGGTCGGCGCGACGTACCTTCGTGACGTAGAACCGGGCGAAATGCTTATCATAAACGATGAAGGCTTGAAATCAGAGCGTTTCTCCATGAATATCAACCGTTCTATCTGCAGCATGGAGTATATCTATTTTTCTCGTCCGGACAGCAATATCGACGGCATTAACGTGCACAGCGCCCGGAAAAGCCTCGGGAAAATGCTTGCCCAGGAGTCCGCGGTTGAAGCGGATGTCGTCACAGGCGTGCCTGATTCCAGTATTTCCGCGGCCATCGGCTATGCCGAGGCAACGGGCATTCCGTACGAACTCGGTCTCATTAAAAATCGTTACGTCGGCAGAACGTTTATCCAGCCGTCCCAAGCTCTTCGTGAGCAAGGAGTAAGAATGAAGCTGTCCGCCGTCCGCGGTGTTGTTGAAGGAAAACGGGTCGTCATGGTTGATGATTCCATCGTGCGCGGGACGACAAGCCGCCGGATCGTCACAATGCTCCGAGAAGCGGGAGCGACAGAGGTGCATGTAAAGATCAGTTCGCCTCCGATCGCCCATCCTTGCTTCTACGGCATCGACACATCGACCCATGAGGAGCTGATCGCTTCCTCACATTCAGTCGAAGAAATCCGCCAGATTATCGGCGCCGACACGCTTTCTTTCTTAAGTGTAGACGGATTGTTAAAAGGAGTCGGCCGGAAATTTGAAGACACCAATTGCGGACAATGCCTCGCTTGTTTTACGGGCAAATATCCGACGGAAATTTATCAGGATACAGTGCTTCCTCACGTAAAAGAAGCAGTGCTGACAAAATAAAGTCTGAAAATGATATAAAGGCAGCGCGATTTCAGGCTGCCTTTCTCTTTCTGCCTTTTGAGGAGAAACGAATTGACAAGGAGTGATAGGGATGTCTGATGCTTATAAAAATGCCGGAGTTGACATCGAAGCCGGATATGAAGCCGTCAAACGAATGAAAAAACACGTGGAGCGCACGAAAAGGCTCGGCGTTATGGGAAGCTTGGGCGGTTTTGGCGGAATGTTTGATCTGTCAGAGCTCCCGTATCAAAAGCCTGTTTTAATTTCCGGAACAGACGGTGTCGGCACCAAGCTGAAACTCGCTTTTTCAATGGATAAGCATGACACGATCGGCGTCGATGCGGTGGCGATGTGTGTAAATGATGTGCTCGCCCAAGGAGCGGAGCCGCTGTTTTTCCTTGATTATTTAGCAGTCGGCAAGGCCGATCCGGTAAAAATCGAGCAGATCGTTCAGGGCGTGGCAGATGGCTGCGAGCAGTCAGGATCAGCGCTTATCGGCGGTGAGACGGCGGAAATGCCGGGGCTCTATACGGCTGATGAATACGATATTGCCGGCTTTTCAGTCGGTGTCGCGGAAAAAGACGAAATCGTCACCGGTGAACATATCGAAGAGGGGCATCTCTTAATCGGACTTACTTCAAGCGGCCTTCACAGCAACGGATTTTCCCTTGTGAGAAAGGTGCTTCTTGATGACGGCGGACTTGATTTGGATACTGTCTATGAACCCTTCGCACGGCCGCTCGGAGAAGAATTGCTGGAACCGACGAGAATATATGTGAAGCCGGTACTTGAAGCGGTAAAAAGCGGTAAGGTGGACGGCATGGCGCATGTGACAGGCGGAGGATTCATCGAGAACATTCCGCGGATGCTGCCGGACGGATTGAGCGCGGAAATTGATCACGGGTCATGGCCGATCCCACCGATTTTTCCGTTTTTGCAGGAGCACGGCAAGCTGAAAGAAGAAGAAATGTTCAACGTCTTTAACATGGGCATCGGTTTTGTCCTTGCTGTTAAAGAAGAAAACCTGACAGACGTCATCGACACGCTTGAAGCTCAGGGCGAGAAGGCTTATTTGATCGGGCGGGTCAAGCACGGCGAAGGCATTTCTTTCGGCGGTGCGGCACTTTCATGAAAAAATTTGCGGTATTTGCTTCAGGAAACGGATCGAACTTCGAGGCCATTGCCAAACGCATGAGAGAAGAGAAGTGGGACGCGGAGCTATCGCTTCTCGTGACGGACAAGCCTCATGCAAAGGCGGTGGAAAGGGCGGAGGCTTTACATATCCCGTCATTCGCCTTTGAACCGTCAGCTTTTGAAAACAAGGCCGCCTTTGAACGGGCCATTATTGAACAGCTTCGTCTGCACGGGGTTGAATTAATCGTTCTCGCCGGCTATATGAGACTGATCGGAGATACGCTGCTTGAAGCATACGGAGGCAGGATTATCAATATACATCCGTCGCTTCTCCCGGCATTTCCGGGCATTGACGCTGTCGGACAGGCGCATCGTGCCGGTGTGAAAGTGGCGGGCATTACCGTTCATTACGTTGACGAAGGCATGGACACCGGACCGATTATCGCGCAAAAAGCATTCGAGATACAGGAAAACGATACGCTTGAAGACATGGAACATACAATACACGAGCTTGAGCACAAATGGTATCCGAGTGTTGTGAAACAGCTGCTGGGACTAAATAACAGAGGTGAAAAGGCATGACAATCAAACGCGCACTAATCAGTGTTTCTGATAAAACAAATCTTGTACCTTTCGTAAAGGAACTGACAGAGCTCGGCGTCGAAGTCATTTCGACCGGAGGAACAAAAAAACTTCTCCAGGAAAACGGTGTGGATGTCATCGGCATTTCGGAAGTGACCGGATTTCCTGAAATTATGGACGGACGGTTAAAAACGCTCCATCCTAATATTCACGGCGGCCTGCTTGCTGTAAGAGACAATGAAGAGCATATGGCGCAGATCAATGAGCACGGCATTGCACCCATTGATCTTGTGGTCGTCAACCTTTATCCGTTTAAAGAAACGATTTCAAAAGAAGACGTAACATACGATGAAGCGATAGAAAACATTGATATCGGCGGTCCCGGCATGCTGCGCGCCGCATCGAAAAACCATCAGGATGTGACGGTCATCACGGACCCGGCCGATTACAGCTCCGTGCTCAATGAGATCAAAGAACACGGCGGCGTTTCACTTAAAAGAAAACGCGAGCTTGCGGCCAAAGTATTCCGCCACACCGCGGCATACGACGCATTAATCGCCGATTACTTAACACACGAGGCCGGTGAGAAAGACCCTGAGCAATTCACCGTTACATTTGAGAAAAAACAATCGCTCCGCTACGGCGAAAACCCTCACCAAGAGGCTGTTTTCTATCAAAGCGCACTGCCTGTCTCCGGTTCCATTGCGGCGGCAAAACAACTTCACGGCAAAGAGCTTTCTTACAATAACATTAAAGACGCGGATGCGGCCGTTCAAATCGTCCGGGAATTTACAGAACCCGCTGCTGTTGCCGTTAAACATATGAACCCATGCGGAGTCGGTACGGGAGCTTCAATTGAGGAAGCGTTCAATAAAGCGTATGAAGCGGACAAAACGTCCATTTTCGGCGGCATCATCGCGCTGAACCGTGAAGTTGATCAGGCAACGGCCGAAGCCCTTCACGGCATCTTTTTAGAAATCATAATCGCCCCTTCTTTCAGTGAAGAAGCGCTGAACGTGCTGACGTCGAAGAAAAATCTTCGTCTGCTCACGCTTGACGTGAATGCAGCAGGGAAGAAAGAAAAACAGCTGACTTCCGTACAGGGCGGCCTTTTGATTCAAGATTTAGACGTGCACGGATTTGATGACGCAAAAATCAGCATTCCGACAAAAAGAGAGCCGAGCGAGCAGGAGTGGGAAGATCTGAAGCTGGCTTGGAAAGTCGTCAAACACGTGAAATCGAACGCAATCGTTCTTACAAAAGACCATATGACGGTCGGTGTGGGTGCAGGACAGATGAATCGCGTCGGTTCGGCCAAAATCGCCATCGAGCAGGCCGGAGAAAAAGCAAAAGGCAGCGCGCTCGGATCAGACGCGTTTTTCCCGATGCCGGATACGGTCGAAGAAGCCGCAAAAGCGGGCGTCACGGCGATCATCCAGCCCGGCGGATCGGTCCGGGACGAAGATTCAATTAAAAAAGCGGATGAATACGGCATTGCCATGGTCTTCACAGGCATCAGACATTTCAAACATTAAGGGAGGAACGAAGCGTGAATGTATTGATTATCGGTAAAGGCGGCAGAGAGCATACATTGGCTTGGAAAGCGGCGCAAAGTCCGCTTACTGACACGGTGTACGCTGCGCCCGGAAATGACGGTATGGCAGACTGCGCGACGCTGGTCAGCATCGAAGAAAGCGATCATGCCGGACTCATTGCCTTTGCGAAAGAACATCATGTCGGCCTGACGATTATCGGCCCCGAGGTTCCTCTCATTGAAGGGATAGCGGACGAGTTTGAAAAAGCCGGACTCCTTGTTTTCGGACCGTCCGAACAAGCGGCAATCATTGAAGGAAGCAAACAGTTTGCGAAAGATTTAATGAAAAAATACGGTATACCGACGGCGGAGTATGAGACGTTTACTTCATTTGAAGAGGCGAAAGCATATGTGCAGCAGAAAGGCGCGCCGATTGTCATTAAAGCGGACGGGCTTGCCGCCGGAAAAGGTGTGACGGTCGCGATGACTGAAGAGGAAGCGATTGAATGCCTGCACGATTTTCTCGAGGATGAGAAATTCGGCGAGGCGAGCGCATCCGTGGTCATTGAAGAATTCCTCGCCGGCGAAGAATTTTCCTTAATGGCGTTTGTGAAAGGGGAGACCGTCTATCCGATGGTGATCGCCCAAGACCATAAACGCGCCTTCGACGGAGACAAAGGGCCGAATACGGGCGGAATGGGCGCCTACTCACCGGTGCCGCACATTTCCGATGACATCGTCAAAAGCGCTGTCGAAACGATTGTGAAGCCGGCGGCAAAAGCTATGGTGAAAGAGGGACGCTCCTTCACGGGCGTGCTGTACGCGGGGCTGATTCTGACGGAAAACGGATCAAAAGTCATTGAATTCAACGCGCGCTTCGGTGATCCGGAAACACAGGTTGTGGTGCCGAGAATGGAATCAGACCTCATTCAGGTGCTTTTGGATCTGCTTCATGAGAAGGATGTTGACCTAAGGTGGAAGGATACGGCCGCTGTCAGCGTTGTGCTGGCTTCTGAGGGCTATCCTGAAGGCTATGCGAAAGGGACACCGATCGGCAGTTTGACATCCGCTGAAGACGGAATCGCCGTTTTTCATGCCGGAACGAAAAAAGACGGCGATCAATTTGTCACAAACGGCGGCCGGGTCGCCAATGTCACGGCATTTGCTGAGACATTTGAAGCGGCGAGAGATAAAGTGTACAGTGCCGTTTCCGGCCTGACAAAACCCGGCCTGTTTTACAGAAGCGATATCGGCGTCCGTGCGCTGAAAGCATCGCTGCGATAATGGAAAACCCCCGCGTCATGAAAGATGCGGGGGTTTTCTTTTTACGTAAGGGCGCCTTCAAAGGCTGAGGAAGACAGGACGACCAAGGTTGTCGGCTTGCCGTGTGACATGCATTCATCGATAAAGTCCTCCAGCGTATGGACGGATTCTGTCACGACTTTTGTGATGTAGCTGTACATGCCGGTGATTCTGTGGTTTTCTATGACATCCGGATGCTTGCCGGCAAATGCGGCATAATGCTTGCAGTTTCTCGGTTCCATCAGGATAAAAGCCGTTACGTGCTTATTCAGTTTCTCAAAATTGATATTGGCGCCGTAGCCCGTGATCACCCCTTTTTCTTCGAGTTTTTTGACCCGTTCAGCGGCGCTTGGAGAGCTGAGCCCGACAAGCTTGCCGAGCTCCACCATTGTCAGCCGGGCGTTTTTCTGCAAATGCGATAAAATATGTAAGTCTGTTTGGTCCATAAGGCTGCCCCTTTTCATTTTAAGTGATCTTCCTGTAATTCCTTTATTTTTAAATGAAAGAAACCGTTTTTGCTTAATTGTAACATATGGAAGACCGTTTTCTTTCTTTATAATAAAGCCAGCTTTTCAAAAAGGGGGAATCACCATGAATACGCTGCGCCGCTCTCTCACATGGGTGCAGGGAACCGCATTGACGATAGGGGCTGTTTTGGGGTGCGGGATTTTAATTCTGCCTTCTGTTGCGGCAGATACCGCGGGGCCTGCTTCGCTCGCCGCTTGGCTTTTGATGTCATTGGCGGCTTTTCCGATTGTGGGGACACTCTCCGCCTTGGTGCAGAAAGCGCCGAGTGCGGGAGGGATTACAGCATATGCAGAACTTGCTTTTCAGAAAAAGGCCGGAGCGGTTTCAGGCTGGATCATGCTTGGGTCAGTTCCGATCGGCGTCCCGATTATCGCGCTGACCGGTGCTCAGTACATCACAAGCGTCACCGGAGCGGGTGCGGGTGCCGTTACATTGATTGCGTCTGCAATGCTTGCTTTATCCCTGTTTCTTCATTTAAGAGGGCTTCAGCTATCCGCAGGGATCGGCACCCTGATCATTTGTTTGATTATATTGTTGTTAGCCGCGGCTGTTGCTGTTTCACTGCCGCATGTCACGCCCGGCTCTTTTCATCCGTTTCTCCCGCACGGATGGCATGCCGCAGGCTCGGCCGCAGTTATGATCTTTTTCTCCTTTGTCGGCTGGGAAATGATTACACCGCTTGCCGAAGAGTTTAAACATCCGAAAAGGGATATTCCGATCAGTCTGTTTGCGGCCGCCGCGTGTGTGGGGCTGTTATATACACTGACTGCTTATGTTACGGTCGGAACCCATGCTTACGGAGACGAAAAAGGCATCGCGTCTCTCAATTTGCTGATGGCAAACGGCACGGGGCGGACGGGAGTATACATAACCGCATGTCTGGCGCTGTTTATTACATTCAGCACCGTTCATGCCAATATTGCGGGCTTTTCAAGAATGGTGTATGCGATGTCGCGGGAAGGGCATATTCCGAAATACTTTGACCGGCTGCATCAAAAAAACCGCACCCCTGTGCGTGTGCTGACGACGCTCGGCGCCATATTTTTTACGGTGCTTTTGATTCAATGGGTGTTTCAGCTCAATCCTGAAGTATTGCTGAAGGGTCCGAGTGCCGCATTTATCGCTTCATACATCATTACAATGGCGGCCGGGCTCAAGCTGCTGCGCCGCTTCGGTATCGGCTGGTGGTCAGCGCTGGCCTCACTCGGACTTTGTATCGGCATTTACAGCTTCAGCGGCTGGGCTTTCTGTTATCCGATCCTTCTCGGACTTGCCGGACACTTTTATAATAGGAGAAAATAAATAACAAGCCGAAACGGCTTGTTATTTTTCTTGCTGGCGGCTGTCATCCTGATTCATTCCAGCCTGGAACATATACGTTACCGGACAGAAGCGGAGGATGCCGGACGCCGCTTTCATTGCGCCCATCATCATACAGAAAAGATGCATTTTGCACCACGGTTTTCTCGTGTATTTCGCTGACGCGGCAGACAAAATGGTGAGGCCGCAAGTGATTCGCATAACGGCGTTCAATAAACTGATATTCGGTTTCATTATTTCAGCTCCTTTACTTTTTGTTCATCTTCAATAATTTGTAACGTTTTAACCGTGCGATAATTGTGCGGATGTGATACGATGAGTCTAATATAAGCGAAGGAGAGTATGTGAATGTCCGAACGTACCTTTAACTGGAAAAATAAAGACATCAGATCACAGGCGGATGTTGTAGACTCAAAGCTGCTTCCAACGCTACTCTTACGGAACGCTCTCGTTTTAAATCCTTTTTTAAAACAATGGCTGAAAAAAAATATCTGGATTTACGGAGACCGAATTGTATATGTCGGTGATGAGCTTCCTGATGCAGCAGAGCACATTCATACCATAAATTGTGAAGGAAAATACATTGTGCCAGGTTACATTGAACCGCATACACATCCTTTTCAAATATATAATCCCCAAACGCTCGCCGAATATGTGTCTCAATTCGGAACAACGACGTTTGTTAATGATAACTTGTTTTTCCTTTTGCACAGCGGAAAAAAGAAAGCGCTTACCATATTAGAAGAACTGAAAAAACAGCCGGTGCAATATTTCTGGTGGTCCAGATATGATCTGCAGACTGAAGTGCTGAATGAAGACCAGCTTCTTTCTTTTGATGTCCGCAAGCAATGGATTGAGCACCCCGATGTCATTCAAGGCGGAGAATTGACCGGCTGGCCGCGGCTCATGGACGGGGATGACTTGATGCTTCATTGCATGCAGGCGACAAAGAAACTGCGCAAGCGGATCGAAGGGCATTTTCCCGGCGCTTCTGAGAAAACACTTACGAAGATGAAACTGTTCGGCGCCGATTCCGATCACGAGGCGATGAATGGCGACGAGGTGATGAGACGGCTTGAATTGGGCTACTATGTGTCGCTCAGGCATTCATCCATCCGCCCTGATTTGAGGACGATTTTGCAGGACCTCCACCAAAAAGGCTTCCGGCATTATGATCATTTCTTTTACACGACGGATGGGGCGTCGCCGCTTTTTTATAAAGGCGGCATGACGAATGAATTAATCAAAATCGCTCTGGAGGAAGGAGTTCCGGCGATTGACGCTTACAATATGGCGTCCTTTAATATCGCGAAGTATTATCAGATGGACGACTTTCTCGGTGTAGTCGGCCCTGGACGGCTTGCCTCATTGAACATTCTCGATGACCCCATGAATCCGGATCCGGTCACGGTGATATCCAAAGGCATACTGCTGAGAGAAGACGGCCGAAATATGAAGGCGTTTACAGAAACGGATTGGAAAAAGGGCGGTCTTGTCCCTCTTGAGCTTTCATATGATATGACGATGGATGATTTACAGTTTTCAATGCCGATGGGTGTGAAAATGCGCAACGCGGTCATTATGGAGCCGTATATGATTGCGATTGATAATTCTGTTGACCAGCTTTCTTTTGATCATGATGAAAGCTATCTCACGCTTCTCGATAAGCATGGAAAATGGCGGGTCAATACAATGCTGAAAGGTTTTGCCGAGCGGGTGCAGGGCTTTGTCAGTTCCTACACGACAACCGGAGATATTATCGCTGTCGGAAAAAATAAGGAAGATATCCTGCTTGCTTTCTCACGGATGAAAGAAATCGGCGGGGGAATCGTACTTGCCGAAAACGGGAAAATTCTTCATGAAATCCCCCTCTCCTTAAATGGTTCCGCATCTGCGGAGAATTATGAAGAGGTGCTTGAGAAAGAACAAAAACTGAGGATTCTGCTGGAAGAGCGGGGCTACCGATTCTGCGATCCGATCTATACGCTGCTCTTTTTGCAGAGCACACACCTGCCTTATATTCGCATTACGCCGAGAGGAATATTCGACGTGATGAAAAAAACTGTACTCTTTCCATCGATAATGCGTTAAAATATAAAAGCAGGGAGCCGACATATGAAAAGATGGAAAACCGTTTGTATGCTTTATTTTGCGTTTTTGCTGCTTGCCGCCTGCCGGCAGAATGATGCCGATCAGGTGCAGCCGAAAGAGGCGGAAGCCCCTTTAACAGGGTTGAAAACTGAGCGGAAGCTTGCAGAACGCCGTCCGATTGCAGTCGCAGTGAACAATCATCCGAAGGCGAGGCCCCAATCCGGGCTGTCAAAGGCGGATGTTGTCATCGAAGCGCTGGCGGAGGGCCGGATTACGCGGTTTCTCGCGATTTTTCAGAGTGAGATGCCGGAAACGGTCGGGCCTGTGCGGAGCGCGAGGGAATATTTTGTCACCCTCAGCAGCGGGTTTAACAGCATATTTGTCCATCATGGCTGGAGTCCCGGCGCTAAAAAGCAGCTGGAGTCCGGAGCTTACGATTATATAAACGGTTTGGATTTTGACGGAAGCCTGTTTTGGAGAGCCGATTTCAGCAAGCCTCCCCACAATTCCTACACGTCTTATGACAATATCAGAAAGGCGGCGGAACAAAAGGGATACAAGCTGAACGAAAAAACAAAACCGCTTCCATTTCAGACATCAGACGCAAAACCCGGAAACGATACCTACAATATTCGGATAGATTATGGAACACAAAACGTTACAAATCTTGTCGAATACGATTATGATAAAAAAGCTGATGCTTATACAAGAAGCTCTGATGGTGTGAAAGCGACAGACCGGGAGACCGGAAAGCCTTTAGCCATGCACAACATTTTTATTGTTGAAGCCGGCCATCGCATTACAGACAAAGATGGAAGGCGGGCCATCGATATTCAATCAGGGGGAAAGGGTCTCCTGCTTCAGCACGGCGATGTTATTGAGTCAGACTGGGAATATAAAGACGGACGTATTCTGCCCGTAAAAGGCGGTGAGATTCTTCCGTTTGTGCCAGGAAAGACATGGATTAATATCGTGCCTGATCTCGATGCAGCTTCCATTAGTAAAGGAGAAGATGTTTGACGATGCAAATCGATAAATTACGCGGAAAAGAACTGGACCAGTTATTCTTATCTATTTTATCGCTGAAAGATCTGGAGGAATGCTATCGTTTCTTTGATGATCTTTGTACGATTAATGAAATCCAATCGCTGGCGCAGCGTTTGGAAGTGGCAAGAATGCTCCGTGAAGGAAATACGTATCACAAAATAGAAAGCGAAACGGGTGCTTCAACAGCAACGATTTCCCGGGTGAAGCGCTGCTTAAATTACGGCAACGACGCCTATGAAATGGCGCTTGACCGTGTCAACAAAGGAGAATCCTCCTCAGCAACGTAAAAAACCGCTCTGCCGATGACGGCAGGCGGTTTTTTTTTATGCGTGCTGGTTCATAAGGCCGGGAAGCTCCCTCAGGCTGCCGTCTTCCTCTCGGTATACGATGTGTTCAGCTGAGAAATGAATCGGTGAGCTGATGCCCGCCGCCGCGGCAAGGTGAAACAGTCCTTCACGCAAGGAGAGCACGTAGTTGCAGACGCGGTGCTGTTTGTCTTCGATACTGAGCGCGCGCTGAAGCTTTGGATCGGTTGTTGCCACTCCGACAGGACAATGATTGGTGTGGCATACTTGAGCGCGGATACAGCCGACTGAAAACATCATTCCCCGGGCAATATTGACAAAATCCGCGCCTAACGCGAGGGCGACGGCGATTTTATCGGGAGTGAGCAGCTTTCCGGATGCGAAAATTTTCAGCTTATCTCTTATACCGTATGTTTTCAAAAGGCCGTCAACAAGGGGGAGGCCGGTCAGAATCGGCAGGCCGACGGAATCCGCCAGCTCATGAAAGGAAGCACCCGTTCCCCCTTCACTGCCGTCAATCGTAATAAAGTCGGGATGCTTGCCTGATGAACTCATACAGGAAATAAGATCTTCAAGGTCTTTTCGGCTGCCCGGAACAATTTTGATGCCGACCGGTTTTTCACCGACAGTCCTTAATTTCTCAATAAAATCAAGCATGTCTGGAACATTTGAGAATTCATTGAAACGGTTGGGGCTGTCTATGGATTGTCCGGGCTGTACATTTCTGATGGCGGCAATTTCTTCGGTAACCTTTGAACCGTCAATATGCCCGCCTCTTGCTTTCGCTCCTTGCGCAAGCTTTAATTCAAAGGCTTTAATTTGTTCGAGACGGCTTTTTTTCTTAAATTCTTCCCACGAAAATTCTCCTTCTTCAGTGCGGACGCCGAACAGTCCGGGGCCGATTTGGCAGATAATATCCGCGCCGCCTTTCAGATGATACTCAGACAGGCCGCCTTCGCCTGTATTCATCCACGTGCCTCCTGCCTGGTGCAGCCCTTTTGACAGGGCGGTAATTGCCCGGTCGCCAAGTGAGCCGTAGCTCATCGCTGATTGTCCGATTAATCCTTTCACATAAAACGGTTTCTTGCATGTGTCCCGGCCGATCACTTGTACATCGTCAGGGTGCAGGTAATAAGGATCCGCTTTTGCTTTTTCACGATGTTCGCTGCGCTTCAGCAGGTTGTCCTTGTCAATCTTGTATACCATCGTGTCGATCTTCGGCGTTTGATCTGTGCGCAGCTCCTCCCTTTGTTTCGGGAAGAGGGCGTTCCGGATATAATAGCCCGGCTGATCGAAATCCCGTTCTGATCCGAAGCCCATCATTCTGCTTTTATACTTTCCCGACATGACCGTCTGTTCATATTCTCTCCGGGAAAACGGCTGTTCTTCGTTATCATTGCTGAATAAATACTGCCGCAGCTCAGGTCCGATTTTTTCAAATATATAGCGCAGTTTTCCCGCTACGGGATAATTGCGCAGCACTGAATGTTCTTCCTGTTTTTCGTCTCTTATGTATATCCAAAGCAGCAATACGGCGGGAACTAAAATAATAAAAATCAATATACATATCAGTACGATAATGGCTTGTTCCATTGAAATCAGACTCCTTGCCTTTTTTCTCTTTGACATTCCACATTTTGTCTGTTTTCAAACATGGCCGTTTCCCGTCCGCCGGAGCGCCATCTTTTTTTATGAATCAGATGAATGACGTCTTTTTCCGTTTTTCCGGGCCAAATGAATTTGTTATAATGTTTAAATGGCAAGAAACGAATGGAGGAACGAAAACGCATGTACGATGTTAACGAGTGGAAGCACGTTTTTAAACTCGATCCGAATAAAGATTTACCGGATGAACAGCTGGAACGGCTTTGTGAATCAGGGACTGACGCCATTGTGATCGGAGGAAGCGACAATATCACCGAGGACAATGTGCTGAGACTGATGTCAAAGGTGCGGCGGTTTTTAGTGCCGTGCGTACTTGAGGTATCGACGATTGATTCCATTGTGCCCGGGTTTGATCTTTATTTCATTCCGAGTGTGCTCAACAGCAAAAATGCGGACTGGATTGTCGGCATGCACCATCAGGCGATGAAAGAATACGGCGAGCTGATGTCCATGGAGGAAATCGTGACGGAGGGCTATTGCATCGTCAACCCTGATTGTAAAGCGGCTGCTTTGACGGAGGCGGATACACATATAGAAACAGAAGATATTCTCGCTTATGCGCGGGTCGCGGAGCATTTGCTTCATCTACCGATTTTTTATCTGGAATACAGCGGAATGCTGGCGGACATAGAAACGGTGGAGAAAACGAAGGCTGTGCTGGACAAGTCCGTCCTGTTTTACGGAGGCGGCATTAAAGACGCGGAAACGGCAGAACGGTTCGGCCGCCATGCCGATGTCATCGTTGTGGGAAATGCCGTATATGAAGATTTTGATCAGGCGCTCAAAACGGTGGCGGCTGTAAAGACAAAGTAGCCAAGCAGACGAATTTGATTTATGATAGAACATATGTTTGATAGGCGGTGAACGGATATGAATTATATTAGCAATCAATTATTAAGCGGATTAAATCCCGTTCAGCAGGAAGCGGTTAAGACGACGGACGGTCCGCTGCTTCTGATGGCGGGAGCAGGAAGCGGAAAGACACGTGTGCTGACGCACAGAATCGCATACTTAATGGCGGAAAAACACGTGGCTCCATGGAATATTCTGGCGATCACATTTACAAATAAAGCCGCCAGAGAAATGAAGGAGCGGGTCGAGAGCATTCTCGGGCCCGGCGCGGATGAAATCTGGATATCCACCTTCCACAGCATGTGCGTGCGGATACTGCGCAGGGATATTGACAGGATCGGCATCAACCGCAACTTCTCCATTCTTGATACGGCTGATCAGCTCTCCGTTATTAAAGGGATTTTGAAAGAGCGGAATATCGATCCGAAAAAGTTTGATCCGAGAAGTATTTTAGGCTCCATCAGCAGTGCGAAAAACGAGCTGATCGAACCGGAGGAATTCGCAAAAACGGCCGGCGGCTACTATGATCAGGTCACGAGTGACGTGTATGCCGATTACCAGAAAAAACTGCTGAAAAACCAATCGCTCGATTTTGATGATTTAATCATGACGACGATTAAGCTTTTCGAGCGTGTGCCGGAAGTGCTTGAATTTTACCAGCGCAAATTCCAGTACATTCACGTAGACGAGTATCAGGATACGAACAGAGCGCAATACCTGCTTGTTAAGCAGCTTGCTGCCCGTCTTGAAAATATCTGCGTCGTCGGTGACTCCGACCAGTCCATTTACAGATGGCGCGGGGCGGATATCGCGAATATCCTTTCTTTTGAAAAAGATTACCCGAGCGCAAACGTCATTCTGCTCGAACAAAACTACCGCTCCACAAAGCGGATTCTGCAAGCGGCCAACGAAGTGATTAAAAACAACTCAAACCGCAAGCCGAAAAACTTGTGGACGGAGAATGACGAAGGAGTCAAGCTTTCTTATTACAGCGGCGACAATGAATTCGGCGAAGGCCAATTCGTCGCGGGCAAAATTTATGAGCTGAACAGCTCGGGCCGGCGGAAGCTTTCCGATATCGCGATTTTATACCGGACAAACGCCCAGTCCCGTGTGATTGAGGAAACCCTTTTAAAAGCCGGTCTGAACTACAATATCGTCGGCGGAACAAAGTTCTACGACAGGAAAGAAATTAAAGACATTCTCGCGTATTTGCGCCTTGTGTCAAACCCGGACGACGATATCAGTTTTACAAGGATCGTCAATGTGCCGAAGCGGGGCGTCGGCGCCACTTCGCTTGAAAAAATCGCTTCATACGCGGCGATGAACGGGATGTCACTGTTCCAGGCGATCAAACAGGTTGATTTCATCGGTGTCAGCGCCAAAGCGGCAAACGCGCTTGACGGCTTTGGCGCGATGATTGAAAATCTGACGAATATGCAGGATTACCTGTCCATTACGGAACTCACGGAAGAAATTCTCGATAAAACGGAATACAGAGAAATGCTGAAGGCTGAAAAATCAATTGAAGCCCAGAGCCGTCTTGAGAATATCGACGAGTTTCTTTCTGTGACGAAAAACTTCGAACAAAAAAGCGAAGACAAGTCTCTCGTCGCGTTTCTGACCGACTTGGCGCTGATTGCGGATATTGACCAGCTCGACCAGAAGGAAGAGGAATCGGGCGGAAAGGATGCCGTCACGTTAATGACACTGCACGCCGCTAAAGGGCTTGAATTTCCTGTCGTGTTCTTAATGGGCATGGAAGAAGGCGTGTTCCCGCACAGCCGCTCCCTGATGGAAGAAGCTGAGATGGAAGAAGAGCGCAGACTCGCATATGTAGGCATTACGAGGGCGGAAGAAGAACTGTATTTAACGAATGCCAAAATGCGCACCCTATTCGGACGCACCAATATGAATCCGGAATCCCGCTTTATCAGGGAAATACCTGGCGATTTATTGGAGAACCTAAATGAGAAGAAAAGCCCGCGCATGCAGCCGGGAAGAAAAATGCAGCCGAAACGCGGGCCCGTATCCCGTCCTGTTTCCTACGCGAACAAAACAGGCGGCGACTCGCTCAGCTGGGCTGTCGGCGATAAAGCGGGCCATAAAAAATGGGGCACCGGAACGGTTGTCAGCGTAAAAGGAGAAGGCGAAAGCACGGAGCTTGATATCGCGTTCCCGAGCCCAGTCGGCGTGAAGCGGCTGCTGGCCGCCTTTGCGCCGATTGAAAAGCAGTAACCTGAAGAGGAAAGGAAGAACATGATGGACAAAGAAACAGCGAAACACCGGGCAGATGAATTGCGCCGCACCATCGATCAGTACAGTTACGAATATTACACCTTAGATGAACCGAGTGTACCGGATTCCGAGTATGACAGACTGATGCAGGAGCTGATTGCCATAGAAGAAGAGCACCCGGAGCTCAGAACGCCTGACTCGCCCACACAGCGGATCGGGGGAGCGGTGCTTGAATCATTTCAAAAAGTGCAGCACGGCACGCCGATGCTCAGTCTCGGCAACGCATTTAACGATGATGATCTTCGCGATTTTGACCGCCGCGTCCGTCAGGCTGTCGGTGACGGCGTCGCTTACAATGTGGAGCTGAAAATAGACGGTCTTGCTGTTTCTCTCCGTTATGAAGACGGCTATTTCGTCAGAGGCGCGACAAGAGGAGACGGAACAACAGGCGAAGATATTACGGAAAACTTAAAAACGATCCGCAACATTCCGCTGAAAATGAAACGAAACCTTTCCATAGAAGTGCGCGGAGAGGCGTTCATGCCGAAACAGTCATTTGAAGCGCTCAATGAAGAACGTCTGAAACATGAAGAGGAGCCGTTCGCCAACCCCCGGAATGCTGCTGCGGGCTCACTCAGACAGCTCGATCCGAAAATTGCAGCGAAACGAAATCTTGACATCTTCGTCTACAGTATAGCGGAGCTTGACGAAATGGGTGTGGAAACACAGAGTCAGGGCCTGGATTTTCTGGATGAGCTCGGTTTTAAAACAAACCAGGAACGGAAACAATGCGCCACGATAGATGAAGTAATTGAAATGATCGAAGAGCTGCAGGCGAAGCGGGCCGACCTCCCGTATGAAATTGACGGAATCGTCATCAAAGTCGATTCGCTCGACCAGCAGGAAGAGCTCGGGTATACGGCAAAAAGCCCGCGCTGGGCGATTGCATATAAATTCCCGGCAGAAGAGGTCGTGACAAAACTTCTCGATATCGAACTGAATGTCGGAAGAACGGGCGTCATTACGCCGACTGCCGTTCTGGAACCGGTAAAAGTCGCGGGAACGACGGTCTCAAGAGCATCCCTTCATAACGAAGATTTAATTAAAGAGAAGGATATCCGCATTCTCGATAAAGTGGTCATTAAAAAAGCGGGCGACATTATCCCTGAGGTCGTCAATGTCTTAATTGAACAGCGGACCGGAGAAGAAAAAGAATTCAATATGCCGACCGTCTGCCCTGAATGCGAAAGCGAGCTTGTGCGCATTGAAGGAGAAGTCGCGCTGCGCTGCATCAATCCGGAATGTCCGGCGCAAATCAGAGAAGGCCTGATTCACTTTGTTTCACGCAACGCGATGAATATTGACGGACTCGGAGAACGTGTCATCACACAGCTTTTCCGTGAACATCTCGTCCGTAATGTCGCTGATTTATATAAGCTGACAAAAGAACAGGTCATCCGGCTTGAACGGATGGGGGAAAAATCAACTGATAATCTGATCAGCTCCATCCAAAAATCGAAAGAGAATTCGTTGGAACGTCTGCTGTTCGGTCTCGGCATCCGTTTTATCGGCTCAAAAGCGGCCAAAACACTCGCCATGCATTTTGAAAGCCTGGAAAATCTGAAACAAGCCACGGAAGAAGAGCTGCTGGCAGTAGATGAAATCGGTGAAAAGATGGCCGATGCCGTTATCACCTATTTCCGTAAAGAAGAAATGCTTGAGCTTTTGAATGAACTGGAAGAGCTCGGTGTGAACACACTCTATAAAGGCCCGAAAAAAGTAAAAGCGGAGGACAGCGACTCTTATTTTGCCGGCAAAACCATCGTGTTAACCGGAAAGCTTGAAGAGCTGTCCAGAAATGAAGCCAAAGCGAAGATTGAAGCGCTCGGCGGAAAGCTGACGGGATCTGTCAGCAAAAAAACAGACTTGCTGATTGCCGGAGAAGCGGCCGGAAGCAAGCTGACAAAAGCGCAGGAATTAAACATTGAAGTATGGAATGAAGCGCAGCTATTGGGAGAGCTAAAGAAATAAGAGGAGTGTTTTCTATTGAAAAAGATGTTGGCATTGGCGGCGACGGCAACGGCGGCAGTATTGATGCTGTCAGCCTGTTCGCCGAGTTTCGGGGGAAACAAAGAGGAAGAGATCACTCAGAAAACGGCAAAGTCTTCTGAAAAAGCGATCATACCGAAATATAATATCTCTGATTCCTACTATAAGATGGTGCTTCCGTTTAAGGCCGGAAAAGCGCGCGGCCTGACCGCGGACCGGCTGAATACGAGGCTGGACATCGATGAATTCGAGACGGGACTGATGCGGCTCGCCCAAGACACGTTCCCGACGGATGACTATTTGTATCAGGAAGGCCAGTATTTAGATGAGGACACGGTACTCAGCTGGCTTGACCGCAAAAAAGAAGGCAGTGATCTGAAAAAGGCGAAAAAGGCAGACGCCAATTTCCAGAATCTCGGCTTAAATCCGGTGCTGCCAAACTCGGGATCGGCAAAAGAGAAAAACGAAAACAGCCCGATTTACTTAGCGTCTATGCTCGAGCAGGATTACTTAGTAAGAAAAGATAAAAATAGCATCCAGCTTGGCGGTATCATGATCGGTCTCGCTCTGAACTCTGTATACTATTATCGCGAAAATACAGGGGATCCGCAGCAGGAAGTGGAGCTCAGCGACAAAACGATCCGCAGTCATGGTGAAGAAATCGCCCAGGAAGTCGTTAACCGTCTCCGGAAAATGGATAACCTGAAAAATGTGCCGATTACCGTCGCCCTTTATAAACAAGCGCCGAAGACATCAATCGTACCGGGGAATTACATTGCGAAAACAGAAGTCAAAGCCGGCTCATCCACCATTTCAAACTGGGATGATGTCAAAGAAAAGTACGTGTTCTATCCGGCTGATACTGACACGGCAAAGAAATACCCTGACGATTCCGAAGTGTTTAAACGCTTCAAAAATGCTATCGACAGCTACTTCCCGAACTATACCGGAGTAGTCGGAACGGCGATGTACGAAAATGATGAAATGAGAAAAATGAAAATTGAAATCCCGATGCAATTTTACGGGAAAAGCGAAGTCATCGCCTTTACCCAATACTTAACGGGTGAGCTGATGGATTATTATTCAAAAGGCTCAGTCGATGTCGAAATCAACATCACCTCATCAGACGGCCAGGAAGCGCTTATCGTCCGCAATGCGGGTGACAAAGAACCGACCGTCCATATTTACGATTAACCAAGATGCCCTTGTTCATTTCTATATGAGCAAGGGTTTTTTATTGTGTATATCGTTGGTGAGAGAGATGAGGTATGTTATGATATTTGTATAATTAGGGATTAACAGGAAAATACATTTCGTTTATAGGCGGAGTTTACTAATCTGCTATGAACAAAAGAAGGGCAGGAATGTTGATGAATGACATTTGCTGAGTACTCACGTCACCGACAAAAGTTAAGAAGAGGGTGAATCAGCATGCATAAAGATATTCAAGCGATTTTTGAGGAAGATAAGGTGCTGGCCAAAGCCGGTGAAATATACGGATTTACAAAGTTTCAATTTATTGCGGATGCAGAGAATTACGTATACGAAATTGTAAAAGATAATCAAGCTTATATCTTAAAAATTACGCATACGATCCGCAGAACACCGGAATATATTCTCGGAGAAATGGAATGGCTTCATCATCTGACAAAGGGCGGGCTTTCGGCAGCAAAACCGATTCCTTCATTAAACGGCAGAGATGTCGAAGAAGTGCCGGACGGAAAAGGCGGAGCGTTTTTATTAAGAGTTTATGAAAAAGCACCCGGACGCAAAGTGGAGGAATCAGATTGGAACGGGACTCTGTTTTATGAGCTTGGCAAGTATACGGGGAACATGCATCGGCTGACGAAAAGCTACCGTCTGAGCGACCCGAAATATAAAAGGCAAGAATGGGATGAAGAGGAGCAGCTGAAGCTCAGAAAATACGTGCCCGAAGATCAGCACCTCGTATTCGAGCGGGCGGATGCTTTAATGGAAGAACTGCGGCGATTGCCGAAGAACCCGGAAAACTACGGCCTTGTGCACGCCGATTTGCACCATGGCAATTTTAACTGGGACAACGGAAAAATCACTGCATTTGATTTTGATGACAGCGGCTACAATTGGTTTGTGAATGATATCAGCATTTTGCTTTACAATATTTTGTGGTATCCGGTCATCCCGTATGAAGACAAGGCTGCATTTACGGAGGAGTTTATGACTCATTTTATGAAAGGATATAAGGAAGAAAATGATCTCGATCCCGTATGGCTTGAGAAAATCCCGGATTTCCTCCGCCTGCGCCATATGCTGATCTACGGATTATTGCATCAGGCGTTTGACCTTGACTCACTTGGGGATGAAGAGCTTGAGATGCTGAAAGGCTTCAGGCGTGATATTGAAAACGAAACACCGATTACTGAATATAATTTTACCTCCTTCGTATAAAAAGAAAAACGCCGGCTGAATCCAGCCCGGCGTTTTTTATAACGTATCACACTTCACTCCGACGACACCCTGGATTTCTTTAATATCGTAATACACGTCAGTGGTGTAGCGGTTTTTATGGACACTGATCTTCACTTCCATAATCGGATTTTCTGTTTCACGCAGATCGTCAATCCGGACCGAGTGAATGCGGAGCTGTTTGCTTTTCATTTCCTTTAAAATCTCGGTCATTTTGTCTTTGTCGGAAAGAGACATCCTCACGCGGATATCTTTCTCCTTCAAGCGATTGGGGCCGACTTTTCTGATCAGCCACGGAAGAAATTCCACGCTGATCAGGATAAACAAGAGGCTTGCGAACGCCTCCTTATAAAAGCCGGCGCCTGTGGCCAGACCCAGCCCGGCTGCGCCCCAAATGATAGCCGATGTCGTCAGACCGGAAATGACGTCATTGCTTTTGCGCAAGATCACGCCCGCACCGATAAAACCGACACCGGAAATGATTTGGGCGGGAAGGCGGAGCGGGTCCATCATGATACGGTAATATTTCGGAAAGTGATATGCCGCATTAATGCTGACGATCGTCAGCATACAGGAGCTGACGGCGATGACGATACAAGTTTTCAGTCCTAACGGTTTATTTTTCAACTCACGCTCAAGACCGATGATCATGCCGATCAGCGTGGCAATTCCCAGCTTTAATAAAATGTCCGGATCGATAGGCCAGCTCAATTTACACAGCACCTCCGCAGTTTTTCTTATAGTAAATTGATATGATTTTCTCACAGTATTTATAGCAGGACAAGTGCGCAAGAAAAAAGCCGTCAGGGATAAGATCTGACGGCTTTTTGTCTATTTCTTGTTTTTCAAAAGAGCTTCCATCCGGCTGAACAGCTGATAAGAAGCATCGGCCGGTTTTTTGGTCAGCAGGCTGACGGCAATACCGGCAATCAGACTGAGGAAGAACCCCGGGATGATTTCGTATACGCCGGTTGAAGCGGCAAGCCCTGTCGTAATCCAGATCAAAACGGCCGCGGCTCCGGTAATCATCGCCGCAAGCGCTCCCCATTCATTCATTCGTTTCCAGTACAGACTGAGCAAGAGCGCCGGGCCGATAGCCGAACCGAAGCCTGCCCACGCATAGCCGACCAGGTCAAGAATGGTGCTGTTCGGATTCAAGGAAAGCAAAATGGCGATAACGGCCACGATCAATACCGACAAGCGTCCGGTCATGACCAATTCTTTATCGCTCGCTTCCCGTCTGAAAAAGGCGCGGTATAAATCTTCCGTAATGGCGCTTGCCGTTACGAGAAGCTGTGACGAGATGGAACTCATAATCGCCGCTAAAATCGCGGACAGCAAGAAGCCCGTAATCAGCGGATGGAATAAGATTTTAGAAAAAATAATGAAAATCGTTTCCGGATCTTTTACGGAGACTCCGAAGTGATGAGAATAAGCAACCCCGATAATCCCGGTAAGCAATGAACCGACAACTGAAATAGCCATCCAGCTCATCCCGATTCTGCGGGCGGGTTTTAAATCCTTCACTTCTTTAATCGCCATAAATCGTACGATGATATGGGGCTGGCCGTAATAACCGAGTCCCCATGCCAAATAAGAAATAATGCTAATGACGCTCGCGCCTTTAAAGATATCCAATAGTTTCGGGTTTACGGCGTTGATCGAATCAATCGTCGTCGAAACGCTCCCGAGCTGGGTAAAAGCAACGATCGGCACAAGCACTAATGCCGCAAACATGATCGCTCCCTGTACGAAGTCAGTCAGGCTGACAGCAAGGAAACCGCCAAACAGCGTGTAAAGCACAACAACACCGGCCGTTAAAAATAAACCGAATTTGTAGTCGGCGCCGAATGCCGATTCGAATAACCTGCCTCCGGATACCATTCCGGACGATGTGTACAGTGTGAAAAAGATCATAATAATCACGGCGGAAACAATTTTCAGCAATGATGACGAATGGCGGAACCGTTTATCGAAGAAATCGGGAATCGTAATCGCATCATCCGCAACTTCCGTATACGCGCGCAGCCTCGGAGCAAGCAGCAGATAATTTGAATACGCGCCGATCGTCAAACCGAGCGCCAGCCATAAGGTTGATAAGCCCGTTGCGAACATTGCGCCGGGAACCCCCATCAGCATCCATGCGCTCATATCTGCAGCACCCGCGGACAGCGCCGTTACGAACGGGCCGAGTCCTCTTCCGCCCAGCATGTAATCATTGATATTCGTTGTCTTCCTGAATGCGTACCAGCCGATTAACAGCATGGCAGCAAAATAAATCCCAAGAGATATAATTAATTCAATACTCACGTTTTTGGACCCTCTCTTCTTTCAAGTAAATGTTGCATCACCTCTGTAGATTAGTAGTGCCGGAATTTTGCGCCGGCGGTGAGCCTTTAGTCATCATTACATGCGGATCGCATGATTTTGTGCAGGCTATGGTTACTAAACCTAACAAAGTATCCCCGATCAATCAACTCTCGAAACCCGGCCCATTCAAGGAAAAAATCCCCGCCAACATAGAACAGCTTAAAGATGAAAACGCTACCAATGAATTATAAAAGTAAAAATTTTCTGACATATAATTCGTTTCTCTTTCTCCCCGATTTAGGATAAAATAGAGAGGGTTTCATCATGCCTCAGAAGGCGGCGTTTTGTTGCTTTAGAGGGCTCGTTTTTGATATGATCAGTATTATATGACGAAACGGAGAATTATGCGGAGGTGGATCTTATGTCACGAATTTCTATAGAAGAAGTAAAGCATGTCGCTCATTTGGCGAGACTCGCCATTACGGATGAAGAAGCTGAAATGTTCACAGAACAGCTTGACAGCATCATCTCGTTTGCCGAGGAGCTTAATGAAGTGGACACGGATAACGTGGAACCGACAACACACGTGCTGAAAATGAAAAACGTAATGAGAGAAGATGAAGCGGGTAAAGGCCTTCCGGTCGAGGATGTCATGAAAAATGCTCCCGATCATAAAGACGGCTATGTCCGTGTGCCATCTATTCTGGATTAAAGGAGGGAGACAGTATGTCATTATTTGATCACAAAATCACAGAACTGAAACAAATGATACATAAAAAAGACATCAAGATTTCCGATCTTGTTGATGAATCTTACAAACGGATCGCATCCGTGGATGATAAGGTGCAGGCGTTTTTGCAGCTTGATGAAGAGAGAGCCCGCGCTTACGCGAAAGAGCTTGACGAAGCGGTTGACGGACGGTCTGAACACGGTCTTCTCTTCGGAATGCCGATCGGCGTCAAAGACAACATTGTGACAAAAGGGCTTCGCACAACATGCTCAAGCAAAATCCTCGAAAACTTCGATCCGATTTACGATGCGACGGTAGTGGAGCGCCTTCAAGCCGCTGAAGCCGTCACAATCGGTAAGCTGAATATGGACGAGTTCGCGATGGGTTCTTCTACTGAAAACTCCGCGTACAAAGCGACGAAAAACCCTTGGAATCTTGATACGGTTCCCGGCGGATCAAGCGGCGGTTCCGCAGCTGCGGTTGCAGCGGGCGAAGTGCCGTTTTCACTCGGATCTGATACGGGCGGCTCCATTCGCCAGCCTGCTTCTTTCTGCGGCGTCGTCGGATTAAAGCCTACATACGGACGCGTGTCACGTTACGGTTTGGTCGCTTTTGCGTCTTCATTAGACCAGATCGGACCGATCACAAGAACCGTGGAAGATAACGCATTCCTGCTTCAGGCAATTTCAGGTCCGGACAAAATGGACTCTACGAGCGCCAATGTCGAAGTGCCGGACTTTCTTTCTTCATTAACGGGCGATATTAAAGGCTTAAAAATCGCCGTACCGAAAGAATATCTCGGAGAAGGCGTCGGCAAAGAAGCGAAAGAATCCGTTTTAGCCGCTTTAAAAGTGCTTGAAGGACTCGGAGCGACATGGGAAGAAGTATCTCTGCCGCACAGCAAATACGCGCTTGCAACGTATTATCTGCTGTCATCATCCGAAGCATCCGCGAACCTTGCGCGCTTTGACGGCATCCGCTACGGATACCGCTCAGACAATGCGGACAACCTGATCGATCTTTATAAACAGACACGCTCTGAAGGCTTCGGCAACGAAGTGAAGCGCCGCATCATGCTCGGCACCTTCGCGCTCAGCTCAGGCTACTATGACGCGTATTACAAAAAAGCGCAAAAAGTGCGCACGCTCATTAAAAAAGATTTTGAAGACGTATTTGAGAAATACGATGTCATCGTCGGACCGACAACACCGACACCGGCATTCAAAATCGGCGAAAAAACCAGCGATCCGCTCACAATGTACGCCAACGATATTTTAACGATCCCTGTCAACCTCGCGGGTGTGCCGGGAATCAGCGTGCCGTGCGGATTTGCGGACGGACTGCCGCTCGGCCTGCAAATCATCGGAAAACACTTCGATGAAAGCACTGTATATCGTGTCGCTCATGCTTTTGAGCAGGCAACAGATCATCATAAAGCGAAACCTGAACTGTAAGGGGTGAAATGAAGTGAACTTTGAAACGGTAATCGGACTTGAAGTCCATGTGGAATTAAAAACAAAATCTAAAATTTTCTCAAGCTCACCGACGCCATTCGGCGCGGAAGCGAATACCCAAACGAGCGTCATCGACCTCGGCTATCCCGGCGTGCTGCCCGTTTTAAACAAAGAAGCGGTCGAATTCGCGATGAAAGCCGCAATGGCATTGAACTGTGAAATCGCAACGGATACGAAGTTTGACCGGAAAAACTATTTCTACCCGGACAACCCGAAGGCATATCAAATTTCTCAATTTGACAAGCCGATCGGCGAAAACGGCTGGATCGAAATCGAAGTCGGCGGAAAAACGAAAAAAATCGGCATTACCCGTCTTCACCTTGAAGAAGATGCGGGAAAACTGACGCATACGGGCGACGGCTATTCCCTCGTTGACTTCAACCGCCAAGGCACACCGCTTGTCGAGATTGTATCTGAGCCGGATATCCGCACACCGGAGGAAGCTTACGCATACCTCGAAAAGCTGAAATCAATTATCCAATACACAGGCGTTTCCGACTGTAAAATGGAAGAAGGTTCACTGCGCTGTGATGCCAACATTTCCCTTCGTCCGATCGGCCAGGAGAAATTCGGCACAAAAACAGAGCTGAAAAACCTGAACTCCTTCGCGTTCGTGCAAAAAGGCCTTGAGCATGAAGAGAAACGCCAAGAGCAGGTGCTTCTGTCAGGCGGAGTCATTCAGCAGGAGACGCGCCGCTACGATGAAGCGACGAAAAAAACCATTTTGATGCGTGTCAAAGAGGGTTCGGATGACTATCGCTATTTCCCAGAGCCTGACCTTGTCGAGCTCTACATTGATGACGAATGGAAAGAACGCGTAAGAGCAACCATTCCTGAGCTTCCGGACGAGCGCCGCAAGCGTTATATCGAAGAGCTCGGCCTGCCGGCTTATGACGCAATGGTGCTGACGCTGACGAAAGAAATGGCTGATTTCTTCGAAGAAACGGTCAATAAAGGCGCAGAAGCCAAACAGGCATCAAACTGGCTGATGGGTGAAGTGTCAGCTTACCTGAACGCCGAACAAAAAGAGCTTGAGGATGTCGCGCTGACTCCGGAAGGCCTTGCCGGCATGATTAAGCTGATTGAAAAAGGGACTATTTCATCTAAAATCGCGAAAAAAGTCTTCAAAGAATTAATTGAAAAAGGCGGCGACGCTGAAAAAATCGTCAAAGAAAAAGGCCTCGTGCAGATTTCTGACGAAAGCGTGCTTCTGAAGCTGGTGACAGATGCGCTTGACAGCAACCCGCAGTCAATTGAGGACTTCAAAAACGGAAAAGACCGCGCGATCGGCTTCCTTGTCGGGCAGATTATGAAAGCCTCAAAAGGACAGGCCAACCCGCCGATGGTCAACAAGATCTTACTTGAAGAAATCAAAAAACGATAAAAAAAGCAGCCGCCTGTAAGGGCGCTGCTTTTTTTATATGGTAAGGCTGAAATGGGTTTCAATGGAAGCCCGCAGTGTTTCAATCTGTTCATTTCCGCTGCCTGCCAAATTGGACAGCATTCCTTTAATAATCGGTTTTCGAGGCTCTTCCTTCTGGCATTCCTCTTCAATGACTTCAAGCGATACGAGAACGTCCTCAGGCAGCCCCTGCTGCGCTTTTGCCATTTGAATATCCGCGAGCAGTTTTTCTCTGTCCGCCGTGGGCTGAGTAAAGATATCCTCAGGTATAAGCGGATCGGGATTGTCTTTTATCAGTCCCGTAATCAGATCATCAATCCTGGCAATCAGAAAGGCCGCCACATTTTCCGTCTGAAATGCCGTATTTTCATTGAAAATCAAGAAATGAATATAAGAGCTTACAATTCCTTGCGCCATAACGGATGCATCCGCCAGAAACGGTGTGACGGCATCTCCGTAAACGGAGAGCAGAGCATCCCGGTACAGCATGTTAAATTGAATATTGGCCTCATGAAAATACTGTTTTACCTTTTGATTTTCGGGAATGACCTTTTCGCTCAGCAAGAGAATGATAAAATCCTTGTGCTCCATAAATTCCCGGAATTGATAAGCAATTTGTTTTTGGAATACGTCCTTAGGCGGTTTATGCTGATGTTCTGTTTTGATTTTCTTTATTTCTTCCATAGACATGCCGATGTAATACTCACATGCTGACAGCAAAAGGTCTTCTTTTGATTTGAAATGAAGGTAGAAAGCACCTTTTGAGATCCCGCACTCACCGGCGATTTCCTGAATTGTTGTTGAAGAAAACCCCTTTTTGGCAAATAAATGGATGCCTGTTTTAATGATTTTCTCTTTTTTTTCGTTCATGACGTGCTTCCCCTTAATCCTTGAAAAATTTAGAAAAATTTACTGCCTTATCGGTTGACGATGTTGAGTTATACCGTTTAGTATTATATAGAATGACCAGTCAGTCAATAAAAAATAACGGAGGACATGATGAACCACATTATTAACTTTGTACTGAAGAACAAATTCGCAGTTTGGCTGATGACGATTATCGTTACTGTAGCAGGGCTGTATGCCGGTCTGAATATGAAGCAGGAATCCATACCGGACGTCAACATGCCTTACCTCTCAGTAAATACGACTTATCCCGGAGCTGCTCCGAGTCAAGTTGCGGATGATGTGACAAAACCGATCGAGCAAGCGGTGCAGAATTTAGAAGGAGTGAACGTCGTATCGTCCACATCCTCTGAAAACGTCTCATCGGTTATGATTGAATATGATTACAACAAGGATATGGACAAGGCGAAAACCGAAGTCGCTGAAGCGCTGGATAATGTCAGCCTTCCCGACGACGCGAAAAAACCCGACATTTCCCGTTACAGCATCAACTCTTTCCCGATTTTGACGCTCAGTGTGACAAGCGGCAAAAGCTCGCTTGAAGATCTGACCAAAAATGTGGAAAACACTCTCGTTCCTAAGCTTGAAGGCATCCAGGGCGTTGCGTCCGTGCAAGTTTCCGGACAGCAGGAAGAGCAGGTGGAATTCTCTTTCAAAGACAAAAAAATGAAAGAGTACGGACTTGATGAAGATACCGTCAAGAAAGTGATCCAAGGCTCTGACGTCAATACGCCGCTTGGATTATACACATTCGGCAACAAGGAAAAATCAGTTGTTGTTAACGGAAATATTACGTCAATTAAAGATCTGAAAGATATGAGAATTCCGGTCACATCTTCTTCCGCGGCTCAAGGTCAAGCGGGCGGCGCGGGTGCGGCATCTGCGGCGGACGCTCAGGCTGCTCAGCAGGCACAGCAAAGCGCGGCTGCAGGGGTTCCGACGGTCAAGCTTTCTGATATTGCCGACATTAAAGATGTGAAAAAAGCAGAATCCATTTCCCGCACGAACGGAAAGGACAGCATCGGAATTAATATCGTAAAAGCCAATGACGCCAACACGGTAGAAGTGGCCGATGCGATTAAAGATGAACTGAATCAATACAAAAAAGACCATAAAGGGTTCAAGTACAGCTCGACACTTGATATGGCAGAGCCGATTACAGAGTCAGTGGATACGATGTTAAGCAAAGCGATTTTCGGCGCGATCTTTGCGGTCGTAATCATTCTCTTATTCTTAAGAGATATTAAATCAACGATGATTTCTATCGTTTCCATCCCGCTGTCACTGCTGATTGCGCTTCTCGTGCTGAATCAGCTTGATGTCACTTTAAACATTATGACGCTCGGTGCGATGACGGTCGCCATCGGACGGGTAGTCGATGACTCCATTGTCGTTATCGAAAACATTTACCGCCGCATGAGGCTGAAAGATGAGCCTTTACGCGGAAAGCAATTGGTGCGTGAAGCGACGAAAGAAATGTTTAAACCGATCATGTCATCAACGATCGTAACCATTGCCGTATTCCTGCCGCTTGCCATGGTCGGCGGACAGATCGGTGAACTGTTTATGCCGTTTGCATTAACAATCGTCTTTGCGCTTGCCGCATCACTGTTGATTTCCATCACATTGGTGCCGATGCTTGCGCACAGTTTATTCAAAAAATCGCTCACAGGCGCGCCTGTTAAAGCGAAAGAGCATAAGCCGGGCAGATTGGCCGATTTCTATAAAAAAGTGCTGAATTGGTCATTAAGCCATAAATGGATTACATCCATCATCGCGGTTCTGATGCTTGTCGGCAGTTTATTCCTCGTACCGCTTATCGGCGCGAGCTATCTGCCGGCGCAAGCGGACAAAACGATGCAGCTCACATATACGCCTGAACCGGGCGAAACGAAAAGCGAAGCTGAAAAAGCTGCGCAAAAAGCGGAAGACATGCTGCTTAAACGCAAACATGTCGATACCGTCCAGTATTCATTAGGCTCGCAAAGCCCGCTCGGCGGAAGCTCAAACGGCGCATTGTTCTACGTGAAATACGAGGAAGACACACCTGATTTTGACAAAGAAAAAGACAATGTCTTAAAAGAAATCAAAAAAACATCCAGCCGCGGCGAATGGAAAACGCAAAATTTCAGTTCGTCAGGCAACAACAACGAATTAACGTACTATGTGTACGGAGATTCAGAGTCTGATATTAAAGGCACGGTCAAAGAAATCGAAGGCATCATGAAAAAGCAGAAGGATCTGAAGGACATAAACTCAGGCCTTTCCAGCACATATGATGAGTACACGTTCGTCGCTGACCAGGAGAAGCTCAGCAAGCTCGGCTTAACGGCTTCGCAAATCTCCCAGGCCCTGATGTCCCAAACGTCACAGTCTCCTTTGACAACTGTGAAAAAAGACGGCAAAGAGCTTGACGTGAATATCAAGACTGAAAAAGACCAGTATAAGAGTGTAAAAGAATTAGAGGATAAAACCATCACATCGCCTGCAGGCCAAGAAGTAAAAATCGGCGATGTGGCGAAAGTGAAAAACGGCACGACATCTGATACCATTTCCAGACGCGACGGCAAAGTATACGCTGACGTAACGGCAACTGTCACTTCTGACAACATCACGAAGGTGTCATCAGCCGTTCAAAAGAAAGTTGACAAACTGGATAAGCCGGACAATGTCTCCATTGATACCGGCGGTGTATCAGCGGATATTGCTGATTCCTTTACGAAACTCGGCTTAGCGATGCTTGCAGCAGTCGCCATCGTATACCTCGTTCTTGTGATCACGTTCGGCGGAGCATTAGCGCCGTTTGCGATTCTGTTCTCGCTTCCGTTTACGGTCATCGGCGCATTAGTCGGACTGTATGTATCCGGAGAGACAGTCAGCCTGAATGCCATGATCGGTATGCTGATGCTGATCGGAATCGTCGTCACAAATGCGATTGTCTTAATTGACCGCGTCATCCATAAAGAAGCGGAAGGCTTATCGACGAGAGAGGCGCTCCTTGAAGCCGGCTCTACGAGATTGCGTCCGATTCTGATGACGGCGATCGCGACAATCGGCGCCCTGCTTCCATTGGCATTGGGCTTCGAAGGCGGAAGCCAGGTCATTTCTAAAGGGCTCGGTGTCACCGTTATCGGCGGTTTAATCAGTTCGACTCTGCTTACCCTTCTGATTGTGCCGATCGTATATGAAGTATTGGTGAAATTCCGTAAGAAAAAACCTGGAACGGAAGAAGAGTAAGACAGCGGGCCTTGGCTCCTTAAATGGAGCCGGGGCCTTTTTTCTTCTGCCAATTCCTGTACATATTGTTGCGATTTTCTCAAGTCATAGTATAATTAAAGGTTGTTAGTGTTAATAATGGATCGGATACTCTTAAGTAGGATGATGAGATAATGAAACGTGCACGCATAATATACAATCCGACTTCAGGACGTGAGCTTTTTAAGAAAAATCTTGCCCAAGTCCTGCAAAAATTTGAACAAGCCGGTTATGAAACCTCCACCCATGCCACCACATGCGCGGGAGATGCCACTCATGCCGCAAAAGAAGCCGCTTTGCGGGAGTTTGACCTGATTATCGCAGCCGGCGGAGACGGAACGATTAATGAAGTCGTCAACGGCCTTGCGCCGTTAGACAAACGCCCGACGCTTGGCATCATTCCGGTCGGCACGACAAATGACTTCGCCAGAGCGCTGGGCATTCCGAGAGAGAATATACTGAATGCCGCTGATACCGTCATTAACGGCGTAGCCCGCCCGATCGACATCGGCCAGGTGAACGGACAGTACTTTATCAACATCGCCGGCGGAGGCCGTCTGACGGAGCTGACGTATGATGTGCCGAGCAAACTGAAAACGATGCTCGGCCAGCTTGCTTATTATTTAAAAGGAATGGAAATGCTGCCTTCACTTCGTCCGACAGAAGTCGAGATTGAATATGACGGCAAGCTGTTTCAAGGCGAAATCATGCTGTTTTTAGTAACGCTGACCAACTCGGTCGGCGGATTCGAGAAGCTGGCCCCTGATTCCAGCCTGAATGACGGCATGTTTGATTTAATTATTTTGAAAAAAGCCAATCTCGCGGAGTTTATCAGAGTCGCGAGCATGGCGCTCAGAGGCGATCATATTAATGATCAGCACATTATTTACACAAAAGCGAACCGCGTGAAAGTCAATGTATCAGAAAAGATGCAGCTGAACCTGGACGGTGAGTACGGCGGCATGCTGCCAGGCGAATTCGTGAATCTGTACCGGCATATTCACGTCGTCATGCCGAAGGAGAAAGCGGAACAGCTGGATGATTAATACGCGGACAAAATCCTAAAACAGTATTCGTTTTAGGATTTTGTCATCTTTTCAGCGTGATCGGAAACCTTTGAAGGCCTGACAGATTTGAAGGTTTGCCAGCACGCTGAAACAAGGCTATTGGTAAAACTAGAGGTGATTATAGATGAAAATGAAACCCCCGGTAGAAAAAAATGAATACTATGACGTGACATTTGAGGATTTGACGCACGAAGGAGCGGGCGTCGCAAAGGTTCAGGGCTTCCCGATCTTTGTGCCGAATGTCCTGCCCGAGGAAAAAGCGCAAATCAAAGTGACACGCGTCAAAAAAGGCTTCGCTTTCGGCCGCTTAATCGAGCTGAAGGAAGAAAGCCCGCACAGAACGGATGCCCCGTGCCCGATCTACAAGCAATGCGGAGGCTGCCAGCTTCAGCACATGACCTACGAAGGCCAGCTCTTGTTTAAACAGAAACAAGTCAAAGACGTTTTAGAACGGATCGGCAAGCTGGATCTGTCCAATGTCACCGTGCACCCGACACTCGGCATGGAAGACCCGTGGAACTACAGAAACAAAGCACAGGTGCCGGTAGGGGAAAGAGAAGGCGGACTCGTCGCCGGATTCTACCAGCAAAGAAGCCATGACATCATCGACATGAGCGCCTGCCTGATCCAGCAGTCCAAAAACGACGAAGCCGTCCAAGCGGTTAAAGACATCTGCGCAGCATACGGCGTCAAAGCCTACAACGAAGAACGCCACAAAGGCTGGCTCCGCCATATCATGGTCAGATACGGCGTCGTCACAGGCGAAATGATGATCGTCTTCATCACAAGAACAAGCGATTTTCCGCACAAAGCGAAGATCATCGAAGACATCACGGCGCAATTTCCGCACGTCAAATCAATCGTGCAAAACATCAACCCAAACAAAACAAACGTAATCTTCGGCAACGAAACAAACGTCATCTGGGGCGAAGAATACATCTATGACCTCATCGGAGACGTCAAATTCGCCATCTCCGCCAGATCGTTCTATCAGGTCAACCCGGAACAGACAAAGGTGCTCTACGACAAAGCGCTTGAGTACGCGGAGCTGCAAGGGGAAGAAACCGTCATCGACGCCTACTGCGGCATCGGAACCATTTCTCTTTTCTTGGCGAAGCAGGCGAAAAAAGTATACGGCGTCGAAATCGTGCCGGAAGCAATTGAGGACGCGAAACGCAATGCTGAGCTGAACGGCATCACAAACGCCGAATTCGCAGTCGGAGAAGCCGAAACCGTGATTCCAAAGTGGTACGAAGAAGGCATCACGGCAGATACGCTGGTCGTCGATCCGCCAAGAAAGGGCTGCGACGAAGCGCTTCTGCGGACGATCGTCGAGATGAAACCGAAGCGGGTGGTGTACGTGTCATGTAATCCAGGCACGCTTGCAAGAGACCTGCGGGTGCTTGAGGACGGCGGGTATCAGACGCTCGAAGTGCAGCCTGTGGATATGTTTCCGCATACGAATCATGTGGAGTGTTGTTCACTGCTAGTGAGAAAAGATTAAACGAGATGTCACAGTGTCAGAACCCTTCCAACATAGTGGAAGGGTTCTATGTTTGTGTAGGGGATTATAATGTAAATGAGTTAGGAGTGGTACACATGGGCGGCGGTTTATATGGACACAGAAATATTGAAGATGAGCGATTAAAGGAATGGATAAAAACGTGGAAAGCGGAGAATTACATTCATTTTTTTAGTAATTATTACGGAGTCGGAATGAACGCTGAGTTTAAAGACTCTTTGGCTAAGCAAGTTGAACTAGTGATACAAGAGTCTTCAAGTATCACTGTTTCAAAGGATAGATACTTGTTCGATGAAGTCATGAAATATATGACTCCTGAAATGTTTTATTGCTATTTTAGATATGACAGTTCAACTGCTTATTGTGGTAATTATTATGAAGTGTTGATTGAATTTGCTGATGAATTAACTAAGAAAAAGTTAATTAAGGGCTATGACTATGTACAAACAGGCGGAATAACATTAGAAAAGAATGGTGAAGTGATAGGACATATTGGTCAAATGAGTGACCTTTTTTGGCACACGTTTTATGACCAGTATATTGTAGAGGATTATGGTGCAATAGAGCATGCGAGAAACAATGGCAAGGATATTACCCTACAAGTTTGGAATGACAAAGTTTTTGAAAATACAGAGCAGTTTTACAAATTCATTGAACAGATTTTGTTTGAATGTAATGTTAATCTAGGCTTTGGTTTCAAGATGTCAAGATTTGAAAATGAAAGTAAATTAAAAGGGCATACGTCTAATACTAAACTATGCTTAAGTAATATTGAATTAGAGGAAACCCCCCTAAGATATTTTAACTTTGCTAACTATACTAAGATACCACGACATAAATACTTAGCTTATTATCAGGTTATTGAATTTTTCTTTACAAGAGCCGTCAGGAAAGCGAGGTTTCCTCAACCAAACGAACTCTTAATAGTAAAATACATAGCAACTAATTCAATAACTGAATTAGAAGTAGTTACATGGCTTGACGACATTAAGAGCAGGGGTAAGCACTATACAAAACCTTCGGAGAAATACCCTGCACTTTTTCCTTTGGAAGCTACAGAAATTGTTGAGTCAGTAGCAAAACGGATTTATTTAATAAGGTGTTCGTTGGTTCATTCAAAAGAAGCACCTAATGATGTTAATTTCATACCTAATCTTAATGATGAAATAATAGATAAGGAAATATCACTTATCAAGTATGTTGCAGAGAAAGTATTGTATAAATGGAGTAATGCTCCCGAATAGTCGAGGGTATGATTATGGCAAATCCATTTTTAAACAAAAAGAAAGTCCGTGTATGTCGTAACAATAGAGACAATGTAAAGTTATGGATGTCCCTATTTCTACTGGTAACTGACGCAATTCTCCGATGTGGTATTCTCGTTTAATTCTTGAGGAAATATAGAAGTTTATCAATCTTGGTCTCAGCAGATGAAAAGATTAAATGAGCCACTTTACCTGAAAATTTGGCTCTATAATCCGAATTTTATTAATTCACAATAGGTTGTCGCTTTTCGTGTGTGCTTAAATTATTACGGCAATACATATAATAGTTTAAATTTTTATATTAGATGGGTTTATAAAAAAATAGCCCAGCAGAGAGAGCTGAGCTATTTTTAAATTTATAGACCGAAGTAGTTTATTACAAATTCTTTGTCGTCCTCATCTTTAGGCGATATCCCTAAATTTTGATATTTCCAAACATCTCGTCTTTGAAGGTCATCAAGTTCAGATGATAAAACATCATCATAATTATAATCAATTGAAAACTTTCTGGTGTTTTCTAATTTTAAAGTGAGATTAGTCCAAATATCTTGGTTGCCTAGTTTAAATTCTTCTTTTAATTCTTCAAATAGCTCTTGAAGTTCAATTAGCAGTTGATCGTAAATCTCTTCACTCACATCAAAGTGTTCAGGTATATAATGAGAAAATAAATAATTACTGTTATTTGGTGTTGTAAAATAAAAGTATATATCCGCTGAGTCATCAAGTATTTCAGCATATAAAACGATCTTTTCCCATTGAGATGGAATCATTTCATTTAGATGTTCAGCAATCTTTTGATATAGTTCACCCATTTTTTCATTGTTCATTTAGATATTGTTCAAGGAACTTTCTGCTGCTCTCGCTTATTGGCGTAATTCCCAAGTGCTTATATTCCCAAATTACTTGTCGCTCAGTATCAGTATATTTTGAAGCGAGTACATCTTCATAATCATAATCAATTGAGAATTCACCGTTTCTATCTAAATTTAGTGTGAGGTTAGTCCAAATATCTGAGGATTGCTTTTTAAATTCATCCCTTAATTCATCAAATAAATCTTGAAGGTCTAGTAGCATATTTTTGTAAATTCGATTACTTACTTGAAAATGTTCTGGAATATCGTGTGAATAAATATATTCTTCGTCTTCTTGTGTGTTAAAGAAAAAATAAACTTCTCTGGAGTCGTCCAAAATTTCGGCATATAAAGTAACCCTCATCCATTCGGAGGGAATCATATCATTTATTTTTTCAGCAATCTTTTGATATAGTTGTTCCATTTTTGTAGTTTCCATTTTCACTCAGCCTCCAATTTGGTTTCTAATTGTGATGCTCTTTGTTCTTTCTTCTCCAATTTTATATGTTATATCAAATAAAGTGGGTCTTAACGAATCACCCTCATACACATTTTCAATTGTGATCGTAACCTTTTTTGGAGGCTCTTCTTTAAGCGCTTGCGACCATGCCTGTTCTAACTTATACCATTTCCCGCCGCTCCTATTAATCTGAGAGTTCATCGGCACGATATTGTCGAACTGGCCTGAGCCTTTGAATTGAGTGGCGATTAGGTGGCCTCCGTCGTCATCTGTCAGACGGTCTGGTTTACCTGCTTTTGACTGCGCATATTGGTTGCGTTTTGCTTCTTCCAGCTGCAAGTCTGCTTTGACACTTGTAATTCTACCATAGTTGTCAGGTGGTGTATGTGTAGCCTTCTTTTGTTTTGTAGATGACATTCGGCTTCAATACTTTCTTTCTGTTCCAGTTCGCAAAATGCTCGCCGTATTTGACCGTTACCGGCGGTACATGCGTGCCGGTGTCCGTCTGCCGCTTGCGGAAGTTCCGTACGGTTTCGGCAGTACCACTTTGGCGAATGCTTGTAGTGCTTCTTTTAAACTTTTGCTGTTAACTGTGTTGTAAGGCACTCCTTCGACGGTGCATAGAGTGGATGATAGTGAAGAATAACCTCCAGTTATAGTTACTTTGTTTGTGAGAGAACGCCTCTCCTTTTGTTTATCTATGGATATTTATAGTTAGGTTTTACATGCAAACAAAAAAGGCCTCTGAAAAAAAGAGAGCCTTCTTCTAGTCATCCTACTTTTTATCTTCTTCCAAGTAGTATGAATAACCATCTAATAAAATCTCTACATTATGAAAATGTAATTCTGAATTATTTTTTATTATTATTTTTTCTTTTATACATAGGAAACTGCTCCAATAAATTTAAATGAATAGTTTTTTGCGTTTATTTCTTTCTCCCTGCCGTCATATTCAAAATTATATAAAAGAACAGCGGCATTGATTTGTTCAGGGAGTGTGGTACCTCCTACCATGTCTTCGAAACGAGGTAAGATGACACTATCGTATGAACAGCCGTCAATTAGTGCAGGTAAATTGTTACGATTATTTTCATGAGCAACTTTTTCTATAAAATCTTCATCTAAATCATCGATATCTATATCAAAGTCAATTAAAAATTGGGAAGGAAAAAAATCACCTTCATCTTCATTGTAAACTAATTCAACATATTTACTTAATGATTCATTATCTTTTATACTTCCGATCCATAATGATACGTAATTTTGGCGTTCCATATAACCTCCTATTATTTAATCCTCAATCCTTTTGGCAGGGCTTCCACTCCACCTTTGTCAGCTGAAGACAGCTTCTGATCTGTGCTCTCGGTTGAAAACAATTCGAGCGAGATGATGTCTTCGATCACTCCGAGTATGGAGCGCATATCCTTTTTCTGCTCTTCCATAATCGCCTTTGATTTACTCAGGGCGTGAGTGAGCTCGTGTTCCAGAAATGATTCCTCCACATGCGAACTGGAAAGTCCGGCATCTTCGTCTTTGCCGGGAAGGCTTGTAAGAAACGCGATTTTCATCTCGATCAGATCAAGCCAGCTGTCTGTGACGCCAGCGTGGTCCTAGAAAAAGGCTTTGATGTTATTTGCTCCCCGGCCTGAGAAATCATTGTCACCAAGATCAGCAATGCCTTGAAACGCTTTTTTCAGATTAACCATCTGGCCGCGCAGTTCTTTGTATTCACTCGCGCGCTGTTTTGCGGCAGCCAAGGGGGTGGTTGCTTCGAAAACTTTCATGACCATATCCTTTCTTTTGGGGTTATTCTTTCAGTCTTAGAGGAAAAGATTGAGAACTTATCAGGGATTATGCAAACATTTCATAAAACTAAAAACAACAGCTTTAGGCTTTGTGAGATACCGAAAAATCATAAAAACTCGAGGGGGTTACAAAGTCTCAATATTCTTTTCGATTTTTTGAATGACTTGTCCCAGCCATAGTATTGGGGATAGTCCGTAACTATTGATATCTACACCATCTGCAGACTCGTCTATAAAATTATTTTTTTCTTCATCTGAATAATCGCTATTTATAAACGCTTTGAGTGCTTCTACATCGTTTTCTTGTTCCTTTTTAGGTATTTCTTCTAAGTATTCTTCAAGTGCTGACTCAGGAGTGTCTATATCTTGATGGAAAATGCCTCCTAAAAATTGAAATACAGGTTCAGAAATATTTGTTTCAATCATTTATCTCACCTCGTAGGATAGCCTGTTAATATAAAGCTACCATCATTATTCTTTTTCAATATAATTTTAGCATTAGTTAAGTCAGAAATTTCGACTGTGCCTTTGGTAATTCCTCTTCCTAACACTTCTGATCCTTTATAGGAGAGTACCAAAGGTTTTTTTACATCACTATTTAACCATTTTTCTATTTTATCTTTATTATCTGATAAAGTAATATTAGCAACCTTTTCTGCAGTTGCTCTATCCTTAAAAGAGGATGATCCGGATATTTTCTTGTTACTCATTTTGCTTTTTTCAAGCCTTTTCATGAGTTCTTGGTCGCTCTTCCCAACATGTCTTTCTATAAGGTGTCCGCCTTTTGCTTCATGAGCAGCTAGACCCCCGCCAGGTGCGAGAGGGCTGCTGTCTCCTTGTTTAACACTATGTATACCGCTATTGCCAGAAGTCACAGACTTACTGAGCACACTCTCTTTTTGACCTTCAATAATATTTTTCAACAAAGGCGTATTCTTCACATTGTGAGTATTTTCAATATCCTGTGCTATTCCGGCAAGTGCGGGTTCATACTTATTTTTCAAAAAGGAATTGGTGTAGTTTTGTCCTTTTTCAATCCCGGTTTTTACATGTTTTGCAGCTGCTTTTTCTCCGGCTTCCAAGACGTTATCCACTTTGGCGGCACCTGTTTTCGCGAGCTTGCTTGTTACTTTTACAGCTGAGCCAGAACCTTTTAGTCCGACAATGCTCCCGATAGCGTAGGTGATGTAATGGGATCTTGAATACGCATCCCCGTTAACCATTTTATCATTCCATGAATCCGCTAGGTTTGTCCATATGATTTTTGCGTAGGAGGGCGTGTTCAATACAGCTGATATGGTTTTAGCGACTTTTTGTTCATCAGAGAGATGGTAAAAATCCCACGCGCCGACAGCCAGATCTTTGACGCCTGTTATTGTATCTTTCCCGACATCATAAAGGCCGACGCCTATTCCTTTGACGATATCCCAAGCCGTTTCGCCGACTTCTTCGAGCTGTTTAGCTTGTTCAAGCTGTATAACATATTGTACCTGAGAAGGTTCAAGGTTTTCATAGCCGATCTTCTTCGCAATCTCCAAGTATTCATCCGGATCGGTGACACCATCAGCCAGCTTTTTCTTCAGATCCTTGATTTCCCGCTCTTTCGCTTCTTCCTTTTTAATCGTCAAATAAGCATCCGAATGTCTTGCGATATCGTCTTTTTTCTTATGGATGTCGCTTTCTCGGTACGCCTTGGCGTTGTAGTGAAGCGGCGTGGCGCTTTTTCCTTTGCCTGTTGCGTTTTGAAGCTGCTGAAAGTCAGCTTGGATGAACTGTTCGTTCGCTTCGGTTTCTGTGTATTCTTTCGTTAGATCGTGATCGAGCTTGCCGAGTTTATGTATGGTTTCGCTTCTTTTTTTGTCAGCTGAAGAAAGCTTATGATCTGTGCTTTCGGTTGAAAACAATTCGAGCGAGATGATGTCTTCGATTTCTCCGAGGATGGAGCGCATGTCCTTTTTCTGCTCTTCCATAATCGCCTTTGATTTACTGAGGGCGTGGGTGAGCTCGTGCTCCAGAAATGATTCTTCTACATGAGATTCGGAAAGACCTGCGTCTTCAACTTTGCCGGGAAGGCTTGTAAGAAATGCGATTTTCATATCGATCAGGTCAATCCAGCTGTCTGCGACACCGGAGTGGTCCTGGAAAAAGGCTTTGATGTTAGCTGCGCCCCGGCCTGAGAAATCGCCGTCACCGAGATCAGCCATGCCTTGAAATGCTTTTTTCAGATTAACCATCTGGCCGCGCAGTTCTTTATATTCACTCGCACGCTGCTTGGCGGCGGCAAGGAGGGTGTTTGCTTCGAAAACTTTCATGATCATATCCTTTCTTTTGTTCGTTATCAAAATTTTACCACGTGAGTCGGGATATACAGTGTAGGAAATAGGTAATGAGAATAAAATGAATCTTTTGGCTTGCGACTTACTTCCTGTATGGAAGGAGGGTTTTTATGTTTTGGACAGTAACCCTCAGATTCGGCTTAGTGCACCGCGGTTATTTTAAGAGTGCCTGCTTTTTCTAAAGTCTTACACTCGAAACAACCCAACCGCTGAGGTATAATAGAAACAGAGTATTTATCATACAGATTCAATTCGTGAAAGAGAGTGGAACAAAATGGGCCGTAAGTGGAACAATATTAAAGAAAAGAAAGCATCAAAGGACGCAAATACGAGCCGGATTTATGCGAAGTTCGGCCGTGAGATTTATGTGGCGGCAAAACAGGGCGAGCCTGATCCGGAATCGAACCAGGCGTTAAAAGTGGTGCTTGAGCGCGCGAAGACGTACAGTGTGCCGAAAAATATTATTGAGCGTGCGATTGAAAAGGCGAAAGGCGGCGCGGAGGAGAACTTTGACGAGCTGCGTTACGAAGGTTTCGGGCCGAACGGTTCAATGATCATCGTTGATGCGTTAACGAATAACGTAAACCGCACGGCGCCTGAAGTGCGCGCCGCATTCGGGAAAAACGGCGGAAATATGGGTGTGAGCGGGTCTGTCGCTTACATGTTTGATGCGACCGCCGTTATCGGTGTTGAAGGCAAGACGGCTGATGAAGCGCTGGAATTGCTGATGGAAGCTGATGTGGACGTTCGCGATATTTTGGAAGAGGATGACAGTGTTATCGTGTATGCCGAGCCTGATCAATTCCATGCCGTGCAGGAGGCATTCAAAAATGCCGGCGTTGAAGAGTTCACAGTTGCGGAGCTGACGATGCTTGCGCAAAATGAAATCGAGCTTCCGGAAGATGCGAAAGCTCAATTTGAAAAGCTGATTGATGTGCTGGAAGACCTGGAAGACGTACAGCAGGTTTATCACAATGTAGATTTAGGCGAATAAAGACGAAAAGGCCGGGACGGCATTTGTTCCGGCTTTTTATTTTGCCTATGCGGCCGCCCTGTGTCGCATTCCTCCGTAAAGCGTTTATTGATTATTTCGTTAAAAATGGGCGGATGCCCATACGTTTCGTTCCGGATGTCATAAACTGGACTGTAACCTATGTGAAGGAGCGATAAATCATGAATGAAAGAAGACCGATTTACGGCGGAGGCTTTGGCGGCGGCTACGGCGGCTTCGGAGGCGGCTACCCGGGCTACGGTTTTGGCGGCTACGGAGGCTTCGGAGGTTATCCGGGGTACGGTTTCGGCGGCGGCTACGGAGGCTACCCGGGCTACGGTTTTGGCGGCTACGGAGGCTTTGGAGGGTATCCGCACTACGGTTTCGGCGGCGGCTACCCGGGCTACGGTTTCGGAGGCTATGGCGGAGGCTACCCATTCCATCATCGGGACAGTCAATATATCTGACCATAAGAGAAGGGCACTCTTGAGCAGCAGGAGTGCCCTTCTCATGTTCTTGCAGCTGTGTTACGATTGAGCAAAATCACGAGTATATAGGGCTCTTCTGTAAATTATAAGCAAGCTCACAAACCTTTTCTTTCTATGAATTTTAACCGCCGTTTACAGCATCCCTAAAAAGCTCTCTTTATGTGGGAGGTTTTACATGTGAGAAGTGAAAACGAGATGATGAAATTGATTCTTGATATTGCGATGAAGGACGAGCGAATCCGGCTTGTGACCTTGGAAGGATCAAGAACCAATAAAAATGTTCCGAGGGACAGATTTCAAGACTATGATATTTCTTATTTTGTGACTGATATGGACTCTTTCACATCTGACGAAAGCTGGCTGGGTCATTTTGGCGAAAGAATGATGATGCAAAAACCTGAAGATATGGAACTTTTCCCTCCAGAGCTCGGCGGCTGGTTTTCCTACTTAATGCTTTTTAAAGATCATCATAAAATAGACTTAACCTTGATCCCTGTAAATCAAACAGAGCATTATTTTACACAGAGTGATGGTTTGGCGGAAATATTATTGGACAAGGATGGTCGGATCAAGCGCAAGATTATTGCAAGTGATGAACAATATCATATAAAGAAACCGACTCCCAGAGAGTTTGATGATTGCTGCAATGAATTTTGGATGGTTTCAACCTATGTTATTAAAGGATTAATGCGTAAAGAAATACTGTTTGCGCTGGATCATATGAATGACATTCTAAGGCCTAATGTTTTGCGTATGATTGCGTGGAATATCGGGATAGAGAATCAGTTTTCATTAAGTGTAGGGAAGAATTATAAGTATATTCAAAATTACATGAATGCGAAAGATTGGGAAATCCTGCTGAATACTTATGTCGGCAATACTTATGAAAGCGTGTGGAAGGCATTGTTTGACTGCCAGGATCTCTTTAGATCATATTCAAAGTCAGTCGCTGTTTTATTGAGATATGAATATCCTGAATATGATCAACAAATTACGGAATATACGTTGACACATTATCAGCGTTTTCAATCAGAGTTGTCATTGTGATTTTTTTCTTCAGTCCGTTCTTAACGGGCTTTTTTATTGCAGGCGGAGCATAAAAGCTGATACGGATTCATACCTATTAAGGTCATGTGTTTAGGAAAGGAGGATCGTAATGAAAGAAAATCAGCCGTTTACACCGGTCAAATCTTATAAGCCCTTCCACAGCCGCTTTGATCCCTGCCCGCCGATCGGGAGAAAATACTACAGAACGCCGCCGCATCTTTATATGCGGTTTCAGCCGTATCACTTGGAGCAGTTTTCTCCGATGGAGGCATTGAGAAAAGGGACCCTTTGGAAGGATCTTTACGATTTCTATGATAATCCTTATCGGGGGGGAATCGAATATGGCGAAAAAGATTGATGATGAATACTATCGGCTGCTGGAGCAAATCCAGGCGGCGGACTTTGTGCTGGTGGAGCTGACGCTTTATCTGGATACGCATCCACATGACCGCCTCGCGCTTCAGCAGTTTCATGAATATTCCCGGTACTCCAGGCAGCTGAGAAAGCGGTTTGAGCCTGAGTACGGACCGCTTCTGCAATTCGGCGTGAGTCAGGTCGGCGCACAGTGGGATTGGAGCCGCGGTCCTTGGCCATGGCAAGTATAAGGAGGGATCTGTAAATGTGGATATATGAAAAAAAGCTGCAATATCCGGTTAAAGTGAGCACATGCAACCCGATGCTGGCTAAGTTTTTGATTGAACAATACGGCGGGGCTGACGGCGAATTAGCCGCAGCGCTCCGGTATTTAAACCAGCGCTACACGATTCCTGATAAAGTGATCGGCCTATTGACGGATATCGGCACGGAGGAGTTTGCGCATTTAGAAATGATTGCGACGATGATTTATAAGCTGACAAAAGATGCGACCCCGCAGCAGCTGCGTGATGCAGGGCTCAGCGATCATTACGTCAACCATGACAGCGCGCTGTTTTATCACAATGCGGCCGGAGTTCCGTTCACAGCGTCTTACATACAGGCGAAGGGAGATCCGATCGCTGATTTATATGAAGATATTGCGGCTGAAGAAAAGGCGAGAGCGACGTATCAATGGATTATTGATATTTCCGATGACCCTGATCTGAATGATTCACTCCGTTTTCTGCGTGAGCGTGAAATCGTTCACTCCATGCGCTTCAGGGAAGCGGTTGAGATTTTAAAAGAAGAACGTGATAAGAAGAAGATTTTTTAAACGGCCCTCAAACATGACGGCTGTTTTTTTCCGTCCTGCGCTTGGTCTATAATAAAGGTGTCGAATATTCTGATTACAGGAGGCTTTTATGACACCATTTACGATCACAGAGAAGACGGCGGGGGCATTCCGGGTCATCCCCGCCCGGAAGGATGATGCAAAAGAGGTCATGGATCTGCTCGTGTCAGCGGCAGAATGGCTTCGGGATAAAGGGTCAAGCCAGTGGAGCGGCCTTTTACAAGGGGAAGATACCCACAATATGCGGGAGGCGATCGCCCAAGGCCATGTTTTTTTATTCAGGCAGAAAGCAGAGCTGGCCGGCGTCGTCATGATGCTTCCCGAAGCAAGCGAGTGGGACAGACGTCTTTGGGGCGATGAGGGCCACGGAGAGTCCGTGTATCTGCACCGGCTGGCGATTGACAGGCGGTTTGCAGGCGCCGGGCTCGGACGGACGATCATGACATGGGCGGAGACGGGGGTGTCTTGTCCGGGAAAAACGAAAATCCGGCTCGATTGCGTGTCCGAAAACAAGGCGCTTCAGTCGTTTTACAGCGGGATGGGATATGAATCAAAGGGATTGGCGTCAGGTTATCATTTGTTTGAAAAAGAGATGAGCAAATAAAAAGCTCCTCACGACGGAGGTGCAAAAGACATGTGGTATTTTTATCTGATTTGTCTGGCCGCGTTCTGTCTTAATTTTGGGATATCTGCTTTACTCCGTAAGAAATGGCCGAAAAAGATGTGGCCCGAATGTCTTTTGGCGGTGCTCGGCCTTGCTGCATTTGGTACGGTTGTTTACAGTATGGTCGGTGTCGGCGGCTGGGAAGGGATGGGCCTGGGTCTTGCCGCGATGTTTGCCGGTTTCGGAGCGGCCGCCGGTTATGCCGCTGAGGCGTGTGTTAGGGTCGTGAGATCGAATCAAAAACATTAAACAGAAATAGAGAAACGCAGCCTCGGCTGCGTTTTTTTGTGTTTGTCAGCCGCTGTATAGAAAACAGGCGAATGTCCATAATGGTAATGACTTTTAAGAAGAAGGTGCAGATATGGGACATTTATTTACAGTGGCTTGGGAATTAGTATGCGGTTTGGGTATTTTATTTGTGATTCTAAAATTGCTAGGAAAAACTCAATTCTCGCAGATTACACCGTTTGATTTTATTTCCGCGCTCATCCTCGGAGAATTGGTCGGAAATGCGGTGTATGATAAAGGCGTCAGGATCGTCGAAATCATTTTTGCTTCTCTGTTATGGGGTATTTTAATTTATTTCATCGAACTGATTACGCAGAAAGTCAAAAGCTCCAGAAAGCTGTTGGAAGGCGAGCCGAATATTGTTATCCATAAAGGAAAACTGAAATATGATGTGCTGAAAAAGAATAAACTGGATATTAATCAGCTGCAAAGCCTTCTCAGACAGGCGAATTGCTTTTCCATACAGGAAGCGGAATACGCGATTTTAGAAACAAACGGGATGGTCAGCGTCCTGCCGAAATTTCCGTATGACACGACGAAAAACGGCGACATGCAAATCAAGCCGAAGCAGGTCTCTTTACCGGTCACACTGATCATTGACGGTGAAGTGCTGTATGAAAATCTGAAAGAAGCAGGGGTAGAGGAAGAACAGCTGATTCAGGACTTGAAAAAGCAGAACATCAAAAGAACAGAGGATGTATTTTATGCGGAATGGAAGCATGATAAACCGCTGTTCGTCCTTCCATATGAGGAGAAAAAATAAAAAGAGCTTTGCCCTGGGGCAAATGCTCTTTGTTATTTTCCGTGCACGCCTGTCTTAACGGCTTTGACATGATACATACCGACATCCGTACCAAGCATATATTCGGGTTTCGGCTTGCCTTGGTTTGCTTTGTGGGCCGCGATGTGGTCTTCGCTTTTTTCCCATTGCTTCCAATGGTCTTCTGACTCCCAGCGGATTAACACGACGACTTCTTCATCGCCGCGGCGGACTTTTTTCTCCAGAACCGTTACGTCTATCAAACCTTCCTGTTTTTCGATCACGCCTTCTGAGCTGAAGCGTTCGATCACTTTGTCGGCATGTCCTTCTTTTACGGTCATTTTTCTGATTTGCACGAACATCTGGCATCTCTCCAATCATTTTCACGCTTTATCCAATATTTTAAGTGAAAATGATTCTCAAAGTCAATTAGAGTGCCTGACGGATTATGACTTGAGGAGAAAAACATGACCATCCTCATCTTTAAATTGCACGAAGGTGCCCCATTCCATTTGTTTCGGTTCATCTAAAAAGGTGATGCCGTTCTTTATCATCTGTTCGTACGCGGCAAACACATCTTCGCACTCAAATACGATAGAAGCCTTCATATGCTCGGCCCCTTTCATCATCGCTTTCGGATAGATAACCAAATGAGTGCCGGCTCCTTTAGGCGCTACCTCAAGCCAAAAGGCGTTCGGGCCCATCGGATGCTCAGCGACGGTTTCAAACCCCGCTTTTTCCGTCCAGAATGTTTTCGCTTTTTGCTGATCATCAGTGTATACGGCGACTGTCGCGATTTTTTTAATCATCCATACCGACCTCCTGTTTCATTTCTATTTATATTGTATCCCGCAAACGAAAAAAGCAACCAAAAGCTTTAATGTGCCGGGTTTTTTTAATTCCTCTAGTACGAACGGCGATTCCGATTTATAATTTATAAAAGTACATATTCTTGAAAGAGGAGACGGCAGTGAACAAAGACCAATTACTTCATGATTATATCATTACACATTCGGCCGAGCTGACGGAAAAATGGCTCAGGCTGAGACGGAAGCTGAAAGGGCGGTTTTATTCCGAGGTTCAATTAAGTGAAGCAAAGAAACAACTGCTGATTGAGCAGCATACCTTTACGAACACGGCCATCGCAAGCGCTTTACTGGAAGATCCGGCCGTTTTTCAGCAGAACAAAGAAAAATGGGCCGCACAGGTAGCAAAAAGCAGAGTGGAGCAGGACGCTCAGGTTCATGAGGTCGTTGAGGCGATCGGCAATTCGAGAACCGTCTTTTGGGAAGCGGTCACCCGTTTTATGGATGAGCATCAGGACATCGTAACAAGCGAGGATGCCCGCCGCTGGAATCACCTTGTCAACGGCTCATTTGATCAGCTGATGACGGATTTTACCGAACAGTATCAGATATTAATGATTGCGAGGCTGTCATCTCAGCAGGAGCTTATTTCCGAATTGAGCTGTCCGGTTATTTTGATCGCGGATACGATCGGCACCTTGCCGCTCATCGGTGCGATTGATACGGAACGGGCGCGCGTGATTTTGGAGACAGTTCCGGAAAACTGTGTCGCAAAACGGATCACCAACCTTGTGATTGATCTGTCCGGTGTGCCCATTGTCGATACGATGGTGGCGCAGCAATTGTACATGCTGTCGAAAACGTTATTTCTCCTCGGCATCAGAACCGTATTTTCCGGCATTCGGCCTGATGTGGCACAGACTTCAATCCAATTGGGGCTTGATTTTTCAGAGTATCAAACCTACGGCAGCCTGGAGCAAGCGCTCGCCAGCATGGGTGTCACATGTATTATTGAAGAAACAAAAGTGTGAGAAAAAGTGCTCCGGCCAGAGGCGGGGCGCTTTTTTTAATGGTGGGAAATTTAAATGTTCAAAAACTTAATTAGGCAGCCACATCGCTGCCGGTACAATTGCCCGCCAGTCAACTGATTTTCTTTTTTTAAGCAGGAAAAGAGTGGAGAAATCAGTTCCAAAAATTGTGTAATTGTTATTGATTTCTGAAATAAAACATAATAGTATAAGTATATATTTCTTATCAGAATAGTATGAATTGAAAAGTCATTGTCAAAAGACGAACGGCCAGACATAAAGGGGGAGCATGATGACGTCCAAAGGAAACGTAGATCCGCATGTGATTGAAAAGATTATCAGTGCACTGGAAACCATCGATTTCGGGACTGTTCAGATTACGGTTCATAATTCCCAAGTAACACAAATTGATAAGGTGGAGAAATACCGCTTTTCCCTGAAGAGCAAAGAAGCTAAACAGCAATCTTAAAAAACAGCCGATGACAGGAGGCGGTACATATGAAGCATTCAACTGTTCCTTTCCGGGAGAGCCGGTATCTGCACTTGCCTGAAGTGCGCTTTCTGCATTGGTGCACGAAGCAATACGGCATTAACAAAGGAGTGCTGAACACAATTGACGGCTGGTTTTATGATGCGGGCATCATTCCCATTCCCGTCAGGCGTCTTTATGTGCTGGCGTTTCTCGATTTTGCGAAAACGCCGGGACAGAAGGGGAATATCCGATTCGGGCACGGGGGATTGACGAAAAAACTGCATGATTTCATGAATATGCAGGAGTGCGCAGCAAAACGCCAGGCTTGAATATCCTTAAAATCTTCTTAAAATCATACAAATTTCTCCCATTTTATTTATAATAGACCTATCACGATCATTTTTTGGGAGGACTTTTGACATGCAAACTGCTGCTTATGAGAGCAAACAATCTATTATGCAGCGCATTATAACGGTATTTGTGTTTACGCTGTTAGTTGCGACAATCGGCCTGTATACCGGCCAGTTCATTCCGCCGGCATTGATGCTTCCGCTGTCGGTCTTAGAGGTTATCATGATCTTCGCTGCGTTTTGGCTGCGCCGAAAAAAAGCCGTCGGATATGCGTTTGTCTTTACATTCGCTTTCATTTCAGGAATGACGCTGTTTCCGATTATCAGCCATTACGCGTCCGCAGCGGGCGCCTATGTCGTATTGGAAGCATTCGGCTCTTCATTTGTGATTTTTGCGGTGCTCGGCACGATCGGCGCTAAGACGAAAAAGGACTTGTCGTTTTTATGGTCCTTCTTGCTTGTCGCTGTTATCGCGCTTCTCGCGGTGGGGATCTTTAATATTTTCAGCCCGCTGAATTCCGCGGCCATGATGGCGTATTCCGTCATCGGCACGATTGTGTTTTCAATGTACATCTTATACGATCTGAACCAGATCAAACACAGGGACATCACGGCGGATTTGATTCCTTTGATGGCATTGACGCTTTATATCGACTTTATCAACTTGTTTATTAACCTGCTCCGGTTTTTCGGAATTTTAAACAGTGATGATTAATCGCGCGGAAAAGGCGCCCTCTAAAAGGGGCGCCTTTTGTTAATTCTAAGAGTTTTGAATTTTAATCCTACAAGCTTATGAGGTTCCCTTTGTCATACGTTTGCCAGCTAGAAGTGAACGGAGGGTTTGTTATTAACAAACCTGTTTTAAAAATTTGAAAGGGGAAGGATATTATGCCTTGTAGTACAGATTACGCAACATATGTATTGAGAGTTTGTACCGATGCGGATTCTTATTCTGAAAAAGCTACTTCCATTGATTGTGTAGCATCATATGGGGGCGGTACAATCGCAACATTTGATTATTCCATGATAATTGATGTTTGGAACGGTTCAAAATGGGTGGCTAATGAAACAAAGAAAGGTTCTTTCAGTCATTCAACACCTAAAAAAATATTTAAACTCTCAAATCAAAAATCGTTAAAAAAAGGATCAAATAGCGTGAGAGTGAGATTGAAGACTAAGAATCGATATACAAATGTAACTTCCAGTATTAAAACACCTGCATTTATAGTGAAGAGAAAGTAATCTTTTAATCATTTCTTCTGAAACAGCCTGGACAAATCAGATGTGCAGGCTGTTTTTGTATACCCTTCATCATTTTCCTCTGTTTTACGATACTTCTTTATGTTCTGTCTCCGGAAAACAGCAGAAGCTTATCAAATAGAACTTCAAGCATTTTTGTCAATTCCGCTTTTTCTTCTGCGGTGAAGCTTTCCATGGCATCTGAAATTTTGGAGAAATGGCCGGGAAGAAACATCATCAGCTTTTCTTTTCCTTCCTTTGTGAGCTCGATGGTGATTTTTCGTCTGTCACCGGTATGCCGCGTGCGGTTCACAAAGCCGTCCCGGGCGAGTCCGTCGATCAATCCGGTGATGGTCGCTTTGGTGACATTGGATTCTTTCGCCAGCTCCGTAGGACTCAGGCTGTGGCCGGGCGCGTCAAATAGAAACATCAAAATTTTGAATTTCCCTTCGGACAATCCGTGACTTGAGAAATAATGCTCCATGACCTGATTCGTTTTTTTCGACATATCTAATAACGTCAAAAATGTTTTCAATGATTCAGCATCCATATCGGCGTAAATCTCAGCGTGTCCGGCAATCTGCGAGTAATCCGGCAAATGTCTCAACTCCATTTTTGTAAGCCTCCGTACCATTTTAGTGATTCAAAGTATAAGCTTGCCGGATTCAAAAGGCAACCTATAAAGATTGACAGTTTTTCAGCCAATATAGTAAGGTGGCTAATAGTTAATGAATAATAAATAAATAGAGAAGGCGGTATCGTGATGAACCATGAAGTGAAAAAGATCATCATAGCGGGCGGTGGGATCGGCGGCCTGTGTGCAGCGATTTCTCTCGGGAGAGCGGGGTTTGAAGTGACCCTTTGCGAGGCGGCTTCTGAAATGCGTAAAAGCGGAGCGGGAATTCTCCAGCCTCAAAATGCGCTCGGGGTGCTGCGTGAAATCGGTGTGTATGAAGAATGCTGCCAAAATGGTTTTCAAACGGAATGGCTGAAGCAGCATGATGAAAACGGGTCGTTATTGTTTAAAGTGAGTGAGGCGTTTTTAGATGATTCATTGCCGGGGAGGAATAATATATTGCGGCAAACGTTAAACGATATCCTCAGAAAGCATGCTGAAGCGGCGGGGGCCACGATTTTACTGGGAAAAAAAGTCGTGTCTTACGAAGAAACGGCTGATGAAATAACGGTGCATTTTGCAGACGGAACCGTGATGACAGCTGACATTCTCGCCGGTTTTGACGGCATCCGCTCTGTTGTCCGTGATCAAATGCTGCAAAGAGAAGTGAAAACGGAGTACCTCGGCATGGGAGCGCACAGATTTTTCATCTCTTTTCCCGAGCCGCTTTTTCATGATTCGACACTGATGTATAAAAAGGGGCAGACGCAGGTCGGTGTCGTGCCGCTGTCCGAAAAAACAGGATACGTATTTATCATCCGGCCGTATGACGCTGACTGTACGGATGACGAGGATACACGTTTTGAACGGGTGAAAGACCTGCTGCACGGATTTCCGGGAGTGAAGTTTGTGACAGATCATATGTCGAAGGAATATCCTGTTTTGTTTCATAAAATTGAGCAGATGGCGGTCAAAGAACCGTGGCACAGAGGCCGCGTCGTTCTGGGCGGGGATGCCGTTCATGCAGGAGCGCCGACATTGGCGCAGGGAGCGGCGATGGCGATTGAAGACGCGATCGTTCTTAGTGAAGAACTGCAAAATGATGAAAACCATGAAACTGCATTTCAAACATACTTCGAAAGACGGGCGGAGCGGGCTTTACAGATACAGAATCTGTCATCTGAAATCGTCCGCCGCGAGATAAAGGGAACGCCCGTCGTCCAAGACATCATCGGTGAATGCCATCGGTTGCTCAAAGAGCCTTATTAAATAAGAAAGTCCAGAACATGGCGTCTGGACTTTTGTCAGTCTTGTTCAGATTTATTCCGGATACGCTCAATCACCTCATGCAGCCCCTCAGGCTTGTGAAACTCCACCGGTGAACTGCCTTTCTCAAACGAAATCGTTTCTGCTTCAATGAGCGCGACATAGCGTCCGTTCACTTTCGCGAGATGGATGGATTCGCCGAAATCAGCCAGCAGTCCTTTAATCTCTGTTTCTCCGACTTTCATTTTCAGCTCGGCTTCAGGCGTATGCTCAATGATCTGCGCGGATGCCTCGATGACTTGATGGGTGTCGAGGCGCTCCTGAATTTCGCGCTTTTCACTCGCTTCCCAAATTTCGATGTCGTGCTCAAACTGCTGAAGCTCTTCGCTGTTTTCTTCAAAGGTTTCATACACGTGTTCCTGCACCATGTTCATGACTTGGTTTTTCATGATTTCCGGCATCGATTCGCCGTATTCGACAAATTTGAGAAAATCCTCGAAATAACGGGCGTGCGAGGCCTGATGGATTTTCAGCTCGTGCTCTTCGGTCATGCCTTCTTCCGGCATATACGGATATTGAATGCTTTTCATATTTTTTGTCGTGATGGCCATTTCGACTTTTTTAATGAGAGACGCGGCGTCTGAGATGCGGGCGACCTTCGGCTCGAAATCGCATTTCATCATAAAAACGAATTTGTCCTCAAAATACTTGCGGGGCACGGCCGACGCCACGATGAAAACACCGCCGCGAACGGCGCTTGTATCGAGGTAAGTGCGGACGAACTGTTCACTTGCTTCTATAAATGCTTCCTTCGTATCCGCAAGCCGGGCACGGTTGAAAAGGTTGTAATTCGGATTTGAATCAAGCTCATGACCCGGCTCCGTGATAAAATGGCCGATTTTAGTGGGGACCTGCTCTGATTGCGGATGCCGTTCGGCTTTCCGTTTGACGATTTTCTTCAATTCCCCGTCAAGAAAATCCTTCAGCTCGCTTTCTTCAAATTCTTCCGTATCAAGCGTCTGGAAATGTTTGAACTGTTTGTTTGCCTGATCGTCTTTTCCTTCCACTTGAATGACATAAAACGATAAAAACTTGATTTCAAAATCCATATGTGAACTCACCTTATTTCTGTATTTGACAAGCCTCTCCAGTATAGAAAAAACCGTAATCGATCGTCAATCAGAGGATTGATCCGTCCTGGCGGATAATCGGCCGGTGAAAAGGGCACTGTAGTTGGAAGGAACGCATCAATGTTTAAGAAAGGGTGTTATAAATGAAGGAAACAAGTCCGATTCCGCAGCCGAAGACGTTCGGACCGCTCGGCAATCTCCCTTTGCTTGATAAAGACAAGCCCACAATGTCGCTTATCAAACTGGCCAAAGAGCAGGGGCCCATTTTTCAGCTGCATACACCGGCGGGCACCATTATCGTCGTGTCCGGCCATGAACTGGTGAAAGAGGTTTGTGACGAAGAGCGGTTTGATAAAAGTATTGAAGGGGCTTTGGAAAAAGTCCGCGCGTTTTCCGGTGACGGGCTGTTTACAAGCTGGACGCACGAGCCTAACTGGCGAAAGGCGCACAATATTCTGATGCCGACCTTCAGCCAGCGCGCGATGAAAGATTATCATTCGATGATGACTGATATCGCGGTGCAGCTGATTCAAAAATGGGCAAGGCTGAATCCTGATGAGGCCGTTGATGTGCCTGCTGATATGACCCGGCTGACGCTCGATACGATCGGACTGTGCGGTTTTAACTATCGGTTTAACAGCTATTACAGAGAAACGCCTCATCCGTTTATTAACAGCATGGTGCGCGCACTTGATGAAGCGATGCACCAAATGCAGCGTCTTGATGTTCAGGATAAGCTCATGATCAGAACGAAGCGCCAATTTCATCATGATATTCAGGCGATGTTTTCGTTGGTAGACAGTATTATCGCAGAGCGCAGGTCAGACGGCGGCCGGGATGAAAAAGATCTGCTGGCCAGGATGCTGAATGTTGAAGACCCGGAGACGGGAGAAAAACTTGATGATGAAAATATCCGGTTTCAAATCATCACGTTTTTAATTGCCGGACATGAAACGACAAGCGGCCTGCTTTCATTTGCCATCTACTTTCTGCTGAAGCATCCCCGCGTTTTGGAAAAAGCTTATGAAGAAGCCGATCGGGTATTGACCGATCCCGTTCCTTCGTATAAACAAGTGCTGGAGCTTACCTATATCCGGATGATTTTGCAGGAGTCATTGCGCTTATGGCCGACCGCGCCTGCGTTCAGTCTTTATGCGAAAGAGGATACGGTGATCGGCGGGAAATATCCGATCACGACAAAAGACAGAATTTCCGTCTTAATTCCTCAGCTTCATCGTGATAAAGACGCGTGGGGAGACAATGCGGAGGAATTTTATCCGGAGCGGTTTGAACACCCTGATCAAGTGCCCCACCATGCGTACAAGCCGTTCGGAAACGGTCAGCGGGCGTGTATCGGCATGCAGTTCGCGCTGCATGAAGCGACTCTTGTACTGGGGATGATTCTTCAGCATTTTACCTTTACAGACCATACCGATTATGAGCTGGATATTAAACAGACGTTAACGCTCAAGCCCGACGACTTTCATATCCGGGTGCGGCCGCGGAGCAAAGAAGCCGTTCCTGCGGCTTTCACAACAACGGCTGAAAAAGCGGAAGACGTAACAAAAGAAAAACAGGAGACAAAAGGCGCTTCCATTATCGGGCTTGACAACCGTCCGCTTCTGATTCTGTACGGATCAGATACGGGGACCGCAGAAGGCGTTGCGCGGGAGCTTGCCGATACTGCCGGGATGCACGGCGTCCGGACTGAAACGGCACCCTTGAATGACCGGATCGGAAAATTGCCGAAAGAAGGAGCTCTCTTGGTCATTACGTCCTCTTATAACGGAAAGCCTCCGAGTAACGCCGGACAATTCGTTCAATGGCTTGAAGAAGTCAAACAAGGGGAATTGGAAGGCGTCCGATATGCCGTCTTCGGCTGCGGTGATCATAACTGGGCGGCGACATATCAGGCCGTTCCGAGACTTATTGATGAAAAGCTTGCTGAAAAAGGGGCGGAACGCTTTTCCTCACGAGGCGAAGGTGATGTCAGCGGCGATTTTGAAGGAAAGCTTGATGAATGGAAAAAAAGCATGTGGGCGGACGCCATGAAAGCGTTCGGTCTCAAGCTGAATGAAAATGCCGAAAAAGAGCGGAGTACGCTGGGCCTTCAATTTGTGAGCGGGCTTGGCGGCTCTCCCTTGGCACAGACGTATGAAGCGGTTTACGCATCCGTTGCGGAAAACAGGGAGCTCCAAGCGCCGGAAAGCGGCAGAAGCACAAGGCATATTGAAATCATTCTGCCGAAGGAGGCTGCTTACAATGAAGGAGATCATCTCGGCGTTCTGCCTGTAAACAGCAAAGAGCAGGTCAGCCGTGTTCTCCGCCGGTACAATCTGAACGGCAACGACCAAGTGCTGCTGACGGCCAGCGGACAGAGCGCGGCTCATCTCCCGCTCGATCGGCCGGTCAGGCTGCACGATCTTCTGAGCAGCTGCGTTGAATTGCAGGAAGCGGCATCAAGGGCTCAAATCCGTGAAATGGCCGCTTATACCGTCTGCCCGCCGCACAAACATGAATTGGAAGGTCTTCTTGAGGAGGGCGTCTATCAGGAGCAAATCCTGACATTGCGCGTCTCAATGCTCGATCTCCTTGAAAAATATGAAGCGTGTGAGCTTCCGTTTGAACGATTTCTGGAGCTTTTGCGTCCGCTGAAACCGCGTTATTATTCGATTTCAAGCTCGCCGCGGAAACATCCCGGGCAGGCTTCAATTACTGTCGGCGTCGTTCGCGGTCCCGCCCGCAGCGGTTTGGGGGAGTATCGCGGAGTCGCTTCGAACTATTTGGCGGACCGCAGTCCTGACGATGGTATCGTGATGTTTGTCCGCACGCCGGAAACAAAATTCCGGCTTCCGGAAGATTCGGAAAAACCGATTATTATGGTCGGTCCGGGCACAGGAGTCGCCCCGTTCCGCGGATTTTTGCAGGCGCGGGCGGCATTAAAGGAAGAAGGAAAAGAACTGGGGGAGGCTCATCTCTACTTCGGATGCAGAAACGATCATGATTTTATTTACCGTGATGAGCTTGAAGCTTATGAAAAAGAAGGAATCGTGACGCTTCATACGGCTTTCTCCCGCAAAGAAGGTGTACCGAAAACGTATGTGCAGCACTTAATGGCGGAAGATGCCGAAACTTTAATTTCGATCCTTGACAGGGGAGGGCATCTATACGTATGCGGCGACGGAAGCAAGATGGCGCCTGATGTAGAGGAAACGCTGCAAAAAGCATATCAGTCGGTTCACGGAACAGACGAAAGGCAAGCACAAGAGTGGCTTTTGGATCTCCAGACAAAAGGCATTTATGCAAAAGATGTCTGGGCGGGAATTTAAAAATTACGCATATGAGGACTGGATCACTCCAGTCCTTTTTTTGCATCAGCCGAAAAAAACCTTCAAGTTTTTCAAACCCTTTGCATACAATAACTTCAGCCCGCCTGGTGGGCGGCTGTCTTTGATATTCATTTTTCGTTTTTACAAGTTTGTGTTATTCTTATATTTGGTATCTCATATTTTGGAGACCGGTCTGATACGGTATCCTTTTAATGTCAGAAAAAAATGTGAAACGAAGAACGGATATCCTGCGTCTAATGGCTGGCGGGATAAGATGTTCAATGGGCATGACACGAATGATAAATATATCGTTTTTTAAAATGGTGTGTTTATGGGGCTGTGTGATGCTTTCGTTTTGCTCGGAAAGCAGGAATTGAAGCAAAAAGTAAGAATACAGATTTAAAGTGTTTAGGAAAGTAGAGGTTGCCATGAAGAAATTATTTTCTTACAGACTTAGTTTTTTTGTACTGGCTATTATTTTGTTTTGGGCCAAAACGTATTTAGCCTATCATGCTGAATTCAACCTTGGGGTGAAGGGTCCGACACAGCAGTTTCTGCTTGTGATCAATCCGTTCTCAAGCGCCATTTTCTTTTTAGGACTGGCATTGTTTGCGAAAGGCCGCAAATCAGCGATTATTATGGTGATTATTGATTTCATCATGACGTTTATTTTGTATGCAAATATCCTATTCTATCGATTCTTCGATGATTTCTTGACATTCCCTAACTTAAAGCAATCCGGTAATGTCGGAAATATGGGAGACGGCATCTTCAGTATTATGTCCGGCCATGATATTTTATACTTTGTTGACATTATTATTTTAATCGCACTGCTGGTGTGGAGACGTGAGCTGAAGGAATTCAAGCTGAAAAAACGTTATACGTCATTAATTATCGTTACGGGTATCGTTTTGTTCTTCGTTAACTTGGCGATTGCCGAAGAGGACCGCCCGGAGCTGTTGACAAGAACATTTGACCGCAACTACATTGTGAAATACTTAGGCCTTTATAATTACACGATTTATGACGGCGTGCAGACGGCACAGACGGAAACGCAGCGGGCATATGCAAGCAGCGATGACCTGACGAGTGTTGAAAACTACACATCGTCGCATTACGCGAAGCCGAACGCCGAGTATTTCGGCAAGGCTAAAGGCAAAAACATCATTAAGATTCACTTGGAGAGTTTCCAATCGTTTTTGATCAATTACAAACTTGACGGTAAAGAAGTCACGCCGTTCCTGAATAAACTCGCCCGCGGCGGAGAGGACATGACGTACTTTGATAACTTTTTCCACCAAACAGGCCAAGGTAAAACATCTGACGCAGAGCTGATGATGGATAACAGCCTGTTCGGGCTGCCTGAAGGGTCAGCCTTCGTGACAAAAGGAGAAAATACGTATCAATCGCTCCCTGCTATCCTTGACCAAAGTGAAGGATATACAAGCGCCGTTTTACACGGTGACTACAAATCATTCTGGAACCGTGACCAGATTTACAAACATATCGGCTATGACAAATTCTTTGACGCCAGCACATACGATATGTCTGACGACAACCTTGTCAATATGGGACTGAAGGATAAACCATTCTTTAAAGAATCCATTCCGAAGCTTCAATCGCTGAAACAGCCGTTCTATGCGCATTTGCTCACGCTGACGAACCATTATCCGTTTACGCTTGATGAAAAAGACGCAACGATCGAAAAAGCGAAAACGGGAGACGCGACTGTGGATGACTATTTCCAGACCGCACGTTATCTCGACGAAGCGCTTGAAGAGTTCTTTAAAGACCTGAAATCGTCCGGTTTATATGACAACTCGGTGATTATGATTTACGGAGACCACTACGGAATCTCTGAAAACCATAACCGCGCGATGAAAGAAATTCTCGGCAAAGAAATTACGCCTTATCAAAATGCGCAGAACCAGCGTGTGCCGCTTATGATTCACGTCCCTGGCAAAAAAGGCGGAGTGAACCATACGTACGGCGGTGAAATGGACGTAATGCCGACGATCCTTCACTTAGAAGGCATCGATTCTAAGAAATATATTAATTTCGGTACCGATCTCTTCTCGAAAGACCATGATGACACGGTGACGTTCCGTAACGGAGATTATGTCACGCCGAAATATACTTCCATTTCAAATGTCGTATACGATACGAAGACAGGAAAAGAACTGAAAGGCAATCAGGAAACGAAAAACCTGAAAGCCAGAGTCACAGAGCAGCTGAAGCTGTCTGACAGCGTTATGTACAAAGACCTGCTCAGATTCCACAAAATGAGCGACTTTACGCCGGTTGATCCATCAAAATATCATTACGGCAAAGAAAAGCTCAATCAGGATAATAAATAATAGAAAGAACCTTACGGAATATCTTCCGTAAGGTTCTTTTTTTGTGTGTATCTTTACTAATCTGAAAAAAGGGAGAGCTTTTGATCACAAAGGGCGCCAATCTCTCATATCTTACAGTAGATTTTGAAACCGGTAATAGAGAATCGGACAAATTATCGGGTTGGGTTTCTCTTGTACGGGCGGTTTCGAATCCAGTATTCACAGAGAAGAGGGGTAGAGATGAAAGCAGTCATTCTCTGCGGCGGAAAAGGAACGAGAATGAGCGAAATCACCAATGAACGTCCTAAACCGCTCGCCATGATTGGCGGAAAACCGATTCTATGGCATATTATGAAACTCTATCAATACTATGGCGTGAACGAATTTATCCTGCTTCTTGGTTTCAAAGGAGAGATGATTAAGGAATATTTCTTAGATTATGATTGGAAGAATCACAGCATGACGCTGGACAGCTCTACCGGAGAAGTGCGGATATTGGGAAAATCCGAGCCGTGGAAAATTACTTTTTTAGACACGGGGGAACACACGCAGACGGCGGGGCGGCTTTTACAGGCAAAGGACATCATCGGGGATGAAACCTTTCTAATGACGTACGGGGACGGACTGGCCAACATCAACATGTTTCATCTGATCAGCTATCATCAATCAAAAGGGGCTGCGGCAACTGTCACCGGTATTGAGAAGACCTCGCAATTCGGGACGCTGAGAGTCGAAGACGGCATGGCGAAAAGCTTTTCTGAAAAAACCTCAAGCGACGGCATCATCAACGGCGGATTCTTCGTGCTCAGCCCGAAGGTATTCGATTATCTGCCGAAAGACAGGGATGTCATGTTTGAAGAAGAACCGCTGAAGGAGCTGGCGAAAGACGGCGAATTAGCTGTATACCCGCATTACGGATTCTGGACGGCGATCGATACGTATAAAAACCTGCTGGAAATCAACAAGATGTGGGATCAAGGACAACATGTATGGAAGGTATGGTGATCAGGTTTGAGTTTCTGGAAAAATAAAAATGTGTTTGTGACGGGATGTACAGGTCTTTTAGGAAGCTGCTTGGTGAAGGAACTGATCGATCAGGGGGCCAATGTGACAGGACTTGTCCGTGACACTGTGCCCAAATCAAATCTGTATCAGGGAGAACAAGTGAAGCAAATGAATATCGTGCAGGGCGCGCTTGAAGATCTGGATGTGATTGAGCGGGCGCTTGGCGAATATGAAATTGACACGGTCTTTCATTTAGCCGCACAGGCGATCGTCGGTGTCGCAAACCGCAATCCGATTTCCACTTTTGAAGCCAATATTCTCGGCACATGGAACATCCTTGAAGCGTGCCGCAGACATCCGCTTATCAAGCGTGTGATCGTCGCTTCCAGTGATAAAGCATACGGCGACCAGCCGACACTGCCGTACGATGAAAACATGCCTCTTCAAGGCAAACATCCGTATGATGTGTCAAAAAGCTGTGCCGATCTGTTAAGCCACACATATTTTAATACGTACGGCCTTCCGGTTTGTATTACGCGCTGCGGCAATTTGTACGGCGGCGGGGATTTGAATTTCAACCGGATCATTCCGCAGACGATTCAGCTCGTGCTGAACGGTGAAGCGCCGGAAATCCGCAGCGACGGCACGTTTATCCGTGATTATTTTTATATCGAGGATGCGGTCGAAGCATACCTTTTGCTGGCGGAAAAGATGGAGGAGCTCAATCTTGCGGGAGAAGCGTTCAACTTCAGCAATGAAATTCAGCTGACGGTGCTGGAACTGGTAGAAAAAATTCTTAAGGCCATGGACAGTGATCTGAAGCCGAAGGTGCTCAACCAGGGAAGCCACGAAATCAAGCATCAATATTTGTCGGCGGAAAAGGCGAGGAAGCTTCTGAACTGGACACCCGCGCATACCATTGATGAAGGATTGGAAAAAACGATTGAATGGTATAAAGCCTTTTTTCAAAAGTAACAAAAATAGAGGTGAGATAAAGACGTGACAAGCGCATATTGCACAGTTTTATCAAAAGGAAGGCTGTATCAGGCCATCGCTTTATTCGGCTCATTGAAAGAGGTTCAGGCGGACGCCCCCATTTTTACTTTGTGCATGGATCAAGACACCTATGACGTGCTTCAAGCAATGCGGCCGGATAATGTCACCTTGATTCAGGTGTCTGCACTGGAAAATGAGGAGCTCCTTGAACTGAAGCGGACGAGGGATCAGAGCGAATACTGCTGGACGGTGAAGCCGGTATTTCTCGAATTCGTACTGGACGGACATCCGGACTTAGAGCGTGTCACGTACATTGATGCCGATTTGTTTTTCTTCGCTGATCCGCGCCCGATTTTTGAAAATCAGCCGGATTGTTCGGTGCTTCTGTCACGGGGCGATATCGTCATCCCCTCATTTGAAAAACAGGAAATTGACATGCTGCAGCGTCTTTTAGGCCGGTATAATTCCGGTTTTCTCAGCTTCAAAACCGACCGGGCCGGCACAGATTGTCTCAAGTGGTGGAAAGAACGCTGCCTGGAAGAATGTAAAAATGCGCCGGGGGAAGGAAAATTCGGAGATCAAGGCTATTTGGATTACATGTCTGATCTGTTCCCGAATGTGTGTGACATTGCCACGCCCGGCGTGAATATCGGCCATTGGAATTACGGGCGGCATACGTTTTCATGGAAGGACGGGCGCCTTGTGCTCGAAGACGGAAGTCCGCTGATTTTCTATCATTTCAGCGGATATCGGATCGTCACAGCCGGCGACATTCGGCAGATTCACGAGACGACCCGGACCGACCTGCCGTTTGTCCATCAGCTTTACCAGGACATTCTGAAGCAGGTGATCGGGACGGTCAGCGCCGTTTGCCCGGAGTTCAGCGGCTTTGCATCTGAGGATGATAACAAATAAATGACCATATACAGGAAGTGAACAAAAAGTGAAGGCAAGCGTCATTGTTCCCGCATATAATTCCAAGGAGAGGCTGTATAACAGCCTGCTCTCACTGAATGAACAGGAATGCACAGAGCCGTTCGAAGTGATTGTGGCTGACAACGGTTCAGAAGACGGAACCTTATCCATGCTTGAATCATTCAACGCGAATTTTTCGCTGATTTTTGTGAGAATTAAAGAAAACAGAGGGATCGCTTACGGACGGAATCAGGCGGTTCGCAATGCCAGAGGCGATATTTTGATTTTCCATGACAGTGACATGCTTGCCGAAAAGGATTTGGTGGCTAAGCATATCAAGGCTCATGAGAACCGGGACGATCTTGTCGTTTGCGGTATGTTCTGGAAGCGGCTGTACAGCTTTTATTATGACCGTTTTGAAAAAGAGCATAAGGAAAAGCTCGCCGAACTGTATGAAGAACTGCCGGGAGATAAAGAGCCGCTTCTTGATGAAAGTGCGATCAGAGACGGAAGCTTTCTAGACCAATGCTTTGACTTAGATACCGATTTTATCCGCGCGCTGAAAAGTATTTTGGGAAAATACGGGGACGATTTGAAAGGCTACCGTCTGCCGTGGCGTTTTTTCATTACGAACAATTCATCAGTCAAAAGACAGCACGTGGAAGATCTCGGCCTGTTTGATGAAGGCATTGTCAGATACGGCTTTGAGGATTATGATCTCGGCATCAGGCTTCATCAGTCGGGATTGGCGTTTCAGCTGCGGCGCGATATCATGAGCGTCCATCAGGAGCATCCAAGCAACTGTACTTCCGTTGACGACATCAGGACGAATATCGCGTACATGTGCGACAAGTACAATGATATTCATTCGCTTGACGTGCACCTCGCGTTTAACGGCCCATTTGATGCGGAGTTGACCAACAGCATTATGGCAGACATCGAAAAACTGCTTGATTATGAGAAATATGAAAGCCTGCTGCACATCTTTCTCGAGCTGCTGCACGTGGTTAAAGACCGCAACCTCGACCCGGACTGGAAGACGAAAAGCCCGCGCATCACGGTGAACAGCTTTCATCTGCCGGAGGTCCAAAAGCTTTTGTCAAAAGCGGAAAAAAAGCTGGGCGTCACGCACTTTGCCAGGGCGTTCAAAGCGCTGATTGCTGATTTACTGCATGTGGATCTTAAATAAACTGGATGTGATATGGTGAGTAAATATCATTTTTCAACCATTGTTTCAAGAACGCATATCTTTAAACTGATGCCGATGATTCATTCTCTCCATGAGCATTGCCGTGATTTTCATCTGTATGTGCTGTGTGTCGACCTGAAGGCGTATGAACTGCTTCAGCAGGTGCCGTGGGAGCATGTCACGGCGGTTCAGCTCCATGAAATGGAGGATCCGGAGCTGCTTGAAGCAAAGGGCGGCCGGACGTTTCATGAATATTGCTGGACGCTGAAGCCGGCATTTCTGTTCCATGTGATGACGGAGTATAAGGAAGCCGAATATTTTGCCCATTTGGATACCGATCTCTTTTTCTTTTCAGATGTGGATAGGCTGTTTGCGGAAAAGCCGGATGCTTCTCTTTTTCTGACGGATCACCGCAATTCAAAACGGTTTGCGTCCTATTACAAGCTGACCGGGCAGTACAACACCGGGTTTGTCGGCGCGCGGAATACTGAAGAAGCGTACCGGGCGGTCTGGCAATGGAGACAGGATTGCATCTCTTATTGTACGGTGGAGATGAATGAAGAAAAAAAGACATACGGTGATCAAAGGTATGTTGAAAAGTGGCCCGCGCAATGTGAACACGTCCATGTCACGGAGTCGATCGGCGCGAATACGGCGCTGTGGAATATTGAGCAATACGAAGTCAGCCTGCGTGACGGAGCTGTATATGTCAATGACACCCCGCTGATTTTTTATCATTTTTCCGGTTTTACACTCGTCACGGAGAACGAATTCAATCTGTGCTGGTACTATCACATTGATGACAAGGCGACAGTCAGCTTGATTTACGTGCCGTATATTAAAAATATTAAAAAATGGATTGATGAAATTCAAAAAGCGTTTCCTGATTTCAGAGACGGGTTTATTCCGAGATATGCGGTTCCTGACACTCATTTTTATACGGTTGAAACATAAAATCCCTGCCTTTTTGGCAGGGATTTTTTTATGAGTGCCATTCTTTTAAGGTTTTGTCGCTCGGCAGGACAAAAGCGAGCAGGCCTAAAACGGGCAGAAAGGCGACGGCTGTCATGGTCGGCGTTAATCCCGCCGAATCAATGAGGGCGCCGAGCGCAACGGCTCCGATCGCTCCCATTCCGAAGGCGAGTCCGACCGTCAGCCCTGACATCGTGCCGATTTTACCCGGAACAAGCTCCTGCGCGTAGACAACCGTTACGGAGAAGCTGGACATCAGGACAACGCCGATCAGGGCCAGTACGCCATAAGCGATGACAGGGCCTGCAAACGGAAGGAAAATCGTCAAGGGAGCCGATGCCATCATCGAAACGATGATGACGTTCCGCTTTCCGAAACGGTCTGCAAGCGGTCCGCCGAGAAACGTTCCCACAGCGCCGAAAAATAAAAAGACGAAGATGTAGCTCTGTGCCTGCTGAATGCTGACATGATAAGCATTCATCGCATAGAACGTATAAAAGTTGCCGATCGCGCTCACATACCAGGAGCGTGCGAAAATTAAGAAGATAATCATGATAAGGGCAAGAATAATCGGTTTTGTAATCACGGTCTGTACAGCGGCGGCCGGCGATTTTTTACTTGCGGCGCGCAAATGAATCAGGCGGTCTTTGTACCATTTGGCGATATAAATGAGAAACAGCACAGCGATTGCAGCGACAAGCGTAAACCAGACAGAGCCGAATTGACCGAGCGGAACGAGAATCAGCGCGGTAATCAATGGCGCCATCGCCTGGCCGGTATTTCCGCCGACCTGGTAAATTGATTGCGCCAAGCCGCGTTTATTGCCGGCGGCCATGTAAGCGACACGCGATCCTTCAGGATGAAAGACGGCGGAGCCAAGGCCGATAAAGAATACACAGCATAAAATCGTCAGAAAAGACGGGGCGAACGCGAGGCCTAAAATGCCGAGCATGCTTGAGGTGAGTCCGAGCGGCAAAGCATACGGCATCGGGCGTTTATCCGTATACCAGCCGATGACGGGCTGCATCACGGAAGACACCATATTCAGCGTAAAGGCGATAATTCCGAGCTGTGTAAAGGTAAGGCTCATGGAACGTTCCAAAATAGGAAACATCGCCGGAATCACCGCTTGCAGCGAATCGTTCAGCAAATGACAGATCCCGATAATCAATAAAATGGAATACATGGTTGTATCGGGACGTTTGACAGGTTTTTCTTTCAGCGGGGCGGCAATTGCCACAGTTATTCTCCTCCTTTTTATGTAAGCGAAGCATACACCATATTATTCATAAGGTGAATGGATTATCAAGAGCAAAAAAGGCTCTTCTTTCTCAAACCGAAAAAAGAGCCTCCCTTTTTTTATTTGTTTAACAAACTGTGTTTTCTCGAATACACCATATAAACGACGATCCCGGCGGCGATCCAGATGACAAAGGAGAGCCATGTCACGCCCGGCAGGCTGCATGCGAGATAAAGGCATAAGCATGCGCTGATGATCGGCACAATAGGCACGAAAGGAACACGGAAGGAAGATTTGATTTCCGGATGTTTCTTTCTTAAAACGATGACGGCGATGGAGATGACCGTAAAGGCCGCCAAAGTGCCCATATTGACGAGATGCGCCAAGGTTCCCAAATCAATAAAACCCGCGATCCCGGCAGCGACCATCCCCGTCACCCAGGTGTTTTGAAACGGTGTTTTAAAGCGCGGGTGAACCTTGGAAAACATGCGGGGCAAAAGGCCGTCTCTGCTCATCGCAAATGTAAGGCGCACCTGAGCGTAAAGCAGAGCGAGCATTACCGTTGTAATTCCGATAATCGCGCCGACGGAGATAATGCCCGCTATTTTGTTCTGGCCGACAAATTGGAGCGCAAAAGATACCGGATCTCCGACATTTAATTTGGTGTACGGAAGCATTCCCGTCAGAACGAGCGACACCGTAATGTAAAGGATGGTGCAGATGGCGAGCGCGCCGATGATTCCGATCGGCATTGATTTCTGCGGATTTTTCACTTCTTCTGACGCGTTTGACACGGCATCAAATCCGAGATACGCGAAGAAAACGGTCGCGGCGCTCGTGATGACGCCTTTCATTCCGAACGGCATAAACGGTGACCAGTTTTCCGGTTTCACGTAGCCGAAACCGACGATGATAAACAGCAGAATGATCGCAATTTTCATCAATACAATGACATTATTAAAGCGCGTGCTTTCTTTCACGCCCCTTGAAACAATTGCGGTAATAACCAAAATAATGATAACGGCCGGCAGATTAAACACGGCGCCCGCTTTGCTTCCGGGTGCGGCAGTCAGCGCCTCCGGAAGATGCAGCCCGAAGCCTGCAAGAAGAGACTGGAAATACGATGACCAGCCGGTTGCGACGGCGGCGAGCGCGATGACATACTCAAGCATTAAGTCCCATCCGATTAAAAACGCGAGGCATTCCCCGAGAGTGACATAAGAGTACGTATAGACGCTGCCTGAAATCGGGATGGATGAAGAAAATTCCGCATAACAAAACGCGGCGAGCGCGCAGGCAAGCCCCGCGAGCACAAATGATAGAATCAAAGCCGGCCCTGCGCCTGTCGCGGCCACGGTCCCGGTAATCACAAAAATCCCTGTGCCGACAACACAGCCGATTCCGAGTAAAACCAAGTCAAAAGCGCTTAGCGAGCGGGCCAGACTGGTCTGTCTGCTCTGAGCCTTTAAGTCGGCCAGCGGCTTTTTCCGAAATAGTAAAGACATATGGGTCCTCCTGAAAATTCATAATATTCTCATCATTATATACACTGACGTTTGTATTATATTGTCGAAATTTCGCGCAGTCAATTAAAGAATTTCCCACTTTAAAAGGACAAAGCTCAAAAGCGTCGATGTGAAGAAGGGAAAGTAATTTTATCGTGAAATAGTTCAATTTTCTTACGTTAAGACCGATACAAAAAATGACCCATTAACTATTTTCAAGTTTCGGTGAAAGGGAGATGTTTACATGTTTCAATATGAAGAACTAAATAAGCAGTTTATCGGCGGCCGATGGAGGGATGGAAGCAGCCGGAACGTATTGGAAGACAGAAATCCTTATACTCAGAAAGTCATCACCTCATTCCGAAAAGCGACGCCTGATGATGTGGATGCGGCGTACCGGGCCGCGGCTCTTGCAAAACAAGAATGGGACAAAGTAAACCCTTTTAAAAAGCGGGCCATTTTGGAAAAAGCGGTATCTTTCATCGAAGAGCATGAAGAAGCGATTGTTTACTTAATCATGGAGGAACTTGGCGGAACAAGACTGAAGGCAGAGTTTGAAATCGGACTTGTTAAAAATATGATAAAAGAAGCCGCAACATTTCCGGTGCGGATGGAAGGGAAAATTCTCCCGTCGACGATTGACGGAAAAGAAAACAGGCTGTACAGAATACCCGCCGGAGTCGTCGGGGTGATCAGCCCGTTTAATTTCCCGTTTTTCCTTTCAATGAAATCAGTGGCGCCGGCACTCGGTGCGGGAAACGGCGTTGTGCTGAAGCCTCATGAAGAAACACCGATCTGCGGCGGCACGCTTATCGCGAAAATTTTTGAAGCGGCCGGCGTACCGGACGGGCTGCTGAACGTCATCGTTACGGATATCGGGGAGATCGGCGACAGCTTTGTCGAGCATCCCGTACCGCGGATTATCTCATTTACAGGTTCAACAGGGGTAGGCAGTTATATCGGACAGCTTGCGGTTAAACACTTTAAAAAACCGCTGTTGGAGCTTGGCGGAAACAGCGCGCTGATCGTGCTTGAAGATGCTGATCTCGAATACGCCGTCAATGCGGCCGTATTCAGCCGGTTTACGCATCAGGGCCAGATCTGCATGTCGGCGAACCGCGTGCTCGTTCACACATCTGTATATGACAAATTTACAGAGCTTTACGAAGCGAAAGTGTCATCGCTGAAAGTCGGCGATCCGATGGACCCTGATACGGTTATCGGGCCTTTAATCAATGAGAGACAGGCGGAAGGTTTAAAACGGTCTGTTGAAAAGGCGATAGAAGAGGGAGCGGTTCCGGTCTTGTCCGGCCGATTCAGCGGAACGGTCGCTGAACCTGTCGTCTTAAAAGATGTGAAGCCTGAGATGAGCATCGCGAAGGAGGAACTGTTCGGTCCGGCTGTCTGCATCATGCCGTTTGAAACGGAGGATGAAGCGGTAAGCATCGCAAACGCGACACCGTTCGGTTTAAGCGGAGCCGTGCATACGGCAAACGTTGAGCGGGGCGTTGAGTTTGCAAAGCGGATCGAAACCGGCATGATTCACGTCAATGATACGACCATTAATGATGAACCGAACGTCGCGTTCGGCGGCGAGAAGCAATCAGGTCTCGGCAGGCTGAACGGCGAATGGAGCCTTGAAGAATTCACCACGCTGAAATGGATTTCGGTTCAGCATGAAAAACGGCAATTCCCATATTAAGAAGGAGTGAAAGAAATGAGTATACAGACGGAGCAGCAAACGCACAGCCTGCTTGACGCTTTTGTCAAAGTTGCGCCTTTTTTAAACAGTCTGATCCAAGATGACATCACCATCGGGATTTATGATACGGAAAAATTAATCGTGAACATTCCGGCTAAAACGTTTTCTCTTAACGTAAAGCCGGGCGACCCGCTGCAAAAAGGGGATATCATTACAGACGCGATCCGCATGAATCAGAAGAAGACAAGCATGGTGCCGAAAGAGCTGTTCGGATTTCCGCTGATTGCCAGAGCGATTCCGCTTCACGATGAAAACGGAAAAGTCATCGGCGGCGTCGGCCTCGGCACCAGCCTTGAAAAATCAGCCAAGCTTCATGATGTCGCTGAAAGCCTGTCCGCTGTCGTGGAACAGACGGCTTCAGCCGTCGCAGATATTTCAGAATCCATCAACGGCTTTTCGTCACAGATGTCCGGGATTTCCGCTCAGGCGAAACAAGTCAGTGAAAGCGCGGGAGAAATCGCAGACATCTCCGTCACAGTCAAGGGCATCTCGGATCAAAGCAATCTGCTCGGTTTAAATGCGGCTATTGAAGCCGCGAGAGCCGGAGAATCCGGCAAGGGCTTTTCCGTTGTGGCGGACGAAATCCGCAAGCTTGCCACTCATTCAAAAGACAATGTCGGCCAAATTGACCAGATTACGAAAAAAATCCACAGCCTGCTGAAAGGGCTGGAGGATTCTATTGAATCCATCAACCAGAACACAGACGGCCAGGCGGCGGCGGTTGAACAAATTTCCGCAACGATGCAGGAAATTTCGGGTAGCGCCCAGCATTTAGCGAAAATGGCTGAAAACGTGCTCGGAGATTCATAAAAAAGGGGAGCTTACGGGCTCCTTTTTTTGTTTTATCTTAGCGTTCGGAAACTGCGCCTCACACGTTTGACCCGTCATGCTCAAGGGTACACATACGAATACATCACCAATGATAAAGGAGAGTTTTGTATGTCTGATGCAAATCTGCACAACCCGCAGACGAAATATGACCATGATGAATTTCCAAAACAATATCAGGAACCGCCCGGTTTGCAGAAAGAGATGAAGCCTGTGCCGGATTGCGGTGAAACAAGCTACAAAGGAGCAGGGAAGCTGAAGGGAAGAAAAGCCCTTGTTACCGGAGGCGATTCGGGAATCGGCCGGGCTGCCGCAATCGCGTATGCCCGGGAAGGGGCGGATGTGGCCATTAACTATCTGCCTGAGGAACAGCCGGATGCCGAAGAAGTAAAAGCGTTAATTGAAAAAGAAGGAAGAAAAGCCGTTCTGCTGCCGGGAGATTTAAGCGATGAAACGTTTTGCGGAGAATTGGCGGAAAAAGCGTATCAAGAGCTTGGCGGTCTTGACACGCTCGCTCTTGTCGCCGGCAAACAGCAGGCAGTGGATGATATCAGCGATCTTGCCACAGAACAAATCTATCAAACATTCGAAGTCAATGTATTTTCACTGTATTGGCTCGTCAAGGCGGCGCTTCCGTATTTGCCAAAAGGCGCGTCTATTATCACGACAACGTCCGTAGAAGGGTATAATCCAAGCCCGATGCTATTGGATTATGCCGCGACGAAACATGCCATTATCGGTTTTACCGTCGGCTTAGGAAAGCAGCTGGCGAATAAAGGAATCAGAGTCAACTCGGTAGCGCCGGGGCCGATCTGGACACCGCTGCAGATTTCGGGAGGACAGCCCGGTGAAAACATTCCGAAATTCGGCAAGGAAACACCGGCCGTTCCATTAAATCGTGCCGGCCAGCCGGCGGAGCTTGCGGGGATTTATGTCTTTTTGGCCTCAGAAGAATCCAGCTATGTGACATCCCAAATTTACAGTGTAAGCGGAGGAATTCCGACAGCGTAATCAATAAGGAGCTGCCCTTCATACGGGGTCAGCTCTTTTTTTGATGTGATGTGCCGAGCACGTTTTGATTATACAGTACGCTCGGATGTGACGGGTGGTAGGCGGCGGATTTGTCGTTATGAATCTTCGCTTTTTCTCTGTCGCCGAGCTGCCAGTAGCAGACGCAGAGCTGCAGATGGGGATACCAGGTGGAGAACTCGAGCTGGGTAAAGCCTGCATCGCTGCCTTTGGCGGATAGGGCGAGCTCATACCAAAATACGCCCTGCCGGTATTGCCGTTTCTCAGCAAAGAAGTCACCCAGCCTGCAGCAGAACTCCGGCCGCGGGCAATCGATCAGAAATGATTTTAAAAGAGACGTCATGGCTGCCTCTTCATGGCCGACCGCCCTGTAGCAATCTGATAAGTATTGGCATGTTCTGATCTCATCTTCGATCCAGCACTGTTTTGTGGAAAGAAAATGGTGATAATACGTAATGGCGCGCTGATACTGGCCATGATCTTTTAATTCATTCGCAAAGTAAAATAAATCACGGGGTGTCATCGTTTCACTGTTTTCCGCCATTTTCTCGTAAATCCTCAAGTTGCGGTCTGAGGGAGGCGAATGCTGCTTCTCGGATTTGCGGTGTGTGACGGCGATCTCGGTTTCTATGATGTTTCCGTATACTTCTAGATATTCATGCACGGCTCCGATCCAGCGAAACCCTTTTTCCCGCTTGACGAGACGGTTGCGGCGGTATCTGAAGCTGACCTCTCCCCGATCATCAAAGCCGACGTGATAATACATGGATACCGCGTCAACTTCTTTTGAAAGTGACGCCTTCAGTTCAATCAGTTTTTCGCGGTCCTTTTCCAAAAAAATATCGTCGGCGTCCAGCCACAGAATATAATCCATTTCCGCTTTGGAAAACGCAAAATTCCGGGCGGCTGCAAAGTGATCGACCCATTCAAAATCATAAATCTTATCCGTATAACGGGCCGCGATTTCTTTCGTCCGGTCGGTTGAGCCCGTATCGACAATCACCATTTCATCCGCAATGTCTTTGACGGAATCAAGACAGCCCGCAAGCACTTCCTCTTCATTTTTTACAATAACGCACAAACTGACGCTGATCATGTCATCACCTCTTCACCTCCAGTGTATAAAAGGAGAGGCGGAAACATTCTTCGGACAAAATGATCTCTTCCAAGAAATTTGTCTGCCCTTTTACTAGTTTTATTCCAGCGCCTGATTTAAAATGAACACATGAACTTACGTGAGGATTGATAGGAACCATGAGCATCATAAAAGCGGAAAACCTTTATAAAACATACGGAGATAAGACATTATTCGACCACATCTCCTTTCATATTGAAGAGAATGAAAGAATCGGTTTAATCGGCCCGAACGGAACGGGGAAGTCAACGCTTCTGAAAACCATTGCCGGCCTTGAATCAACGGAAGAAGGCGAGATTACGGCGTCAGGAAGCGTGCATATTGAATTTTTGCATCAGGACCCCGAGCTTCCTGCCGGACAAACCGTGCTTGAACATATTTATTCCGGCGACTCGGCAGTCATGAGAACGATGAGAGAGTATGAAAAAGCGCTTCAGGCGCTGAATGAAGAGCCTGAAAATGAACAGCGCCAGAAGCACCTGCTTGATGCGCAGGCCAGAATGGACGCGAATGATGCGTGGGAAGCGAATACGTTAGCCAAAACGGTTTTGACAAAACTTGGCGTTACCGATTTGATGAAGGATGTCAGCGAGCTGTCCGGCGGCCAGAAAAAGCGCGTCGCGATTGCGAAAAACGTCATCCAGCCGGCTGACCTGCTCATTTTGGATGAACCGACAAACCATTTGGACAATGAAACGATTGAATGGCTGGAAGGCTACTTATCGCAATATCCGGGCGCCGTCATGCTTGTCACGCACGACAGATATTTTCTGAACAGGGTGACGAACAGAATTTACGAGCTTGAAAGAGGCAGCCTTTATACGTATAAGGGAAACTATGAAGTATTTCTGGAAAAGCGGGCCGAACGGGAAGCACTCGCAGAGCAGAAAGAAACAAAACGTCAAAATCTTCTGCGCCGCGAATTGGCATGGCTCAGAAGAGGGGCGAAAGCGCGCTCGACAAAACAAAAAGCGAGAGTGGACAGAGCAGAGGCGCTCAAGGAGCAAAAAGGGCCGGCAGTCTCCGGATCGCTCGATTTCGCGATCGGCTCCCACCGTCTCGGAAAACAGGTGATCGAAGCGGAAAACGTCACCATTACTTATAACGGCCAAGCGCTGATCAGCCAATTTAACGAGCTGGTCATCCCGGGGGAAAGAATCGGCATCATCGGGCCGAACGGAATCGGGAAAACAACACTATTAAACAGCCTCGCCGGCCGAATTCAGCCTGACAGCGGCAATATTACCATCGGGCAGACGGTCCGGATCGGCTACTACACCCAGGATCACAGTGAAATGAACGGTGATATGAAAGTCATTGAATATATAAAAGAGACGGCTGAAATCGTCAAAACGGCGGAGGGCGATATCATCACCGCGGAACAAATGCTTGAGCGCTTTCTGTTCCCGCGCCCGATGCAGCAGACGTATATCAGAAAGCTGTCGGGCGGGGAAAAGCGCCGTCTGTACTTGCTGAATGTACTGATGCAGGAGCCGAATGTGCTGTTTTTAGACGAGCCGACCAATGATCTGGACACAGAAACATTAAGCGTGCTCGAAGATTATATCGAACAGTTTCCTGGCGTCGTTATCACCGTATCCCATGACCGCTATTTCCTTGACCGCGTTGTTGACCGCCTGATCGTATTTGAAGGGCAAGGCGTCATTTCCCGTTTCCAAGGTTCGTACAGCGAATACATGGAATATGCAAAAGCGAAGAAAACGGCGGTAAAACAGCCGGCTGAAGAGAAAAAGGCGGAGGAAGAGCCGAAGAAAAAGCGCAAAAAGCTTTCGTATAAGGATCAGATCGAATGGGACGGCATCGAAGACAAAATCGCCGGTCTTGAAGAGAAGCATCAGCGTCTGGAAGCGGAGATCGCCGAAGCGGGAAGTGATTTCGGTAAGATTCAAGAACTGATGGCCGAACAGGCAAAAACGGCTGAAGAGCTTGAAGCGGCGATGGAACGCTGGACTGAACTGTCACTGATGATAGAAGAACTTGAGAATTAAGAAAAGCCAGTATGGCCCCCGAGAAGATGGCGGGTCATACCGGCTTTTTTGTCATAAACAGATGTCTGCCGGCACATACCGCTTAGAGAATTCATTTATTTTTTGAGCGATATGTTCTTGTTCATGTCCGTCTTTTTGCAATCCCGGCAAAGCGTCCGAAATGCCTTTGCATACAGGCTTTCCTTTAAAGACAATGGTTCCGTCCAAGTCAAACACAAATCGCATCGAAATTCCCCGTTCCAGTGATATGAAACTATTTCCAATGATAACATATTACAAAGTCTTCTCTTTAAAAGTTTACGTTTACGTTAAGGTTCAAAAGATGTATAATAGTAACAGATACGACAAGAGGGGGATTCACCTTGGAATGGATGAAGATTGATCAAGTTGCGAAACGAAGCGGATTGACAAAACGAACCATTCGGTTTTACGAGGAGATTGGTTTGATTCCTGCTCCTAAAAGGACAGAAGGCGGCGTCCGGCTTTACTCTGAGGATGATATGGAGGAGCTTGAAAAAGTAACAAGCACAAAAGAAGTGCTCGGTTTTTCCCTTCAGGAGCTTCAGCAGTTTATGGAGATGAGCCGTCAGCTGGAATTAAACAAAGAGGGGTACTTGTTGTCACTGGATCCGAAGGAACGGAAAGAAAAGCTGGAAGAGATTCAGCACGCTTTGAATCACCAGCTTGAGATGATTGATGAAAAGATCAGCACATTCCTGCATTTTAAAGAGCGCCTTAACGGAATGAAAGAAAAAGCTGACCGCGCCATTCAATCAATCGAATGATTTCGCTGTAAACGCTATGGATATAGCGTTTCTTTTAATGGATTAAATAGGAGGCCTGATCAAATGGATACATCATCACAACAGAAAACAGGCTTATTCAGCCAGCCGAAAGCCGTTTGGGCGGTTGCGTTTGCCTGTGTTATTTCCTTTATGGGTATCGGACTTGTCGATCCGATTCTTCCGGCAATTGCCGCACAATTACATGCTTCACCTAGTGAAGTATCGCTGCTGTTTACAAGTTATTTGCTCGTGACAGGTTTTATGATGTTTTTCTCCGGGGCGATTTCCAGCCGGATCGGCGCAAAATGGACACTGCTTCTCGGACTTATTTTTATCATCGTGTTCGCCGCCCTTGGCGGAAGCTCAGGTTCAATCGCTCAGCTTGTCGGCTATCGCGGCGGCTGGGGACTCGGGAATGCTCTCTTTATTTCAACCGCGCTTGCCGTCATCGTCGGAGTGTCCGTCGGGGGCAGCGCCAAAGCCATTATTTTGTATGAGGCCGCGCTCGGACTGGGGATTTCCGTCGGACCGCTTGCAGGCGGAGAGCTTGGCAGCATCTCATGGCGCGCTCCGTTCTTCGGAGTGTCTGTCCTCATGTTAATCGCACTTTGTGCGATTTCGCTCATGCTGCCGAAGCTGCCGAAACCGGCAAAACGCGTCGGTGTATTTGACGCAATGAAGGCGCTCAAGTATAAAGGATTGCTGACCATGGCGTCGGCGGCGTTTTTATACAACTTCGGTTTCTTTATTTTGCTTGCCTATTCACCGTTTGTGCTTGATCTGGATGAGCACGGTCTCGGCTATGTCTTTTTCGGCTGGGGTTTATTGCTTGCGGTTACGTCTGTATTTACAGCACCGGCCTTGCATAAAGCGCTCGGCACCGTCCGTTCGCTCGTCGTTCTGTTCATCTCTTTTGCCGTGATTTTGTTTATTATGGGCATTTGGACAGAACACATGGCGCTTGTCATTACTTGCATCGTCATCGCAGGCGCTGTGCTCGGGATGGTCAACACCATTATGACGACTGCCGTCATGGGCTCCGCACCTGTCGACCGTTCCATCGCATCTTCTGCGTACAGCTCTGTCCGGTTCATCGGGGGAGCCATTGCGCCGTGGATTGCGGGAATGCTGTCAGAGCGTTTTACAGCCCACACGCCGTACCTTGTAGGAGGCGCGGTCGTGCTGGCGGGTATGCTGATCTTGCTTCTGGGACGCAAACATCTCGCCGGTATAAAAGCCGGACATTAAGAAAAAAAGGAACTTCCGCACAGGCGGGAGTTCCTTTTTGTATTTACAGCACTTTCGTCGTCCAAGACTCACAGTTCCATGTTTCCGTCGCGATATCCATGTAGAACTCCGGTTCGTGGGAAATCAGCAGAATGGAGCCTTTGTATTCTTTCAGCGCGCGTTTCAGCTCTTCTTTCGCATCGACATCCAGGTGGTTTGTCGGCTCGTCAAGCACAAGCAGGTTTGTTTCTGAATTGATCAGCTTGCACAGTCTGACCTTCGCTTTTTCTCCTCCGCTGAGAACGGAGACGCGGCTTTCAATATGTTTGGTCGTCAGGCCGCATTTGGCGAGGGCAGCGCGGATTTCATATTGGGTAAAGGAAGGAAATTCGCTCCACACTTCTTCGATACACGTATTGTTATTGGTTTCTTTCACTTCCTGCTCGAAATAGCCTGTGTATTGATGCTCGCCCCGTTCCACCGTGCCTGAGAGCGGCTGAATTTCACCGAGCAGGCTTTTTAACAGCGTCGTTTTCCCGATGCCGTTTGCGCCGTAGAGGGCGATTTTCTGGCCGCGTTCCATTTTGAGATTGAGCGGGCGTGACAGCGGAGTATCGTAGCCGATGACTAAGTCCTTCGTTTCAAAAATCAGCTTGCCTGACGTTCTCGCAGGCTTAAAATGGAATTCCGGTTTCGGTTTTTCAGCCGCCAGTTCAATCATATCCATCTTATCAAGCTTTTTCTGGCGGGACATCGCCATGTTTCTCGTGCTGACCCGCGCTTTGTTTCGGGCGACGAAATCCTTCAGCTCAGCCACTTCCTGCTGCTGTTTTTTATAGGCGGCTTCGAGCTGCTGTTTTTTCACTTCGTATACTTCCATGAATTGATGATAGTCACCGACATAACGCGTCAGCTCTTGGTTTTCCACATGATAAATCAAATTGATCACGCTGTTTAAAAACGGAATGTCGTGAGAAATTAAGATGAACGCATTTTCATATTCCTGCAAATAGCGTTTCAGCCATTCAATATGCTGCTCATCGAGGTAGTTGGTCGGTTCGTCCAACAGAAGGATTTCCGGCTTTTCCAAAAGCAGTTTGGCAAGCAGTACTTTTGTCCGCTGTCCTCCGCTTAAGTCAGTGACGTCACGGTCAAGTCCGACATCCTGCAACCCGAGACCCCGGGCGATTTCTTCGACTTTGCTGTCAATGACGTAGAAGTCATTATTCGTCAGGGCATCCTGAATGACACCGACATCTTCCAGCAGCTGCTCAAGCTCATCAGGATCCGCTTCGCCCATTTTGTTGTAAATCTCATTCATTTCTTCTTCCATCGCAAATAAGTAATGGAACGCATCCTTCAGCACGTCGCGGATCGTTTTCCCTTTTTCAAGCACGGTATGCTGATCGAGATAGCCGACGCGCACGTTTTTCGCCCACTCCACTTTTCCCTCATCAGGCTCAAGCTTTCCGGTAATAATATTCATAAACGTTGATTTACCTTCGCCGTTTGCTCCGATTAAGCCGACGTGCTCCCCTTTTAAAAGACGGAACGATACATTGTTAAAAAGCGCACGGTCACCAAAGCCGTGGCTTAAATCTTTTACGGATAAAATACTCATCATTACACCTCTATCGTTATCAGACACGCTGTTTAATCATGTGTCTTTCTCATTTATGATTATAAAGGAGGAGACCGTTTGTTAAAAGGCTTGGAAGGAAAAAGAAAATTGCGTTTGGCACGTGCATTTGAGATACTATGGAGTAGATTTTAAGAATTGAGGAGAACGACATGACCCAAACATGGCCATTTTTACAGCATACACAACCATTTATCGCCGAAAACTGGGAGGCGTCAGGCTTTCAGGAGCCGACCGTCATTCAGGAAAAAGCCGCTCAGGTGATCATGGAAGGAAAAGACGTCATCGCCGAATCCCCGACGGGAACGGGAAAAACATTGGCGTACACGCTTCCGGTTTTGGAGCGGATCAACCCGGAGCAAAAACATCCGCAAGTGATTATCTTAGCGCCGTCCCGCGAGCTTGTGATGCAGATTTTCCAAGTGATTCAAGATTGGAAAAAAGGCTCTGATCTTCGCGCTTTGTCTTTGATCGGCGGAGCAAACGTGAAAAAGCAGGTGGAAAAGCTCAAAAATAAACCGCATATCATTGCAGGCACACCGGGAAGGGTGTTTGAATTGATTCAGGCGAAAAAGCTCAAAATGCATGAAGTCAAGACGATCGTTCTTGACGAAGCTGATCAGCTTGTGACAAAGGAACACCGCGAAACGATGAAAAAAATCATTAAAACGACGCTGAGAGACCGCCAGCTTTTAAGCTTTTCAGCTACGCTGCAGCCGGAGACAGAAGAGGTGCTGAATGAGATCGCACACGAGCCGGCCGTTTTGAAAGTGAAGCGGAATACGGAGGAAAAGGCGCGGGTCACGCATCAATATCTCGTCTGCGATCAGCGGGATAAAGTGAAGCTGCTGCAAAAGCTGTCACGGCTGAACGGCATGCAGGCGCTCGTGTTCGTCAGAGATATCGGGAATTTAAGCGTCTATGCGGAAAAACTTGCGTATCACCATGTGGATCTCGGCATTCTGCACGGGGAAGCGAAAAAAATGGAGCGGGCAAACATATTATCAGCGTTTGAACGGGGCGAATTTCCGCTGCTTCTGGCGACTGACATTGCGGCGCGCGGACTCGATATCGATGATCTTCCGTATGTCATTCACGCGGACATACCGAATGAAGATGGGTATATCCACAGATCGGGCCGGACGGGGCGTGCCGGTAAAGAAGGAACCGTACTCAGCCTTGTCACACCGATGGAAGAATCCAAACTGAAAAAAATGGCCAAGTCACTCGGAATTGAGCTGAAAGAGGCTGTCTATTCAGGCGGAAGACTATCTGAGAAATAAGAAACGGAGGGCGAAAAAGCCCTCCGTTTTTTGATTTATACTTTGATGATCTGTTTGCCTTTATTTTCTCCTTTAAACAGGCCGAGGAACGCGTCAGGAATATTGCTGAATCCTTCCGTAATCGTTTCTTCATAATGAAGCTTTCCGTCCTTCAGCCATTCGGCTAATTGTTTCGCGCCTTCAGAAAAGCGGTCAGAATAATCACTGACGATGAATCCCTGCATCAGCGCTTTTGTTTTGATCAGCTTCGGCTGTACGCGGGGGCCCATGTCTTCCTCTTCACTTTCGGTATTGTATGAAGAGATCGCTCCGCATACCGGAATGCGGGCGAATTCATTCAGCAGGTTCATCACCGCATCTGAAATCGGTCCGCCGACATTGTCAAAATAGACATCGATGCCGTCAGGACATGCATGTTCAAGCGCTTTTTGAATATCATCTGCCGTTTTGTAGTTAATGGCTTCATCAAATTGAAGCTCCTCTTTCAGATACGCGATTTTTTCGTCAGATCCGGCAATACCGACAACACGCGCGCCTTTGATTTTAGCAATCTGTCCGACTGTTGAGCCGACGGCGCCCGCAGCTCCTGAAACGACGACGGTTTCGCCTTTTTTTGGACGGCCGATATCAAGCAGCCCGAAGTAAGCGGTCAGTCCGGTCATCCCTAAAATGCCGAGATAGGCCTGGGCGGGTGCGATATCTGTATCCAATTTGCGGAGGGCGGACTCATTGACGGCTGAATATTCCTGCCACGCGAGATTCCCGATCACAACATCGCCTTTTTTCAGCTTATTTCCGTCTGTCAGAACTTCGGCAATAACTCCGCCTGTTATGGCCTCATCTAAAGCGAACGGCTCGACATATGATTTTGTATCCTGCATCCGTCCGCGCATGTACGGATCAACGGAAACATAACTCGTTTTTACAAGCACTTCGCCGTCTTTCGGTTCGGGAACGGCAATCGTTTCAAAGCGGAAATCGTCATGGACGGGAACGCCTTGGGGGCGTCTTGCCAATTGAATCTGCTGCTGATTTTTCGTCATCCTAAATCCTCCTTCAACATGAGTGTTTGTTCCAAATGTAACACGAACCATTTCCCGAATACAAAATCAAACCGTCAGCCGGCATAAAAAAAAGAAGGGCTGGGGCCCTTCTTTCTTCATAAGCGTCATTTAAAAGAATAACCGATATATGTCGGTGTTTTTCTCATGTTCCAAATATTCATAGGCATTCGTTTTAGAAGAATGAAGCATATCAGTGGTGATCACAGGCCGAAGCGCGGTCAGATAAGAACCGAGCGTATTCTCAATTTCTTTCGGCAGAACGGATTCTATATCACCGATATTTATAATAATAGAGAAAACGAAATCGATATTAATATGAAAGGTATTTTCAGCAAAGACCGTAAGCTCTTTTATTCCGTCCGGGCAGCGGGTATGCCGGCGGAATACCTGCTTCACTAAATCACTGACAACCCAAGCGTTAAATTGCTGTTCCGGTGAAAAATAATGAATAGGAACCACCTCCCTGCTTGATCGGCTCATAAAGGTTTTTATTTTTCTGATAAAAGTGGCTCCTCCTACTGTAACATGTCCCGGAAGAAAATATCCACTGACAATCTTCCTGATTTTTCACGGAACTCTCTTTCTTTTGTTTGATACTCGATGAAGCGGGTAAACATCCAATATACAAAAACAAAAGGGAGGACTTATCAATGAAACCAGTAGTAAGAGAATATACAAATGATCAAAAACTGATGCAGGACGTAAAAGAGCTTCAGCAATTGGGTGTCGCAAAAGAAGACGTATATGTGCTTTCTCATGATGACGACAGAACGGATCGCCTGGCCGACAATACGGATGTCAATACCATCGGAGCGAAAGAAACGGGCATTAAACATGCGGTCGGCAATATGTTTAATAAAAAAGGCGATGAGCTCCGCAACAAAATTCACGAAATCGGCTTTTCAGAGGAGGAAGCATCACAATTTGAAAAGCGCTTAGATGAAGGAAAAGTTCTTCTGTTTGTCACGGATAACGAAAAAGTAAAATCATGGGCGTAAGCTGAACAGATCCCAAGGGGTTTTCGGTCCCTTGGGGTTTTTTTTGCGGGTTCCGCAATAAAACCGAAAGGCACTTTCAGTACATTTGCGGTGCTGTTTCTCAACTGATTTGATACAATATTTCAATAAATTGGAATGTCAATCAGGAGGAGCACAATTCATGAAAAAAATGCTATTTATGCTGGCGGTTTGTTTATGTATGATCCCAGCGGGTGTCCATGCCGCTGACCTAGGCCGGCAGACGTTAGGAACAAATGACGGCTGGGGAGCTGCTTCCGGCGGAACAACTGGGGGAGCGAAAGCCTCTTCATCCAATGTATACACCGTATCAAACAGAAAGCAGCTTGTTTCTGCATTAGGGGGAAGCGCCAACAGCACGCCGAAGATCATTTACATACAAGGCACAATCAATATGAATACAAACGATAACAATAAAACGCTCGGCTTTAATGATTATAAAGATCCGGCATATGATCTAAACGCATATCTGAAGGCGTACGACCCGGCTAAATGGGGGAAAAAAGCGCCGTCAGGCACCCAGGAAGATGCCAGACAGCGATCCCAAAAAAACCAGAAAGCGCGGGTCGTGATTGATATCCCTTCAAATACGACCATCATCGGCTCAGGCTTAAATGCCAAAGTAACAGGCGGAAATTTTAATATTAAGAACGGCGTCGACAATGTCATCATCCGCAACATTGAATTTCAAGACGCTTATGACTATTTTCCGCAATGGGACCCGACTGACGGGGACAGCGGCAACTGGAACTCGGAATATGACAATATCACCATTAACGGGGCGACGCACATATGGATCGATCATTGCACCTTTAATGACGGATCGAATCCAGACAGCGGTTTTCCCTACTATTACGGGAGAAAATATCAGCACCATGACGGCCAGACGGATATGGCCAACGGGGCGAATTATGTGACATTATCCTATAATAAATATAATGACCATGACAAAAGCTCCGTCATCGGAAACAGCGACAGTAAGACGTCAGATGAAGGAAAACTGAAGGTGACCATTCACCATAACTATTACCAGAACATCGTCCAGCGCGCACCGCGGGTCCGGTACGGGCAGGTTCACATTTATAATAATTTTTACGCAGGCTCGAAAAGCGCCGCATACCCGTTCAGCTATGCATGGGGAGCGGGACATGCGTCAAAAATATATGCCCAGAATAATGTCTTTGAAGTGCCGGGACTGGCTGCTGATAAGGTCATCAGCGTTTTCAGCGGCGGAAAATCGCTTCATGAAGACGGCACGCTTTTAAACGGCGCCGCCATTAACGCGTCAGCCGCCAACGGATTAAGTCAGTCCGTCGGCTGGACACCGTCATTGCACGGCTCCATCGGCTCATCATCAAATGTAAAATCCGATGTTATATCTAATGCCGGTGCGGGAATATTAAAATAAGAAACGAGAAACACAAAGGAAAATATTTCTTTGTGTTTTTTAATTAACAAAAACATTTATTAACTTAGTTAAGTAGTAAAATGGGATAGGGGATGGAAGATAACAAAATAGGAGGAGACCTGTAATGGCTTCAGAAAAAGACGCAAAAAAACAGCAGGCGGTAAAAATCATTCCATTGCTTATTACTGTTGCTGTGGGATTAATCATTTGGTTTATTCCCGCGCCGTCCGGACTTGAACCTAAAGCATGGCATTTGTTCGCTATTTTTGTCGCAACAATTATCGGCTTTATCTCCAAGCCCTTGCCAATGGGCGCAATTGCAATTTTTGCATTGGCAGTCACCGCGTTAACGGGAACGCTGTCTATTGAAGATACGTTAAGCGGATTTGGAAACAAGACAATCTGGCTGATTGTCATCGCCTTTTTTATTTCCCGGGGGTTTATCAAAACCGGGCTCGGCGCCAGAATTTCTTACGTATTCGTACAACGGTTCGGGAAGAAAACACTCGGCCTTTCTTATTCACTGCTTTTCAGTGATTTAATTTTATCTCCTGCCATTCCGAGCAACACGGCACGGGCGGGCGGCATTATTTTTCCTATTATCAGATCATTATCCGAAACATTCGGATCAACGCCGGCAGACGGAACAGAGCGGAAAATCGGCGCTTTCTTATTAAAGACCGGTTTTCAAGGAAACTTGATTACCTCTGCGATGTTTTTGACGGCAATGGCGGCGAATCCGCTGATCGCCAAGCTGGCCCATGATGTCGCAGGGGTGGACATCACATGGACAAGCTGGGCAATCGCGGCCATTGTACCAGGATTGGCGAGCTTAATCATTACGCCGCTCGTCATTTATAAGCTGTACCCGCCGGAAATTAAAGAAACACCGGACGCGGCTAAAATCGCAACGGAAAAATTGAAAGAAATGGGTCCGTTTAAAAAATCCGAACTCTCCATGGTCATCGTCTTTTTATTGGTGCTTGCGCTGTGGATTTTCGGAGGAAGTTTAAATATCGACGCAACAACAACGGCTTTGATCGGATTATCCGTTTTGCTTTTGTCACAGGTATTAACATGGGAGGACATCAAAAAGGAACAAGGTGCATGGGATACGCTGACTTGGTTCGCGGCGCTTGTTATGCTGGCGAATTTCCTGAATGAACTCGGTATGGTATCTTGGTTCAGCAATATGATGAAATCTTCTGTTTCCGGTTTTTCATGGATTGTGGCATTTATGATTTTAATTGTCGTATATTATTACACTCATTATTTCTTTGCGAGCGCAACCGCGCATATCAGCGCCATGTACGCGGCATTTCTCGCCGTAATCGTGGCAGCGGGCGCGCCGCCGCTATTGGCAGCGCTCAGCCTGGCGTTTTTCAGCAACCTCTTCGGTTCGACGACGCATTACGGCTCAGGAGCGGCTCCGGTCTTTTTCGGAGCGGGCTATATATCGCAAAGTAAATGGTGGTCCATCGGCTTTATCCTGTCGATCGTCCATATTGTGACATGGCTTGTAATCGGCGGATTATGGTGGAAAGTTTTAGGTTTGTGGTAGAAGAAAAAGGCAGACTCAGGTCTGCCTTTTTTTGTTTCTATAAGGAATGGGAAGGCTCAGCACATGATGACTTCAGCGGGAATACAATATTGCCGGGGTGATAATATGAGCAGCAGCCGTAATCAATACATGATATTGAAACAGAAGCCTTACAAATATATGAGCAGACATATGAAACGCTGGTATGAACAATACTATGTGATAATGAACAGCCGGAAATAGTGACGAAAAAACAGTTTCCGTCTTTAGATGAAAATCGATCTGCCTTGTGCGCACCCCAGCTGTGAGGTCCGGAAGGCAAAAGAGGCCCCGCCGGCTCCCGCGGTCCGCAAGGGGAGGCAGGTACGCCCGGTCCTCCGGGGCCTGAGGGGCCGCCGGGAGCGGTTCCGGCTGTCGCTTTTCAAAATAATGCAGAACAAATGACGATTCCGTTAGAAGGAACACCGATAAACGTGTTAAGCACTGTGATAGATGCCCCGGCGGATCAACACAGCGGCGGGATATGCAAGCGCGGGAGTTGCAATTTCTCAAGTGAAAACGGCCAGATTGGTGTGAATCATCTAAGCTTGGAAAAGGTATCACTTTTCTTCAAGCTTTTTTGTTTTTTCGTCTTTCTGAGTAAATAAAGGCTGACGGGAATTTCCCGACAGCCGGCAGAAGTATTTCATCCTGAAGTTAATCAGTATTTAAACAGATGACGATGTTTTTAGTGAGTCTGAATCATCCGTTGTGCCGGTGATGTGAATCATCATCGAAACTGCGGTGCCTGCATCCAGCGTGCTCTCGATAGTCAATTCACTTCCGCAAAAATGCTTCAGCCGCCGATTGATATTTTTCAGGCCGACACTGCGGTCAACATGGGAAGACAAGATATCTTTTTGTATGTCCGGCATGATGCCGGTTCCATTATCCTCCACTTTGATTAAATATGTGTTTTCACTTTGTTTTTTTGCCGTCAGCTTTACCCATCCGCCGCCTCTTTTCTTGCTGATCCCGTGATGAACGGCGTTTTCCACCAATGGCTGTATCATTAAAGGCGGAAGGCTGAAGTCCATGTCCTCATCGATGTCAAAAAGAATTTCCAGCCGTTTGCCGAAGCGTGTTTTTTCGATAGCCAGATACGACGTAATAATAGAAAGTTCGTTTTTGAATGAGCTGATGTCCGAAGTATTTTGAAAATCAAAACTCATCCTTAAATAGTTTGTAAATGCAGCAGTGGTTTCCCGTGCTTTTTCAATATCCAAATGGCTGAGCGCGATGATCGTATTTAATACATTGTAAAGAAAGTGAGGCTTGATCTGCGACTGAAGAAATGCCATTTCCAAATTTGTGGCTTGGTGAGCCGTATGCTTCATCAAAATTAAATTTTTAATACGCGCGGTGAATTCAGAGTAATGATAAGGCTTCTGTAAAATATCATTTGCACCGACATGAAAAGCCTTGTATTTGTCATGGCTGATTATGGCTGCCGTAACGATAAGAACCGGCAGCTCGACCATACTGAATCTTTCGCGGATATTTGTACAGACTTCAAATCCAGTCATGTCGGGCATCATCAAGTCTAATATCACCAAATCAAGCTTCGAGGAAGAGACAGCTTGAAGCGCTTCTTTTCCGCTTGTTACTGCGATTACGTTATAAGGAACACCTTCAAGCATATCAGTTAAAATTTTTAAACCCTCGATGTTATCGTCGACTATCAGAATTGTCGGAGCATCGATTTTTTTTGAGTGATAAGGCGTTCTCAAAGAAATATCCGGCATTTTCTGTCCGGGCTGCGATTTAGGAAGTCCGATCTTTGCTTCCGGTAAAGAATCAATTTGAGCGGCGGGTAATGTAAAATGAAATGCTGAACCTTTCGCCTCTTCTGACTCTGCCCAGATGTCCCCGTTTTGGAGCTTGACGAGCTGTTTCACAATACTTAAACCTAAACCTGTTCCATCCTCCTTATTTCCTCCCGCTTGCTGAAAGGAATCAAAAATGGTTTCAAGATCACCCTCAGGAATGCCGCTGCCGGTATCGGCCACGGTTATTTGAATCATGCTGTTATTCAGGCTTTCAGCAGAAAGAATAATTTTCCCCTCGGATGTGTACTTGATTGCATTTTCAACAAGATTCGTTAAGATTTGCCGAAATCGGTTTTCATCTGCAAGCACCAAGGGGAGATCGTCCGGCACATGATTAAGAATGTCGAGATTTTTATGTTTGGACAAAAGCCGGTAGAAGTTCATCTCACTGCATATTGCGGCATGCACATCAACAGGAACCGGACGAATCTTAAGCATACCCTGCTTCATTTTTTCCAAATCAAGAATATCATTGACGAGATTGGAAAGTCTGTAGCCCATCCGGATGATCAGCTGCATGTTTTCTTGCTCTTCCTCTATCGTCTTCTTTTTTCTGCCGGCTACAAGCGTCTGGCATATATTAATAATGCTGTTCAGCGGCGTTTTGAATTCGTGTGAAGTTTTGGCGATAAATTCATCTTTCAGTTGATTCATTTTGACTAATTTACGTGACAGGACTTCATTGTCCCGGAAAGCCCCGGCGAATTGCTGCGCCATCAGAAGAACCACTGCTAATAAAGCAATGACTGTCGGCAATGAATAAATCGAATTAAAAGAAACAGCCGTTCTGCCGCTGTAAGCTGAAATAGTCGTAAGAATCACAAAAGCGCTCATTGAAACAGATGCCAGTGTAAGGTACATGCTTCCTTTTATCTTCCGTATGGCAGCAATCGTAAAAATATATGTAATATAAAACAGAGTCATAACGGCAAGGACAGAATGTAAAATGTAAGAGAGGTGGTCAATAAAACTTACGGACACAAAATCAGTGACCAAGATGATCCCCGAAAAAGCAGTTAAAATGGTTATTGTCGTTTTTGACACAATTTCTCTGTATGCATAAAAGAGATAGAGAAAAACCGCAATGCTGACAAGCACGGTAGAGGTGCTGCGCAACAAATTCAGCAATGAAAACGATATAGACGGAAAGATGAGAAAGATCATTCTTTCTTTTCCGATCATAAGAATAATCGCTGAAAAAAGCAGACACATCACAGAAAAGAACAATAAATGTTTAGCCTTTGTTCTTTGCAGAAAAAAGCCGAGAAAATATAAACCGGTAATGAAAAAAGCCGTGATCATAATAGAATCATTAAGAAAGGAAATTTGATTTTCGCGTATAATTTGTTCTTGAGTCCCAAACGTTATCGGTTTTGCGATCCCCCAGCCAGGCACTTTTCCGAAATTCGAAAATTGCAGGACAAGTTCATTATCACCCTTGTGAAGCATGAAAAAGCAAGTATACGGTTTGTTCTGAGCCTCAAAATCAGCTTTCTCTGAAGGTCTGCCGCTCTGTCCGATCAATTGTCCATTAAGATAAAGGCGGTTTGAACTGTAGATAAAAGATGTGCTGATTCCGAAAATCTGATTCTCTTTATTTGAACGGATTGTCAGTTTGTATGTTCCGTAATCGATATCGGCTGTTTTTCTGAACAGCTTCACATTGACAGGGACATCAACGAGTACAGGTTTTTTTCCTTTTTCTGAATGAAGATCCCGCGGTGACAGCATTTGATTTGGATACAGAAACCATTTCCCATTCAGCTGGACATTCCCGTCCTTATGAAAATCCCAATTCTTCAGGTTGATCACTCCCTGTTCTGCTTTAGGGAGAGTTGTTCCGGAGAAATGATCCATGGCTATAAAAATGATAAAGAAGGCAGCGTAGCCGCAAATAATCGAAATAGAAATAAATTTTTCTTTCACATCATTACTCCTTTATCCCATTCAGGGTCATTCTATTATCCTATTCAATGTATAAATATTGTAATCCTAAACTTCATAAAACAACAAGAGAAAGAAAAAGAATCCAACTATATAGGGCGTTGGGCGTGGTATAATTGGAATTATTTTCAGATATCTATATTGACGGGTGGGATGCGTTTTGAAAGCGTTAATTGTGGATGACGAGGAACTGGCATTGCTTCATTTTAATCATATGCTTGAGCGGACAAACGCCTTTCAATCTATTTTAATGTTTCAAGATCCGGCGGACGTTCTGGAGTATTCGGGGCTGTCAGCAGCTGATGCGGTGTTTCTTGACATTGAAATGCCCGGGATAAACGGTATTGAGCTTGCTGAATCAATTCAGGCGATTAATGAAAATATTCAAGTTATTTTTATCACCGCTTATAATGAATTCGCTATAAAAGCATTTGAGTTAAATGCTGTTGATTATCTTTTAAAACCGGTTGACAATGCCAGGCTGCTGACAACCGTTGAGCGAATCCGAATGAATAAAAAGCTCAGGACGGCAGACGAAAATACAGGGACGGATTATTTTATACAATGTTTTGGAAACCTGGACTTTTATCAATCGTTAAATGGTGTCAAAACATACATAACAGTCAAGTGGAGAACATCCAAAGCGCGTGAACTGTATGCATTTTTACTTCTTAATCAAGGGCGCACGGTCAGTAAAGACATGCTGATTGAGATGTTTTGGCCTGCTTATGAGGTTTCAAAAGCGAGCACCCAGCTCTACTCGACAATATATCAGATACGGAAATTAATCAGTCAGCTGCCCTTCAGCCAATCCATAGAAAATACCGATACAGGATATATTCTTCGGCTTTCCGGGGTAAAGGTTGATACAGTTGACTGGGAAAATACATTAAAAGAAGCTCCCCCGCTCAGTCAAGCTGCATTAACCCGGCACATGGACATTGTCATGTCATATGAGAACCATTATCTGATGGAGAATGGCTATCTGTGGGCGGAGCAGGAAAAAACACGTCTGGCCCATCTGTGGCTCAGCAAAGCGTACGAACTGATTGATTTTCTCATTCAAGAAAAGAACGAGCATCAAGCAATGGACGTTTGCCTGCAGGTCGAGAAAATAGAGCCCCGTGACGATAAAATTATACAATACAAACTGCAGTTATTTAATAAATTGGGAAAAGTTGAAGAGGCGATAAAAGAATATGAACGCTATAAACAATTGAAGGACTGGACCGGCTGATGCCGGTCTTTTTTTTTGCGTTATTTCTGAAATGATCCTATGTACAGAATTTGTATAGGTCGATTTCATACAATGTAGTTTGGTTCGGATAAGGAGAATCCCATGCTTACGGGCTTGTTCGAACGTAAGTCTATATAAAAGGGGAGGAATAAGACATTGGGAGTGAGGAACTTTTCGTTCAGCCCGCAAAAAAGCAAAAGGCTGAGGACAGCATTGATCACATGCTTCTCGCTGTTTTTCATCTTCAGCCAAGTTGTCAGCTTTACTCCGATCGCAGCGGCTTCCGGATCACAACTAAGCGAGAGCGGGTTCTTTGATTCAGTCACGGTCAAAGACGGCAAACAGCAGACCGTTGACGGATCAAAAGGCAGTGAGCCGGCTTTAACACCGAAAGATGAAGTGACACTGACATACGAATGGTCACTGAAAAACAAAGAAGATGCAAGTGACCGAAATATCACCTTAAAGATCCCTGAAAGTTTTACATTAGATAACGATATCGAAGGTGAGCTGAAATCAGCTGATCGGGTTATCGGTATATATAAAGCTGAAGCAAAAAGCAGTACTCTTGAGGTGAAAGTGAACAAGGCAAAGGCGGATGCCGATGATGTCAAAGGCTCCATTACACTGTCGGCGAAGTTTACACCTGACGTAACAGATGAAACGAATATGGCAAAAGCTCTTTTTCAACTGGACGCCGGCAAGACCCAGCAGGTGATCATACCTGTGAAGAAAGATGAGACAACGAATTCCGAAACAGAAAAAAACACCTCTTCAAAACCTGCTGAGCCTCAGGAAGAAGCAGAGAAAAAGTCAACATCTGCAGACAGCAGGGATAAGGAAGAACAGACAATGAAATCAAGCACTTCTGCTAAGCGCAGTCAATCAAAAATGGTGATTTCAAGCAAACCTGCTGTTAAAAGCCTTCAATCAGGCGGAAGCCAGATTACGCAAAATATTTTAACTGATGTGAAATTGACGGATGAAAAAGGAAAACCATTTGACAAAAACAACCGTGCGAATACGAATTCTCCGGCGAATATCACCATTCAATGGGCGATCCCGAATGAGCTGGGGAAAACAATAAACGACGGTGATCGATATGAATTTGATCTGCCTAAAGAATTTATCATGCACAATGACATTACGAACCAGCCATTGACCAACGGCGACATTACGTACGGAACTTTTTCCATTAATACGAGCGGCCATGTCATCATGACGTTTAACGGCGAGGTAAAAGAAGATTTTAATGTCAAAGGGTCATTGTATATAAACACCCAATTCAATCAGAAAGAAATAAAAGGGTCAACCACACAAAAGATTAAGTTTCCGGTTAACTCTGATACCCCGGAAGTAACGGTTTATTTTAAACCGAATGTCAATAAAACCATTGATAAATCAGGGTCATTGGATAAAGGCATTAACCCCGGAAAGGTAACGTGGACGGTTGATCTTAATAAAAAGGAAGAAGAAGTCAAAAATGCAAAATTGACGGAAAGTCTTCCGGACGGTTTGACCTTCCGCTCTGTGAAAGTGTATGAACTTGATGTGAATATTGACGGCTCGGTGAGTCAAGGAAGTGAGATAACGTCAGGCTTTACCGTCGATGACAACGGAAATGTCACATTCGCCGGGACGATTGATTCAGCCTATCGGCTCATATATGACACAGTTATTGATGACGATGCAAAGCCTGCTAAAGGCGGAAATATCAAGCTGACAAACAAGGCGGCATTCAGCGGGGATAATGCGGAGCCGATTTCTGCGGAAGCCTCCGTAACGGCGGGCTACGGAAAAATGATTGAAAAATCTTCGACCGGTTATAAAGGGGAAACCCAAACGTTCAGCTGGGCTGTTATGTACAATTACGGTGAGAAAAAGATTGATCAATCCAAAGCCGGCATCAAGGATACGTTCGGATCAGACGATCTGCACCTTGTTCCCGGATCTTTGAAAGTCCTTCCGATTACATTCAGCCAAAACGGCAGCGAACAAGAAGGCGCCCCATTAAAAGAAGGCGGGGATTATACGCTGACTGATAACGGGAACGGCTTTGAGATCAAATTCAAGCAAACTGTCACAGGAGCATATAAGATCATTTATCAATCTCAAGTCAACGATGGGGTCATTATTGACAGTCCTGTCAAATACACCAACACAGCAGTTACAGATACGGGGGAATCAAAGGAAACTCCGGGGACAGCCATTCAGCAGAATCTGATCAAAAATTATTCAAACGCAGACTATGAGAAGAAGACGGTTGATTGGACAATCACAATTAATAAAAACCGTTACACAATGAAAGACTGGACTCTGGATGATCAATTCACCAGCGGAGGTCTGGCGCTCATTGATGATTCATTTAACATGCAAGATACGACTGATAACAAAACGCTGAAAGAAGGAACAGATTATACAATAACAAAAAAACCCGGAAATCAAGGCTTTACAATAGCATTGATCGGGGATTACGCAGAAACAAACAGTCAGTTTAAGATCACGTATACGACAAAATTCAACACTGACTTTTCTAACGAAAACATCAAGAATACGGCGGAGTCGACATGGACCGATAAAAACGGCGGCAAACGCACAAATAAGGAATCAAGCGGCTTCACACCGAACAATCAGACTTCCCATAACGGATTCAAAAACGGCTCATACAACGCCGTATCAAAAGAAATCACATGGAAAGTCGGCATCAATTACAATGGCGAACCTTCAAAGAATCCTTATATAAAAGATGCGATAACAGATGGTCAGCAATTTTTGCACGGATCGGTTGCCGTCAAAAAGTACACCATCAGTAAAAACGGTTCCATTACTGAAGGAGAGGCGCTGGATCCTTCAAAGTACGAAGTGGAAGAGCCGTCAGACGGCAACAAAAATACATTAACCGTACATCTTAAAACAGATGACTCTGTACCATATCTGATTGAATTCAAAACGTCACTGAAAGGTCAGGTCATTAAACAGAATCAATACACAAACAAAGCAGAGTACTATAATGATGACCATGCAGACCGAACGTTGACGGGTTCAGTATCAATCGCAAACGGCGGAAACCTGGTTTCTAAAGGCGGCAAACAGAGCGGGAACTATATCGATTGGAACATCAATGTCAATGCCAGCCAATCGACACTGGATGACGTAAAAGTCAAAGACACCCCGGATGAGAACCAAATAATAGATGAAGGTTCTTTTAAAGTATATCAAGCAAAATATAATGAGAACGGCGTTATAAAAGACAGCAGCGGAAACCTTGCTGCGGGTGATGTGCAGCTTGAGAAAGATAAGGACTATAAATTAGATGTTAAAACCGACAATGTCACCGGTGAACAATCATTTGTCCTCACCTTTACAGGCAGCTATAAACAAATAGACCGTGCGTATGTCATACAATATCGTTCTCTCATTAATATTTCCGGCAGCAGCGGTCAGGTCAACAACAAAGTATCAATATCAGGGACAAATGTTAAGGAGCAGACCCAGGAGAATAACAGCTCAGTGCTTGTCGCCATTTCAAGCGGCGGCGGTTCAGGATCAGGAGAGAAGGGAAGCATGACGATATCCAAAACAGGATCAGACGGTGCATCTCTTCCGGGAGCAGATTTTCAATTATGGTCTAAAGACGGCAAGCAGCTGCTGCGTTCAGGCACAACAGATGAAGCCGGTAAACTTACGTTTGGGAATATCCGTTACGGAACCTACGTACTGAAAGAAATAAAGGCTCCGGACGGCTACACGATCAGCGACGCTTATGTAAACGGGGTCTCTGTAACGGTCGACAGTAAATCCTCCGGTGCGGGTGCTTCCTACAAAGTGATAAATCAAAAAAGTAAGGTGACGCTTATCAAAAAAGACGAAAACAACAATCCTTTGGCGGGTGCCTTATTTAAGCTGGAGAAAAAATCAAGCGACGGTACCTATACATTAATAAGAAGTAATATTGAAAGCGATAAAAACGGGAAGGTTGAAATAAACGGTCTGCCAGCGGGGTACTATCGACTGATGGAGACGAAAGCTCCTTCAGGGTTTATCGTAAACACAAAAGCGATTCACTTCTCAGTCGCAAAGAACGAAAAGAATCAAGTGCCTGATGTTGAATTGGGATCAATGGTTAATTATCAAGGAAAAGCCGCTTTAACGAAGGAAGATGCGGAAGGCCGGAAGCTTGAAGGTGCAGTCTTCAAAATCATCGACAAGGAAGGAAAAACGGTTCAGAAAGATCTGGTTTCAGATCAGGACGGCAAAGTAGAGACTTCCGGACTTGCACCCGGACATTACGCCTTCATCGAAACAAAAGCGCCTGACGGTTATGTGTTAAACACGGAGAAAAAAGAATTTACCATCTCAGAATCAGCGGAAGGAAAGCCGGAGTCGGCTGACGCCGGCTCCGCCGTCAACTATAAAGGCTCAGTCCGGCTGACGAAGGAAGATGCGGAAGGCCGGAAACTTGAAGGTGCGGTTTTCCAGATTATCGATCAGGATGGAAAAACGGTTCAAAAAGAGCTGGTTTCAGATCAAGACGGAAAAGTAGAAACTTCAGGTCTTGCACCGGGGCGTTACGCCTTCATCGAAACAAAAGCGCCTGACGGTTATGTGTTAAATACGGAGAAAGTGGAGTTTACAATCTCAGAATCGGCGGAAGGAAAGCCGAAGCCGGCAGACGCAGGAACGGCCGTCAACTACAAAGGCTCTGTCCAGCTGACGAAGGAAGATGCGGAAGGCCGGAAACTTGAAGGTGCAGTCTTCCAGATTATCGATCAGGATGGAAAAACAGTTCAAAAAGATCTGGTTTCAGATCAGGACGGAAAAGTAGAAACTTCAGGTCTTGCACCGGGGCGTTACGCCTTCATCGAAACAAAAGCGCCTGACGGTTATGTGTTAAATACAGAGAAAGTGGAGTTTACCATCTCAGAATCAGCGGAAGGAAAGCCAAACCCGGCAGACGCAGGAACGGCCGTCAACTATAAAGGCTCAGTCCGGCTGGTCAAGAAGGATCAAGACGGAAACGTTTTAGACGGTGCAGTATTCAAAATCACTGACAGTGATGGAAAAACTGTAAGAGATGATCTGATGACAAAAGAAGGCGGCAAGATTGACGCCGGCGGTTTGGCACCGGGAAGCTATCAATTTGTTGAAAAACAAGCACCGGATGGTTATCTGCTGTCAACGACCCCTGTGCCGTTTACGATTAAGGCTGAGAACAACGGAAAACCGGATCAGGCTGTCCTGACTGCAATTAACATCAAGAACAGTGTTGTTCTCACAAAATTCGATCAGGACGACAAACGGAAAGTACTGAAAGATGCAGAGTTCAAACTGACAGATGCAAACGGCAAAGTGCTGACAGAGGGTCTGACTACAGATGAGCACGGGCGGATTATTGTGCGGGGACTGAAAGCGGGCGAATATCAATTTATCGAAACAAAAGCGCCTGAACTTTACAGTTTGGATCAAACGCCAATATCATTCAAGGTTACAAATACCGACATAAAACCAATCGAAATCAGTGCGAAAAACAAATTAACGCCTGGCGATGTAACACTGACAAAAGTGGATCATGACGATAAAAATAAGGTGTTAGAGGGTGCTGAATTCAAGATAACAGATACCGGCGGACATCCGGTAAACACGGACGGAAGCAGCGAAGATCGGCCGGCGTTATGGAAAACGGATAAAAAGGGACAGTTTACGGTGAAAGGATTAGCACCGGGACAGTACCGATTTATCGAAACAAAAGCGCCTGACGGCTATCAGCTGAATGAAAAACCAATTGAATTCACAATTGAAAAAGGACAGTCAAAAGCTGTTGAAGTTGTCGTTTCTAATAAGAAATTAAAAAATCCCGCACCTGGGAAAGACACACCGAATCATCAAACGAAGCAAGGCGGGCATCACCCTGATACCAATGATAAAGCCAATCATCCGGATACAGGAAAAAACCTGCCGAAAACCGGTGATACGGACGGTATGATGCAGGTGACGGCCGGTATTCTGCTGCTATTAGCCGGCGGAGCCGCGGCTCTTGTATCAAGAAAGAAGAAGGCAAGAAATAGATAGACGTTATCGCACCTGATCATGTAAGAATCGATCAGGTGCTTTTTTAAAACGAAAGTCATTTCACAACAAGTACCCATCCCGTATTATGTACAAGAAAGGAATTTTCTTCATGTTTAAAAAATCGATCATTGCTGTTCTGATTCTATCCGGGCTGCTTCTTGTCACCTCTCCTCTCATGAAAGGCTGCCTTATCGCGCACCTCAGTAAAAGCCATAGTGAATCTGAATTGACCGCAGAACAGGCGCGGAAAAACAACATGAAAAAAGCGGACTATGCATTTGATTCAGTTCATCCTCCCGGTTTTAGGGAAACCGTTCAGTCAAGTTTTAACCGCAAATCGAAACCGATAATCGGACGGATCACCATCAGCAGCATCAATTTGGAGCTCCCGATTTTAAAAGGCACAACCAATGAAAACCTGCTGATCGGCGCGGCAACTATGCGCCCGGATCAGAAAATGGGAGAGGGAAACTACCCGTTGGCAGGTCACCATCTAAGGCAGAAGAACCTATTGTTCGGCCCTCTTTTACACATAAAAAAAGGCGCGCAAATCGTAATTACTGATTTTAGAAAAGACTATATTTATTCTGTAACATCAAAAAGCATGATTTCAGAAATAGAAGCAAACATAATTCAGGAGACAAAAGAAAAAGAGATTACTTTAATCACATGTGACAAAGCGGTAAATACCGAAGGACGTCTGGCCGTCAAAGGAAAGTTGATTGATATTGCCGGTCATTCAAATGTATCTCAGCCATCATAGAGAATCATTCTGTCAACTGAATATACGTCAGTAATTAAACTTCGCGAGACTGGCTTCTGTCAGTCTCTTTTTTGCGCAGCGGTTATAAAAAGTCCGTCCTGCTTCACTCTCTTGAGTAAAATGATACCTATCACACTTTTTTACAGGAATTACAAGAGAAAAAGATCACGAAAATTCTTAAAAATGAAAAATAAGGATTTGAAAAGTGGTATCATTTTAGGAGGAAAGGACGGCGGGTGCTGTGTTGGAAGAGAAGCGGTTTTATGTCTCTCTGCAAATGAAAATAGCCGGATTAATCACGGCTTTATTAATACTTGTCATCGGAACGCTCACCGTTATATTTGCCTTTCAGCAATTAAATGAAGGCCAGAAGCAGGCTGAACAGCTGGCGGTGCAAACAGCAAAAACCATTTCTTACATGCCGCCTGTAAAAGAGGCATTCCGGCTTGCGGACGAAGATGCTTTTACAAAGTTAGACGTCATTGAACAAATGAAAGAACAGGCAGGTGCGCACGCCGTCAGCATTACTGACCAAAAAGGGCATGTTGTATTTCATTCGGACCGCAGCAGAATCCCAAAAGAAGATCAAAATCTGCAAAATAAAACCGTCATGTTCGGCGGATCTCCGGTTTCCGAGGGAATAAAGGCCGTCCGGGGAAGCGCACCGGTTATTTTGGAGGAAAAAAATCATAACGAAGTGGTCGGAACGGTGACAGTCGAGTTTTTACAAGATAAGATAGAAAAAGATATGAAAGCGCATCTGCGGCATTTAGGCTATTTTGCATGTTTGGTGTTTCTTATCGGCATCGGGGGAGCGGCGGCACTCGCAAAAAGCATCCGTAAAGATACACTCGGCCTTGAACCGCATGAAATTGCGGCGCTGTATCGGGAGCGAAATGCGATGCTCCTGGCGATTAAAGAAGGGATTATCGCCGTAAACAAAGAGGGCGCGGTAACAATGATGAATTTATCCGCGGCTGATATGCTGCATCTTCCGGAACCGATGATCGGAAGGCATATAAAAGAAATCATGCCCGGCGCGAAGCTCATGCCGGTTTTGGCAGGGGGAGAATTACCGCCGAATGTGGAGGTGCGGGCCGGAGATAAAGTATTCATCTTAAACGTGAAAGAAATGAGGCAGGCCGGGCAAGTATACGGAGCGGTCATAAGCTTCCGCGAAAAGACGGAGCTCAAAAAGCTGATTAACAAGCTGACCGAAATGAAAAAATACTCGGAGGATCTGCGGGCGCAAACGCATGAATTCTCAAATAAGCTTTACGCGATACTCGGTCTGTTAGAGCTGGGAGAATACGAGGAAGCCATTGAACTGATTAAAGAAGAGTATGCCATCCAAAATGAACAGCATGAAATCCTTTTTCAAAACATTCATTCCCAGCGGGTTCAGGCCATACTATTAGGAAAAATGGGAAAAGCCTCTGAGAAAAAAGTGAAGCTTTCGATAGATGAAAACAGCTTTTTAGAGTCGCTGCCGGAGCATGTGGGTTCATCTCAGCTCATTACGATCATCGGAAATCTTATTGATAACGCTTTTGACGCCGTCGCCGAAAAAGAGAAAAAAGAGGTAGCCTTTTTTATGACCGATATCGGCAGGGATATCGTCATAGAAGTGGCGGACTCAGGGGACGGCGTGCCTCAGGAAAAAACAGGAACGATATTTGAAAAGGGATACTCTTCAAAGGGGACAAGGAGAGGATACGGCTTAGCCAATCTGAAGGAAGCCGTCAGTGAATTGCAGGGATGGATAGAGATTTCCCAGCAAAAGAGCGGCGGTGCCGTATTTACGGTGTTTATACCGAAAGAAAGGCCAAAGGGGGAATCCGTGTGATTAACATCGCGATTGCAGAGGACGACTTTCGAATAGCGCAAATCCATGAAAAATTTATCGAACATCTGGATGGATTCAATGTCATCGGCAAAGCAATCAACGCAAAAGACACCTTATCTCTGCTTGAGAAACAGCAGCCTGATCTGCTGCTATTGGATATTTATATGCCGGATGAGCTGGGAACAGATCTGCTCCCGCTCATCCGCCGCCGTTTTCCTTCCGTTGATATCATTATTATTACGGCTTCTGCTGAAACAAGGCTGCTGCAGGAAGCGCTCAGATCAGGCGTTTCCCACTATGTCATAAAGCCGGTTTCGGCACGTAAATTTACAGACGTGCTTTTGCAGTACCGTGAAAAAAGAGAATGGCTGCACTCACAGCCGGAGCTGAGCCAGTCCGTAATCGACATGTTTTTCGGAAGCAGTCAGAAAGAACAAAAACAGCTCAGTGATCTGCCGACAGGCATTAACTCTATTACACTTCAAAAAATCAAAAACGCGCTCAGGACTGCCCAAAAGGGGATGACGGCTGAAGAGCTGGGCGAAAAAATGGGCGCCTCCAGAACAACCGCGCGGCGCTACGCCGAGTTTCTCGTTTCTCGGGAAGAAGCGCTCGCTGAATTAGAATACGGCATTATCGGCAGGCCGGAACGAAAATATTATTTAGCACATGAATAAGGGATGGGAGAAATGAAGCGGTTTGGAGTGCTTCTTATTATGCTGGCGGCGCTGGTTTCATTGGACGGACGGCAAATGGCGGGCATCCGCTCAGACGGGGGACCGATTGAGATTGTCGTACCCGCAGCGCCTCAAGGGGGCTGGGATGTAACGGCAAAAGCTTTGCAATCAGTAATAGAGCGGAAACATATTTTGGGACGGCCCGTAAAGATCGTCTATAAGCCCGGCGGAGGCGGAGACAGCGGGTGGAAATACGTGAATGAACGAAAAACGGATGTCATCAGTATGAATTCAAGCCTGCTGTTAAGCAATGAAATCTTGGGCCAAAGCCGGCTGAAGGCAGCTGATTTTACGCCCTTGGCCATTATCGCAAAAGAGTGGCAGACTGTCGCTCTTCCGAAAGATTCAAAGATAAAAAGCGGGAAGCAGCTGCTCGGTGCTATTAAAACACATCCGGGCGGCATAAAAATCGGATTTGCGCCAGGTCTCGGAAATGATGACCAGCTCTCCTTTGCGAGAGCCGCGGAAATGGCCGGAATTTCTCTGTTTGATATCCGCTTTTTTCAATACGGGAGCAGCAATGAGGTTATTGAAGCGCTTATCAGTCACGATATAGATGCGGCCTCAATGACCATTTCAGAAGCGAGAAACGCCTATCAGAAGGGAAAAATCACATTAGCGGCCGTTACTTCTGACAAAAGGCTCTCCGGCTTCAGCGATGTCCCGACCTGGAAAGAGCAAGGAGTGCCGTTTGTCTTTGCGCACTGGAGAGGCATCATGGGGCCGAAAGACATGACCGAAGGCGAGATCGCTTATTGGGATCAGGCTTTGAAACAGATTACCTCATCCGCGGAGTGGAAGCAAATGATGAAAAAACGGGATTGGGAGAGCTTTTATAAAAACAGCAGCGGCGCAAAACGCTTTTTAGAAGAACAGGCCGAGTTTTATAAAGAGATGATGAGCAGCGAAAAATAAGGATTCCGCAGACATGCGGAATGCTTTTTTATTTATAACTGAACAAAATGATCAAAAAGGTTATAAAAAATTAAAAATCTTTAAAATCCAAAATATTTACTTCAATATGCAATTCTCATAAGATTAGCAAAAAGGCAGATAAAGGGGAATCGGGCCTTTAAAATGTAAGCGTATTCATGATAAGGGGGACATACTGTGTTAGCAATCTTAGGCTTTCTTATGATGTTTGTTTTTATGGTGCTGATCATGACAAAACGGCTTTCGGTGTTAACGGCGCTTGTGTTGACGCCGATCGCGTTCGCGCTGATTGCCGGCTTTTCTTTTAACCGGGTCGGCGAGATGATGATCTCCGGTATTGAACAGGTGGCGCCGATTGCAGTCATGATTATGTTTGCGATTCTATATTTCGGCATAATGATTGATGCCGGTTTATTTGATCCGATGGTTGCGCGTATTTTAAAGCTGGTCAAAGGCGATCCGCTCAAAATTGTTGTCGGAACAGCCGTGCTGACCATGCTTGTCGCGCTGGACGGTGACGGGTCGACGACGTATATGATTACAACAAGCGCGATGCTGCCTTTGTATATCATGCTCGGAATCCGTCCGATTATTTTAGCGGGAATCGCCGGTGTCGGCATGGGGATCATGAACACGATCCCATGGGGCGGCGCGACGCCGCGTGCGGCAAGCGCACTCGGTGTGGACCCGGCAGAGCTGACGGGGCCGATGCTTCCTGTCATTGCCAGCGGCATGGTATGTATGATGGTGTCCGCTTATGTGCTCGGAAGAATAGAACGGAAACGGCTTGGGGTGATCGAATTAAAGCAGCCGTCCCATACAAATGAAACGGCTGCGGCTGTGGAAGATGAATGGAAGCGGCCGAGACTGTGGTGGTTCAATTTACTGTTAACGCTTTCTTTAGTCGGGTTTTTAGTATCGGGAAAAGTGAATTTAACCGTGCTGTTCATCATTGCGTTTTGTATCGCGCTGATTGTTAATTATCCGAAGCTTAACGATCAAAGGGAGCGCATTTCAGCCCATTCGAGCAATGTGCTTGCGATCGGTTCGATGATATTTGCAGCCGGCGTGTTTACCGGAATTTTAACGGGGACGAAGATGGTCGATGAAATGGCCATTTCCCTCGTATCGCTTATCCCGGAGCAGATGGGGGGATTTATTCCGGCGATTGTTGCCTTAACGAGCGGTATCTTTACGTTTCTGATGCCCAACGACGCCTATTTTTACGGCGTGCTCCCCATTTTGTCTGAGACTGCCGTGGCATACGGCGTGGATAAGGTGGAAATCGCACGCGCTTCAATTATCGGCCAGCCGATTCATATGCTAAGCCCGCTCGTGCCGTCGACGCATTTATTAGTCGGGCTTGCCGGGGTAACCATTGATGAACACCAGAAATTTGCGATGAAATGGGCGGTTCTTGCCGTTATCGTCATGACGGCCTTTGCGCTTATCATCGGCTCAATCACGATTTTTTAACATAAAACATCCGCTTCGTCGCACACTAAAGGCATCAGAGGAGGTGCCATGATGAGTGATCCGTTTATGCCGCTCTTTTCATTGAAAAGCGGTGTCGGTTTTAAAGCGGCAGACGGTGTTTACGGACTGACCGTGCAGATTGCGAATGTTTACTTTATCGAAAATCCCTCAGCTCCGAGAGAAATCATTCTGGTTGACGCGGGAATGCCGCAATCAGCGGAGATGATTATAGAAGAAATGAAACGCCGGTTCGGAGATGGGTATCAGCTCAAGGCGGTCATGTTGACGCACGGCCATTTTGACCATGTCGGAGCGATTGAAGAGCTGCTTGAAATGTGGGATGTGCCGGTTTACATTCATGAACAGGAGCTTCCGTACGTCACGGGAAAAGCGGATTATCCGCCTGCCAGGCCCGATGCGAAAAAAGGTCTTGTCGCAAAGCTGTCGCCGCTGTTTCCGCGCCATGCGATCCGAATTCCGTCCGTTCAGACCCTGCCTTCAGACGGCATCGTTCCGTTTCTTGAAGAATGGAAATGGGTGCATACGCCAGGCCACACTCCAGGCCATGTTTCTTTTTTCCGGCAAAAAGACCGCGTTCTGCTTGCCGGTGATGCCGTCATCACTGTTGAACAGGAATCGCTTGCGGACGTTGTCATTCAAAAGCAAGAGCTTCACGGCCCGCCGGCATATTTCACAGCAGATACGCAGACTGCGGCAGCATCCGTCCGGAAACTGGCCGAACTGGAGCCGGAAGCGCTTTTGACGGGTCACGGAATTCCGATGACGGGAAAAAACTACCGTGAGGATTTGCTTACATTGGCTGAAAAACTGCATTCCGTTTTGTAAAACACCTGCGAAAATCACAGGTGTTTTTTCTTTGTGCTTTCCAGTATGATACAAAAAAACCATTGTGTTCACTTCTAAAAACGATACAATGGGAAGCAGATGTAAATTGAAGGAGAGAGTTTTTTGAAACATACGGAATTACTCTGGGATGAGGCGAAAGCTTTTATTGATGTCTGCTATCGGGAACTCGGCATGGAATCGCAAATCAATGCGCGTCTTCATGCGATAAAAGATGAGATAGATCGGACGGGAAGTTACGTCCATACGGCGGAAGAGCTTGAACACGGGGCGAAAATGGCGTGGCGCAACAGCAACCGCTGTATCGGACGTCTCTTTTGGCAATCGCTGAACGTCATTGACCGGCGCGGCGTGAGCACGAAAGAAGAGGTGCGCGATGCATTATTTGAACATATCGAAATCGCGACGAACGGCGGAAAAATTAAACCGACGATTACGATTTTTCCTCCTGAGAAGAATGGGGAGAAACAAGTGGAAATCTGGAATCACCAGCTCATCCGCTACGCGGGGTATGAGACAGAACAAGGAAGAATCGGCGATCCGGCATCATATGAGCTGACGGCTGTCTGTGAAAAACTCGGCTGGCGCGGAAAGCGGACCGATTTTGATATTTTGCCGCTGCTTTTCCGAATGAAAGGGGACGAGCAGCCGGTTTGGTATGACCTGCCCCAGACACTCGTGAAAGAAGTGCCGATCTCCCATCCGGATATCGAAGAGTTTGCCGATTTGAATCTCAAATGGTACGGGGTTCCGATTATCGCTGATATGAAGCTTGAAATCGGCGGACTGTCGTACAACGCGGCGCCTTTTAACGGATGGTATATGGGAACGGAAATCGGCGCAAGGAACCTTGCTGATGAAAAACGGTATGATTTGCTCAGAAAAATCGCGTCGGTCATGGGGATTTCCGCCAGCCTGAATACAGATCTGTGGAAAGATCAGGTGCTGGTGGAACTGAATAAGGCAGTGCTCTATTCATATAAAAAACACGGTGTCAGTATCGTAGATCACCATACGGCGGCGAATCAATTTAAGCGCTTTGAAGAGCAGGAACAAGACGCGGGCAGAAAGCTGACGGGAGACTGGACCTGGCTGATTCCGCCGATCTCGCCTGCTTCCACCCACATTTTCCATAAATCATATGACAATACGATTGTGAAGCCGAATTATTTTTACCAGGACAAGCCTTATCAGTAACTGATGGAAAAGGTGCGGTACCCTTTCAGATGGCGTGATTCTTCGACCGTTACGCCTGTGACATTTGAGAAGGGGCTCCCTTTTCTGACCGCTTCGGCAAATTTTTTCAGCGACTCTTCAGGGCCCTCGGCAAGGATTTCAACCCGGCCGTCATCACGGTTTTTTACCCATCCGGCGATCTTATGTCTGTCTGCTTCCGTCTGAACGAAGTAGCGAAAACCGACGCCCTGAACCCGGCCGTCTGCAACCATACGATATTGAAGCATGGAAAAACCACCTTTTTCTTACTATGATAAAGGATAAATATGATATTTCGCAAAGGATGTGAACGAGGTGACGCAAGACTATTCTGTCTTATCTATCAATATCGGAAAGCCAGCCATTCATGAATTTGCCGGCAGACAAATCAATTCCGGCATCGTAAAGCGGCCCGCGGATTCCCCCGTCATGCTGTATAAAACCCATTTTTTAGGGGACGGACAAGCTGATCTGAAGCATCACGGCGGCCCGGATAAAGCGGTGTGCGTGTATCCCGCCGAGCATTATTCATATTGGGAAACAACGCTTGAGAGAAAACTTCCCGCCGCCGCGTTCGGGGAGAATGTAACGGTCAAAGGGCTGGCCGAGCAAGACGTGTGGATCGGAGACGTGTTTCAGCTGGGGGAAGCCGTCGTCCAAGTGAGCCAGCCGCGCCAGCCCTGCGTCAAACTCGCGCTCAAATATGACATCAAGGATATGGTGCTCCGCGTACAGCAGACCGGCTTTACCGGCTTTTATTTCAGGGTGCTTGAAGAGGGATATGTCGATCCGCGTCCGGTTCTCAAGCGTCTGTCGAGAGGCAAAGAAAGCATTTCCGTCTGGTATGCGAATGAAGTGAAATACCGTGATTCCGGCAATCTGGCGGCGATCGAAGAAGTACTGCGGGAAGAAGCGCTGTCAGAAAGCTGGAGGGAATCCTTCCTTAAAAAAAGAGACAGGCTGATGAATGTATAGAAAAAAGCCGTGCTGACTGACAGCACGGCTGATTTACGTTATGCTTGTTTCTTTGTTTCGAGCAGATTGGCAAGGAAATACTTTTTGAAGCTTTGAAGCTTTCTTCCTTCATAGTGGGTAATTCCTTTTTTCTTTAACTCTTCTACATACCAGCCTTTACTGCCATAATGCATGTCAGAAAACTCCTTTCTCCGTTCTCCCGCTTGGGAGAGTTTCTTCAGTTTTTGCCAAACTTTTGGCATTGTAACATCTATAAAAAGACGCTGAAAAGGGGTAAAGCAAAAACTGAGCCTTTGGATTCAGAGATGTAAAGCTTTCTTACATATATATGTAAAGGGCGGTCTTTTCATGCTTAATGGCCGGTCAATTTTAACAGCACCGTGCCGAGTGTCATGATTCCGAATACGACGCCGAAATAAGTCAGCAGCCCCTTCTTTTTCTTCACCCCGTAAACGGTGAGAATGATGCTTTCAATAAAGAAAATAAACCCGAAGATAATAAACCACATGTTGAAAAATGGCTCCTTTCACAGACATATGTCCAGTGTAGCACATCTCTTGTAACGGAACATAAAAAGCCGGGCACTGTATCAGTGTCCGGCAAGTTTGACAAGCAGCTGGGCCAAATGCTGTTTTTCATTGTCATCCGCAATGTCCCACAGCTCTTGTAATAGTTTTTCTTCCGCATTGCGGGGCTCCTCGTGCTTGGCGAGATAGTCCCCGAGGATGGCGGCGCTTTTGATGATTTTGCTGTCATCCAGGCCTAGTTTTTTTCCGGCGGAAATTTTCTGGTGAAGGTACGCCTTAAATTCCTCGAAATCCTCTAAAATCTGCTGCTTCGTTACGCCGTGCATGGCGTGTATTTCGTTTTCGATTTTGATTTTTTCTTTATCTTTTTTCATGCGTCTCCCTCCTTCGGGTTAGTTGTTGTATACCTGTTTGGGAGGGAGATGAAACATTACAATGCAGTTAAAATAATCGGTTTGTCTTTTGTGATGACGATGGTATGCTCCACTTGGGCGACAAGGCTTTTATCCGGCGTTTTAAACGTCCAGCCGTCTCCCGCTTCAACAATCGTTTCGGCCTTCGTGGAAATAAACGGCTCAAGCGCGATCACGGTTCCGTTTTTAAAAAGCGCGTTATCAAACGGATCGTAGTAATTCATGATGTGGTTCGGCGCTTCGTGGAGGTTTCTGCCGATTCCGTGGCCCGTCAGCGTTTTAATGACAGTAAAGCCGTTAGAGCGGGCTTCATGGTAGACGGCTCTGCCGATCTGGTTCTGGCGTTTGCCGGCTTTCGCCTGTTCAAGCCCTTTTTCAAATGCAGAAGCTGCGCAATTGCAGAGCTTGTGCAGGAGTTCGTCACCTTCGCCAAGCACAAACGAAATACCCGTATCAGAGTAAAAACCGCCGAACTCCGCCGAAATATCGATATTTACAAGATCGCCCGCTTTTAGGATTTTAGAGGCGCTCGGAATGCCGTGAGCGACCTCGTCATTTACGCTGATGCACGTCACGCCCGGGAAATCATATTCCTTCTCCGGAGCGGAAGCGGCTCCGTATTCGTCAAGCACCGCCTTTCCAATCAGGTCAAGATCTTTCGTGCTCATGCCGGGCTCGGCTTTTTTCTTCATTTCTTCCCGTGCCAGCGCGACGATTCTGCCGATTTTTTTTAGGCCTTCTAATTCTTGATCGTTTGTTACAATCATTGTCATTCCCGCTTTCTATTTTTATTCATCTTATTCAAGCTTACCACAACTGGTTTATAAATAGAAAACCAACAAACCGTGTCTGAATAAATGAAGGAAAATTGGTATAGATCACTAGATAACTTATGTGTTATATTTAAGAAAAAAGAAGGGGGATGGGTAAAATGCTTCAATTTTTGCAAAAACTCGGAAAATCTTTTATGCTTCCGATTGCCGTTCTGCCCGCCGTGGGTATTATTTTGGCCATCGGCAGGGAGGACTTATTAAATATTCCGTTCATTTATGCGGCGGGGACAGCGGTATTTGATCATCTGCCGCTGATTTTCGCGATCGGGATCGCGATCGGGATTTCAAAAGACAGCAACGGGGCCGCCGCTCTGTCGGGAGCAATTTCCTATATAATGCTTGAGGCGGCTGTAAAATCCATCAATTCGACTAATAATATGGCTGTTTTCGGAGGGATTATCGCGGGGTTAATTGCGGGTTACACGTATAACCGCTTTAAGGATACGAAGCTGCCGGAATATCTCGGATTTTTCAGCGGACGCAGGCTCGTGCCGATTGTAACGGCGCTGATCACCATTATCTTGGCCGGGATTTTCGGCTTTGTGTGGCCGCCGATTCAGTCAGTGATTACATCATTCGGAGAATGGATGATCGGGCTTGGCGGTATCGGCGCGGGGATTTTCGGTATTTTTAACCGTCTTTTGATTCCATTCGGTCTTCATCATGTGCTGAATAATATTTTTTGGTTCCAATTTGGTGATTTTCACGGAAAAACGGGAGATCTGGCCCGCTTCTTTGCAAAAGATCCGACGGCCGGGACTTATATGACGGGATTCTTCCCGATTATGATGTTCGGGCTTCCGGCCGCATGTCTGGCAATGATTGCAGCGGCTAAGCCAAGTAAGCGCAAAGCGACGGCCGGGATGATGATCGGACTCGCGCTGACGGCATTTATTACCGGAATTACAGAGCCGATTGAATTTGCATTTATGTTTTTATCACCGCTTCTGTACGGGGTTCATGCTTTATTAACCGGATTCTCTTTATTTATCGTCAATGTTCTCGGAATCAGGTCAGGTTTTTCGTTCTCAGCGGGGGCGATAGATTATCTCCTCAGCTATGGCATTGCCGAAAAACCGCTTTTGCTGCTCGTTGTCGGGATTTGTTATGCGGTGCTCTATTTTGTCGTCTTCTACGTGCTGATCAAAACGTTAAACTTAAAAACACCGGGACGGGAAGATGACGAGGAAGAGGAAGTGCTTAGTGAAGATACGGCTGGTTCCGTTGAAGAACATGCCATGCTCAAGGGGCTAGGCGGCAGACAAAACCTCGAAACGATTGACCACTGTGCGACCCGTCTCAGACTGACCGTGCATGATACGTCTCTTATTAATGAGGCGGCACTTAAAAAAGCGGGAGCAAAAGGGGTTATCAAAACGGGGAATAAAACGGCGCAGGTCATTATCGGCCCGAACGTCGAATTTGTCGCGGAGGAGCTGAGAGAGGCCGTCCGCCGTGACGATCAGAAGTAGACTTAAAAAATTCGGATCATATATGTGATCCGGATTTTTTTGCATATCTATCAGGTTTCACATAATGTACAAAAAACAACGTTTCCTCCTGTGTTAAGATTCATGTAGAACAAGTATGGAGATGATGTAAGGTGACATGGATTGCAGTTGTTTCAATTGTTGTCATAAGCCTGATTAAGATTGTACTGACATGCCTTCCTACTGGAGCGGTGGAATGGATTCTCCGCAAATTTGAAACCCATTCAAAGCTCAGTGACGAGTCCGCTGCCGTATCCCTCGGCGGAAAACGTCTGGAAGGCGAAGACAAACGCCGGGTGATTGATGATTTTAACGAAGCTGTGTTTATAGAACGGCATTATATATACCCGGGTGATGAAGAGCGTTATCTTCATCCGCAAAACGGAGCCGACCCGCTTGTCATTAAGACAAGAAAAGGAAAAAAAGATGTGACAGTGTTTGTATACAGCTATGAAGATCATGTAGATGTCGTCAAACAGCAGAAAAAGAAAGTCGTCGCTTATTCGGTTCTTTCCGACAGCCTGCAAAAGCGCTCAATGGCCGCAGCCGGAAGCTGAACATAAAAAAGCCAGATCATAATATGATCTGGCTTTTGTTTATTCTTTTTGATCATCTGCTGAAGAATCTTCACGCTTCGTATAATCGAATTGTGACGGGTCCACTTTCTTGAAGCCTTTTGGCTGATAGAAGCGAAGCAGATCGCCGTTGATGATCTTATCAGACATTTCAAGCTCGGTTTTGACGAGAGAGTCTTCTTTTTTATCGACTTCTGAATCATCTAAAAGTCTTCCGGTTTTCGTATCGTAATACTTGCCGGCCACTTTCGTATAGTTCGGTGAGATAAAGTCGCCGTTACGGAACGGAATCACTTCTCTGTGCTCTTTCGATAAGATATCAGAACCTGACATGAGATAATCTTTCGTATCGACGCCGAGCAGATGAAGAACGGTCGGCGCGACATCGACATCGCCGGCAAATTTATGATTACGGCCGCCTTTCACGCCAGGAGCGTGGATAAAGAGCGGAACCCGCTGAAGCTGGGCATTGTCGTAATCAGTGATCTCATCTTTGCCGAGCACTTTCGCCATCGCTTTATTATGGTTTTCAGAGATGCCGTAGTGGTCTCCGTACATCACGATAATCGACTTATCGTACAGACCGTCTTTTTTCAGATCATTAAAGAACTGTTCAATTGATTCATCCAGATAGTTCGCGGACTGGAAGTAGTTATTGACGACTGAATCGCCAAAGTCTCCTGTCGGGAAGTCTGTGTCCTCTTTATCCATTCCGAACGGGAAGTGGTTGGACAGCGTAATGAACTTCGTATAGAACGGCTGCGGCAGGCTCTTTAAGAGCGGCATGGACTCTTTGAAATACGGTTTGTCTTTCATGCCGTAGTTTTTCGTATTCTCTTCGCTCATGTCATAATAAGCGGAATCGAAGAACTTATCGATGCCTTCCGCTTTGTACATTTCGTTACGGTTCCAGAAAGTCTGCGTATTACCGTGGAAAGCGGCAGACGTATAGTTTTTGCCTTTTAAGATCGCAGGAACGGACTGAAGCGTGTTTTGCGCTTTATTGACGAAAACCGAACCTTGCGACAGCGGGTACAGAGAGTTTTCCATCATAAATTCCGCATCTGATGTTTTACCTTGTCCCGTTTGGTGGAAAAAGTTATCAAAGTAGAATGTTTGATTGTCATGCGCCAGTTTGTTTAAAAACGGCGTCACTTCCTTGCCGTTAATTTTGTAATCAATGATAAAGGACTGCAGAGACTCTAATGAGACGTAGATGACGTTTTTTCCTTCGGCTTTTCCGAAATAGACGTTGTTCGGCACGTCATAGTTGGCCTTCATGTAGTTTTCCACATCCGTTACATCGCTTGAATCGGCAAGCGCGCGCTGGCTGTTTGACTTCACATTCTGCACGGCATCGTAAATCGTGAAGTTGTACGTGCCCAAATATTTCACCAGATAGTTTCGGTCAAATGAGCGTGTCAAAAGCTCAGGCCGGTCGGATTCCGCGACGGCCAGGTTGATCAGGAACACAAGCACGGCGGAAGCCAAAACGATTCTGAATGATTTCTTCGCCGGTTTTTCAGCCGGTTTTTTCATCTTTAGGGCCAAAATAATCAAAATGACGGTATCCAGGAAGTAGAAGGCGTCTGTCCATCTCATTAATGAAAACGCGCTGTCTCCGAGCTGGCCGCCGTTTGTTTTTGCCTGCATCATGACCGGGATGGTAATGAAATCATTAAAGAATCTATAATAGACGATGTTTGCATAAAGCAAAAAAGACAATAAAAAATGAATCACAATAATGGCTGTCTGCTGTAATTTTTTCTTGAAAAGAAGTCCAAATCCAAGAAAGAACAAGCTGGAGCTCAGCGGATTCACAAAAAGCAATATTTTCTGGATCGTGTTGTCTATGCCGAGGTTAAAGTTTAAAATATAAGCAGCATATGTTTTCACCCACAATAACACGACCGCTATCAAGAAGAAGGCAAGTCCTCTTTCTTTTATAAATGTTTTCATTGTTACACTCCTTTTTTCCGATCACGGTTTACACGGAACGATAGAAAAAACGAACGTAATCAATATACCATGAAACCAGCAAATAGAAAAGGTGGAAAAGGCTCATCGGAAAAAGGGCGAAAAACGCTGTCGCAAAGGCGGTTTATCTGTTGAATGACAGCTTTAAAAATAAAAATGGCACAAACTGGGATCGGCATTTCCGTGTGATATGACTCGGTTCAATTGAAAAAAAGAGGTGACAAATGATGGATATTGCCCATATCGTGGCTGAAGATAAAATCAAGCGCGCCATTAAGGATGGAGAATTCGCCGGCATCAAAGGAATGGGAAAGCCCCTGCCGAAAGACGATGCCGCACATCTTCCGGAGTCGCTCAGAATGGGCTACCGTATCTTGAAAAATGCCGGGATCGCCGAGGATGAGGGCGCGCTGAAGAAAGAGCTGATGACGCTCGATTATTTGATCGCCAAGTGCCGCAATGAAACGGAGCTGGATCACCTGCGGAACAAACGGACGGAAAAACAAGTCAGGCTCGACAAGCTGACGGAGGAGAAAGCCATGTTCTCAAAACCCGCATCTTCTCATTATAAGGAGAAAGTGTACAGACGGCTGAACCGCCCGTAAGCCGGCTCCTTATATTTTTTTCTGAAAAGGAATGTGTTCCATCAGACGCGGATAGGAAATGTGGAGCAGGCCGTTGACGCACTGCGCCTGTAAAAGATGGGGATCAGCCGGTTCAGGAAGATCAATCGTCTCATCAATTTCCCCATAATACCGGTTTTGGCAGATTCCCATGTCCTTGGGAAAAAGGGGCGTGATGTTTCCTTTTATATGCAGCCGTGTTCTTGACAGCAGCCTCAATGTTAATTCTTCTTCGTAAACACCGGGCATTTCCACAATGACAAATGTGTGCTGTTCATCCTGATAGATATCATAAATCAGGGTGTTTTTTTGTAAGGAGAAAAAATCTTCGGGAGATTTCCGTTTCAGGACATTGGTCCAAAAGTCGCTGGGCTTGTGCTCGTTCGTAATCTCAAGCCACTTTCTCATTTTTTCGATATCCACTTCACTATAGCTCCCCTATATTTGATTTGCGATCGGCATTGACGGGTTGGCGATTTGATCCTGGTCGCTTACGTCAGGGTCAAGATGGCCCGAATTCAAACATCCGGCGGCCGGCGAAAAGTCTCCTAAAGAAAAGTTCGCGCCGACAAGTTTACTGTTGGCGGTGTGGCTGTTTTGTACGGTCTGACCGATATCGACGTTTCCGTTTTGCGTTGCTCCGTTTACTTTTATATTGACGACGTTAATTTGGTAAGGCATTCATAAAAACCCCTTTAATCTATAATGGGCGGCACCGGCGTAATATTTGCGGTATCTGCGGTTCCGATGGCTGTCTGGTCGTTTACATCAGGATCATTTAACAAGTTCTCCATCATCGATTCTATAGGTGACGTATCGCCGAATGAAGAGTTCAGTCCTTGTGATTTGTTATTTGTGGTGGGACTGTTGTATGCCGCTTCCCCAATCGTTATAGATCCGTTGCCAGAAATACTGTTAATCTTCAAATAGTACAGGTTGATAACAGTGGATGGCATCTCTTCACACCTCTTTAACTTAGTTGTACAGTACTGTATGCTTTTGCTGCCCCTGTTGTGATTCCGCCTGGACATGTTCCGGGAAAAACAAGTAATCAAGACCCCGTCCCGGCGGGGATTTTTTTGTTTAAGGGTCTTTCGCAGTATATTTGTGATGAAAGCGCTATAAAAATAGATTGACGACATGTATATACATCATTACAATAGAGTTATAAACATGTATATACAAGTTTGCAAGATAAAATGAAAACGGTTACGGAGGGGTTGGCATGGGTGAGTTTAACCGGGCTGCGCGGCAGATCGCTGAAGCTGTCGGCGGAATCGAAAATATTGAGGCGGCAACTCATTGTGTTACGCGTTTGCGGTTTGCGTTAATAGATGAAACCAAAGTGAATCAGAAAATGCTTGATGCAATAGACATTGTCAAAGGTTCTTTTGCGGTAAACGGACAATTTCAGGTCGTGATCGGGCAGGGGACGGTCAACAAAGTATATGCGGAGTTAGTGAAGGAAACGGGGATAGGCGAAGCGTCAAAGGATGACGTAAAGAAGGCGGCAGCACAAAAAATGAATCCTTTGCAGCGCGCTGTGAAAACGCTTGCGGACATCTTTATTCCGATCCTTCCGGCGATCGTCACAGCCGGGCTTTTAATGGGCCTGAACAACATCTTAACGGCGGAAGGCATTTTCTTCAGCACAAAATCGATTGTTCAAGTGTATCCGCAATGGGCGGATCTCGCCAATATGATTAATCTGATCGCGGGGACGGCCTTCGCTTTTCTGCCGGCTTTAATCGGCTGGTCAGCAGTGAAGCGGTTCGGAGGAAGCCCGCTTTTGGGCATCGTGCTCGGGCTGATGCTTGTGCATCCTGATCTGTTGAATGCATGGGGCTACGGGGCTGCCGAGCAGAGCGGCGATATTCCGGTGTGGAATCTCTTCGGCCTGGAGGTGCAGAAAGTGGGGTATCAAGGTCAGGTGCTTCCGATTCTGCTGGCGTCTTATTTACTTGCCAGGCTTGAGCTCTTTTTAACGAAACGGACGCCGGAAGGCATTCAGCTGTTAGTCGTCGCGCCTGTGACGCTGCTGGTCATCGGTTTTCTGTCGTTTGTCATCATCGGTCCGATCACTTTTGCGATCGGAAACGCGCTGACAGCGGGATTGATCGCCATTTTCGGCCAATTCTCCGCCATCGGCGGCCTGCTGTACGGGGGGCTGTATTCGGCACTTGTGATTACGGGAATGCATCATACGTTTCTGGCGGTCGATCTTCAATTAATCGGTTCAAAGCTCGGCGGCACATTTTTATGGCCGATGCTCGCTTTGTCAAATATTGCTCAAGGATCGGCGGCTTTGGCCATGATGCTGATTACAAAAGATAAAAAACAGCGGGGGCTTTCACTGACGGCCGGCATTTCCGCATATTTGGGCATTACCGAGCCGGCGATTTTCGGCGTGAATCTGCGTTACAAATTTCCGTTTGTGATCGCCATGATCAGTTCGGGAATCGCAGGGATGTACATCTCCGTTAAAGGCGTTTTGGCAAGCTCAGTCGGAGTAGGCGGAGTGCCGGGGATTTTCTCCATCATGAGCCGGTACTGGGGTCCGTTTGCGCTCGGAATGCTGATCGTGCTGATTCTCCCGTTTGCGGGAACATACGGGTATGCGCGGCTGAAGCGGAAAAAATAGATAACCTGCGGGACGCCTTCATTCAGGCTGTCCCTTTTCCCTTTCAATTCAAATGATTACAGGCGGTGAAGAAAAATGAAAACAGACAGCACACCATGGTGGAAAAAGGCAGCGGTGTATCAAATTTATCCGAAGAGCTTTAATGATACGACGGGAAACGGGATCGGCGATCTTAACGGCATTATCGAGAAGCTTGATTATTTACAGAAGCTTTTGATTGATGTCATTTGGCTTACGCCGATTTACGATTCGCCGCAGAATGACAATGGTTATGACATTCGTGATTACTGCACCATTTATGAAGAATACGGAACAATGGAGGATTTTGAACGTCTTCTCGATGAAGCGCACAAAAGAGGGATCAAAGTCGTCATGGATCTTGTTGTAAACCATACATCCGTCGAGCACAAGTGGTTCAAAGAAGCGGTCTCGTCACCTGACAGTCCGTATCGGGATTTTTACATTTGGAAAGACGGAAAGGAAGACGGCCAGGCGCCGAACAACTGGGAATCAAAATTCGGCGGCTCCGCTTGGAAGCTTGATCCGGCGTCAGGCCAGCACTATCTGCATTTATTTGATGTGTCGCAGGCTGATTTGAACTGGGAAAATGAAGAGATGAGAAAACGGGTTTACGACATGATGCATTTTTGGTTCCAAAAAGGGATCGACGGCTTCCGGCTTGATGTGATCAATCTCATTTCTAAAGACCAATCGTTTCCTGATGCCAAAGACGGACATGACGGGCGTCCTTATTATACGGACGGTCCGCGCGTGCATGAATTTCTCCATGAGATGAACCGGGAAGTGTTTTCGAAATATGACAGCATGACGGTCGGTGAAATGTCCTCGACAACGGCTGACCACTGCATCCGGTACACAAACCCGAAAAGTAAAGAACTCGATATGACCTTTAACTTTCATCATTTAAAAGTGGATTATCCGAATGGTGAAAAGTGGGCGCTCGCTCCGTTTGATTTTCTGAAGCTGAAACGGATTTTAGCGTTTTGGCAGACGGAGATGCAAAAAGGCGGAGGCTGGAATGCTTTATTCTGGTGCAACCATGACCAGCCGCGGGTCGTATCCAGATACGGAGACGACGGCGTATACCGGACGAAATCAGCCAAAATGCTGGCGTCGGCGATTCATATGATGCAGGGAACGCCTTACATTTATCAAGGCGAGGAGATCGGCATGGGCAATCCGAAATTCGAGGACATCGGCTCATACCGTGATGTCGAATCACTGAACATTTACAAGAAGATGAAGGCAGAGGGCGTGCCCGAAAAAGACATTATCGCCATTTTAAAAGAGAAATCAAGAGACAATTCAAGGACTCCCGTTCAATGGAACAGCGAACCGCACGGCGGTTTCACGACGGGAACGCCTTGGATTCCCGCGGCGGATGATTATCGGGACATTAACGCAGAAGCGGCTTTGCGGGACCCGGATTCAATTTTCTACCATTACCAGAAGCTCATCAGGCTCAGAAAGGAATATGACATCGTGACCGAAGGAACGTTTGAACTGCTTGCTGAAGACGATCCGTCGGTTCTGGCGTACGTGAGACACGGCAAGGATGAAAAACTCCTATGCATCAACAACTTCTATGGAAAAGAAGCGGATTTTACGGTTCCGCTTGAAGACATGGCCGGCTGGCAGTTTACGGTGCTGTTGACGAATGATGAACCGAGGGAAGGGCGGCCGGAACGATTGACGCTCCGTCCGTATGAATCGATCGTTTATCATCTGACCAAAGCGTGATACACTAATCTGGGTGGTCATGAATGAAAGTGAATAAATACATCACAATCTATAAAGACATGGTGCAGCAAATTGAAAGCGGCATGCGGAAGGCTGAAGACGTTCTTCCGTCTGAAAATGATTTGTGCGATCAATACGGCACATCAAGAGAAACCGTCCGCAAAGCGCTCAATATGCTGGCGCAAAACGGCTACATCCAGAAAATCAAAGGCAAAGGCTCCGTCATATTAGACAGAGAAAAAATGCGTTTTCCCGTCTCAGGCCTGGTCAGCTTCAAGGAGCTTTCGGAAACGCTCGGAAAAGAGACGAAAACGACGGTTCACCGTCTCGGGCTGATTCCGCCTCCCGCCGAAGCCGCAAAAGAGCTTGGCACAAAGGCGGATGAAAAGGTGTGGGAAGTCGTCAGATCAAGGCGGATTGACGGAGAACACATTATTTTGGACAAGGATTACTTTGTGAAAAAGCACGTTCCTCTTTTGACGAAGGCGATTTGCGAAGATTCGATTTACGAGTATCTCGAAGAAGAACTCGGCCTGTCAATCAGCTACGCGCAAAAAGAAATTGTCGTGGAGCCGGCAGGGGAAGAAGACCGGAAGTATTTGGATCTCGGCGGATTCAGCCATATGGCGGTCGTGAAAAACCGTGTGTTTTTGGAGGACACCAGCCTCTTTCAATATACGGAAAGCCGGCACAGGCTCGATAAATTTCGTTTCGTTGACTTTGCAAGAAGAGAAAAATAAAAACGGACTGCCGCGGCAGTCCGTTTTTTTGTCAGTATCAAAATGGATACTATCCAACAAAAATGTGCGTACTGGTACTTTCAAAAATGTTGGCTACAATAGTACATACGAGATTGTAAAGGAGAGATCAGAATGTCAGATAAAAAACACGAGATCATCGAAGCGTATCAATTCAGACACGCCACAAAGGAATTTGATCCTGAGAAAAAAATTTCAGAAAGCGATTTTGAATTCATTTTAGAAACGGGAAGATTATCCCCAAGCTCACTCGGTCTTGAACCTTGGAGATTTGTCGTTGTCCAAAATCCGGAGCTTCGCGAAAAACTTCGCGAGTTCACGTGGGGCGCGCAAAAGCAGCTGCCGACCGCAAGCCACTTCGTTCTTCTGCTTGCCCGGACGGCAAAGGATATCCGTTTTGACGCCGACTATGTCAAAAACCACTTGCGGGAAGTCAAAAAAATGCCGGATGATATGTATGAAGGCTATATCAGCAAAACGGAAGAATTCCAGAAACATGATTTCAATCTGCTTGAATCAGATCGTGCGCTGTTTGACTGGGCATCAAAGCAGACATATATCGCCCTCGGCAATATGATGACAGCCGCTGCGCAGATCGGCATTGATTCCTGCCCGATAGAAGGCTTCAACTACAAAGAAATTCACCGGATTCTTGAAGAAGAAGGGCTTCTTGAAAACGGAAGTTTCGACATCTCCGTCATGGCCGCATTCGGGTACCGTGTCAGAGAACCGCGCCCGAAAACAAGATCTGCCTCAAAAGACGTTGTGAAGTGGGTATAAGATAAAAAAAGCTGCCGGAAGTTTCCCGGCAGCTTTTAACGTTTATTTTGTTTCGCTAAAAAATAGGCGGTGATCCAGGACGTAACGGGAATGATCAAGCCGATCCCGATCCCGGCGCAAAGAATGGTGACGGCTTCTGCGCTGAAGACTTTTGAGTTCACTATTTTTTCAGCAGAGTATGATAAGTCTTTAAACCATATAATTAAAGCCAGATAGCTGCCGAAAAAAGCAAAGAATAAAGTATTCGTATTCGTTCCTAAAATATCTCTCCCGATGCTTAAACCGAATTTGTACAGATCTTTTCTGTTCATGGACGGATTATGGCTGTGAATTTCTCTCATGGGCGAGGTAATGGAAATCGCCACATCGGTAATCGCCCCTATCGTGCCCATAATGATCATCGCAGCGGTCACCTTCACAAAATCCACCCCGACAAAAAGAGTGAATATGCCGATATCACCCAGTTCTTCTTCACCGAATCCTTGAATCGAAGTATGTTTCGTTACGGCCATAATAAAAAACAGCAGCAATACAATTGTCAGCATTGCAGAAATAAAGGCGGTTACGGTTTTGACGTTTCCCCCGTTAATATAAAAAAGTGTAATGCTGCAAATCACGGCGGAAGAGAGCAATGTTAAAACAATCGGATTGATATGCGGGTCTGTCATTAAGATGATGGTGAGAAAGAGAACACCGAAATTTAAAAATAACGCAATAAATGATCTCGCTCCCTTTTTGCCGCCGATCATGACCATCAATAGAAATAAAATCGCCGCAAGAATTACGATGACATTCATGAGCTTGCCTTCTTTCGTTTAATGAAAAAGATAGAAGCATACAGACTGGCAGGTATGGTTAAAACAATTCCGATTCCCCCGGCCAATGCTCTGGCTATTTCCAAGGAAATGTTCATAGAAAGAGTGAATCCTATCGGTGAATCATTTTTCAGATACAAAAGCATCATCGGAATAGAGCCGCTTATATAAGCAAAAAACAGAATGTTCGTCATCGCCCCCATTATGTCTTTTCCGATCTCCATCCCGGACCGTTTAAGCGCTTGTAATGAGATACTCTTGTTTTCTTCATATAACCCAAAGACAGATGACGTCATGGTAATGGCCACATCCATGACCGCTCCCAGCGATCCGATGAATACCCCAGCCATAAACACCGTGTGATAAGGGCGGGTTAAATACTGCATTTCTTCATATCTGAGACCTTTCTCTCCGGCAGCCGCCATCACAAGATACGTAATCAGAAGGGAAACAAAAGTGCCTGCGAGCGTCGCTGTTATGGCCGCATATGTTTTCGCGTGAAAGCCGCTGACAAGCAGCAATGATATGACAGTAAAGATGAGAATACAGATACCGCAGATGAAAATAAGCCCGATGTTCGGGTGCTTCCGGTATAAATCTAGCGCAAACGACAACAAAACAGCGTTAAAGATCAGGCTGATGATTGAAAAGAAGCCTTGTTTTTTGCCGACGATAAGTAAGGTGAATATGAAAATCCAAGCGATCAGCAAAAGCTGTTTATCCCGTTTTTTATCTATAATGCTTCCCGATATATCCTTATTTGGCGTGTTTCCTTTATCAATAGAAACGAATACTTCATCGCCGATTGAATATTTCTGATCATTCGCTCCGGAGGATGAATACTGATTGGACAAATGAATGAGCTGTCCTTTCTGACTGCCGTTTTCAAGTTTGGCTGTGATCCTCTGATTGAAAATCCTATCTTTGTTTTTATGCATGTCCTGCACGTCAGATTGATGTTCCAATGTGGTTTTCGTCACTTTGGCAATCGGGCGCTCATAAAAAGAAGCGTTGTGATTGACGAAAATCAGCGAGCCGATAAAACAAAGTGCTGTCATTACGTAAAACAGCTTTTTTTTGTAAGTCATGCTGTTTCGTATGTTTCCTGTTATCTTCAAAAAAAGTCCTCCAAACAGGCGGCGCCGGGAAAGCCAGGCTCCGCCGTGAATTGTCAAACCATAGATCGTACATCTGTGCGATATTTTATCATTCGGACTTACGGCTGTCGACTCAGAAGGGGACCGACAGAAAAGCTCCCCTGATAACAGATCAGGGGAGCTTTTGGGCGAAACCGCCCGATAAAAGCGGTTTTTTTATGCTTCGTTCACTTTTTTTGCTTTTCTTCTTTGATACAGATACAGTGCTGTTCCGAGCGCGCTGATGAGAAACCCTGCAAGGAGGATGGTATACATAGTTGTGGCCGTATCAGGAAGCAGGCCGCCCGGCGATACTCCGTCCTGCGCAGGGCCGGGTGATGGATTTTGTCCGTTTGGCTGCTTTCCGGAGCCGTGATCTCCGTTTGTCGGCGGCGCGCTCTTCGTGTTTGCATTTAATATGGTGTATTCACTGAAATGATTTGTATAGCCCGTGACGAGATCGTGTGAAACCGAACCGTTGTCTGTTTTTGTAAAGACGTTCTTTTTCCGGTCTACATGATAAATGCCCGGCTGTTTCGCTTTTTTCGTATTCTCAATGCGCAGGGTGAGCTTTACCGGCGCTTTGAATGTTTTTACTTCTTTGTTTTTCTGCTTCATTGTAAAATCGTATACATTTGAAAGCGAGCCGCTTACTTTTCCTTTCGGCGATACGCCGAACCTTGTATCAGCTGCGGCTGCGTTTGCCATCGGCATTTTCATGCTGAACTTGTCATGCAGGAGCGTAAGGGAAGAATCAGTTGTTCTGTCCTTTAACAGTCCGATCTGTTTTTTGGTCACGCTGAGGTCAATCGGCTTTTTGGCGCCGTCATTCTTGTCGTAATAAACGATCGGAGTGTTGGCGTTTTTGGCATAGACGGCAAATGCGCTGTCATCTTCAAGCGTCCATGAGCCGTTTTTTTGTTTCGTCGGCAGGTACACTTCTTGTGCGCGGCCGTCAACTTTCGGTTCAACCGCTTTTCCTGCTTTTTCAAGCTGCTCTATGAAGACCTCATAGTCGACAAAGCCAAGGTCTTCTTTATGTGCTGCTTCGTTAAAGACGGAATATCCGTCTCCGCCTTCGCCGACAAAGTTACTTGTGGCGACTCTGTATGTTTCCTTATCAGAAATCGGCTTTAAGCTGCCGTCATCCTGCACGGCCGCAGCTTGAAGAACGCGGTGTCCCGGTTTTTCATTCAGTGTAAACGTGTATGTCAAACCGGCAACTTGAGGGAAGGCGCCGCCTTGAGCCTCAATTCCGCTTAGCCCTTGTTCCAGAGCTTGTTTGATCTGTTTTCCGGTTAAATCTGCGACGTAAAGCGTGTTGCCAAACGGCATCACATTCAGTACATCACCGAGTGTGATGTCTCCTTTATCGATGCCTGCGCGGATGCCGCCCCCGTTTGTGATCGCGAGTTGGGCGCCGGCCGCTTCCTTCGCTTTTTGAAGCATGCCGTCTGCGATGAAGTTCCCGAGATTCGTTTCTTTGGAGCGGACATGCTCACGCTGGCCGTCAAGCGCGACTTTCGTTGAGCCGACTTTTTCATTTTTGACTGAGATGAGCTCTTTTTTAAACGGATCAAGCTCTTTTTTCAGATCCGGGTCTTCTTTCGTCTGCTCGTTCACAGGCAGCGCCTGAAGAGAGGATTGTTTCGGCAGGACGACGCCGTTTTTGTCAAATGCAACATCAACCCGGCCTAGGTACTCACCGTATTCTTTTGCTTGTGCGACGATAGTCGGCTCTTCGTTTTTGACAATCTCCATCTTATCTACAAGCGTATGCGTATGCCCGCCGACGACTAAGTCGATGCCTTTTACTTTTTTGGCAAGATCGAGATCACGCTGATGCCCGATATGGGTAAGAGCGATAATTTTATTGACATGTTCTTTGTTCTGTATCTCTTTTACCGTATCTTGCGCGGATTGGAAGGCATCATTAAAGACTATACTTTTTCCCGGGCTTGACGTGACGGACGTATCTTCTGTCGTTAACCCGAATACGGCGACTTTTTCTCCGTTTACATCAAGCAGAATGTATGGATAGATGCCTGCTTTTTTCTTTTTCCCTGCCGTAAATGTGTCTGCTTTTTTGATGAATGGACTCAGCTTTGATTCTTTGGACACATCAACATTCGCGCTGACGAGCGGAAAATCAGGCGCTTGGAAATTATATTTTCCGGACGGATCAGCCGCGCTTCCGTTACCGCTCAAGAAGCTGGCGAGAGCACCAGGTCCTTTATCAAACTCATGGTTTCCGAAGGTCATTGCGTCGTAGCCCATGCTGTTCATCAATTTTAAATCTGCCAGTCCCTGCCACTTTGTGAAATAGAGATCGCCTGAGAAGACGTCTCCTGCATCAAGCAAAATGCTGCGGTCGGTTTCGCTCCTGATTTCTTTAATTTTCGTCATCCGCCTCGCCGCGTTATCAAGGTGGGCGTGCGTGTCGTTTGTATGCATAACGGTGAGCTTCCACGGATCATCTTTCGGCGGATCTGTGCCCGGTTCATCATCCTTGAACTGGAGCTTGTACTGACCGTAGCCCGCGTTTTTTGATTCTCCGATATAGGCAACGTCATCTGCGCGGTCGGCAAACGGCTTTGCGGCCAAGGAGGATTCAAATGTCAGGTTCGTCCCTTTGACCGGAAGGATGGACCAGTTATGATCAGCCTGCGGATTAATCGTTTTCTGCTGGATGATGTAGTCCATTAAGACCTGTCTGTTTTCATCGGCTGATGAATATACGATTTTATCATTGCTTAAGTGAGGGAACCCTCCGCCTCCTGAAGCGCGGTAATTATTTGTGACGATCAGAAATTCCTGCTTGGCGCTGACGGGCTTCCCTTGATAAGAAAGGTTGACGATCCGGCTTGCGTCGGGATGAATGACTGTTCCGTTTTCATTGTATTTCGCCGGTTTTGTGACATCGACCTGATAGGTGACGCCATCAATGACATCGAAATTGTAGGAGCGGTAGGCCTCATTTAAGAGGGCCTGGCTGCCGCCTTTTGCCTGGTCGATCTGATTAAACTGCCCCGCGGACATTTCGAGCCAATCTTTCACTTCGCTTCCGTTCAGCTTGACGATCTGAACCGTGTTGTCATACAAGTATAAATCGCCGATATTTTTGATGGCGAGGTCGCCTGCGGAAATGTTTGTATAGTAGTTTGAACCGTTCCGCCCGCCGGCTTTAAACGGGGCGCCCGCAGAGAGGATAGGCAGATCTTTATATTTCGTATCCTTCATCTTATTTTCGGCGTACCATTTTTGCGCATCCGTTACGATTTGAATGGACGGATCATCTTTGACTTGGGCGAAGAAACTGTTGATATCGGCTTTTGTCTGGCCGACAGGTTCTCTGATATATTGGAGCGTGCCTTCATGCGCTTTTTTGACGGTATTGACGACGGTTTCGTTTTCCGAAGTCACATTGCCGGCAATCGGCTCGATGCTGCCTTTTGCATCTTCCACATGCCACGCGCCGTCTGTTTTCTGGAGCCGGAGGTCGATGACGCCCGCATATTTACCCCAGCTGCTGGACATGACAACGGGGATGCCGTTAATCGTGCCTTTATCGACGTCGAATTGATCAGCGCCTTTGTATTCGGCATCAGGGAACAGCCCGTGCTGATGGCCGGATACGATTGCGTCAATTCCGCTGACTTTCGTTGCCAGATCAAAAACGGCATTTTCCGCGCCGGAAGACTGCGCTTTCTTTTCGATGCCGCTGTGGGCGAGGGCGATGACAATATCGGCTCCTTCAGCTTTCATCTTCGGAATGGTTTTCTTTGCGGATTCCACAATGTCCTCGACCTGAATGCGGCCCTCAAGATTTTTCTTATCCCACGTCATGATTTGGGGAGGAACAAAGCCGATGTAGCCGACTTTTATCTGATGCTTTCCGCCGTTTTCATCCGTAACGGTTTTGTCTTTTATGGCATAAGGCGTATAGCGGTTTTCGCCGCTTAATGTTTTTACATTGGCATTGACGATCGGATATTCAGCGCCTTTGATCGTCCCGTCCAGAAATTCAAGCCCGTAATTAAATTCATGATTGCCCAGCGTTCCTGCATCATAGTGCAGACTATTCATTACTTGAATGATCGGATGGGTCTTTGCACCTGAGATAATATCATTTTTCGCATATTTTACGGCGTATTCACCGAGAGGATTCCCCTGGATCAGGTCTCCGTTATCGACCAGCAGCGTATTCGGGTTTTCGCGCCTGTGCTTCTCAATAAGCTGAGCCGTTCGGGCGAGCCCAAATTCCGTTGTCGGTTTGTCGCTGTAGTAATCGTAGTCCATCATGTTAGCGTGAACGTCAGTTGTCGCTAAAATGCTGAGATTCACACTGGAGGATTTGTTTTCTTCTGCTTTAATGGGTGATGTTGGGAGGATTAGACTAAGTATCATAACTAGGGGCAGCAGAATACGGAGTGTCATATTGACGCTGCATCGTCTTTTCTGTATTCTCACCTGTTCTCCACCTTTCAACAAATTTTGTCATGCAGTACCATTGTAAGAATATTTTGTGAAAGTTTATATAGATTTCATGATGATTCTTGTAAAAAGATGAAAAATGAGGATAATGACCTATGTAATACGGATGGGCGGCAAACGTGTCTCCTATGTTTGATATTAGTCTGGCTGGGGTACATGGATTTATGTAGACTTCATCAAGCAGGAGGTAGTAACTATGGGTAAAAAAATTGCAGTTGTATTAACGGATTATTTCGAGGATGTCGAGTATACTGAACCTGCGAAAGCTTTTAAAGATGCAGGTCATGAATTAACAGTGATTGAACAGGAAAAAGGAAAAACAGTAAAAGGCAAACAAGGGGAAGCGGAAGTGAAAGTGGATGCGTCCATCGATGATGTGAATCCGAAAGACTTTGATGCATTGCTGATTCCGGGCGGATTCTCACCTGACATGCTGCGCGCGGATGACCGTTTCGTCCAATTTGCCAAAGCGTTTATGGATGATAAAAAACCTGTTTTCGCCATTTGCCACGGCCCTCAGCTTCTCATCAACGCGAAAGCATTGGACGGGCGCAAAGCGACAGGGTTTACATCGATCCGTATTGACATGGAAAACGCAGGCGCAAATGTAGTGGATGAAGAAGTCGTCGTCTGCCAGAACCAGCTGGTCACAAGCCGCACTCCGGATGACATTCCGGCATTCAACCGCGAATCATTAAAACTGCTTGCGTAATATAAAGCGGAGCGCCTATCAGGCGTTCCGCTTTTTTAATGAAGATTCCCGAATGACCAGCTCAGGCGCAAGAATAATGCGCTGTTTTTTGTGCTGGGAACTGGCGATTTTATCATGCAGCAATTGAGCCGCTTCTTTTCCCGACTGCCGCGGAAAGGAAGAAACGGTTGTGAGCGGGGGATAAGAAATTTCAGCTTCCGGCACGTTATCAAAGCCGACAATATCAATATCTTCGCCCGGGATGAGCCCGGCTTTTCTGATCCCTTGCATGACCCCGAACGCGACCAAATCACTGAAGCAGAAAATCGCGGTCGGGCGCTCAGGCCGGCGGAGCAGCTCCATTACTGCTTCATAGCCTGCCTCGCGGGTCGGTGCGCTGTCAATGACAAATTCATTTTTCACTTCAAGATCGGCCTCACAGTGCGCTTTTTTAAAACCTTTCATCCGTTTCGTCCATGTAGATGAGTGCTTCACGCCGCCCAGAAACGCAATCTCCTGATGGCCTTTTTCAATGAGATGGCGCACTGCCTTATAGGTGCCATCTTCATAATCGGCTCCGACAAAATCACAGTCCGCATCGGCGATTTCCCTGACGGCGAGCACGACCGGAATGTCAAGCTGCTCAAGGCGGGAAAGGGTTTCCGCGGCCGCACCTGAAACCGGACATAAAATCAATCCGCCGACCCTGTGTTCCAGCATGGTCGAGATCAGCTGCTCCTGCTTCGCGACGGAGTCAAATGTCGTGCCCAACAGCACCGTTAATCCGACTTCCTCGAGCGTATTCTGAACGCCGATCAGAAACTCTGAGAAAAACGTATTGGAAATGTCAGTAATAATCAATCCTACCGTTGTAGACGTCTGTGATCGTAAATTCGCGGCGACCCGATCATACACGTACCCCAGCTCCCGCATGGATTGCAGCACTTTTTCACGGGTCGCTTCGGAAATTCGCGGATTATTGCGGACGATTAATGAGGCGGTCGATGTTGAGACACCGGCATGCTCAGCGACCTGCTGCAATGTCACCCGGCGTTTTTTTTGCTGTTTCATACGTGCATTCCTCACTTGGTTTTTATTGTTACAACCATTATAAGCGTTTTGGCGCATGAGAAGAAAGGGAGAGGGGAGAAAATGATAAAGCGCCGGAAGACGGATTGTCCTTCGGCGCTTTTGTCATAGCAGTTATTCAAACATTTGCTCTTTAATATATTGAACCGGCATTTCACGGCCTGTCCAATATTCAAACGCCATGGCGCCCTGCCAAAGCATCATGCCGAGGCCGTTAATGGTTTTGCAGCCGGCCGCTTGTGCCTGTTCGAGCAATTTCGACGTAACGGGGTTGTAAACGACGTCTGTCACAATCAAATCCGGACGGAGCATGGATGTGTCTTTAATGACGCTCAAGCCTTCAAGCGGTTTCATACCGACACCCGTTCCGTTTGTGAAAATATCGCTTGTGGCGATTTCAGCACGCAGCGCATCTTGATCTTCGAGCGGGAAGATATTCGCTTTACAAGAAGAGCATTTCATTTCTTCATTGATGATACGGACATTTTCTTCCGCTTTTTCGAAAAACGCGTCATTGCGGGCGAAAATTGAGATTTCGCCGAGGCCTTCCAATGCGGATTGAATCGCAATCGGAGTGGCAGCCCCGCCGGAACCGACAAGCGTCATTTTTTTGCCTGTGATATCGATGCCGTGTTCTTTTAAGTTGCGGACGTATCCCATACCGTCAGTGGAGTGTCCGATCAATGTGCCGTTTTCATTAACGACTGTATTAACCGCACCGGTGAATTTCGCTGAATCCGCGAGTTCATCGAGGTAAGGGAGAATTTTCATCTTGTTCGGCATTGAGACATTGAAGCCTCTGACGTTTAAGGCGCGCATTCCCGTTACCACGTCTTCAAGCTGTTCATTGCCGACTTCAAACGCGAGGTAAGCGTAGTTCAGCCCTAATTTTTTAAACGCCAGGTTGTGCATCGCCGGAGATAAAGAGTGTCCGATCGGTGTCGCGAGTAATCCGATAAGCTGAGTTTTTCCGTTAATCCGTCCTAAATCTTTCTTCATGATGTATTCCTCCGTCAGTCCATTCATCTTTTTTCATCCCGCTCGGGGAAGAAAAACGCTGATTACATATTTTTATTTAAAATGCTGAGTACACTGCGCAATTCATCAACGGGAATCTGTCCGGGCGCTGATGCTTCTTTGCCCGCGCCGAACGTGCATGCCGAGCCGAAGACTTCGCCGGCCAGACGGCTGATCAGGCCTGTGCCTGCCATGGACATCGTGATGATCGGCCGGTCTGCGTATTGTGTTTTCATCGTGTGTGTGGCATCCAATAAGACGAAAACATCTTCAGTGCTTTGCGGCATCACTGCGATTTTCGGAATATGCGCGCCGTACGCCTGCATTTTGCGCAGCCGGGAAATGATTTCCTCTTTTTGCGGTGTCTGATGAAAATCATGATTGGACATGATGACATATACGCTGTTATCTTCAGCGGTTTTCACAATTGATTTGACCTCGGCATCTCCTGTAAACAATTCAACGTCTATAAGATCAATGTGTTTTGTTTCGATTGCGGTTTTGAGCAATTCAATGTAAAACCGGCCGTCAATGACTTTATTTCCGCCTTCTTTATGGCTTCTGAACGTGAAAAGCAGCGGTGTTTCGCCTGCGGCTTTCCGCAGCTTTTCAAGCATGTCTTTTACTGCGTCCAGGCTGTCAACATGCTCATAAACATCCGCCCGCCACTCAATGATATCCGGGTGAAGCTTATTAACGGCTTCCATTTCTTCAAGCAGCGCTTTCTCTCCGGATGCCCTCAGCGGCACAATGATCTTCGGAAGTCCTTCGCCGATAACCGTGTTTTTGATTGTAATAGTATGCATGATAAATCCTCTCCCTTAAAAAATAGTCAGGCTTTCATCACTTGCTTAAAGCGGATTCCGATAAACAATGCGAGAAGTACGCTGACGGCCGCAATTCCGATATCTAGCAGAAAAACAGGGGTCCGGCCGGCCGCTTTGGATATCGCTCCCGTTACAAGCGGAATGACAATAAAAGATAAGCTTGATGCTATATTAACAAAAGATGTGATGGTACCTTTATTTTTAGGAAATAAAACAGCCATAACCGTCATCGCCAATTGCAGAATACCCGCAGTTAAAAGACCGATGACAAAGGAGCTGATGACCGATACCAGCACCATCCGCTTTTTTAATTCAAAAAGACCCGCCGTTTTTCGGCAGGTCTGACATGTGTTTATTTTCTGAGAGAGGCGAGCTCCTGGGCAATGGCCTGCATTTCACTCGGGCTGAATGATTCCTTTTTCATGACCATTTGATGAAGGTATGTAAGATCTTCTATTTTTTCATCACTGAAATCTTCCGCTTTGATGACGCCGACATTGAGCATATTGAGCTTCTGCGAAATGTCTTCAATCATTTTGTTTAACGTTTCTGTTTGTTGGCTCGGCAAATTCATGCATCCTTTCATGACCGTTTTCGTATCCTTTATTCTAACAGAATTCATTTAGAATAAAAGCATATTTCCACAGCCGCAGAAAAGTTGCTAAGATGATGATAAGGTTTTTGATCCTCAAAATATGGGGAAAGAATAGGGAGGTTATCGATGTGATACATGTTCTGTTTGTCTGTCTGGGAAATATTTGCCGGTCGCCTATGGCAGAGGCGGTATTTTCTGATATGGTAAAGAAAAACGGGCTGGAAGATCAGATTAACATTGATTCAGCGGGAATCGGCGCCTGGCATGCGGGAAATCCGCCGCATGAAGGGACAGAGGAGATTCTAAAGGAGAAAGGGATCAGCACAAGCGGCATCACGGCAAGGCAGGTCCGTGAGTCTGATCTGACCGATTTCGATTACGTCATTGCGATGGATGCTGAAAATATCGGACATCTGCGCAGCATGGCCGGTTATAAAAAAGCGGCGCCGCGTATCGCAAGGCTGCTTGATTATGTACCGGAGTCCGATCTTGCGGACGTGCCCGATCCGTACTATACCGGGAATTTCAGCGAGGTGTACGCGTTGATCGAGTCGGGGTGCCGTCATTTGCTGGACACAATTAAGAAAGACCATCATTTATAAGGGGGATTGACCGATGAAACAAACACGCTTCATGGCAAAAGCGATTCTGATCGGCGCTGCCGCCGGCGGAGCACTGTCCTTATTACATAAGCCGACAAGAGAGGCATGTTTCCGGAATATGGACGCGTGCAGGCAGCGTGCAGCATTTTACCGGAAAAATCCTGAAGCCCTGAAACAGGAGGCTTCTGCAAAAATGGATCAAGTGAAAAACATCGCCAATACCGTATCGGATGATCTGAGTTTTTTAAACAGTCAGATCTCCAAGCTTAAGCAGACAACACCGCAGGTCATTGAGCTGTTAAAAGAAACGAAGGAGCATTTTTCGAAAAACGATCATTGAGGTGGGATGTCATGAGTTTTATGAAGGAGCTGTTTGCAAGGTTTTCTCTGCATGAAGGACAAAGTAAATCGGCGGAGCTTGCGTATTTTTTTCTGCTGTCATTGTTTCCGTTAATCATTTTCATACTGACGCTCACCGCCTATCTTCCCATATCGGCAGAAGACGTGCTCGGCGCAGTCGATCAATATGCGCCCGACAGCGCCATGTCCATGGTGAAATCCATTACGGAGCAAACGCTGAACAAACGCAGCGGCGGGCTTTTGTCATTCGGGATTATCGCCGTCATCTGGTCGGCTTCCAACGGTATGAATGCGATTGTCAGAGCATTTAACCATGCTTACGAAGTCGAAGAAAACCGCTCATTTATTATCATTCGCCTGACCTCAATTTTTTTAACCATCGCGATGGTGGTTACAATTTTAATCGCACTGCTTCTGCCGGTGTTCGGCAGAGAAATCGGACTGCTGGCTGCAGATTTTATCGGCGCCCCCGGCCTGTTTTTGAAGGTGTGGTCGGTTGTCCGCTGGGGTATCAGTCCGCTTATCCTTTTAATCGTGTTCACGGCGCTTTACATTTTTGCGCCGAATAAAAGGCTTTCCCTCCGCTTTGTGCTGCCGGGAGCCGTATTTGCGGCAGCCGGCTGGATTATCGTCAGTATGCTGTTCTCATTTTACGTCGGCACTTTTGCCAACTACAGCGCCACATACGGGAGCATCGGGGGAATTATCGTCCTTATGATCTGGTTTTACCTGACGGGAACACTGCTGATTTTAGGAGGAGAAATGAACGCGCTTTTACATAAACGTAAAAAGCTTCCTGATGAAAATCCCTACCGCGGGAGCAAGCTATAGAGGAACGGATGACGTTCAAGCTGAAAACGGAGGGGAACCGATTATGACCAAGCATACGAAAAAAGGCGGAAGCCATAATAAACAAAACTCAAAAAACGGCCCGAAGAATAAAACAAGCGGAAGCGCGAACGGGCAGAACGGATACCACTAGAAAGAAGCCGCCTGGTCTGGAACAGGCGGCTTCTTTTATGAGACCGGAAAAGAATGGGATTCAGATGCAGGGCTGTGCTTTGTTTTTCCGAAGACGAGCGCAAGCCAAATACAGATCAGGATCACCGTAATAAAATAAAACAAATTGGCGCTTTCAAACCGTTGCATATACCAGCCGCCCGCCACCGGCCCGATCATGCTGCCGAGGCTGAAGGAAATGCCGCAGAGCAGATTGCCCGCCGGAAGCAGATGGGACGGCAGCAGGTCGCTCATATAGCTGATACCGAGGGAAAACATACTGCCGACCGCCATCCCCGCCATGAAAAAGCAGCCGCCGATAACGGCAGGCGACGGAAACAATCCGGCCGTCATAAAACACAGGGCGCCCATCAGTAAAATGACGAGCAGGACACGTTTTCTCCCAAACCGATCGCTTAATAAACCAAGCGGAAACTGGAATACAATACTTCCGATGGCGAAAGCGGGCAATATCAGCGCGACGGCATCAACGGATATGCCTAAGCGCAGGGCGTACACGGGGAAGCTTCCGTTCAGCGCCGTTTCTAAAAAGCCATAGCCGAAAGCCGGAAGAAAAGCGACCCAGCCGAAAAGAACGGCGCGGTAAAAACGTTTTGCGCTGTTGTCCCCGGATGTTTCATCCGGACCTTGCGGCGGGTACTCATTACGTAAGACAAACACAAACAGCCAGGCGGCAAGACTGATACAGCCGGATACGATAAACGGAAGGGACGGACTTGTTTTGACAAGAGGAACCATGAACGGACCGACAGCGAATCCAAGCCCGAAGGACAGCCCGTACAGCGAAATGTTTCTTCCTCTGTTTTGAGGCGTTGACTTTGAAGTCACCCACGTTTGGGTTGAAAAATGCAGCATATGATCGCCGATTCCGATAAGCAGCCGCAGAAAAAACCATATCCATATGGATTGAAGCCAAATAAAACTGAATAAGCTGATGATGACAAGAAATCCGCCTGTTACCATCAGGGGTTTGTATCCGAGCTTTCTCAGCGGCGCTTCCATAAACGGCGACGCAAGAAGCACGCCGATATACAGGCCGGTTGCGTGAAGGCCGTTTATGGCGGCTGATTCTCCGTTCGTTTCAAAAATGACGGAAATCACCGGCAGCAGCATGCCTTGGGAAAAACCGGAGATGGAAACAAGCAGAACCAAAATAAAGAAGTACAGTCGTGACATCGCGTATTTTCTCCTTCTTCAGTATCTGTTTTGATCGTACACGGATTTTTCGCGTCCGGCAACCTGAAAATGCCAATTTAGGTTTCTCCGGAAGTGTAATTGAGGGAGTTTTTGAGAAGGATAAAAAAGACTCATTCGAAAAAGGAGCCACGCTGAATATGAATCGGATTTTTTTCTTTACGGCTGCGGCGGGGGTGCCGCTTTCAGTTATCGGAAGCCTGATACACTGGCCGTCAGCTGTTTTGTTTATTATTTATTGCTTGACGATTATTGCGCTTGCAAGTTATATGGGAAGAGCGACTGAATCTCTTGCCATTATCGCGGGTCCGCGGATCGGCGGCCTGCTGAATGCCACGTTCGGAAATGCGGTAGAGCTGATTATATCGCTTTTTGCCTTAAAGGAAGGGCTGACGGGCATCGTGCTTGCGTCACTGACCGGTTCGGTGCTCGGCAATCTTCTGCTCGTCGCGGGTTTGTCGTTTTTTATCGGCGGTTTGAAATACAAGCGGCAGGAATTCAATATTCATGATGCCCGGCATAATTCAGGCCTGCTGATATTTGCCATTATCGTAGCTTTTGTCATTCCCGAAGTGTTTTCCATGGATATGGGGGAAAAAAGCAAGCTTAATTTAAGTGTCGGCATCAGCATCATCATGATCCTTTTGTACGTGGCGGCTCTTTATTTCAAGCTCGTCACTCACCGCGGTGTTTATCAGCCGAACCAGCCGGAGGCCAAGGAAGAAGAGGAGCAGCCTGAGTGGTCTGGGAAACGAGCGACAGCCGTCTTATTTATCGCAACCATTATCGTCGCCTACATATCTGAAAATCTCGTCCATACGTTTCATGCGGTGGCTGAACAGTTCGGCTGGAGCGAGCTGTTTATCGGAGTGATTATCGTCGCAATCGTCGGAAATGCCGCAGAACATGCGTCGGCCATCATTATGGCGTACAAAGACAAAATGGATGTCGCCGTTGAAATCGCAGTCGGATCGACTTTGCAGATCGCCATGTTTGTGGCACCGGTGCTTGTCATCTGTTCCGTCTTTTTCCCGGTCAATATGCCGCTTGTATTCACATTGCCTGAGCTTGTCGCGATGATATCATCCGTCCTTTTGATGACGATGATTTCAAATGACGGTGATTCGAACTGGTTTGAAGGGGCTACGCTCCTTGCAGCTTATGTCATTATGGCGATCGGATTTTTCCTGCTTTAACCTGTAAAAAAATGCGGATAACAACGATTGCGGAGGAAAAGACTAAAGGAAAATGCTATAGAAAGAGTGATATGATGAGAAAGCTGTTTCATGCCACAATGATTCTGCTGTTATCCTTTAGTATTTTCGCAACGCCGTCTGCCGGTGCAAAGAAACCGTTTAAGGTTCCCAACTCTGTCGTAAGCATTTCAAAGGAAAATACGTATCCGAATGCTTCACAGGACCAGCCGATGCTTCAGCCAAGCAAACTGGCAAAGGAATTGTTAGATACATCAGAGATCAACATCGAAAATCCGCATCTGATTAAAATGCTGAATGAATCCACGGTTTCCGGTTCGCCGCTCGCCATCGGATACCGGGCGAAAATATTTCTCGGGAAATGGGCGCTCGGTTATCAGTCGAACGAAACGGTCGCCAACTGGGAATATAAAAAAATCAACACAAACAGAGCGGATAACCGGGGCGGGCAGCAAGCCGCGGAAATTTCATACGCACAAGAACAGCAATACAAAATCAAAGGCGGGCTCACAGCAAAAGTGCCGAACGCAGAAGATGTAAAAAGCATGATGATGCAAAAAGCGATGAAGAAAACAAAACTGCCGCTTGCATTTGAAACAGTCATCGGCGCAGGCACAAAACGCGATCAAACCTATAAAATTTCTCCGCAGCGGCTCGGCTATTTACACGCCTATGCCCCGGCCGTTAATGAAAAAGGAAAAGTAACATACGGCGAAGTGTATTTGGTGCTGAAAGGCAGCAAGCGGAAACTTGTCGTCAAAAATGTGACCTCACAAGGAATCGGCGCTTGGATTCCGGTGCAGGACCATGTCACATTCGGCTTTCAAATTACAGCGCAGCCGAGATAAATGAAAAAGCTGATTCCGTTTTGGAATCAGCTTTTTTCTGTATGATACATCTCCTCAAGCAATTGCACATTGTTGTTGTACAGCTCCCGGGCAAGAACGCGCCTCACCGCAAGGCTTGCCGAGAAGTATTCTGTGTCTTGAACCATGCCTTTAACGGTAAATTCAATGCCTCTCGTCAATTTGTTCAGGCTCATGATTCCATGCACTTGAAACGGCTCCGCCGCATTGAGAAATTCATCCCGTTTCAGTGAATCGCGAAGTTCGTCATTGAGCATGTCACAGGCTTTTTCTAAGATGGCATATACCCGTTCGGGGTCTTCCTTATAGCTGATCACGACAGACTCGGTAATCCGCATAAAATCAATGTTATAGTTCTGAAGCTGTCTGACCTCACCATTTGAAATGGTAAGCAGCTTGCCGGAGAACTCACGGATCTGCAAGGAACGGAGTCCGATTTCTTCGACTGTGCCGTTGAACAGATTATTAATCGTCACGTAATCGCCTTTATGCAGCTGGCGTTCGTATATTAAAAATATCCCGGCCAAAATGTCTTTGATTAAAGACTGGGCTCCGAAACCGATGACGATACCGGCAACGCCCGCCCCGGCTAAAATTCGGCCGAAATCATGAACAAATAATGAAATGACGTAAAAGATAAAACCGATCGTCGCCGTATACTGGGTGATGGACCGGACGAGGCTCTCGATCGTCTTTCCTTTCCGTTCCTCCAGGAAATCAGTGCGTTTAAATAACACCTGTACAAAACGGTTGATCAGAAAAACACCGGCGTAAAGCACGAGAGCGACGATGATGATCTCAACCACTTTGCTTTTCAAAATATCTGTAATTGTCATTTCCATCTTCTGTTAACCTCTGGCTTTGCGTAATGAAAAATCTGTCTCCTGATAATAACTGTTTTTGACAAGAACGTTCGGGCCGAGGCACCGGACGTTTGAGCAGCGGCAGTTCAGCTCTTTGCTCAGCTTCGTCTGTCTCCACTTGTCATACGCTTCAGGAAGGCTGTCTGTTTTAATATTGCCGAGCGGCGGTGTATCGCCGAAATCCGTGACAATGATATTTCCGTCAAAAATGTTGACATTCAGGCGTGAGCGGCCGTCAGGGTCATTTCGCACCGTAACGTTTTTCGCTTCCCGCAAGCGGCGGAGCAGCTTCTGGTCTTCTTCATCAGGGCTGCATGCGTAAAACGGCAGCGTGCCGAACAGCATCCATGTCTCTTCATCGCGAATGTCGAGCAGATGATGAATGGCCTGTCTCATATCTTTCAGGCTCAGTGATTCAAGCGCGCTGGCGAAATCACTCGGATACATCGGATGGACTTCGTGCCGCTGGCATTTCATTTCTTCCGTAATCTGCCAGTGAATATGTTCGATATGCGGCAGCGTGCGCTTGTTCAGCATCGTCTCCGCCGAAACCATGACGCCTGCCTCAACCAGCGTGCGGCTGTTTTCAATCATTTTGTCAAAATAGCGCGCCCGCTGTTCAAATGTCGGTTTCTTCTCCATCATCGCAAATCCGATGTCGGCAAAGTCCTCGACCGTTCCCCAGTTGTGGGAAATGTGAAGGACGTCCAAATAAGGAATAATCCGTTCATAGCGCCCGATATCAAGCGTCAGGTTTGAATTGATCTGTGTGCGCACACCGCGTTCATGCGCATATTTCAAAAGCGGGACGACATATTCCTTTACCGATTTCAGCGAAAGCATCGGTTCGCCGCCCGTAATGCTGATGGAGCGTAACAGAGGAATTTCTTCGAGCCGCTTTAATAAAAGGTCGATCGGCAGCGCATTCGGGTCTTTCGGCTGAAGCGTGTATCCGACGGCGCAATGCTCGCATCTCATATTGCACAAGGTCGTCGTTGTGAATTCAACGTTCGTCAGTTTCATATCTCCATACTGGTCCACATCCATGTACGCTTCCCAAGGGTCGTACTCCGGTGTGATCGGACGCAGTGCTGTGTTTTGTGTCATGACTATCTAACTCCTTTATAAATGGGCATACTAACGTCTGCCAACTGTTAATTTTAGACCTGATCTGCCAAGATCGCAAGTAGCGGAACCATTGAAAAACGGCAAAAAATACGCTACCATTATAAAAAATGAATGGAGTGGAAGTATGGGGAATGCAGTAAACAGCAAAGATCAGCAGCTCGATTACTTGAAGAACAGACTCGATATGTTTATGAATGTCATTGATTCGTTAGACCCTGAATCAACGGACGTTGAAGATATAGACCGGCTCATCGGCATGCTTGATGATCTGGAAGCAAAATACGAACGGTTTAAAAAGGATTGGGAATAAACCCCGGCATCTGCCGGGGTTTTTCTCTTTCCATAATGCGGCTGTATAAAAGGGGAGAGCCTACTGCAAAATAAGGAAAAATGCAGAAGGAGTGCTGGGCATGAAATGGTTTTGTTCAATTTGCTGCATGGCCGTTTTACTTGCGGGAGGCATAAACAGCGCAGAGGCCGTGCCGAATGAGCGGATAAACTGGGGATTTAAACGCAGCGTCAATCATCAGCCGCCGGATGCCGGCAAGCAGCTGGACAATCTGGTCAAAAAATATGATGCCTTTTATTTAGGCAATACGAAAGAAAAGACCATTTATTTAACGTTTGATAACGGATATGAAAATGGATACACCCCGAAGGTGCTTGATGTGTTAAAGAAACATCATGTCACGGGCACTTTTTTTGTCACAGGCCATTTTGTAAAAGAGCAGCCTGATTTGATTAAGCGGATGTCAAAGGAAGGCCATATTATCGGCAATCATTCTTTTCACCATCCTGATCTGACGACAAAAACGGGTGATCAGATTCAGGACGAACTCGATTCCGTCACGGAAGCTGTTTACAACATCACCGGAAAGCGGGACAACCTGTATCTTCGTCCGCCGCGCGGCGTATTCAGTGAATATGTCCTGAAGGAAACGAAGCGCCTCGGATATCAAACCGTTTTCTGGTCCGTCGCATTTGTCGATTGGAAGGTTAAGGAGCAGAAAGGGAAAAAATACGCCTACGATCACATGATCAAGCAGGCGCATCCCGGCGCGATCTACCTTCTCCACACCGTTTCAAAGGACAATTCAGAAGCTTTGGACGATGCGATTACCGATTTGAAAAAAGAAGGATACACATTTAAAAGCATTGATGACCTTATGTTTGAGAAAGAAATGAAGCTGCCGCGCTTGTAAAAAACACCTCTCCTGCTAATGGAGAGGTGTTTTGTTATTTCAGGCATTTAATCAAAGCGGCCCAATCCAGATCCCCGAAGCCTTGTTCGATCCCGCTTTCAAAATGGCTCTTGGCCAGCTCGGCAAGAGGGAGTTTTGCGGCAACCTGTTCTGCGGCGGCAAGCGCCAGATTGGTATCTTTCAGGCCTAAAGACATTTTGAAACCGGCCGGTTCGAATTTCTGCTCGGACATAATGGTTCCGTAATTTTGATAGACGGGAGAGCCAAAGAGCGCGTTGGCGATTTCTAAAAATTGTTTTTGTTCCAAGCCGTACTTCTCCATCATTAAGAATGATTCAGATAACGCCTCCAACATAGAAACGAGCAAGAAATTGATGCTGATTTTGGCCGCGTTGGCTGTTTTGGTTTCTTCACCGGTGTCAAATACTTGCTGACCCAGGCTTTTAAACAGCGGTTCGGCCTTTTTCTTCGCTTCCTGAGGACCGGCTGTGATGATGCGGAGCTCGGCCTTCTCAGCCGCATCGGGACGGCCGAGGACGGGAGCGGCAATAAAGGACTGCCCTCTGCTCGAATGCGCAGCGGAAAGCTGTTCTGACAGCGCGGTGCTGATGGTGCTCATTGAAATATGAATGCCGTTTTCAGATAACCCGGCAATAATGCCGTCAGCCCCGAAAGTCACGCCTGTTACGGCTTCATCATCCGACAGCATTGACAGCACAATGTCCGCATGTTCAGCTGCCTGACGGGGCGTTTTGGCATAATCGGCCCCTTTCTCCAGCAGATCAGCCGCTTTTTCTTTCGTCCGGTTATAGACAGTCAGACTGTATCCGGCTTTCATTATATTTTCGGCGATGGGGCGTCCCATATTGCCGAGTCCGACGATGGCGATCTTCATTAGCAGACCCTCCAATGAAATGTTTTCCATCATTATACATGCAAAACGTTTATTCTGCTGTGTGCAGGCTTGCAACTTTTAGGTCAGGTTCTGAAGACCATCCGCTGTCTGATGCGGCTTTCCCTTTATAAAAGCCGGTAAAACGCGTCTTGATGATTGTTTTCGACCGGGGCTTTACAGTGAATGTTTTTGATTTAAATGTGACGCCCTTTACGTTCTCAGATAGATCCGGTGTGACAGATATGGTTTGTTCCCCTTTTCCATAATAATTGATATAAATCGTGCAGCTCATGCTCGCTTTTTTGCGCTCAATCAGATGACTGCATTCACTGAGGTGCTTCAGATATTCGACAGCCTTTCTTTCAGGCGCGAACTGTTTTAAGGAAAAAGCGGCATATTCAGTGACAGGACTGATGCTGGAAGAGACCCCCATGCTGAGAAAGATCAGAAACAGCCCCGAAGCGGGAAGCGCCCGTCTGAACGCAGCGGCACACCAGATTAATGCCGCAAAGTATAGCACGACCCCGGGAATGACGGAGATATGGGCTCCATCTTCAGACCAAGAAGAAAAGCCGAGCGACTCAAAGATGTAATCAGACATCGTACAGCCGTTATACAGCGGGGCAATGGACATGACACTGAGAAGCAGAAGGGCGGAAGAAACGGTTTTGTGAGAAAGAATGGTAACGGCGCACACCTCTTTACGTTTTTTTCCAACATATCATGTTTTCACAAAAAAAAGAACAGCCGGCAGCCGTTCTTACTTGAAAATATTAAACCAGCCTTTGCGGGCGAACCAAAACAGCATGGCGGCCACAAGAGCGGCCATTACGCCCAAAACAATAAAATACCCGTATTTCCAATGAAGCTCAGGCATGTTATCGAAATTCATGCCGTAAACTCCCGCGATGAATGTGAGCGGAATAAAAATGGTCGAGACGATGGTTAACGTCATCATGATGGCGTTCATCCGATTTGAATTCAGCGTCACATAGCTGTCCCGCAGATCTGACGTCATATCACGGTTTGACTCGATCAGCTCAGCCAGTTTTAACAGGTGGTCATAAATATCGCTGAAATACGCTTTTGTTTCACGGCTTTCTTTTACATGGTCAAGACTCAAAATCCGGTACATTAAATCACGCATCGGGATGATCGTCCGCCTCAGGTTCAAAAGATCAGTCCGCAATTCAAACACTTCATTCATTAAAGTGCCGTAAGATTTATGTGTTCTGCTGTCTTCAATTTCATTCAGCCGGTCTTCAATTTTGTACAGCACAGGGAAATATTCATCGACAAGCTGATCCATAATCATATACGTTATGTGTCCGGGCCCTTTTTTGGCTAACCCCGGAGAAGCGAAAAACCGTTCTCTTACCCTTGAGATGCCGGGCGATTCGTGCAGATGGAAGCTGACGATGAAACGGTCGGACTGAAAAATGTCCACCTCTTCCATTTCCAGTGTGTCCGGGTTCAAGGCGTGGAGCACATAAAAACGGTAGCCGTCATAATGGTCGATTTTCGGCCGCTGCATGTGCTGAAAGCAATCCTCAATCGCGAGCGGATGAAAATGGAAATAATCCCGCAGCAGCTCGGTTTCATGCATCTCGGCTCCGAAAAAATCAATCCAGTACCATGCGATGTCCGGTTGTTCTGTACGTGATAGGGGGATATTATCTAATATCTCATTATGTGTTGTGATTGCGGTTATATGTATCATAAACAACCCTCCGCCTGCCATTATATCATGCGGCGTTATGAAGAAAAGTATACGAATTGCCGCCGGAACGCTTCGTGATATACTTGGACAAAAAGGGGTGGAGCATATGTGGGAGGAAACGGTTTCGGTCACGCCGCCGTATCATTTTGATAAAGTGCTTGAAAGGCTGTCACTCGATCCGCTGAATGCGGTCGATCTTACAGCAAGATCAATCAAAGTTCCGCTCAGAACACGGGACGGCAAACTGTCCGTCATCACGGTTCAAGCGAAAGGCACCGCCATAGATCCGGTTTTCCTCGTCAGCGGAGAAACGGACCGCGAGGAGATGATTGAACGGATCAAACACATTTTTCAGTGGGAGCAGCCGCTTCAGCCTGTGCTTGATCATTTTTCAAAAACAAATCTGTCTGCGCTTTTTGAAGAGCATGCGGGAACCCCGCTCGTGCTGGAATACGATGTGTACAACTGTCTCATGAAATGCATCATCCACCAGCAGCTCAACCTGTCTTTCGCTTTTACCTTAACGGAACGGTTCGTCCATGCCTTCGGCGAACAAAAAGACGGCGTCTGGTGCTATCCCGAGCCGAAAACGATTGCGGCGCTTGAGTATCAGGACTTGCGGGAGCTTCAGTTCAGCATGAGAAAAGCGGAATATGCGATTGACCTTTCACGGATGATTGCAGACGGAGCGCTCAATCTGGCAGAACTTTCCCATTTATCGGATGAAGATATTATGAAAAAGCTGATCACCATCAGAGGCATCGGGCCATGGACCGTCCAAAACGTCCTCATGTTCGGCCTCGGCCGCCCGAATCTGTTTCCTTTGGCAGATATCGGCCTGCAAAACGCCGTCAAACGCCGCTTCGCCCTTGAGGATAAACCGTCAAAAGACATGATGCTTCAAGTAAGCAGGGAATGGGCCCCGTATTTAAGCTACGCGTCCTTGTATTTGTGGAGAAGTATTGAATAAAAACAAGATGGCTTACCAATAGTATCTGATCGCTTCCGAGTATTTTTGGAAACTTCCGGTGAAAAACATGAAGGAACCGCCGGCTGCATGTTATACTGAAAAGATGTGATATTTCAAATCAGCCGTTTTCCCATGAGGAAGGCTTTATATAGAAACGGAGAGAAAAAAACGTGAATCAACATCAAAAAAAGACGCCTGCCGAATTGAAAGTCGGACAGACATTTCCGCTGACCATCAAACGCCTCGGCATTAATGGAGAGGGCGTCGGCTATTTTAAGAAAAAGGTTGTCTTCGTTCCCGGCGCTCTGCCCGGCGAAGAAGTCGTTGCCGAAGCGACAAATGTTCAGCCGAAATTTTCAGAAGCACGCGTCAAAAAAATCCGCAAGCCGTCTGAACACCGCGTCACGCCGCCTTGTCCGGTATACGACCAATGCGGCGGCTGCCAGCTTCAGCATCTGGCCTACACCCAGCAGCTCCGCGAAAAACGCGATATCGTCATTCAGTCTCTGGAACGTCATACGAGATTCAATGTTGAAGAAATGAACATTAAAGAAACCATCGGAATGGACAACCCATGGAATTACCGGAACAAAAGCCAGTTTCAAGTCGGACGCTCGCAAAGCGGCAGCATCATTGCCGGCTTATACGGACTTGATTCCCATAAAATTGTTCCGATTAAGGAATGCATTGTCCAGCATCCGGCAACAAACAAAACAACGGGTATCGTCCGCCGCATTTTGGAAAAACACAACGTATCTGTTTATAACGAACGGACCAAAAAAGGCGATGTCCGCACCATCGTGACGAGAGTCGGTTTTGAAACAGGCGAAGTGCAGGTCGTGCTTGTCACGGCGAAAGAGACACTTCCGAATAAAGACGAGATCGTCAAAGCCATTCAGAACCGTCTGCCGGAAGTGAAATCGATTATTCAAAACATCAACGGCGCGCGCACATCCGTCATTTTCGGGGACAAAACAAAAGCGCTGGCCGGAAGCCATGCCATTCAAGAGGTGCTCGGTGACGTGTCATTTGAATTGAGCGCACGCGCTTTCTTCCAGCTCAACCCTGAGCAGACGGTCAAGCTGTATGACGAAGTGAAAAAAGCGGCGCAGCTGACCGGAAAAGAAAAAGTCGTTGACGCATATTGCGGCGTCGGTACGATCGGCATGTGGGTCTCAAGCGGGGCGAAAGAGATCCGCGGCATGGACGTCATTAAAGAATCAATTGACGATGCGAAGAAGAACGCCAAAAAACACGGCATCAAAAACGCGGCATATGTCACAGGAACAGCTGAACACTGGCTCCCGAAATGGACGAAAGAAGGCTTCCGCCCTGACGTGGTCATCGTCGACCCGCCGAGAACAGGCTGCGACGGAACATTTTTAGATACCATCAAAAAAGTAAAACCGAAACGCTTCATCTACGTATCCTGCAATCCTTCCACACTGGCGAAAGACTTGCAGGCGCTGTCGAAGGACTATCGCGTCGAATATATTCAGCCTGTGGATATGTTTCCGCAGACGGCTCATGTGGAAGCTGTGGCGAAGCTTGTTTTGAAATTGTCTAACTAAAATAAACATTTCCTGGTCAGATCTGGATTTCGGCAGAATGAACATTGCCGATTTCCGGGTCTTTTTCATAGGCAGCCCTTGCCCTGACTGTCTTTTCTCCATTTTATCTACCTTCTTTTCTCGGAGAACTTTATTTTAACTGACGAAAAGAGCTGAAAAAACGTGCGGAAACCCTCATTTTTTAGATCAATTCCTAAAGTTGTAACATGATTCAACTGTAAAGTATCTATCATGCCAAAGTAAGTAGGCTGTTGCATTACAACAATTTAAATAATAGTGCCGAGATGGAACCGCAAGTGGGACCAACGATAACAACTATTACAGTAATACCTGCAATGGTTATATCCTTAATAAGTACTTATTGCCACAATCATGCTTCATAATATAATGATTTTAGATTGATACTTGGCTAAACAGTATTGCAGAAAAGGAGATGGATAATTAAATGGATAAAGTAAACAAAAAGCGACCATTTTATAAAAGAAGTTGGTTTCACACGTTTTTGGCATTTTTAGTTTCACAGCTTTATTTTAATTTTGTAGATTTAACGGGATGGGGTCCTAAGTATAGAGAAATGAATGGCTTCCCAGCAAACATAGTTGAACTGGATTTCTTTCAAAAATATCTTTCATTCTATGAAAATCCATGGTTTAATATTGTCACTGTTTTCTTAGGGGTTTTCACTGTTATACAAATAATCACAGGTATAACAAAGGATATTCGAAATTAAAGCAATAACTTCTGATGCCTTATTTAATTATGAAAGAAAATGAACACTTTCTTATTAATCTTATGAGTGAAGACTGCGACACTCTATTACGTTAACTCAAGTAAGGTGTTTATCAGAGCTGTTCTACTTCAGTTTGCTTTTTCACTTTTTAACGTGTAAAAAGTGAAATGTTCAAAATTTACTATCGTTTGATAAGAAATGCTTTCGCGTGCTATAAGTGTAAAAGGAAAGCATGGTCAGTTTTTTAATTTTGGAATACATGATGCAGCCGTATTCTCTAATGAAAGGATATGAATTTATTATGATAGATAATTTCTGGCGTGAATTGCCACGGCCATTTTTTGTGCTGGCACCAATGGAAGATGTGACGGATGTTGTTTTTCGCCATGTCGTGAGTGAAGCAGGCAGGCCTGATGTGTTTTTTACTGAGTTTACAAACTCAGAAAGCTATTGTCACCCTGATGGAAGGGATAGTGTGCGCGGCCGTTTGACTTTCACGGAGGATGAACAGCCGATGGTTGCCCACATATGGGGAGACAAGCCTGAAAACTTTCGCCAAATGAGCATTGGGATGGCGGAATTAGGGTTTAAAGGTCTGGATATCAATATGGGCTGTCCCGTACCTAATGTGGCGGGGAACGGAAAGGGAAGCGGCCTGATTTGCCGTCCAGAAGTTGCAGCCGAATTAATACAAGCAGCGAAAGCGGGAGGACTGCCGGTAAGTGTGAAGACCAGACTTGGCTACACGGATGTAGACGAATGGCGCGGCTGGCTGACACACGTATTGAAGCAGGATATTGCCAATCTTTCCATTCATCTGCGTACCAGAGCGGAAATGAGTAAAGTAGATGCCCATTGGGAGCTGATCCCGGAAATCAAAAAACTTCGTGATGAGATAGCGCCAGATACCCTTTTGACGATCAATGGGGACATCCCTGACCGGGAAACCGGCTTAAAACTTGCCGAACAATACGGTGTTGACGGGATTATGATTGGACGAGGTATTTTTACAAATCCATTCGCCTTTGAAAAAGAGCCGAGAGAGCATAGCAGTAAGGAATTGCTTGATCTTTTAAGGCTGCATCTGGATCTTCACGATAAATATTCAAAATTAGAAGCACGTCCATACAAACCTCTTCCTCGCTTTTTCAAGATTTATCTCCGCGGATTCCGAGGAGCAAGTGAATTAAGAAATCAATGCATGAACACAAAGTCAACAGATGAAGTGCGTGCATTGCTCGATGACTTTGAGAGAAAGTATCTTGATGGGATGGAGCAGAAGTGACATAAACAATTCCTCATCCGGCCCGGATTTCAGTACGAATTCCGGGTCTTTTTATGTTGAGCCTTTACCCCGCCTGCACCCTGATTACAGAACGCACAGATCAGCCGAGAAGTGACCAGCCCCTTTTTAGTAATGCAGAAATAAGCGGATAGTGGTACATTGATAGGAGAAACAACACAAGGGAGAGAAACATGAAACGACTATGCATCATCCCCTGCGGCAAGAAAAAAATATGGGACATCCATCCGGATACAGGGCCGATAAGGGCGGAAGACGCTTATCTCAGCGCGTTTCATCAGGCGTGCGAGCGATATGCGAAAGCATTTTTCGATGAGTGGGTGATTTTGTCGGCGAAGCATGGATTCCTTCGTCCAGATGATACTGTCCCCGAAAATTACGATGTTACTTTTGGAACAGGCCATCCGGAGATCATGACAGCGGAGGATCTGCGCCTCCAATTTTATGAAAAGGGCTTTTCTAATACAAAAGAGCTTATCATGCTTGGCGGGAAAAAATACCGAAACGTCCTAAACGCCGTCATCGGAGAACATCAGCATCTCAGCTGGCCTCTGTCCTCGTACAAAGGCATTGGCTACATGCTTCAAGCGCTGAACCGGGCAGTTGAAGAAAAGCAAGAACTGTAGCACAGCAATGCATACGCAAACGGCACGATAGACTGTATGCAGAAGGACGGAGACGGCAGTTTCGTTTATGTCAAATATCAATTGATTTTCTTCTGAAAACAGCCATTCAGACAAAAGGTGCAGAAGAATGAAGCAATTAAAACATTTCCGAGGAAATAAATACGTCGATCATTGTCAAAGACCGGGTGATGTCCGGTCTTTTTTGTGTGCCTTAAAACGAGACAGATGGATCAGATCGAGACAAAATGAGACACCTGTCTCAAACTGTCTCACAGTGTAAAAACAAAAACATTGATTTTACAGGCTCAAAAAGCTGGCACACTTCTTGCATTTATTGATGTGAACCCTAAATAGAAGGAGGCGCACAAAAATGGAATTGTTAAAACGAGAAGGCTTGTCATTAACTGAGGAAAAAGCGCTGTGGATGTACCAAAAGATGCTGGAAATCAGGGGCTTTGAAGACAAAGTTCATGAACTGTTCGCACAGGGAGTGCTTCCCGGATTCGTCCATTTGTATGCCGGTGAGGAAGCGGTAGCTGTAGGGGTGTGCGCTCATTTACATGATGGCGACAGTATTACAAGCACGCACAGGGGACATGGCCATTGTATCGCCAAAGGCTGTGATCTGGATGGCATGATGGCGGAAATATTCGGGAAAGCGACCGGACTGTGTAAAGGAAAGGGCGGTTCTATGCACATTGCCGATCTCAATAAAGGTATGTTAGGGGCAAATGGAATCGTCGGGGGCGGATTTACGCTCGCATGCGGCTCAGCGCTCACCGCTAAATATAAAAAGACTAACAATGTAAGCGTTTGCTTTTTTGGGGACGGAGCAAATAACCAAGGCACCTTCCATGAAGGGCTGAACTTAGCGGCAGTATGGAACCTTCCTGTCGTATTTATTGCCGAAAACAACGGCTACGGCGAAGCCACAACATTTGAGTATGCGTCAGCCTGTGATTCAATCGCTGATCGGGCGGCTGCCTATAACATGCCGGGGGTCAAGGTGGACGGAAAAGATATTTTAGCAGTTTACCAGGCAGCCGAGGAAGCGATAGAAAGAGCAAGAAACGGCGGAGGTCCGTCTTTGATTGAATGTATGACCTACAGAAACTACGGCCATTTCGAAGGAGATGCCCAAACCTATAAAACAAAAGATGAAAGGACTGAGCATCTTAAAGAAAAGGATGCGATTCAAGGCTTTAAAAACTATCTTTTAAAAGAAACAGATGCCAATACACTGTCCGACATCGAACAGCGTGTCAGCGAATCGATTGAAAGAGCCGTCTCGTTCAGTGAAGACAGTCCGTATCCGAAAGAGTCAGAGCTGTTGACAGACGTCTACGTGTCATATGAAAAAGGAGGAATGTGAGATGGCGAGAGTCATAAGCATGTCAGACGCGATCAATGAAGCAATGAAGCTTGCGATGAGAAGAGACGAAAATGTGCTTTTGATCGGTGAGGATGTCGCCGGGGGAGCGGCTGTCGATCATTTACAGGATGATGAAGCATGGGGCGGTGTACTGGGGGTCACAAAGGGGCTCGTACAGGAATTCGGACGCAGCCGAGTGCTGGACACACCGATTTCTGAGGCGGGCTACATGGGAGCGGCTATGGCTGCGGCATCAACCGGGCTGAGACCGATTGCGGAGCTGATGTTTAATGATTTTATCGGCACGTGCTTTGACCAAGTGATCAACCAAGGGGCAAAATTCCGCTATATGTTCGGCGGAAAAGCGCAAGTGCCGATTACCGTCCGCACCACATACGGAGCAGGGTTCCGGGCAGCTGCCCAGCATTCACAGGCGCTGTATGGCCTTTTCACCAGCATCCCGGGTCTGAAGACGGTTGTTCCGTCCAATCCGTATGACGCCAAAGGCCTGCTGCTGGCGGCAATAGAAGACAATGATCCGGTGTTCTTTTTTGAAGACAAAACGTCCTACAGCATGAAAGGCGAGGTGCCGGAAGGATATTATACAATCCCGCTCGGAAAAGCGGATATCAAACGTGAAGGCGGCGACATCACGCTGTTTGCAATCGGCAAACAGGTCAATACCGCGCTTGAAGCGGCCGCACAGCTTTCTGAGAAAGGCATCGAGGCCGAGGTGCTTGATCCCCGAAGTCTGTCTCCTTTGGATGAGGAAGCGATTTTCACATCGTTAGAAAAAACAAACCGGCTGATCATCATTGACGAAGCCAATCCGCGCTGCAGCATCGCTACGGATATTGCAGCGATTGTCGCCGACAAGGGCTTTGATTTGCTTGATGCGCCGATTAAACGAATTACAGCGCCGCATACACCAGTACCGTTTTCGCCAGTGCTTGAAGATCAATATTTGCCGACATCAGATCAAATTGTCAGCGTCACGCTTGAATTGCTTGGCGAGCCGGCAATGAATTAAAGGAGGGATATAGTATGGCTGTAAAAGTAGTGATGCCGAAATTGGGAATGGCGATGAAGCAAGGTGAAGTATCAGTCTGGAATAAGAAAGTCGGCGATCCGGTTGAAAAAGGAGAAAGCATCGCCAGCATCAACTCTGAAAAAATAGAAATGGAAATAGAAGCGCCCGAAAGCGGCACGCTCCTTCACATTAAAGTCAAAGAGGGAGAAGGAGTCCCGCCGGGAACGGCCATCTGTTATATCGGGGAAAACGGTGAAAAGGTGCAGGGGAAGGAGGCACCGGCTTCAGAAAATGCCGGGGAACCACAAGCAGAACCTGAAAAAGCTATTCCCGCTCCCAAAGCCGGGAAAGAGCGTAAAAACCGCGTGAAAATATCCCCTGTGGCCCGAAAAATGGCGGAGAAGACAGGATTGAAAGTTGATACGCTGAACGGGACGGGGCCCGGAGGCAGGATCGTAAAAGCCGACGTCATAAAGGCAATCAAGACGGAAGCTGAACCGCGGTCTTCGGTTCAGACGGCACAGCCGGAGGGAAAACCGGCCTCAGCGATGAGAAAAGTAATTGCAGACCGAATGCACAAAAGCCTGCAAAACAGCGCCCAGCTGACACTGACCATGAAAGCGGACATTACGGAGCTTGTGAAATGGCAGAAACAGCTGGCCGACAGTGCGAAAAAGCGGAGCGGTGTTAAACTGACGGTCACGCATTTTGTATCCCGGGCCGCGGTGCTTGCGCTGAAACATCATCCTGAGCTGAACAGTTCTTATCAAGAGGAGCGGATCATTACCTATCCGCATGTCCATCTCGGGATGGCAGTTTCTCTTGAAAACGGTCTCGTCGTGCCGGTGATCCGTGATGCGGAAAAGCTCTCTTTCCTTGAGCTTGCGGATCAAATCAGCACATCTGCACGCCGGGCGCGGGAAGGAAATGCTTCCGGAGATGACCTTCACGGATCGACTTTTTCTATTACAAATCTCGGGGGATACGGAATTGAACATTTCACCCCGATCCTTAATCCGCCTGAAGCCGGTATTCTCGGAGTGGGCGCAAGCTATGAAACGCCGGCGTTCAAAGGAGATGACCTTGTCAAAAGCACCATGCTGCCGCTGAGCCTTACCTTTGATCACAGAGTATGTGACGGTGCTCCGGCTGCGGACTTCCTGAAAACGGTCAAAGCGCTGCTTGAAGAGCCTGCCGGATTGATTTTATAGAGAGGGGTGAGGAGATTGACACTAGCCATTATCGGAGGAGGGCCTGCCGGATATGCAGCTGCCGTGACAGCCGCACGGAGGGGAGCAGAAGTCGTTCTGATAGATAAAGGGCCGCTCGGGGGCACGTGTCTCAATGAGGGGTGCATCCCGACAAAGTCGCTGTTGGAAAGCGCGAATGTGCTTGATAAAATCAGGCATGCAAATACATTCGGCATCGAACTTCCGCAAAACATTACGCTCAATTGGGCCCGGATGCAGGGGCGCAAACGGCAAATCGTCAACCGGCTCGTGCAGGGCATTCAATACTTAATGAAAGCAAATCAAATTAAAGTCATCAGCGGCACTGCTTCATTTCTCTCAGATCAAACTTTGCTGATTGAAGGGGAAGGAGGCGAAAAAGAAATACTGGAAGCCGGACGGATATTGATTGCATCAGGATCTGAACCGGCGGAGCTGCCATTTGCTCCTTTTGACGGCGAGTGGGTGATCGACAGCAAAGATGTGCTTTCTTTACAGCAAATTCCGTCCTCCCTTCTCATTGTCGGCGGAGGTGTGATCGGCTGTGAATTTGCATCTTTATTCAGCCGTTTTAAAACGAAAGTGACGATGATTGAATCTGCCGACAGGCTGCTCCCGGCAGAAGACGAAGATATCGCGGCCGCTTTTGAAGACTCTTTACGAGACAGCGGGGTTGATATTCAGACGAAAGCTTCCTTCCAGCGGATTGACAGGGAAAGAAAAACCGCCGTGTGGACAAAAGACGGAAAAGAAATTGAGACGCAGGCTGATCACATTCTGGTCGCAATCGGCAGAAAGCCGCGTTTGCAAGGGCTGAATCTGGAGCAGGCCGGCATCCTTTATTCTCCGCGCGGCATTGAAGTCAATGACCATATGCAGACAAATGCTGCGCATATATACGCGTGCGGCGACGCGGCCGGAGGAATGCAGCTGGCGCATGCCGCGATTCATGAAGGAATCACCGCCGCTTCGCATGCCACGGGAAAGGACAGCAAAGCCAATATGCGGGCGGTGCCCCGCTGTATTTATACATCTCCGGAAATGGCCGCTGTCGGGCTGACGGAAACACAGGCGAGAGAGAAATACGGAGAGGTAAAAATCGGAGAATGCTCATTTTCCGCTAACGGCAAGGCATTAATTAAACATCAGCATGGAGGCAAAATGAAAATCATTGCCGAACCGGAATTCGGAGAAATTGTCGGGGTGTCGATGATCGGGCCGGACGTGACGGAATTGATCGGGCAGGCGGTCATGCTGATGAACGGCGAAATGACGGCGGATATGTCGGAGCACTTTATCGCCGCGCATCCGACTCTTTCGGAAACGCTTCAGGAAGCCCTTCTGAATGTCACCGGACTCGCGGTGCATTCCGTATAGCCGGGATACCCTTTCTCAGGACTGAGAAGGGGTGTTTTTCGTTGAAAGCGCTTTACTTTTCCCCTACAATATATGAAAAGATGGTCTGAACAGGGGGGAGCGAATACAATGAATGTCATTCGGAATGATTTTAAAACCTGGAAGCGCTTTGTGAAAGAAGGCGTGCTCGATGAATCCCGTATTCAGAAGCGGGTGGCCGCTTCATGGCACCGCTGCAAAAAAGCTGATGTCAATCCTTATCTTGAAAAGGGGCCGAATGTGATGCCGGCAGATCATTTAGAAAGGCAGGCCGAGAAGCATGCATTATTCTTAGCGGCCTCGGCACCGTATGCAGAAAAAATGAAAACGGCGATGCGGGAAATGGAAATGATGGTTCTCCTGATTGATGCCGACGGCGTTGTCCATTCAGTTGACGGCCACCCGCGCACCATTCATGAAGCGAACCGCATCAATTTCTTAAAAGGCGCCTGCTGGACAGAAAAGGCGGTCGGCACGAATGCGATTGGTACGGCCCTTTATACAAATGAGCCCGTCATGGTACACGGTTCTGAACATTATTCGCTCGCTTCCCATCAATGGAGCTGTTCCGCCGCGCCGATCCGTTATGAAGACGGGCGGCTGGCGGGTGTCATTGATATTTCCTGCCCCGCCTCCCGCGCTCAGCCCTTTATGCTCGGAATGGCTTCCTCCATCGCCTATACGGCGGAACGGGAGTTGGCCTTAAAGATGAAGATGACAGAGCTTGACATGATCAGCAAATTCGCCGGGCTTACCCGTTCTCGTGAGCCAATCGTGCTTTGCAATGAAATCAACCGGATTATCGCCGCAAGCCCCCCCGTTCAGCATTTTACCGGACATATGCTGCGTGAGCTTGAGGAACAGGGCTTTCAGATCAAGCAGGCGAAACGGGAGGAGAACGGCTTCACATGCTTTTATGTAACCAAACGGGAAGAAAAGCCGGCCTTTATATTTCATGGTGCCGCAGGCAAAAGCCGGTCATCCCGACATATGCTGGAGCAGCTGGAGCTTGTCGCCCGAACGGACGCAACCGTCTGTCTGACGGGGGAAACCGGGACAGGAAAGGAGGTCGCCGCCCGGGCGATTCATAACAACAGCTCCAGAAAGAACGGTCCGTTTATCGCCGTCAACTGCGGAGCGGTCCCCGAAAAGCTGATTGAAAGCGAATTGTTCGGCTACACGGAAGGTGCCTTCACCGGAGCGAAACGGAAAGGACAGATCGGCGCTTTGCAAAAAGCCGATAAGGGCACGCTTTTCCTCGATGAAATCGGAGAAATATCACATTCCATGCAGGTCGCTCTCTTACGGGTGCTGCAGGAACGGAAAGTCACCCCGATCGGCGGGACAAAAGAAATTCCCGTCGACATCAGAATCATCACCGCTGCCCACACTGATCTGAGACAGCTTGTCGAAAGCAAAAAGCTGAGAGAAGATTTGTTTTACCGGCTTCACGTCTGTCCGATCCATCTTCCGCCATTAAGAGAGCGCACTGAAGACATTCCCGGCCTCTTCTTTGAATTTCAGCGAAACCGCAGCTGGCCGGGAGAGCTTCCGGATGACTTTTTAGACATATTAAAGGGCTGGAAATGGCCGGGGAATATCAGAGAATTGTTTAATGTGTTTGAACGTCTTTCCGTCATGTTCCCGGACGGACGGCTGTCCGGACGTCCACTCGCATCCCTGCTTGAAGCGTCAGGTCTTAAAGAGGCGGCCCAGCCTTTTCAAGAAGAAGCGCCTCCTGTCTCTATCCGGGAGCACATCCAGAAAAACATGATCGTAAACGCGCTTGAATCGGCGAAGGGAAATGTCACGCAGGCCGCCAAAATCGCGGGAATTCCGCGTAGCACGTTTTACAAACGCCTCAAAAAATTCAAACTCACCGCCGGACAATTGTAAGAAACAAGCATACTTCTCTTGGCTGCCGGACACGTTATGTGTGAGGCCCAAAGGAGGTTTGAGACGTGAATACACAGCGTGCGAAAGATATTGCTGAATCCGCTGCCATGGCGTATGTGACATATGAGGGAGTCCCGATTTATATTCAGCATGTCAACGAAGACAAAGAAACAGCCAGAATTTTCCCGGTCGGAAATCCTCAATTTGAGCAGGAAGTACTGCTTTCTGATTTACAAGAGCATTTTTGAGAACAGGTCTGCTGATCACAGCAGGCCTTTTATGTTCCTGTGAGAACTTTCCCGCTTTTTGAGAAAAATAACTAAAAATGATTAAATGATCTAACTCTCCCAAACCCGGTACAGATAAGCCGTTCTCATGATATAAATAAAATGTAAACGTTATCAGAGGAGGGCTTCACATGACAGACAAATCATTCTCAATCGTTATTGCAGGCGGCGGCAGCACATTTACCCCCGGAATTGTATTAATGCTTTTGAATCACCTGGAAGAGTTTCCGATCAGAAAGCTGAAACTTTATGACAATGATAAAGAAAGGCAGGAGCGGATTGCGGGTGCGTGTGAGGTATTCTTAAAAGAAAAAGCGCCGGACATTGAATTTTTGGCGACTGATGACCCAGAGACGGCTTTTACGGATGTTGACTTCGTTATGGCGCATATCCGCGTCGGGAAATATGCGATGCGCGCGCTTGATGAACAAATCCCGCTGAAGTACGGCGTGGTCGGACAGGAAACATGCGGGCCGGGCGGAATCGCATACGGCATGCGGTCTATCGGCGGCGTGCTGGAAATCCTTGATTATATGGAAACGTACTCGCCTGACGCATGGATGCTGAATTACTCCAATCCGGCGGCGATTGTGGCTGAGGCTACACGGCGCCTCAGACCGAATTCGAAAATATTGAACATCTGCGACATGCCGGTCGGAATCGAGGATCGCATGGCGAACATCCTCGGATTATCTTCCCGAAAAGAAATGAACGTCCGCTATTACGGCTTGAACCACTTCGGCTGGTGGACTTCCATTACAGATCGGCACGGAAATGATTTAATGCCGAAGCTGAAAGAGCATGTCCGTGAATACGGCTACGTTCCGAAGACGGAGGCAGAACAGACTGAAGCAAGCTGGAATGACACATTCAAAAAAGCGCGCGACGTTCAGGCGGCCGATCCGGATACGCTTCCGAACACGTATCTGCAATATTACTTATTCCCGGATGATATGGTGAAAAAATCAAATCCGAATCATACGAGAGCCAATGAAGTCATGGAAGGGCGCGAAGCTTTCATCTTCAGCCAATGTGACATGATTACACGTGAACAGTCGTCGAAAAACAGTGAAATTAAAATTGACGATCATGCTTCCTATATCGTCGACCTTGCCCGGGCCATCGCTTACAACACCGGGGAGAGAATGCTGTTAATCGTTGAAAATAACGGCGCGATCGCAAACTTTGATTCATCAGCCATGGTTGAGATTCCTTGTCTCGTAGGTTCAAACGGACCGGAACCGCTCTCAGTCGGTAACATTCCGCAATTTCAAAAAGGCCTGATGGAGCAGCAGGTATCTGTCGAAAAACTGACAGCTGAAGCTTGGGAAGAGCGGTCATTTCAAAAGCTGTGGCAGGCGCTGATCCTGTCAAAAACAGTACCGAATGCCCGTGTGGCAAGACTGATCCTTGAAGATCTGATGGAGGCTAATAAAGACTACTGGCCTGAGCTTGATGTAAGTCCGTCGCATATTTCCTGATGACAATCTTCCCCGTTTTCTTCATCTGTTATTCTATATAATAGAAAGAAAACGGGGGGATTTTGGGATGAGTCTTGAAGAACTGGTTAATCAGCATTACGCGAAATTGAATGACAACGATTTTTATATTTTAAAATATATATTGAATCATAAGCATACGTGCTATCATCTCGGTATCAATGATATGGCGAAAGCCTGCAACGTCTCTCGGTCTTCCATCCTGCGGCTGGCCCAAAAACTCGGCTTCAGCGGTTACAGTGAATTCCGGGTTTTTCTAAAATGGGAGGATCAGCCTGAAGAGGGCGAGAATATGACGTTTGAAAAGCTGATGGATGATATTGAAGCCAACGTAAAATACATGAAATCAAAAGATATGACGGAGATGTGCCGGCTGATAGATGAAGCAAAACGGATTTTCGTTTACGGATCGGGCACGGCTCAGAGGGTGTGCGCCCGTGAGCTGCAGCGGATGTTTGTATCCCGGCGGAAGTATCTGATTTTAATTTCAGACATCACAGAGTTTGATATCATGTGTGACGATTTTAAGGTCGATGACGTATTCATCATTATTTCTTTATCCGGGGAAACACCCGAATTGATTCCGCAGGCAAGGACCTTGTCCGCAAAGGGAGTTCCGTTTATTTCGATCACCAATCTGAAAAATAACGTACTGGCGCAAACGACGCCGTATAATCTTTATGCGACCAGCAAGCCGGTGACGTTAAGCGATAAAACGGAAATCGTCGCATTTGCCCCGTTTTTTCTGGTGGGTGAAGCGTTATTCCGTGCATATGTTGATTATAAAGAGCTTGAAAATTTCGATAAATAGCGGGGGGTCACATGAAATGATGCAAAAAGTCCAGCGCTTCGGCAGCGCGATGTTTGTGCCTGTTTTGTTATTTGCATTTTCCGGCATTATTGTCGGTCTGAGTACGCTCTTTAAAAATAAAACGCTGATGGGGCCGCTGGCTGATCCTGACGGGCTTTGGTATCAATGCTGGTACGTCATTGAACAGGGCGGCTGGACCGTCTTTAATCAAATGCCGCTCCTGTTTGCGATCGGCATACCTGTCGCTTTAGCGAAAAAAGCGCAGGCGCGGGCTTGTTTGGAAGCGCTTACAGTATATTTGACATTCAATTACTTTATCAATGCGATTCTGACGGTTTGGGGCGGGGCTTTTCATGTCGATATGAATCAGGAAGTCGGCGGCACGAGCGGGCTGACGATGATCGCAGGCATCAAAACGCTTGATACGAATATTATCGGCGCCATCTTTATTTCATCTATTGTCGTTTATTTGCACAATCGGTATTTTGATAAAAAACTTCCGGATTTCCTGGGGATTTTTCAAGGATCTTCGTACATCGTCATTATTTCTTTTTTCATTATGATACCGATTTCACTTGCGGTGGCATACGTATGGCCGATGGTTCAGTCCGGAATAGGATCACTGCAAAGCTTTCTCGTATCTTCCGGGGCGATCGGCGTGTGGATTTACACGTTCCTAGAGCGGATTTTAATTCCGACGGGCCTGCATCATTTTATTTACTCGCCGTTTGTTTACGGTCCGGCTGTGGCTGAAGGCGGTATCGTCACCTATTGGGCACAGCATCTCGGGGAATACTCCCAAAGTGTCAAACCGCTGAAAGAATTGTTCCCGCAGGGGGGCTTCGCGCTTCACGGCAACTCGAAAATCTTCGGCATTCCGGGAATCGCGCTCGCCTTTTACGCCACGGCTTCAAAGGAAAAGAAAAAAATCGTCGCCGGCCTGTTGATTCCGGTCACCTTGACATCCATTATCGCCGGGATTACGGAGCCGATTGAATTTACATTCCTTTTTATCTCGCCGTTTTTATTTGCGGTTCACGCTTTGCTTGCCGCTTCCATGGCAACCGTCATGTATATGGCCGGCGTCGTCGGAAATATGGGCGGCGGTTTGATTGAAGCGGCGACCTTGAACTGGATCCCGCTGGCGTCAAGCCACGGCATGACGTATGTATACCAGATCATCATCGGATTGTGCTTTACCGCCATTTACTTTTTCGTCTTCCGTTTCCTCATTCTTAAATTCAACATCGCCACACCGGGCAGAGAAAAAGAAGAAGGGCAGGAAACAAAGCTCTATTCGAAAAAGGAGTACAGAGAACGGAAGCAGGCTTCAAAAGAAACAGCAGCGGCAGACGAAACACAGCGGGATACAGCCGCTTTGTATATTGAGGCGCTGGGCGGAAAAGACAATATTATGGAGGTCACCAATTGCGCCACCCGTCTCCGCGTCACTGTCGCTGATGATTCAAAGGTCAAAAGTGATGCCGATTTCAGAGAGCTGGGAGCCCACGGCGTCGTCAGAAAAGGCAGGGCGCTTCAGGTCATCGTCGGATTAGGCGTGCCGCAAATGCGGGAGCGTGTTGAGAAAATACTGAACGGTTAACATACTGCAGCAGCAGGCTGTGTGCAGAACGGGAAGAGCGCTGGTTTATCCGGCGCTCTTTTTATGTGTTGAAAAAATGTCTGAATTTGTCATACCTTTGCCACCTGTACATGCAGGAGTGAATGACTTCTGTGATGGGCGTTTTAATTAGCAATTAAAAATAGGAGGCAACACAATGACAAACTATACGACTTTCTTAGGGCTTTACAAACCCGATAAAACTGAGGGTGTTGAAGTTGAAAGCATTGCTCAAAACTTTGAAGCGATTGACAGCAAAATCGGTGCCGCCCTTAGCGATGGCACGTCAACTTATGAAAACTTAAACGAAAGACTTAAAATGTATGAAAACAGGTTTGAACATGTTACAGAGCGAAACGTTATGGATTTTGGGGCTAAAGGTGACGGAGTAACTGATGACACGCAAGCATTTCATGATGCTATGGCCGACGGAGGTTATGTCGTAACAGTCCCCGAAGGTGTATTCAGAACATCAGGATTGTTTGTTCCGTCAAATACAATGCTTGTCGGAGCAGGCAAGAAAAGAACGGTCATTAAGCTATTAGACGAAACACCTGTCGGCCGTTCTGTACTGACCAACAGTGACTATACGAACGGTAATGAAAATATTTACGTCGGCCATCTCACGCTGGACTGGAACAAGGATACGCGTCCTGCCGGCTGGAAGATTCCGAAAGGGCCCACTTCAAGCTGTTTGCTTTTTGCGAATGTGGACTATTCTTTTGTCGAGCATGTGTTTGCGAAGAACGGCGGCCTGCACGGCTTTGATTCTACAAGCCCGAACTATAACAGACATGGAGAAATGGACGACCCAACTTATTATCAGCCCAATGGATGTAACTTTGTAACGTTTTCTCATTGTGAAGCAACAGGGTCCGGCGATGATAACTTTACTTGTCATTTCGGGAAACATACGACTTTCAGCCATTGCCTCTCTTACCATCCTATGGGGTTAAATGATGGAACTTCTAACACGAACTGTTTTGAAATTGATGACGGTTCTCAAGACGTAATGATTGATAGTTGTATCTCAATTGGAGGAGTCCGGGGCTTTGAGATTAAAGCACATGGTTATGCACCGGCAGCGAAGAGAGTACAGCTTGTTAACTGTCGCGCATACGAAAATGCCATTGGATACAGCATTCGCCATATCGGCCACCACACAGCAAGCGATCCCCAGTCAGCGACAGCCCATGATGTGCAGCTCGCGAATTGTATCGCGTATAACCCTAAACCAAATGAGCTTTACAAAGGGGCGGGTCCAAACGCGTTGCAAATATCAGGATATGATGGTGTGAGTGTTGTGAATTTCCATGCTATTTGTGATGATAGTTCAATTGATTATAAGGGTAATTCTGTAGTCAGCGTATTTTATAAAGGACGCTTAATTAGCTTAAAGAATATAACCATTCGCGGATTTAAGACTGCAGACAATGACTTATATATTGTCGGCGGGGATAACTCAGTAGGTAAAGTAATGGTGGATGGTGTCACCTTGATTGACTCCGGAAAAAATGGGGTTGCATTTGGCAGCGGAATGTACGAGTCTGTTGTTAGTAATGTTTGGGGACAGAGATCTCCAAAAAATAATAGCGGGACAGTTGGAATTTATTCCTCAGATCCGGACCTTAATGTATCCAATTGTGATTTTTCAGGTTATGAAACTGACTTTAACATCGGAGGAACAGTCACTCCTTATTTCTTATTCAAACATAAAGGAAGCGGAGTCATCGGCTCCCGTGAATCTCACGCTACAGGCAACAATAATTTTGTGGCTGGTTCTGTTCGGGGAAGGGCAACCGGAGCGGCTCAATCTTCAGTGCTTTCTTCGTACAATACAATTAACCCGAATTCAGATTCTGTAGCACTTGGCTGGGCTGCCGGCAGCACTCCGTCATCGGCAAACAGAAAAATTGAGCTTCACGCAAAAGAAGGAACAATTAAGGCTTCGGGAGGCGTAACAGGTTCCTCGACATTCTCTGACTACGCCGAGTATTTTGAGAGCCTGAGCGGGGAGAAGATTCCGACGGGAACACTTGTCACACTTGAAGGTGATAAGATCAGACCGGCTGAAAAAGGTGATCTCATGCTTGGGGTTATTTCCGAGACTGCCGGAGTGATTCTTGGTGAGTCGAGTTTTCACTGGTCGGGACGATACGTAAAGAATGAGTTTGGCGGCTATGTATATGAAGAACAGAAAGATGCGAACGGCCATACGGTCATGGCGCCAAAAGAAAATCCGGACTTTCGTCCTGAAGAAGACTATGCTTCAAGAGAAGAGAGAGACGAGTGGAACATTGTCGGGCTTATCGGCCAGGTATATGTCAAATGCGATGAGACTGTGGAAGCGGGTGATTTTATTCATGCCCATAACGGGATTGCCACAAAATCCGACTCTCCAGATCAGCGCTGGCAGGTCATGAGAGTGATCAAAGAGTTTGATGCTGATAAAGGATTTGGGGTCGCTCTCGTTTTTATTCGTTAAATGAAATGACAAAGCATAAATGCCTAGCGGACGCCTTTTTAAAGGCTCCGCTAGTTCATTTTAAAATCAAGGCTCCGGTTCAGACGCTGGTAAAAAGAAAAGATAAGCCAGCCTCCTTATATTTACACGCTTCAATCCTTCAATTTTGATCTTCAATGATTTCCGTATTTTCTTCATAAAGTACATAATAAAAGGTGCGGGTTCAAGGGTTAATCCTTTATTCATTTACGACAAACAAATAAAATAAATATACATACAACTGAACAAAGAATTTGGAGGCTTACACATGTCAAAGGCTTTATCATATGTAAAACCGTATTCTCTGTTAGCGGGGATCGCTCTGTTTTTCATGCTCATCGAGCTTGCGGTAGAGCTGATACAGCCCCTGCTGATCGGGAAAATCATTGACGAAGGAATCTTGAAGCAAGAGCTCGGAACGGTCTGGCTGTGGGGCGGCGTGATGATCGGTCTGACCGTTGTTTCATTCGCCTCGGGCATTTTAAATTCTTTCTACTCCGCCCATATCAGCCAGAGCTATGCGTATGATACGCGAAAAGGACTTTTTCGAAAAATTCAATCCTTCTCCTATTCGACGTTTGCGCAATTCTCATCCACATCATTTATCACTCGGCTGACAAACGATGTGACGCAGGTCCAGAATATGCTTTTCATGAGTCTCCGATTTATGCTCCGGGCGCCGTTAATGATCGCGGGCGGTATTATTCTCTCGCTGACCGTTAATGCGAAACTCGGGTTTTTTCTGCTGGTCACGGTGCCGATTTTACTTTTGTTTTTACTGTGGGTGCTGAAAAGAGGCGGCGCGCTGTTTCGGTCTGTGCAAAAGCGGCTCGATCAGGTCAATACGATCATGCGGGAAAACCTGACGGCGATCAAACTGATTAAAGCGCTCCTTCGTGCAAACCACGAAGTGAAACGTTTTTTGAATTCAAATACGAAGCTGATGGAGAAAACAGTATCCGCTTTTCGACTCGTGGAAGCGGCGATGCCGATCTTAATGCTGTTGATGAACATCTGCATTTTATTTATCTTATGGTTCGGCGCCAAAAGCATTGATCAGGGCGGAGCGCAGGTCGGCGATGTCGTTTCCGTCATTAACTATGCGACGCGGATTACAGGCGCGCTGTCCGTCCTTCCTTTTCTTATCATGGTATTTTCCCGGGCGAAGGCTTCCGGAGAGAGAATCGGCGAGGTGCTGGAAACAGAAGGCGGCGAGGGGACGGGGCACGACCCGGCACAGGCGCTTGCAGGCGGCATTGAGTTTCGCGAAGTATCCTTCCGCTACCCGGACATGGAAAAAGACGCGCTGCATCGCGTTTCCTTTTCTGCCAGTCCGAAAGAGACGGTTGCTATTATGGGCGCGACAGGCTCAGGAAAATCAACGCTTTTTCAGCTGATTCCGCGCCTGTACACGGCTGATTCGGGCAGTATTTTCATTGACGGCAAACCGATCGGTGAATACTCCGCTCATGGGCTGCGCAGGGAAATCGGCTATGTTCCGCAGGAAGTGCTCCTGTTTTCGGGCACAATCCGTGAAAATATCGCATGGGGGCGGGAGGATGCTTCACTAGATGAAGTAATGGAAGCCGCCAAAGACGCGCAAATCCATGAAACAATTATGAAGCTGTCAAACGGATACGACACGGTGCTGGGACAGCGGGGCGTCAATTTGTCAGGCGGGCAGAAGCAGCGTATTTCCATCGCGCGCGCTTTTATCAGAAAGCCGTCCCTCCTGCTGTTAGATGACAGTACGAGCGCGCTGGATCTTCAGACGGAAGCAAAGCTTTTAAAGGCGATCAGATCCTATGAATGCACGACACTGATAATTACGCAAAAAATAACGACCGCGATGAAGGCTGACACCATCTTATTGCTTGAAGACGGCGAGCTGCTGGCAAAAGGCGCGCACCAAGAGCTGATGGCAGAGTCTCAGCTGTACCGGCAGATTTATGAATCACAATTCGGGAAGGAGGGAGCGGACAGTGCAGAAAGACATTCGTAAACCTTTCCGATATCCGAAAATACCGCTCAAATCAAATGAAGGCGGCAGAAAACGCGCGAAAGCAAAAGATACAAAAGGCACACTGCGCAGGATCTGGTCTTATGTAGCCGAGAAAAAAGGGCTTTTGACCCTTGTGATCATTATGGTAGTCATAAGCGCCGTATTTGGTCTCCTCGGACCGTTCGTCATCGGGAAAGCGATTGATCATTTTATCGTCGGGCGGACGACAGACGGATTGGCGGGGGTGCTGTTCATACTGTTTGTGATTTACCTCGTGCAATCTTTGTCCTTATGGTTTCAAAACTATTGGATGATCAATATTTCTCAAAGCACTGTGTTTAAAATGAGGAGCGAGCTGTTTACTCATCTGCATGAACTGCCGATTCCGTTTTTTGATAAACAGCGGCTCGGCGACTTGATGAGCCGGGTCACCAATGATATTGAAAATGTCAGCTCCACTTTAAATACATCAGTCATTCAGGTGCTGTCGAGTGTCATTACATTTGTCGGCACAATCGCCGTCATGCTGTACATGAGCCCGCTTTTAACATTGATCACACTCTTGATTATTCCGATCATGTTTTTGAGCATTAAATGGATCACCAGCCGGACGGGACTGCTCTTTAAGCAGCAGCAGAAAAACCTCGGCGAGCTGAACGGTTTTATTGAAGAGTCGATATCAGGAGCGAAAGTCATTAAAGCCTATTCGAGGGAAGACCGCGTCATGGAGCAATTTTTAGAAAAAAACGCGGCGTTAAAATCATCGGGATTTTGGGCGCAGACAATTTCGGGATTCATTCCGAAAGTAATGAACTCTTTAAACAATTTAAGCTTTACGATTATAGCGGCGGTCGGCGGGCTGTTTGCGCTGAAAGGGTGGATCTCAATCGGCTCCATCGTCGTATTCGCTGAGTACTCGCGGCAGTTCACGCGCCCTCTGAATGATTTAGCCAATCAGTTCAACACGATGTTATCGGCCATCGCAGGGGCTGAACGGGTGTTTGACGTGCTTGATGAAAAACAGGAGCGGGAAGACGAAGAGCATGCGCTGTACCAGCCGATCAAAACGGGAGAGATTGAATTCCGAGATGTCTCCTTCGGCTATCAGGAAGACAGCCTGATCTTAAAACATCTGTCCTTCAGCGTTCCGAAAGGACAGTCAATCGCCTTTGTCGGCCCGACCGGAGCGGGTAAAACAACTGTCACAAGCCTGATCGCCCGCTTTTACGAGCCGAATGAAGGGAAAATTCTTATCGACGGAACGGACATCAAAAAACTGACGAGATCCAGTCTGAGAAAAAATATGGGGTTTGTCCTGCAGGATTCCTTTCTTTTTCAAGGCACCATCAGGGAAAATATCCGCTACGGCCGCTTGGATGCATCTGACCTAGAGGTGGAGGAAGCCGCTAAAGCCGCCAATGCCCACGGCTTCATTGAACGGCTCCCCAAAGGCTACGATACCGTTCTTACCCAAAACGGCGCGGGCATCAGCCAAGGCCAAAAACAGCTCATTTCCATCGCGAGAGCTGTGCTGGCGGACCCGGTTCTGCTCATTTTGGATGAAGCGACAAGCAACATTGATACGGTGACGGAAGTGAAAATACAAGAAGCGCTCGGCCGTTTAATGGCGGGCAGAACGAGCGTCATCATCGCTCACAGGCTGAACACAATTCAAAAAGCCGATCAGATTCTTGTGCTGAAAGACGGCGAAATGGCTGAAAAAGGAACCCATGCCGAACTTCTCAGCCAGAACGGTTTTTACCGGGAATTATATGAAAGCCAGTTCAGGGAATCATAAACAGGAACAAAGGCCTCCGACAGAGTGCGGAGGTCTTTTTTTGCGGGGATAACTAGTACTTTTAAGTTATTTTCGTTAAATGTAACAAAATTACTTGACGTAAATAAGTTATGTATATATACTAGCTTACATAAAGTAAGTGATAATAATTTTCAAGGAGGATTTTATGAATAAATCATTCGAAACAGGAACACTGCTTTTAAGAGTTGTAACAGGTATTATCTTTTTTGTTCACGGTTTATCCAAGTTTCAAGGTTTAGAAGGCACAACGCAATTTTTCCAGAGCATCGGGATTCCGGCCTTTATGGTCTATGTCATCGCAACGATTGAGCTGGCCGGCGGGGTTCTGATCTTTTTCGGCCTGGCAACGCGCATTATCGGCGTTCTGTTTGCCATCACATTAGTCGGCGCCATCTTCACGGCGAAGCTTTCCTCACCGTTTATGGGCGGATCGGAATTTGATTTCATCTTACTGGTTGCGTCAATTCACTTAGCGCTTTCAGGAAGCCGTCTGCTTTCATTGGATCAGCTCCTTTTCAAATCAAAAAAGGGAGAAACTTTTTCAGCATAAGAAAGAAGGCGTTCAAATGACCGGCATTCATCAAGATACGGCACTGGGTTATGTCAAATTGACCATCAAAAATATGGAGCGGTCGCTCGACTTTTATCAAAATGTGATCGGCTTTCAAGTCATCTCGCAAACCAATCGTTCCGCAGAACTGTCAGCAGACGGAAAACGCGTCCTGCTGGTGCTTGAAGAAAATCCAGGCGCCGTCATTCTGCCGGAGCGGTCTGTCACCGGCCTTTACCATTTCGCGATTCTTCTGCCTGATCGGAAAGAACTGGGCATCGCATTGGCCCGGCTGATTGAAAACGGCATCGCGCTCGGTCAGGGGGATCACGCGGTCAGTGAGGCTCTTTACCTGTCTGATCCGGACGGAAACGGCATTGAAATATACGCCGATCGTCCCCGCAGCACGTGGCAGCGCGATGCAGAGGGCAATTACGTCATGCAAACGGCGCCCGTCGATGTGGACGGGCTTTTGGAAGAAGCCGGAGCTGAACGGAAAAGCCGTCTCCCGGAAGGAACCGTTATCGGGCACATTCATCTCCATGTGACGGATTTACAGGAAGCCAAGGCTTTTTACACCGATATTCTCGGTTTTGACATTGTCGGCAATTACGCGGCCATGTCCGCCCTGTTTGTTTCAGCGGGAGGATATCATCATCACATCGGTCTGAATATATGGGCCGGAAAACATGCGCCGCCGAAACCGGGAAACGCCAGCGGGCTGGATTATTACACTATCGTGCTTCCGCATCATGAAGAGCTGTCACGTGTGACAAAAGCGCTGACCGATGCCGGCTGCGAGATTGAAGAAAAAGAAGCGGGCATATTCGTCAAAGACCCTGTTTCAGGGGCGGATATCGCATTTACACTGTAAGAAAAAAACCTTGCCGTCTAATCGGCAAGGTTTTTTATTTTGAAGTTTTTTTGAAAACTTCCCCAAAACAAAAACGATAAGGGATTAGCCTTAATGTCCGTTTTTGAATTGATCTGCTCGCTTCAGGCCTGGTCAGAGAGGTGTATGGGCAGATTTTGAATAGTAAAGAAAATGAGCCGCATCCGGTCAGAAGATGCGGCTTTTTCATATACAATTTACAATTGTGTGAAAAATATCCAAAGTGAATTGTGCTTCCTGATTCTTCCTGATATGATAAGCCGAAAAAGGAGAACCTGAATAAATGAATTCAAATGCAGCACGGACGGAACAGCCGATGAAGCATAACGGAAACCGGGTGACGGTCAAGGACTTTATTATTCTTGCCAAACCGGGAATTATCATCTCAAATTCACTCGCCGCATTGGGCGGATTTTGGATCGCATGGCTTCAGTCAGAAAGGACGGGCGAAGGGCCCGGGATATTTGCCGCTATGATGATCGCTATGATCGGAACGGCGCTTATCATGGCATCAAGTACTGTTTTTAATAACTTCTTTGACCGCGGCATGGACGCCAAGATGGCGCGAACCCGCACCCGTGCAAGCGTCACGGGTAAAATACCGCCGCCGGTCATGATCCTATACGGCACCTGTCTCGGCGCATGCGGATTCATCATGCTTGCTGCGCTTCATGTACTGACCGCCGTTCTCGGCCTGCTTGCATTTTTGCTGTATGCCGTCGTTTATACGCTTTGGTTTAAAAGACAATCCGTCTGGAGCACTTTTGTCGGCAGCTTTCCGGGGGCGGCTCCGCCCTTGATCGGCTATTGCGCCCTGACCGGGTACATTGATATGCCGGCGGTGTTGTTATATGCGATTATGTTTTTGTGGCAGCCGCCGCATTTCTGGGCGATCGGAATCAGGCGAAAGGAAGAGTATCGTGCTGCCGGAATTCCGCTTTTGCCGATTATAAAAGGCAATCGTGTTACAAAAATAAAAATGCTGCGTTATATCGCCGTTCTGACTGCGGTTTCGCTGCTCGTCCCTCTTTATATCGATGTCAGCCCGTTTTATACCGCCTCCGCTTTCCTGCTCGGAGCCATCTGGCTGTACCGGAGCGTCAAAGGCTTTCGAGCAGCCGATGACACGCAATGGTCGAAAGGGATGTTTTTTTACTCGATTGTTTATTTCAGTCTGCTTTTTCTTATTTTAATGGCTGATTCGTTTATTACGGCGGTTCTCAGAACGTAAACAGGCGGCTTGCATACAGGGCCGCCCCGTTTTGTTTATGCTTTTTTGATGAGAGCCAAAATATGCTCAAGCCAGGAAATATAATTCCGTTCCCGCTCAAGCGCTTTTGTCAGCACGAGATAATGGCCGAAATCCGGAGAAGAAAATGAATCCGCCTCCTCGGAGGATGTCATCAGTTCATGATAACTGTTTTCCAGATCGGACAGCTTCTCCTTTCGCTTTACGAGCTGATCGGTAAATAGCTCATCCGCTTCTTCCTGCGTCAAAGCTGAGATGAAATAAGCCTTCAGCATAAATTCATCCTTCACCGTTTCCGGAATCGGATCTTTTTTCGTCAGCCAGGCACAAAGCTCCCGTTCTCCATTGTCAGTCAGCGTGTACATTTTTTTCTCCAGCTTCGTTCCCTGAATCGCAGTACGGAACGTAATGAATCCCTCAGCCGTCAGCTTTTTCAATTCCGGATAAATCTGGCTGTGCTTTGCGCTCCAAAACTGGCCGAGCTCTTCTTTAAAATAGCTCGATATATCATATCCGCTCAATTCGCTTTTTCGCAAAAGTCCTAAAATCGCGTACTTTAAAATTCTCATGTTGTCCTCCAAGCCCATTCATTTGACAGCTAGTATACCATACGGCTGCTTAAAAACGCAGAAGTGTTGGATACCGTATTTCAATCCTGTTTAAAACGAATCACAATGCTGCCGGAAACAGACAGAAGGGAAGGCAGCCGTTTCAGTCGTCGAAAAAGTCTTTCATCATGTCTTTGCCTTATTCATACTGCATAATGATATAATCATTGTAAAAATTAAAAAATACTGGGAGGGACATATGAAGACGGTGATTGTGTATGCAAATCCGGATGAGAACAGTTTCAATGCTGCGATCGTCAAATACGTCGCCATGGCTTTAAAGGACAGCGGACGAAGCTATACCGTCATTGACTTATACGCCGACCAATTTGATCCCGTGCTGAAGGTCGGAGATGAAAAAAAGCGGACGGATATGAAACGGGACGCTGAAACGAAGAAATACCGGAAACTGATGAAAGAAGCGGATCATCTCATTTTCATCTACCCGCTGTGGTGGGGAGGCGTTCCGGCGATTCTGAAAGGCTTTTTTGACAAAGTGTTTGTCGCCGGAGAAGCCTACACATTTGAAAAAGGCCGCGTAAAAGGACTGCTCCGGGCAGAGACGGCACAGGTGTTTTATACGGCGGACGCCCCGAACCGGCACTTAAAGTGGTTCCGGAAAAAAGCGGACTGGATTACGCTGAAAAAAGGCATTCTGCAATTTTGCGGCATTCAAAAAGCCGAACGGAACTTTATGTCCGCCGTCAAAACGAGCACACCCGAGCTGCGGGAAAAGCGGCTGCGCCAAGCATACGCCAAAGTCCGCCGCGCTTGTGAAAAAGGGGCGGCCGCATGCAGATAAAAGAAATTTTCGTGATCCGCTGCCTGTCCTGCTTAAGTGTTGTTCTGCTGCACGTGGTGTCAATGGTTCTGATGATTCAGGAAGAGTCCTTAGCAAGCGCCGCCCATACGGTTGATGCATTCCGGACCTTGCTGATGTTCAGCACGCCGGCGTTTATCTTTATCTCGGAATTTCTGCTTGCCAGGTCTTATCCGGAAGGCGTGCCTGCGGGTTTCTTAAAGAAAAGGGGAAAAGTCATTTTCGTGCCGTTTCTGTTTATTGCCGCGGTGGATGCCATTTTAATGAAAAGCGTGGCAGAAGAAAACGCCGGTTTCGTTTCAGTGATCGGTAAATTTTTAGAAAATGTCTTTTTGGGAAACTTTATCGGCTACTTCATTCTTGTGATCTTTCAATTTTACATTCTCCATATGCTGCTGCACCGCTGGCTGAACAAAACATCTCCCGTATGGGTGCTGTCTGTTTCTTTTATCATCAATGCCGTCTATCTCGCCTATTTTTCAATTATTCATCCGCCGGCATCATCGGGGCTTGATTCTATTTTTCCGTTCTTTTGGGTTCCGTTTCCGGGCTGGCTGTTTTATTTCTGCCTGGCATTTTATTGCGGAAAGGAATACCGGCGTTTTTTAGCGCTCGTTAATCAGTACCGCTATGCGGTTTACTTCAGTGCGGCCGTATCGGCGATATTGATTGTGGCCGTTTCATATGTCAGCGGCGGCGCCATTTCTTCTAAGCGTCCGGATATTATGATTTATGCGGTCAGTATTATTTTTCTGTGCTTTCATCTGTTTTCAAAGCTCAACAAAGTGCCGGCGATAGTAATGATGATCAGCAACTATTCGTTTTCAATCTATCTGCTGCACTCCTACTTTTTAATCAGCGGGTACCTTCTGGAAGGCTATCTGCGGTCAATGCCCTTGCCGGCTGCCATCCTGCTGTTATTTTTGATCTGTACGCTCGGTCCCATTTTCGTATCTTGGGGATGCAACCATTTCAGGTACGGATACCTGTTTGTCGGAAAAGTGTATCAGCCGAAGCACAGCAAAAGAAGCACGGCGGCGTCCCCAGGCCGCACAGTCTGAAAAAAGGCGGCGTTTCGGCCGCCTTCTTTATATGGATCAGCTTTTTCCAGATGGGTGATAAACACGGTCAAAACAGCACTGTTAAAAAAGCAGCGCGCCGAGCAAACCCAATCCGCAGCCGTCCGAGACGGGGTGACCGTTGGCGGCGGACAAGGCATCGTCCAGCTGGAACCGCGGCAGAATCCGGTCACTTCTGAAGAGAAAAATGGTAAACTGATAGAATAAAATCATGAGAAAGGAGCCGCACATGAAAAAAGCAGTCATTAACGGGGAACAAATCAGAAGTATCAGCGACCTCCACCAGACATTGAAAAAGGAGCTTGCCCTTCCGGAATACTACGGTGAAAACCTGGACGCTTTATGGGATTGTCTGACCGGGTGGGTGGAGTACCCGCTCGTTTTGGAATGGAGACAGTTTGAACAAAGCAAACAGCTGACTGAAAATGGCGCCGAGAGTGTGCTTCAGGTTTTCCGTGAAGCGAAAGCGGAAGGCTGCGACATCACCATCATACTTTCTTAATACGATCAACGGGAGATGAACAATATGGAAACACAAACCCTTAGCTATCCGATTGGAGAATATCAGCCGCCTGAATCGATTTCGGCCGCGCAGAAACAAGAATGGATCAATACGCTGGAACACGCTCCGGCCAAACTGAAACAAGCTGTCAGAGAGATGTCGGACAGTCAGCTTGATACGCCGTACCGCGAAGGGGGATGGACTGTGCGCCAAGTGGTTCACCATCTGGCGGACAGCCACATGAACAGCTATATCCGCTTTAAATTGAGCTTAACGGAGGATGAACCGGAAATCCGTCCTTATGATGAAAAAGGCTGGGCCGATCTCCATGATTCCAAAACAGCCGCTTGCGGGGATACGCTTGAGCTGTTAACGATCCTGCACAGAAGGTGGGCCGCTCTTTTGCGCTCCATGACGGAAGCTCAATTCAAACGGACATTTTTCCATCCTGTATCTAAGGAGACGATTACGCTGGAACAGGCGCTCGGATTATATGTCTGGCACTCTGAACATCACATCGCCCATATTACTGAGCTTTCCCGGCGGATGGGCTGGCATTTTTCTTAGAGGATGCAGGCTTTCGGAAAAACGCCAAAACAGCCGCAGACACAATCGTGCATAACGAAATGACGGCGGCTGCCGTATAAAGATGGTGGTAGCCGCTGGCAACGCCCGCTTCAATCGCATCAGAAACCGCTTTTTTGACGGCGGGGACGGGGATTCGGCTTACCTGTTCCTGCAACGAAGAAAGTCCGCCGCCGATATCGGGGATTTGCGCCTGATCAGCGGGAATGCCGCTTTTCGCTAAACGGTTTTTGATGTTATCTCCGATCCGGTCAAAGCCGCCTGTAATGAAGCCGGCATATAAGGCCGGAGCGAGCGTCAGTCCGACCTGCCTCACGAGTGACAGCGTGCCGAGCGCTGTCCCTTTGTTTTGACCCGCCGTTTCTGATACAAGCACATTCAGCGGAGCTCCGAGCAGAAATCCGAAACCGATCCCCGCAATCACACTCGCCGTGACAAATTCCCATTTATCCGTCACCCATAACGGAAACAGGCTGAATCCGGTAAAGGCAATGACGCCTGATACAACCGCAGAGAAGACCGGCCCTTTTTTATCCGTGACCGCCCCGCCGAGCCATGCCCCGATGCCTGACGCCAAAGCGAGCGGCGTCATCCAATAACCTGCTTTCTCCGCCGATACATGCAAATACTGCTCCGCGTAAGAAGGAATAAAAATCACCGCAGCGAGCAGCCCGCCTGATAAAAATCCTATGACGAGCGTCCATTGAAACACTTTATTCTGCAGCAGCGAGCAGGCGAGAATCGGATCGCCCCCGCGGTTTTCAACCCGTTTTTCGACTTTAAGCAGCGCCGCAAAGAGAAGTCCCGCCCCCAACAGATACCCGTACACCTTTACGTCCATTATGCTTTCTGACAGCTTCGCCCCATCGAGGTTCGTAATACCGATCATGCAGGATAAGATCGCAAGAGACAGCATCATCGTGCCGGCGAGATCAAGCTTTTTCACCTTAGGCTCTTTCGTTTCAGCGATAAACAAACCGCCGCACACAACCAAAGCGGCGGCAATCGGCAGATTAATCAAAAACAGCCAATGCCACGACCCGGTTACATCAAGCAAAAAGCTTCCGATATTCGGTCCGAGGACGGCCGCCATACCGTTCATCGCTCCTAAAAGCCCGAGAGCTTTTCCCTGTTTCTCCTTCGGAAGCACAGCCAAGACATGCGAACTGCCGATAATAAAAATCCCTCCGCCGCCAAGCGCCTGAATGAGCCGCGCTGCCAAAAACACCGGGAAGCTTTGACTGAGTGCGACAAGCAAAGAGCCGAGACCGAACACCCCGACTTCAATCATAAACAGCTTTTTCCGCCCGTAACGGTCAGACAGCTTGCCGACAATCGGCACACTGACACTGAGTCCCAATGTGTAAAGGGTTACTCCCCACGAGCCCCATGAAGGGGAAACATCAAATGAGCTGTTAATCGTCGTCAGAGCAGCGGAAATAATTCCGTTGTCCAGCGCTGCCATGAACACACCGATCGTAAAGAGAGTGATGGCCCAGCTCTGGTTTTTTTCTGTTTGCAATGGCTCCGGCATATTGATCAATCCTTCCGATTTTTAATTCACTTTGAATATATTATTCATTTTGAATGAATTAAATGTCAAACAAAAAAAGGCCGCCGATACCGGCAGGCCTTTTTCATCTCTATGCCTGATTGGAAGATTCAAGCGCTCTTGCCAAAATAGCGAGCCCTTGATTGACCGTTTGTTTTTCTTCGACGGTCAGCGTTTCCAATGAACGCTTCAATTTTACATGTCCTTTTTGATAAAGGCTGCGGAAAATATCTTTTGCATTTTCCGTTAATTGAACGACGACTGAACGGCGGTCTTCTTCTGACGGAGCGCGTGTAATGAAACTTGATTTTTCCAAACGGTCAAGCAGCCCCGTCGTATTTGAAAGAGAAGCGCCCATTTTTTCCGCGATTTCACTCACCTTCAGTGTCCCGTGGTTGTTCAGAAGCATCAGCACCTTCATTTGCGGCATGCTCATATCAAGCTTCATCCACTCCGACACATCACCGAGTCCCGCCGATGTCATCACTTTCATATACAAAACCCAAATATCCCGTTCCTCAGGAGAAAAAATATCGCTGCCTAATACCGTTGTATCATGCAGATTATAATCCATCGTCTCACTTCCTCGTTAATACTCCTGCATACCATATTACTGATTTTAATCTGAGAAAGAAAGTTGCAGACGAGTTTTGTTTGAATATGAGGTGGTAGTGTATAATATGTTGGAGATTATTGGGGGAATTATAATAAATAAGCTATTTTATGATGATTGGAGAGAACATTGCTGACTAAAAAGAATGCCTTATCGATATTAAAAGTATTATTTCCTATTGCAGTTTTGCTTTTAGTCATTTATCAGTCCAAAAAGGAATTGACAGATCTTTCTTTTAAACGCACGCTGTACATTATTAATGGGATTGAGCGTTACGATTTATTTATTCTCGTTCTGCTCGGCCTCCTTGCCGTCAGTGCGATGTCCTTTTATGACTTTGTGCTGAAACGGACGCTGCGTCTCAACATTCCGAATTGGAAAGTGTTCAGGGTTTCCTTTATCGCCAATTCCTTTAACAATGTCCTTGGATTCGGCGGTCTGGCGGGTGTCGGACTGCGGACGATGCTTTACAAAGAGCATACGAATGACGTAAAACGCCTTGTCGCAGGAATCGCTTGGCTTACTTCTTCAGCGCTGCTCGGGCTGTCGGTCTTCAGTATTCTGACCGTCGCCCGGGTGCTCCCGGTGGGTGAAATCACAAGCGAGAAGCCGTGGCTGTGGGCTGTCATCGCCGGTGTGGCGCTGATTGTGCCGGCAGCCTTAATCGCCGCCCGGATCAACAATAAAAAAGCTGACACAGAAGATGATGAAGCAAAGCCGAGGCATCCGGTTTTTTCATACATCGGAGCATCGTTTGCCGAATGGTTTGCGGCGGCCGTCGTCATGTATTATTCATTGTATGTCATGGGCATTCACGCAGATGTCCGCCATGTGTTCGGTGTATTTGCCATTGCCGCTATCGGGGGAATCATCAGCCTTGTGCCGGGAGGATTCGGCTCGTTTGACCTTCTGTTTCTGCTCGGCATGCAGAATATGGGCTTTCCGCAGGAGGCGGTTGTGACATCCATCGTCATCTACCGGATTGTGTATTCATTTATTCCGTTTGTGTTCGGGCTGTTCTTTGCGGCCGGCGACTTAACGGGAAATACGCTTAAACGGCTGGAATCAAATCCGAAGATGGCTCCTGCCGTGGAAACGACAAACGTGCTTCTCGTATTGCAGCGCGCCATCTTAATCAGAATGCTTTACGGTTCGCTGTCGCTTTTGGTTTTCGTGTCGGGAGTCGTCGTGCTTGCGTCCGTCGCCTTGCCGATCGACAGGGAGACGGTCATTCCGCACATTCCGCATCCGGCGCTTCTTGCGTTTAACGCGTTATCGTTAAGCGCGGCTTTGATTCTTTTAATCTTGCCGATTGAACTATACAAACGGACGAAACGCTCTTATTCAATGGCGATCGCGGCGCTGGTCGGCGGTTTTGTGTTCAGTTTCTTAAAAGGATTGAACATCAGCGCGATCTTTATTCTGCCTGTCGTTATCGTATTGCTTGTGCTGTTAAAGAGGCAGTTTATCAGAGAACAGGCATCGTATACGCTCGGCCAGATGATTTTTGCGGCCGCTCTGTTTATTATCGCCTTGTTTAACTACAATCTCATTGCCGGTTTTATCTGGGATAAAATGAATCGGCTGCTGCGCCACGATTATTTCGTCCATAACAATTCGCACATTACATACGCCACGATGACGGCCATTATTGTTGTGCCTTTGTTTTTCCTTGTGTTTACGGCAATTTATCATAAAAGATCGAAGCCGATCGGGGAAGAGGCCGATCCTGAGCGGCTGAAGTCCTTTTTGGCGGAAGAAGGCGGAAACGCGCTCAGCCACCTCGGCTTTCTCGGGGATAAGCGGTTTTATTTCTCGAGCGACGGCAAAGCGCTTTTATTGTTCGGTCAGATTTCCAGAAGGCTTGTCGTGCTCGGCGATCCGTCAGGACAGAAAGACTCTTTTCCGCTTGTAATTGAGGAATTTCTGAATGAAGCGCATAAGCAGGGCCTGAGTGTCATGTTCTATCAGATTGAACGTGAAGACATGGCGCTGTACCATGACTTCGGCTATAACTTCTTCAAGCTTGGAGAAGAGGCTCTCGTGGATATGGAGGCATTTACGCTGTCAGGAAAGAAAAAAGCGGGTCTGCGGGCGATTAACAACAAATTTGACCGCGAAGGCTACACGTTTCATGTCGGGGAACCGCCGTTTTCCTCAGAGTTTATCGCCAAACTGAAAGATATTTCGGACGAATGGCTCGGACCGAAAAAAGAGAAAGGCTTTTCTCTCGGTTTCTTCGACCGGGATTATTTGGAACAGGCCCCGATTGCTTACGTGAAAGACACAGAAGGGGAGATCATCGCTTTTGCCAACCTTATGCCGATGTATCAGGAAGGCGAGATATCAGTCGACTTAATGCGTTATCGGAAAAACGCGCCGAACGGCATCATGGACGCGCTTTTCATCCGTCTGTTTCTCTGGGCGCAGGAACAAGGGTACACCGCCTTTAATATGGGCATGGCGCCTTTGTCAAACGTAGGAACGGCCTTTTCGTCCTTCTGGTCGGAAAGAATCGCGGCCGTCATTTTTAACAACGTCCGGTATATGTACAGCTTCAGCGGGCTGCGGGCCTTTAAAGAAAAATACAAACCGGAGTGGCGCGGGAAATACTTGGCGTACCGCAAAAACAGATCGCTGTCCGTCACGATGATTCTCGTCACCCGCCTGATCGGAAAAACCAGAAAAAGACGCCGTTAAAAGGCGTCTTTTTTTGGGGGTAATTAACCAAAAATTCCCGCTTCTTTTGTTATACTGAATAACATGATCATAAGGCGAGAGGAAGATTGATGAATGAAACAGGCGGACGTATTGAAATACGAAGCGTTTACCGATGTTCCTGATTTGGGAAATCCCGCGGGAATCGTTCTTAACGGCGATGATTATTCAGATGAAGAAATGCAGATGATCGCCGAAATGGCAGGATACAATGAAACATCATTTCTCTGCAAAAGCGGAGAAGCCGATTTGAAAATCCGCTATTTTACACCCGGCCATGAAATGAATTTATGCGGACATGCTACCGTTGCCTCTCTTTATGCATTAATTGAAAAGGGAAAGCTTCAGGCTGATCAGACGTATCAAATTGAAACGAAAGCCGGCATTCTTCCTGTAAAAGCGGCTGAACGAAAAGGGCGGGTGTACATCACGCTCAAACAGGCTTCCCCGCAATTTCTGCCGTTTACGGGAGACAAAGAAAAACTTGCGGCCTCTCTCGGCATTACGGCGGAGGATTTTCACGATGAGCTTCCGATTGTTTACGGGTCAACGGGAATTTGGACACTGATTGTTCCGCTAAGGTCACTGAAAGCATCACGAAATATGGTGCCGGACAACACACAATTTCCCGCCATTTTGCACGATCTCCCGAAAGCGAGCGTCCATCCTTTTTCTCTGGAAACCGTGCATCCTGAAAGCGATCTGCACGGACGCCATTTTTCTTCCCCTTTTTCCGGAACGACCGAAGATCCCGTCACGGGAACCGCTTCAGGCGTTATGGCAGCCTATATGCGGAAATACGGAGGCACCGGCGCCGAATGGCTGACGATTGAACAAGGTCAGGAAATGGGGAAAGACGGAAAAGTGGAAATCAGGATCACGGAGGAAGACGGAGAGATGAACATCCAGATGACGGGAACGGCTGTGTATGCCGAATCAATCAATCTTCGGCTTCCGTAATGGTTTACAAAAGACGGTTCTATCCGTTATATTATAAATGATAATCATTTTCAATTGAATAGGAAGGTGAATCGGCATGCCGAAAACCGAACAATTACAGCAAAACGAGAGACTTAAACATACGATCAGAAACAGAAGATCCATCCGGTCGTTTAAACCGGAAACCGTACCTTCTGAAGTCATATTAGATATGCTTGAAACGGCCGTTTACGCACCGAACCACAGGCTGACTGAACCGTGGCGTTTTATTTACGCGGCAAGCGAAGCGGGAAAAGCAAAGCTTGCGGACAGCTACGTCTCATTTTTCAAGAAGATAAAAGATGATTTCAACGAGGAAAAAGAGCAGAACATGAGAAAAAACCTCAGCGCCGTTCCGGGATTTTTATTGGTCGTCTTAAAAGAAGATGAAAATGAATTTACGAGAAACGATGATTTCGCTGCGCTGAGCGGCATGATTCAAAACCTTCAGCTTCTCGCACATGAAAACGGCATCGGCATGGTTTGGAAAAGCGGCCGTATCATGTATGACAAACAGGTGCATCAAGACTTCGGCCTTGCAGACAATGAGCGCTTTGCAGCCATCATTCAAACGGGCTATCCGGATGAACAGCCTAAGGCGAAAGAACGGACGCCGGCAAAAAGCCTGTTTACCGAACTGTAAAAAAAATCCCCGTCCTTCATAAAGAGGCGGGGATTTTGTATTAGCGGTTTTTGCTTTTAGCTCTGTTGTCAGCGGCTTTCATCCGCGCCTGCGCTTCGCGGTCAGCGGAATCAGCAAGCTCGCTTGAATATTCCTCATATGTGCCGTCCGTTTCGCGTTTCAAAGCATCCGGAACTTGAGGAAGCTTTTGTTTGTTTTTATCACGGTTTTTGTGAGTATGATTTCTGCCCATATCAATCGCCCCCTGAAAAAAGTGATATCAAACAAACATAGTATCTGCCCAGTCCCGATCTTTATTCAGCTTATTTCCGTTTGGCTGCTTTTTCCGCTTTTTTGAATTCACCGGAATAAAGGACTTCCTGCATTTTTTTCAGGTTGGCTCCCTGCTGATGTTTTTCGCGCTTCTTTTCCATAAAAGAAGATCCTCCTTCAAAACAGAATACCAATAGGATTGGCTTTTATTTCCGTTTTTATGCAGATAAGAGATCCTTTAAAGCGAAATCAAGCTCTTCATACGTAAATTGAAAACCGGATGTCAGCGCCTGCTTAGGCAGGGCGCGCTGCCCTTTTACGATCAGCAGGCTCATTTCTCCCAATGCCTTCTCCAGAAAAAATTCCGGTACGGGAATCCAGTGGGGGCGGTGCAGGACGCTTGCGATCGTCTTTCCGAATTGCTTCATTTCAACAGGGTTCGGCGAGGTTACATTCATCGGGCCGGACAAGTCATCATGCTCCGCCGCATAAGCGATGAGTTCCGCCGCATCATCGACATGAACCCATGACAGCCATTGCCGTCCTGAGCCGACGGTGCCGCCCGCCAACAGCTTATAAGGGAGAGCCATGAGCGGCAGGGCGCCTTTTTCACCGAGCATCACGCCGAATCTGGCATATACCGTCCGAATGCCGAGCGCTTCAATTTTCTGGCCTTCACGCTCCCACATATGAGCCGTATGACTGAGAAAGTCTTCATTTGACGTATCTGACTGCTCAGTGAACGTTTTCTCTGTGCTTGTGCCGTAAATGCCGACGGCGCTGGCCTGAATTAAAGCCCGGGGTTTTTTTGCCTGCTGCCGGATAATCCGTCTGACTTCTCTCGTCGCTTCTACCCGGCTTGATATGATTTGTTCCTTCGTTGTGTCCGTCCAGCGGTCAAAGATGGATTTGCCGGCGAGGTTCACCCATACATCAATAGGGGGAAGCTCGCGCTCAGGCGCCGCGTTTTCGGCCAGCCATTGAACATATGTCACATTTTTTTGTTCGGTTTCTCTTTGTTTTCTTGATAAAATATAGACATGATGTCCCTGGCGGGTAAACACACCTGTCAGATGCCGGCCCAGAAAACCCGTGCCGCCTGTCATCGCGATATTCATATCCATCTCTCCTTACACGTTGATAAATATACTTTACCTCATTTGCCTAAAAGAAAAACGCCTGAAAATCGGGGCGGGAAAGGAGACCGGGAGTGCCGTTTATTACAAAAATATCGACCCAAAAGAAAAATACCGAGCGCTTCAACATCTTTCTTGATGAGAAATATGCATTCAGCGTCGACGCCGACGTACTTGTTCGTTTTGACCTGAAAAAAGGGAAAGAACTGGATGAGCTTGACATTCTTGAAATCAGTCACGGCGATGAAGTGAAAAAAGCCTTTAACCGCGCCGTCGAATTTTTATCATACCGGATGCGCTCTGAAAAAGAAGTCCGGGACCATTTGAAGAAAAAAGAAACACCTGAGATGGTCATTTCTGAAGTCATCCATAAACTGTACGATTACCGCTACTTAAATGACAAAGAATTTGCCGAAGCCTATGCGAGCACCCACAAAAAAACAAACGGCAAAGGGCCTGACGTCCTGTTTCGCGAGCTGAAAGCGAAAGGAATAGACGACGATACCATAAAGGAGACGCTCAGTGCGTTTACGTTTGACGAGCAGATACAGGAAGCGCTGAAACATATCGGGAAAATCCTGAAAAAAGACAAAAAGCTGTCCACAAAAGAGATCAGACAGCGGGCGCAGATGCAGCTTCAGCGAAAAGGTTTCCCTTTCGACGTCATCAATGCCGCTCTGGAGCAGACGGAGTATGAGAATGATGACGAAGCTGAGATGGAAGCTTTGAAGACTCATGCGGAAAAAGCAATCAGGAAATACCGCTATGACGGCAGTTATGAAAGCGGAATGAAAGTCAAGCAGTACTTATTCAGAAAAGGATTCTCGATTGACGACATTGAACAATTTTTGCAGGAAGAGGAGTAAGCTGAAATGGACAAACGATACAGTCAAATGACGCCTCATGAACTACAGACGGAAATTGCGGGCCTGACGGAAAAAGCGCGAAAAGCAGAACAGATGGGCATTGTAAATGAACTGGCTGTGCTTGAACGGAAAATCACGATGGCCAAAGCCTACATGCAGAACCCGGAAGACTTTCTGCCGGGCGCGGAGTATCAGATAGAAGGTTCTGATGATACGTTCCGCATTGATTATATGAACGGCGTATTCGCCTGGGGACACAGATCTTCGTCGCCGGATCAGGAAGAAGCGCTGCCGATTTCCGTTTTAAAAGAAAAAAGTTAACAAAAGAGACCGGAACCGGTCTCTTTTTATTTTCGGGCACATTCGTTTCAATCTTTCAGTAAAAAATGTTTGAATTCATTTTCGATATCTTTTAATATGGAATTCGTTGTTTTTTAGTAAAAGGAGGCGATTAGCGTTGAATATCAAAATGAAACAGCCATCTGTAAAATTAATGATTTTTGTTTTAATGATTTGCACTTTTTCCATCGGGTATACGGAATATGCTGTCATGGGTATTCTGACGTCGATTGCCGATGACTTTCATATACATGTTTCTTCAGCGGGTATGCTTGTTACCGCATATGCGGCAAGCGTCTGCCTGACAGGCCCGATTGTAACGATTATCGCGGTTAAACTTCCGAGAAAGTCGGTGCTGCTCAGCTTGATGGGCATCTTCGTCCTTGCCAACTTGATGAGCGTCTTTGCGCCAAACTTCGCCGTGCTGGCGATTTCAAGAATTTTATCCGCATCCATCCACGGAGCCTTTTTTGCAATCGCCATGGTGTTTGCGAGTGAAATGGTGCCGCCTGAAAAACGTTCCGCCGCAGCTGCGTCCATGAACGGGGGATTAACCGTGGCGCTGATGCTCGGCGTTCCGTTCGGCTCTTATTTAGGGGATGTTCTTAACTGGCGTGCCGTCTTTTTCATTATTTCCGTTTTAGGCATGATCGGGCTGATCGGCCTGATGCTGGTCGTACCGAATCGAAAACCGAAAGTGATTCCGATGCTGATGAATGAATGGAGTGTCTTTAAGCATAAGCAAGTGATCTTCTCCTTTGCGATCACCATTCTCGGCTACTCCGGCGTATTTATTGCTTACACGTTTATTGAGCCGATTTTAAGAGATTCAGCGGGATTCGGCACGGTCGGCATTACGGGCGCATTATTTGCCTACGGTCTTGGCGGAGTGGCGGGGAATTTCTTCGCAGGGAAAGTGCCGCTCAAACTGCTGACGCGCACAATGATCGGTGTGATGATCGGCTTGATCGGCGTCTTGGCGATCTTCCCTTATATCGCTGTTTTTCCTGCCGCGGCCGTTTCAGCGACATTTTTATTCGGCGCATGCGCGTTCGGCACGCCGCCGCTTTTACAGACAAAGGTTATTTCTTCATCTGAAAACGGCACGACAATTGCCGCCGCGGTGAGCGTTTCCGCATTTAACCTTGCAAACGCGCTCGGCGCTTGGATCGGCGGATTGATTCTCGGCGGAACGGGATCTTACTCATGGCTGTTTGCAGGCGGTGCGCTGATGACCGCTCTCGGCCTTGTGCTTTCCACATTCGCTCATCTGTCTGAGAAGAAAGATGTCTATGAATACCAAGTGCATAAAGGATAACAAAAAGCTTGCAGCGGATATTCCGCCTGCAAGCTTTTTTAGTGTTTCAATGTAAAGCTGATCACCGTATGTTTATCGCTCTCAGCTAAGGAAATCTCCCGGGTTTCCGGTATGCCGTCTTTTTCAAAAACGATAGTATAGGTTCCTTCCGTCCCGCTTTTCCAGGCAATATTGCCGTGGTGATCGGTCTTGCCTATTGTCTCTCCGCGGTCTATATTCGGCTGATGATCTGACTCCGCCGCTTTCATCACTGTTACCGTCACACCGTCAGCAGGTGAGCCGTCAGCATCCTCAAAATGGAGAGTGACGGGCAGTGTTTTTTTGCCGGGGGCGGAATCATCCGCTTTGCCGCATCCGCATAAAACAGCCGCGGCGAGAAAGAAAATAAAAACTTTATTGATTTGACCAATATTGAATGTTGTCGAAAACACTATTTGTCACCCTTGTTCCCAGATTGTAAGTCGACCCGCCGTTTGTATGAACGGCAATGGCGGTCTGGCCGGTATCGCTGTAATCGTGATAAACGGGCGATCCGCTCTGGCATCCGAACGTATCTGTCGTGTAAGTGAGTTTATATGTCTCGGCCGAACGTATCGGCTTGCTGTCAGACCACATGGAACCGGACACTTTGTCGCACGGATATCCCGTCACAGTTGAAGACAGCCCGGCCGGACTGGAACTGTTGGTCGTCCGGTAGCCGTACCAGCCGACAGTATTCCCGGGCGATCCGTCTACTTTGATTGCCCCGTAATCATAGTTGGTATCACCGTTTTCTGTCCATCCTTTGACACTGTAGAATGTCTTGCCTGAATATGATCCGTACGGATAAGATGAGCCGTTGCGGCCGGGAGCTGCCGTGATTTTCGATGCCCAGCCGTTTTTCTGATCATACACACAATGTCCGGCTGTGACGATCGTGTCGGGATTGACAAAAAAACCGGTGCATCCGTAAGTGCTTGTGCTGCCGCTGTATGTAACGGTCAGCTGTGCTGTCGCGCGATAAGGAAATGATGTTGTCGGAGAAATTCTGATTCGTTCGTCTGTCCCTATAATACTGGAAGGCTTTAATGACTTGATGTCGGCTTTGCCGTTTTGTGCAGGCTGTCTTTTGGTGAGGCCCGTTCCTTCATAAGCGGGAGATGTTTGTGTGTTTTTTACAGGCTGATTCGGACTTGCGTCAAACTCCTCACCGCTGCTTGAAACAGATGTCTGCGGATTGCCTTGGGCTTCTGCTGAAACAGCAAATAATGAAACGGACAGAAAGAATGCGGTAAAGCTCAGCAATCGTTTTGAAACTGTCTTCATTGTATAAAACCCCCTCCTTTTTTGTCTACCGGCTTTCGGTTTAACATTTAACATATTATGGAATTCGTTTGGCGTTATGACCTTTTTTTCGCCGCAAAAAAGAGACCGGGCCATTCCCGGTCTCTTTACGTTATGTGTTATCGTCTGCCTGAAGCTCTCATGCGCTCTTGCGGGTGCGAATTAATTGAACCGTCCGGCCGTTTAGAAGCGTAGTCATCCTTTGCCCGCGGTTCGCCTTCAAACTTATTGTTGTTCTGATTTGGAAATCCTTTTGCCTTGTTCCGGACCATTTGTTTTCCCCCTCGGCCAATATCAAAAGGTTGCGCCTTCTGGACTGAAGACGTAAAGTTAGTATATGCCTGTGACAAGCTGTGTAAAAGCAGCAGGTTTTCCCAAGGAAAGGAGACAGAGACATGAATACATATATCGACAAACTGACGAATTTGCTGCTTGAGAAAAATGACATGATCAGCTATTTGCAAGCGCGAACTTGGGTTGAGCTCTTATGGGGAGATTTCGAAGCGACTTACGCAAAAGCCGGCCGCCCGTATCAAGGAGAGCAAATGACAGAACGCGTTGTCAAGGAATGGATTGAATCATACGGCAGCAAGCTCCATATGTTCCAAAGCATGCGGGAAGACGTTTCTCATTATTTGGATCAAAGCAGGGGTCTCCTGCATTAACATACCAGTACGTCCGCCGGATACAGTCCGGCGGTTTTTTCTTTTTATAAAAGAAATAGGAAAAACATGTTTGATAACCCGCGGGGTGTGGAAATGTGTAATAACTTATAAAATAGCGGGGAGGAACCACAATGAACATGAAAAAAGGGTTAACCGCATTTATTCCGGCCGCAGGACTTTGCTTATTTTTAGCCGCAGGCACCGTTTTTTTTGATCCGGCAGCGAATGCCGCACCAGCTCATCAGACAAAACTGGACACCGCAGCAGATACATATATCGTGAAAGCAGGAGAACTTAACGTCCGTAAAGAACCAAATAAACAAGGGGTGATTGTCGGCACGCTCCGTTCAGAAGATGCCGTAAAGGTTAAACAGCTTGAAGGGGCAGATTGGGCCGAGATTAACTACAAAGGTCAGAAAGCCTATATCTCCACTCATTTTCTGATGAAGCAGCCGATGAAGGCAGTGACCGCTAAACAAACCGCTTTTTATACGCCGACTTTGGAAACCGGCAAAAAAAGCTCCGTTAAAGCGGGAGAAACCGTCAATGTGCTCGGCTGGGGATTCAGCCATGACGGAGGATTTGACCGTAAATGGGCGTACGTCACATACGGCGGAAAAGCAGGTTATGTGAAGACGGCCGACTTAGCTCGAAAATAAAGATTCAGGCAGGCGGATGAGCCTGCTTTTTTTCTGAAACTTTCCGCCTTTCCTTTCGTATGAAATGAAAAGGAGAGTGACGGATATGATAATGATAATCGGCGGCCTTCTGATGGCTGCGGCCGGCATTTTAGTCACACTTTTCCCGCCGAAGTCAATTAACAGCCTGTACGGATATCGGAAGAAACGGTCTATGGCGGGTGAATCCCAGTGGAGAGAAGGCAACCGTTTCAGTGCGCTCCTCATGATTCTGTTCGGCCTTCTGATGGCTGCAGCCGGATTTGCGGGCAGCCTGCTTATTCAGCTCACTCAGCCGTACAGCCTGATCGTTCAGGCCGTATTATTGATCGCGATCAGCGCCCTGATCATAGCCTTAACAGAAAGAAGATTAAAACAAAGGGGAGGAGAACCGATTGAATGACATCACTTTTCATATGATCGAAACAAACGGGGTGACGCTGCACACGGCTTCAGCTGGTCCGAAAGACGGCCCTTTGGCGGTGCTGCTGCACGGGTTTCCGGAGTTTTGGTACGGCTGGAAGAGCCAGATCAAACCGCTTGCCGATGCCGGATACCATGTTGTCGTGCCTGATCAGCGCGGCTATAATCTCAGTGATAAACCTGAGGGCATTGAAAATTATACCATTGATACGCTCAGAGACGATATTATCGGGCTGATCACTCATTTTACAAATGACAAGGCCGTCGTCATCGGGCACGATTGGGGAGGAGCCGTGGCCTGGCACTTGGCATCCACCCGGCCGCAATACGTTGAAAAATTGATCACGGTCAATATTCCGCATCCGGCGGTTATGCGGAAGGTCACCCCGTTCTACCCGCCGCAATGGAAGAAAAGCTCTTATATCGCTTTCTTTCAGCTTCCCGAAAAGCCGGAACGGAGATTATCTGAAGACAATTACCGCGTATTGGATCACGCGATCGGCTTATCCGAACGCCCGGAGCTTTTTTCACGGGAAGATGTCGACAGCTACAAACAGGCGTGGGACAGAAAAGGAGCGCTCACGGCTATGCTGAACTGGTACCGGGCGATCAGAGCCGGCGGTTTAGGACCTGCCGTACCGTTTAAAATGCCCGTTCCGTACCGATTGATATGGGGCGTCAATGACCGCGCGCTAAGCAAGAAGCTCGCCGCGGAAACAAAACGGATGATTCCAAACGGCGACTTAATATTCATCGATGATGCCTCCCATTGGGTCATTCACGAAAAACCGCGCATCGTCAGCCATTTGATTCATGAATACCTTCATCAATAAAGTCTGTCCCGGGTACAGACTTTTTCTTTTTTTTCTCATATCTGCCGAAAAACATGACAAAATATAACCATATGCAGAAAAAATTTTCTTGCCCCTGTAACGAAAAATGGGTTTAAACGACATTAAAAAAAGGAAAAGCCTTACTGAAGTTTTGCGGACTATGCCTTTAAGGCCGTACTAAAAAAGAATAATACAAAGAAGGTGCCTTCATGAAACAAAGGTTAATCTCAATTATTATTCCGTCTTACAATGAAGGGAATAACGTTAAGCTCATTCATGAATCTTTAAAAAAAGAGTTTCAGACGATTCATTATGACTATGAGATTTTCTACATCAATGACGGAAGCGCGGATGATACGCTTCAGCAGATTAAAGAACTGGCCGCCAGAAACCATCGCGTCAAATACATATCTTTTTCCCGCAACTTCGGAAAAGAAGCGGCCATCTTGGCAGGATTTGAACACGTGCAGGGCGAAGCGGTAATCGTGATGGACGCCGACCTGCAGCATCCGACGCATCTGCTGAAAGACTTCATTCAAGGCTATGAAGAAGGGTATGACCAAGTCATTGCGCAGCGCAACCGAAAAGGGGACAGCCCCGTGCGTTCCGTGCTTTCTTCCCTGTATTATAAATTTATCAACAAAGCCGTCGAAGTGGATCTGCGTGACGGGGTCGGAGATTTCCGCCTGCTGAGCCGGCAGGCCGTTGATGCCCTTTTGAAGCTGAGTGAAGGGAACCGTTTCTCAAAAGGGCTGTTTTGCTGGATCGGGTTTGACCAGAAAATCGTATTTTATGAAAATGTCGAAAGGCAGAACGGCACGTCCAAATGGTCATTCAGCAATCTGTTCAACTATGGAATGGACGGCGTTGTCTCCTTTAACAACAAGCCGCTGCGGGTTTGCTTTTTCACCGGTATTCTGATTTTGCTTCTGTCGATGGTTTATATTGTCACGACATTTATTCATATTCTGACACACGGCGTGTCCGTACCCGGATACTTCACCATTATTTCCGCCGTGCTGTTTTTAGGAGGCATCCAGCTTTTGAGTCTGGGCATCATCGGGGAGTACATCGGCCGGATTTACTATGAAACAAAAAAACGCCCGCACTATTTAATTAAAGAAGCGAATATTACGTACGGAGAACAAAATGAAACGAATTATACAAAAAAGCGCAAGTGGAACCATTAAACAGCCGCCGCTGTGCGCAGGGTATGGAGACGTTGTATGAAAAAAAATAAATGGATCTTGCCGGTTGCCTGTGTGCTGGCTGCGGCAGCCGCTCATGTTTTTTTCTTAAAAGAGTGGTCGGCAGGCCGCTATATGACGGGGTCTGGAGACGGGATCGCCCAAATGGCGGTCTTCAAAAAGCTGCTGTTTGACCAATATATGAACGGCAGGCTGTTTTACAGCTATTCGTTCGGGCTGGGCGGGGGAGTGTACAGTCAGCTCGGCTATTATTTCTCTACTTCTTTTCTTTTTCTGTTTATTTCCGCCGCTGTCCGCATTCTGCAGCTTATTCAGCTGTCGGGCGAGGCAGATGCGCTGTTTTGGGCGCAGGCCTCCGTTTTTATCAGCATCGCCAAGCAGAGTTTCATCATATTCACGGCGGCCTGTGTGTTCCGCTATTTCGTCAAACGGCCGGTGCCTGCTTTTGTCGGAGCCGTTTTGTATGGGAGTTCGATTATTTACTTCCGGCATGAGGTGTATTGGGACTTTTTCACTGACAGTATGGTGTGGCTGCCGCTGCTCGTGTTCGGCGCGGAAAAGATCATCAGGGAAAAAAAGCCGGCGTGGTTTATCTTCGCCTGTGCGCTGACATTGATCAACAACTTTTATTTTGCGTATATTAATCTGATTTTCATCGGCATTTACATCTTATTCCGTTGGATCATCCGCCTTGAAGACAATGAGGCGAAAAGGCTCACTCAATGCCGGATGTTTATTCTGTCAGGCCTGCTCGGCTTCGGTATAAGCGCGGTCTCTTTTATCCCTGTCGTGTACGGATATCTTCATAATCTGCGGCCGCCGTATTCACAGCATATTGATTGGCTTGATTTTTCCGACAACATTTTATTTTCAAGCCGGATTATCATCCTGCCGGCGGCTTTTTTGCTTTTTCTATTTACATTTTCTTTATACAAAAACCGGTTGTTCCGGCTGTTTGCGGGAATCAGTCTGCTGTATACAGTGTTTCACTTCAGTCCGTTTGCGGCAAGCGCCTTTAACGGTTTTTCAGCTCCGCAAAACAGGTTTGAATACGTCCTGTGCTTCACGGTTGCAGGAACGGTTGCAGTAGGGCTTTCTAAGCTTTCGGACATCAGCAGGAAGAGTATGCTGATGTCCGCCGTGCTCGTCGTTCTGCTCTATTGGGGCCAGGTGAGGCGGTTCAGCCTGGATATTTCTGATCACGCCTACCTGCCCATCCTGCTTCTTCTGGGGCTGACCATTGCCGCTTTTTTTGCAGCAAAGGCAAGACTGAAAGGCGCGGTGCCCGCCGTTTATGGCGTCATTCTGCTGACTGCGGTGCTGACGGCCAATACATATGAAAAATATGCTTTATCAGAAGGCGGGAAGATTTATACGGTATCGCATACATTCATGACGGGCCCTGACTATAAAGGCAAAGAACAAGCAGAGCTCATTCAGCGTCTGAAAGAAAAAGACCCGGACCCCTTTGCCCGTTTAGATTGGATGAACGGCGTATTCAATAATACCCCGATCATATACGGGTTCAACGGATTCAGCGTTTACTCAAGCATCCTGAACCGCAATCTGCTGTCCTTCTACTGGAACGACCTCCAGATTGACATGGGCAGAGAAAGTGTCAGCCGCTATGCGACATTAGGAAACAGGGCTAATTTATACAGCCTGCTTTACGGCAAATACTATATGACGGAAAAAACAAACGAGGCCGGCGTGCCGTACGGGTTCAAAAAGATCATGGAATCATCCCGCTATGCGGTTTATCAAAATCAATATGTACTCCCGTTCGTACGGACTGCCGATCGAGTATATAACGAGGACGACCTGAAAAAAGCGCCCGCCCTTGCCAGGGAACGGGCAATGCTTGACGGGATCATCACGGAATCGAACACAACAAAAACGAAAAAAGCGCCAGAAGCGGAAAATATCATCCGTCAGGCAGAGATAACCCCCGAACATGCGGATTATCATGACGGCATCCTGACGGTAAACGAAGACGGAGGCGGCCTGATCATTACGCCGCACGGCGCCGCGGCTGACGGCGGAGATTATTACGTCAGCTTTTATTTAATGAACAAAGCGAAGGACCAGGGTTTTACATTAAAAGTGAACGATTACACGACAACGAGAAAATCGAACCAATCCATTTATAAAACAGGTGTCAACGATCTCACCGTCAGAGTGCCGAAAACAAAAAACATCCAAATCCGGCTGCCGAAAGGATCGTATCAGCTCGACAGACTGGCGCTATACGAAGAACGGTACGCGACGCTGAAAAGCGCATACCGAAAAGCGGAAAAAGAACCGCCGGCCGATCTCAGCTGGCGCGGAAACACGCTTCATATTTCGTATGAAAACAAAACCCGCGCGCCGTATATCATGCTTCCGATTCCATATGAAAAAGGCTGGGAGCTGAAAATAAACGGCAGACAAGAACAGATTGAAAAAGCGGATTATTCCTTTATCGGATTTAAAGCGCAAAAAGGAAAAAATGATATTCAATTAACGTATTATCCGCCGTTTTTTAAACCGGCGGCCGCTATATCGGTGATCAGTCTCGTGTTTGCCGTCATATATGTGAGAAGACAGAAAAAGCCCGGCTCTTAAACAGAGCCGAGCTTTAATTTTTTCTGCAGTTTTTCCTCGCTGAAAATCCAGCCCGTGTAAGAAGAAAGAACCTCTAAATCATGACTGAGGTGGACGATGGCGACAAAAGGATAGTGGCCTTTGCTCCGGTAGCGCAAATCAATAAAGCGCACTTCATAATGATCTTTAAAGGTATCGACCTCCCACCTGTAAACAGGGGAAAACGAAAGAAAGGCTGCAATATTTTCATCCTGTTTCGCCGCTTTCATCACATCGGTTTCCGGAACGGGCACACGGTTGAATGTATCCAATATCACAACATGCCCGTCAAGGCTTCTGCCGACATAAAAGGCATGGGCCGTCGTTACGGCGATACGCCACTGCCTGAATTTCATTGTCGGCGAAATGATGATGGTTTCAATCTCCTCTTCAATCATCTCGCGCAGCCGCAGCTTTATCCGCAGCTGCATGAAAATCCGGACGGCGTAATATCCCGCGAGGATGATATACAGCGTCAAAAATGTCACGCCCGGATGACCTCCGATATACCACACGGCAATGGCGGCCAAATGACTGACGAAAATAAACGGGTCAAAGGTATTGATTATACCTAGAGCGACCCATTTTCTCGAAAACGGGCGGATGGCCTGCGTTCCGTACGCGTTAAAAATGTCCACAAATACATGCAAAACGACAGCCAGAAGCGTCCACAGCCACAAGTGCAGCAAGTTCGCTTCCGGGTAAAATATAAACAAAATGCCAGGAATCAGAATGGACCAAAATAAAACGGCGGGAATGGAGTGCGTGAATCCTCTATGATTTCGAATATAAACTGCATTATTTTTCAGCTTCAATATGGTATCAATATCAGGTGCCTGAGAGCCGGCAAGAGCGGCGATCATAACTGCCTGAGACATGGGGGTATGCATGCCGACGGCAGGATCAAGAGTTGCGATTCCGCCAAGCGCGATGCCCATGACAACGTGAGTGCCAGTATCCATTGGTGACCTCCTAGCAGGCGTTAAAAATCAGTCCGCCCGCATATTTCACATTATAAGATATTCCCCATTTTCTGTTTGCCCAATCATGGCGTGTATCAGCCGTTTTCATATGTTTCCGCTTTTTCTTTATCTCTATTTAATGTAACATATTATCGTAACGTGCCCTTAGTTTACACCAAAATACAGTGTCAAGAAAAGCGGGACCCGAAACATCTGAGGAGAAGATATGAACGCACTTGAAGAAAAAATGAAACAAAAAGATATAGACAAATTTCGCGAGGACTTAATTACATGGTTCGAAAGAGAACAGAGAATTCTGCCATGGAGAGAAAATCAGGACCCGTATCGGGTGTGGGTGTCAGAGGTCATGCTGCAGCAGACGCGGGTAGAAACCGTTATTCCTTATTTCCGGCGGTTTGTTGAGCAGTTTCCGACCGTCTCGGCGCTTGCTGAAGCCGATGAGGAAAAAGTGCTCAAAGCCTGGGAAGGGTTAGGCTATTACTCCCGTGTGAGAAATCTGCAAAGCGCCGTACAGGAAGTGCACGAGCGGTACGGCGGAGTCGTTCCTGCTGAGGAAAAGGAATTCGGCGGACTGAGAGGCGTCGGCCCTTATACAAAAGGCGCCGTGCTCAGCATCGCATACAACAAACCGATTCCCGCCGTAGACGGCAATGTGATGCGTGTCATGTCGAGAATTCTTTCCATATGGGACGATATCGCAAAACCTAAAACCAGAACGATTTTCGAACAGGCGGTATCAGCTTTCATTTCTCATGAAAAACCATCTGAATTCAATCAGGGTTTAATGGAGCTCGGCGCGATCATCTGCACCCCGAAATCTCCGTCCTGCCTGCTGTGCCCCGTGCAAAAGCACTGCTCGGCATTTGCGGAAGGGACAGAGAGGGAGCTGCCCGTTAAAAGCAAAAAGAAAAAACCCGGAGTAAAAACAATGGCCGCCGTTGTGCTGACAGACGACCAAGACAATGTCTATATTCATAAACGGCCGCCAAAAGGATTGCTCGCCAATCTGTGGGAGTTTCCGAATACCGAAACCCAAAAAGGAACCAAAACCGAACGAGAACAGCTCGAAGCCTTTTTAGAAAAAGAAATGGGAACAACCGCTGAAATCGGAGAGCTGGAAGGCATCGTAGAACATGTTTTCACTCATCTCGTCTGGAATATTTCGGTCTTTTTCGGTAAAGTAAAACAAGTGTCGGACTCATCAGAATTAATACGGGTCACAAAAGGGGAACTCGAAGAATACGCTTTTCCCGTTTCCCATCAAAAGATTTGGAAAATGGCGGACGAAGGCGGCCGCCGGTAAGAAGCGTCAGTCATAGCTGACGCGTGTGCCGTGGCCGTAATCCGCCTCATTCCGTTTCAGTCCGCCCCGGGCTTCGATTTCCTGAATCAGCTCCCGGTACTTGGACTGGCCTTCTTCGTTTAAATACGGCATAATTTGCTGGAAGGCATGATGGAAATAGGCGAGCTCTGAATCCTTCCAATCTTTTTTGGGCATCATGGCCAATTCGCCCATATCACGTCCGACATACATATGAAAAGACCCCTTTCAACAGGTAATGCTTTTATTGTTTGTTGAATGAAAAGAACTATACGCAGCAAGGAGCTGAGGAAAAATGGAACAAAATAAATGCGCATTAATCACGGGAAGCAGCCGCGGCGTCGGGAAAGCAGCAGCCATCAGACTCGCGGAAAAAGGCTACAATATCGTAATCAATTACGCCCGCAGTAAAAAAGCGGCGTTAGAAACAGCTGAAGAAATTGAAAAACTCGGCGTCAAAACGCTCGTCGTTAAAGCCAATGTCGGCCAGCCGGCAAAAATCAAAGACATGTTCCGTCAGATCGACGAAGCCTTCGGCAGACTCGACGTATTCGTCAATAACGCGGCTTCAGGCGTACTGAGACCGGTCATGGAACTTGAAGAAACGCATTGGGACTGGACAATGAATATTAACGCAAAAGCATTGCTTTTCTGCGCGCAGGAAGCGGCAAAGCTGATGGAAAAAACCGGAGGCGGCCACATCGTCAGCATCAGCTCACTTGGCAGCATCCGCTATCTTGAGAACTATACGACGGTCGGTGTCTCAAAAGCCGCTTTAGAATCATTAACCCGTTATCTGGCGGTCGAGCTTTCGCCGAGAAATATCATCGTGAATGCCGTTTCAGGCGGAGCGATTGATACAGACGCGCTGAAGCATTTCCCTAACAGAGAAGAATTGCTTGAAGATGCCCGTCAAAATACGCCGGCCGGAAGAATGGTCGAAATTAAAGACATGATCGACACGGTGGAGTTTTTAGTTTCTTCAAAAGCGGACATGATCCGCGGTCAGACCATCATTATTGACGGCGGACGCTCTCTGCTCGTGTAAGTTTTTTTAAAAAGATGAATAGCCTGATCATCTCCTGCGCATTCTAAATTGCGTGGAGGTGATAACAATGGCAAACTCAAAATACAGCAAAACTGACGTTCAGCAGGTGAAACAACAAAACCAGCAATCAGCTTCCGGTCAGGGTCAATTCGGCACTGAATTCAGCAGCGAAACTGACGTTCAGCAGGTGAAAAGACAAAACCAGCAATCAGCTTCCAGTCAGGGTCAATTCGGCACTGAATTCGGCAGTGAAACTGATGCGCAGCAGGTGAGAAAGCAAAACCAATCTGCTGAGCAAAACAAACAACAAAACAGCTAATCACTGAAACAAAAAAGCACTTCATCTTCGGGTGGAAGTGCTTTTTTCTTTTATCAAAACGACAAAACTTGTGATTCCTCTACAGAATGAGTCAAAGGGTTTTCCGGCAGAAAATCGAAATGGTAAGTAGTATCAACCTAAAAGCCTAAGGAGGAACCCGATGTCAGAGTTTGAAAAGCTTGTAAGTGAACAGATGAAGATCATGGATCAGCTTCTCGAGCTGCAGTCAGAACTTGACCGCTGCCGGCAGGTGGAAGCGGAACTCATCAGCCTGGAAAGAGATGCAAAGCTGGACAATGTACAGGACGAAATTGCGACAAAGCGAAAAGATCTGGCCGGCATACAGGAGTTATTCCAAAGGCAGACAGAGCAAGTCATCCAGTCTTATCGCAGCAAGGAAAAGCCGTCTTCCTATGTGCAGAAATGAATGTGCCATTCCGGAAGCGGAGTGGTTCTTTTATTTTCATTTTTTAATTCGTAACGTTATAATAGTGAAAAGACTTGTCGGAAAGCAATTGCGGCTGCATTGACTGCAGGGCTTTACAGAAAGTAGGGGAGAAATATGGGATATCCCAAGGAAGGAGAAACGATTCAAATTCACAGCTATAAGCATAACGGGCTGCTTCATCGAATTTGGAACGAAACGACGATTTTAAAAAGTACGGAATTGTGTATCATCGGAGCTAACGACCGGACAATGGTGACGGAATCCGATGGACGGACGTGGGTGACCAGAGAACCGGCGATATGCTACTTTCATGCCCGTCAGTGGTTCAACGTCATCGGAATGCTGAGAGATGACGGAGTTCACTATTATTGCAACATCAGCTCGCCGTTCGCTTATGACGGAGAGGCCATCAAATATATTGATTACGATTTGGATGTCAAGGTGTTTCCGGATATGACGTATAACATTCTGGACGAGGATGAATATGATGATCATCGCAAATCAATGAATTATCCTAAAGAGATCGACAGCATTCTGAAAGAGTATCTGAATACGCTGCTGCACTGGATTCATCAGCGGAAAGGCCCTTTTGCTCCGGAATTTGTTGATATGTGGTATGAACGGTATCTGCGCTATACAAAATAAAGAATACAATAAAAACCTGTTGGGGTGTCAACAGGTTTTTCACATGGGCTCACACGCCTTAAAGAGAGAGGGGGATAAAGTGTGGGCGTAATCAGACGCTATATGCAATTTGTAAAACCCTATAAAAAACAAATCTTTATCACAGTGTTAATCGGTATCATAAAATTCTCCATCCCGCTGGCTCTCCCGCTTCTGTTAAAATACGTGGTCGATGATATTATTCAAGGGGGCGGAACGGCAAGCGCTAAAACATCGTCACTATTCACGATTATGGGCATCATGTTTGTGCTGTTTTTAGTTCTGCGTCCCCCGGTAGAGTATTATCGGCAATATTTCGCGCAATGGACGGGAAGCCGGGTGCTCTACGATATCAGGGGAGTATTGTTTGATCATATTCAAAAACTGAGCCTGCGGTTTTATGCCAACACGAGAACGGGCGAAGTCATTTCCCGGGTGATAAATGATGTCGAACAGACAAAAGACTTTGTCATAACGGGACTGATGAACATCTGGCTTGATATGATGACAGTGCTGATCGTCATCTGCATTATGTTCACGCTCGATGTCAAACTGACATTGATTTCTGTCATTTTGTTTCCGTTATACGGCATTTCAGTGAAATACTTTTACGGCCGTCTCCGGAAACTGACACGCGAGCGCTCTCAGGCACTCGCTCAGGTGCAGGGGCATTTGCACGAAAGAGTGCAGGGAATGCCCGTTATCAGAAGCTTCGCGATTGAAGATTATGAGCAAGCCAATTTTGATGAAAAAAACGGACATTTTCTGGACAAAGCGATCCGTCATACGAATTGGAACGCCAAAACGTTTGCGGTCGTAAATACCATTACAGATTTGGCGCCGCTGCTCGTTATCGCGTTTGCGGGCTATTTTGTCATAAACGGCCCGCTGACCGTAGGGACGATGGTTGCGTTCGTCGGCTACATTGACAGAATGTACAATCCGGTCAGAAGATTGATCAACTCATCGACAACGCTGACCCAGTCGATCGCTTCAATGGACCGCATATTTGAATTTATCGATGAACCGTATGAATTGACTGATAAACCGAATGCAGTAAAAGCTGACGGCATTAAAGGCGAGGTTGAATTTCGAAATGTCTCCTTCCGTTACGAAGAAGGGAAAGAATCGATCTTGCGGGACGTTTCCTTAAAGGTGACAAAAGGCGAAACCGTGGCGCTCGTCGGGATGAGCGGCGGCGGAAAATCGACGCTTGTCAGCCTCATACCGCGTTTTTATGATGTGTCCGGCGGCAGTCTGCTGATTGACGGCACCGATATTCGCGATTATGAAGCGAGGAGCCTCCGCAATCAAGTCGGAATGGTGCTTCAGGATACATTTCTGTTCAGTGAGACCATTCGTGAAAATATCGCCATCGGTAAACCGGGAGCGTCTTTGGATGAGGTGGTTGCGGCTGCGAAAGCGGCAAATGCCCATGAATTTATTATGGGCTTTCCCGAAGGCTATGATACCAAAGTCGGCGAACGGGGCGTCAAATTGTCAGGCGGACAGAAACAGCGGATTTCCATCGCCCGTGTTTTCTTGAAAAATCCGCCGCTGTTAATTTTGGATGAAGCGACATCGGCTCTTGATCTTGAAAGTGAACACTTCATTCAGGAAGCGATGGACAAGCTTGCGAAAAACCGGACGACATTTATCGTCGCTCACAGGCTGTCCACGATTACGCACGCGGATAAAATTGTCGTTATGGAAAACGGCGCCGTCATTGAAACAGGTACACACGAGGAATTAATGGCGCGGGAAGGCCAGTACAGACACTTATTTACGATACAGAATTTAAACTGACCGAAAAACTTATGCCGCCCGATTTGGCGGCATAAGTTTTTTTATACAAAAAAACCCGGTCTTCTGAAGCACCGGGTTACTCATCGTCTGTTTCTAATTCGCTGTCTTTCGGGTGGTATGTCTGAAAACTCGTGATTAACGTATCGAGATGCTCCAGCTGCTCGCGGTATTCCGCAACCGCAGCCATAATGCTGAGCATATTGTAATCAAGCAGTTCATCTTCGCAGTTCTGCTGGTTTTTTAAGAAAGACTTCGTCAAAAGCTGTTTATATCTAATGCTTTCTTCAGCATCGTCATCATGCGGTTTAATCTTGCCGACCGTCCGCATCAGAACTCTTTCGTGCCAATGAAGCAGATAATCGATTTCTTCTGTCAGCGTCTCCTGAAATTCCTCCGCCATATGATAAATCTCATTTTCATAGCGGTGCAGCTTTTTCAGCATATCAAGCGCCCGATTCGCTGTAATAATCGCCTGTCTGAATAATACAAGCTTGCGTGACTTTACATACGTCGTTTTCTTAAAGTAGCTTCTCTCCTCTTTATAAAGAAGGTACGTATGATCAAGCTTCATCATCTTTTCCTTCAGCTTCTCAATATCTTCTTTCAATATCGAGTGCTCCGTGGACTGGCGCATCGTCAGCCTGATCCATTTCATGATCTCATCGGTATATTCAACCGTATGATGAGTCAGCTTCGTTTCGTATTTCGGCGGAAGAAACACAAGGTTCACAATGAAAGAAGACAGCACGCCTAAAATAACGGTGCTTGTTCGTATCAGAGCGAACGTCAGGAAGCTGTTGCCCGGTGTTTCCAAAATCGCGATAACCGTCACGAGCGCAATCGAAATGGTGTGTTCAATTTTCAGTTTCAACATAATCGTGATGACAATCACCGCGGTCAATCCGATCATAATCGGACTCGGTCCGAAAATCAGTCCGAATACCGTAGCGATGACAGCGCCGATGATATTTGCCTGCACCTGATCAATAATGATAAGAAAAGACCTGTAAATAGAGGGCTGTATGGCAAATATAGCTGCAATCCCGGCAAAGATCGGCGACGGAAGTCCGATCCATGATGCTAAGTAGAGCGCGAGCGTAATCGCAATCCCTGTTTTAAAAATGCGGGCACCAAGTTTCATTAGTTTGTGCGTGCATTCCTTTCTCTAATAAATTATGTGCCGAACGAACGGCTGACACTTACATTTCCCTGTCGGTTGATTTGCTAAACAATAAAGTAATATACAGGGATCGTGCTAATTATTCAAGGTCTTTTTTTGAAAAAACCATTATCTCACAAATCGGACAAAAAGAACAAGCGGAAGCCCCGGGCTCCCGCTTGTTTCGGCAGTTATTTTTTCATATGTCTGAAGGCATCTTCAACCGCTTTTAAAGTGGCGTCGATATCCTCTTCAGTATGTGCGGTTGTTATAAACCAAGCTTCATACTTCGACGGGGCGAGATTGATGCCGCGCTCAAGCATCAGCTTGAAGAACTTGGCAAAAGCTTCTCCATCCGTATTTTCCGCCTGCTCATAATTGACGATCTTTTCATCAGTGAAATAAACCGTAAGCGCGCCTTTTAAACGGTTGACGGTGATGGTAATGCCATGTGTCTCCGCATGGGCGAGAATGCCTTGCTCAAGTCTGGCGCCGAGCTGATCAAGCCGCTCATAAACGCCTTCTTCCTTCAGCACTTCCAAACAGGCGATGCCTGATAAGATGGATGCCGGGTTTCCGGCCATCGTGCCTGCTTGATATGCCGGGCCGAGCGGAGCAACCTGCTCCATGATTTCTTTTTTGCCTCCGTAAGCGCCGATCGGCAAGCCGCCTCCGATAATTTTTCCGAGCGCCGTTAAATCAGGCTTCACTTGGAGAAGATCCTGCGCGCCTCCGTACATAAAACGAAACGCCGTGATCACTTCATCATAAATGACGAGCGCGCCCGCTTTATGGGTCAATTCGTTGACCTGTTCTAAAAAGCCTTCTTCAGGTTCAACGATGCCGAAATTGCCGACAATCGGCTCGACGAGGACTGCTGCAATTTCCGAACCCCATTTGTCCAATGCGGCTTTGTAGCTTTCAACGTCATTGAAAGGAACGGTGATCACCTCATTGGCGATGCTTTTCGGCACACCTGCTGAATCGGGGGTGCCGAGCGTGGACGGTCCGGAACCCGCAGCGACAAGCACGAGATCAGAATGGCCGTGATAGCAGCCGGCGAATTTAATGATTTTTGTCCGGCCTGTATAAGCGCGTGCAACCCGGATCGTTGTCATCACGGCTTCGGTACCCGAGTTTACGAACCGCACTTTATCAAGTGAAGGGATGGCCTCCTTCAGCATTTTGGCGAAAGTGACCTCGTGTTTGGTCGGCGTCCCGTACAGTACGCCGTTTTCAGCTGCTTTTGTAATCGCTTCTGTAATATGCGGGTGGGCATGTCCGGTAATAATCGGGCCGTAAGCCGCTAAATAATCAATATACTTATTCCCGTCTACATCCCAGAAATAAGCGCCGTTCGCTTTTTCCATCGCAACTGGTGAACCGCCGCCTACCGCTTTGTAGGATCTGGACGGGCTGTTCACGCCTCCGACGATATGTTCTAACGCTTCCTTATGAAGTTCAACTGATTTTGTATACAAAAAATGACCCTCCTAATATCTCCTTACATCATGTTCTATTGTAGCATGCTTCATTGCGAGCACAACGGTTCTTGCTTCCAGAAAAGAGCGGGGGATAACGGTTGTAATCTTAACGTGAATTGGATACGCTTAATAAAAAACCCGGAGGTATAAGAAATGACGATTGAAATCGGACAAGCGGCACCGGATATGGAATTAGTGAACGACAGCGGAGAAGAAGTATCATTAACGGATTTTAAAGGAAAGTACGTCGTGCTCTATTTTTATCCGAAAGACATGACACCCGGATGCACGACGGAAGCATGCGATTTCCGTGATCAGCACGAAAGTTTTGCGGGACTTAATGCGGTCATTATTGGAGTAAGCCCTGACAGCCGTGACAGACATGAAAAATTTAAACAGAAACACGATCTTCCTTTCCAGCTCCTCGTCGATGATGAGCACAAACTGGCGGAAGCTTTTGGCGTGTGGAAGCTGAAGAAGAATTTTGGGAAAGAATATATGGGAATCGAGCGATCCACCTTTCTGTTAGATAAAGAAGGCCGTCTTGTGAAGGAGTGGAGAAAGGTAAAAGTGAAAGATCATGTTGCGGAGGCTCTTCGCGAATTGGAACAAATTGCGGCAAATTAATGGACAAATGCTGAAATCACGGGGTTTTCTTCAGATTACATTTGACAGGAGACCGGAAAAAGATGTACACTAATTATAAACATTATAAAGTAAGAATCTTTTTTAGAAGAGAGGTGCATGACGGATGGCTGCACATGAATTAAAAGAAGCCTTAGACACGTTGAAGGATACGGGAGTCCGGATTACTCCTCAACGTCATGCCATTCTGGAATATCTCGTGGATTCTATGGCTCATCCGACAGCGGACGATATATATAAAGCCTTGGAAGGGAAATTCCCTAATATGAGTGTCGCGACAGTATATAACAATTTGCGTGTATTCCGGGAAGCTGGGCTTGTAAAGGAACTGACGTACGGAGATGCGTCCAGCAGGTTTGACTTTGTCACCTCTGACCATTATCACGCCATTTGTGAAAACTGCGGAAAAATCGTGGACTTTCATTATCCCGGGCTTGACGAAGTTGAACAGCTTGCGGCTCACGTAACGGGGTTTAAGGTAAGCCACCATCGCTTGGAGATTTACGGCGTCTGCCAAGAATGCTCCAAAAAAGAAAACCATTAAACGAAGCTGACCGCTTTGATACGGTCAGCTTTGTTTATTTCACACTGTTTTTTCTGTTATAAGACTCATCAAACGCTTTGCCTTCCAACCCTTTATCCAATGTAAGCGGCTCTCTGCAATGCATGCACATATCCACTCTGCCCAGAATCTTCGTTTCTTTCTCGCAGGCGGGGCACGTCACCCGGACCGCTTTTGTAGACAGCATGCCGATCCAAAAATAAACGGCAGTGCTTAGCCCGATCGACAGCAGGCCGAGAATCATAAACAAGCTGGCAAGCAAAACAGACTGCTTAAAGAACAGCCCGATGTACATAATGATAAACCCAACGAAAACCAAACTTAACGCAAACGTTCTGATCTTATTAATTTTGCTTGAGTATTTCGCCATGTCCATCCCCCTCTGGTTTAACTATAGCACAAAAAAGATGGTATATTCTTCATGTTCTCGTAAGAAAAGGGAAGAATAAATATGGCAGCCGAAAGGAAATTTGTTATAATAGTGCAATGTGTTTAGAAAAAAGGACTTTCATGTTTTATCATAGAAATGTAGAAACAATAGCTAGTGAAACAATCGCATTGGAGGAATCGTAATGGACAATCTTCTCCGTCCAATTTACCAAGAAAGAGCAAGTCATCCCGATACGCTGGCCGTCCTTATGATTGAGAGAAGGAGCAAAGCATCATCCATCACAGATAACTTTGATGCGGTCATGCTGGTCATTGTCAAACAGGCTGAAGAGCCTCTTTTTATAAAGCATTATGAATTCGAACACAAAACCGCTTCCTTACATATTGTAACGGATGCTCTGCTTCAGGAATGGATTTTGCTGGGGACAAACAGAAGAGTTATAGATTGGATCATCAACGGCAAGGTGCTGTTTGACCGCAATGAATATATAGCTGAGCTCGCTGACCGGCTCAGCACATTCCCGTTCGCCGAGCGTAAATTAAAAATCGGAATGGAGTACGGCAAGCTGATCAGAAGGTTTGTAGAAGGAAAAGCGTTTTTTGAAGCTGATCATTTTCTGGACGCATATTATGCGGTAGTGCACGCTCTTCACCACTTGGCCCGCATAGAAGTGATTGACCGGGGGTTTTATCCGGAAACGACAGTCTGGAATCAGGTTCGTTATATTGAGCCGCAAGTGTATAAGTTATATTCCGAACTTGTCGAGAGTCACGAAAGCCTGGAGAAAAGACTCGAATTATTATTCTTAGCAAATGATTTTCTCATTCATTCAAAAGCTGAAATCGGTTCTGCCCATCTTTTTCAAGTGATGAAAGAAAAAGAAATGTGGCAGTTTGGAGAATTGCTTCAGCATCCTGAACTGGCGCACTTCACCCAAGATCTCGGTGTCATGCTTGATTACCTGACGGAAAAAGGCTTTATTGAAGTATCCCAAATAGAAACCAAAGGACAGGAAGTATATCATCGAGGATATTCTTTTAAAAAAAGTGTTGACGCTGATTTATAAGCGTGTTATATTATTAAACGTCGCTGATGCGCTTCAACAAAAAGCTCACAGCGGCGGAGAAATAAAAACAAAAAAAACATTTGACAGCAACTTGCTGAAATGTTATACTGAAAAAGTCGCCTCGAGATGAGGTTGGGATGATCTTTGAAAACTAAACAAGACAAAACGTACCTGTTAATTCGAAGTTTTAAATAAATCGCACAGCGATGTGCGTAGTCAGTCAAACTAAGGTCTGCACGATGCAGATCACACAGACGTTACTGCAGGATGCAGTGAACTTAGTCTGTGATCCATTATCGGAGAGTTTGATCCTGGCTCAGGACGAACGCTGGCGGCGTGCCTAATACATGCAAGTCGAGCGGACAGATGGGAGCTTGCTCCCTGATGTTAGCGGCGGACGGGTGAGTAACACGTGGGTAACCTGCCTGTAAGACTGGGATAACTCCGGGAAACCGGGGCTAATACCGGATGCTTGTCTGAACCGCATGGTTCAGACATAAAAGGTGGCTTCGGCTACCACTTACAGATGGACCCGCGGCGCATTAGCTAGTTGGTGAGGTAACGGCTCACCAAGGCGACGATGCGTAGCCGACCTGAGAGGGTGATCGGCCACACTGGGACTGAGACACGGCCCAGACTCCTACGGGAGGCAGCAGTAGGGAATCTTCCGCAATGGACGAAAGTCTGACGGAGCAACGCCGCGTGAGTGATGAAGGTTTTCGGATCGTAAAGCTCTGTTGTTAGGGAAGAACAAGTGCCGTTCAAATAGGGCGGCACCTTGACGGTACCTAACCAGAAAGCCACGGCTAACTACGTGCCAGCAGCCGCGGTAATACGTAGGTGGCAAGCGTTGTCCGGAATTATTGGGCGTAAAGGGCTCGCAGGCGGTTTCTTAAGTCTGATGTGAAAGCCCCCGGCTCAACCGGGGAGGGTCATTGGAAACTGGGGAACTTGAGTGCAGAAGAGGAGAGTGGAATTCCACGTGTAGCGGTGAAATGCGTAGAGATGTGGAGGAACACCAGTGGCGAAGGCGACTCTCTGGTCTGTAACTGACGCTGAGGAGCGAAAGCGTGGGGAGCGAACAGGATTAGATACCCTGGTAGTCCACGCCGTAAACGATGAGTGCTAAGTGTTAGGGGGTTTCCGCCCCTTAGTGCTGCAGCTAACGCATTAAGCACTCCGCCTGGGGAGTACGGTCGCAAGACTGAAACTCAAAGGAATTGACGGGGGCCCGCACAAGCGGTGGAGCATGTGGTTTAATTCGAAGCAACGCGAAGAACCTTACCAGGTCTTGACATCCTCTGACAATCCTAGAGATAGGACGTCCCCTTCGGGGGCAGAGTGACAGGTGGTGCATGGTTGTCGTCAGCTCGTGTCGTGAGATGTTGGGTTAAGTCCCGCAACGAGCGCAACCCTTGATCTT
>NZ_CP127224.1:867500-2820000 GCF_030284525.1 Bacillus sp. L381
CGGGTGTCGCCTTTCTTTTGCCGGGGTGGTGGAATTGGCAGACACACAGGACTTAAAATCCTGCGGTAGGTGACTACCGTGCCGGTTCAAGTCCGGCCCTCGGCACCAATTTAACTTTGGACGAATCATGTTAAATTGGTCTTCAAACTTCACATTATAAAACACATATGAGAGTGATTTGCAATATGCAAATCACTTTTTTTATAATAAAAACGTAAAAACTATAAATATAGGTTTCTCCTTATTTCGTGTGTATACAGCATTACCATTAAAAAAACTTTACTAAAACCGTTGACACTTTATAAAATGCATGTTATATTTATATACGTCGGTTGAACACGACATTACATGCCGGTGTGGCGGAATTGGCAGACGCGCACGACTCAAAATCGTGTTCCTTCTGGAGTGCCGGTTCGACCCCGGCCACCGGTATACAAAGGCTTCTACATTATGTAGAAGCCTTTTTTGTTGTATAAAAACATCATCCAGGGCTTATGAAAACATGATACACCTGGGATTGTATAAATCCGTATTTTTCAAAGATACTAACAAAAAGTTCTTTGAAAGAGGTGTTTTTTATGGAAGGTACTTGGGCTTGCCTTATCCCATTTATTCTGGTCATTCCCATTTCAATCATTACAAAGCAAGTGCAGTCCGGTCTGTTTGTCGGTTTGCTGGTCGGAAGTTATCTTTTACATCCGAGCTTGCTTGGCGGGATTGAGCATATGGTTCATTATTTGATCAGCAACATTGTCGTAATCAATAATATTAGAATCATTGTTTTTCTATATTCATTTGCCGGCCTTGTGGGGATTATAAAGTTAACCGGCGGGATAAAAGGGTTCGTCCATTTGATCAGTAAAAAGGTTAAAACCAAAAAAGGCGCGATGCTGCTTGCATGGCTGTCGACATTAGGCACATTCAGCGAACCGGACTTTCGCATCGTTACAATTGCGCCGATTATGAAAGCTATAAGCAAGCGTCTGGACCTGTCGAAACAGAAAATTGCGTATGCTATTGAGTTTACAGCAAACCCGGTCATTGCCTTGATTCCGGTAGCAACGGCATTTGTCGGCTACATGGTTTCCATTATCGGACAGGCCCTCAAAACGTCAGGGATAGATCAGCCGGCTTACACGGTCTATGTGAAAAGTATTCCCTTCAATTTTTTCTCCATTTTGATTATTTTAGTCGGTATTTATTACTGCTTTTTTAAGAAACAAAAAGAAGATGAAAGCTTGGAAAAAACAGAAAGGAACGGACAAATTCCTTCTCGGGAACATAATAAACATACGGAACCGATCCCGCAGAACAGCGGTGTATTGCTTTCAAAAGGCTCCGGCTCATTTAACATGGAAACAGGGACGATCCCGGATATTCACGGAGGACACACGGGGATGTTCGAAAAGGGCGGGGATGTACATGCTGACCAGCAGGAGGAGTTAGATTCGGCGCACCGTGCTTATATTAAGGAAACACCGATTCGGCCGTGGAATTTAATCATTCCAATCGGGCTGTTTTTACTGTTAACACTGTTTCTCAGCTGGTGGGACGGCCATTCAAAAGCACAAGGGTTTTTGAATGCTTTTATCAAAAGCGATATGCTTGGCGTCATGTTAACCGCATTATTGGCAGCGGTTATTGCAGCATTTGCTCTTTTTATGTTTCAGCGTTTTCACGCAAGCGAGCTTGTGACGCATTTTATTAAGGGCGGAAACGAATTGGTAAACGTTATTATTATGTTATCGCTGATTTGGGCCGTAACAGCAGTATCTGAGGATCTGGGGTTTTCGAAATATGTTACTTCTCATTTAACGTCATGGATCCCCCATATGTTTATTGCGCCATCTCTTTTTATACTTGGAGCGGTTATATCCTATTTTATCGGATCATCTTGGGGGACTTGGGGGCTTTTAATGCCGCTCGGCGTGACGCTGGCGGTTCAGTCGCATACCAGCTTATTATTAGCGATTGGGGCCGTTTTTGCCAGCGGAACATTTGGAGCGTTTGCTTCCCCTCTCAGTGATAATACGGTGACAACCTGTACGGTTTTGGGGATCGATGTTGTGAAGTATGCCCGTTCGAAGCTTGTTCCGGCGCTTATCGCTGCAGGGATCTCCGTTGTTTTATACGGTGTCTTTTCATTTTTCAGATAACAAAGAAATAATTTGAAGGCGGCATCCGGAATGGGATAACGCTTTTTTAAGTTATACTTGAGAAAAAAGAGGTGATGGCGATGAAGCAGATTATTGCATTGGGCGGCGGGGGGTTTTCCATGGAGCCGGATCATCTTGTGCTGGATCAATATATTTTGGAGCAGTCGGTGAGACCAGAGCCGAGAGTTTGTTTTTTGCCGACGGCAAGCGGAGATTCGGAGAATTATATCGCCAGGTTTTATCAGGCCTTTCATAAGCTGGAGTGTGAGCCTGATCACTTGTCGCTGTTTAAACCGCCTCGTTCTGACCTCAGATCTTTTCTCATGAAGAAAGATATTATATATGTCGGCGGCGGTAATACCCGCAATATGCTTGTCTTATGGAAAGAGTGGGGGCTTGACCTTATTCTTCGTGAGGCTTGGGAAAGCGGCATCATCCTGGCGGGCCTCAGCGCCGGGGCGATTTGCTGGTTTGAAGAAGGTGTGACGGATTCAGCGGGAGATTTGAGAGAGCTGCGAGCTTTAGGGTTTTTGCCGGGCAGCTTTTGTCCGCACTATGACGGAGAAGAGGAGCGCAGACCGGCGTATCACCGTCTGATTTCAGAAAAGAAACTCCGGGAAGGCTATGCCGCTGATGACGGCGCTGCGCTGCATTATAAAGACGGTCAGCTGTTCCAAGCTGTCTCTTCCCGGGAAACGGCAAAGGGGTATCGGGTTTTTGATACCGAAGAAGGCGTTAGGGACACAGAGCTTATGACCGCTTCGTTATCTGAATTTTAATAATATGCTTTTTTTTGTATACAACTTATGTTACGATGAAACCGAAATTCATAGTTACTGGGGGTGCCCGTTTAAGCGGGCTGAGAGAGAAGCGGCGGCTTCTTAACCCTTTGGACCTGATCTGGTTCGTACCAGCGTGGGGAAGTAAAGGTTTTATTATTGTTGATGAAAACAATAATAGTTTCTTTCTGACTGCAAAACCGGGTTCTCTATTGAACCCGGTTTTTTGTGCTGGTGCTGAGCTTGATTCTGTTATTCAAATGATAAAGGAGAGATTTGTATGCAAAATCAATCAGTACAGCAAGCGAACATTTCCATTATGTCGAGTTTTTCAGGCAGTAAAAAGGTTTATGTAAAGGGTTCTTCGCCTGGCATACGAGTGCCGATGCGGGAAATCAGCCTGAGTGCGACAACGGGGGCGTTCGGTGAAGAGGAGAATCCGCCGGTCCGTGTTTATGATACGAGCGGACCGTATACAGACCCGGATGTACAGATTCATATTCATGAAGGTCTCAGGCCGGTCCGCACAGAGTGGATTACCGGGCGCGGCGATACAGAGGAATATGCTGGAAGGACTGTAAAGCCTGAGGACAACGGCTATAAAAAAGAAGATCATACTGCCGAATACCCCGGTTTACAGCGGAAGCCGCGGCGGGCCAAGGCAGGGAAAAACATAACACAATTGCATTATGCGAGAAAAGGCATCATTACGCCGGAAATGGAGTTTATCGCAATACGCGAGCATGTTTCTCCCGAATTTGTGAGGGAAGAGGTGGCGAGCGGCCGGGCGATTATTCCTTCTAACGTCAACCATCCGGAAAGCGAGCCGATGATTATCGGCCGGAATTTTCATGTGAAAATCAATGCAAATATCGGCAACTCGGCTGTTACGTCTTCTATCGAAGAAGAAGTCGAAAAAATGACGTGGGCGATTCGCTGGGGCGCTGATACGATGATGGACTTATCGACGGGAAAAGACATTCATACGACACGTGAATGGATCATCCGCAATTCCCCCGTGCCTGTGGGGACGGTGCCGATTTATCAGGCGCTTGAAAAAGTAAATGGCGCTGCCGAGGATTTAACGTGGGAAATTTATCGTGACACACTGATTGAGCAGGCGGAGCAGGGCGTGGATTATTTCACCATCCATGCCGGCGTATTGCTTCGTTACGTCCCGTTAACGGCCAAACGCACGACGGGGATCGTCTCCCGCGGCGGGGCAATTATGGCGCAATGGTGCCTTGCTCATCATCAGGAAAGCTTTCTGTACACGCATTTTGAAGAAATCTGCGAAATCATGAAGACATATGATATTGCTTTTTCTCTTGGTGACGGGCTGCGTCCTGGTTCGATTGCAGATGCCAATGATGAAGCGCAATTTGCTGAATTGGAGACTCTCGGAGAATTGACGGAAATCGCATGGAAGCATGATGTGCAAGTGATGATTGAAGGACCGGGCCATGTGCCGATGCATAAAATTAAGGAAAACATGGACAAGCAGATGGAAATTTGTAAAGAGGCGCCTTTTTACACGCTCGGGCCATTAACGACAGATATCGCTCCGGGTTATGACCATATAACTTCGGCGATCGGCGCGGCGATGATCGGCTGGTACGGCACGGCGATGCTTTGTTATGTCACCCCGAAGGAGCATTTGGGCCTGCCGAATCGTGATGATGTAAGAGAAGGCGTCATTACGTACAAAATCGCGGCGCATGCCGCAGACCTTGCCAAAGGGCATCCGGGTGCTCAGATCCGTGATGACGCTCTGTCTAAGGCGCGGTTTGAATTCCGGTGGCGCGATCAATTTCATTTGTCGCTTGATCCTGAAAGAGCAATGGAATATCATGATGAAACGCTGCCGGCTGAAGGCGCAAAAACGGCTCACTTCTGTTCGATGTGCGGTCCGAAGTTTTGCAGCATGAGAATTTCTCAGGATATTCGCGATTATGCGAAAGAAAACGGTCTGACTGAAGACGAGGCCGTCAATGAAGGATTGAAGGAAAAAGCAAAAGAGTTTGCAGAGAAAGGAAGCCGTTTATATCAATAAAAAGAAAAGATGAGGATGGAGTGTGTCCATCTTCATCTTTTTTAGAAAAACGATAACCTTCGAAGCGGCGGGATGCTCTGCTCAAAGCGGAATACGTTTTCCGGGTCATACTTCGTTTTGACTTGACGGAGGCGGTCAACATTTTCTCCGTAATATGTCCGCAGCCAGTTTCTGATGTCTATATCAGGCCAATTCACGTAATCCCCCATCGTTTCTCTTGAAAGAGATGTTCTCAGCCCTTCGATCCAGCGGACGTTTTGTCTTTCCTCTTCAGGAGACGTCCAGCTTGTTAAATATTCCTGGGCAATGATTGCGTTTCGATAATAGAATGCCGTTTGATCCGAAGCGATTCGTCCGGCTGCCCCGCCGAGAGATTGCTGCCAGACACTGGCGTTTTTATTCGGAGCGTGCTGCAAGTAGCGCTTTAAAGTGGAAATTGCGCGTGTTGACAAAGGTTTTTCAATAAAGGATCCTGACCGCTTTATCTTTTGCGGCTCATTGCCTCCCCGTCTGTTAAAAAAGGCTGCCGCTCTAATAAACGGAACTGTCTTGACCATGCCGCTTCTCGGGTTTCCCGCTTTCATTAACGGAGCCAGCAGTTCTTTCAGCTCATCTTTTGTCCCGATAAATTGGCCGAGCGCTTCTATGCGGTTGACTTCCTTAGGCCAAAACTGAATTGATGAAGTAAGCCGGTTATCTGTAAATGGAGCCCACTGCTGCCACGTATGAAATACTTCGTCGAAATCATCCCAGTCCCAAGTGACAGAAAAAACAGTCACGTACGAAATCGGCACGGCTTTAAATATCATGGATGTGACAATGCCGAAGTTGCCGCCGCCTCCGCCCTGAGACGCCCAAAATAAATCAGAGTGCTTTGCGCGGTTGACTGTGATCAATTCGGCACCCGCTTTTTCGTCTGCTATGATCATCTCGAGCTGAAGGAGACGATCGCAAGTAAGGCCGGCAGACCTTGTTAAATATCCGATTCCTCCCCCAAGCGTCAGCCCCGTGATTCCCACATTTGCGATGGTTCCCGCAGGAAGGGTCAAGCCGTACCGCCAGAGTGTCCGGTACACATCTCCCAATTCGGCACCCGCTTCAATCGAGACCAGCCGCTTATCCTTATTCACTCTTATTTTCTTCATTTCACTGAGGTCAATGACAAGCCCGTTATTTAACAGGGAAAAATTCTCGTAGCTGTGTCTTCCGCCTCTGATGCGGAAAGGTACGTTATTCTCACGCGCCCATTTCAGCGCATTGACGGCATCAAGTTTGTTTTGGCAAAACACAATGATGTCTGGATATCGTTGCAGGTTTAAGTTGATATTGGTTCTTGCTTCATTATAGTCCGGGTCATCCCTTCTGACGATGCGCCCGGTCAATGTTGTCTTTTCCACACTCTCACTCTCTTTCACTCGTGTTCTGCTATTTTTTCTAACATATGCGGAAAAATAAGAGAGTGTATGAGGAAAACCCCCGGGAGGATACGTTATTTGAAATTATAGTTGACAGGTAGGGATTGTATGAATTAACATAATCATTACATATTTCCAAACGATGGCTGATCGGATCACCGAAGGCCCTTATCTTGTAAACAGATAAGGGCCTTTTTTGCGTAAAAGCCATTGAATGAAAAGCGGAGGGATGAAAAGTGGCGTTACAAAAGGCGACACAAGTGCGCAAAAAGAGTAAAAAGCGAAAAAAGTACAGAAAACACACATTGAATTTCGAACTGCTTGTAGAGAAAAACAAACGGGAGATTATGAGGAATCAAGAACAGATGGAGCAGATTTATATAAAGATAGATGAAAAGCATGCGGGGGTCCGATCAAAATGAAGAGGAACACATTGAAGATAAAAACAACGGGCATCTTACTCGCGTCGTCTGTAGCCTTCATGTTATCAGGGTGCGCGTTAGGGGGTGCAGGAGAAGAAGCATCTTCTGCAACGGATAAAAAGGAAGAAACACGTATCGCCCATGTCAAAACAAAAGAATTCAAAGCTTCTCATCCGGAGGCGCTTCCCGCAAAATCGAAAGCCAGAACCGACACTTTTGTTGCAGGGATATCCGCGCCGGGCGGGGTATTTCTGCCATACTTTTATGAAAACGGCTGGGACGGAAATGCGACAGATCCTATTTTTGAACCGTTAGTCAAACTGGATAAAAAGGGAAAGCCCGCACCGGCTCTTGCGGAAAGCTGGAAGATTTCCAAAGATCAGCTTACCTACACGTTCCGTCTAAGAAAAAATCTCGTTTTCAGCGACGGTTCGCCGCTGACCGCAAAGGATGTCGCATTCACTTTAACACTGCTGCATGATCCCGCATACGCGGGCTATGAAGATATCACCACGGCTTATATTAAAGGCGGTAAGGCTTATAAAGAAGGAAAAGCAAAGACGATAGAGGGCATTCATGTCCTTGATGACAGAACCATTAAAATCACGACCGAGAAAGTCAGTGCGAAGTCGCTGCTTCTTTTGGGAGGGCAGGTGCTGTCAGAAGCCTACTACGGAAAGAATTATCAATTCGGCAAACTGGATTATTTAAAAGAGCTTTATGCCAAACCGCTCGGAGCGGGACCTTATCAATTTACAGAATACCTCCCGGGACAGGAAATACGCTATCAGGCTAATGAACACTATTATTCCGGAAAACCGAAAACAAAAAAGCTGATTTATAAAATTATCGATCCGTCAACTTCCCTTCAGCTGTTTGAAACGGGTGACCTTGATTACGCTTCTTTTTCACCTGATGATGATACGGTTGAGCATTTAAAAAGCCTCGGTTTTGCGAATATCAGCGTATCTGTCGTGAATGATTACGGGCTTGTGTACGTTAATCATAAGCGTCCGCCTTTACAAGACAAGAAAGTGTCCCAAGCGCTTATTTACGGGCTTGACCGTCAAAAAATCGTCGATGTCCGCTTTAAACGCTACGGAGATGTCGCAAATGTGCCGGTGTCTCCGGTTTCGTGGGCTTATGACGATAAAGGCGTCAATCCGTACACGTTCAACCCGGAAAAAGCCAAGAAGCTTCTCGATGAAGCAGGCTGGAAAACGGGCAAAGACGGCGTGCGTGAAAAAAACGGAAAAAAGCTTGAAATCAGCTATTACACTTCTAAAGCGGATGATGATTTCATCCCGATCGCGAAAGAAAATTATGCGGACATCGGAATCTCATTAAAACCGGAAGTGATGGATTTTAATACAGAGGTAGCGAAAATTAATGATAAACAGTATGATCTTGCCGCCGTTTCCACATCGCAGATTCTTGATCCGAATGACACGGTGGAAAAGCTGGCATCCGGCCATCCCAATAATGTGACGGGATATTCTAATCCGAAAGCGGACCGGCTGATAGAGGAAGGGGCCGGCACGCTTGATATCAGCAAAAGAAAAGAGATTTATCACCAGCTGTATCGGGAGCTCGGGGAGAATCCGCCTTACATCCTGATCCATTACCGACAAAGCGCAAGAGCGGTCAGCGGAAAAGTAAAAGGGCTTGATCCTGACAATTATTCGGGAATCAGTTCAAGTCTCTCAAATGTCTCAATTCAATAAAAACAATTAGGCAAAATACCCGGTGCATCCTGGGTATTTTGCCCTTTCAGCGGGAAGGGGGAGGCTTTTGGTGAAACGGTATGCCGCAGAACGATTCATACAAATGCTTGTGATCTTATTCGGTACGTCCTTTATTATTTTTTTCTTATTCGCCATGCTGCCGGGCGATTATATTGATTCGAATGTAAATTTGACTCCGGAAAGAGCGAAGGAGCTAAAAGCGCTTTACGGCCTGGATCAGCCGATTTGGCGGCGTTATGTGACGTGGCTCGGCAATGTGTTCAGCGGAGATTTGGGGTTTTCTTTGAAGTATCAGGAAAACGTCCTGTCACTGCTTCAGAAATATGTCTGGAATTCGTTTTTTGTCGCGTTCCTGGCTTTGCTTATCACATGGTCTGCCGCGATGATAACGGGTGTCATATCGGCTGTCAGGAAATACTCATGGTTTGACGGGCTCGTAACGTTTCTTGTTATTGCTTCCATGGCATTCCCGTCTTTTTTTATCAGCCTTCTGTTTATTAAATGGTTTGGAGTGGATTTAAAAATACTGCCCGTCGGAGGGATGATTGATACCGGAAGCACGAGTTCTGGTTTTTCTTACGTGCTTGAAGCCGCCAGGCATATGATTCTCCCGGTTGTGATTTTATCTATGCTCGGCATCGGCTCGCTGACAAGATATTTCCGCTCCGGAATGCTTGATGTGATCAGGCAGGATTATATCAGAACGGCGCGAGCGAAGGGATTGAAAGAGCGCACCGTCATTTGGAAGCATGCGTTGAAAAATGCGCTCATTCCGGCTGTCACCCTGCTTGCTTTTGAATTGCCGGGACTGTTTTCCGGGGCCATCATTATTGAACAGATTTTCGGGTGGCCGGGTGTCGGCCGTATTCAGCTGGAATCTGTTCATTATCGGGACTACCCGGTTTTGATGGCGTTTACCTTGTTTTTGTCTTGTTTAACGATTGTGGGAAACTTCTTGGCGGATATCGCTTATGCCGCGATTGATCCGCGAGTCAGGCTGAAATAGGGGGGATTCACGGATGAAAATACAGAAAGGGACGCCGTCTTCTCTTTGGAAGCAGACGTACCGCCGCCTGCTGCATCATAAGCTGACGGTCATCAGTCTTCTTTTCTTATGTTTTATGTTTTTATTGTGTTTTATCGGGCCGTCTTTTTCTCCGTACATAACAGATCGGACGGATATTTCTAATGCCAATCAGCATCCCGGGATTCATCATTGGCTGGGCACCGACCAGTACGGGAGAGATGTGCTGACAAGGCTGATGCTGGCGGGGCAGATTTCTCTGACCGTGGGGCTTGCTTCAATGGTACTGTCACTTGTCATCGGCTCTTTGCTCGGAGCAGCGGCCGGATTTTATCGGGGAGCCGCTGATATGATCATTATGCGCATTGCTGATATGCTCATGTCTATTCCGGGTCTGCCGCTGCTTTTGATTTTAGCTGCGGTGATGTCGGAATGGAAAGTGCCTTCTGAATACAGAATGTACTTGATTATGATGATGTTAAGCCTGATCGGGTGGCCCGGTCTGGCGCGGCTTGTGCGCGGACAGATTTTGTCGCTGAAGGAGCAGCCGTTTATGATGGCCGCGGAAGTTCTGGGGCTTAGTGATAAACGGAAAATCCTCTATCATTTGCTTCCCAATACATTGCCGTTATTACTGGTAGCCGCGACTTTGCATGTGGCGGGAGCGATGCTGAGTGAATCGGCGCTGAGTTTTCTCGGGCTTGGCGTTGCTCCGCCGACTCCTTCTTGGGGAAACATGATGGAAGCGGCGAACAATTTTATGGATTTTACACTCCGTCCGTGGCTGTGGATTCCCCCGGGAACGGCCATTTTTTTGACCGTTGTGGCGATTCATCTGCTTGGAGACGGTTTAAGAGACGCTTTTGACCCTAAAGTAAAACGGCAGGTGAAAGTGAAATGAAAAAACCGCTTTTAGAAGTGAGGCATTTGGAAACGGCTTTTTATACAGAGGAGGGCACAGTAAAGGCCGTGGACGATGTCAGCTTTACGATTCATGAGGAGGAAACAGTTTGTATTGTAGGGGAATCCGGCTGCGGGAAAAGCATGGCGTCATTGTCCATTATGCAGCTTATTCCCGAGACGGGGAGAATCGAACGGGGAGCGGTGCATTTTTCCGGAAGAAACCTGTTGGAGCTGAAACCAAAAGAAATGCAGAAAATCCGCGGCTGCGAAATCGGTATGATTTTTCAGGAGCCGATGACCTCTTTGAATCCGGTGTTTACGATCGGTGAGCAGCTGACTGAACCTATACGCGAACATTTATTGCTGAGTAAGAAAGAGGCGTGGCGGAAGGCAGTTGAACTGATCACGTTAGTCGAAATCCCCCATGCTGAGCAGGTCATGCACCGATATCCCCATGAGCTGAGCGGCGGTATGCTGCAGCGCATTATGACGGCTGTCGCGCTCAGCTGTGATCCGAAACTGATCATTGCCGATGAGCCGACGACGGCGCTTGACGTAACCATTCAGGCGCAGATATTGGATTTATTGCGGGATGTGAAAAAGCAATTTCACACGTCTATTTTATTCATTACCCATGACCTTGGCGTGGTTGCCGAAATGGCTGATTATGTGATTGTCATGTATGCGGGAAAAATTGTGGAGGAAGGACCGGTTGCGGAGCTGTTTTCCGATCCGAAGCATCCGTATACGAAAGGGCTGCTCGCGGCAAAACCGGTCATCGGTCAAAGAAGGGAGACGCTGTACACCATCCCGGGGCAGGTCCCTGAGCTTGCGGATCTGTCCGGAGCATCTTGTTATTTTGCGGAGCGATGTGAACACAGCACGGAAATATGCCGGAGATCGAGCCCGCATTTTACTGAATTCGGGAAAGGACATCAGGCGGCGTGCTGGCTTTACAGAGAGGAGAAAGCAGATGAGTGATGTATTGCTGGAGGTCAAGGGACTGAAAAAATATTATGAGGAACAAGGGGGGATGAGAAAGACTCATAAAAAACCCGTTAAAGCGGTCGACGGCGTCAGTTTTACGATAGGAAAGGGAGAGGTGTTCGGCCTGGCGGGAGAATCGGGCAGCGGCAAGTCATCAATCGGAAAAACCATTTTAAGGCTTCATGAGAAAACAGGGGGAGAGGTGTTTTTTCAGGGACGTGATGTTTTCCGGATGAATCGGCGCGAGCTGAAAACATTCAGATCGGAAGCACAGCTTATTTTTCAAGATCCCTTCAGTTCTTTAAATCCGCGGCGCCGGATCGGAGAAGCCATCGGCGAAGCGATGATCGAGCATCAGTTGGCGGTGAAGCGGAACGCGCGTGATAAAGCGGCGGAGGTTCTTGAAGCCTGCGGTCTTTCCGCAAACTTGATCGACCGTTATCCGCACGAATTTTCCGGAGGGCAGCGGCAGCGGATCGTGATTGCTAGAGCGATGGCGCTTAAGCCGCAATTTATCATTATGGATGAACCTGTGGCCGCGCTGGATGTGTCCATTCAGGCGCAGATGATCAATTTGTTCAGCAGCCTTCAAAAACAGCACGGGCTGTCATATTTGTTCATTTCCCATGATTTAAGCGTGGTGGAGCACTTATGTACAAAGGTCGCCATTATGTATTTAGGGACGATTGTGGAATACGCATCAAAGGAAGAGCTTTTTTCAAGGCCGCTTCACCCTTATACAATAGCGCTGTTATCAGCCGTGCCTGTTCCTGATCCCGGAGCGAAAAGGGAGCGGGTGATGTTAAAGGGCGATATTCCGAGCCCAGCTGATCCGCCCTCAGGCTGTAAATTCCGAACGAGGTGTCCGGCCGCCAAGAAGATATGTGCCGAAAAAAGTCCGCCGCTTTCCGAGAAAGGGCTTCATCATTTTGCGGCATGCCACTTTGTGTAATTGAGAAAAAACGGGTTTTGTTGATAATAAACAGGAAAAACCTGCCGGACAGACCGGCAGGTTTTTTGATGTTATTTTGGTAAGGGCAGTCCGAGTCCTTCGGCAACGCGTCTGCCGTATTCAGGATCAGCCTTGTAGAAGTGGCCGATTTGGCGCAGCTTAATTTCTTCTTTCTCCACAGGTTCCATCGCACTGACGATATTGGCGACAAGACGTGCGCGTTCCTCCTCGCTCATCAGGCGGTACAGGTCGCCGGCTTGTGTGTAATGATCATGATGATCATAGCTTACACTGTCTGCCAAACCTGATACAGGGTATGCCGCCTGTTTATCCTCAGGTGATTCTTTCGGGCCACCGAAGCTGTTAGGCTCGTAATAGACGGAGCGGCCGCCGTTATCGTCAAAACGCATTTGTCCATCACGCTGATAGTTTTTCACTTCATTGCGGGAACGGTTGATCGGCAGAGCCTGATGGTTTGCGCCGACACGGTAGCGATGTGCGTCATGGTATGCGAACAATCGGCCTTGAAGCATTTTGTCAGGTGAGACGTCGATGCCCGGGACTAATGTTCCAGGAGAGAATGTCGCCTGTTCTACTTCAGCAAAGTAATTTTCCGGATTGCGGTCCAGAACCATGCGGCCGACTTCAATTAGCGGATAGTCTTTTTGAGACCATACTTTTGTGACGTCAAACGGATCAAAGCGGTATGTGTTTGCGTCTTCTAACGGCATGATTTGAACATATAATTTCCATGCGGGGAAATCGCCGTTTTCAATCGCATTGAACAAATCTTCCGTATGGTAATCAGGATTTTCGCCCGCGAGTTTTGCGGCTGTATTGACATCAAGGTTTTTCACGCCTTGTTCTGTTTTAAAGTGATATTTAATCCAGACGCCTTCGCCTTTATCATTTGTCCATTTAAATGTATGGCTTCCGAATCCGTGCATATGGCGAAGGGTTGCCGGAATGCCTCGGTCTGACATCAGAATGGTTACCTGGTGCAGGGATTCCGGTGACAGAGACCAGAAATCCCAAACGGCCGTCGGGTTTTTCAGATGTGTTCTCGGATCTCTTTTTTGTGTATGGATAAAGTCAGGGAACTTGATGGCATCACGGATGAAGAACACTGGCGTATTGTTTCCGACGATGTCGTAGTTTCCTTCTTCTGTATAAAACTTAACGGCAAATCCGCGCGGGTCGCGCACTGTGTCACTAGAGCCCAGTTCGCCTGCAACGGTTGAGAAACGGATAAAGAGCGGTGTGCGTTTACCGACTTCTGACAGAAATGCGGCTTTCGTATATTTTGTCACGTCATTTGTGACTTCAAAATAACCGTGTGCCCCCGCGCCTTTTGCGTGAACGACACGCTCCGGAACGCGTTCTCTGTTAAAGTGCGCCAATTTCTCAAGCAGATGGACGTCTTGTATTAAAGTGGGGCCGCGATCGCCGGCCGTTATTGAGTTTTGGTTATCTCCGACAGGAGCGCCCCAGCTGGTTGTTAATTTATTTGAACTCATGTGATCACCTCTTTAGATTTATAAAAACATAATACCACCTATCAATAAAAAGTCAATATTATTTTATAATGATTATAAAATAATTATTTGTATTATCGAAAAAGGAATTTGAGTTTGAAAGCTTACTTGACTGACAGGAATAATGGGTTTAAGATGAGAAAAAACAGCAACCGCTGACTTGGACACAAGAGGCTCTTATTCTTCATGGGATAAGGGCCTTTTTTCGTTGTCAGGCGGTAAGGGAGGCGGCGATTGTATGCTTTTCCGGCAGCATTTTAAACCTGTCGATATTCACGGTCATCTGCCGTACAGCCTTTATTTCGGCAAAAACGATAAGACATTTTCCGATTATAACCAAGAGCGTTCAGAAAGAATGAATCTTACCTGGGATTTTCCTGATCCGCGTGATGCTGATGGCGATGACGGAGAAATCCCTTTGATGACAAGATGGGAGAATGAATTAAATAAGTACGGCATCGATGTGCTGAATTTTTTAACAGCGGAGAGCAATGACCGGATGGCGGCGTTTATTCAAACCAATCCCGCGAAATTTACCGGATTTGCATATCACCCTTTGGAGCGGGAAGATGCGTATGAAGAACTGAAAAGAGCGGTTGAAGAGCTCGGTTTGAGAGGATATAAACTGTTCGGTCCGCTGACAGACATCGATTTTCATGACCCTTCGCTGAAAAAGCTTTGGACGTATCTGGCTGATAAAAGGCTGCCTGTACTCATTCACTTCGGGCTTTTAGGGAGAGCCGGGGGCATTGTCAGCCACCGCAACATCAATCCGCTCTCCATCTATCGCGTCGCGAGAGAGTATGCTGATATACCGTTCATCATTCCGCATTTCGGCGCCGGATATTATCAGGAACTGCTTCAGCTGTGCTGGAGCTGCCCGAATGTGTATATTGACACGTCCGGCTCAAACCAGTGGATGAGGTGGATGCCGTATCCGCTTGATTTGGAAATTCTGTTTCGCAAGACATCCGAATTAATCGGTGCTGAACGCATCATCTTCGGGACGGATTCAAACGGTTTTCCGCGGGGATATGTATACAGATATCTTCAGGAGCAAGTCAGGACCTGCCGGGAAATCAATATGCGGGAAGAAGATATAGAAAAAATTTTCGGAAACAATGCGCGAACATTATTGAAAATCACCCGGCCGCAAAAGGAAGCAAATACGTGATACAGCTGATGCGCTCTTTGGCAGGTAAATGCCGGGAGCGTATTTTTAATTCATATAAAAAACAGTTGACAAGTCGGAATAATTTGAATTAACATGATATTCAAATTTAAAAACTAACGGGCAGCCGATCGGACCGCCGAAGGCTCCCATCTCTACAAGCAATCGGAGATGGGGGCCTTTTTGTTTTTCGAGCGATGCGGCAGAAAGAGAGGGGAAGTCAGATGGCTGTAACCATCAGCATACAAGAAAAAGCATTTGAGCATGAAGGCCGGAAAACACCGGTGCTGAATGATATTGAACTGTCAATTGCATCGGGAGAATTTTTGACTGTGATCGGGCCGAGCGGATGCGGCAAAAGCACGCTTTTAAAATTGATTGCCGGGCTTGATACCGATTATGAAGGCTCTGTCAGAATAAACGGCCGCGAAGTGTCGGGACCGGGCATCCGGCAGGGATTTATCTTTCAGGAGCATCGGCTGTTTCCCTGGCTGACGGTAAAACAAAACATTGCTGCCGACCTCAATATTAACGACCCGGCTGTTCGGCAAAAAGTGGATGATCTGATTGAGGTTGTCAGGCTGAAGGGAGCGGAGAACGCTTATCCGCGCGAATTATCCGGCGGCATGTCGCAGCGGGTCGCCATCGCCAGAGCCCTGTTGCGTGAGCCGGAGGTGCTGCTTTTAGATGAACCGTTCGGAGCGCTTGACGCCTTTACGAGAAAACATTTGCAGGAGGTGCTGCTTGATATATGGCGCGAGAAAAAAACGACGATGATTCTGGTCACGCATGATATTGATGAATCCGTTTATTTAGGCGATAAGCTGGCGATTCTCAGGGCAAAGCCCGGCCGGCTGCACAGTCTGATGCCGATTCAGCTTCCGCATCCGCGCAATCGTACGTCAGCTGATTTTCAGGACGTCAGGCAGAAGGTGCTATCTGAGTTTGAGAAAACGGAAGACCTCCGGTTTGCGGATGGTTCCGGAATATAGAAGGGACGAAGCGAAATGAAAAAAACCATCATTCTTTTAGCCGCAGCAGTCATGATGTTAACCGGATGCAGTGCCGACGGAGCGGGAGGGAACGGGAAAACGGCAAAAGAAATCCGGATCGGCATCCAGCAGAGTTTAAGCCCGCTTCTTATTGCAAAGGAAAAAGGCTGGTTTGAAGAGGCCTTCAAAAAAGACGGAATAAAGGTAAAATGGGTCGAGTTCCAAAGCGGTCCCCCGCAATTCGAAGGTCTTGCTGCCGATAAGCTTGATTTTTCTCAGGTCGGCAACTCACCGGTCATTTCCGGTCAAGCGGCAGGAATTGATTTTAAAGAGATCGGGCTGTCCCAGGACGGGTTAAAAGCAAACGGCATTCTTATAAACAAAGACAGCGGGATTCAGAGCCTGAAGGAATTAAAGGGGAAAAAAATCGCCGTAGCCAAAGGCAGCAGCGGCTTTGATTTTCTCTATAAAGCTTTAAATAAAGCCGGACTTTCCGCCGATGACGTCACCATCATCCAGCTTCAGCCTGATGAGGCGATTTCCGCTTTCGAAAACAAATCAGTTGATGCGTGGTCCGTTTGGGAGCCGTATTTGTCGATTGAGACGCTGCAGCACGGCGCGAAAATGTTGGCGAACGGAGAAAGCACAGATTTATATTCTCCCGGTTTCACGTTAGTCAGAACCGGATTTTCCAAAGAGCACCCGGATGAGGTTGTCCGTTTTCTGAAAGTGTTCAATAAGGCAGTCACATGGCAAAAGGAACATAAAGATGAAGCTGTCTCCTTATATGCGAAAATCAAAAATCTTGATCCATCAGTCGTCAGAAACGTGCTCAACAATACTGAGCCTCTCAATGAACCGATCAATGATGATATAGTCAATGCCCAGCAGGAAACCGCGGATTTTCAATATCAAACAAAGGCGATTCAAAAGAAAATTGATGTAAAGGACGTTGTCGACAATTCATTTATCCAAAAGGCGCTTGAAACGGGGGGCGGTAAGTAATGAAAGCAGAAGCATCAACGGCTGCCGGCGCAATAAGCCAATCAGAAAAGAAAGTTCCGGCAAAGTCCCGGCGGTATTCATACCAATGGATGAAAGGGGTTGTACTCCCGGCTGCGGTCATCGCGGTATGGCAGCTTATCGCAAGTCTGGGCATCGTCTCAGCCACGGTGCTCCCGTCTCCTGTCGTCATTTTGCAGACTTTTCAGGAACTTCTTCTGTCAGGAGAGCTTTGGGGTCATTTAGAGATCAGCTTATACCGGGCGGCTGCCGGATTTCTGCTTGGTGCTGGCCTCGGACTTGTTTTCGGGCTGCTTGTCGGTTTCTCAAAACGGACGGAAGCCTATCTTGATCCGTCTCTGCAAATGCTCAGAACGGTTCCGCACTTGGCTGTGACTCCGCTGTTTATTTTGTGGTTCGGATTTGATGAGACTTCAAGAATTCTGCTGATCGCATTAGGGGCTTTTTTCCCCGTATATATTAATACGTTTCTCGGAATCCGCGGTGTGGACGCGAAGCTGTTTGATGTCGCAAGGGTGCTGGAATTTAACTGGTATCAACAGATGACGAAATTGATTCTTCCGGCCTCCCTGCCGAATATACTGCTCGGCATCAGGCTCTCTCTCGGTATTGCATGGCTCGGACTTGTGGTGGCGGAACTGATGGGGTCGAGCGAGGGCGTCGGCTATATGATTATGGATGCGAGACAATTTTCACAGACAAATAAGGTGTTTGTCGGCATTATCATTTTTGCGGCTGTCGGCAAGCTGACAGATGCGTTGGTCAGAATGCTCGAACGGAAACTATTAAAATGGCGGAACAGTTATGAAGGATAAGCGATTAAAAAAGGAGAGATTCTTATGGAAATTCTTTGGTTTATTCCGACGCATGGAGACGGCCGGTATTTAGGGACGCAAACGGGAGGGAGAACGGCGGATCATCTTTATTTTAAGCAAGTGGCACAGGCGGCAGACAGACTCGGGTATACGGGGGTTCTGCTGCCGACGGGGAGGTCATGTGAAGACCCGTGGCTGACGGCTGCGGCTTTAGCGGGAGAAACGAGGGATTTAAAATTTTTAGTGGCGGTCCGCCCGGGATTGATGCAGCCATCTGTCGCCGCGAGAATGGCGTCGACAATGGATCGGCTCTCAGACGGCCGTTTGCTCGTAAATGTCGTAGCGGGCGGAGACCCTTATGAACTGGCGGGAGACGGCATGTTTATCAGTCACGATGAACGTTATAAGGCGACTGAAGAATTTTTGACCGTCTGGCGCGGACTCATGCGGGGCGAAACGGTGACATATGAAGGGGACCATATTAAAGTGGAAAACAGCAATCTGCTGTTTCCGCCAAAACAGGCACCGCATCCGCCATTATATTTCGGCGGGTCATCACAAGCGGGAATTGAGGCTGCGGTGAAACATACAGATGTGTATTTAACATGGGGCGAGCCGCCGGAGCAGGTAAAAGAAAAGATTGAAACCGTTAAAAAACAGGCTGCCAAAGAAGGAAGGACGATGCGTTTTGGCATCAGGCTTCACGTGATTGTCCGGGAGACAGAAGAAGAGGCCTGGGAAGCAGCTGAACGATTAATCAGCCATTTAGACGAAGAGACGATTGCGAAAGCGCAGGCTGCGCTGCGACGCGCTGATTCTTCAGGACAAAAACGGATGGCCGATCTTCATAACGGTGATCGGACGAAGCTTGAGATCAGCCCGAATCTCTGGGCCGGCATCGGGCTGGTCAGAGGCGGAGCGGGCACGGCGCTTGTCGGTGACCCGCAGACCGTCGCTGATCGTATTTTAGAGTATCAGGCACTAGGCATTGAGTCGTTCATCTTTTCTGGCTACCCGCATCTGGAAGAAGCTTATTATCTGGCTGAGCTTGTTTTTCCGCTTCTGCCGTTTCAGAATGAGCGGACTAAAAAACTCGAGCGCAGACTGGGCGAAGCAATGGGCAACGACCATTTTGCAAGAGAGAACAAGGCGACGGTCTGATGATGATGGATAGCTGCCGGCGGTGCGCTTTCAGCGGATTCATTTCCGGAGAAATGCCGGCTGATGCGAAACTGCGAAGAGGAGGCGGGTGAACACCTGCCTTTTTATGCGTTTAGCTTGCATGATATTCTTATGGATGATACTATTAAAACGGAATCATTACGATTTGTTGGAGGAGTGCTGAAATGGCTAAAAGATCAAAAGCGGTCAAAGAACTCAAGCGGCAGAAGCTTGTTGAACAATATGCGGACATCAGAAGAGAATTAAAGGCAAAAGGAGACTGGGAAGCGCTGAGCAAACTGCCGCGTGATTCTGCTCCGGCCAGGCTTCATAACCGCTGTGCGTTGACGGGCCGGCCCCGCGGATATATGAGGAAATTTAAACTGTCCAGAATCGCATTCAGGGAGCTGGCCCATAAAGGCCGGATTCCCGGGGTGAAAAAAGCGAGCTGGTAATATAAAAAACTCCGGGTCTGTTACGAACCGGAGTTTTTGCCATGCCTATGAAAAGTGAAAACATAAGCTAAATGCTGAATCATCATCAGAATGAAAATCAAAAGAATCGGAAAAAAGGGAAGATGCGGCTGAATAAGCGGATAAAACAAAAGCAGAACGGCTGCGGCCGGCAATGAGAAATAAACGGCGATATACGAGGAACGGCATGCTTTTGCCGTCATCATCCGTTCTCTTTCATCCTGTTCCTCAAATTCATCGGGCACAAGCCTGTGCTGTTTGCCGTTCCGTTTTTTCTTTTCAGCATAGATATACAGTGCGGCACAAACGGCAAACAGCAGAAATGGAGTGATATCCAGCTTAAATGAACCGCTTCCTTCCGTCTGGAAAAACTGAGCGACCTGCGGTATTGCTTCCATAAAGGAAATAAGTGTCCAGCAGGCCAATCCATAGAGAGCAAGGTGAAAACACGCTTTGCTTTTTAAACTCATTTTTTCTCCTCCTCCAGCCAGAATACTTCCTCCATCGTCAGAGAGAAAGCCCGGCAGATGTTAAGCGCCAATAAAAGTGAAGGCACATAATCTCCTTTTTCAATCGCTGCAATCGTCTGTCTGGTGGCTCCGGCTTCTTTTCCGAGCGTTTCCTGAGAATAGCCGAATCTGGCTCTCAGCTCTTTTACTTTATTTTTCATCATCAGACGTACCTCAAGTTTTCTTCTTTTTCATATTGTATGAGATTCTTAACAAAATGTAAACTCAACTTAACATGTGGACAAATAAAGAATTTTTTTCGACAAATTTTTTAACATTCCCTTGACGAAAAATAAATAAACATGTAACATTAGAAACATCAAATCGGTACTGAAAAAAGAATTTTGATGCGGGTGTAGTTTAGTGGTAAAACCTCAGCCTTCCAAGCTGATGTCGTGAGTTCGATTCTCATCACCCGCTCCATACATACGTTATTAACGCAGTGTTTCGTTTCTCTGATAAACGAAGTATTGCGTTTTTTTATGTGAAAAAAGACACGAAAGGCGTGTCTTTTTATGAAAGCCAAGAGACGGTATGGGTGCCTCCGTGAATTTGTTCAAACATATTGGTTAAGGATGATAACAGCTCTTCGGCCGCCTCGGCGTGAAGCGAAGGCGGGAAAAAGATCAGCTGCAGCATTTTCTTCGTATCGGACGTGACGGGGCGGGTATTGATATGTCCGGTAAGGCTGCCAAAAACGCCGTCCGGGTCGGAGAAGGCCAGTACGTTTTCTCTTTCACCGATCGTAATGGAAATCGGTTCATCGATGTCTGCGGCATCATACGCCATGATGGGCAATGAATATTTCAAGGAGAAAAAAAGTATGGTATCATGGGCTGAATTCACACTTTCGGCGAATCGTTCCCGGGAAATATCGCCGAGCATAAGTTCCATCGGCGTTTTTTGTCCTGCAAAGGCGGGGCTGAGCTGTTCCATTATACGCGCCCATTCTTTCACAAAAGGCTGTTCATCTATGCCGCCGTCTGCATAATCAAAGTAAAGCGATTCTTGAAATAAACGGAGGCGGCCTTTCAGCATTTGCGGGGCGGGCCCGACTTCGATCTGTTCATATAATACGGCTGCCGCTTTGATCCCCGGCACCCGTTCAGCAATAAGAGGATCTAAACTGATGTTCAATTGTGTTCACTCCATTTCGGGATGGTAAAACTCTATTATACCCGGGCCGGAGTCTGATCACAAAGAAAGGAGGCTGTGCAAAAAATGAATATCCATAAACTGAAAGAGGAATTAATCGAATACGCCAAAAGCATCGGAGTCGACAAAATCGGGTTTACGACGGCTGATACATTCGACAGTCTGAGAGACCGGCTGATTCTTCAGGAATCACTCGGCTATTTATCCGGCTTTGAAGAACCGGATATTGAAAAACGGGTCACACCGTCTTTGCTTCTGCCGAAAGCCAAATCGATCGTCGCCATCGCCCTTGCCTATCCTTCCAAAATGAAAGATGCGCCGAGGAGCACGAGGGACGGCCGGCGCGGCATTTTTTGCAGAGCTTCCTGGGGAAAGGATTATCATGACGTGCTGCGGGAAAAGCTTGATCTGCTGGAGAATTTTCTCCAAAGCAAACATGAAGATATCCGCACCAAGTCAATGGTGGATACAGGAGAATTGTCCGACAGGGCCGTGGCTGAACGCGCGGGAATCGGCTTCAGCGCCAAAAACTGCATGATCACCACACCTGAATACGGCTCTTACGTATATCTTGCAGAGATGATCACAAATCTGCCTTTTGAACCGGATGTGCCGATTGAAGATATGTGCGGCTCATGCACGAAATGTTTAGACGCATGTCCGACCGGCGCACTCGTCAATCCCGGACAGCTTAACGCCCAGCGCTGTATTTCATTCCTTACCCAGACAAAGGGATTTTTGCCGGATGAGTTCCGCACGAAAATCGGAAACCGCCTGTATGGCTGTGACACGTGCCAGACGGTCTGCCCGATTAATAAAGGGAAAGATTTTCATCTTCATCCGCAGATGGAGCCCGATCCGGAAATCGCAAAGCCGCTGTTAAAGCCGCTTTTGACCATAAGCAACCGTGAATTCAAAGAAAAATTCGGACATGTATCAGGCTCATGGCGCGGCAAGAAGCCGATTCAGCGGAATGCCATTTTGGCGTTGGCCCATTTCAAAGATGCCTCGTCTCTTCCTGAATTAACGGCCTTGATGCACCAAGACCCGCGTCCTGTCATCAGGGGAACGGCCGCTTGGGCCATCGGGAAAATCGGTGATCCGGAATATGCGGTGGAATTAGAAAAAGCGCTTCATAAGGAGCAGGATGAGGAAGCCATACAGGAAATTAAAAAGGGACTGGAACTGCTATCGGTTTCTGATAAGACTAAAACCGGCCAGTCCTGACATATGTATAGAGAAAAAGCACTTGGCCGGAGTTCAAGTGTTTTTTCTTTATAAAAAAGTATGGTGGGTGGAGCGCTTGAAGCATATTATTGAAGATTTAGCGGAGGCCCGGCTTCATTATTTAGTCAACGGAACCGAGATGAGGCAGAATGGACCGGCCGGCGATCTTGAAGTCCTGACGAGAAAAAAAGAGCTGCTTGAAAAACGGAAAGTTGACATTGTTAAAGCGAAGGCGAAAGCCGTCATTGTCAACAGCAGTCTTGAGGACGACGGCACGTTATGCGTATTGTACACGATTCATTTCGAATATTTGTGCAAGGAGCAGGACGGACATCTTTATTTAGAAGAGCAGATTGAGGAACGGACTGCATTTCTCTATGATCAGCTGCTGATTAAAGATAGGGAAGTAAAGAAGAAACCGGCCGGATTTTCTGACGGAAACAGCGTAATCGAATATGAGCGGAGTGAACGGGAAGATTTCGGGAGGGCATTTCAATACGACCGTCTGGCTGCCGTTCAGTACGCGGAAAAGTTTTGGAATAAACGAAACCCCGCTTATAAAAATTTCAGCGACAATTGCACAAATTTTATTTCGCAATGTTTGCATGCCGGAAAAGCGCCGATGCGCGGGCATCCGAACAGAGGCTCAGGCTGGTGGATGAAGCAAAGTTCATGGAGCTACAGCTGGACGGTCGCGCATTCCATGAAGATGTATCTGGCTCAATCAAAGGCCGGTCTTCGCGCGGTGCAGGTGTCAAGCGCCGAGGAATTGATGCCCGGGGATGTGATTTGCTATGATTTTGAAGGGGATGGCCGTTTTAATCATACGACGATTGTCGTCGCAAAAGATAAAAGCAATATGCCGCTTGTCAATGCCCAAACGTATGACAGCAGAATGAGATATTGGTCATATGAGGATTCAACGGCGTATACTCCTTCCATCAGATATGCGTTTTTTCATATTACGGATGATACGACAAAAGAGTAATTAATGATATAATGGTGGGCGGAATAAAAAACAGAGGTGAACATCGTGGCATTACATGTCGTTTTATATCAACCCGAAATCCCGGCCAATACGGGAAATATCGCACGTACTTGTGCGGCAACAGACACAACGCTTCATTTGATCCGCCCGCTCGGATTCTCAACCGATGATAAAATGCTGAAGCGCGCCGGACTCGATTACTGGGAGTTCGTCAACGTCGTATATCATGATTCATTGGACGAATTATTTGAGGCATATGAGAACGGAAAGTTTTTCTTCATTACAAAATTCGGGCAAAAGCCGCATACATCGTTTGACTACTCAAATACGGAGGAAGATTTTTTCTTCGTATTCGGCAGAGAAACGAGCGGACTTCCGAAAGAATTGATCGAAAACAATATGGACCGCTGCCTGCGTCTTCCGATGACCGAGCATGTGAGATCATTAAACCTGTCCAACACTGCCGCGATTCTTGTTTATGAAGCGCTGCGCCAGCAAAATTACAGAGATTTGACCTGAGAAAAAACCGCCCGGACGTGGGCGGTTTTTTTATTTAGCCGGGGTTCATGACAATTTTATATTTATAGGCTTAACAAACGTAACAGTGTTATGTTACAATGTTTTCATCAAAGGAGCTGGATTTATGGAGGAACAACTGATTTCTAAAAAAGAATTACTTGAAGAAACATCAATCTCATACGGACAGCTGTACCGCTGGAAGCGGAAAAATTTAATTCCTGAGGAATGGTTTATCCGAAAATCAACGTTTACAGGCCAGGAAACATTTTTTCCGCGAGCGGAAATATTAAAACGTATCTCAAAAATACAGAAAATGAAAGAAAATCTGTCTTTGGATGAAATGAGGGAAATGCTGTCTCCGCAAATGGCTGATGTCAACATAACGTCTGCGGAGCTGCTTCAAAAAGGGCTGATTTCAAAGGCCGCTCTGCAAGTTTACGGAGAAGGCGGCGTGACATTTACGGCTCGCGCGCTGCTGTCTTTATATGTGCTTGAAGGGCTTTTGCAGTCGGGCAATATCAATCTTGACGAAGGGAAAATGGCGGCAGAGGTGCTGAAAGCGTATGAGGATTCCGAGCTGAAAGCAAATACGGAGCTCGTCATGCTCCGAAAACTCGGCGTAACGACGTGCTTCATCTCAGACGCGGAACATATTCTGTTTGAACCATCTGTCAAAGTGGTTGAACGGGTGGCGCTTGCTGCGGCATCAGAAGAATTAAAAACGAAATGGATGCAGGAGGACCATCAATGGAAGTAACAGATAAATTAGTTATCAACGGTTCAGGAAGTTCAAAAGGAGGCCGTTTTCATACGGTGGAGATCAACGGAAGCGGCACGGTCTCGGGTGATGTGGAGTGCACGAGCCTTTTGTTTAACGGCAGCGGAAAAACAGACGGGAATGTCAAGACGCAAACGCTGACGATCAGCGGTTCGGGGAAAATTTCCGGCAGCGCTGAAGCCGAATCCATCCGTATCAACGGAACGGGTGTCATTAAAGGTGAAGTCAAAACGGAACGGCTGAACGTCGCGGGATTTTCATCTTTCGGCGGCGGTGTGAAAGCTGATGATATCTTCATATCCGGGAAAGCCGGAATCGAAGGCGATTGCGAGACAGAGACGTTCCGTTCGGAAGGCAAATGCAAGATCGGCGGCCTGCTCAACGCCGATGAAGTCAGTATGAAGCTGGCGGCGGGTGAGAGCCATGTGAAGGAAATCGGCTGCCGCCATTTGAAGGTGATAAGCAGAAAAAGCGTACTTACGCGTTTTAAACTGATGCCGGCTCCGGTGCTGACCGCAGAGCTGATTGAAGGTGACATCATTGACTTGGCGGACACAAACGCGCAGACAGTTCGCGGGAAAACTGTGCGGATCGGCGCGGGATGCATCATTGAGACGGTGGAATACAGCGGCGATTTTACATGTGATCCTTCCGCTTCAGTAAACAAAGTCGTGAAAATATAGGAGGAGCTGCAGTGGAAACAACAAAAAAATTGAGTCATTTAAAAATGTACGGAGCCGGACACGCGGCCGGAGGCTCCTACCAGAATGTAAGCATTAAAGGAGAAGGGACTGTCGGCGAAGGACTTCGAAGCGAACGCTGCCGGATATTCGGTACAGGGCGTTTTCTCGGAGATGCCGAAACCAACCGGCTGAAAATTTTCGGAGAGCATGAGGTTGAAGGAGATTTATCGGCCCGTTCCGCAAATGTGATCGGCACGCTGAAAGTCGGCGGCTCTATGCGTTTCACCCGAATGAGGCTGAAAGGACTTGCTGAGATTTCCGGCAGTGCCGCTGGAGAGCAGTGCCATATAAAAGGCAGTCTCACCGTCAGCGGGGATTGCGAGACGGAGCAGCTTCATGTAACCGGCTGTATCAATGTGGCGGGATTGTTAAACGCGGGAGACGTAAACATCCATTTGCGTTATGACCAAAGCAAAGTCAAAGAAATCGGCGGCACATCGATTACGGTCAGACGGAAACCCGGTCTTCTTAAACGGAAAGCGGGAATGCTTTCTGCTAAATTGATTGAAGGAGACACAGTTTACCTCGAATATACGGAAGCGGACATCGTCAGAGGAAAGCATGTGGAAATCGGCCCGGGGTGCAAAATCGGAAAAATTGAGTATCAAACAAGCTGTAAAACACATGAGAAATCAACTGTCCAAGAACACATTCAAATATGAAACATTGTTATGTTGTACAGGAAAGGGTGCTCTTCATAAGGAGCACCCTTTTTGCCGTTATTCGTTTTCAGGCTTGCTGTCGTAACCCGCCGTAAAAATGGATACTAAAAAAGTGAGAATGACCCCCAGTAAAATGATCGTTTTCATCATTTCTCCTCCTCTTTGCTTTTCCATTTGCTGTCCGAGTCTGGATGAAACTGTATTTCTTTCATTATGAATGGTGCACAGGACCCTTGTCAATGACCGCCTTAAAACGCCTTTATTTTTAAGAAACGAAAAGCATGTATTTCACATCACCGCATAGATTGTAACAAAGTACCTTATTTCTAGTGCATTAACCATGATAGAGGAGGTTCTTATGGATATATTAAAGAAAATTGAAAAGTACAGAGAGGAAGAGCACCGTCTCAAATGGGAAGGGACGTTCGCTGATTATTTGGAGATCATAAAAGAAAATCCATTGGTCGCGCAGTCTGCTCATTCTCGCGTTTTTAATATGATAAAAGACAGCGGAATCGAGGAGAATGACGGTAAAAAGAAATACAGCTTTTTCTCGAAGGAGCTGTTCGGCCTTGAAGAATCTCTGGAACGTCTCGTGGAGGAATATTTTCACCCGGCTGCCAAGCGGCTCGATGTAAGAAAACGGATTTTACTATTAATGGGACCCGTCAGCGGCGGGAAATCAACCCTTGTCACCATGCTGAAAAAAGGGCTTGAAGCCTATTCATTGACAGACAACGGCGCAGTTTACGCCATCAAAGGCTGCCCGATGCATGAAGATCCTCTCCATCTCATTCCCCATCATCTGCGCGAAGACTTCTACAGAGAATACGGGATCAGAATTGAGGGCAGCCTGTCTCCGCTTAATGTCATGCGGCTTGAAGAAGATTACGGCGGCAGAATTGAAGATGTAAAGGTTGAACGTATTTTCTTCTCGGAGGATAAGCGTACCGGAATCGGAACCTTCAGTCCGTCCGACCCGAAATCACAGGATATTGCCGACTTGACGGGGAGTATTGATTTTTCAACAATTGCCGAATACGGCTCGGAATCAGATCCGCGCGCCTATCGGTTTGACGGAGAATTAAATAAAGCAAACCGCGGAATGATGGAGTTTCAGGAAATGCTGAAATGCGATGAAAAATTTCTGTGGCACCTTCTGTCACTCACGCAGGAAGGGAATTTCAAAGCCGGACGGTTTGCGCTTATCTCAGCAGACGAATTGATTGTTGCGCATACGAACGAAACGGAGTACCGCTCGTTTATTTCCAATAAAAAAAATGAAGCTCTTCACTCCAGAATCATCGTGATGCCTGTTCCTTATAATTTAAAGGTGTCCGAGGAAGAACGGATTTATGAAAAAATGATTTCTGAAAGTGATGTTTCTGACGTTCACATCGCCCCCCATACATTAAAAGTGGCTGCGATGTTTTCTATTTTAACCCGGCTGAAGGAACCGAACCGGTCCGATATTGATCTCGTCAAAAAAATGAGGCTCTATGACGGAGAAAGCGTTGAAGGTTACAATTCCGTTGATCTGGAGGATATGAAGAAGGAATTCCACGATGAAGGAATGAGCGGAATCGACCCGCGCTATGTCATCAACCGCATTTCCTCAACGATTATCAGAAAAAATATGGAATCCATCAATTCGCTTGACGTGCTGCGTTCATTAAAAGAAGGACTTGACCAGCATCCTTCCATCTCTGCCGAGGACAAAGAGCGGTATATGAATTTTATTTCCGCCGCCCGGAAAGAGTACGATGACATTGCCAAAAAAGAAGTGCAGAAGGCGTTTGTCTATTCATATGAAGAATCCGCTAAAACACTCATGGATAATTATTTAGATAATGTGGAAGCGTACTGCAACAAAAATAAGCTCCGCGATCCGCTGACGGGAGAAGAAATGAATCCTGACGAAAAGCTGATGAGATCCATTGAAGAGCAGATCGGCATTTCAGAAAACGCGAAAAAAGCGTTCCGAGAAGAAATTTTAATCCGCATATCCGCCTATGCGAGAAAAGGAAAACGCTTCGACTATAATTCACATGAAAGACTCCGTGAAGCGATTCAGAAAAAGCTGTTCGCCGACTTAAAAGATGTGGTGAAAATTACGACTTCAACCAAAACGCCGGATGAGCAGCAGCTTAAAAAGGTCAATGAGGTAGTGGCGCGGTTAATAGATGAACACGGCTATAATTCGACAAGCGCAAATGAACTGCTGAAGTATGTCGGAAGCTTGTTAAACCGCTGATGCTTGATTTATGAAAGGCCCGTCCGTATAAGGACGGGTTCTTTTGTCTGTTTTTCGCAATTGTTTGTCAATTGGAGAGTCCGTCCGGCATAAGATAAGAATAAATCTTTTCGCCGGACTTGTTTCATAAACAGGAACAAGCCGGAATACACATGTAAAACGACCATAACGGTTAAGGAGGGGAATTCATGTCCCGTAATGACAGCGGAAATTTTTTGATTTCAGAGGAAGACTGGTCCCTCCATCGCAAAGGCTTTGACGACCAGCAGCGCCATCAAAAGAAAGTACAGGAAGCGATAAAAAACAACCTTCCGGACCTTGTCACTGAGGAAAGCATTATTATGTCCAACGGAAAGGATGTCGTGAAAATCCCGATTCGTTCGCTTGATGAATATAAAATCCGTTATAACTATGATAAAAACAAACATGTCGGCCAAGGTGACGGTGACAGCGAAGTCGGCGATGTCGTCGCAAGAGACGGCGCAGATAAAAAGCAGGGGGCCGGAAAAGGCCAGGGAGCCGGCGATCAGGCAGGCGAGGATTATTATGAAGCGGAAGTTTCATTGATGGATCTGGAAGAAGCGCTGTTTCAGGAATTAGAACTGCCGAATCTGCAGCAAAAAGAAAGGGACAATATCGTCCATACCGATATCGAGTTCAATGATATCCGGAAAACCGGGCTGACAGGGAATATTGATAAGAAAAGGACGATGCTGTCGGCCTATAAACGAAACGCCATGTCAGGCAAGCCGTCGTTTTACCCGATTTATCCGGAAGATTTGAAATACAAAACATGGAATGATGTGACGAAGCCGGAATCGAAAGCTGTAGTATTAGCCATGATGGATACAAGCGGTTCGATGGGCGTATGGGAAAAATATATGGCGAGGAGCTTCTTTTTTTGGATGACACGATTTTTACGGACAAAGTATGAAACGGTTGAAATCGAATTTATTGCCCATCATACGGAAGCGAAGGTTGTGTCTGAAGAAGATTTCTTTTCAAAAGGCGAGAGCGGCGGAACCATCTGCTCCTCCGTATACCGGAAGTCTCTTGAATTAATTGATGAAAAATATGACCCCGCCCGCTACAACATCTACCCGTTCCATTTCTCAGACGGAGATAATTTAACTTCGGATAATGCCCGGTGCGTAAAGCTTGTCAATGACATCATGAAAAAATCGAATCTGTTCTGCTACGGTGAGGTCAATCAATATAACAGGCATTCCACACTCATGTCCGCCTATAAAAATGTCAAAGATGATAAGTTTAAATATTACATCCTGAAGCAGAAATCAGACGTATTTCAAGCGCTGAAAAGCTTTTTTCAAAAAGAGGAAGCGGGTGTAAGCAAAGCATCGTATTAAACATAAAGCCGAGTGAAGAATCGTGCGGCTGCGATTCTTCGTCCGGCTTTTTTTAATTAAAAATAAAGAGAAAAAACGGCATAAAAAAAATCCTTAAAAAATGAAACTTTTCTCTTTACAAACCTTCTTACATTTATTAATATTTTATCTTGTGAACTATTATTAAGGGAATGAGGTGAAAATACGGTGATTGAATCAGAGCTTGCTTTGCTCAGTTTTGAACAGCTGTTTGATACTTCCAGATCGATTTACAAAAAGCAGAAAATGATTCTGGAGACAGTTCTGGAGCCTTATGATATTACAGTTCTGCAGTATCTGCTGATGTTCAAAATACATAAGAGCAAAAGCACGCAGCTTTCAAGGCTGGCTTTGTCGCTTGATCTGAAACCGGCGTCTGTCACGAGGATGACCGATATTCTGTATAAGCGCCGCTTAATGGATCGGAGCGACTATCACGACGACCGGCGTGTTGTTATGATTCAGTTAACCGAAGAGGGGGAAGAACTTCTACAGAAAGCTGCTGTTCAATATGCCGAAAAAGCGGCGATCTTATACCAGCAGCTCAATACCGCTGACATGCAGTACCTGCGCAAGCTTGCCGAAAGTTTAACGAAGCTTGCAAACGGCTGTGCAATGAAAAACGGTAAATAAAAAAATCCCCACATATTTTTATCATCATTCCACAAAATGATAGAGGAAGAAACGAAAGGAGAAAACAAAATGAACAGAGGACGTTTAATTCTGACCAACATTATCGGTTTGATTGTTGTTCTTGCAATTATAGGCGGAGGTGCTTACTACTATTATCAAAGCACGCACTATGTAAAAACCGATGAAGCGAAAGTTGCCGGCGACATGGCTGCTATCACAGCTCCTGCTGCGGGTAAAGTAACTGACTGGAACCTTGACGAGGGGAAAGAAGTAAGTAAAAACGACGTTGTTGCAAAAATCAAAGGACAGCAAAATGCTGACGTAAAAGCCATCATGGATGGAACAATCGTGAAAAATCAAGTGAAAAACGGCCAAATGGTGCAAGCCGGTACGACAATTGCCCAAGAAATTGACATGAAACACCTTTACATCACTGCGAACATTAAAGAAACAGACATTAAAGACATTGAAGTAGGAAACAAAGTAGATGTCGTTGTGGACGGAGACCCGAATACAACATTTGACGGAACTGTAGAAGAAATCGGTTATGCGACAACTTCAACTTTTGATATGCTGCCTTCTTCAAACTCAAGCGGCAACTACACAAAAGTAACACAAAAAGTTCCTGTTAAAATTTCACTTAGCAACCCATCTGACAAGGTGCTTCCTGGTATGAACGCATCTGTAAAAATCTCTGAATAATACAGATCAGTCATCAAACCATGAAGGGAGGTTGTCTTAGGTGGCTAAATCAGATAATCAAGTAAAAAGTCCTAAAACATTGCTTATTGTGCTTATGGCCGGGTTATTCCTGGCGATCTTGAACCAAACGCTTCTTAACGTGGCGATGCCGCACTTAATGACCGAGTTCGGTGTGAGTGCGACGACGATTCAGTGGCTGACGACCGGGTACATGCTGGTCAACGGCGTTTTGATTCCGTTATCGGCCTTCTTAATTACCCGGTTCGGGCAGAGAAGCCTCTTTCTCGTAGCCATGTTCTGTTTTACAGCGGGAACGTTAGTCTGCGGTATCGCGCCTAACTTCTCAACCATGCTGATCGGCCGGTTAATTCAGGCGGTCGGCGGCGGTATCCTGCAGCCGCTTGTCATGACAACCATTCTGCTTATCTTCCCGCCTGAAAGCAGGGGGAAAGGAATGGGGATTTTCGGTCTTGCGATGATGTTTGCTCCTGCGGTCGGCCCGACTCTTTCCGGCTGGATCATTGAGCATTACACATGGCGCATTATGTTCTACGGCCTTGTTCCGATCGGGGCGATCGTTATTATCGTAGCGTTTTTCCTATTTAAGAACTTGGTGGAACCGCAAAAAATCAAACTCGACAGCTTGGGTGCGATCCTATCCATTGTCGGATTTGCTTCATTGCTTTACGGAGTCAGTGAAGCGGGCAGTGACGGCTGGGGCGATCCGATCGTTCTGTCTACTGTCATTGTCGGTATCATCGCGATTGCCGCGTTTGTCATTCAGCAATTGCGCTCTGAAAAACCGATGCTCGACTTCCGGGTATTTAAATATGATATTTTCTCACTTTCCAGTGTGATTAACATCATTATTACCGTTGCGCTTTACACAGGAATGTTCCTGCTTCCGATTTACCTGCAGAACTTAGTCGGCTTTACGGCGCTGCAATCGGGTCTCTTGCTATTGCCGGGCGCGATTGTCATGCTGATCATGTCGCCGATTTCCGGTATTCTGTTTGACAAAATCGGTCCGAGACCGCTTGCGATCATCGGGCTGGTCATCACGGTCGCAACGACATTCCAGTATACAAAATTGACAATTGACACACCTTATACGCATATCATGCTTGTCTATGCTATCCGCGCATTCGGTATGTCACTGTTAATGATGCCTGTTATGACAGCCGGGATGAACCAGCTTCCGGCACGATTGAACAGCCACGGCACGGCGATGAGCAACACGCTCCGCCAGATCAGCGGTTCAATCGGAACAAGTTTGATCACAACTATTTATACGAACCGTACGACTATGCATTATTCGCAGATTGCGGATAAAACGAGCACGGCTGATCCAAGCTTCATGCAGTCGTTCCAAAGCGAGGTTTCGAATTTAATGGTCAACATGAACATGTCGCTTGATGCGGCGAAACAAACCGTTTATTCATATCTCTACAAAACAGCTTCACTTAATTCCAATGTTATGGGGATTAATGACGCGTTTATGTGGGCGACGATTTTTGCGGTTATCGGCGTAGTCCTGAGCCTGTTCTTGCGTGACGTACGGAAAGACAAACAGCGGGCGAAGAAAAAAGAGGAGCTGTCATTGCTTCCGGCCCCTAAAGAAGTGAAGGAATCTTAATCATCTGAATGGGAGGTTTCCTGAATGAAAATTTACGTAGTGTACGATAGTGAAGGCGAACACACAAAACACCTTGCCGAAGCCATTGCGGAAGGAGCAAGAGAAAACGCTGAGGCTGAAGTCTTGATTGACCATGTCGATCAAGCCGACATCCGCAAGCTGAAAGATATGGATGCCATTATCTGGGGTTGCCCCGGACACTTTGGCACTATCAGTTCAGGCTTAAAAGCGTGGATCGACAAACTCGGCTACCTGTGGGCTGAAGGCGAGCTGATTGATAAAGTCGGCGCTGTATTCTGCACGACGGCGACAACGCACGGCGGATTAGAAATGACTATGCACAATCTGATTACTCCTATGTTTCACCAAGGCATGATTGTTGTCGGCCTTCCCGGAAACGTCCCTGAAAACGCTCTGTACGGCTCTTACTACGGCGCAGGCGTCACATGCCCGGTTGACAGCGATGTGCTGATGACGGAAGAAGGCCTTCAATTAGGCCGCGCGCTTGGCAGACGTGTCAGCCAGGTTACAGGTAATTTAACAGCCGGACGACAGTAAGGAGAGGGTTATATGGCCATTATTATAGCGGTTATTGCTGCTGTCATTGTAATTGCACTTCTTATCACATTCAATGTCCGCAGCACTGCTGCAGGGCAGAATGTCAAAGAAGAAACCAGAGAAGCGATCGGCACTGCAGCCGAACAGCCGGAAAAGCATGATCCGGCCAAGGAACGCTCAGCCGAGCATGTTCCCGTCGTTGTAAAATCTGAAGCTCCCCGTGAGAAAAAGAATACAATGGGCGATGATGTGTACCGTCAGGCGCTTCAGAAGTTTAAGGCTTCTGAAACGGATCAGGAAACAAATGATCCCGAAAGCGGCGGCAAAATGCAGGATAGCAGCTATCGTGATGCGCTGCTCTCCTTAAAAAACAAAAAGAAGTAACGGAAAAGGCAAATCTGCGTAAGAGCGGATTTGCCTTTTTTTATTGCGGATATTGTCATTCGTCATGATCTAGTGTACTATGTTACTCATACACTGGATCCGAATGGAGAGAAAAAAGAATGACATCGTTTTTAGGTTTGCTGAAAAAAGATGCGAAGGTTTCATGGGTCTGGCTCGCGGTTTGGCTTTGCGTCATGATTTGCTGGGCGCTTACAGCCCACGTAATCGCTGCCCGACAGAAAGAACCGCTCGTCATTTTCGGCTTTTTTGCGGCAATGGGGTTTTTTCAATTTCTTGTGGCGCCGCTTTTTATGTACTATCACCTCCATAAGGAAGGGAAAAATCAGCTGTGGCTTTACAATCCGAATGGCGGGTTTTATCTGCTGGCTTCCAAGCTGACGGCCTCACTGCTGTATCAGTTTATCGGACAGCTGGGGCTGACCGGCTACGGCATTTGGATGTACCGGATGCTTTCTGCAAAAGGAGTCCTTGAACAGCCCGTTCCCCTTGCCGGCACAATTACCGGACTGAATGCTTATCTGCTGATCAGTTCAGCGTACTTATCTGTGATTGTAGCCGTATTTTGGACTGTTTTTCACTCGTTAAAACATTTTCCCGTCCTCCGTTGGGTGATCTGCATCGTGCTTGCCGCAGTATGGTCTTATATTGACGATAAAATCATTACGCCTTTCACTTCATCTCAACATCATTTATGGCCGGTAAAAGTGTATGCGGATTTTGATTTTCACTATACAAAATTGGCCGGCTGGAAGATGGAGCTGACGGCCGTCCACTTCTCGCTTTTCAGCTTCCTTGCCGTGATCGTGTTTGCGGCGGTTTGTCTCGCGCTGGCCTCTATGCTGCTGAATCGCAAGGTTGAGGTGTAATGATGGAGCATGAATTTCAGTCATCTAAGCCGATTTATCTGCAGATTGCCGACCGTGTATATTACCGGCTGATCCGAAGTGAGCTTTCGCCGGGAGACAAATTGCCGTCCGTTAGAGAGATGGCCTTACAGATGAAAGTGAATCCGAATACGATACAAAGAGCATACAGTGAAATGGAAAGGCTGGGGATCGTGGAAACGAAAAGAGGACAGGGAACCTTTATAGCAGAAAGACCTGATCTGAAAGCAGAGCTGAAAGACCGGCTGACAAAAGACGTATTCAAACGCTTTATTCAGGAAATGGCGGAGCTGGGGCTATCTGCTGAAGAAATGCTCGACGGGATCAAACAATATGCGGAGGAAGCAAACGATGAATCTTGATTTTGAACACGTAACAAAAAAATACGGCCGCAGGCTCGCGGTCAGTGATGTCTCATTTTCATTGTCTCCGGGTAAGATCTACGGAATATTAGGGCCGAACGGAAGCGGTAAATCAACAACGCTGAAAATGCTTGCCGGGCTTGCGTTCCCGACCGCGGGCACCGTCCGGATCGGAGGCCGTGCCGTAAGCCGGAACATGCTTCTTCGTACGGCTTATTTAACCGAACATGATATGTTTTTCGCCCGGACGACTGTCAGCGATATGCTCACATTTTATCATTCACAATTCCCGGATTTTCAGCTGGAAAAAGCACACGGCCTATTATCGGAAATGAATCTCTCAGCGGAGCAGAAGATAAAAGAGCTGTCCAAAGGCAGCCGGGGCAGGCTGAAAATCGTCCTGGCCCTGTCGAGAAAAGCATCCGTTATTCTGCTGGATGAGCCGTTTTCCGGCCTGGATCCGGCGGTCAGGGAATCGATTGTCAACAGTCTCGTATCTTATATTGATTTTGACAGTCAGATCGTAGTCATCGCCACACATGAGATTGATGAGATTGAGACGCTGTTAGACGAAGTGATGGTGTTCAGAAAAGGGAAAATCGCTGAACAGCGCGAGGTCGAAGAAATTCGCGAGCAGGAAGGAATGTCCGTGCTTCAATGGTATAAAAGCGTCATGCAGAAGCACGAAAAAGAAGGGGGATTCTAATTGGAAACGGTATTGGAACTGCAACAGGTAAAGAAAACGATAAAAGGACGAACGATTATTCATGATCTGAGCTTTTCCGTCCGGGCGGGCGAAGTGTTTGGGTTTTTAGGGCCGAACGGAGCGGGGAAAACCACTACGATCAGAATGATGGTCGGATTAATGAAACTGTCTCATGGAGACATCGTAATCTGCGGGGAATCCATTACGAAAAACTATTCAAAAGCGGTCAGGCACATCGGAGCCATCGTGGAAAACCCGGAGCTGTACAAATTCCTGAGCGGTTATAAAAACTTACAGCAGTACGCAAGGATGGTAAAAGGCGTTACGAAAGAAAAAATAGATGAGGTCATCGAGCTCGTCGGATTACAGGACAGAATACATGACAAAGTAAAAACCTATTCTCTCGGGATGAGACAGCGCCTCGGTCTCGCCCAAAGCCTGCTGCATAATCCTAAGGTTCTGATTCTGGATGAACCGACAAACGGCCTTGATCCCGCAGGCATCAGGGAAATCAGGGACCATCTGAAAAAGCTGACACGCGAAAAAGGGATGGCGGTCATCGTCTCAAGCCATCTGCTGTCAGAAATGGAGTTAATGTGCGATCGAATCGGCATTCTGCAAAAGGGGGAGCTTGTCGACATACAAAAGGTAAGGGATGAAGGAAAAGAGGATAAAGATACATACTTCTTTCATATTGAACAAAGAGAAGAGGCACTTGCCGTTCTGAGTCAGATTGAATGTGTTAAGAAGACAAACGGCCTTGATATCAAGCTGTCAAAACAGGAAGTGCCTGATGTGATATCACTGCTCGTCCGTGAAAACATCCGCTTATATGAAGTGAAAATCATCACAAAATCTTTGGAAGACCGTTTCTTGGAAATAACCGGCGGGACGAAAGAGGAGGTTCAATATGTTTAACCTGATCTATAATGAATGGATTAAAATTTTCAGCCGTGTCGGCACGTGGGCAATGATTGTGATTTTAGGCGTTGCGATGATCGGCTTTGCGCTTCTCTCAAACCACTTTACCACCGACGAAGCCAATCCGAATTGGAAACAAGAGCTCCAGGCTGAAAACAAAGAAATGAAACAGCAGATGAAGGAGACCGGAAATCAGACTCTCATTGATAATCTGAAACAGAATATCGCGATAAATGAATATCGCATTGATCATAATATCCCGAAAGATACAGGGTACACAGTGTGGTCATACGTAGCTGATTCAGCGATGATGACTGTTTTGACCGGCCTGTTTACGATCATCATTGCCGCAGGCATCGTGGCGAATGAGTTCAACTGGGGGACGATCAAGCTCCTGGCTATCCGCCCGCTCAGCCGTTTTCAGATTTTGCTTTCTAAATATATGACGGTGCTGCTGTTCGGGCTGCTGATGCTTGTAATTTTATTTGCCGGCTCCGCTCTGTTGGGATTACTCTTTTTCGGCACAAGCGGAGACACAGCCGCTAACGTTCATCTCGTCTACAAAGACGGCCAAGTTTTTGAGCAAAATATCATCGCATTTCTGGCGAAAACATACGTATATGAATCTGTCTCGGCCTTTATGCTTGCGACGATGGCGTTTATGCTGTCCGCAGTATTCCGGAACAGTTCGTTAGCGGTCGGATTCTCTATTTTTCTATTGGTTATGGGAAGCACGGCGACTGTATTTCTCGCTGCGAAATTTGAATGGGCAAAATATATTTTATTTGCCAATACGGATTTATCGCAATATATGAATGGGACTCCTTTAGTAGAGGGGATGACGATGACATTTTCTGTTGTGATGCTTGTGATTTACTTCATTATTTTTCTGGCGCTCGCATTCGGCGTCTTCTTAAAACGGGATATTGCTACCTGATATAAAAAGCTGTTTTGCCTTTGCAAAACAGCTTTTAAATTAAAAAAACCTGCCGGCTTACACCGGCAGGTTTTTTAAGACATTTATGCTTTTGTTACGTTAGCAGCTTGTGGTCCGCGGTTTCCTTCAACGATTTCGAAAGAAACAGATTGGCCTTCTTCTAAAGTTTTGAAGCCTTCGCCTTGAATAGCAGAGAAGTGAACGAATACATCGTCTTGACCTTCTACTTCGATGAATCCGAATCCTTTTTCAGAGTTGAACCATTTTACTTTACCTTCTAACATGAAATTTCCTCCTAAAGCGACATAACGCTTAAATTCACTATTCTTGCTCTTAAACAAACTTCCAAGACGAAAACTCTTACAAAACTTTCTTCTTAAAGATAGTTCGAACAAAAATAATTACCTTTACTCTACCAGTAATCCGGAGAAAAAACAACTGCTAAATGTAACTTTTTTTGAAATAACATTATTTAAGGCGGAACAACCTGGTGCGGAAAGCCGATCTGAGACTGAACAGCACATTTTCAGCTGGTAAAAGCCGCATTTCACCTTGTGAAGGAAGCAATTGACAACCCTTTTTTTAATCGGTATTGTTAACTTAATCATAGCCCGAATGCATGGTGCAGCTTTTGCACATAACAATAGATAGGGAGTAGGTCATCTTGAACCTGCGGCTTATAAACAGTCTGTTTCTCTTCATCGTGATCATGTCACTTACTTCATGCCATTCCCCCGCGGGGAATCGGACAATTACTATCGGAATCAATGAATCTGATCAAATGATCTGGGATTTTGTCGCAAAAAAAGCAAGAGAGAAAGGGTTGAATCTTTCATTGGCTACGTTTTCGGATTATGCGGAGGCCGATTTGGCACTTGCCGGCGGAGATCTCGATGCCAATGCGTTTCAAACCGTTTCTTATTTTAAATCCCTGCCGCCTAATGTGAAAAAGAAGCTGGCCCCTTTAGGAACGACATATGCGGCGTCGATCGGGGTGTATTCCAAGCAGTATAAACAGCTGGAGGATATACCGGACGGCGCGGTCATTGCCGTGCCTGACGAAGCGGCGGCCTTCGGCAGAGCGCTCTTTCTCATGCAGGAGGCCGGGCTGATTACATTGAAAAAAGGATTCAACGGGACGGGTTCAGCAGATATGATCAAGGACAACCCGAAACGTCTGATCTTAAAAACAGAAACAGAAAAGAACGCATTTCAAGCGGCGGAACATGCTGACGCAGCAGTTCTCAGTCAAAGTGATGCGAAAAAAGCAGGATTTCATGCGGAGAAGGACGCGCTGATCCGATCGGCGCAGTTGAAGGAAGCGTATATTCATCTGATCGCCGTCAGAGCTGAAGATAAAGATGATGAGCGGATGCAAACACTCCTGTCTTTGTATCAATCAGATGATACCGCGGCGTTTATTGAAAAAGAATATCAGGGCAGTCTGGTTCCCGTTTTCCTGCCGGGCAGCAGCGTTCTCACTGAAAAGAAAGAATGATTCCCCTTGCGGCGGTCATTCTTTTTTTTCAGTGCTGCACACTTGATTGCGTCCTGATGTTTTTGCTTTGTACAGCAGCCGGTCTGCGATCAGAGGCAATGTCTGCGGATCCGCCGTATTTGTCGGATAATGCGCGATGCCGAGGGAAACGGTCACGGGAATTGTATCTCCGCTCGTTAAAAGAATCGGGTTCCCGTCAATAGCCTGTCTGATTTCTTCTGCGAGATGAAGCCCTTTTTTATATGTGCAATTCGGTATAAGCACGGCAAATTCTTCGCCGCCGATCCGGGCTGACGTATCAGAGCCGCTGATTAAGAACCTCAGCCGCGCCCCCAGTTCCTTCAGCACTTGATCACCTTCATAATGGCCGTATTGATCATTGATCTGTTTAAAGTGATCAATATCAAAATAAATAAGCGCGAGCTGAGATGAGGCGGATTGAGACGCCCGGTCGTAAAGAACGCGCGAGACTTCCTCAAATTTTCTCTTATTAAAAATTCCTGTCAGAAAATCATAATTCGCTTGAAACTTGTATTGCTTGAATAAAAGGCGGGCATCGGCTTCGTGTTTGATGATATACAGTGACAGCATTCCGCCCACGGTGGAAATGAGCCAATAATAAACGAGGGCCATGGCAGGCTGCTGTTCAGGCATAAGTAACAGCATCGTCAAGGTGAAAATAACGTTTGAGAAAAGCAGCATAACGAACGCCTTTTTGCGATCCGGCTTTTTTCCTCTGAGGACGGCTACAGAAAGAATCGCAATCATCCCGACTGCGGCGATGGAAAAAATGGCGCTGGCATTGAAATTGATCAGTATCCGGCCTGCGACGATAATCATAAAGGCAGCTGCCGTAGACACCCAGCCTCCGTAAAGAGCGGCAATGATAATGGGGATATTTCTGAGATCAATGATGGAATCGGAGTAAGAAAAGCCGAAAGCAATCAGAAAAACCCCTAAAAGCCCGCAGGCCGTCCCCTTTAGTAATTGAAACATCGGACGGTCTTCTTTATGCGAAAGCGACTCTTTAAAAAGAAGGGTGAAGAGATAATTAAATGTGATTAAAATCGTCAAATTAAGAAACAGTTCCTTCAGCATAACAATCACCCTTTTATAAGTTACTAAAGAAAGGGTGGAAAGAAAAGAGAAAAGTCTATAAAAATACATATATTGTCAATCCTTACTTGACCGATCGGAATTGATATAATATAGTGTTAAAGGATAATGAACAAGGGAGTGTTTACCTGTTTTGGAGAATTTATTTGTTGTCTTACATGTTTTCATCATGCTTTTGCTTATAGCAGGTCTTTTTGTGATGCAAAAAAAACACGTTTCCTTTTCTAAACGTGTCTTTACCGCGCTCGGATTAGGCATTGTATTCGGTTTTGCACTGCAATTGATTTACGGGCCGGCTTCACATATCGTTACACAAACGGCCGATTGGTTTAATATCGCCGGCGGCGGTTATGTTAAATTGCTTCAGATGATCGTCATGCCGCTCGTCTTTATTTCCATTCTCGGCGCATTTACGAAGCTGAAGCTGACCCATAACATCGGAAAAATCAGCGGCCTGATCATCGGAATTTTAATCGCCACGACAGCAATTGCCGCGGCAGTCGGAATTGTTTCGGCGCTTTCCTTTGATCTGAAGGCCGTTCATATCGACCAGGGGAGCACTGAGTTATCAAGAGGACAGGAGCTGCAGCAAAAATCTGAGGATATGACGGCCAAAACGCTGCCGCAGCAAATCGTTGAACTCCTGCCGGCGAATCCGTTTCTTGATTTTACGGGGGCAAGACCGACTTCCACCATCGGAGTTGTTATTTTCGCCGCTTTTCTCGGCATCGCTTTCCTCGGAGTGAAACGGAAGCAGCCGGAGCACGCTGCGACATTCAGCGGAATTGTCGATGCGGTTTACGCGATTATTATGCGAGTCGTTACATTAATTTTAAGGCTGACGCCTTACGGGGTATTGGCGATTATGACAAAAACGATCGCGACAAGCGACATAGACAGCATTGTGAAATTGGGCATGTTTGTTATCGCTTCATACGCCGCGCTTATCGTCATGTTTATCATTCACTTGCTGCTGATCACGTTCAGCGGTTTAAATCCGGTCACATATGTGAAAAAAGCATTTCCGGTCATGGTATTTGCCTTTACGTCACGTTCAAGCGCAGGGGCTTTGCCGCTCAATATTAAAACACAAAAAAGCATGGGCGTACCGGAAGGAATTGCGAACTTCGCAGGTTCATTCGGCTTATCGATCGGCCAAAACGGCTGTGCCGGCATTTACCCGGCGATGCTTGCGATGATGATTGCGCCGACGGTGGGGCAAAATCCGTTTGAACCGGGATTTATCATTTCCGTCATCGCGATAGTGGCAATCAGTTCATTCGGTGTAGCAGGCGTAGGAGGCGGCGCGACATTTGCGGCCCTTCTCGTCTTATCCGCTTTAAACATGCCTGTTGCGCTTGCCGGATTGCTCATTTCAATTGAGCCGTTAATTGACATGGGGCGCACTGCCTTAAATGTCAGCGGCAGCATGACCGCGGGACTGTTAACAAGTAAAATGACGAAGGAAACCGATACCTCGGTTTACAATGATTCTTCCATCGTCATTGAAGCTGAAGAAGCTTAACTAAAGCCTGCCATTGGCACATAAGTTTGTTGTACAGCCACACTACATGGCTGGCCTCATAAAAATAAAATTCTCGACCTTAAAAAGCCTTAACTTCACCCGGAAGTTAAGGCTTTTTTAGTGAGAAGAAAGACGTTGCCGCTGCATTAATTGTCTGTTCCCCAGACTGCACTCCGATAATTTTCCGGATCAGTGTCTCCTTCAGTATAATCACTAAGTTTTGAGCCCAATGCTATCAATGTAATTCCGTCATTAGCGACATTTCCAGTTGATTTACATGATCAAGAAGCCGGGTACGATGCACAGATGATGGCCCGCATCTGTCCAACGGCTATGATTTTTGTTCCAAGTATAGAGGGTATCAGCCATAACCCTAAAGAGTACACGAAAGATCATCACCTTGCAGCAGGTGCCAATGTGTTATTAGATGTCGTTTGTGATCTATCGTCTGACTAATATCAAGATCAATTTATAGCTTCGATGATGGATGGAGCCTTACGGTTAAACAAGATGTCTGTTATGGCAATGTTAACGAATGAAGGATTTTTTTAGCTCACCGAGTCCAAAACCGGCGGGAAAATCTTTTTAAGGATTAAAGAACCCACGAATCCTTACTATACAAGGATTCATGGGTTTTTTTACTGATTTCCGGGTTCGATTTCTTCCAGCATATTCATCACGGTGCTGTCATTTAAAACATTTACCGCGCTTTCTTCAAAGTGAATCGGCTCCGTATAGTGAGGCTTTGCCGAAGTTTCTTTTCGGCGGTCTGTCTGTCCGTCTGTATGGCTCCGGCTGTGTTCATGAGACGAAGATGATGAGCCGGAGTGATTACGGGAAGTCTGCTCATGCTGCTGGCCGCCGGATTCCCCGCCGAAAGCCTGTTTGATCAGATCGGCAGGCTGCATAGAGCCGGTTTGTGAGTGCTGGGCTTTGTCTGTATGCTGCTGGCCGCCGGATTCCCCGCCGAAAGCCTGTTTGATCAGATCGGCAGGCTGCATAGAGTCGGTTTGTGAGTGCTGGGCTTTGTCTGTATGCTGCTGGCCGCGGGATTCCCCGCCGAAAGCCTGTTTAATCAGATCAGCAGGCTGCATGGAATGAGCGCCATCCTTATGCTGCATTTGGCCTGAAACCATTTCGGTGATTTTGCGGCGGATTTCCGGTGATAAAGCTGTGATCAAAAGTGATGATCCGATCAGCAGCGCTGTCGGGCTGATGCCTTTTTTTTGTCTGAACAAGTTAAATCCCTCCTCATTCAATTGATTACGCTTATCTTTTCCTTTGCTTCTGAAATTTATCCAAGCCGCGCAAAGCAAACGGCGTGCATAAATCCCGCCGATTAGAAAAACCTATACGTAAAGTGAGAAAGGAGGAATTCACATGATAAAAAAACAAGCAGTTATTTCTGCCCTTCTTCTGCCGATGCTGATTACCGCAGGGTGCAGCATGGGGAACCAGGGAGAAGGAAAACGAAATCACGACCGTACCCAGAATGTAAATTACCGCAACACGCCTAATGACGGTGCGACAAATATGAATACAGTGAACCGTCATAACCAAAACACTACTGATCATAATAACAACCGTAACCTGAGAGTAGCTGATAAAGCCGCAGACAAGGTGACTGATCTGAAAGAAGTTAAAAATGCAACTGTGATCGTTGCCGGAAACAGCGCTTATGTTGCCGTTGTTTTGACAAACGGGCAAAAAGGCGCCATCGCCAACCATTTAAAACAAAAGATTACCGATAAAGTGAAATCAGCCGATAAACATGTCCGGACAGTATATGTATCAGCAAACCCGGATTTCGTTGAACGTATGCAAGGCTACGGAAAACGAATCAAAAACGGCCACCCTGTATCCGGTCTGTTTGATGAATTCGGTCAAATGGTGCAGCGTGTATTCCCAAATCCCAATAAATAAATGAATTTGAAAAAGCCGCATTCTGCTGCGGCTTTTTTATTTTATCTGCCGTCACGCCCCGACGCTTAGGCGCATAAGGTAAAGAATGAGATGAAAATTGAAGGATCGGGGAGGGAGCTTGTTTGCGTGACGGCATGGGGAAACGGGCGGCATTCACTCTGATCCTGTGCGGAGTCCTTGTCATATTGGCTGTCAGTTCAGCCGTTTCAGTAAGTATGATGTACGTCCTGTCAGGCCAAAACAGCCGCTCTGTTCCGACGAAGGAACAAGTGACTGAACACATGAATAAAGAAATTTACAAACATACAGCGATTTACTATACGGCGGATGAAAAGCCGCTGCTGGATCTGACCAAGCTTACGCTAGACTACGCAAAGCGTATCAGCCAAATCATTGTCGGCTATAAAGGAACAGCGCCCCTTGAACTCATTTTCTTTTCGGATGAAGCTGAAATTGAGCAATATTCAGGATTGAAAAATGTAGTCGGTTTTTATTCAGAGCAGGAGCAGATGATAGGGCTTTTGCCTGATGAGAAAAAACAGCTTTTGAAAAAAGATGAGCTGGCTGTTTTTATGTATAAGCAATTAATTATACATGAATATACGCACTATGCGTTTCATCAAAAAACACGTCAAATGGGGACCGCCACGTCTGTATTTCCGCTTTGGTTTCATGAGGGGCTGAGCGAGTGGGTCGCGCATTATGATGTAGTCATTGATCCGATTACATTTTCCGTCGTGCCGTTTGATCAATTAACGACCGACCGAAAATGGCAGAAATCGCGTACGGAATATGAGACGGATGTGTATTTGCAAAGCTTCTATATGATAAAGGATTTAACCGATACATTCGGAGAAGGCATTATTTTAACTATTATTAATAAAACCGCCGAAACACAGGATTTTGAAAAAGGCTTTAAAGCGGCTACAAAAGAAAGCCTGAAACGCTTTGAACATGATTTCACAAAAGCATATGAAAAAAAGAAAACGGCATTGGAGAGACAGGTATCCAACGCCGTTTCTTAAATCAATGCAGGTTTTGCTGCTGCTGTCCCGTTTGTCCTTTAGTCGGAGGCATCTGCGGCTGCCCCTGCGCCGGCGCAAAGGAATTCAGCATGGCCTGCATATCTTGTGCATTGAGCTGAGGAACCTGATAATAACCGTGTTTGTTTTGGTATAAGAAGATTTCATAAGCCATTTCAACGTATTGCTGAATTTGAGCGGAGAGCACTCTTCTTGTCACAGGATTGGTCATTTCAAGCGAGCTCATCGTCAAGAGAGAAGCTTGTGCTTTAATCAGGCCGAGCATATGGCCGCTTATCCCGAGATCTTTGACATCACTTAATGATTGATTCGGTTTTTTCGGCTGTGTCGGTTTTATACCGTACACGGCTTGATTCTGTTCCTTCATCATATATGTCGAAGTTTCCTGGGAAGGCTTTTGTCCGGTCTTAAAGCATTCTGCCGTCAGATTATAGAGTCCGAGAATGAATTGGTACTGGCGATCAAGGATATCGGCCAGCTGCTGATCCTGTATAAACTGTCTGAGCATCATAAATTGATCCAAAACACCGACTGTTCCGGCCAGTACTTCATGCATATCGAAAAGCTCATGTCCTCCGTGATTCACTTGCGGTGAACCCGGCATCCCCTGATTTACTGGCGGCTGCTGCTGATTCTGCTGCTGTTCCACTGGTTGTTTTCCTCCTTCATGTCAAATCATCATTAAGATGTGAAGAAAGCCGATCCGTTATACATCAAGTCCTGATTCGTTACATGGGGATTATTTACTATTTTGCTCCAATGAAGACAATCTTTACAAAAAAGTGATGTGATTTTTAAGAAAATAAGCTAACGTATTTCTTAGAAGACAAGGGGGGAAATAAATGAAGAAAAAAAGGTGTATGCGTCAGTGGTTCTGTTTGCTGGCGGTTTGTTTTATGATTTTCAGCGTGAAAGATGCGGAAGCTATCGGACAAGCCGGTCTTCCGAATGAATCTGGAACGGATAAGGCAGATAAAGAACAGCAGACAGAAGACCCCGGCCGTGTCCCGCTCAGAATCATCAGCATGAATGATCTGCACGGAAAAATTGATCAGCAATATGAGCTGGACCTTAACGGAGACGGTAAACCGGACGGCACCTTCGGCCGGATGGATTACGCTGCGGCGTATATTAAAAAGGCGAAAGCCGGGAAAGAAAACGCCCTTGTGGTGCATGCGGGCGATATGATCGGGGGCAGTTCCCCTGTGTCAGCCCTTTTTCAAGATGAACCGACAGTTGAACTGATGGAAGACATCGGTTTTGATGTCGGGACTGTCGGCAACCATGAATTCGATGAAGGAACAAATGAGCTGATGCGGATCATCAATGGAGGAGATCATCCGGACGGTAAGGGGACAAGCGGTTATGACGGCCAAAATTTCCCGCTCGTTTGCGCCAACTGTAAACTGAAATCAGGGGAGTCCTTTCTGCCGCCGTATGAAATCAAATACGTGTCCGGAATTCCGGTCGCTTTTATCGGGGTTGTAACAAGATCGGCAGCGGGCATGGTCATTCCGGACGGCATTAAAAATATCACGTTTACCGATGAGGTAAAGGCCGTAAATGAAGCCGCCGCCGATCTGAAGAAGAAAGGAATTAAAGCAATCGCAGTGCTAGCCCATATGTCTGCTGAACAAAATGGCACTGCAATCACGGGAGAATCCGCAAAGCTGGCCGACGGGACAGACTCGGAGATTGATGTGATTTTCGCCGCGCACAATCACAAAGTCGTAAACGGGGAAGTCAACGGGAAGCTGATCGTGCAGGCATTTGAATACGGAAAAGCAATCGGAATCGCCGATCTCGAACTTGATAAAAAGTCGAAGGATATCGTAAAAAAATCAGCGGAAATCCAATACATCGATCAAAGTAAAATGAAGCCTGACCCAGCAGCGGCAAGCATATTAAGCAAATATGAAGAGAAAGTGAAACCGATTGTCAGCGAAGTGGTCGGGGAAGCGGCCCATGAAATAACGGGCGGCTATTCAAATGACGGGGACACGGCGCTCGGAAATCTGATTGCCGACGGTATGAAAGCCAAAATGAAATCCGATTTTGCGCTTATGAATGGCGGCGGCATCCGGGACAGCATAAAAAAAGGGCCGATCACATGGGGAGATCTTTATAATATACAGCCGTTCGGCAATGTACTGACGAAGCTTGAAATCAAAGGGAAAGATCTGCGGGACATCATCAATGCGCAAATTTCCCCGGCTTACGGCCCGGATTACAGCATCAGCGGATTTTCTTATACATGGAACCCGGAAACCGGAAAAGCGGTTGATATGAAAATGGCGGATGGGACAGACATACAGCCCGAAAAGGTATATACATTAACAGTCAATGATTTTATGGCAACCGCAGCCGGGGCAAAGTACGGCCCAATTGGGAAACTAGGGAAACATCCGGTGACGGGGCCGGAGGATTTGGAAGCGACAGTAGACCATGTCAAAAGCTTTTCAGCTCCGATTACTTATCAATCCGAGGGCCGCATCCGCACAGCATCAGAAACCGAATCACCTGATGACACCGGAAACCCGCCGGGGAGAGTGGAAACACCCGGAGGCAGCAAACCTGGTAACGGAGAAAAACCCGATCCGGCAGAAAAACCCGCTAAAGAAGATAAACCTGCTGCGGCAGAACAGCCTGATCAAACTAAAAAACCTGAACGTCCTGTCATAGAAGAAACAGCTTCTGACACCGTGCAACCAATTCCTGAAGCCCGCGCTGCGCCGGCTCCAAATCTGGAACAAAGCACAAAACAGACTGAAAGCGGCACACAAAAAGGCCGCCCATTGCCTGATACTTCAGCGGGCAGCCATCAGACGGCACTGGCCGGCCTGGTGATTACGGGTGCAGGCGTATTTTGGCTTTACAGAAAGAAAAGGAGAACCCGCACCCCATGAACAAACTGAAACACATTCCGCTTCTTGTCATCATCATCGGTGTCATCATCACATGTTATGGAAGCTGGAAGATCGTCGATTCACATATGAAAACAAACCAATCGCTTGAAGAAGCAAAAAAAGCGGCAGAACCTGTCCTGGCAAAGAAAGAAACAAAAAGCGCCGTGCTGGCACAACGCAAAAAAGAATTTCACCCTAAAACAGGTGAAGCAAGCGGTATTTTAGAAATCCCTGCAATCGACGCTGAACTCCCGATTGTGGAAGGGACTGACGCAGATGATTTAGCAAAAGGCGTGGGACATTACAAAGACAGCTATTATCCGGATGAACACGGCCAAATTGTATTATCCGGCCACAGGGACACGGTGTTCCGCCGGACCGGCGAACTGAAAAAAGGAGACAGACTGAACGTGATTTTGTCTTACGGCACGTTTTCTTATAAAATCAGCCATACAAAAATCGTCAGCCGGGATGATACGTCTGTCATTACCCTTCAGCACGAGCGGGAGGAACTGATCCTGACCACTTGCTACCCGTTTTCTTATATCGGAAATGCGCCGAAACGATATATTATATATGCCGACCCGGTTTAAGAGAAATACGTTTCGGCAAAGTGGGCCAGATCAGCCGGCATCGGCGCTTCGGCAACAATTTCTTCTCCGGAGATCGGATGGATGACACTGACCTTTTTGGCGTGAAGCGCCTGTCTGTGAAACAGCGCCCGGCTGCCGCCGTACAGCTCATCTCCCGCTAACGGATGGCCGATGCTTGCCATATGCACCCTGATTTGATGTGTTCTTCCGGTTTCCAATTCAAGCTCGACCAGTGAAAGCCGTGCGCCGGGATGATAGCCTTTCACTTTGTAACGGGTGACGGCGGCTTGTCCGCCGGGTGAGACGCGCCGTCTGACGGAATGTGACCTGTCACGGCCGATCGGAGAATCAACCGTGCCTTTTTTCGGCTTCACTTTTCCCTCCGCCGCGGCGATATAAGTGCGTTTTAATGTTTTGGTTTCGAGCTGACGGTCAAGGATTGCGTGAGCCAGCCGATGTTTAGCGAAAACGACCGCACCTGACGTGTCCCGGTCAAGACGGTGAACGTGGCGCACTTTCGCCTGTTCGCCGTTGATTTGAAAATGATAAGCGATCAGGTTGCTGAGGGTTCCGGTCTGGCCCTCTTCATTCGGATGAGTCGGCATTCCCGCCGGCTTATTTGCAATCAGCATATGACTGTCCTCAAATAAAATTTCCGCTTCCCCATATTCCGGAATCACCGAAGAATCCGTTTTTTCCTGAAGATCAATGAATAGGCGGTCTCCGGTTTTCAGTATGATGTTGTTTTTGGGAGATGTTCGATTTACTTGAATGCTTTCTTGGTTCATCCATTCAGTTATCACGGGTTTTGACGCCTGAAATTCTGATTTCAGGACAGAAAACAGCCATTGTCCGGCGTGTTTTTCCGTAATCAGAAGTTCCAGCCCGCGGTCATTTTGTTTCATATCATAAAGCTCCTTTTCAAGCGGAAAGCGGCTGTTTCAATAGGAAACACTTACCTTAGCTTTCGCGTTTTTTTCTATGCTATTCTTGATAAAGATTAAGGATATTCACATGGCAAGAAAGGTGATTGATGTGAGAATTGTGAACGCAGCGACTGACGGACAAGAAAGCGTAATACAAGAGCTTTCCTCTGAATTGTTCCAAAATGTCTTTCCTCTTTATTTCCCCGAACTGGAAATTCAGCGCTTTAAAAAAAGGGGCGTATTATCTTTACAAAACCAACTTTACCAAGGAACTTTAAAAGAAGCGTTTCAAATTATGGCTTGTCTGCAAACGGTACATATCATGCTGTCAAAGCCGCACCGGGTATATGATGCCAAAGAACGGGCGCTGTTTAATAAAAATTGTGCTTTGCTGAATGATTGCGGGATGAATTTTCCGTTTACTTATGATGATTTTCAGACAGGGGCCGGATCAGAAGCCTGCGGTTACAGAAGGCTGATCTGACGGTTGAAAAGAGCCTTTTTACAGGCTCTTTTTTGCTTCTTTGACATGATACCATAATTTCTTTCCTCTAACTCCCTTTATAATGAGACAAACCCCCGAGCATAATAAATGTCGAAAGGGGTGCTTTACAATGAGTTCAATCAAACAATCAATGACTACCCACGTGGCTACCGTTTCTCCTAACCAAACGATTCAGGAAGCGGCTGCGCTGATGCATCAGCATAATGTCGGAGCGATTCCCGTCGTTGACGGAGGAGAGTTAAAAGGAATGCTGACAGACCGTGATATCGCATTGAGAACAACGGCTCAAGGCCGTGACGGCCAAACACCTGTTTCACACGTGATGTCTTCTAAAGTGGTATCCGGAAATCCGGAGATGAGTCTTGAAGAGGCGTCACATCTGATGGCCCAACACCAAATCCGCCGCCTTCCCATTGTCGATCAAAATCATCTGGTCGGGATCGTTGCGCTTGGAGACTTAGCGGTCGATCAGCGTTCAAATGAGTCTGCGGGAGCAGCTCTTTCTAATATTTCCAGCCAAAACACACAGTAACGGATGAAGAGAGCTTGCACTGAATGCAGGCTCTTCTTTCCGTCCGAATGTTACATTTTGAACGCGAAAGACATTCAAGGTATAGTGTATACATAAGTCAGTACGATTAGCTAAAGGAGCTGTAAACAGTGATAAAAGCATTGATCTTTGATTTTGACGGGTTAATTTTAGATACAGAAACCCACGAATATGAAGTGCTGCAGGAAATGTTTGAAGAACACGGATCGACATTGCCTTTATCCGTCTGGGGAAAGGTGATCGGAACGGCTGCGGGGTTTAAGCCGTTCGCCTATTTAGAGGAGCAGCTGGGAAGAAAGCTTGATCATGACGAACTGACGGCGATCAGGCGCGGGCGCTTCGAACAGCGGATGAAGACGGAAACGGCGCGTCCCGGGGTTGAGGCTTATTTAGCCGCGGCAAAAGAATTAGGATTGAAGGTGGGGCTCGCTTCAAGCTCGGATTTCAAATGGGTGTCGGGCCATCTGAAGGAATTAGGTCTGTTTGATGAATTTGAAGTGATTCAGACCGCCGACGACGTAGAGGAAGTGAAGCCGAATCCGGAGCTTTATCTGAAAGCGGCGGAACATTTAGGCGTTGAACCGTCTGAATGCCTTGCCTTTGAGGATTCCGTCAACGGCTCAATCGCAGCCAAACGCGCCGGTATGAAATGTGTCATCGTGCCGAATAAGGTAACGGGCGCTCTGTTGTTTGAAGAATACGATCACAGACTGGAATCAATGGCGGAAATGGAACTTGAATTACTTTTACAGCGATTGAACAATCAAAACGAACCGGCAGGGGGAAACAGCATTGTCTGAGAAACTTGATCTGACCCGTTTTGAAAAGAAAATGGTCATACGGAATATGGAAGAAAAAGATATCAACAAAATTATTGAGCTGCAAAAAGATTGTTTCCCGGGGATGGAGCCATGGGAGCCTGAGCATTTAATCAGCCACCTCGCGCATTTTCCGGAAGGTCAGTTTTGTGCGGAGTATGAAGGGGAAATTATCGGCTCATGCTCCAGCCTGATCATCAACTTCGATGAATATGATGACCGCCACACATGGCAGGACATTACAGACGACGGTTATATCACGAATCACAACCCGGACGGGCTGAACTTGTACGGGATTGAAGTGATGGTCCATCCGGCATACAGACGGATGAAGATCGGACATCGGCTGTATGAAGCGAGAAAAGACCTGGCGAGACGATTGAATCTAAAAAGCATCATTATCGGCGGACGGATTCCGAATTACCATAAGTATGCGGAAGAAATGACGGCGAGAGCCTATGTTGAACAGGTAACGCGCCATCAGATTTATGATCCGGTGCTTTCCTTCCAGCTGATGAACGGATTTACGCTTATGCGGATCAATCCGAATTATCTTCCGGATGACACCGCGTCCATTAAATACGCGACATTAATGGAATGGAACAATGTCGACTACCTTCCGCAGTCGAAGCGCTATTACAAATCGGCATTTCCGGTGCGCATTTGCGTCATTCAATATGAAATGAAAAAGATTTATTCCTTCGAGGAATTTGCCAATCAGGTTGAATATTATGTGGACGTGGCTTCCGATGCGAGATCTGATTTCGCGGTGTTCCCGGAGATTTTCACGACGCAGCTGATGTCTTTCCTTGAGGAGCGTTCTCCGAGTCTGGCCATTCAGAGGATTACCGAATATACCGAGGACTATATCAGCCTCTTTACAGACCTCGCGGTGAAATACAATGTCAACATTATCGGCGGTTCCCACTTCGTTGAAGAAGAGGGGAAAATTTATAACATCGCCTACTTATTCAGACGTGACGGCACGATTGAAAAACAATATAAGCTTCACATTACGCCGAATGAGCGGAAATGGTGGGGCATCAGCGCCGGAGACAGGGTGCGCGTATTTGATACGGACTGCGGAAAGATCGCCATTCAGATCTGCTACGATATTGAGTTTCCGGAGCTTGCGAGAATTGCCGCGGATCAAGGGGCGAAAATTATCTTTACGCCGTTCTGTACTGAAGACCGCCAAGGCTACTTGCGCGTAAGGTACTGCTCTCAGGCGAGGGCGGTTGAAAATCAGATTTACACCGTCATCTCAGGCACGGTCGGAAACCTGCCGCAAACAGAAAATATGGATATTCAGTACGCACAGTCAGCCATTTTTGCGCCGTCTGATTTTGAATTCGCCAGAGACGGAATCGTCGGTGAAACGAATCCGAATATCGAAATGGTCGTTATCGGGGACGTCGACCTTGAAATTTTAAGAAGGCAGCGTGAAAACGGAACCGTGCGCCAGCTGAAAGACCGGCGCAAAGACATTTACCGGATTACGCATCTTAAATAAAGAAAGCCCGCTCCGCTTAGGGGGCGGGTTTTTTTATAAAAACACTTGCACTGCCCCCTGTTTCGGGATATGCTCTTGTAGCCCTTTCGCTTTCTGGGAGAAAGCGTTTTTTATTTGCCGCCGCTTTGTTGACTCGCCTGTGCTGCGCCTTTATATTCTTATTAAGAGGAAAACTTCACCAAGAAAATCGGCGTCAGAAGCCGGGCAGCTTTCGATACAGTGCAATGATATTGAAAGGGAGATGAGCGGTGTGGAACATGTACAAAAAAATCAGTCACTCAAACAAAAGGATAAAGAGCTGATTTGGCACGCGATGAAAGGGGCGGAGCCGGATGACAGCATAATCGTCCAAAAAGGGGAAGGCGCCTGGGTTATGGATATTGACGGCAGGCGGTATTTGGACGGCATGTCAGGACTGTGGTGCGTCAATATCGGATACGGGAGAAAGGAACTTGCCGATGCGGCCTACAGCCAATTGAAAGAGCTTCCTTATTATCCGCTGACCCAAAGCCATAAACCCGCGATTGAACTTGCGGAAAAACTGAATGAATGGCTCGGCGGCGATTATGTAATCTTCTTTTCCAACAGCGGATCGGAAGCAAATGAAACCGCGTTCAAAATTGCCCGCCAATACCACATTGAAAACGGCGATCACAGCCGCTTCAAATTCATCTCCCGATACAGAGGCTATCACGGCAATACGATGGGGGCGCTCGCCGCTACCGGCCAGGCGCAGAGAAAATACAAATACGAGCCGCTCTCACAAGGATTTTTACATGTGGCGCCGCCTGATCTTTATCGGAATCCCGCCGATGCTGACACTTTGGAAAGCGCACATGAAATCGACCGGATCATGACGTGGGAGTTAAGCGAAACGATTGCGGGCGTTATTATGGAACCGATTATAACAGGCGGAGGGATACTGATGCCTCCGGACGGGTATATGGCGAAGGTAGAGGAAATTTGCCGCCGCCACGGCGCGCTTCTGATCAGTGATGAAGTCATTTGCGGTTTCGGCCGCACGGGAGAGCCGTTTGGATTTCAGCATTACGGCGTCTCGCCGGACATCGTCACAATGGCAAAAGGCATCACGAGCGCTTACCTGCCGCTGTCGGCGACGGCAGTGAAACGGGAGATTTTTGAGAAATACTCGGGCGGGGAGCCGTACGGCCGCTTCCGGCACGTGAATACATTCGGAGGCAATCCGGCAGCCTGCGCCCTCGCTTTGAAAAACCTGCAATTGATGGAGGACGAAAATCTGATCGCCCGTTCCCGGGAGCTTGGGGAAAGGCTGCTCCGGGAGCTTCAGCCGCTCAGAGAACATCCCGCGGTCGGAGATATACGCGGAAAGGGCCTTCTCACAGGCATCGAGCTTGTAAAGGACAAAATCACGAAGGAACCCGCTGATGCCGCCGCTGTGCAGCACGTCATCACCTCGTGTAAGAAAAAAGGCCTGCTTGTCGGGAAAAATGGTGATACTGTTGCGGGGTATAATAATGTCATTCAGCTGTCACCGCCTTTTTGCCTGACTGACGAAGAGCTTTCTTTCATCATTTCGACCGTCAAGGAAAGCGTGCTGAGCATTGATATTTAATGTAAAGGAGTAAAACATGAGTTTTCACAACCAGCAGATTTTACCGGCTATCCGGAACATGAAGCAATTCGATGCATTTTTAGAAAGTCCGTTCTTATACGGCGTCATTTTAGATATTCACCTCGGTCAATTAAAAGGTGTCGTGAATGAAGCGAAAAAACACGGAAAACACCTGATGATTCACGTCGATTTAATTCACGGTATTAAACATGATGAATACGGTGCGGAGTTCATTTGTCAGGACATTCGGCCCGCTGGCATCATTTCGACGAGATCCGCGGTCATCGCCAAAGCGAAACAAAAGAAAATATATGCGATCCAGCGTCTGTTTCTCTTGGATACAAGCGCCGTGGAAAAGAGTATGGAATTCGTCGGTAAGCATAAGCCCGACTTTATCGAGGTTCTCCCGGGCATCGTTCCGACTTTAATCCGGGAAATTAAAGAGATGACGGGGATACCGATTTTTGCCGGCGGCTTTATCCGCACGGAGCAGGACGTTGAGAACGCCTTGCAGGCAGGGGCTACGGCCGTGACGACTTCAGACACCGATCTATGGGCTAAATATGAACATTCTATGACAAAAAAAGATTGACACCGCTTACACCCGTTGTTACAATAGACCTAGGTTAATACTATGTGATGGAGACCCGGAGACCCACAACAGCTCTTTACGAAAGGCAATAAAGCGTAAAGCGGTTTGTTGTGGGTTTTTTATTCTCTATAACTCTGTCAAACCTGCTATTTTGTCATTTAGGAGGAATGATGATGACAGCATTTTGGGGAGAAGTAATCGGTACAATGCTGCTTATTATTTTCGGCGGCGGCGTTTGTGCGGGAGTTAACTTAAAGAAATCGCTTTCATACCAATCCGGATGGATTGTTGTTGTATTTGGCTGGGGGCTGGGCGTAGCCATGGCGGCATATGCTGTCGGCGGTATCAGCGGCGCTCACTTAAATCCGGCTTTAACGATAGGCCTTGCGCTTGAAGGCAGTTTTCCTTGGAAAGACGTCCCTGTTTATATCGCGGGACAGATGATCGGAGCAATGATCGGTGCGGTGATTGTGTATCTTCATTATCTGCCGCATTGGAAGGCGACGGATGATCCGGCCGCTAAACTGGGCGTTTTCTCAACCGGACCGAGTATTCCTCATACATTTGGGAATATGATAAGTGAAGTCATTGGTACATTTGTGCTTGTGCTCGGCATTTTGGCAATCGGAGCGAATGAATTTACAAAAGGGCTGAACCCGCTGATTGTCGGATTTCTCATCGTTGCCATCGGAATTTCTCTTGGAGGAACGACAGGGTATGCGATCAACCCTGCGCGGGATTTGGGGCCTAGAATCGCGCACGCCTTTCTGCCGATTCCGAAAAAAGGGCCTTCAAATTGGAAATATGCCTGGATTCCCGTTCTCGGTCCGATCATGGGCGGTGCGTTCGGCGGCGTATTTTACAATGCCGCGTTTAAAGGGAATGTGACACTTAGCTTTTGGTTTGTAAGCGTTATAATGGTTATAGTGCTTTTCATACTCTATATTTACACCAAAAAATCTCAATCACAGAAAACATTATCAAATTCTAAATATATTTAAAAAGGAGAGCGGCATCATGGAGACCTATATTTTATCAATTGACCAAGGCACAACAAGCTCAAGAGCGATTCTTTTTAATAAAGAAGGAAAAATCGTGCATTCCGCTCAAAAGGAATTCACACAGCATTTCCCTCAGCCGGGCTGGGTGGAGCACAATGCGAACGAAATCTGGGGAACGGTGCTCGCCGTTATCGCGACTGTTATCTCCGAGTCCGGGATCAGCGCTGATCAAATTGCCGGAATCGGCATCACGAACCAAAGGGAAACGACGGTCGTATGGGATAAAGACACCGGAAAGCCGATATACAATGCGATTGTATGGCAGTCAAGACAAACATCCGGCATTTGCGAAGAGCTTCGTGAAAAAGGATACAGTGATACATTCAGACAAAAAACGGGGCTTTTGATCGACCCTTATTTCTCAGGAACGAAAGTCAAATGGATTCTTGACAATGTAGAAGGCGCGCGGGAAAAAGCGGAAAACGGAAATCTTCTGTTCGGAACGATTGATTCATGGCTCATCTGGAAAATGTCCGGAGGCGCGGCCCACGTAACGGATTATTCCAATGCTTCAAGAACGCTGATGTTTAATATTCATGAATTAAAATGGGATGACGAACTGCTTGACATTTTAGGTGTGCCAAAATCCATGCTGCCTGAAGTGAAACCGTCTTCTCATGTGTACGCGAAAACGGTTGATTATCATTTCTTCGGTAAAAATATTCCGATTGCGGGAGCGGCCGGAGATCAGCAGTCAGCGCTGTTCGGTCAGGCGTGCTTTGAAGAAGGCATGGGGAAAAACACATACGGCACAGGCTGCTTTATGCTCATGAATACCGGAGAAAAAGCCATTACTTCAGAGCACGGCCTGCTGACAACAATTGCCTGGGGATTAGACGGAAAAGTTGAGTATGCGCTGGAAGGAAGCATCTTTGTCGCAGGTTCTGCCATTCAATGGCTGAGAGACGGCATGCGGATGTTCCAGGATTCGAAAGAAAGCGAGACATACGCAGAGCGCGTGGATTCCACTGACGGTGTTTATGTCGTGCCCGCTTTTGTCGGATTAGGCACACCGTACTGGGACAGTGACGTACGCGGCTCAGTATTCGGCCTGACACGCGGAACGACGAAGGAGCATTTTATCCGGGCTACGATTGAATCTCTCGCATATCAGACGAAAGATGTTCTTGACGCTATGGAGGCTGATTCAGGCATCTCTTTGAAAACATTGCGTGTAGACGGCGGAGCGGTAAAAAATAATTTCCTTATGCAGTTCCAAAGCGACTTGCTTGATGTTCCGGTCGAACGTCCTCAAATTAATGAAACGACGGCGCTCGGTGCCGCGTATTTAGCCGGAATTGCTGTCGGCTACTGGAAGGACAGCAATGAAATCGCTGATCAATGGAATCTGGATAAGCAATTCAAACCGGAAATGGAAGATGAAAAACGCGAAGAATTGTACAATGGCTGGAAAAAAGCAGTAAATGCAGCTATGGCTTTTAAATAAGATAAAATTGTGGTATACTGAAAACAAGTTAATAGGAACGGTCCTGAGATGAGGAGAGACCACAGCACCAAAGTGATGACAGCGCTTTGGCTGTTGTGGTCTCTTTTTCTATACCGTGACAACAAGGAGGAAACGTAATGATGAATCACCAATTTTCAAGTTTGGAACGGGATCATATGCTGGAAGACATGACTAAAAAAACATACGATCTGTTTATTATAGGCGGAGGTATTACAGGTGCCGGTACGGCGCTTGACGCTGCTTCAAGGGGGATGAAAGTCGCTTTGAGCGAAATGCAGGATTTTGCGGCCGGCACATCAAGCCGATCTACAAAGCTTGTCCACGGCGGTTTGCGTTATCTGAAGCAATTTGAAGTCAAAATGGTCGCTGAAGTCGGTAAGGAACGTGCCATTGTGTACGAAAACGGCCCGCACGTGACGACGCCGGAATGGATGCTGCTTCCGTTCCATAAAGGAGGCACATTCGGTTCATTCTCTACTTCCATCGGTCTGCGTGTGTATGACTTTTTAGCAGGGGTGAAAAAATCAGAGCGCAGAAGCATGCTGTCTGCAAAAGAAACGCTGCAGAAAGAGCCGCTTGTCAAAAAAGACGGCTTAAAAGGCGGAGGCTACTATGTAGAGTACCGGACGGACGATGCGAGACTGACGATTGAAGTCATGAAAGAAGCCGTTAAATTCGGTGCAGAACCTGTCAACTATTCTAAAGTGAAAGAGCTTCTGTATGAAAAAGGAAAAGTTGTCGGCGTTTTAGTTGAAGATTTGTTGTCAGGCAAGGAATACAAAATTTACGCCAAAAAAATCGTCAATGCGACAGGTCCGTGGGTTGACCAGCTGAGAGAAAAAGACCACAGCAAAAACGGTAAGCATCTCCAGCATACAAAAGGGGTCCATCTTGTATTCGACCAATCCGTATTCCCGCTTAAGCAGGCAGTGTACTTTGACACGCCGGACGGCCGGATGGTGTTCGCCATTCCGCGTGAAGGAAAAACATATGTAGGTACGACAGATACGGTTTACAAACAAAAACTTGAGCATCCGCGCATGACTGTGCAGGATCGTGATTATGTCGTCAGCTCCATCAATTATATGTTCCCGGAACTGAATATTACGGCTGACGATATTGAATCAAGCTGGGCCGGCCTCAGACCGCTCATTCACGAAGAAGGAAAAGATCCGTCTGAGATCTCCCGTAAAGATGAAATCTGGACATCTCAATCCGGCCTGATTACAATCGCCGGAGGAAAACTGACGGGTTACAGAAAAATGGCTGAGCACATTGTCGATCTTGTCCGCGACCGTTTAAAAGAAGAAGGCGGCCAGGACTTCGGCGGCTGTAAAACGAAGACGATGCCGATTTCCGGAGGACATGTCGGCGGCTCTAAAAACTTCGAGTCATTTGTGGAAGCAAAGACAAAAGACGGCTTGAAAATCGGTTTATCACAGGAAACTGCTAAGCAGTTAGCCATCAGATACGGCTCTAACGTCGATAATGTCTTCAACCGCATTGAAGGCCTGAAAGACGAAGCGGCAAAACGCCAGATCCCGGTTCACATTCTGGCGGAAGCGGCTTACAGCATTGAAGAAGAGATGGCTGCGACACCTGCTGATTTCTTCGTCCGCAGAACGGGCAGACTGTTCTTCGACATCAAATGGGTGGAAACGCATAAAACGGCTGTGATTGATTACATGAGCGACCGATTCCAATGGGATGATGAAACGAAAGCGAAACACACCGAGTGGTTAAACACGCTGCTGCATGATGCGGTTGTTCCGCTCGAACAATAATAATCGGAGGGCTGTGCCGAAAAGGCATAAGCCCTTCTTTTTACATAAAGCGTTGAGTTAAGTTATCAAGTGACACGGACAGCCGCTTCATATTAAAATATGGTCATAAGCTGAAATTATAGGAGGACGAACATGAGTTGGAGTAAGAGTTACGAACGCTGGAATCAGGCCGAACAATTAGATTCAGAATTGAAAAAATTATTGGCGGCCGCAGAAGGAAACGAGCAGCTGCTGGAAGACTTTTTCTACAAAAATCTGGAGTTCGGAACAGGAGGCATGAGAGGAGAAATCGGACCGGGCACAAACAGAATGAACATTTACACGGTCCGCAAAGCATCCGCCGGACTTGCAGCGTATATCGCCAAACATGGCGAGGACGCGAAAAAAAGAGGCGTTGCGATCGCGTACGACTCCCGTCATAAATCCCCTGAGTTTGCGATGGAAGCTGCCAAAACCCTTGCTTCCCAAGGCATTCAAACATACGTATTTGATGAGCTCCGCCCGACGCCTGAGCTGTCTTTTGCGGTGAGAAAGCTGAACGCTTACGCGGGTATCGTCGTGACGGCCAGCCATAACCCGCCTGAATATAACGGATATAAAGTGTATGGCGATGACGGCGCACAGCTGCCGCCGAAAGAAGCGGACATCGTCATTGCTGAAGTGAATGCCATAGAAAATGAATTAACGATTCAAGTTGAAGATGAACAGGCGCTGAAGGAAAAAGGTTTAATTAAGATTATCGGTGAAGAAATTGATAAATCATATACTGAAAAACTGACTTCCATCTCCGTTCATCCCGAGCTTTCAGAAGAAGTGGATGTCAGCGTCGTGTTCACTCCGCTGCACGGCACGGCGAATAAACCGGTACGCCGCGGTCTTGAAGCACTCGGTTACAAAAACGTCACTGTCGTAAAGGAACAAGAGCTTCCGGACCCGGATTTTTCAACCGTCAAATCGCCAAACCCTGAAGAGCACGCGGCATTCGAATATGCCATTAAGCTCGGAGAAGAACATAATGCCGATATTCTCGTCGCTACGGACCCGGATGCCGACCGTCTCGGCATCGCCGTGAAAAACAGTGAAGGCAAGTATACGGTGCTGACGGGGAACCAGACAGGCGCGCTTTTATTGCACTATCTGCTTTCCGAAAAGAAAAAACAGGGATCCCTTCCGGAAAACGGCGTTGTCATGAAAACGATTGTCACAAGCGAATTGGGCCGCGCCGTCGCTTCATCGTTCGGATTAGATACGGTTGACACGTTAACAGGCTTCAAATTTATCGGTGAAAAGATCAAAGAATATGAAAAATCCGGCCAATACACATTCCAGTTCGGGTATGAAGAAAGCTACGGCTACTTAATCGGAGATTTCGCCCGTGACAAAGACGCGATCCAGGCTGCGCTGTTAGCTGTCGAAGTATGCGCTTTTTATAAAAAGCAGGGCATGTCGCTTTATGATGCGCTGCTATCCATCTTTAAAGAATACGGATATTATCGTGAAGGCTTGAAGTCATTGACGTTAAAAGGAAAACAGGGAGCCGAACAGATCTCCGCTATCCTGACTTCATTCCGAAATGATCCGCCGAAGCAAATGGCCGGAAAACAAATTACGCAAGCTGAGGACTATTCAACAGGAAAACGGACTGTATTTGCCGATCTTCGGGAAGAGGATATTGATCTGCCGAAGTCAAACGTCCTGAAATATTTCCTTGAAGACGGCTCTTGGTTCTGCCTCCGTCCATCAGGAACGGAGCCGAAAGTGAAGTTCTATTTCGCTGTGAAAGGCACTTCTTTACAAGACAGCGAACAGCGTCTTGCAGCATTATCTGATGCCGTCATGAAAACGGTGGACAGCATAGTGGAAAAAACGAAATAAACAACAAACCGCCGGAAGCGACATCCGGCGGTTTTTTTACGCCTCATCCGAAAGTATGAGAAAAAATCATGCTGAAAACAAAGGAATATACAGATAAGAATTGATATAATATGGATAATTCTGATTGGCCGGAGTGAGGGAGTTTGACGAAAACGACGGTAGAAACGTTAAAAACATTAAAAGCGATTGCGGAAACATTAAACCAAAGCCACGATATGAAAGGAGCGCTTGATAAAGTCCTGCGCGAACTGCTCAGTCTGACCGGGCTGCAGACAGGATGGATTTTTCTGATTGAGCCGGACGGATCCTATACGCTCGCCGCATCCGCTTATTTACCGCCGGCTCTCGGTCAGCGGGACAATGCATTAATGTGCAGCGGGGACTGCTATTGTCTGACCAAATTCAGCAACGGAGGATTGACCAAGGCTGTAAACATTATGAATTGTAAACGGATTGAATTTGCGGAACAGACGACGGACTGCCGCGACACGGAGGGCATTACCCATCATGCGACCGTTCCCCTTGAAGACGGCGGCCGGAAGTTCGGTTTACTGAATGTCGCAGCAAGTGAAAAGACATTTTTCAACGAAGAAGAACTGCATCTTCTTGAAGCGGTTGCGTTTCAAATCGGAACGGCGATCCAGCGGATGAAACTGGCTGAATTTGAACAGCGGAACGCCTTGTTGATGGAACGAAGCAGACTCGCGCAAGAGCTGCATGATTCCGTCAATCAGATGCTGTTTTCTGTCAGCTTAACGGCAAAAGCCGCTAAAAACTTGACAGATGATGAACGGCTCCGGCAGATGATTACGTTCATCCAGGAGCTCTCTCAGGATGCGTTAACAGAAATGAGGGCGCTCATTTGGCAGCTGAGGCCGGAAAGCTTAACGAAAGGGCTGTATGCGTCGATCAAAAGCTATGCCGCTCTCATCGGTCTGGAAGCCGTCTGTGAAATGGAAGATGAACTGGAGCTTACGGATGAACAGGAACACGCGCTTTGGCGGATCGCCCAGGAAGCCTTGAATAACTGCAAAAAGCATGCGGGAACGAACTTTGTTACCATTTCCGCCGTTAAAAAGCCGGATTACGCTGAGCTTACCATTAGCGACCATGGAGCCGGCTTCAGCACTGATGCGCATGCGGGGCTGCCGTCGCTCGGCATTGCCGGCATGAAAGCGCGCGCCGAAGCAATCGGAGGCCGTTTTACATTGCAATCTGAGCTTGGCGGCGGAACGATTGTCTCCGTTCGGCTTCCGTTTTTCGGGATAGGAGGGTCTGATTGATGAAAATTGTGATCGCTGATGATCATCACGTTGTCCGCAAAGGACTGCGCTATTTCTTCGCCACTCAGGAAGATATTGAAGTTGTCGGTGAGGCGTCTACCGGTGCTGAAGCGCTTCAGCAAGCTGAAAAGACGGGGCCGGACATCATTCTAATGGACTTATCAATGCCTGATATGGACGGCATAGAGGCTGCAAATATTGCGGCTGAACGATTTCCGGACATCAGCATAGTCGTGTTGACGAGCTATTCTGATCGGGAGCATGTCATTCCCGCCCTAAAAGCCGGCGCCAAAGCGTATCAGCTGAAAGACGCCCAGCCCGATGACTTAGTGAAAACGCTCCGTGAAGTGTATTCCGGACGTTACCGGCTGTCGGCGGACATTGTGCCTCATGTGCTCAATCATATGGTTCAGGATGATCAGAATAAGGAAAAATATTATCAGCTGACCCCTCGTGAAAAAGATGTTCTTCAAGAAATAGCCAAAGGGAAAAGCAATAAGGAAATTGCCGCATCTCTGTTTATTTCTGAAAAAACAGTGAAGACCCATGTGTCCAACCTGCTGTCAAAGCTGAATCTTTCCGATCGGACGCAAGCGGCATTGTATGCCGTAAAATATAATATTTCTGAAAAGGCGGTAAACTAAATGAGCATATTAGTGATCAGCGGCACCCCGAGAAAAAACGGGCGGACTAGAATTGCCGCTTCTTATATCAGAGACCGGTTTCATACTGATTTTATTGACTTGAGCGAAAGCGGCCTGCCGCTATATAACGGAGAAGAAGAACAGAATGAATTGCCCTCAGTCCAAGAGCTGAGACGGCTGGTGAAAAAGTCGTCTGCCCTCGTCTTATTATCTCCCGAGTATCACAGCGGCATGAGCGGCGCGTTAAAAAACGCCATTGATTTTTTAAGCAGCGAACATTGTACCTATAAACCGGTGGCAATCATTGCCGCGGCGGGCGGAGGAAAAGGCGGCATGAACGCACTGGCGAATATGCGGACAGTCATGCGGGGCGTCTATGCAAATGTTATCCCGAAACAGCTGATTTTAGATCCGATTCACATTGACATGGAGCGCCAGACCGTATCTGAGGATATGGCGGTCAGCCTGAAAGACATGATGGAAGAGCTGAACATGTTTATAAACACAGGAAATCCCGGCGTTTGACGCCGGGATTGTTTTTATGTCAGCATGGCTAATTGATCTTCATACGCGAGTTCTGCCGCATGATCAATATACCCGAGAAGGGAATACAGCTCTTTTTCAAGCACCGCATCATTATATTCGAAATGATACGCGTGCAGAAAGTGCTCAATACGCTTTGATAACAAATCATCTTTCGTACGCACCATCAAAATTAACAAATTGTCCCATTGGGACCGGTGTGTGTAATACAAGGCTTTATCATAATCGGCATGATCCATCTTACGCTTCTCCTTTCAATGAGAAGTTCTCCGTTAGTTTATGCCGCCGAAGCCGGTATGCAACGGGGGAAAAGTTGGTGCCCGCATAACTGCGGTATAGCAATATGAGGGAGACATAAAATAAAACCGCATATCCGCTCCTTTTTTGGACACGCTAAGATTGACAAAAAACGACTCAGGAGAACATAACAATGAAATCCCTTCCATTTGCGCTGGTCTTATTGTTTTGCGGCATTCTCATCGCTTCGATCGCTGAAAAAGGACATACAGAACACCTTGATCCATCAGTTGAAAAATGGGAGCAGCTCGCATGGAATCAGCTGGAACGTGAATACGAGGGAGCCGAGCTTACCGATTATTCATACATGGGCCGTACGAAAGTAAACCGGGAACAGACGAAAGACGTGTTTCGCGTTACGGTAAAAACAAAAAAAGACACGTTTTCATCCCGTGCTGAAGTATATTTTCATCCCGTGACAAAACATGTGATCAGCATTAATATTTTCAGACTGTAAAAAAAGCTGCACAGCCTGATGCGGCTATGCAGCTTGTCTGTATCAGAAGAAGCGTTTCGCTCCGAGGTAGCGCTGTTTCCAATAGGAATTGTTCATGCTGGAAATGACGACACCTGAATCGTTGGCATTTATAAACTGTCCGTTTCCGAGATAAATGCCGACGTGAGAAGGACCGGCTTTATAAGTTGAGAAAAAGACAAAGTCACCGACCGCCGGCTGGCTTACTGATGTCATCGTATTCCAGTAGCCTGCGGCTGAAAGTCTGGATACGGAAGTGACCTTATTGAGAACGTAATAAATAAAACCGCTGCAGTCAAAGCCTCTCGGCGTTGTCCCGCCCCATACATACGGTACGCCCAGTTGAGCTTTTGCGGCATCGATCATTACATTAATCTTCGCGCTTGTTGAACCTGTGCCGCCTGTTCCGCCGGGCTGATTCGGTGTTGGGTTTGTCTGCTTTCCGGTAATCGTTAGCTTCTGTCCGATCTGAAGCACATCGGTTTTCAGATTGTTTTTCTCGCGGATCTGCTGGGCGGTTACATTGAATTTTTGGGCGATCACCCATAAAGAATCCCCGCTTTTCACGGTATATGTAGTGGTTTTCCCTGTATCTCCGGATTGGTTCGGAGTTGACGGAGACGAAGATCCGGAAGATGACGTTTTTGTCAGCTTAAGCACTTGTCCGACCCGCAGCATGTCTGACGTCAGTTTATTGATGCTTCTGATTTGCTGAACCGTCATATTGTATGCGTTTGCGATTTTCCAGAGCGAATCTCCGCTTTTTACTGTATAAGAGGTTGTTTGCGTCTGGTTTTGATTTTGGTTTGAATTGTCCTTTGGCGGCGTACTTCCCGGAGAAGACGTTCCTTTTGTTTTCAAGACTTGGTTTACGTAGATCGTATCCGTTTTTAAGTTGTTTAAAACTTTGAGTTCCGCAATGGTCATATGGACGCTGTTTGCGATCTTCCATAGTGAATCGCCGAGTTTGACTTTATATGTCCCGGAAGATGATGACTGATTTTTGCTGCTGTTTGAGCTGCTGCCCGGCACGGTTTTTGTCTGGTCTGTGCTTGAGGAAACTTTCCCTGTAACTTGCAGCTTCTGTCCCGCGCGGATTAAGTCGCTTGTCAGACCGTTCAGTTTTTTCAGTTCCTGCACGGACATTTTAAAATCAGATGCGATCAGCCAGAGCGAGTCTCCGCTTTTAACCGTATACACACTTTTAGATGTGCCGCTTTTCTTCGAAGGTGACGATGAGCTTCCGGAATCTGATTTGCCGTTAGGGATGGTGAGTGTCTGCCCGATGGAAAGCACGGTGGATTTTAAATGATTCGCTGATGTAATGGCATCCACGCTTGTATTGTAGGTTTGGGCAAGTTTCCATAATGAATCTCCGCTTTTGACCTTAATCGTTTGTGCTTCTGCCGGTGTTACAGCTAATGCAGACCCGACAATCGCAGATGCAGTCAAACCGACCGCTAACTTTTTTTTCATAGTGAATCTCCCTTTTCCTGCGATGATTTTACTATCCCCATTCGTTGCAGCCGCAAGATGAGGATATCAGTAATGATAATCTTTATATCGGCACTTGTCTGCAATCATTTATCATATTAAGAGAATTAGTCCTTTTTTCTTATGCCGGCATAAAAAAAAGAAGGAATGCGGACATTCCTTCAGCTTCTGAGCAGTCTCATAATCTCCTCTTTATTTTTGACCAGATCCCTCAACGTATATTTGTCTAAAACGGCCAGATAAGCTTGGAGAGCTTCATACAGCAGGTTCTTTAAGTTGCAGGCGGGAGATATGATACAGAGATTTTTTTGGGAGTCAAAGCATTCTACGATGTTAAAGTCGTCTTCTGTATTTCGAACGACTTCGCCAATGTTTATGTCTTCCGGTATCATTCCTAATCGGATACCGCCTCCACGGCCGCGGATCGTTTCTACATACCCGAGCTGGCCGAGACGGTAAATCACTTTCATAAGGTGGTTTTTAGAGATGGAATACGTGTCTGCGATTTCCTTTATGTTAGAAAGTTCTTCGGAAGGTCTGGAAGCCAAAAAAATCAAAACGCGTAAAGAATAATCAGTGTAGTTCGTTAATTTCATAGAATGACCTCGAAAAAAGAGATTTTACTTCTGTTACATTTTATCATAAAGGAATTCAAAATGAAAAAAAAGGAATTTGCCCCTCAAACTCAAAAAACGTGCGCTCTTTCTGAGCACACGTTTTTTTAAGTTAAGACATCGGCGGCTTACGATCGTCAGAAGCCGATTGATGTTTTTCAATTTTGCGATCCAATTTCGCGAGATAACGGGAGGCAAACTCTTTTCCTCCAAGACCGAATGAAAGTCCGAAGGCAAGCGTGAAACCGCCCAGAATGAGAATAAACGCGGCATTTACGATCGTATCGGCGACGCCGAGCTGATCCAGCGCCATAAAGATTGAGAGAGTGATAATCGTATATTTCGCAACCGGCGCCAGGAATCTGAATTCTTTTCCGCTCAGCATGCCGACAAGCAGTCTGCTGACGAGCTGTCCGGCCAAAAGCCCGATTCCGAGAATAAATACAGCGGCCAGAACATTAGGCAGGTAAGCGATAATGCCGGTCGCGATGACGACGAGAAATTCGAGATGAACAAGCTGCAGCGCCTCTGCCGTAAAGAGCAGGACGATGATGATCTGCGCAATCATGCCGACCGTCTGAGAAAGCGTAAGTTTCGGTCGATCCGCCTGTTCAAAGCCCATTTTTCCAAGAAGAGAGTCGAAGCCGGCCCGGTGCAGGAGTCCTGTTACAATGCTGTTTGCCCATTTTCCGATCCAGATGCCGGCGATGATCAGCACAATACCGATGATGATGTTAGGAAGCATTGTGAAGACCGTGTTCAGCATTGCGGAGGCCGGCTCAGAAATGCCTGCTACATCAAGCCGATCAAGCGCAGAAATGACCACCGGAATGAAAATCAGCACGTAGACAATCGTTCCGATGATTGCCGACAGGCTTGTATCTTTCAGATAAATAGAAAGCCCCATACGTGCGGCAAGTCTTTCCGTGCCGATACTCGCCAGAAAGTTTGTAACAATATCACGGACGAGACGGGCAACAAGCCAGCCGATTAATACAATCAGCGCCGCGGCGAATAATTTTGGTATAAAGGACAAAACGCTTTGGATCATATTTGTAAACGGCCCTGATACTCCGCTGATCTGGAGAGCGGACAAAACGCCCGGCAGGAACAAGAGCAAGACGAAATAAAAAACGATTCGTGAAGCGGCCGTAACGGATCTGCTCATCTCGGCTTCTTCAGAAACCATGGTCCATTTTCTGAGCCAGCCGTGTTCAGCCAGTTTCATGCCTGCTTTTTTGACGAGATAGCTGAAAAGCGAAGCGGCCGCCCAGCCCAACAGCAGAATCAAACCGGCTTTTAAAACGCTCGGCACAGCCGCCGTTATCGCCGACAGCATGCTGACAAAAGGCGAAGCCACGGTTGTCAGATGCAGAATGTTAAAGAATAGAATAAAAACGATAATTAATGCGATAAAATAAATGATTTTACTGATGACTTTTTCCGAGGAATAGCGCGCCGGCTTTTTTTCGGCGAACAGTCTGTCGTCGATTTTTGTTTTTTGGAGGCCTTTGTATACGGCTTTTTCAATGATTTTCGCAATGCCCCAGCCGATAAGCAGGACGAGCAGTGCAATGATCAGATTCGGCAGTTTGCTGAGATACGTGGTAAGCATGTCTGCTGTGTTCAAGTAGAATCGCTCCTTTTTCTTTTTTTTAGGGTGTGGTGTGTGTTTTACCCACTTACATATAAAGCAAACGGGGCGGATGTGCCGAAAGTTTTCAGACGGAAACACGTCTGTTATTTCATCTTTTGAGAGGAGGGGTCATACATTATAAATAAGTCCAAGTAGGGGGGATTCGGTTGAACGCGGAGGAGACAAAAGGTTTACAGCGGGCAATTGAGGAAATAACCGACATTGCGAAGGGATTCGGCCTTGATTTCTACCCGATGAGATACGAAATTTGCCCGGCTGAGATTATTTATACATTCGGCGCGTACGGCATGCCGACGAGATTCAGCCACTGGAGCTTCGGCAAACAATTTCACAAGATGAAACTCCATTATGATCTCGGTTTGAGCAAAATTTATGAACTTGTCATTAATTCCAACCCTTGCTACGCTTTTTTGCTGGACAGCAATTCGCTGATCCAAAATAAATTAATTGTAGCCCATGTTCTTGCGCATTGTGATTTTTTCAAAAATAACTGCCGCTTTCAAAATACGAACCGGGACATGGTTGAGAGCATGGCGGCTACGGCGGAGCGGATTAAACATTACGAAAGAATTCACGGGATTAAAGAAGTGGAGTCCTTTTTAGATGCCATTCTGGCGATTCAGGAGCATATCGATCCGTCGCTCGTCAGGCCGAAGCTGCTGTGGAGCGTCGATGACGACGAGGAGGACGAAGAGGAAACCGCGTCATCGCCGTATGATGATTTATGGAATATGGATAAGCCGAAGCAGGTTAAGAAGAAAAAAAGGAAAAAACCGTTCCCGCCCCGGCCGGAAAAAGATATTCTGCTTTTTATCGAAGAGCATTCGCGGGAGCTTGAACCGTGGCAACGTGATATTTTAACGATGATGAGAGAAGAAATGCTGTATTTCTGGCCGCAGCTGGAAACGAAAATCATGAACGAAGGCTGGGCATCCTATTGGCATCAGCGGATTATCCGAGAGCTTGACCTGACTTCGGATGAAGCGATCGAATTTGCGAAGCTGAACGCAGGCGTCATTCAGCCGTCAAAAACGGGAATCAATCCGTATTATTTAGGGCTGAAAATTTTTGAAGACATCGAAGAGCGCTACGACAACCCGACAGAAGAAATGAAAAAAACAGGAGTAAAGCCCGGTTCCGGCAGGGAGAAAATGTTTGAGGTCAGGGAAATTGAATCGGATATTTCATTTATCCGCAATTATTTGACGAAAGATCTTGTGCTGCGCGAGGATTTGTATTTATTCCAAAAGCAGGGCAGAGACTATAAAGTGATCGACAAGGAATGGAAGGCTGTGCGCGACCAGCTCGTGAACATGCGGGTGAACGGGGGATTTCCTTATCTGACCGTCAATGATGGAGATTATTTGAAGAATAACGAGCTTTATATTAAACATTGGTATGAGGGAATTGAGCTTGATCTGAAATATTTGGAGAAAGTGCTGCCGTATCTGTACCAGCTGTGGGGCAGGAGCGTGCATATCGAATCAGTTCTCGAAGATAAAGAAGTGATGTTCTCGTATGACGGAAAAGGAGTGCACCGGAGATATCTCTAAAAAAGAAGAAGGGATGCGGGGAAACCCCGCATCCTTTTTTATTTGCCGCTTTTTAAGATGTGAAAGATCTTTTTGGCCTGATCCGTGTTGTTTAAAAGCCCCGCAAATGATTCTTTTCCCGGACCGTATGCGTACACGGGAACTTCTTCGCCCGTATGATCGCCGGTTGTCCAGCCGCTGTTGGTTTTTGTATTAAAGAGCTTAATGATCGCTTTGTAGGCGCCCTTGTCAGCATCCTGCTTTGCAGCTGTTTCGATCTGTTTGATTTCATCTTTTGACCATTTCAGATCGGTATAACGCGCAAGCACCGAAGAAACGGATTTGCCCGCTTTGATTTGGTCAGCCATAAATGCCGGCGTTTTTTTCGCTGCAAGAACCGGTTCAACATGCCAGTTTTTATCGTTGTTCGCTCCGATTGTCAATCCGCCGGTCGTGTGATCAGCCGTAGCGATAACAAGCGTATGTTTGTCCTTTTTGGCAAATGCGATCGCTGCTTTATACGCTTTTTCAAAATCCTTCATTTCGCTCATTGCGCCGACTATATCGTTGTCATGTCCGGCCCAGTCAATTTGGCTGCCTTCGACCATTAAGAAAAACCCTTTTTTATTCGAGTTCAGTCTGTCGATCGCTGCCGTTGTCATGTCTTCTAATGAAGGGACGGCGTTTGAACGGTCGATCGCTTTGTCGAGTCCGCCATCGGCAAACAGGCCGAGAACCTTTTTATTGCGGTCCTTTTTAAGCTCCTGTTTTGATGTAACATAGCTGTATCCCGCTTTTTTGAAATCCTTCGTTATATTCCGGTCTTTACGGATAAAGTTTGATTTGCCGCCCCCGAGGAGCACATCCACTTTCTGTTGTCCGTTGATGCGGTCATCAAAGTAGCTGCTTGCGATTTCATCCATATTTTTCCTGGATTTGTTATGGGCACCGAATGAAGCAGGGGTGGCGTGGGCAATCTCTGAAGTCGCGACAAGTCCGGTTGATTTGCCTCTTTGTTTCGCTTCTTCAAGGACGGATTTTACCCGCTTTCCTTTTTTATCGACTCCGATCGCCGCGTTATATGTTTTCACACCGGTGGCCATTGCCGTGCCGGCCGCCGCGGAATCGGTGATATTGGAATCAGGATCGTCAGGATAAGTCATCATCATGCCGGTAAGATTGGGGTCAAATGCCGTCAATTTCATGCCGTCTGAAGGCTTTCCTTTGTTAATGACTGAACGGTAGGCGTTCATGTATGGCGCGCCCATTCCGTCTCCGATCATGAAGATGACGTTTCTGATCTCGTTTTTGTCAGGCTGTTTTTTTGCCGCAGCCTGATCAGAGTGCTGGAGCCCCGCGCCCGCAATCAGACCGGCTGTCAGCACGGATACGGCTGCCGCCGGCAGAAGTTTTGATCGAACCTGTTTAAATAAACTCATTCTCAAATCGTCCTCCTTTAATCGTGTCTGTACGTCTAATGGTAGGGGATGTTTGTAAAGAGCGCCTGTCCCTCCTGTAAATTTCAGGTGAAACATTGTTAGAAATGTAAATTCCGATGTAAGGTTATGTTTTCTGGAAAAGGTGAAAATCATTCACTTTTTCAAAAAAGACGAGGATTTTTTTGACAAGGGGCAATTTGGAAAATGAACTTCTTTGTTTTTCCAAAAATCGAGGATCACAGGAAAAAAACATGACAAAACGGCACGTTTTTCGTCACGTTTGAAATCAAATTGAAATATTTAATACCCTTAAAAACTTTTTTCAAAAACGAATTAGTAAGAAATTTGTCACGGGAAGTCAAGTCTATTTCTAGTGGAAATTGAACCTTATAATAGAAAACAGATAAAAACTTTAAAAAAGAGACTTATAAAATAGATAGAATCATTCAGGGAGGAAAACATGAAAAAGCAACTTGTTACAGCAACAACGGCAGTGGTTTTAGGGACGACTTTGTTTGCGGGTGCGGCATCTGCGCAAACGATTAAGGTAAAAAAAGGCGATACATTATGGGGACTTTCAAATCAATATGGTACGTCAATTAATTCCATTAAATCTGAGAACAAATTAAAATCGGATATCATTTACATCGGACAGACGCTGTCAATCAACGGTAAATCATCTTCTGGTTCAAACTCTGGCAGCAAATCATCATCGTCTACATATAAAGTTGTAAAAGGCGACAGCCTTTGGAAAATTGCGAATAAATATAAAATGTCTGTAAACCAATTGAAAAGTTTAAACGGTTTAAAAACAGACCTGATCCGCATCGGACAAGTTCTTAAAGTAAAAGGATCAACTTCCGGTTCAAACTCCGGAACGTCAACGGGATCTTCATCAAATCAGTCTTCATCTAACCATAACGCTGCACAGACGAGCCTGAATGTAAACAAGCTTGTTTCTGATGCGCAATCTTTAATCGGCACGCCGTATGTATGGGGCGGAACAACGACTTCCGGCTTTGACTGCAGCGGATTTATCTGGTACCTGCTGAACAAACAGACGAGTGTCGGAAGAACAAGCACTGCGGGATACTGGAGCTCAATGAAGAGCGTGTCCAGCCCGTCGAAAGGGGACTTCGTCTTCTTTACAACATATCAGGCCGGCCCTTCACACATGGGTGTGTACATCGGAAACAACAAGTTCATCCATGCCGGTTCTGACGGCGTCACAACCAGTGACCTGAATAACAGCTACTGGAAGCCTCGCTACCTCGGCGCGAAAAGATTCTAGCAGCCAGGGAAACCCGTTCATCAGAACGGGTTTTTTTATTTAGACGGGACAGAGCTCCATTTGTTTCACTTAAAAATGAAAATGAGATAAAAAATCTAAAAAGGTTTGCTTTTTTTCATTTTCATGTAGTGCGATGGCGTATGCCCCAGCGCTCGGGATCTGGGCGAATTCGCACGGAATTTCAATCATGCTGCCTGCGGCGAGTTCGGCCTGTACAGCAGACAGCGGCAGAAATGAGACACCCAGCCCCTCTTTAATAAACCGTTTCGTAATATGCGTCTGTGTCACCTTCATCGTTCTGACGAATGGGAATTGTATTCTGACCTGGCGGAGCAAATCATCCCAATAGTCAGGATGGTTATGGGTCAGGAGCAGATATTGTCCGAACAGGTCTTTCACTTCAGCCGCCTTCCCTGATGCTGATTTTAGGCCGGGGGGCGCGACGAGCACAACGGGGTCATTGTACAGGGGGCGGCAAGTGAGGGAAGATGATTGCACCTTTAAGCAGCTCAGCCCGATATCGGCTGAGCCGTTTCTGATTTGGGAGGCGATTTCTTCCGACTCGTAAATGGTGACCGTCATTTCGGTCTCTTTATTGTCCGCTGTGTAACGCTTCATGACAGACGGAAGAACGGTGTCGGCGATAAGAGGCGAAACAGCGAGCGTCAGCGTGTGGAAGTAGCCCTGGCGCACCCTGTGCAGCTCTGCCATACTGTTTTCATAATCCTCCAAAAGCCTCATGGCAAACGGCACGTATGCTTTTCCTTCTTCCGTTAATTGTATTTTTCTCCCGCTTCGCTGAAACAGCTTACAGCTGATTTCTTTCTCTAATAATTTTATGTGAACGGTGACGGTCGGCTGAGATAAAAAAAGTGTTTCCGCCGTTTTTCTGAAATTCTCATATTTTGCTGCGGTAACGAAGGTGTGAAGCCATTTAAAATCCATAGATGCACTCCTCTGATTAAAAGTTTTAATTAATTCCCTTAAAAATATTCATTATTTTTTAAATATTATATTTACTATAATAACAGAAAGAGGATAAGGGGGAATGAAATTGATTTATCGTGGATTGAAAGGAATTACTTGTGCAGAAACGGCTATCAGCCACATTGACGGAGAAAAGGGGCATTTAATATATCGCGGCTATGACGCAAAGGATATCGCGCTGCAATCCAGTTTTGAAGAAGCGGCGTATCTCATTTTAAACGGAACGCTTCCAGATGAGCGGCAATTGCTTGCGTTTCAGGATAAACTTGCAGCTGAGCGAGGGCTTCCGCAGCATCTCATCGGCTTATTGGAAACGCTTCCGGACGAGATGGACGACATGGCGGTGCTGAGAACGGCTATTTCAGGTTTGGGCACAGGTTCATTTACATATCCGCCCCAGCCGGAAGAGGCGATTAAACTGATTGCCGTCACACCGACCATCATTGCGTACAGATACCGCCGGAAAAAAGGGCTGAAAGTATTGTCGCCTGAAGCGCGATACGGCCACGTGGAAAACTATTTGTACATGCTGACCGGGAGGCAGCCGTCCGCAGCTCAGAAGAAAGCGCTTGAGACATATATGATTCTGGCGATGGAGCACGGGATGAATGCATCGACTTTTTCAGCGAGAGTCACCGTTTCGACTGAATCTGATTTAGTGTCTGCCGTCACTTCCGCACTGGGTACGATGAAAGGGCCGCTGCACGGAGGCGCGCCTTCAGGTGTCACGAAAATGCTTGAAGACATCGGCGAAAAAGAAAACGCAGAAGCCTATTTGACACAGAAGCTTATGAGAGGAGAGCGCCTGATGGGCTTCGGCCACAGAGTGTACAAAACAAAAGACCCGCGGGCAGAAGCGTTGCGCATAAAGGCTGAAGAGGTGGCGGGTAATGATCCGTCGCTTGACTTGGCGCTTTATGTGGAAAAGGAAGCCATCCGCTTATTAGAGCAATATAAGCCGGGACGGAAGCTGTATACAAATGTGGAATTCTACGCAGCGGCTGTGATGCAGGCCATTGATGTCGATAATGCTTTGTTTACGCCGACCTTTTCAGCAAGCCGAATGGCGGGCTGGTGCGCACATGTGCTTGAACAGTCCGCTGACAATATGATTTTCAGGCCGTCTGCGAAATACACCGGCACCTTACCCGAAACGGCTCAGCCGCTTTAAGCCCGGCATATTTGTCCGTTTAGCTCCCCGCACTGCGTGGTATCGTCTCAGTAATACCAATTGCAGGAGTGTGAGAATATGAATCCGATGGACAGACAAACGGAAGGACAAAAACCGCAGGTGCAAAACCGCCAGCCCGGCATTGAGTCGGAAATGGACCCGAAGCCCCTTCTGGAAGATCCGGATGTAAAAGGGTCGGGCAGATTAAAAGGAAAAGTCGCCGTCATCACGGGCGGAGACAGCGGCATCGGCGCGGCGGCTGCGATCGCTTACGCGAAGGAGGGAGCGGATCTTGCCATCCTGTATCTTGACGAACATGCCGATGCCGAGAGAACGAAAAAGCGCGCGGAAGAATGCCAGGCCGAATGCCTGTTAATTCCGGGAGACGTCGGTGATGAGGCACATTGTCAGAAGGCAGTCCGGCAAGTCTTAGATCACTACGGGAAAATTGATATTCTTGTTAATAATGCGGCTGAGCAGCATCCGCAAAACGGGATCCTTGATATTACGGCTGAACAGCTGGAGAAGACGTTCCGCACAAACATGTTTTCCATGTTTCATATGACAAAAGCTGTACTGCCCCATCTGAAAAGAGGGAGCGCCATCATTAATACAACGTCTATTACCGCTTATCAGGGCGATACCTCGTTGATCGACTATTCGTGCACGAAAGGCGGCATCGTTTCCTTTACACGTTCGATGGCGATGTCATTGGCCGATCAGGGGATCAGGGTTAATGCAGTGGCGCCGGGCCCGATCTGGACCGCGCTGATTCCCGCGACATTTACTGAAGAAAAGGTAGAAAACCACGGTCTGGACACCCCGATGGGACGGCCGGGACAGCCGGCGGAACACGCCGGAGCTTACGTGCTTTTGGCTTCAGACGAATCTTCCTATATGACAGGTCAAACCATTCACGTAAATGGCGGCAGATTTATTTCCACATAATACGTAAGCCTTATCCCGCACTGCTAAAAGGTGCGGGATTTTTATTTGAACATACATATCAATATAATGCGGCAGCTGTCAGTCAAATCGTGAACTCAAAGATTGTAATACGTGAGAACCCGCTGTCTGAAGGGACGTTTTGGGTTCCGCTTTGCTTTAAGAAAACATAAAAATAATATATAGAATTTTCAAAAATTTATTTTCATTTTTATATGTTTCGTTATAATATGGTATAGGAGAAAGGAATGATGTGCTGAAATATTTCATTCGAAAAATAAGAATTTAGTCATTATAGCCATTGTTATCTGAATATTCTAACACAAGAGATTGATATACAAGGAGTGAAGCAGATGAAGGGGAGCATATTCAGAAAGAAAAGCATTCAGGAACTGCTTGCCGCAACGGGCGGCGAAAAGTCGCTGAAAAGGGAGTTAGGAGCCTTTGATCTGACCCTGCTGGGGATAGGGGCCATCATCGGAACGGGAATTTTTGTTTTAACCGGAACAGGCGCGGTCACGGCGGGGCCGGGGCTGACCATTTCATTTGTTATAGCCGCTCTTGCGTGTTTATTCGCGGCTTTGTCATATGCTGAATTTGCTTCAAGCGTGCCGGTTTCAGGTTCCGTCTATACATTTACTTATGCGACATTGGGTGAACTTCTCGCTTTTATCATCGGATGGGATTTAATATTGGAATATATGCTCGCCGTCAGTGCGGTTTCGGTCGGCTGGTCCGGCTATTTTCAATCATTTTTGGCGGGCTTCGGCATTCATCTTCCGGCCGCATTAACGGCCGCGCCGGGATCAATTAAAGGCACGGTCACATTCTTTAATCTTCCCGCATTTGTTATTGTGCTTGCGATTACATTTATCCTCTACTTAGGGATTAAAGAATCAAAGCGGGTCAATAATATTATGGTAATTCTGAAAATACTGGTTGTTTTATTGTTTATCGCCGTTGCGGCCGTATATGTCAAACCGCACAACTGGCAGCCGTTTATGCCGATGGGGTTCGGCGGTGTTTTCAGTGCCGCGGCGCTCGTTTTCTTCTCCTTTATCGGTTTTGACGCCGTCTCTTCCGCCGCTGAAGAAACGAAAAATCCGGCGAAGGACCTGCCGAAAGGAATTATTTTTTCATTAATCGTCTGCACCGTGCTGTATGTGACCGTATCGGCGATTATGACGGGCGTCGTACCGTTTGCCCGCTTTGAAGGCGTCGATCACCCCGTTTCTCTCGTCCTGCAGATGGCTGGGCAGAACTGGGTGGCGGGCATTATTGATATCGGCGCGGTGCTGGGAATGACAACGGTGATGCTCGTCATGCTGTACGGCCAGACGAGGGTGATGTTTGCCATGTCCCGTGACGGTTTAGTGCCGGGGGCGCTTTCGAAAGTCCATCCGAAGCATAAAACGCCGCACGTGGTGACATGGGTGTTCGGTATTCTGTCGGCATTGCTCGGCTCGCTCGTCCCGCTTGATGAACTGGCGAAGCTGGTGAACATCGGCACGCTTGCCGCGTTTGTCCTGATTTCCGTGGCGGTTATCGTGCTGAGAAAGAAACAGCCCGATCTGCCAAGAGCTTTTAAATGTCCGGGAGTTCCCTTTATTCCGGCATTGTCCATTCTGTTCTGCGTGTTTCTGATCATTAACCTTGGCGCCGCCACCATACTTCGTTTCTTTATTTGGCTGATCATCGGTCTGGTGATTTATTTCTTATATTCGAGAAAGCATTCAAAATTAAACGGGGATTTGTAAGGAGCGGCATCAGCCGCTTCTTTTATTTTTCAGAAGAGTGAAACATATTGAAATGGGCTTAAGTTATCGCAGCGAATAAGGGATAATATAGGGCGGAAGGGAAGTGGAAAGTCGTGTCTGACCAAAAAAGGGTTCAATGGGCCTCAAAAATAGGATTTATTATGGCCGCTGCCGGTTCGGCGATCGGCCTGGGAGCCATTTGGAAGTTCCCTTACGTAGCGGGTACGAACGGAGGAGGCGCTTTTTTTCTTGTCTTCGTCCTCTTTACCGTACTTTTAGGCTATCCGCTTTTGCTCGGTGAATTTATTTTCGGAAGACGGGGCCAGACAAATGCGATTGATGCCTACAAACAAGCCGCGCCGAAGTCGGTATGGCACCTCACGGGTTATGTGGGTGTGGCGGCCTGTTTTTTAGTTTTGTCTTTTTACAGTGTTGTCGGCGGATGGATTTTGCTCTATGTGCTGAAAGCCGTTACCGGTTCTTTATCAGGGCTCACTCAGGAGCAGTACGGTACGGTGTTCGGTACGGTCATTGAAAATCCGATCCAGACTCTCGCCGCGCAGCTGGTATTTATGATCATGACGGTTGCGGTCGTCGCAAAAGGCGTGCAGAAAGGGATTGAACGTGTCAGTGCGGTGCTGATGCCGATTTTATTCGTGCTGTTTCTATTGCTTGTGCTGCGCTCTGTCACGCTTGATCATGCCGTTGAGGGGATTAAATTTTTACTGGTTCCGCATTTTGAAGATTTGACGCCGGAATCCATCCTCTATGCTTTGGGACAGGCGTTTTTTACATTAACGCTCGGCGTTTCGGTCATGGTGACGTACAGTTCGTATCTGCCGAAGACCCAAAACCTCCCGGGCTCGGCAGGTTCAATTGTTATCATGAATGTGCTCGTCACACTGTTTGCGGGACTGGCCATTTTTCCGGCGGTTTTTTCGTTCGGATTTAAACCGGATGAAGGACCGACATTGCTGTTTACCGTGCTGCCGGCTGTTTTTGACCGGCTGCCGTTCGGCTCGCTGTTTTTTATCAGCTTTCTTGCGGTCTTTTTCTTTGCCGCGCTGACTTCGGCCTTTTCTATGGTGGAAATTATCGTGGCGACTGTGGGGAAAGGGGACGAAACGAAAAGAAAGAAGCTGTCCTGGACAAGCGGTCTGCTCATTTTCTTAGTCGGAATTCCGTCCTGTTTATCATACGGTGTTCTCAGTGATGTTCATTTGTTCGGAAAAACGTTTTTTGATCTTGCGGATTTCACCGTCAGCAATGTGCTGATTCCGCTCGGCGCCTTATTAATATCAATCTTCGTCCCGCTGAAAATACCGAAGCAAGAGCTGTTTGCCGAGATGAAAAGCGGTTCCGCCATCGGCTGCCGTTTCTTTCAGTTATGGTATTTCCTGCTGAAATATCTTGTGCCGCTGGCTATCATTGTCGTATTGCTGCATTTAATCGGCGTTCTTTCATTTTAAAAAAACAGGCCCCGTAAAAGGGCCTGTTTTTATTTTATGTTTAAAAACCGAATTGCAGATTCGTATCAACCGCAACGATCGTATATACGCAGACAATGACGAACAGGTTGAGTATGACACCGAGCAGTCCCGGTCCGGTCCGTCCTTTTTTAATAAACAGCTCAATGATGCCGAACGGCACGGCGGCCATCGCAAACGGCAGCATCTGATAAGAATAGAATGTCACATTGCTGATGATCGCCACATTCAAAAGCAGCAGCGACAAAATCGCGGTACCGACTGATATCCAGCCGAAAACATTATGCTCTTTAAAGATTCTTACCAATTCCATAATTCCACCTCACCGATGTTTGCTGCTTTTACTGTTTTGTTTTTCAGCAGACGTTCGATTTCTTTTGTCGGCCCCGTCACAACAGAGCCGTATACGTTCATTCCGTGATGTTCAACATAGTCGATTCTGCTGCTCAGTTTCATGTCTTTGCGTTTCGATATCACCTGCGCCCATTTTTTATGATGGGACATAAATTCAAGGGCGCTGATAAATTGTTCTCGGTCTGTCTGTCCCTGCGCTTCGAAAGAGGGAGCCAGCTTAGAATCTTTCCCGGGAAATCCTAACGGATCGGCATAAGGACTGTCTTTCAGGTTTTTCTCCGTTTCGATCGCGTTCCATAAAAACTTCACATCGTATTTTTTAAAAGTTGAATATACTTGAGAAGAAGGATAGGCCCGGTCATAGGAAAGATAGACCTCCGCCACGCTTCCTTCAGGCAATTTTTTTAATGTCTGTCCGGCTTTGTCAATCGTGCGTTCCTTTAAGCCGGAAGGATGGGCGAAATAATGCTTTGCCTGTGCCGCGTCTAGATCATAGTAGTTAACGGCAGGCGATTTGACCGTATCTAAAAACATTTCAATCCGTTCCCCGCCGACGGATTTCGTTTTTGTGCCGATCTGCTTTTGCAGCGGAAATTCCGTATTCATTCCAAACAGTTTTACCTGGCTTTTCAGCCCGGAGGTATCGACGAGGACGTTCGGCATTGTGGTCGCCACTGTCACGGCCGCGGTTTCCATTAATTGATTGCCTGTGCTTTCTTTTCCTCCCAAACCGTAATAGAGGTAGCTTCCCAACGTACAAAGCGGCAAAATCATCAAAGTGGAAATGACCGCGAGAACTGAAATCCGCAAATACGATTTGCGTTTTCCGTACGATAAAATAGCCTTCTGTTTTTCCGGGCTGATGCCGACGTCCCATTCCCGGTCGTCCTGCATTTCACTTTCAATCAATTCCTGATAGACTTCCAGCTTTTCCAGCTCTTCTTCAAAGGCGGCCATTTCCCGGTCGCTCATTTCTCCATTTTTGTATTGGTAAAAACGCTTTTTAAATTCTTCATTCATCATTAACACCTCTATTATAAAGTGCTTTCAGCCGCTGTCTGGCACGAAATAAAACACTTTTAAAATTAGCCTCTGAAATATTCATAATATGGGATGCTTCTTTGTAATTCAGTTCTTTTAAATAATACAGCGTTAAGGCCTCCCGATAATTGTCGGGAAGTTCGGACATATACCCTGTCAGCACTTCCTTGATTTCAATCTGATGAGCCGGGCTTTGAACAGCCGTCTGAAAAAGGCTCCCAATTAAGTCATCGGAAATGGTCACTTCCTTTTTATGTTTTCTGACATAATCTATAAACGCATTTCTCGCCACTTGAAAAAGCCATGGCTTTACTTTGCTGTGGTCGTAGGAGTGAATGTGTATGTATGCCCTCATAAAGGTTTCCTGCAGCAAATCTTCAGCGAGATGCTTGTCTTTTGTCATGGAGAGCAGGAACCGGTAAACATCATTCATATACATTTGGTAAATTTCATCGATCGTCACTGCCTTTTCTCCCCTCTATGTTATACACGCATAAGAAAGGTTTAAAGTTGCACGTTCCATGCAAACGGCTTAAATTCATTTTCACCTCATCAAACACCATTTCTTTATAGTACCCAAAATCCGTCATAAAAGATAGGGATCGGCGGCGGAAAAATATAATTATTAGTACCAGGTAATAAAAAATATTGTTATAATAGATAGAGAACACTTTTGATCATTACAACAAAGGAAGTGCGTTATGTATAAGTTTTGTGCAAATGCCATAAAAGCCATTCTTTCCCTGCGCGGGGGAGTGAAAGTGTACAACAAGGAGAATCTTCCGTCTGATAAAGGATTCGTTATTGCGTGCACGCATGCGGGCTGGGTGGACGTCCTCACGCTCGGTGTCGGAATATTACCTCATCAGATTCATTATATGGCCAAAAAAGAGCTGTTTCAGAAAAAGTGGATCGGGGGTTTTTTGAAGAAGATTCATGCGTTCCCGGTTGATCGTGAAAATCCGGGCCCGAGCAGCATTAAAACGCCGATTAAGCTTCTGAAGGAAGGACAGATTGTCGGGATCTTTCCGAGCGGCACGAGAACATCAGAAGACGTCCCGCTGAAAAGAGGAGCCGTGACCATCGCCCAAATGGGGAAAGCGCCGCTCGTTCCGGCCGCATACAGAGGCCCGTCTTCGGGTAAAGAGCTGTTTAAAAAGGGAAAAATGCGGCTCATCATCGGCGAGCCGATTTTTTTGGAGGACTTTTCTGATCTTGCGCCGAAGGAGAGACTTGCGGCCATGACAGAAGAGCTGAATGCCAGAATTAAAGAGCTTGAGAAAAAACTTGATCAAATGTAAACAAAAAAGCTTGCCGTCTGTATCAGACGCGCAAGCTTTTTTATTATGCTTCTTTTTGTTCGGCGGTTTCCAGCAGTTCATCAAACGCCAGTTTCTTTACTTCGATATATGCGACGTGGTGGCCTTCAATTTCATTAATGATAAATTCGCAGCCTTCTTCAATAATCGAATCGTATTGTTCAACGTCGTATTTCTGGGTAAGGAACCAGCCGCCGATGGTGTCGACCTCGTCATTTTCTAAATGGATGCCGAGCAGTTCGTTCACTTGATCAATCAGAACCTTACCGTCAAGCATGTAATGGCCGTCGCCGAGTTTGCGGATTTCGTTGATTTCATCTATATCAAATTCATCGCGGATTTCCCCGACGATTTCTTCGATAATGTCTTCAACGGTGACAAGCCCCGCGGTTCCGCCGTATTCGTCCGACAGAATCGCCATATGAACCCGTTCCTTCTGCATTTTCACAAGCAGGTCGTGAATCGGTGCCGACTCAATCACATGGATGATCGGATTGACAAAATCGGTAATCGGCGAGTCGACTGATACTTCGCCGCTGATGCAGGCGGTCAGCACTTCTTTAATGTTAATGACACCGATAATATTGTCTTTGTCACCCTCTTCGACAGGGTACCGGGTATATTTTTCAATCTGAATGATCTCCATCATTTCAGAGATTTTGATATCATGCGGCAGACTGACAATTTCCGTACGCGGAATCATAATTTCTTTTGCGAGTCTGTCGTCAAATTCAAAGATTTTGTTCACATATTTAAATTCAGACTGGTTGATTTCACCGCTTTTATAGCTTTCCGATAAAATGATGCGCAGCTCTTCTTCAGAGTGGGCAAGCTCGTTTTCAGACACCGTCTCCAGACCGAACATCTTCGTTAAAAGACGGGCGGAGTTATTCAGAAGCCAGATAAACGGGAACATGATGCGGTAAAACCAAATGAGCGGTTTCGAAAACAGCATCGAAACGGCTTCCGCTTTTTGGATGGCGACTGTTTTCGGCGCTAATTCTCCGACGACCACGTGTAAAAACGTAATGATCGCGTAGGCGAGAATAAATGAAATAATGTGCGATAGTGAGCTTGGTACGTTTATTTTAGTGAAAAGCGGATGAAGCAAGCGTTCAATCGTTGATTCGCCTAAGACACCAAGACCAATGGAAGTCAATGTTATGCCGAGCTGGCACGCCGATAAATACTCATCTAAATGCGTGGTCACTTTTTTGACACCGATTGCGGCTTTATTTCCTTCTGCTATAAGCTGGTCAACCCGTGAGCCTCTGATTCTGATTATCGCAAACTCAGATGCTACGAAAAATGCCGTCAGCGCGATTAAAACCGCGACTAAAATCAAATTCACAATGTCCAATTAGAACCTTCACTCCTTTTGGGAAGATGAAGGTAACACCTCCTGTTAGTAAGATAATGGTTTAACTTAACAGCAGCATAAATGATTGAAGCACTGCAAGCTTTTCAGGAGCCAGCCTTTTTTTCAGCTGGGCGCGCTCCTCTGGTTCAAGCTTTTCAAACCGATGCAGGATCCCGGAGATGTTTTGATTCATATGATCAATTTCCGATGCCAGATTTCCAATATCGTCAGGCAGGGCTGAAGAGGGAAACTGGTTCTCCAGTCGGTCTTTTATATCAGACAGGGCCAATCGCTGCTTTTTACAAGCGACTATAAACTGTAACCGATTGAGTGCAAGTGTATCGTAGTAACGGTAGTTCGAGCAAGACCTGTCAGGCTTCAAAAGCCCGAGGTTTGTATAGTAATCCACCGTGCGTTTCGTTACACCGGCAAGCTCTGCTAATTCACTGATGCGATAAGTCTCAGCCCCATCTAAATCCCTCCCCAACCATCACGTTATAGTTATGAGAATAGTTTAATATATGAAGGGGAGTTGCACAAGTTTATTGTTTTCCGTCATTCCTCTGAAACGGGGCGGCAGGCTTCCGGAAAAAGCGTTGACTGCGCCATGTAAATCTTTCATAATCATTGTAAATAGAAACGGCAGAAAAAGACAGAAGGGACAGATGACAGTGGCCGGTTTATCACGGGAAGTGACAGAAAATCTGGAGAAAGGCTCTTGGATACGAAAACTATTTGATGAAGGCGCGCGGCTGAAAAAAGAATTCGGCGCCGATAAGGTGTTTGACTTTTCAATAGGAAATCCGGTTGCGGAGCCGCCAGAAACATTTAAAAAGGCGCTTTGCGAAGCGGCTGAAACAGGAAGGCACGGATACATACAAAACCAGGGGCTTCCGGAGGCGAGAGAGAAGGTTGCAGGCTTTTTGTCAGAGCGGTTTCAGACCGAGATTTCTGCCAGGCATACAGTCATGACGGTCGGAGCAGGCGGAGCGCTGAATGTTGCGCTGAAGAGCATCTTGAACCCGGGGGAAGAAGTCATCCTTCTTTCGCCTTATTTTGCGGAATATAAAGCGTATGTTGAAAATTACCGCGGCAGCCCCGTCATCTGCCCGCTGACTGACTCATTTGAGATTGATATTGAAGCGGTGAGAGAAGCGATCACTCCCCGTACGAAAGGACTGATCGTCAATACGCCGCATAACCCGACGGGGACTGTGCTGAACCAGAAAAATCTTAATGATTTGGGCGCCTTATTAAAAGAAGCTGAGGAGCGGAACGGCCAAAGCATCTTCATTTTGTTTGATGAACCGTACAGCCAGCTGATCTACGGAGAAGAACAGGCGAATCCGTTTCAGGCGTATCACCGCGTTATTTTAGTCAGTTCGTTCAGTAAAGATCTCGGCATTGCGGGGGAAAGGCTCGGGTATATCGCAACAGACGCCCAAATGCCTGAGCGCGGCCTTCTGACGGATGCGCTCGTTTTCTGCAACCGGACGCTCGGCTTTGTGAATGCACCGGTCATGATGCAGCGCGCCGTGGCGAATATGGACGATCTTTCGATTGACGCCGAACCTTATCGAAAGCGGAGAGACCTTATGGTGGACATCCTCACAGAAGCCGGCTTCGAATTTGAAATGCCGAAAGGCGGCTTTTTCGTCTTTCCCAAATCACCGATTGAAGATGAGGTGGCGTTCTGCATGCATGCCGCACAGAAATATAAACTATTGATCGTACCCGGCAGCGGATTTGGAAAAAGCGGCTATTTCCGATTATCTTTCAGCGTGCCTTCAGAACAGATCAGACAGTCGCGGGATATTTTCAAAGCACTGTATCAAGATTTTTCTTCATAGCTTCCAATACATAGAGATGGGAGAACGGTCAAATGTCGAGGAGAAATGATGGCACGTCAGACATCAGCATTACAGGAATCGGGGTCTTAACCGCGGTCGGACAAGGCAAGGAGGCGTTTCTTGATGCGCTTATGGATGGGCGGCACGCCTTTGATGTGATGAAACGCCCCGGCCGGCAGAAAGGCAGTTCGTTTATCGGCGCGGAGCTTAGCGGATTAACGCCGCCGGAAGCGCTGTCGAAGCGCTTGTACCGAAGGGCCGCATTATCAGGAAAGGCGGCGCTTATCGCTTTATATGAGGCGTGGCATGACGCCCGGTTAGACGGCGCTGATCACAGCCGCACCGGTCTGATCATCGGCGGTTCAAATACGACGCAGCGCGAACTGATGCAGGTCTTTGAGAAAAACGGTGAAACACCGCAATTTGTGAATCCGACGTACGGGCTTTCTTTTATGGATACTGATTTGTCGGGGCTTTGTACGGAGCAATTCGGGATAAAAGGGCCGGCCTTTACGGTCGGCGGCGCGTCGGCAAGCGGCCAGGCGGCGGTTATTCAGGCCGCTCAAGGAATCAAAGGCGGCCTGTTTGACCGCTGTATCGTGATCGGGGCGCTGGCCGATCTGTCGTATTTGGAGTGTCACGCTCTCCGCTCACTGGGAGCAATGGGCACCGATACATACGCTGAACGTCCTGAAGCCGCCTGCCGCCCGTTTGACCGGCATACGGACGGGTTTATATTCGGAGAAGCGTGCGGGGCGATCGTGCTGGAATGCACTGAATCTGCCGAACAGAGGGGCGCACGTTCATGGGCCGGCTTAAAGGGCTGGGGCATGGCTTCCGATGCGAACCGCAATCCGAATCCTTCAGCAGAGGGTGAAATGACGGTGATCCGCCAGGCACTGGAGCGGGCCGGTCTTTCAGCGAAAGAGATCGATTACATCAATCCGCACGGCACCGGTTCTCCGATCGGAGATAAGACTGAATGCCGGGCGCTTTCTGAAAGCGGTCTGTCGCACGCGCGGATTAATGCGACAAAATCGATTACAGGACACGGCCTGAGTGCGGCCGGAACGGTAGAAATCATTGCAGCGCTCCTGCAAATGCGGGAATCCAAGCTTCATCCGACCAGAAACTTAACGGAGCCGATCGACGGCGCATTCCAGTGGGTGACGGACAGACCGATCGCCCATACCGTACACCATGCGCTAAGCTTAAGCATGGGATTCGGAGGGATTAATACCGCGCTTTGTTTAGAAAATCATTTCCGAAGCAGATAACGGCAGCCTTCTTTTTGAAGGCTGTTTTTTATATGATAAAAAAACCTGAAAATGAAGAAAGAATTGGGTTGTGATACAATAAAATATACAAATTATAATCATGCTTTGACTCAGGAGGTGGCAGGATGGGGCCCTCTGCATAGTCAATCACCCATTTCGTTCCCCTCGCTTAAGAAAAAATGATGAAATCAGGAGGTGACGTCCTTATCCTTCAATCAGGGATAAGGTGAAATGGACGATATTGACAGTTTGATTTTAATCGGTGTGCTCATTGCGTTAACGGCGTTTTTCGTGGCGAGTGAATTTGCGATCGTCAGAGTGAGGAGATCCAGAATCGATCAGCTCATCTCAGAAGGGAACAGACGGGCGGTGCTCGCAAAGCGTATCATCACGGATCTTGATGAGTATTTATCCGCCTCGCAGCTCGGCACTACACTGACATCTATCGGGCTCGGGGTGCTGGGAGAGCCTGCATTTGAGCGGATGCTTCATCCTGTGTTTCGGGGTATGGGACTGCCGGATTCTGCTGAGCATGTGATTGCTTTTGCCGCGGCGTACGGGCTGATTACATTTTTACATGTCGTCGTCGGTGAGCTTGCGCCTAAAACGGTTGCGATTCAAAAAGCGGAAAAGCTGACGTTATGGATTGCAGCGCCGCTTCGGTTATTTTACGTGTTGATGTTCCCGTTTATTTGGGTGCTGAACGGCTCCGCGAGAATTTTGACCGGTTTGGCCGGATTAAAGCCGGCATCTGAGCATGAAGGCTCCCACTCTGAAGAAGAGCTGCGGATCCTGCTGTCAGAAAGTTTAAAAAACGGAGAAATCAATCCGTCTGAATATACATTTGTGAATAAAATTTTTGAGTTTGATAATCGGATCGCCAGAGAAATCATGATTCCGAGAAAAGAAATCGCCGCTGTTTCAACTGATATGTCAGTGCCGCAAATGCTTGATATGATGCTGAAGGACAAATATACGCGCTGGCCCGTAACGGACGGGGACAAAGACAGCGTCATCGGCATGATCAATACGAAGCATCTCTTTTCAGATCTGCTGTTTATGACAGAAGATGAAAAAGCGGAAGTATCCATCGCGTCTTACGTTCGCCCGGTCATTGAAGTCATCGAGACGATTCCGATACACGATCTTCTGATAAAAATGCAGAGAGAGCGGATTCATCTGGCGATATTGTCTGATGAATACGGCGGAACGTCCGGTCTTGTAACGACCGAAGACATCCTTGAAGAAATCGTCGGCGATATCAGAGACGAATTTGATGAAGACGAACAGCCGCTGATTCAAAAGCTGTCCGAACGCCATTATGTTCTGGACGGAAAGGTTCGCATCGATCAGGTGAATCATCTGCTCGGCGCAGGGATTGAAGATGAAGTCGACACGATCGGCGGGCTTGTGCTGAAGCGGAATATTGATATCTGTGCGGGTGAGTCGATACAGATCGGGGGATATACTGTCCTCGTATTAGAAATGGACGTCCGGTTTATTAAACGTCTTGAAGTAAAAGAAGAAGAGGGCCGCGCTGGCGGTCAGGAAACAATAAACCGCCCGCTGCCCGTGCCTGAAGCGGTCATGCTTCATAACGCAACCTTGAGCGAAAAATAAGCTCAAGGTTTTTTTAAATGGATATGATAATGAAGCCGCACCAGAACGCCAGAAGGCTTCCGGCTGCTGAAACTGAGATGTAGAGCAGGCTTTCCTTTATGCGATTGTTCATCATCAGCTGTACGGCTTCAATACTGAAGGTGGAAAAGGTCGTAAACGCACCGAAAAAGCCTGTCGCGATGATGATACCGGCGGAAGGATTATCCAGACCCAGTCCGGTGAACATGCCGAGACCGAAGGAGCCGAGCAGGTTGACCGCAGCCATTCCAAGCGGAATCGGAAAACCTTTTGTCCTTTCTGAAACGGTTTGACCCAGCAGAAAACGCAATACCGCTCCGATTCCCGCTGCGATAAGCATCAAAACAATCGTCATGGCGTTTCATGCCCCTTTCCCGCTGAACGGAGAGCAATCCGCCGTCCGCAGAAAATGCCGGCACACGCAAGGGCAAGGCCGGCGAATAATGTCGCGGCAGCATAACAAAAAGCAGCTGCGGGAGACGATTGCAGCAAAAAGACGGTTTCTTTTGCGAAGGTTGACATCGTCGTGAAACCTCCGCAAAAACCGGTTCCGAAAAAGGCGGTCAGGAGAGGGCGCTTAGCCCGAATGACAAAATAACCCGTGATAAGACCGAGTAAAAGGCTTCCCGCCGCGTTTTCGAGGAAAGTAGCCGCGGGGAAAGAACTGCTGTGAATGTGCGTGCTCAATTCAAAGCGGAGCAAAGCGCCAAGCGCGCCTCCGATAAAAATTGCGATGTATTGTTTCATATCAGCCATCCTTAGAAATAAAATCCGGAAAATCAGTTACAATGCCGTCAACTGCCATCATTTGCAGCTTTTCGGCCGTCTTTTTGTTTCTGACCGTCCATGCAAATACTTTCAGACCGTGTCTGTGGGCGGTAGAAATCAAGAACCGATTCAGGCGGGTATATTTAATATTGACATAATTTGCGGCTGATTTGTAGGCGGTCAGCTGGCTTTTGGAAAACATCCCAAAGCTGGGCCTTGCAATAATCGCTGTCGGAACGGACGGATACATGTCATGAAAGATCTGAATCGACTTGAGGCTGAAAGATTGAACGATATGATAAATGGAAAAGGAAAACTTGCTTAACAGCTGGCCGACTGCTTTTTCAAGGCCGACTTGAGAAGCGTGCCCTTTCAGTTCAATTAAAAATCCGATTTTAGAATGATAGCGCTTCAAGACCTCTTCGAGCAGGGGAATCCGCTCTCCTTTAAACTCAGCTCCGTACCAGCTTCCGGCGTCCAAAGACTGCAGCTGCTTCAGCGTGTAATCTTTTACAAAACCGGAGCCGTCCGTCGTCCTGTCAACTCTGTCATCATGAATGACGACAATGTGTCCGTCTTTTGTGAGCTGGACGTCAAGCTCAATGAAATCAGCGTTCAATTCAGCTGCGATATCAAATGCCGCAAATGTATTTTCGGGCGCATAACCGGATGCGCCGCGATGGGCGATGGTATACAAGCTTGTCAGCTCCCCTCATGGGCATTTCTGTTATTATATCAAATTCATATATGCACAGCGATTCAAACTGGTGAATGTGCAAAACAGGATTTTTTTGGAATAAAGATAGTGCTTTTTTCGGTTTACAATCCGCAGTGGTGATTTATAATGGCAAAAAGGAGGCGAGATCATGGGAAAAGGGAGATTGAAAGTGGAAGAAAGAATTAAAGCCGAAACCGATGCTGAAATTCAAAAAGCGACTCTCCTGAAACAGACACAATCGAAGAAGAAATAGTGCCTGCCCCTGTTGTATCTGGCTGAAAGATGAACGAATTTGTGAAAACCCCGGCTGTGTTCTGCTGCCGGGGTTTTTTAGGCTGCCTTTAAGACATTAAAAGAAGCTGATGTCCGAATGTTTTAGTATAATGGATTTTCGACAAGACAAAGGAGCATATGACATGATGACACATTTTCAGAGTTTTTTTACTCTTGACCATATTTCACAGATCGGTATCAGCATTGGAATTTTAGCGGCTTTTCTCATTTTGAGAAAACTGTTTGTCAAATACTTTTTTCAGCTTGTTTATAAATTGGCGAACAAACCGAAAACCGACATATTCAAACAGATTGCCATCGCGTTTGACAAGCCGGCCAGATGGTTTTTCGTGGCGTTGGGGCTGTTTTTGGCGATTGAGTATTCGCCGTTTTTAGACGGGCAGATGGACATTGTGAAAAAAATGTACCGCTCCCTGATCGTGGCGCTGATCGCCTGGGGGCTGTGCAATCTGACATCCGCGTCTTCCTTTTTATTTCATAAAGTCAATCAGCGCTTTGAGCTTGATATGGATGACATTTTGGCGCCGTTTTTATCCAAGGTGCTGCGCTTTGTCATTCTCGCGCTCAGCGTCAGTGTAATCGCGCAGGAATTTAATTATGATGTAAACGGGTTCGTGGCCGGACTCGGACTTGGCGGGCTGGCCTTCGCACTCGCGGCTAAAGATACGATCAGCAATTTTTTCGGCGGCATCATCATCATTACGGAGAAGCCGTTTACGATCGGCGACTGGGTCGAGACGTCGTCTGTGACGGGGGGCGTAGAAGATATCACATTCAGAAGCACAAGGTTCCGCACGGCGCAGGGGGCGCTTGTCACCGTGCCCAATTCAACGCTGTCCATGGAAGCCATCACAAACTGGACGAGAATGACGAAGCGACAGGTTACGTTTTCCGTTCGTGTCTCTTATGCGACGCCGATTGACCGTTTAGAGCGGTGCATCATCAGGCTCAGAGAAATGCTTCGTGAACATGAAGGCGTACATGATGATGCGATTATGGTTCATTTTGACGTGTTTGCAGACAGCTATTACAATCTGTTTTTTAACTTTTACACAAAGACCATCGTCTGGGCGGAAAGCCTGGATGTGCGGCAGGATATCAACCGCCGGATTATTGATCTTTTTGCTGAGGAAGGCGTGGAATTCGCCTATCCGGGCCAAACGGTTTTTGTGAAACAGAAAAATCAGGATGAACCGATTCAAGTCAATGGTCATTCTGGAGAAAAAGAACGGGCATAACAAGCGCCGTTCTTTTTTCATGATATGATAAAAAGAAAAAGGCGGTGGAAGAGTGGAAGCGTTTATGACATTGATCAATCAGGCTGAACGTATCATGGTGCTGACTGGAGCGGGCATGAGCACGGAATCCGGCATTCCTGATTTCCGTTCGGCGGGCGGTATATGGACCGAAGACACCTCCAGAATGGAAGCGATGAGCAGGGAATACTTTGAACGCCGTCCGCGCGACTTCTGGCCTAAATTCAAACAGCTGTTTCAGATGAAAATGAGCGGAAGTTATGAACCGAATGCCGGCCATAAGTATTTGGCGGATCTTGAAAAGCGGGGAAAACAGGTAGACATTTTCACGCAGAATATTGACGGGCTTCATAGGAAAGCGGGAAGCAGCAGTGTCTATGAGCTTCACGGTTCAATTCAGACCGCCGCATGCCCCCGCTGCGGAGCGCGCTACGGGCTTTCCCATCTGCTGAAGGAAGAAGTGCCGGAATGTACGGCGGAAACCGGAGATCATGCGGTATGCGGCGCTGTATTAAAGACGGATGTCGTCCTGTTCGGCGATCTTGTTCAGCATTTTGAAACCCTTTATGAAAAGCTTGATAAAGCTGATCTTCTTCTTGTGATCGGCACTTCGCTTGAGGTGGCGCCGGCAAGGTTTGTCCCTGAGGATGCGAGCCGGATTCCCGGTTTGAAGCAGGTGATCATTAACCTTGAGCCGACATATTGCGACCATTTATTTGATCTTGTCATTCATGAGAAGATTGGTGAATTTGCAAAGCGGGTCAGCGCCGCGACATAAAAAAAGCCGGATCATATACAGATCCGGCTTTTCTTATTCATGGACGGGAATCATTTGATCCGTCAGCACGTCAAATGAGTAGCCCTGAGCTTTCAGTTTTTGGATCAGGCTCGGCAAAGCATGCACCGTCGCAGGCAGGTCGTGCATTAAAATGACATGCGGCCTGCTCGTATGAACGCTTTCCAAATATGCGAGCTGATTCAGCACTTCCGGCACGTACCGGGCATTCTTGTACTTCCAGTCCTCGCTGTCTATCGTCCAGTCCCAGTACACGAAGCCGCCTTTTTCGAGATGCTTAATCTGTGTGTCTGTCAATGACGGTTTGCTGCCGTAAGGCGTACGGACAAGATCCGTTTTCACTCCGGTGATTGCCTGGAGCGTATCGCGTCCCTGCTGCATTTCTTTCAGCGGCGATGTCGGAGTTTGATAAAACAGATGATTATCGTGCGTCACGCCATGCAGGCCGAGCGCGATTCCTTCCCGGTTCGCTCTTTGCACGGAATGCTTATAAGCTTTCATCCGCGGTTCAAGCATAAAAAAAGTGGCTTTTGCGCCATTTGCCTTCAATACATTCAACAGCTGTTCAGTATATGGAGACGGCCCGTCGTCGAAGGTTAAATATACCGTTTTTTTCCCTGTGTCCTGCTCTTTCTGCAAATGTTTAAGTAAGACGTCGGGAGAATCATTTTTCAGCCGCAGGCTTTCTGTTTCATCTCGAAGCTGCCCGTTTGCGGTCACGGTGACCTGTTTGTTTTTTGCGGCGGAAGCGGAATAACCCATTATGACGATTACCAGAAGCAGTCCGCACAAAACTGCTAAACTCGTAACTTTAAAAGCCAATGAAAACAGAGAAGGGGAAGCACCTTCTTTTGTCTTGCGCATAACAATCTCTCCAGTAGCATAAATTTCTTCATAATGCTGGTAACAACGGAGGCTTGTGAGTGCCATAAGTTAACAGCATATGTATGTCGAATCAAGTATACAGGAACAAAACTGGAAAAGACATAGAAAATATGTCGAATGATAAGATTTTAAGAAAAAAATAAACTCCGCTGCCGGCTTGTTCAATATGATAGAATAGTTGACAATAACAGCTGAGAATGCACATCACGGCAGATAACGATTAGGAGGGTTTACATGAAGGCATTAGTAAACGGCCAGTTGATTGATCGTGAGGAAGCGGCAGTTGATATTGAGGACCGCGGATATCAATTCGGTGACGGTGTGTATGAAGTCATCAGAGTGTATAACGGCGCCTTATTCGGACTGCGGGAGCATATCGTCCGTCTTTTCAGAAGCGCCGCAGAAATCGGCATCGCCCTTCCATTCTCCGCAGAAGACATAGAATGGGATCTGCAAAAGCTCGTACAGGAAAACAAACTCATTGACGGCGGAGTTTATATTCAGACGACGAGAGGGAAGGCGCCGCGAAAGCACCAGTATGACAAAGGATTGGAGCCGCAGACGACGGCATACACCTTTTCAGTGAAAAAACCGGAAAATGAACAAAAAGCCGGAGCGCAGGCCATAACGGCGGAAGACAAACGCTGGCTGAGATGTGATATTAAGAGTCTGAATTTACTGTATAATGTGATGATAAAACAAAAAGCATATGAAGCAGGCGCTTATGAAGCAGTGCTGATAAGAGACGGGGCGGTAACGGAAGGAACCTCTTCCAATGTATACGCCGTCATTAACGGCACCGTCCGGACGCATCCTGCAAACGAGCTGATTTTAAACGGCATTACCAGAATAAAAGTTTTAGAACTGATGAAAGAAAACGGGATTGAGGTGCGGGAGAAGCCCCTTACTGAAGACGAACTCAGAGATGCCGATGAAATTTTTATCTCGTCAACGACGTCTGAACTAATCCCGATCGTAACCCTTGACGGAAAACCGGTCGGAAGCGGTGCACCGGGTCCTGTAGCCAAAACGATCCTGGAGGCATTTCAGTCGCGCATTCAGCAGGAGATCGGAGTTCAATCATAAGCGGAAAAAAGGCCGGAAACACATCCGGCCTTTTTGCTTCTGTCAGATAAAAAGAGATTCGATATGCTGAATGAGCACACGGGAGATCTTCTCTTTTGAAAGACGATTCGGTTCAAGCATGGCATGCAGCGCCAATCCGTCTGCGATGGCATACAATTTCTCCGCTTCTATCTCTTTATCAAGATTTGGTTTCAGATGCTTATTTTCATCCAGCCAGTCAATCAGGCTGCGGATATATTCCAAGATCCCGTCGTGCTGGGGATGAAATTCTTCCCCCTTATGTCTGGCGTAAGCTGTGAAAGCGAACCATACCTCCATTTCAGCCATCGATTCCTCATCTGTCGGGATGATTTCAAGCATCAGACGCACCGCTTTTTCTTTCGGCGGCAGATCTGTCATGGCGACTTCGTTAATTCTGGCGGCAACTTTTTCTTTTACGAGTGTCATCGCGTACCCCAAAAGCTCGTCCTGGGTGGTGAAATAGTGCCTCAGCGCGCCTAAAGAAAGACCCGCTTCCCGGGCGATGTTTCTCACTGTCGCTCCTTCCATGCCCCGCTCCAAAATCGTCCGCCATGTGGCTTCGGCTATTTGTTTTCTTCTTTTTTCGTGGTCGATTATTTTAGGCATGGTTCCAGTGTAACAGGAAAAAAAATTTCTTGCAATTTTTTAATACGGTTGTATTAAATAAAAAGAGGTGTTACAATGCTTTTGAGAAAACGATAAGGAGGAACCGGTTTGAACGCAGTTGGTTGGTTGATTGTCATTTGTGAGGCTGCTTTTTGGGCGGCTGTCATCTGCGGATTGGCGGCGCGGTATATATTCAGGAGGCAAAAGCTCGGAATGTTTTTTTTCGCTCTCATTCCTCTATTGGATGCCGTATTGTTTCTGGCGGCCGCAGCTGATTTATACAGAGGGGCGACAGCGACTTTGGCGCATGCTTTGGCCGCCGTTTACATCGGAGTGTCTGTCGCCTTCGGAAAAAGCATGATTGAATGGGCGGATGAGCGTTTCCGCTATTATGTGGTAAAGGAAGGGGCAAAACCAGTCAAGCTGTACGGACTGGATTATGCCAAACATTATGCAAAAGGATGGGGGAGGCATGTATTAGCGTTTATCATCGGCGGCATTCTTTTGGCCGGAACAGTATTTCTCATTCACGACGCTTCCCGAACCGAAGCGCTAAGCGGCCTGTTAAAGGGCTGGTCCGTTGTATTGTGCATCGATTTTTTGATCATGGCGAGCTGTTTTGTGATGCCGAAAAAAAGAGGAAACAGCCGGGAGATGTAAATCGTCTTTATGCACGGAAGAACACAGAAAAAAAGCAGCTTTTTATAAAGCTGCTGCACAGAAAGATCATTTTACGATAAGCACCGGAATATCGGATTTAGACGACAGCTTTTCACTGACGCTTCCGAATAAAAGTTTTTTCAGCCTGTTCCGGTCTCGGCTTCCGATGACGATCAAATCAGCCGATATGCGGTCGGCATGCTCGATAATGGCATCAGCGGGATCACCTTCTAAAATGTCGATATCCCCGTCAATCTGGCTGTCGTTCATCAGCATTCTCGCTTCGGCAATGATTTCTTCCGTGCGGTCTTCATAAATCATCGGATCAGGGGAGATTCTTTCCGCTTGGAGCGGATCAGGAACGCTTGCAATCCCGCCTCCGATATACGTCGCCCCGGCTCCCGGCCTCGGAGGATCAACAATCGTCTGGGTATCTTTTGCATTGTGGGAATGCACGACCGTTAAATCCGCGTGAAACGTTTTTGAAAGGTCTATGGCTTTTTGTAGCGCTTTCTTACTGTCATCACTTCCGTCAAAAGCTGCAATCAACCGGTCCGCGTGAAACATCAGCCTCATCCTTTCAGTAAAAAGGTTTGCAGAACAATACCCGTTTGGAAAAAAGCTAAAACCCGGATTGACAATAAAAGGATTTATTTATATGATGAAGGAAGAATATAGGAAAAAGGAGGTATGGATCATGTCAACATTACAGCGTATCAACTCAGCTTCAGCTAAATACCGGCGTGACGGCCATACACCTTCCGTTTTCTGAACATTTGCTTAAAAACGGTGCAGTCACGCATAAAAGGCGGGTCTGTACCTTATTTATCATAATAAGAGGCATGGAGCTGACGCTTCATGTCTTTTTTTATACAAAAAAATGAATGAAAGACAGGTGTGATGCATGTGGCGGTATTAGTGAAAAAAATGTACAACAATCCGGAAAAGCTTGAGGGAGGCTGACTGATGAAAGGGGATGACGGTATTTGTTTACTGTATTAAAAAAGCTGGCTTGGTTTTTTAAAGCCTATTGGCTGCGCTATACGACGGCGATTGTTCTGTTATTGATTGTGAATGTCATTGAAATGTTTCCGCCTAAACTTCTCGGTAACGCGATAGACGATATGAAGGCGGGCGTGTTTACGAAAAGCGGGATGCTGTTTTACATATGTGTTTTTCTCGCTTTAACGGCAGTCGTCTATTTGCTGTCTTATTTTTGGATGTATCAGCTTTTCGGCGGAGCGAATGTCATGGAGAAGATTCTCCGTTCAAAGCTGATGGGAAAACTTCTTCACATGTCACCGCCGTTTTTTGAGAAATACAGGACGGGCGATTTAATGGCGCGGGGGACAAATGATTTGCAGGCCGTCAGTATGACGACGGGCTTCGGGGTCTTAACGCTCGTTGATTCGACGATGTATATGCTGACGATATTTTTGACGATGGGGTTTGTCATCAGCTGGAAGCTGACATTCGCCGCGATTATCCCGCTGCCGATTATGGCGGCTGCGGTCAGTCTGTACGGAAAAAAGATTCATGAGCGGTTTACGGAAGCGCAGGATGCTTTCGGATCATTAAATGACAAGGTGCTGGAGTCGGTATCCGGCGTCCGGGTCATTCGGGCTTTCGTGCAGGAAAAAAATGATGTCAGCCGATTCGGAGATATGACGGCGGATGTATATGAGAAAAACATGAAGGTGGCGTTTATCGATTCACTCTTTGAGCCGACTGTGAAACTTCTTGTCGGCCTCAGCTACCTCATCGGTCTCGGCTACGGCGCCTATCTCGTTTTTCAAAACCGGCTGACGCTGGGAGAGCTGGTATCGTTTAACGTGTATCTCGGAATGATGATCTGGCCGATGTTTGCGATCGGAGAATTAATCAATATTATGCAGCGCGGCAATGCCTCCTTGGATCGTGTCAATGAGACGCTTTCTTATGAGCCTGACGTGACCGGGCTTAAGCATCCCGCCGGCATTAAGGAGCCCGGGCGTCTTGTTTTTGAACAAGTGACCTTTACGTATCCGAGCGGAGCGGAACCGGCTCTTTCCGATGTATCTTTTTCCGTAGAAAAAGGGCAGACACTCGGCATCGTCGGGAAAACGGGAAGCGGAAAGACGACGATCATTAAGCAGCTTTTGCGTGAATATCCGCCCGGTGCGGGGGCGATCACGTTCACAGGCGTACCGATTCAGGAAATTCCGCTTGATCAGCTCCGCGGGTGGATCGGCTATGTGCCGCAGGATCATATTTTATTTTCAAAGACGGTAAAGGAAAATCTGCTTTACGGACGGCAGGACGCAAGCGAAGAAGAAATCGGCAGCGCGCTGAAAGATTCGCATTTTGAAAACGATATCGGCATGCTTTCCGACGGGCTTGAGACGCTTGTCGGCGAGAAGGGCGTAGCGCTCTCAGGCGGACAAAAGCAGCGCATCTCAATTGCGAGAGCGCTTTTGACAGATCCCCACATCCTCGTATTAGATGATTCGCTTTCCGCCGTAGACGCGAAAACAGAAGCAGCCATTATTGACAGCATCCGTAAAAAACGGCGGGATAAAACAACGATTATCACCACCCACCGGCTCTCGGCAGTTGAACACGCAGATCTCATTCTCGTCATGGACGAAAGCCGGGTGTCTGAAAGAGGCACACATCAGGAGCTATTGGCGCAGAACGGCTGGTATCGGGAACAATATGAGAGGCAGCAGCTGTCCTCTCTTGACGAAGGGGGGACCAGCGCATGAAGACCGGAAGAAGATTATGGAATTACGCGCTTCAATATAAAAAACTGCTGATATGGGCGGTCGTTCTGCTCATTATTGCGGTCGGCACTGAGCTGACCGGCCCGTTTATCGGGAAAAAAATGATTGACGACCATATTCTCGGCATTGAAAAAATATGGTATAAAGCCTCTGCGGACGATCCGGACGCCGTCAGGTTCCGGGGGCATGATTATGTCAGGGAAGACCGGATCAAACCGGGGGCGGACAAAACCGGAGAGGTGCACATTTATCAAGTCGGTGCGGCCTACTATTTTGTTGACCGCCCCGTCAGTTTTGACGGAAACCGTTCGGTGTCTGACGGCCGGCTGACGATATCAAACGGTAAGGAAAGCAGGTCATATCCCGCCGTTACGTTATCCAAACAGGAGATTTTTCAATTTTACCGGCCGGAAATAAAAGGACTGCTGACTTTGACCGCTATATATGCGGGGCTACTCATGTTTTCCGTGTGCTTTCATTACGGCCAGCATTACCTGCTGCAGATGGGAGCAAACCGGATTATACAGCGCATGAGGCAGGATGTATTTTCGCACATTCAGAAAATGCCGATCCGCTACTTTGATAATCTGCCCGCCGGAAAGGTCGTGGCCCGCATTACGAATGACACAGAAGCGGTCAGAGATTTATATGTAACGGTGCTGTCTACGTTTATCACAAGCGGCGTCTACATGCTCGGCATTTTTACGGCGCTGTTTATGCTTGATGTCAGGCTGGCCGCCGTTTGCCTTCTGATTATTCCGATCTTAATGATCTGGTCGGTTGTGTACCGTAAATACGCATCCGTCTTCAATCAAAAAATTCGTTCGATTAACAGTGACATCAATGCGAAAATGAACGAGTCCATTCAAGGTATGCCGATTATTCAGGCGTTCCGCCGTGAGAAGGAAACGATGAAGGAATTTGAAGAATTGAATGAAGCTCATTTCCGATTCAAGAACAAAATGCTGTCCTTAAATTCCCTCATGTCCCACAGTCTTGTCAATGTTTTTCGCAATCTTGCGTTTGTCGGATTGATCTGGTATTTCGGAGGCGCGAGTCTGAGTGCCGCAGGATTTGTTTCGATCGGCGTTTTATATGCGTTTGTTGATTATTTAAACCGTTTGTTTCAGCCTGTTACGGGAATTGTCAACCAATTTTCGAAGCTTGAATTGGCTCGTGTTTCTGCCGGCAGGGTATTTGAACTTTTACAGGAAGAGGAAACGGAAGAAACAGGCGCTCCCGCACACAAAAAGGCGGAAGGGACTGTGGAATTCCGCGATGTTTCTTTTGGTTATCGAAAGGGAGAAGAGGTGCTGAAACATATCAGCTTTACAGCTGAAAAAGGTGAGACGGTCGCCCTCGTCGGCCATACGGGATCCGGCAAAAGCTCCATCCTGAATCTTCTATTCCGTTTTTACGATGCCCAAAAAGGCGATATCCTGCTGGACGGCAAAAGCATCTACGGCATGTCGAGGCAAGAGCTGAGGTCGCATATGGGCATTGTGCTGCAAGACCCGTACCTTTTCTCGGGCACGATCGGCTCAAATGTCACCCTTGATGATCAGCGTATTTCTCCCGAACATGCTGAAGAAGCGCTTCGCCAAGTCGGCGCCGAAAGCCTTCTGAAATCCTTGCCGAAGGGCATCGTGGAGCCCGTCACGGAAAAAGGCGGCACACTGTCATCAGGGCAGCGTCAGCTGATTTCTTTTGCAAGGGCGCTCGCGTTCGATCCGGCCATTTTAATTTTGGATGAGGCGACGGCGCACATTGACACCGAAACAGAAGCAATCATTCAAAAAGCGCTGCAAGTGGTTCAAGAAGGGCGCACAACATTTATTATCGCCCATCGGCTTTCCACGATCAGACACGCAGACCAGATTCTCGTGTTGGAAAAGGGGCGGATCATTGAAAAGGGAAGCCATGACGAATTAATGGCGCAAAAGGGGCAGTACCATCAAATGTATGAATTACAGAAAGGAACGGCGCAGTCCGCGGTGTAACCGGAAAGGGTGAATCTAAAGATTCGCCCTTTTTTCATTAGTAAGCCAGTCCCACCCGTTTTCTGACAAACTGCGGATTCATCAGCTCACGGTACAGAAAATGCGCCGTGTCTCCGACGGTAATTCGCGAACCGCCTTCAGGCAGGACATCCTGTTCGAATCGGTAAACGCCGGAGGCATCTCCGTCAGGAAGGTAGGTGGGACAGATGATCGTCCAGTCAACATCCTCTCCCAGAAGCATCTCGTATACGCGGGCGTGTTCCTTTGCGGCTCTTGCTGATTTTCGTTTTGATTCCGGCGATTCAAAACGGTATTTATCAGGCATAAGCCGTGATTGAAGTATACCCGCAGTGCCGATCGTAATCAGACGATGAACATGATGCTGTTTCATGCTGTTTATTATATGGATCACAGCGGCTGAAAGGGTATCGTCGCCATCCGTGCCGAGACAGTTCACGACTGTGTCCGCTTTGGAAATCAATCGGCCGACATCTTCCCGCCGTCTGGCATTCCCTGTTATGATTTGTTTTTCAGGAATGGGAAGGGCTGTTTCAGCTGATCTGACAAGAGCGAATATGTCACTGTGTCCGTGTGTCTGCGCTTCTTTTATAAAAGCCTGTCCGACTCTTCCCGTTGCTCCGAGTAAAGCGATTTTCATGTAAAAAACCTCCTCGCCGCTCATTATATCATTCAAAGCAGCGGGGAAAAGAATACCTGTGAATAAAGGGGAAATGGTGGGCAACATATTCATTGACCAAAGAAACAGTTACGAACTGAAACAGTTCCCAATTGACTGAGGCAATGAATGACATGTTTTCCCTCCTTTTTTCCTAGGGTATGTGGAATAGGAAAAAAGGGTGACGGCATAAAAGAAGACGCGGTATCCCGCGCCTTCTGCAAGCCATTTATTGAGTTATTGTACGCCTTGTCCGCCCATGTGCTGCTGCGCGAAAGATACTAAACGTTTAGTGATTTCTCCTCCGACAGAACCGTTTGCACGAGAAGTTGTTTCTCCGCCAAGGTTTACGCCGAACTCAGAAGCAATTTCGTATTTCATTTGGTCGATTGCTTGAGCAGCGCCAGGTACTAATAGTTGGTTCGAAGAGTTGTTGTTAGCCATTTGTATGATCTCCTTTATAAATTAGTATGGTTGGGTTTGCTGGAATTGCACCAGCTGATGGTTTCCGGAATGAAAACCATTGCCAGCTCGGCTTCACCCAATGCTGTTTGCCGCTTTGTACTACGTATTATGGTGAATCAAACGGCATCTCATTCGGAAAACGGTGTGGTAAATAGCGGAAGGAAAAAGAAAAGCCCAGCCTTTGTCGGCTGAGCTTGAACTTTCAGTCATAGATGTGATAAAGCATTAATTCATGCAGCTCTTTTACGAGAGCCGGCTCTTCTTTCCCCGGATGTGTGTGTCCCCATTCAATGTCTCCGGACTTATGGTAAATCCCTTCGTAATGAGTACCCTGCCAGTAAAACGAAATCCGCCATCCGGGCAGTTTCTCTTTTTTGAATAACGGTTTCCAGCTGAAGTGCGAAATCATGACGTTCACGCTCCTTATCGGGAAATGTTGATCCTGTTCATTGTAGCTTATAGTTCTTTGCCTGTCCCCGGTAAACGAAAAAAAGACGGCCTCACCGCCAAAGTTTTTCCGGGGCGGTAATGGACCGTTCTGATAAATATGACGCGTATTCAAAATTTCTCCGTTTTGTCAGGTAATCGACAGATCGCAGCTTCGGATGGGAGAAAATGCTGCGTCCGGGGCGGGAATTGGCCTCAAACATCCAAACTTTTCCTGTATCATCAACGCCGAGGTCAAAGCCGATTTCACCGATAAAACCTTCTATATGCTCATTTAACACACGGCTGACCGCCAAGGCGGCTTTCGAAAGCTTCCGGATCATGCCGACTCTCTCTTTCGGATCGCCGTATAATTCAGCTAACGTTCTGACTTCACCGCCGTTTGTCAGATGCGTCGTAATGCTGTTTTTGCCGGAAATTTTTGCTGCGATGGCCGTCACTGTCCATTTTCCCTCGGCATTTTTATTCGTATGCACCCTGAAATCGACGGGACGTCCATCCAGCCGGATCAGATCAATCCCTTGCTGAATTAAAAAAGCGGACGGGTCGTTGTTTTCTTCAAATGATTTCATGAAGGATGCCGCATCTGAATAGTCTGCCGTCAACACCGTTCTTTCCTCATTTGTGTGTTTGACAGAGAAGCCGGCATCTGTTTTTTCCAGCTTGTAAATTCCCGTTCCGAGAGCGCCGTCCGCAGGTTTGATATATACGGTGTTAAACGTGCCGCATAACGTCTCTATCGCTTCTGCATTCGGATGGAGGACCGATTTGGGCAGGAGCGAAGCGGTGAGGCTGTTCTTTTCCAGAAGCTTATGAATGTCCCATTTATTAAAGAATTGCGGATTAAACCAAGGGATCTGATAGTCATTCATCAGCCGTTGTTTTGTCTGCTGTAAAAGCGGAACTTCTTCCGTTTTTCGGCTCGGGAGCCTGTCATATACGACATTCGGAAGCGGGACGTGCGCCCGTTTCCAGCTGTTATCCTTATAAATCAGCGCTTGGACGGTGCCTTCTTCCCAGTTGATCTGATGAGCCCCGAAAACGAAACAATATCCGTTTGCCTGCTCATGCAGGGAGAGCAGCTTGGAAAAGAAGGATGTGCGGTCTCTTAACGGGCGCGACGTTGATGAGGTAAAACCGGCTGTGAAAACGCCGATCAGCGGTCCGATGTGCACCGTCTGGCCGTGAATGAGAAAATCAGCCCGGCTTTTATGCGGTATCATCAGCTCCTCAAACAAATCTTCAGAAAGGAGCGCGCTTTTTTCAAGTGATTGAGAAAAGGCCACACGGCATTTGACAACCTTGGTCCCGAAGGCAGCGGATAACATCCCTTCCCGTTTCATGGAAAAAGGGAGATACAGCGTGTTTTTGCTTTTTTTATCGATGCCGACAATCATCCCTTTATGATTCACGCGGAAGTGCTCCTTTCTTGCTTTCCTGTGCCTGAAGATCTCTGAGGCGTTTCAGCGGACTGGTATACAAATCCTCTTTCGACTCGGGAGCCACGCTTAAAATGGCGTTCCGTCCCGGCTTTGAATTGACATCCAAAAGCCAGATGCGCCCGTCTTTGGCATAACAAATATCGAGCCCCAGCTCAAACAGCGGGCCGAACTGCTCATCAAGGAAATAAGGGACGGACTGGGTGATCGAAAAGACATCATCCAATAATACGGCCTGCTGCTTTTTCGGAATTTCTTCAAACCACGTGTCAAATTTAAGCGGTTCGGATCCTCCCGGCAAATGGGATAAAAGACCGTTCTGATAACCCCTTCTGACCGCTTTTCCGACTGCTTCCCAAGCTCCTGACTCATTTTTGCGCATGAAAATGCGGATGTCGCACGGGTGCTGTTCTTTATCCTGAATATTTAAGTAGGCTTGAAGCAAATAGCGGTGCTGCAGCACTTTTTTGCACCAGGACTTAAAAGATACGTGGTTGGAAAACGTTTTTGTTTGTTTATTTTTTCCGATATAGTAAGTGGCTGAAATTGATTTTTTGCCTGTTTTAAGGAGGATGATGCCTCTTCCTCCTGCGCCGAAAGCGGGCTTAAGTATACATGCTTTTTCCTTCGCTAAGTATGATTGCACCTCTTCATAGCGGCTGACTTTGGCCGTTTCAGGAATATAGGGACTGATCAGATGATGCTGCTGAAGCGCATTCGTGACCGTCCATTTATCAGGAAGCCCGCGGCCGATAAATTCCGTTTTCGGATATTTTTTCAGCCATTCGACGATCGGTTTGGCTTTTTGGGCCTCAGCGGATTTTCCGTAAAAACAGCGGTCGTAAATATATTCAGGAATATCAATTTCTGTTTCGTTCCATTTTCCGCTTTTCGGATGATACACGAGCGCTTTCACGCGTAAAGAATCCGGAGAGATATCAAACGGTGTAAAGCGGGCAAAGCGCACATTATACTCTGGCGCCCTTTCAGCCAATTCACCGGCGAAATCTTCTTCGTGCCGGCGGGATACGGACATAAAACCGAGTGTTGTCATGTTGTTACTCCCCCTTTATTCAAAAGCCGCTGATGGAACGGCCCTTCCATCCAATAAACATGCCAAGCGCAGCATAAAAAGATGATCTACTGTAAAGAGTACGAAACAGCATCTTGCCTTATTCCTGACAAACAACAATTCAGGTTCTTCATTTGCCCGCATTCACGCCAGCCTCTATAATACGAATAGATATATCATCTAGAAAAAAAAGAACATAAGATGGAGGCAGAAGAAAAGGAATGGGCATAGCAGGAACGTTTCTATTTATGATTGTGATCGGAGCCGCGATCGGCGCGGTAACGAATCATCTTGCCATTCAGATGTTATTTCGTCCGTACCGCCCGTATTACCTCTTCGGGAAACGGATTCCGTTTACTCCGGGGCTGATCCCGAAAAGACGGGACGAATTGGCAAAACAGATGGGGCTCATGGTGACGAACCACCTGTTAACTCCGGAAGGCATAAAAAAGCGGCTTTTATCAGATACCGTTAAAAACCAGGCGCTTGTATTTGCCGAGCAATTCACGCAAAAAATGACTGCGTCCGAGATGACGGTGCAGGAAGCCTTAGCCGCTGCAGGTATCCGGAATCCGCAGGAAAAGACGGATGCATGGATTGACCGTTTTACAGATGAAAAGCTTTCGGAACTGTACCGGAAATATGAGCATCGCGCCATAAAAGACTGGCTCCCTGATGAGCTGCAGAAAAAGCTGGATGAAAAAGTCCCGATGGCCGCTGATTATATCCTGAAGCGGAGCATTGACTATTTTGAAAGTGAAGAAGGAAAAGACAGACTCGGCAATATGATTGACGACTTTTTGAATGCCAGGGGGATGCTCGGCAGCATGGTGCAGATGTTCCTCGGCAATTCAAGTCTGGCAGAACGCGTGCTGCCTGAGCTGTTAAAGTTTTTGCGCAATGAGGAAACGAAAAAGCTTCTGGCTGATCTGCTTTCTCAAGAATGGGGCAAGCTCAAATCCTATACACTTTATGAGGCCGACGAAAAGTGGAATGCGAAAGATCTGCTGTTCAGCCTGAAAAAACGGGGTCTGGCAGCACTTCAAACCGCACCCTTTTTTGAGTGCCGGCTCGGTGACATCATCTCCCGTTATGAAGGAGAGATTACGGGAACGTATGCGCCGAAGCTGCTTGATGCAGCGATTGGCAGTATTGCCGCTCACTTGGAGGATGTGCTGAAACGCCTGCGGCTTGAGGAAGTGGTCAAAGAGCAGGTCGATCAGTTTCCGGTTGAACGGCTGGAGGAAATGGTGCTGTCGATTTCCAAGAGAGAATTTAAGATGATTACGTATTTAGGCGGTCTGCTCGGCGGAATGATCGGAGCAATTCAGGCTTTGTTTGTCATTCTTTTCTAAGGGAAACATCCGCCGAGGATGAAAGTCGCTCCGCAGTCTGTTATAGTGGAGTGGTATGTCTGTAAGGAAGAAAGGAGCGGTTACTATGGCAGTTAATTTTTATGATGCGGCATATGATCTTGAAAAAGCTTTGCGAAACAGTGATGAATACAGCCGTCTGAGAGGGCTTTATGATCAGGTAAACGCAGATGAATCCGCAAAACGCATGTTTGATAATTTCCGCAACGTACAGCTGCAGCTGCAGCAAAAACAGATGTCAGGTGAAGAAATCACTCAGGAAGAGGTAGAGCAGGCGCAAAAAACGGTTGCTCTCGTACAGCAGCATGATTTGATTTCTCAGCTGATGGAAGCGGAACAGCGCATGAGCATGCTGATCGGCGAGTTAAACAAAATTATCATGAAACCTCTTGAAGAGCTTTACGGAAACCCGCAATAAGCTCAAGACCCCTCCATCACGGATATGGAGGGGTTTTTTTATTCAACTGAAAATCAAGGAATGCTGCTTGCTGAAGGCTTTATGATGGCGGTTTCCGTTCCTTTTGAGCTTTATCGTACATTCAGCATAGATATCCCTTCTGATTTTTTTAGTTAAAAAAACCCTTGTCTTTTGACAATAAAAGTGTGATAATAACCTTGAAAGCGCCTACACTTACAGGATGATCCAAGGATACGGTCGCCTATACTGCCTGATATGTTAAGGGGTAGCAACAGAGAGTAAGTGAAACGAGCGCATCAACGGTCAAATAAGGGGTTCCTGATAGATTTCTTAAATAGAAGTACACATTGGGGAGAAGGCAGCAAATCGATCGTATCCCAACAAAACGACAGTTCAAAGTCTGCTGACGGCAGGCTTTTTTGCTGCTCGGAAAAGGTTGTTCTAAACAAAGAGACAGGGTCATATCCTAATGACAAGTACAGTCATCAAGGAGGGGGACTTCTCTGTGTCAAAACAAATGCTGGCGTTAAATATAGACGGAGCGCTTCTTCGCTCCAACGGCAAACTGCATCAGACGACAAAGGATGCCATCGAATACGTCAAGAAAAAGGGAATTTACGTCACACTGGTCACAAACCGCCACTTTCGCTCCGCTCAAAAAGTAGCGAAAATATTAAAGCTGAATGCAAAATTGGTTACCCACAGCGGCGCCTACATTTCCGAAAAAATAGATGAGCCGTTTTTTGTAAAGAAAATATCAGAAGATCATACGTTTAATATTGTTCAGGTGCTTGAAAGCTATCAATGCAATATCCGGCTTCTTCACGAAAAATATTCGATTGGAAACAAGAAGAAAGTGAACTCCAATCTGGTTGGGAAAACGATCATTCATCCGTCTGACCCGATTTTTTACCCGGTGCAGTTTGTCGAATCATTAAGTGATCTGCTTCTTGATGAGCCGGTTTCGGCGCCCGTCATTGAGGTGCATGCTGAAAACGGATTGCAGGCTGACATAACGGATACGATAGGGAAAGCATTCCCGGCCGTGGACGTGATCCGCGTCAATGAAGAAAAACTGAACATCGTGCCTAAAGGAGTGTCAAAAGAAAGCGGACTTTCGATGGTCGCCGCTGAACTTGGGCTTTCAATGGAAGAGGTTGTCGCCATCGGCCACCAGGAAGATGATCTGCCGATGATTGAGCTGGCGGGCCTCGGTGTCGCGATGGGGAATTCCTCCAATGAATTAAAAAGAAAAGCGGACTGGGTGACAAGATCAAATGATGAACAGGGAGTCGCCTATATGATTAAGGAATACTTCCGCATGCAGCACCGCAAAGGCTTCCTCGATAAGTTCCACATGAAACGGTCATAATGAAGAGCCGCAGACACGAAACGCCGGTCTGCGGCTTTTTCGCGGATTGATTTTAGCCTGTTCTTTCTGTACACTAAAGAAAGTTTTGAATCTGAAAAATAAGGTGATCACATTGCAAATAAAAATAGACGGCATAACGGATGACAGGCTGCATCGTCCGCTGCAGAATATCGCGAATTTATTTTTTGAAGAGTGTGTTCTTGCGTACGGCGAAACGGAGGAACCTTCTGATCTCGTCATTTCACTTGCCATTTCTCAAGATGCAGACAGCGTGTCAGTATCGGGAGAAATCAAAGGAACCGGTGAAAAGGAACATCACACGAAACCGCTTCTTGCCGGCTGGAGCGAAAAAGAAGTATTTAAACAGGTGAAAAATACGCTGTCATACGTATATCTAAACCTTCTCCAGTCACATACAGGCATGACACAAAAATGGGGAATCTTAACCGGCATCAGGCCTACTAAGCTCCTTCATAAAAAGCTGCAAAGCGGCCTGACAAAAGAAGAAGCGCACGCCGATCTGAAAAAAGATTATCTGATACATGATGAAAAAATCAATCTGATGCAGGAAATTGTCGACCGCCAGCTCGCCGCGGTTCCCGATCTGTATCGGGTCAAAGATGAAGTCAGCATATATATTGGCATCCCGTTCTGCCCGACGAAATGCGCCTACTGCACGTTTCCGGCTTACGCCATCCAAGGGCAGGCAGGCAGAGTCAGCTCCTTTTTATGGGGGCTTCACTATGAAATGCAGAAAATCGGAGAATGGCTGAAACAGCATGATATCAAAGTGACGACCATTTATTTCGGCGGCGGTACGCCGACAAGCATTACAGCTGAGGAAATGGACCTTTTATATGAAGAAATGGTCCGTTCTTTCCCGAATGTAGAGAATATCAGGGAAATTACCGTTGAAGCGGGACGACCCGACACGATTACGGAGGAAAAGCTTGCCGTTTTAAATAAGTATAAGATTGACAGAATCAGCATCAACCCGCAATCTTATGAAAACGAAACGCTTAAGGCCATCGGCAGACACCATACAGTTGAAGAAACGATCGAAAAATACCATCTTTCCCGCAAACACGGCATGAATAACATCAACATGGACTTGATTATCGGCCTGCCGGGAGAAGGGACGGCAGAGTTCAGGCACAGTCTTGATGAAACGGAAAAGCTGATGCCTGAATCTTTGACCGTTCATACGCTTTCTTTTAAACGGGCGTCAGAAATGACGAGAAACAAGCATAAGTATAAGGTTGCCGACAGGCAGGAAGTGTCCCGCATGATGGATGACGCCGTGCGCTGGACAAAAGAGCACGGCTATACGCCGTACTACTTATACCGGCAGAAAAATATTCTCGGAAACCTTGAAAATGTCGGCTACTCCTTCCCGGGTCAGGAAAGCATCTACAACATTATGATTATGGAAGAGGTGCAGACGATTATCGGTATCGGCTGCGGCGCGGCAAGCAAATTCATTCATCCGGAAACCGGAAAAATCACGCACTTCGCCAATCCGAAAGACCCGAAATCATATAATGACCGATTCGAGCATTATACAGAAGAGAAAATAAAATACTTAGATGAGATGTTTGTCAAATCTGCATTATAATAAAAAACGGCACGGAATCAGCGTGCCGTTTTTTTTATGTTTATCCGTCTGTCAAAACGGGAAAAGACCATTCAGACTGCTATTTGCAAGAGGTGTACAATATGTATGATGTCATAGGAGCGGGAATCGGGCCGTTTAATTTAGGCCTTGCCGCATTGTTAGAGGATATACCCGAAACAAGCGCTCTTTTTTTCGATAAAAAGAAAGAATTTGCGTGGCATCCGGGCCTGTTAATTAAAGGAACGGATTTACAGGTGGCGTTTCTGGCGGATCTGGTCACGCTTGCTGATCCGAAAAGCCGCTACACGTTTTTAAATTTTCTCCATGAGCATGACCGGCTGTACCGGTTTTACACGTTTAATGAATTTGATATTCCAAGACGTGAGTTTAATGACTATTTAAGCTGGGCAGCTTCAGAAATCAAATCATGCCGTTTCGGCTCAGAGGTGATTGACGTGAAAAATGCCGGCGGGCATTATGATGTCAGCGTCAAGAACATCGAGGACGGCAGTATCAGTGTCTATCAAACGAAGCATTTCGTCATGGGAACGGGTTCTGAGCCGCTTATTCCCGCAGAGATTGATGACGAAGCACGTCAGGACACGATGGTCAGCACGGAATATTTGTTTCGGAAAGATGAGCTCGCCGGCGCCGAATCAATTACAGTAGTCGGCTCCGGACAGAGCGCAGCGGAGATTTTTTCTGATTTATTGCAAGATGAACAATACCGCCGCTGCCGGCTGCAATGGGTGACACGTTCCGCCGGATTTCGAGAATTAGAAACCGCCAAGCTCGGGCAGGAAATGTTTACACCCGATTATGTGGAATATTTTAACCGCCTGCCTTTTCAAGAACGGCTGAACACGCTGCCGGAGCTGGACGGACTGCGTCACGGCATTGATTCTGACACACTTGCTGCCATTTACGACGCCCTGTATCACAGGTCGATCAGCGGAGGTTCCCCTGATGTATATATTCAGCCGATGGCGGAGCTTGAAAAAATTGAAAAGCAAAACGGGCGCTGTGTACTGAGTTTTCATCAATGGCAGATGGATGAAAGCTTTACGGCCGATTCAGAAAAAGTGATTTTGGCGACCGGCTTTAAACCTCATATTCCGGAATGGTTTACGGCAATTTCTCCCGATATCGAATGGGAGGATGAGAAACGGTTTAAAGTGACGGCAGATTCCCGTCTTGTTTTTAAGGACGATAGGCGGCATCATTTTTTCACTTTAACGAATCTTGATCATGCCCACGGAACGGGCGCTACGAATTTGAAGCTGTCCGTTTACAGAAACCAAAAAATCATCAATACTATTCTGGGAAAAGAGCATTTCTCCATTAACAAAAAAACGGCTTTTCAGCAATTTCTTCCCGCGCGAAAAAACTGACCTCTTAGAAAGAGGTCAGTTTTTTTATGATTTCTGCAGCTTCTTTTCAGGCTTTTTCCATTTGAAAACACTGTTCAACAGGAGATATATCCGCTTCGATTCTTTCGTGAGCAAAGGGCCGAGAATGGCCAGTATCAACACATATAAGGCGGCGAACGGCTTGAGTGAAGCGGACAGGCCGCCGGCGATGCCGAGATTTGCGACGATGATGGAGAATTCGCCCCGGGAGACGATGGTCAGCCCGATGTTAGACGATGCTTTATGAGAAAGCCCCGCCCGGCGCCCGGCAATCATGCCGGCGATAAAGTTTCCCGCAATCGTCAGCAGAACGGCGCCTAGGGCGAGCCATACCGCATCTCCCAGTGAAAACGGGTCAATGCTCAGACCGAAACTGAAGAAAAACATGGCTCCGAAAAAGTCACGGAACGGCACGACAAGGTGCTCAATCCTGTCAGAATGGGCCGTCTCCGAAAACACGAGCCCGAGCAAGAGTGCGCCGATCGCTTCAGCGACATGAATCGTTTCAGAAAAGCCGGAGATGAAAAAGAGCGCGGCGAAAATGACGATGACAAATACCTCGTTTGAACGGATATCAAGCAGTTTGTTCAGAAGAGGCGGCAATTTTCTCGCGGCAATGAAAAACAGCAGCATGTATCCGAAAGCGATCACGATTGACAGCAGCGCGCTCCCGACAGACGTGGCGTCTCCAAGTACAAGTCCGGAAACGACGGATAAGTAAACCGCCAGAAAGATATCCTCAAACATAATGATGCCGAGAATCAGCTCCGTTTCCGGATTGGCCGTGCGTTTTAAGTCGACAAGCACCTTTGCGACAATGGCGCTTGATGATATCGTGATGACACCGGCCAATACAAGCACTTCCAAAAAGGAAAAGCCCGTGATAAAGCCGTATATCAGTCCTAAACTGAAATTAATCAGAATATAAATCGTTCCCCCGGCGGCGATGGAGCGTCCGGATTTCACTAATTTTCCGACCGAGAATTCAAGTCCGAGGTAAAAGAGGAGGAACAGGACGCCCATCCGTCCGAAGAATTCAATCACTTCCCGGCTTTCGATAAACGTCAGGTCAATGATGCCCGCTTGGGGGGCGTGCGGCCCGACAAGCATCCCTAAAATGATCAGGAAGGGAATGATCGAAAATTTAATTTTATTGGCGATGACACTCGCAATGGCCACAAGAACTAGCGCCGTACCGACTTCAAATACGAGATGGTCCATAAACAGATCACACTCCGTCTCTGGAGAGGAAGTCTTGGATCAGTTTCTTCAGGTGCTTTCTTTCGCCTGATAGAACGAGTGTATCGTTTGCTTCAAGGAGTGAATCAGCGCCCGGGTTTAAAAACTTTTTCTGGTTATGCTTAATAATGGCGATCACCGTCACATCATAGTTCTGGCGCACATCCAGTTCGCCGAGCGTCCGCCCGGCCGCTTTTGCTCCTTTTTCAACTTTAAACCATTCGATTATCAGATCGCTGAACGCCATTTCAATTGATTCGAGCGCCTGCGGTTTGTACACCATCCCGCCGATAATCGCGGCAATCTGCCTGGCTTCCGCATCATCAAGTGAAATGCTTGCCAGAAGCTCATCAGGGTCGCGGTCATCAAATCTGTAAATTTCCCGCCTGCCGTCATCATGAATAATGATCGTCATTTTTTCATGGTTTCTTGTTTCGATTTCGAATTTTTTCCCGATGCCGGGCAGATCGTTTTCTTTAATATTCATTAAAAATCCCTCCGGAATATACTGTTTTTAAACCGTAAATACAGACTAGCATTGAGAGATTGTCTGATGCCGGAGGTAATTTGACTGGTATTGTATCGGAATGGCGCACGTCCTTTCCAGTGTGGAATCAATAAATTGATCAAGAGGTTTGACAGACAGCAGGGTGACCATCCGGGATAATGTGTCGTATCCTTTAGACAGGCCATACGGAGCGGTTTTGGTATGAGCCGGCGTTTTTGCCGAGTCCGTCTCCTGCGGGTAAACCGAAATTTGAACGTGGCTGTCTGTCTCTGTCACCAATTGGGAAGGAAGGGCGACATCCGAAGGGGGGAACAGCACCATAAAAAAGCTCAGTAAAAAGCTGAGTATCACATATTTCATTATCGGCGTTCCCCCCCTTTTTGTCTTGTATGTCAATTTAACTATATAAAAATGTATGTTCAGTTTCAAATGATATGCATTTTTCGGTATCTGTTGACCTTGAAAAATAAAGGAGTTTCGCTTCGGCGGAAGGAATATATTATTTGAACAAAATATGTAAGCGGATACAAGGGGGATGTAAACATGCAGTATATTCGATATGAAGAAAAGGGAAAGATCGCAGAGATAGTGCTGAACCGGCCCGACAGTTATAATGCGCTGAATGAACAAATGCTGCGGGAATTGGAGAATGCATGCGTCATGGCAGCTGACAGTGAGGCGCTTATAGTCCTTTTGAGGGGGGAAGGCAGGGGATTTTCCGCTGGCGGTGATATTCAGATGATGACGTCGGAACATGATTCAGGAGAATATGAACGGCTCATGAAAATGATCGAATCCATTACACTGACCCTCTATGATATGAAAAAGATTGTGATAGCCGCCATTCACGGGGCCGCGGCGGGGCTCGGGCTGAGTTTTGCGCTGTGCGCCGATGTGGTGCTCGCAGAAGAAAACGCCCGCCTCGCGATGAATTTCATCGGCATCGGGCTGGTTCCCGACGGAGGAGGCCATTACTTATTAATGAGACGCGTCGGCGAGATCGAAGCGAAAAAACTGATCTGGAGCGGTGAAAAATTGCCGGCTGAAAAAGCGGTGGGGCTCAAGCTTGCGGACGGGCTGTTCAGCGGTGACCCTGCGGCGGGGGCAAAACCGTATATCGACCGATTGCTGCATGCGCCGCTGTCAGCAATGATTGAAACGAAGGTTATTTATCAAAGCCTCCATATCAGCCGGTTAAAAGATGTTTTGTCTCTTGAACGAAAGGCCCAGGAAAATATGAGAAAAACGGATGATCATAAAGAGGGCATCCGCGCCTTTTTAGAAAAGCGGACGCCGCAGTTTAACCGGTAAAAAACAGAAGCCGGAAAGCTTCTGTTATCTGTGAAATAAAATCAGCTTTCCGGCTTCATTCACCAAGCGATGAGTATTGTTCTCAAGCTTTTTTTCCTTTAATAAAGCTTCTCCGGCGGCTTTCGCCTCCGCCTCATTTTCTGCTTCGATCCGTTCATTCAGCAGTGTTTCTCCCGATGCGTGGAATGCGGTCAATACGAATTGTCCCATCACGTCACCTCCTTTATAGAATGATATTCTGATAAAGAATTTAAAATCCTCCATTAATTTTTACCCATTATTAGTATATAATGGATAGCGGAAGGAGTTGGATTCGTGCTTACAATTGAACACGTGACGAAAACATTCGGCAGCTTTACCGCTGTTGATAATTTGAATCTGCAAATACCTGAAAGGGAGATGTTCGGGCTGCTCGGCGCAAACGGCGCGGGAAAAACGACGACCTTTCGGATGATTTTGGGTCTTTTAAGCCTGACTGACGGAAATATCAGATGGAAAGGGAAGCCGGTCAATTATTCTGTCAGCGAAAAAATCGGCTATCTCCCGGAAGAGCGGGGACTGTATCCGAAAGTGAAAGTGAGTGACCAGCTTGTCTATCTTGCGAGATTAAAAGGAATGAGAAAAAAGGATGCGGAAAAAGAGCTCATCACATGGCTTGAGCGGTTCGGCATTACAGATTACAAGAATAAGAAAGTCGAAGAGCTGTCAAAAGGAAACCAGCAGAAAATCCAGTTCATTTCCGCTGTCCTGCATAAGCCTGAGCTGCTGATTCTCGATGAACCTTTCAGCGGTCTTGATCCGGTGAATGTCGAGCTGCTGAAAGAAGCGGTTATTTCTTTAAAAAACAGCGGCGTTTCCATCGTTTTTTCAAGCCATCGAATGGAGCATGTGGAAGAGCTTTGCGAGAATCTGTGCATTCTCCAGAAGGGAAAACCTGTCGTTCAAGGCAATCTGAAAGACATTAAGCGGTCTTTCGGCAAAAAAAATATCACCGTTCATTCAGATGAGGATCTCAGCTTTTTAAAAACGCATGAAGGCGTCGTGAAATGGAAGGAAACAAATGACGGGATCAGGCTGCAGGTCGCGAATGAACCGGTGTCTCAGGATATTTTTCAGGCGCTGCAAGGGAAAGGGTTTATACGGAAGTTTGAATTGGAAGAGCCGTCACTGCATGATATTTTTATAGAAAAGGTGGGGGCCGTTTATGAATAAATTTTGGATTATGCTGTTTCATACATATAAAAACAAAATTACGACAAAGTCATTCATTATTTCGACCGCCATTACCGTTTTATTAGTATTAGCGGTGACCAACCTGCAATCGATCATTTCCGTGTTCCAATCGGATGACGGCAAGCAGCAAATCGCGGTGATTGATGAAACGGGCGGGCTGTACCCGGCGTTTGCAAAACAGCTTAAAGCGGCGGATACAGACAATGATTTGCAGGCGATGCAGACGAAGGAGTCCGAAAAAGAGGCCGTAAAGCGTGTCAAAGACGGGGAATGGGACGGACTGTTTATCCTCAGGCAAGATCAAAAAGGCACGATATCAGGAGCCTATAAGGCGCTGACCATTTCTGATGAATCAGCGTATAAACTTCTCAAGCAGGCTTTAACCCAGACAAAAACAGCTGTCGAAACCGCCAAGCTCGGCATTTCGGCAGAAAAAGTCAGCAGCCTCTACACTCCGCCGGAAGTCAGCAAAGACGCGCTGGAAAAAGGGGCGAAATCCGAGGAAGAGCTCGGCCAGGTGATGGGGCTTGTCTACATCATGCTGTTTGTCATCTATTTTTCAGTCATCATGTACGCAAGCATGATTGCGATGGAAGTGGCGACGGAAAAATCGTCACGGGTCATGGAAATTTTAATTTCAAGCATGCCGCCGATTCAGCAGATGTTTGCCAAACTGTTCGGTATCGCGCTCGTAGGGATCACGCAGTTTGCGGTGCTGCTTGCGGCGGGTTATCTCTCACTGAAGGTGAATCCTCAAAATGATGAGTCGTCGCCGATCAGTGCATTTCTCAATTTTACGGACGTTCCCGTTTCGACGATTGTCTATGCCGTCATTTTCTATTTGCTCGGCTATTTTCTTTATGCGACACTTGCCGCGTTTCTCGGCAGTGTTGTCAGCCGGATAGAGGATGTGCAGCAGACGATTCAGCCGATGATTTTTTTAATCGTGGCAGGTTTTATGATCGCCATATTCGGCCTCAGCAATCCTGATGCGGGTTTTATTACCGTTACATCTTATATTCCGTTTTTCACGCCGATGATTATGTTTTTACGCGTCGGGATGCTCGATATCCCGTTTTGGCAGGCGGCGGCCGGAATCGCCCTGACTCTGGTCACAATCGTGATCTTTGCAGCGGTCGGCGCGAAAATTTACAAAGGCGGCGTTTTGATTTACGGAAACGCCGGCGGATTCAAAGCGATCAAACAAGCGCTGCGCATCTCCAAAAAATAAGTCCAAACAGCCCGGGAGAGCCGGGCTGTTTTTTTATTATCCAGAACGTGCATTCGCATGAAAACGATGCTAAAATAAAGGGTAATTCAACTTACAGAAAGGGGAGGGCGAGATGGCTGATCTGACGTTTATTCATGCCGCTGACCTGCATCTGGACAGCCCGTTTTACGGCATTTCGCATCTGCCTGAACCGGTATATGCGCGTATTAAAGAAAGCACATTTCACAGCGTCCGCCGTCTTACGGACGGAGCGCTCCGGGAGCGGGTCGATTTCGTGCTGCTTTCGGGGGATCTGTTTGACGAAGCCAACAGAAGTTTAAAAGCCCAGCTGTTTTTGAGAAAACAGTTTACCAGATTGCAGGAAGCGAATATTCAAGTGTTCGTCATATTCGGCAATCATGATCATTTGGGCGGTGAGTGGACACCGATTGAATGGCCTGAAAATGTACATATATTCACTTCGGATACACCGGAAGAAAAATCTTTCTTTAAAAACGGAGAGCTTGCGGCAAGCATATACGGATGCAGCTATCAGGAAAGAAGCGTAACGGCCAATCAAGCCGCCCGGTACCGGAAAATGACCGGCGCTCCTTATCATATCGGCATGCTTCACGGCACGTTATCAGGAGCGGAAGGACATGATCCGTACTGCCCGTTTACGAAAGAAGACCTTGAAAAAAGCGGCATGGATTACTGGGCGCTCGGACACATTCATAAACGGCAGGTTCTTTCCGCTCAGCATCCCGCCGCCATTTACCCCGGAAATATTCAAGCCCGCCATTTAAAAGAAACCGGGCCTAAGGGATATTATCTCGTCCGGGCGGCAAACGGTGAGATGTCTTGGGAATTCAAAGAAGCGCACGATGTGTTATGGGAGGAAATTGACCTTGATATTTCCGGAGCTGAACATATGACTTCACTTATGAAAGCCGCATCGGATACGTTCTCCGGCTTGCGTGCGGAGGGCCGCCCGGCATGTATCAGGCTGGTGCTCCGCGGCGCGGCGCCCCGCTTTTGGACGGAGGCGCCCGCAGGGATTGCAGAGGAGCTTCTTTCCGCTTTACAGGAGGAAGAGGCCGAAGAGGAATGTTTCGTCTGGCCGCTTGCGATTGAGGATCGGACGGATGAAACAGACACCGTGCCGCCCGATCCGTTTTTTAAAGGGCTGCTTCAGGACATAGAACAATACGCGGACATGAGCGGTGTATTTGAAGCGCTAGAGCGTCATCCCGTATACCGGCGGCAGATGACTTCATTTACAGATGAAGAGGTGCTGGACATTAAACGGCAGGCCCAAGCCGTTTTAAAGCGACAGCTGAAGGAGCTTCAGCGATGAAAATAACGGCGCTCTATATTTACCAGTATGGAAAATTTTCCAATCGAAGCTTTCAGCTGTCGGATTCCCCCGTACAAGTCATCTACGGATTAAATGAAGCGGGCAAAACGACATTGATGTCCTTTATCAAAAGCGTGCTGTTCGGTTTCCCGAAATCAAAAAAATACGAACCGAAAACCGGCGGGGTTTACGGCGGCGTTGTGGAACTGAATCATGACGATTACGGTGCTGTCAAAATCGAACGGACAAAAGGGGCTGCCGAAAAAGTCAGAGTGTATACGGCTTCAGGCGAAATCAAGGATGGAGAATGGCTCAAACAGCTGCTTTCCGATACAGATCGCACGCTGTACGAAGCGATCTATTCGTTTGATGTATTCGGACTCCAGGAGATTCAAGCCTTTAACCGAGACAAAATCGGGGAGTTTCTCCTGTTTTCCAGCTTATTCGGGTCTGAAGCGGCGGCGAAGCTTGACGGCAGACTGGCGAAAGAACTTGACAGAATGTATAAGCCGAACGGGCGGAACCCCCGCTTAAATCAGGAATTGGATACATTAAAGCGGCTCAGCGCCAAGCTGAAACAGGCGGAAGCTGCGGAAGCGGGCTATCACAGCCTCCTAGAAGAGAAAAAAAGCGCCGGCGGCTGTTTGCAGGATGCCAAAGCGCAATTGAAAGATATAACTGAAGAAATCAAAACAGTAAAAGCGGCGATAGAAGCAAAGCCGCTTGCGGACAAAAAAACAGCGCTGGAAAGCGAACTTTCTTCATATCCGGAAGCATTGGAGCAATTCCCGAAGAACGGAATGCATCAGCTCGAAAAATACGAATCACATCTCCATCCGAAAGCGGCCCGGCTTGAGGGGCTTCGGGCAAAAGCGGCTGAAATCAAACGGCAGGCTGACCTGCTCTCTCCAAATGAGGACATGTTACAAAAAGAGCGGCAGCTGCAGGAGCTTTCCGGCGAGCAGCATATGTACGAATCACGCGGCGAACAGCTTGCCGCCATCCAATTACAGATCCGGCAGACATCAGCCCGTGTTTCTTCAGGATTACAGCAGCTCGGCGGCAGACATGAGGAAGACGGCATTCTATCGCTGAACACCGATTATGAATATGAATGGCAGCTGCAAGAAGCCGTGCAGAGCGCCGGACAGGCAAGAGAAAGAAAAACACAGCTTGACTCTCTATTTGAACAAGCACGGCTGGAGCTGGAAGACGCCGAACGAAAACATGCCGTGACGTCGGAAAACGTCTTGGATCCCGCTGTCAGAAAAGAAAAAGAAGACGCCTTACAAGCATATAAACAAACGGCTGTTACTGAAGGAAACGAATGGCAGGCTCATCTCCGGCAGCTGGAAAAACAGCGCGCCAAACAAAAAAAGCTCTTTGTCGGTGCGGGTATTCTGTTCATTGCGATTTTCGTTATGTTAAAGGAATGGCTGCCCGCCGCCCTTTTTACCGGCGCTCTGATGCTGTACGTGCTGACTGGCATGCAAAAGGCGCCGCCGTCAGAAAGAAGCCGGCCCGGTCACGAGAAGCAGAAGTCCCCGATCTCAAAAGAAGCGGCTGATCTTCTGCAGGAAGAGCTATGGCGTGACGGCCAGCACCGCCAGCAGCTGATTGCGGATCAAGCGGTGCTTGAACAGAAAGAAGCGGCATATGAAAGAGTCATCCGCCAATATGAAGAATGGGAAGCCGAAATGGCGCCCTCTGAAAAAAAGGCGGAACATTTTATGAAGGAACTGGGGTTTTCGGGCAGCCCGTCTCATCTTCTCGACGCATATCATGTGATGAAAGATGTCAAAAAAGAAATCCTTACCAAGCATGAGCTGACCATTGAAGCGGGCCGGCTGCAAAAACTGCAAAGAGCGTTTGAGGAACGGGTCAAAAAGCTGAGTCCTTCAGACGGCCGGGAGCTGTCCGTAAAAGAAAGGCTGCACTTTTTGCTGCAGCAGGCGGAACGGGCCCGTGAAGACGCAAAACGAAAACAGGCGCTCGAAACGGACCTGCTGCATGCACAAGAGCAAATCCGTGAATTAAACGAAGAAGTTCATTACTACGAACAGCAGGTCAAACAGCTTTTTACAGCCGCAGGGGCAAAAAACCGTGAACACTTTTGTGAACTCGCCAGGCTGAATGAAAGCCGCCGGGAAACAGAGAGGGAGCTGCGCGAAATCAAAACGCACTTATCCGGCATAGGCGGAACACAGCTGGAGCCGTACATGAGCCGCACAGTGCCCGAACTTGAACATACAGCCGTTCAGAAAGAACAAGAGAAAGAAACACTTGAGGAAAAAATCGCCAATCTCCGTGAGCAGATCGCTTTACTAACGGTGAAACAAGAACAGCTGGAGTACTCGGGGCTGGTATCCGATTTAAAACAGCAGACAGAAATGCAGAAAGAACGCGTTAAAAAAACAGCTAAAGAGTGGGCCGCATTGCAGACGGTCAGACACATCATCAGAGAAAAAATGGAGCGGCATAAAAAAGTGACGCTTCCCCGTCTGTTGGAAACCGCAGGTTCATTATACGGACCGCTCACGGACGGACGCTATCAGAAATTGTATTTCTCTGAGGCTGATGACTCCATTATGGTCATGCAGAAAGACGGTACGGTTTTTTCTGCAAGCGAGCTGTCACAGGCGGCATGCGAGCAGCTTTATGCGGCGATCCGTTTTGCCCTTGCGTCAGAACGGGAATCTGCGGTATCACTTCCGTTTTTACTTGATGACAGTTTTGTTCATTTTGACAGGGAGCGGCTGAAGCGGCTGTTTGATGTGCTGAACCAGCTTTCAGAAGGCGGACGTCAGATTCTTTATTTCACCTGCCATGAGCATGTAAGCCGCTCATTTCACAGCGGGCAAGTCATGCGGCTCCTGTCATAAAAGAGTTTATTTTCAAAAAAGAGGTATGTGCTATACTGGTATTATGTAAGATATGGAGGGAGCTTTTAATAGAATGGCAAAAGGTATTATGCTGCACGAGGTCGGCGAGCAGGTCGATCAATACTTTCTGATTAAATCTTCGACTAAAGGAATCGCAAGCAACGGAAAACCGTTTCTGACGTTAATGCTGCAGGACCAATCCGGGGATATCGAAGCGAAGCTGTGGGATGCCAAACCGACTGATGAAGTCACGTACGCGGCGCAGACGATCGTGAAGGTAATCGGAGATGTCCATCATTATCGCGGTCGAAACCAGCTTAAACTGAGAAACATCCGGCCGGCCGCTGAGAATGAAAATGTCAGCATTGATGATTTTCTGGAAACGGCGCCGATTCCAAAAGATGAAATGATGGAGACCGTCACGCAATATATTTTTGAAATGAAAAATCCAAACATCCAGCGGATCACAAGACATTTGGTCAAAAAATATGCCGCTGATTTTATGGATTACCCGGCGGCGGCTAAAAACCACCATGAGTTCGTCTCAGGGCTCGCGTATCACGTCGTGTCCATGCTGAACTTGGCAAAAGCGATTGCCGATCTGTATCCGTCCCTTGACCGGGATTTACTGTATGCGGGAGTCATTTTGCATGATCTCGGCAAAGTAAAAGAGCTTTCAGGCCCTGTCTCCACGACGTACACCGTGGAAGGAAATCTGCTCGGACACATTTCAATCATGGTGACAGAGCTTTCAAAAGCAGCCGAAGAGCTTCAGATTGATGCTGAAGAAGTCCTGATTCTGAAGCATTTGATTTTAAGCCATCACGGAAAAGCGGAGTGGGGAAGCCCGAAACCGCCGATGGTAAAAGAAGCGGAAATTCTGCACTACATTGACAATCTGGATGCAAAAATGATCATGATGGATAGAGCACTGGAACGGGTGAAACCGGGCGAGTACACAGAGCGTGTATTTGCGCTTGAAAACCGCTCTTTCTACAAACCGACTTTCCATCAATAAGATAAAAAAGGCCGATCCTCTGCGATCGGTCTTTTTTACGTTCAGCTCTCATAACTTGTCTTTATCAAGCATAGCTTAGAATAAAGACTCTGGGTGAAAAAGGGAGGAAAACAACGTGCTATTTTTTCCTTGGTGGGTATACCTTTGCATTATCGGGATTATTTTCAGCGCTTATAAGCTTTTCACGACAGCTAAAGAAGAGGAAAAGCTTGACCAGTCTTTTATTGAAAAAGAAGGAAGAGTGTATATTGAACGGATGGAGCAGGAACGCGAGCGCCGTATGGCGCCGCCCGCAAATAAAAGCGGGGATGCAGAAGAAAATTCCAATCATTCTATCGCATAAAAAAACTGTGCGGCTCGCCGAGAGCCCGCACAGTTTTTTTATTTAGATTCAGAAGATGTTGAAGTTGAAGTGTTAAACGTGTCTTTTAAGTCTTTGTCTTCAACTTTTACGTCAGCTTTCTTCATGACTTTTTGAATCGCTGCCTGTACAGCTGAGTTGTCGTTTAGCTTCTGTTTAAGAACTTCTTCTTTCAGTTCTTTTTTCATGTCATCATATTTGCCGCGTTCTTCTGTCTTTTTGATGATATGATAACCGAATTTTGTTTTGACCGGATCGCTGACTTGTCCGACTTTCAAGCCGAATGCAGCTTTGCTGAATGTCTCATCCATTGATTTTTTATCGAACCAGCCAAGGTCGCCGCCGTTGTCTTTTGAGCTGTCGGTTGAGTATTCTTTCGCAAGCGTTTCAAACTTCTCGCCTTTTTTCAGCTTTTTCTCCACTTCGTCAGCTGTCTTTTTATCAGCAACAAGGATGTGGCTCGCACGGATTTTACCTTTTAAGCCGTCGTAATATTCTTTTGTGTCGGAGTCAGTCACTTTGATGTTGTCTTTCGCCGCTTTTTGGGCAAGCAGTTCGTATTTCACCTGATCTTTCAGGTAATCTTCGCCGTACTGCTGTTTAAGGGCGCTGTACTGGTCGCCGAGCTGAGTTTTGTACTCTTTCAGCTTGTTATCAATTTCTTTATCCGATACTTTGTATTTTTTGGCTAATACTTTTTCTTGTACGAGCTGTGTCAGCACACTTGCGCCCGCGGTTTTTTTCATGTTCGTGTAGAGCTCGCCTTTTGTCACATTGCCGGCATCTGTCTTGGCAATCACGTCGTTGTCGCCGCTGCTGCATGCGCTGAGAGCGAGGACGCTCGTTGCCGTAATAGCTGCTATCGCGATTTTCTTCATTCCTTTAAACACTCCTAATCATCCAAATTAAATTGCATATGCGTATCATAACATATTGTGGCTTTCTGTAAAAAGATTTTAAATAAAGGGCATTCGTCTAGTCAAACTTTTTCCTGATACATACAAATATATTGATCATGAAAAGGAGGTAATGAACCATGGGCGGAGGATATTCAAACGGTTTTGCGCTGCTCGTAGTACTGTTCATTTTGCTTGTTATCGTAGGGGCAGCTTACATTTGCTAAGCGAACCGGATCGCTTTTTCTAAAGCGGTCCATTTTCTTACCCGAGCGCCTAATCGTTTCTGAAGTGAATTGCATATGATGTAATTGGAAAAATAAAACGTTTTGTAGGAGGTGCTTTTGGAGATGGGTGAAGTATTTGCAGGCGGTTTTGCATTGTTGGTTGTTCTGTTCATCTTATTGATCATCATCGGCGCTTCTTGGATTTACTAAGAAAAAAAATATGGCTGTCCGCGTTAATCCGCCGGCGGCCATATTTTTTTGCCTGTTTACACAGTAAAGGAGATCTCGACGAACGAAGAGATCAGTAAAATTAAAATAGATACATTAATAAAACGGAATACCTTATCCTGCCGGTCTTCAGGAATCTCTCTGACAAGGCATAATGTATTTGTGAGCCTGTTTATGAAATAAAGAATAAACAGGGCAGCCACGATAAAATAGAATAAAATGATGGGAGATTCCCCCTCTCTCTGAACTGCTCCCATATTACATTACCAAATATTTATTGAAAAAGATAGAATGTAAGCTGAAAAATCAGCGGGACATCAAGACTCCGGCACTTTTTTTACTAAAATATCAAAGCCATCGGATTCCTGGTCAATCAGACATGATTTGGGCGCTTTGACCAGGTGCAGCGCAAACAGAAGATCAGGCAGGCAATAACCCGCATGAATACTCGAAATCATATAAAAGTAATGGGCGTGTCTCGGAAATGCCAGCCCGGCATAAAATAATACCGGCGTAATGAATAAAAACGGGCTGATCGTTGAAATCAGCATTGTTGTTTTTGGTATGCCTTTCCATGTCGGCATCCGCAAAAAGTACATTTTCATTTCCTTTTTTCTTTTTTTACAGATCATCGGCAGGACATGTATGACTTTATGTACAAATAAAGTAACGACGAGCAGAACGCAAAAAGCAAATACATGCCCGTCACTTAAACTGATATTCGGACGCAGCAGCCCGAATGCCAGGAAGTTGCATATAAAAAACAGGATCATAAAACCTACAGCAGTCAATAATAAACGAACCGCACCATAATCTTTGATCAGATTAATGGTTTTCCAGCAATTCATCAGAGTCATCCTTCCGTACAAAGATGGAATACAATCTCAAAATAATTTACTCTCTTCAGGAGAAAAAATCAATCCTTTTTTAAAGAAAAAAATAAACCCGGAAAGGGAAGAACAGAAGAGCGCGGTGAAACATGGAAATGTACGGTTTAAGCTTTCTTCTCTATTCATTATCAGCTAAAATAAGATTAAAGATAGAAAGAAGTGAAACGGATGGATTCAATGGATCAGCGTATCGGGCGGTTAGAATATTACATACAATTGCTTGTGAAAACAGTGGATATGGATAAGTACCCTTTTTATGCGATGATGATCGAAAAAGGGCTGACCGAAGAGGAAGGTGAAGAGGTCGGGCGGATCTGCCGCGAATTGGAGGACGAGCTGGAGTCGCAAAAAGCGCAAGGCTTTGTGACGTTCGACAAACTCCTTGCGCTTTTTGCGGGACAGCTGAACGAAAAATTAGATGTTCATGAAACGATTTTTGCTTTGTATGAGCAGGGGCTTTATACAGCGCTGATGGAAGAATTTATTGAGATTATGAAGCACTTTGATTAACTGTTGATCGGTTCCAGCTCTTCAGCCGTTTCATGGACAGCCGATTCGCCCGTTTTTTTCTTCAGACTTCCGTCTTCACTTTCAAAATCATTGTTTATATTTGTCAATGATTTCTCGAATATCTCCATAAAATCTTCGCCGTAAATGTGGCGGATGACACAGGTTAATTCTTCAATCTCCGGAAACTTCCCGAATAAATGGTAGAGCGGCTGTGAACCTTTAAACACCGCGTTTCTCGACGGGTCAAACTCCTCAAGCAGGCTTTCGAATACATTTTCCCCTTCTTCTGTTAACTGAATGTACGTGTTCCGTTTGTCATTCAGCCGCTTGGAAAATTTCAGATACCCGCGTTCTTCAAGTTTTTTTGAAAAATTAAATGCAGTTGATACGTGCATAACGCCGAATTTGGCGATTTCTGAAATAGAAGCTCCTTTAAGCTGATAAGCAATCCATAATATATGATGCTCGTTAATATTAAGGTCGTACGGTTTCAGCCAATTCTGCCAATCTTTTTCGATAGATTTCCACAGCGCTTTGGACAGCTGCGCCATTTTTTGGGTATAGATTAAAGCTTCTTTTAGATCGTAAGGCGGTTCAACACGATTCAATACAGATCACCTGCTTCACATTTTCTTTCCCTCTATTATGCCAATAAAATAAAGATTAATAAAGATGAAAATTTAAGAATTTTATAATAAATTCTTAATCCGTTGCTGTGAAAGGTTTTAAACACGCAAAAAAAGTGCGGAACGCAATATGTCCGCACTTTTTTTTGGTTGTATAGGATATTAGTTTTGTAAGGTTTTCTCCAGCTGTCTGATTTTCTCTTCAATATCAGCGATTTCCTTTTGGAGATCCTGCTGGTGCGGCTTGATTTCCTCCTGCCACCTTTTAATGCTTGTCTGAAGCTCTCCGCCTACGTCTTTAATGACTTCGGCGCTTTCTTTCGCCGTTTGGACAAGCTGGTCCTTAAGAGCCATTCCGTCTCTTTTTAACCGTCTGATTGTGTCCTCAATTGAATTGCAATTCGCTTTGATTTTGCCCCGCAGCTCTTTTCCGGATGAAGGAGCCGAAAGCAAAACCGCCGCGCCTCCGATCAATCCGCCTACGAAAAGGCCTTTTAAAAGGGAACGTCCGTCAGCCATTTGAAATCACCCCGTTTTTTTTCTCGTCACTTTTATCATTTTTGTTCAGAAGAATAAACTTCTATACATAGCTTGCTTTATTTTAGCATATTTTTTAAGGGAAAAGGAGGGAGAAGGTTGTCTGTCTTCATGATTGTTTTATCTTGTATGGCTCTTGTCTTCGCGGCGGGCGCCGTTTACTACCTTAAACTGCTCGGTCAGGCCGCTTCTTATCCGCCGAAGCGGGTCGTCCGCCAAAAGGCCATTGTCTGCTCAGCAGGAACCGCCCTCGCATTGTTCCTTATCTTTTTCACAAAACTTCTCGTATAAAACATGCTGTAACACATTAAAAAACCTCTTCCGGCCGGAAGAGGTTTCGGTATGCGGTTATTTCACCGTTTCAACCATATTGGACCGTTTTAAGATCGTCTGCACAATCGGATACATAATGACAATGGCGATCGCATTCAGCGCAGCCGCCGGAAGGACGACCGCGAGCACCAATGCGGTGAATCCGCCCGGCAGACCGACAATCAGAAGGGCCAGCGCCAGAAAGATCACACCGGAGATGAAAGTGCCGGCTATCGTAATGACGGCAGCCGCCGCTGTTTTCACGCTCTTTTTTATCAAAAGCGCCAGCGCGAGAAACAGAAACGCCGTTACCGGTTTTTCAATGATATTCGGAAGCTGTCCGCCCGGAAAAGATGTCGTGAGTGCGGAAATGATTCCCGTTACAATTCCGATCATCAGCACGTTCTGCACACGGGGAAATAACAGAATGCCCATAAACATCATCACAAGCATCATATCGGGTTTCATTCCGAATAATACCGGCGGCATAATGGAGTGAAGCACCGCTCCGATTGCCGCAAACAGGGCCATAATGACTAATTCTTTTGTTTTCATACTAAGCTCTCCTCTGCTAAGCTTTTTCGCCATCCAATAATATGCTCGTCATTTATTGCGATGGCCGGAAAAATTGATATGCAAACAGTATATCAAAGGAACCGTTATGTTAGAAGAAATTTATTCGTTTTCCTGCTGGAACTTTCTCATAAACTGAGCCAGTTTTTCACAATCAGCCAGGCTGACGGCGTTGTAAACAGACGCCCTGCAGCCTCCGACTGAGCGGTGGCCGCCGAGTCCGGTCATTTTAGCCGCTTTCGCTTCTTCAACGAATTTTTTCGTCAGACTGCTGTCGCGGAGAGTGAACGTGACATTCATGTGAGAACGGCTGTTTTTTTCGGCATGGCCCGCGTAAAATCCGCCGCTCGCATCGATTGTGCCGTACAGGACATCCGCCTTTTCCTGATTGCGCCTTTCAGCCGCTTCGACACCGCCGTTTTCAGCCAGCCATTCAAGGACGAGGCTCAGCATATAAATCGCAAATGTAGGCGGTGTATTATACAGTGAATCGGCTTTTGTGTGGGTGGAGTATTTCAAAATTTTAGGAACGTTTGTATTTTCTTTTTCAAGCCAGGATTTTTTCATGATGACGACCGTAACGCCGGACGGCCCGAGGTTTTTCTGGGCTCCGCCGTAGATGACATCAAACGAGCTGACATCAATTTTTCTGCTCAGGATGTCGCTTGACATGTCGGCTACGAGCGGGATGGGTGAGTTCGGGAATTCTTTCCATTGCGTTCCGAAAATCGTGTTGTTGGACGTAATATGCAAGTAGGCGCCGTCTTTGATCCCTGAGAGGTCCGCTTCCGGTATATGGTTGTGGTTTGAATCTGCGCTAGTTGCCGTGACGGATGTGTTCCCGAACAGTTTCGCCTCGGCGAGGGCTTTTTCAGACCATGCGCCCGTCACGATGAAGTGCGCCGTCTTCTCCGGTGTTAAAAAGTTCATCGGAAGCATTGAGAATTGAAGGCTTGCTCCGCCTTGAAGAAATAAAATATCATAATCGTCGGGAATATCCATCAGTTCTTTCAGAAGGGTTTTGGCTTTTTGATGCACCGCATCATATTCCGCGCTCCGGTGGGACAGTTCCATGACGGACATGCCGGTGTCATTGAAGTCGACAAATTCTTTCTGTGCTTTTTGCAGCACATCCAGTGGAAGGGCTGCGGGTCCTGCATTGAAATTCGTTGTACGTTCCATGTTTACGATCTCTCCCTGTTTTCCGCTTTAGTGTAAGAAATAATACAATTATCCTATCACAATTTTTTGATTTTTTTGATATAAAAAAATATAATTTTATGTTTTATATATGTTCAGACGCAAAAAAACCTCATCCTTAAGATGAGGCAAGCCGTTTTCTGACGGTTGAAGCGATTTCCTGAAGATCGTCAGGCGTATAGTCTTCGGCATGTGTCTTCCAGACCGCTCCGAAGCCGTCGCCTTTTCCGTAACGCGGAATGATGTGCATGTGAAAATGGAACACCGATTGGCCCGCTTTTTCACCGTTGTTATTGAGAATATTCAGCCCGATCGGCTCGAATTCATCCCGGATGGCGCGCGCGATTTTCGGCACCGCTTCAAAATATTCTTTAGAAAGCTCAGGCGTAAACTCGTACACGTTTTCAATATGTGTTTTCGGAATCACGAGCGTGTGGCCTTTTGTGACCTGGCTGATATCAAGAAACGCCACGACGTGTTCATTTTCGTATACTTTTGAAGACGGAATGTCACCGGCAATGATTTTGCAGAAAATACAATCGTCCGCTTTGTGCATAGATGGGTTTCCTCCCTGAAAAGAAATATATGTATATTCTCATCCTACCACAAAAACGGCCAAAACAAAAAACAGGATGAACGGCTGAGCGTTCATCCTGATGCAGAAGTACGAGCTTTATCACAGAAAATTTAATATGCCTTTTGTAAGCACCTCATTTGTTTTTAAAATGAAGACTTATGGGTCTGCTTAATCATTCCTGGGACAAACACCTCGTTTGATTATTTCATCATGATTGAAGAACATCATCAAAGCAGTGTGTGAAGAAATTGTAAGCATAGGACATGTTGATTTTCATCCAACTGTTCTAAGACGTCTTTTATAAACACCTCATTTTCAGTTGATTAAAGCTGTTTCCTTCTACACGCATTATGATGTCCGCCATCACGATAACTATGCACGCTTTTCACGTGAGAAAAAAAGGGAATCGTTTCAAATCAGCCTTTATTTTTGGTACTATGAAGAAAAACGAATCAGAAGGGGAGAAATTATGTCTCTGCTATCGGTAAAAGACTTAACCGGCGGTTATACGAGAAACCCGGTTTTAAAAAATGTTTCATTCACCCTTGAGCCGAACCAGATCGTCGGGCTCATCGGATTAAACGGCGCGGGCAAAAGCACGACGATCCGGCATATTATCGGTTTAATGGACCCGCATAAAGGCTCGATCGAGCTGAACGGCAAGACGTTTTCGGAGGATAAGGAAAGCTACCGTTCGCAATTTACGTACATTCCCGAAACACCGGTGCTGTATGAAGAACTGACGCTCAAGGAGCATTTGGAGCTGACGGCCATGGCGTATGGTCTTTCCAAAGAAACGCTTGAAAAAAGGCTTCCTCCGCTTCTGAAGGAATTCAGAATGGAAAAAAGGCTGAAATGGTTTCCCGCTCACTTTTCCAAAGGGATGAAGCAGAAAGTCATGATCATGTGCGCGTTTCTCGCAGAGCCTTCGCTTTATATCATTGACGAGCCGTTTCTCGGGCTTGACCCGCTTGCGATCAATGCTTTGCTGGAGCGGATGGACGCCGCGAAAAAAGCCGGATCAAGCGTGCTGATGTCAACGCATATACTGGCTACGGCAGAGCGCTACTGCGACGCTTTCATCATTTTACATAACGGCGAAGTGCGGGCAAGCGGCACACTGGAAGAACTGAGAGAGCAGTTCGGCATGAAAGACGCCGCTCTTGATGACTTGTATATTGAATTGACGAAGGAAGACGCCGGCCATGAATAATATATCTAATATTTGGCAGTCCCGGCTTGAGGAGCATATAAAGGAAACAAGAATGTATATGAAATATATGCTCAATGATCATCTCGTCATTGTGCTGATCTTTTTTATCGCCGGCGCGGCGAGCTGGTACAGCAAATGGGTCAAAGACATTCCCGATCATTTCCCGTCATTTTGGGTGATGGCGGTGCTCTTTTCATTTGTGCTGACGGGCTCATACGTCCGGACGCTGTTAAAGGAAGCGGATCTCGTGTTCCTGCTCCCGCTTGAACCGAAAATGGGGACTTACTTTAAACATTCATTCAAATACAGCTATCTGTCACAGCTGTTTCCGCTTTTCGCTCTGTCGCTTGTGTGCATGCCTCTGTTTTTCGCTGTAAGTCCGGGAGCGTCGCTTACGTCGTATGCCGCCGTTTTTATTCAGATGCTGGCCGTAAAAGCATGGAATCAGGCCATGGAGTGGCGGATGACATTTATGAATGACAGAAGCATGAAAATGACGGATGCGGTCATACGCTTTATCTGTAATATGCTGCTTTTATACTTCATTTTACAATCGTTTTATCTGTACGCAGCCGCCGTCTACATTGTGATGGCCGGTCTTTATGTGTATTTCACATCTGCCGCGAAACATAAATCGTTAAAATGGGAAGCTCATATTGAATATGAATTAAGAAGGAAGCAGCGGTTTTACAGAATCGCCAATCTGTTTACCGATGTGCCTCATCTGAAGAAACAGGCTAAACGCCGGGCGTATCTCGACTTCTTGCTCAGAATGATTCCGTTTGAACAGCGGAAAACGTTCTCCTATATGTATGCGCGGGCCTTTCTTCGTTCAAATGATTATCTCGGCATTCAGGTCAGGCTCACGATTATTTTTATTCTGATAATTATGCTCGTTTCCGCCAATCCGTGGATAACGGCGGCGTTAACCGTATTTACAATCTTTATTACGGGGATACAGCTTTTGCCGCTGTTCGGGCATTTTCATCATCTTTCTTTACAGGAGCTTTACCCGGTCAATCAGAAAGCGAAGCTGCAAAGTTTCTTTTCCCTGATGAAATCGGCATTAACCGTGCAGGCATTGCTGTTCTCGGCAGCATCGGCCTATGCCGCGGGAGTCAGCGGGGCGCTTTATGCCGCCATCGCTTCAGCCGTTCTGATCTTTGTGATTATGCCTTCGTATATGGGCGGCAGATTGAAAAAATACGGCAAGCTGTAATCAATCGGGTTTTTGAAACCTTTAGCGAAAGAAGGAGACGCAGATGACCGGCGATCAGCAGCTGATACATGAAGCCTTGCAATGGAAAGCGCGTTTTTTGCGTAAGGATTCGATGCTTGAACGTTTTTCTAAAGGAATGCAGGCGAAAATAAATGAGCGGATTCCCGAAAAAATTCATGCCGTTATCACAGAAAGCATTAAAAAAATGACCGAAGCAACAATGGCGGGTTCAAATCTGGTAAAAAGCAATCGGGATACAAACGGTATGACACTTTCAGAGAAAGATGCCCTGGCCAGACAGACCATCGCATCATACCAGAAGGTCGCGGCAGCCGAGGGTATCGGTACGGGGGCTGGCGGAATTTTTTTAGGAATGGCTGATTTTCCTTTGCTGTTGTCCATTAAAATGAAATGCCTGTTCGATCTTGCCTTCATTTACGGCTTTGATGTGAGAGATAGAGATGAACGATTGTTTTTGCTGTTTATTTTTCAGCTTGCTTTCTCAAGCGGTGAACAGCGGAAACATATATACTCGATTATTGAACATTGGGATTCAAAAAAGCATGATGTGGATTGGAGAGTTTTTCAGCAGGAATACCGCGATTATCTGGACGTGGTGAAATTGTTTCAGCTTTTGCCGGTCGTCGGAGCAGCCGTGGGCGGAGCGGCCAATTATAAACTGCTGTCACAGCTCGGCGAGACGGCAAGGCATGTCTTTCATTTAAGAATCACAGCAGCCGGTACGTAATGTACCGGCTGTTTTTTTATGACCTAGCGGCGGTAGCTCACCGCGGCGCCGATAAGCACCTTGGCGGCCGTCAGCATCGCTTTTTCATTAAAATCAAATTTCGGGTGATGATGAGGATAAATAGATTCCGCATTTTCTAAAGCGGCGCCCGTAAAGAAAAATGCGCCTTTCGTATGCTGCAGATAATATGAAAAATCCTCTCCCGCCATCTGCGGCTCTCCTTCAACGACTTTTGTGACGCCGTCTGTTTCCGCTGCGGCAGCAGCCGCGTGAGCCGCTTCCTCAGGGTGATTCACGACGGCGGGATAGCCGCGTTTGAAACGATATTCATAAGAAGCGGAGTGCATGGCGCAGATTCCTTTGACGACGGCTTCTATTTCTGCTTCGAGCAGACTGCGCACCTCTTCGTCAAACGAGCGGACGGTGCCGGTAATGACTGCGTGATCCGCAATCGCATTAAACGGATTTTCAGCGACGAACGAGCCGGCTGAGATGACGGCCGGGTGCATAGGGTTTACCCGACGGCTCACAATATGCTGAAGGGCGGTGACGATTTGTGAGCCGATTAAAACGGCGTCCTTCGTATCGTGAGGAATCGCGCCGTGACCGCCTTTTCCGATGACTTTAATCGTAAATCCGTCAGCGGCGGCCATCACTGCGCCCGGGCGGCATAAAACCGTTCCGACGGGTTCAGTCGCCCAAAGGTGCGTGCCGAAAATGGCATCGACATGTTCGAGGCAGCCGTCTTCAATCATTGATTTTGCTCCTCCGGGAGATAATTCTTCGGCGTGCTGGTGGATCATCACAAATGACCCTTTCAGTTTTTCCCGGTTGCGGGAAAGTACTTTTCCGACCGCAAGCAGCGCTGCCGTATGGCCGTCGTGCCCGCATGCGTGCATGACGCCGGGGATTTGTGAAGCATAGGACACATCTTTTTCATCCTGTATAGGCAAAGCATCAAAATCAGCCCTGAGCGCGACAGCCGGTCCCGGTTCACTGCCTTCGATATAGGCTGTGACACCGTTTCCTCCGACATTCGTCCGGATGGGAACACCGAGTTTTTCGTAAAACGATGCGATGAACGCCGGTGTTTTTTTCTCTTTAAAGGAAAGCTCGGGGTTCATGTGAAGGTGACGCCTGATTTCAACCATTTCCTCATACAGGCCGTCAAGCTCGGCGTATAAGCTTTTTTGAAGTGTCGTTAATGTCAAAGCGATGCCCCCTCGTCTGCTTTTCCCTGATTGTATAGAAAATGTCAGAAGATTTCAATCATTTTGCTAAGGGAGAATGATGATGGCGGCGATCGTTGTGACAACAAGTCCGGCCGCCACCGGAATAAAGTTTTTCCTGGCAAGCTCAAACGGATCAACTTTACAAATAGCCGCAGCGGGGATAAGCGCCCAAGGGACCAATGTTCCGCCCCCGACCCAGATTGCTGCAATCTGCCCCAGCGCCGTTAAAACGGCCGGGTCCGTATGAAGCGCGGCGGAAAATAGTTTTGCCATCGAGCCTGCAAGAGAAATACCGGAAAAGCCAGAACCGTCAAGCCCTGTAATCGCACCGACTGCGGTGAGGGCGATGCCGGCGAATTCCCCGGACATCGGAAAGGAATGGGACAGCGCCAGCCCGAGGTCATTGACGATCCCCGCAGATCCCTGCGGCAAAGAGGTGTTCAAAATACTTTTAAACCCCGCGTCACCGAGATAAAAGAAAGCCGCGATCGGAATGACGGGGCCGAATACTTTAAAGCCGAATTGAAAACCGCTGATAAAATACTCAGTGATCTTTTCTAAATGCCGCTGCTTATGAACAATGAAATGAATGATCAGGAGGATGCCGATCGCAGTCCCCCCGACGAGTGCCGTCGCGTCATTTCCTTGCAGGCGGTATACGAGCATGCAAATAATATCGGCAAGAAAAACAATCGGAATGCAAACCGCCAGGATCACCCTGAGTTTTTTCGGAAGATACATACTTGTGTCCAAAGAACCGGAGCTGTCAAAGGAGAGGGGGGCCGGCTTTTTTTTTCGTTCCCGCATGATGAGAAAAAAAGCGGTGACTGTCGTCGTTAACCCCATGATCAAAACGAGCGGAATACTTGCCTGCATGACATCGCCCACAGGAACTCCCGCGGCATCGGCTGTCAATTTCGGCGCCGCCTGAATGACGTAATCACCTGATAAAGCGAATCCGTGGCCGAACAGGTTCATCGCCATTGCTGCGGCGATCGGAGAAAGACCCGCCCGGATCGCAGCGGGAAGCAGCACTGCGCCGATCAGCGCCACCCCGGGTGACGGCCAGAAAAAAAGAGAGATGGCAAACATCAGGCCGCCGATGACCCAATACGCGACAGCCGGGCCTTTCATCAGCTTCGCAAATGGAGAAATCATCGCTTCATTAATACCTGTTTTGGTCAAAAGGCCGCTCATCGCCACGATGAAACAAATAATAAAAATCGTCGGCAGCAATTCCCCGGCGGCATACGTGAAGCTGTGAAACAGGCTGCTGACCGAAGCGGAGAATGAATGCGTCGTCCATAGCGCAATCACAAAAATACCGGCAAGTGAAATAAAGGTTGTATCTTTTCTGAGAAGCATAAAAACGATAATGGCTGCGATAAAAGCAACATAAAGCAGATGTATCGAGTAGACGCCGATCCCCAATTGAACCACTCCGTTTATAAATAGGATTGCTACAGGTTATTCATAGGCGGACGGAAGGTGCAAAGAAGGAAGCGGAAAACCGGGACAAAAAAAGCCGGAGAATCTCCGGCGGTTTTAGTCTATAGCGTAATAAGCGGTTACATAAGACGGACGGGAGAAAATGGACGTCGTATCAATGCCTGCTGATGTTCCGCGTTTTTTATGAGCTTCCTGATAAGAGTTTGACTGCTGCCAGTTCTGAAAGGCTTTTTCCTCTTCCCACAGGGTCAGGATGACATACGTATCGCCTTCGAGCGGCCTTAATACGCGGATGGCTTTAAAGCCGGGTTCATTTTCCACTTTGCCGGCGCGGTTTTTAAACCGATTTTCAAACAGCGGCCGGCCTTCCTGGGTAACTGCGATGTTGTTGAGGACGGCGTAGCCCGGATTTTTGATTTCCCCGACGCTGTCGATGCTTTCATATGAATGGGGCGCCTGGAAAACGGTTTCTCCATTTGTCTCGTGGATTAAAATCGCATTTTCCTCCCCTTGCATCAGCACCATATTCTCACCAGGGTGTTTCTTTGCAATCGTCTTTAAAAAATCGGCTGTCCCATATGTAATATAAACCTTCATATCAGCCACCTCCTGCTTGCTAGTATATCAAAAGAGTGGTATAAGTTTCTATTGGCGACTCATTCTGACATAAATCGAAACAATATTTCCCATACTACAAGTTAAGAAAGGCGAGGTGACTTATGCTGAAAAAGAAAAAAAGATTCTTTATTCCGGCTGTAATTGCAGCGGCAACCGCTTTTCTCGCGTTAATCGGATACATTATCATTATATTTCTCGGCCATTATGTCATCGATGAAAAGAAATTAATACTGCACGCATCTTCAAAAATCGTCGATCAAAACGGTGATGAAATCGCGAGCCTTTATACGGAAAACCGCGAACCGGTATCCATTCAGGAGGTTCCGGAAGATGTGAGAGATGCCTTTATCGCCGTTGAAGATAAACGGTTTTACGAACATCACGGCATTGATGTGAAGTCTGTCGGACGGGCGGTGTTCCGGGATGTTTTAGCAGGCGGCAAGGTGGAGGGCGGAAGCACGATCACCCAGCAGCTGGCGAAAAACATTTTTCTGACTAATGATAAAACATTTTTGCGCAAGACAAAGGAAGTCATCATCGCCATCAATCTTGAGCGTGACTACAGCAAGGATAAGCTTCTTGAAATGTACCTGAACCAGCTCTATTTCGGCCATGGCGTTTACGGCATTCAAGCCGCGTCTCACTACTACTTTAATAAAGAAGTAAAAGATTTAACCGTTGCAGAAGGCGCCGTTCTGGCAGCTATACCGAAGGCGCCATCCCTTTATTCGCCGATTCAGCATCCCGGCAAAAATAAAGAACGGCGTGATACGATTCTTTCTATGATGAATGCTCAAGGCTATATCAGCGCCAAAGAAGCCGTCAGAGCCCAGGGCAGGACATTGGGGCTTAATGTCAAGAAAACATCTGAAACGCCTTGGTTTGACAGTTATATCGATCTTGTCATCAAGGAGGCGGAATCACGTTATTCGATGTCAGGAGAACAGCTTCTTCAAGGCGGCTATACGATCCGGACTTCGCTTGATTCCAAGCTGCAGAAAACGGCATACACACTCATGAGGGAAAGCGGCTATTTTCCGGGGACGGATCAGGCAGCAGAGGGAAGCGCCGTCTTTATTGATAATAAAACCGGAGGCGTCCGCGCGGCGGTCGGCGGCCGCGACTACGTGACAAAAGGGTACAACAGGGTAACTGCGCCGCGGCAGCCGGGCTCAACGTTTAAGCCGCTTGCCGTGTACGGGCCCGCCATGCAGGAAGACAAGTTCAAACCGTATTCGCTTCTTCAAGACAAATTGCAATCTTACGACGGGTATGAACCGAAAAATTATGACGGACAGTACAAGAGGCAAGTGACGATGCAGGACGCGATCACATACAGCATAAATGCGCCCGCTGTCTGGACATTGAAGCAGATCGGCGTGGATACGGGAAAATCGTATCTTGATAAAAACGGCATAAACATTTCTGACAACGGGCTTGCGATTGCGCTGGGCGGTTTGTCAGAAGGCGTCACCCCGCTTCAGCTTGCCGGAGCTTATCATACCTTTGCGGCGAACGGAATGTATACGAAGCCATTTTTTATTGAGAAAATCACGGACGAAGACGGAGAAACGGTATCCGGGCCTAAAAACGGCAAAACGCGCGTCTTCAGCGGACAGACCGCATGGAATATGACGAGAATGCTTCAGCAGGTCGTAAAAGAAGGAACCGCTTCACAAGGCAGCTATCAAGGCGACCTGGCGGGAAAAACCGGCACGACGTCATTTACCGGCGTCCCCGGCGCCACGAAAGATGCCTGGTTTGCGGGATACACTCCCGGACTGACGGGAGCCATCTGGATGGGCTATGACAAAACGGATAAAACCCATTACCTGAAAGGAGGAAGCCAGTACCCGGTCCGGCTCTTTAAAGATATCGTCACGAAAGCGGAAGAAAGCGGCAAAACATTCAAAAAGCCTGAAAACGTGAAAGAACTGGGCAGTCCGATTGAGCTTAAAGCGGTGAAGTCCTTGTCGGCCCGTTATACATTTAAGGCGATGGGATTGATTACGATTCAATTAAAATGGGATGCTCAAAAGGATGATCGGGTTGTTTACCGAATATATGAGAAGAAAGACGGAAAAGACAAGCTTCTGGATTCGGTGAAAGGAGAAGGCAGCTTTGACATTCCGTACGCCAATCTGTTCTCAGGGGCTTCATACAAGGTCGTTCCATATAATACACAGACGAAACAAGAAGGAGAGGGAACGGAATACGTTCAGCCGAAGCTTTTTTCTTCTTAAATAATGAATTCGGCGATTTTTTGAACATTAAGCCTCAATTCTATACCATTTTGAAAAAACAAGGTATAGTGTAATGGGCGAAGAACACGAACGTATGGTTGCAGGAGGAAAGGTGGAAATTCAGATGAGTAAACGAGAAGCGTTTAATGATACGTTTTTAAAAGCGGCACGGGGAGAAAAAGCGGGTCACGTCCCTGTCTGGTACATGAGACAGGCGGGGAGGTCACAGCCGGAATACCGCAAGCTGAAGGAAAAGTACGGCCTGGTTGAAATTACGCATCAGCCCGAGCTGTGCGCGTATGTGACAAGACTTCCGGTCGAGCAGTACGGAGTGGACGCTGCCATTTTATATAAAGATATTATGACGCCGCTTCCTTATATCGGAGTGGATGTTGAAATTAAAAACGGAATCGGCCCGGTGATCGATCAGCCGGTGCGCTCTGCTGCGGATATTGACAAGCTCGGCGAACTGAATCCCGAACAGGATGTTCCTTACGTGCTGGAAACGATCCGATTACTCGTAAATGAACAGCTGAATGTCCCGCTCATCGGTTTTTCGGGAGCGCCTTTTACGCTGGCCAGTTATATGATTGAAGGCGGGCCTTCTAAAAATTACAACAAAACAAAAGCGTTTATGCACAGTATGCCGCAAGCATGGCAGATGCTGATGGACAAGCTCGCGGACATGATTATCGTTTATGCGAAAGCGCAGATTAACGCCGGCGCAAAAGCCATTCAGATTTTTGATTCATGGGTCGGCGCGCTGAACCGCGAAGATTACCGGACGTATATCAAACCGGTGATGGACAGAATTTTCCGGGAGCTTTCAGCAGAACAAGTTCCGCTGATCATGTTCGGCGTTGGCGCAAGCCACCTGGCCGGAGATTGGCATGACCTTCCTCTTGACGTCGTCGGTCTTGATTGGAGACTCAGCATAGATGACGCCAGAAAACAAGGCATCACGAAAACGGTTCAGGGCAACCTTGATCCGTCGCTTCTTCTTGCGCCTTGGGAAGTCATCGAGGAAAAAGCGAAAGCGATACTTGATCAGGGCATGAAAACGGACCGGTTTATTTTCAATTTAGGACACGGCGTATTCCCTGATGTAAATCCGGATACGCTGAAAAAGCTGACGGCGTTTGTGCATGAATACTCCGCAGCCAAAAAAACGGAACGATCTTCCTGAGCAGATCGTTGGTTATAAGGAGATTTTCCTGTCAAAATCAAGATAGACAGACCATCAAAAGAGGTGTTTAACAAAATGAGCAGCAAAAAGAAAATGGGACTTCTTGTCATGGCTTACGGAACGCCTTACAAAGAAGAGGACATAGAGCGTTATTATACACATATCAGACGCGGAAGAAAGCCGGAGCCGCATATGCTTCAAGACTTAAAAGACAGATATGAGGCGATCGGAGGCATTTCGCCGCTCGCAAAAATTACGCAGGAGCAGGCGGAGAAGCTCGGACAGCGTTTAAATGAAATCCAGGATGACGTAACATTCAAAGTGTACATCGGATTAAAACATATTGAACCGTTTATCGAAGATGCGGTGGCGGACATGCATAAAGACGGCATTACAGAAGCTGTCAGCCTTGTGCTCGCCCCTCATTTTTCAACATTCAGCGTCAAGTCTTACAATAAACGCGCGAAAGAAGAAGCGGACAAGCTCGGCGGCTTGACCATCAAGTCGGTTGAAAGCTGGTATGATGAACCGAAATTCGTTGATTATTGGGTCACCCAAGTGAAGAAAACGTATGACTCCATGCCGAAAGAAGAACGGGATGACGCGATGCTGATCGTATCAGCGCACAGTCTTCCTGAAAAAATTAAAGAATACGGCGATCCGTATCCTGACCAGCTGGAGGAATCCGCAAAACTGATAGCCGAAGGCGCCGGAATTACCGATTACGCAGTCGGCTGGCAGAGCGAAGGGAACACCCCTGATCCGTGGCTCGGGCCGGATGTGCAGGATCTCACGCGCGAGCTGTATCAAAAGCATCCTTATAAAGCATTTGTATACGTGCCCGCAGGCTTCGTTGCTGATCATTTAGAGGTGCTTTACGATAATGATTACGAATGCAAAGCTGTGACCGATGAAGTCGGCGCAAGCTACTATCGTCCGGCTATGCCGAACGCACAGCCTGAATTTATCGACGCGCTTGCAGCGGTCGTGCTGAAAGAGCTGGACAAGTAGAATTAAACGGTAAAGAAGGCGATAAAAATGAGTGGCGATAAAAAACATCTGGTCATCATCGGCGGCGGCATAACGGGATTAGCCGCCGCCTTCTACATGGAAAAAGAAATCAAGGAAAAACAGCTGCCGCTTGAGATTACTCTGATCGAAGCAGGCCCGAGAGCGGGCGGAAAAATTCAGACGGCCCATAAAGACGGCTACATCATCGAGCGGGGGCCGGATTCTTTTTTGGAAAGGAAAAAAAGCGCTCTGCAGCTCGTGAAGGATCTGGGGCTTGAGCATCTGCTCGTCAACAATGCGACCGGCCAGTCTTACGTGCTTGTCAACGAGACGCTCCATCCGATGCCGAAGGGCGCGGTGATGGGCATCCCGACAAAAATCGCTCCGTTCATTTCCACCGGCTTATTTTCTGTTCCCGGAAAAGCGCGGGCGGCGCTGGATTTTGTCCTGCCTGCGAGCAAACCGAAGGAAGATCAGTCTCTGGGTGAGTTTTTCCGCAGACGCGTCGGTGACGAAGTTGTTGAGAATTTAATAGAACCGCTGTTGTCAGGGATTTATGCCGGAGATATTGATAAGCTGAGCCTCATGTCCACGTTTCCGCAATTCTATCAGACTGAGCAAAAGCACAGAAGTCTGATTCTCGGCATGAAAAAATCGCGCCCGCAGCCTTCGGGACAGCAGCTGACGGCCAAAAAGCAGGGCCAGTTTTTAACCCTGACGACAGGGCTTCAAACTTTGGTGGAGGAGCTGGAAAAGCAGCTTACGCTGACAAAGGTGATGAAAGGCACGAAAGTCACCCATATCGGCCGCGAGGAGAAGGGATATTCCGTGAGGCTTGATAACGGCAGTGTGCTGCATGCGGAAGGATGCATTGTGACAGCGCCGCATAAAGCCGCGGCGAAAATGCTTTCTGATCTGCCGGCGGTTTCATGTCTCAAAGACATGCATTCTACGTCCGTTGCCAACGTCGCCTTAGGTTTTCCGGAGGGAGCCGTCAAGATGGAGCATGAAGGTACGGGATTCGTTATTTCAAGAAACAGCGATTTCTCCATCACGGCCTGCACATGGACGAATAAAAAATGGCCGCACGCGGCGCCGGAGGGCAAAACGCTTCTCAGGGCGTACGTCGGAAAGGCCGGAGATGAATCCATCGTAGATCTTTCAGATAACGAGATCATTAAAATCGTAATGGAAGATTTGAAAAAAGTAATGAAAATCAATGGCGAACCGGAAATGACCTGTGTCACCCGCTGGAACGAAAGCATGCCGCAGTACCATGTCGGCCATAAAGAGCGCATCAAAGAGTTCAGAGATGCGCTGAAAGCTTCCTACCCGGGTGTATACGCGACGGGCGCATCTTTTGAAGGGGTAGGCATCCCTGACTGTATCGACCAGGGAAAAGCCGCAGTATATGATTCACTGGCTTATTTATTTGAAACGTACCAGCCTCCGTTATCTTAAAACGGGGGTTTTTTTTGCATGTTCCCGTTCTGTAAAGGGAACACCATTATAGAGAAAAAACATTTGAATCTTCTTCGCGACTGTGATAAGTTATCTTATGTACAAAATGACTAAAACGTTCAAACGGTCAATTTAACGAGGTGGGAAACATGTCCGTCGATCGGAAAAAGCTCATTCTGGAAGCGGCAACGAAATCTTTTACGCAATTCGGCTACAAAGCAACGACAATGGATCTGGTGGCAAAGCTTGCAAATGTGGGGAAGGGAACCATCTACACGTTCTTCAAAAACAAAGAAGAGCTGTTTGATGATATTTTCACCACTATTTTAAGAGAAATGAAGGAACAAGCAGACGAAGCGATGAAACCGGAGCTTTCATTTCATGAAAATGTCCACCGGGCGCTAGTCGCGATTTTGGAATTCAGAAAAACACACCAGCTGACTATTAAAATTTTTCAGGAGAACGCCGAGATTGGTACAATTGCCGTTCAGGATGTCATTGCGAAAATGGAGCGGGCCATTCTGTCATACATTAAAGAAAAGATAGAATGTGCCATTGAAAACGGGAGCATTAAACCGTGCGATCCGGAGCTGACCGCTTTTGTGATGCTCAAACTCTACATCGCGCTGATATTTGACTGGGAAAAAAACCATCCGCCTCTTGAAAAAGAGACGATCGCCGAATTGCTGGAAATCTATGTTGGTCAAGGATTATCTAAATAGATGATCCTTCACTTTTTGGATGCCGTGACCGTTTTGTCAAATGAGTCAGTTTGCGGAAGGAGGCAACAGGGTTGAATACAATAAAAAGCCAGTGGAAAGACATTATAACGAGCAAGAAACTGTTAATCCCCATCATTGCCATATTATTCGTTCCGCTGATCTACAGCGGAGTGTTTTTGAAGGCGTACTGGGATCCGTACGGCACGGTGGATCAGCTGCCGGTTGTCGTTGTCAACCAGGATAAAGGGGCAGACTACGAAGGGAAACATCTTCAGATCGGTGACGATCTTGTGAAAGAGTTAAAGAAAAATGATAATTTTGATTGGCATTTTTCAAGCGATCTTGATCAATCGCTAAAGGACTTATTAAATGCTAAATATTATTTATTGGTCGAGATTCCTGAAGATTTTTCTAAAAACGCCAGCACGGTAATGGATAAAAATCCGAAGAAGCTGGATCTGAAGTATCATACGAATGCCGGTTCCAACTATGTCGGCGCGACAATCGGTGAAAAGGCGATCGATAAATTGAAAGCCTCGGTGTCGAAAGAAGTGACGGAGCAATACGCAAAAGTCATTTTTGACAACTTTAAAGATATTGCCAAAGGACTCGGCAAAGCCAGCAGCGGCGCCAAGAAAATAGACGATGGCACAAAAAGTGCGAAAGACGGCAGCGCCAAGCTGAAGGAAAATTTAGCGAAGCTCACTGAAAGCACCGCAACCATCAGCGATAAAACGCAGCAGCTTACAGACGGCGCAGCAAAAGTGACAAGCGGAATTCAAACGCTTGACAGCTCTATCGCAAAACTCCAGAGCGCAAGCGCCGAAATTCAAGACAAATCAGGACAGATTGCTTCAGGCGGAGGCCAAGTGGCCAGCGGGCTGAAAACGAGCCTTGACGGGCATAAGCAGCTCCAGCAAAAGCTTCCGGATTTAACGAATGGATTAAGCGTGTTAAACAGCAAGGCGCAGGAAGTATCGCAAAAAGCGGCGGCATTTGAAGATGCCATCAATTCAGTCAACCTGTCAGATATAGAAAAAGCCGTTGGGCAGCTCGAACAGACTGAAAAGGAATTGCAGCAGTTTAAGAAGAAGCTTTCTGATCTGAAAAACAGCCTCGATGCCCGGGATAACGCGGTCAAAAAGGTGATTCAGGACAGTGATTTCTTAACGGATGAGCAAAAAGCGAAACTTGTTCAGCTTCTGAATGAGAAGCTTCCGAAAGCTGACCTTCCGGATTTAGACAATATCGTCAGCCAGCTTCCGTCCGGCGGAGATATTCAGCTTCCGGATATGTCAGTCATAAAAAGCGCGCTCCAAGATGTAAAAGCGAAGGCTGATCAGCTGAAAGCACTGCCTCAGTCCACATCGAAACTGTATAACGGCGCAGCGGCGGTACAAGACGCGATTAACCAGCTGACAGCGGGAACTGATAAATTGTACAGCGGAGCGCAGACCGTCTTTGAAAGCCAAAACAAACTGACGGCCGGTATCGGCGAATACAACAGTAAGTTCGGCCAGCTCAAATCAGGATCAGAAGCGCTGGTGTTGGGGAGCGGCCAAGTGTCAGGCGGCTTAACGAAACTGCTGGATGCGCAAAACAAAATCCATGACGGCTCATCCAAAATTGAGCAGGGCCAAGCGTCTCTCGGCACCGGTTTAAGCAAGCTTTTAGACGGCACCGGACAATTGTCCAGCCAGCTGAAAGATGCGGCCGATCAAACCGGAGACATTAAGACAGATGACAAAACGTACAGCATGATCGCCGATCCGGTAAAAACGGACGATAACGCGATTCATTCCGTGCCTAACTACGGTACCGGACTGACGCCATATATTCTCTCTATGGGCTTATATGTCGGCGGATTGATGCTGACGGTCGTATTCCCTCTGAGTGAAGCTTCAGGGCGTCCGAGAAACGGTTTTGAGTGGTTCCTCAGCAAATTCAGCGTCATTCTGCTCGTCGGACTGATTCAATCCGTTATTGTCGCAACGGTTCTGTTAAAAGGAATCGGGCTTGATGTGGAAAGCACTTGGAGATTCTATCTCTTTACGATGATTACCAGCATCGCGTTCCTGTCCATGATTCAATTATTGGCGACAACGATGGGAAATCCGGGACGCTTTATCGCTGTTATCATTCTGGTGCTCCAGCTCGGGGCAAGCGGAGGAACCTTCCCGCTCGAACTCCTGCCGGGATTCTATCAAGTGATTCACGGCGCACTGCCGATGACTTACAGCATCAACGGATTCCGTGCCGTCATTTCAAATGGCGATTACGGCTACATGTGGCAGCAGGCATCGGTTCTATTGGGCATCGCCGTTGTCATGATCACACTGACCATCGTGTACTTTACGGTACAAAGCAAAAAAGAACACAAAGCGGAAGAAGAAATAACCGCATAAGAAATAGAGGCTCTGAGCAAATGCTCAGGGCCTCTTTTATTCAAAAGAGATGATTTAGAGGTTCAGGCTTCCGAAAGGGCTTTTTACGGCTAAACACGTTAAAGTAGAAAAAATGCCCGAACAGATAAACCCTGTTCCAGCGTCTGTCAGCATAGGAGCGGGCAGCATGACATTTACACGTAAACGCTGCCGGCTTTTGTGTATCATGCGTTTTTCAATCTGTTGATCGGTAAAACGATGCCATGGCTTCACTTGCCGGACTTGCGGGTGTTTTATTGATCAATCTGAAAAAAGCATCATTCTCTTTATAGAGAGTGATGCTTTTGTTTATTAAAATCCCCATCTTACCAACAGTCCGGTATACGTCAATCCGCCGCCGAACCCGAATAATACCAGGGTCTGGCCTTCCGACAGCTTTTTCGCTTTCACGGCTTCATCCAAAGCGAGAATAATAGAAACAGATGAGGTGTTGCCGTAATATTCAACACTTGTTAGAGTCCGTTCAGCCGGGAAGGGAAGTTTTTCACAGATTGATTCGATCATCCGCATGTTGGCGCTGTGAGGAACGAACCAATCCAGATCATCTTTTGAAAAGCCGGCTTTTTCTAAAAGGACGTTGAATTCCTCTGGTACGGTTCTGACCGCCCATTTATATACTTCTCGGCCGTTTTGCACCATGTTTCCTCCGCCCTTAAGCGGCTGGCCGTTTAATTCAGCTCTCAGTCCCGTCCGATACAGCACGTCCGCGCCGCTCCCGACCGTGCCTTGCACGGCTGCCAAAAAGCCCGGAGCTGCTTCATCACGTTCCACCAATAGGGCGCCTGCAGCGTCTCCGAACAGGACACAGGTCGACCTGTCAGTATAATCTGTTACTTTTGATAATGTTTCACCGGCAATCACGATCACTTTTTGATGAGTTCCGGCAGTAATTAATGCGTCTGCGAGCTGAAGGCCGTATGTGAGCCCGGCGCATGTGGCGTTTATATCAAGCGCCCCCGTGTGCGGCCAGCCGAAGTAAGCCTGCACGCGTGCCGCGGTGCTTGGAAATGCATAGTCCGCCGTCGTTGTAGCCAAAAGGATCATATCGACATCATCAAGGGTCCCGCTGTATCGTTCTGCAAGGTTTTTCACCGCTCCAATACATAAATCCGATGTGAATTCATGCTCGCCGGCAATGCGTCTTTCCTTCATACCGGTGCGCTGGACGATCCATTCATCAGATGTATCGACGATGCGCTCCAAATCCGCGTTTGTTAATCTGCGTGCCGGAGCATATGTACCGATTGCTGTAATTTTAGATTTTGACATTATGAATCACTCCTTTATAATCAGATTATAACACCAGATGTTATTACTTGGTACTAATTTTAACAAAAAAACCCAAGCAGCATCCGCTGGTTGGGGAGCATGAGACATCTATTTGTAAAACGGGTTTGTGTGAAACATTACCAATGACGGCAGCAGTGACGGCTGTGATGGCAGCATGAATGACGATGCTTTCTTTCTTTTTTCTTTTTACATGGTTCTTCTTCTTTTTTACAGCACCAGAAGGAGTCTCCATCAAACCAATCATCTTCAAACCAATCTTCAAACCAATCATTATGACACCTTTTCCGCTTGTGCGGTTTACGGCTGATCATACAATTCCCTCCTATTCCCATGCTCCCTTCATCTTATGAAAAAAGAGAAGGAAAAGATTGGACGGGTTGTGGATCAAAAGAGTATATTTTAAGAAGAATAAAATTGATAGGAGGAATGACCTGTGGAAAATATGAAACATACGATGGAACTGATTAAAAAACTGGTGTCGATTCCGAGTCCGACGGGCAATACATACGAGGTTATCGCATATACAGAAAGTCTTTTAAAAGACTGGGGCGTCTCATCTTACAGAAATCGCAAAGGCGGTCTTTTTGTCACAATTCCCGGCCGTGATGACAAGAAACACAGATTGCTGACGGCGCATGTCGATACGCTCGGCGCAATGGTAAAGGAAATAAAAGCGGACGGCAGGCTGAAGATCGACTTGATCGGCGGCTTTAGATACAACTCGATTGAAGGGGAATATTGCGAGATTCAAACTTCTTCCGGCAAAACCTATACAGGCACCATCTTAATGCATCAGACTTCAGTGCACGTATACAAGGATGCCGGCAAGGCAGAGCGGAATCAGGAGAATATGGAAGTCCGTCTTGATGAGCCTGTACGGACGAAAGAAGAGACGTCCGATCTCGGCATCAGAGTCGGCGATTTCATCTCATTTGACCCGCGCGTGCAGATTACGCCGAGCGGTTTTATCAAGTCCCGTCATCTTGATGACAAAGCGAGTGTGGCTCTGCTCCTGGATTTAATCCGCCGCATCACTGAAGAGAAGATCGATCTTCCGTATACGACGCATTTTCTGATCTCTAATAATGAAGAAATCGGCTACGGCGGCAATTCCAACATTCCGCCTGAAACCGTCGAATACTTGGCTGTTGATATGGGAGCGATCGGCGACGGCCAGTCTACGGATGAATATACCGTCTCCATTTGCGTGAAGGATGCGAGCGGCCCTTACCATTATCAGCTCAGAAAACATCTGGCGGGGCTTGCGGAGCGCTATGGCATTGACTATCAGCTTGATATTTATCCGTATTACGGCTCTGACGCCTCAGCAGCCATCCGTTCGGGCCATGACATTGTCCACGGACTGATCGGCCCGGGAATTGACGCTTCACACGCCTTTGAACGCACGCACGAATTATCGCTTCTGAATACGGCGAAGCTTTTGCACCGGTACGTTCTATCTCCGATGGCATAAAAAAACCTGCGCGGAAAAATTTCCGTGCAGGTTTTTCGTTTAACCTGAAATGGTGGTGTTTTGTTCTGTTTTGGCGAGGCTCATGACCTTCGCGCCTTTAACGGGATCATACTGGCCTTCCCATTTTGACATCACAACGGATGCCAGCGCGTTTCCGGTCAGATTGACGACCGTACGGGCCATGTCCATAATCCGGTCAACACCGGCGATGAATGCAAGACCTTCTGCAGGAACGCCGATTGTGCCGAGTGTCGCAAGCAGGACGACGAAAGAAGTCCCTGGCACGGCAGCCATTCCTTTGGAAGTGACCATCAGGACAAGCACAAGGGTAAGCTGCTGCCAAATGGACAAGTCAATGTGGTATACCTGAGCGAGGAATAAAGCGGCGATAGATTGGTACAGCACAGAACCGTCTAAGTTAAAGGTATATCCGATCGGCACAACAAAAGAAACAATACCTTTCGGACAGCCGATTTTCTCCATTTTCTCCATAACGCGGGGAAGTACAGTTTCGGAGCTTGACGTACTGAACGCCAATAAAATTTCATCCTTCATATAGGCGAGGAATTTGAAAATGTTAACCCCAGCAAGCTTTCCGACGATTCCGAATACAACAATGAGAAAGAAAGCCAGAGCTACATATACTAAACCGACCAGTTTACCGAGTGAAAGCAGGGAACTGAGCCCGAATTTGGAAACGGTAACACCAATCAATGCAAAAACACCAAACGGAGCAACTTTCATGACCAGGTTCACAACGTGGAACATGGAATGAGAAACACCTTCAAAGAAGGCCAGTACAGGCTTTCCTTTTTCTCCGATTGCCGAGATGCCGAGTGCAAACAGCACGGTAAAGCAGATGATGGCAAGCAGATCTCCTTCGGCCAATGATTGGAAGAAGTTTGTCGGTACAATATGCAGGAATGTGTCTGCTACGGATTTACCGCTTTGTTCTTTTTCTGTTTCAACATATTGACTGATATCTGTTTTTTGAGCTTCATGTATATTAACGCCAGCTCCCGGTTGAAAAAGATTCGCCAGAGCGAGTCCGAGAATAATGGCAAAAGTGGTAATGATCTCAAAATACAAAATCGTTCTGAAGCCTAATTTTCCGACCTGTTTTCCGCTTCCCGCGCCGGCAACGCCGATGATTAAGCTGGAAACCACAATTGGAATCACTATCATTTTGATTAAGCGTAAAAACAAATCGCCAATAGGCTGTAAAAAAGTTGGAACAGCGGGATTGCCATACCAGATGACACCGACTACAACCCCTAGTATGAGTCCGACGAAAATTTGCGTCGCTAATCCAAAACGTAATTTTTTCATAGATTACCTCCCGAAGAAAAAAGTGCAATAAGTATCTAAAAAGATAGCTATTAGAACAAATTATAATAGAAAAGAAAACAATTCGTCTATAGAAAAATATAGATTGAAAATACTGAATTGTTCAAAACATACAGATTATTGCTAATAATGGTGAATAACGCCCTATTCTGAAAGTATGATACCGGCCGAAAAAAAAGGCGCCGCACACCTTCGAATGTGCAGCGCCCAATTGTTACATATCCTTTATTTTCAAGCAATTGTCACAAACATTTCCATAGCATTCATGCTGTTCATCTATTTCTTTGCCGCATTCCGCACACTTTTTACCGGGTAGATTTCTAAAAAATTCTGTTATTTTATCCAACATACCCATCCCTCTTTCATTGTTTTGTCTTTACATTGTATTATAACAGTTTGTGAAAATCAACGGCTGTTTTGACACAATGTTTAAAACATGCAATTTGTACGAAAAATAGGTATATTGAAGGAAAGGGTCTTTTTATCATAAACATTCGGAGGATGATATGAAAGTTACAGTTATTGGATGCTGCGGCGGGTTTCCGGCCGCAAATGAAGCAACTTCAGGCTATCTGTTTCAGTCCGGCGGTTATTCTCTTCTGGTCGATTGCGGAAGCGCCGTATTATCAAAGCTGTTTGCTTATGTTCCGGCAGAAGAGCTTGATGCCGTCATTTTGTCTCATTATCACCATGATCACATCGCTGATATCGGGCCGCTTCAATTTGCCAAGCAGGTCGGCTCTTTTCTCGGAAAAGGGACGGATGCGCTGCCGATTTACGGGCATGATGCTGATATAGAACAGTTTGAGCGTCTTACATATAAAACGCATACAAAAGGAGTGGCTTATCAGCCGGACCGCCCGCTTTCTGCCGGGCCGTTCACCATTACCTTTCTGAAAACGGTGCATCCGGTCACTTGTTATGCGATGCGTATTACCGACGGTACAGCTTCCGTTGTGTATACGGCTGATTCAAGCTATCAGGACGCGTTCATTCCGTTTGCGGAAAATGCCGATCTGCTGATTTGCGAGTGCAATTTTTACGCGCACCAAGACGGCGCGCCGGCCGGCCATATGAACAGCACGGAAGCCGGACGTATCGCGCGGGAGGCCGGAGCGGGAGAGCTGATTCTCACGCATCTGCCGCATTTCGGCGAGCACCTAAAGCTGAAAGAAGAAGCGGAATCCGTGTTCGGGGGAAAAGTGACGATCGCGGCTTCCGGATTGAAGTGGGAGAAATAAAGGAGGCGCACCATGTTATTTATTGACAACCAAAACATAACCGACCCGAGGATCAACCTCGCAATCGAAGAATATTGCGTGAAGCATCTCGACCCTGAACAGACATACCTGCTGTTTTATGTCAATCAGCCGTCGATTATCATCGGGAAGAATCAAAATACAATAGAAGAAATTAATACGAAATACGTAGAGGATAACGGAATCATCGTCGTCCGCAGACTGTCAGGAGGCGGCGCGGTTTATCACGATCTCGGGAATCTGAATTTCAGTTTTATCACAAAAGATGACGGAGACAGCTTTCACAATTTTAAAAAATTCACCGAACCCGTCATTCAGGCGCTGCGCCAGCTCGGGGTGGAAGCTGAATTAAGCGGCCGAAACGATATCGTCGCCGATGGCAGAAAAATTTCCGGCAACGCTCAATTTTCGACGAAGGGGCGTATTTTCAGCCACGGAACATTAATGCTGGATTCGGCCATTGACCATGTTGTGTCAGCGCTGAAAGTGAAAAAAGACAAAATCGAATCAAAGGGCATTAAATCAATCAGAAGCCGTGTCGCCAACATCAGCGAGTTTCTTGATGACAAAATGACGGCTGATGAATTCAAAAAACACCTGCTTCATCATATTTTTAATACAAATGATCTTTCCGAAGTGCCGGAATATAAGCTGACCGATGAAGACTGGAAAGTGATCCGGAAGATTTCTGAAGAGCGCTATCAAAACTGGGACTGGAATTTCGGCAGGTCGCCGGCATTTAATCTTCAGCATTCCAAACGTTATCCGGTCGGGTCGATTGATCTGCGCCTTGAAGTAAAAAAAGGAATCATTCAAGACTGCAAAATTTTCGGTGACTTCTTCGGTGCGAAAGATGTGAGTGAAATCGAACAGGCGCTGACCGGAAAACAATATGACAGAACCGCTATCAGAGAGGCGCTGGCCGGAATTGATCTGAAACAGTATTTCGGCAAAATAGAGCTGGAAGATTTTCTCGAACTGATTTATTAGAACATTTGCCGGACGCATGATTTGAAAGGGCGGCCGCTCATGTGAAATGATAGAACCATAATAAATAAGGAGGGATCATGATGAAAGTATTTCTCATCGGAGCAAACGGACAGATCGGACAGCGGCTGACCGGGCTGTTTCAAAAAGACGGCATGCATACCTTGCGGGCGATGGTCCGGAAAGAAGAGCAGAAAAAAGCGCTTCAAGCGGCGGGAACAGAAGCCGTTCTTGCAGATCTGGAAGGAAGTGCGGAAGACATCGCGAAAGCCGCCGAGGGCTGTGACGCGATTGTATTTACCGCCGGATCAGGAGGAAGCACCGGACACGATAAGACGCTTTTGATTGATCTTGACGGAGCGGCGAAAGCGGTAGAAGCGGCAAAGAAGGCCGGCATCAAGCGGTTTATTATGGTAAGCGCCCTTCAGGCTCATAACCGCGCCAATTGGAATGAAGCGCTGAAACCGTATTATGTTGCAAAGCATTATGCGGACAAAATTCTTGAAGCGAGCGGTTTGACGTATACGATTATCCGTCCCGGCGGGTTATTAAATGATCCGGGCACGGGCAATATTAAAGCCGCCGCCGATTTAGAAAGAGGCTCTATTTCAAGAGACGATGTCGCCAATACGGTTATCGCATCCCTTGATGAACCGAATACGTATGAAAAAGCGTTCGATCTGACGGCGGGCAGCACGCCGGTCAGAGAAGCGCTGAAACAATTATAATTTCCGGTTTTACGGCACTCAGGGCTTTTTGCCCTTGAGTGTTTTTCTATATTTTTCTATAATGAAAGTGAACGTTTATTCCGGAGAAATGAATGACTATTCATTCATTACATTTTTAAAGGGGTGGGAAAATGAATCTGGTTTCCAAATTGGAAGAAACGGCATCGCAGAAACCGGAAAAACCAGCTTGTCTGTTTCAAGATCAGTACATGACGTATAAGGAGCTGGCAGGTAAAATCGAAGCATTTGCAAACGGATTGGAGGACAGGGGACTGAAAAAAGGGGATCATCTCGCGCTGCTTCTCGGAAATACGCCTGATTTTGTCATTGCGTTTTTCGGTGCGTTGAAAGCGGGAGTCGTCGTCATTCCTGTTAATCCGGCATACACACCTTCAGAAATCGCGTATATGCTGAAAAACGGCGATGTCAAAGCGATCGCCGGCATTGATCTTTTAATTCCCGTATTTGAAAGCCTGCACGGCTCGCTGCCGCTGCTGGAGCATATCATCATCAGTCAGACCGCAGAGAACGCTCCATCGACAGAAGACCCTCAATTGCGCTTAAAAATGACAACGTTTACAAAAATGCTCCGCCCGGCGGAGCGCAGCAGAACCTATCCGGTATTGTCCAAAGATGATACGGCCGTCATTTTATACACCTCAGGGACGACGGGAAAACCGAAAGGCGCCATGCTCACCCATCAGAATCTTTTTTCCAACGCAAATGATGTCGCCGGATACTTAGGAATGAATGAGAAAGATAAAATTGTGGCAGCATTGCCGATGTTTCACGTTTTTTGTTTAACCGTTTGTATGAATGCGCCTCTGATGAGCGGAGCGTGTGTATTAATTGAACCGCAGTTCAGCCCGGCATCTGTCTTTAAACTGATTAAACGCCGGCAGGCAACCATTTTTGCAGGCGTACCGACGATGTATAACTATCTGTATCAATATGAGCACGGCAAGGCGGAGGATTTTGCGTCCGTCAGACTGTGCATTTCAGGCGGCGCTTCCATGCCGGTCGCTCTGTTGCAGACGTTTGAACAAACCTTTGACGTCACCATTCTGGAGGGATACGGACTTTCTGAAGCGTCTCCGGTTACTTGTTTCAATCCGTTTGACCGGGGGAGAAAGCCCGGCTCGATCGGGACGAATATTTTGCATGTCGAAAATAAAGTCGTCGATACGCTCGGTCGCGAACTGCCTGACCATCAAGTGGGGGAATTGATCGTGAAAGGGCCGAATGTGATGAAGGGCTATTACAAGATGCCAGAGGAGACGGAGCACGCGCTGAAGGACGGCTGGCTGTACACTGGTGATTTGGCGAAACGTGACGAAGACGGTTATTTTTATATTGTCGACAGAAAAAAAGATATGATTCTTGTCGGCGGTTACAACGTCTATCCCCGCGAAGTAGAAGAAGTGCTCTACAGCCATGAGGGCATTAAAGAAGCCGTGGTCATCGGTGTTCCCGACGCCAAAACGGGAGAAGCGGTGCATGCTTATATAGTGCCTGCTGACGGTGAACTGACAGAACAAGCCGTTTTTGATTACTGTGAGCAGCATTTGGCAAAATATAAGCGTCCGGCGGAAGTGGTTTTTCTTGATGAGATTCCGAAGAATGCGACAGGGAAGCTGCTGAGACGGGCGGTACGGGACATGCTTCCGAAATGAAAGACGAAAAGCGAAGCCGGGGGCTTCGCTTTTACATGAACTGATCCGGTCAGCTCTGCGATTCTTCCTTAATAATGCTTTGCACAAGCTTCGTATCATGCCGGGTCAGTTTGTAATACGTGTTTTTATACTTGTACAACATATAATTGCCGCTTTCGAGCCACATGCTGAATGAATCAAAACGGTCTTCATGGTATTGGACCGTTCCGTCGTAATCGGGAGACACGCTTTTGGTCAGTTTAACTTGTTTTCCTTGGTTCAAGATATCGAGCATATCTTTTACATTCTGCCTGTCTTTAATTTTGATTTCTTTTTTTCCGTGCTCAGACAGAATAATCAGATCTGCATTGCTTGATGTAAATACATCGCCGGTCCGGCTGTATACATAGAAGAAAGCAATAACCAAAAGGGCGATTACTACGATAAACGCGATTATTTTTTTCATATTCATCACTCCGTCTTTTAGTCTTTCCCGCTTCCTGTTGTTCCATTCTTTTCTGTTGTGAAAAGATTAACATCCGTGGAGGCTTGGTTCTATTTATTTGCATTTATGCTTACAATAAGAGTAAGTCATAAGGGTAAGGAGGGAGACTTCCATGCGCAAATGGATAGCGGCAGCGGGACTTGCCTATGTGCTGTACGGCCTTTTTTTCTATTGGTATTTCTTTATGACAGGAGACTCCGCCGTCCCGGAGGCCGTAAAGGGAACGAAAGCTGATCCGTCCTGGTTTATGGACCCGGGCCGCCTGGCAGCCGCTGAAAATTATTCAAATGTAAAGGACTTTTTGTTTTTCATCGGGGCGCCGTTAGATTGGTTTTTATTTTTTCTGCTGCTTATTACGGGGCTTGCCAAAAAAATAAAGCAATGGCTGGAAGCAGCGGTGCGCTTTCGGGTGCTGCAAATCGTAAGCTTCGTATTTGTAATTTCACTCATCGTTACGGCGGCATCGCTTCCGCTTGAGTGGGCCGGATACCGGGTTTCGCTTGCGTATCATATTTCGACGCAGACAACAGCCAGCTGGATCAGAGATCATGTCATTGATTTCTGGATCAGTTTTCCGCTGTTCGCCGTGTGTGTGCTTGTGTTTTACTGGCTGATCACAAAGCATACAAAAAAATGGTGGTTTTACGCTTGGTGTCTTACGGTGCCGTTTACCCTGTTTTTGTTTTTCCTGCAGCCTGTCGTGATTGATCCTTTATACAATGATTTCTATCCGTTGAAAGACAAGGAGCTTGAAAGCAAAATTTTGTCGCTTGCCGACAAAGCCGATATTCCGGCAAGCCATGTTTATGAAGTAAATATGTCGGAGAAAACGAATGCGCTGAATGCGTATGTGACGGGCATCGGTTCGAATAAGCGCATCGTTTTGTGGGATACGACGCTTAACAAACTGAAGGATCAGGAAATTTTGTTTATTATGGGGCATGAGATGGGACACTATGTCATGAAGCACGTGTACATCGGACTGGCCGGGTATCTGCTGCTGTCATTGGCTGGGTTCTATATCATTGACAAGCTTTACAGGCAGATGTCCAAATCCTTCGGCCGAATGTTTCATATAAAGGGGCCTGAAGATCTGGCCGCTCTCCCGCTGTTATTGCTGCTTATATCCGTGCTCAGTTTTGCTTCTGATCCGATTACGAATGCCGTCTCCCGGTATCAGGAAAACGCCGCCGACCGTTACGGCATTGAACTGACCGGAAACCGGGAAGCGGCGATTGAGACGTTTCAGGACTTGGCCGTTACGGGACTGAGCCGGGTCAACCCGCCGTTTCTCGTTAAAATTTTCAGAGGGAGCCACCCGTCGATTATGGAGCGGATTGAACATGCGGAGGAAGAAAAATAATAAAAAGCCGGCGGGGCCCAAGGCCGACGCCGGTTTTTTATGTTTTACTGAGCTGCCGCCTGTACGTTGATCAGCCCTTTTCCATAGTAGAAAGAATCACCAAGTTTTGTAGTGGTGTTTTCTAAACTGCTGCGGACTTGAGTGTTTGTCCAGTTCGGGTGCTTAGAAAGAATCAAAGCAGCCGCTCCGGCAACGTGCGGAGATGCCATTGACGTACCATTATACGCCCCGTATTTGTTTCCAGGAAGCGTGCTTTGAATAGATACGCCAGGTGCCATGACATCAAGCTCAGGTCCTACGCTTGAGAAAGATGCTCTTTGGTTGCTGCTGTCAACAGCGCCTACTGCAATGACAGAAGGGTATTTACCAGGATAGCCCACTGTGCTTGAGCTGCCGGAAGTGCCTTCGTTACCGGCTGCCGCAACGACTACAACACCGGAAGCAACGGCTTTGTCAACTGCCGCTTTTAGAGCTGCAGAACCAGAAGGTCCGCCTAGGCTCATGTTAATAACGTCCATATTGTTTGCGATCGCCCACTCGATTCCGTTAATGATCCAGCTGTATTGGCCGGAACCGTCAGCACCGAGAACTTTTACAGCGTAAAGTGATGCGCTTGGCGCAACGCCTAATACACCGATTGAGTTATTAAGAGCCGCAACTGTGCCGGCAACGTGAGTTCCGTGAGAGTTGCTGTCTTGGAAAGGATTTGTTTCAGAAGGAACCATGCTGGCTCCGCCTGCTACGTTTAAATCAGGATGAGAAGAATCGATACCGCTGTCGATAACCGCTACTTTAACATTTGATCCAGTGTAGCCTTGAGAGTGCAGAGCAGGAGCTTTAATTTGTGATACGCCGTAAGGCACGGACTGTGCGTACGCTTTTGCAACGTGATCTTCTTCAACGTAAGCGACGCTTGGGTCTTTTTTCAATTCTTTTACAGCTTTTTCGTTTAATGTAGCTGAAGCTGCATCTACATATTTGAATTGCTTTTGCACTTTCCCGCCTTTTTCAGAAATGACATCTTTCTTCTTAGCGGCGCTCATCGTGCTCATTGTCTGTTTAAACCCGACAATATATTTCTTTTCCCCGTTTGATTTCCCTGCCGCCTGGGCAGAGGATGTGCTGCCGAATGCCATCGTAAAGATTAACGCTAAAGCAAACAGCAAACTGATCCATACTTTTTTGCCTCTCACTCTTTATCCTCTCCTTTTTTTCATTTGCAGAATAACCAATAGACAGATTATTCTGTGGATTAATTGTATAGTATGGAATAATATTTTAGTAGACCCAATTTTTTTCAGATTGTTTTATTTCTATTTAGGTATATCATCTCTCTTTCGTTTCGTAGGAACTCGAAATATTTAAATTTTAATGGAAAAAACCGATGGATGGACATGAGTAAATGTACACAGGCGCAATCACTCGCTTGTTTCCTGGGTCGAACGGTTTGTTACCATTTTTGGGGGTTGTTCCAAAAACAGGATAAATGTCACCTTTTGTTGAATACAGAAGACTGATGGAAACGAAAGCGGAATCAGTCTTTGGCTTTCTTGACCGAGAAAAGCTGTGAAACCATTTTATAAAAATAATGATAATGAATATCATTGATGCTGATATTGTCAATGATATAATTGCGGAAAAACGAAAGAGGGTGAACTGATGAAACCGATTTTCAGTATGCTGCTGATCTTATCCGTCCTCTTCATACCGGCATGTTCAGAACCGGAACATGGGACCGCCATCAGACATGATCTCGGGACCGCGCATGTGGCAGCGCACCCGCAGCGCGTCGCCGTATTGAATCCGGGCTTTATTGATACCCTCCATGATCTCGGCATAAAGCCGGCGGCTGCGGCCGATGACCGATCAGAGCGAAACGGCGGAAGTCCTTCTGTCGGCACCCGATCACATCCCGACCTGAAAAAGATCGCTTCGTTAAAACCCGATCTCATCATTGCAGACTCAAGCCTGCACAGAGGGATATACCATAAGCTGACGAAGATCGCTCCGACAATCGCTTTGAAAAATGAAGATGCGGATTATCAGGATGCGGTTGACGCTGCCTTGACCATTGAAAAAGCGGTCGGTAAAAAGGACATCATCGAGAAACAATTATCGGCTCAGGAAGAAAAGCTGAATGAAAGCAAAAGAAAGCTGGATGCAGAAGGCGGATCGATTTTATTAATCGACGCTGCAAATGGCGGCATTTCCGTAAAGAATGATCAGTTTTTCACGTCCCGGCTTTTGGCACTCACGGGGTTTACATATGCAATCCAGACAGCTTCGGGGAAGAAAAACGACCATATCAAAATGACGCCCGGGCAGCTTTTGCGTATCGATCCTGATTACATCGTGCTGTTGGGCGGGGAGAAAGAGCTCGGAAAACATCCGCTCTGGAAACAGCTGACAGCCGTGAAAAATGGACGCGTCTACCGCGCTGACAGGGCGGTTTGGACGGAGCGCCGGAGTATTGACGGTGCGGATGCCATATTACATGATCTTCAGAAAAAAATGCTCGCCAAAAAGGCCCGACACTGAATGCGGGCCTTTTTATTATGATTCCGAAAGGTGGCTGCTTACATTGTAATCTTTGACGCGCCACTTATTTTCAATCCGTTCGATATTGCTTAGGCATGCATTGACAAGCTTTGCATTTTGTATGTCGGTGTCACCGTCAGAAATGGCGGACAAGAGGGCGTGGATGGCTGCGCCGTGAGCGACGATCAGTACTTTTTGGTCAGGAAACCGTTCCTGAACTTTTACTAAACCGGCCAGCATTCTGTCTGTCAGTTCCTCTGCGGTTTCCATGTTCGGGTAGTTTTTATCCGGGTAGCGCTCTGACCGTTCCGGTAAAGACATTCCTTCCGCATCACCGTAGCTCCGTTCTCTGAAATCTTCCATGACGACAACGGGAAGATTCAAAAATCCGTTAATAATGTCAGCTGTTTTTCTGGCTCGTTTCATCGGGCTTGAGACGATGACATCCCATTCGAAACCCTTTAAGTATTCTCCTGTTTCTTTCGCCTGACGCTCTCCCGTCGCATTTAGCGGAATATCCGTTTTGCCTTGAAGCTTCTTTTGGGCGTTCCAATCAGTCTCTCCATGTCTTACTAAACAAACGGCAGTCATAATGTCTTCACTCCGATCATTTTTTATCAATATCATCTATTATACTGCCGTTACGTTAACACTTCAAAGAGAAGCGCCAGTCCGACTCCCCCTCCGCTGCCGATCGCAGCTGCTGCGTAGCGGGCATCCGGCCGTCTTTTTGCTTCATAAAAAAGCCGGGAGACAAGCGCCGCCCCGGAAGCCCCGTACGGATGCCCGATGGCCAGAGCGCCGCCCCGGACATTTATTTTAGAATATGGCACTTGAAGCTGTTGTGAAAAGACGCATATTTTGACGGCAAACGCCTCGTTGATTTCGTATATATCAATATCATCCGGTGACAGGTTCCGCTCCTTCAAAAGCTTTTTGACGGCATAAACCGGAGCTGCTGACGGATAATGCGGATGGACGCCGCTTACCGCGCTTCCGATAAAACGCAATTTCGGTTTTAAACCGAGGGACCGCGCTTTTTGTTCTTCCATTACACAAACCGCCGCCGCCCCGTCAGAAATGCCGCAGCTGTTGGCGGCGGTGACAGAGCCTCCGGACTGAAAGACAGGTTTGGCACGGTCGATAAGAGGCTCCATGTTCCGTTTTTTCAGCATGTTTTCGTCAGCGGCGAACCCGTGACACGGGAGGATTTCCCGTCGGTACAGGCCGTCTTCGTGCGCTTTGACGCTCCGTTCATAGCTGAGGAGGGCATATTCGTCCTGCATTTTTCTCGTGACTGCGTAAGCCTGTGCCGTATACTCGGCTGCTATGCCCATATCAGGATCGCCGATATGTTCAGGTGAAAAACGCGCGCGGGAAGAAAAAGGGGAGCGGCTGCTGCTCTCCGCTCCTCCCGCGATGTACGTGGTCCCCGCACCGGCTTTTACAAAATGGCACGCGATTCTCACGGCGTCCAGCCCGGAACCGCACTGCCTGTCGATGGTCGTCCCAGGCACGCTCAAAGGAAGCCCGGCCGCCAAGGCTGACAGCCGGGCGAGGTTCCCGCCGCGGCCTGTCGCATTTCCGATCAGAACTTCATCAATGTCTTCGGGCATGTTCCGGCTCAAATAGCGGATCAGCGGAGCTGCTAAATCTTCAGGAAGACAGTCTTTTAACAGGCCGTTTTCCCGGGCGAAAATCGTTCGTTTCGCATCCGTAATTACAGCTTCCATTCCATCATTTCCTTTGCCTGCTTTTGTATGGCGGCACGGGCGATCTTTCCGCCGGCTGTTTCCGGTATATCTGAAAACAGCCATTTTTTCGGGATTTTATATGCCGCCAGCTGTTCGCGGCACCGTTTCTTCAAGTCCTTTACATTTGCATGCCCATCGATCACCGCAACGGCAATGCTGCCCCAATAATCATCGGGAACGCCGGTTACGGCCGCTTTTCTGACACCCGGACAGCCGTTGAGCACACGTTCAATCTCTTCAGGGAACACATTCAGGCCGCCGGATACGATCATCCCGTTTTCACGGCCTTCGATATAAAGATAGCCTTCACTGTCGACATACCCCATGTCATCAACCGTCATCCACCCGGAATCATCAGGCTTTGCGCCGTTGATGTATCCGGAAAATTTCATCGGGCTGTTCACAAAAATCTTCCCCGTTTCGCCCGGCATGCAGCGTTCTCCTCCGGGACGGCGGATTTCGACTTTAACATTATCAAACGGCCGGCCCGCCGCGTCAGGCTTTCTCACGCTGTCTTCCGGCGATAAGAATGCCACGAAACTCAGCTCGGACGTTCCGTAAAAATCGTATAACAGTAAATGAGGATAACGATCTGACAGCGCTTGTTTAGACGAAGCGGGCCAGTCCGCGCCGGAAGAAATCACCTTGAGCGGTTTATCAGGAAACGCCTCGGCCGAGAGCAGGGCGTCCGTCATTGTCGGTACGGTATATAAAACATCGGCTTGTCTCAGCCAGTCTTTTATTCCGGCCGGATTGAATTTTCTTTGAAGGATGACGGTTCCCCCGATAAATAAAGTGCTGACGGCACCGTACAAAAAGTGTGATGAGCGCATCGTGCCTGGTACGAGCACTTTGTCTTTAGGGGAAATACCGAATTCGCGTTTCGTACAAGTAAAGCTCTCCAGCCACGAACGGTGGGAGCGGGTGAAGGCTTTCGGCTTTCCGGTCGATCCCGAAGTGAATCCGGTATAAAAGGGCAGGCCGGCGTTTTTTATAAATGCGCCTTCCGCTTTCTCCGCCTCGATTAAAGGTTTGCATTCATCCCACAGGATGACAGGCGTTTTGACGCCGTCCAGCCTGCCGCTCAGCCGGCGATCAGCAATGACGACATCGGTGTTGCTGATGTGCAGCTGATCTGCGAATTCCGCCGCTGTCGAGCGGGGGTCTAATGGAATTGCCGTGCAGCCGGCATGCGCTGCGCCTGCGAATAGTTGTAAAAAAGGCATTCCATTCGGCAGTAAAATCGCAATGTTTTCCGGCTTATCTGAAAGGCTGCCAAGCCAGTTTGCGGTCTGGTTTATAAGTCTATTCCAAGTTTGATAGGTTATCTGTTCTGTTTCTGTCTGAATTGCGATTTTGTCCGGTGTTTTTCCGGCTATATCTGAATATGTTGATGTAATCATGATGTCTCATCAGCTTCCTTTCGTAGGCAAAAGCCGGCTTGCTTGCAGTGTTTTTCTGATTCTTACGGCTGCGAATGAGGATGCGGCCGCTTTAAGCAGATCTCCGGGCACATAGATGAGGCTGAGCTTTACGGCAGTCATAATATCAATGTGCATCATAACAGCCTGAACGGGAATGCCGATAACATACAAAAGCAGCACGCCGAACAAAAACTGTCTGATAAACAAATGGGGGACGCTGGCTGAGCGAAGGCCCCGAATACTGAGGCTCAGCAGTAATGCCGCCAGCGGATATGCCACGAGATATCCGGCGCTCGGCCCGAAAAAAACCCCGAACCCGCCTCTTCCGCCCGAAAGGAGAGGTGCTCCGCATGCCACGATCAGCAAAAACAGCAATTGGCTTAAAAAAGCCGCTTTCGGTTTTAATATGCTTCCTGATAAAAGAACACCGATCGTCTGAAGCGTAATCGGAACCGGCGTAAAGGATAAGAAAAGCGGCGGAAGCAGCCCCAAAAGTCCCATAATGGCAGCAAACACGGCAATATGCATCATTTCTATTAATTTCATTATGTATTCCTCCAGCTTATCAAAATATGTTTATACAATAAAGCGAGTCTTTATATATGTCAACTTTATTATATTTTAAGTTAACATAAAAAAGACCGGCCCTTTATGAAAAAGGCCGGTCGGTCTAACTTTATTCTTCTGTGAGGATAACAAGTGAATCAACGGATGATGCAACGTGGGAAACGGCGCGGCTGACTTCTTGTAGGCCGCCGAGAAAGGCCTGTAAATCAACGTCGATTTTGCCTGTCTGGTCTTTGCTCGTTTTCATGCTTTGGACGATGTCATCAAACAGACGGTTGATCTGCGTCATTTTTTCTTTCGTTTCACCTACGAGTCCGTTTACATCTTTAATATGTTTAGACACGATGTTGATTTGCGTATTGGTATTGTTCACAAGCTCTGAAACGGTGGAAACGGTTTTTTTCGTATCCTCTGAAAGCTTTCTTACCTCCGTCGCGACAACGGCGAAGCCTTTGCCGTGCTCTCCGGCTCTCGCGGATTCTATTGAAGCGTTTAATGACAGGAGATTCGTTTGCTCGGCGATCCCCGTCACGATCCCGAAGATTTTTTCGATCTGCTGGGCAATGTCATTCAGCTTATCCATTTCTTCTTCAATCTGCAGAAGGCTGGCGTCGATTTTGTTCAATTGCTTCTGCTGGCTTTCAAGCTCTTTTTTCCCGCCGATTGATTTTTCTTCCACATGGACGGAAGTGACGGTGCCGGCTTTTGAGGCCTCGGAAATGTCCTCGGATTTATCGACGAGCTCCTGTACGGCTCTGCTCGTTTCTGAAAACAGATCAGCGAGCGATCCGGATGTTTCCTGAATTTTTTGATGAAGACGGGCTTTCTTTTCCTCTTGTTCGTCACGCTGGCAGTTATATTCGGTCTGGAACGCTTCAAGGACGAGCTGCTGTTCAAGATTCAGTATTTTCGTCGTCGCTTTGATCGCTTTTAACAGCTCATGCAAATCCGGGATTGATGCTTCATATATGTTCATCATCGACAGAAGCAGATCCTGAAACGCTCCCATATACCATTTCGGTTCAAGGCCGATCCGCAAGTGGATGGATGCGATGCGCTGTCTTTTCTCAATGAATTCATCATCAATCGTACCGGCGAACATCTCGTGGATATGGCGCCGTAATGTTTTTTTCAGGCGCTCGACCGTGCTGTGGTCGTTAATGATCGTCATTAACGATTTTTCGTGATCCAGATTTCGGTAAAAGGAATCGACGATTGTGGAGATATGTTCTTTGATTAGAGGCTGCAGCTCTTCAAGCACATGAAGTTCTTCGTTTCCCAGCCTGACCATTTTCAGCTGCTTTTTGACATCTGCATATTGATTTGAAAGCTCGATGCGTTTTTTGCCATCGGCTTCTGAAAAATAAGCTGTTTCTTTTTTGCGGTCTTTTTTAAATAACAATATAAGTTCCCCCAGATATTCTCTTTTTCTTTTTATCGGTTTGGAAGGAACTTGAATGAAGGAATCTGATGAAAATATTTTAATGCGAAAAAAAATAAAACCATTCGTTCAGAATGGTTCAGTCAATCTTGGGTGATGCGTTTCAGCGGCTTGATGGCGGGGCCTTCGGCAACCTTGCCGTCAGGTGTGAACCGGGATCCGTGACAAGGGCAGTCCCACGTCCGTTCACCGTCATTCCATTCAACCTCACAGCCTAAATGGGTGCATGTCGTATCGACAAGATGCAGACAGCCTTTTTCGTCTTTATAGGCGCCGGCCCGTTTGCCGTTGACCGTTACGATTTTTCCTTCTCCGGGCAGAAGAGCTTCAGGTGAAGCGTCCGGCCTCTCAAGTTTGCCCGAGATAAGGTGTTTGGCTACGTCGGCATTATAGGAAATCAACTTTTTCAGTCCGGGATCTGCGTGGAAGCGTGACGGAATAAACAGGCCGGAAAACGGGTTCTTTTTGTTTTGGATGTGATCAGCCAAAAGCTTCGCCGCGAGCGCTGAGCTTGTCATGCCCCATTTTTTAAAACCGGTCGCCGCCAAAATATGATCTTCACCGCCTGAGATCGGGCCGATAAACGGAATTTTGTCAATGGTGACGAGGTCTTGTGCAGACCAATGATATGGGATGCTTTCGACTCCGATTGTATCTTCCGCAAATTGTTTCAGCGCTTCATAATGTTTGGACATTTCGTTTCCTTGGCCTGTTTTGTGGCTTTCGCCGCCGACGAGCACCAGTTCTTCACCGTTCAGCTCTGTATAGCGCAGTGATCTGGACGGCTCGTCTATGCTGAGAAACATACCGCCGGGATACGCTTGTTTCGGTTTTACCGCCAGGACGTAGGATCTGCTGGCATACATTCTCGTGGCATAAAGGCCGCCGCCGTCATAAAAAGGAAAGTGGGAGGAGCACACAATGTAGCTGCACTTGATGCCGTGTCTGTTTTTCGTGACCACTTCCGGCTGCGGTTCTTTTTTAATGTCAATTGCCGCCGTCTGTTCAAAAATCTGCGCCCCGTTTTTGACCATCTCTTTCACGAGCGCCGCGCCATATAAAAGCGGATGGAATTGCGCCTGATTCTTCATAGCGAGGCCGAGCCTGCAATCAACGGGGACGGGAAGTTCTTTTACAAGCTCGTGTTCAATGCCGAGCTTAGTGTAAGCTTCCTGCTCGCTGCGGATTTTTTTGACGCCTGATTCCGTATTGGTGTATATATACGCGTCTTGTTCAGTCAGTTTGCATTCAATTGAAAGGTCTTTGATAATCTGCTTCATATCTTCCATAGCGCGAAGATGGGCTTCGAAATACAGCCTTGCGCTGGTCAGTCCGATCTGCTGAATAAGATCGGCATAGATAAAATCATGCTGGGCGGTGATTTTAGCGGTCGTTCCCGCGGTCGTTCCGTTTAATATCCGGTCCGCTTCTATGACAGCGACACGGAACCCCCTTTTCGTCAGTTCGTATGCCGTTGTCAGGCCCGTAATTCCTCCGCCGATAACCGCAACGTCGCATTCCGTATCTTCAGTCAGGGCGGGAAAGGAAGGAATATCAGCTGTTGCTCTCCAATAGGAAGCAGGTTCCTCGTTTGAAAAAGAAGTCAATTCAGATTACCTCCTCTGTTGTATATTCTTAATTTTTCCAATAAGGCTATATTCATACATGAAATTCGTATAAGATGCTCAAATTACTCATAATATAGTAATTAATGTAAAGGAGTGATCAAATTGGCTAATCAGAAGAAGAAAACCTTGCCGCCGCAGCATCAAAACCGGCAGCCTGGCTTTGAATATGTGATGGATCCGCGCCCTGTGTTTGACAAACCGAAAGCGGCGAAAAAACTTGAAGGAAAAACCGCGATTATCACGGGCGGGGACAGCGGAATCGGACGCGCCGTATCCGTTTTGTTCGCGAAGGAAGGCGCAAATGTGGTCATCGTTTACTTTGATGAGCATCAGGATGCCGAAGAGACGAAGCAATATGTAGAAAAAGAGGGGGTAAAGTGTCTGCTGATCGCAGGTGATGTCGGCGACGAAGCCTTTTGCAACGATGTCATCCGCCAGGCGGGCCAAGCCTTTCCTTCTATTGACATCTTAGTCAATAATGCGGGTGAGCAGCACGTACAGCCGGGAATTGAGAAAATCACGAGCCACCAGCTCATCAGAACGTTTCAGACGAATATTTTTTCAATGTTTTACTTAACGAAAGCCGCGCTCCCCCATCTGAAAAAAGGAAGTTCAATCATCAATACGGCCTCCATTACCGCCTACAAGGGCCATAAAACATTGATTGACTACTCAGCGACAAAAGGGGCGATCGTTACGTTTACAAGGTCTCTTTCCCAATCTCTTGTCACTCAGGGCATCAGGGTAAACGCAGTGGCGCCGGGGCCGATATGGACGCCGCTGATTCCGGCGAGCTTCTCGGCAAAGGAAGTGGAAGTTTTCGGCTCAGACGTGCCGATGCAGCGCCCGGGCCAGCCTGTTGAAGTGGCACCGAGCTATTTATACTTAGCAAGCGATGATTCCTCATATGTCACAGGCCAGACGATACATGTGAACGGCGGCACCATTGTAAACGGATAATATAAAAAAGCCAATCCATATGGATTGGCTTATTCACTCTGTTTGAGTGCGGTATATTCTTTGGACAGCGTAAGGAACGCTTCTTTATTTTTATCATCAAGCGCTTTGTTAATCTGCTCTGTCAGCATGGCGATCCGGCGTTTATACAAGGATTCATCAAGCACCATTTGAATGTAAATATCGGCCATTGTCACATCGAATTCATTTGCTTTTTGCGTGTTGCGGGACTTCATGAGCTCAGTGTACGATTTCTTCTCTTTCATAAAGAATCCCCCCAATGCCTTTTTTATAGTATATGGATAACCGCCGGAAAAATCAATTAATTTTTATAATTTTTAGATAACTAATACTTGGAAATATATCGACATATCCTGCAAATTGACGAAAAAACGAAAAATAACCATGTATAAATGATATGAAATGAAAAAGAAAAATAATATTTAAGTAGTAATTTAAGACTAAATTATATCTTTAAAAGGTGATTTTTAGCTATATTCAAAAAAAACCTGTCGTTTTCCAATGACAGATGATAGATTATTAGTATAAATTTTCAAGAAAAGGATTGGAGGCTGCACATTATGTGCCAGAAAACACACGCACCCTTAGAAAGCTACGAAGTAAATCGTTCAACCATCGCTGTTTTGCCTGAGGAAATAGACGGTAAAATGGGGTCGAAGGTCATTGAAAAAGACTGCATTCTGTATGTCAGCATGAAGCCGATTCACATCATTGACAGAAGCTGCCGCTACTTTGGCTCAAGCTATGCCGGGAGAAAAGCGGGAACGTATGAAGCGATTAAAATTTCTCACAAGCCGCCGATTATGGTGGACCCTTCAAATCACATCTTTTTATTCCCTACACTTTCTTCAGCAAGGCCTCAATGCGGCTGGATATCTCATGTGCACGTTAAAGATTTTCAGCCGACCGCATTCGATGACACAGCGGTCACGTTCTCAAACGGCAAAACGATGGAGCTGGAAGTATCCTACCATTCTTTTGAAAACCAAGTTTACAGAACCGCCTATCTCAGAACCACTTTTCAGGACAGGATGGGCAGCCATATCCCCAAGCGGCAAGAATTCATGCTGTACCCGAAAGAAGAGCGGACAAAAATGATCTACGACTTTATTTTACGGGAGCTGGGGGAGAGATATTAGAGAAAGCTGTGATGTGAGGGACGGGCCCTTTCCTTTTGGGAAGGGCTTTTTACGATTGACATGCCTGGGCAGAGTTGTATCGTGTCCGTCTGTTGGCTATGATGATGTAAAGAGTAATTGCATTTTATTTTAGGAGAGATTGGCATGGATGTGTTTGCAAAATATGTATCGGAAATCGATAATCCGGATCACCGTCTCAAAGCAGAGGAAATCTTGTCGTGGACGGCTGGTCAATTTCCGAGTTTAAAACCGCAGATCAAGTGGAATACACCGATGTTTACTGATCACGGCACGTTTATTATCGGCTTTGCAGCAGCGAAGCATCATGTAAGTGTTTCCCCCGAAGAAGCGGGTATTGCGCATTTTGCCGATGACATTGCCCGTGCCGGCTACAGCGCCACTTCCCGTTTGTTCAGAATTCAATGGACTGATCAGGTGCATTATGATCTGCTAGAAAGCATGATTCAATTTGATATTAAGGAAAAGACAGACTGTTCAGGGTTTTGGCGGAAATAAACAAAAAATATGTAAAAAAAACAACCCTGAGCAGGGCTGTTTTTTTATTAAAAGTAATCCGAGAAATAAGGGGTTTGCGTCTCCAGCAGATCCTCAATGAATTCCAATGTGTCCGGTGCGCATTCGATCCGGCCTGTGCGGTGAAGGTACTCCGGTTTCCGGTATGCGAATAATAATGCCGTCATCGTCTGAATATCCAGCTTTGCGGCATCAGCATCACCGCCCCGGCTTAAAACGGCTTTTCCTTCAGGCGAAATCTCCGCGGTAAAGACTCCCTGATTCCATTCAAGCAGCGGATCTTCCAGTGTGAAAGACCATGTCCGTTTCTCTTTTTGCGGTTTAAAGGGATACTGATTGATAAATTGTTCAATATCGACAATCCGGGCCATAAAATAAGGAGAAATCGTCTCCTTAATTTCGGCATCTTCTAACAAAAAGGCGATCGGCTCATTAGAATAATTGTCGCCGACGACTTTTGTCACCATGGAGAAATGAGCCGAGATAAAGTTCCACAGGCCTCTGCGCGCTTCTTCATTTACATATACCATTTCTTTAATATGAAAAACTTCATCTGCAATCCAGTAAAGAACATAACCGTTTGCCTGTCTGGATTGATCATAATACACGGCAGCCGTAAGATCTTCTAAATCCCAGCGCCAATACTCATCCCATGCCAATTCATTTCTGATCATGGCCGCATGGTTTTTATGAGCGAATCGGCTGTATACTTCTTTAATGACCTCATGTTCCGGATCGACGCGTTCCACTTCGCCCAAAACGTTTCTCATTTTCGGGAGCTGAAAGTCTTTTACCTCAAACGTCATTTTGTCACTGATAATTTCCCAGCCTTTTCTTCTGTAGTAAGGGATGGAGTAGGGGAACAGATAGGATACGGACTGACCGCGCTCACGCATGTCAACTAATGCTTTATATAACAGTCTCGCCATTAATCCCATATTGGCGTATTCGGGATATGTTCCGACCCCCGTCACGCCGCCCATTTCAAATGTTTTATTAAAAATCCGGACTTGAAAAGGGTAAACGGCTGCCTGTGAAACGAGTTTGTCTTTGTCAAACCAGCCCAATACATGCGCTTGTTCCAATACGGGGAGTTTCGCGGAAGCGATTTCGGGTTCCTTCCATCCCACTTCATGCAGATTGCTGTTCGTTACTTGGAAAACATATCGGAGCAGCTGATTAAATTGCTGCAAATGTTTCGGTTCGACTTTCTTTAATTCAAGCCTTTTTTCTCTGTTCATAAATGTCTCTCCTGTATGAATAATGACTGAACGTCAATCATTTTATGGTTAACATAAAGTATACATGAAAACCCGCCGTGTTTCCAATTTTTCACCCGCAGCAATATTGACATAACGAAACGCACGATGCAGGAATCGTGCGTTCGGCGTTCTTTATTTGACGACAGACATGCTGACGCTGTTTCCTGACACCGCCAATTTGGCAAAATCCTGTGTATCAATCACAGGAGTGACTGCTTGATTGTCGATCGTGATGTTTGTAAAAGCTGTTGAGAAGTTTGATTTGATGTAAGGGCGCTGATCCTCTGATGTGACTGCGACAGTGGCGAGCGCTTTCCATTTTGAGATAGATCCTACATTTGTCTGGGCGAGTTCTGAAATGATGCGGCCGGTGTATCCGTCATTATTCGTGCCCCAATATGTGGCGCGGGTATTGCCGTTCATATTTTTGTAAATGGTCAGCTGTACGGTGCTGCCGGGACGGAAGCCTTTCGTATAGGTGAATTGGCTTTCTCCTTCCAGATACCGGACCTGGCTTTGTCCCTTTGAACCGACTTTCATGATCGGTTTCCATACATGATAAGTTTCACTGTACTGAAGCCCGATATCAGCCTCTGTGCCTCCGGTAAATCCTGAGTAAATATAGGCTGTCCCATTTGATACCTGAATCGAGCTTGGAAGCTGAATTTTCGTGACGAGCACAGAACCCGTACTGTTCAGGTAGGCCCTTCCGCCGATTCCTTTGCTGAGCTGGGACGCCGCTTCCGCCGTATTGGGGCTGATTACCCCCGGAATATCCGCCGCACAAGCGCCGAATAGAACGGCTGAAGTGAGAACACCCGCAAGAAGCCCTTTTCTCATCATCATTTCTCCTCCTATCATCATAGTCTGATAGCGCTATCAATTCATATTATAAAAGGTTTTGGAATAAATTCCATAAAAGTAATGCGGCAGGGTGTAAATTAAAACTTTTTTCCTATTTATCTTGAAAATGGAGATTATTTAAACTATGATATGTTCAGCAATACCGCATGACTCAGGAGAGGGGATACATCGAGAATGAAAAAGACGGCAGCTGTGGTTTTGTCTTTCGGTCTGGTGTTCGGATGTTCATACGGAGCTGGGCAGACGGCAGAAGCGAAAACAAAGGTGAAAACGTATCAAAACTGCAATGCGCTGAATAAGGTGTATAAGGGCGGCGTAGCCCGGTCTTCGAAAGTGAAAAACAAGGGCGGCAGAACGAAGTACAAGCCGTATGTATCAAAAGCGCTTTATAATGCAAATAAAAGACTCGACCGTGATAAAGACTATATCGCCTGTGAGAAATAAAAAAACAAGCCGCTTAAAAGGGCTTGTTTTTTTAAATTGATTCGGCGGTGACGGCGGTTCCGTATCCGATTAATTCGGATGTGTTCTGTCCGGCGGTCAGTTCGAACCGCAGGCCGACGATGGCGTTGGCTCCGAGCTGTTCCGCTTCTCTGATCAGCCGCTCTTTTACCGCTTTTTTGGAGTCTTCCAGCATCTCGGTATAGCTTTTCAATTCGCCGCCGACGACAGATTTTAAGCCTGCGAGCAAGTCTTTTCCGATGTGACGGGATTGGACGATGCTGCTTGTCACTAAGCCTTTTACCTCAGTAATCTGTTTTCCGGCGACGGTTTCAGTCGTTGTCATAATCATACGGCTTTCCCCTTTCATGTGTCTTACCGCTATCTTACCATTTAAGCCGCTTTTTCGGCTGCACTGATTTGTTTTTTTCTGACTGCTGCGCTGACTGCAAACATGACGGCAGTGTTTAAAACCAGCGCGATGATGCCTGTATTCATATCTTTAACAGTCTGCGGAAGAAACGGAAAGAGGGTTCCGATGGTTGATTCAGTCAGCGTGATGAAGGCAACCGTCCCGACTCCGGCCGTTATGCCGGCAAAAGCGCCGTGGCTTGTGATAAACCGCCGCTTCGGCAGGCTGAATAAAAGCGCGGGGAAAAGCTGGGTGACAAGGCTGTAGCCCATTAAAAGCAAGGTGACGATGGTATTTCCGCCTTTCAGCGTAAAATATACGGAAATCAGAGCGATGACGGGTACAGCGTATTTTGCGAGCCGCGAGACTTTTTCGTCAGGCGTGCCGGGCAGAATGGCTTTGTACACATTTTTGGCGAACAGCGTGCTTGAGGCCATTAATATCATTGAGCCGGGTACGAGCGCCGTCAGAATGCCCGCCGATCCGATCAGTCCGACAAACCAAGGATCAAAGGTTTTCACAGACAGCTTTAATAGGGCGAGATCCGTGTCGGCCCCTTTTAAACCGGGCACCTGCAGAATCGCCGCAAATCCGGTAAAGATGACAAACAGCAGGACGAGCTGATAAAGAGGCATGATGATCGCGTTTTTCCGAAACACCCGCGGATGCTCCGCCGAATAGGACGCGGCAAAGGTGTGGGGCCACATATAAAAGCCGAGGGCAGTCAGCAGGACGGTTGAGCTGAACCACGAAACGCTCTGCCCGGTATCAGAAAGCGTGAGGAATCCGGGTTTTGCGGCGTCGATTTGTTTGAACATCTCCGTAAACCCGCCGTAGTAATGAATGGGCAAATAAATGCCTAAATACAGGACGATGCCTAAAATCATAATATCTTTGACGACTGATATCCACGCTGAACCGTGAATGCCTGAAATCATTACATAAATCGTGATGGAGACAGCGCCGATCCAGACTGCGGCTGCTGGCGGAATCTGTCCGTATGACGTTGCTGAAACAATTAAACCGAGCCCTTTCAGCTGAAGGACGAGATAGGGGATGAGAGACGCGATGCCGACGAGCGATACGAGAATGCCGAGGAGCGGGCTGTTGTATTTTGAAATGAAAAAATCTGACTGCGACATCAGTTTGTGTTTTTTTGCGTATGTCCATACGGCAGGCAGAAGCCAATATGACAAAATGTAGGCAAGGCAGCCGTAAGCGACAATGTAAAAGGCGGGACCTCCTTTTCCGTAAGCCCATCCGCTTCCGCCGAGGAATGTGAAGGTCGTGTATATTTCTCCCGCCATTAATAAAAAGACAAACATCGTGCCGAAGCCTCGTCCGCCCACCGTCCATTGTTCAAGGTCCATCTTTTTTCCTTTTCGGGCGCGGATTCCGAGATATACACAAAACAGGAGCACGGCGGCCATTACGGGAAATGCTGCGTTCATTCCGCCTCACCCGCCTTGTTTTCTCTATCCAATTTGTAAACAGCAGCCATCAGAACCGATGTCAGCACCGCCCAGATGACGACGTATGCAAGAATGAAAGGCATTCCGAAAACATAAGGCGTCACCCGGTTGGCAAATGGAATTCCGGCGAGAATTCCGAAAAAGGGCAGGGCAGCGAGAACATGAATCAGTTTCATAACATTCCTCCTTTTCATTGAAAACAGCGTGTCCCGATTATAAAGAAAATAATGTTGAATGTATAGTGTGAATAGTCTGAATTTTACTGATTGAAAAGGAAAAGCAGTCCCGGCTGCTTTTTAAATGGTCGCGGCAGACAGGTAATATTCCAATAAGGCGGTTACCTGTTCCCGTATTCTCGGGTTGAAATAACGGTGTTTTTCTTCATAGCCGTTAATGGTGCATATATAAAGTGTAAATGCTTCATCTCTTTCCGCTTCGTATATTTTGATTTTACGCTTTCTTAACTCTTTTCGAACATCACTCAAATCCTTTTGTGCTAATTTTAAAGAGCAGCTGATAAGCTGTTTATAGGGTTGTTTTAATTTGAACGGGCACGAATCAAGCGCTTCGAGGTCCCGGTTCAGGATGGCAGCCGTCATGGGCAGAAACAGACCTTTTTCAATGAGATCGCGGGTGCCGTTCCGGATATCAGGCATAAATACTCCTTCTTTCTAAATTACGAACGTTTGTTCTTATTTTATACTCGCTTACACGATATTTCAAGCCGGAAAATCTCGTAAACATTTTCGTTTTTTGGAGATAATGTGTAGAATAAGGATAGACAAACTCGTTAAGGAGTATAAACGTTGGAGCAATTTATATCATATTTGACTGAGGAGCAGCTGACGGAGTGGTTCCAAAGCTATAGAGCTTTCGGCCCTGCGGCTGCGGTTTTACTGCCTTTTATTGAAGCGTTTCTTCCGTTTTTGCCGCTTGTTGTATTTGTGGTGGCGAATACGAATGCATTTGGGCTGTGGGAAGGCTTTTTCCTGTCGTGGCTCGGATCTGCGGCGGGATCAATGCTGATGTTTTACGCCGTCCGCCATTTCGGACAGAAAAGAGCTTTCGGTTTCATCCGCAGGCATCAAACCATAAGGCGGTTGATGCTCTGGGTTGAGCGGCACGGTTTCGGTCCGCTGTTTATTTTACTTTGCTTCCCCTTTACGCCGTCCGCTGCGGTTCATGTCGTTGCCGGCCTGTCACGGGTGGGGGCGCTGCAGTTTATATCAGCAGCCGCTATGGGGAAAATGGTCATGATCTTTATGATCAGCTTTATCGGGTATGATCTTCACGCACTCATTACACAGCCTTTCCGGATGGCGGGCGCCTTAACAGTGATCGCGGTGCTGTGGTATGCCGGAAAGCATATCGAACGGCGTTTACAGACGAGAATCAGTCAGCATGAGAAAGACGGAGGGAGACAGGAATCTTGAAAAAACGATTTTGGTTTATAGCCGGCGTGCTTATCGTTGTTTTGGCCATACAATTAAAAAATGCCATTTTTATTGATTATAAAGTCGAAGGAATCAGCATGAATCCGACCTTTAAACAAGGAAATGAGCTGATGGTCAACAAGTTTTCCCATCGTTACAAAACGATCCGCCGTTTCGATATTGTCCTGTTTAAAGGCCCGCACCACAAAGTGCTGATCAAACGTGTCATCGGACTCCCGGGCGAGTCCATCACTTACAGGGAGGACCAGCTGTTTGTGAATGGAAAACGGGTGGCGGAACCGTTTTTAAAACCGTTAAAGTCATCATTGTCCGCCGGAAGCCATGTGACCGGTGATTATACGTTGAAGGAAACGACCGGCCGCAAGAGGATACCGAAGGGACAATATTTCGTGATTGGCGACAACCGCATATACAGCCTCGACAGCCGTCATTTCGGACCGATTAAGGATAAAGACATTGTCGGAGTTATCAGTGAATCAGACGCCAAGTGAACGGCGTCTTTTTTTAGAAATGATTGTCAAAAAGCAAAGGAAAGATTATAATAGAATTGTTACGCGCGAAACAAAAATCATGCGTTTTATTTTTAGTCATTTTGTTACGTGTGTAACAAAAATGCGAGAGAGGGCTGATAAGATGGAAACACAGGCTGCCATTATCGGGGGAGGTCCTGTCGGGCTCATGCTTGCCTCAGAGCTTGCGCTTGCCGGAGTGAAAACGACTGTCATTGAACGATTGAAGAAGACGGTGCCATATTCTAAAGCGCTTATTGTGCATCCGCGCACACTTGAACTTTTTGCAATGAGAGGCATCTTGGAACGCTTTTTGGATAAAGGAACGAAGGTGTCTTCCGGCCATTTTTCGATGCTGGATACACGGCTGGATTTTTCTCGGCTGGATTCTAAGCAGAATTATTCGTTAATGCTGCCTCAGGCAGAAACGGAGCGGCTTTTGGAGGAGTATGCATCAAGTTTAGGCGCGGATATCATCCGCGGGGCAGAAGCGGTGGCTCTTACCCAGTCGGATGACGGGGTGGAGACGGTGTTCCGGGACGAAAGCGGTATCCGCACCCTGCGCAGCTTATATGCCGCGGGTACAGACGGAGCGGGGAGCATTGTCCGGAAACAGGCGGGCATCGCTTTTTTGGGGACTGATGCCGACTTAATAGGAACCCTTTGTGATGCCGTTTTGAAAAATCCGCCTGAATCCGCCTTTTTTTCAGTTTGCCGTCTGCAGGGATCGGTTGTCATTGTCCCTCTTTCGAACAAACTTTTCCGCGTCCTTATCGTTTCTCCGCACGCTCCGCAAAAGCGGAAAGAAGAGCCGGTTACAGAAAATGAGCTGAAAGAAGACCTGCGGGAAATATGCGGCACTGATTTCGGATTGAGTGATCCGGTGTGGATGTCACGGTTCGGCAATGCCGAGCGTCAGGCTGAACAGTACCGCTCCGGCCGGGTTTTTGTGGCCGGGGATGCGGCGCACATTCATTTTCCCGCCGGCGGCCAAGGGCTGAACACGGGGCTTCAGGATGCTGTCAATCTCGGGTGGAAGCTGGCGGCGCAAATTAAGGGAAAAGCGGCGCCTCATCTTCTGGACAGCTACCATCAGGAAAGGCACAGCACGGGAAAAGAAGTGTTGCACAATATAAAAACCCAGATAAAGCTCATGGATTTTACCGAGTCAGGGATGGCATTAAGAGATACGATGACCGCTTTGCTGGATTTTCAGGAGTCGAACCGTTTATTGGCGGGAAAAGTATCCGCGCTTGATTTGCATTATGAACCCGATCCGGAGCTGCCCCCTCATATGCTGAACGGAAAACGGCTGCCCGATATAGAGCTGACTCTTCATGACGGCCGGCCCGCCCGGCTGTATGATTTTCTGCACAAAGGAGCCTTTGTGCTGCTGTCATTAAGAGGAAGCATTCCCGCCGGCATTGACACGGACAGCGTGGAGTTTGTCAGGGCGGAGCTTTCTGAAACACGTGCCGATTGGGATGACGTTCACTCCGTTTTGATTCGGCCGGACGGCCATGCGGCATGGGCAGCCGGCGGCTCAGGACGTGAAGCGGAAGAGACCGTTCTGGCCGGTATGGAGAGATGGGGATTCATCTGATACCCTTTTTTCGCTTGTGTGATTGTTTCTTGCGTAACAAAACGTTATAGTAAAAGAAACAATCAATACGGAAGGGTGACCCGCAGTTGGACAGAAGACAGCCAGACCATGCAAAACACATGATTCTTGAAGGACTGACAGACATTTTCCACGAGCAGGAGAGGTGTCAGGAGGACATCAGGGCATCGTTAGCAGGACGGATGGACGAACTCCGTGAAGAAAACGGGAAAAAACTTCAGCTGACCTTGACGGAAATTCACATTTTATCTTGTATCGGAGATCATGAACCGATCAATGTCACATCAATAGCGGAAAAAATGAAGACGACAAAACCGACCGTATCGAGAAGCTGCGCGAAGTTTTTGGAAGCCGGTTTCCTGCGCAGAACCCGGCTGAGCGACAATAAAAAAGAAGTCTACTTCCGGCTCACTCCTGCCGGGAAAGAGCTGCATTCCCTTCATCACAAATATCATGAGATGATAAAAAAGCGGCTCTTGGCGTTTTTGGATCGCTATACAGATGAAGAACTATTATTTGCTGAACGGCTGTTCCGTGATCTTTCAGCAAACTGGCGGTCTGTAAATGGCGGCGGAGAGCAGCTGTTAAAATAAAAAACACGCATATGGATGCGTGTTTTTTTATTCAGCTCAGGTTCCTCTTTCTGCCCGGGCTCTCTCGCCGTGTGTCCGTTTCAGCTGAGAAAGGTGATGCAGCAGGCGATAGAAAGGCGGGAGCATGGCGATCACGAGAACGATCCGGATGACCTGAACCGCAACGACAAAAGTCGAGTCCTCATGCAGAGTGATCGAAGTTGCCGCCATTTCGGCGATCCCTCCGGGAGAGAAGGCGAGAACCGATGTAATCATTGAGATGCCCGTTAATTTAGAAACGGCAACCGCGCTCAGGATCATTGCGGCGATTAACCCGACCGAAGAAATAAATCCGACGGTCAGCACTCTTGTCACACCGCTGAACATGCTTTTGTACATTTTTGAACCGATTGTGGCGCCGAGAAAAATTTGTGACAGCTGGTTCGCTTCCGGCGGCCACCAAGCCAGCATGTCTTTTCCCGCCAAGGCGGACACGCCGATTTCCGCACAAGCAACGCCGATCATGCTGCCGAGCAGCCAAGGAGCGGGAAATTTCAGCCGTTTTGCGGCTTTACTTGCAAGCCAGGCAGCCAAAATAAATCCGGCCGTTAACAAGACGGGAATAAGGCCCGGATGTGAAGCTCCTGCTGAAATGGCTCCGGCTGATGTCTGAGCCGTCCCGTTTTGTTTGGTAAATAAGAAAATGACGAGAAACGGTATCGTCATAACGACCAAAAGGACGCGCGTCAGCTGAATGAGGCTTACAATCGCGGTATTGGCGCCGACTTCCTGGGCGATACCGGGCATGGCGGATAAACCGCCTGGCGCCGTGCCTACAAAGCTTGTCATCATGTCCGTCCGGCTGAACCGAAAGAGCACGTATCCGGAAACAAGCGCCATCACGATAGAGAAAATCAGCATAAAGCCTACTGACAGCCAATGTTCCCGTAAAACTGAAAGCACGGACAGGTTCAGTTTCTGGCCGAGTTCGATGCCGAGGATCATTTGCCCAGCCGCAAGCCATCTGCGGTTAATCCCTCTTCTGTCAGCCGCCATGAACAGCCAGCGGGGCCGCGTCATGGAGAGGATGCAGCCGGCTGCCAGCGTTCCGAGCATCCAGGCGATCGACATCCCTGTAAGCGAAAGAAGAAACCCCCCTGCCGCACTGATAAGAATAAACCAGATATCCGTAAGGAGATGTTTGTCTTTCTTCAATGAAAACCCTTCTTCCTGAAACATTCATATTAAATTGTTAAGCTCGTTAACCTTACTATTACTATAGTATAGATTTTGAGATAAATAAATAATGATTTATTTCTCGTAATCCATTCATTTTTCTTATCATAAACAAAAAAAGCTCCGGAGAAGAGTGAGTACACTCTACTCCGAAACTTCACTAACCTTACCTTTCCATACTAGGGTCAGCCCCAGACCGAGAAATAAGACCACACCTGCGAACAGAAACGGGAAGTGAATATTCATATCAAATAAAATACCGCCCAAAGCCGGGCCGAAAATGGTGCCTAAACTCGTGTATGTTGAGTTCATTCCGGCAACAAACCCCTGTTGATTTCCTGCGATTTTGGATAGGAAAGTAGTCAGTGCAGGGCGCAGTAAATCAAACGCAAGGAATATGATGCAAGTGACAGCAAGCACGGGCAAAAATCCTGACATCACCGTAGATACGAAAGCCAGAACAGCGCCGACGATCAGACAAAGCTGGATGACCTTTTTCTCCCCAAGGGAGTTGACAAGCTTGCCGAATGCGAGCACTTGAATGATGACCGCAACAATGGAGCTGAACATAATGATAATGGCAATATCTTTTGGCGTAAAGCCGAATTTATGGTTTGTAAATAAACTGAATACCGTTTCGTACGCCGACAGCCCGAATGCCAGCACAAAGACGATGATAAAGGCGATTAGATAGCTTGGATGAATCGACTTTTTCAAATCTTTTAAGAAGGTTGACTCTTTGACGCTTTCCAACTGCCGTGCGCGTTCTTCTTTTGTCAATGGCTCTTTCAGCATAAAGATTGAGGAAATCACTGCGATAAAAGCAATGCCTGCGGCAAAGAAAAACGGCATACGAACGCCGTGATCGGCAATAAAACCTCCTATGCCGGGCCCGATGATAAACCCTGTGCTGATGGCCGCAGATACATAGCCCATCGCCTTCGATCTTTCCTGCACCGTCGTAATATCTGCGACATACGCTGTAACAGCGGGCATGATAAAAGCTGCGCTGATGCCGCCCAGCACCCTTGCGAAATACAAAATGGAGACATGGGTGCCCAATCCGAAGGTCAGCTCGGATAATGCGAACAGAAACAGTCCGGCGAGAATCATGATTTTTCTGCCGAAGCGGTCAACCCATCTCCCGGCAATGGGGGATGCAATTAATTGAGCGAAGGCAAAGGCAGCGACAAGGTACCCCATTGTACTGCCCGTCAAGTGCATCACGTTCATAAATAGCGGCATAACGGGAATGATCAATCCAATGCCTAAAAACGCAATAAATATGTTGCCTAATAAGATGATGAGTACAGCTTTTTGTTCTCGAATCGGTTTTTGCATGTTGTTTCTCCTTTGTCAGCTGTCATTCCGTTTATCAGCGTTGATCGACCCGTGAATAAACACGGAGATGGCTTCCTTCTGCAATTCTTTTCTTTGCTGAATGGAATCGTTTTTATATAACACATCTAAACCGTAAAAGACGGATAGCAGGATTTTTACTTTTGATTCGACATGATGAATGGACCAGCTGCCGTCTTGATTTCCTTCTTCTAAGATCTCTCTCATCACATCGTCATATTCAATATCAATTTTATTGAGCCGCTTGACGACCTCCTCAGACGTAAACGCACTCGCATAAAACTCTTCACTTGCCCTCATCAGCGGATAATTGATGCTCATCCGGCTGAGCAGCTCTGCAAAGCCCGTCAGCTTTTCGGCAGCATCTTTCAGATCAGCTTCCATTTCCCTCCATGTCTCGATCATCACGCGATGATCCTCTTCCATGATATGAAGGAACAGAAACTCTTTTCCTTTAAAATGATGATATAGGTTGCCTTTGCTGATCTCGGCCGCCTCTAAAATGTCTCGAATCGTTGTTTCTGAATAACCTTTTTTTGCAAATAAGTCACGCGAAGCGGATACGAGCCTATTCTTTGTCTTTTCGCTCTTTCCGGCACCGCCTTTTGTATTTGTCACTCCACACAAATCCTTTCCGCCGTATTCATGTTATTGTCCTTTTTTCTTAAAAACCGACCAGTTGGTTTATTTTATTATAAAGTGTTTTTGCTGATTATACAATGAAGAAGTTATCCGTTTTTAGAGGGGATGATCATATAAAATCAGCTCGAAAAGTAAACCCCATTCTCTCATGTTGAAAGAACGGGGTTTGTCTGCGGTCTGAAGACTCCCGGCGGGAGAGCGTTTATCTATCCGGACCATTATTTACTGTTTTTACCTCAGTATAGCTTTTGTTCGGTGCGTTTGATACCGTTCCCCCTGTGTGGTGGTGGGAAGGGGAATGGATCATATGGTATAAAAACCAGACGGCATGGCGCTGCTCGTCAAATGCCGTGCGGGCAAATAATTGCTTCGCTTCGGGGTTTACCGCTCTGTCGGATGCATGCAAATAAAAATCATTCGTTTTCTGTTCATCAAGAAAGGCTGCATTTAGTCCTTCTCTGTATGTGTGCGGACAATGCTCTGTCTGTTTGGGCGTCAGCTGTCGTCCGGTAATTGAAGTATACAGTGAAGAGAAAGCGTGCAGGTGGCGCACTTCTTCCTCTCTGATATGTTCGATCCGTCTTCTGATTTCTGCGGTCGGCGCTTTTTCGGCCAATATCGAGTAGCAGATCACGGCGCTGTATTCGCCGTTAATGGATTTTATCAGATCTTTTATAAGAACAGAGTCGTCGCCGCAGACGGCTGTATAATGAAAAAAATGCTCGTGCATTGGACTCACCCCCGGATGTTTATAGGGTATTATACGGCGGCAGCCCGTGACATGTGCGGAATTGTTATGTTTATTCTTTATCAAGCGGCGATGTAATATGGTCATCATATGTATCGACAAACAGCCGGCCGTTGCTTCCGCGCACCGCATATACGACGTCTTCTGTTTTGAGGTTTCTCCTGTCCAATTCTTTTCTCAGCCATTTTTCCGATACGTGGTTTTCTTTCAGGTTCTTCGTCACCAGCTGGCCGTCCATAATCAGCTCAACGGCGAAGTTCTTTTCATGTCCGGCAAAAATGCCGAGATCCTGTCTTGTAACGGGCGCAAATTCCGGCTTGACCTCCACTGACATGCTGCCGTTTGTTTCAATGATGGCGGTCTGAACCTGAGAAATGTCAAATACGTCATTAACACGAAGCTGCTGATTCAAGTAGTCGATGGTATAACGCATCGTTTTCATATTATGCTCAAGTATTTTGCCGTTTTGAATGATAATGGTCGGCTTGCCCGCAAAGAAACCCCTGGCGGCCCTGTTTTTCATCGAAAGATATGCGACCAGGTAAATGATTGCCACGAAAATAATATAGGCAATGACAGTATAATGAATCGGCAGCTTTGTATTAAACGACAGATTTGCCGTGATGGCGCCGAGCGAGATGGCCGCAATGAAATCAAAAAGCGTCATCTGTGAAATAGTTTGTTTTCCGAGTATCCGGGCGCCGATAAACAGAATGCTGAACGACAGAATCGTTCGTACAATCACTTCGGGATATTCTGACATCATATTTAGTCCTTTTTTTCTTTAATTTGGTCAGAAACGATACTTTTTAAAACAGTCATCCCGTTTTTACCAGCAGATGAGATTGGTCATTTTCGTCAACTTTCGATAAAATGTAGAAAGATAAAAAGAGAGGGGTCTTCTAATTTGGGTGTTGAGTTTTTAGTAGGCAGATCGGGGAGTGGGAAAACGAGGCTGATTATCGACAGCATTCAAGAAGAACTGCGCCGGGAGCCGTTCGGGAAACCGATCATTTTTCTAGTCCCGGATCAAATGACGTTTTTAATGGAATATGAGCTTGCTAAAACGCCGGATATCGGCGGCATGATACGCGCTCAAGTGTTCAGCTTTTCGCGTTTGGCGTGGCGCGTGCTTCAGCACACGGGGGGCATGAACCGTCCGTTTGTGACGACGACGGGTGTGCAGATGCTTTTAAGGAAACTGATTGAAGAACATAAGCACGATTTTAAAGTGTATCAAAAAGCGAGTGACAAAACCGGATTCACTGAGCAGGTGGAACGGATGCTGACAGAGTTTAAGCGGTACTGCATTGAGCCTGAAGACGTCCGCCGCATGGCGGAAAGCGGAACGGCGTCAGAATACCGCGGAGAGCGGATGCTGTCTGAAAAACTTCATGACTTAGGCATTTTATATCAGCAGATGGAAAGAAGCCTCGCCGGCCATTATTTGCATTCAGAGGATTATTTGACACTGCTCGCTCAGCAGATTCCTTTGGCGGATATTATAAAAGGCGCCCGTGTTTATGTCGACGGCTTCTATCAATTTACGCCGCAGGAATTAAGGGTGCTCGAGCAGCTGATCATGCATGCTGAACATGTCACATTCTCTCTGACGGCGGACAGCCCTTCGGCGGAACAGGCTCCGGATGAGCTCGACCTGTTCAGAATGACCGGCAGCACATACTATAAGCTTTATCAGACGGCAAAGGAGTTGAATGCCGATATTTCCTGCAAGGAATTGCATGGAACGAAGCGGCATCAGCATGTGCCGGAGCTTGCCTGTATTGAATCGCAGTACGATGTGCGTCCCGCGGCTGTGTATACTGGCGGACAGGAAGCTTTTACCGTCATACAGGCGCAGAACAGAAGAGCTGAACTCGAGGGTATTGCCCGGGAAATTCAATCACTTGTCCGGGACCGAGGATACCGGTACAGAGATATGGCGATTCTCATCCGTCAGCCGGAAGATTATAAAGATTTGTTGAAGGAAGTGTTTGCAGATTACGGGCTTCCTTATTTTATAGACGGAAAAGCTTCTATGCAGCATCACCCGCTTATTGAATTCATCCGCTCAAGCTTGGATGTCGTGAAGGGGAACTGGAGATATGAAGCGGTGTTCCGCTGTGCGAAAACCGAACTGTTATTCCCCCTTGATCAGCCGGAGCAGAAAATAAGAGAGCAGGTTGATCAGCTTGAAAACTACTGTATCGCCTACGGAATCAAAGGTGAGCGCTGGACGAACGGGGAGCGGTTTGTATACAGGCGGTTCGTATCGCTCGATGAGGATTTCGCGCAGACGGATCAGGAAATAGAGATGGAACACATGCTGAATGAGACGAGAGAGTGGATGGCCGAGCCGCTCATCCGGCTTCAAAACCGGCTGAAAAAAGCGAAAACGGTTCAAAGCATGGCGGAAGCTCTTTATCTCTTTTTGGAAGATACCGATGTTCCCCTGAAGCTGGATCGGAAAAGACAGCAGGCCGAAGAGGCCGGGAACATGATTGAAGCGCAGCAGCACGGCCAGGCGTGGGATGCCGTTATCCAGCTTCTCGAAGAGTTTGCGGGAATGATGGGTGAAGATGAAATGTCTTTGGCGCTGTTCCAGCAAATGCTTGAAACGGGAACGGAATCGCTTCATTTTTCTTTAATTCCTCCTGCGCTTGACCAAGTATTTGTAGGGAATATGGATCTGTCCAGAATGTACGGCACCTCCTGCACGTTTGTTATCGGGGCCAATGACGGCGTTCTTCCGGCGCGCCCGGATGAAAACGGCGTGCTGTCTGATGATGACCGGGAGTGGCTGAAAGCGGTCGGAGTGGAGCTTTCTTCCGCTGGGCGTGAGCGGCTGCTTGATGAGCATTTTCTCATCTATATGGCGCTGTCAAGTCCGTCTGACCGTCTGTATGTGACATATCCGATTGCCGATGCGGAAGGAAAAACGCTCCTGCCGTCAATTGTTGTAAACAGGCTCGGCGAGCTGTTTCCCGATCATCAGGAAAAGCTGTCAGCGGCTGATCCCGAGCAGGTAAGCGAAGAAGAACAGCTTCAGTATCTCGTCAATAAACAGGTGGCGCAGACGTATACGGCAAGCCAGCTCAGGCTGTGGACAAGAGAGTACGAGATCAGTGACGTGTGGTGGAGCGCATACAACGTGCTGATGAAAGAGCCTGATCACGAGCGTGCGAAAAAGCTGTTTTCAAGCCTGTTTTTCCGAAATGAGGCAAAGCGTCTTGAACGGCCTGTTTCGCGACAGCTTTACGGCGAGCACATTAAAGGAAGCGTCTCCCGGATGGAGGCGTTTAATGCCTGCCAGTTTTCTCATTTTGCATCTCACGGACTGCAATTAAAAGAGCGGCAGTTTTTTAAGCTGGAAGCGCCGGATATCGGACAGCTGTTTCACTCCAGCCTGAAGCTGATTTCAGACCGGCTTCGTGAGCAGAAGCTGGAATGGCGCGATCTGACGAAAGATCAGTGCCGGAATTTTTCCTATGATGCGGTGGAACGGCTTGCGCCAAGGCTGCAAAAAGAGATTCTGCTCAGCTCAAACAGGCACTTTTATGTGAAGGAAAAACTGCAGAAGATCGTCACGCGTGTCTCAGGCATATTAAGCGAGCATGCGAAGGCGAGCGGTTTCGTCCCGATCGGCCTTGAACTCGGTTTTGGCGGAAGCGGACCGCTGCCTCCGCTCACTTTCACGCTGAAAAACGGCTGTACGATGGAACTCGTCGGCCGGATCGACCGCGTGGATAAAGCGGAAAGCTCAAAAGGCCTGCTGCTGAGAATCGTTGATTATAAATCAAGCGACAAGGGGCTTGATCTCGCTGAGGTATATTACGGGCTCGCTCTGCAAATGCTCACATATCTTGACTTATCAATTACACACTCAGCGGATTGGCTCGGCATGAAAGCGACACCGGCAGGCGTTTTGTATTTCCATATTCATGATCCGATGATTCAGGCCAGTCTGCCGATGGAACTTGATGAAATCGAGCAGGAAATCTTTAAGAAATTTAAAATGAAAGGCCTTCTCCTCGGTGACCGGGAGGCGATCAGCCTGATGGACACGACTTTGGAGGAAGGGCGTTCAAATATTATCAATGCCGGTTTGAAAAAGGACGGTTCTTTACGGTCCGATTCAGCGGCGGTCAGCGAACGGGATTTTCATCTCTTAACAGACCATGTGAGGCGGACATTTGAGCAGGCGGGCGAAGCGATAACGGACGGGCTTGTGTCCATTACCCCGTATAAGCTGAAAGATAAGACGCCTTGTACGTACTGTGCGTTTAAATCGGTGTGCCAGTTTGATGAGTCGCTTAAGGAAAATGAATACCGCAGCCTGAAAGCGGAAAAAGACGGCACTATACTGGATTGGCTGAAAAAGGAGGCGGATGATGATGCAAATTCCTAAACCGAAAGACAGCATATGGACGGATGACCAATGGAGCGCCATCGTTTCTTCCGGCCGCGATATTCTGGTCGCTGCCGCAGCCGGATCAGGTAAAACGGCCGTGCTTGTAGAGCGGATGATCAGAAAGATAACCGCTGAAGAAGAGCCGGTTGATGTTGACAGGCTCCTTGTGGTGACATTTACAAACGCCTCAGCAGCGGAAATGAAGCATCGGATTGCTGAAGCATTAGAAAAAGAACTCGCCAAAAATCCGGGGTCTCTGCATATCAGACGGCAGCTGTCTCTATTAAATCGGGCGAGCATTTCGACGCTTCACTCTTTCTGTCTGCAGGTGCTTAAAAAATATTATTATATGATTGATCTTGACCCGGGTTTTCGGATGGCTGACCAGACGGAAGGCGAATTGCTCGGAGACGAAGTGCTTGATGAGCTGTTTGAGGATGAATACGCAAAAGGGAATCAGGCGTTTTTTGAGCTTGTGGACAGATATACGACGGACAGGCACGATCTGGATCTTCAAGACCTCGTCAAGCGGGTGTATGAGTATTCCCGGTCGCATCCTGACCCGGAAGCGTGGCTGAAAAGCTTTGTCCGCCTATATGATGTGACAGAAGAAAGCAAAATGGAAGAGCTGCCGTTTTACGAGTATGTGAGAGAAGATGCTGAAATGGCGCTCTTCGGGGCAAAACAAAAGCTAGATAAGGCGCTTGAACTGACAAAAGCGCCCGGCGGGCCGGCCCCGCGTGCTGATAATATTCTGGATGACCTTCAGCAGATAGAAGAGCTGATCAGCTGCCGGCATGACTTTAAGGCGCTGTATGAGCGGGTTCCTACGGTCACATTTAAACGGGCCAAGGCGGTAAAGGGTGATGAATTTGACAAGGCGCTTTTGGATGAAGCGACTGATTTGCGAAACGGCGCGAAGAAACTGATCGAAAAGTTAAAAACCGATTACTTTACAAGAAGCCCGCAAGATCATTTAAAGAGTTTAAAAGACATGAAGCCTGTCATTGAAACCCTCGTTCAGCTCGTAATATCGTACGGAAAACGATTTGAAGCGGCGAAACAAGAAAAATCAATCATTGATTTCTCAGATTTGGAACATTACTGCCTGGCGATTTTAACTGCGAGGGATGAAGAAGGCCGGCGTGTGCCGAGTGAAGCGGCCGTTTATTATCAAGACCAGTTCCATGAAGTTCTGGTTGATGAATATCAAGATACCAATCTTGTGCAGGAATCCATTTTGCAGCTTGTTAAAAGCGGGAATGAAGAGTCGGGAAATCTGTTTATGGTAGGGGACGTCAAGCAATCAATCTACCGTTTCAGACTTGCCGAGCCGTTGCTTTTTCTCGGGAAATACAAAAGGTTTACGGAAAATGGGGAAGGCGCCGGGCAGAAAATCGACCTGAACCAAAACTTCCGAAGCCGCTCCGATATTTTGGACAGTACGAATTTCTTGTTTAAGCAGCTGATGGGCGGCAAAATCGGCGAAGTGGACTACGATGAACAGGCGGCATTAAAGCTTGGCGCATCATATCCGCCGAATGACGCGGCGAAAACGGAACTGCTGCTGATTGACAGCGCTGATGACGCAGACAGCCCCGAGGATGCCGAAGACTTTGAAACCGTGCATTGGGAAGCGAAAGCGATAGCCGCGGAGATCCGGAAGCTTGTCTCATCTCCGTTTAAGGTATATGACGGCAAAACAAAAACACACCGGAATATCCAGTACCGGGATATCGTGATTTTGCTGCGCTCCATGCCATGGGCTCCGCAATTAATGGAAGAGCTGAAAAACCAAGGCATTCCGGTTTACGCCAATTTGACGTCAGGTTACTTTGAAGCCGTGGAGGTGGCTGCGGCGCTTTCAGTCTTAAAGGTGATTGATAATCCGTATCAGGATATTCCGCTAGCTTCCGTGCTGCGCTCGCCCATCGTCGGCTGTGACGAAAATGAACTCGCGCTCATACGCCTTGAAAAGAAAAAAGCGCCGTTTTATGAAGCGCTGAAAGCGTATATAGCGAACGGTGACAGACATGACGACCTGTATCAAAAACTGAGAACATTTTATGACAGTCTGCAGAAGTGGCGGTCATTCTCGACGAATCATTCAGTGTCTGAGCTGATTTGGGAAGTATACCGCGATACCGGATATTTTGATTATGCAGGCGGCATGCCTGGAGGAAAGCAGCGTCAGGCCAATCTGCGCGTCTTGTATGACCGGGCGCGTTCGTATGAAGCGACGGCATTCCGCGGGTTATTCCGCTTTTTGCGGTTCATTGAACGGATGCAGGAGCGCGGCGATGATTTGGGGACGGCTCGGGCGCTCAGCGAGCAGGAGGATGTCGTTCGGCTGATGACGATCCACAGCAGCAAAGGACTTGAGTTCCCCGTCGTTTTCACCGCCGGACTTGGCAGAAGTTTTAATATGATGGATCTCAACAAATCATACCTGCTTGATAAAGAGCTCGGTTTCGGCACGAAGTATATTCATCCGGAACTTAGAATCAGCTATCCGACTCTGCCGCTTGTGGCAATGAAGAAAAAAATGCGCAGAGAGCTTTTATCAGAAGAATTGCGCGTATTGTATGTGGCGCTGACAAGGGCGAAGGAAAAGCTGTTTCTCGTCGGTTCCTGCAAAAACCGGGAAAAACAGCTGGCCAAATGGCAGGCGCAAGCAGACCGGGCTGATTGGCTCCTTTCTGAATTCGACCGCTATCAGGCGTCATCTTATTTGGACTTTATCGGTCCGGCGCTCATCCGTCACCGTGACATGGAGGCGCACAGGGCTCCGGGGCTTTTGGCGCCGGAGGATATCGCGCATGACCCGGCGCGTTTTCACATCCGGATGCTGCAGCAAAGTGAATTGCTGGAAGATAGTCCTGAGGAACGTGCTGAAGAAAAGAGCAAACGTTTAAAAGCGATACAGCATGGCGAGCCGATTCCTGATTCGTTTTCATTTGATGATCAGGCGCGCCGTCTTCTTGAATGGGAATATCCGTATCGGAAGCTGACCGCCATCAGAACGAAGCAGTCTGTTTCTGAGCTGAAGAGAAAGCAAGAATACGAGGATGAGTACAGCGGACGCTCTCTCATCAAACCGTCAGGGGACACTCTTTTATACAAGCGTCCCGGCTTTATGATGAAAAAAGGGCTGACAGCCGCCGAAAAAGGGACGGCGATGCATACGGTGATGCAGCACATACCGCTGACGCATGCTCCGACTGCTGAAGAAGCGGAGCGGACGGTCCGGATGCTTTACGAAAAAGAGCTGCTGACAGAAGAACAGCTGGACGCAATTGATATCGATGAGCTGATTCAGTTTTTCGGAACTGAAATCGGAAAAGACCTTGTTGGAGCGCTGCGGATTGATCGGGAAGTGCCGTTCAGTATGGCGCTTCCGGCCAGCGAGGTGTACAAGGATGCCGAAACGGCCGGTGAACCGCTGCTCGTCCAGGGAATTATTGACTGCCTCTACGAAACTGCGGACGGACTCTATTTGCTGGACTATAAAACGGATCGGATCGAGGGGAAATTCCGGAACGGATTTGAAGGCGCGGCCCCGATCCTGCAAAAAAGGTATGAAACACAAATCGAATTGTATACAAAAGCGGTTGAACAAATTACAAAAACGAAAGTGAAAGGGCGTGCGCTCTATTTCTTCGATGGAGGTCACGTTCTTACACTGTAATAAGATCCGAAGCTCCTTTTTTGGAGCGGATCTTTTTTTCTATCAGAAAAGTGAGGTGAATGCGGTATGCGCATTTTACATACAGCTGACTGGCACCTCGGCAAAACGCTTGAAGGCAGAAGCCGGCTGAGTGAACAGGCCGAGGTATTGGAAGAGCTGAATACCATTGTCAAAGAAGAAAACATTGATGCGGTCATTATGGCAGGGGATGTATTTGATACAGTCAATCCGCCTGCGCTCGCTGAACAACTGTATTACGAAAGTCTTTCCGCGCTTTCTGACGGCGGAAAACGCCCGGTTGTCGTCATTGCCGGGAACCATGACAATCCTGACAGGCTGGCGGCGGCTTCTCCGTTAACAAATGAGCGCGGCATTCATTTAATCGGCTATCCGCGGACAGAACCCGTCCATATTGAGGTGCCGTCGGCGGACGAGCTGTTAGCCGTTGCCGCGCTGGCCTATCCGTCAGAAGCGAGATTAAACGAAGTGCTGTCTGATACGTTTGAGGAAAAGCTTCTTCGCGATCATTACGATGTGAAAATCAGAGAGGCGTTTGCCCGTATGTGCGCTCTGTGCCGGGACGATGCCGTGAAAGTCGCGGCGAGCCACATTTATGTCGCGGGAGGAAATCAGACCGATTCAGAGCGTCCGATTGAAGTCGGGGGCGCTTACACGGTCGCCGCTGAAAGCCTGCCGGCTGATGCGGCTTACGTGGCCCTCGGCCATCTCCACCGTCCGCAAACGATCAAACGTGCCAAAACGGCCGCCCGCTATTCCGGCTCTCCGCTGGCATACAGCTTTTCAGAAGCCGGTTATGCCAAATCGGTGACGGTGGTAGAAGCGAAGCCGGGCGGAGAAGCGAAGTGGGAAGAGATTTTCCTGTCTTCCGGAAAACCGCTTGTCAAATGGAAAGCGCAGGGGCTGAGCGAGGTTCACGGCTGGCTCGATGAAGGGCGTGACCGGAATGCCTGGATCGATCTGGATATCCATTTGACGGATCAGCTTTCTCTTGAAGAAATCCATCGGCTGAGAAAGGCGCATCCAGGCTTTATCCATATCAGGCCGGTTTTTGAAGAAAAAGAGACAGACATTGACCGGATTGAAGTGAAACACACATCAATTGAGGACCGGTTTAAGAAGTTTTATGAAAAACAAACGGGCGGCGGCGTGCCGGATGAGGAGATGGTCAAGCTGTTTTTAGAGCTTGCGTCAGCGGATGATGAGGAGGATGCGACATGAAGCCGATTCTGTTAACGATAAAAGGACTCCACAGCTTCAGAGAGGAACAGACCATTGACTTTGACGGACTGTCCGGTGCCGGGGTGTTCGGAATTTTCGGCCCGACGGGAAGCGGAAAGTCGTCGATCCTTGATGCGATGACACTCGCTCTATACGGAAAAGTGGAGCGCGCCGCAAATAATACGCACGGCATTCTGAACCATGCCGAAGATCAGCTCGCCGTTTCTTTTACATTCGCGCTTCAATCCGGCCACAGGGTATCCTACAAAGTAGAGCGTGTTTTTAAGAGAACGGATGAAACGAAAGTGAAAACCGCCCTCTGCCGCTTAATTGAAATCAAAGAGGAACAAACCGTGCTTGCCGATAAAGCGAATGAAGTGAACAAAAAGGTGGAAGAGCTTCTTGGTCTGACCATTGACGACTTTACAAGAGCCGTCGTGCTCCCGCAAGGAAAGTTTGCCGAGTTTCTGTCGCTGAAAGGCGCGGAAAGAAGACATATGCTGCAGCGCCTTTTTAATCTGGAACAGTACGGTGACAGGCTTGTCAAAAAATTGCGGCGTCGGGCGCAGGAAGCGGCCGCGAAAAAAAATGAGATGCTGGCCGAACAATCCGGCCTCGGAGACGCGGGGGAAGACGCGCTGAAGCTGGCTGAACAGCAGTTTCACGAAGCGAATGAACGGCTTGAAGCAGCTGAGAAGAAACGGGTCCAAGCAAGAGAACGTTTTGAGAACCACCAGGAGATTTGGAACCTGCAGACAGAGAGAAACGAATATGAGGCGCGGCAGGAAAAGCTTGAGGAAAAACGCCCGTATATCACGGGTTTGACTGACCGTCTTAAAGAAGCGGAAACCGCTCTCGCTCTTGAGCCGTATGCAGATCGCTACACGGAAGCCGTCCGCCGGAAGGAGCGTGCCGAGCAGGAGCACGAACTGGCCAAACGGAAATTAGAGGCGGAAACCGCTTCATTTACGCGGCAAAATGAAGCCTATGAAGCGTGGCGGGTCCATAAGGCTGAACAAGAGCCGAAACTTGTCAAGGAAGAAGAATTGTATCAAAGGCTGTCAGCCATTGAACAAAAGCTGCTTGAAGCAAAAAAAGAAGCGGAAAAAACAAAGGCGGAGCACAGCAAAAAAGAGGAAGAATACGAAGCCGCCTCGAAACAGCTGACCGCAGTGAAAGACCGCCTGGCCCGCGGCAAAAACAGGCAGAATGAGCTGAAAGAAGAGCTGAAAGCAGTGCAAGTGACCGCTGATGAACGGAAAAAATGCCAGACCGCCGCACAGCTGGCAGCCGGCTTTCAGCAGACACAGGAACAAATCACGAAAGAACGGACCAATCTGACAGCCCAGTTGAAAAACATGGAGAAGCTGAACGGAGAAAGCGAGGCGCTCAGCGCAAAGGCGAAATCGGAAGAAGAGGACATTACGCGCGCTTATCAAACGCTTCAAACCGTTTACCATATGGTCTGTGAAACGGAACGTTCACTGAAAGCCGCAGCCGAACGGGCGGACAAAATGCAAGCCGACCTGCGCAAGCGCTCAGAGGAAGCGAGAACGGCTGCATTAACAAAAGAATTATCGGAAAAACTAATCGAAGGAAAACCTTGTCCTGTATGCGGCTCGACGCAGCATGACCGTTCGCGCTCCGCTCATGAAACATATTCGCCCGATACGGCTGTACAGGAACGTTTGCAGCAGGTTGAAGCGCTGCTTTCTGAAGCGGCGGCTCTTTCTCAGGAAGTGCTGACGGCCAAGGTTGCATTAGAAGAGCAGTCGGGGCGTTTTACCGAAGAATGTCCGTTTCTGCAAAGCGCCCGGGTCCCGGAGCTGGAAGCCGCTTCTTCCATCAGCGGCCGCCCGCTTGATGAAGCGTTCAGCGCCGTCCGCCTGGAGTGGAAGCAAATGAAACAGGATATGCTGTCGGTAAGAGAGAAGGTCACGAGATTGATCAGCACGTATCAGCAGACGGTGAAACAAGCTGAGCAGCTGGCCGAACGAATCCGCTATGAGGAAAAAGAAGCAGACCGCCTCAGACATTCATTAGAAGAGCTCGAATCGCTGTCAGAAAGCCGCTTGAATCAGTATAACGAAGCCTGCGGGGATATTCCGTTAAGCCGGATTGACGCCTGGCAGGCTTCGATAGACGATAAGGACAGGCAGGCAGAGGAATTCGAGAAGCGCATTGAAACAAGCATCGCATTCCTCAAGGAACATGAAGATGAGAAAGAACGGCTGCAGGAGAAGAAGCATCAGCTTGAACGGGAACGGCTCGAGCTTCACTATGCGTCAGAGCGCCTGCAACAGGTCATTGACGGATATGAACAAGAGCTCGGAACAGCAGCTGAAGAAACATCCATTTCTGCAAAGCTTGACGCGGTGCGGCAGGAATTACAGCTGTTAAAATCGAAAGAACAGTCCTTATTCGAAGCGCTGCAGCAGGCTCAGCAATCACTGAATGACGCAAAAGGCCGGGAATCCGGGAGCCTCATGTCACTGCGGGACGCTGAGTCCGCCCTTGAGAAAGCCCAAAATGACTGGCGCGGGAAATCAAAAGACACCGGGTTTGCCGAGCCGGATCAAGTCAAAAAAAGCCTGCTTCCGAGAGAGCGGGCCGAGGAAATGAAAAGAGAAATTGATGAATTTCTGGACAGCTCAAAGCAGCTTTCGGCAAATATCCGCCGTGTCACTGATAAATTAGCCGGCCGCCGGGTAACGGAAGAAGAATGGACAGCATCGGTTTCTCTGATGGAGCAGGCAGAGGCTGAGTCAGGCGCTGCCAAGGAGGAAAAAGGAGCCCAGGCAAAAGCCTTTGCGGTGATGCAAAAACAGCATAAGCGCTTTAAAGAGATTGAAGCCGAACTGAAAAGCTGGCAGACACAGATTGACAGGCTTGATAAGCTCCAGTCTGTATGTAAAGGCAATACATTCGTCGAATTTTTAGCGGAGGAACAGCTGGAAAGCGTGGCCCGAGACGCCTCTGCCCGGCTTGGAGCGCTGACAAGACAGAGGTATGCCATATTAGTCGATTCAGAAGGCGGATTTGTCATGCGCGATGACGCGAATGGCGGCGTCAAACGCCCTGTATCAAGCCTTTCCGGCGGTGAGACGTTTCTGACATCGCTGTCGCTTGCGCTTGCCTTGTCCGCCCAGATTCAGCTGCGGGGGCAATATCCGCTGCAATTCTTTTTCTTAGATGAAGGATTCGGAACGCTTGACCAAGGGCTTTTAGACACCGTTGTCACAGCGCTGGAAAAGCTGCAATCGGATAATTTGTCCGTCGGGGTGATCAGCCATGTGCAGGAGCTCAGAGCGCGGCTGCCGAAAAAATTAATCGTTCATCCGTCCGAACCGGGCGGAAAAGGCACCCGGGTCACAATGGAGATCATGTAGAAAGGAGAAGGAGCTATGGCCGATTCTGCCGAGGGCACATGTGAATTATGCGGCCGCCATCATGTGCGGCTGACGGAACACCACCTGACGCCTAAGGAAGAAGGCGGGACATTCCTTCCGACCGCAATGCTCTGCATTCCCTGCCATAAACAGATACACGCGCTTTATACGAATCAGGAGCTTGCGGCAAGGCTCGCGGGAATAGAAGAGCTGCGGCGTGATCCGAAACTTGCGCGGTTTGTGAAATGGATCAGAAAACAGCCGCCGGAAAAACTTGTGAAAACAAAAAAATCAAACGAACGAAAACAACACTGAACACAAAAAAGCAGCCCCCTCCTTAAAGAGCGGCTGCTTTTATGCGTTTCCGGCCACATTCTGATCGCTGACATCGGGGTCTATATAGTTTGTCGCATTGACAACGTTGTTTAATAAAAGGAAATCTCCGGTATTGCCTGCTCCCGAACCGAGCGCAGATTTAGAAGAGCTTTTTGGAGAAAGGTAAAAGGAATCACCAAAGTTTACGACTCCGCCCGATATGGAATTGATAGCTATAGGTCCGGTAATTGCTGGCATAAACGACACCCTTTATAGAAGTCTCACCGTCATTATATGTCAGGTCTGCGATGATTGTGAGCTCGGTGAGACGATCTGCCTAATATGTTTCAGCCGCGAATCTCCCAGCACGACCGATGACGATCCGATTTGAACAACGGACGCTGACGATACCCCTTGGACTTTCACATTCCTTACCCGAATCGAAGGATTTTCATGGCAGAATGCACTTTGGACTCCCGTTTCCGGTAACGGCATGACAGCGGGCTGCTGAAAGATCGGGTATTCTTTTCTGTTAAACGAGCCTTCATCATCTCTGTATACGGCAAGAGTACGCTGATCGGCCAAAACTTTAACCTTCATATTGATTTCATTCGTATCGCCTGCTTGAAAAACACTCCCAATCCCGACTGAATTGACTTTGGCGCTCCTGAGGCGTGAAATCCGCTTTAACATTATTCCGGCGCCAGCGGCACAAGAGGCCCGATAATGAGAGATTCCGGAGGCGTATCAAAGATGGAAGACAGGTAGACGGATTCGGTGTCGCCGATTAATAATAAGGAAGAACTGGAGACACCGGTCGACCGGATATCGCCGACTTCAATGTTCCGGTTAATCACTGTAAAAATCATGACGGATCATCACCTTTCATTTCACCTGGTATGTGTTTAATAAAATGCTCGACGGCCCTGACAATATCACGCTTCACGTGTTCGGCAATCTCCTCGGCGTATTGCGCGGGCGCCGTGTTTTCTTCTTTTGGGACATGGGACATATAATACTTAATCCGGCTGTCCATCTGCTTTCTGATATCTTCAATAATATGATATTTGTTCGTTTCGTCCAGCCTGCTCTCATACTGGGTTTCGAGCTGCTCTAACAGCACGGGGATTTCTTCATTCAGGTACATATCGACGTTTTGGCGGATTTGCTGCATTTGCTGGCCCGCCTGTTCCTGCTGCATCATTCCGACCTGCGGAGATGTCTGGCCGACTTCAAAGTTTTGAACGGCATTCGGATCAGTCGGGTTCAATCCGATATTTAACGTTCCTTCCAGCCGTTCAATTTTCAGCTGATCAAATTTATACTCGAGCCGATCGATTCTTGTGGATGGCTGCTGTTTCAGCGTTGAAATTTCGCTCTGAAACTCTTTCAGCTGCCGTTCGAGCTCCTGAATCTGAAGCGCCTGCTGCTGGACGAAGGAATTTAAGTTCTGCAGGTAGGATGAAACCGATTGATCATACATGACATTCACCTCGCGTCTCGTTTCCTTCATTGAACTACCGGCTTGGCGGCTGGAGCGGTACAAATGATGAGGTGCCGGGACCTCCCCCTGTTGTTGCAGTCTGCCCCGCGGTGACAGGCGGCGCCGGCTCTACATAACTCCCTGTGTTATACAGGTTGGAAAGAGCTTTAATTGAACCGGCGCTCCCGATTTGCAGTACGGAGGAATTGGTGACAGATTCTACACGCATGTAATTGATATGGATCGACTGATTGACGTAAAAATTCATACGGCGCCTCCTTTATGCGTTACCTGCCATCGGCTGATCGATTACATCATTATCGTACACATTCGTTGAATTCCTGTAATTCGTCAGTGTGAGATTGTCTCCGGTATTGAAGCTGCCCGCTCCGGCAAATGTCTTAACCTCTGCTTTTGGAGAAATGGTGATGCAGTCGCCTATATGAACGACTCCGCTCGTACCGACGGCATTAATTTTAAACGCTCCGACAATTGCGGGCATACGAGCACATCCTTTTCTTGAAGATTTTCATGGAATACACTCCAGGAGCTTATTTGGGCTGCCTGCCTAAAATAGCTTATGACAAACGCACATTTTTGTGAGCGGAAAAAATCTCAGACATAAAAAAACACCGGCGCTTTACGCGTGCCGGGTCTTAAAAGCAAATGGTTCAAATCTATATTGATATCATGTTTATGAGAAAGCCTCTTTTTTCCCTGCGGTGTAATCCGGCTGAATCTGTACGGCCGGGTTCAGCCCGCTGTCTTTCGTTTGTTGGATGAGCCCGCTCCGGCACCCGTTTAAGAGGCTGTCCAGCTCTTGGCTGCACCTGATGGTCTCCCTCGCATTGATTCCGAATTTTTGCGCTGTCTCGAATAAAGTCAATCTTTTTTCTTCAATTTTACTGTTCATCGTGTGGTCTCCAATTCTCGATTATTTTGGAAAACATAGGATGGTAATAGTATAACCCATTTTGGCTGAGAAGGTTTTATTTCGTCAATATGACTGAAAAAGTGACAATTTTTGATACTCTTTTACGATTATTTTCAGCCTGTTCAAAAGAGGATTTTCCGCCCGGAGAAAGAATACATAAAGGAATGCCAGATTTAAAAATGATGGGGGATTAACATGAAATTTGCGACAGGGGAACTGAACAGCCGGAAATTTGTCGGCCTGATCATGGATGATGACAAAATCTTAGATCTGCAAAAGGCTGAAAAAAAATTGTTTGAACTTGAGACGATTCCGGGTTCGCTGATAGAGTGTATTCAAAAGGGAGAAAAGTTCGTCGCGCATGCCGGACAGCTTGCGGAATGGGCCAAAAAACCGAATGATGAGTCCGGTTCATTTATGTATGCACTGTCTGACGTGAAGCTCTGTGCGCCAATTCCGAGGCCTTCAAAGAACGTGATCTGCATCGGGAAAAATTACCGTGATCATGCCGTTGAAATGGGAAGTGAGGCGGATATTCCGGAGTATCCCATGGTTTTTACAAAAGCCCCGACTTCCGTTACAGGCCATGGAGAAACAGTGAAAAGCCACTTGGATGCAACGGAGCAGCTTGATTATGAAGGGGAGCTGGCGGTTATTATATCAAAAAGCGGATCGCACATCTCCAAAGAAAACGCGCTTGATCATATTTTCGGCTATACAATTGTAAATGATATAACGGCGCGCGATCTGCAGAAAAAGCATAAACAGTTTTTTATCGGCAAAAGCCTTGATACGACATGCCCGATGGGCCCGGTCATTGTACATAAGTCGGCCGTCAGTGATCCGCAAAGCCTGAAAGTTGAAACGCGGGTGAACGGGGAACTGCGCCAATCAGGATCAACGGGTGACATGATTTTTCCGATTGCTGAACTGATCGAGACGCTGTCAAAAGGAATGACGCTTGAAGCCGGAGACATAATAGCGACGGGGACGCCGGCCGGTGTCGGAAAAGGGTTTCAGCCGCCGAAATTTTTAAAGCCGGGGGACCGCGTTGACATTACAATTGAACCGATCGGCACGCTGTCGAACCAAATCGGATAATTGTGTGTCTTTATCGCGATTGATAATGCTCACAGCGGCTTGTTGTGGTACCATAAGTGAGGCAGATTGATCTGATAGGGGGAATTGAACATAATGACACATTGGCATATTACTTCATGGGTCGTTGCGCTTATACTGGTGTTTGTCAGCTACGGGCTGTACGGCTCAGGGAAAGCGAAAGGCGCAAAAATTACGCATATGATTCTGCGCTTATTCTACATTATTATTATTTTGACCGGTGCTGAACTGTTTGTCCGTTTTGCGAATTGGAACGGAGAGTACGCCGGAAAAATGCTGCTCGGCATCATTACCATCGGACTGATGGAAATGCTCGTAATCCGCAAGAAAAAAGGCAAATCAACCGGAGGACTGTGGATCGGTTTTATTATTGTGCTCGTCCTGACGGTGCTTCTCGGCCTTCACTTGCCGATCGGCTTTCACATATTTTAATCAATCGTCTGAAAACCCGGATAAGATCCGGGTTTTTTTATTTGGGCATAAATCTTTATAATCGGCGACTAAAGAACTTTATCCAAAAGGAGTTTTATTTCCATGTATTTTAATTTCAGCTTAAATATCCCTTTTTTAGGTATCTGTTTCTCTTTCAGTATGCTACTCTTCAAGAGAATCAAAAGGATAGGGGGATTTGAGATGAGACGAAGGAGATTTGCATCTTTTTGGGCAGCCGTTTTGTCAGCGGTTCTAGTGCTGAGCCTCGCCGCTCCGTTTTCTGAAGTGTCAGCGGAGGAACAAATCGGCCAGACGAAAGCCTTGGCAAAGGGGAAAGAACAGTCCGGCACCATTGATAAGCCGGAACAATCAGTCTGGTATACAATCATGCCCGGAAAAGATGAAGTGAAACAAGATTCGCACATGGCATTAACTGTAAGAAGTCAATCTTTCTTAAATGTATCCGTTTACCCCAGCAAAGAGAAAGCCCTCAATGATGACACCTTTGATATGTACCGCTCTTACACGGACCAAGGAAAAATTGAAATCAATATTCCGCATGCCTGGGAAGGCCCCTACTATATAAAAGTAGAGTATCTGGGTGAAGAGCCCGAAGACGAAGGCGCTCAGAATGAAAATGCGGAAAAAGCGCAATACACCATCGGCTATGAAGGAACGTCGCTTGGGCCGGCAGATTTGGAAGAAGAGGAGTCCTGCCCTGTTGAAATGAGCGTCAGCCAGAAAAAAGAGGGAGCCGGTATTTTAAAAGATTTGCGGACGATCCGTGATCAAGAGCTCAATCAAACCCCGACTGGCAAAGAATTGTCAAAATTATATTACAAAACCGCTCCGTTTATGGCGGCAAAGCTCGTATTCAGTAAAAAAGCAAGAGATGAAATGTATCAGGATCTTAAAACACTGAAGCCGATGTTCAGCGATACGGCTGAAAACGGCGCGGATTCCGAATACACGGTGACCGCGCAAGACCAAAAGGCGATTGAACGGTTATACGCCGCCGTACTTCAGTCAGTACCGTCATATGTAAAAAAAGAGCTGGAGCAAAAGGCGGATAAACTCGGTATTCACAGCCTGAAAGGCAAAACAGCCGGAGCGTTTTTAACAGAAAACCATCTTGCTGCAAAAAGCAAGCTTCAGACCGGGAAAGTTATTTTCAAATTGAAAAATAACAAAAGCCTCGCCGCGGTCACAAAGGAAGCGGCAGGTCTTAAAGCAAGCGCACAATCTAAAAAAGACATGTCCCGCATCAAACAGGCGGAAAAACTGTTTGACAGCTTTTATTCCTTAGACATGCCGAAAGACCAAAACGGCGCTTACACGATGAGTGCCAAGCGGGTAAAAGAAACGGCATCGACACTGTCCAAACTGCCGGCTGTAGAATTTGCAGAACCTGTGCGTGAATACAAAAGCCTCTCGGCCGACATCCAGTATCCTTATCAATGGTCGCTGAAAAACAGCGGAGCGGACGGCGGCGTCAAGGGAGCCGATGTGAAATTTGATCAGGCGTCTGCTCTGCTGTCGAAGCGAAAGCTCACTGACACGCTCATCGCGGTCGTTGATACAGGCGTAGACAGCACGCTTGCCGATTTGAAAGGAAAAGTAAGGACCGATCTCGGCCGCAATTTTGTAGACAGATCAAACAGCGCCTTGGATGATCAAGGGCACGGAACCCATGTTGCCGGAATTATCGCCGCCAAACGAGATAACGGCTATTCAATGGCGGGTCTAAACGGCAATGCGGGCATTATTCCCGTGAAAGTGCTTGATTCAACAGGTTCGGGAGATACAGAACAAATCGCCCTCGGCATCAAATATGCAGCCGACAAAGGCGCAAAAGTTATTAACCTGAGCCTTGGGGGAGCATACAGCCGAGTGCTTGAATACGCTCTGAAATACGCGGCGTCCAAAAATGTTGTCATCGCCGCGGCCAGCGGAAATGAAGCTCAGAATGAACTTTCCTACCCGGCATCATCAAAGTATGTCATCTCAGTCGGTGCAAGCAACCGGATGGATATGACCTCTGACTTTTCAAACTATGGAAAAGGGCTTGACTTGACGGCGCCCGGCTCTGATATCCCGAGTCTTGTCCCGAACGGAAACGTCACATATATGAGCGGCACGTCAATGGCTGCCCCGCATGTTGCGGCTGCCGCGGGTTTAGTGCTCTCTCAAAACCCGAAGCTTAAACCGAATGAAGTCGAAGCGAAATTAAAGCAGACCGCAGATGATATCTCGTTTAAAAGCGAGGACGGCAAGGAAGAAGAGCTGTATGATGACAATGGCGATCCGATCCCGATTCCCGTCATTCCGGGAGTTGACTGGCATTCCGGCCACGGCCGCCTGAATATCATGCAGGCCGTAAGCGCCGTTGATTTAGGCATCGAAATCAACAAGTTTGAAAGCACACAGAATGCCGTCAGAGGAAAAGCGAAAGAGGGCACGGTCCTTGAAGTCATGAACGGCAAGAAAAAGATCGGAAGCGCCAAAGCAGGTAAAGACGGCAAGTTTAAAGTAAATATCCCGATGCAGAAAAAAGACACCGTTTTACACGTGAAAGCTTCTAAAGATGAGGCAAAAACATCTGTCACGCTTGTCGTAGCCAAAGGAACCCCGTCCGGCACGCCGAAGGTCAGTAAAGTGACAGCAAAAGATACAGCGGTAAAAGGAAAAGCAAACAGCCAAGCAAAAATCACCGTCAAAGATAAAGCGAAAAAAGTGATCGCGACGCAGAAAGCGGATCAAAAAGGCGCGTTCTCCGTCAAAATCAAAAAGCAAAAAGCAGGCACCGTGCTTTATGTGACGGCTGCCGACACGGATAAACAAGAAAGCAAAGCGGTTAAAGTAACGGTCGTAAAATAAAAAACAGGCGGTGCCTTTTAAAGGGCGCCGCCTGTTTTTTACGCTGTTCCGCCGTGTTTTGCCGCTGAATACATAATTGAGCGCCGGCCGTCAGATGCCGTCCATTCAAATCTGTCATGTTTACCCGAGCCGCCGCGGTGATGCTGCAGGGCGCATTGGGCATCATCCGCCGAGAAGTGATAAAACGAGACGCCTTCACCGGAAAACAGCGACTGATTGTAGGAAAATACGCAATCATATACAGACAGGCCGAACCCGTGCAGATGGCTGAGAAACAGCAGAAACGTTTCATCGTCCAGCGAATCCAGCAAGGCTAAAAGCGGCCGTTTTACCGCCTTTTCATAACGGATCTCTTCTCCGCCGAAGAGAGCGATGGTGTCTGCGCCGATTTCGGCCGTACCGCCGTGAATCCGGGCCGGCTGCCATCTGCCGTCACGTTTCATCAATACGGCGGCATTTCCGAGACTGTCTGCAAGCAGGATATCGCCCTCATCATTTTCGACGAGGCAGATGCCGTCCTCTATCAGCAGAGTGCCGCGCCCCCATTTGTTTTTTTCTGAGAAAAGCTGTTTTCGTTTCATAACCAAGAGGCTCCTTTGTTTGATCTTCTCTTCCGTTCTTTCCAAATCGGACTTGTCTCATACAACTCTTAGTGGGACAAATCAACTATCTGCGTTTCTTTGCATAAACTGGGTAAAGTGCTGATAGAAACGAATTTGATACCGACAGAAACGGGATTGGAGCTGATATCACATGTGTGGAATTGCGGGTTGGGTCGATTTTCAAAAGCAGCTCGTCCAAGAGAAACATATTATGAACAATATGATAGACACTCTTTCAAAACGAGGGCCTGATGATTCAAACGTTTGGGGAGAGCCCCATGTTTTATTCGGACATAAAAGACTTTCGGTCGTTGATATTGAAGGCGGCCGCCAGCCGATGGCCTGCACGCATCAAGAGGAAACGTACACCATCATTTATAATGGCGAGCTGTATAACACGGAAGAATTGCGGAAAGAGCTGCAGGCGAGAGGCCACCGTTTTGAACGGACCTCTGATACAGAAGTGCTGCTGCACAGTTATATTGAGTGGCGGGAGGAGTGCGTTCACCGCTTGAACGGTATTTTCGCTTTTGCCATCTGGGATGAAAAGCGGGAGCGCCTGTTTGGGGCGCGAGACCGGCTCGGCGTCAAACCGTTTTTTTATAAAGAACACGGTACTTCCTTTCTGTTTGGATCAGAATTGAAAGCCATCCTTGCTCATCCTGATGTGAAAGCCCGCACAGACAGCACCGGACTTGCGGAAGTTTTCGGACTCGGACCGTCCAGAACACCGGGCTGCGGGGTTTTTAAAGGAATTCACGAAGTGCGTCCCGCTCATGCGTTCACTTTTTCAAAGGACGGTTTGTCCATCTGGCGTTATTGGAATGTAAAGAGCGAAAAGCATACAGACAGCTTCGATGAAACCGCCGCTCATATTCGGTACTTATTTCAGGATGCGGTGACACGCCAGCTTGTATCTGACGTGCCGGTCTGCACATTTTTGTCAGGGGGGCTTGATTCGAGCGCGATTACCGCGATAGCCGCCGCTCATTTTGAGAAAGAAGGCAGAGATCCCCTCCATACTTATTCAATTGATTATGAGGAGAACAGCAAATTTTTTAAAGCGAGCGCATTTCAGCCGAATGATGACGGCCCGTGGATCGATAAAATGACAAATGCATTCGGCACACAGCACCATCAATGCGTAATTACGCAGGATCAGCTGGTTGAACATCTGGAGGAATCCGTTCTCGTCAGAGACCTGCCGGGCATGGCTGATGTTGATTCCTCGCTGTTGTGGTTCTGCCGTGAGATAAAAAAAGATTTTGTCGTGAGCCTTTCCGGAGAATGCGCGGACGAAATTTTTGGGGGATATCCGTGGTTTCATACCGCGGCGGAAGAAGACGGATTTCCTTGGATGAGATCCACTGAGGAGAGAATCACCCTCTTGGACGAAAAATGGCAAAAACGCCTGAATTTAAGAGAATACGTGAATGCGAGATATGAAGAAACTATTGCGGAAACACCGCTGTTAGACGGTGAGACGGGAACAGACAAAGCGAGACGGCAGCTGTTCTACTTAAATATGCTTTGGTTTATGACAAATCTGCTGGACCGCAAAGACCGCATGAGTATGGGCGCAAGTCTTGAAGTGCGGGTGCCGTTCGCCGACCACAGACTCGTGGAATACGTTTGGAATATCCCTTGGGTAATGAAAATGCATGGCAGCCGGGAAAAAGGCATTTTGCGGAAGGCGCTTGAAGGATTGCTTCCGGAAGACATTCTGTACCGCAAAAAAAGTCCTTACCCGAAAACGCATCACCCGAAATACACGCAAGGGGTTACAGAGTGGCTGAAAACGATTTTACAACAAAAAGATTCCGTACTTCACACCCTGCTGGACAGAAAAAAACTGGAAATGCTGCTGGAAACAGAGGGGTCATCTTTTCAGGTTCCATGGTTCGGCCAGCTGATGAAAGGCCCGCAGCTGATCGCCCATCTTGCCCAAATCCATACATGGTTTGAGGCGTACCGCATTGATATAGAAGAATAACAGTTCCGCGACCGGTTTCCGCTGAGGATATCGGTCTTTTTATTGTGAAACATATGGTACACTAAAAAACAGAGGAGTGATACCATGACCGAATACAAAACATGCGCGCAGCTTGCCGAGGCGCATTTTCCTTTATATAAACGGACTTTTTCATCCCTGCCGCCAAAAAACAGGCAGGCCGCATGGGCTGTGCTTGCTTTGTTTCATGAAGCTGAGAGCCTTGAGGATGTTCAGGAATTTGAGGGATTTGAACAGACGGCACAAGACGTTCTGAACGGGACAGGCCCCGAAGACTTTTTATGGGAGGCGCTCGCCGACGTGCGGCAGCAATTTGCGCTGGAAGAAGAGCCGTTCCGTGAGTTTATCGCCGGCCAAAGGTCTGACAGAGAAAAAGAGACCTATCAAGAGTTTGATGACCTCCTGATGTACGCGGGCCAAACAGGCGGAGCGCTCGGTCTGCTTCTGCTGCCGGTTTGCGCGCGTAGAAATCAAGAGAAGCTCCGCCATGCAGCCGTTTCATTAGGAGCAGCCGTGCAGCTGACCCGGGTTCTCACTGGGGTTCATACGGATGAGCGGATGAAAAAGCGTCTTCCGCGTCAGGTGATGGAACAATTCGGCTATACGGAAGAAGAGCTGGAGAGACATACCATCAACAAAGCTTTTATGAATGTATGGGAGTATATCGCTTTCGAAGCCGAGGCGTATTTCGAAGAGGCGTCTGAAGAGCTGGAGCTGTTTCCGTTATACTCAAGGCCAGCCGTTACCGATTTGCTGGCACATTACCGGTCAGAGCTCGATGACATGAGAAAACGGCTTACGCAGGCATAAAAAAACGCCCGGCTTCATAACGAAGCTTCGGGCGTTTATGCAATCCCTTTTTGAATCCAAATCCGCGACTTCCATCTTCTGTACATGAGAATGCCTCTGACCCATTCATCCGCGATAAATGAAATCCAGATGCCCATAAGCCCCAATCCGAAATGGATGCCGAACAGATAAGCGAGAGGCAGACCGATGCCCCACATGGATATCATCGCCATATAGACGGGGAATTTTGCATCTCCTGCGGCCCGGAGCGAGTTGATGATTATGACATTAAATGAACGGCCGGGCTCAAGAATGATCGTCATGGCAATCAGCATGCTCGCCGTCGCAATAATGTCAGGGCTGCTTGTGAAAATTCCGATCAGCTGCTTTGAAAACAAGGTCATGATAACGGATGTCAAAGCGGCAATGCCAAGCGCCCAGTACAGACTTTTCATGCAGCGGTCATAAGCGTCGTCAAACTGTTTCGCGCCGATATATCTGCCGATCAAAATCTGTGTGCCCTGGCTGATCGCCGTTCCGAACAGCAGGATAAACATGGTGATGTTTTGTGTATAAACCTTTGTTGTGAGCGCCTGGGCGCCCATAATGGCGATAAAATAAGTGACAACCATTTGTGAAATGTTATAAGACAGCTGTTCGCCGGCAGACGGAATCCCGATTTTCAATAGTTTCCGCAAGTGCTCTTTATGAACGTGAAAGATCTTTTTCCATGTCAGACCGAGTCCGATGCGTTTTTTGACGATCACAATCATAGCTGCTAACCCGATGATCCGCGCGATGGACGTTGACATCGCAACCCCGGCGACGCCTAGCACCGGCAGGCCGAGCGGCCCGAAGATGACAAGAAAGTTTCCGGCAATATTTAAAATATTCATCCCGATCGTAACGAACATCGTATCCTTCGTATGACCGTAGCTTTTTAAAATGGCGCTGAACGTCATAATCAGGGCCTGAATGAATGACAGCCCGCCGACCACCTGTAAAAAGACTTTGGCATCGGGCATCAATTCATTGGAAAGACCCATGACATGAAGCATCGGAACGGCCGCGAAAAACACGGCGGCGCTGATGGCGAGACTGATGACAAAGTTCGCTCCTATCGAAACATAAGCCACTTCCTGCGCCTCTTTTTTCTGCTTAGAACCTAAAAACTGCGAAATCACAATTGTCGTGCCCGTTGCGATAAAGCTGAACATCACGATAATTAAATTTAAAATCTGATTGCTGACACCCACGGCCGCCACACTGTTGTCAGAGTATTGGCTAAGCATAAGAGTGTCGGCGTTTCCCATAAACATATATAATGAAACCTCAATAAATATCGGCCAAGTCAGCGCGTATAATGAGAGTTTGTGATCAGAGGATTGTTTGAATGCAGTCCGTTTTAAAATCGCTTGTTTCATTTCTTTTAACCCCTTTCCTGACAAAATCAACGTTTAAAAGTGTACCTCCATTTTCTTATAATAAAAAGGGAGAGAAACGAAACTTCTTGCAAAAATCCGACTTAAAAAGGAGGGCCGAAAATATGTCCTTTCTCGAGTTCACAGTCCCTCCGTTCCCGGTCTTTATCGCTGCGGGAGAAGGGACGTTCAAAAAAGGCGAAACCCATGTGAGACGGGTCTTCCCGGTGTTTGATCTGCTGTATGTGAAAGAAGGCGTCCTCTACATTACAGAAGACGAAAACGCCTTTTCCGTAGAAGCCGGAGAATATATTCTGCTTTCTCCCGGCCTTGAACATTACGGGACAAAAGGAAGTGAAGAAACGACATCCTATTCGTGGCTTCATTTTGAGGGAACGGCATATGAGGTGACGGAAACAACCGGGAATAACTGGGCGGAGCTGAGGCGGAAAAAAGGCAGCTTTGAAGAGCCGGCCCGCTACCGCCTGTCTCTGCCGCAAAAAGGTAAAGTGAGGCGCCCTCAGTTTATGGCCGGGCAATTCAGCGTCCTGACTGATGACAGCGCAGAGAACTCCGACCTGCCGCTCAGAAAGCAGATTCTGTTTGAAGAGCTGCTGCTTCATCTTCAAAAGGAAGCGTTCCAAATACCGTCCGCAAAGGAAAGAGTCGCATGGGAGGCCGCCCGGTATCTGCAGGAGCACTATCAGGAGAAAACCACCATCAAAGCGCTCTCTTCGGCTCTTCATTACAACCAAGACTACGTGACCCGCTGCATGCAGCAGGTGCTCGGCGTCACGCCCGGCCAGTATACGAACAAAGTCAGAATGACGGAGGCGAAGCGTCTTTTGTCCGCCACCAATCACAAAATGGGGGCAATCGCAGACGCCATCGGCATGGAGGACCCGACCTATTTTTCTAAACTGTTCAAACAGATTGAAGGCATTACGCCGCTTGAATACCGCAAATTCGTAAGCAGGAAAACGGACTGACCTAAAACCAGAGAACAGAAGAGGGATTAGTAAGCATGAAAATGACAATTTACGATGTAGCCGAAAAGGCGGGCGTCTCCATTTCGACCGTCTCGCGGGTCATCAACAACACGGGGAGGATCAGTGACAAAACACGGCGGATGGTGCTCCGTGTCATGGAGGAGTTGGACTATCATCCGAATGTTCACGCATCCGCCTTGACGGGCAAAAAGACGAATATGATCGGCCTGATCACCCCGGATATTTCAAATCCGTTTTTCGGGGAACTGGCGAAAAGCATTGAAGACAGTGCCGGTGTACTTGGGTTTCATATCATTATCTGCAGTACGGATTATCAGCCTGAAAAAGAAACGAAGTATTTTTCCATGTTGCGGCAGAAGCAGGCGGACGGCATTATTTTCGCGACGGGGCTTGATCATGATGACAGCGTTACGGCGCTTGATGATATTGTGAAATCGGGCACCCCGCTTGCGATGATCACTCAGGATAAACCGCTCGCGCCGATGGACGTCGTCATTATCGATGATTTTCTCGGCGGCTATACGGCGGCTGAACACCTTATATCTTTAGGCCATAAAAAGATCGCCTGTATCGTCGGCAACGGCTCGACCACGGGTGAAAGAGACAGAATCAAAGGTTTTCAAAAAGCGATGCGTGAAGCGGGGATGACACTCGATGAATCGCTCATCATTCCGACGGAATATTCGCTGGAAAGCGGAAAACAGGCAGCGGCTGAGCTGTTTGACAGAGACCTTCCGACCGCCGTTTTCGCCTTTAATGATGTGTTATCATGTGCGGCAATACAGGCTGCGCGCTCCCGGGGCATTCGGGTGCCGGAAGACTTGTCCGTCATCGGCTTTGACAATACCATTCTCGCTGAAATGACGGCTCCTCCGCTCACGACGATTTCCCAGCCTATCCGCGAAATGGGGAGGCGCGTCGTTGAACTTCTTATTGATGAGATTCAAGGGAAGAAAAAAACAAAAAGCAAAATCATTTTATCTCCGGAACTTGTCATCAGGCATTCTACGGCACCGGCAAAAACGCGACCGCATCAATGAGGCGCGTTTTTTTCTGTGAAAAACATTGTCAAACGAGCGAAAAGCATTGTAAAATAAAATCAGCTTTTGAGAAAGCGCTTGCGCAAAACAAAATAAACAATATAAACAATCAGCCTGCATTATAAATAAAGCGCTTTCTCGATGATGATTATGAAAGAATGATAGATGATAAAAGCAAGTTTAATAAGAGAAACCGCTTGCTTTAACGCAGCATGCGGCCTCAAGGTAAAAGGAGCGGAGATATATGACAGATCAAATCAGATGTGCGGTGCTGGGATTAGGGCGATTAGGATATTTTCATGCAAAGCATTTAGTCAGCGAAGTTCAGGGAGCCGAGCTTGCGGCCGTCTGTGACCCGATGAAGGGGAAGGCGGAAACGTGTGCGAAAGAATTAGGAATCGCCAAATGGACGGAAAATCCGAATGATCTGCTGGAAGATGAGCCGATTGACGCCGTCATCATTGTCACCCCGACAAGCACACATGCGGAAATGATTACCAAGTCCGCTGAAAACGGAAAGCACATCTTTGTTGAAAAGCCGCTGACCCTTAGTCTTGAGGAATCTAAAGAAGTCATGAAAAAAATCGAAGAAACGGGCGTCATCTGCCAGGTCGGGTTTATGAGGCGGTTTGACCCGGCTTACGCCGACGCGAAAAGAAGAATCGACGCCGGAGAAATCGGCAGCCCCATTTATTATAAAGGATTTACGAGAGATCAAGGCGCACCGCCCGCTGAATTTATCAAACATAGCGGAGGGCTTTTCATTGACTGCTCCATTCATGATTACGACATCGCGAGATATCTCATGAATGCCGAGGTTACGTCCGTCAGCGGGCACGGGAGAATTTTAAAGCACCCGTTCATGGAGGAATGCGGCGATGTTGATCAGGCATTAACGTATCTTGAGTTTGACTCAGGCGCGGCCGGCGATGTGGAGGCAAGCCGAAATTCTCCGTACGGCCATGACATCCGCGCAGAAATTATCGGCACGACGGGAAGCATTTTAGTCGGTACGCTGCGGAAAAGCCATGTTACCGTTTTAACGGAGTCAGGCAGCAGCTACGAAATTATCCCGGATTTTCAAGCCCGCTTTAAAGACGCTTATCGTCTGGAGCTTGAGCACTTTGCCGAATGTGTGAAAAAAGGGGAAACTCCGATTGTGACAGACGTCGATGCCACGATTAACTTAGAAATCGGGATCGCCGCGACGAATTCTTTTAAAACCGGGAGGCCTGTAAAGCTTACCCCGGGCGCTTCCAGCTATGCCGGATTGTGATAGATTCGAAGAGAAAAAGCAAAGGCTCAGCATGCCTTTGCTTTTTTATGATTCGTCTGAAAAGAAAATGTAGTCAGTCGGCACGCCTTTATATCCCATTTGATGAAGCATCGCGCTTATGTTGCCGCGATGGTATGTGCCGTGATTCACAACATGCCGGATCACATCTGCATATGTCGTCTTTAGCGTTCCCAGGCGCGGATGAGAAATGGAAATCGGACCTTCCGGATTCTCCAGTTCTTTTAAAAATCGGCTGTAATCTTCGTACTGCTCTGTCATTCTATTTTCAATAGCCCCCAAATCTCCGCCAAGCTTTTCAAATTGATCAAATCGCGAGACGATTTGTTCGTAAGTTTCTCCGTAAAGCACGTGAAGCCAGATGTAATCGGCCCGGCATATATGCACAAGCACGGCGTTCACGGTCGGGAAAACACTTTTAAGTTTCTGCTGTAAGCTTGCCGCGGGCATGGTCTTCAGGTGCTGAATGACTTGCTCATTCGCCCACCTGTGGTAATGATGCAGCTTTAGAATCTCTGACATTCCAATTCCCCCTTTCCCCTTCGGTACATTCAACATGACTTGCCGGATCTCCTTTTTATCGGAGCAAAAGCGTTGCAAAATAAACAGCCGCCCCCCACATCACCAATGCCGAGCATTTATTCAGGATGCCGAGCAGCCGGCCGCCCGAATCCGATGCAGACGGATTACGGCTCCAGCGCTTTATCCCAATGGGCGGCATGCCAATGGCTGTCAAACGGCCGCTATGAAACGCGTCTCTTGCGTCTCAGGAAGGAACTCAAAATCAGGAGAGATGCGGCATTGCATTTTCTTGAGAAATACGCGGGAGATATTGCGGAGTGGCATGTTCCGGAGGGAGGCTTTTATATTTGGGTTACCTTTCATAAAGCGTTCGCTGTTCAAACGTTTTTCACCCGTGCACTGGAGGCCGGCGTGCTGATCAATCCGGGAGCTCTTTACCTTCCCGAAGACCGGCAAAGCCTGCGTCTTTCCTATTCGTACGCATCCTTGCCGGACTTGGAAAAAGGCATTCGAACGATAGCGGACATCGCCCGCCGTTTCATTTTGTAGTTCAGGGGATTACGTCACGATGGCTCCGAGCGCTTCTGCGAATGTAACGGCCTGCGCCGGAGAGATGCGGCATCCTTTCAGCTTATCAAGTGAGACGTGCAGGTGATCAAATGTGCACGTACTGATATCCATGTTAAAAAGAGACGTGCCGATGAAGTTTGAGCCGTTCAGATCACATGCGTTAAGATCTGTGTGTTCAAGGGCGGCATCATTCCACTCGCTTTCTAAAAGAGCGCACGTGTCAAACCGGACATGCTTCATATTGGAATAGCTGAACGAGCTGTAATTTGCGAGGCAGTCTTCAAACCGCACATTGCGCATAGCGGAATCCGCCAAGTTCAAGCCGAGAAGTTTTGAATGCTGAAAGACCGTTCTATGGATGATGCTTCCGCTGAAATCAGCGTTTGAGAGATCACATTTTTCAAACAGAACATCCGTACATTCCATATGTCTGAAAGAGGCATCTATAAAAACCGTGTTTCTGAAAATGACTTTTTCAGCGCGCAGGCTGTGCAGTTTGCCGCTTATGATTTCGTTTTCAATTATGACTTCTTTGATCTGTTCGTCCTGAAGCGCTTCGGTGAAAGAAAGCACCGGCAATTCTTTCGGGATTTTCGGTTTTTGGATCGTATTCATCTTTTACTCCCTTTTCTTAAAAAATAGCTGAAATCGGCAATGCCAGGTATCGTTTCACACCTGCTGTCCTTGTTGCTTAATGAACAAAGGGTAATAAAAAAGCGGGAGAGCGTCAATAGCGGCGCTTAAAAAAGCATGGGGAGCGGGACGTGATGTCCAGATCCGCTTAACGCTAAAAATAACAAAACAAAGCCCTTATAAGAGACGCCAAGGGCTTTTGTCTGTTTCAAGCGAGTTCTTATACATGATCACATACGAGCCGATGCCGGGTATGTCAAAGGAGCTTCCGATGCTTGTCCAGCCGAGCTTTTCATAATATCCTTTCACGTGACATCTGGCGTTGCACCAGACAAGCGCCGCCCCCATATCGGCCAGTTTCCGTTCTGCATAGGCGATTAATGTGCTTCCCGCTTTTTGTGTCCGGTATTCCTCAAGCGTCGCCATGCCGCGCAGCTGGTAGGCGGGCTCAGCTTTTAATGCCTGCTGATGCTGCGGATAGAAAGAAGCGATGCTGATCAATTGTCCGTCGTAAAAACCTCCGAGATGAAAAGCTCCTTTTACGCTGTCCTGATCATATTTACAATCCTCTATCGTCTGATGGGGCGCAGCACGCTGTGTCTGATCGCGTACGTGTCTTCTGCGGTGATGGGTTTTACTTCAACCATGAAAAAATCCTCCTTTGCTTGATTCTTTTTCTGTATCGTACCATGAAAAAGCCGCCTGTCATATCAGGCGGCTTGTTTTCACATCAATGCAAATATACATCAGCCCGCTTTTCATCCTTTTGCTTAATATAAGCTGCAAGTTCTGACGTCAAATCAGAACGGAGAAACGGGGTGATTAAATAGATTCCGTTAAACAGCTCGCACGCCGTGTCAAGAAGCGACTTGGCGATGGCAAGGCCCTCGGCTTTCTGCTTCCGCTTATCTTCACCGGCCTGCGCCATTTTTTCCCGGATGCTGTCTGACAGCTTAATGCCCGGTATTTCATGATGAATGAACTCTGCGTTGCGGCTGCTCGTTAACGGCATAATGCCGATATATACCGGCGTTGTGAGATGCTTCGTTTCATGATGAATGTCAATGAGCTGCTGCTCTGAGTAAACAGGCTGAGACACGAAGTAGTCGGCTCCGCACTCGATTTTTTTCTCGAGCCTTTTTACCGCCTTATCAAGATGGCGGACATTCGGATTGAATGCCCCGGCTACGGAAAAGTTCGTTTTCTTGCCGAGCGGTTTCCCTGATAAGGAAATGCCCTCGTTGAATTGCTTAATCAGCCTGATCAAGTCAAAGGACGTCAAATCATAGACGGAGGTAGCTCCCGGAAAGTCGCCGATTTTTGAAGGATCGCCCGTGATGGCTAAAATGTCGGTGAGCCCGAGCGTATCCAGCCCCATTAAATGTGACTGAAGGCCGATGATATTGCGGTCTCTGCATGTAATGTGGACGAGAGAACGGATATCAAGGCGCTCTTTCAGTAATGCACCGCAGGCCGCATTGCTGATTCTCGGTGTCGCCAATGAATTGTCGGCGAGCGTCAGCGCTTCTATGCCGGTTTCCTTTAATTCAGCCGCCGCTTGCAGAAATTTTTCAAAATTCAATTTTTTCGGCGGATCAAGCTCTACGATAATTGACCGTTTTTGCGCGGCGATTTCGTCTAAACCCGGCTCGGTCCGTTCATCCCGGACTGAGATGACTTCTTCTTCCCGTCTGATTTTCACTTCTTTATCAGTGACGGGTGAGAGTCCTCTGACCGCTTCAGCCATGGCTCTGATGTGGTTGGGCGTTGTGCCGCAGCAGCCCCCGATAATGCGCGCGCCCTGAGTGCGGAATTGTATGGCGCTCTCCCGGAAATAGGCATCGTCCGTATCATAAACAAGCCGGCCTCCTTCTAAAGACGGAAGGCTGCTGTTCGGATAGACCGATAAATAAGCGTCACGGAAAATAGGCACTTCGGTAAGGGCTTCAATCATGTGGTACGGGCCGAGCCTGCAATTGATTCCCGTTATATCAGCGCCGAGGCCGGCAATTGATTTGAGGGCTTCCCGAAGCGATGTTCCGTCCTGCAGCACGCCCTGTTCGTGCATGGAAACGTTCAGCATGATCGGGAGTTCCGTTTCTTTTCTGGCGATCTTCAGCACTTCGCGCGCCTCTTCTAAATCATAGTATGTTTCCAAAAGCAGGCCGTCCGGCTCCTCGTGAAGCAGTAAATAAAGCTGCTCCCGAAAGCTGCGTTTAATCTCCTCAAGGCTGTAGGCGTTTTTGTTGAAGGTGCGGATGCCGCCCATCGTTCCCAAAACATAAGCGCCGTCTGAGGAAGCGCGCGCGATTCTGACCGCCTCCTGATTGATTTTTTTCGTTTCATCCTCAAGTCCGTATCTTGAGAGCTTAATAAAATTCGCGCCGTACGTGTTTGTTTGGACGATGTCTGCCCCGGCTTCCACGTAAGCCTTATGTATCCGCTTGATTTCATCGGGCTTTGAGACGTTCAGTTCCTCAAAACATCTGTCAATGCCGTAGGAATAAAGGAGAGTGCCCATCGCGCCGTCCCCGATTAATATCCGTTCTTCCAAGTCTTGTAATAGTCCCATTGTTTGCCTCCTTCATCACATTCAGCAAGGAAAAAAGAGAAATAAAAAAAGTCTTCTTAAGAAGAAGACTTTGTGATCATTTGTCTCTCTTCTTATCTTCCAAGCTGTTGTTTAGCTTGCTGGATTTAGCACCTTGGTCATGGTTTGGTTAAACCATTACACCGGTTGCTGAAGCGTCGTCGGGCCAGTCCCTCGGCTTCTCTTGATAAGAACGTTCATTTAATTGTCATGGGTTTCCAAAACGTAACTGTGAAAATCCCTTTCTCCAAATTTACCGAAAATAGAGACAATAATCAATAGGAATCACATAATTTATCTAAAATTAATAAATTGAACATCAATCGGCAGGTCTGCACCGCGGACGGCTGCAATAATCTGCTGCAGATCATCTTTATTTTTTCCGGTGACGCGCACTTGGTCGTCCTGAATCTGCGACTTCACTTTCAAGCCGGAGTTTTTAATCACCGCATTGATTTTTTTTGCGTTGTCTTTATCAATGCCCTGTACAAGCTTCGCGCGCTGTCGCACCGTGCCTCCCGAGGCATTTTCGATTTTGCCGTATTCAATGTTTTTCGTCGGCACGTCCCGTTTGATCAGCTTGCCGCTCAGCACATCTTTGAGCTGATTCAATTTAAACTCGTCATCTGAAATCAGGACAAGTTCTTCCTTTTCTAAACTCACATCGCTTTTAGATCCTTTAAAATCATAGCGTGTGCCGATTTCTTTCAGCGTCATCTGAATCGCGTTCTGCACTTCGGGAAATTCAACTTTTGATACGATATCAAAAGAACTTTCTTTTGCCATGAGAAAACCTCCTATAACATTTCACTTATGAGTTGATTATAGTAGAATAAAGAGAAATGTCCAACAGCATAAAGCATGAATTTGTGTGAATTGGAAAAAATGAGAAAAACATCAGCCTCATACGGGCGAAGCAGGAAGGACGATAACATGAGACCAGGGCAGCAGCTCACGCTTAGTATAGATCACCAAACCGATTTCGGTTATTTTTTAACTGACGGCGAGGATACGGTTCTTTTACATAACAGTGAAATCACAGAGGATATCGAAGACAGAGATGAAGTGGACGTATTTATTTACGTCGACCATCAGGAAAGGCTCGCGGCGACGATGAAAAAGCCGCTCATCAGCTTTTATGATTACGGATGGGTGGAAGTGACGGATAAAGTGGAGGATATGGGCGTATTCGTCGATGTCGGTCTGTCAAAAGACGCGCTCGTCGCAACGGAGCATCTGCCCCCGTACAAATCCGTCTGGCCGCAAAAAGGCGACAGACTGTATTGTATGCTTAAGGTGACAAACCGCGGGCGCATGTTTGCCAAGCCGGCGCCGGAGGACATCATCAGCGAATTATTTACGGATGCAGGCGAAGAGATGATGAATAAAGAACTGACGGGCACGGTGTATAGGCTGATCGCATCAGGCTCTTTCCTGATTACTGATGAAGGCATCCGCGGGTTTATTCACTCTTCGGAAAGAAAAGAAGAGCCGAGACTCGGCAGCCGTGTGACAGGGCGTGTCATCGAGGTGAAGGAAGACGGCTCCGTCAACATGTCGCTGCTGCCGAGAAAGCAGGACGCGCTTTCCGTTGACGCGGAAGAGATTTTGACCTATCTGAGATCAAGAAACGGCGCGATGCCATACGGAGACAAAAGCCATCCTGACGATATCCGCGAACGGTTCAATTTAAGCAAAGCCGCCTTTAAGCGGGCGCTCGGCCACCTGATGAAAAACGGCAAGGTGTACCAGGAAGACGGCTGGACATACGAAAAACAATAAATTTTCTGCAAAAACATCGGTGAACAAAACCGATGTTTTTTATTTCCTGTAAAACCACAATATTCCTTGTTTTCTTAGTTCTTCATGTAAAAATAAATATTTTATTGAAATAAAATATTCTGACACGCAGACCGATATATAGAAAAAACCGCAAAGGAGAGTTTCAATGAAAAAAATGATGATATTTGCGGCTGTTCTGCTGATCGCACTCGGTGCGGCCGGATGTGCAAACAGCCGATCAGACGAAACGGCCGGCCGCGAGGCGAAAAAAATCGGGATGATGCTGACGGACAACGGACTTGGCGACCAGTCCTTTAATGATTCCGGTTTTCAAGGCTTAATGAAAGCAAGAGACGAGCTCGGCATCACATTTGACTACAGAGAAATAAAGGATACCGATACATATGAAAAAGGACTGACTCAGCTTGTAAAAGAAGGAAATGATCTTGTTGTGGCACTCGGCTACAGCATGCAGCCGGATTTAGAAAAGGTCGCTAAAAAATATCCGAACCAGCAGTTTGTGCTGATTGATTCAGTGTCAGAACTGAAAAACGTCACCTCCGTTACCTTTAAAGAAGATGAGGGAAGCTATTTAGCGGGAGCACTAGCGGCCCTGACAACAAAAACCGGCACGATCGGATTTATCGGCGGCTCAGATGCCGACGTCATTAAACGGTTTAAAAAAGGCTATATGGAAGGGGCGAAATCAATCAAACCAAATATCCGTGTGCTGTCTGAAATCAGCGGATCGTTTGATAATGACAAGCTTGGGCAGCGGATCGCCAAACGAATGATTCATCAGAAAGCCGATGTCCTGTTTACGGCGGCCGGTTTTACGGGTGTCGGCGCGCTGAAGGAAGCGGAGGCCGAAAAGATATACGCGATCGGTGTGGACAGCGACCAATATTACACTGCCGAACACGCCGTTATCTCCTCTTTAGTGAAAAACGTTGACCATGTGATTTACGAGCTGGCCAAAGATTTAAAAAACGGAAAGCAAATCAAAAACGGCCAAATCGTTTACGGATTAAAGGAAAATGGCATGGACTTAGCCCAGATCAGAATCGTGAAGAATTCAGATGAGCTGACAAAAAAAATCGCTGATATGAAAAGCAAGCTGATCGAAAAGGGAGGGGAATGAGCGTGACATTACGGACCAGACTTCTCGTTAACGCGGCCGTGACGATGATATGCTTTGCCGCTGTCATTGGTTTTACGATCGTAAACATGATGAAGATTCAAGCCTCAAATGAAGATGAGGTCGAAGCGCTGTTAAGCGTTCAGTCGGCGAAGGCTGAACTCAATACATTGAAAGAAAGCATCACAAGCTACTCCTACACGCTCGCCGATGCCCAGAAAGAGAGCGTTCGCACCTATATGAAAAACAGCTCCGACCGCCTGAATGCGCTACAAAAAACAATGACTGACCCGGCGGGAAAAGCCGCCTATGACAAGCTCGCCAAAAAATATGAAACATGGCAGACGGAGGCTGCCGCGGCCCTGAGTACAAAGAGTCCGGCCGAAGCGACAAGGACGGCGGCCCGCATTAACGGTCTGCTTAATGACATTTATATGCTCAATCTTGAAAGCCGCAGCCGTTATGAACAGATGCAGAAACAAACGGCCGATCAAATTCAATTTATCGTTTACAGCGCAGCGGTGTTAACAATCGTGCTCCTTGCCGTTACCGTGCTTTCATCCGTCAGGCTGACAAAGAAAATTGCCGGGCCGATCCGCCAGATGGCCGAACACGCCCGGCAGATCGCCGGCGGAAACCTGGCTGTTGAAAAGCTCGACTACAAAGGAAAAGACGAGCTGAAAGAGCTGAATGATTCATTCGGAATCATGACAGAACAGCTCCGCACCTTAATCAAGGCGATCGGAGAGGTCGGCCGCGAAGTGGAAACATTTGCAGAAGGCCTGACGAAAGAAAACCAGACACTCACGGAAATGACCGAGCAGGTGTCCGTATCAACGGAAGAAATGGCAAAGGGCTCACAAACCATTTCAGAAGACTTGCAGCATGCGGTGTTATTTATTGAAAAAATGGATGAGCACGCAAAAGCGAATGCCGAGCGCTCAAAACAGACCACTGCAAGCAGCGAGGACACCATTTCAGCGGTGGCTGCAGGCCGAAATGCTTTGGCAGAAACAAAACAAGCGATTGACAAAAGCAATGAAACGTCAAAAGAAATCTCAAAAGCCGCTGATCTGTTCATAAAACATGCGGCAGGCATCAGTATGATGGCCCAGACCGTTTCTGACATTGCGGGCCAGACCAATCTGCTGTCATTAAATGCGGCGATCGAAGCGGCCAGAGCAGGCGAGGCCGGGAAAGGATTTGCCGTCGTTGCCGAGGAAATACGGAAGCTGGCAGACGGATCAGCCAAAGCAACCGCGCAGATTTTCGATATGGTGAAGCAAATTGAAGGCGGCATCACATCTATTACCGGCGCTGTCACCACCGGCGTCGCTTTAGGGGACAGACAGCAGGAGCTAATGGAGAAAACGTCGGAATCATTCGCCCATATCGAACAGAAAGCCGCGCACATTAAGGCGGAGCTTTCTCGCTTAGACGGGCAGATCCGCGAATCGAAACAGCTTGGTGAGCAAGTGCTGCAGCATGCCGAAAGCATCAGCGCCGTCGTTCAGGAAACAGCCGCCGGAAGCGAAGAAATTTCAGCCTCGGCCTTGGAGCAGCTGTCATCCTTTAAAAACATGACGCAAAGCGTCAATGCCTTGCGCAGCCTGACAGAACGGTTAAATGATCAGGTCCGCCGTTTTACATTGTAACGGGCTTTTGCTCCGCCCCTGATTTTTGCAGCCTGACATGAGTAACTTCTGAATGAAACACAAATACTGAATATAAATGTGTTTACATTTATTCTTTTTCGTGAAAGGTGAAAAAAGAAGGGAGGAATCGAGATGAATGAACAAATTCCGCATGAAAAGGGTCTTGATAATAGTCTGGCTTTATTACGCGATGGATATGTATTTGTAAAAAACAGAGCGGAGAATTATCGCTCGGATGTGTTTCGCGCCCGATTATTAGGGAAGACATTCATTTGTATGAGCGGAGCGGAAGCCGCAAAGCTTTTTTATGACACAGAACGATTTCAGCGCCAGCATGCCCTCCCCAAACGGGTCCAGAAAACGTTATTCGGAACAGGGGCAATCCAGTCAATGGACGGTGAACGGCATAAGCACAGGAAGCTTCTATTTATGTCGCTGATGACGCCGCCCCGGCAAAAACGGCTTGCGGAAGCGGTGGCAAAACAGTGGAAAGCATCTGCGGAAAAGTGGGAGGGTTCAGACCGAATTGTCCTTTTTGATGAAGCGAAGAAAGTGCTGTGCCGGGCTGCCTGTGAGTGGGCCGGCGTTCCGCTGAAAGACTCGGAAGTAAAAGAGCGGGCGGAGGATTTCACCGATATGGTAGACGCGTTCGGCGCAGTCGGACCGCGTCATTGGAAAGGCAGAAGAGCGAGGCCGAAAACGGAGAAATGGATAGAGGAGGTCATTGAGGATGTGCGGTCCGGCAAACTGCAAACGCCGGAGGGCTCAGCCTTGTATGAAATGGCTTTTCATACAGAACTTGACGGGAGCAGGCTCGATTCTCACATGGCTGCTGTTGAGCTTATTAATGTTCTGCGCCCGATTGCCGCCATTTCTTACTTCATTGCGTTTTCAGCTCTGGCATTGCATGACCACCCTGAATATCGGGATAAGCTGAGATCGGGAGGTGATCAGGAGGCCGAAAGATTTGTACATGAAGTTCGGCGGTATTACCCGTTCGCCCCGTTTTTAGGAGCCGTTGTGAAAAAAGATTTCGTATGGAAGAATTGTGAGTTTAAAAAGGGTGCATCCGTCATGCTTGACCTATATGGAACAAACCATGATTCCCGGCTTTGGGAGAATCCGAATGAATTCCGCCCGGAACGTTTTCAGGGACGGGAGGAAAATAAATTTGATTTCATTCCCCAGGGCGGAGGTGACCCGGCTAACGGCCACCGCTGTCCGGGTGAGGGAATGACCGTGGAAGTCATGAAAGCTTCCCTTGCGTTTCTTACTAATGAAATAGAGTACGATGTTCCGTCCCAAGATTTGAGCTTCAGCCTGTCCAGAATGCCGGCATTGCCTGAAAGCGGATTTGTGATAGGTGATGTGAGACGCAAATAGAACACAAAACAGCCCTCTTCCTGAAAAAGAGGGCTGTTTTGTGATTACAGGTGATCGGGTTTTTTTGATTCCTGTTTCTTGCCTGCCTGGCGGTTTTTTTCGGCAAGCCGGTTCTTTTTCTGATTAAGGGCGTTATTATCAAGCGGTTTTTTATCATCGTCTTTCATGCGGAAAGCCTCCCTTCTTTCCGTTAGGATGCCCGCCGGCATTGGAAATTATGGCTTCAGGAAAAAAATCGCAAGCGTCCCCGGCCCGGAATGAGCGCCGATGGCTGATCCGATTGAATGAAGAATGACCTCTTTCGGATGGAACGCTTCTTCGATCTGCTGTTTCATGCTGAGAGCGGTATCTTCGTTATCGGCATAGCTGATTCCGACGGTTTGATCCGCCCAATCGCCGCCTTCTTCCTTCATCATTTCTATAATCCGTCTAAACAGTTTCTTCTGTCCGCGCAATTTTTCGAGCGGCACGAGTCTGCCGTCCTCCACATGCAGAATCGGTTTGATGTTCAAAAGCCCTCCGACAAAAGCGGACGTTTTTGAAATCCTGCCGCCCCGCGCAAGATAAGCGACATCATCGACGGTAAATATATGTTTCATCCGGGCGCAAAAGCTCTTTACAGATGTTTCGATTTCTTGTATTGTATTTCCGTTAACACAGAGTGTTTGCGCGTACATCACGGCGAGACCGCAGCCTAAAGAAGCGCATTTGGAATCAACAATCCGCAAATCAAAATCGGGAAATTCCTCTTTGATTTCATTGGCGACCATTACGGCCGTCTGATAGGTGCCGGAAAGACCTGATGAAAAGGCGATGTAAATCGCCGGTTCTCCCAGTTCCGCGTAATGTAAAAATACTTTTTTTATCGTTTCCGGCGATGCCTGGGATGTTTTCGGAACTTTTCCATCCCGCATCGCTTGAAATATATGATCCGCCTGAATGGTGACCGTGTCCTCATATTCGTTTCCGTCAAGTGTTACGTGCAGCGGAATGAACCCGATCCGGTTTTCTTCAATGAAGGATTTCGGCAGGTCAGAGGCGCTGTCAGCAATAAGGTGAACTGTCATCATAATTCCCTTCTTTCCAATTGGTGAGAGTCATGCCAACTATATCATATAAATTTGGCAAATTAGTGTTCAAAACTTTGTATTAAGGGAAAAGCTAATAATGAAAATGAGCGGAGGAGCAAGCCATGGTACTTGAACAAGCAAAAAAATTAACAATCGTCGTCATCGGCGCGTTTCTGTATGCGGCGGGACTGAATTTATTCCTGATACCGGCGAATGTATATGCCAGCGGTTTTACCGGCGTCGCCCAGCTGCTGTCAAGCGTCGTTGATCAATACGCCCCTTTTTATATTTCGACAGGAGTTCTCATGTTCCTCTTAAACATTCCCATCGGTGTGTTAGGGTGGCTGAAAGTCGGCAGATCATTCACCGTATACAGCATATTAAGCGTAGCGCTGACGTCCGTCTTTATGGGAATTCTCCCGGAAATGAGACTGTCGCACGATATTCTCCTGAATACCGTATTCGGAGGAGTCATCTCAGCTGTCGGCATCGGTTTAACGCTGAAATTCGGCGCTTCCACAGGCGGCCTTGATATCGTGTCGATGGTGCTGGCCAAATGGAAGGATAAACCGGTCGGTACGTATTTCTTCATTTTGAACGGGATTATCATTTTGACGGCAGGATTATTGCAAGGATGGGAGAAAGCATTATATACCCTTGTCGCTCTGTATGTCACAACAAGGGTGATTGACGCCATTCACACCCGCCACATGAAACTGACCGCCATGATCGTTACGAAAAAAGCCGATGAAATCAAAGAAGCGATTTACGGAAAAATGGTCCGCGGCATTACAACGGTGCCGGCAAAGGGCGCTTACACGAACGAACAGAAAGAAATGATGATCATCGTCATCACGCGGTACGAATTGTATGATCTTGAGAAAATCGTGAAAGAGGTCGACCCGAAAGCCTTCACAAACATCGTGCAAACGACGGGGATCTTTGGTTTCTTCAGAAAAGACTGATAGGAGCGGATAGAATGAAATGGCTGTTTGGCCTGTTATTACCGGTCATTTTACTGATCGGATGCAGCAGTCAATCCGGGCAGAAGGAGCCCGCTGAGGAGGTATCCGGAGAGATGAATGAACAGCAAGTGGAATTAGCCGTAAATCCTGTGCAGACGGATCAGCAGATCGAATTTCAAATGTCTTTAAAAAACAAAAGCGGCAGCCCGATCGATTTCACATTCAGTTCAGGGCAGAAATTCGAATTGACCGTACATGATCAACATAACAAAGAACTGTACCGCTATTCAAAAGACAGAATGTTTACTCAGGCGTTTCAGACCGTGACATTAATGCCGAATGAAACATATGACTTTTCAGATGTGTGGAAAAACGTGCCCGGCCCGGGAACATATACGGTCACGGTGACGTTTTTAGGAAAGTCCGATCAGATCGGAAAAAGGCTGAAAACGGTAAAAACATTTGAAGTGAAGTAAAAAAACGGCGCCCCCGTCTAAACGGGGCGCCGTTTTTTATTGCAATTTCTCCAGCTGATCCTGAAACTGGTGCAGCTGCTGACGTTCTGCATCTGTCGAATTGGCGTACGCAGAAGACACAGCATTTTTGGCGCGTGAGACAGCTTTTTCCCGGTCGCCGTCCTCGAAACCGTTAGCAATCATGACAGCCTGCTGGACGAATGACTTGGCTTGAGAGAATAGTTCGTTTCTCATTAATAATAAACCTGTCTTTCAGCTTCGTCTTTTGCTGCCTCATGCTGTGCTTCCTCTAATGTAGACCGATATGGAAATCTTGCGTCATGAAGACTGACAGAGTCCTTGCCTTGCTGAATAAACCGTTTTGATTTGTTTCGTTTACCCATTGCAATGTCCCCCTTCCATATTTAGACGAGATGAGTCGTCTGTTTTAGTATGGGCGGAAGGCTTCGGGTTATGAGCGGGAAAACCTCATAGGGAGAAATAGGATGTTAAAAATTCGGCGATTCCGTCCGCTTCATTTGAACCCGTGACACGGTCGGCGGCCTGTTTGACTTCATCCGTGCCGTTTTCCATTGCTACGCCGCAGCCGGCGAACCGGAGCATTTCAAGATCGTTGTCTTCATCGCCGAACGCGATGATCCGTTCTCTCGGCACTTGGTAATAGTCGCTGATTTTCTTCAGGCCGACCGCTTTATTCATCCCGTGTTTAATAATTTCAATCACATGCCATGGAGCTGCCCATCGTCTGTGGTCAATGACCTCGGCATGCACCTCGGATAAATGCGCGCGTATGTCCGCGACGTCCTCTTCTTTCGCGTGAATCAATACGGACGTTACATCTTCTTTGACCGTTTCGCGCAGATCGCCGAACGTGACATTCGCCATATTCATATGAAACGCCTCGATTAAATGCTCATCATGATAATGGAAATACACATCATCAATAACCTCAGCGAGCACATTATGTATTTGATAGGTCTCTGTAAGCTCTGCCAGCTGTCTGACCACATCGACAGATAAAGACGTGTGATAGCGTCCCCATGATTCGTCTTTCGGATGGTGGACAAATGCTCCGTTAAAATTAACAATCGGCGTTGTCAGCCCCAGCTCGTCATAATACATCGAACTGGAACGGAAAGGGCGCCCGGTTGAGATGCAGACATGATGGCCCGCTTCTTTCAGCAGTTGAATCGTCCGTGCCGTTTTGGGGGAAATGGTTTTATCATCTTTTAATAAAGTTCCATCCAGATCTAAGGCGATGAGATAAGGTTTTGTCTCCATAAATAACTCCTTTATGATTTGCTGTTTTTCTCTTATGTACAGTGTAGCTTTTTACCATCTTTATTGTCTACATGTTACACTTATGATTATGGGTATCCTAAGGAGGGAGTCAACGTGATTCTTATTGATCATCAAATCGTATCAGGCATTCCGTTTTTACATATTGTAAAAGAAGAAAATCGGGACCGTCCCGCTCCCCTTGTTTTCTTTATTCACGGCTTTACAAGCGCGAAGGAGCATAATCTTCATTTTGCTTACCTGCTTGCTGAAAAGGGCTTCAGAGCCGTGCTGCCGGAAGCTCTTTACCACGGTGAACGCGCTGAACAGCTGGAAGCAGAAGAGCTCGCCGTCCATTTTTGGGACATTGTATTAAATGAAATCGCGGAGCTTGACGTGCTGAAAAAGGATTTTGAAGCGCGCGGGCTGATTGAAGACGGGCGGATCGGCCTCGCCGGCACGTCAATGGGCGGAATTACGACATTCGGCGCGATGGCTGCGTATGATTGGGTCAAAGCCGGCGTCAGTCTGATGGGAAGCCCGAACTATACGGCGTTTTTTCAGCAGCAGATTGACCACATCCAGAAGCAGGACATCGAAATTGACGTCACAAAAGAGCAGGTCGATGAACTGTTTGCGCGGCTCAAACCGTTTGATCTCAGTCTGCACCCGGAAAAACTGCGCAGCCGTCCGCTGTTGTTCTGGCACGGTGTTCAAGACAAAGTTGTTCCGTATGCACCGACCCGCGGTTTTTATGAAACGATTAAACCGCATTACAGCAGCCGGCCTGAGCATCTTCAGTTTCTGAAAGACGAACGGGCGGATCATAAAGTCCCGCGATACGCCGTTTTAGAAACAGTCGCCTGGTTCGATAAGCATTTATAAAGCACAAAGGTGTTAACAAAAGCCGCATATACGTTATACTGGGGAAAAAGGAGTGATGGAACGTGGAAGAAGCATTAAAAGAAAACATCATGGGCGCCTTGGAGCAGGTCGTTGACCCTGAGCTCGGCGTCGATATCGTCAATCTCGGCCTCGTATACGACGTTGATATGGATGACGACGGCCTGACGCACGTCACGATGACACTGACATCAATGGGGTGCCCGCTCGCTCCGATCATCGTCGACGAGGTGAAAAAAGCGCTCGCCGACATTCCGGACGTAAAAGAGACTGAGGTTCACATCGTCTGGAACCCGCCGTGGACAAGAGACAAAATGTCACGCTACGCGAAAATCGCATTAGGGATTCAGTAATAAGAAAAACAGCTTTTTGAGTGCACCCCGGATTTTAGGATCAACCTAAAATCCGGAGGTGCTTTTCTTTTGGCTGCATTTAGCTGCGGGGGTTGCTTAGGATCGCAAAACGTATTGGAGTGCACAAAAGTTTACATAAACCATCATACATAAAATTTCATATGGGGTTTATCTTTTTTGTAATAGGCCAGTCTGTCTTGGAGTGTACCTGTGTGGAATTCAAATTTATGTCCATCAGGATCAGTAAAATAAATTGATTTTTGATCTTGCTTATCTCTGGCACGTCCATTTAATATATTTACATTTAGACTTTTTAATTTTTGATGTATTGCATCAAAATCTTTCGCATCAATTGTAAAAGCCATATGGGTGTAGGATTTATGTATTTCATTTCTTGGAATATCCACCTCTAAGTTAAGCGCAAGCCAAAGCCCATTCAGATCAAGATATGCTGTTTTTTGTCCTTTAACTAGGAGTTGTGCATGAAATACGTTCTCATAAAATTCTATAGATTCTTCCAAATGTGAAACAGAAAAAAGAGATGATTGATTCCTTTTATGTTCATTTTCCCACCTCATTTAAAATGGTTGTTATTGCCTTTGGGGAAATTCAAAACCTCTCCCTTGGTAATTAAACATTTTAATAACCGCATATATAACGATTATATACCGACTAAAAAGCTTTTTTAGGGTTTCTGTGATTTTTATCCTTACCGTTTCTGCATTCTGACTGCCTTCTTTTGGCTGCCGGGCTTGTCGTTGCAGACCGGCGTGCGAAAAAAAGACAAGGAGCTAAAAAACCCCGAATGTTCCATCATTCGGGGTTTTGCGGTTTAAGGATAAAAAGGAAAAAAGAGGGCTTGAGTCATGATATAATAGACCGGCTGCATGCGAGGGAGGAACCTATGAAGAAAAAAATACTTTTCATTATCCTTAGCATCCTTGTTTATACGGGGCTGTTCGCTGTTTCTGCCTTCCACAAAGAACGGGAGCAGAAGACGGGAACAATGACGGATGTCAGCCGTCTCATGCCCGTGAAAATTAAGCAGACGGTCAAAGGAAAAGAGAAAGAAACATTGGTCGAAACGATTAAGGAAGCAAAGAGAAAGCATCTGAACATCTCAATCGCAGGCGCCCAGCACTCAATGGGCGGCCAGACGTATTATGAAGACGGTATCGTTCTCGACATGACGGGCTACAACAAAATACTCGGTCTCGACCGAAAGAAAAAAATCATCAGAGTGCAGGCCGGAGCGACGTGGAATGATATTCAGCGCTATGTCAATCCATACGGGCTCGCTGTAAAGGTCATGCAGTCACAAAACATTTTTACGATCGGCGGCTCACTGAGCGCCAACGCCCACGGCCGGGATATCCGGTACGGTTCGCTGATTGATACGGTCAAATCATTTCATCTTTTAAAGGCGGACGGCAAAATCATCACCGTCACCCCGAAAGATGACCTGTTTTCAGCCGTCATCGGCGGATACGGCCTGTTCGGCGTCATCCTTGACGCGGATATCGAGCTGACGGATGATGAGCTATATGAAATGAAAACGAAGCGCATGAACGCTGATACATACAGTCAATATTTTACTCAGCATGTCCGGCGCAACCCTGCCGTGCGCATGCATCTCGCACGAATCGCAACCGGAGATAAAGGCTTTTTGCACGATATGTATGTGACTGATTACACACTTTCAGACAATCAGAAAGAATTAAAGCAGCACAATGAGCTGAAAGAAGATGAGCATCCTGCGCTGACAAAATTTGCGCTCGGCCTCTCCCGCCGCTATGACTGGGGAAGAAATTGGCTCTGGTCGGCTCAGCAATCTTATTTTCTCAGCCAAAACGGCGTGAAAATCTCAAGGAATAATGTTATGAGGTCAGAATCGAAATTTTTGGAATATGAAAACACGGACAACACCGACGTGCTTCAAGAGTACTTTGTACCCGTCGGCGAATTTGCGCCGTACATTCATGATTTACGTGCGGCGCTGTCACATGAAGATCTCAATCTTGTAAATATTACGATCCGCTACGTGCAAAAAAATGAAAAAGCCGATCTGTCATACGCAAAGGATGACATGTTTTCACTCGTTCTTTTAATCAATGAAGGGTTTTCAAAAGACAGTCAGGCGGATACGGCGCGGATCATCAGAAAAATGACGGATACGGCATTGCGCCATCACGGCAGCTATTATCTGCCGTATATGCTGTACCAAACGAAAGAGCAGATGCGCGAGGCATATCCGAAAAGCGATATATTCTTTCAGAAAAAACACAAGTATGATCCGGATGACTTATTTATGAATTATTTTTATCAGAGGTACAAATCATGAAACACAATCATTTAAAATGGCTGATCCTGTCTCAAAGCAGTGTCTTTTTTGCCGGCAGCCTGATCTTTCCGTTTTATATTTTATTTATTAAAAACATCGGCTCCAGTTATACGCAATTCGGTCTGTCATACGGCTTGTTCGGCCTGAGCGGCGCTTTGATCCATCCGCTGCTCGGCAGGCTGTCGGCAAGAATGCATCCCCGCTGGTTCCTAATGGCGAATTCATGGGGCATGGCGCTGCTTCTTCTGACGCTTCCGCATATTACCGGCGTACAACAGGTTTATGTTGTACAAGTGCTTTTGGGCCTGTTCGGGGCCATGCAAAAACACGGCGAAAAAATCTTGATCGCCGATTATACCGACGGCGGGGAACGTGGGAAAAAAGTCGGCAGCTATCACTTCTGGACGGCCGTATTTTCAGCCGCCGCCATTATTATCGGCGGCTTTCTCGCTGATTTCTTTACGGTATATATTATTTTTTACGCCAGCTCTGTGCTGTTTTTTATAAGCGGGCTGATGATGCTGAAGAAAACAGGCTGATCCGATCAGCCTGTTTTTTTGTCCCTGAAAACAGATGGAAAATGGGTGAAAAAATATTAAATATACAATTGAATTAATTTTTATTCATGTTATAATGTTAAATAATTTCACAAAAACCAAGAAGGTGAACCCGTTGAAAATAGGTATTATAGGCGCGTCTGGTTATGGAGGCGCCGAACTTGTCAGGATTCTTAACCATCACCCTTATGCAGGGAATTGTATATTATATTCATCAAGTGACGAAGGGAAGGCATATGATGCTTCATATCCGCATTTGAGGAATATCGCGTCACAATCACTCCAGCCGCTTCATATAGAAACCATCCGAAACGAAATTGATGTCATGTTCATAGCCGCGCCGCCCGGTGTTTCCGGAGAGTGGTCGCCTAAGCTGGCGGAAGCGGGCATCCCGGTCATTGACCTTTCCGGCGATCTGCGGATTCATAACCCGGCTGTGTATGAAAAGTGGTATAAGCGGAAGGCTGCCCCTGAAGGAACGATTCAAAACGCGGTTTACGGTTTAGCGGAACTGCAAAAAGAAGAGATTCAGACTGCAAAGCTGATTGCCAATCCGGGATGTTTTCCGACGGCTGTGCTGCTCGGTCTCGCCCCGCTGGCGAAAAATAAGCTTTTACAAGATTCATTTCTGATTGTTGATGCGAAGACCGGCGTATCCGGCGCGGGCCGAAAAGCATCCATGGGCACCCATTATTCTGAGCTGAATGATAATTTCAAAATTTATAAGGTCAATGAGCATCAGCATACCCCGGAAATTGAACAGCAATTGGCGGCATGGCAGCCGGGCACAGGTCCGATTACGTTTTCCGCTCATTTGGCGCCGATGACAAGAGGCATTATGGCGACGATGTATACTGACGCCCCTCCGGGAATGTCTTCTGCACAGATAAGAGAATTGTATTCCGAATTTTACAAAGATTCATATTTTGTCAGAATCAGGCCGGAGGGTGAATACCCGGCGACAAAAGAAGTATACGGCAGCAATTTTTGCGATATCAGTGTCACTGTGGACGAAAGAACAAACCGCGTAACCATCGTTTCTGTCATAGATAATCTGATGAAAGGCGCCGCCGGGCAGGCGGTGCAAAATTTAAATATCATGAATGGCTGGCAGGAAGAAACGGGACTCACGATGACGCCAGTCTATCCATAGAACGAAAGAGGGATTCAGAATATGATTCAGCTGAGTGAGGAAATCACGAAAATAAAAGGCGGCGTATCCTCGCCGAAAGGGTTTGAGGCAAAGGGCGTCCACTGCGGGCTGCGCTATTCAAAAAAAGATCTCGGGGCGATTATCAGCGAGGCGCCGGCAGTCAGTGCAGCGGTATATACGCAGAGCCATTTTCAGGCAGCGCCGCTGAAAGTGACGCAAGACAGCTTAAAAAAAGAAGCTGTGCTTCAGGCGGTTATTGTCAACAGCGCGATTGCAAACGCCTGTACGGGAGACCAAGGCTTAAAGGACGCCTATCAAATGCGGGACAGCTTCGCAAGCCAGCTCGGTATTGAGCCGGAGCTTGTGGCGGTTTCGTCAACCGGGGTGATCGGTGAGCTTTTAGATATGAAAAAAATTCAAGCGGGCATTGAACAGCTCGGTCAAGCGCCGTCATTGTCCGGAGCATTTGAAGAAGCCATTTTGACGACGGATACGGTGACGAAACAGACGTGTTATGAACTGGTGATCGGCGGAGACATCATCACGATCGGCGGAGCTGCGAAAGGCTCAGGCATGATCCACCCCAACATGGCGACAATGCTTGGCTTTGTCACAACGGACGCGGCCGTGGAAGAACAGGCGCTCAAAAACGCGCTCAGGGAGATCACGGATGTTTCATTTAACCAAATCACCGTTGACGGAGAAACATCGACGAATGATATGGTGCTCGTAATGGCGAACGGCTGCGCGGGGAATGATTGCCTGACGGAGCAGCATCCCGACTGGCCGGCTTTTAAAAAGGGGTTAAAGCTTGTGTGCGAAGACCTTGCCAAAGAAATTGCCAGAGACGGTGAAGGAGCGACGAAATTAATTGAAGCCGAAGTCGAAGGTGCGAAAAATAATCTTGAAGCGAATATTATCGCCAAAAAAATCGTCGGCTCAAGCCTTGTGAAAACCGCCGTTTACGGCACGGACGCCAATTGGGGGCGCATCATCGGCGCAATCGGGCACAGTGCAGCAAGCGTAACGGCAGAACAAGTGGAAGTTTTCCTCGGCGGGCAGTGTCTGTTTAAAAACAACGAACCTCAGCCGTTTTCAGAAACCGATGCCAAGGAGTACTTATCAGGTGATGAAATTACGATCGCAGTCCGCCTGAACGAAGGCTCCGGCAGCGGCCGGGCATGGGGCTGTGACTTAACCTATGATTATATCAAAATCAATGCGAGCTATCGCACATGACAGAGGAGAGCGGCATGAGGAAAACCATTGTTTTTAAGTGCGGCGGCAGCGTGATCCGCGAGTTATCCGCCGCTTTTTTTCAAAATGTAAAAGAGCTTATGCAATCGGGCTGGAACATTGCCGTCGTGCATGGGGGCGGCCCGGAAATTTCACAAATGCTGAAAACATTGCATATTGAAACGGAATTTGTCGATGGGCAGCGGAAAACGACCAAACCGGTGCTGGAGACAGCGGAAATGGTTTTGTCAGGGTCGGTCAATAAATTTTTCGTGGCTGAACTGGCGAAAAACGGGCTGAAAGCAGCGGGAATCTCAGGAAAGGACGGCTGGCTCCTTCAAGCATCCTATCTTGACCAAGATAAATACGGAGAAGTGGGCGAAATCAAAAAAACCGATCCGTCCATTATTCAAGCGTTAATGAAGGAAGGCATTATTCCCGTTATCGCTCCGCTTTCCATGACAAGTGATTTCAAAACGCTGAACGTAAACGCAGACGCCGCGGCTTCTGCCGTCGCTTCCGCCTTACACGCCGATAAACTTTTATTTGTCACAGATGTCGAAGGAATTATGGACGGAGAGAACCGGCTGGATACTTTAACGCCGCAAGAGATTCAAGCCCTCATCGATGACGGCGTCATTTCGGGAGGGATGATTCCGAAGGTGAAGTCGGCATTATCGGCACTGAGTGAAGATGTGGCGGAAGTGATGATTGTAAACGGAAAAGGAGCGTTTTTCACCGATCAAGCCTTTCAAGGAACAAAAATCGTCAAGGAAAAGGAGAGCGTCTCATGAGCAGCTTATTTCAAACCTACAGCCGCTGGCCTATCGATATCAAAAAAGCGAAAGGGACAGTCGCAGAGGATGAAAACGGAAAAACGTATCTGGATTTTATTCAGGGTATCGCCGTTTCTAATCTCGGCCATTGCCATGACGCGGTGACAGAAGCGGTCAAACAACAGCTGGACAGCGTATGGCACGTTTCCAATCTGTTTGAAAATGACCTTCAGGAAAAAGCCGCGGCAAAGCTTGCCGAACATAGCGCGGGGGATCTTGTTTTCTTCTGCAACAGCGGAGCCGAAGCGAATGAAGGCGCCATTAAGCTGGCCCGTAAAGCAACGGGAAAAACAAAAATCGTGACTTTCCATCAATCTTTTCACGGACGGACATATGCGGGAATGGCCGCCACCGGACAAGACAAAATCAAAACCGGTTTCGGACCGATGCTCCAAGGTTTTCACTATCTGCCGTTTAATGATCCGTCGGCATTCGGCACGCTTTCAAACGAGGATGATATCGCCGCGGTCATGTTTGAGACGGTACAGGGTGAAGGGGGAGTTCATCCCGCTGATCCGGAATTCATCAAAGCATTACAGACATTTTGCAAAGACAGACAGGCGCTGCTTATCGCAGATGAGATTCAAACCGGAATCGGCCGGACGGGCAAGGCATTCGGTTATGAGCATTTCGGCATCTCTCCGGACATTATCACTGTTGCGAAAGGGCTTGGAAACGGTTTTCCCGTCGGAGCCGTGATCGGCAAAAAGAAGCTTGGCGAAGCCTTCACATCGGGTACGCACGGCACGACTTTCGGCGGCAATAAGCTTGCCATGGCAGCTGTGAATGCGACCTTGCGCATTGTGTTTCAGCCGGACTTTCTCCAGGCTGCGGCGGACAAAGGTGCTTTTTTAAAAGCGCAGCTGAAACGTGAGCTGACAGTGCCTTTTGTAAAAAACATCCGCGGAAAAGGGTTATTAATCGGCATTGAATGCGCAGGCCCCGTTTCCAGCATCATCGGAGATCTGCAGGAACGCGGACTTCTCGTGCTTCCAGCCGGACCGAATGTCATCAGGCTGCTCCCGCCGCTTACGGTTTCTGAAGAAGAAATGCTGTCGGCCGTCAGTATGCTGAAAGCAGCGATCGAAGCGAATTCCGCAGTGAAACGATAATTTTTTTGTTATCAAGGTATAAAAATCCATATTTTCAATTAATTATTCATCAAGAGGTGGGCTTTAGATGAAAGGCTATTTAGTATTGGAAGACGGAACATCATTCGGCGGTGAACTTGAAAAAGAGGCATGCTGCGTTGGCGAAGCGGTTTTTTTCACCGGAATGACGGGCTACCAGGAAGTGCTTACAGACCCGTCATATAAGGGCCAGATCATCGTTTTTACGTATCCGCTGATCGGAAACTACGGAATTAATGAAAAAGATCTTGAAAGTAAGATCCCTCAAGTCAAGGCTGTTGTCGTGTATGAGGCGTGTGAACATTTTTCTCACCATGAAGCAGTCTCAAGCCTGAGAGAGTATTTAAATAAATGGAACATCCCGCTCTTAACCGAAGTGGACACACGGGCTGTCGTCAAAACCATCCGCTCCGGCGGCACGATGAACGCTGCCGTATCAACAACAGGAGAGGTTCCGGCGGCGTGCGGAACAGAAAACCCGGCTGAGCTGGCGCAGGCCGAAGACATCACCTCAATGGGGGACGGAGAACGGCATATTGCGCTGATTGATTTCGGTTATAAAAAATCAATCGCTTCGTCGCTTGTCAAGCGCGGCTGTAAAGTAACGGTCATTCCGTATCACCAGATGAACGCCGTTTATGACATTCAGCCTGACGGAATCGTGCTTTCAAACGGACCTGGGGACCCGAAAGCGATTGCTCCGTACATGACCCGGATTAAGGGTTTACTGAATGCTTTCCCCGCACTCGGCATTTGTCTCGGGCATCAGCTGATTGCTCTCGCCTTCGGGGGAGATACGTATAAGCTGCCGTTCGGCCACAGGGGTGCCAACCATCCCGTCATTGACCGGAAAACGAAACGGGTGTTTATGACAAGCCAGAACCACAGCTATGTCGTCGATGAATCATCAATTGACGAAAATGAGCTGTCGATCAGGTTCCATCATGTCAATGACACATCAGTGGAAGGGCTCATTCACAAACGCCTTCCCGTATTAAGCGTCCAGTTCCACCCTGAAGCTCATCCGGGACCGGCTGAGAGCGAGTGGATATTTGATGAATTTCTAGAGAAAGTGATACCAGCAAGGAGAGAAATCGCTCATGCCTAAAGATACAACTATTTCCAGTATATTGGTCATCGGCTCCGGCCCGATCATCATCGGCCAGGCGGCTGAATTTGATTATTCAGGAACACAGGGCTGCATGGCCCTGAAAGAAGAAGGATACCGCGTTATTCTTGTCAACAACAATCCGGCAACGATTATGACGGATGAGGCGTTTGCTGATGAAATTTATTTTGAACCGCTCACACCCGAAAGCATCGAGGCCATTATTGAAAAAGAAAACCCGGACGGTCTGCTTGCCAATTTAGGAGGCCAGACCGCGCTGAATTTAGCCGTTAAGCTTGAAGAAGCAGGCGTGCTGAAGAAGCATCACGTCAAGCTTTTAGGAACATCGGTGGAAACCATTCAAAAAGGCGAAGACCGGGAGCAGTTCCGCGCCCTGATGAAGGAGCTTGACCAGCCCGTTCCGGAAAGCGAAATCGTCGACAACGAAGAAGACGCCCTCCGTTTTGCTGAGTCTATCGGATTTCCGGTCATTCTGAGACCGGCGTATACGTTAGGCGGAAAGGGAGGAGGAATCGCGAAAACGAAAGAAGCGTTTCAGACGCTGATTAAACAGGCGCTGTTAGCAAGCCCGATCAGCCAATGCCTCGTCGAAAAAAGCATCGCCGGTTTTAAAGAAATCGAATATGAGGTCATGCGCGACAAAAATCATACATGCATCACCGTCTGCAATATGGAAAACATCGATCCCGTCGGCGTGCATACAGGAGACTCTATCGTCGTCGCACCGTCCCAGACGTTAACCGATGAGGAATATCAGATGCTGCGTTCGGCAAGCTTGGCGATTATTTCGGCGCTGGATGTGGTCGGCGGCTGCAACATTCAATTTGCGCTGGATCCGTTCAGCAAACAGTACTATGTCATTGAAGTGAACCCGCGTGTCAGCCGCTCATCAGCCCTCGCGTCAAAAGCGACCGGCTATCCGATTGCCAAAATGGCGGCGAAACTTGCCGTCGGCTATACACTTGATGAACTGAAAAATCCGCTGACAGGCTCTACCTATGCAAGCTTTGAACCGGCGCTTGATTATGTCATCGTCAAATTCCCGCGCTGGCCGTTTGATAAATTTAAATATGCCGACCGTACGCTCGGAACGAAGATGAAAGCGACGGGAGAGGTCATGGCGATCGAAAGAAATATGGAAGCGGCCATTCAAAAAGCGGCGGCCTCCCTTGAGCTGAAAACGATCGGCACCCGCCTGCCTGAACTCGGCGGCTGTACGCTCAATCAGCTGCGGGAATTAGCGGTAACGCCGGATGACCGGAGATTCTTCGTCGTCATGGAACTGTTAAGCCGCGGTGTAACAATAGAAGACATTCATGCTGAAACGAAAATTGACCCGTTTTTTCTCCATGTGTTCCGGAATATCATCACATTGGAAAACAAGCTGATGGAAGAAGGAGATAACCTGTCTGTCCCGCTTTTAAAACAGGCGAAGGTAAAGGGCTTCACGGACGTCATGATCGCATCTCTTACAGGAAAAACGGAAGAAGACATCCGCGCTCTCAGAAAGACATCAGGCATCGTCCCGTCGTTTAAAATCGTAGATACATGCGCCGCTGAATTTGATGCCAAGACAAATTATTTCTATTCCACCTATCTCGGGGAAAGCGACGGAGATATCAGCCGAAAAGAGAAAAAACGCGCGCTCATCATCGGTTCAGGTCCGATCCGCATCGGGCAGGGAGTGGAATTTGATTACAGTGCCGTTCACGGCGTCCTGACCCTGCAAAAGCTCGGATATGAAACGATTATGATCAATAACAATCCGGAAACAGTAAGCACGGATTACGAAATTGCCGACAGGCTCTATTTTGAACCGCTGACGACAGAGCATATTTTAAACGTGGCGGAACATGAAAACATTGATTTTGCCATCGTCCAGTTTGGGGGACAGACCGCTATCAATGCTGCTGAACCGCTGGAAAAAGCGGGCATTTCGCTGCTCGGAACATCCTTTGAAACCCTTGATGCGCTGGAGGATCGGGATCTGTTTTATAAACTGCTTGATGATCTGGATCTGAAACATGCCAAAGGGGAAACCGCTTATACGAAAGAAGAAGCCGCGGAAAAAGCAAGCCGCATCGGCTATCCAGTGCTGATCCGTCCGTCTTATGTCATCGGAGGGATGGGCATGATAATCGTTGAGTCAGAAGCGCAAATTTCAGAACTTCTTGAAAATGAAGCGGGCATGCCGTACCCGATTTTGATCGACCAGTACATTACAGGAAAAGAAGTGGAGATCGATCTGATTTCTGACGGACATGAAGTATTTGTGCCGACCTGTACAGAGCATATCGAACGGGCAGGCGTCCATTCGGGCGACAGTTTTGCGATTCTTCCGGGGCCTTCTGTCACCCCTGAAATGCAGCGGGATTTAAAAGAGGCCGCCGAAAAAATCGCGGTAAAACTGGCGTTCAAAGGCATCATGAACATCCAGTTTGTAATTGATGAAAAGGGAGATATTCTCGTGCTTGAAGTAAATCCGCGGGCAAGCCGAACGGTTCCTGTAGTGTCTAAGGTTATGGGAGTCCCGATGATCCCGCTTGCCGCCAGACTGCTGGCCGGAGCTTCCCTTAAAGAAATCAAGCCGGTGATTCAAAATCAGCACGGAACGGCAGTGAAATTCCCGGTATTTTCTTCTCACGCCATTCAGGATGTGGACGTAAAGCCCGGCCCGGAAATGAAGTCGACCGGAGAAGGCATGTGTGTCGCGTTTGACGCAGAAAGCGCCCTGAAAAAAATCTATGCGCACGTCTGGGAGAAAAAAGGCAGCGTCTATCTGGAAGGCGGAGATGAAAAACTGGCACAGCAGACCCAAGAAGCGGGATTCACCGTATGCAAAGACTCTTTTCAGGCTTGGGCAGACCGAAAGGATAAAGCGGTTCATATCAATTTCAATCACTCAGAAGAAGCGCGCAAACAGCGGATAGAAGCCATGACGCACGGTGTGACGGTCTTTACTGAACCCGAAACCGTCAAAGCATTTTTGGCAAGCGGCTCCGGCACGCCTCAGCCTGTATCGCTCAAAGATCTTTATCAAAAGGAAGTGGAATCATGCACACAGTAAAAGCGGAACACACATTAACCCATTTGTACGGCAAAGATTTTCTTTCCTTAAAAGATGTCAGCCCGTCAGACATCAACGCGCTTCTTACAGAAGCTTCATTGTTAAAACAACATCCGATACAGCCGATTTTCCAAGGGAAAACATTGGCGATGATCTTTGAAAAATCTTCAACCCGCACGCGTGTGTCATTTGAAGCGGGAATGGCTCAACTCGGCGGAACCGGACTTTTTCTTTCAAGCAGCGACCTGCAGCTTGGCCGGGGAGAGACGGTCGCGGATACGGCGAAGGTGCTGTCCGGATTCGTTGATGCCATTATGATCCGCACCTTCGCGCATGAAAAAGTTGAAGAGCTTGCCGAGCATGCAGACATCCCCGTCATAAACGGGCTGACCGACCGGTACCATCCGTGTCAGGCTCTCGCGGATCTGTTGACGATACAAGAAATAAAAGGAAAGCTGAAAGGAGTAAAAGTCGCCTATATCGGTGACGGAAATAATGTGGCGCATTCACTTATGATCGGCTGCGCAAAAATGGGCTGTGATGTTGCGGTTGCTTCGCCGAAAGGCTATGAAGTTGAGGAAGAGGCGGTAAATGCCGCGAAAGAAGCCGCGGCTGTTTCCGGAACGAAGATCACCCTGACCGATAATCCGCAGGAAGCGGTGCGGGATGCCGACGTGATTTACTCCGACGTCTTCACGAGCATGGGGCAGGAGGAAGAGACGCAGCAGCGGCTGAACGTGTTTGCCCCTTATCAAGTCAACGCCTCACTCGTCAGTCTCGCCAAGCCTGACTATACATTTTTGCATTGCCTGCCCGCACATCGGGAGGAAGAGGTCACGTCCGACATTATCGACGGCCCGAATTCGGCGGTATTTCAGCAGGCGGAAAACCGGCTTCACGCGCAAAAAGCGCTCCTGAAAGCTCTTCTTTACAAACAGGATTAACAAAAAAACCGCTGAATCTCATTCAGCGGTTTTTTAATATTTTCCGCACACAAGCGCATACTACATGAAAAAGAAAAAGGAGGAAATGACATGGGACAGCAGCATCAATTCCGCCCGGGACAAAAAGCGCCGAATAACGGTGTATACGTTGAAATCGGCGAAACGGGAAGCATGGTCAAAAATCCGCAAAAAATCAAGCTCTCAACGGGAGAAATGTTTCCCGAGACTTCAAATCACAACAGACTGTGGACGTATCAGCGAAAACCGTGAACACAAAAAAACCTGCTGAAAAGCAGGTTTTTTAGTTCTTTTATGAATGCTGGCTTGCATCCTGTTTGACAGGCATGATCTCCGCAAGAACAAAGACAAGCACCGCAATAACCACGGCAATAACGGATGATTGCTTGAAATTGTATGCCGCGCTGTTCATGGAGGCGATTAAATAACAGGCCATATGTGATAAAAGGAACGTCCAAATAAAACTGATAATAAACCGCACGTTTCCACCTCGTCCTTCATTTTATTCTACGTTGTATCATACCATACATAAAGCGCGGGCGGAAGGTCATTTTCGCATCAAAAAGCGCGCCCGGAGCTGACTTTCTCCCGCAAGTTCGGCTGTCTGACGGAAAATAAGGTTCCCGCACTTGGTATAATAGCCAAAACATAGAAGCAAATAGGGGTTTAACTGATCCGTTTTCATTCGTCTTACATATGATAGTCAATAGAGAGACTAGGAGTAAAAGGAGGCGGAAAGGCATGGGGATAACGGAAAGATTTTTCCAACTCGGATCTGAGCTGAACGTCATCCATCTGCCGTATCGGCCGAACGGCTTCTGTATCTTTATTCTTGGAGACAGAACTCACTTTGTCAGCGGGGATTCAAGCTTTTGGCTCGAACATGAAGGGAGAAACCAGCTGTTAAATACGCTGCGTGACAGAGGTTATACGATCTTCAACAGCAATTTATACGGAAGGCACTGGGGATCGGAAAAAGCCGCCGCCTACGCCAGGCAGCTGATTCATTATGTGCTGAAACAAGAAACCCTCAATCCGAAGATACACTTGCTCGCAGAAGGCATGGGCGCCCTCATCGCCGATCAATTGCTGCGATCATCGCCCGAGCATATCCGTTCAGCTGCAATGTTAGATCCTTGTCTTGATCTTCAAGCCCATTTCGAATCAGAGAAAGAAAATAAGTTTTTTTATAAGCAGTTTCTGAGAGAAACGGCTCAAAGCTTCGGTGTTTCTGAAAAAGAGGCAAGCTCACTGAACTATCAGACCATCACCGGATGCAGCACCCGCGCGCCGGTACATATATGGCAAAGAACGACCGGAGCGCCGTACCCGTATACCCTGCATGCGAACGCATATAAAGAAGCCCGGGAAAAGACCGGAAGTAAGACCGCTATCACGTATCACCTGCTTGAGAATCCCGCGCGGATGTACAGAGCCATCTGCCGGTTTTTCCGCAGTCATGAAAAAGACCTGTAGTGAATAGAATACAACAGCCATCTCTTTTCAGAGGGCTGTTTGGCTTGTGCGTGAATGAAAAACCGGAAAGGCGGCAGATGTGATGAAGACAGCGCTGATCATTGGAGCAGATGAATTTCTAGGCCTTTCATTATGCGAACGGATGATGGATGAGGGTGTGCATGTTGATGTCATTTTGGATGAACCGGAGGACAAAACGAGGCAGCTGTATTTAGAAGAACGTTTAATGTGGCTCGGGAGAAACGGGCTTTTTCAAATAATAGATGAAATCGGCGAAAAGGAATACGATCGCATCTGTGTTCAATATGGGAGCGGGTGTCTGCCTGAAGACAGGGAGGAGCCTTTATATTGGATTGTTTACAGTGAGGATCACGAAGGCTGGGAAAAAAACGGTCAGCGGGACACGGCTAAAGCGATTATCCTTCCGCCTCTTTACGGACCGTGGACGGAAGCGAAAGAAGATGGCGAAAACAGGGTCTTTTTAGAAGACGCGGTCTGCGGTCTGATGAATAAGCTTGAAACTGACGGCACAGAGGACGAAAATCAGATTATTACCCTGGAAATAAAAGAAAAAACACAAAAAACGGAAGCGAAAGAGAAAATTCAAGAGTGGAAAAGACAATTTTCATCAATATTCGACAATTTTTAAGAAATACCTTCCATGTTATGTGCATTACCGCTACAATAAACGTATGTCAATTAAATTATACATGTTATGAGTTTAAAAAGGGGTTGAACACGGCTTGATCACCAGGCTTGTCATGATCTTTTCTGTCCTCCTTTTATTGAGCGGATGCGCACAAACTCCGTTTAAAGGAAAAATTGAGAAGGTCGGAATGCTTTTTCCCGATACCATCAGTGACCTGGTATGGGGCACAAAAGGTTACAAAGGTTTATTAGCGATACAATCTGAATTTAACGTTGACGTTTATTATAAAGAAAATATCAGATCTGATGAAGATATTTTAAAAGCGATAGATGATTTGCACAAAAAAGGAGTCAATCTTTTATACGGGCACGGAAATGAATACGAGGAAATCTTCAATATGATCAGTAAGGACTATCCCGACATGGAGTTCGTCGTCGCAAACGGAACGGCGAAAAACGATAATGTCACAAGCGTTCATCTCATGGGAGAAGCGATGGGCTTTTTCGGGGGAATGACGGCTGCCCATATGTCAAAAACCAATGAGGTCGGCGTCATCGCCTCGTTCTTATGGCAGCCTGAAGTAGACGGCTTTATCAAAGGGGCGAAATATGAAAATCCCGATATCACCGTCAATACTGAATTTACGGACCACTGGGATAACGGCAATGAAGCGCTCCATCTTTACGAGAAGTTAAAAGCGGAAGGCACGGATGTTGTGTATCCGGCCGGAGACGGGTATAATGTTCCTGTCATTCAGCAAATCAAAAAAGACGGGCTTTACGCCATCGGCTATGTCGCCGAGCAATCGTATCTCGGCAAAAACACGGTGCTGACAAGCACCGTGCAAAATGTAGACAAAGCCTATACATTAATCGCCGAGCAATATAATAAAGGTACGCTCAAGAGCGGAGATCACAACTTCGATTTCAGGGAAGGAGTCGTTGAAATGGGGACGTTCAGCCCTCTGGTGGACAAAGCCTTTCAAGACAAAATCTCAGACCTTGTAAAAACGTATAACCAAACAAATGAACTGCCGTCAAATGAATAGAGGTGGATACACATGCAGCATGAAAAGTCTCTTGAATTTATGCAGATCGCGATGAAATACCTGCCGGAAGCAAAGGCGGAGCTTGAGAAATCAGGCATTGATCTGTCTATGGAAATGATTCAGCCGTTCATGAACCTGTTTACATCGGTCATGGCGGAAGCGTATGAGCTTGGCAGATCTGATGCCGGGGAGCTGAATAAATAAAGAGAGCCACTTTTTCATGAAGTGGCTTTTCACATGATTTTTTTCTTTATGGCGGACACCATCGGCCCGAGGTCTTTAAATACAGGCTTTAATTGGTCCAGGGAGTTCATGATGGAGCCCAGCTGATTCATCACGTGGTTGTAATCGATCTGCTCTTCGTTTTCAGCCTGAGGCTGCTCCGGATTTTCTTCCGGTTCTTTATCCCGCTCCTCGGAATTGCCGAACATCATCTTAGAGAAAATATCCATAGTAAAGCCTCCTTTCGTCTTCCTTTTATTCTATGAGGATCAAGAGCCGATAGTTTAGACGAATATATTGCCAACAGAAAAAAAATAGGGTAGAATTAGTACCTGATACTAATAATTGATCATAACTAATTAGTTATAAATTCATTATAAAAAGGAGTCTTTCCTATGAAAGCTGGAATTCTTGGTGTCGGCCGTTACATTCCGGAAAAAGTGCTGACAAATCATGATCTTGAACAAATGGTAGATACATCGGACGAGTGGATTCGTACGAGAACAGGTATAGAAGAAAGAAGAATCGCCGCTGAAGATATGTATTCATCCGGCATGGCTGCCGAGGCTGCGCAAAAAGCGCTTGATCAGGCGGGCATTTCCGCTGAGGATCTTGATATGATCCTCGTGGCCACGGTCACTCCCGATCAGTCTTTCCCTACCGTTTCCTGTATGATACAAGAAAAGCTCGGGGCTAAAAAAGCGTGCGCGATGGATATCAGCGCCGCATGTGCGGGATTTATGTACGGTATCGTAACCGCCAAACAATTCATTGAATCACAAACATACAAGCATGTTCTCGTCGTCGGAGTTGAAAAGCTTTCAAGCATTACAGACTGGGAAGACCGCAATACGGCTGTTCTGTTCGGGGACGGAGCCGGAGCGGCGGTCATCGGACCGGTCAGCGACGACAGAGGCATACTGTCATTTGAGCTCGGAGCAGACGGTACAGGCGGTCAGCACTTGTACTTAGATGAAAAAAGGCATACAATCATGCATGGAAGAGAAGTATTCAAATTCGCCGTCCGGCAAATGGGTGAATCGAGCGTAAATGTAATTGAAAAAGCCGGCCTCTCCAAAGAGGACGTAGACTTTTTGATTCCCCATCAGGCAAACATCCGCATCATGGAAGCGGCACGGGAACGTTTGGAGCTTCCGGTTGAAAAGATGTCTAAAACAGTTCATAAATATGGAAACACATCCGCAGCATCCATTCCGATTTCATTAGTAGAGGAACTGGAAGCAGGTAAAATTAAAGACGGCGATGTCATCGTCATGGTCGGTTTCGGCGGAGGATTGACATGGGGCGCCATAGCAATGCGCTGGGGACGATAGAAAAAAGGTGAGGTGCACACAAGATGAGTAAAAAAAGAGTAGTCGTTACAGGACTTGGAGCCCTGTCTCCGCTTGGCAATGATGCCGAAACAAGCTGGAAAAATGCAATCGGCGGCGTATCCGGAATCGGACCGATCACACGTGTGGAATCGGACGAGTATCCGGCGAAAGTAGCTGCTGAACTGAAAGATTTCAATGTTGAAAATTACATGGATAAAAAAGAAGCGAGAAAAATGGACCGCTTCACGCAATATGCTGTCGTAGCTGCGAAAATGGCCGTTGAAGATGCCGGTCTGAACATTACAGAAGAGATCGCGCCGAGAGTCGGCGTTTGGGTCGGGTCCGGAATCGGCGGCCTTGAAACGCTTGAATCCCAATTCGAAATCTTCCTGACAAAAGGTCCGAGAAGGGTCAGCCCGTTCTTTGTTCCGATGATGATTCCGGATATGGCGACAGGCCAAATCTCAATCGCTCTCGGAGCAAAAGGAGTCAACTCCTGTACGGTGACGGCATGCGCGACGGGAACGAACTCTATCGGTGACGCGTTTAAAGTCATTCAGCGCGGCGATGCCGATGCGATGATTTCGGGCGGAACGGAAGCGCCGCTGACAAGAATGTCATTTGCGGGCTTCAGCGCAAACAAAGCCCTTTCTACAAATCCTGATCCGAAAACGGCAAGCCGCCCGTTTGATAAAAACCGTGACGGCTTTGTCATGGGAGAAGGCGCGGGGATCGTCGTGCTTGAAGAGCTTGAGCATGCGCTTGCCCGCGGTGCGAAAATCTACGGAGAAATTGTCGGCTACGGTTCAACCGGTGATGCTTACCACATTACCGCGCCTGCCCAAGACGGGGAAGGCGGTGCGAGAGCGATGCAGGAAGCAATCAAAGACGCGGGCATCAAGCCTGAAGAAATTGATTACATCAACGCTCACGGCACAAGCACGTACTACAATGACAAATACGAGACAAAAGCCATTAAGACTGTTTTCGGTGATCATGCGTACAAGCTTGCCGTCAGTTCGACAAAATCAATGACGGGTCATTTGTTAGGCGCAGCCGGAGGAATTGAAGCAATCTTCTCCGTCATGGCGATTAAAGACGGGATCATCCCGCCGACCATTAACATCGAAACACCTGATGAAGAGTGTGATTTAGATTATGTACCGGACAAAGCGCGCGAGCAGGATGTAAACATCGTACTCAGCAACTCGCTCGGATTCGGCGGACATAATGCCACTTTGATCTTTAAAAAATATCAATAATACAGTTTTTGACCGGCTGCCTGAAAAAGGTGGCCGGTTTTTTTATGCGTGCATATGATAACAACAAGAGGAGGCGAACCGGTATGAGCGTCAAGCTGACATATCAATGGATGGAAAAGGCGGCATCCATCAATGATTTGGCCCCGCACCTTTTGCCGCTTTTTTCAGGGGCCGAAAAGAAAGAATGGAAATCGATACTTGCGATGCTTCAAAACCACGGCATGTTCCGCCATCTGAAGGACGGTGTCGTGACCAGTAAACAGCTGAAAGAAAGGGGATGCTACAGCCATATCCAAAAGGAGGAAGCTTATTTAAAGGAGAAGTGGAGCGGGCCGGACGTGCCGATCGTTGTTTTGCCTGTTGATGAACGGAACCGGAAAATACGTATGGAATTCGGGTCAAAATCGGGTCTTGCCTTCCGGGACAAAATGTTTCTCTTTTTATCGTCGGATATCTCCAATTCAGCTGTCTCCGCCCTTATGACGCATGAATATAATCACGTCTGCCGGTTAGAGCATGTGACAATGGACGAAAAAGATGAGACATTACTTGATACAATCATGATGGAGGGGCTGGCAGAATATGCTGTATATGAGCGCTTCGGCTCAAGTCTTACGGCGGAATGGACGTCCTACTATACGCCTGAGCAGCTTGATTTTCTGTTTGAAAAAAGAGTCAAGCCGAACCTCAGATTAACGAGAGACAACAGAATGTTTACCCAGCTGTTATACGGAAAAGGATACTTCCCCTCGATGCTTGGGTATGCGGTCGGATTCAATATAGTAAAAAAATATTTAACCGACCATCAAAAAACAGTAAAAGAAGCATTGGCCACACCTTCAAAAACCTTTCTGGAAGCAACGCTTTAAAAGATTAAAAGAATGGAAATTATTTAAGGATATTACATTTATCCTAAATAATTCTTGCTTTTGTAATAATGATGTAATAATATATAAATATAAAATTTTTCGACTATTCTATATTTTGTGATAGCGAAACGTATGTTTCCCTCTGCTGCAGCGGAATGAGAAAGGGGCGTATCATGAGCACACTATTAGAAGTGAATAATTTAAAGACCTATTTTTTCAGAAAGAAACAGCCGATTCCCGCAGTTGACGGGGTTGATTTTCACATTAACAAAGGCGAAACCGTCGCACTTGTAGGAGAATCCGGCTCGGGCAAAAGCATCACCTCGCTTTCTATTATGGGACTTGTCCAAGGATCGGGCGGAAAAATTATGGATGGCTCGATTAAGCTTGAAGGCAGGGACCTGGCCTCCTTCACCGAAAACGAATATTGCAAAATCCGCGGAAATGACGTCTCTATGATCTTTCAGGAACCCATGACTTCCCTGAACCCGGTGCTGACCATTGGGGAACAAATTACCGAAGTTCTTGAATACCATAAAAAAATGAGTAAAAAAGAAGCGGTCAAAAAGGCCGTTGAGCTTCTTGAGCTCGTCGGATTCTCCAGAGCGGAACAAGTGATGAAAGAATATCCGCACCGTCTGTCCGGAGGGATGAGACAGAGGGTGATGATCGCCATTGCGCTCAGCTGCAATCCGAAACTTCTGATCGCCGATGAACCGACAACGGCGCTTGATGTGACGATACAAGCCCAAGTATTGGAGCTGATGAAAGACCTCTGCAATAAATTCGATACTTCCATTCTGCTTATCACTCACGATTTAGGTGTCGTTTCCGAAGCCGCAGACAGGGTGATTGTAATGTACTGCGGACAAGTCGTAGAGAGCGCGAGTGTGGAAGACTTATTTTTAAACCCTCTCCATCCGTACACGGAAGGGCTGTTAAACTCCATACCGGTGATAGACGGAGAGATTGATACATTAAAAGCGATCAAAGGCAGTGTCCCGACACCGGATAATCTTCCGGCAGGCTGCCGATTCGCCCCGAGGTGTTCAAAAGCGATGGACAAATGCAAAACGGGGCAGCCGGAGCTGGTGACACATGAAAGCGGCCGTTCTGTAAGATGTTTTTTATATGAGGAAGAGGGTGCCCAATCAAAATGACAGCTGTGAACCAAGAAACGATTTTAGAGCTGAAAGACGTAAAAAAATATTTCCCGATCCGCTCCGGTTTTTTTCAAAGGAAAGTCGGAGACATAAAGGCTGTTGACGGCGTTTCATTTTCACTAAAGCGCGGGGAGACGCTAGGCATCGTCGGTGAATCAGGATGCGGCAAGTCAACGGCGGGAAGAACGATGATCCGTTTATACAAGCCGACAGACGGCCGGATTCTTTTTAAAGGTCAGGATATCTCCGGCTTATCTGAAGAAAAGCTGAGAAAAAGCGTCCGGAAAAACATCCAGATGGTCTTCCAAGATCCCTTCGCATCGCTTAATCCGAGAAAAACGCTCCGTTCCATTATTAAAGAACCGTTACAGACTCACCATATGTACAGCATGCGCGAGCGGAACGAGAAAGTGGAGGAGCTGCTGGCGAAAGTCGGTCTTCATCCGAGCTTTGCAAACCGCTATCCGCACGAATTTTCCGGAGGACAGCGTCAGCGGATCGGGATCGCGCGGGCTTTGACATTGAATCCCGAGCTGATTATCGCGGATGAACCCGTTTCCGCGCTCGATGTCTCCATTCAGGCTCAGGTCATCAATCTGATGGAAGAGCTGCAGGAAGAATTCAATCTGACCTATTTGTTTATTTCCCATGATTTGAGTGTTGTCCGTCATATCAGTGACAGAGTCGGCGTCATGTATCTGGGGAAAATGATGGAGCTGACCGATAAACACGAGCTGTACGACAATCCGCTTCACCCTTATACGCAAGCGCTTTTGTCTTCAGTGCCTGTGACGAGAAAAAAAGACGCCGTCAAGCGGGAACGAATCATCCTGAAAGGAGAACTGCCGAGCCCGGCAAACCCGCCGAAAGGATGCGTGTTCCACACGCGATGCCCGATGGCCAAACCGATCTGCAAGGAACAAGTCCCGGTATTTGAGGAAGCCGCTCCCGGCCATTACGTCGCCTGCCATTTATACGCCTGAAAAGGCAAGCATCGAGAGGGGGTATGCCGGATTACATAACCTGTTTGCTGCATATATATCACAAAGGGGGAATTGATATGAAATTACGTAAAACCGCAAAAAGGCGGAGATTTGGTTGTCGGGTCAACTGGGGAACCAACACTTTTTAATCCTCTTTACTCCACCGATGTTGCAAGTTCCGATATTGAAGGAATGATTTACAGCACATTATTAGAAACCGATGAAAAATTGAACGTCAAGCCGTCGCTGGCTGAAAAAGTAACAGAAGCTGACGGGGGATTAACGTATAACGTAAAACTTAAAAAAGGCGTTAAATTCCATGATGGAAAAGAGCTCACAGCCGATGATGTAGTTTTCACCTACAGTATTCCTCTTAACAAAGATTACAACGGTGAGCGGGGCTCAGGTTTTGAGTCACTTAAATCCGTAACGAAAAAAGGAAAATATGAAATTCAGTTTAAAATGAAGAAAAAAGACGCCTATTTCTATAATGTCGTTCTCGACAGTTACGGCATTTTGCCTAAACATATTTTGGGTAAGGTTCCGGTTGCCGACCTGGGAGAGAATGAATTTAACCGTAAAAATCCAATCGGCTCCGGTCCGTTTAAGTTTGCTGAGTGGAAAAAGGGCGAGTATGTCAAACTGAAAGCAAACGATGATTACTTTGGAGGCAGACCTTATCTCGATACAGTGACAGTGAAAACAATTCCTGATTCTAACGCTGCCGTGGCCCAGTTAAAAGCGGGAGATATTGATTTCTTCGTTGTGCCTGGCACTGATTTTGATTCGGTTAAAACGTTTGGAAATGTGAAGGTCAAATCTGACCTTGGCTTAAACTACAGCTATATCGGCTGGAATGAGAAAAAAGAGCTCTTTAAGGATAAAAAAGTGCGCCAGGCATTGACCTACGCTCTTGACAGGCAGGCAATGGTGGATCAAGTGCTGAATGGAGACGGCAAGGTAGCGAATGTTCCTGAGAGTCCGCTGTCATGGAATTATCCGAAGTCTAAAGTGCCGACATTTGATTATAATCCGAAAAAAGCAAAACAGCTGTTAAAAGAAGCCGGATGGGAAGATCATGACGGTGACGGCTACCTTGACAAAGATGGAAAAAAATTCTCTTTTGAAATTAAAACGAATCAAGGCAATAAAATTCGCGAAGATTTAGCTGTTGTCGTTCAGCAGCAATTAAAAGAAGTGGGAATTGAGGCGAAGCCGCGGATTGTTGAATTCAGTGCGTTAATTGAACAGACCAGTGCCCCTAATTGGGATTATGACGCTCTTCTTCTCGGATGGAGTCTTGCAACGTTCCCGGATCAGTTCTCCATCTTCCATTCAAGCCAATCTAAAAACGGGCTGAATAATATCTGGTATAAAAATCCGAAAGTCGATAAGCTTCTTGAAGAGGCGAAGTCAATTACCGACAGAAAAGAATACCAAAAGAAATATGAAGAGATTTACAAATTGATTGCGGAAGATCAGCCGTACAGCTTCTTATTCTATTACAATTATCACAGAGCGATGCCGAATAATTTACAAGGCTATGTATTCCACCCTAAAAATGACTTGTACAATATTGAAAAATGGTGGCTGGACCAAAAATAGCAGAAGCCCTTGAGAGGGAAGGAAGTTCCTTTCCTCTCTTATCCTATTTAAAAAGGGGACAAGAACATGGTTACATATATTTTACGGCGAACATTAATGTCCTTGCCGATTCTCTTAGGCATTACGATTTTATCATTTGCCATCATGAAAGCAGCGCCCGGAGATCCGATGTCACTTATGATGGACCCTACAATCAGTCAAGCGGACAGGGCGAAATTCATTGAAAAATACGGGTTGAACGATCCGGAACCCGTTCAATATGTGAAATGGCTGGGGAATATGCTCCAAGGGGATTTCGGGACTTCTATCGTAAAGAAAGGCACCCCTGTTTCTGAACTTATCTTATCCCGCTTACCGAATACGATTGTGCTTATGCTTTTTTCAACCCTTGTCGCTCTTCTTATTTCTATTCCATTTGGTGTTCTGTCAGCGAAACGGCCTTATTCAAAATTGGATTATGGGATAACTGTTACTTCATTTTTAGGGCTTGCCATTCCGAATTTTTGGTTCGGTTTGATTTTAATCATGGTCTTATCTGTAAATCTGGGATGGTTTCCCACTGGCGGAGTAGGCACTTTAAATGCTGACTTCAACATATTTGACCGTTTGCATCACTTGATTCTGCCTGCTTTTGTGCTCGCCACGGCAGACATGGCTGGAATAACGAGATATACAAGATCTAGTATGCTTGATGTGTTAAAGCAGGATTATATACGCACGGCGCGTGCGAAAGGATTTAGGGATAATAAAGTGATTTTTAAACACGGTTTGAGAAACGGACTTCTTCCGGTTATCACTATTTTTGGTCTGATGATACCGTCATTTATCGGGGGAGCGGTAGTGGTAGAACAGATTTTTACTTGGCCGGGTCTCGGCAAATTGTTTATTGATTCAGCCTTTTCACGAGATTATCCGGTTATCATGGCCATGACGGTCATTTCAGCTGTTTTGGTTGTGGTGGGGAATTTAATTGCAGACATCTTATATGCGTTGGTTGATCCCCGCATTGAATATTAACAAAGAGAGGTGAGAGGTCAAATGTTACAGCCAAATACCGGCACACCCCCCAGTGAAATAAAATTAAAGGAAAATATTCAATCCAAACCGGAAACAATGACTAAGATTTTTTTCGAAAAGTTCTTTCAAAATAAACTTGCTGTAATCGGAGCCGTTATATTAACCATTATCATCTTGTCTGCTTTATTCGCTTCGGTAATCGCTCCTTACTCTCCAGAGAGTCAATCTCTTATCAACCGTTTGAAACCGCCGAGTTTAAAACATCTAATGGGAACTGATAAATTCGGAAGAGACATCTTTACGAGGGTTCTGTACGGGGCGCGGGTTTCCTTGCTTGTCGGATTCGCTTCTGTGATCGGTGCGATTACAATCGGGACAGTTGTCGGAGCCGTTGCCGGATATTTTAAGGGGATTGTCGATGCCATTCTTATGAGAACTGTTGATATCGTACTATCTATACCTGATATATTTTTGCTTATTACACTTGTTACGATTTTTCAGCCCGGAATGGATAAATTAATTTTAATTTTCTCCCTTACAGGCTGGACAACAACAGCGCGCCTTGTCCGAGGGGAGTTTTTATCGCTTCGTTCCAGAGAGTTTGTACTGGCCGCAAAGACGATCGGTACAAAAAATCATCATATCATTTTTTCTCATATATTGCCGAATGCGCTGGGACCGATAATTGTCTCTGCCACATTAAAAGTGGGAACGGTTATTTTGGCAGAGTCTACATTAAGTTATCTCGGTTTCGGGATCCAGCCTCCGATCGCAAGCTGGGGCAATATGCTTCAGGATGCACAAAACTTTACGCTTATGATTCAAGCTTGGTGGTACCCGTTATTCCCGGGATTGCTGATCCTTCTTACCGTATTGTGTTTCAACTTTGTCGGAGACGGGCTGCGTGATGCGCTTGATCCGAAAAATGTGAAATGATCTCCCGGATGAAACGGGAGATTTTTTTGTTGCGTTGCAGGCAGAAATCCAGTCCCGTATTGCGGAAATCTCATATCGAAATGGAATAATTTATCTTTCCCTTGCCTATACTGTGGACAACAGTTTTTATAAAGTGAGGGGTCGAATATGTTATTTCTTCATGATGTGTGGGTCAATTGGTTTGAAGGGGAAGAGAATGGCTACAATGTCTGCCATTTTCACGAATGGCGGAAGGAAGACACGGTTGAGCTTTTGGATCAGACGCCGCTGCTCAGAGTGCCGTCGGTATTATTTCATTACATAGAAAACGACTTATCAGAGCTTCCGAAAGAGCTGCTTGATCAAGTGCATCAAAAGTCATACGTGCGAAAAAATCATGAGCGGACGAAGCTTGAGTACTGTTTTGTCGTGACAGACGGGATCGGCATCATTGCCGTGGATACGATCGGATATACCATCCCGGTCAGAAAGAGCCGCCTGATTCCGAGACAGGAGCAGCTTGTTTATGAAATGGTAAAGGATGTAGAGCCGGAATCATTTCAATTTGAGCCGGCGCAACTGGAGTCTTCAAAGGAATATCACATTTTATCACTGGCGCCGGAGCATGTCAGAGGGCTGACGAGAAAAGAACGGCAGATCAAGCAGCTGATGTTTATGGCGCTTGACCAGCTGAAAGGGCTGAAAAACCGCGCGGAAATTGTGTATTGGTATACGGAATGGAATCCGCATATGTACGAGCAGATCAAACGGATGAGCTTTGAAGAGATTTGGGACATGCTTTACAATGAAACAATTGAAGGCTGGTCAGACAAGCATCTCGCGTTCTGTGAGAATTTGATTAAAGGGCAGCCGTTTTTCGAAAAGCTTTGGGAAATGGAACAGGAATCAAAAGTGAACTGAAAAAAGAGGCGGGGTTATCCCGCCTCTTTTCTTTATCTTCTTTTCCGTCCGAGACCCATGGCGTTTTCCATTTTTTTTACCATTTTGCCGGCCGTTTTGTTAGCGCGCGCCGCTCCTTCGTCGAGAATGCGGTCAAGCTCATCGCTCTCAATTAATTCACGGTAGCGCTCTTGGATCGGTGTCAATGCGCCGATAACGACTTCGGCTAAATCGCTTTTGAATTCACCGTACCCTTTTCCTTCATATTTGGCCTCTAATTCTTCAATTGATGTGTTTCCTAAAATAGAATAGATCGTCAAAAGATTAGAGACGCCAGGTTTGTTTTCTTTATCATACTTTACAATGCCTTCAGAATCAGTGACAGCGCTCTTGATTTTCTTTTCGAGCTGTTTCGGCTCATCAAGCAGCGTGATGTATGCTTTCTGGTTCGGATCTGATTTGCTCATTTTTTTGAGCGGATCAGCCAGTGACATGATGCGCGCGCCTGATTCAGGGATTTTCACCTCAGGAATCGTGAAGATGTCATTGTATTTTTTATTGAAGCGTTCCGCCAGGTTGCGGGTCAATTCAAGATGCTGTTTTTGGTCTTCTCCGACGGGAACAAGATCCGTTCCGTACAGTAAAATATCACCGGCCATCAGCGGCGGGTATGTTAACAGTCCTGATACGACGGCTTCTTTGCCCTTTGACTTATCTTTAAATTGCGTCATCCGCTCAAGCTCGCCGATATATGCGACGCATTGGAGCATCCACCCCGCCTGGGCATGAGCGGGAACCTCTGACTGGATAAAGAGGGTCGCTTTCTCGGGATCAAGTCCGACGGCCACGTATAGAGCCGCGAGATTGCGGATGTTCTTCCGCAGTTCAAGCCGATCCTGCGGAACCGTGATCGCATGCTGATCGACGATACAGAAGTATCCGTTGTAGTCATGCTGCAAATCGACAAATTGCTTCATCGCGCCGATGTAGTTGCCGAGGGTAACGGAACCGCTCGGCTGAATGCCTGAAAAAATCGTTTTCTTCATAGAACTTACCTCATTTCTTAAAACATAATAAAAAAAGCCCATTCTTCCCGTGAAAAAAGGGACGAATGAACCGTGGTGCCACCCTGATTACTCCATTTAAAATGGAATCGCTCGAGACGTTGGTAACGGAGGCTGCTCCGGCTGGGCCTACTTACGTTCGGTCAGCTGCTCAGAAGTCCATTCCGCATGGCCCGTTACCTGCTCCCAGCACCGCAGGCTCTCTTCAAACGGGTTAACATGTGTACTACTCTTCATCATAGCAATCACAATAAAATGTATTTGATTGATCTATTATAAATCAATTATAGCCAAATGTCATCAGGAGAATACAAGCGTATTTCCAAATTGCTTACGGCCTGGAAATACCCGAAAAGAACTGAAAATGCCTAAATGATAACGCATATCAACATTTCGTATAACGAATATTATATGTAAAAAGCAATATGAACTGGAAATTACAATAAAAAAATTTAGTTAGGTTACGCTTTAAACAATAGAAGTGTATCACCTTATTGACAGAAAAACTGACCAAATTTAAATATTTTAAATTGAGAAAATAGTATTGCAATAAATTATTCATTTCATTATAATGAACTTGTTCACTCTATTGTTACAGCTTCTTTACATAAAATAATCAGAAAAGACGGAACACAATTAAAGTTTAGAAAAATATTAAGTTATTTTGTCTGATATTTCTGAGTATTTAGTAGTAAAGGCTGAAAAATTGATTAGGGGGTTAGTGCATGAAAAAGCGTTGGTCTATTGTAGGTTTAATGCTTATCTTCTCGCTCGTGTTAAGTGCATGCGGCGGATTCAGCGGCGGAACAGGCGGCGGTGGAAAGAAAGACACCAAAGGGCAGACATCACTGCATCTCAATATTAAAACAGAACCGTTCTCTTTGCACCCCGGTTTAGCTAACGATACCGTTTCCGGCGGCGTCATCCGGCAGATCTTTGAAGGATTGACACGCGTCAACTCTAAAGGTGAGCCTGAAGAAGGAAGGGCATCTAAGATCGAAACAAGCAAAGACGGAAAGACCTATACATTTACGATTCGTGACGGTGCAAAATGGTCAAACGGCGATCCCGTTACTGCGCAGGATTTTGAATATGCCTGGAAATGGGTGCTTGACCCGAACAATGAGTCACAATACGCTTATCAGCTCTACTATATCAAAGGCGCTGAAGCTGCCAACAAAGGAAAAGGCAAGATTGACGATGTAGGCGTGAAAGCCGTTAATGACCAAACATTAAAGGTTGAACTGAACAACCCGACACCTTACTTCCTGCAATTAACTTCATTCTATACGTATATGCCGGTCAACAAGAAAATTGCGGAAAAACATAAAAACTGGAACACAAACGCGGGCGACAATTATGTGTCAAACGGCCCGTTCAAAATGACGGCTTGGAAACATAGCGGTTCTATCGATCTTGTGAAGAACGACGAATATTGGGATAAAGACTCTGTAAAACTGAAGAAAATCAACATGGTGATGATTAACAATACCAATACGGAACTTAAAAAATTCCAAGCAGGGGAACTTGACTGGGCGGGAATGCCGCTTGGACAGCTTCCGACAGAATCCCTGCCGACTTTGAAGAAAGACGGATCGCTGCATGTAGAGCCTATTGCCGGCGTGTATTGGTACAAATTTAATACAGAAGCCAAACCGCTCAATAACGTTAACATCCGGAAAGCTCTTACTTATGCCCTCGACCGCGCATCGATCGTGAAAAACGTGACGCAGGGCGAACAAGTACCGGCAATGGCAGCCGTGCCGCCGTCAATGAAGGGCTTTAAAGATAATACCAAAGGATATTTCAAAGATAATGATGTCAAAACAGCAAAAGAATATCTTGATAAAGGATTGAAGGAGTTAGGCGTAAAGAAAGCATCAGACCTTCCGGTAATCAAGCTGTCTTATAATACGGACGAAGCACACGCTAAAATTGCGCAGGCCGTGCAGGAAATGTGGAAAAAGAACTTAGGCGTTAACGTTGAGCTTGATAACTCAGAATGGAATGTGTTTATTGACAAGCTGCACAGCCAGGATTATCAAATCGGACGTATGGGCTGGCTTGGTGATTTCAATGATCCGATCAACTTCCTGGAGTTGTTCCGCGATAAAGAAGGCGGAAACAACGATACCGGCTGGGAAGATCCTGAGTTTAAAAAGCTTTTGGACCAGTCTCAGCTTGAAACTAACCCGGACAAACGTATCGAAGAGCTGAAAAAAGCAGAAAAAATCTTTATTGATGCAATGCCGGTCGCGCCAATTTATTTCTATACAGATACTTGGGTGCAGGATAAAAACCTCAAAAATGTCATCATGACCGGAACAGGTGAAGTTTACTTCAGAAACGCTTCTTTTGAATAAAAGACGGTTCTGAAATCAAAAAACCCAAGGTATATGGGGAGGATGTCCCCATATACCTTTCTTACTGATAAAGTATAAAATTGTAAAAAACATGGAGGTGTTCACCTTGCTGAAATATATCGGTAAACGATTCATTTACATGATCATCACGCTGTTTGTGATTGTGACCGCCACATTCTTCTTAATGCAGGCAGCGCCGGGCGGACCATTTTCCGGCGAAAGAAAGCTGCCGCCTGAAATTGAGGCAAACTTAAACGAACACTATGGTCTGGACAAGCCTCTTTTCGTTCAATATGCCAGCTACTTAAAATCAGTGGCGATGTGGGACTTCGGACCTTCTTTTAAATATAAAGGCCAAAGTGTTAATGAATTAATCAACTCAGGCTTCCCCGTCTCATTCACTCTCGGTGCAGAAGCTATTCTCCTCGCTTTAGCGTTTGGTGTGCTTTTCGGGGTGCTGGCTGCCCTGTACCATAATAAATGGCAGGATTATACCATTGCGATCTTAACGATTTTTGGGATCTCAGTTCCGAGCTTTATATTGGCGACGATTTTGCAATATATTTTCTCAATTAAATTAGAACTGTTCCCGGTCGCGGGGTGGGAATCCTGGGCATACAGCTTTCTGCCCTCCATTGCGCTCGCTTCCATGCCGATGGCGTTCATTGCCAGACTCTCCCGTTCAAGCATGATTGAAGTGTTAAACAGCGATTACATACGGACTGCCAAAGCAAAAGGACTTTCCCGTCCGTCAGTCACCGTGCGCCATGCGCTTCGAAACGCGCTTTTGCCCGTCGTGACATATATGGGGCCGATGGCGGCATCCATTTTAACAGGAAGTTTCATCATTGAATCTATTTTCGGAATTCCCGGTTTAGGGGCGCATTTTGTAAACAGTATTACAAACCGTGATTATACCGTCATTATGGGAGTTACCGTGTTCTTCAGCGTAATCCTTCTTTTTTGCGTGTTAATTGTAGACGTGCTGTACGGCTTAATCGATCCGAGAATCAAGCTTTCTAAAGCAAAGAAAGGAGCCTAGACCATGCAGAACATTCCTAAAAATATGTTTGAACCAGCTTCAGCTAATGCCGGCGATGCCGAAAAAATAAGTAAAAAAAGCCTTTCCCTCTGGAAAGACGCCATGCTCCGCTTCCGCAGCAATAAGCTTGCGATGGTCGGGTTTGTACTGATCGTTCTTATTATTCTTATGGCGATTTTTGCACCTGTCTTTTCAAGATATGATTATGCGACTACCAATCTACTAAATGCCGATAAAGCACCGTCGAAAGATCATTGGTTCGGCACAGATGACCTTGGAAGGGACATATTCGTCCGGACATGGGTAGGCGCGCGGATTTCCATCTTTATCGGTGTCGCCGCTGCCGTGCTTGATTTATTAATCGGCGTAATCTGGGGCAGCATTTCCGGATTCCGCGGCGGACGCACAGATGAAGTAATGATGCGCATTGCTGACATTCTGTGGGCTGTTCCTTCATTATTAATGGTTATTTTGCTGATGGTTGTCCTGCCGAAAGGATTGCTCACCATTATCGTCGCGATGACGATCACAGGCTGGATCAATATGGCGAGGATCGTCCGCGGACAGGTGCTGCAATTAAAGAATCAGGAGTATGTGCTTGCTTCACAGACACTCGGCGCCAAAACCGGCCGGCTTTTGTTTAAGCATATCGTTCCGAACGCGATGGGATCTATCCTCGTAACGATGACACTGACGGTTCCGACGGCGATTTTTACAGAAGCGTTTTTAAGTTATTTGGGGCTCGGCGTACCTGCGCCGCTTGCGAGCTGGGGAACGATGGCCTCAGACGGATTGCCTGCATTAACCTATTACCCTTGGCGTCTGTTTTTCCCTGCCGGCTTTATCTGCCTGGCGATGTTCGGCTTTAACGTTGTCGGCGACGGGTTAAGAGACGCGCTGGATCCTAAGTTACGCAAATAAGGAGTGATATGAGTGACACGCTTGCTAGAAGTAAAAGACTTAGCCATTTCATTTAAAACATACGGCGGAGAGGTACAGGCAATCCGCGGCGTGAATTTCCATTTGAATAAAGGAGAGACGCTGGCGATCGTAGGAGAGTCAGGTTCCGGAAAGAGTGTGACCTCCCAAGCAATTATGAAGCTGATCCCGATGCCGCCGGGCTATTTTAAAAGAGGACAGATTCTTTTTGACGGGCGCGATATCGTACCGATGTCCGAAAAAGAAATGCAGGCCATCAGAGGAAAGGAAATCGGAATGATTTTCCAAGACCCGATGACCTCTCTGAACCCGACGATGAAAGTCGGCAAACAAATTACGGAAGTGCTTTTCAAACATGAAAAAATCTCAAAAGAAGCGGCTAAAAAACGCGCCGTAGAACTGCTTGATCTCGTCGGAATTCCGATGCCTGAAAAACGGATCGGCCAATTCCCGCACGAGTTTTCAGGCGGTATGAGACAGCGTGTCGTCATCGCGATGGCGCTCGCGGCAAATCCGAAACTGTTAATTGCCGATGAACCGACAACAGCTCTTGATGTGACGATTCAGGCTCAGATCCTTGAGCTGATGAAAGATCTCCAAAAGAAAATTGATACATCCATCATTTTTATTACGCACGATCTCGGCGTTGTCGCCAATGTCGCTGACCGGGTCGCCGTCATGTATGCGGGTCAGGTGGTCGAATCGGGAACGGTGGATGAAATCTTTTATGATCCGCGCCATCCGTATACATGGGGGCTGCTCGCCTCAATGCCGAGCCTGGACAGCACTGACCAGGAAAAACTGACTGCTATTCCAGGTACGCCGCCTGATTTGACGAATCCTCCGAAAGGGGACGCATTTGCGCTTCGCAGCTCGTATGCGATGAAAATTGATTTTGAACAGGAACCGCCGATGTATAAAGTGTCTGATACGCATTTTGTGAAATCATGGCTTCTGCATCCTGACGCGCCTAAGGTCGAGCCGCCGGAAGCGGTGAAGGCTAAAATCCGTCAGCTGCCGAATACGTATCAGCAGCCTGTTTTAATGAAGGAAGGTGAAAAAAATGACTGAGAAACTGCTCGAAATCAAACATTTAAAACAGCATTTTTTTACGCCGAAAGGAACAGTAAAAGCAGTAGATGATTTGTCATTTGATATTTATAAAGGCGAAACGCTCGGCCTTGTCGGGGAATCGGGCTGCGGTAAATCAACGACGGGCCGCAGTATTATCCGGCTGTATGAGGCAACCGGCGGTGAAGTTCTCTTTAACGGGGAAAATGTCCACGGAAAAAAATCCCGCAAGAAACTGCTGGAGTTTAACCGGAAAATGCAGATGATTTTCCAGGATCCGTACGCTTCTTTAAATCCGAGAATGACAGTCGCCGACATTATTGCCGAGGGAATAGATATTCACCGTCTGGCAAAAACGAAAAAAGAGCGGATGCAGCGGGTTCACGAACTGCTGGAAACGGTCGGTTTAAATAAAGAACACGCCAACCGCTACCCGCATGAATTTTCGGGCGGACAGCGCCAGCGTATCGGAATCGCCAGAGCTTTGGCGGTTGATCCGGAGTTTATCATTGCGGACGAACCGATTTCGGCGCTTGACGTTTCGATTCAGGCGCAGGTCGTCAATTTAATGAAAGAATTGCAGAAAGAAAAAGGGCTCACTTATCTGTTTATCGCCCATGATTTATCAATGGTCAAATACATCAGCGACCGCATCGGCGTTATGTATTTCGGAAAACTGGTGGAGCTTGCGCCGGCGGATGAGCTTTACGAAAACCCGCTTCACCCTTACACGAAATCATTGCTGTCCGCCATCCCGCTCCCTGATCCGGACTATGAAAGAAATCGCACACGAAAGAAGTACGACCCGTCAATTCATCAGCTCCAAGACGGAGAAAAGATGGAGTTTCGTGAAGTCAAACCGGGACACTTCGTCATGTGCACCGAAGCTGAATTTAAAACCTATCAATAAAAGTATCATCCTTCAAGACTCAGTCTTGGAGGATTTTTTTCGCGCACATCCAAGTTTATTATGCCTGCTCCCGTTTTCCTATAATGGAAAAAAAGGGGGAGATCAGTATGAGAACTATTTTATGCGTCATTGCGGCGGGACTGTTTTTCAGTGCAGCCGCTTATCCGGCACAAGCCGTTGTGAAAGAGGAACAGCCGCTTGTGAATGTGGCGCTGACTGAAAAAGAACTGCCAAAAGCAAATGCCAGGTTCGCATATCCGTCAGGTCTGCATTTTACACATCCTGATAAGGTTCGGGGCATTTACGTTACAGGGCATTCAGCGGGAGGCAGCAAATTTCAGGAGCTGACAGACTTTGTGGACAAAACGGAGCTCAATACAATGGTGATCGATGTGAAGGACGACCACGGAAATCTTACCTTTAAGCCGGATGGTCATTCAGAGTATGCTAAAATCGCCAAGCCGTACATCAAAGACCCAAAAAAGATGATGAAAAAACTGGAGGAAAAAAAGATCTACCCGATTGCGCGTATTGTCGTATTTAAAGACAGCGAACTCGCGAACGAAAAGCCGGAATGGTCCTTTAAAGAAAAAAACGGAAGTGTCTGGAAAAACGGCCGCGGAGAATCGTTCGTCAATCCGTTTATGAAAGAAGTATGGGATTACAATGTAAAGATTGCAAAACAAGCCGTGAAGATGGGTTTTCAAGAAATTCAGTTTGACTATGTCCGTTTTCCTGAAGGCTTTGAAAAACGTGATGACGAACTGACATACGGACACGGCGATTACGGAAAAACAGCGGACAGCAATGTGCAGAAACGCGTGCACGCCGTCACCGATTTTGTCGGTTATGCGAAAAGAAAACTCAAACCGTACGGTGCGGATGTGTCGGCTGATATTTTCGGCTATTCTGCGACGCTGCCGGAAGCACCGGGGATCGGCCAGAATTTCAGCAAGATTTCCGAACGGGTGGATGTCATTTCATCCATGATTTACCCGAGCCATTGGACAAGCTATTTCGGAATTGATAAACCGGACCTTGAGCCTTACAAAGTCGTCAAAGAATACGCGAAGGTGGAAAATAAAAAACTGTCCAAACTGAAACATCCGCCGGTGTCACGTCCGTGGCTTCAGGATTTCACGGCTTCTTATCTCGGCAGCGGTAATTACCAAGAGTACGGGAAAAGCCAGGTGGAAGACCAGATAAAAGCGCTGCATGATGAAGGGATTGACGAATTTTTATTGTGGGACGCGGCAAACCGTTATACAAAAAACGTGGATTATACACCATTTTAAAAAAATTGAAACCATGTCAAAGGATCACACGTCTTAATAGATGTAAGATTGTTTAAACAATCGGAAATGGGGTATATCTAAGAGTGTGAAGACAACGAACCCATAAGGAGCAAATGAATGAACTGGTACGAGAAGCTGAGTGAATATTTTCCGATTGAAGAAATGAAATCAAAAGCGCATATGGAAGCTCTGTTGAAGGAGCAAAGCGATGTTTATCATAAAGAAGAGGGACAGTACCACGTGCTGATGTATGCGGAATTTGACTCTTTTATCTTTATTGATTACCTGTTTGTGTCAAAGAAATCCAGAGGTCAAGGTCTCGGAAGCAAGCTGATCGGCAGGCTGAAAAAGAAAAACAAGCCGATTCTTCTTGAGGTGGAACCTGTGGACGAGGATGACACGGATACACAGAAGCGTTTGCGTTTTTATCAAAGAGAGCATTTCAAGCACGCGCAGTCAATCGGGTATCGGCGCCGGTCATTGGCTACGAATGAAGTGAACAAAATGGAGATTCTGTACTGGTCACCTAAGACAGAGTCAGAAGAAGAAATGTTTGAAGCGATGAAACAGACATATGAAACCATTCACACTTATAAAGATGAAAAATGGTACGGAGAATCATACGAAAAAACGGATGAAGTTCTCAAAGTCATTGATGAGAACAAACGAAAAAACATTTTCGATCAGCTGAGCTAATTGAGAATGAAAAAAATCCGCAAAACGTAAATTTGCCGGATTGACACATTTTTTTCTCAGGAGACTGTTCACACTTACTTTTTTATAGTATAATACCTATAAAGATTCCTTTTTTAAAGTCATTTCAATTTGAGAATACAAACATGTTCATCCTACTAATTAGAGGAGTGAAGATTAATGGTTACATTATACACATCACCTAGCTGTACGTCATGCAGAAAAGCAAGAGCTTGGCTTGAAGAGCACGAGATTCCGTTTGAAGAAAGAAACATCTTCTCCGAGCCGTTATCAATTGATGAGATCAAGCAGATTCTGCGTATGACTGAAGACGGTACGGATGAAATTATTTCTACCCGTTCTAAAGTATTCCAGAAACTGAACGTAAATGTTGAATCAATGCCTCTTCAAGACTTGTACACTTTGATCAATGAGCATCCGGGACTGCTCCGCCGTCCGATCATCATTGATGAAAAACGTCTGCAAGTCGGCTATAACGAAGACGAAATCAGACGATTCCTGCCAAGAAAAGTGCGTTCTTTCCAATTAAGAGAAGCACAGCGTCTTGCCAACTGATATAAGCTTACGATAAGCATGGAAAAAGCCCAAAACCATCGCGGTTTGGGCTTTTTGTTATTTTTCAGTCTGTTGATAAATCATACTGGCGAGGATGACAAAAACGACGGTCAAAATCGGCAGCATCATTTGGATCGCGCCGTGTTCTGCCATGAAAAATGACAGCTTGCTGTCTCCGGCAATCATTTCACCGCCGGTAAACGCGAGAAGGCCGCTCCCGGCATACATCAATAAAGGGATTTTGTCCATGGCGGCATGAACGAGCTTGCTGCCCCAAATGATGATCGGCACCGAGATGAAGAGCCCGATCACAACGAGTGTAAGCTCACCGTGAGAAGCGCCGGCTACAGCAATGACATTGTCAAGCGACATAAAGATATCAGCCAGAACGATTGTGCGGATGGCTTTCCAAAGGGAAGAACTGCTTTTTACATGCTGCGCATCTTTCTTCTCAATCAGAAGCTGATAGCCGAGATACAATAAAAACACTCCGCCTGCGCATTGTAAAAAAGGAACATTCAATAAATAGACCGCGGCGCTCGTCAGAACGATTCTTAAGACGACTGCGATAAACGTTCCGAAGATGATCGCTTGCTGTCTTTGCTTATGCGCCAGATTCCGGCTGGCCATCGCGATGACGACGGCATTGTCACCGCCGAGAATGAGGTCAATTCCGATAATGAGCAGAAGGGACAGCAGGTAATCGTGCGGCATAATAACACCTCGCTTATAGATCGGTTGCTTGTACAGCTAATATATGAAGCGGTGCGCTATTTATGATGAGAACCGGGAGAAAGCCTGTTTTTCGGTGTGAAAATGCTTTTTTATTTCTTTTATAACTGTTTTATCATAAAATAGAAATATAAAGAATTTGCGCTGTCTTCTATAAGGTTAAGATGTGGACGGAATGGGTAAAGTGTAGTAAAGTACTATTCATCGGGAGCTTAGATGTCCCTTCAACATCTTATAAAGAAGGGAAGGTTGGCAAAATGGAAATAGAAAGAATTAATGAGCATACAGTAAAATTTTATATGTCTTATGGTGATATTGAAGATCGCGGTTTTGACAGAGAAGAAATCTGGTACAATCGCGAGCGCAGTGAAGAACTGTTCTGGGAAGTCATGGATGAAGTGCATGATGAAGAGGAATTCGCTGTCGAGGGTCCTCTTTGGATTCAGGTTCAGGCATTGGACAAAGGACTGGAAATAATCGTAACAAAAGCCCAGCTTTCCAAGGACGGACAAAAACTCGAACTGCCGATCCCGGAAGATAAAAAACAAGAGCCGGCAGATGAAAATCTCGATGCTTTACTTGATGATTTCCAGAAAGAAGAGCAGGCCGAGAATCGGGAGGAGAAGGAGCAAAAGCTTCAGTTCACTTTGCGGTTCGACGATTTTGAGGATCTCATCTCGCTATCAAAATTGAATCTTAACGGAATTAAAACGACCCTATATTCGTTTGAAGACCGATATTATTTATATGCAGATTTTTATGAGCAAACTGATGAAGAGGTTGAAAATCAGCTAAGCATCCTGTTGGAGTACGCGCAAGAATCATCAGTCAGCATCCACCGTCTTGAAGAATACGGAAAATTGGTGATCGCTGATCATGCGTTATATACGATAAAAAAACACTTTGCATCATAACAAACCGATTTCTCTCAGCAGAAATCGGTTTTTTTTGTTCTGAATGACTTTATGAACGGCTGAAAACTGCATAACGGCTCTCATCCGCAAAAAGGATTATGCCTTCGTCCTGCTGAATACATCAAGATTCAGGAAAGGAGAAGATGTAGCATGTTCAGTGCTTTGACTGCCGAGGGACAGCTTATTCAGCTGGCCGGAAGCTATTCAAAAGAAAAAGCGGCGGATTTGAGAAAGAAACGCTGGTTCTGCCCCATTTGTGAAAGTGAGCTTGATATTAAATTGGGACGGGAAAAACTGCCGCACTTCGCTCATAAAAAAAGCAGGCTGTGCCCGGGAGAATCCGAACCCGAAAGCGAATATCACCTGGAAGGAAAAAGACAGCTTTTTCTCTGGCTTAAGACACAAAGGTGCGCCGTCAGCCTGGAGCCGTATCTGCCTTCCGCAGGACAGCGGCCTGACCTGACGGCGGAAAGCGGCACAGAGCGGCTGGCTTTTGAATTTCAATGTGCAAACCTTTCGGCAGACTCTTTAAAGAGCCGGACGGCCGGCTTGAAAAACGCCGGGTATCGGCCTGTCTGGATCATCGGGGCAAAACGCTTAAAACGGCTGGCTGCGCATTTTTTCCGGCTTTCTGCTTACCACTGGCAATTCTTTGAAGTTAATTCATTTTCCTCCTTGATGTTTTACTGCCCCGACGTCCGCTCCTTTTACAAGCTGCATTCTATTACCCCGTTTTACACCGGCTATTCTTATGCCGGCTTAACCATGATTCCTCTTCATAAAGCAAACCTAAAAGACATTTCTCTCCCGGAGGGCCGGCACAGCGTCAGCCTTTCCTCTTGGGGACGCGCCGTAGCAGGCTTCCGCAAAAAAAGCGGCCGGTTCTTATCAGAAGATGCAGGTCTTATCCGGCGCCTTTTTTACGAAAGGCATCAGATTGCCTTTCCTTTTCTGCCTTCTGAAGTGTTTATTCCCGTTTCAGCGGGCTTTGTTTTCGCAAGTCCCGTTTTTGTGTGGCAGGGCCATTTATACTTGCGGCTTGCGAAGCTTTGTGAAAAAGGCGCACCGATCCGGTTATCCGGCATGGTTCATTATTTGCGGCAAAAAATCCGGCGTCAGGAGATCAGGATGCGGTATGATTCATATGAAGATCTCATCGGAATGGCGATAAAACAATATGCTGATTTCTTATGTTTGCAGGATTTTTTAAGGGAAACTGAGAATGAAGTATATATGCCTTCAACCCAACACAAGCGCCCTCAAACGGCCGAAGAGCTGCGCCGCCGGGACCTGCTCTTTTTTAGGGAATGAGAATGCTCCGTTTCGTTCACCCTAACGTCAAGGTGGTGGCTGAATGTGAAGGGCGTACAAGCATTTTGTTTTCGGTTTTTCATTGTATTATTGGTATGCTCGGTCTTATACGCCGCATATGATTTGACAAAAGGCAGTGAAAAGCCGGAAGATAATCACAACACAAGCTTTTGGAGAAACAATCATTTTTTCAATTGGCTTGAAATAAAGAAAACGAGGGGGATCACCATGACTGAGGAAAATAAAGCAGCACAGCTGCCTGACAGAAGTGAAGTAAAGGCAGAGCATACATGGAGACTAGAGGATATTTTTCCTAGTGATGAGGCCTGGAATAAAGAATTTCAAGCAGTTAAAGAATTAATTCCGAATTTATCTTCCTTTAAAGGCACGCTTGCTCATTCAGCCGATAATTTATACGCGGCGCTTACCGCACAGGATGAAGTGACGAGCCGTCTGGGAAAACTTTACGCATACGCGCATATGCGCTCAGATCAGGATACGGGAAATTCTTTCTACCAAGGTCTGAACGACAAAGCCGCAAGTCTGTATTCTCAGGCCGCCAGTGCGACTGCTTACATTGAACCGGAAATTCTGGCGATTCAGGAGGACAAGCTGCATCAGTTTATTCTGGAAAAAGAAGAGCTTAAGGTTTACTCCCATGCCATTGAAGAAATTACAAAACAGCGTCCGCACGTGCTGAGCGAAAAAGAAGAGGCCCTGCTTGCGGAAGCGTCAGAAGCGCTGTCTTCACCTTCCAATACATTCAGTGTTTTAAACAACGCCGATATTACGTTTCCGTCGATAAAAGATGAAAACGGCAAGGAAACTCAAATCACACACGGCAACTTTATTAATTTTCTGGAAAGCAGCGATCGTGAAGTCCGTAAAAACGCCTTTAAAGCAGTATATAAAACATACGGACAGTATAAAAACACGATGGCGACTACACTCAGCGGCACTGTGAAAAAAGATAATTTCTACGCCCGGGTGAAAAAATACAAATCAGCACGGGAAGCGGCTTTATCCAATAACAACATCCCTGAAGAAGTTTATGATAACCTTATCAAAACGATCAATAAACATCTTCCGTTATTACACCGTTACATTGATCTGCGGAAAAAGGTGCTCGGCCTTGATGAAGTCCACAATTATGACCTGTACACACCGCTTGTAAAAGATTCGGGAATGAAGGTCACATATGAGGAAGCAAAAGATTATATGCTCAAAGGGCTTGCTCCGTTAGGCGATGAATACGCGTCTATTTTAAAAGAAGGACTTGAAAACCGCTGGGTCGATGTATACGAAAACAAAGGAAAACGCAGCGGTGCTTATTCGTCCGGTACATACGGCACGAACCCGTACATCTTAATGAACTGGCACGACACTGTCAATAATCTGTTTACGCTCGTTCACGAGTTCGGCCATTCCGTGCACAGCTACTATACGAGAAAATATCAGCCGTATCCGTACGGAAACTACAGCATTTTTGTCGCTGAAGTCGCTTCTACGACCAATGAAGCGCTGCTCGGTGAATATATGCTGAACAGCTTAAAAGATGAAAAACAGCGTCTGTATCTTCTCAACCACATGCTTGAAGGTTTCAGAGGCACAGTCTTCAGACAGACGATGTTCGCTGAATTTGAGCATCTGATTCATACGAAAGCGCAAGAAGGCGAGCCGTTAACGCCTGAACTGCTGAACAAGCTTTATTATGATCTCAATAAAAAGTATTTCGGAGACAACATGGTAATTGATGAAGAAATCAGCCTGGAATGGTCAAGAATTCCGCATTTCTATTACAATTATTATGTATATCAATATGCGACAGGCTACAGTGCGGCTCAAGCGCTGAGCAGCCAGATCTTAAAAGAAGGCAAGCCTGCGGTTGAGCGTTATACCAACTTCTTAAAAGCCGGAAGCTCAGAATATCCGATCGACATCCTGAAAAAAGCGGGAGTCGATATGACATCGCCTGAACCGATCGAAGCTGCCTGCAAAATGTTTGAAGAGAAACTGAATGAAATGGAAGAACTCCTTTCGAAAGTGAATCCTTCCTAATACAAAAAAGCCTGTGCATTAGATGCGCAGGCTTTTTAAAATCCTTTAAACGTTTTTCGATGATTCAGCCGGTACAGGGCAAACAATATGGATAAAAACAGCAGGGGAGATGTAATGTAAATCGGCAGCATATGCATCATGGCCAGCAGATTTAAAAAGAAGAAAAACACAATCATTCCGATGGTCAATACGGTGCGGAGCATTTTTGTCCCTCCTTGTTTTCATTGATATATTCTATGAAAACAAGCAGTCAGTTATGTTTTGTGACAAAAATATGAACATTAAGCTTATGGCTTGTCAAAACTCGACAAGATTTGATATGATAAGGATGTGAAATTGATCACAAACAAACATTACCCCTTTGTTTGACCGTGAAAAATTTCTCCCATCCCCTTTGTTGTCGTTAAGACATATGAAACCGCGCTTATCCCGGCGCGGTTTCTTTATTTGCACAAAAAAAGCCGGCTCCGTAAGGAATCAGCTTTTTTTAATGATCATAGCAGGTGACATCTTCCTTGGTGCCGGCCAGGGATTTCCAAAACAGACCGTGCTTTGCTTCCACTCTGGCCACCTTTTTGGCGAATGCCAGTTTTTTCATTTCTTTTTCAACTTCTTCAAGACTTAAATCATAAACAAGTGCAATTTCTTTTGATGCGACAAACCGGAAATATTCAATGAAACATTCCAAAGGCGGCGTTTCAGAAGGTTTCGGTTCATCGCCGAGCATTTCGAATAAGATTTCTTCGTATACGTCATAAGAATAGTTGCCTGGCACCTTCAGCCCTTCATCATCGTGCAGGCTGTTAAAGAATGTCAATGTCGGATTAACGGTGACGTCCATTTCCGCCGCGATTTTCATATCGCACTGAAGCGCTTTGACTGCGCTTTGTGAATGGAGGTCGCGTTTGAATTCTTCGACATCCAATTTCGTCTTTTTGGCAATCTCTAAAAGAACGTCTTCATCCGTAATATTCTGCTTCGAGACAAACAGGCTTTCCTGCATGTTGCGAAGAAACACGATGCCGGCCTTTCTTCCTTGCAGTTCGGCCGCTTTTAACGCGAGTGCGGCAAGGTAAGGCGATGACAAAGGCTGCTCCTGCTCAAGCCAAAGGCTTCCGTCACAAGGCATCCCGGAGCGATTCGAAATTTTTTCCCAAGCTTCGGCAAGAAGGTGTTTTTTACGCTTTTGCTTATTCAGCGACGTGATACTCGCGGAGACAATGATCCGCAGCGTAAAAAAACGTCCGTATCTGATTTTTAGTTTTTTTATGGCGGGTTCCAGCGACCAGCATTCAGGACATAAAGGGTCAACAAACATGTAAATTTCCAGCGGTTTTTTTGGATGTCCGTGGCAATGGGCGAAGTATTGCTCATGCTGATAATTCGTCAATATGATCGATCCTCCGCTTCCGCCTGGTTTACCATATGTCTGGCCGTTAATTCCAGACGCCCGTACAGAAATTCACGAATATCGCCCTTTAGCCCGACATGATCCATCGCACTGCTCATACAGCTTAACCACGCATCAGCCCTCTCGGACGTAATCGGAAAGGGAAGATGCCTTGCCCTGAGCATGGGATGTCCGTGCTCTTCTGTATAAAGGGGAGGCCCGCCTAAATACTGGGTTAAAAATTGCTTTTGTTTTCTGGCCGTTTCAGTCAAATCACTTGGGAATATTGGTTTCAGCAAGGGATGAGACGAGACACGCTCATAAAAAGTATCAACAAGTTGCGATAGAAGTTCCTCTCCAATCGCTTCATATGGTGCGTTAAACGATTGTCCCATGTTGACTACTCCTTTATATGGCTAATAGGAACCATCATTCCTATTGCGAAATTATCTTTCAGTTTTACTATCTTCAGTTACTGTATATTTTAGCAATAACATTTTATTTCTACAAACAAAGTGCCTTTCTGTCAGGCGCTTGTATTTCATATCATATCACATCGCCTTCATTCATGTGTAAGATTTCACTCCGCAAAAAAACCAGAGAAGGAAGCCTCTCTGGTTTACGCGTAATACTGCCGGGTTATGTTTTTGACATATTGCTGTGTTTCCTTAAACGGCGGAACGCCTCCGTACCGATCTACGTTGCCGGGGCCCGCGTTGTAGGCGGCTAACGCCAAGGATACATTGCCGTCGTATTTCGTGAGCATCTGCTTTAAGTACTTCGTGCCGCCGTCAGCGTTTTGGACGGGATCAAGCGGGTTTGACACCCCGAGTGATTCAGCCGTGGAAGGCATAAGCTGCATCAGTCCCATTGCCCCCGCGCCGCTGACCGCTTTCGGATTAAAGCCCGATTCCTGTTTAATAACGGCGCGGATCAGCTTTTCGTCCACTCCATATTTCTCGGCAGCTTTTTGAATGGCGCTGTCTATTGAAAAGTTTCCGGTGCTGATGTCAGAAGCCGCATTCGCAGGCTTAATGCTTTGGGAAGCAGTCTGTGATGCGGCCGCGGAACTGGCTGTAACCGGAATTCTCGGTGAATATGAAGTGTGAGCGGTCCGCACCCCGTTTAAAATTCCCGCTTCCGGCTGCTGCCGGACGGCTGTGTCCGTATACTGGCTGAGCAGCGCGCTGAAATCTGAAAGCGGGCTTTGTGAAGATTGTCCGCTTGAAGCCGTGCTTGTATTAGAGATTGATTGCAGCGCCATTGATTGAAGCTGGAGAAGGGCCGCCCAATTCGTTATATTCACTCTGTCATTCCACCTTTTTTTGTTTCTGTTCATAAAAACGCTGGATTTTATTTTTAGTGGTCCGCGCCGGGATGCCGAATTGCTTGAGCAATTGTTCAAACGCCCGTTTTCCTTCGTCCCAGTCAGCGGCCTCGAATTCCAATTCAAAGTCTTCTTTCTCTAAATATCGGCTGTGATCTAAAATGATTAAGCCTTTTTCTGATTCTTTTTCCGCGCGTTCAGTCGACAGCGTTCCGAACCAGCAAATGTGTTCTGAATTGATACCGAGACCTTCCAGCTGCCGTTTGACAGGGCCTTCGGGAATCTTGAAGCTGTCCAGGTCAGGTGACGTAAGCTCCTGGTGCGTTTCCAGCAGACCGACCGCGGCAGGCTCTTTTAAAGTCAGAACGAACGCGCCGTTTTTTTCACGGATGCGGAGGGCTGATTTTTTTTGTTTCAGAGAAAAATCTTTTGTGTCGAAATAATGATTGATCTGCTGTTTAAAATCATGTTTTTTCATGCCGAGTGCTTCACTTAGTTTCTGAAATTCTGATTTTGTCAGCAGATTTTTGAACTCGATTTCTATTTCTTGGGTCATGACAGTCTTCCTTTCAGGACGAAAAATTGTATAATTCCCATTATCTCTTTAGAGGTTACGTTTATCAATATCGACCTTGATATGATAAAATAAATGCTGTACTTTGTTAAAAAAGGAGAACATTATGCAAAAGAGAATTGAAATCCAAAATGCATCATTAACAGAAGACGCGCTCCGACTGAAGTGCGGAGAGGACTTAAGCGGAGCGGAACGCAAAGCCTCAGGTCAAATGCTAGTTGATTCCGATCACTTTGCTTTTGTATACATACTTGAAACAGCTGACTCTTTTGAATATGTCATTATAAAAGACCATGTATGGCCGGATCTGAAAGAGGCCCTTGACCAAAGAAAACCGGCTGTGCTTGAGGCCGGCGGCAAAACGGTTGAACTTTCAGGGCTGCATGAAGAACTCGATTATCTTATTGAAAATATTAAAGATAATGCAAACTACGGAGATATGGAAGAAAAAGTGAAAAGCGTATTTCTTTAGAACAGGTTCGGAATTGGGGGATGTACGATGGATGACAAACAATGGGAGCAATTTCTAGCGCCATACCGCCAGGCTGTTGAAGAATTAAAGGTGAAGCTGAAAGGTGTCAGAACCCTTTATGAGTATGAAGATGACCACTCACCGATTGAATTTGTGACAGGCCGTGTAAAGCCGGTGGCGAGCATACTTGAAAAAGCGAGACGGAAAAGCATACCGCTTCATCAGATTGAAACGATGCAGGATATCGCGGGGCTTCGTATTATGTGCCAATTTGTCGATGATATCCAGATCGTCAAAAATATGCTGTTTGCCAGAAAAGATTTTACCGTTGTCGACCAGCGGGATTACATAGCAGAGCATAAAGAAAGCGGATACCGGTCTTACCACCTTGTCGTTTTATATCCTTTACAGACAGCGTCCGGAGAAAAGCACCTTCTTGTAGAAATACAGATTCGGACGCTTGCCATGAACTTTTGGGCAACCATTGAGCATTCACTGAATTACAAATACAGCGGGAACATTCCCGAAAAAGTAAAGCTGAGGCTGCAGCGGGCCTCAGAAGCCGCATCCCGGCTCGATGAAGAAATGTCAGAAATCCGCGGAGAGATCCAGGAAGCCCAAGCCGCATTTTCACGAAAGAAAAAAGCGGGCGGCCACCAGTAGGAAAGGAGGGGAATGGCATGAAATTTGCCGTTTCTTCAAAAGGAGACGAGGTTTCAGATACACTGAAAAGCAAAATACAGGCGTATTTACTCGATTTTGACATGACCTTGGATGAAAAAGAGCCGGAAATCGTTATTTCCGTCGGCGGTGACGGAACGCTTCTTTACGCGTTCCACAGGTACAGCGACCGTCTCGATAAAACGGCTTTTGTCGGGGTTCACACGGGGCATTTGGGTTTTTATGCCGATTGGGTTCCGCAGGAGATAGAGAAGCTTGTTCTGGCCATCGCCAAAACGCCGTATCACACCGTGGAGTATCCCCTTCTTGAGGTGATTGTCACTTATCATGATGAAGAGCGTGAGGAGCGGTATCTGGCTTTGAACGAATGTACGATCAAAAGCATAGAAGGCAGTCTCGTCGCTGACGTTGAAATTAAAGGCCAGCTGTTTGAAACGTTCAGGGGAGACGGTTTATGTCTGTCCACGCCTTCCGGAAGCACGGCTTATAATAAAGCGTTAGGCGGCGCGATCATCCACCCTTCCATCAGAGCGATTCAGCTTGCGGAAATGGCATCCATCAATAACAGAGTGTTCAGGACTGTCGGTTCGCCGCTTTTGCTTCCCGATCATCATAACTGTGTCATCAAACCGAGAAACGAAGTCGACTTCCAAGTCACGATAGATCATTTAACCTTGCTGCATAAGGATGTCAAGTCTATTCTGTGCCGAGTGGCAAAAGAAAAAGTCAGATTTGCAAGATTCCGCCCGTTCCCGTTTTGGAAAAGAGTGCAGGACTCCTTTATCGGAAAAGGCGAATAGAAAGAGGAAACGGATTGAAAAACTTTTTTATCCAAAAGAACATTTCTGCCCCGGAAGCCGGCATGACGGTAAAAGAATATACGGCGCAGCTCGGCATTTCAAAGCGGCTTCTCGCTGACATTAAATTCGGCGGGGGAGACCTTCTTGTGAACGGAGAGCACGTAACCGTCCGCACCGTGTTAGCGGCCGGCGATGTGCTTAAGATTGAATTCCCAAAGGAGCATGTGAGTGAAACGCTTTTGCCTGAGCCGGTCCCGCTTGATATTCTTTATGAAGATGACCATGTGCTTGTGATCAATAAACAGCCGTATGTTTCCTCAATCCCATCAAGAGAACATCCGTCCGAAAGCATCGCGAACGGAGTGATCAGCCACTACCGTAAAAACGGCGTGCAGTCAACGGTTCATCTTGTCACACGCCTTGACAGGGATACATCGGGAGCGATGCTGATTGCCAAGCATCGGCTTGCCCATTCCCTTTTGTCGGCAGCGCAGAAGAAGGACCTTGTTAACAGGCGGTATCTCGCTGTCGTACACGGTGTCATGGTGCAGAAAGAAGGAACGGTGGATGCGCCCATCGGAAGAAAACCCGACAGTATTATTGAGCGGATGGTAACGCCGGAGGGTCAAAAAGCAGTGACGCATTTTCAAACGGAAAAAGCGGGACATGCGTTCACGCTTGCAGCGTTACGGCTGGAGACGGGGCGGACGCATCAAATCCGGGTGCACATGAGTTACCTCGGCCATCCGTTAGTCGGCGATACACTGTACGGCGGAAAAAACGAGGGAATTGCACGGCAGGCTCTTCACAGTGAGCGGCTTTCATTCGTACACCCCATGACCGGAGAAACGCTCGTTTTTCATGCCCCCGTTCCTGACGATATGAAAACATTAATTGAACACATGTAAAGCCCGAACCGTTAACCGGTCTCGGGCTTTTTTCATGTCTGCGTGCCGTCATCCTCGCGAAATCGTGATGCATCATACGGCATTGAGCTTGTTACAGAAACGGTTTCGTGCTCCGGAAAACGAAAGCCTGTCAGCTTATTGCCGAAGACACAGCCTGTATCAATGTTGATCGTACGGTTGATGATCCGGGGGCGTTTTACCGGGGTATGGCCGTAAACCACCCATGCCTTACCTTCATATGCGGCAGCCCAGTCTCTTCTGACGGGCCTGCCGTCGGGATAGGTTTCACCGGTGATATCGCCGTACAGAACAAACTCCTTCACCTTACGCGTGTATTTACCGATATCGTCAGCTTTTATACCGGCGTGGGCGACAACGAGCTCTCCGTTATGTAAAATGTCGTAAAGCGGCGCTGACTCATATAATCGGATAAACTGTCTGGATATTTCCGTTCTGTCAGCGGGAGACAGCTCTTTCAGTTCCGCTGCCGTTGTTTCCAGTCCGTGCATCACTTTTACGGGGTTTCCTTTTAAGTAGCGATACAGTTTGTTGCAATGATTTCCCGGGACATAACGGACGGCTCCTTTTTCATATGCTTTTGTCACAAAACGCATCACCTCAACGGATTTAGGGCCTCTGTCGGTTAAGTCCCCCGCAAAGACGAGCGTTCTGCCTTCAGGATGGACGGGTGTTCCGTCTTTCACTTCATAACCGAGCTTTTGCATTAAAGCGATCATTTCATCATAACATCCGTGTATATCGCTGATGATGTCATAAGCCATTTGTGTCAGCCTCCTTTTAACGGTTTTTTATTTATTATGGGGTTAATTCCTATACCTAATTACGATGTTTTGGAACAAATTAAAAAAAGAATTAAAGAAATAAAGCCTTATCACTTTTTTTTCGCGGTCAGCCTTGTTAGAATATGCGTTATGTTTTTAAAAAAGTAAGGTTTTGTCCGCATTAAGCGGGCTTTTATAACCCTTGTTTTAAGGAGGTATTTACTAATGGAACACACATCAGTCGCATCTTTAGTCGTCGTTCTGATCGTCGCTTTTTTGACGCCGCTCCTTTTGCATCGGTTTAAGCTCAGCATTCCGGTCGTCGTCGCGGAAATCATCATGGGGCTTATTATCGGAAAAAGCGGCCTGAATCTCGTCGTTCAGGGAGACACGTGGCTGGAGACGCTGTCTGTCCTCGGCTTTATCTTTTTAATGTTTTTAAGCGGTTTGGAAATTGATTTTTCGTCATTTGAGAAAGGGAAGAAAAAACAATTCCTTCCGAACGGCAAGGAAGCGCCCAACACGTTTTCTGCCGCACTGATTATATTTTTCGGCATCTTTATTTTATCATTGCTGCTGTCTTACGGCTTTGTCTTAGCCGGTTTTATTCAAAACGCATTTTTAATGACGCTTATTATTTCGACGATATCACTCGGAGTGGTGGTCCCGACCTTAAAAGAAGAAAGGATCATGAACTCCAATATCGGCCAGATCATTCTGCTTGTCGCCGTTATTGCGGACTTGGCTACGATGATTCTGCTCGCTTTCTTCTCTTCTCTTTACGGAGAAGACAGTGGAAATATGTGGCTTCTTTTGATTCTCTTTGCCGCGGGGGTCGTGCTGTATTTCTTCGGCAGGATCTTTAAACACCGCTCATTTGTGCAGTCGATGTCTAAAGGCACCGTCCAGATCGGCACGAGAGCCATTTTCACACTGATTATCGTGCTTGTCGCTTTGTCAGAATCTCTCGGGGCGGAAAATATTCTCGGCGCGTTTTTAGCAGGCGTTTTGGTATCGCTTCTGTCACCGAACAAAGAGATGGTGGAGCAGCTGGATTCATTCGGATACGGGTTTTTAATTCCGATCTTTTTCGTCATGGTCGGGGTGAAATTGGACATTTGGACGCTCTTCCAAGATCCGAAAATATTGACGATGATTCCGCTGCTTCTGATTGCGCTGTTTATCAGCAAAATGTTTCCGGTGCTTTATTTAAAGAAATGGTATGACAAAAGAACCGTGTTTGCTTCGGGGTTTTTGCTGACATCTACGCTTTCGCTTGTCATCGCGGCGGCTACGATCGGAGAAAGGCTCCACATTATCAGCGCCAATATGTCCGGCGCGCTGACTTTGGTTGCGGTTATTGCCAGCATCATCACACCGATAGGATTTAAAAAATTATATAAACGGCAAAGTGCGCCGCAGGAGAAAAAGCGCATTACATTTATCGGCGCAAATCAAATGACGCTCCCGGTGACGCTGGAATTGCCTGATGAGGAATATGAAGTTCGGGTCGTTCATCAGGAAAATGCCGGAGAAAAGCTTGCGGAATCCGTTTTTTCGGTGGAGACCATTTCTGATTACGAGCCCGGCACGCTTGAGTCGCATGATATTTTCAAAACGGATATCCTTGTAGTGGCGACGGGCAATGAAGACGTGAACGCTGAAATCGCCTTAATCGCGAAAGAGAAAGGGACTGAGCGTATCATTGCAAGCGTCGGCTCGGTTGAACATGAAACAAAACTGAAGGAAGAGGGCATCAGTATTTTTTCTATCCTTCTGTCTACAAAGACGCTGCTGCGCGCGTTAATCGAGGCGCCCGGCGTGATGAGCCTCCTGACAAACGAAGAGTCTTCGCTTTATCAGATCAATCTGGAAAACACGGCGTATAACGGCATCATTCTCCGGGAATTTCCGCTGATGGGCGATGTGATTTTCGTCCGGATTTTCAGAGGTGTGGACAGCATCGTTCCGCACGGAGACACGCGGCTGAAAACAGGAGACCGTCTCATCGTTACGGGCTCGCGCAACTACGTGTCGGAACTGAGAAACATTCTTGAAGCTTGACCAAATTGCAATTCGTGATAAGATAGAAGGCATAACAAGTAAATAATCAATCGTATGACCACTAGGGGTGTCCTTCATAAGGGCTGAGATAAAAGTGAGACTTTTAGACCCTCATAACTTGAACAGGTTCAGACCTGCGTAGGGAAGTGGAGCGGTATTTTTTGGGTTCCTTTTATCCATATAAATTCCAAACCACTTTTCCGATGCGGGAAAGTGGTTTTTTTATTTTATCAGGGGGGAAGACATAATGACATTTTCTGAAGAATGCAGACTGGCGGCAGCTGAATGGTGGGACGGAAGCTTTGTTCATCCGTTTGTAACGGGAATCGGTGACGGAAGCCTGCCGATAGACCGTTTCAGCTACTACGTGCTGCAGGATTCCTACTACTTGACGCATTTTGCAAAAGTTCAGGCGTTCGGAGCCGCATATGCCAAAGACTTGTTTACGACGGGCAGGATGGCGGGCCACGCTCAGGGTACATATGAAGCAGAAATGGCGCTGCACCGCGAGTTTACGGAGCTTTTAGGAATTACAGAAGAAGAACGTGCGGCCTTTAAACCGGCACCGACGGCTTATTCTTACACGTCTCATATGTACAGATCGGTGATGAGCGGCCAATTTGGAGAAATTTTAGCTGCGCTTCTGCCTTGCTATTGGCTTTATTATGAAGTCGGCGAACACTTAAAGGAATGCAAACCGGAACATCCAATTTATGAAAAATGGATCGGCACATACGGCGGAGACTGGTTCAGACAACAGGTTGAGGAACAGATCAGCCGTTTTAACGAGATTGCTGAAAGCAGCACAGAGGAAATCCGCGCGAAAATGAAAGAGAATTTTGTGATTTCAAGCTATTATGAATATCAATTTTGGGGAATGGCCTATCAAAAAGAAGGCTGGTCCGGAAAGGGCGGAAAAGAGGTGGAGTCCTTTGGAGCTGCACGCGGTAACCGATAATCGCAAGCCCGTTGACGAGCTGGCGGAGGATATTCTTTCGATTCAGCGTGAAGTGAGCTTTATCCATATCCGTGAGCGGGACAAAACAGCGGGAGAGATCATGCAGCTTTTGTCACTTTTGAAAAAAGGCGGCGCCGATAAGGACAAATTGATTATTAATGACCGGGCGGATATCGCGCTTTTTGCCAATATACACCGTGTTCAGCTTCCGTCCCGCAGCTTTTCCGTCAAGCAGGTGCGAAACAGATTTCCCCATCTTCATATCGGGCGTTCGGTTCATTCGTTGAAAGAAGCAGTCCAAGCTGAAAAAGAAGATGCGGATTATGTGGTGTTCGGCCATGTATTTGAAACCGAATGTAAACAAGGACTTGAAGCAAGAGGCATCAGCCTGCTCTCAGATATTAAACGCACGCTTTCCATCCCCGTAATCGCAATCGGCGGAGTGACACTGCAGACGATCGGACAGGCAAAGCAGGCGAAACCGGACGGAATTGCCGTCATGTCAGGTATTTTCTCAGCTGAAAATCCTGAGGAAGCGGCAAAACGGTATGCACGCGCAATAAGGGAGGCCGATTATGAAGAAGCATTATGATACGGCGGTTATCGGCGGCGGAATTATCGGGTGCGCCATTTCTTATGAGCTGGCGAAGACTCAAAAGAACGTTGTCTTGTTTGAAGACGGTGCGATCGGCCGAAAAACGACAAGCGCTGCTGCGGGAATGCTGGGCGCTCATGCGGAATGTGAAAACCGGGATGCGTTTTTTGATTTTGCCATGTACAGCCAAAGACTGTATGAAGCGGCAGGGCGCGAGCTGGAGGAGGCTTGCGGCATTGACATCAGGCGCCATAACGGCGGAATGCTTAAACTGGCGTATACCGAAGAAGACATTACCCGTTTACGAAAGATGGATGATTTACCTTCCGTCACTTGGCTTTCAGCGGAAGAAGCCCTTGAGAAAGAGCCGTACGCTTCAAAGGACATTCTCGGCGCAAGTTTTATAAAAGACGATGTCCATGTCGAGCCGTATTATGTCTGCAAAGCGTATGCAAAAGGGGCGCGGCGCTATGGCGCTGATATATATGAGCATACACATGTGTCCGCCGTTAAACGGGTGAACGGAGCGTACTGTATCACAACATCCGGCGGGGATATTTATGCTGACCAAGTCGCAGTTGCAAGCGGTGTATGGAGCGGCCGGTTCTTCAGCCAGCTCGGCTTGGGACAGCCTTTTTTCCCTGTGAAAGGAGAATGCCTTTCTGTGTGGAATGACCATATCCCGCTTACCAAAACCCTTTACCATAGTCAAAGCTACGTCGTCCCGAGAAAAAGCGGCCGGCTTGTCATAGGTGCCACAATGAAACAGGGCGACTGGAGCGATACGCCTGACATCGGCGGGATTGAAGCCGTCATCTCAAAAGCGAAAACCATGCTGCCCGCCATCGAACATATGAAAATAGACCGGTTTTGGGCGGGGCTCAGGCCGGGTACAAGAGACGGAAAGCCGTTTATCGGGCGGCATCCTGAAGACAGCGGCATCATATTCGCCGCCGGCCATTTTAGAAACGGCATCTTATTGGCCCCGGCAACGGCTGAAATGGTGCGCGATATGATCCTGGGAAAACAGGTGAAAAATGAATGGGAAGAAGCGTTTCGAATTGATCGCAAGGAGGCGGTTCACATATGATCCTTCAGCTGAACGGAAAACAAATTGATTGGGATCGAAAAGAGGGGACGGTTCAGGATTTGCTCGAATCGTATCAGCTTGATCAAAGAATCGTAGTTGTAGAGAGAAATAAAGAAATCATTGAAAAAAAGAATTATGAAAATACAAGTTTGTGTGACCGGGATGTCATAGAAATTGTTCATTTTGTAGGAGGCGGATGAGGATGTTAACAATAGGCGGAAAACAGTTTCAGTCAAGATTGCTGTTAGGAACGGGAAAATATCCGAGCTTTGAGATTCAGAAAGAAGCGGTGGCGGTCTCAGGATCAGATATTTTAACCTTCGCGGTGCGGCGGATGAACATCTTTGAACAGTCTCAGCCAAACTTTCTCGAACAGCTTGATTTGTCTAAGTACACGCTTCTGCCGAATACAGCCGGCGCCGCAACGGCTGAAGAGGCGGTCAGAATCGCAAGGCTTGCCAAAGCTTCAGGGCTTTGTGACATGATAAAAGTAGAAGTTATCGGATGCAGCCGGTCACTTTTGCCTGATCCGGTTGAGACATTGAAAGCATCAGAACAGCTGCTCGAAGAAGGATTTATCGTCCTTCCGTATACGTCAGATGATGTCGTGCTCGCAAGGCGTCTTGAGGAGCTCGGAGTTCATGCCATTATGCCGGGCGCTTCACCGATCGGTTCAGGCCAGGGAATTTTAAATCCGCTGAATCTTTCCTTCATCATTGAACAGGCGAAGGTGCCGGTCATTGTCGATGCCGGGGTCGGATCTTCCAAAGACGCTGCCTACGCGATGGAACTCGGGGCTGACGGGGTGTTATTAAATACTGCTGTGTCAGGCGCTGATGATCCGGTCAAAATGGCCCGGGCGATGAAGCTTGCCGTAGAAGCGGGCCGCCTTTCTTATGAAGCCGGCAGAATTCCGGTAAAAGATTACGGAACTGCAAGCAGTCCGCGTGACGGTCTTCCGGTATGACGGTCAGATATTCCAGACAGGAGCTGTTTCAGCCGATCGGTCCTTCAGGCCAGCAGAAGCTCCATTCGTCTCATGCCGTGATTATCGGTGCGGGTGCGCTCGGCACGGCAAGTGCGGAGATGCTTGTCAGAGCAGGAGTCGGGAAGGTAACGATCGCCGACAGAGATTATGTGGAGTGGAGTAATCTCCAGCGCCAGCAGCTTTATACCGAAGACGATGTCAGACAGGAAATGCCGAAAGCCGCGGCAGCAGAAAAGCGGCTGCGATCTATAAACAGTGATGTAGAGGTAGAAGGATTTGTTATGGATGTCACTGCGGAAAACGCACCCGGATTGATTTGTGACGCATCCCTTATCGTGGATGCCACTGACAATTTTGAAACGAGGCTGATTGTGAATGACGCGGCTGTACAGAAAGGAATTCCTTTTCTGTACGGCGCCTGTGTCGGCAGCTACGGACTTTCATTCACCGTCATTCCTGGTGTCACGCCGTGCCTTCACTGTCTGCTTGAGACATTGCCTTTAGGCGGTATGACATGCGATACGGCGGGAATCATCAGCCCGGCTGTCCTGCAGACGGCCGTTTTTCAGGCTGCAGACGCGCTGAAGCTGTTAACGGGCGAACCTATTGAGCATGTTCTCCGTTCGTTTGATTTGTGGAAAAATGAACGGTCAGAAATAAACGTCGCCCAGCTTAAATCGGCTGATTGTCCAAGCTGCGGCACAAACGATTTTCCGTTTTTATCTTATGAAAATCAGACGAAAGCGGCTGTTCTGTGCGGCCGGAACACGGTACAGATCAGAACGGGGATCTCCGAACAGTTTGATCTGCAAAGGCTTGCGGAACAGCTCAGGCGGGCGGGGCTTGACGTGTCAGCCAACCCGTATTTAATTTCGTTCCGCGCAGATAATGTCAAGATGGTTCTGTTTCGTGACGGCAGAGCATTAATTCACGGCACAAGTGATATCAGCAGAGCAAAATCCTTTTATCATAAATGGATCGGATAATGCGAAAGGAGAGAAAAACAGCATGAGCATATGCAAAGCATTGACGATTGCCGGGTCAGATTCAGGAGGCGGCGCCGGTATACAGGCGGATCTCAAAACCTTTCAGGAGCTCGGCGTCTTCGGGATGTCAGCCATTACAGCGGTAACCGCCCAGAACACATTGGGCGTTCACGGCATCTATCCGCTCACCCGGGAAGCGCTGGGCAGCCAGATCGATGCGGTGGCGGAAGATTTACGGCCTGACGCGATAAAAACGGGAATGCTGTGGAGCGCAGAGATGATTGCGGAAATAGCGGAAAAAATGGATCAGTACGGGCTGGATCATCTCATCACCGACCCCGTCATGATTGCCAAAGGAGGCGCTTCCCTGCTGCGTGAGGAATCACAGGCCGCGTTAAAAGAGCTGCTGATTCCGCGCAGCTATGCGGTTACGCCGAATGTTCCGGAAGCTGAGGCATTGACGGGAATGGAAATCCGTACGCTTGAGGACCGGAAAAAAGCGGCTGAATGCCTTTGCAGGCTTGGCGCAAAAAACGTCATCATAAAAGGCGGACATCAGCCGGAACAGGGGAAAATCGTTGATTTATTATTTGACGGTTCGTCTTTTACCCAAATCAGTCACGCCTATATTGACACAAAACACACTCACGGAACAGGCTGCACGTTTGCGGCTGCGCTGACGGCGGAAACCGCAAAGGGAGAACAGATTCAAACCGCGTTTGAGATAGCCGCCAATTTTGTGCGTGAAGCGGTGGAACATACGCTCGGCATCGGAGCGGGACACGGCCCGACCAATCATTTTGCCTTTAAAAGAAACAGTCTGCAGACGAGATAAAAAGAGACCGCTTCAACACCCAGCGGTCTTTTTCCCATGCTTTCAATCTGGACAAGGTTATGATATGATAAAAATTAAGATCAGGTACTAAAACTATGTCTTTAAGACGATTACAGGAGGCTTTATACATATGAATTTTTCACTTGAAGGCCGCAACATCGTTGTGATGGGCGTCGCCAATAAACGCAGTATCGCCTGGGGAATCGCCCGCTCGCTGCATGAAGCCGGAGCGCGCCTCATTTTCACATACGCAGGAGAACGCTTGGAAAAATCAGTTCATGACCTTGCGGCTACGTTAGAAAGAAATGATTCTCTCATCCTTCCGTGTGATGTGACAAATGACGCTGAGATCGAAACTTGCTTTGCGAGCATTAAAGAGCAGGTCGGCGTGATTCACGGCATCGCGCACTGCATCGCGTTTGCAAACAAAGAAGAGCTTGTCGGTGAATATTTAAATACGAACCGTGAAGGATTCCTGCTTGCGCATAACATCAGTTCTTACTCTCTGACAGCGGTCGCAAAAGCGGCGCGTCCGATCATGACTGAAGGCGGAAGCATCGTTACACTCACTTACCTCGGCGGAGAGCGCGTCGTTTCAAACTATAACGTAATGGGTGTGGCAAAAGCGTCTCTTGATGCGAGCGTCAGATATTTAGCAGCTGACTTAGGAAAAGAAAACATCCGCGTCAACAGCATTTCAGCAGGCCCGATCCGCACGCTGTCTGCAAAAGGAATCAGTGACTTCAACTCTATCCTGAAAGAAATCGAAGAGCGCGCGCCGCTGCGCCGCACGACAACGCCTGAAGAAGTGGGCGACACGGCTGCATTCTTGTTCAGTGACCTGTCAAGAGGCATCACGGGCGAAAATCTTCACGTTGATTCCGGTTTCCATATTACCGCACGTTAATTGACAAGCAGTCCCTTTCAGGGATTGCTTTTTTCTTTCTTCTGATTTTAATCATTCTGTCATATAGATAAAACATGACAGAATCGGAGGGATGAAGATGTCAAAACAAAACAGAAGCGCGGACAAAAAACCGCTCATGTATATTGTTCAGCCGGATTATACAGACATGCAATCATCAATGCAGGACATATTAATCAAAAAAAGGAAAGCACCTCAGCCGCCGGAAGAAGAGCCGGCGTCTGGAAAGCAGGAGGAAGAATGTAAGACTCAGCCTGACGGAGCCGCGTCTGCCAAACCGGAAAATCAGACGCCTGTACAGCACAGCCGCGCGGAGGAAGCCCCTCAAGAAGTTCCGGCGCAAGTGCAGGACGCTGCTGATGAACCTGACACCGCTGAAAAAGAGCCTGAAGCGGTTCACAATGACGCCTCGGAGGAGAAAGTTCCGCCGAAGCGCGTGAAAAAGCCGATGAGCAGAATGTCCATTCTTGAAAAAATTGATTTCTTAACGAAGCTGCCGCATAATATGCCGAGGGCGCTTTGTCTGATAGAAGCCAATGGGAAAACTTATAGAGGCGTGATCGTCGGCAGAAAAAATGATGCCATCTATTTGAGGACGACGAGCAACGGTGCGCCTGCGGAGCTTGCCATTAGCGATATCACCTCGCTGCATCCGCTCGGTTTTTAACCATACAAAAAGCTGCCTGAATTCTTTAATCCGGCAGCTTATTTTTATGCTTTTCGATTAAGAATGTGTGCGGTTCAGCAGTCTCGGGTTCAGGCAATTGATGGCGCAGAAGCTGTGAAGATCGACTTCAATGCAATAGTGTGTTTTTTCTAAGCGGAATACATCGCAGACAGAATCTTTATCTGTAAAATCAAGAATGTGCTTATGCTCGTCAAAAGCAATAAGCAGGCTTAGTGTGGCACAGCCGTCACAGACTCTTTCAACTCTGAAAAAAACGGTATTAAAGCATGGGCCGTTATCCAGCTCGCCGACATTTCCGAACGCGATAAACGGCGTTGATTTAGAAGTGAAAAGCACAAACGGCACTGTATCGCCTAATGAATAACCCGGCGATAAAAGGTTGGAATAGCATCCGGCCGGGCAATCTTCCTCAACCGCATTTTGCAGGTCTTCAATATTTTCTACTGCTTCCCGCACACAGTATGTTATATTCTTGCTCATAATATCCCTCCTGACTTCACGTTTTAAATGGTACCGGATTAAACGATATCGGAGAGTCAGCCGCCCGGACGTCCGGGCGGGCTGATGATTGCATCTGTAATAGAAGGTTGGAAGGGGATTCTCCTTTAGAAAAGATGCGAATCAATGACTATCCGTGGTGCTTTTTCTCTTTGTGCGGCGCAGGCCGGTCGACAAGCTCCGGTGAAAGGCATTGAATGGCGCTGAAGCAGCTTAGATCAACTTCAATGCAAAAATCTGTTTTTTCTAAACCGAAGAAATCAGGATCACAAGGATGGCAGACGCTGAGGGTGTCGCCGTGCACATCTACGGGGCGCAATATTGAAAGCGTCGCGCAGCAATCGCAAACTCTTTCTGCCCGGAAGAAAATAGACTCGAAGCACTGGCTGTCATCCGCAAATCCTCCGACGTTTCCGAATGTGGAGAACAAACCGCCTTTTTTATCAAACAGGAGAAACGGGATGGTATCTTTACCGGTAACCGTCGGGCTTAACAGATTGGAGTAGCATCCAGTCGGGCATTGTTCTTCAACAGCCTCTTGCTCTGCTAAAATCTTCTCGACTGCATCGCATACACAATTTTCATCTCGGCCATGGTGTTTTCCGCAGCTCATGGATTTCAGCTCCTTCTTTTAGGGTATTTGACTTTTGTCTTTAACAACATATGTACGCGAGCCTCACTTGGTGTGGGTGAACGTCTATATATTCATCATATGCGGAGAAAATAAGAAAAAGCAGAGCGTTTTTTAGCTCTGCTTTTTAGATTTAGAGGACAAGGGTGATGACTAAGATGGCAACCAGTGTATTTGTCGCTGTTGAGATCAACGTTGCGATATCGGCATCTACTGTTGTCACGTTTACGCCGCGGGAGTTTTCGATGAGCAGTTTTTGACGGTTGATTTGTTTGTTAGCTGTAAGCTGAAGTAAGTCTTGCGCGACCAATTCAGCGATGACTCCGTCAGCGATGGAAGTGAGAGTAGCCGTTACGACTGCTGCATTAAGAGCTGTTACGACTGAAGTGACTGCCTGAACGTCTGTTGACGTCACGTTAATATCACAAGAGTCTCTGATAATAATCGCTTCTTCAGAAACTTGTTTGTTGATATTCGCCTGAGCGAGGTCTTGGTCGATGAAGGCATTATCTTCGCCGAATCCGTTACCGTTACAGCAAACATTACATCTTCTGCATTCTCTTTCTTCTTTTTCTTCTCGCGGATGTTCGCATTCAGGATCAAGTGCAACCCAAGAGTATGGTCTGCTTTCCATATCTATTCCTCCTTTTCTTTTACTGTTATTAAATGAGCCGGCCCCTTACTTTGACTCAGGCATATATCCTGATAAAAATCACTATTTTTTAGTTATTGACCGGGATTTTGGCGTCTTTGCCGGAGCTGTTCGATTAATTGTTCTCTGCGGTTTTTCGGAGTTGGCTGCTGTTCTTGGGCTTTTTCCTGCTCTTTTTTCTTTTTCTGGCTTTCAAGAAAAGCTTCTGATTTCGCCTGCATGTCTTTGACTAATGCGATCAGCATTTCTTTTTCTTCATCAGGTATTTCCCGTAATTTATCCTTTGTCACGCCGTGTTTTTTGAAGACATTACTGACAAGCACTTTTAAAAGCGGATCCACTTCTGGAAGCTTTGCGAGTTCTTCTTTGAATTTTTCGTTATCTGACATCTGTTCTCACCTCAACTTAAAAAATTTGTGAAAAGAAAGGGTTAAAGGATGTCTAGTTCAGCAAAAAGTATATTTAATAATTGAAATAAAATTTGTACAAAGGCCATGATATCGTCTGCTGTCAGTGTTATTTTGACATTGCGGCTGTTAATGACTTGAATGACGGTTCTTTTTTTTATCTGGCAATCATCCATGATCAGCAGTTCGGTTACCATTTGGTCTGCAGTGTCTTCATCTGCGACCATGAGCTGTGTCGCAAGGATAATCGCCGTAGTAACTGAGGCTTGTATAGAAAGAGCGGCCGTTATATGTGTTGTATCCACTGTGATGTTTTCGCAATCGATCACTTCGATTTTCTGTTCGAATTCGCTGGATAATTGTTCGAATATTTGCGGTTGGAGTGTTTCAACTTTTTCTTCAAACGACATAACCTTCACTCCTTTCTAATTCATACTTTATATAATGCAAAAGAAACGCCGAGCGGAATAAGAAAAACAACTAAACCGCACCTATTTTTTTACCGGACAAGATGCGATTCATGAGAATCAGGGTTTTCGCATATATATTAGGAGGTCATGTTTTAAAAAGGAGTGAACAGGTGGTTACCAATTGGCTTTCATTTATTCTGTTATCGTTTGCCGTTTTTCGGCTGGCCAGGCTTTTTGTATTCGATACCATTATGGCGCCGCTCCGGAGCCTTTTTCATGAGGAAAAAACAGAAACCGCACCAGACGGTACGACAGAAACCTACATTGTCATAAAAGGAAAAGGCATCAGGGCATTTATCGGTGAACTTCTCAGCTGCTACTGGTGTACGGGCGTATGGTGCGCCGCCTTTTTAATTGCGGCGCAGATTGTGATGCCGCAGGCTGCGCAATGGCTGATTTTACTGTTGGCTATAGCAGGCGCGGCGGGGATCATTGAAGCTGCGGTGTCGCGTCTTCTTCAGGAATAAGGCGGTTCCATCAGCAACTTACCGTCACTTTCTGCATAAAATGGCATATATGACATAAGGAAAGGAAGGATCACCATGAATCAATCAAGCAAGCCTTCCCAAAACACTCCATACAAATCAACTGAGTATCAGCCTTACGAAAAAAAAATTAAAAAGAAAGGCTGCGGCTGCGGCCAAAAGAAAAAACCGAGATAGCCGTTTTCTAAAAGAAACCGGAGATTCCGGTTTTTTTGTTTTTTGGCTGAACACCGGACCCTGTTCCGCATAGATCATAGGAGGGGGGATGGTATGAATATATTTGAATCGTTAATAAACGGAAAATACCGCCGGCACAATCAAAATCAGCGGGAGCATGACAAACATATTTTTTCTATTGAAAAGCAGCTGTCTGAGTTTGATGAAGCGGGATTGCGCTTTGAGAAATGGATAGATGTGTTTGCCGCTGAAACCGAAGCAAAGCTGAAGAAAAATGAGCATTCTCAATAAAATAAATGAAATCCGCAACGGCCCTATGCATTTATCCAAGCCAAACAAGTCTGCTCACATAGAGTATAGAGAGTAAAGGAGGTGCTTAAATATGGGATTCGGATATGGCGGATTCGGTGGCGGCTATGGCGGCTGCGGCGGATACGGAGGCGGCTATGTCGGAGGCGGCTACGGCTCAACATTTGTTCTTGTTGTCGTATTGTTCATCCTTCTGATCATTGTCGGTGCATCCTTTTTCGGTTAAACATTAGCAAGACCCAGGATAAGCGCGGGATTGTTCAGTCCCGTGCTTGCCTGATGTATGAAGGAGCATGAAAACGGGGTGTGCGGAATTTTTCCGTTGTCTTACGGGCACATGTTCCGCCCTTTGTTCATACAATATCGTATTACTCCACAAAAAGGAGGCACAACATGGATAATCAATTTTTCAAAAATATTGAGAAGAAAACAGGCGTCAACATGAAGGATGTTATGAATCTCGCCGGTTCACTGCAAAATGCCAATTTCAAAGATGAAAACACGGTGAGAGGCGTCATTCAGAAGGTATCCCAGCTGGCTAACAAGCGTGTACCGAAAGAATTGGAAGACAAAATCGTTCAATCTATTACAAGCGGAAAAGAGAAACTTGATTTTGGCACCATTTCTAAAATGATGAACAATAAATAGGCGTCAGCCGGCCTTATTGAAAGGCCTTTTTATATGAGAAAAGCCCGGCAGTCATCTGCCGGGTTCTTTATATCTTGAGTGCGCTCCGTCTGTCCGTCCGAAGAAGGGGCTCGAGAAACCTTGAACTGCGGGCTGTTTTTCCCCGCCTGTTCGCAGGACATGATACATATAAATGCTGCATGGCCCTTGTCATTGCGACGTACAGAAGCCGTCTTTCTTCCTCGAGCGGAGCGGGATCACCCTGTCTCGCCGTCTCAAGCGCAAAGTCATGAGGGATCGAGCCGTCAGCCGCGCCTAAAATATAGACCGTATTGAATTCAAGACCTTTAGAGCGGTGAATGGTCAGCAGTTCGACGCCGTTTTCATCGGTTTTCAGATTCTCGGCGGCGCGCATATGATCGACATGCGCGAGAAAATCCGGAATGGTTTTGAATTTTTTGGCGGCCACTTTGACATCACGGAGATCATCAGAGCCTTTTTCCAATTTGTTCCCTTCATTGCCCCGTTTTTTTAAATACTCGGAAAAGCCCATTTTGCTTTCTGCGAAGGTGATGGCTTCAACGGGCTTCATTGTCCGGATGCTTGCGAAAAACGGAACGATCTGCTTGATCTTCCCGATTTGAAACGGCTTCAGGTCAGGCAGTTTCGTCAGCGCCTTGATCATCGTGCAATCTTCTGTGATTGACAGCGCCTTTAAGGTTTGCAGGGCGGATTGCTTTAAAAATAAGGCGGGCAGCAGATCTTTCACTGCATCCGTATCATCCTCGTTCTGACTCGCATATAAGTAGGCGAGGATCTGCCGGACGATTCGGCGGCTGTAAAACGTCTGCACGCCGCGGTCGGCATGATAAGGAATCGATGATTGATGCAGTCTTTCATAAATGGCCCGTCCGGCGCTGTTCGTCCGGTAAAGAACGGCAAAATCGTCAGGGCTCGCGCCGTTTTGAATTTTCTCCTTCATATCGGAAACGATCATAGTCGCTTCTTCTTCTTCATCGTAAGGAAAAAACATCACGGGGGCGTGAACACCGTCTTTGACGGCAGAAAGTGTTTTTTCATACCGTTTTTTATTTTTCTTTACGACGGTATGGGCACTTGAGACGATCGGATGCGGTGAGCGGTAATTTGCCGTTAAGTAAATGGTCTTCGCTGCCGGATAATCCTTTTGAAAATCTAGAATGAAAGACGGACTGCTGCCGCGGAACGCATAAATGGATTGATCATCATCCCCCACGCAGCACAGGTTATTCTCAGGGCTTGCGATCAATTGCATAATTTTGTACTGTACAGGATTAATATCTTGAAACTCATCAATTAAAATATGAGAAAATCTGTTTTGATATTGTGCGAGAATATCAGGCCGGCTTTGAAACAGTTCATAACAGCCTTGAGCCATGTCATCAAAATCAAATTGCCGGTTTTCCCGCTTCTGCCGTTCGTAATGTTCGTAGAGCCTGTATACTTTTTTCTCCCAGTCATCCGCAAGCGGAATTGTCTCATGAGGGAGATACGTGTTTTTCCAGCAGCCGATCAGCTGAAGCGCTTGGTCGACGGGAAACTCTTTCTCATCCAGGTTTTCTTCATAGAGCGCCTTTTTCACATATTGCTCTCTTTGCCACTCCATTTTTAAGAGCTGGCTGCCGTTCCATTTTGAAGAATCATAATGATAGAGTATTTTATAGAAAAAGCTGTGGAACGTTCCGGTCACGAGACGGGAGACTCTTCCTGCTGCCAGCCCGTACTCATTCGCCATCCGCTCTTTCATTTCGGCCACGGCTTTTGTCGTAAAGGTCACAAGCAGCATGTTCTCAGGTGAAATACCGAGATGTTCAATCATATGGGCAGCGCGTGCCGTCAGCACCCTTGTTTTTCCGCTTCCAGCTCCGGCAAGCACGAGCAAAGGCCCGTCCGTTTCTGTGACGGCCCGCATCTGTTCACGGTTCAGTCCGATACCGGGAAACAGCGATGTATCAGCCGCCTCAGATGTCGGTGAAAACGGCTCGGGGGCAGGCACTTTTTTCGGGCTTTTCCATTCTGAGACGATCGGTTTCGGATTCTCGGAAATGGCTTTTCCTTTCGGCAGGCGGAACATGCCGGCTTCCTTATACTCTTCTTTTTCTTTCTCTGCTTTTGGCTCCTTCGCCTCGCATGCTTTTTCACAGGCGGTGAAATCTCCCTTTTGCCGGTGATAAAACGCCGGCTGCTCTAAAATGGAAAGCCCCATCAAGACAGGCTGGTCACAATGTGCGCAAAAAATATTCCCTTTTTGGGCTTCTTCAAAAAGGAATTGGTAATGTTCTCTAGAATATGTATGTAAATGTATCGTTCGGTTATTCAGTCGGGCGCATTTCAAAAAGGGGTCCTCCCATTAAAAGGTGTTCATCCATTTGATAGACAAAGAATATCATAACAAAAGAACCGCGTTTCAAAAAGTAAGATTAAGGGAAATGAAAAGCGAAGGGGAGGGGTACATATGATTTATGCAGGACGGATTCAAAACCAGCAATACACTCAATACGCAAACCGGTCAGCGGGTTATAAGCCTGATTACGCCGGCGTTACGAAAGCGGCCGCCCTCGCCAATGACAGGGTGTACAGAGAGGTGGAGCGCCGCCAGGAAAACACCGCAGCCGCAGCAAAGAAAGTCAATGAGGAAAAACGTAAGCGCTCTCTTTCCCGCCTCCCGCAAATTATGGGAAAAGGCCGATTGATTAATCAATGCGTATAAAAAAGCCCGGAAATATCCGGGCTTTTTTGAGTCTTATAATATGAAAGAAGAAAGGAATGATCTAATTGAGGAGATTTACATTATTCATCGCAGGGCTGTTTCTATTCGGCCTCTTTACAGCCGGGATGAAACCGGCACACGCGGCAGAGGGCTCCGAATTAAAAGGTGTCACGCTCACACAGCTGGCGCCGCATGTCTGGATGCATACAAGCACAGGTATGGCAGACGGGAGCCCCGTCCCTGCGAACGGATTGCTACTTGATACTTCCAAAGGAATCGTGTTGATTGACACTCCGTGGAATGACAGTCTTACAGAGCAATTAATGACACAAATAAACCAGCAGTTTCCCGGCAAAAGGATGACCGATGCCATTGTGACACACGCCCATGATGACCGTATAGGCGGGCTGAACACCCTGTACAAATACGGTGTAAAGGTGCACAGCACGAAGCTGACAGCTGACTTCGCCCGACAGCAGGGATATGCCCGGCCGCTCGGAGATTTAAAAAACGTGGCAAAGCTGAAATTTGGCGATATGAAAATGGAAACGTTTTATCCGGGAAAAGGGCATACGGAAGACAATATCACCGTCTGGCTGCCTCAGGATAAGCTCTTATTCGGCGGATGCTTAATCAAGTCTTTAGAAACAAAGGAAATCGTGCCTACTCCGGGCTTTTATCCGGATCAGTGGCCGCGCGCCGTTCAGAAAGTGATGAAAAGATACCGGGACATAAGCATTGTCGTCCCGGGCCATGGCAGCCCGGGGGATGGCCGCCTGCTCCCACATACGATAAGCCTTCTGAAAGAAAATAAGTAAAGAAGACCGGCGCTCCCATTACAGAGTGCCGGTTTTTTATCTCTTCCTGATTTTCATCAAACTAAGGAAAGCAAGCGCAAGCGCCAAAACGGCATATCCCGCTATCGGCCAAATATGCTATGGAACGAAGAATAATCTCCGGATATGACTTCCTGAGCCAGTTCGATCGAGTGAATAAACGGTAAGGCATAAGCTATATGTTTGAACGTCTCACCAAGCAGACTGACATCCATCCAAGCCCCGCCGAGAAATTGAACAAGCGTAATATAAATGGTTCCGATACCTGAAATTTGTTTGTCCGTAAACACAGCTCCTAAACATAACCCGAAGAAAACGGACATCATCGCAATCGGCAGCAGCACAGCGATACCCGCTAGAAGATTGATCCATTCGGCGGATAAGCCGGCAGCAGCTGCTGCGATAAAACAAATGACGATTTGTAAAATGGCTAACGGCAGCATTGGCAGTGCATAACCGATGACATAATCGGCTGTTTTTAAAGGAGAAGCAAACAAACGGGTCAGAAGAGCGGTCTGTTTGTCTTTTGCGATCAGCAATGCAGAGAACATCGTGAGGAAAGCAAAACCGAAAACAATAAGTCCGGGTGCTAAATGCTGAACTTTAAAAGTGTCAAGCGGCGCATTTTTCTCAATCGCCGTAAACAGAAACAATAGAATAACAGGCAGAGCGATTCCAAGGATGATAGATAGGGGATCACGGAAAATTTCTTTACGGTTGCGTATGGCGAAATCAAGCATAAAGCCCCGCCTCCCCGTCACAAATCGCTAAAAAGGCATCTTCAAATGTGGCTGAATGAGTTTGCTTTTTCAGGTCCTCAGCCGTACCCAGTGCTTTTAATGTCCCATTTTCTAAAATGCAAATACGGTCTGCCAGTGCTTCAGCTTCTTCTAGATAGTGTGTCGTTAAAATGATCGTCATGTCTCCCTTTAATGACTCAAGATTTTTCCACAACTCACGGCGTGAACGGACGTCCAGACCTAATGTCGGCTCATCTAAGAAATAAATATCCGGTTTTGTAATCATTCCCATTGCGATGCTGAGCCGGCGCTGCATTCCTCCTGATAACGTTTTTGTTTTTGCTCTTTCTTTCTCTTTTAATTGAAACAATTCGAGCATCTCATCCGTTCTTTTTTTCCTTCTTTTTTCGGAATTCCGTAGACTCCGGCTATAAACTCTAAGTTTTCCCGTACGGTTAGATTAGGGGCGATGGCTGTTTCCTGCGGAGACATAGTCATTTTCGGTTTTATTTTATCCAAATCAGTCAAAATGCTGTGACCAAGCACTGATGCATCACCCTCATCTGGAGAAAGGAGGCCGCAAAGCATACTGATTAATGTCGTTTTTCCGGCTCCGTTCTCTCCGAGTAAAGCGAAAAATTCTCCTTTTTCAACTGAGAATTCAAGTCGGTCAACAGCGGCGGTTTCTTTATAATGTTTAGTTAATTGCTTCAGCTCAATCGCGTGCATTTACTCATCCTCCTCACCATCTGTATTGATTTGCTTTGCGTTTAAAATATCTTTTGCAAATTCGAAAAAGAGTTCTTGTTTAACAAGTGCGATACCCTGCTGGTCATCCCCGAGCATAAGCAGTGAGTCCCCCGGCTTTATATCAAAAACATCTCTTGCTTCTTTAGGAATGACAATCTGTCCTTTTGTGCCTACTTTAACAGTCCCGAATATATGCTTCCCTTTTGGTGCTGTCATGTTTAACCCTCCTATATAAATTGTATTTTTTGTATGAAATGTAATACTTCGCATACTAAACATACAATTAAATTCCATAAAATTCAATAAATTTCTTGAAAAAGTATAATTTTCATAAAAAAACACTCCTGTCATATCAACAGGAGTGTTTTTGATTTTATAGTTTTTGTTTCTTTACCATTTCCAGATGGGGAATGCCCGCATCTAAAAATTCTTCGCCAGACGTGACTTGGTATCCTTGTTTTTCGTAAAACGGAACCGCCTGTGTTTGCGCATGTAAGATAAAGCTGTCGGCGCCCTTAGCTGCCGCCGCTTTTTCAAGCGCCTGCATAATGATGGCGCCGACACCGAGAGAGCGGTGGCTTTTCATCACGCAGATGCGCTCTAATTTTCCATGCCCGTCTTTCAAGCGCCATCTGCCGGCTCCGACCGGCTGGCCGCCGTCATAAATGACAATATGCTCTGACGTGTCTTCGAATTGATCAATCTCTTCTTCTTCCGGAACGTGCTGCTCTTTAACAAAGACCTCTTTTCTGACGAAAAAAGCGTCGTTCAGCTGTTTTTCAGTTTTTGCAATGATGGCTTCCAAACAGTTATTCTCCTCCGCCTAATAAAAATGTTTCGTACACAGTCCATGAGCCGTTATCCAGCTGATAGAGCAAGTGAAAACGGTCGATGACTTCTTCGTGGGAAATGTCCAGCATTTTCAGCTGCCCGAGTACGTCGGAATGTTCATCTGACGACAGCTTCTGGCCGACTGTGACATGCGGAACGAAGCTGTATTCCGGCTCTCCGGATAATGCTCCTGAGTAGCATTTCTCACTCAGCGTTTTTAATTCCTCCGTCGGCTCCGCTTTCATGTATATCACATTATTTACAGGAGAAAACGAGCTGTATTTTGTGATCTTCAGAACGAGCGGGTGCGACTCTTTTGCCGTCTGTCTCAGCTGTGATACGACCTGCTCGATTTCCTGTTCTGTCGCTTCAAACGGATCTCTTACCGTCAGGTGCGGCGGTATGAGCGCGTAGCTCGGGTCGTAGCGTTTTCGGTACGAATTTGCGAGATCCTGTAATTTTTTTGATGGAAATAAAACAATACCGTATTTCATGAAAGTTCCCTCCTTAAATGAATGGTTACAGCATTTTCTTCAGCGCCGGCGTTATGAGCGGCTGCCAGTAGGTCCACTTATGATCCCCGTCGAAGGTTTCATACGTGTATTCAGACTGTTTGCTTTCCAGCAGCTGTTTGAGCTCTTCGTTCGGCGCGGTGAAATCAAGAATCTGGCCGTCCGTTGTGTGAACGTCGGTTTCTTTTTCTCCGATTTGATGATAAACGGAAATCTGTTTGAGATCCTCCGACTCCCGGACGGCATCCAGGACGTGCCCGTCAACATACGGAGACTGCATGATGACGTTTCCGAACATGTTTGGATAGTCAATCGCCGTCATGAGCGAAACGGTTCCGCCGAGGGAATCCCCGATCATTGTGCGGCCGTATCCGACTTGATAAGTCGGGTATTCTTTGTCGATAAAAGGAACGAGCTCATTTGCGATAAACCGTTTATATGAGGCGAACTTAGAGCCTTCGGGATGGTATGTGTCTCTTCGCTCCCGCACATTTTTATAGGGGACGCCGATAATGATGCAGCGGTCAATTTCCCCCTTTGACATGAGCTCTTCCGCCTGCCGCCCGATTTTCCCTAATCTGAAGTAATCATGGCCGTCCTGGGCGATGACCGTATGATATTTATACAGGGGGGAGTAGGTGTTTGGCAGGTAGACCAAAACGGTCATTTCTTCTTCAAGCTCATGGGAGAAAAGTTTTTTCTCATGAATGATTCCGGTTTTCGGTGCCACTTAGCATTCCTCCAGGCCGCTTCTTGTCTTAATGGTTTTTCCCTATTGTACCATGAATTATTAGAAATTTCTTTCTTCAGATGCACTTCTTGAGAGAGTTCAGAAAATTAAAAAGTTGTTGAAATTCATTTTATAGTGCGTTAATATAGAACAATCAGAAAATACAAAACAATATTCTTATCACGAGAGGTGGAGGGACTGGCCCTTTGAAACCTCAGCAACCGGTTTGCTTTGCCGCAGGAAGGCAAAGTGCCAAGGTGCTAAATCCAGCAAGCGATTCACATGCTTGGAAGATAAGAGGAAGAGAAAAGCTCCTTCTTCTTATGAAGAGGGAGCTTTTTTATTTTTGAAAAAGGATGGTGCCTGCTGATGACGCAGCATGTTGAAACAAAATTAGCCCAAATCGGAAATAGAAGCGAAGAAGCAACGGGAACGGTCAGTCCGCCGATTTATCTGTCCACCGCTTACCGCCATAGAGGAATAGGAGAATCTACAGGCTTTGATTACGTGCGCACGAAAAACCCGACTCGCCAGCTCGTTGAAGACGCCATCGCCGTGTTGGAAAACGGTGCGCGAGGCTTTGCTTTCAGCTCGGGAATGGCAGCCATTCAAACCATTATGGCTTTATTTAAAAGCGGGGATGAATTGATTGTATCCTCCGATTTATACGGAGGCACTTACCGTTTATTTGAAAATGAGTGGAGAAAATACGGCTTAAGCTTTATTTATGATGATTTCAGTGATGAAGACTGTTTACGCTCCAAAATAACGGAAAACACGAAAGCGGTATTTGTTGAAACGCCGACAAATCCGTTAATGCAGGAGGCGGACATAGAAAAAATCGCCCGCATTACGAAAGAAGCCGGCCTGCTTTTGATTGTGGATAATACGTTTTACACCCCGGTGATCCAGCGTCCGCTTGAACTGGGAGCCGACATCGTCATTCACAGCGCCACAAAATATTTAGCCGGGCACAATGATCTCCTTGCCGGTCTGGCTGTCGTAAAGGATGAAGAGCTCGGCGACGTCATATTTAATCACCAAAATGCGATCGGTGCCGTTCTCCCGCCGTTCGATTCGTGGCTTTTAATGAGAGGGATGAAAACACTCGGACTCAGAATGCGCCGTCATGAAGAAAACGCCCGTGAACTTGCAGAATTTTTAGAAAAAGAAGAGGAAATCACCGATGTGTTATATCCCGGAAAAGGCGGAATGCTGTCTTTCCGGCTGCAAAAAGAGGAATGGGTCAATCCGTTTTTAAAGGCGCTTAAAACGATCTGTTTTGCAGAAAGTCTCGGAGGGGTGGAAAGCTTTATTACATACCCCGCGACACAGACGCACATGGACATTCCGGAAGATATCCGCATCGCAAACGGCGTCTGCAACCGTCTGCTGAGATTTTCAGTGGGAATTGAACATGCAGAAGATTTGAAGCGGGATGTAAAGCAGGCATTACAGCAAGTAAAAGAGGGGGCCGTGTCGTATGAGTAATCACAATTGGACGCTGGAAACCCAGCTTGTGCACAACCCATTTAAAACAGACGCAGCCACCGGAGCTGTCAGCGTGCCGATCCAGCATGCCTCCACATTCCATCAGTCATCATTTGAGGAATTCGGGACATATGATTACAGCCGCTCCGGCACACCGACAAGAACAGCGCTTGAAGAAACAATTGCGGGGCTTGAAGGCGGAACGAGAGGTTTTGCTTTCAGCTCCGGAATGGCGGCAATTTCGACGGCATTTCTGCTCTTATCCCAAGGCGACCATGTGCTCGTCACGGAGGATGTGTACGGCGGAACATTCCGTATGGTGACTGAGGTGCTGTCCCGCTTCGGAATCGAACACACCTTTGTCGATATGACGGACACAGAAGCGGTCGCCTGCGCCATCCGGCCGAATACGAAAGCCATCTATATGGAAACACCGTCAAACCCGACGCTCGGCATAACGGATATTAAGGCCGTCGTCAAACTGGCAAAGGATCACGGCTGTCTGACATATCTTGACAATACTTTTATGACGCCTGCACTGCAGCGTCCGCTTGACCTCGGCGTAGACATCGTGCTTCACAGCGCGACGAAATTTTTAAGCGGGCACAGTGACGTCCTGTCAGGGCTTGCCGCCGTAAAGGATGAAGAGCTCGGCAATCAGCTGTATAAGCTGCAAAATTCGTTTGGAGCGGTACTTGGCGTCCAGGACTGCTGGCTCGTATTGAGAGGATTAAAAACATTACAGGTCAGACTGGAAAAAGCGAGCCGGACGGCTGAACGGCTGGCTGCCTACTTTCACGGGCATCCCGCCGTCAAAAACGTTTACTATCCGGGGCTTGCCGGACACCCGGGAGCCGACACTCATAAACGACAAGCGAGCGGAGCGGGCGCCGTCCTGTCCTTTGAACTGGAAAGCAAAGAAGCCGTCAAAAAGCTGGTCGAAAACGTATCGCTTCCGGTGTTCGCAGTCAGCCTCGGCGCCGTCGAATCCATTCTCTCATACCCTGCTGCCATGTCGCACGCCGCCATGCCGAAAGCAGAGAGGGAGAAACGCGGCATCACAGACGGGCTCCTGCGCCTGAGCGTCGGAGTCGAAAACGCCGAAGATTTGGAACGCGACTTCGAACAAGCGCTGAAAAAAATCGCCCCCGCCGGAGTGAGATCATAAACGAAAAGGGCGCCGCCAAATTTGTGCGGCGCTCTTTTTTATTTTTGATAAAAAAAGTGTTGACGAACGGATAACCAGGATATATAATTATAAATGTCAGAGAGACAACAACATACCCAGCAACACATACATATCATGATTCCGTAGCTCAGCTGGGAGAGCGCTACCTTGACAGGGTAGAGGTCGCTGGTTCGAGCCCAGTCGGAATCATAGCCGAAACCCTTGCGTAGCAAGGGTTTTTTACTTTGCTTATTTATTGATTTTGTCATCATTCATCGAGTTGGGGACGAAATTATTTTTTTGTGCTGTTTTTGAAGTGCATTTGCTGTATACTGCAAGGTTCTTTCAGCCTGACTGCTGATGGATCTATGGACCGAAGATAGTCTAACCTATTGAAAACATAGATAAAGCCCTTCTCATAAGAGAAGGACTTTCTTTTATCTAGAGAGTTTCAATGTGCTGTTTTATTTGTTCTGTAACTTGTTTAAGCCATTCTAAAGGAGTTATACCGTCCTCTGGGAAAAATACACCATCAGCCGCCTCCTCTATAAAATCAATCTTATCTGCTTCCGAATGATCACTGTTTACAAACTCGGTAAGTGCTCTTACATCTCTTTTTTTTAGTTTATTTGATGCTTCATTTAGATACTCATCAAGAGCTGATTCTGGAGACTCTATATCTTGGTGGAAATGCCCTCCTAGAAATCTAAATACAGGATCAGAAACTTTGATTTCAATCATTGTATATCACCTCGTTGGGTAGCCTGTTAGTATAAAGCTACCATCTTCATTTTTCTTTAACTTCATTTGTACCTTTGCGAACTCCTCTACCTATAACTTCGGTTCCTCTATAAGGTAACGGTAATGGATTGTTAACATCACTATTTAACCACTCTTCAATCATTTTCGAATGAAAGATTATCTCAGCAAGTACAGTACATCAGAAATGGCCATGCTTTTAATAATGTTATTTGGCCTTGTCGCGATTGATTCTAAAAACTTGTCGCTTTCTGGAATGATAGCGAGTGGAATTTTATATTTAGCTGTGGTCCTCACAATTTTTAAAGGTCTTATTATGATTTGGTCAGAAAAACGACATGAAAGAAAGCGAAAAAATAAGTTTATTCAGGAAGAAGTTTTGACTGAAGGGGGGAGCTGCTTGGAGTCACCCGGCAGCGTTTAAAGCACCCTTATGACTTCCGGAAAGCTCAAACCGGTTAAAAAGGTGGTTGGGACAGTCGCATTGTTTTTGCTTGGACATATACAAGCTCTTAAAAAAGAATTAGAAGCCGGCCGGAAGAAATACCGGCCGTATGATGAGTGAAGCCCTTCTCGAGATGAGAAGGGTTTTTGTCATATGTTTGTCACTTAAGTGAAATCAAAAAGGTTGTGATAGACCCGGAAACTGTACTAGAGATGGATTAGAGTGTGGCTGAAGATGGAATAATTATAAACGAATAAAGAATAAAAATACAGTAAATGGAGGTTGTTTAGATGATTAAGACAAACTACTTAGTAACCACGTTGAGGAGATTAATAGTAAATATTACGCTGCCAAAGGATATTCAGTTCATAGCGTTGACCGCAGAAAAATGGACAACTGATTGTTGTTACGGAGCGAGTAGCAGAGGAGAGGGAACCGGCAAAAGTTGATATCGCATTTGATTTCATACATAAAAGATCGCATAGAAAGAAGCATTTAGTATAAAAAAGGCAAAGAGTTATAACCCTTTACCATTAGGTGATTTCCTTAACCGATTTGCAATGTACTTCATTACGTTTACTGCAATCGTTACCAATGCAATAATTAATGCTATTTCAAATAAGAGGATATATCTAAAATTCACATTAAGCTTTTCAAAGTAATCGCTGGTAAAAGAGAGAAGTTGATAAATTCCTAGCATAAAAAGAATAAAGGTAACTCCTAAAATTACAAGTGACTTTTTAGAATAATCTTTAGCATGTTCAAAGTTATAAATCATTATTGATACAAATAACAAAGCCGTAGCAATCTTGTGGGATAGCGATTCATCGGCCGAAAACGATTGCACTACTATGCTGAAGATTAATCCAGTAATACCGATTGTTTTATTCAAAGAATCACCCACTCTTATGTAAGTTAAATATGAGTTTACCAATTAAAGGGTATTTCTTCAAGTTGATACACATTAAAGTTATTTAAGATGCATCACTTTCGACATACCTATGCAATAAAACTGATAAATAACGGTATTGATATTTTTACAGTGCAAGAATTACTTGCCCACTTGTCTCCGGAGATGACAATGGTTTATGCAAAACTTTTGGATGAAACAAAGCGTAAAGCATTTGAAAAGGTAGTTACTGATGGAGTTTTTAGTTTTGATTTAAACGGGAATATTTATGAACTTAATAAAAATGAAGAAATAACAAAAGAAATAAAAGGAGATTCTTTGGTTAAATCATAAATTAACTGCAATAGATAATCATTATGGATCATGTAGGGCAAGATTGAACGGAAATTGCCCTTATGCGGAGGAACCTCCTTGCTTAACGTGTAATGGTGGAAGTCCTTGTAAAGACCTGGCGGTAGGTCTCTCAGAGATGGATGTAGCAAAACATGAAATTCATATACAATCTACTTCAAAAATGGTAGAAGTAGTGAAACATTATGGACGTGAAGAAATAGCACAAAAAAACCAGAAGAATTTAGATAGACTCCAGAATATCTGTAATACTATTAAACAAGGAAATATAATTTTTGGACGAAATGAATAACACGTGAGCAAGGGGTATAATATGACCGCAAGAAACACCTAAAGCAAATTCACGAAGGTCGCAAAGCAATTACTATGAGTAAAGTAGATGATGCTATTAAAAGGCTCGTTAGAAACAATCAAGGTATTAATTTTAACAGTGTAGCCAGTGAGGCTGGAGTGACAAAGGCCATGCTTTATAATAATGCGATATTACGAGAGCAAATTGAAACACTGCGTCAGCAGCAGATAAAAGACCCCTCTGCAAAGCAGGTAAAGTATAAAATGAATGAAAATAATAAAGACGCGATTATCGAATCTTTAAAGCGAAAAGTTAAGCGATTAGAGTATGAGAACAAGGATTTACGAGCCCAATTAAAAGAATCATATGCAGAGGTATATAAAAAATATTAATTAAAGTGGAGAACAATGTTCTCCCTTCCCTACTTTTTAAATTAGAGGGGATTTTTCTTATGGTACTAACTGTTAGTATCAAAAGAAATTACTGAAACAGAATAAAGCAGTTTCACAGGTTTTATTCAAATCCAAGATTATATGACAATTCTATGTAATGATGGAAAAAACTATATCCTTTAATTCAGCAGCAATATCTGATGGAACTGTGTTCAATTCATCCTCTAATAACCACCACTCAATAGCGCCTAGAACAGTTGATATGATGGCTCTTCTCTTCAGAATACTAACAACACGGAGATCAAATAAATCCGAAGTTTCAATAAAGGAAGATATAGATGACTTGAGTTCGTTTTGGAAAAGTTGATACCCTTCGTTCCTCAATAAGGGCTCAATTAATTTGTAATTATCCTTTAAGTAATCAAGAGCTAAAGTAAGTGCGTTACTAGTCTCTTCTTGATTATGAAGACAGTATTGGTTCATGTGATTAATATGAATCTTTATGGTTTTTTCCAGCAATTCATATTTATCCTGATAATGAAGGTAAAAAGTACCTCTGTTAATATCGGCTAATTTTGAAATTTGATTTACTGTGATCTTATCAAATGGTTTCTCATTAAGTAACATAAAAAAAGTGTCTAATATCAGCTTTTGCGTTCTTCTTTTTCTTTTATCCATCTCCACACCTCAACAATTTTAGTATGATGTTCATTAATTAACATATATTGCCTTTTGATGATTGTTTAATTTTATACAAATGATACTATTAAATCAACACCTGTTCAATTAAAAAACTGGAGGGGGATTTAATGAATATCTTAGTTATTGGGCGTGGAGTCATTTCTAGTCAATATGCTTGGACCTTTAAAGAAAACGGAAATAATATTGACTTTTATATCAGACCAGAATCAATAGATAAGTATAAGCCAATGCTGAATTTGCAGTTAGAAGATAGGAGGAAACGTCAGCCTAAAAAAAATAATGTATCTTGGGAAACTAATTTAATATATGAGATACCACAATACCATAACTATGACTTGATTTTTGTGAGCGTCAATATTGAACAAATTAGTTCCGTTGTTAAAACATTGAATAATAAGGTGAATAACGCCACTGTATTGTTTTTTAATAATTTTTGGGAGGATCCCATCAAGCAAACAGAAATATTACCACAATCTCAACTTATATTCGGGTTCCCTGGTGCTGGCGGGGGAACAGTAGGAGCAAATACAATTAATGGTGCGTTTACTTCTATTATCATGATAGGTGATATAGGGACGGCTTCGAAAGAACGAGTTCAGCAAGTATACACATTATTTGAGCAAGCCGGCTTCAGCGTTAAAAGGCAAGCTAATTTTAAAAAGTTCTTATTGAACCACTTCCTCCTAAATGTAGCTATTGAAATCGAAGTTTTAAAAGAAGGGAGTTTTATAAGATTGATGGACTCCATCCATGCTTTAGGAAACATCTCCATAAATCTTCGACAACTAAAACCTATAATGAAGGAACGAGGAATGAGTTATGATGCTTTAAATACTATACTTTCAACGATATCATCAAAAATAATAGGTATTATAATGTCCAAGTTTATCTTTAAAAGTGGAAGTACAGCACGAGCTTTAATGGAAGGAAACAATACTATAACTGGACGCAGCGCCAAATTAATTCTTGATGAAGCAAGAAGAAAAAATATGCATATATACATACTCGAAAATATTAGAAAACTCTTACCATAATAATCCCTCATGCTTACGCTCAACATCAATAATCGGTCCGTCTACATAATGATTTGGTGTTAAAGTTAAGGTTTCATTGTTCTCTTAAAACCTGAAACTTCTAACAACATGGGCATAGGTAATGTCAAAAAGGTGATAGTACCTCTCTCGCACCCGGCGGCGGATTAGCTGTTCATGAAGCAAGTGGCGGGCATCTAATTGATAGACATATCGGTAAGACTGATGAAGAGTTATTACAAGGCTACAGATAAACAAGAAGATACGTGCCTTCTGTCAGACGGTTCCTAAGAAGTTCTTCAGATTATATCTATGGATCGAAAACAGAGCGAAACTTGAAGAGGTATTGAATTAATAAAAAGAACCCTTGAATTTCATAGGACTTAAAGTTTCAATTATCACTCTTATACCTTTGTGGGATCTTGTCTCTCAGACGAGTATCGTTTTCACTTTTTGTATAAAGGTATTCTATGACTGTTTGATCTTCTTTTATATATGCTATAGCGGTGTTTAATTGAATCTCATATTCTTCAATAGAACCATCCAATACTTTTTGAATCAATTTTAAGTATTCATTAGCTTCACTTACCGAAACAATGTCTTCAATGAAATCAGAAAAGTATTCTAACATGGAGAGAAAAAGAAAGGAGAGAAATGAGAAAGTATTTTGGGATAGTGTCGCTTATCATCCTTTTATTCACATTTTGTTTTCTGCCTCATATTCATTGGGCGCTTGGAATTCTAGGAATTGTCGTGGGGAGTATTCTAGCAATCAAATCACCTAAAGGAATGGCTAAGTATATTTCTTTTGTTATCCTAGCACTTTGTTTACTTTTACTATTATTATTGATTGTGATGGGTGTTTTGATGGCAGGTCTAGTGGGAAATTAACTTTAATTTATCATCCTATTTGGGGGAAAGTTGGGGACGAAACTGTTTTTTTTTGAGCTGATTTTGAAGTGCATTCGCTGTATACTGCAAGGTACTTTTTGACTGCTGATGGAATCTACGGACCGAAGATAGTCTAACCTATTGAAAACATAGATAAAGCCCTTCTCATAAGAGAGGGGCTTTCTTTTACCTAGAACAAAATATCATAATTATCGTACATAGTTAATTAGAACTCCTTTATTTTATAGGGTAACCAGTTAAAATAAACTCCCCATTTATACTTTTTTTAACACTATTTTTGCGTTGGTGACATCCTCAGCAACATTTGACCCTTGTTCTGCACTTCTTCCGAGAATTTCTCCCTTCCCTTTATATCCCAAAGGGAGGGTGGGTTAATAGCTTATCGCAAGAATATCATCGGACATTCTGCCGCAAGTCAAAGGATCGCATAGCGCCTTTCAGGTTTAAGAAAAAACTGTTCTTCGTTGATGATTCATGAGGGCTGACGTTTACCCGTATGAATTGGGATGCGTTGGTCCAAATGGTTTTTCGCATGGAGGTAACATGCGGCAACTGGTCAACAGCTTTAAAAACTTCATTCTAACAGGGAAGTGCGGCGAGCATTGGGAATATAAAGAAATATAGGCTTACAGCTATGTAGGATGTATGAAAATCCGTCAGACGACGAAGGAGATCGATTTCATTGAAAGCGTTGATTGCGCCTGCAGCTTTAATGAATGGGCGAAGCAATCCTCGTGTATCCAATACGGAAAAATGACAAACGCAGTCTACATGTATTGTGACGGTTCGGATGCGGGTGTATGGAACTTCCAATTCATCCGCTGTTATGTCAGAAGGACGAAAAACATGTTTTGAGGAGGAATCGGAATGATTGAATTTACACGGCCATCACCTATGAAGAAAACATGCACGATACATCCAGAAAAGAAATCTGTCAGATCGGTTTCATTTGCTGATTTTAAAGGCAATTCTGTAACAGTAACACTTTGTGAAATGTGTCTGGCTGATTTAAAAAAGAAAGCCGCGGGTGAATACAGGAGCATGCTCGAGGAGCGGGCCAAACAGAATCGTTTCAAGATTGGTGATTATGTGTATTTAAAGCATTTGGGAGTAGTCGGCGAGGTGAAAAACATGGAAGGCGTTCAAGCGGCAAACAGGACAGACACAGATGGAATACGGATGGCCACCCCTAAGGAAATCGCAGAATACAAAAAACAGGAGGAGCAATAGGGAAAGGACACAGCTTTCTTTCCTTTCCCTATCATTGGATTATGGTAAATCTGTAATTGTAGCTGTTGTGGATGCATTTGAAGGAGGATAGGGTCCAAGTACTGCTTTCATACCATATTGACTGTTTTTATCCAACCACACATCGATATACGTTGAGCTTTTTTTTGTATTTCCCCCTACGAAAAGGTCAGCTACGTTTTCCATGGTAGTGGGAGGCATTTATAAATGGAACAATCTCCGTCATTCGTCATATCAGTAAAACTTCTGGAATAAGAACAATAAAATCTCATATATTTTCCGTTTCCAGTAAAATATACGTCGGTCCCACCTGTTTTGCTTTGGGTTACACTGGCTAACACGGCTGCGTTAGCTGTTGATGCAAAAGTTATAGATAACAAAACAGCTGAAAAAAATAGAACCAAACCTTTTCTAACTCTCATTTGAAACACTCCTTTATGGTTTTTTTATTGCATATAAAAGATACAACAGAAGTAATTGTTTTACTTGTTAATAACTGTTAAATGTTTGTGAACAAAAGAAGGGCTTGTTTTATGAAGAAAAGGGACAGTCATGAAAAGATTATTCTTCCGTTCTGCAGCCATCCAAGAGTGAATTCAATATCACTGATCATGCTACTGGATAAACTTTTTATCGTTTATCTGTTCAGCCGTTAGATTGACTTCAACTGTATTTTATAGGTAGTCACTGCAAAAGCATCGCCTGTTGAAATACTTCATCGCGGCATAACCACTGTATCCCTTAACAAAGGCTGCAGATATAATTAGTTGATTTGAGTCAGTAATAAGGGTTTTAATTTCCTCTGTAAATTCTTCCAAATTTCCAGTTTCATTATTATCTGGGCTTTCCTATTAGAGTATTATCAATTGATCTAACTTTAAAGTGAAGGGCTTGACCACCTTCGTGGGAGCAGTACGTATTTCTACTCGATTGTTTTGACTCTGATTGTTTTAACGTGAGGACGTTTTTAAATTAACCTTTTCAGCTGATTTCCTAACTTGCATGGGAAACATTTCACAGGAAATATATTGACTGTTTTCCTGTTTGTGATGTTAATTAGAAGGGGTACACAAAATCATTGAAGTAGGAGGCCTGATGAATGTGAAAAATAAAGCATCAATAAAATTCGGGATATGTATTGGGCTTTTATGTGTGAGCTTTACCGGTTTCAATTCTTTATTCGGCTCAACGCATGCTGAAGCGAAATCCATAGAAGACACAAAAATGACAAGCTGTATAACGAATCAAAAATTTGTTCAGCTTGAGAAAAAATTTGATGCCAGGCTTGGAGTTTATGCGATTGATACAGGGTCAAACAAGACAATCGCCTACCGGCCAAATGAACGATTCGCTTACGCATCAACCTATAAAGTCCTGGCCGCAGCCGCTGTCCTGATGAAAAACCCGATTGAAAAACTTAATGACGTCATCCGCTACAGCAAAGAAGATCTTGTTACATATTCTCCGATCACAGAAAAACACCTGGATACAGGCATGAGCCTGAAAGAAATCTCAGAAGCCGCTATCCGTTACAGCGATAATACCGCCGGGAACATATTGCTGCAGCAGCTTGGCGGCCCTAAAGGTTTCGAAAAATCACTGAAACAGATCGGGGATCATGTAACGAAAGCTGATCGATTCGAGACGGATCTGAACTCTGCAATCCCCGGGGATATTCGTGACACAAGCACAGCAAAAGCGCTGGCAACCGACCTTAAAGCTTTCACTTTGGGTAACACTCTCACGACTGACAAGCGGACGATCTTAACTGATTGGATGCGGGGCAACGCTACCGGAGACGAACTTATTCGGGCAGGCGCTCCTGCGGGATGGGAAGTCGGCGATAAATCCGGGGCCGGAAGTTTCGGAACACGAAACGACATTGCTATTGTTTGGCCGCCTGACAGAGCTCCTATTGTTTTGGCCATCCTGTCAAAACGGTTTACGAAAGATGCGAATTATGATAATGCTCTTATCGCTGAGGCTGCAAAAGTCGCCTTTGATGACCTCAAATAAACTTTTTAACACGGCCGTTCATTTTTTATGGACGGTTTTTTATATGTTGAGACCACGGTATGCCGGTTTCATTATAAATGATATAATGAAAAGCCATAAAATGATGTGAAGAGGGGGAAGGATTTCGATGCATTACATAACTGCATGCTTAAAAATCATCAGTGATAAAGACCTTAATGAAATAATGAAAGAATTTAAAAAACTTGAGGAAGAAACGAACAAAGAAGAAGGCTGCATTCAATTCCATGCTTATCCGCTTGAACCATCAGAACGCAAAATCATGCTTTGGGAGATTTGGGAAAACGAAGAAGCTGTTAAAGTCCATTTTACGAAAAAACACACAAAAGACGTTCAAAAACAAGAATTAACAGAAGTAGAATGGATACTGAAAAGCAATGTGGAGTGAGTAAAAGGCTTTTATATTGTGTCCAATTCTGTCAACAACTAAAACCCTTGCTGCGCAAGGGTTTTTTTACTTTAAAGTTCATTTCTCTTAGTTCTCAGGGAGACCATAAAAAGTTCTTTATATTGCAGTCTTTTTATGGGTAAGAAATAGACTTGGAATGAAGATGGCCGCAAGGATGATGACGGATACTAAGAATCCGGCATGGTAGCCCTTTAAACTGTTTTCAATTGTTGGCTGCAATCCTTGTATGACAGTTGCGGTAACGGTGGCGATCACAGCTGATCCAAAGCTGGCCCCGAGATTTTCAATCATATGAATACCGACACCTGCTTCCGGAAGCTGTTTGCCGTCTAGTCCTGTATAAGCGTCGCTCGTTAACGGAAGCATAATTCCTCCAAAACTGGTGCCCCGGATAAACAATACGACGGAAATCCAAATCAAACTCGTTTTATCAGTGATATAGATCAGCGGTACAGATCCGATAAGCGAAAGAACAAGACTGACCATAACCACGTATTTCGCACCGATCTTATCAATCATTTTTCCGATCAGCGGCCTGGTAACGAGCATCCCGACTCCTTGGGGAATTAAGGCAAGCGCTGCTTCAATTGCCGTGAAATGACGAAAGTTTTGAAAGAACAGCGGAAGAATTAACATCGGTCCCATGATGGCAATATTCGCTAAAAACAAACCGATCGCAGATGCTGTGAAGCTCTTGTGTGCAAACAAATTCATCGGCAGCACGGTTTGATTTTTTCTGATCTGATTATATACGAGGTAAATGGCTGCTGAAACAAGACCAATGCCCGCCCATAAAATTGTATCGATATTATTAAATGATGCATGATCCGCTGCTTTCGTAATACCGTAAATCAATGCCGCGCTCATTAAGGACAAATTGATAATCCCGAAAATATCGAGTTTACGATCTTTGTTGAATGGTTCAAAGTCTGGAATGGTTTTCATCATAAGCGGTGCAGCAATCAAAACGATGAACACGTTGATGAAGAAAATCCAATGCCATGAAGCGCCTTGAACGATGAAGCCTCCGATGACAGGTCCTAAAATCGGGCCGAAGATCATAGGGGTGCTGACGATTGCCATCACTTTTCCCAAGTTTTCCGGACCTGCTGTTTTAACCAAGAGTGTTGACATAAGCGGAGTAATAATGCCAGCGCTGAATCCTTGAAGCAAACGGAAGAAGATGAAGCTGGAAACGTCACGGCTCATTCCCGCAAAAACAGAAATGACACCAAAGGCGATGACTGAGCCGATGAAGATTTTCTTGCCGTTATATTTGTTCATAAGCCAGCCGGACACGGGTACTGCAATCGCAAGTGCTAACACATAGCCTGTAACGGACCATTGAATGGCAGCCAATGTCGTGTTGAAATCTTCAGTCAGTTTGTCGATGGCGATGTTCACCATCGTTGAGTCAAGCATTGGAGCGATTGCTCCCAGTGCAATAGCCCAGGCGGCTGTGAGAACTTCTTTTGGCAGCCGGGGTTCCTTTCTTTTATGTTTTGACATATTATTCTCCTCTCAATCGTTATTTTGTTTCCTTGTCAACAAAATAATAGAGTGATTTTGTTTCTTTGTCAACAATAAGAGGAGGGTAAAAAGGCAGCCCGTTTTCATGGAGCAGGGCTGCCTATGGTTTTATTCAATTTTATCCGATTTAATGTCTGCACCAAGTTTCTTTATTTCTGAATCCAAATGCCTGCTGTATGTTTCCACGAAGCTCAGCATCGTGTCAAATTGTTCATCAGTTACTTGTTCAAACACGATTTTGTCCCGTTCTCGGAACTCTGTGTGCAATTTCTCATGAATTTTATAAATGACTTTCCCTTGCTCAGTAAGCCTAAAATAGATTTCTTTCTTGTTAACCGGCTTCTGATAGCTTTCGATAAGGCCTTTGTTTATAAGCTTCTTAGTTAATTTACTTATGGCGCCTCTCGTCATATAAAGGGACTCCGCAAGTTTAGTGACATTGGCGTCTTCAATTTTTTCGATAAATTCGATGCAATGCACTTCAGAAGGCTTATACTCCTTCAGGCTTTCTTCCATCTTCAGCCTATTAAGCCACACCATCTTGTTAAAAAAGTCCCTGAAATTCGTGAGGAGCTGTTCTTTTTTGTCCATAGCCTGTCCTCCTGCTCAGTGGTGCTTACACAATATTATAAAATTTTTGTTTCTATTACAACAATCGTAAAGTTATTATTTGGGAGCTGAGCGATAGGCTGCAGAAATATTGACTGTTATCGGTGACGTCTATATTAAAAAAGCAATTATGTATTTCTTTTGCGGCGTCACTGAATGCATCGATTGCAGCCCTCTTTTTAAAAAGAGGGCTTTTTTTATGTTAAATAGTTTGCTCTCGTGTCTATGCTCGATGGTTACATCTCTTTGGGAAAACTTTTCGGTTCCTGTCTATTTGCTGTTTTTTGGATCAATAAGGTGTTCACCTTAATTGAGTAACTGGGTTGGACGTTTAGATCCGCAGAGATAATGGAGGTCGAAAAAAAACATGCCGTTTGCGGATTTCAGCCTGTCTTTTGAGCAGGATCATTCTTCAATGACGCTTATTTCCCCAGTTCCGAAAAAAAGTGAAACGCGTTCTCCTTGCTTTTCATAGGTTTTAATGAGTCCTTCCTGCCCTTTAAGTTTCCAGCCTTTTTCGGCTATTACCATTTGGTATAAACCGCTCGGACCTTCTTCTTCTTTTGCGAAACGATATGTATAGTTTGAAACGTATTTTCCTTTTTCGTATTCCTTTGTTTTGCTGTGCAGAGCGAATAATGGCACCGGGAAATCCGGGTGAGAAACGGATGCTTTATATCCTCCCGAAATAAATAAGATAAATAACAATAATATGAAAAACCACAGAATATATTTCATAAAACCTCCTTATGTCAATTAGTCGGTGCATTTTGAAAAAAGATACACCGCATGATTGGGTTGTAAGATCGGGTAAGAAGATAAGGAAAGGGGAGAGACGATGGAACTTGATTTTGTGATTCGTCTGGCGGTTGCGGGTCTGCTTGGGGCCCTGATTGGATTGGAGAGAGAATTCAGGGCGAAGGAAGCCGGTTTGAGGACACACTTTCTGGTGGCCGTGGGCAGCGCCTTGATGATGATTGTTTCCAAGTACGGATTTTTTGATTTGTTATCCAACAGCCATACGTCTTTTGATCCGAGCCGGGTGGCGGCGCAGGTCGTCAGCGGCGTCGGATTTTTAGGAGCAGGCACGATTATTTTGCAGCGGCATGTCGTGCGGGGGCTTACGACGGCCGCGGGGATTTGGGCTACGTCAGGAATCGGGCTGACGATCGGGGCAGGGATGTATGTCATCGGCATCAGCGGCACGATTTTGGCGTTAATCGGGCTAGAACTTTTAAATTTTCTGTTTAAGCCTGCGGCGCACTCTTTGTCTGTCAGTTTCCAAATTGAGGAGAAAGCCGTCATGCATGAACTTTTAACTTCACTTGAAGCAAAGGGAATTCTCATTACATCCTATGAATTGAATAAATCGGTGCTTGAAGTGAAAGGAAGAGTGAAAAGCAAAAGCGGAAAAGCGGCAGTGATGGAGAAAGTTCAATCCCTCCCGTATATCCTGTCGGTCAAAGTAGAATAGCAGAAAGGGGGGCTCCCCTGTCTGCGGGTCTTTTTCTTTCTCGAGTTCAAATATTAATACCAAGGATAGAATGGGATATACGGCCGCGGAACATAAGGATATGGCCGCGGATAGTACGGAAATGGTCTGGGGAAATAAAAAGGCGGGCGCGGATAATGATATGGCACCCGTTCTTGGCTCTCGGCTGTGTATTCATGATAGAAAGGATCGTACAAGAGAAAACCTCCCTTGAAAATATTGATTCCGTTTACCATATTCCTGTATGCCCGGTATAGTGTACGTACACCGGGCAAAAAAAGATGCCGGTTATCATCCGGCATCTTTTTTACACCTTCACGTCAATTACATGGCCGGCAGTCGGGTGCTGGGACGGCAGCATTTTTACTGTTTCTTCCGCAGTGGCCTGGGCATTCTGCATGACCGTTTTTGTTAACGCGATATTTACATTCTGCGCCAGAGATGCTTGGTGCATTGCGATTGATAACGCAGGGATATCCATAGATTCCACACCTCCTTATTCCTTCATATCGGCAGCTTGCTCCGATTATGAAGAGAGCCGGCGGTTTCTTTTTACGGCCCATTCTAAAAGTGCGGCCGCGCATACTCCGACGGTATAGGCGAAAATGTCACTCCACACAAATTGCCAGCCAAGGATCAGCCCGCCGAGCGTGCTGCTTCTGATCGCGTCAATCCACGGCGCGTGATACAGCTGGCTGCATTCAATCAGATAGCAGAACGAGAGGCTGAGGATGGCGGATGTTTTCGTCCGGATGTTTCGAAACAAACACCCCAATCCGGTAAAAATCATGGCCGCCCACAGGGCGTCCCCTAAATAAGCGTTTATGATGCCGGGCAGCAGGGCGGTTATGTATGCCGTTCTGGATAGTAAACCGAGGGCGGCGATAAAAACGGTCAATGCCCCGTATGTCAATGGATGTCTACTCACTTCACATGTTCCCCTTTTTTTGTACTCCCATGTATTGTAAGGAATGTCGGAGAAGCTGTCTATGAAAAAAACGGCCCGGAAGGCCGCTTTTTTCGCGTTATCTTGCTTTTAAATTAACGTGGTCTGCTTTTTGATCACTGCCGATGACGAAGTGGAGCTCATATTGCCCCGTATGGTAGACGTAATCTGTTTCGCCCGTTTTGGGCACCGTCAGAATTTTGTCAGCGCTGCCGATTTGTTTGCTTAAGATGTCAGGTGTGACGCTGCCGAGGTTTAAGCGCCGTTCGACCCCTGTTCCGAAATAGCGGATTTCTGAGATTTTTCCGTTTTTATGATAGGAAAATCCATAACCGGGGTTTCCCATGTTCCAGCTGTATAAATCAAATGGATTGCGGCTGTCTGCTTTTTGTTCCGGCTCTCCGATTTTATCGTAAACGTCCTGTCTTGTGCTTTCATTGATTTTCAGGCCCTTCACATTTTGGGGCATTTCTCCATTGAACGCCGATTGATAAAGGCTGTTCACCAGTTTTTTTGCACTTTGATTTTCCGTGTATGAAGCGGCTGCGGCATGGACGGACTGTGTATCTGAAAATGCTTGTGCCCCGAACGCGCCTCCCGTAAGCATCACTGCCGACAATCCCGTGATGAGTGTTTTTTTCTTCAACATACGTGAATGCCTCCTTTTTACCGCTCATACCCGTATGTTTCCCCAGCTAAACGAGATGTTTTACTGAAAGGCCGGCTGGGAATCATAGAGGATGTATAGAGGGGTATAGAAAGGGGAAAGGAAAATGGCTGATACAAAGAAGGTTACAATCAATGGCGTTGAAATGGAAGCGGCAGACGGTCAAACCGTTTTGCAGCTTTTGAACAATAGTTCAATTGACGTACCGCACGTGTGCTATCATCCGAGTCTCGGGCCGATTGAAACATGCGATACCTGTATCGTCGATGTAAACGGGGAACTGGTGCGTTCGTGTTCCGCGCAAATAAAGGACGGAGATATCATTGATACGCTGTCATCCGATGTGAAAAAAGCGCAGATTATCGGCATGGACAACATTTTGCACAACCATGAATTGTACTGCACGGTTTGTGATTACAACAATGGAAGCTGCGAAGTACATAATACCGTAAAGGAAATGAAAATCAATCATCAAAGCATTCCGTTTGATCAAAAACCGTATCCTAAAGATGAATCAAACCCGTTTTACCGGTATGATCCCGATCAGTGCATTTTATGCGGGCGCTGTGTCGAAGCCTGTCAGGACGTACAGGTAACCGAAACCTTAAGCATCGATTGGGAGCGGAAACACCCGCGGGTCATTTGGGATCAGGATGTGCCGATCAATGAATCATCATGCGTCTCCTGCGGACATTGTTCGACGGTATGTCCGTGCAATGCCATGATGGAAAAAGGTATGGAAGGCGAAGCGGGGTATTTAACAGGCATCAACCAAGAGACGCTTCGGCCGATGATTGACATCACAAAGGGCGTCGAAACCGGATACGGGTCGATTTTAGCCATTTCGGATATGGAATCGGCCATGCGTGATGAAAGAATCAAAAAGACGAAAACCGTATGCACATACTGCGGTGTCGGCTGCAGTTTTGATATATGGACGAAAGGAAGAGACATTTTAAAGGTAGAACCTCAGGCTGAGGCGCCGGCAAACGGAATTTCGACGTGTGTGAAAGGGAAATTCGGCTGGGATTTCGTCAATAGTGAAAAGCGTCTTACCAAACCGCTTATCCGGGAAGGAGACTCGTTTCGGGAAGCGGAATGGGATGAAGCGCTGCAGCTGATCGCCGATAAATTTACGGATATAAAAGAAAATTTCGGGCCGGACGCGCTTGCTTTCATCACATCTTCCAAATGCACGAATGAAGAATCATACGTGATGCAGAAACTTGCAAGAGCCGTGATCGGCACGAATAACGTCGACAACTGCTCACGCTACTGTCAGTCTCCCGCCACGGCCGGATTGTTCAGGACTGTCGGCTACGGCGGCGACTCAGGATCAATTACAGATATAGAAAAAGCGGAACTCGTGCTGATTATCGGCTCGAATACGTCTGAGTCTCACCCCGTTCTGTCTACACGCATTAAACGTTCCCATAAGCTGCACGGACAGAAGCTCGTCGTGGCTGACTTGCGAAAACATGAAATGGCTGAGCGCTCTGATGTGTTTTTCCAGCCGCGTGCCGGATCAGATATTGTCTGGCTGAATGCCGTATCGAAATATTTGCTTGATCACGATTTGGCGGATACTGCATTTCTGAATGAGAGAGTGAACGGACTGGATGAATTCGTGAAAAGCCTTGAACCTTACACGATGGAATATGCTGAAAAACATACCGGTGTGGACAAGGACACCTTAATCAAAGTAGCCCGGATGATTCATGAAGCCGGCAGTGTGTGCGCACTGTGGGCAATGGGGGTCACCCAGCATATCGGAGGAAGTGATACGAGCACGGCCATTTCCAACCTGCTTCTTGTGACCGGAAATTACGGCAAGCCCGGGGCAGGCTCATATCCGCTTCGGGGCCATAATAACGTGCAGGGTGCCAGTGATTTCGGCAGTATGCCTGACAGCTTCCCCGGCTATGAAAAAGTAACGGATGAAAAAGCCCGCAAAAAGTATGAACAGGGCTGGGGAACAGACTTGCCGAAAGAAATCGGAATGACAAATCATGAAATGATCGAGGGCATCCACTCAGGAAAACTGAAGTCCATGTACTTAAAAGGAGAAGAAATGGGACTTGTTGACTCCAATATCAACCATGTTCATGCCGCCTTTGAAAAGCTTGATTTCTTCGTGGTGCAGGATATCTTTCTTTCGCGTACGGCTGAGTTCGCCGATGTGGTGCTTCCGGCAAGCCCGAGCCTAGAAAAAGAAGGCACGTTTACGAATACGGAACGGAGGGTGCAGCGTCTTTACCAAGTGTTTGAACCGCTGGGCGATTCAAAGCCCGATTGGCAGATCATTACGGACATCGCCAACCGGCTGGGCGCTGATTGGCGCTATGAACACCCGGCAGACATTATGGAAGAAGCGGCGATGCTTTCACCGCTCTACGCAGGCGTCACTTATGAACGGCTCGAAGGCTACAATTCACTGCAATGGCCGGTTGCAGCGGACGGAACCGATTCACCGCTTTTATTTACGGACAAGTTTCCGTTTTCAGACGGCAAAGCGGTTCTCTATCCCGTTCAGTGGACGGAGCCGAAGGAATTTGATGAAGAATATGATCTTCATGTGAATAACGGGCGGCTGCTTGAGCATTTTCATGAAGGAAATCTGACTTACCGTTCAAAAGGGATATCCGAAAAAACACCGAGTGTATTCCTGGAGGTCTCACCCGAACTCGCTGAAGAAAGAGGGCTTGAAGACGGAACGCTTGTCCGTCTGACATCGCCCTACGGGAATGTGAAAGTCAAATGCGTCATCACAGACCGGGTAAAAGGCAAGCAGGTATATCTGCCGATGAACGATTCAAAAGACGCCGCTATTAACCTTTTAACAAGCAGCTATGCGGATAAGGATACCGATACACCGGCCTATAAAGAAACTTCAGCGAAGATGGAGATTTTGAAAAAAGAAGGCATTAACCCGCTTCCGAAAATCAATTTCCGATACGGAAACCCGCAGCCGCAGATCGGTGTCCGGGTTGAGCGGAAATGGGCGCGTAAAGATTATGTATTTCCGGGAGACGCCGTAAAAAGGGGGAAACAGCAAAATGGCTAAAGCAATCAGCAACATCCAAAAACAGACCGTCACAGAAGAAGACAAACGAAGAAAGGACTTAGAAGAGATCGAGACGGCTCTTTTACAAAATAAAGACGCGATTTTGGAGTCACTGCATATTCTTCAGCAAATGAACGAGCGCGGCGTTTTGGCGCTGCTGCGCGGTCTCTTCGGCCAGGGCGACAAAGTGATGGATATCCTGGTGAAAAAAGCGAATACCCCGGAAACGGCCAATATGCTGAAAAATCTCCTGCTGTTGACCGGCGTCCTCGGCATGCTTGATGTAAAACAGCTTGAGCCGTTTATCGTCAAACTCAATGCGGGGGTCACAAAGGCTGTTGAGGAGAAAGACAGCGGCAAAAAGACGGGTTATTTTGATATCGTCCGCGCTTTAAAAGACCCGGAAATCAACAAGGCCGTCACTCTGCTGTTTTCTTTCCTTAAAGGCATGGGTGCTGATACGGACGATATGGAGAGAAATACGCAGCCTCCTGAAGACCAAAAGCACCATCAGAAACCGCAGACGGATGAGTGAACTTCATCCCCCGAGCCTGTCCTATGGCTCGGGTTTTTTGTGCGCTCCCGCTGCTTTCTTGGGAAAAATTTCACTTCCGGATTCATGACTATTGTTGTGTTATGTTAATAGTTAAGGTTATGAATAGAAAAAAATTGAAAATATGTGCTAGGATAAAATTCAAGGCACATCAACTATTCAAATATGAAATAATCAGGAGTGATAACCATGAGTAACCTGAGGAGCCCGAGACAAGCCATCCAAAGAACCCTGATGAAAGGAAAAGACGGCCTGGACGTATACAACCCTTTTCCTTGGTACGAAAAAATGAGACGCGAAAGCCCCATTCAATTTGATGAAGAAACTAAGGTTTGGAGTGTGTTTTTATACGATGATGCCAAAAAAGTCATCAGTGATAAAGAGACGTTCTCAAGCCTCATGTCTGACATGAAAAGCTCGATTGCAAAGTCCATGCTGAATATGGACCCGCCGAAGCATACCCAAATCAGATCTGCCGTCAATCGCGCTTTTACTCCCCGCGTATTGAAGGAATGGGAGCCGAGAATTGAAGAGATTACCGATAGTCTGCTGAAACAGGCAAAAAACAAAGGCCGGATTGATATCGTGAAAGATCTCTCCTATCCTTTGCCGGTCATTGTGATTTCTGAATTGTTAGGCGTTCCATCCGAACATATGGAACAGTTTAAAAAATGGTCGGACATTCTCGTCAGCATGCCGAAAGATGCGAGTCCTGAAGAGGCGGAGAAAAATCAGCAGGAACGTGATCAATGTGAGACAGAGCTGGCGGCATTTTTTGCGGAAATAATAGACAGCAAACGAAAACAGCCCGGCCAAGACATTATTTCAATTTTGATAAAAGAGGAAGAAGAGGGAGAGAAGCTCTCGGCCGAAGACCTGATCCCGTTTTGCAACCTGCTTTTAGTGGCGGGAAATGAAACAACGACTAATCTCATTTCAAATGCGGTTTACAGCATATTGGAGACGCCGGGCCTTTATGAAGAACTGAGGCAGGATCCTTCTCTCATTGCGCAAACGGTGGAGGAAACGCTTCGTTTTCGCGCTCCGGCTCCATTTGTCAGAAGGACGGTCCGGCACGACACTGAATTGCGCGGACGCCGTTTGAAAAGCGGAGAGATGGTTCTCTGCTACATTGCGTCTGCCAACCGTGATGAAAACAAATTTGAGCAGGCAGATGTATTTGATATTCATCGCCAATCAAATCCGCACCTTTCCTTCGGGTTCGGCGTACACTTCTGCTTAGGCGCTCCGCTTGCCAGACTTGAAGCGGAAGTCGCGCTGAGAGGCATTGTAAAGGCCTTTTCACACTTGGAGCCCGTCCGGGTTGAGCCGATCCAAAACAGTGCCATGTACGGGCTGGAGTCTTTAGAAGCGGAGATAAACGAAAACAGGGGAGAAGAAAAAAGATGAAACAAACACATATCGCCATTATTAATGTAGCCGCTCACGGCCATGTCAATCCGACGCTGCCCGTCGCCGAAGAACTTGTCAAACGCGGGCACAGAGTGACATTCGCTACGAGTGAGGATTTCGAGGCCTCCGTTGCCAAAACGGGCGCCATTCCCGTTTTATACCGCACAAGCTTTAAGGCAGATCCGGAGACGATAAAAGAACGGGTGAATAAAAATGACGCGTTTGTGATGTTTCTGGAAGAAGCGGCAGAAGTGCTTCCGCAGCTGGAAGAGCTGTACAAAGACGATCTTCCTGACATCGTCCTGTTTGATTTTTTAGCTCTTGCCGGAAAATTGTTTGCGGACAGTTGTAACATCCCGGCCGTGAAGTTCTGCCCGAGCTATGCAATGAATGAGTATTTTCAATTAGGAAGAGACGAAGATACACTGGAAGCGGCCAAACAGGCGATAGAAGAATACCAGGAGCAAATTGAAAATGAACAGCTCAAACGGATGACAATGGAAGAATTTTTCATGCCTGAAAAACTGAATATTGTCTTTATGCCAAGGGCCTTTCAGCCGAAACAGGAAACCTTTGATGAACGGTTCTGTTTTGCCGGTCCGTCCCTTGGGGAACGCACAAATACGGGAAGTCTGGAAATTGATGCAGCCGATGACCGTCCGCTTATGCTCATCTCACTGGGAACGGCGTTTAACGCCTGGCCTGAATTTTACCAGATGTGTATCGGTGCGTTTCGGGACTCAGACTGGCGGGTCATTATGTCAGTCGGCACAACAATTGATCCGGAAAGTTTTTCGGATGTGCCTGATCACTTTATCATCCGCCAGCACGTTCCGCAGCTTGACGTGCTGGAGAAAGCAAAGCTGTTCGTATCTCACGGCGGGATGAACAGTACAATGGAGGCGATGAATGCGGGTGTCCCGCTCGTTGTCGTTCCGCAAATGCACGAACAAGAGGTCACCGCAAAACGTGTCGATGAATTGGGGCTTGGCGTGCATCTGCCGCCGAAGGAAGTCACTGCGGCGCGTCTGCAAAAAGACGTTCAGAAAGTATACGGCGATAAAAACATCCTCAGCCGCGTGAAAAGCATGCAGCAGAAAATAGAAGAAACAGGCGGCGCCAAACAGGCTGTTTGTGCTATTGAAGAATTTTTGAAAGAGGCGGCCGTCGAACATTGATTGGGAAAACAGGCAGCGTGCCGGACGGCTGCCTGTTTTGTTATATGTTTTTCTTCATGCCGCATCTCCGGCATTCCCGCAAAAATTTTCCGCCCTTTACCGAGCTTTTAAACAGCGTATAGTCGCAATTATCACATCGGCCGCTGTGAACATCAGGATATTCATTGAACTCATAAATAACTGAAGTATCGTAGCCTTTTGTCTCGAACTCTTTTTTTGTTTCCATGATTGTAAGTCCCTCCGCGAATCAAATCGTTTTTCCCGGTTAATGATACAGCAACTGCACAGGGGATTCAACGGAGCATATCTTGATTTTCCGGTCTGATTGCGTAACAATAATAGAAATAAATGACGGCCTGCCATGGGGCGCCCGGCATCTGAAGGGAAGAAGAAAACAGCGATGGGAAAAGGATTGAACGGAAAACGGATTGCGATCGGCGGTTCGCGGAAAACAGAAGAGATCACGAGATTAATAGAAAAGCAGGGCGGAACGGCAGTCGTCCGTTCCCTCCAAGGAACCGTATACCTGGCGGAGAATCAGATTGAACCCGACGTAAGAACATTTGCTGAGCAAAAAGCCGACTGGGTGATATTCACCACCGGCATCGGTACGGAAACGTTATTGTCAGTATCGGAAAAAATCGGTCTGAAAGAAGAATTTTTAGCGGCCGTTCATGAAGCGAAAATCGGCTGCAGGGGCTATAAAACATATGCGTCTTTAAAAAAGCTCGGCGTCACGCCGCATGCTTCAGATGAAGACGGTACGACAAGAGGCCTGATCCGCTCCTTGGAACGGTTTGAATTGAAAGACAAAAAAGTCATGATCCAGCTTCACGGGGAAAAAGCACCCGTCTTAACGGAATTCCTTGAGAAAAACGGAGCGGAGGTATTCCCTGTTCTGCCTTATCAGCATATTCCGCCTGAAAGGGAGACGGTCGATAAACTGCTGGGAGAGCTGTTAAACGGCGAGGTCGACGCCGTATGTTTTACGACTGCCATTCAAGTGCGTTCTCTCTTTGATTATGCAAAAGAAAAAGGGTCCGCAAAAGAATTGCAGCAAGCATTCGAAACACATGTACTTGCCGCCGCAGTCGGCAAAGTGACAGCTGAAGCGATCCGGGATGAAGGGGTGAAGAGAGTCCTTGCTCCGGACATTGAGCGGATGGGAGCGATGATTATCGAATTATCCCGTTACTACGAATCTCTGACCTTATCATAAACAATCACTCAGCAGGGAGAAAGCTTACGCTTCCCTGCTGAATTTTTTTAATTGCCAATGTTCCGTGAAAAGGGATGGGTATGTCAAGGCGCTGAGTATGATACATGTAAGAAGAGCGGAGGCCATCGTTGTAAAAACAATCAACAGCTGAAAGCGCACCGCCTGTATCGGATCAGCTCCAGCTAAAATCTGCCCCGTCATCATGCCGGGAAGCTGAACGAGCCCTAATGTTTTCTGGCTTTCAAGCGTCGGTATCATACTGAGCTTCATACTCGACGTTAACATATGCCGGACCGCCTGCTTTGGCGTTCCGCCGAGAGAGAGAATCAGCTGAATTTCTTCTTTCCGCAGCTCCGCTTCCGAACTGAGCCGGTTTAAAAACAGGCTTGAGAGCACCATGGAGTTTCCGATGACCATGCCGCTTATCGGAATAATATATCTTGAAGTAAACGGAATGATGTGAAGGGTCAGTAAAATTCCCTGCGTCACGATTTCCACAATAGCCAGTGTCAGAAAAACGCGCCAAAATGAGCCGATCCGCATTTTTTTCCGTTTGGCGACATTGTGCGAAGCGGCCGTGAGCATGAGAAGCACCATTAATATGATAAACACCGGATGATCACCGTGAAAAATCAGCGACAGCACATAGCCGATGATGAGAAGCTGAATCACGGCTCTGACAGTTGCCACGATCATATCTTTTTCTACGCCGGCTTTAAAAGATTTAGATAGGAATAAAGCGATAATGACAAATACACTTGTCAATAACAGAGAAAGATAATCCATATCAGCACCCGCTCCTTTGTAAAAGGGCCCGGGCCTTTTCGTGTTTCGGTTCTTTAAAGAACGTTTTCGTTTCCGCGGTCTCTAAAAGCCGTCCCTCAGCCATAAACCATACCGTATCGGATATCCGTTCCGCTTGTTCAAGATTATGGGTGATCCACAGAACCGTCAGCTGCTTCTGCCGATGGAGTTTCATAATCAGATTCTCAATGATGAGAACAGATGAGGGATCCAGAGCAGATGTGATTTCATCCAGCAGCAGGATGGACGGCAGGCTGGCGAGAGTTCTCGCTAATGAGAGCTTCTGCCGCTGCCCGCCGGATAATTCTTTTGCATTCCGATCCAGCAGCTCCTGCGGCAGATCTGTAAAATCTGCGAGCTCTTCGGGCGTATAGTGCTGTGTTCCGTGGAGTTTTTCTCCGAGCAGAAGGTTGTCCCGCACCGTGCCCTCAATAACGGGAGCTGATTGAAATGCAAGCCCTGCTGTTTTTCTGAGCTCTCTGATGTCCCAGTGCCTTATGTCTTTTCCGAATACAAGCACTTCGCCTTCATCAGGTGTATTCATCAGATTGCACAGTGACAGCAGTGTGCTCTTTCCCGCGCCGGAAGGCCCTATCAACGCCGTAATAGAGCCTTTTTGTATATGTCCGGTTACTCCGCTGAGGACATCAAAGGACGTATTGTTTTGTTCAAAGCGTTTGCCGGCTGACAGAAAAGATATTGCCGGAATTTTTTCTTTCATACAGAATAACACCTTTCGTAAAAAAATCAGGAACCGGTGAGATCGGCTGATGTTTGATCCGCCGTTTTCGGGTCAGCCTGCCGGGAAGCGAATGTATGCATGATCATTCCCGCAATAATAATGAACAGTCCGGCAAACGAAAGAAGTGACGGAAACGCTGCGGATAAAAAGACGATCTCGCCGATCAGTGCAAAAAGAACCTCTCCGGATTGTGTCGCTTCTACAGCAGCGAGCTTCTGCGGCTCATTCCTCACCATATCGGTGGCGCGGAAAAATAATACTGTTGCTATAACGCCTGAGCTGAGTGCAACGATAAAGGATTGGAATGTCTGTCCCATTGACGGAAGACCGTCTCTGTGCCAGCCGAAAGCGGCAATCAAAAGCCAAAACGGTAAGCTGGCAAGCGTCATGCCGAGCACGCGCTGAAACGTATCGAGTTTTCCGCCGTATTGTTCCAGCATTTTACGGTTGCCGAGCGGATAGGCAAAAGCGGCGATGACCACCGGCACAACACTGAGTACTATCGTGCGGCCTGACAGGGAGCCTGCATGCTGAAGCTGTATCAGGCCGGCTCCTATCAGGATAATGACGGAAGTAACCAGCGAAATAAGGGGAATCTTTTGTCTGACGAGAACCGGACCCGCCGGTGAATCTTTTGTTTCGCAGAAAAACGGCGACAGAAGCACGCCCGCGACAATTGTAATCTGCCACGTGCCGGCGATCAGCCAGCCCGGCCCGTATGCCGCCGCAAAGGTAATGGGAGCATAAAAAAGCACGAAGCCGGTAAAACTCCACTTCAGCCAAAAATACGGTTTTTTCCGGATTTCATGCCAGAGCGGCCCCCACTTTCCTTTCGCATAAACGATCACAAATAAAAACGGAACCATAAAAAGAAAACGCAGGGAAGAGCTCCACATCCAGCTTCCGCCAGAGAGCTCCATCGCCCTGTTTAAAATAAATGTGACTGCAAAAAACAAAGATGCCAATATTCCGATTAAGATGGCTTTCATTAAATCCCTCATTTTGACACATATTTTTTTATACTATACTATTCACCGGCAGGCTCCGCAATGGAATATGAGAAAATAGCGTTTTAATAAATGACGAATGGGAAACAGACATATACGGAGGTGAACACAGTGCAGAAAGAGGATATTCAAGTGCTTTATTTTGAAGATGACGGCTGCATTCCGAATAACCTGAATCTTCCGCTTGTCATTTATAAAGCGGTATTTAATGAAGAAACAGTGCGGGAAGCAGAGACGATCCTCCGCCGGCATGATTGGTCGAACAGCTGGATGGGCGGGGTGTTTCCGTATCACCATTTTCACAGCACCACACACGAAGTTCTTGTCGCGGTAAAGGGAAACGCGGTATTGAGGTTCGGCGGAGAACAAGGGGCGGATGTTGTTCTTCAAACGGGAGACGCAGCGGTCATTCCGGCCGGAACTGGACATAAAAAACTGTCGTGCAGTTCTGATTTTACCGTGATCGGCGCTTATCCGGGCGGCCGGCAGTACGATACAAAAACGGAGAAAAATGATAGAACTTTACAAGAAATCAGCCGTGTCCCGCTCCCGGAACATGACCCCTTTACGGGAAAAACGGAACCGCTTTTAAAAGTGTGGGGAAAATGACAGGAGACAAGCGGATGCTCTGTAAAAAAATAGTCCGAAAGAAACGTTATTACACCCCCGCCATATAAATAATTTCATAAACGAAACAATTCACGTTCAAATTTTGTTCAAAAAGTGTTATTATATAAGAGTAAATCAAATTGGGGTTTTTTATGTTTGCTATTTTCAGAGAGGAAAAAAGAAATTTTGACTTATTCAATTGTTTTTGTTGATATAAAAATAATACTGAATATGGCAAAGTGAAAAACTGGGTAGTAAACATTTATTTTTGTAAATGATTGTGCATGAATTCACAATCTTGCTTTTTCATGCTTTTCTGCATGAAAGGGGAAAGGCTACCCTTTCCAAAAAAAATCAGCATACTGCTTATAGTAAAGGAGAATCGGATATGCCAGAAACAATCGATCAAACAAATGCATCTGTCAGCCAAGGCCAACGCGATCTTATCGATCAGCTGCTAAAACCTGAAGTTCAAGAATCACTGACTGTTTTAGTGGATCAGCTTCCAAAACTGACTGAGTTAGTAAATATTTTAACGAAGTCTTATGATTTTGCACAGTCTGTAGCGACAGACGAAGTATTGAAGAGCGATACAGTGGGTGCGCTTACAGAAATTCTTGAGCCGGTGAAAGAAACAGCGAAAGAAGTCGCAGCTACTGCGATCGAAGCAAAAGACCGCGCGGATGCAAGCAATGAGACAATCGGACTTTTCGGCCTGCTGCGCATGCTGAAAGATCCTCAAGCTCAAAAGCTGTTCCGTTTTGCTAACAGCTATCTTGAAATCATGAACGAAAAACAAAAATAATCTCAGATTCAAATTGATATAAAGGACGGAGGATATACGATGTCAAAACATATTGTCATTTTAGGCGCTGGTTACGGCGGAATTCTTTCTGCTTTAACCGTTCGCAAACATTACAGTAAAGATGAAGCACGCGTAACCGTTGTGAACAAATTCCCGACTCATCAAATTATTACGGAACTGCACCGCCTTGCAGCCGGCAACGTGTCTGAACAGGCTGTTGCTATGCCGCTTGAAAAACTCCTGAAAGGAAAAGACGTTGACATTAAAATCGCAGAAGTCAATTCTTTCTCAGTTGATAAGAAAGAAGTTGCCCTTTCTGACGGTTCTAAGCTGACTTATGATGCGCTTGTTGTCGGTCTTGGGTCAGTTACTGCTTATTTCGGCATTCCTGGACTCGAAGAAAACAGCATGGTGCTGAAATCTGCTGCTGATGCCAACAAAGTATACAAACACGTGGAAGACCGTGTGCGTGAATACTCTAAAACGAAAAACGAAGCTGATGCAACGATTCTTATCGGCGGCGGCGGCTTAACAGGTGTTGAGCTTGTCGGTGAACTTGCTGACATCATGCCGAACCTTACGAAAAAATACGGCGTAGATCCGACAGAAATCAAACTGAAATTAGTTGAAGCAGGTCCGAAAATTCTTCCTGTTCTTCCTGATGATCTTATCGAACGCGCGACAAAAAGTCTTGAAAAACGCGGCGTTGAGTTCTTAACAGGTCTTCCTGTTACAAACGTGGAAGGAAACGTCATTGATCTGAAAGACGGTTCAAAAGTCGTTGCCAACACATTTGTATGGACAGGCGGCGTACAAGGCAACCCGTTAGTCGGCGAATCTGGCCTTGAAGTGAACCGCGGCCGCGCGACTGTTAACGATTTCTTACAATCTACTTCTCATGAAGATGTATTCGTTGTCGGAGACAGCGCTGTATACTTTGCGCCGGACGGCCGTCCGTACCCGCCGACAGCTCAAATCGCTTGGCAGATGGGTGAACTTGTCGGTTACAACCTGTTCGCTTACTTAGAAGGAAAAACGCTTGAAACATTCAAGCCTGTAAACTCTGGTACACTTGCAAGCCTCGGACGTAAAGACGCGGTTGCCATCATCGGAGCGAACTCTACTCCGCTGAAAGGTCTTCCTGCATCATTAATGAAAGAAGCAAGTAACGTACGTTATTTAACACATATCAAAGGATTATTCAGCCTCGCTTACTAATCCTTCAAATGACAATGAAGACATTGCCGGACTTTCTCGGCAATGTCTTTTTTGAGCTGATGTCCTACATGAGTTTTATCATCATCGGTTCTTCATTTTTAGGCGTTCTGTTTATGCCGAAACTCGTCAAACGCTTCGGAAAAAAGCAAACGGTGATGATCGGTTTTGCCGTCAGCGCCGCGGCTGATACGCTGAATTTCTGTCTCCCGTCAAATGTATATATCTTTACGGCGTTAGCGAGCATTGCTTTTATCGGCATCAGCATACTAAACGGCATTACGTGGGCGCTTGTGTCGGACATTATTGATTACGGAGAATGGAAAACAGGTGAACGGAAAGAGGCGACGAATTATTCGCTTTTCAACTTTTCCAGAAAACTCTCCCAATCTTTATCGGGTTTTCTTTCAGGCGTCGGGCTGAGCGTTATCGGCTATATCCCGAATGTATCTCAGACAAAAGGCACGTTAATCGGGATAAAAGGGCTTCTGCTGCTGAACCCGGCTTTCGCTTTAGCGTGCGCCATGCTGATTATCGGCTTGATGTATAAGCTGACGGATCGGCAGCATGCCGAGCTCGTTCAGGACTTACATCATACAAAACCTCAACTTTAGTGATTTTATGGACTGCCCGTTAATGGTACAATAGAAATAAATGACAGTATACATAAAGAAAGGAAAACCGAATGGTAACCATAAAAGATATCGCAAAACTCGCCAACGTATCCCACACAACCGTATCCCGGGCACTTAACGGCAGCCCCTACATTAAAGAGCATACAAAACAGAAAATATTAGAGCTCGCTTCACAGCTGAATTACACACCGAATGTAAATGCAAAAAGTCTTGCCATGCAAAAGTCCCATACGATCGGACTGTTTTTTACAAGCATCACAAACGGAACCTCACACAGCTTTTTTTCCGATACCATCAAAGGTGTAAACCGCACAATCAGTGAGGAATACAATTTGTTCGTGCGCGCGATTGACGATCTGAAAAGCTTTGAAACCATTACGCCCATGAGGTATGACGGAATCATCTTAATGAGCCAAAGCGACAGCGATAATTCCTTTATTTATCATATCCGCGAGAAAAACATCCCGCTCGTTGTGCTAAACCGGGACATTGACGACCGGAGCATCACCAATATTTTATCAAACGATAAAGAAGGTTCCAGACAAGCGGTCGACTGCCTGATTGCAAACGGACACAGAGATATCGCGATTATTGAGGGAAAGGAAGGATTCAGGTCAGCCGCACAGCGGAAAGAAGGCTATTTGACGGCTTTAATTGATCATTCTATTCCGATTAAGCATGAATACAGTGTAAAAGGCCGCTATGATATGGAAAGCGGCAGTCAGGCGATGGAAAAACTATTGGCGCTTCAATCACCGCCCACGGCTGTTTTCTGTTCAAATGATGATATGGCGATCGGGGCAATGAATGCCATTTTCGCCAAAGGTCTGAACGTTCCGGAAGACATATCCGTTATCGGGTTTGATGACATCGGCATTTCTCAATATATGACGCCGAGGCTTTCGACAGTAAAACGCCCGGTTGAAAAAATCAGCATACTCGGCGCAGAGAAGATTTTGGCGCTTATCGCCGACCCGAATACGGCGGCGGAAAAAATGTATGAAAACACCGAGGTGATGATAAGAGATTCAATCAAAAAACTCACATAACGGCGCCCGTCTGAATAACCGGGTTTTCGTGCGAAAAAATGTTAACGTGTGCAAAAAAGCGGAAGGAGGCGGACAGCTTGCGGCAGCTGAATAAAAAAATGTGCGGCGAATACATTCAATATCCTGAAAAAGTCCTTCAGTTCGGCGAAGGCAGCATCAATACGGATGCTCGCAGCTGGGCGATGATCATGAGAATGCGAAACAAATACTGATAAATGTCATCTGCCATCCGAATGCGGGCGGTGTGCTTGTGTTAAGGGCTCGGCTGTGAAAATAATGAGCTGGCAGCGATAAAGGAAACGCTTTCTGAAGTGAACGGGGATCGGGTGAAATTTCTCGAATCACAGGCTGTCACAGATGAAATTGAAGCAGGGATTGCACTTCTTAAAAACATACACTTTGCGGCAAAGGGAGATAAACGTGAAGAAATTCCGCTGTCAGAATTGAACATCAGATTGAAATGCGGCGGCTCTGACGGTTTTTCCGGCATTACTGCAAACCCTTTATTAGGGAGATTTTCAGATTACTTGATTGCACAAGGCGGGAGCACGGTCTTAACGGAAATTCCTGAGATGTTCGGGGCTGAGACGATTCTCATGCAGCGCGCGGCAAGCGAGGAAGTGTTTCATAAAACAGTCCGATTGATCAATGATTTCAAGCAATATTTTAAAAAGCACGAGCAGCCGATTTATGAAAATCCGTCACCCGGGAACAAGGAGGGCGGTATTTCAACGCTTGAAGACAAGTCGCTCGGCTGCACACAAAAGGCCGGAGCGGCACCTGTTTCGGATATTCTGGCATACGGCGACACATTGAAAACAAAGGGACTGACACTGCTCAGTGCACCCGGAAATGATTTAATCGCTTCTTCAGCGCTGGTCGCAGCCGGATGCCACATCGTTCTGTTTACAACCGGAAGAGGCACGCCGCTCGGCACATTTGTCCCGACTGTGAAAGTATCAACAAACACCGATTTATTTCAATCAAAGCCTCATTGGATTGATTATAACGCGGGCAGATTAGCGGAAGAACAAACAACAGAAGATCACATTGTAAGAGATTTCATTCAATACATCATCAAAGTTGCAAGCGAAGAATTCGTCAATAACGAAAAAAATGATTTTCGGGAGCTTGCGATTTTTAAGACTGGTGTGACGTTATAAGGGAAAAGGCGGTCCGACAGCAGATCGCTTTTTTATATTAATTTTATCCCGCTGATCAAAATAATCGCCGCCATCACAAACTGCAGCGGGCGCGGTGAGAATTTCGGCGAAAAGAAACTGCCGAGCAGGACACCCGGCACAGAGCCGATCAACAGATTCAATACGAGCAGGTAATCGACGCTGCCGAAGCTTGCGTTTAAGAGACCGGCAGCCGTTACAAGTAAAAAGGCATGTGCGATATCTGTTCCCACTACTTCCGCCGTTTTCATTCTGAACAGGTACAGCATGGCGATCGCAAATAATGAGCCGGACCCAATAGATGTCAGGCCGACGATGAAGCCGAAAATGACGCCGATCAGTATCATGAGTGCCCGCTTTTCTTCAAGCGTTTTTTGCTGCCAGCGGTTCGGCCGCAGTTTTTTATCGAAAAAAAGACGGGCGATAATGGAAATGGCGACAAGTGTCAGCACGTAGCCTAGCGCCTGTTTGATAATCTGCTCCTGATGCTGGTGAAAAGCGGGGAACAAGTGAAGAACGCCGATGGCGGCTGACGCGCTGGGAATGCTTCCGAGCGCCAAGTAGCCGACAAGTTTAAAATGAACGGTACGCTGCTTCCAATGAGAAACGACACCGAACAGTTTCGTGATGGAGTTATATAAAAGGTCCGTGCCGACGGCGATCGACGGGTTGATTCCTAAAACGATCAGCAAAGGAGTCAAAAGCGCCGCTCCTCCCACACCCGTCAATCCGACCAGCGTTCCGACGATGAAACCCATGAACACAATGCTTACAGTCATTTGTGTGCCTCCTGAATAATCCTACTATTTTTATCAGATTATATATGATTAAGGGGCGGGAATCAATCGAATTTTCGGAAAATTTTATATGGAACAAAAAATCCGCCAGTCTGCTTTATTTCGCAGACCGGCGGATCATCGGTTTATAATTTTTGCTGATAAAACGGAAGTTCCGTGTGGCCCATTTCTCTTACATAAACGAAAAGATTGCCTTTATGATGAATTTCATGTTCCATAGCAAGCTGAAGGAGAGCGGCGCCGGTAATTTTTCTGCCGAAAGAGGCGGTCAGGTCAATTTCGCGGTTCAGCTGCTCTTCAGTCAGCTGTGACAGGATGTTTGTCGTTTTTTCAGTACACGTTTCAGCCAGTTTGACGAGGTCTGTTTCTGATTCTTCATTTGGTTTGTTCTGGATGGCTGATCCGTTTCCGTCGTTAATGACGTTTGCAAACATGAGAAAAGAATAAACCATGTGTTTTACAAGTTCCTGAGCAGACATTGAAGTCTCTGCCGGTTTGTAATCGTAATGCTCGCGGCCGATTTTTTGCGCCAGCTCAATCGTCACGTTTCGATGTGACAGAAAGTGGCTGACCAAATGATTTTGTGCTGTCATGTGAAAACCCCCATTTATCAAGAATATAAAGATGCAAAGATATGCTATATCAACGGCGCGGAAGAAACAAGCAATAAGCTCTTGATAGTGATATTTCGTTGCGGATATCCGAAATTCGACAATTGCGGTCTTTTTGCGTTCTTCTTTTTCTAGCAATTATGATAAAATATGACATATCTCGGTCATTCCAAAAGGGGGGATTTATTGAGGATGAAGCAGACTATTCCGTCCTCTTTTGTCGGGCTCAAAATTAATGAATGGTACACCCATATCCGGCAGTTTCACGTCCTTGAGGCGGAGCGCGTCAAACGTGAAGTAGAGAGAGAAATCGAGGATATGGAAGAAGATCAGGATCTGCTCCTGTATTATTCATTAATGGAATTCAGACACCGTGTCATGCTGGATTACATTAAGCCCTTAAAGGAGGACCCTTCTCAGCCTGAGTTTTCAGAATTATTGGAAGACATTGAAGGCAACCAGTATAAACTGACAGGACTGCTTGATTACTATTTTAATTTTTTTCGAGGAATGTATGAATTTAAACAGAAAATGTTCCTAAACGCCATGATGTATTACAAACGGGCTGAAAAAAACCTCGCACTCGTTTCTGATGACATCGAGAAAGCTGAGTTTGCTTTTAAAATGGCCGAGATTTTTTACAACTTGAAACAAACCTACGTCTCCATGAGCTATGCGGTACAAGCCCTTGAAACGTACCAATCGTATGAGACGTACAACGTCCGCAGAATCCAATGTGAATTCGTTATTGCAGGGAATTATGATGACATGCAGTATCCAGAAAGAGCATTGCCCCACTTAGAACTTGCTTTAGATCTTGCAAAACAAGAAGGCAATCCCCGTCTTATCAGTTCAGCCTTATATAATCTCGGAAACTGTTACGAAAAAATGGGAGACCTCTCTAAAGCAGCCGAATATTTTGAGACATCCGTTTCCATTTGCAAGTCAGAAAAGTTCGATAATCTTCCGCATTCTATTTACTCATTAACACAGGTTCTTTATAAACAGAACACCACCGCCGAAGCAGAGAAGCAATACCGCCTCGGGCTGAGTATCGCCCGCGAATACAATGATGAATTGTTTGTAAATCTCTTTCAATTTTTACATGCGTTATACGGCAAGAAAATGGATAACGTATCCGTCAGGCACACGTTTGATTTTCTGGAGGAACACATGCTGTATCCGTATGTGGAAGAACTGGCGCATGACGCTGCCAAATTTTACATGAAACACGGACAGCCTGAAAAAGCACTCACGTTTTATGAAAAAATGGTGAACGCCCAAAAACAAATTCAGAGAGGAGATTGTCTATATGAAATCTAAACTGTTGTCAGGATTGCTGCTTGTTGCTGTCGGGTTCAGCTTTACACAGGTGATCGGCCATGAAAGCCATTTGGAAAACCAAGCGGACGGCACATTCCATATTGCCGCGCGCAACCAAACATAACATAATGACCCTTCTTTGGAAGGGTCTTGTTTTTTGCTGTGCGTAACCATTCCATTTTTATCCGATTGAAGGGTCTATGTACTCAATCTATCTGTCCTACGAATGCCACCTATTTATGAAAAAGGCATAAGGAGAGATGAAGAGTGGGGATTGAAGTGAAAAAGCGGCTCGTATCGGCTGATAAATATGCGTTAAAATGTCCGAACCCGATGACGCCGGAGTATATTACCATCCATAACACGGCAAACGACGCTTCCGCCGCTAATGAGATCAGCTATATGACGGGGAACAGCGAATCAACGAGCTATCATTTTGCAGTTGATGACAAAGAAGTGATCCAGGGAATTCCGTTGGACCGGAATGCCTGGCATTCGGGGGACGGCACGAACGGTACCGGAAACCGGAAGTCGATTGCTATCGAAATCTGTTACAGTAAGTCAGGCGGCGAACGGTACAGAGCCGCCGAAAAATTGGCGATTGAATTTGCGGCGCAGCTTCTGAAGGAGCGGGGCTGGGGGATTGACAGAATCAGAAAGCACCAGGACTGGAACGGAAAGTACTGCCCGCACCGCATTTTGGCTGAAGGACGCTGGGATGAAGTGAAGGCGGATATTGAGAAGCAATTAAACGGAAGTATGTCGCTGAAAAAGGCGTCCGTTTCTTCTTCCGTGTCTGAATACCATGTGAAAAAAGGCGACACCTTATCGGAAATCGCCGCATCGCACGGTGTCAGTATAAAATCGCTGCAAAGCATAAATCATATCACTGATCCAAACCGCATTACAGTCGGACAGGTGATCAAGCTCCCTCAGACGGGTTCTTCTTCAAAAAGTCAGGCTGCGTCATCCTATCCGCTCCCATCCGGGGTGATCAAAGTGACGAAACCGCTGACGAAAGGGACAAACGTGAAACAAGTGCAGACCGCTTTATCCGCCCTTTATTTTTATCCTGATAAAGGAGCAAAAAATCACGGGGCGGACGGTGTTTACGGCCCGAAAACGGCAAATGCCGTAAAACGTTTTCAATCTGTCAGCGGATTAACGGCAGACGGAATTTACGGCCCGAAAACGAAGGCGAAAATCCAAGAAAAACTGTAATCAATAAAACGGAAGCACCCCGGGCTTCCGTTTCTTCTTACATACAAACTGCGGCAAGGGCCTTTTGAATATCATAAATGCTTTCATCTTTTTTAAACTGCTTTGAGACAGCGGGAACCTCCGCGCCGGAAATCCAAATTTTCAGCTCAGAATCCAGGTCAAAGCGGCCGGCGGTTTCTACGCTGAATCTGGAAATGCTTTTGTACGGAATGGATTGAATCTCCGTTTTCTTACCCGTGATTCCCTGTTTATCGGCAAGAATAAGACGCTTATCCGTAAAGACAATGATATCGCGGACGAGCTTAAACGCGGCATTGACATTTTCACCTTCCAGCAAAATACGGGCCAGTTCTTCTCTTGCTTCAGCCGTTGATATTGTCGACGCGTTACCAAGCAATCCATTGATGAACCCCATGATATATCCCCCCTGATACGTATTCTATCAAATCATACTATAAAAAGGTTTTCATTCCTAGATGAGTAGAGTAAACTGATGCTGACTGGTAAAGGAGAGCATGTTAAACATGAAAGATCGATATGACAGCTTCGCAGCTCTTTCTGCTGCTGAATCGGAATACCGGATTATTTATGAAGAAAAAAAGGGAAGTGAATATATCGTCCTCGCTCCCCACGGCGGCAGAATTGAACCCGGTGTCAGTGAGCTGGTGCGGGCATTTTCTGACCAAAGTTCAATTTATTTATTTGAAGGCACGAAGCAGTGCAACAACCGTTTTCTCCACTTGACAAGCACCCGTTTTGACGAACCGCTGGCTTTAGAAAAAGTAACCGCTCACCATCATGCACTGGCTTTTCATGGGTATCATGATCTGAAAACGGCAACTACACTCGTCGGGGGCGCGGATCTGGAAAAAGCCAGACGTATTTGTGATCTGCTGCGTAAAGCGGGGTTTGGCGCCGAACTGACGGACATGAACGATCGGCTGGCAGGTGTGAATCCCGGGAATATTGTCAATCGGACAAAAAGGAAAATGGGGCTGCAATTGGAAGTAAGCACGGCACAGAGAAACGCGCTGTTCAGCAATTTCGGCTGCCGGGGAGAAACATACACGCCGACCGATCTGTTTTTTCGGTATGTAGAAGCCGTAAAGCTCGGTTTTTATGAGTAAATGAACGCCTGCCCATTCTTTCATACACCGGGCAGTTGAAAGAGCTTCAATATCACGCAAGAAGCGCTTGGCGGGCAGTACGGTGAGAACAGCGTCTGATACAGGCTTCACAATACCTTTTTTCTGATATGTCAAAACGCTTATGCCGGCATAAGTCCTAAGCCGGCAGAGAATCGTCAGCTTTCAATAAAATACGGCGCTTTTTCTTCAGCGGCATGCAAGTGCTTTTGCCTGCCTTCGTAATACACATTCGGACGCTTGTCGGATAGAAGACAAGCGAGCCGCTTCTGAAATTGAATACCTGCTTTACGCCGTTCAAACAGCTCGAGCCTTTTTTCCGCAAATGACGCCGTCACCCGGAAAGCGGCTGCGATTAATATGACGGCATGGCTTCTCCGCTGGGGAAGCTCCATGTTTAACAGCATAAAGGTCGGTACACAGAAGTGGTACATAAAATGGTTGGCTTGGAATTCCTGCAGTTCCCTGAACAGCTTGTTCATGTGAAAATGGTTACCGGTATGCTTCAGCACATGGCACAGTTCGTGTGCAAAATCCTCCCATTGCTCCTCAGGTGACTTTTTTTGATTCAGGACGATGCTGTACATGCCGTCCCGCTTCAGCATCATGCTGTGCGTATCTTCAAAATGAATCCAAATATCAAGCTCCTTGGCAATTGTTTGCATATCAATATGGAGAGGGGCGGTCATTCCCATGCGGCAATATAAGTTTTTGACGTATTCCTCCAGATGTGTTAAAAAATCGCCCAATTGAAAACACCCTTTCGAACATATGTTCTTTTTAAGTGAGAAAGAAAAGCCCTGATCGGACTTTGAATCAATTCCCTTTTCTTTTAAAAATAAATATTCAGCTTTTATATCGGCTGAACTTTATACGATTTAAAGGAAAAGAGCGGATTATTTATGTTTCGGCCTGCGGTTTTTCTCTTTTTCTTTTAAATAATTAATGAATTCAATGGCCTGCTGTTTGCTTTCCGGCGAAAAGTCCTGCATGTCCCGATACGCGATCTGCAGGTCGGGATCAGCAAACAGATCTTCATCTGAAGGTTCTTTTCCGGTTAACAAATAATCCGTTGACACATTGAAATAATCCGCAAGCTTTTGCAGCGTTTCATAATCGGGTTCAGATCGGCCGTTTTCATAATGAGAATATCTGGCGCGCGAGACACCGATATGATTAGCGACTTCTTCCTGCGTTTTCTTTCCTCTGAGACTTTTTAATCTTCCGCCTATCATCCGAATGACCTCTCTTTTTTCAACACCCTAAGTTACTTATGATTATAGATACAAAATGTATCAAAATAAAGAGATGATAAAAAAAGTATCAAAAAGGTCTTGATGATACGAAATGTATCGTATATAATCAACATCATAGAGATACAAAATGTATCAAATAACGATAAGAAATTGATCAGGAGGGTGAGAGATGCAGCCGATAATCATCTGTTTCAGCAGCAATCCGGCTGACCAGAGATGTTTAGGAAAAGCAGGCGGTTCGATTTCTTTTACCGCTTGCGGGCTTCCGGTGTTCCGATTTGATAACAGATTGCAGTATGAACGTTATATAAGGTTGAAGAAAAACGGAGATGTTCATGATGAATCGTAAAAGCTACCCGTTTTTCATCTATTCCGGATTACTGAATTCAGAACATTATGACAAAATGGGTTCCGCCATATGGCTGTTTTTATGGTTCGTCAGCTCAACGACAAAGGAACAAATAAAAGACGGCATCAAGTGGGGGCTCGTTCTCGGGCATAAGCCCGTTAAAGCAAGAGAAATGGCTGATGTATTTACGGTCAGCGAAAAAACCGTCAGACGGTGGCTTGAGATCTTGGAACAGCACGAATATATCAAAACCGTCCGCGCGCCTTACGGACTCATCATCTCCGTAAAACACTCGAAAAGATTCACGCCGAAAGGGACATTGACCCGCCCGGCAGTCACTGACCGGACAATAACGGCAGATCACCGAGACAAAAATGTCCAGAGAGAAATAGATATAACAAAAAATCATACTGCTGAAGAAGCGATTAACGAAATTGCCGCCCATTTTATCAGGTTAAGGTCTGCACAGGAGGGGCGGAGCGTATACCCATCGCCAAGAGATTACCAGGCCATCGCCCGTATTGTTTCGCTCGGTGCATCAGTACAAGAAGCAATCAAATGGCTCGGCGAATGCTTTGCCGCTTTTGAACAGCGGCGCACTTCATCAGCTGAAACGATCAAGGCCTTCAGCTATTGCGCCAAGTTTATCGAAGACCGCTTGAATGCACGAATTGCGGGAAGGACAATCACAACAAAAAAAGAGAGGAATACGATACATGACAACACGAACGATCGAGCAGATTCTTGCCGACCTGAAAAACGGAAAACGTCCATTACTGGCGGCCAGACCGGAAGAATCAGACGAAAGCCGCTTTGACTGTCCGCTCTGTAAAGATCAGGGCGGTTATCTCAAAAAACAGCTGGGAATGGATGTGTGGGTCAAGTGCCGCTGCGCCGCTGAACGAAAAGTAGAGCGTATCCTCGGTGCAAGTGAGATTACAGGCGCCTTTCGGAAGCTGGATTTCAAAGGATTTATTACGCGGGGCAAGCCTCAGGCAGTCATCGACGCATATGAGTGCGCCCTTGAATTTGTTGAAAACTTCGACACGATTAAAAACTGCCGGAAAAACAGCATTGCCCTTTTAGGGCGTCCGGGATCGGGAAAAACCCATCTTTTGACCGCTCTCAGCAATCATGTCATGAGGCAGAAGCAGACACCGGTGCTGTATTTTCCTTTTGTGGAGGGCTTTACGGATTTAAAAAATGATTTTGATCTGCTCGACGCAAAGCTTGCCCGTATGAAGCAGGCGGATGTGCTCTTTATTGACGATTTGTTTAAACCGCTGAACGGAAAACCCCGGGCGACCGACTGGCAGATTGAACAAATGTACGCCGTCGTGAATTACCGCTATTTAAATCATAAGCCGGTTCTTCTGTCGAGCGAGCTGGCCTGTGACGAACTGGTTCAGGTTGATGAAGCCTTGGGCACAAGAATATATGAGATGTGCAGCGATTATTTAGTCATCATTCATGGAAACCCATATGAAGTCAACCACAGATTAGAGGGGGCGAGATAATGTGTAAACTGTGCGGGCCGAAGAAGGTCATTGTGACGGAAACAGGTTTCGGCGCTGTCTTTCACCCTTGCCCGAACTGCAAAACAGGGGCCGATTTAACGCCGGTCATTAAACGTCTTGAGCAAATGGTTCAAGACGCAAAAGCGAGGCTTGATGCACGTGTGTAAATATATCAAATGGCTTTTTTGCCTGCTGTTCAGGGCGAAACGGATAGAAAAGCAAATTGAAGCATGGCATGAGGCTGATGGAAAGTGAGGATAAACATTGCAAGTAAAAAACAGCCCCGCCCCGTGGCGGGCCGTACACAGCGGCGAAGAAAAACCCATTTACATTTATTCAGCTTACAGCGAAGCGGATAAAGAGAAATTTCCTTATTCAAACGGAAGGCTTATCGCGGCCGTTTTCAACTTAAGTTCATACTCGCAGCAAGTCAACGCGGCATTGATGGCTAAAGCCCCAGAACTTTTTGAAGCGGCTGAAACGGCTCTCCGCCTGCTTCGGGGAGAAAGCGCTGAAGATAAAGAAGCGTTCATTAATGAGCTCGGAAGCCTCATACATGAAGTAAACATCCTGAAAAAGACGGAGGACATAAAACATGAATCCTAAAAAACTGTCAGACATTGAACATACAACATTAAAAAGCCAGCTGGAAGAAGGAAAGGTGCGGGTCATCATTGCAGACGGGCTGAAGAAGGAAGTATGGCTCGCCGAAGCGCCGGAGCACGGCAAAACGCTTATCGAAACGAGAAAAGGGGATCTCGCCCGGGTTGAATATGAAATCGGCTTTAAATTGAATTAATTTTTTTAAAAAAGAATACGTCCAAGACGGAAAGCCTGCGGACACTGATCAATCGCGCACATTTTGCGCATTGGTTGGTGTCTTTTTTTGTTCCGAAAAAGAGGAGGATTTATTATGGAAGACTTACTATTTGAATATAAACGCACGCTGAAACAGACGAAAAAATGGTACAAGCATCTTGAGGAAGCTGATGAAACGGCTCTGACTTCAGAAGAACTGAAAGATAAAAAAATCATCAGAACGATCATTACAGATTTGGAATATGTCACTGAATGGCTTGAAAAAGGCCGGCAGCCCGGTATAAGAAGAGCGATAGACCGCAGAGACGCTTATCAGAGAATGCTGATTAAAGATCCGAGAATCATAGAAACCTATTCACAGGCGCTGATGTTCGTACCTTCCGGAAATGTGACTGAAGAAGACAGAATCAGATTGCGGGACGCATTAGCCGTCTTAACGGATAGAGAAAAAGAAATGCTTCTCCTCCACAAAGCGGAATGCTTTTCGTATGAACGGATCGCCGCATTGCTGAATGTAAAGAAATCAACCGTACAGACGACGGTCAAACGGGCGCTTCTAAAAATTCAAAAACAGCAGGAACAAAGAAACCAATCGCCTGCTTAATAAGTTGTCATACGTTTGCCACCTAGAAGTGAACAGACGATCCCAAAAAGCGGCCCGAAAGAAGCCGCTTTTTATTATAGACATCCATGTCGGAGGTGGCGGTGATGCCGTAGCATGAAAAACGCAAAAAAAGAACAGGCATTTTCAATCTATCAGTCTCATCAGGGCCGCATCACAAACCGCGCCCTTGCCGGAAAATCAGGCGTATCCGCAAGAACGATCGGCAGATGGAAAAAAGAAGGGCGCTGGGACGAAGCGCTCAATCAGAATGTGAAAAGCGGCGGAAAAAACGCCCCGGCCGAAAATGATGAATTAAACGAACGACAGCGGCTGTTTTGTCTTTATTATGTGAAAAGCTTTAACGCCACCCAATCCGCGATAAAAGCCGGGTATTCACCGGAAAGCGCGCATGTGACGGGAAGCAGGCTGTTAAAAAACGAAAAAGTCGCAAAAGAAATCAGCCGCATGAAAAAGGAAATGGTCAATAAAGTGTTTGTCGAAGCGATGGACGTTCTTCAAGTCTATGTGAAAATCGCTTTCGCCGACATTACCGATTATGTAACCTTCGGAAAAAGGGAGGTTCAGGCCTTCGGGAAATCAGGACCGCTCTTTGACGAAAATGATAATCCGATTATGCAGGAGATCAGCTACGTTGATGTTAAAGATTCGAATCTTCTGGACGGAACCATCGTCACCGAAGCAAAACTCGGGAAAGAAGGTATTGCAATAAAGCTTGCCGATAAGATGAAAGCACTGGAAAAGCTGTCCTTGTACTTTGACCTTTTCCCTGATCAATTTAAGAAAAAAATTGAACAAGAAAAATTAAAGCTGGCGCAGCAGAAGCTGGAAAAAACAGAAGAGAGCCAAAAGCCGATTGACATAGTCATTACACGGAAAGAGGAACGGCCATGATTGAAAAAGCGGTCAACCCGCGCTTTGAAGATTATTTGTTCAATTGGAATGAAACGTACCAATTTCTGGTCGGAGGCTACGGCTCGTCAAAAAGCTATCATACCGCGCTGAAAATCATCCTGAAGCTGCTTTGTGAAAAGCGGACGGCGCTTGTCGTCCGGGAAGTATTCGATACGCACAGGGATTCTACCTTTGCACTGTTTGAGGACATTATCGAGGAGCTTGAGCTGGGACATGCCGTAAAGGCCGTTTCTTCACCGATGCAGCTGAGATTCGCAAACGGAAGCCGGATTATGTTTAAAGGAATGGACAACCCGGCCAAATTGAAATCCATTCACCATATTTCTTTGATTTGGATTGAGGAATGCTCAGAAGTGAAGTATGAAGGCTTTAAGGAACTGATCGGCCGTCTGCGCCATCCCGAGCTTTCGCTTCATATGATATGCACCACAAATCCCGTCGGCACCTCCAATTGGACGTACCGGCATTTTTTTCGTGATGAGCAAAAAAAACGGTTCGTATTGGATGATCAGACGCTGTATGAAAAAGGCTCCGTCGTAAAGGGAGATACCTATTACCACCATTCCACCGCGTGTGACAATCTGTTTTTGCCAAAAAGCTATATTAAGCAGCTTGACAGCTTACGGCAATACGATCCCGATTTGTACCGGATCGCCCGCAAAGGACAATTCGGCGTCAACGGCATCCGCGTTTTTCCGCAGTTTCAGGTCATGGAGCACAAGGAAGTAACAGAGCGGATTGCCGCTATCAGACGCCCGCTGTTTCGGACGGGCATGGATTTCGGTTTTGAAGAGTCATACAATGCGGTCATCCGGCTTGCCGTCGATCCGGATAAAAAAGAGCTTTATATTTTCTGGGAGTATTACAAAAACAAAATGACCGATGATCAGACAGCGGAGGAGCTTCAGGAATTGGCGGATAAAAAAGAGCTGATCAAGGCGGATTCGGCCGAGCCGAAAAGCATCCAATATTTCCGCAGGCAGGGCTTTTGCATGGTCGCGGCCAAAAAGTTTCCCGGCTCAAGGCTTCAGTATACGAAAAAACTGAAACGGTTCAAACACATCTATTGCTCAGACAGCTGTCAAAATACAATCCGCGAATTGCAGAACTTAACGTACGCGAAAAACAAAAACGGCGTTCTGTCGGAAGATGAGTTTTCAATTGATCCCCACACACTTTCAGCGATTTGGTACGCGCTGGATGATTATGACGCGGCGGATCTGAAAGATTCATTACAAAAACGGACGCGTCCGAATCGGGAAAGGAGGAGGTAACCGTTGGCGAACAATCAAAACGTCAGAGCCACCGTCATTAAATCAAAGATGGCCGCGCCGCAGGCAAGACAGATGCAAGAAGATCAATTTGCCGATTTGTACGGCGAAGACATCATTTCACCGCCCTATAATCTCATTGAGCTGAAAACGATCGCCGAATACTCGACCATTCTTCAGCAGTGCATCGACGCGTATCGGGTCAATATTACGGGCTTCGGTTTCGATGTGGAATATACATTTGACGTAAATAGCTCAGACTGCTCCCCGGCTAAAAAAGCGCGGGCCGAAAAGAACTGGATGAAGCTGGAGAGCTTTTACAAATGTCTTCATTTTGATGAATCAGCCGAGACGATCCTCGGATATGCGATAGAAGACCGCGAAAAAACGGGCAACGGTTTTCTCGAGGTGCTTCGTGACGGAGCGGGAAAACCGGCGGGGATTGAATATCTGGATGTGAAACATATGCGGGTGTGCGGTGTGAATGATCCCGTTGAAGTCACGTTTTCATATGAAGAAAACGGCTCATCCAAAACGATTAAAAGGCAAAAACGGTTCCGTAAATATGTTCAGATGCTGAACGGGCGTAAAGTATTTTTCAAGGAATACGGCGACCCCCGGATGATGGACCTGAGAACCGGCGAATACGTAAAGACCTTGCCTGAAGAATACCGGGCAAATGAAGCCATTCACTTAAAAATCGGCAGCGGCACTTACGGTATCCCTCGCTGGGTCGGCAATATCGTCAATCTGTACGGCGCCCGGAAAGCGGAAGAACTGAATTTTATGTATTTCAAGCAGGGCCGTCACGTGCCGGCCGCCATTACGGTCGAAAACGGCATGCTGTCAGAAACCTCGTACAAAGAGCTCCAGGATTATATGAATGACCTGGAAGGGGTGGAAAACGCCCACAAGTTTCTGCTGATTGAGGCGGAAGGCATTGCGAAGGAAAAGGATCTTCACGGAGGCGAAGACATTACGCCCGTGTCTGTGGAAATTAAATCACTTGCGGAAATTCTGCAGGATGATGCGCTGTTTCTTGAATATGACGACAAAAGCAGAAATAAACTCCGCTCCGCTTTTCGTCTCCCGCCGCTTTATACGGGCGAGGCGCAGGAATACAACAAAGCAACAGCCGATACGGCAAGGAAAATAACGGAGGAGCAGGTGTTTCAGCCGGAGCGGAAAACGCTGATTAATAAGCTCAATACGTTATTTTTGCCTGAACTGGGGCTTCACGATGTACAGCTCGCACTAAAAGGGCCTGATTTTCGCGATCCGCTTGAAATTGCGAAGGTGCTTACGCCATTTATCTCCGCTGGCGCCGTCTCTCCTAATGATCTTCGTGATCTGGCCGGAAGAGTGCTCGGCAAAACGCTTGAAGAATGGCCTGAAGAGTACTACAGCCGGCCGGTGCTGCAACGGAAAAAGGAGCAATCCTGAAAGGGGGTGAAAACATCTCGTGCCGAGAGAATTAAGAAATGCCGTCATCAGTTTTGTAAGCTATGTCGATAAGGCGGCGAACCAAACGGAATTCTTTTTCACAAAAGCGGCCGGCATTCCGTCATTTGAAAAAAAGGTGCAGGTGTTTACAAAAAGCGAACCGGATGAGCAGAAGCTTGTTTACGGCATTGTATACGAGCCGGATGTCCCGGATGCCCATGGCGATTATATGACGGCCGAAGAGATTGAAAAGGCCGCTCACGGTTTTTTGGCGGACGCCCGCAACATTGATACAAATCATAATTTTGAAGGCGGAACCGGCGAGGTGGTGGAGTCGTACGTCGCCCCGGATGACTTTGAAATCGGGAATGCTGTGATCCGGAAAGGCTCTTGGGTGCTTGTCACCAAAGCCTCCGATGAAGTATGGGATCAGATTAAAGCCGGTGTCATTACAGGCTACAGCATGGCGGGAACCGCTGACGTTTACGAAGAACCGGAGGAAAAGCAAGCAGGCTTATTCGGCGCGGTCAAACAATTTCTCGACCGTGACCGCAAATCAAGATACCGCAAGGGAGAGGACTTGAACAAGATGAGAAAAGAAGACATAAGAGAATCGATTGAACACGCGCTGCACCCGCTCTTAAAGCGGCTTGACAGTTTGGACCAAAATACGGATGACAAAGACGGGGCGACTGCGACGTCTGATGAAGAAAAGCTGAAAACGCTTGTCGAGGACATGCTCGCGCCGATTATTAAACGCATCGAAGCGCTTGAAAAAGTAAGAGGCGCATCAAAGCAGCCGGAAGAAGAGACGAGCGGCCAAGAGCCTGTTAAAAAATCCATTTGGAGCGGACTGCTTTAAGCCCAGTCAGAAGGAGGAACTGTAGAGTGAGAAATCAAGATATCATCAGAAAGGCGGAAATGTCACTTTCCGCTTTAAAAAGCGGCGGTTTAATGAATCCCGCACAAGCTTCAGCATTTATCCGCATGGTACAGAACACGCCGACTATTTTCAGCGAATCGCGAGTGATTCAAATGGAAAACGACTCGCAGAAATTTGAAAAAATCGGTTTCGGCCAGCGTATTCTGCGTGCCGCTGAGGAAGGAAAAGCCTTAACGGACGATCAGCTGACAGTCCCGACAACAAGCACGGTGCAGCTGAATACGAAAGAAGTCATTGCGGAAATTAACATTACCTATGACACGCTTGAAAATAACATTGAAAAAGACGGTCTGCAGCAGACGATCATGCAGATTTTAGCGGAGCGGGCTGCAGTCGATATAGAAGAGCTTGTCGTAAACGGCGATACATCTTCATCTGATCCGTATTTGGCACAGCTTGACGGAATCCGTAAGCAGACCGTCTCTCACGTTATTGACGGAAACGGGGAAGAGCTGTCCAGGGCCACATTTAAAAAAGGCTTAAAAGCAATTCCGGCAAAATATTTGCGTCTGCCTCAAGAATTCAGATTCTACACATCTCAAGGCATGGAGATTGAATGGAAAGACCGTGTGGCCGACCGTCAGACCAATCTGGGGGATCTTGCGGTGCAGGGCGGTTTGTCTTCAGCATTCGGCGTTCCGGTTAAAGGGGTTTCCAACTTGCAGCCGTATTCAGTCGGAGAAGGTGATTCTCAGTACGAGGCATCAGACATTATTTTGACTCACCCGAAAAATATCATTCTCGGTTTTTCACGGAATATCAGAATCGAAGTAGATAAAGATATTCGCAGCCGCAAATTTATTATCGTACTGACGGCTAAGCTTGACAGCAAATTTGAAGAAGAAGATGCAAGCGCCAAAATCGTAAACGTTAAAGAATAAGACGGGGGTGGCAGTTATGTTAATTCAGCCGTCTGACGTTGTTTCATATTCAGTTTATGATCAAGTCAAAAACAGGCCGGAGCAGCTTCTAATCCAGGACATTCTGGAGGCGGAGGCAGAAGCGGCCAGAATGGCGGGGCATCCGTTCACTGATCCTGTATACTCACCGCTTCCCGAAAAGATTAAGCTTGCGTTATTAAAGCTTTCTCAATATTTTGCGCTGATCAACCAGAATGAAGCAGCCGCTTCAGCCTATCAATCTGAAAAGATAGGCGACTACTCCTATACGGTTGCCGGTGAAGGCGGAATCCGAAAGCCGGCGGTGTACCATCTGCTTTGTGAATATATCGCGCCGGGCTGTACCCCGGCTTCTGCAAGCGCAAAGGTGAGGCCGTTATGAGCTATGAACGGCTGCTTACTGACAGATGCGATATTTATCATGAAACGGTGTCAGCTCCGAAGGCCGGACGTTTCGGCATTCCCGCTGAAAAGCTCCAGCCTGACTTTTCTTATCCGGAAGTTCCCGACGCTGAAGGAGTGCCGTGTCTGTTTGTTGAAAAACAGCAGCAGCTTATTCAGCTTGAGCCTGATCATAAGGTATATCAGCGGTATCTCGTTCATTTTCCGAAAGAGACAGTTTTGCGTGTCAATGACAAAATCGTTAGGGAAGATCAGGCGTATATTCTGGAAATGCCGAAGAAAGCAAGACAGCACCATTGGGAGGCCATCGCTGTGAGAGATGACAGACTATGAGCATAAACAGCCTTGAAAAATGGAATCGGTCGCTGCTGAAGGCATCATCCGGAGAATTTACCCGTCAGGCCAGCGGATGGCTGGAACAATCAGGAGAGGATTTTCTCGATCTGGTACGGGAGGAGCTTATTCATTCGGGAGGGATCGATACAGAAAACCTGCTGTCTTCTTTCCGAAAAGGAGCGCGGGATCATGTGTGGATCATTGAAAACGGGGGACTGACTCTTGAAATCGGCACCAATATAGAGTATGCCTCATTCATAAATGACGGACATTGGACCGTCTCAGAAGAAAATGTCAGATGGGTGCCGGGGTATTTTCAAGGCTCCCGGTTCATATATGATCCGTCAGCTTCAACCGGAATGGCGCTCAAAAAACAGTGGATCAGCGGGAATGGGTTTTGGGACAAAGCCCTTCTTTTATATGAAACAATCTTCGCAAGGTCGCTGGACAAGCGCTTCAGCAAGTGGCTTAACACGTTGGGGGGAGGTATCGGATGAATCGCGAAACCGGTTCAATCGCCGCATTTTTATATCATCAGTACGGCGTGCCCGTATATGAAAATGAACTGCCTGAACAATTTCAGGTGCCGTCACTTTACATCCCGCCCCCTTTTGTTTTTGACGAGAATGACACAGTCTCTACTTTTAAGAAAATATACAGTCTGAATGTGAAGCTGTTCCATGCCGACTCGGTGCAGGCGCTCGATGAAGCCGACCGGATTGCTGATGCGGTGAGAGAATCCAGACAGATGATTCCGCTGCTTACTGAATCAGGGGAGGATACCGGTGATTTCATCCGCATCAGCCGTATCGAAACGAGAGTCGGAGACAAAGGCGAGGCAGTGATCACAATCCGCTGGACGAGCCGCTACTACTATAAGAAACAAACATTTCCCGCACTTCGGGATGTGGACATTAACAGCGGGGTGAAACAAAAGTGAAACAACATAAAAAGAAGAACGCCGCCACGGCAGAAAAAGCGGTTCTTTATGACACGGCGGATTTAACAAAGCACGCAAAGGAGCTTTTCGGTGTAAAACCTGAAATTCTCCAAGGTGCTTTATTCGGCGTGAAGCAGAAACAAATGACAAAAGCGCAAGCCCAGACATACATTCAAGCATTTTTAACCAAGGAGGTCATGCAATAATGAACGGCGGAACATTTACGCAAGGAAAAGAAAAAGAACGTGCCGGGATCTATTTTAACTTTAAAACAACCGCCCAGGAGCGGGTATCGATCGGTGAGCGGGGAATTGTCGCCCTTCCTGTCGCATCTAACTGGGGCGAAGCGAAAACATTCGTCTCCATTTCAAGCATTGAAGATTTGAATAAAAAAGTGGGGCTCAGTATCGAAGACCCGTCACTGATTCTGCTGCGCGAGGCGAAGAAGAAAGCAAAAACCGTTTTGATGTACCGTCTGACAGAGGGAATCAGAGCGAGCGCCGATCTATCGCAAGGTGTAAAAGCAACCGCTCTGTACGGCGGTTCAAAAGGAAATGACATCATCATCCGCATCAGTGAAAACGTCCTTGATCAGACCGCTTTTGATGTGACCACATACATGGATGAAGCGGAAGTTGACAAACAAACGGTGAAAAAAGCCGAAGAATTAAAACCAAACGGCTATGTCACATTCACGGGAACAGGCGAGCTGTCGGCTTCCATCCCGCTGACAGGCACTGAGGAAGAGTCCGGGGAAACATTAAACCCGCAGGCGGGCATCCGACTTGCGGGCGGGACCGATAAAGCACCGGCCAACTCAGACTATATTGATTTTTTAGCTGCGGCTGAAACGGAGAATTTCGATGTGATCGCTCTTCCTGTCGCGGATAACGATCAGCTGAAAGCGACATTTGCCGCATTCATTAAACGCCTTCGCGATGCGCAGGGACAAAAAGTGCAAGGGGTGACCGCCCATTACAGCGGGGATTATGAAGGCATTATCAATGTTACTGAGGGCGTCCTGCTGGAAGACGGAACCGAGATTAAAGCTGAAGAAGCGACCGCTTGGGTGGCAGGTGCTAGTGCCGCCGCTGCATTTAATCAGTCCCTCACATTTGTTGAATACGAAGGCGCCGTCGATGTGCTGCATCGCCTGACTCATGATGAAGTGATCGAACGTCTTTCCAAAGGTGAATTCCTTTTCTCCTATGACGCCCGTGATAAATCAGTCAGCGTTGAAAAAGATATCAACTCATTGGTGACATTTACGGCAGAGAAAAACAAAAAGTTCGCGAAAAACAAAATCGTCCGCGTACTTGATGCGGTGAATAACGATTTGACACGTGAACTGAAAGCCTTAATTAAATCGAAAAAAGGCACGGGCAGCGATCTGCCTGCGACAAACGACGGCCTTCAATTCGTCAAAACGATGATCATTCAATATTTGACAACGCTTCAGGATGCGGGCGGCATTGCAAACTTTGATTCAGATACTGATATCACAATCGGCCTGAATGAAGACCGCGACGGCTTTTTAATTGATCTCGCCGTACAGCCTGTGGATGCAGCGGAAAAATTCTACTTTAACGTGGAGGTAAACTAAGATGGCATTAAAAGCGCAAAACACCATTTCAGGAAAAGAAGGCCGTTTATTTCTCGATGGGGAAGAGATGGCGCATATTAAAACCTTTGAAGCAAACGTGGAAAAAAACAAATCGGAAGTAAACATCATGGGCCGCCGCATGACGGGACATAAAACGACAGGCGCCAACGGAACGGGCACGGCAACGTTCTATAAAGTCACATCCAAATTCGCCGTGCTTATGATGGATTACGTCAAAAAAGGCAGCGACCCGTATTTTACGCTTCAAGCCGTTCTTGACGACAAATCATCAGGCCGCGGAACAGAACGCGTCACCCTGTATGACGTCAACTTTGATTCCGCTAAAATCGCCGGACTGGACGTAGACTCAGAAGCGCTCGAAGAAGAAGTGCCGTTTACCTTTGAAGATTTCGATGTGCCGGAAAAGCTTTCTGAAACGTTTTAATCAAGATCGTTATGAGTGACACAGGCCTTTTACAGGCCTGTTTTTTAATAAAAAAAAAGTAAGGGAGTTTTCACCATGAGCGAAAAAAACGAACAAGTATATGATCTGTCATTCTTTATGCCGGGAAAAACAGTCGAGGCCGAGGAGATTCGGGTTCCGCTTTCAAAGCGTTTTGTCGATAAAAAAGGAAACATCGTGCCTTTTATTTTTAAAGCAATTACGACGGAGCGCATTGATGAACTGGAGAAGGAAAGCACGACCTATAAAAATGTGAAAGGCAGAGGCCGGGTCAAAGACTTAGACAGCCAGCGCTTTTATGCAAGGATCGCAGTTGAATCTACAATTTACCCTGATTTCCGGTCTAAGGAGCTCCGCGATGCCTACAAAACGGCAGATCCGGTCGAGGTGGCAAAACGCGTTCTTTCAGTCGGCGGCGAATATGCAAATTGGCTGAATAAAGCGATTGAGATCAACGGATTTGAAGATGAATTAGAAGATCTGGAGCAAGAAGCAAAAAACTGATAAAAGATGGGAATAAGGAAGCCGTGTATCTTTATTACGCGATGCACGAGCTTCATTATTCTCCATCAGAACTGAAAGAGTTATATGAAGCACCGAGACATTTTAAGGCGCTGCTGTACGGTTTAATCGGTTACAAGCTGGACATTCTCGAAAAACAAGCGAAGAAAGGGGGAGCGACATCATGGCAAAGCTGACCGCCCGTTTTGAATTGGAAGACCGGGTGTCGAAGAAAATAAGGAAAATCCAAAATGGCTTCAGAGCGCTTGAGAAATACAGGAAAATGACAAAACGCCAAAGCGAAATTGATATACGCAAAGAGAGTAAATCTGTTTTAAGAACAATTGACCGCATTCAGCGCTCTATGAAAAGAAAGCTGGGCGCACAAATGATCTCTATTTCAGCTGAAGACGGAGCCAGTGCCGTCATTAAAAAAGTGCAAGTCCGATCAGCGGGTCTGCCTGCGTCTTTAACCATTAAAATAGAAGCAAAAGATAGCGCGACAGCGGCATTTGAAAGATTGCGGAATCTGGCTGCCGGTTTCAAAGGATTTACCGTTTCACTGTATGCGTCAGACGAAGTAACACCTGCCATGGAACGTATCAAACGCTATATGCAGTCTGCGTTAAAGAACGGGTACTCTGTCACTATACGCGTCATAGATCACGTCATGAAAACAGTCGGCCGAATCTCAGCTGGCATTGATTCACTGACGGGAAAAAACAATGTCATTCAATTATCGTTAAACGAAAAGGTGGCAGCACAGCTGGCTGCATTGCAAAAGAATATGCCGGACTTCGGAAAAGCACCTGCATCTGCTGCTCCTGCTTCGCCGAAAAACGATTTTTCAATGCTTGATTCCATTGCAGACGCCTTCATGAAAAAAGTCAATGACATCGCATCCAAGTTCTATCCGGAGACGATTATAGCGGAATTGGACAAATTCGCCGCAAACTTTATGGAAAAAGCGGACGAAATCGCAAGCAAATTCAGCCCGGAAACGATATTAGCAGAGCTGGATAAATTCACGACCTCATTCATGGGGAAAGTGGACGAAATCGCAAGTAAATTCAGCCCGGAAACGATATTAACCGAACTGGACAAGTTCACAACCTCATTCATGGGAAAAGTGGATGAAATCGCAAGCAAATTCAGCCCGGAAACGATCTTAACAGAGCTCGATAAGTTCACAACCTCATTCATGGGAAAAGTGGACGAGATCGCGAGCAAATTCAGCCCGGAAACGATCTTAACAGAGCTCGATAAGTTCACAACGTCATTCATGGGAAAAGTGGATGAAATCGCAAGCAAATTCAGCCCGGAAACGATATTAGCAGAGCTGGATAAATTCACAACATCATTCATGGGAAAAGCGGACGAGATCGCGAGCAAATTCAGCCCGGAAACGATCTTAACAGAGCTCGATAAGTTCACAACGTCATTCATGGGAAAAGTGGATGAAATCGCGAGCAAATTCAGCCCGGAAACGATATTAGCAGAGCTGGATAAATTCACAACCTCATTCATGGGAAAAGTGGACGAGATCGCAAGCAAATTCAGCCCGGAAACGATATTAACCGAACTGGACAAGTTCACAACCTCATTCATGGGAAAAGTGGACGAGGTCGCGAGCAAATTCAGCCCGGAAACGATATTAGCAGAGCTGGATAAATTTACTGATTCGTTTATGAAAAAGATAGACGGGATCGTGAGTAAATTCAGTCCCGAAGCGATATTGAAAGAGCTGGACAAATTTACTGACTCGTTTATGAAAAAGGTAGATGACCTTGTCAGCAAATTCAGTCCCGAAGCGATATTGAAAGAGCTGGATAAATTTACTGATTCGTTTATGAAGAAAGTCGACGATGTTGTCGGTAAATTTAGTCCTGATAAGCTAATCGACCGCGCCGAACAATTTGTAAATGACACGATCGACCGAATTTCTGAGAAATTCGATTTTCTCAACCCGGATAAGATACTGGAAAAAGTGGAGCAGTTTACATCCTCACTGTTTGGAGGCATTGATAAAAAGTTCGGCAAGTTCAGTCCTGATGCGATCATCGAAAAAGTTGAGGCATTTGTTGATAAAATTGTCGGCAAGATTGCAAAGAAATTTGAAAAATTCAGCCCGGATAAAATCATCGAAAAAGCCGGAGAATTGATCGAAAAAATAATATCAGGTATTGCTGAAAAATTAGGAAAACTCAATATCGGCGGATTATTAGGAGGCGGCACGAAAAAAGAAAAGAGTAAGGGAAGCATTTCTGCCGGCGGCTCCAACGGCCCGAAGCGTCCTGGTCTGACAAAGGGTTCACAGCGTACGGTAACAGCACCTAGATCTTCAGGAAAGTCAGCCAAAAAAACCGGCGGGGCTTTTGGGGGCTGCTGCTGCTGTACCGGAGTGACGAGGGGCAAAAGCAGTAAAGTCGAAGAGCGGAATAAATCTTCAAAAAAAGGCTCATCCGTAAAGGAAAGCACACACGCATCTGTAAACACGCCGAAAGCAAAAGGGGCAAGTAAAGGAATCGGCGCCCTTTTGAAAGACTTAGGAGGTTCAAAAGCGCTTAAAGGCGGTATGAAAGGGTTAAAAGGTGCAGCTAAAGGAATTCCCGGCATAGGTGAATTGTTATCACTTACTGATTTAGCCGGCATCAATAAAGAAAATGCAGGAGAGAAGGTCGGCTCAGCCGGAGGCGGTCTTGCCGGGGCCGCGGCCGGAGCGGCAATCGGCAGTGTTGTTCCCGGAGTGGGGACATTGATTGGCGGCGCGGTAGGCGGCATCGCCGGCAGTTTAGGCGGTTCCAGCTTAGGCGAGGCCTTTGATTCAGGGGCTTTGAAAGACACGTGGAATGATATATCCAAAGCAGCACAAAGTGCTTGGACAACGATACAAGATACTTGGGGAAGCGTTTCATCCTGGTTTATGGAAAATGTATGGACTCCGGTATCAACGGCTGTAGTCGGAGCGGCGACAAGCATCTGGTCAAATATCGTGAATGCATGGACGACGATTCAAGGTGTCTTCAGCATAGTTTCATCCTGGTTTATGGAAAATGTATGGACGCCGGTTTCGACGGCTGTAGTCGGCGTGGCGACAAGCATCTGGTCAAATATCGTGAATGCGTGGACGACGATTCAAGGTGTCTTCAGCACAGTTTCATCCTGGTTTATGGAAAATGTATGGACTCCGGTTTCAACGGCTGTAGTCGGAGTGGCGACAAGCATCTGGTCAAATATCGTGAATGCGTGGACAACCATTCAAGGTGTCTTCAGCACAGTTTCATCCTGGTTTATGAGCACCGTCTGGGAGCCTGTAAAATCGGCTGTAGTCGGTGTGGCCTCCTCTATCTGGGAAAATATCACGGGAGCTTGGGATAAAATTAAGTCTGTTTTCAGTACGGTTTCCGGCTGGTTTATGGACATTGTCTGGAACCCGGTGAAGGACATGGTGAAAAATGTCGGCAAAGGAATATCAGACGCTTTCCAGACTGCTTTAGATACGGTAAAGGATATATGGAAAGGGTTAAGCGGCTGGTTTGAGAAAAACATAAAAGAACCTCTCGTAAAAGTGGGTACAGCCATATCGGATGCTTTTTCCGCAGCATTTGACTGGGTGAAAAAGATTTGGGATAAAACCGGCGGCAGCATGATCTCAGGCGTAATGAACTTTGTCACAGGCGGCGGAGATAAAAAGAAAAAAACGGACAAACACGCCACAGGCGGCTACATTACAAAACCGACCATTTCCTGGATCGGTGAAGCCGGTAAAGAATTTGTCATTCCCGTTGACAACAACCGAGGCCGCGGGAAGATGCTGCTTTCACAGGCTGCGTCTAAGCTCGGCATGCGTGTTGTCGATGATATGGGCGCGGCTTCGGCTCAGTCTTCCGCTGCACCCGCAGGAGCGGGCGGAGTTTCATCTTCGGCGTCTGTATCGGCCGCGGCGTCTGTGGATGCTTCCGGACTTGGCGGGACGGCTTCATCACTCGGCAAACAATTTACGGAAGGCTTTGACAGCGGAATCAGCAGTAAGGCAGTGGATATGGACGGCTGGAAAGAGAAGAATATCGGAACGCCGTTCAATGCTCTGATTTCTTCTTCACCCGGTTACGGAAAGCAAGTCGTTACAGGATATGCTAAAGGACAAAATGCGGCGCAGACGGGCACCGATGCGTTTTTACAATCTAAAGTCAAAACGCCTTATCAATCTGCGGTCAATCAATCATCCTCTTGGGGCATCGGAACGGTCAAAGGATTTTCGGCCGGACAAAATGCGAAAGATACAGGAACGGCGCAATATGTGAGCACACATGTAGATAAGCCGTTTCTGCAATCGAGAGATTCTGCAAACGGATGGGGGTCAGGCTTAGTCGGCAGCTTCGTTTCCGGCATGAATTCTAAAGGAAGCGAAGTGAAACAGGCAGCGAAAGATATGGCCAAAAAGGTTGAGGAGGCTTTCCGGGAAGAACTTGATATCCATTCTCCTTCCCGCGTCATGATGAGTCTCGGCCGCTTCGCTTCAGTCGGTGTCGTAAAGGGACTCGGTTCTGTTGATGTGAAAAAATACGCCGAAAAACAGGCAGGCTCGCTTGCGGCCGCTTTTTCAGGCATGGGCGCTGCCGGAGGAAACGTCAAGGAGTGGCTTTTGGCTGCAATGAGCGCTACACATACGCCATTAAGCTGGCTTCCGGGATTAATGACCATCGCTCAAAATGAATCCGGCGGCAATCCGAACGCCATTAACTTATGGGACAGCAACGCAAAAGCCGGCCACCCGTCACAAGGATTAATGCAGACGATCCCAAGCACCTTTGAATCTCATAAAGCGCCAGGAATGAATGATATCAAAAACCCAATCCACAACGCCGCTGCCGCTATCGGCTATATTAAAAGCAGATACGGCTCGATCAACAATGTGCCCGGGATAAAGAGTATGGCCCGCGGCGGCCCTTACGTCGGTTATGCCAATGGCGGTCTTATTACAAAAGAGCAGATCGCCCGTGTCGGCGAAGGGAACAAACGGGAGTGGATTATCCCTGAAGAGCGGGGCATCCGCGGCCGTTACCTGCTTCAACAAGCGGCTCAAGCGCTCGGCATGGAAGTGTCCGACCCGTCACAGACGGAACCCGCGGCACTTTCAGCCGGCACGGTTTCCGCAGCCGTTAAAGGCGGCGGCCAAACCGTTCAAAAAACGGGAACAAAAGAAATCAAAATCGAATTCAGCGGTGATCAGCATTTTCATAACGGACAGGACGCTGACACTCTCGCCGCCAAAATCAAGCAGGCGCTGATTGATGAACTGCAAAAAGATATTTATACCGGTGCAAAGGGGGCCGTTGCTTTTGACTAAATCTGTTTATGAATTTTGGCTGTCTCAGGGGAAGGACAAGCTCCGGCTTCCCGTTCTCCCTGAAGCGATTGATATCGCAAACAGCGTGCAGAATGATTCCGTGAAAGTCACCGGACTTGGAGAGGTGACGTTTATCGAAGAACCGGGGGCGAAAGAAATTTCGTTCTCTTCTTTTTTTCCGAAGCGATACAGCCCGATTGCCGAATATCAAAGTATTCCTTCGCCGGAAAAAGCCATTTCAGAAATTGAAACATGGATGAAAGCGAAAAAACCCGTTCAGTTTTTGATTACAGGAACAACAATCAATGTCACATGCAGCATTGAAAGCTTCAATTACAGCGAAGGTGACAATGAAATCGGCGACCGGAATTTTGACATCGTACTGAAAGAATATAAAACCGCTTCGCCAAGAAAAATCAAACAAAAGAAAAAAACGAAAGCGAAGCGCCCGTCCAAAGCCTCGCCCAAAACGTATACCGTGAAAAAGGGGGACACGCTTTGGGACATCGCCGGCAGGTTTTACGGAAACCATACAGAGTGGCGGAAAATCTGGAACGCGAATAAAACGGCCATGATAAAGCGCAGCAAACGGAATATCCGGCAGCCGGGGCATTGGATCTTCCCGGGGCAGAAGCTGAAGATACCGCAATGAAACGGGTGAAAAGATGATTGAACTATTTGTCATAAAAGAAACGGAGTGGCTCGAGCTTGTAACAGAAAGCGTATCGCTGGAAGGCCACAGATATCAGGCGCCCCGCTCCATCGAAGCGACGATTGTCGTAAAGCAGGGCAGCCAGACGTATTACAGTGTGTCAGAGGGGGATACGGTTTTGTTCAAATGGAATGGAAAAGAACTGTTCCGCGGCATTGTCTTTGCAAGAACGCCGGATGAACATACCGTTGCCTTCACCGCATATGATATGCTCCAATATCTTGTGAAAAACCAGGACGTATACGTGTTTTCCAACCAGCGCGCCGATCAAATATTAAAAAGGATTGCCAGCGATTTTCAAATTCCCGTCACATCCATTGCCAATACAGGCCATACCATTAAATCACTCGTTTTTAAAAATGATACAAGCCTTTACGATATGATGTTAAAAGCCTTAAAGCAGACAAAAAGCCAGACGGGCCGCAATTATCAGCTCTATTCAGAAAAAGGCAGGCTCGGCTTGCGTGAATGGCCGGAGCCGTCTGACATATGGGTGCTGGAAACAGGCGTTAATATTACGGGGTATCAGTACAGCACCTCGATCGATGATACCGCAACCCGCGTCGTCATGCGGCTGCAAAAAGACAATAAAACGGTGAAGGCTTCCGCCGCGGACAGCGCGGGCATGAAATCATTCGGCGTTTTGCAGTATACGGAAACGGTTTCCGATGATATTAACGAAGCCCAGCTGAAACAGCGCGCCAAAGTAAAGCAGGCTGAGAAAAAAGGCGTTAAGAAAGAGCTGAAAAATATACAGGCGATCGGTATTCCGGGGTTGGAAAGCGGATTGCCGGTGTATATCTCAATACCGGAAATCGGACTGAAGAAAACCTATTACGTGGACACGGACCGCCATGAATTCCAAGGAACAAAACATACCATGACAATTGATGTCACGGAGAAAAACTCACTTCCGGAGGGAACATCCTGATGAGATTAAGCGATGCCATTAAACATTTAGCCGTCGGAGCGGTTGACGCCGAAGCGCCGGTGGAGCTGATGCCGGCCGAAGTGACCTCCGTTTCGCCGCTTGAGCTGAAGCTGAAAGATCACGACAAACTGTTGATTCCGTCTGATGCCCTCATTGTGCCGAAGCGGCTGAAGTCCGGGGAAGATGATCAGCTCCAGGCAGGAGACCGGGTGATGACCGCCGCATTAACAGGCGGTCAGTCCTTCTTTGTGCTGGACAAAATTTAACCGCCTGCCTGTATGATGAATGTCGGGAACGTGAAATGTTATCCGTTCTGCATGAGAGATCCGGATGGAAATGGAATAGAGAGAGATGAAGCCGCTTCATTCGCTGAAGAGGGCTTTTTTTAATGAACAATCAAAAAGGAGCGGGTGCAATGGCCCTGACACCGGAAATCGAATTTGAAGATTTGGAGGATGCGAGTGATGCCATTGAAACGTCACAAACCTACCGAATCGATTTTGAAAACAACCGGATTACCAATGAACTGATAAACGGACTGGACGCAATCAGACAATTTGTCTATATCGCTCTGCACACAGAACGGTATTCATACTCGGTTTTCAGTCATGATATCGGAAATGAACTGCAGGAAGTGCTTTCAGATCAGAATACGACGGATGCTTACAAAAAAATGGAGATTCCAAGATTGATAGAAGAAGCCTTGCTGTATGATGACCGTATTTTGGCCGTTACCAATTTTGAGATTGAGAAAAAAGATGATGCCTTCATCGTCTCTTTTACCGTTGAAGCCGATGAGGGCATGCTTGAGATTGAGGAGGTGCTGGGTGAGGATGTTTGAAGCTCAGACATTTGACGACATTATGGACAGAATGCTGGAGAAAATCACGGCAGATATTGATACGAGAGAAGGCAGCGTCATTTACAATGCGCTCGCGCCTGCGGCCGCTGAGCTCGCAAAGTCTTATATTTGGCTTGATACCGTGCTGGAGCTTGTTTTTTCCGATACGGCTCAGGGCGAATTTCTGGACAGGCGGGCTGCTGAAGCGGGAATTGAACGAACGGCTGCCACAAAAGCGGTCAGAGCCGGAGAATTCACACCGGGAATCACCATTCCGCCAGGCTCTCGATTCTTCGTCGATAACCTGTATTTTCAATATACGGAGGATGGAACGCTTGAATGTGAAACGGCCGGTGAGGCGGGCAATGCCGGCATTACAGGTCAAAACCTGCTGCCGCTTGATACGATTCCCGGGCTTGAGAAGGCTGTCATGCGCGATATTTTAATTCCAGGCCGTGAGGAAGAAGACGACAACAGTTTAAGAGCGCGTTATTTTACCCGTGTCCGACGGGAGGCAGTCAGCGCGAATAAACTGCATTATAAACAGTGGGCCGAAGAAGTTGACGGTGTCGGCAGGGCGAAAATCTTCCCGCTATGGAACGGAGACGGAACGGTGAAGGTCGTTATCACAAATGCGAATTTGGAACCGGCATCAGATATTCTGATCAAGAAAGTAAAGGATTATATTGATCCGGATGAAGGGCAGGGAGAAGGCCAGGCGCCGATCGGAGCGGCAGTAACGGTGGAAAGCGCGGTATGGAAAGAGATCGAAATTTCCGCTTCCGTGCTGCCTGAGCTGAACAGCTCGATCGATGACGTAAAAGCGGAGATTGAAAAAGGCGTCCTGAATTTATTTAAAAAAATAGCCTTCGAAGAAAACACCGTCCGTTTATCACAAATAAACAACATTGTTTATAATTCGGCATCCGTCAGTGACTACGCCGATATCAAAATGAACGGTGCGGCGGAAAATCTTGTGCTCAGTGACGTGGAAATTCCTACCCTCAAAGAGGTGATCATTCTTGAGCAGACTCGATGAGATGACGGCGTACCTCCCGCCTTTTTTAACCCGGCTAAAAGAGATGGCGGAAGTGCTTCAGGCGGAAGCTCCTGAGTTTGAGCGGCAGAATCACGATATTTTCGATTTGACAGATCAGCTCTTTATTACGACGGCGACGTGGGGGCTTGACCGCTGGGAAAAAATATTGAAAATACCGCGTGAATCAGGTGATACGGAGGACATGAGACGGCTCAGGCTGATCTCGAAGATGTCGAATATTCCGCCCATCACGCATCAAGCGATCGAACAGGCGTTAAACCGTTTTTTAAAACATCCGTCGGCTTACGTCCGGATGTTTCCGGGGGAATATCGTTTTTATGCCGATATGGAGCTTGATGACCTGCAGCACATGAACGAGCTGATTGAAACACTTGAAAAGATCAAACCCGCTCATTTGGCGTATATACTGAGAGCCGCATTAAACGAAACACTGGAAATCAAAGACCGGGTCATTCTCAACGATCGGAGATACCGAAAAGTCAGTGAACTGAAGGTCGGTTATTCCGTCACACTCAATAATAACGAGGTGGTCTTACCATGATATCAGCCGCATACAGACAGCGTGCCGCAGCCGATCTGAAAAACAGGATCACAAAAGTGCTGTTAAACGGCAAAGAAACACCGATTGCGGACATTTCTGTAAAAGAAGCCGCAGTCACTGTTCTTACACGCAGGGAAGAAGGCATCAAACATATTGAAACCGTGCAGATGCTTGACGAAACAGGAAGCGTCATCACAGAACGAAAAACAAATTTGGATCTCAGCAATAACAGAACGCTGGATTTAAGATTTACCTTTGAGGTGGTGTAACGATGGCTTACGAAGAAAAAACAGACTGGCTTCCGGACGATCCGATTAATGAAGACGACGTCAACCGCTGGGAAAAAGGCATAAAAGACGCCCACAAGGATCTGGCGGCCCATAAAAACGACATGAACAACCCGCACAAAACGACAAAGGCGCAAATCGGCCTCGGAAACGTGGACAACGTCCAGCAGGCAGCAAAAAAAGATTTCGACCAGCACAATCAAGATCAGGATCGGCACTTGACGAAAGAAGAGCGCCAGAAGTGGAATAACGGTCAATTAACAAAGCTGACTGATGATTCCGGGAAATATTTAGCCGAGATACAAGATGGTCTCGACTTTCATCAGGTTGTAGAAAAGCTTAATCAATCTTTCTTCTTTTACACAAATAACACGGGAGTTAATACTCCGCCGCTTTCCGCCCGAGGCCTATATATCGGAGTCAAGTCTGATGGTGAGGCTCTGGCAATGGATTATGAAGGAGGCACATGGAGAAAAACCCTTAAAGCTTCCGTCTGGACTGATTGGGTGCAATTAGAAACTTCAGAAGGCGCTCAAAAAAAAGTCGATGCCCACGCAAAGCAGACTGATACCCATGTAACGAAAGCTGATAAGGATAGATGGAATGCCGGACAGCTGTTTAAAATTACCGCCGATAATGGCACGCAAAAAATCAATTTAACTTCCGGCTCGTTTTATGACTCGTTAAAAGACGTTGGTTCTGTAACTTTTTACGGAACCAATGCAGCAACAGACAACCCGTCAGATACAAGTTTACGCGGCATGCAGTTAGTGGGACAGCCTGGAATAGGTAATGGTTATGCTGTAGACGTGAAGGGTAACGCATGGTGGTTTTACTATAACTCTAATCAAACAGCAATCAATTGGTATCCGATCGAATCTGTGGCAGGCGCGCAGGCAAAGGTCGATGCACATGCTAATCAAACAGATATTCACGTAACAAAATCTGATAAGGACAAATGGAATAATGCACAGTTAAATAAAATTTCGAATGATGACGGCCAGCCGTTATTTAATGTCACAACTGATCTTCATGCTGAATTGTTAAAATATCCTTCATTGACCTATTTCTCATATGAAAAAACTGCGGCGAACACTCCGCCTGCAGGCGGACGTGGATTCTGGACATGCAGCGTTGGAAAGTCATATGGTCATGTTCTTGCCATGACAAATGACAACAGAACGTTTCGTAAGTCATTGGCAAATAACATTTGGAGTGATTGGATTGAGTTGGACAGTACAGAAGCTGCACAAAAGCTGGTAGACGCTCATGCTAATAAGAAAGACATCCATGTCACACAGGCTGATAAAAATATGTGGAACGGCGCACAGCTTTCGAAAATAACAAGCGATAACGGCAGCTATCTTCTTGCGATTGGTGATGAAGATAACTTTCTTGAAAAAATCGTTAAAAACGGAAGGGCGTTCGGCACCTTTTATTCAACCGGTAAAGCGGCAAACAGTCCGAGCAATGCTTCGACCCGCGGCATGTTTCATTTTACCTCTCTTGACAGTGAGGGAAAGGGAACATTTGGGTATGTCATTGCCGTCGATTATAAAAATAATATGTTCACGAACTATTTGGATTTGAACTTGGGCTGGCAGGGCTGGCGGCGGATCGTTACCGAACTTGATACTGAAAACGTCCCTTGGATAAATGTTCCTTATAAAAATGGCGCTAAGTCAGGAGACAGGCCGCTTCAATATCGCAAAGTGGGAAACACTCTTCATTTGAACGGTCACGTACTTACTGACAGAGAAGTGGTGTTCGGGAGTGTGCCGTCTTCTTGTGCGCCGGCCAAAGGCGTTGTGACTATGGTCGCAGCCAGCGGAACCACCGGTTACAGTAAGATTATTATTTATTCTAATGGAGATTTGAAGTTGACGGGAATAATGGCCAATATTGAAAATAACGTTAACGGCTATTACATTGATCTTGTTGTGGCCCTCACGTAAAGGAGCGAGAATATGAAATTAATATTTCCGTATGGCAATGACAATATTTATACAGGCAGTCCGGTTGAGCTTTATCCGGATTCTGAGACAGGAGATTATATAATGCCGGCTAACGCTGCGGACTTTCCGCCGGAAATAAACGGAGAAGGTATGTGGCGCCCATTTTTTGATGAAGAAAAACAAGAATGGGTTGAAACGGCTGATGAAGCATATAAAAACAGCTTAAAAAAGGATATGGCCCCCGATTCAAATTCATTAAACCAGCTTGCAGGCCTCGGCGCGCTGCTGGCGAATGAGAAATTGACCAGAAAAGCAGCTGAACAAGCGCAGCAGTCACTCGGCGTGCAAATAGCATCTTTAAAACTGGAACTCTTAAACTTAAAAGGAGAATGAAAAAATGAAAAAACTTAACTTTTGGGTTTACGCTTTGTTTTATAAGTGGGCCTCAACAGAAATGGTAAAACAGGCTATGGGCTATAATGACTGTTCTGCCGAAGATCTGGCTGAAGGGGTGGCCGCGCACTATATCACGCCTGAGGAATTTCAAGAAATAACGGGTGAAACATACGAAAACTATAAAAATGTTATGTCATAAGCCAGACGGCTTTTTTTATTTGTGGTTTTTAAAAAAGGAGGATGGCGATGAAAAAGCATTCATTTGAATTTCCCGCTGATCAACTTGGCAGGCCAGGCGCCGTAAAAGCTTATCGCGGTAACAAAAACGATTATGTCACACCAGTTGCTGATTTGTCCGGAATGGCAGAGCTTCTTACTAACACGCCGCTGCAAGCGATTGAAGTCTACAGCCAATTCGGACAAGACCGTTTAGGAGCTGTTTTAATAGACAGAGCACAGGGGTGGGCTTACTCGGATCGCAGCGGAACACTTTTTATCGAAGAGAGTGAGGATAACAATTCGTGGACAGCCTCACACTCTGTCGCAGTCAAAGGCGGAATGCTGACTGCTTCGGGCTGGGTTTGCCTGACAAAAAGATATTACCGGCTCCGTTTTGAAAATGGAGACCAAAAGCAGTCCGAATTTGTTTTATACCAATCTGTGGGCACGGGTGGTGCCGCGGCGTCTTCATATACAGACGTCATTTTTCATGAAGATACAGCCGAAACGGGCGAGGGCATCATCTTTAAAGCGGGGACTTGGAAGAAACTTCTCGTCGAAATCACCGGCACCGCCGAGTCAAGCCAAGTCGCGTTTTGGGGGAGGTCCATCTCGGGGAAAAATGTGCCGATCAGAGGAATCAGATCTGACGACGGGACATCAGCCGCCGGCACGTCAGGCACAGAAGAAGTGTGGACATTTGATATTGCCGGCTTTAAAGAAATCGTCATGGAAATCAAGAGCATTTCCGGCGGAAACCTTTCTGTCAAAGGCACGGCATTTTCTTAAAAGAATCAAGCTTCCGAAGGGAGGTGAGAACAATGTAAGAGGAGGGAGCTGAAGTGCTTCTGGATGAACAAACGGTGCAAAAAGAATTCGCAGGCATCAAAGGTGAACAAAAGGTGCTTGAACAGCGGGTAGCCGCTTTAGAGCGGGTATCAGACCGGCAGGATCAGCAAATCATGACGCTGAATGAAAAGCTGAACAAAATTGAAGAAAATACAACATGGATTAAGCGGACCATTACAGGAGCCATCGTGACAGCAATCTGCACGGGCGTCATTGGCGGAGCCATCGCCATCATGTACAATCTGCTGCAAAAGTAAGGGGGAAACAAATATGAAATTCGCGGACAAAGGCACGGTCGTCAGGACGGTGCTTCTTTTGCTTGCTTTATTGAACCAAACACTGCTGATGTTCGGCAAATCGCCGCTGGATATTCAGGAGGATCAGGTCAATCAGCTTGCGGATACACTGTATGCCGCCGGGTCGGCCGTTTTTACGATCGCAACGACTGCGGCCGCCTGGTTTAAAAACAATTACGTTACAGCAAAAGGGAAAAAACAGCAGGCTTTATTAAAAATAAACAATTTATCGAAATAGGAGAGATGAAAACATGGTGAAAATCACACAGGATTTCATTCCGGAAGGAAACAATAACCGCCCAGGCTATGCAATGACACCGATTTACATTACGGTGCATAATACGGCCAATACCGCAGCCGGCGCAAATGCCAAAAGTCACGCGAGCTATGTGAAAAATCCCGATACGCCGACAAGCTGGCATTTCACAGTCGATGATGCGGAAATTTATCAGCATCTTCCGCTGAACGAAAACGGCTGGCATGCCGGAGACGGAAACGGGGACGGCAACCGTAAATCCATCGGTATTGAAATTTGTGAAAATTCAGACGGGAACTTTTCACAGGCCGTGGCTAACGCTCAATGGCTCATCCGCACATTAATGACGTCGCACGGCATCCCGCTTGCGAATGTCGTTGAGCACAAGCATTGGTCAGGAAAGCTTTGCCCGAGAAGACTGTTGGATACATGGGACGAGTTTAAAGCGGGAATCGGTTCTGAGAATAGACAGACGTATACTGTCCAAAAAGGAGATACGCTGTCGGCAATCGCACGAAAATTCGGTGTCAGTGTGGCCGATCTGCAGAAATGGAATAACATCGCTGATCCGAACTTGATTAAAGTCGGACAAGTGCTGATTGTCAGCCCGCCTGTTGAGGGATTGTATCCTCTTCCGGATGAGGTGATTCAGCTGACAGAGCCGTACACATCCGGTGAAAAGGTATACCAGGTGCAAAACGCGCTCGCCGCGCTTTATTTTTATCCTGAAAAAGGAGCTGCCAATAACGGCATCGACGGCATCTACGGACCGAAAACCGCAAATGCCGTGGCCCGCTTTCAATCTGTAAACGGACTGCCGTCTGACGGCATCTACGGCCCCGCTGTAAAAGCGAAAATTTTGAAGCAGCTTTAAGAAAAAAAGGCTGAGTCCCGGAACATCCCGGGATTCAGCCTTTCTTCTTTTTTAATCGGTTTAATAGCCCGAGATTCCTCGCCCGCATCCTCAGCGAATAAGCGGAAAGCCCGAACCGTCCGTAATCCACAAACTTTACGCGCCTTACAATTTTCTTCACATCATCACCTGTCGCATCTCTTTGTTGGTATTATTATATGAAATATAAGGAAAAAAGGAATAAGGACAAGAGCCGTGTCTCCTGTCCTTAGTGTAATCAAGCTTTTTTTTGTTTATACTTGTCAATCAGCCGCTCATTTTCTTTGAAAATTCTGGCGGTGTGAGGGCTGACCTGGTAACTTGCGATGCTTGTCATTGAGCGTTTTTTAAACATTTTGAACGGTTTCGCTCTTTGTTCCGGCTGCCCGTTTTGAAACGCCTGCTCCATTATCCGTCACCTTCCTCTTCTATTGGCAGCATTAAATCATAAATGCTCGTTAGCGATGTGAAAAGCAAATAATCGAATTCCGTCAACAGGTTTTCTGACGTGAGTTTGATCACATACTGGCGGGTCTGGACTGTAAACGGAATAAGCACAAGCCTTCCTTTTTGATCATAGTAGACGTCTTTCCGGTTAAGGCGGGACTGAACGTCTGCCGCATCAGGCATATGCTCTGTCAAGCGGTCCTTATCCGATTGTGCGGAATAGTCGCACAATGAAGCCGTGACATTCATTTTTTCTGCATAAGCGGCCAGCAGTCTGCTGATGCCTTCTGCATAAGCTTCTGTACTTCCATAATATACATGGATCGGTTCATTTTTCAACAGATATTGATAGGTTTTCAGTTTTTCAAGATAGGAGTGAAGCATTTCATTATTTTCTTCCAATATTTCCCTTGTATCCGTCTCTAATTCATTGCCGGCGAGCTTTTTGATATACGCGCTCAAAAAGATAAACGCATCAATAAGGGCAAAGCAGACGGCAACAATCAAATATTGTCTCCATGCGGCAAAGAGCGATTCGGGATCATATGTCCAATAGACCATGGCGCCTACTACAAATAGTAAATACCACGTTTTACGGATGGCAAACATTTTTTCTTTTACTTTTGCCTCATACCGCCAGGATGCATACACATATAAAATGAGTGCGGCCGCCATCGTCCACACCATAATCTGATAAAACAAAAGCATGAGCATCCCTCACAATTCGAAAAATGGTCTGCTATGTTCATTCTATGCCATGACATCATTTTCCTGTCACAAAAAAAACCGCTCCTGTAAAGAAGCGGATGCTGTAATCAGAAAAAGAGATCTAAGATAAAAAAGGCGATGGCGCCGAGTGTACCTGAAATCGGCAGGGTGATGACCCATGTAATGAGCATCCGTTTAGCCGTGCCCCAGTTCACGCCTTTTACGCGGTGGGAAGCGCCCACACCGAGAATGGAAGACGAGATGACGTGTGTCGTGCTGACAGGGAGATGGATAAACGTGGCCCCGAAAATAATGGCTGCGCCGGTTAAGTCGGCAGATACGCCGTTTACCGGACGGATTTTCATAATTTTTCCGCCGACGGTTTTAATGATTTTCCAGCCGCCGATGGATGTGCCGAGACCCATTGCCAGAGCACAGGAGAGCTGCACCCAAAAAGGAATCGCATCACTTTTATGTAAATTGGCCGTCATAAGCGCCATCGTAATGATACCCATCGCTTTTTGCGCGTCGTTTGTTCCGTGTGTATAAGACTGAATGGCAGCAGTCAAAATCTGCACTCTGCGGAAGCGTTTATTTGTTTTCGCCAAATTGCTGTCCTTGAAAATCAGCTTCACAATCGAATATACGATAAAGCCGAGAACAAAGGCGATGATCGGTGAAAAAATAAGCGCTTGGATAATTTTAATAAACCCTTTATAATTCAGCGATGCAAAACCTGACGCTGCAATGGCCGCACCGGCGATCGCTCCGATAATCGCATGTGAAGAGCTGCTCGGAATACCGAAGTACCATGTGATCAAGTTCCAGGCGATTGCGGCGATCAAAGCCGCCAGAATGACAACCGACCCGTTGTCTAATGTATAGGGATTCACAATATCTTTCGTAATGGTTTTCGCAACACCGGTAAATGTCATCGCTCCGAGAAAGTTCATGATGGCCGCCATGACAATCGCGTGCCGCGGCTTCAGCGCTTTTGTCGAAACTGAGGTGGCAATTGCGTTTGCAGTATCGTGAAATCCGTTGATGAAGTCAAATACCAAAGCGCAAATGACAATTAATATCGTTAAAAGTAATAGAGTATCCATTATAACCCCTCGTTACGCGTTTTTCATAATGATGGTTTCAAGGTTATTGGCAACACTTTGGCAAGAGTCGGCAATTTCCTCAAGCGTTTCGTAAATCTCACGGTACTGAATCACTTTAATCGGATCGGTTTCTGTGCCGAACAGATTTTTTAATGATTTACGGTGCAGGTTATCACAGCTGTGCTCGTATTCCTTAATTTTAATGGCGTGAGGGTGAATGTCCTTTAATCGGTTTTCTGCAAGCAGTTCAATCGTGATTAAAATTTCCTTCGCGCACTCTCTGATGTATCCGCTGAACTTATCGATATGTTCGTCAGAAGAGGTGATCGAGAAAATCTCCATCATTGCTGAAAAATGTTCGATTCCGTCAAGCACGTCATCGAGGCTGTTTGTCAGCTCAAGGATGTCTTCACGTTCAATGGGAGTGATAAAAGCTTTGTTCAGCTCTTTGATCATGACATGAACATGATTATCTCCTTTTGTTTCAAACTCTTTTAACGTATCGGCAAATTCCTTTAAAGTCGTCTGGTTCGTCACTTTAAAGTTGACAAAATATTCTGCGGTTTCGTCTATATTTTTTGCGATTTCTGTTAAAAGGAGTGAGAACTTATCTTTTTTTCTTTTTATCATTAAAAACCCTCCATTGTTTGAATGAGACAATGCACACATCAAATTATTATATAGCCTTTTGTCGAAAAAAAACAGATAAAGTCGAAAAAAACGCCTCTTGATTTTTTCGTAAAAACGTGTCTCATCCTGTTTTTCTTATGTTACCCACTTCGCCAAAAAAACGTAACATACTTCGAATTCAGACATCTTGCTTAAAAAGTATAACAAAAGATGTGAATTTGCTGTCAACTTTTACACGTGATTTTGCCGAAAAAAAACGGTTCCCGTAAAAGGAACCGTTTTTGTCAGTTTTTTCTATTGTTTTTCAGCCAAAAATAAAGCGGAAGTCCGGCGAGGCCGATTAAGATCGACAGCCCGCAGCTCAGTGTATCTGTAATGATCGTGCTGATGAGTACAAACAGTGAACCCGCAATGGCCAAAACCGGAATGATCGGATACAGGGGCACGCTGTAGGCGCGCGGTTTTCCGCCGCTTTTTTTTCTGAGGATAAACACGGCGAAAAAGGCCATGACGTAAAAAATATAAATCATGAAAATAGAGATTTCGGACAGCTTATCGGGATTGCTGACGATCATAAAAATGATGGCCAGCGCGATCTGAAATGACACGGCAATCCACGGAGTCCGAAATGTCGGGTGCACCCGTGAAATCTGTCCGGCAAACGGAAGCTGTTTCCGTTCCGCCATCGCAAATGAGACACGCGGAAAAGCGAGAATCTTTCCGTTTAAACAGCCGAAGATGCTGACGATAATTCCGACGCTGATCAATTTTCCCCCGATGTCGCCAAACAGCATTCCGGCAGCGGTGCCGGTCGCATTTTCACCGAGTTTCACAATATCGGTCGCGGGAAGAATGTGCAGCAGGGCAAAGTTAATGAAAAGATAAATAGCGGTGACGACCAACAGTCCGCCTGTCATCGCTTTCGGGAGCAGCTTTTCCGGATTTTTCATTTCTCCGCCGAGAGCCGCAAGAAGAATCCAGCCGTCATAGGCAAACAAGGTAGCCAGTATGGCAGCGCCGAAATTCATTTCCGACATGCTGCTTGTGACGGCTGTAAAAATATGCTGATCGCCTTTCCAAAGGCCGAACACAATCATGCAGATAATCGGAATTAATTTGCCGACAGTCGTAATTCCCTGAACGATGCCGCCATATTTCGTTCCGATAATATTAATGATGCTTAAAAACAAAACGGCTGAAATCCCGATCAGTTTAGACCAGCCGGAATCCCAATTGAACAGATGGGCCATCAAGGAGCCGAAATACAAACCGATTGCTCCGATAATGGCGGGGCCGTAAATAATAATTTGAACCCAGCCGCACAAAAAGCCCCAAAATTCACCGTACACTTCTTCAAGATATGTATAAAGTCCGCCCGTTTTCGGAATCTGAGTGCCGATTTCCGCAACGGTCAAGCCGCCGGCAAGCGTCAAAATGCCTCCTAACAGCCACGCGATAAGCGCGGTTTTCGCATCACCGGAGTAGGCAAGCACGGCGCCGGGTTTCATAAATACGCCGGAACCGATGATGGTGCCGATAACAAGTGAGAGGGCGATGGTAAGGCCGATCTCTTTTTTTAGTCCATTTTCTTCAATCTGCATATCCTTTCCCTCCAGATGTAAAATCGTCATGCTGAAAAAACTATTTTACATATTGTAAACCCTAATTGTCGAAACACGAATAAAATAAATTTTCTGATTTTAGTGTTTTTACCTGAAAAAGCAAGGTTTCTGCTTTTGAGAAGGAAAACATCTCGTTTTAAAAGCGAACATTAACAGATTTGAAACAACTATAGTTCGTTATTTTGAAGGGAGCAATCTGCTGACCGCCTGAGAAGCAGATGTATTGACTTTATGATCCGGATAACATAAATTGTATATAGAAAATATCTCGAAATCGAGATAATTGACTGGAGGATAACATAATGAAAGTTAACGGAATACACCATGTATCAGCATTGACGGCTGATGCACAGAAAAATTTAGATTTCTATCGGAATATTCTAGGGCTGAAGCTTGTGAAAAAATCCGTAAATCAGGATGAACCGACAATGTACCACTTGTTTTACGGTGATGAAACAGCCAATCCGGGATCTGAACTGACGTTTTTTGAAATCCCGCGGATTGCGCCGTTTCATGCGGGGACAAACAGTATTTCTTCGATCGGCCTGCGTGTCCCGGATACGCAAGCGCTGCAATATTGGAAAAAACGATTTGAAGAGCATCAGGTCGCTCATAGTGACATCCGGAAGGCAGCGGGCAGAGACACACTCGCTTTTCAGGATCATGAAGGACAGCGGCTTGTACTGACGGCTGACGAAAAAGGAAAAGATATCGGTGAAGCGGTGAAGCAAAGCGGCATTCCGGAAGAATATTCTTTCCGCGGTCTTGGCCCCGTTGAATTAACCGTCCCGTATGCAGAGGCGACGCTGCGTGTGTTAACCGATGTGCTGGGCTTTACTGAAATCGGAAAAGAAACGCATGAAGACCGGGGCACAGTTACGGTGCTGGAATCCGGAAACGGAGGTGCGCGTACAGAAGTTCATCTGATTGAAAGAAACGATCTTCCGCGCGAGCGTCCGGGAAAAGGCAGCGTGCATCATGTGGCCTTCCGCGTTCAGAATGAGGAGGAGCTTGCTTTATGGCACCGGATAATCACGAAAGAAGGCTTCACCAACTCGGGCATTGTAGAGCGTTATTATTTCAAAGCGCTGTACTTCCGGGAGCCGAACGGAATTCTGTTTGAATTGTCAACAGACGGTCCGGGATTTATGGTCGATGAAAAACCTGAGGAGCTCGGCAAAACGGTTGCGCTCCCGCCTTATCTCGAACACCGCCGTTCTGAAATAGAAGCGCGGCTGAAACCGATTCAGTAAATCAGAAAGAAAGACAGATGCCTCCCGGCTTGACGGGGGCATCTTTTTTTTGCTTTTTCACCCGTTTTGTCATCCTTTTTACCTATTTGTAAACGGCAAAATAATTGTCTTTGTTTATTAATAAATTTTTCATATTTGGTTGTTACACTTGTTCAAAGTTAAAACAAAAGGAGTGAAAACACAGGTGAACATGAAAAAACGCGAGATAGACGCAGTCTTCATTCTCATTTTACTCGTTTCCGCATTCTTGAATATGTATAACATCTGGAATGACGATACGGTGAATCCATATTACACCGCAGCGGTAACGAGTATGCTTCAAAGCTTTCATAATTTCTTTTACGCTTCATTTGACGCAGCCGGGTTTATCACGGTAGATAAACCGCCTGTTACATACCAGATTCAAACGATCAGCACGCTGATATTCGGTATGCACGGGTGGAGTGTGATCCTGCCTCAGGCATTGGCGGGTGCAGGCTCAGTTCTCTTTATGTATTTATTAATAAAGCCGACGTTCGGAAAAACGGCGGCGCGCATCGCCTCATTTGTCATGGCATGTACGCCGATCGCTGTAGCAGTCGCGCGGACGAACAATGTCGATGCTTTACTGGTATTCTTCCTGTTGTTCGCCACATGGCTTCTCTTTAAAGCGATTCGAAAAGGCAGACTGATTTGGCTTCTGGCGGCGTTTTTTGTCGTCGGAGTAGGCTTCAATACAAAAATGCTTCAGGCTTATATGATTTTACCGGCCTTCTTGCTGTTCTATATGATTGCGGCAAACACGACCATTAAGAAAAAAATCATTTCATTGGTAAGCGCGCTGGCCGTATTAGCAGCCGTTTCATTGTCGTGGCCGCTCATTGTTGACAATATCCCGGCCGGCAAAAGGCCATATGTCGGAAGCAGCCAGACCAACTCCGTATTGGAATTGGCTTTCGGATATAACGGGATTCAGCGGCTGACAGGCCAAAGTTCAGGCGGCGGCCAAGGCGGGCCGGACGGAAACGCTTCAAAAGGGATGTCTTCTTCTGCCGGTTCTTCACGAATGCAAGCACCGCCCGGTCAGTCTTCAAGCAGCAGTTCATCAAGTGAAGGCAAATCACAAAACGGCAGCATGACGGCGCCTCCGTCTAACGGAGAAATGCCAAGCGGCGTTCAAGGAGGCCCTCCAAGCGGCGGAGATGGCGGCCAAGGCGGTCCTGGCGGCGGAGGAAAAGGCGGTACAGGCACCGGCTCGAAAATGCAATCAGGTTCAGGAATGTTCGGGACCGGAACCCCTGGTCCGCTGCGGCTTTTCCAAACGGAATTATCTGATCAGATCAGCTGGCTCTTGCCGTTTGCGATTTTTGGGCTGGCCGGTTTATTGATCGCAGGGGCGAGAGAAAGAAGAAGATTGTCAGAAGAACAAAAGGAAACGATTTTTTGGGCAGCGTGGCTTGTGCCGATTGCCGGATTCTTCAGTGTGGCGGAATTTTTCCACCATTATTATCTCATTATGCTGGCGCCGCCGATTGCGGCACTTGCCGGCGCGGGGTGGGTCGCTCTCGTTCATCTGTACCGCAAGCAGGCGGGATGGAAGTCTTGGCTTCTGCCGGCAGCCATTCTTGCGACAACCGGATTTGAGCTGTTTATACTCAGAAACTACATTGATCAAATCGGGGCAGGCTGGAGCATCGGCATAGGCGTGATCGGCGCTGCGGCTGCCATCGCTCTGTTCGTGTTCAAACAGCGCCAAAAACCGCTCAGTTCTTATCTGTCACTTGCAGCTCTTTTCGTCTTGCTGGTAATGCCGATTTATTGGGCGAGCACACCGCTTCTCTACGGAGGTAACAGCTCATTGCCTGAAACAGGCCCTCAGCTCGTCTCAACAAGCAAAAAAGGCATGGGGATGAATAACGCATCTGTAAATGGAAAACTGATCAACTATTTAGAGAAACATAACGCCGGAGCGGACTATCTGTTTGCCACAACCGATTCCAACACGGCGGCGCCTTACATTATTAAAACGAAGAAAGCCGTCATGGCGATCGGCGGATTCAGCGGATCTGACCCGGCCATCACGCTGTCTCAATTTAAAAAGCTCGTAAAAGAAGGGAAAGTAAAATACTTCTTAACATCCGGAATGGGCAAAGGCGGAAACAACGATATTGTGCAATGGGTTGAGAAAAACGGCAAGAAAGTATCTTCAGATAAATGGCAATCAAGCAATGATCAGAAAACGAAAAATAATGATGCAGCTGATACTGAAACCAGGAAGGATTCAAGTGAAAACAATCGGATGGGCGGCGGCCCCGGCGGAATGAATCAGTCAGCCTCATTATACGAACTGCAATCTGATGAATAGGAGGAAAAAACATGAGCAGACATATTCAATATTCAATTGTCGTCCCCGTTTATAACGAGGAACCCGTCATTCAGACAACCTATCAGCGCCTGAAAGAAGTCATGGATCAAACAAAAGATCATTATGAATTGATCTTTGTCAATGACGGAAGCAAAGACCGCAGTATTGAGATATTAAGAGAGCACAGTCTGATTGATCCGAGAGTGAAAATTATTGATTTTTCCAGAAACTTCGGTCACCAGATCGCGATCACGGCAGGCATGGATTACGCAGAGGGGAATGCCGTCATCGTCATTGACGCCGATTTGCAGGACCCTCCTGAATTAATCCTTGATATGATTGACCAGTGGAAAGAAGGCTGCGATGTGGTGTATGCCGTCAGAACGAAACGGAAAGGAGAAACCTTTTTCAAGAAACAGACGGCTTCTATGTTTTATCGCTTGCTGCGGAGCGTGACCGATATTGATATTCCGCTCGATACCGGAGATTTCCGCCTGCTGGACAGAAAAGTCTGTGACGAAATGAAAAGATTAAAAGAGAAAAATCCTTTTGTCAGGGGACTCGTCAGCTGGGTCGGGTTTAAGCAGACTGCTGTTGAATATGAACGCGATGAGAGGCTTGCGGGAGAAACGAAATACCCGCTTAAAAAAATGCTGAAGCTTTCCATGGACGGTATAACAACGTTCTCCCATAAACCGCTCAAGGCGGCAAGCTATGCGGGAATGATCATGTCCGGAGCGGGTTTTCTCTATATGTTTGTCGTTTTATATATGAAACTTTTTACAGAGAGCACCATTACGGGCTGGTCCTCACTGATTGTGATACAGCTTTTATTCAGCGGTATCGTTCTCTTAATTCTCGGTATGATCGGCGAATACATCGGAAGGATTTATGACGAAGCAAAAGACCGTCCGCTCTATATCGTGCAAAAAGCGTACGGCATTAATAACGAAAAGGTTTATCGGGATCAGCATATGTCTTAACCGAAACACCCTGTCCTTCTAGCGGACAGGGTGCTTTTATGCCTGAAATAAAAGCCGCCGGATTACTGAGTGTCAAGCGGCTTTTTTCATTCATCTGCGGCCGGCTTGCATGTGCAAAGAGCGCATGATCAGTCCGGTTCCCGTCAGGTTCAATAAAATGCTTGCACCCAGTGTCATGGCCCAAGCAACGTTTTGCTGAGGAAGCTGAAAGCTGAGCTGCAGCAAGATCAGGCCGGTAACGACCAGCAAAAGTCCGGAATGTTTCATGGGTATGTATCCTCCTTTGTACACTATTCATACGGACGGCCTGTGCTGAAAGTTTCATATAAAAAAATCCAAGGCCGCTGCCTTGGATTTATGTTAAGAAGGCGTTTCTTCTTTTTGAGTCAGTTTCATTTTTTTCGTCATTTCCTTGCCGTTTCTGATAATCTTCACGTCCACGGTGCTGCCGACCTTCGTATTCTTATAGAGAATATTGCGAAGTTCGCTGCCTGTGTCGGTTTCTTTCCCTTTTAAGCCGATAATGATGTCTTCTGCTTTTAATCCGGCTTTAGCGGCAGGCGATCCCTGCGCCACTTCGCGAATATAAACCCCTTTATTCAGCTGTTTGCCGAAGAGGCCGAGTGTGCCTTCCTGATAGTTTTGCGGCACTTGCTCCAAGTCGATCATGCTCACCCCGATATAAGGACGCTCCACCTGTCCTTTAGTGAGAAGCGCTTCGGCGATCGGTTTTACATCGTTGCTCGGGATTGCAAAGCCGATGCCTTCTACATCACTTTCACTGATTTTCATGCTGTTGATGCCGATGATTTTGCCGTCTGTATTTAATAGCGGTCCGCCGCTGTTTCCGGGATTGATGGCGGCATCAGTCTGGATGACGTTGATGCTTGACTCACCGGCTGATGTAGAAATCGAGACGGTTCTGTTTAAGCCGCTCACGATACCCTGAGTGACAGTGCGGGAAAGGTCTTTTCCGAGCGGATCACCGATGGCGATGACGGATTCACCCGTTCTGAGAGCGGATGAGCTGCCGAAGCTTGCCGTTTTTGTCACGTGTTTATCACTGATTTCTAAAACGGCCAAGTCCGTCAAAGAGTCTCTGCCGACGAGTTTAGCTGTTACATCAGTACCGTCATATAATGACACTTTAAGGGAAGAGGCGCCTTCGACCACGTGGTTATTCGTAATAATATACGCTTTGCCGTTTTCTTTCTTAAAAATAACGCCTGAACCCGACCCCGTTTCGGCATCTTCACCCGATGAATTTGAGTTAGAACCGGAACTGGATCCGAATCCGAATAAATCTGAACTGCTTTGCTGCTTTTGCAGATTGGTGATTCCGACGATCGCCGGTGAAATGTCTTCCACCATATTTGAAATGCTGCTTGAATTTGCTGATGAGCTGCTTGACGATTTGCTGCTGCCGGAATCAGAAGATGTCTGCTTAGCGGTTACAGATGACGTTTCCTGAGCGGGAGCAGGATTGGAAGTATCTTGTGTCTGGTGGTCTCCAAGCGGCGTAAATGTATAGATGCCGAGGGCGAGCCCTCCGCCGATCACCCCGCCGAGGAGCGGTCTGAACCAGCCGAAGCTTCGTTTTTTCTTGTCCTCGTCCGCCGCGGAATATCTGGCCGGCTGCGGATTTTCTTTTGCTAAAAGGACTTTCTGTTCTTTTTGGTCTGTCCGATTTTCATCACGATAGTTATCCATCATGTTCACTCCGTTTCTCTATTTCATCATAGCATGATTTGCCTATTATTACTGACTCCATCTTACACAAAAAGTGTGGGATAATAATGAAAAGATTGTGGGAAATTGTGAAAAAGACGTAATTGGACGGGGCGCTTTATATTGACAATTTCGATCGGATTTGAAATAATAAATGAGAGATTATGTTCAATCCTTCACATGAAAAGATATGAAAATTCTGTCAAGCTAATGGGGGAAATCTGTTAGCTTTTTTACGTTGTCAAATTTAAGAAAGGAGCTGTCAAATGAAAGAAAAACATCACTGGATTATTTCTCTGCTTGCTGTGTTGGCGGTTGGGCCGGGACTGATGTCGAACACCGCTCTTTCGGCTGTCCAAAGCCTTGTCCGGCAGACGGTCGGCGGAGGAAACTTTGATTCTTTTCATCCGATTATTATCGGTAATATGGCATTTGCCTTATTCGTGCCGGCGGGACCTTATTTGAAAAAAAGGTTCGGCTCCCGGCCTGTCTATATGATTTCTATGGCAGCAAGTGTCATCGGAGCGCTGCTTGCTTCTTGTACGAATGATATTTACCCGCTCGCTGCGGGCCGTTTTTTACAAGGAGCCGCTGCGGGCACTATGCTGATGATTATGATCCCGATGCTGGTGCTTTCGTTTCCGATTGAGCGCCGCAATTACGCCTTATTTGTGTTAATCGGCGGCTTTTACGGGTCCGTCATTATGGGGACCGTATTAGGCACGGCGGCGGCAAGCGCCGGCCATTGGCATTGGCTGTTCGGCATTTTTGGCCTGCTGTCTTTTTTCGGCTTTATTTTCAGCTATATGTGGCTGCAAGATGATGCCCATAGAGGCGCTGAAAGGTCTCCATTTGACGGCTTCGGTTTTCTGTTAGCGGGTGTATCAGCCGTGCTGGCTGCCTTTACGTTTATTCATCTGCCGAAATGGGGCTTTTCGTCATGGCATACACTGGCGGGATTCGGAGGAAGCTTCGTCATTCTGCTGATCTTGCTGATTATGCAGTACAGAAACGAACATGCGCTGATTTCGATTAAACTTATGCTGATTCCAAAGCCGATTCTGGGAGTTTTTATGATCGCTGCAGGCAGTATCTCAATAGCGGTCAGCCTTTCTGCATTTCGCGGGGAGCTTCAGGCGGCGTATCATCTGTCACAAACTCATTTGATATTTTTATATGCGAGCCTTTTGGCAGGCGTGGCCGTTGCCGCTGTCATCAGCGCATTAGCATATGATAAAGTCGGCCCGGGCATGCTCGGGATAACAGGCTCTATTATACTTGTGTTCGTGAATTTTCAATGGATGACGACGGATCATCATATGCCTCTTATTCTATTTGCGGGGCTTTTCGTAATGCTGGCGGCCGGAACAGGGCTTATCGTGGCAGCCGGACTGATGGGAGCCGCGTTGGGAGGACCGCTTCCGGAACTGGTGAAACGCATGACGGCAGTTCAGTTTTTGCGGCTGTTCATTTATATGGGCGCTCCTGTATTAATAGGCTATTTTATCAAAAGAGATGCTTCCGGCATGCTTTGGGGCGCGCACGGCACACAATCGCCGCATGAGTTGCTGATGGGGACATACAGCGATCTGTTTCTTATTGCTTTCATCTTAAGCCTGCTTTTAGTGTGTTTATCATTTGTCATGAATGCGGCCGGCATGGGACATAAGCTGGCGCATAAACCGCACGTCGTCCGTAAGCAGGAGGCTGAACAGCCTCCGCGGAAAACTCCTGAACCGATCAGGCATCAGGTCATTCCCGATTATGAATACAGAAGTGCGGTCAAACAGTTTCAGCGTCGCCCCAACAACAGTATGTAACTTTTTCTATCAGCAAACCCTTTTCCCGGTGAAAAGGTTTGTTTTTTCCTATAATGGCAGAATGGTATATTGCATGTTTCATCCTTTTTTAATATAATTTGTTAGAATATTCATAATTTAATATCGGAATTTTAAATAAAAAAGGAGGTATTACATGAAACTGTATCTATCTGTAGATATGGAAGGGATATCCGGACTGCCGGATGAAACATTTGTCAATTCCCGCATGCGCAATTATGAGCGCGGCAGGGTTCTGATGACCGAAGAAGCAAACTGGTGCATCGCAGAAGCGTTTAATAACGGATGCACGGAAGTGACCGTGAATGACAGCCATTCAAAGATGAATAATCTGCTCGCAGAAAAACTTCATCCTGAGGCAGAGCTGATCACAGGGGACGTCAAGCCGTTTTCCATGATGCAGGGGCTTGATGAATCCTATTCTGGCGTGATGTTTATCGGCTACCATGCGAGAGCCTCAATGCCGGGAGTCATGTCGCACAGCATGATATTCGGCGTGCGTCACTTTTACATAAATGATAAGCCGGTCGGTGAACTGGGGTTAAATGCCTACCTCGCCGGATTTTACGATGTCCCGGTGATCATGGCAGCCGGGGATGATTGCGCCGCAAAAGAAGCGGAGGAGCTGATACCGAATGTGACGACAGCCGCCGTCAAGCAAACCATTTCAAGAACCGCGGTTAAATGCCTGTCTCCTCTGAAAGCCGGGCAGCTTCTGACGGAAAAAACAGCTTATGCGCTCAAAAATAAAGATAAGGTCAAGCCGCTGACTCCGCCTGAAAGACCGGTCTTAGGCATTGAATTTGCCAACTACGGACAGGCTGAATGGGCCCATTTAATGCCGGGCACAGAAATCATACCGGGAACGACAATCGTTCAATTTCAGGCAAAAGACATGCCGGAAGCCTATCAGGCCATGCTCGTCATGACAGAACTCGCCATGAGAACAACATTCTGTTAAAGGGGTGAACGGCATTGCTTCGGTATTTTATCAAACGTTTTATCGCAATGATTATGACCGTTCTCGTCATCACCACTCTGACATTTGTCATGATGAAAGTGATACCCGGCTCGCCTTTTAACGAAGAGCGGGGCACAAACGAAGCGGTTCAGCGAAATCTCGAATCCTACTACCATCTGAACGAACCTCTTATCACTCAATACGCCATCTATCTAAAATCCATTCTAACCTTTGATTTCGGTCCTTCAATTAAAAAACCGTCAGACAGTGTAAACGCTATGCTTGAACGCGGGTTTCCCGTTTCATTTGAGCTTGGCATAACGGCAATTATCATCGCTGTTATTTCAGGACTCGCGCTCGGCATAACGGCCGCTCTGAGGCGCGGCGGATTTCTCGATTATGCGGCCATGAGCCTTGCGGTGCTGGGGATTTCCATTCCGAATTTTATTATGGCGACACTGCTGATTCAGCAATTTGCGGTTCATCTGAAATGGTTTCCGGCTGCTACCTGGGCGAGTCCCGTTCACATGGTCCTGCCGACTGCAGCGCTTGCCGTCGGACCTATGGCCATCATCGCGAGGCTGACAAGATCAAGCATGGCTGAAGTGCTCACTCAGGATTATATCCGCACAGCAAAAGCAAAAGGCCTTTCTCCTGTCAAAATTATCATCAAACACGCCTTGAAAAACGCTCTTATGCCTGTTGTGACAGTACTCGGCACGCTTGCTGCAAGTATTCTGACGGGCAGTTTCGTCATCGAGAAAATCTTTGCCATTCCGGGAATGGGCAAATATTTCGTGGAAAGCATCAATCAGCGCGACTACCCGGTGATTATGGGGACGACCGTATTTTACAGTGTGATTCTGATCGTCATGCTGTTTCTGGTTGATTTGGCATACGGCCTGTTAGACCCGCGCATAAAACTTCATAAGAAAGGGTGATCCAGATGAATCTCCCGCAGGAAACGGTAAAACACACAGAAGTGCCTGATGAATGGTTTCAGCCGGGCATGGAAAGAAAGGGTGAAGCCGAGTCGGTCAAGCGTCCGAGCCTGTCTTACACTCAGGATGCGTGGCGGCGGCTTAAAAAGAACAAATTGGCGATGGCCGGCCTTGTGATTTTATTTTGCCTGTTTCTATTAGCTATGTTCGGTCCGCTGATATCACCGCACAGTGTGACAAGGCAGACGCTCGCCGAGCAGAATCTTCCGCCGTCTTTTTCACACTGGTTCGGAACCGATGAGCTTGGACGGGACGTATTTACAAGAACGTGGTACGGAGCGAGGATATCTTTATTTGTCGGTGTGATGGCGGCCTTGATCGACTTTTTGATCGGCGTCATTTACGGAGGCATCGCCGGCTACAAAGGGGGACGGACAGACAGCGCCATGATGAGAATCATCGAGGTTCTCTACGGCTTGCCGTATCTGCTCGTTGTCATTTTGTTAATGGTACTGATGGGACCGGGGCTCGGTTCCATTATCGTCGCTCTGACCGTGACGGGGTGGGTCGGCATGGCGCGGATTGTCAGAGGACAGGTATTGAGGATGAAGCATGATGAACACGTGCTTGCTTCGAAAACGTTTGGGGCGAAAACATTTCGGATCATTAAGAAAAATCTGCTGCCGAATACGATGGGGGCCATTATTGTCCAAATGACGCTTACGGTGCCGGCGGCGATTTTTGCGGAATCATTTCTAAGTTTTTTAGGACTCGGCATTCAGGCGCCGTTTGCAAGCTGGGGAGTCATGGCAAACGACGGGCTCCCGGCGATTTTATCAGGTCATTGGTGGCGGCTGTTTTTTCCCGCCTTTTTCATTTCCTTAACGATGTACGCGTTTAACGTGCTTGGAGACGGCTTGCAGGACGCGTTAGACCCGAAATTGAGGAGGTAGGAAAAATGGCGCAGCAAGTTCTTTCAGTTCAAAATCTGAATGTTACTTTTTCAACATACGGAGGCACCGTAAAAGCCGTCAGAGGCGTCAGCTTCGATTTATATAAAGGTGAAACGTTTGCGATCGTCGGTGAATCGGGCTGCGGAAAAAGCGTGACGTCACAAGCCGTGCTGGGCCTTCTTCCGAAACATTCGGCAAAGATTGAATCCGGAAGCATACAATTTAAACAGAAAGACCTTTGTCAAATGACGGAACGGGAAATGCGGGGAATTCGGGGGCGCGACATTTCTATGATCTTTCAGGACCCGATGACGGCGCTCAATCCGACTTTGACTGTAGGGGATCAGCTTTCAGAAGCGCTTTTGGAACACCGAGCCATGACCAGAAAACAAGCTGAATCCGAGGTTCTCGCCATGCTGGACCTTGTCGGCATCCCTGACTCGAAATCCCGCCTGAAGCAGTATCCCCACCAATTAAGCGGGGGCATGCGGCAGCGGATCGTGATCGCGATGGCTCTGATCTGCGAGCCGGAAATCATGATTGCCGATGAACCGACAACGGCTCTTGATGTAACAATTCAAGCGCAAATCCTTGAATTATTTAAAAAGATTCAAAGAAAAACAGGCGTATCTATTGTTCTGATTACGCATGATCTCGGCGTTGTCGCTCAGACCGCTGACAGGGTCGCCGTCATGTACGCGGGAAAAATCGCCGAAATCGGCACGAGGCATGATATTTTTTACCGGCCCGCTCATCCCTACACAAAGGGGCTGCTCCGCTCAGTGCCGCGGCTGGATATGGAGGATAGTGAGCTTTCGCCGATTGACGGGACGCCGCCTGATTTATTCGATCCGCCGCCGGGCTGCCCGTTTGCCGCCCGCTGCCTGGACAGGATGATCGTCTGTGAAAAGGTATATCCGGAAACAACCGTGAAATCCAAAAGCCATTCCGTCAATTGCTGGCTTCAGGATGACCGTGCAGAGAGGCTGAAGCACAAACAGCTGACGGCAGCAGAGGAAAAAGGGGGATTCAAATGAAAAAGAAATGGGCGATCGGAGTGATTGCTGTTGTGTCGTTTGCTTTGATGGGCTGTACGGCCAATGAGCAGGCGGGAACAGAATCCGGCAAAGCAAAAGAACAGGGGGATGAAACAGTGCTCCGGCTCAATAACGAAAATGAGCCGACCTCACTTGATCCGCCGATCGGATTTAATAATGTTTCCTGGCAGCCGCTGAATAACATAATGGAAGGTTTAACAAGGCTCGGAAAAGATAATAAGCCCGAACCGGCCATGGCAAAAAGCTGGAAGGTGTCCGCTGATAAGCTGACATATACCTTCAGTCTCCGTGATGACGCCAAATGGACCAATGGCGATCCCGTCACGGCGGAAGACTTCGTGTACGCCTGGAAAAGGATGCTCGATCCGAAAACGGGAGCATCTTCCGCATTTCTCGGCTATATGATCAAAGGCGGGGAAGAATTTAACAGCGGAAAAGGCAAAAAAGAAGACGTGAAAGTTACGGCAAAAGATAAAAAAACGCTGGTCGTCACATTGGCGGCACCGCAGGATTATTTTCTGAGCGTCGTGTCCAATCCGGCGTATTTCCCGATTAATGAAAAGGTCGCCAAGGCTGATCCGAAATGGTTCACTGAAGCGAAAACCTTTGTCGGCAACGGACCGTTCAAGCTGACGGAATGGAAGCATGACGACAGCATGACGATGGTCAAAAACGAGACGTATTGGGATAAAAAGACGGTGAAACTTGATAAAGTCACATGGGCGATGGTCAGTGACCGAAATACCGACTACCAGATGTTCCAGTCGGGAGATTTGGATACCGCTTTTGTGCCGGCAGAGCTGAGCGAGCAGCTGATGGGCGGGAAAAATGTCCGCACGTGGGATCAGGCCGGACTTTATTTCTATCGCTTTAACGTTAAAATGGAGCCGTTCCAAAATGAAAAGATCAGAAAAGCGTTTGCGGCGGCTATTGATCAGAAAGAAATCACGGATTATGTGACCAAAAACAGTGAAAAGCCGGCACATGCCTTTGTATCCCCGGGGTTTCCGCAGCCAGACGGGAAAGATTTCCGCGAAGCGGGCGGCAGTTTATTAACTCCGGATGAATCAGAAGCCAAAAAACTGCTGGAAAAAGGCATGGAAGAAGAGCATTATGACAAACTGCCTGCCGTCACACTGACATACAGCACAAAACCGGAGCATAAAAAAATAGCGGAAGCGGTACAGCAGAAGCTCAAAAGTGTGCTCGGTATAGACGTTAAGCTCGCCAATATGGAATGGAATGTCTTTTTAGAGGAGCAGAAAGGGCTGAAGTTTCAGTTCTCTCAAAGTTCATTTTTACCGGATTACGCAGATCCGATCAGTTTTCTTGAGGCTTTCCAGACGGGCAATTCCATGAACCGCACCGGCTGGGGCAGCGAGACATACGACAGCTATATCAAGCAGGCAAAACAGGAAGCCGATCCAAAAAAACGTTTTGCGCTCATGCATAAAGCGGAGAAGCTGCTCATGAACGGGGCTCCGATCATTCCGATTTATTTTTACAATCAGGTGCATCTGCAAAACAGCGGCGTGAAGGGCATTGTCCGGCACCCCGTCGGTTACGTTGATCTGAAGTGGGCAGAAAAGTCCTGATATCACCTCGAAAACGCCATACCGCTCTTTTTCCGTTAAAGGAGCGGTATGTTTCACTTTTCAATCCATGGGAGAGGAGATTGAAAAAGCCATGAACCATAAACCGAAAGCACTGCAAAAAGGCGACACGGTTGGTGTGATTGCGCCCGCAAGCCCGCCTGAGAGCGGGACTTTACAAACCGCGCTGCTTTTTTTAGAGAATGAGCTTGGCCTTCAAGTGAAACTCGGCCGGGCGCTGAAGACCCGTCACGGCTATTTGGCGGGAGAAGACAGGGCCCGTCTCGATGATCTCCATGACATGTTCAGTGATCAGAATGTCAAAGCAGTGATATGCGCGTGCGGAGGATTCGGCACGGGCCGCATTGCCGCTGACATTGATTTCGGCTTAATCCGCAGCAATCCGAAAATTTTCTGGGGATACAGCGATATTACATTTTTACATACCGCCATTCATCAAAATACGGGACTTGTCACTTTTCACGGCCCGATGCTGAGCACGGATGTCGGGCTTGAAGATGCTGATCCGCTGACAAAGGCATCGTATCATCAGCTTTTCGAAGAAACGGAATTCACCTATACGGAGGACATTTCTCCGCTGGAGGTGCTGACAGACGGAAGAGCCGAGGGAGAGCTTGCGGGCGGCAATCTGTCGCTTATTACATCCACACTCGGTACGCCGTTTGAAATTGATACGAAAGACAAACTGCTGTTTATCGAGGATATCGATGAGGAGCCGTATCAAATCGACAGAATGCTGAATCAATTGAAAATGGCCGGCAAATTATCAGACGCAGCAGGAATTCTAGTCTGTGATTTTCACAAATGTGAACCGAAGAATAAAGAAAAGTCCCTCACTTTAGAGCAAGTGCTGAACGATTACATTGTCAAATCAGGGAAGCCCGCGCTCAAAGGCTTTAAAATCGGCCATTGTTCGCCGAGCTTCGCCGTTCCGATCGGAGTCCGCGCGGTTATGGATACGGCGGCCAAAGCGGTAACGATTGAATCGGGGATTTCGGGAAGGGAGTGACCAGACGTGAGGATAACAGATATTCAAACGGGACGGATATCCGTGCCGCTGAAAAAACCGTTTAAGACCGCTTTGCGCACGGTTTACAATGCTGAATCGGTCATTGTGAAGATTACATTTGACAACGGTCTGACCGGCTGGGGCGAGGCGCCGCCGACGGTTGTTATTACAGGTGACAGCGCTGCCGGTATCGAAAGCGCTGTTTGCGATGTGCTGAAGCCCGCTCTCTTGGGCCGGAACATTTCTGACAGGGAAGCAGTTTTGTATGACATCAGCCGGCTTTTGGAAAGAAATCAAAGCGCAAAGGCCGCGGTAGATATGGCTGTATATGACGGATGGGCGCAAATGCACGGACAGCCGCTTTATCAGCTTCTCGGAGGTTATCGGAATACGATGGAAACAGATTTTACCGTCAGCGTCAATGCTCCTGCGGAGATGGCAGGGGATGCAGACAGTTATGTGAGCAAAGGATTTCATATTTTAAAAATAAAAGTCGGCATAGGTGACATATCAGACGATATCGCGCGGATTCAGGCGGTCAGATCACGTGTCGGCGCAACCGTCAAACTGAGACTGGACGCGAACCAAGGCTGGACGCCGAAAGAAGCCGTGACCGCCATCCGAAAGATGGAAGACGCCGGACTTGGCATTGAGCTGGTCGAACAGCCTGTTCATAAAGACGATATCGCCGGGCTGAAACGGGTCACAGATGCCGTAGACACGCCGATTATGGCGGACGAGAGCGTCTTTACGCCCCGTCAGGCCTTTCACGTACTGCAAACGAGAAGCGCCGATTTAATCAATATTAAGCTGATGAAAGCAGGCGGCATAAAGCAGGCGGAAACCATCAATGCGATGGCGGAAACGTGCGGCGTGGAATGCATGGTCGGCAGCATGATTGAGACGAAGCTCGGCATTACGGCCGCAGCCCATTTTGCAGCGGGCAAACGGAATGTCACAAGGTTTGATTTTGATGCGCCGCTTATGCTGAAAAATGATTTCATAAAAGGCGGGATCACATACAGCGGCAGTCAGATTACGATCCCGGATGAACCGGGTCTGGGCATTACCGGTGTGTCGATGCAAGAGGAGGCAAAACAATGAGAGCAACCGTTACAGCGGCGGCAGCCAATGTATGGACGCTGCCGTCATCTCCCCGCCCGTATGATGCACCGATGCTCGAAAACCCGCCGCAAATCAGAAAATGGCTGGCGTCTATGGGATATGAAGAGCGGCTTCAACTATGCACAGACAACCTTGTCCAAACGCAAGTGCTTTTCGGGGAAGAAGTGATTATCCTTAAAGAGGAGGGTGAATGGGCTTTTGTTGCCGTTCCCGGCCAGCCTTCAAAAAAGGACGCGCGCGGATATCCGGGCTGGATGAAAAAAAGCCAGCTTTCAAAAAACAGCTTTCCCACATCTTCTCCTGCCGTATGGATTACCAAACCGACAACTTTTTTATATCACTCAAACGGCGAACCGGATCTTGAAGTGAGTTTCTTAACGCGTCTTCCGGCAGCCGGACGTGAAAATGGCTTTTTCCGGGTGGCGACGCCGCTCGGAGAACGATTCGTGAAGGAAGCTGACGCAGACGAATTCCGGCATACGAAAGGGCGGGCAATAGATATCATCGAAACAGGCATGATGTTTCTCGGGCTTCCTTATTTATGGGGTGGACTGAGCGGTTTCGGGTTTGACTGCTCCGGATTTATGTATTCGGTATTTAAAGCAAACGGTTATGCCCTTCCCCGTGATGCGCAGGACCAAGCAAAAGCTGGATTCGGCGCTGCGGTAAACGATATCCGGCCGGCTGATCTTTTGTTTTTCGCCTATGATGAAGGACAAGGCGCGATCCACCATGTCGGTTTGGCGCTGGGAGACGGCCGGATGCTGCACTCCCCGAAAACGGGAAAAACAATCGAAGTGCTGCCTTTGGAAGGAACCGTCTATGAAAAGGAATTATGCACCGTACGCCGCTGTATCAGCGAAAAGGGGGAATAAATATGACAGCATCTCCGCTCCTTGAAGTCAGCGGGCTGAAAATGCATTTTGACGCAGGAAGAAAGAAAGCCGTAAAAGCAGTCGACGGTGTCAGTTTTCACATTCAAAGAGGGGAAACATTCGGACTCGTCGGAGAATCGGGGTGCGGTAAATCGACGCTCGGAAGGGTTATTCTTCGTCTGTACGACCCGACGGCCGGTTCGGTATCATATGAAGGGATGGACATACACCGTGCCGTGCCAGATCAGCGGTCGGTCTTATTCCGCAAACTGCAGATGATTTTTCAAGACCCTTACGCCTCGTTAAATCCGCGCCTGACCGTACGGGAGATTATTATGGAGCCGATGGAAATCCACAATCTTTACAATACCCGTAAAGCCCGTCTGATGATGGCGGATGAACTGCTTGAAGCTGTCGGACTCCATCCGGATTTCGGCAGCCGGTATCCCCACGAATTCAGCGGCGGACAGAGACAGAGAATCGGGATTGCCAGAGCGCTTTCTCTGCACCCCGAGTTTATCGTGGCGGATGAGCCGATTTCAGCGCTTGACGTGTCCGTACAGGCGCAGGTCGTCAACCTTTTAAAAAGGCTTCAGAAGGAGAAAGGGCTGACATTTTTATTTATCGCTCACGATTTATCAATGGTCAAGCATATCAGCGACAGGATCGGCGTGATGTATTTGGGGCGCATGATGGAAATCACAGAAAGCGCTGCGCTTTACAAGGAACCGCTTCATCCTTACACGAAGGCGCTTTTATCGTCAATTCCGATCCCTGATCCGCTTCTTGAGGACAAGCGTGAACGGATTATTCTGAAAGGGGAGCTGCCGAGCCCCGTTAACCCGCCGAGCGGCTGCGTTTTCAGGACGCGGTGCCCTGAAGCGATGGAGCTCTGCGGTAAAATTACGCCTGAGCTTGAAGAAGTGAAGACGGGACGTTTTGTCGCCTGTCACTTATACAAAAAAGAAAGCTGACTTTAAATCGTCAGCTTTCTTTGTGATTAAACCTGATGCAGAAATGACACGCAGACCGGATACGGAACCGGTATGTCAGATTGAAGCAGAGTCAGTCTGCCCGTTTCCGGATCGCGTTCAAACAAAACCAGATTTCCCGTTTCTTCATTTGACGCGATAAGGAATGTTTCGGATGGATCAAACGCGAAATCACGCGGCCAGCTTCCTTCTGTCGGCACCCATTCAACAAGAGACAATTCCCCGGAATATTGATTGATCTTAAAGATGGCGATGCTGTCATGCCCGCGGTTGGCGGCATAAAGAAATCTGCCGTCTTTAGATATGCGGATCGCGCTGCCCTGGGATTTGTCAGTAAAGCCTTCAGGCAAAGCGGAAATGACCTGGAGCTCTCTGAATTCACCCAAGGTCGGATTGTATTCAAGCGCGATGACTTCATTGCTGATCTCCGTCATGATATAGGCGTATTTTTCCGCCGGATGGAAAACGATATGGCGCGGCCCTGAACCGGGTGCGAAAGAATGGGTTTTCACCTCTGTGAGCGCGCCGTTTTGCATTTGGTAAGTATACAGCGTATCCGTCCCTAAATCGACGGCCGCAATGTAATTATGCTCAGGTGTAAAGCCTGCGAAATGAGCATGCGGTTTCTCCTGTCTTTCATGAGGACCGGTCCCCGTATGAGCTGCTTCAGCTGCCGGCTCCTGCAGGCTGCCGTCCTGATTGACAGGGAAGGCGTGCACTTTTCCGCTGTGGTAATTAGCGGTTAAAACATATTCATGTTTACTATCAATGCTGACGTGGCATGGAGACGGGCCTTCAATCAGCTGATGGTTCACAAACGTTAATTCGCCGCTGTTCTGATTAATTTGATAGGCTGCGACGCCGCCTTTTCCGTCTGCTTTTTCAATGGAATACAGCATGCTGTTATCAGAGTTCGGTGTGACGTATGTCGGGTTGCCGAGCTTTGCAGCCAGCTTCGGCTGGCTGAGCTGTTTCGCTTCTGTATCAAGTTCAAAACAATAAATGCCTTCGCTTCCGCCTTTTGTATATGTTCCCGCGTATCCTATGTACTTAGCCATTCGGTTTCCCCCTTTAAGTCTTGTCTTCTCTATATTAACGTATCTTGAAGGAAACTGCCTGTAAATGTTTAAGATGTTCTGACAAGCGGCAGGGTGCAGCAGCGGAAGGAACCGCCCGATTTGATAATTTCGGAAAACTCGGTTTCAATGACATTATATCCCCTTTTCCTGAGCTCTCGGTTCGTATGACGGTGCTGCGGCAGGCTGATAATTGTCTGATTGCCGATTGACAGGATATTCGGTCCGAGCGTAAATTGTTCTTCTTCAGGCACTTCTATCATCTCAAAACGTTCGGCGAGAAGATCAATTTCTTTCTGTCGCAAGCCATTTTTGCAGTATAGCGCCTCCGTTTCCGAGATCATATTAAACACACAGTCCAAATGTAAGAAATCCTCCTTAAGAGGGATCGGCACGACGGTCATCTCCGGCAGCGCCTCCTGCAGCTCCCGGACAGCCGCTTTATCCGTGCGCTCGCTCAGCCCGGCATAAACGGTGCCGTCCGCGATCATGACGTCGCCGCCTTCAATGTTCGCTTTGCTGATTCGCGTATAAGGGATTTTCTCATCGTCAAGCAGGTGTTGAAACACCTTTTCTTCTCCCTGCCGGACTGAAGCCGCCATGCTTGAAATAAACGCTGTTTCTCCTAAGACAAATCCGATATCCCGGGTGAATACCTGCTCAGGCAATTCAGGATCGGCAGGCAGCAGGACGACTTCAATCTGATGAGATTTTAAAATGTCAATAAACTCATTATGCTGTTTGAGGGCGGTGGAGATGTCAATATTTTCTTGTTTGAAATGTTTTTGCGTTCCGTTAATAATATCTTTGATGGCCATGTGTTCCGGCCGGCATAAAATGACTGTTTTCAAAGCATCATATTCACTGCGGCATGCCGGTTTTTGCGTGGATTTGGGAATGGATACGTCCATGTGATAGCCTCCTATCAATATTCAATGTGCGTTTATTATTCCCGGATGTGATGAATAATGAAACATTTCTGACAGAATATCTAACCAACTTAACATTTAAAATTTTAGACAAAACGGTAAAAGTATTGTTTAATAGGTGGTAGCAGATGAATGAGTCAAAACGACCAGACACCAAAGGGGAGTTTGAATAATGAAGTTGCCAGAATCAAGATTTTGCAAAGAAACAAGGGTAGTCAAAACAAGCAGGGTTTTTCCGCTTGATACCAATAACCACAATACGCTGTTTGGCGGAAAGCTGATGAGCTACATTGATGATATCGCCTCAATTTCCGCGGCCCGCCACTGCCGGTGTGAAACCGTCACGGCCTCAATGGACTCTGTAGATTTTTTGCGCCCGATCGGCCAGCAGGATTCCGTATGCCTTGAATCCTACGTCACATGGGTCGGAACATCGTCTATGGAGGTGTTTGTCAAAGTCATTAAAGAGCATCTGATGACTGGGGAACGCGAGCTTGCGGCAACGTCATTTCTGACCTTCGTCGCGCTCGATTCAAACGGGAAATCGGTGCCCGTTCCGCGGATCGTGCCGGAAACCGAGGAAGAAATCATGCTTCACAATACGGCCGTTCAGCGCGCCGGAGAACGAAAAAACCGTTTAAAACACAGCAAGGCCCTGGCCGAGGCGCTCGGGACAGATAAGCCTTGGTAATCGTCAAACCGCTTTTTTAAAAAAGCGGTTTTTTTTACGCTGAAAAAGGACTTTTCCTGCCGGACCCATAATCTAATACAGGGAAAGGAGACGTGGCGTGTATGATGAAACATAAGTCTTCCGGCACCATCCTGACAACCGGGCGTATCCGCCTGCGCACCATGCGGGATGACGATGAAGAGAATTTGTACGGGCTGTTTACCGACAGAGAGGTCATGAAATATTATCCTTCTCTTAAAAGCAGACGGGAAACGAAGGAATGGATTGCCTGGAACAAACGATTGGCCAAAGGATACGGCGTGAGTCTTTGGATCGCAGAAGATAAAGAGACGGGTGCATTTCTCGGTCAATGCGGAATCGTTCCGCAGACGGTAAACGGAACCGCGATGATGGAAATCGGCTATATGTTTGCCCGCCGCCATTGGGGCTGCGGCTATGCAACAGAGGCTGCCAAGGCCTGTCTAACATACGGTTTTCAAACAAAGCAATACGGACGCATAGCGGCGCTGATTGATCCTAAAAACCTTGCTTCCGTCCGTGTCGCGGAAAAAATCGGCATGGTGCCCGGCGAGACCGTTAACAAATGGGAGAGGCAGCTGACGGTTTTTGACATCACATCTGACATTGAACGTTTCAGCGAAATGTAGTATGATACGAACAGACATGTTTTCTAGGGTTCCGCATGTTCACACATGGCCTGGTCCGAGAGAAAACACATATGCGGACATATTCCCGCATATGCACACGGAGGGAAAAAAGCCCGGGAGAGTCAATCTCATGTGAGACGACTATCCGGGCTTTTTTGTATTGTCCGAAAACAGAAAGGGTGAAGAACATGAAATGGGGTTTAGTGGTCTTAGCGGCCGTATTTGAGGTTGTATGGGTCATCGGCCTGAAACATGCAGATTCGGCGCTGACGTGGAGCTCCACAATTGTGGGCATCATCATCAGTTTTTATCTATTAATCAAGGCGACTAACAGCCTGCCCGTAGGAACGGTATATGCGGTCTTTACCGGTCTCGGGACAGCGGGCACCGTGCTGAGTGAAATCTTGCTTTTCAAAGAGCAGGCCGATCCGGTGAAAATCGTGCTGATCGGCGTTTTGCTGATCGGTGTCATCGGATTAAAGCTGGTCACACAGGATACGCCTGAGACGAAGGAGGAGAAGGCGTAATGCATTGGATCAGTCTGATAGCCGCGGGTCTTTGTGAAATGCTCGGGGTCATTTTGATGAATCAATTTCAAAAAGAAAAGAAAATCAAATGGATTCTCTTCATTATCGTCGGTTTTGCGGCTTCATTTTCGCTGCTTTCTTATGCGATGGAAACGATCGCGATGGGAACGGCTTATGCAATCTGGACGGGTATCGGCACGGCGGGCGGCGCGTTAGCCGGTATTCTTTTCTACGGAGAGCAGAAGGATGCGAAGCGCATCTTTTTCATTGCGCTTATTTTATGCGCTGCCGTAGGATTGAAAATTCTTTCGTAAATTGATTTTTAACAAATCTTCAGTATAATCTATAATAAGTTACGAATTATGAAGATACGAGGGATTAAAACATATGAATTCATATATGACACAGCGGCTGAATGAATACCGCGAAGGGAATGAGGAAAAAGGGCGCCTGCTCGTCAGCTGCCCCGACCAGCCGGGAATTGTATCGGCTGTGTCCGCGTTTTTGTTTGAACATGGCGCAAATATTATTGAATCAAATCAATATACGACAGATCCTGAAGGCGGGCGGTTTTTTCTTAGGATTGAATTCGACTGCAAAGGCATTCGGGAGAAAAAAGAGGACTTAAAGCAGGCGTTCGCTTCAATCGCCCAAACATTCGGCATGACATGGAGCCTGTCTCTGGCAAGTGAGCTGAAGCGCGTGGCGATCTTTGTATCGAAGGAGCTGCATTGTCTTCATGAACTCATTTGGGAATGGCAAAGCGGCAATATGATGGCCGAAATTGCGGTCGTCATCAGCAACCATGAAGAGGCGAAAGAAGTGGTTGAACCGCTGAATATTCCGTTCCATTACATGAAGGCTAACAAAGACATCCGCGCGGAAGTTGAACGGCGCCAGCTTGAGCTGCTGGAGCAGTATGAGATTGATGTGATCGTTCTTGCCCGCTACATGCAGATTTTGACGTCTGACTTTGTATCTGCACACCCGAATCGGATTATCAACATCCACCATTCATTCCTGCCGGCCTTTATCGGCGCCAATCCGTATAAACGGGCTTATGAGCGCGGAGTAAAATTAATCGGCGCGACATCTCACTATGTGACGGATGACCTTGACGAAGGCCCGATTATTGAACAGGATATTGAACGCGTCGATCACAGAGATCACGCAGAGGATCTGAAGAATATCGGCAGAACCATTGAGCGCAGCGTATTGGCAAGAGCCGTAAAATGGCACTTGGAAGACCGCGTCATCGTACACGAAAACAAAACGATCGTATTTAATTAATAGCGGTCCGCCGGGGAGGCGGGCCGTTTTTTATGGATGAAAATGTCTTGACAAGAACCCGTTTTCTTTGCATAATATAAAAAAATCATTGAGCGTTGAAGAGGATCAGTACGCAGAACTTTCTGTGACAGAGAGCAAAATGGCCCGCTGAAACATTTTGCCGCATGAAACCTGCCGAACCTGCCTTGGAGTCCTGAGGGGAAAACTCAGGCGCGATAACCTGGCGTTACAGGAAAGCGGGACGCGTGCAAAACGCGTTCAAACAAGGTGGTACCACGGAAAGCCCATTTCGTCCTTATTTTTCAGGACGGAATGGGCTTTTTTTATTGATGAGCCGGTTTGGATTGATTGCCACGGAGGAGAAACTATGAAAAAGCAGAGAATTGTTGTGAAAATCGGGAGCAGCTCGCTCACAAACAGTAACGGAAGTATTGATGAAGCCAAAATCAAGGAGCATACGGAAGCCATTTCATTATTAAAAGAAAACGGGCATGAAGTAATCCTCATTACCTCAGGCGCGGTGGCAGCCGGTTTTTCCGCTCTCGGCTATCCGGCGCGCCCCGTTACGATAAAAGGAAAGCAGGCAGCCGCCGCGGTCGGCCAGACGCTTTTAATGCAGCAATATATGGACCATTTAAAAAGATACGGTCTGACGCCGGCGCAAATTTTATTAACAAGAAATGATTTCTCAAAAAGAGAGCGGTACAGAAATGCGTATGCCACGGTAATGGAATTATTGGAGCGGGGAGTCGTGCCGATTATTAATGAGAATGATTCCACATCAGTCGAAGAACTGACGTTCGGAGATAATGACATGCTGTCGGCGCTTGTGAGCGGCCTGATTCATGCAGACCAATTAATGATTCTCACAGACATTAACGGGCTGTACGATGCCAATCCGAATGAAAACCCTGACGCAAAGCGGTTTGACTATTTGACTGACATTACACCTGAATTGCTCGGGTATGCCGGATCAGCGGGCTCGAAGGTCGGCACCGGAGGCATGAAGTCAAAACTTCTCGCTGCCCAGACCGCATTGTCGCTCGGAGTTAAGGTGTTTATCGGAACCGGTGCCGGACGGGAAAAACTGAAGGTGATTTTAGACGGTAAAGGCGACGGCACATATATCGGTGATAAAGAGCTGTCCTCCGTCAATAATACACGGCAATGGATCATGTTTCATTCTCCGATATCAGGGGAAATCATCATTGATGGGGGAGCGGAGCAGGCGATGATCCATAACGGCTCAAGTCTCCTTCCGGCCGGTGTCGCCGATGTCTGCGGCAGTTTTCCGAAAGGGGCCGTGGTGGAAGTCAGAGGTCCCGGCGGCATCATCGGCAAAGGGCAGACGCATTACTCATCCGATGAGATTTTGGAAGCCAAAGGGAAGCGGAGCGATCAGCTTCCGGGCGCGAAGCAGGTGGAAGTGATTCACAGAAATGATTGGGTGAATTTATTTGACGAGGGGGAAAACAAATGAGTGAAGTATTGCAAAAAGCTGCCTTGGCAAAAGAAGCGGCTGCCGAAATGGTCATGAAAACGACTGCTGAAAAAAACGAAGCGCTCCAATGTATTGCAGACGGACTCAGAAATGAACGCCAGCTGATTTTAACAGAGAATCAGAAAGATATTGAAGCGGGACAGAAAAGAGGGCTGACACCTGACATTATTGACAGGCTGACTCTTGATGAAAAACGCCTGCTCGATATCGCGGATGCTGTAGAACTGTTAATCGGTCTGGAAGATCCCGTCGGTGAATCATTGGAGACCATTCAAAAAGAGAATGGATTATCCATTGAAAAAATCCGCGTGCCCCTCGGAGTAGTGGGCATGATCTATGAAGCCAGACCGAATGTTACCGTAGACGCTGCCACACTTTGCCTGAAAACCGGAAACGCGGTTGTGCTCAGAGGAAGTTCGTCAGCCATCCACAGCAACAAAGCGCTTGTCAGTGTGATGAAACGCGCACTGGGACTGTCAAAGCTTCCGATTGATGCCGTTCAGCTCATAGAAGATACAAGCAAAGAAACCGCGAAACAGCTCTTCACATTAAATGACGGGCTGGATGTATTGATCCCGCGCGGCGGCAAAAATTTGATTGATCTGGTGGTCAGGGAATCAACCGTACCCGTGTTAGAAACCGGAGCGGGCAACTGCCACGTGTACATAGATGAGTCAGCAGATCCCGATATGGCAAGAGATGTCGTCATCAACGCCAAAACACAGCGGCCTTCTGTCTGCAATGCGATTGAATCTCTTTTGATTCATGAAAAATGGGCGGAAGTACACGGACGAAAGCTGCTGAATCAGCTGACAGAAAAAGGGGTGGAGCTACGCGGAGATCAGATGATTTGCGAGCTGGAGCCTAATGCGAAACAAGCCGAAGAGGCCGATTGGGGAGCGGAATACCTGGCGCCGATTCTCAGTGTAAAAACGGTGCATGACGTACAGGAGGCGGTCCGCCACATTCAGCAGTACGGCACAAACCATTCAGAAGCCATTCTGACGGAAAACGGTGAGCATGCCGCTTACTTCCAGACAGCCGTTGACGCCGCCGCCGTGTATCATAATGCTTCCACACGGTTTACAGACGGCTTTGAATTCGGGTACGGAGCCGAAATCGGCATCAGCACGCAAAAGCTTCACGCGAGAGGACCGATGGGGCTTCCGGCGTTAACATCTACAAAAATCATTATTAAAGGAAACGGACAAATCCGCGTATAGTCTTTTTAAGCTTATCCTTGAAAAAGGGTAGGCTTTTTTTGTGCGGGGAGATTGACGATTCATATTATATTGTGTACAATTTAATTGTACACAATATAATAGAGGTGAATTCACATGACAAAACCATTATTTACAGCTTCAGTATCAGCCGCCGGCGGACGGGAGGGAAAAGTCTCGTCTTCTGACGGTGTGCTGAATCTTGATGTTGCCATGCCGGGAACGCCAAGAGCAAAACGGCTCGAACATGCCACAAACCCTGAACAGCTGTTTGCTGCAGGATACTCTGCCTGCTTTGACAGCGCCCTTCAGCTCGTAGCGAGAAAAGAGCGCCTGAGTATTGAAACAGAGGTCACAGCGCATGTCAGTCTGCTGAAAGATGAAGCAGACCAAGGATATAAACTCGGCGTTACCCTTGAGGCCAAAGCATCCGGCATTGATAAAGAGGAGCTTGAGGCACTTATTCAAAAAGCGCATGGTGTCTGCCCGTATTCAAAAGCGACAGCGGGAAATATTGAAGTAAATCTTCTGGCAGCAGAATAAAAAATAAGGATGCCCATTCGGGCATCCTTATTTTACGCCATGCAATGTTTTCAAAACTTCATAAAGCGCCTGCTTTACCTGCTTTAATTCCTCTTTTGACAGACCCGTCTGTTCCAGCATGGCAATGGGAATATCCGCCGCCATTTTCTGCAAGGCGCGCCCTTCATCTGTCAATCTGATCGTCACGGAGCGCTCGTCTTCAGGCGACCGCTTTCTCATAATGATTCCGCGCTGCTCCATCCGTTTCAGCATCGGTGTCAGCGTTCCGGAATCCAAGTGCAAAAGTTCACCCATCCGTTTTACATTCAGTTCTTCGTGCTCCCATAATAAGAGAAGCGCCAAGTATTGCGGATAGGTCACATTGAGCTTATCAAGCAGCGGTTTATACCGTTTCGTCATTTCCCTGGAGCTTGCATACAACAAAAAACAAAGCTGATTCTCCAGTTTCATATGTTCAAATTCTTTTTCTGCCATAATTTCTTTCACCAACTCTTTGTTTGTTAACGTTACCCCTATTGTAGCCGAAAAAAGGCACATTTCCTATTCCTATCATGTTTAAAAATATGAGCAGGGGCAATATATACAATAAGCACAATGAGGAGGCTGATAATTATGGCATTATTTACTTCAAAAGCGACCGCAGTCGGCGGACGGTCAGGACATATTAAATCCGAAGACGGAGTGCTGGATTTTGACATCATCATGCCGAATGCAAAAAAAGACGGTGAAACCGGCACAAACCCTGAACAGCTGTTTGCGGCAGGATATGCCGCCTGCTTCGGGGGAGCGCTTGAGCTCGCCGCCAAAAAACAGAACATCGACATGACCTCTGAAATTGAAGGACAGGTCAGCCTTTTAAAAGATGAGAGCGACGACGGATACAAAATCGGCGTAACACTCGTCATCGATACAAAAGACCTTGATAAAGAAACGGCGGAGAAGCTTGTACACGCCGCTCACGAGTTCTGTCCGTATTCAAAAGCAACAAGAGGAAATGTTGACGTCAAACTTGAACTCAAATAAATACACGAACGAATATCCCGGATCTTATATCCGGGATATTTTATTAACGAAAACATCAGTAATGATCTCTTCTCTCCCGGAATAAGAATACGATATAGCACTTTAGCATAATGACACCAAGAGAAACGAGGGAGAAATCGATGTCTCTTCCAAACATACCGAACATCACCCCCGACATTTCACTCTCCAGATGTGAGACTTTGAACCTCCTTCTTTCATCCGTTGCTATGGAAGAAATCGGATTATCCCATATTCTGCAGGCGGAAGCAGAAAGAATTCAAACATTTCTCGGCGCTTCCGGCGATCCCACTTTAGGGGAATTGTCAGCAATCAATAGAAGCACCGAACGGCTCCTGCGCACCGTCATGAAATCCCAGCTCCTTTTGCAGACGAAGCTCGAGGACATTATCTACTTACAGGATTCTGAAGCCTGTATGGATCCGGGCGACCCAAGTCATCCGAGTGACCCGGGCGATCCGGACGACCCAGACGACCCAGATGACCCGTGGGATCCGGATGATCCCTGCGAACCGGATGATCCGGGCGACGATTCAAGCGGCCCATGTGATCCGAATCCTTCACCTGAAGATCCGTGTGACGGCCTGTTTTACGGCCGCATCGGCTGCTGTGAGTGCGAGGATTGTGAGGAATGCGGATGGAAGAGGAAAGGCGGGGAGCGTTCATAAAGAAAGAGACGGGTGAAGCATATGCCGTATCCAAGCATCGCAAAAGCGAAACAGACATCTTTTGAAGCCATGCATTGTCTCACGATTGCGCTGTTAAATATATTATCTGTGACCGTTGATAAAAGAAGGGGTTCAAATTACAAGGAAGAAATCAGGCTGTTCTCCGCATTGTGCCGCTGGCAGATGGAAACAGGCGGGCGGCTGTTTTTAATGATCAGCCTGGAAAGAGGGCAGGAGCGGATGTATGAGCGGCACTTTCATGAAATGAAAACAGTGACGGAACGAACGAAAAAATTCATTTCTGAAAGCCCGCGCGAATTCCGGGCGCATCCCATTACGAAGCGGGCGGTCAGGCAGCTTCAAGAATGGCAGGAATGGAATACAGAATCATCTGCCGAACCTGCCGTCAGATGGGTGAGGCCTGTCATCGTAACGATGAACGGCACTCCTGAACGGCCTTGGTTCAATCCACAACTCCAAAAGCGGGAAAGGTGAGAAAATGAGCGGAAATGCCGAATGTAAACTGACGCTTTGCATGATTGTAAAAAACGAGGAGAGATATATCTCCCGCTGTTTATCAAGTGTACAAGATATTGCTGATGAGATCGTTATCGTAGACACCGGATCACAAGATAATACAAAAGATATCTGCAAAAACTTTCAGGCCAGAGTGTATGATTTAGAATGGGAGAATGATTTCGCAAAGGCGAGAAATTACGGTCTGCAGCATGCCGAAGGGGATTGGATTTTAATGCTTGACGCGGATGAAGAGCTCGATCAGGAGACGGGCCGCTTTTTAACTTCGCTGCTTCATGACGAATTACCGAGCCGGGGCCTTTTGAAGATTATCAATTATACGGGAAAACAGCTGGATGAAAACGAAGCGTTAGAAAGCATGCAGCCGAGACTGTTCCGCAATCATGAAGGCCTTTTGTATCAAGGCAGAATTCACGAAAATATCATGTCTTCCAATGAGGAAGAAAACAATGCTTTTTTTACGCTTCCTTGTGTGATTCATCACTACGGCTATTTGGAGCAGGAAGAAAAGATCAAACAAAAACATAAACGGAATATCAGCATTTTAAATGAAGAGCTTTCAGAGGAAACGCCTGATCCGTGGCTTATTTATCATTTGGCAAGTGAATGTTACAGAATAAAAGACTATGAAAAAGCATTACACCTTGTCAACGGCTCAATTTTTCAATTTTTAAGTGAAAACCGAATGCCTCCGTCTCTCTTGTATTATCTAAAATATACAATATTGCTTGAACTCAAACGGTATGAAGAAGCCGAGCAGGGGATTGAAAAGGTGCTCAGGCTTTATCCCGATTACAGTAATCTTCATTATTATAAAGGTCTTGTATTATATCATCTGGAGAAGTACAGAGCGGCAATCAAAGCATTTGAAAACGGGACGCGGATTGAAGAGGAAAACCCTGGTCACTTAATTTTAAAAGGCGCCGCCGATTTCAGAGCTTTTTATTATATGGCGAAATGCCATGCTGAATTAAACCATGATATGACGGCCATCGCTTACGCCAAAAAATCCGTGAAATCTAATCCTCAATTTAAACCCGCACAAGAACTTCTGTCTCAATTAAAAAAGGATCAGCGGACAAACGCCTGATCCTTTTTTATCTGTTCCATTAAGATAATCGAATGATATTTAATGCTGCACCGACACTTCCTCCAAGCAATGTCGCCGCACCCAATAATCCGAACAGCTGGAGCTGGATGGTGCTGTCTGCTGCCAAAGTCACAATGAAGGAGTTATTGAAGTTTGCCAATGACGCGACCGGTGCAATAATTGAACTTGGAAATGGAGTGCCGTTAATCAAGACCCGTGAACTGACAAGCAGGCCGGCCGTTAAATTAATATGGTAGGAGATATAGTATCGTCCTGCCGGAGCAACGGTAAACACAGTATTTGCAGCATTAGCCGTAATATCTGCGGAAAGGTTTTGATCATTCGGCAAGGAAATGGTTGTGCCGCCGACAACAACTGCGACAATACCGCCGCCTGTATTACTTGCAAAGCCGGAAGTTGCTGTTAGACTTGTTCCGGTGACGCCCGTAACGCCGGTGATTCCGGTCGGCCCGGTGGCTCCAGTAGCGCCAGTGATTCCAGTCGGTCCAGTGTCACCGGTAGCACCAGTGATCCCGGTCGGCCCGGTGACTCCAGTAGCGCCAGTGCCTCCCGTCGGTCCAGTGTCACCAGTAACGCCGGTGATTCCAGTCGGTCCAGTGTCACCAGTAACGCCGGTAATCCCGGTCGGTCCAGTGTCACCGGTAGCCCCAGTGATCCCGGTCGGCCCGGTGACTCCGGTAGCGCCAGTGATCCCGGTCGGTCCAGTGGCTCCGGTAACCCCAGTGATCCCGGTCGGTCCAGTGGCTCCGGTAACCCCAGTGATCCCGGTCGGTCCAGTGTCACCGGTAACCCCAGTGATCCCGGTCGGTCCGGTGGCTCCAGTAACACCGGTGATTCCGGTCGGTCCAGTGTCACCAGTAACGCCAGTGATTCCGGTCGGTCCAGTGTCACCGGTAACGCCAGTGACCCCGATCGGCCCGGTGGCTCCAGTAACGCCGGTGATTCCGGTCGGCCCAGTGGTTCCGGTAGCACCAGTGATTCCAGTCGGTCCAGTGTCACCAGTAACGCCTGTGATTCCAGTCGGCCCGGTGACTCCGGTAACGCCAGTGATTCCAGTCGGTCCGGTGTCACCAGTAACGCCAGTGATCCCGGTCGGCCCGGTGATTCCGGTAGCGCCAGTGATCCCAGTCGATCCGGTTGCTCCGGTAGCACCAGTGATTCCAGTCGGCCCAGTGGTTCCGGTAGCACCAGTGATTCCAGTCGGCCCGGTGGCTCCGGTAGCGCCAGTGATCCCAGTCGATCCGGTTGCTCCGGTAGCACCAGTGATTCCAGTCGGCCCAGTGGTTCCGGTAGCACCAGTGATTCCAGTCGGTCCAGTGGATCCGGTAGCACCAGTGATTCCGGTCGGTCCAGTGTCACCAGTAACGCCTGTGATTCCGGTCGGCCCGGTGATTCCGGTAGCGCCAGCTGTTCCCGCCGCGGCTAAAAGTGTATAGTCAGCTGAAGCTCCAGGGGTTCCCGCCGGGCTGTTTACGTTGGCAACGTAAGAGCTGCCGTTGAACGTAACGGTCTGTCCGGCAGTATACGAAGGAGCGGCGAGGGGATCAAACGGCACGATACCCTGCAGACCGGCGCCGGTAACACCAGTCGGCCCGGTCGGCCCTGCGGCAGCTAAAAGCGTATAATCGGCAGACGTATCCGGAACCCCGGCAGGCGAAGCTGTGTTCACGACATAGGAGCTGCCGTTATACAGGACAACCTGACCGGTTGTGTAAGTAGGGGCAATCAAAGGATTAAAAACAATAATCCCTTGAAGACCCGCACCGGTGACCCCCGTCGGCCCGGTCGGCCCGGTTGGCCCCGTCGCTCCGGCCGGCCCGATTGCTCCAGTCGGTCCAGTGGGTCCGCCGGCTGGTCCAGTCGGTCCCGTAGCCCCGGTCGGTCCCGCCAGTGTAGGGATATTTGAGATACTGTCCAATTTTGAACCGAGAAGAAGCTCCTGTTTCATTAAGCTGTCAAGCGTATCACGGACGCTCTCGTTCAAGTTCAGAATATCCGCAAGACTTGACGGCGGTCCAGTTAAGCCGGGAATCGTTCCGAGCGCGTATTGGATTTTTTCCCCTTCCGCATTCAGAATATGTGCCATCCCCAGTTCTTCCATAGCAATTGCCGAAAGAAGAAGGTTAATGGTATCGTCCCTGGAAAGGGTAACGACAGGGGTGATATTCGGTAAATTAGGCTGTGACACAACGTCCCTCCTTATGAGTTGGTGGAAAGTTTCTTCATTACGTACAAAGTAGCCAAAAAAAGCGTAAAGCAGTACGGTATCAATATATTCACTTGTTCTGTCCAAGTTTCTGAGCCGATTACCTTGGGCACGGTCCACAGCTTGTGTAAATCACACAATCGTCAAACTGGTCTGTTTGAAGCGTCCGGCACGCATTCCGGATCGCTGCTTGATGTCACATTGTTCACGCTCTCAACTCCCAGTGTGACCGCCCGTTTTAAAAATGAAGTATGCTGATTCATCCCATGTCCTCCGAGTTGCTCGGATGCAGGAAATTAGATCATATACTTAAAGCTTTAGCTATATATCCTGTGCGTTTCCGATAAAAACTTTCTTTTTCATTTCCAGTTTCCTGTACAAAAGGGCAAGAAGCATAGAAGGGATCGTACAAACAATCATTCCGATAAAGGCATACCTGGGTTCAATTTCGTATAGAAAACCTCCAAAAATGGTAAATACCGCTGTGCTCCAGCTGAGCGCCAGCGCTGAATACATGCCTTGGGCTTTCGGGACTTGCACAGGTGAAATATTCTTAATTAAGTATTTCATAAATGCATAGTGTCCCATCGCGAATGAACATGCATGCAGCGTCTGCGCAATACAGAAAATGATGACATGCGGAAAGGCAAATACCAGTATCCAGCGTACGGTTGCACCAAGCGCCGCCATGGCGAGCAAAGAGCCTGCTGAAAATTGATGAAAGCAACGGTCAGCGATTGCAAAGAAGATGATCTCCGCGATAACGGCGATATTGATGATGATCCCTATTGCATATGCGGGTGCATGGATTTCTTGCAAAAAGAGATAACCGTAATTGTAGTAAGATGCATGTGCCGCCTGCAGTAAGATGACGATTGCGAGCACCAGACCGAAATGTTTGACGCGGAATAAGGAAAGCATGCCCTCTTTTTTTGCGCGGTCTGTTTCCGGCCGTTTTGAAAGAACAGCAGGGGCATGCATAAAGCTGAGGCATACGAATATCAGAGTGCCTAAAAGCAGTGCCCATAAAATCACTTGATCCCCAAACATGCCTGTAAAGACGGACAGGATAATGCCGGCTGAAACGAATCCGGCGGACCCCCACTGGCGGCTGGTCCCGTAATCCTTTAATTCGTTATGCTGTACAAGGACGCCGCAAGCGCTGTCTAAAGCAGGCATCAAAGCCGGGTAAAACACATGCAGCGCTAATGTCACAAGAAGCAGGCTTGGGAAAGAATCAGCCGGAATATAACATAAAAGTGCAAGAAGCGTGCCGATTCTGGCGCCATTCAGTAAGGCTTTGCTGCTGAATTTTCCTGATAAATAAGGAAAGAAAAGTAATGTGGAAATCCCTCTTGCTGTCAGGCCTAAGCTCATAATGAAACTGGCTTCGGATACGGAAATCCCTTTTATATGCACCATCCATCCCGTCCAATAGGGCAGGAAAACTCCCCATGTCATAAAAAAACTAAAAAAATGCAGACTCATCCAGCGATATGCGTTCATTCCCGTTCCTCCTTTAATTGGCATGTTATCATGTAAAGACGTAAAGACAATATGAGATATCTCATATTTTTGGGGTGGACGATGGAAATTTATAAAGGTGAGAAAAAGCGGCACCAGTTAGAAAAACACTCAATCGCGCATTTATTTTCTTTTCCCGCAAAAGAGTATATGGAAGTGCGCGAATATCAGCGGGATGAATGGGTGATTCAAGAGGGCAGGAGGCCGGAATTCCTGTTTTACGTGATTGAAGGAAAAGCGAAAATATATGTAACCCATCAAAACGGGAAAGTGTCGTTAATTAATTTTATCAACAAAAATGATTACATCGGAGAAATGGAACTATTACATGAAATGTATTATACAAAAGGAATTCAGGCCTCAGCGAAGACTGTTTGTTTTGCTCTGCCGATTGACCGCTGCCGCTCGCAATTGCTTCAGGATGCGAAATTCCTGCGTGAATTGGCTAAGTTTTTAAGTATAAAGGCAACACTTATGGCTTCAAAGTATTCACAAAGTCTGGCGTTCCCGCTTGAAAACCGGCTTGCTGATTTTATTTTGCAAACGGCTTTTGAAGGATTTTATAAAGAGAAGCACATAACGGTTTGTGATTATTTAGGTGTATCTTACCGTCATCTTTTACATGTACTGACGCAATTCTGCCAAAAAGGGTATTTGCAGAAAGAAGGGCGGGGCTATCAAATTAAGCAGCATGATTCACTGTATGACCTTGCAGAGGCGCTGAAAAATAAGTAACGGGCCCAGAAAAAAACAGCCATCCGCTCAAATAAGGGATGGCTGTTTTTTTTATTATACAAGCTGAGCTTGTTTTTTCCGTGCCTGTTTCGCAGCGTCGACCATATTTTTTAATGCTGCAACGGTTTCTTCCTGCTGTCTTGTTTTCAGTCCGCAGTCCGGGTTTACCCAGAAGCGGTCTGTCGGACACACTTCAAGCGCGTCATCGATAATTTGATAGATTTCTTCAGTAGCCGGCACACGCGGGCTGTGAATGTCGTATACACCGAGTCCGAGGCCTTTTACGTAAGGATGTTCTTTCAGATACTCTAAAAATCCTCCGTGGCTTCTGCTGTGTTCGATTGTAATGACGTCCGCGTCAAGGTCATTGATCGTATCTACGATATCTTCAAAGTTGCTGTAACACATATGCGTATGAATCTGCGTCTCATTTTTCACAGAAGACGTCGTTAATCGGAATGCTTCTGCGGCCCAAGTTAAATATTCATCCCAATCCTGCGTTTTTAACGGCAGCCCTTCGCGGAGCGCCGGTTCATCGACTTGGATAATCTGAATACCTGCATCTTCAAGCGCTTTTACTTCTTTTCTGAGGGCAAGCCCGATCTGGAAGGCGATTTCTTTTCTTGAAATATCCACGCGCGGGAATGACCAGTTTAAAATGGTGACAGGTCCAGTCAGCATGCCTTTCATATGCTTTTCCGTCAGCGATTGGGCGTAGAGCGTATCTTTTACCGTCATCGGTTCGATAAATTCGACATCTCCGAAAATGACAGGCGGACGTACGCAGCGTGAACCGTAAGACTGCACCCATGCATATTTCGTAAAGGCGAATCCGGCCAGTTTTTCACCGAAGTATTCGACCATGTCCGTCCGTTCAAATTCTCCGTGAACGAGCACGTCTAACCCGATTTCCTCCTGAATGTCAACCCAGCGCTTCGTTTCCGCATTAATAAAGGCTTGGTATTGTTCGTCCGTCCAATCTTTTTTCCGCCATTTTTGGCGTGCGCTCCGCACTTCAGCAGATTGAGGGAAGCTTCCGATTGTCGTCGTCGGCAGAAGGGGAAGACCGAGTGATTCATTTTGCAGCGCCAATCGTTCCTCAAAGCTTGCAGGACGGGAGAAATCTTTTTCCGTCAGCTGATTCAGTTCTTCTTTTTGAGCTGAGTTCGCCCCTGTTGCGAAAGCTTTCAGAGCTTTAAGTGCAGCTTTGGACTCTTCGATCTGCGCACTGACGGCCGCTTTTCCGGACAGGAGACCTTCTTTTAAGACACCGAGTTCCGCCAGTTTTTCTTTAGCGTATGACAGGCCGTTCAGCAGATCCTTTTCAAGATGTTCGTCAGGGTGTTTTGCCACCGGGACGTGCAGAAGGCTGCTTGAAGGCTGAATCCATAATTCCTCTATGTCAGCGTGGCTGAGGATATCAAGAGTCGCATCAAGGCGTTCTTCAGCATCGATTTTCCAAATGTTGCGGCCGTCAATCACACCCGCTGCCAGCACTTTATCTTTCGGGAAGCCGTGTTTTTTCAATTGCTCCAGGTTTCTGCCTTTGTCATGCACGAAATCAAGCCCGATTCCCTGTACAGGATAAGAAACGAGTTCCTCATACGCATCAACCGAATCAAAGTATGTCTGTAAGAGGACATTCAGCCCTGAAAGCTCTTTTGTGATTGATTCATAGAGTTCTTTTGCGGAGCGGACATCTTCAGAAGAAGCTGTCACAAGGGCAGGCTCATCGATCTGAACCCATTTGACGCCTTCTGCTTCAAGCTCTTTTAGCAGCTGAACATAAAGAGGGACAAGGCGCTTTTGAATCGCTTTCGCTTCTGATTCTTCGTAACCTTTCGCAAGCGTGACAAATGTGTACGGACCGACAATGACGGGTTTCGTTTCCGCTCCGAATTCTTCTTTGATCCGGCGGTAGTCGTCAAGCTGTTTGTTTCTCGTCAGACGGAATTCAATGCTTTCGTCATATTCAGGAACGATGTAGTGGTAGTTGGTATTAAACCATTTCGTCATTTCACTGGAAACGGCGTCTTTTACACCGCGGGCAATCGCGAAATATGTATCAATGGGATCCGTGATGCTGCGGAATCTTTTCGGAATCCAGTTAAAGCTGACGGCTGTATCGAGCACATGGTCATAATGGGTGAAATCAGAGACCGGCACGATATCAATATTTTGGTCAAGCTGTGTTTTGACAGCTGATAAGAATAAACCGTCAAGCTCTTTTAGAAACGTTTCTTTATCAGTTTTTCCTTTCCAATAAGCTTCAAGCGCTTTTTTCCATTCTCTGTTCAAGCCGATTCTCGGAAAACCAAGATTCGAAGTTTTAATAGTTGTCATTAAGTCTCCTCCTTTAAGTAAGATGTAACAAAAAAGCCTCTTTCTCATGAGAGAAAGAGGCTTTAACATCAAAATGTAAGCCTCTCTTATCTCTCAGATCATGTCTGATGGAATTAGCACCGTGCCTTAAGAGACAATTGTCTCGGCGCAAAAATCACGCGCCCCATTTCACAATGGAATTACGGTCGGTTGCTGTTGGGGTCAAAAGGCCAATCCCTCGCCCAACTCTCGATAAGAGAAAATATTTCAATTTTTTTGAAAAGTTACATCATTTGTTGGTTATCTTATCAGCTTATTCAGATCACTGTCAATAGAAAATCTCACATTTTAAAAATTGATGATGTGACAAGCTGATTAATCATTATATGAGAAACATATCAGAAAGACAGCAGCTGTGCCTGTTCGGCTTTTTCCATCAGCACATCAGGCGCGTCTAAATACAGAAATCCGTTCCCGGCCAATGTTTTGGCGATATCCAAGGGAAGGGTCCGCCGCACAAGCTGGGCGTAAACTTCTGCCTCAGAAAGCGTCCGCTGAAACGAGGCCTGTTCAAGCCCTTTTATTAAGGCAAGCGCTCCGCTCACATGCGGGGCGGCCATTGAAGTGCCCGTCAGCTTCCCGTATTTATGGTTGGGAAGGGTGGAGAGAATGTTTTCGCCGGGAGCCACGAGGTCAATCTCTTTATTGGCGTTTGAAAATTCTGACGATTTTCGCGCGACTGAGACTGATCCGACGGCGATTACTTCGTTGTAAGCGGCCGGATACGACAGTTCCTCTGTCCGCTCGTCTCCGTCGCCTTCGTTTCCTGCTGCGCAAACGACCAGTACACCGCTTTTTACCGCATTTGTGACGGCTTCTTTCAGTTCAGGCACATCACTCGGCCCGCCGAGTGACATAGAAATGATATCAGCCTTTTGTTCAACGGCGTAGTTGATGCCGTTAATGATCCATTCGTATTTTCCGCTGCCGTTTTTCCCGCCGAGAACTTTTACGATTAAAAGGCTCGCTTCCGGCGCAACACCCGAAATTCCGCCATTTGAATCATTGGCGGCAATCGTTCCGGAAACATGTGTCCCGTGTCCGTTGTAATCGGAAAACGCGTCTTCTTTGCCTCCGTCATCATCGGTGAAGTTTTTCCCGCCGACAATCCGGTCTTTCAAATCAGGATGATTAATGTCGCAGCCTGTGTCAAGCACTGCGATTTTAATATCCTTGCCTTTAAACCCTTTTGCCCACAATTCTGGCGCCTTAATCACTTTAATACCCTCAGGAAGCTCGTTCACATCCATGATTTGCTCATCCGTGACATAAGGAATCAACCGCATTTCACCATTCATAAAAAAGCCCTCCTTTTTTATGCTTGCGAGTGGATTCAAGGGTGTTGCTACTATTTTATGGCAGAGCATACCGCACGGAAAGAGTCATTTGAAGCATTTTCATAAAAAAGGCGCAATCTATTGCACTAAAAAATTTCAAATAAATGGATAGTATAACAACTTTCATTTTGATTCCTCACCCGGTAACGCTATAATTGGAAAATGGGAAAGGAGAAGAGGTATGAAGATAAGTGAAGCATTATACGACTATTTTTCAGGACAGGTTGATCAAATTGCGGAAGATTGGATCGAAACAATGGAAGATTCGGATCCGAATTCGATTTATTCTTTGACAAATCCCGTCATCATAGAAGAACTGAAGGAGCAGGATAAAGAATTTTACCGGCAGATTAATAACATGTATATCATGCCGGAAAAAGAATTTTTAGAAAAGTTCGAGCAGTGGGTGATTGAGCTTGCGAAAGACCAGAAGCATCTCGATACTCCCGTCCAGTACGTTGTCCGTGAATTCATGAGAAACCGGAGGCTGTATATCAGTTATTATGACGCGTTTGCCGATGAACATGAATCTGCGTTTGCTGAGGGAGAAAGAAAGAGATGGGAGGATTTAATTGTTCAAGTATTTGATTTTACGATTTACACGTTTGTCGATCACGCCGAGCATAATTCAAAAATGCAGCTGAATGCGCAAAGAGAAATGATTTTAGAGTTAAGCTCGCCGGTTATTACACTGAGCAAACGGACGGCGCTTCTGCCGCTTGTCGGCAATATTGACACGGAGCGCGCCAAATTCGTTCTGGAAAATACGCTGAGCACATGTGCGGATCGGTTGATTGAGCATCTGTTAATTGACTTGTCAGGCGTAGTGGTTGTCGATACGATGGTGGCGCACCAGATTTTTAAATTAATTGAGGCGCTGAACCTGATCGGCGTTACGTCCACTTTATCCGGAATCAGGCCGGAAATTGCCCAAACCGCTGTACAGCTCGGTATTAATTTCTCAGATATTACGATCAAATCCAACCTCGCTCAGGCTCTTAATTACCATGAGTAACATACATAACAAAACAGGCTGCCGAATCACTCCGGCGGCCTGTTTTTATAAAAACAACAGTGACACGAGACAGCTTGCGCCGAATAACAGAAGCACGAGCAGGAAAAAGAACCAATCGGCGCGGCCCACAGTAACCGTTCTGTAAAATGTGCGGTTTCGGCTGCCCGTAAAGCCTTTAGACTCCATCGCGATCGCTGTTCGTTCCGCCTTTCTGATTGCGCCCGCCAAAAGCGGAATGGTGAAGCGTCTGAAGGCGGAGAGCTTTCCTTTCAGTCCGGAATCAGACGCCGCGCCTCTGATTCTGTGCGCATGCCGGATGATCAGGATTTCATCTTTCAGAAGAGGGAGAAACCGGAACCCGGCGATAACGCCGTAGGCAAGCTTCGGCGGGAGCTTACACTGCTGAATCAGACTGAGCATAAACAGTATCGGATCGGTTGTGAAAAGAAACATCATCGACAAGGCGGAAAAACATAAAATACGAAACGCGATAGCAATCCCGAGCGCCGCGTTGTCACTGTTGACGGCAATCGGCCCGAGCTTAAACAGCAGATTGCTTCCGGTTGTCGGGACGTTTCCGAATACGGCGGCTGTCCATAAAGAACCGAAGGCGAGAATCACAAATGGAATCGTAAACAGCAGCCATTTTTTCAGCGGCACGCTTCCCGCCAAAAGGACGCCTCCCGCAATGATGATATAAAACACAGCTGGGGTGTACGGATTATAAATGAACGACAGCATAATGACGCATAACAAAACAGCCGCCGCCTTAATTGACGGGTTAACAGCTTCCAGCCGCACGTTCATTTCTCCGCCTCCTGTCGTGTTTCATCCATTCATACTGCAGCGGCAAAGCTAAATGCGCTTGTTCCGCGGTTCCGATATGATCAGTAAACAAAGAATCGGGAGTTCCGCGGTATACCAGCTTCGTGCCGCAGAGCACAAGGATCGTGTCGGCATAATCTGAGACGAGCTCCATATCGTGTGTCACCATCAAAACAGCCGTGCCTTCCTTTTGAATCTCCCGCAGCATCTGCATACACTCACGCGCCGTTTTTGCGTCCTGCCCGAAAGTCGGTTCATCAAGCAGCAAAACTTTCACATTGTGCATAAGCATCGTCGCGACGCTGAGCCTGCGTTTTTGTCCTTGGCTTAAAGAAAATGGATGCTGTGAGGCATGGCGTCTCAGGCCGAACCGGGTTAACAGCTGAAGAGCTTTCTCCTTTGCGGCATTGCCGTCTTCAAAGCCGAACAGCAGCTCGTCAATGACGGAATCTGTGACAAACTGGTGTTCAGGATTTTGGAAAACATATCCCATCAGGCGCCGAAGCTCTTTTTCAGAATAGGAATCTATCGGTCTGCCGTCTATTTTGATGTCTCCGCTCACAGGACGGATGAGCTTGGCCGCGGCGGACAGGAGCGTGGACTTCCCTGTTCCGTTAGGACCGGCAATCGCAGTAATTGACCCTTTTTTTACGGAAAAGCTCACATCCTGAAAAATGATATCCGTTCCTCTTTTGCATGACAGCCCGTGAACACTCAGTGCTTCCTCTGCCGAAAGCGCGGCGGACCGGGGGCGGGGAAGAGCCGGTACAGATTTGTGAAACAGACTTTCTTTGCACAATGTAAAAGGAATGTTGACGTATTTCTGCAATAGGATCACCCGCGGAATCGGAATGCCGAGTCTCGTCAGCTCTTCAAGCTTTGTTTCAAAGATAGCGTCCGTCTCTCCGTCCATCACGATCTGACCGGTTTCGTCAAGGACAATCGTCCTGTCCATCCACGGCGCCCAATGATCAAGCTGATGCTCGATTACGAGAAGGCCGAAGTTTCTTTTGGCTTGAAGTTCTTTGATCAGCCGCACAAATTCACGGACGGAATATGGATCAAGCTGTGCCGTCGGTTCGTCCAAAATAATGAGTTCCGGATCCATCGCAATGATACAGGCGAGCGCCACTTTTTGTTTTGAACCGCCTGACAGCGAGGCGATCGTTCGTGTTTTCAGATGAGTGATTTCTAATTTTTCCAAAACGTCATCGATGATGGTATCCATATCTTCTTTTGTATATTGCAAATTTTCCAGACCGAAGGCTATTTCATCTTCAACCGTCAGCATGCAAAACTGCTGATCCGGATCTTGAAACACCACTCCGATGGATGCAGCGGCGGGCTCTGCCAAGTTTGAAAGCGGTGTTCCGTATAAGGAAACGGTTCCCGTTTGAACCGCATCACAGGCTTCCGGGTACAGGCCGTTTAAACAAAGGGCGAGCGAGCTTTTGCCGCATCCGCTCGGTCCGAGCAATAAAGCCCGCTCTCCTTTGCGGAGCTGAAATGACACGTTTTGAAAAATCGGCTTTTCATCCTGATCATAAGAAAAGGTAAGACGGCGGGCCGATAGAAGGGGTTCAAATACCTGCATCTTGGTTCACCTGTTTCTTTTTCTTCTTCAATTCTTTTCCGAGAGCCATGCCGTTCAGCACTCCCGTGTAAGCCAGCGCATCACTGATTACTTTGCCGAGAAGGCCGGCAAGAAGCGCGCCTGAGGCCAGACGGATGAGAAGCATGACGGTTAATAAACCCGGGTTCAAAACAGAGTACCCGGAAACGAACAAATCATAAATGAAGCTCGTCACAGAAGATCCCATACCGGATAAAAGAAGCACAGGCAGGGTATAAATCCGCCAGCGTGTCGCTAAAAAGACCGCTTCCGCACCGATTCCCTGTGCGATGCCGATCAGAATCACCATCGGTCCTGACGGATTTCCGAGTAAGCATTCCACAAACGCGGCGATGATTTCAGAAACGAGCGCCGCTCCCGGTTTTTGAATAATGTAGGCGGCAATCACCGAGACGATAAACCAAATGCCGTAAATCGGTTCGTAGCTCATCCGGCCGAAAAACCCTGCCGCTATATTGCTTGCATGAGTTGATAATAAATAAATGACAGCGAATACAACACTGATGACGGACATGACGACAATTTCTCTCATTTTCCAATTTTTCATTCTGATCTCCTGCTTTCTTATCGGATAGTCCTATGTATGAAAGAGTTGATTCTGTTACAGGCGGTTCATATTCAGTTTCATAATGCGGTGTCCTCCCCCGTTTTTTAATGAAAAATAAAAAACTGCATATCCGAGGGAATATGCAGCAGCAGAACGAAAACGCATGGGAAAGAACCCGCGCTCCGGTCAATCTGCACTTCCCCACGCTGGTATTATCCAGATCGGGTTATAAGGGATCAAAACACGCTTGCCGCATGTTTTATCTCAGCCGATAACAGCACCCCTAGTGCGTTTCCTATACAGTTTTTTATGATGACATCATCATAGTTGATCATGTCTGATTTGTAAACAGCCTTTCTCGAAAACAGAGTTTGGAATCGGACCGGATAATCATTCATAAAGATAGGAAGAGTGTATATCACGCCCTTTTGATCAAAAGGAAACGGAGGACATCTATGTTTGTTCATACAGTGCAGTCTGGCGACTCGCTATTTTCCATCAGCAGAAAGTACGGATATCCTGTTGACAGCATCAGAAGCGTCAACGGACTTGAGGAAACGAATATCGTTCCGGGGCAGGCGCTTTTGATCCCTCTTAATGAATATACGGTTCAGCCGAATGATACGTATGCTGTTATCGCAAGTAAGGCCTATGTGTCGCAGATGCAGCTGATGCAGGCAAACCCGAATATTCAGCCGAACCGGCTGCGGCCGGGTATGAAAGTGAAGATCCCTGATATATCTAACTATCTGGCAGGAACCCTGCAATTTTATGTCATTCGGACACCTGAAGCGGACAGAGAGTTAATTAATGATTTTGCGCCCTATTCATCGGCGATTTCTTTGTTTGAATATCATTTTGGCCCGAACGGAGATATCATTAATAATTTAAACGACAGAACCGCGATAGAAACCACATGGCAAAACAGAGTGAGGCCGCTTGCCGTCATCACGAATCTGACAGAAGGGGGGTTCAGCCCTGAATTAGCTCATCAAGTCCTGCAAAACCCGACGGCGAGAACAAACCTCGTCAACAATATCGTCTATTTGACTGTAAGAAAGGGATACGGCGGTGTAAATATTGATTTTGAACGGGTCAGAGAAGCCGACCGGGATCTTTTTACCGGATTTCTCCGGCAGTTAAAAACCCGGCTCTCGGAGCACCAGCTCGCGTTAACAATATCGGTTCCGGCGAAAACAAGTGAAGCAGTGCCGTGGCTGAGGGGATATGATTACGGCGGAATCGGAGCAGTCGTCGATTATATGTTTATTATGGCGTACGATTGGCACCACGCAGGCAGTGAGCCGGGAGCCGTGGCGCCTTTGACAGAGGTCAGAGAAACCATCAATTTTGCCATCAGCAGGGTCCCGAGAAGAAAAGTGATACTCGGTGTTCCGCTGTACGGGTATGATTGGGTGATTCCGTACCGCCCCGGAACGATCGGATCCGCCATCTCCAATCAGCGCGCCATGGAAACAGCCATGAAGCATCAATCAGTGATCCATTATTCCCAGCAGGATCGTTCCCCTTACTTTCGGTATACTGATGAAAATGGGAGAACGCATGAAGTATGGTTTGAGGATGTGCGGAGCATGAGTGAAAAAATGGTTCTCGTGCGGCAGTACGGACTGCAGGCGATCGGCGCGTGGCAATTAACGCTCGGCTTCAAACCGGGACCGTGGCTGCTGCGGAACTTCTTCACGATCCGAAAAATATAGCTGTATGTCCGCTTCATCTGGTGATTTTTTCTTTCCTATGATAACGGATCTTCTTTTGGACAATCTAAAGTTGAAAAGGAGGTCTGTCCCATGAAGAAAAGGGAAGAGCAGTATATCAACGAGGCTGAGTATGTACCGCACCCGACAAAAGAAGGGGAATACGCGCTCATGCTGCATGAATCATATCATTTCCTTTCTGAAGAAGATGAAAGCGATCTGCCGGAATAAGGGCTTTATGCCTTTATTCCATTTATTTTATAGGCATATGCTGAAATAACAAATTTAAGGTTGACACATTCCTTTTTTTTCTGTAATCTCAGTGTGTCAATTCAAATAAGAACTTCGTTAGGTGAGGCTCCTGTATGGAGATACGCTGCTGCCCAAAAATGTCCAAAGACGCCAATGGGTCAACAGGAATCATCGACATAAGGTGATTCTTAACGCAGCTGGATGGCCGTCCTATGCCATACAGTGCTAAAGCTCTACGATTGAAGGCCCCGCACGTTTATTTGCCGTGCTTGTTTTCGCCTTCATATCGGAAGGTTTTTTTTATGCCTCAAAACGTACATGACTGAGCATGATAAGGAGGTGCGGAGTATGGATTCTCCCCATTCGAGTATGTCAGAAGAAGTACCCATATACAGCCAGATAACCAATGACGACATGATGAGGAGACAAACCGCCGCACTTCCCTTGACGGACGGCGCGTCTCCGTAAAGGAGGTACGAGTCCCGATGGTCCAAAACATGACCTATGACGAACTCATATTACGTATTATCATTTTATTGCGGGACGGGAAAATTAAAGAATTCCGGAGCATGATAGATGAGCTTCAGCCCTATGATATGGCGTTTTTATTTAAAGAAATGCCGGAAAAGCACCGGGCCCGCTATCTGTCATATATGACGGTTGACGATATCACCGACATGATCGGAGAGCTTGAACGGGAATTTCAGCTTGCCGTTTTGCATAAAGTCGGTAAAACAAAAGCCACTCTCGCAATGAATAAAATGGATAACGACGATCTCGCCGCTTTGCTGGAAGAGATGGATGAAGAACTGAAAGAGCAGCTTTTATCCAGCATGGAGGCTGAGGAATCAAAGGCCGTACAGCTTTTGATGAACTATCCGCAAGAATCGGCGGGCCGGATGATGACGAACCGCTTCGTCTGGATTCCGCAGCATTATACAGTAAAAGATGCGGTCGTGAAGCTGAAAAGCTTTGCAGAAATCGCAGAATCAATAAACTATTTGTACGTGATTAATGACAGTAAGCAGCTTGTCGGGGTGCTTTCTTACAGAGATTTAATTCTCGGCGATCCTGAAGATAAGGTGCAGGACCTCATGTTTACGCGCGTCATCTCAGCCGGAGTGCTCCAGGATCAGGAAGAAGTCGCCCGGCTGATCCAGCGGTATGACTTTTTAGCCATACCCATTGTTGAAGAAAATAATGTACTTGTCGGTATTGTCACTGTCGATGATATTATTGACGTCGTTATTAAAGAAGCTGATGAAGATTACGAAAAATTCGCCGCCTCCGGTAAGGCGATTACATTTGATACGAAAGCGTATGTTGCGGCGTACCGCCGCTTGCCGTGGCTCATTCTTCTTTTGTTTATCGGATTGATTTCCGGAAGCATCCTGAATTATTTTGAAGATACATTGCAAAAAGTAGTCGCCCTCGCATTTTTCATGCCGATGATCGCGGGAACGACGGGGAATACAGGTACGCAGTCACTCGCCGTCGTCATCAGGGGATTGGCTAAAGAAGAAATGAATAAAAAAACCATCTTTAAATTGATTTTCCGTGAATTAAGGGCCGGTATCTATATCGGCATCGTCTGTGCGATCGCGATCACGATTGTCGCATCCGTCTGGCAGAAAGACTTAACGCTCGGTTTTGTCGTCGGTTCATCGCTGCTTGCAACGCTGATTATCGGTACGATGGCCGGAACGATCGTCCCTATTATTCTTCATAAACTGAACATTGACCCGGCGATTGCATCCGGGCCGCTGATTACGACGCTGAATGATATTTTGTCCTTATTAATTTATTTCGGCATTGCCACTGCATTTCTTCATGCTTTATAAAAAAAAGGTCCGTCTCACAGGAGGCGGACTTTTTTTGTCAGCGGTTTTTATATTTAAAATGAGCATTAAGCTGTCCTTCCAGCATTTTTTTGCGGAGCTGCGGGTCGTTTTTGAGGGCCTGCTCTTTTTTTCGCATGTCTTTTAAAATCTCAGCCGTCTGTACGCCGTCTTCCCGCTTGTTGGCAATATCCATCAGCCGCTCAACGTCCGAAAAGGAATACTTTCTCGTTCCCCGCGATGAGCGCTGCGGGTAGATCAATTTCCGTTCTTCATAGTATCTGATCTGCCTGACTGACAATCCGGTTAATTCGCTTACAATGCCGATCGAGATTACTTTTTTATCTTTGTAAGATTGTTCGTCTGTCGTCATTTTTCCACCCCTGGATGTCTTTTACTCATATTATATAAGAAAAAAAAGAAAAAACCTGACGTTTGTCAGGTTTTCTGACGTGGAATAGAAGATTTTAGAAGAAAAAGCGGCAGAAAAATTGACAAGGTTAATGCATGGCTCTGTGTCCCGTTTTATGCTTACTGTACAGACACAATGAGGAGGAAGGATATGAATGGAGAAAGAAAAAGCGGTTTCGCTGGCAAAAGAAATCATTGAATTAGATATGAAACGCGATGAAATGCTGGAGACGTTTATGCAGCTTGCCGGGGAACATGCTTTTCCGCTGCTCAGAGCCGTCCAGAACGGACTTTACCGAAAAACATCATAATCCACAGAAGTTTTACAATAGCTTCATACGTCATTGAAATAAAAGCGTTATTCTGATCATAGAATAACGGAAAACAAAGGAGGCCGCCATGAGTCATTTGCTTCAAAATGCACTGGACAGAGAGAGAAACCATTATTCCGAAAAGCTTCTTCAGATCGGAGTCTATACGAAAGAAATACTGAATTCCATGACAATCACGGAGCTGAGAAAGGAATATGCGTATTTTTTCCGGAACATTCCCTATAAAGAACGTAACCCTTATACAAATTAAATGATGTATAAGGGTATTTTTTTATATAAAAAAGAAGGAATTCTGAAAAACGGCACGAATAGAATATAAAACAGAGAACGACTCTTATGAATTGTAAGGGTTTACATTATTTTTTTATAAAAATCTTAAATACGGGGTAGATATGATGAGATTATCATTTAATGAAGAAGAAGTGATGCGTGCGATGAATTTGTACAAAGTTTTTGCAAGGGCTTTCAAGAGTGTGTCTGAACACAGCATCCGCGACAGTAAAGAACACGGTTTTAATCCGACTGAATTTGCCGTTTTGGAGCTGCTGTATACGAGAGGTCCGCAAAAGCTTCAGCAAATCGGCTCGCGTCTTTTGCTTGTCAGCGGGAATGTCACCTATGTCATCGATAAGCTCGAAAGAAACGGCTTTTTGGTCAGAGAACAAGATCCGAAGGACAAACGTTCTGTTTACGCCCATTTAACTGATAAAGGAAACGAGTATTTGGACAAAATTTATCCGATTCATTCATTGAGAATTGCGAGAGCGTTTTCAGGACTTATGCCTGATGAACAGGAACAGCTGATAGCCTTACTGAAAAAAGCGGGAATTCACAGCCAGCATTTGCTTTTCCGTTAAAAGAAAGCGGATACAACACTCTTCTTCAGGGAGAGTGTTTTTTTCTGTCCCGACGGTAGAGCCTGAAGCCGTTTTTGCATATGCTGATATAGGGCGGCATCATTATTTACCAAACATAATGTGATATGCCCCATGCCAAAATATGAAGGTGCTTTGAATATAAAGAAGGTGAACGTGTGAGAAGCTGTCTGCTGACTATATGGTACTTACTTGATCCGCTTTATTTCTTCTTTACCCGGCTGACGCTGATTGATAAACGGCAATCAAATGTATTCCGCGTCCGTTTGACGAGATATAAAGGAAAAGAAGTCATCCTGAGCGACGGAACGAGAATTAAAAAAAACGACGTGTTAGTGAAGATTCATCTCCATAATGTCAAACTCCTGAAAGAGCTGCAGCCTATTGAAAGCGCGGTCAGAAGGGGGATTATGCTATATCAGAAAGTTTATCAATCCATGCCTCATTTAGCAGATTATATTAACCAGCATAAACGGAAAGACGAGATAAAAGGCGTCGTCGGCATTACAATGCTTCATAAAGGGGCGGCAAGACTCGGGTTTGATGTGATAACGCCGTCCAGCGGCTGCTACAGGCTGTTTAAGAAAGCGGCCCATATTCCGATTTTATATTTTACTGCAAAACAGCTCACCCTCAAAAACATTCCTTATTCCTGCTATTTATTCATTTCCAAAGAAAAACTGATGTGCACGTATCAGACTGAAAAGAGCTGACGAAAAGCGTCAGCTCTTTCTCTTGATTTGCTCAAGCACGATTGAAAGCGGGCCGTCCTGCGGATTGCGGTAAAACTCATAAAACGGATCTCCCTCTGTCCTGACGCGATTCACCACTGTATCAATCGTATAATCATCAGGTGTTAAAGAGGAGTTGACTTCGTTCCAATAAAGGGGGGCGGCAACCGTACCTAATTCATTGCCCCGAGTCGAATAAGGGGCGATAATCGTTTTTCCTTCAGCATGCTGCAAATAATCAAGGTAGAGCCTGCCGTTTCGGTTTTTGATAAACCGCTCTGTCGTAAATAGATCCGGGCGCGTCCGGACGCAATAATCAGCAATGAGCATTGTGAACGCGCGGGTCTCTTCGTAGGTGAATGCTTCCGGTGAAAGCGGGATGTAGAGCTGAATGCCTTTATTTCCGGAAAGCTTCGGAAATGATGTAATGCTGAATGAGTCAAACAGCTCTTTCAGCACATGCGCCGCCTCCACAGCCATAGGGAAATCATTCCTTGACGGAGGATCAAGGTCAATGACGATTTCTGAGGGCCTTTTAGAATGCACTGTCTGAAAAGGAACGTGAAATTCCAGCGCCAGCTGATTGGCCAGCCATAAAAGAGACGGTATGCTGCTGCACACAATGTGCTCATGGCTTCCGTCAAACACGCTTGAGACAAAGTCCGGCGTGTAGTCCGGTTTGTTTTTTTGAAAAAAAGATTCGCCCGGCGCCCCGTGCGGATATCGGATTACTGTGACAGCCCGGTCTTTAAGAAAGGGCAAAAGAACATCGCTCATCTTCACCATATAACAAAGGAAATCTTCTTTCGTTTTTTCACGCTTCTTAAAAACGACCTTATCCAAGCTTGTGAACTGCAGCTCTGGAGGCAGCGTTTTAGATCGGAGGATTAGCTGCTGATAAGTGCATTCAGTCCAATCCATCCCAAACTGAAAGGAAACAAAAGATACTTCGCGCAGGGTGTCCTGCAATATGGTTAAATATTGCACGGTCATACAGATGGAAGGCTCTAGTGAATATTCGCCGTTTTTCAGTTTTTTTCCGTGTGTCTCCATAATGGTTCTGACGGCGTTTTTTTCCTCCGCCTGCATGCCGTGGGAAACGGAAGCGACAGGAACAGCGGTGCCGTCTTTTAAAACCGAGGCTGTCACATACCCGTTTTTCGGATTGAATCCGGTTAACAGCACATGTGCCGTTTTCATATGTTTGTATTTCTGCCAGTCGGGAGACCGTTTATTTTCCGCCCAGCCGCTCGATACCCTTTTTGCTACTATGCCTTCTCCGTCGTGCCGGACGACCTTGTCCCAGAGCGCTTCAAAGTCAGTGTGCTCCGGAATGTATTGAATCGCTTCTTTCGCTAAGTGACGGGGGCTTAAAGGAAGATTTGCTTCTTCAAACAGTTTGGAAAGGGCGTGCTTCCGTTTCACATAGGGCAATGAGACTGTCGCGGCACCTTTCAGAACCAAGAGGTCAAATGCCAGAAAGCGGCACGGCCGTTTATTGGCGGTATTTTCAATGGCTTCCGTCCGTTTTAAACGTCCGCGGATTTGAATCTGCTCAAAGTCCGCTCTGTACGGATTCACTAAATAAACAAGCTCTCCGTCAAGCGTAATGGGGAACCTGTCTTTCATGTGCTGAAAACACAGGACGGCAAAGGCTGTGATTTCCGGAAATTGATTCGTCAGCGTCTGGCCGTTTCTGCTGGTTAATGTGACGCCGCTTTCGTCTATGCGGAGAAGACAGCGGAATCCGTCATACTTTACCTCATAGCGCCACTCACTGCCTGTGGGCGGTGCAGAAGTCAGAATCGGCTGCATCGTCAGCACCATAATTAAGACGTTCCGGCTTTTTGTCTGGTCGTCTTCCGCTTTTTGCCTTCGCCGCCTGCGGACGCAGTGTCTTTTGTCCGCACCGGTGCAGCCTGCTCGCGATTCGGCCGCTTCGTCCGGTCGATGCTCGCCTGCAGGGCGCTGACAAGGTCAATGACATCTTCACGCGGACCGGGAGCAGCCGGTGTCACGCCTGCTTCTTCATGTTCGAGCTTATCATTAATTTTGGCGAGGAGGGCTTTCCGGTATGTGTCTTCGTATTGCTCTGGGTCAAACTCGGTTGTCAGCTCATTTATTAACGTAATCGCCGTCTGCAGTTCTTTTTCATTAACGGCTGTCTGCTCGGGAACCCCCGGCACATGTCCGGCGTTTCTGACTTCATCCGGATAATGAATGGATTCCATCACGATGCAGTTGTCATACACGCGAAGAATCGCAAGCTGCTGCTTAGAACGGATCGTAATAGAGGCAATCCCGATTTTACCTGTCGTCCTCAGCGCTTCCCGCAAAAGTGTATAGGCTTTTGTACCGTTATCTCCCGGCCCGACATAATAAGACCGGTTAAAATAAATCGGATCAATTTCTTGCAGCTGGACAAAGTCAACAATTTCAACCGCTTTTTCTTCATGTTCCTGTTTTACGTCTTTTAGGTCCTCGTCTGTCAAAATGACGTATTTTCCCTTTACATACTCATAGCCTTTAACGATTTCATCAGGCTCCAGACTCTTTTCACATCCGGTACAGATTTTTTCGTATTTAATCGGCGCATGGTCTTCTTTATGAAGACTGCGGAATTTTATATCTTTATCTTCAGTGGCCGCAAAGAGCTTGACCGGTATATTGACGAGGCCGAAACTGATCGAACCCTTCCACATCGTGTGCATGAATAAAAACTCCTTTTTGTCTTTATTGTGGATAAACGGGTCCGTTCCATGTGTAGCAACTTATGGGTGGCGCGGCGCTTCATGGAGCAGCTGTTCAATCTCCTCAGGCGGCAATGGCCTGCTGAAATAGTATCCTTGGAGAAAATCGCACCCTTTTTCATCTAAAAGCTTTTTTTGCATCGCCGTTTCAACCCCTTCAGCAACGACTAAAAGAGAAAGCTGATGTCCCATGGCAATAATGGCGCCTGTGATCTGCGCGGATTTAGGATGAATCTGGAGATCATCTATAAATGATTTATCGATTTTCAATCTGTGAATCGGAAAGTCCTTTAGGTAACTGAGAGAACTATGGCCCGTCCCGAAATCATCAATGCTTACGCTGATTCCCAGCTCAGTTAGCGCCGTCAGCACTTTTTTGCTGTGCTCGCGGTCTTCCATCGTCATGCTTTCGGTCACTTCTGCTTCAAGTAGTGCGGGAGGAAGCTTGTAATTGGTAAGTGTTTTCTGAATAAACGGGACAAGTTCTTCCGACTGAAATTGTTTGGCCGAAATATTAATGGCGACAGGAAGATGGTAACCTTTTTCGTGCCATTCCTTAGCCTGTCGGCACGCCTCGGTAATGATCCATTTGCCGAGGTCGATAATCAGGCCGGTTTCTTCGGCGGCCTGTATAAAGTCTCCGGGGTTCTGCAGTTTTCCATCAGCGCCGGCAACTCTCAGAAGCGCTTCAACTCCCGTTATGAGCTGATCGGCGGAGCTGTATTGAGGCTGATAATGAAGGACAAACCTTTTTTTCTCAATTGCTTCTCTCAGTTCCATCTCAATCCGGAGCTTTTTCGCTTCTTTTTCTCCGATTTGGGCAGAGTAATATTTGTATTTGCTTTTGTTTCGGTCTTTGCTGGCGTACATCGCCATATCGGCTTTTTTCATCAGTTCCATCCCGTCCGACCCGTCTTTTGGAGAGACGGCGATGCCGATGCTGACTGAGGTGATCAGCTCATGCTCCTGAACGATAAACGGTTTTTCGAACTGCAGGATGATCTGTTTTGCTAAATCATCAATGTCATCGTCCTCAGACCGGGCATCCGTTAAAATAATAATAAATTCATCGCCGCCAAGACGGGCGATAAAACCATTATCCGGGATAATGGAAGAAAGTCTTTCAGCCGCTGATTGAAGAAGTCTGTCTCCGACATTGTGCCCGAGAGCATCATTAATGACTTTAAACCGGTTTAAATCGAGAAAGAACACAACGGTCAAATGCCCATGCGAATGTTTCTTTTCCAGAACTTCCGTCAATCGCTGCACGGCATGGCGGCGGTTCGGAAGGTCGGTCAAAGAATCATAATGCGCCATGCGGTGAATTTCCTTCTCGGCTTGCCGCTGTTTGGTCATGTCTTTACAGATGACATATACACTGTCCAGTCCGTTATCGACCAAAACGGGAATAAAGGTAACATTAATATAAAATAAACCGATATCTGTCTTCAGATCAGCATCAAAATGCAGTGCCTGCTGTTCTTTTTTTACCTGTTTGAAATAGTTCTTCAGCGGACTGCTGATATGTCTGCGCCAATTTTGGCTGTCCAGTCCGAAACTGTGTATCATCTCGGCCCCTGCTTCATTCGAGTAAAGAATTTTACCATAAGGAGAAAGGATGAAAATGGGATCAATGTTATGTTTAATTAATGATTGAAACCGCTGTTCATGATCCTTCATACGTTCATCGTGGCGGAAAAACTGACGATCGAAATGTGAGCTGAAAAATAATAACATCTGAAAACAAAAAATAATCAGCGTAATAAAAACGGACCAATGAAACGAATGAATTTCCATATCGCTGCCCGGCCTTCGCGTGTCTGCATAAAATGACGCTGCCATCATACCGGTATAATGCATCCCTGAGACGGCCGCGCCCATGAAAACAGAACTGATGATTTTTTGAAAAGTCAAATGTTCTGTCGGTTTCTTCACTGCCAAACCGAAAAATACTTTCAGCGAAACGAAAGAAGCAACAATGGCAATCAGAATAGACAAACAGAACAAAAAAGGATTATACATAATCATTACCCGGGAAATGGCCGACATTCCCATGTAATGCATAAGTGAAATTCCCGCTCCCATAAAAACAGATCCGGTGATCAGCCGGTTGAGTGTTAAGATTCTTCGGCTGACGATATATAAAGCCGCGAAAGATCCGGAAATCGCAGCGGCTAAAGAAGAGAACATCGGTACGGCTTCATAATTCATATGCATGTTCACATAAACGGCGAGCATCCCGACAAAATGCGTTGACCATATGCCGAAACCCATGATAACTGAACCGGCGATCAGCCACAGTTTACTGCGAATCCCCGTTTTCAGCGTTACTTTTCTGGAGATTTCAAGTGAAGTAAACGATGCCAGACAAGCAATCAGAATGGATAACCCGACAAGCGGAAGATAGTAATGTACATGTAATTCCAAAAGATGATTCCTCCTACTAAACCGTGAAACAACTCTCATTTATATCGGCATGTCTAAAAAATATTTCAGTCTCGAGATTTTGTGTTAAAATCATTCTTAAGTTTCGGAATATAGACTTATGCCGGGAGTGATACACATCGAAGGTTTTATCATATCAATAATAGAGGCGTTTAAAAGCTTATCCTACGCAGGAATTTTTTTGGCGCTGAGTATAGAATTCATTCCGGCGGAAATTGTTCTTCCGCTTGCGGGCTACTGGGTGTCAAAAGGGGATATGACGCTTGCCGGAGCCGTGTTTGCCGGCTCTCTCGGCGGTGTTTCAGGCCCGCTTGTTTTATATGGAATCGGCAGGCTGGGCGGTCGGCTGTTTTTGCTGAAGTACGGAAAGTATATATGGATCAAACCCGAAACCCTGCAGAAATCAGACGATTTTTTTCAGAAGCACGGAGGTTTGGTAGCGTTCAGCGGCCGTTTCATACCGGGGATCAGGACGCTGATTTCTTTGCCGTGCGGCATTGCGAAGATGAATGTCTGGGTCTTCTCGCTTTATACATATGCAGCGATGCTTCCGATTACGTTTGCTTACGTATACCTCGGAATGAAACTCGGGGAAAATTGGAAAAACGTCGGATCCATTCTTGATCAATATATGCTGCCGCTGGGTATATTCATTGCAGTGCTTCTCGTCTCTTATATCGTTTTAAAGAGAAGAAAGAAGCGGGTCAAAACAGAAAATATTTCGCAATTTGTTAAAAAAGTTAAGCGTTGACAAATGAAGAAACAGGCTTTATCATGAGCGTATAAACAAATATTTCTTGAAATCCCAAAGGGGAGTAGCGTCCGGATGTTCCGGAAACAAAGTCGTCAATTCATGGATCATATCCATCGGCTTTGTTGGCATGCCAATAATTCATGTCTAGCAAGACCTTTGCCTTATATCGGCAAAGGTCTTTTTTGCGTAAAAAAACCGCCGGTATAAGCTCGGATGACAGAAAAGAGACGGAGGGATTGGATTGGACTTATCATTATTATTGGAGTATGGATGGGTTCTTCTCGTTTTAATCGGGCTGGAAGGGATTTTAGCGGCGGATAACGCGCTGGTGATGGCTGTGATGGTGAAGCATCTCCCGGAAAAACAAAGGAAGAAAGCTTTATTTTACGGTTTGGCGGGGGCTTTTATTTTACGTTTCGGGTCGCTGTTCGCCATTTCTTTCTTGGTAAATGTTTGGCAGGTTCAGGCCGTCGGCGCCCTATATTTGTTTTACATCGCGGTCAGCCATTTGCTGAAGCGGTATGTATTCAAACATAACACAGGGCAGAAGAAGCAGAAAGAAAGCGGGTTTTGGCAGACTGTATTGAAAGTGGAGCTGGCGGACATTGCTTTTGCCGTTGATTCCATTTTAGCGGCGGTCGCGCTTGCAGTAACGCTTCCGGGAACATCGCTTCCTGCCATCGGCGGCTTGGACGGCGGTCAATTTCTCGTCATTTTAGCCGGCGGGGTTATTGGTTTAATCATTATGCGCTTCGCGGCATCAATGTTCGTTTCCTTAATAAAAACGAGGCCGGGCCTTGAAACGGCTGCATTTGTTATTGTCGGGTGGGTAGGCGTGAAACTCGCTCTTTATACTCTTGCCCATGAAGAACTCGGCATAGTTCCGGCAGATGTGATCCATTCAGCGGCCTGGAAAATGATTTTCTGGGCGGTTCTGGCAGCCATTGCGGTATGCGGATGGTTTATGTCAGGAGCAAAACAAATAGAGACTGACGCGGCATCCGCAGAAAGAGAACACGCGTAAAAAGGGTCATAGAGGGATCTGTTTTTTAAAAAACAGGTTCCTTTTTTTGTTTGAAACGCTTACATTTAAGACATATGATAACAATTTTATAACAGCATTGTTACAAAAAACATACAGAAAACCCCCTTAATTCTGCTTGAGGGCACGAAATCATGTATAGTACGTCTTATTGGCTTGTCATAATTGAGACAAATGAAATCGATTTCTCTTTTTCTTCCTTTGCGAATCCCTACTAAATTAGCTATGATTATGAGTAGTTATAGGGAGGAACTGAGGTGAAACCAGTGCTTAGCCTTTTGTTTAAATTGGGAAAAAAGAAGCAAACGCTTGAAACATCTGTTGAAAAAATACAAAAAGGCGACAAAGATCTGCAGAACGATTTAATACAGCAATATAAGCCTTTTATCGCAAAGACGGTTTCATCCGTTTGTAAACGATATATAGATGAAAAAGACGACGAATTCAGCATCGGGCTGATCGCGTTTAACGAAGCCATTGAAAAATATTCGGCTGAAAAAGGTAATTCGCTGCTTGCATTTGCAGAGCTTATCATAAAAAGAAAAGTAATAGATTATATCAGAAAAGAAGCAAGAACCGCTCAGCACATTAATATGGATGTGCAGGAAGGCGACGACCAGGAGGCTTCGCAGAGTCTTATCGAAGCAGAGCTTTCCATTGATGAATACCGCAAACAGATAGAACAGGAGCAGCGCCGGGAAGAAATTCTTTTTTTTCAGAAGCAGCTGAAAGAATACGGGCTGTCTTTTAAAGAGTTGCTGGAACAATCGCCGAAGCATACAGATGCGAGGCAGAATGCGATTAAGGTAGCTTACACGCTTGTTGAAAATGAAGAGCTGGCGTCCATTTTGCACCAGAAGAAACAGCTTCCTGTCAAACAGCTGGAGCAGCTCGTGTCGGTCAGCAGAAAAACGATCGAACGGAACCGAAAATATATCATCGCCATGAGTATTATAATTACCGGTGATTATATTTATTTAAAAGATTATCTTAAAGGGGTGTTGCACTCATGAGAAGAGGGATCATAGTAGAGAAAAATAAAAAATTCGTCACGTTGCTAACCCCTGACGGACAATTTTTAAAAACAAAAAATGATCACCGCACTTGTGAAATCGGAGAGGAAATTACGTTTGAAGGCGAAACGCGTATGGGAAGAAGGGCCAGCTTTTTTGATTTTCTGAAACTGCGCCCTTTTAAATTGGGAGTGTTTACGATGACTGCTATTATCCTATTTATTTTAATCATGCTCCCGGTTTTTTCTGATAACAAAGCTTACGCATATATGACGCTGGACATTAATCCAAGCATTGAGATGGCTTTAAACAGCAAATATGAAGTCATTGAACTTACACCGCTGAACCATGACGCCAAACAGGTTATTAATGACATCGGAGACTGGAAAAGCAGCGATTTTAAGGAAGTCATCAGTGATATTATTACCGATTGCAGCAAGCATGGATATGTAAAGGAATCAAAAGAGATTTTAATTTCCACGGTTTATGAAAATACAGATGACAATACATATAAAAAAGGCGTCAAAAAACAGCTGGCTGACATGACTGAAAAATATAAGGGCACCTACCAGCTTCAATCGCTTGAATCAGATATGGAAACAAGAGAAAAAGCGAAACAGGAAGGTATGTCAACAGGCAGCTACATAAGAAGAAACGAAAAGAAAACAGAAGAAAAACAGCCTGAAAAGAATACAGACGGCCAAGAAACCGATCAGAATAACAATGAAACAGATACTGATCAAAACATGCAGCCGGACACAGAAAAGCCGGCGGCTGATGATCAGACATCTCCTGATGAAGAAAAGGCAGCGGATCAGCCGGAAAACAATGAAACAACGCCCGGCACGGAAGAAGCGAAGCCGGACAGTCAGGACGGCAATCAGCAAACCGAAAAAAATGCAGCTTCCGGATCAGAGGAAAACACACAGAAGGAACAAGATGGGGAAACAGAGCAGCCCCCAACACAAAATCCTCAGGAAAACGGAAACGACAAAGAGCCTAAGCACAGGTATAACAATCATTACTGGAATCAGCGGGATCATGAGCGCAATGAACAGCGGGAATCTTATCGGCGCCATGAAGATTCGTCAGACCGCAGGAACCCGAACGGCTACCGGCACGGAAGGGATAATGCCGATAAATATCAAAATTCGCCGAGAAATCCCGGCGAATAAGCTACATTATTGAGTTTTGCCGTTTAATTGTGATTGAGCCTGCTGTACAAGCCGTTTTGTCATTTCCCCGCCTACAGAGCCGTTTGCGCGTGCTGCTGTATCAGAGCTAAGGTTCACGCCGAATTCTTGAGCCACTTCGTATTTAAATTGGTCAAGTGCCTGCTCAGCCCCTGGAACTAAGAGTTTATTTCTGCTCGCCATCTTTTTCATCTCCTTTTCTCTGGCAAGATGTTTTACGCATTTTAGTTTCAAACGGAACCGCATTGATTATGCTGGCAATTGTTGTGTAGCTGAAAAAAACCCCGGCGCAGACACCGGGGCTAAGAAACGTTATGAATTATAATAAATGGCTGGTCATTTTGTAGGCGGAGGCTTGAATATGGAAAGTCAAAACGGAGAGCACCGTAACGGCGAGTATGGATCTGATATTGTTCCATTGCCCGTTTCCGAGTTCTTTAAAGCAGCCTCTGAGCTTGTCCGTCTGCTGTTCAACGAGCTCCTGCAGGCTCGTTTCCTTCATCGGCGGGTTGCCCTTATGATGGAGATAATCAATCACCTGAGCGCAGCTCTCATAGTAGCTGATCGGGCTGATGACGTCATCTGTTCTGTCGGTGATCGTGTTAAATGCGATCTTCAGTATGCCGCGTATATGTTCGAAGTCATAAATTGATTTTAAATCACGTACAATGAGAAGGATGACAGCTTGTTCAATTGTATATTTTTTTCCGAGTAAGGGGTGGCCGATCAAATCTTTAATATCGCGTTTCACCCAGTTTTGGACGGCGGTTGATTTTAAAGACGTCAGCTCGCACAAATTTCCCAGTTCGACAATCTCGTTTGTTGAAAGTCCGTATTCTTTTTTCTCTTTTTTTCGCTCGAATCTCGTCAGAAATTCAGGGATATGCAGCCGGTTTTCCGCTTCATCCAATGTCATATCCGCAGATTGCAATAAGATTTGGAGAGGGGTTGCGTCTCCTTGGCCCTTTAACGCGTAAAGAAGCCGGACCATATCAGTTCGGGTCAGTTTAAACGTGTTCATTGTTCACCTCTGATTGATTACGTGTTCACTTTCTTGTATCACTGAGAATTACATTAACATCATACGTCGAAATTGTTGCATTTTCAAACAGATCATTTATAATTTAATTAAATAAGTTCTTATGATCTTAAAAAAGACGGAGGTAATTATGGCGAAAAGAATATTTCTGTTTATTTTAACAAACCTTTTGGTCATTACGACAATCGGAATTGTGCTTACGATTATTACAAGCGTCACCGGTGTCGGCTCGTATATACAAAATGGCCGCGTCGATCTGACGGCATTGCTCGTGTTCAGTCTTGTCGTCGGTTTTGTCGGTTCTTTTATTTCCCTGGGAATGTCCAGATGGATGGCCAAAACAATGATGGGTGTCCGGGTGTTAAATCCGAAGAAACAGTCACTCAGCTATGAAGAGCAGCAATTGGTGGACCGGGTGCACAGATTGGCCCGTACTGCAGGGATGACGAAAATGCCTGAAGTCGGCATTTATCATTCCCCTGAGGTCAATGCCTTTGCGACCGGACCTTCTAAGCGCCGCTCGCTTGTCGCGGTTTCCTCAGGTTTATTGCAGCAGATGGATGATGCTGCGGTGGAAGGGGTACTTGCCCACGAAGTCGCACACATTACAAATGGTGATATGGTCACGATGACGCTGCTTCAGGGAATCGTCAATACGTTCGTCGTCTTCCTTTCCCGTATCGCGGCATGGATTGCAAGCCGCTTTGTCAAAGAAGACCTCGCACCGGTCGTGCATTTTATCGCGATGATCGTGTTTCAGATTATTTTTTCCATTCTCGGCAGTCTTGTCGTCTTCGCATACTCGCGTCACAGAGAGTTCCACGCTGACCGCGGCGGTGCCGACCTTGCCGGCAAGGATAAAATGATTCACGCCCTGCGTACGCTGAAGTCTTACACAGGACACGTGAATGAAGAGGATCAGACGGCGGTGCAGACGTTGAAAATCAACGGCAAAAAGCATTCGTCACTGTTCTCCACACACCCTGATCTGGATGAGCGCATCCGCAGGCTTGAAGCCAAATAAACAACAAAACCTCTGACATTGGTTCAGAGGTTTTTTGATTAAAGATCGGCAAATTACATAAGGTAAATAAAAAATCTTTCTAAAAAGACCTTTAAAAATTCTCCCAATATCATTAGAATAATTACGTACTACAATGAGAGGCAAAAGGAATTATCTTATGAAATTAATGCTGAAGAAATTCATACAGATCTTGTCGCCTGCACAGCTGATTGCGTTATATTATTTTCTTGCTGTAACGGTGGCAGTTATATTGTTAAGTCTGCCGGCAGCCCACAAACAAGGGGCCAGCTGGTCGTTTATAGACGCGCTGTTTACGGCTGTCAGCTCAGTCAGTGTAACGGGTTTAACGGTGGTCAACACGGCTGATACATTCAGCACGACCGGGATTGTCATTTTGGCATTCGTGCTGCAATTCGGCGGAATCGGCATCATGACGCTCGGAACATTCGTCTGGCTGATTATGGGTAAACGGATCGGTTTACGGGAACGGAAGCTCATTATGGTGGATCAGAATCAATCGCAGTTTTCCGGAATCGTCAACTTGATGAAGCAAGTTCTGTTTTTGATTTTATTAATCGAGTTTTTGGGCGGCATCATCTTAGGAACATATTTTTTAACGTATTACCATTCGTTTGAACAAGCTTACTTGCACGGATTCTTTGCGAGTGTCAGTGCTACGACAAACGGCGGTTTTGATATTACGGGAAATTCACTAGTTCCGTTCAGGCATGACTATTTCGTGCAGTTTATTACGATGCTTCTGATTATTTTCGGTGCGATCGGGTTTCCGGTGCTCGTAGAAGTAAAGGACTTTTTGTTTTCAAAACAGCGCAGATACTCATTTACGCTGTTTACGAAAATTACGACCGTTACGTTCGGGATGCTCGTTTTATTCGGGGCCGTCGGAATTTACGCGCTTGAAGCAAGCCATGCCATGAAGGGAAAAAGCTGGCATGATGTTTTATTTTTATGTCTCTTTCAATCAACCGCTACAAGAAGCGGAGGGCTTGCGACTATTGATATCAGCCAGCTGTCGGCGCCGGCATTATTTTTCATGTGCGCCCTTATGTTCATCGGCGCATCGCCGAGCTCAGTCGGCGGCGGAATCCGCACCACGACATTTGCGCTTAACCTTCTTGCTCTGTTTCATTTTGCCCGGGGGAATAAAGCGGTCAAGGTCTTTAAACGCGAGCTTCATCAGGCTGATGTCATGAAATCGCTGGTCGTTACGATGATGGCGATTCTGCTTGTGTTCGGATCGACGCTGATTCTGGCTGTGACGGAGAAAAATCAGACGCTGCTCGGACTGCTTTTTGAAGTTTGCTCCGCTTTCGGAACGACCGGGCTTTCGCTTGGGATTACCCCCCATTTAAGCGACATCGGAAAATGCGTGATCATGATCGTCATGTTTATCGGCCGGATCGGCATCCTGACTTTCCTTTATTTAATCGGCCGAAAAGAAATCGAAGCGAATTATCACTATCCGAAGGAAAGAATTATAATTGGCTGACACCGCTTTTTTAAAAAGCGGTGTTTTTTATTTCCGGAAAATGGATGTGTGGCAGCAGTTTTTTTGGAGATTCTATTTGTAAAGAGGTGACGTCATTGTTTGCCGTACTCTGGAAATCTGTGATTATGATAGCGGTCGGTACCTTTTTATTGCGAATTGCCGGGCGGAAATCGATCAGCCAGCTGTCGGTGACCCAGACAGTCATCATGATTTCCATCGGCTCGATTATTATTCAGCCGTTTATTGAACATAGTTTATGGGAAACCATTTTCGCGGCAGCCATTTTTATTGCAGTACTGATCCTGATGGAGTATTTAGAAATCAAATCAAGCTTTTTTGAGTTTTTATTTTCAGGAAAGACCGTCGCCGTTGTCAGAGACGGAAAAATCATCCCGGAAAATTTAAAAAAGATGCGTTTCACCGAGGCGCAGCTGTCAATGCGGATTAGGCAGGAAGGCCTCGGGGATATACAAGATTTTAAATATGTGTTGCTTGAGCCGAACGGACAGATCGGCTATGAGCTTATTGATGATGCCAAAAACGTGACAGTGCGCGACCTGAAAAAAATGCTTGATGAATTCAAAACAGATTTGCTGACAGAAGGAGGAAATCAAATGAAACGCAAGGCAGCGAAGAATGAAGCTTTGACCAATAACAATACACCGACTGAGAGCATGGACAAAGATGCATACAAAACGCAATATGACGGTGATCCCGGACTGAGAGGCGCAAACCGCAAATCAAAACACGGCAAACAAGGAGGCGAATAACATGACGAAAAAAAATCGCCACAGTAGAGACATGCAAAACCATAAAAAGCCGATGGACCCTGAATTGCTTGAAGAAGAATTTTCAAGCGAGCTTGGTGATTATAATGCCGGAAAACTGATTGAAACGCTTGAACAGACGAAACCCAAGAAAAAAGAAGACAGCAAAAAATAAAAAATACCTCTTAGGCGATAACGCTTAAGAGGCATTTTTTATTATTTCGAATAAACACCGTTTCTTGTTCCTTTCACCGCTTCAAGCCAGCCGGTTATCCGCAGTTCAATAAACGGCTGTGCGGCCGTTTTCACCGCATTGCTGGAGAGAATGGAAGTTAGAACGGCCGTTAAAATCAAGAGCATGACTAAATTCTGGTAATCAGACAGGTGATCTTCAAGCCCGATCTGGCGCAGCGTTTTTATAATGAATCCATGCAGCAGATACACGTAAAACGTCCTCGTACCCCACTTCGTAAAGAAATAACGCTTTTGCGGAACGAGCGCCAAAAAGCTGAATGTGGCGGCAAAGGCCAATACATACCAGCCGATGCGCGACAGACCGCTCAACAGCGTCACTGTGCCGAATGTGGAATAAGGCTCCGACCCGAACAGCCATGAGTAATCAAAATCAATGCACCAGCATAAGAGGAAAACAATGCCGAGTACGCCGGCGGCAATCTGCCTGCCTCTTTTGGCACGCAGCAAATCAAAGTGCTGTTTTTTCAAATAGAACCCGACGAGAAACATCGGAAGAAAGACAAACGTCCGTGAGAGACTCAGCGTGCTGCTGATGAAATCCAGATATCCGATCATAACGGCAAGCCCGCAGCTCGCTCCAAGCGCCCACATTTTTGGCAGCTTCGTAAAAGGGTACAGCAGCAAATTCCAAAAGAATAAGCTGACTAAAAACCAGAGAGACCACTGCGGATCAATCGGATTGACGCTTGTCATGCTTTCATCCTGAATCAAGTAGTAAAAAACCGAGTAGATGCCCTGAAAAATCAGGTACGGAATAATCAGCTTCACAGCCAGCTTTTTCACATAACCTTTCCGCTTAAAGTTTTTCGCGAAATAGCCGGAAACCAGGATGAAGGCCGGCATATGAAAAGTATAAATGAATTTGTAGAGATGAAGCATAAACTCATTTCCGTTAATAAATGACCGGAGAATGTGGCCGAACACCACCAGAAAAATCAAGATAAACTTGGCGTTGTCAAAGTAACTGTCTCGCGATTTTGTCATTGCATCACCTTCTTTTCAAAAAATCATCCACTGCATGATTATTTCCTGATGATGTTCATTTTAAAATAAAAAACAAAAAATTGAATGAGGACAAAAGGGATTGTTAGGATGATGTAATGGGGAGGTAAGGATCGTAGAAAAAGACTTTAACTTGTCATATCATTGAAATTTTCTGAAATGTATAGGGCGAATGAAGGAAGATGAGGTATTTTGTAGAAATATTGAAGGATAGGTTTTTGAAGAAGGAGTGTACTGAATGGCTGAAACTCTGGATTTGCAAACAAAGGAGTCGCTGAATGAGCAGCTGAAGCGGATGAAGGAGGAAAATGACCGCCTGAAGAGTGATTTGCACCGGTATCATGTGATTATGAATAATACGCTTGATGCCATTTTTATATGCCATAAGGAAATGAAGATCGTCCAGGCGAACGAGGCTGCGGCCCGGATGATGCAGATTGAGGCAGAGAGTCTCATAAACCGCTCCGTACTGGACTTTTTATATTCTGTGCCTCAGGAAGAACTGAATAAGGCCGTGAAAAAATTTTTGAAAAAGGGCCATCTGTGGAAAGAGGTGCCGATTAAGCTTGACAGCGGCGCGACGAAATACATTGAATTCCTCGCCAAAGACGGAATTGGGGAGGATTATTTTTTTGTGGTGATGAGGGATATCTCCTCTAAAAAAATACTAGAGCGTGAATTTTCCATGAACGAGCAGCTGTTTAAAGATCTGTTTGACAGAGCTGTCGATGGCATCGTGCTGTTTGACAAGGACGGTGGGTTTATTGATGCGAACCTCTCTTTTTGCAAAAGCTTTGAGATCGGTCAGAATGAACTGTCCCATCTGTCGCTCCGCCATTTTACAGACGGAGAAAACAAAAGGCACCTGAAAGAAATCTGGGACACCCTCGACAGAAAAGGAAAAGCCCAAGGAGAACTGCCTGTCAAGCTCCGGTCCGGCGAGGAGAAGCTGTTTGAATTTACGATTACGTCCAACTTGATCAGCGGGTTTTACATGTCCATTATGAGAGACATAACGGAGAAACGGTCGATGGAATTGAAACTCTTTAAAAGCGAAGAACGTTTCCGCGAAATCTTTGAAAACGCCATGGACGCGATTGTCATTTGGTCTGATGACGGAAGGATTGCCAAAGCAAACGAGTCGGCGTGCCGCATTTTCGAACTGCCGATGGATAAGCTGGTGGAGCGGAATTTATGTACGTTTATCGTTGATCCGCAGAAAAAATACAAACAGATTAAGAAAAAATATGAAAAATACGGGGAAATCCGTGAAGAGATGCTGTTCCAGATGGCAAACGGCCAATATAAAGAGCTTGAATTCACATCAAAACGAACCATACTTGAGGGTCAGCATTTAACCATTTTAAGAAATGTCAGCGATCGAAAGCGGATGGAAAAAGAATTGAGGGAAAGCGAGCTGAAATTCAGAAAAGTATTCAACGGCTCAATGGACGGCAAAGTCCTGTTTGACAACCAATTCCGCATTATTGACGCGAACCCTCTCGCAAGCCGTATACTCGGCATGCCGGATGAGGAGCTGAGAGCGTACACCGTTCCGGATATTCTTTCATTATTTGATATTGAAAACGCGGGTGTGCCCGCCAGAAAGATTGATTTAGAAGGAATGGATAATGAAATCCCCTTCCTGTTAAGCAGCAGTGACAACCGCAAACTGGAATTCTCCTTCAAAAGGAATATCATTCAAAATATGAATCTGGCCATCTTTAAAGATGTCACGGAGCGCAAAGAGCTTGAGGAGAGGCTGCGGAAATCAGACACTCTTCACGTCGTAGGGGAGCTGGCGGCGGGAATCGCCCACGAAATCAGAAATCCGATGACGGCGCTGAAAGGGTTCATTCAGCTTTTGCAAGGAAGCATTGAAGGCGAACATTCCCTGTACTTTAACGTCATTACCTCAGAATTAAAACGCATCGAGTCTATCATCACTGAATTTTTAATTTTAGCAAAACCTCAGGCGATATTATATGAAGAAAAAGACGTGACGCAGATTATGAAAGACACGGCCGATCTCTTGAATGCCCAGGCCAATCTTGTCAATGTGCAGATTCATTTGAACCTGACCGGAAACATCCCGCCGATTTACTGTGAGCCGAATCAATTAAAACAGGTGTTTATCAATATTTTAAAAAACGCCATTGAAGTCATGCCGGGCGGCGGCAATATCTATGTGACCATTCAGCCTTCTGATAAAGACCACATTCTGATTTCTCTTCAAGATGAAGGGACAGGCATTTCCGAAGACAAATTAAAACGTCTTGGTGAACCATTCTACACGACAAAAGACAGGGGAACGGGGCTCGGTCTGATGGTCAGCTATAAAATCATTGAAGAGCACCAGGGCCGCATTCATGTGGAGAGTGAAGAAGGGAAGGGCACCGTCTTTCATTTGACGCTTCCGATCCGGCAGAATACTGAAGAAAGAAGGAGCGGCGAATGATCTGTTTTACAAGTGTGAAGGCACCTTTTGGAACCGTCTTCATGACAGAGGAAGAGGGCTTTATTACCGGCCTGTTTCTCAACGGGGAAGATTTTGAGAAATGGCGGAAAAATACGCCCGGCGTAAAATCGTGTGAAACCGCTTTGCTGTCGGAGGCGAAACAGCAGCTGACCTCTTATTTTTCCGGAGAAAGAAGGCATTTTTCTCTGCCTCTGAGACAAAAAGGGACAGCCTTTCAGGAAAAGGTATGGAACGCGCTGACGGTGATTCCATACGGTGAATCCCGGAGCTACGGTGATATGGCGGAAATGATCGGTAAACCGAAAGCGGTGCGCGCCATCGGACAAGCCAATAAACGCAACCGGCTGCCGATTTTGATCCCGTGCCATCGGGTAATCGGCAAAAACAGCGCTTTAACGGGATACGCGGGCACCCAGACGGATGTAAAAGCGGTGCTGCTGAACATCGAACAAATATCCTATAAAGAAAAATAAAGCATATGGCACGTTCCGTTTTTTCACGTCCGACATATCATTTTATTAAGTGAAAAAAGTTGGTCTGACGAAAAAGGAGGACGAAGCCTGATGAGATTGAGCCGTCCGCAAAAGATAGCCGGCTATGCAGAGCTGTTTTTTAAAATGCATCTGATTTCAGCCGCCCAAAAAGATGAAGTGATTACATTATGCAGACAAAAAAACCGCTGACATTGCCTGAGGCAATATCATCAGCGGTTTTTCAGCTCAGCTGGCAGTCTGCGAATAATTGTTCGATTTCTTCCGTGTAAGAACCAGTCACAATGCCTTTCTCGGTTATAATGCCTGAAATCAGGCTGCTCGGTGTAGTATCAAAGGCAGGATTGAAGACCGGTACATCTTCAGGTGCGGTGCGTATGCCGGAGATCTGTCTGACTTCATCCGGATCTCTTTCTTCAATAGGAATCTGATCACCGTTTTCAATCCGTAAGTCAAAAGTCGAAAGCGGTGCGGCCACAAAAAACGGAATTTGAAAGGCGTTTGCCAAAATAGCGAGGCCGTACGTTCCGATCTTGTTGGCAGTATCCCCGTTTTTAGCAATTCTGTCAGCGCCGACAATGACCGCTGAAATGTGCTTTTCCTTCATTGTATGGGCGGCCATGCTGTCAGTAATGAGCGTGACATCAATCCCGCCCTGCATCAGCTCCCACGCCGTCAGCCGCGACCCCTGCAGAACGGGCCTTGTTTCACATGCGTAAATATGAAGACCGAGGTCTTTTTGTTTCGCTAAGTAAAAGGGGGCAAGCGCCGTACCGTACCTGCTTGTGGCAATTGAACCCGCATTGCAGATGGTCATGATCTGATCGCCTTTTTTAAAAAGGTGCAGAGCATTTTGGCCGATCATTCGGCATGTTTCTTCATCCTCAATTTGAATTTGAATGGCTTCATGTACGAGCGTGGTCTTGGCTTCATTGATTGAGATCGCATCTCTTACGGAATCCGTCAGTCTGTCAAGCGCCCACGCGAGGTTGACGGCAGTCGGTCTCGAGCTGTTTAAATACGCTTTGACATCCGCGAGCTGACGGCGGAAATCAGAAAGATCGCGGACTTCAAACGATTTGGCAGAGAGCGCGAGTCCGAACGCCGCCGTTATACCGATGGCCGGAGCGCCCCTTACTTTCAGTGTGATAATCGCGTCGAATACATCTTCCTTTGTTTCAAGATCGACATATTCAGTGACGTCAGGGAGCTTTTGCTGATTTAAAATACGGATGTAAGTTTCTTTCCATTCCACAGAACGGGGGATGGCAAATTCATTGGTCATGCTGCATCATTCCTTTACACGGAGCTTAAATTGATCCAGAACCTCAGTGATATGCTTCAGTTCTTTTCTGTTTTCGATATAACAGGCGCCGATTTCAAGCGCCAGCTTTTTCCGTTCGATTCGTTTGTCAAACGGAGTGAGTTCATCTAAGTCAGCCACATGGGCGAGGCCGATCGTGCGCCGGATCAGTTCGCATCCCGCAAAACCGACCGCTTCCTCAAACGTGTTTTTCAGTGTATCTTCCAGCAGATGTCTGCAGGAAGGCAAGCTGTCTTTCTCCCAAGCTTTACTGAATGTTTTCACAAATGTGTCCCATACGGCAACAGTATGATCATATAACGGCTGTCTGTCGTCACTGTCCCGGCTGAGGGCGTTTAACAGCAGGTTGGCGATAAATTGGCCGATGTCAAAGCCGATCGGTCCGAAGAAAGCAAATTCGGGATCAATGACTTTTGTTTCATGTTCATCGGCGAAGATGCTTCCCGTGTGCAGATCGCCGTGAATCAATGTTTCCGCTGAATTCAGAAAGATGGCTTTCAATTCGTCAGCGCCTTCTTTCAGCCGGGGGTTGTTCCAAATTTTTTCTGCGTATGGGCGCAGCTCCTCTTCGAAATCATTTGTTTCATGATCGAGAAACGGTTCTGTAAACACAAGCCTTTCTGTGATATTGCAAAGCTCAGGATTTGTAAACTGCTTTGCGAGCTGCTGCTTTACTTTCACATCAAGCGCATAATCGGATGAGTAAAAAAGCGTTTTTCCTAAAAATTCACCGATATGGGCCGATAAGTTCGGATAATGTTTTCCTTCCAGCAGCCCTTTTCTTGAGATCTTTAAATGCGAGAGGTCTTCCATTACCGTGACGGCCATTTCAGTATCGGAATAGTAAACGGCCGGAACAAGGTGCGGCACATGCTCGCCCTGGCGGATGAGGGCGCTGCTTTCGATTCTCGCCCGATCGATCGTAAGCGGCCAGCTTTCACCGACGACTTTGGCGTAAGGAATCGCCTGCTTGATAATCAGTCCCTTTTTGTTTTCTTTATCGTACACATGAAAGACGTAATTCAAATTGCCGTCGCCGATTTCACGGCATGTCAGGGTGCTTTTGCTTTGGAACAAGCCGAGCTTCACGGCTAGCGCGGCGGCGGAGCTTTCTGTTAATTGTTCGTAAAGACTTGTTTTAGTTGCAGACATGGATTTACCCTCCTATTATGTAGTGGCTGTAAGAGATCGTGACGGAGAATACGCCCGAAAAAAAGCCCCCTTCTCTGAAAGAGAAGGAGGCTGAAACAGTGCAGTCCGCCTCTTATCTCTCAGATAAACATCTGATGGAATTAGCACCGTGCCTTATGAGACAATGTCTCGGCGCAAAATGTACGCGCCCCATTTCACAATGGAATTACGGTCGGTTGCTGTTGGGGTCAAAAGGCCAATTCCCTCGCCCAACTCTCGATAAGAGAAAAATATATTGATTTGTATCACAATTCGGATTAATCAGTTGATGAAAATATTAGCAGGTGCCGAATATTCTTGTCAACGTTTTTTTGAAAATTAATATAAATCACGCCGCAAATCTTGGAAAACCGGTATGGTGCCGCGCACAGCCTCGCTATCTGAAACATCGATTTCCGCCCGGACTGCGCCTTCCGTCCGGTCTCCTTCAGCCAAAATCCGGCCCCATGGGTCAATCACCAGGCTGTGGCCGGCAAATTCATTATCGGGATTGGATCCCGTGCAGTTGCAGGCGGCGACAAAACATTGGTTTTCAATTGCTCTGGCGATAAGCAGGCTTCGCCAATGATCGAGGCGGGGCAACGGCCATTCCGCAGAGATAAACAGTACATTCGCTCCCTGGGACGTATGCTTTCTGATCCATTCGGGGAAACGGATATCATAGCAGATCAGCCCGGCGCACTTGACACCGTCAAGCTCAAAGGAACCGTCGCTGTTTCCGGCTGACAGATATATATGTTCATCCATCAGCTGAAACAGATGGGCTTTTTGATACTGCTTCACGATCTGTCCGCTGTTATCGGCGATGTACATGGTGTTATAGACATTTTCTCCTTCTTTGACCGCGACAGATCCGGCAACGAGGTGTACATTGAATCTTTTTGCCGTTTTTTTAAGCCATTGTACCGAGGTTTCGCCGTTTTCATCCGCCAGCTGGTCAAGCCGTGTGAGGTCATAGCCGGTCGTCCATAACTCAGGAAGCACGATGACATCAGCGCGGCGGCTTTCTTGCTCAATCAAAGATTCTGCTTTTTTGAAGTTTTCTGAAGGATTTCCGTATGAAATATCAAATTGCAAACAAGAAACGGTCCATTTCATTTTTTTAACACCCCAAGTTTCTCTTTACTTTTTTTATTTAACCATATATGATGATGGACTATCATTTCAAGAAATTTTTAGAAGGTGAAAATATGAACTTTGAAATCTCTGATGTACTCAAACAGCTGCCGGAACAATTTTTCGCATCATTGGTGCAAAAAGTGAATCAAAAGCTGAAAGAAGGCAAAGACGTCATTAATTTAGGACAGGGGAACCCCGATCAGCCGACGCCTCAGCATATCGTTGAGGAAATGAAGCGCGCCGTCGAAAGGCCGGAAAATCATAAATACTCATCCTTCCGGGGCGCTTACAGCTTCAAAAAAGCAGCCGCTGAATTTTATGAAAGGGAGTACGGGGTTACGCTTAATCCGGAAACGGAAGTGGCCGTGCTGTTCGGAGGCAAGGCGGGACTTGTAGAGATTCCGCAATGTCTTTTGAACCCGGGAGATACAATTCTTGTGCCTGATCCCGGATATCCTGACTACTGGTCGGGGGTCGCTCTTGCGAAAGCGAAAATGGAAATGATGCCGCTGACGGAAGATAGAGGATTTCTCCCTGATTACAGCGCAATTCCTGAAAAGGTGCAAAATGAGGCGAAGCTGCTGTATCTCAATTATCCGAATAATCCGACCGGCGCCGTGGCGACAGAGGCGTTTTTTGAGGAAACGGTCAGCTTTGCAGAACAAAACGGCATTTGTGTCGTTCATGATTTCGCGTACGGAGCAGTCGGCTTTGACGGGCATAAACCGCTGAGCTTTTTGGAGACGGAAGGTGCAAAAGAGACTGGAATTGAAATCTATACCTTGTCAAAAACTTATAACATGGCGGGCTGGCGTGTCGGATTTGCCGTCGGAAACGCGTCTGTTATCGAAGCGATCAACCTTTATCAGGATCATATGTTTGTCAGCCTGTTTCCCGCCGCGCAGCAGGCGGCGGCAGCAGCTCTTTTAGCGGATCAGGCGTGCGTCGCAGCTCAAAATAACAGATATGAGTCGAGACGAAATGCATGGATTGCAGCATGCCGCGATATCGGCTGGGATGTCACGGCTCCCGCGGGCTCTTTTTTTGCATGGCTCCCGGTGCCGGACGGTTATACATCACAGTCGTTTTCAGATCTGCTGCTGGAAAAAGCAAATGTTGCGGTCGCAGCCGGAAACGGGTTCGGAAAATGGGGGGAGGGCTATATCAGAGTCGGCCTTCTGACAAGTGAAGAAAGACTTAAAGAGGCTGCGGAACGGATCGGGAAACTCAATCTTTTCACCCGAAAAAGCATTGACATATCAAAATAACAATGCGATAATTCAAAATACTTTATAAAATCATTATTCTTATCAAGAGCAGGCAGAGGGACGAGCCCGATGAAGCCCGGCAACCGACTGTTAAAGCACGGTGCTAATTCTTGCAGCAGGAGCTGAGAGATAAGATTCGGACATAACACGAAGCCTCTTTCTGCTCATACGGAAGAGGTTTTTTTATGTTTTTCGAAAGAAAGAGAGGCGTTCACGCATGAGCGAAGTATTGGCAACATATCTTCTGACGGACACAACAGACAGTGAAAAGCGGGCGGAACAGATTGCAGCGGGGCTGACGGTAGGTTCCTGGACAGATCTGCCCCTTGTGAAGCAAGAACAGCTCAGAAAGCATAAAGGCCGGGTCGTAAAAGTTGAGGAGAAAGAAGGATCCCCGGAAAACGAAAAACAGGCCGTCATCACCATCGCCTATCCTGAGGCGAACTTTTCAAGAGACATACCCGCCGTCCTGACGACTGTATTCGGAAAGCTGTCACTGGACGGAAAAATAAAATTGACTGATCTTGAATTTTCCGAAGGGTTTAAACGCTCTCTTCCCGGGCCGAAGTTCGGCATATACGGCATTCGCAAACTGCTGGGCGAATTTGAAAGACCGCTTCTGATGAGCATATTTAAAGGGGTGATCGGACGGGATCTCCGTGACATTAAAGAACAGCTCAGACAGCAGGCGCTCGGCGGCGTTGATCTTATTAAAGACGACGAAATCTTCTTTGAAAATGAGCTGGCTCCGTTTGAAACCCGCATTATCGAAGGGAAACAAGTCCTGAAGGAAACCCGGGGGGAGACGGGACATAAAACGCTGTATGCCGTGAACCTGACGGGGAGAACTGCTGAATTGCGGGATAAAGCGAGACGCGCGGCAGAGCTCGGGGCGGACGCCCTCTTACTTAATGTGTTCGCCTACGGTTTGGATGTGATGCAAAGCCTTGCGGAAGACGGGGAAATCCCGCTTCCGATTATGGCGCATCCGGCAGTCAGCGGCGCATTCACATCATCTCCCGTTTACGGTTTATCGCATGCGCTTTTGCTCGGCAAGCTGAACCGCTATTGCGGTGCTGATTTCAGTTTATTTCCGTCACCTTACGGATCCGTTGCACTGCCGAAGGAGTCCGCGCTTGCGATTCACGATGAATGTGTAAAAGACGATGTCTTTCATCCCTCGTTTGCCGTCCCGTCAGCAGGCATTCATCCCGGCATGGTGCCGTTGCTGATGCGTGATTTCGGCATTGATCACATCATTAATGCCGGCGGAGGCGTTCACGGCCATCCGAACGGAGCAGAGGGAGGCGGAAAAGCGTTCCGCGCCATCATTGATGCGGTGCTTGAAGCCCAGCCGATTGAAGAAAAAGCCGCGTCGTGCAAAGATCTTCAGCTCGCATTAGACAAATGGGGAAGGGTGGAAGCCGTATGACCCGCACACCGCTGATTATTTGTGATTTCGACGGAACGGTTACCATGAACGACAACATTGTCAGTATGATGAAAGAATTTGCGCCTCCTGAGTGGCTTGAATTAAAAGACGGTGTTCTGTCTAAAAGCCTATCAATCCAGGAAGGAGTCGGCCGGATGTTTGGGCTGCTGCCGAGCAGTTTAAAAGAAGAGCTGACTGATTTTATCCTGAAGGATGCGAAAATAAGGGACGGCTTTTTGGATTTTGTCTCGTTTGTCCGGTCAAACGATCTCCCGTTTTATATCGTAAGCGGGGGAATGGACTTTTTTGTGCACCCGCTTTTGGAAGGCATCGTAGAAAAGGAGCGGATTTTCTGCAATCATGCTTCCTTTGACAATGAATATATTCATATCAATTGGCCGCACGCCTGTGACGGCGACTGCACGAATCAATGCGGCTGCTGCAAACCGTCAGTGATCCGAAAGCTGTCCGATCAGCAGAATTTTCTCATTATGATCGGTGATTCGGTCACGGACCTCGAGGCTGCAAAATTATCCGATATGTGCTTTGCAAGGGATTATCTTTTGACTGAATGCAAAGAACTCGGTCTTCGGCATCTGCCTTTTCAAGATTTTCATGAGGTGAAAACAGGCATCGAAAACATCGGGGAGGTGCAGGCATGGCTGCAAAAGAAGAACGCTGGCGCGAACTTGCCGAGGTAAAGCGCGAGCTGGCTGAAAGAGACTGGTTTCCGGCAACGAGCGGAAATCTTTCCATTAAAGTATCCGACGGGCCGCTGACTTTTCTCGTTACGGCAAGCGGCAAAGACAAACGAAAAGAAACAGACGAAGATTTTCTCTTAGTCGATGAGAACGGGAAGCCCGCTGAGACCGGCCATTCCTTAAAACCCTCGGCAGAAACGCTTCTTCATACTTACTTATACAAAAAGACAGACGCAGGCTGCTGTCTGCATGTCCATACCGTTAATAATAATGTCATCTCAGAGCTCTACGGAGATGAAAAACAAATCACCTTTCAGGGGCAGGAGATTATTAAGGCGCTCGGATTGTGGGAGGAAAACGCGGCGGTGACCGTTCCGATCATTGACAATCCGGCGCACATCCCGGCATTGGCCGAAAGCTTCGCGCGCCATGCAGACACCGAATCAGGCGCGGTATTAATCCGCAATCACGGCATTACGGCATGGGGGCGGACCGCGTTTGAGGCGAAAAGGGTGCTGGAAGCCTATGAATTTTTATTCAGCTGTCACATCAAGCTTCTGTCACTTCGGCCGCAGCTCGTAAAATAAAAGGAGGAATGCAAAATGGCGACAATCAGAATTCATGATGAAAAGAATACGATCATTGAAAATCAGGAAGAAGTAGCGCGCTTTTTAGACGAACAAGAGGTAATCTATGAGCAGTGGAATATTGAAAAACTTCCGCCTGAGCTTTCGGAGAAATATGATGTAACCGAAGCTGAAAAAGAGCGGATTCTCGCGGCGTTTGACAAGGAGATTCAGGATATTTCAGCCCGGCGCGGCTATCAGTCTCAGGATGTCATTTCTTTATCAGATTCAACGCCGAATCTAGATGAATTATTGAAAAATTTCCAAAGAGAACATCACCACACGGATGATGAAGTCCGCTTTATTGTCAGCGGGCACGGCATCTTCGTCATTCAAGGCAAAGACGGCACTTTTTTTGATGTCCGTTTAAATCCGGGAGATTTGATTTCGGTTCCGGAGAACATCCGCCACTACTTTACGCTTCAGGAAGACCGCCGGGTCGTCGCCATCCGAATCTTCGTGACGACTGAAGGCTGGGTGCCGATTTACGAAAATGAAAGTGTGCAAAACTGATAGACTTGCGAACCTCTCATGCAGCCAGCGGCATGAGAGGTTTTTTATTTTAATATAAAATCAGCTGTCTCTGTTTTTTGTGCGTTGAAATATGCCGCATTCTGTTTATATCATTACCTGAATGGGTATTATTCTCGTAATCATGCTAAAGATTCCAATATGAAATGAAAAATTAAGTTATTTAGTAAAAAAATGTTTACAAATAAAGTATAATCTGTAATAATGCTCAATAACCCAATCAAACTTGTTTCCTATTCTTTTAGCGGTGAGGGGTGAAGTGAATGGGCAGTTATTCTGAACAAGAACAATTGCTTGTATCTATTGATGAAAAGAGAAAAATGATGATAGATGCGGCTAACAGGCAGGGGTTTACAGGATATGACACGATCAGGCACAGCCAGGAACTGGACTGTCTGATGAACGCATATCAGCAGCTGATAAACCGTGAACGCACACATCACCAAGGAATACAGGGCCTTGTGAAGAAAATAGGCTTGTTCTCCCGCGGTGACATCATGCCTGCATATGAAGCAAACAAATAATTAATGATAAACAGATAACGAAGACTGAATGCGCTTCCTGATCAAGCGCCGCATCCGAAAGATGACCGCGTACAGTCAGCGGGTTTTTCCGCCGGCACAGCTCACGAAGCGCCTCGTATCTATCTGCCGGCTATGATGCCGTTCCCCGGTATATCCTCTTACACATATTCTTCTTTATCTAAAAAACACCCTGTTACAGGGTGTTTTTTCATCGTGAAGCGGCAGGGAGGGTAATGGTGACCTCTGTGCCTTTATCGACTTCGCTTTGAATGTCAATCGAACCGCCGTACATCAGCATGATTCGTTTACACACGACAAGGCCGAGACCGGTTCCTTTTTCTTTTGACGTTACAAACGGAAGAAAAATGTGCTCAAGCATATCTTCAGAAATACCCATTCCGTTGTCAGCAACCTTAATGACTGCTTTATGGTCGCGGGCTTCTAAATAGATGGACAGCCGGCCGCCTTCCTGCATTGACTCAAGCGCGTTTTTCGCGACATTTAAGATGACCTGTTTAATATGGTCTTTCGTGCAATTGACCTTGAGCGGCCGATTGACGAGAATCTCCACATTTACTTCCACATTATAAAGATTCCCTTCCGAATAAATAATCGGCATAATCTCATCAAGGATATCCTGCAGAGAGTTCACTTCTAATCGTTCCGCGGTCGGTTTGCCGAGCACTAAAAACTCACTGACAATCTGATTGATCCGTTTAATCTCCTGCTCAATAATTGAGAAATACAGCTGATCTTCCTCTGTTTTATATTTTTTCTGCAAAAGCTGAATGAAGCCGCTGATCCCTGTAAGCGGGTTCCGGATTTCATGGGCGGTGCTTGCGGCAAGCGTTCCGATCAGCTCCAATTTCTGCGCCTCGTTTTGAGCGCGCTCCAGCTGGGTCTTGCGCTTAAGCAGATAATATTGAACGAGGATGAACAGAATATTCAGCAGCACGGCGATACTGGACATCGGCAGCAGCACGCTTTTGGTCAGCTCGTTCAGCTCAACCGGTTTCGGAAAAACATTGATATTCCAGTTAATATCATCCAGATAGCCGCTGACCGGCTGCACGCCTTCTGATTGATCAGCGCGTCCGCTGGCAAATATCACTTTATCCTGGTGGGTTGCCTTGACATAAACGTCAGGACTTAGCATATTGATCATATTTCTCAAATAATCGACTTGTATGGCGGCCACTAAATAATCGGTGACTTCCCGGTTTGCATCTAACACGGGCACGCAGATCGTAAAGATGCGCTGGCCTGTAATTCTGCTGGGGTAGTCATTTGTGATGACTGTTTTCTTCGTCTTTTTTGCCTTCGTAAAATACGGTCTGTCGGCCAAATTCACCTTTGATTTCAGATCGGTCGTGCTTGCGATGACGTCACCTTTGGCATTCAGCATATACAGTCCGCTGAATCTGGGTTCATCCTCAAAAGCCTGATCGAGAATTTCACTTATCTTTTCTTCATTGACAGGCTTATCGACAGCGATCGCAAGTGTTGTCATCCGGGCTTTTGTTTCACCGATTAAATAATTGAGCTTGTTGCGGTGAAGGTTGAGCATCATACTAGCTTCCTGTATGTGTTTATCGGCTATTTTCTGTTTTTCTTTTTCATAAATGAAAAAGCTGATAATAAGTGCCGGGATGATCACCAATATGAGATAAAGCTTGATCTTTCCCCGGGCACCTTTGAATGTATTCACTCTGCATCGCTCCAACATTACACTTGAATAGAGGTATTATATCATTGTTTATACTTCTTTAATAAGAAAAAATAACCAAAATGATATAAAAACAAATTATTTTATTAAGGTTTGTCAAAAAGAAGAGAAATTTTGGAAACATTTTTGTTGACATTTTTCATTTTGTTTATTAATGTTTCTCTGTAACGGTTTCTTTTGCAAAAGGATGATTGAATGTATGACGGATAAAACAGAAAACTCATTGAAATTATTTATTGTACTGTCGCGTGCTTACCGGTCCATTAACGACCATATGAATAAACATATTCATAAGCACGGCCTGAACCCGACGGAATTTGCTGTGCTGGAGCTGCTGTATCACAAAGGCAATCAGCCGCTGCAGCAGATCGGCGACAAAATTTTATTAGCAAGCGGAAGTATTACATACGTTGTTGACAAATTAGAGAAAAAAGAACTTCTCATCAGAAAAGCTTCACCGACTGACAGGAGAGTGACTTTCGCACAGATTTCTGAAAAGGGAATCCGTCTTTTGGACGATATTTTCCCTGATCATGCTGACGAGATTAAAGAAATGATCAGTGTGCTGAGTGATGAAGAGATAGAATTGTGTACGGAAATGCTGAAAAGAGTGGGATTAAACGCTAAACATTTACATCAGAAATAAAAAAAGGAAGCCATTTGAAAGGCTTCCTTTTTTATATTACTGATTTTCGTCAGTGGCGGCGTTTCTCGGCTGTATCAATACTTCGACGCGCCTGTTTTTGCTGCGCCCTTCTGCGGTTTTGTTCGACGCAGCCGGTTTATACTCGCCGAAACCTTTGGCGCTGAATACTTTTGCGTCAAGTTTAGGGTTTTCCGTGAGAATAGCCATGAAGTTGACGGCCCGCATGACGCTTAAATGCCAGTTTGATTGAAATTGTGAGTTTTTAATCGGCACATTGTCGGTATGTCCGCTGATGATAATATTCCTTGGCGGATTCAGTACAAGGAGATTCGAGATCTCCTTCGCAAGCGGGATATCCTCCTGGCGGATAACCGCCTGTCCCGAGTCAAAAAAGATACTGTCTTTAATGGTAATTAAGAGGCCTTCTTTTGTCAGCTTTGTTTCCAGCTGATGCTCAAGCTTTTTGTTTTTTATAAATTGATTGACTTGCTTTTGCACACCTTCAAGCTCTTGGCGGTCGGCTGCTTCTCTTTCTTTCTTTTTCTGTTCTTTATCTTTTTCTTTTTCCTTTTCCTTGTCTTTTTTTAACTGATCAATGCCGTCTTTTTCGTTTTCGGGAGGGGTGACGCTTGAATATTCAAGGACACCCGTGCCTCCTGTAAAAACGGCGTTAAATGATTTAGACAGCATTTGGAATTTTGCCGCGTCGACCGAGCTCATGGCGAACAATACAATGAACAGAGCCAAAAGAAGGGTGAGAAGGTCCGCGTACGGGATCAGCCAAGACTCATCCACATGCTCGTCATCATGCTTCTTCTTCTTTTTTCTCGCCATTGTTTGCCTCTCCTTCTTCAATGACTTTTGCGCGTTCATTCGCAGGAAGATACATGAGAAGTTTTTGTTCGATCACTTTCGGAGCCTGTCCTTCAAGCACTGACAGAACGCCTTCAATCATGATTTCACGCAGTTTGACTTCCTGTTTTGATTTGCGTTTCAGTTTGTTGGCAAAGGGATGCCATAGTACATATCCGGTAAAAATCCCGAGAAGGGTGGCGACAAACGCAGCACTGATGGCATGTCCGAGCGCCTCGGTATTGTTCATGTTGGAAAGAGCGGCGATGAGGCCGATAACTGCACCCAAGACGCCGAGCGTCGGCGCATATGTGCCGGCTTGGGTAAAGATAGCTGCGCCGGCCTGGTGTCTGTCCTCCATCGCTTCAACTTCCTCAGTCATAATATCTCTGATAAATTCTGCGCTTTGTCCGTCAACCGCCATGCTCAGGCCGTTTTTCAAAAACGCGTCATCCACGTCTTCGATGCTTGCTTCCAATGCGAGCAGCCCTTCACGTCTTGCAATTTGCGCCCATTGAGAGAACATGGGAATTAATTGCGCAATGGTCAGCTGTTTGTTTTCTTTAAACAGCACTTTAAAAAGGGCAGGCACTTTTTTGATTTCTTTTCCGGGGAATGCGATGATCACCGCAGAAATCGTACCGAACAAAATAATCAGAATAGCTGCCGGGTTAGCGAGTGCGCTTAAGCTGACCCCTTTCAGCACCATGCCCACGCTTAAAGCAATTAAGGCGAGGATGATACCGATAATCGATGTTTTATCCATAGTTTTCACCAAATCCTTTATACTAGCTTTCTATGGTTAATATCGGTGGCAGTGCATGGAACTTTAGAGTGATTGAGAAATTGTTCCCGAATTCTTCACAGTTTCTGCCTTTCCGGCAGAGCAAAAGAAACAAAAAAGCGGCTCCCCGACAGGGAACCGCTTTTTTTATTGTTTATTGTGCACGGACTTTGATGTCATCCTCTTCCATTACAACATGGAAGGCTTTTATTTCATTGTCATCCAATAAGAGGTCTGTCATTTCGTCCTCGATCAATTCTTGGATCGTTCTTCTGAGCGGGCGTGCTCCGAAAGCAGGGTGGTAGCCGATTTCAGCGATTTTTTCTTTCGCATCGTCTGTGACGCAGAGACTGATGCCGCGCTCTTTTAATGTGTCTTCAAGCTCTGCGAGAAGCAGGCTGACGATTTTTACGAGATGTTCTTTTTTCAGAGATTGGAATTCAATGATGCTGTCAAACCGGTTTAAAAATTCAGGTTTAAAGAACGAGCTCAGTGAATCAATCAGCGTTTGTTCTTCCATGACGCTTTCTTCAGATTGGAACCCGACTTTCGCCTGTTTTTCGCCGGTTCCCGCATTGCTTGTCATGATCAAAACGGTATCTTTGAAGCTTACCGTTCTGCCCTGGCTGTCTGTCAGACGTCCGTCCTCCATAATCTGCAGGAACATATGCTGGACGTCAGGATGCGCTTTTTCAATCTCATCAAGCAGCACGATGCTGTACGGATTGCGCCGCACTTTTTCCGTTAATTGACCGGCTTCATCGTGTCCGACATATCCCGGCGGTGAACCGATAATTTTTGAAACGGTGTGTTTTTCCATGTATTCACTCATATCGAGCCGGATGATGGAATCTTTTGTGCCGAAAAGTTCATCCGCGAGTGTTTTTGATAACTCGGTTTTTCCGACCCCGGTCGGTCCGACAAAGAGGAAGGAGCCGACAGGTCTGTTTTTGGATTTTAAGCCGGCGCGGCTTCGTCTTACCGCTTTCGCCACTTTTTTCACGGCTTTTTCCTGACCGATGACGCGCTGATGAAGGCGCTCTTCAAGTTCTTTCATTTTGACTTGTTCATCAGCCTGCAGTTTTCCGACCGGAATGCCTGTTTTCTGTTCAATGATGGCTTGAATATGCTCCGCCCCGATTTCTGAAAAAGAGGCCGGTGATTCTTGTGCCAGCTGCTTTTCCAATGCCGCTTCTTCATCACGCAGTTTCGCGGCAAGCTCATAATTTTCTTCTTGAAGCGCTTTTGTTTTCTCCGCGTCAATTGCTTTGAGTCGCTCAGCCGCTTCTTCTTCATTTACGGTATCAAGCTCCAGATTTGCTTTGGAGCCGGCTTCATCTAACAAGTCGATCGCTTTATCCGGCAGGTGGCGGTCCTGAATGTAGCGGGAAGAAAGCGTAACACACGCCTTGATTGCTTCATCGCTGAATGTGACGCTGTGATATTTCTCATATTTATCTTTAATGCCTTCAAGAATGCTGATGGCTTGTTCTATTGAAGGTTCGTGAACCATGACAGGCTGGAAGCGTCTTTCAAGCGCCGCATCTTTTTCAATCTGGCGGTACTCTTTCAATGTCGTCGCCCCGATGACCTGCAGTTCGCCTCTGGCAAGCGCAGGTTTCAGGATGTTCCCGGCATCCATTGATCCCTCGGCCGAGCCGGCGCCTACAAGAAGGTGAATCTCATCAATGAACAAAATGACGTTTTTCCGCTCTTTTAATTCGTTCATTAATTGTTTCATTCTTTCTTCAAACTGGCCTCTGATGCCTGTATTGGCAACGAGGGAAGCGACGTCAAGCAGATAAAGCTCTTTGTTTTTCAATTTATTCGGCACATCGCCTTCAGCGATTTTAAGCGCTAAGCCTTCTGCAATAGCCGTTTTACCGACACCCGGTTCACCGATAAGCACCGGGTTGTTTTTATTCCGGCGGTTCAAAATTTCAATGACGCGCGCCACTTCATCATCGCGGCCGATCACAGGATCAATCAGACCTGCTTTTGCGCCGTTTGTGACGTTTTGGGCGAGCTCGTCGAGCAGGCCTTTTTTACGGCCGGCCTGCGGTTTATGTTGATCCGGAGCGAAACCTTGCTCAAACGGGAATCCGAAAGATTGCGGCCCCATGCTCATAGACGGTTTTCGGGTTAATTCTGTATAACATGTTTCACATAAAACGAATTGTTTTTGAATGGAATTGACTTGCATGTTCAGGCGAATCGTCGCCTCGTTTTTCTGACAATGTTGACAACGCATTTGCCAAAACCTCCTTAAAATGTTTGATCATCTTTGACCAAATAAATTAGAAAATAAGGCCGTAACTTTGACCTTCTTTGATTAATAGTATACTCTGACCTTCTTTGACTTTCAAGTATTTTGTTTTAAACCTTGAAAAATCAAAGTTTCCGGCATGTTAAGTGTTATAAGTGATGTTTGATTATTATTGACCAATATGATCAGAAAGGAAATGAAATGCTTTGACCTTTCTTGATGAAGAGTATACGCCGGCCCTTTTTTTCTTTCAATATTTCTGCTTAGAAGAGAGAGTTGAATCTGTTTTTTCCCGGGGAAGACGATTTGTTCTTCTTTTCAGGCGACTTGTCTCATAAGCATATAAAAAGGCCTGGACAAATTTGCGTTTAGCCGGAGGGTGAAATGGGACAAACAAAAGGTTCTGCAAGTCAGCTTGCATTCGTATACGTAGGAACGGTTGTAGGAGCCGGTTTTGCCACGGGACGGGAAATCGTTGAGTTTTTTCTCAGGTTTGGCTGGATCGGTCTGTTCGGTATCATGGTAAGCGGTCTGATGTTTATATATTTAGGCGCCAAAATCATGATCATTTCCAAACGGATTCATGCAGCATCTTACCAGGAATTGAACACGTATTTATTCGGGCGGTCTATCGGACGCGCCGTTAACATGTTTATGATGTTTATATTGCTGGGAGTGACTTCTGTCATGCTGTCCGGAGCGGGAGCGCTGTTTCATGAACAGCTTGGCTGGCCCGCACAAGCGGGGATACTTCTGACGATCGTATTGAGTTTTGCCGTCATGACAAGCGGCGTTAAAGGTGTGTTCGGCGTCAATGTATTGGTTGTGCCGCTTTTAATTTCCTTCTCTTTTATCGTTGCCGCTGATTCTTTTGTATTTACAAGCACGAGAAATGCGGAAGAATGGGTATGGCCTGACAAGTGGAATTGGCTTTTGTCAGCCGTCTCTTACGGCGCGTTAAATTTATCGCTCGCCCAAGCTGTCCTTGTGCCGCTTGCGAACGAAATGTCATCAGAGAAGGTGATCAGAAGGGGAGCTTATTTAGGCGGCGCTCTTTTGACATTGGTGCTTGCCGCGAGTTTCTTATCATTATCGGTGCTGCCGGATGTGCTGGAGTTTGACATTCCGATGGCTCAAGTTGTCTATTTCTATTCACGATCGCTTCATCTCATTTATTTGATTATTATTTTCGGGGAAGTGTTTACGTCGGTCATCGGCAATTTATACGGATTGGAAAAACAATTAAACAGTTTTCTTCATATAAAAAGTACATATATTTACGGCGGCATTTTGGTGTTTGCTTTTATTGTCAGCCAAATCGGCTACGGACAGCTGATTTCCACTGTTTACCCGGTGTTTGGATATGTGAGCCTGGCCTTTATCGGCGCTTTGGTTTGCAAAAAAATCCCGAAAGAAAAATAACGGATATAAGGAAAATGTCTGTATTTTTTGGGAATTCCCCTTCTTTTTTCCTGTCATTTCTGTATAATGAATTGGGAAATGATGGGGAGGAGTAAGAGATGAAAGATCGACGTGTGTTATTGGGATTTATTTTTATTTGTATCGGCATTGCGTTTTTTTTACAGAAGGCTGGAGTTATACATATATCCGCTGGTTCGGCGTGGCCGTTTCTTTTCATTATAATGTCCGCAGGGTTTCACGCCGGATTTATTTTTGTGAAAAAAGCGCCTGAACAAGCGGGGCTGCTCGTTCCCGGCGGAATTTTTCTTGTGCTGGGCTGCTTATTTTGGTTTGAGACGGCAACGGGATGGGCGTATTCAGCCATGACGTGGCCTGTTTATATTTGGGCGCCTGCTCTCGGTCTGTTTGAGCTGTGGTATTTTGGCGGGAGAAAGACAGGTGCGTTGATTTCCGCTTTGATCCTGACAGCGGCGGGCGCACTATGTTTTGCCGGTATGGTGATGACAGGGCTGTGGCCGCTTTTGATCATTGCTGCCGCGCTTGTGTTTCACGCCGCTGCCTTGATGCAGCCGAAAAAAAGAACGGGCCTTCTCATTCCGGGCGGCATTTTGCTTGTGACGGGCGGTTTATTATGGTTTGAAACGCTGACGGATTGGACATACGCAAATGTGAGCTGGCCTGTCTATCCTTTTGCCGTCGCGTTCGGCCTGTTTGAAGCTTGGATGTTCGGCAGAAAGCAAAGAGGGCTTTTGGCTTCTGCGGCGGTTCTGTGCGCTATAGGGATTTTCGGCATATTCACCAATGCAAATGAAGTTATCAGCGAACGCGGCTGGCCCGCTCTCATTCTTTTGCTTGCCGCCGCTTTTCACATTCCGATTTTTGGCCCGAAACCGGTAAAAAACGCGGGGCTTCTCGTACCGGGCGGCATTTTACTGATCACGGGGCTCCTGTTTGTCTTTGAAACGGCAACCAATTGGTCCTATTCCGGTGTGACGTGGCCTGTTTACCTGCTGGCGGCGGCATTCGGTTTATTTGAGCTGTGGCTGTTCGACGGGAAACAAAAGGCGTTGCTCATCCCGATTGCGGTGCTGACTTTGACAGCACTTTGCTTTATGATGACGTATCAGCCGATCGTTCCGGTTTCTGTTTTCTGGCCTGCTTTATTTGTTTTGATCGGAATTGCGCTGATGGCGTTTCCGAAGAAGAAGCGCGGGGCTTAAACCGGCTTTTGCAGCCTGACACAGGTATTCAGGCTGTTTTTTTATTGTCATAGGAAACAACATTATGGTATGATAGCAAAAGTGAAAAAAGAAGAAAATCCGTATTTATGCGGGAGAGGTTCTAGCTACACCCTCTATAAAAAACTAAGGACGAGCTGTATCCTTGGATACGGTTTTTTTTATGTTTTTTAGGGCGCCTTCTCCGAGAAAGGCGCTTTTTTTATGGAATGATAGATAAGGGAGAGAATGAAATGAAAAAAGAAAAAGCGGTTGTGGTGTTCAGCGGAGGCCAAGACAGCACGACTTGTTTATTATGGGCTTTGCAAAACTTTGAAGAAGTAGAAACCGTTACATTCCATTACAATCAGCGTCATCAAGAAGAAATTGATGTGGCAAAATCGATTGCCGAAAAACTCGGCGTCAAAAATCATCTGCTTGATATGTCTCTTTTAAATCAGCTTGCGCCAAACGCGCTGACACGGGATGATATCGAAATTGAAGCGAAGGACGGGGAATTGCCGACAACGTTTGTGCCGGGACGCAACCTCGTGTTCTTATCGTTTGCTTCCATTCTTGCGTATCAAATCGGCGCGCGCCACATCATTACTGGTGTTTGCGAGACTGATTTCAGCGGCTACCCGGACTGCCGTGACGAGTTTGTCAAGTCCTGCAATGTCACCGTCAACTTGGCGATGGAAAAGCCGTTTGTCATTCATACGCCGCTTATGTGGCTGAACAAAGCGGAGACGTGGAAACTTGCTGATGAACTCGGCGCGCTTGATTTTGTAAAGAATAACACACTGACTTGCTATAACGGCATCATTGCAGACGGATGCGGCGAATGCCCGGCATGTCTGCTCCGCAATAAAGGATATGATGAATATATGAAAATGAAAGGAGAGCGGAATTAATTGCTTTCTCAAATTTACCCGCAGGTTCAGCACCCTTATTCGTTTGAATTGAATAAGGACATGCACATTTCAGCCGCGCATTTTATTCCCCGTGAAAGCGCCGGAGCGTGCAGCAGAGTCCACGGGCACACATATACAGTAAATATTACCGTCGCAGGGGATGAACTGGATGATTCAGGCTTTCTTGTGAATTTCAGCGTGCTGAAGAAATTGGTGCACGGCGCTTACGACCACACATTGCTGAATGATCATGATGAATTTTCTGATGATGACAGATACTCGCTGCCGACAACTGAAGTCGTGGCCAAAACGATTTACGATAAGGTTCAGTCCTACCTTGAAACATTGGAGAATCAGCCGGTCTGCGTCCAGATTTTTGTCAGGGAAACCCCGACGAGCTATTGCGTATACCGCCCGAAAAAAGGTGATATGAATGGCTAAAGGAATCCCGGTATTAGAAATTTTCGGACCGACGATACAAGGGGAGGGCATGGTCATCGGCCAGAAAACCATGTTCGTCCGCACGGCGGGCTGCGACTACTCCTGCAGCTGGTGCGACTCTGCTTTTACATGGGACGGCTCAGCCAAAAAAGATATCCGCTGGATGACGGCGGAAGACATTTACCGCGAGCTGAGAGAAATCGGCGGAGACGCCTTTTCCCATGTCACCATCTCAGGAGGAAACCCGGCGCTGTTAAAGCAGCTTGACGCGCTGATTCTGCTGTTGAAAGAGCACGGTGTGCGCGCCGCTTTAGAAACGCAGGGAACGGTCTATCAGGATTGGTTTACCATGATTAACGATCTGACCATTTCACCGAAGCCGCCAAGCTCGGGAATGACAACCGATTTTGCAAAGCTCGATCATATTGTGTCTTCGCTTGATGCGGCAGAAAGGCTCAGCGCGGTCAGCTTAAAAGTCGTTATTTTTAATGATGAAGATCTGCAATTCGCGAAAACCGTGCATAAGCGGTACCCGAATATCCCGTTTTATCTTCAGGTCGGAAACGATAACGTCCATACGACGGACGACCGGGCATTAATTGCGCATCTGCTCGGAAAGTATGAAAAACTCGTTGATAAGGTTTCTGCCGATGCAGATCTGAATCTCGTCAGAGTCCTGCCTCAGCTGCATACACTGCTCTGGGGAAATAAACGGGGAGTTTAATAGAAAGGGAGAATTTACATGACTAGAAAAGAATCAGAATTAGAAGGGGTTACGCTCCTGGGGAATCAAGGGACAAACTATTTATTTGAATATGCGCCGGAGGTTTTGGAATCATTTCCGAATAAACACGTGAACCGTGATTATTTCGTTAAATTCAACTGTCCGGAATTTACGTCGCTTTGCCCGAAAACGGGACAGCCGGACTTTGCAACCATCTATATCAGTTATATTCCTGACGAAAAAATGGTGGAAAGCAAATCGTTAAAGCTGTATCTTTTCAGCTTCCGCAACCACGGAGATTTCCACGAGGACTGCATGAACATCATCATGAATGACTTGATCGAATTAATGGACCCCCGTTACATTGAAGTGTGGGGCAAATTCACGCCAAGAGGCGGAATCTCCATTGATCCGTATACAAACTACGGCAGACCGGGAACAAAATATGAAAAAATGGCCGAACATCGGATGATGAACCATGATATGTACCCGGAAACGGTTGATAACCGTTAAATACCGATACGGACTCGGGACGCAGCCTAAATCCCCCGCCTTTTAGGGCGAGGGGATTTTTTTGTCTGCAAAACGCTGCGGGAAAAGTCTGAAGGGACGAAAAAAGACGAGTAAACCCGGGGGGAGTGTACTCGCCGCTTCTTTACGTGACGGGTGCTGGATGGCAGCTCGTCTGTTTCATTATAAAATAGGGAACGTATGTTTGTAAAGGCCTGCGCCGTTTTTTTCCATGCGGAGCGGATCAATTGTGAATAAATGATCAGAATGATAGCATGTCCTGTAAAAAGAAGGAGTGTTTTTCATGGAGCCGTTAGAGTTAAACGGTGTAAGGCTTAAGATGTATGACTGTAAAGAATGTGCGGGCAAAAACGGCCGTGTTATCTCATTTATATTGAAGGTGACCTCTGAAACGTATCATGATATTGCCGTCCTTTTGTATGAAAAAATTTTTGAAATCAAGGTGCCCAAGCGGGGTCTTGAATTCCGCGGCAAAATAATCAACTACTATACATCCGTCACAAATCTTTATAATAAAGACGAGACCGGAGATTTTTTTGTTGAAATGACCGAGATCTGAATTCATTTGAAAAAGCTGCCGGGCGGCAGCTTTTGTACGGGATATGTAAATGGTTCGGGTGGTTTGGTGGGGCTTAATAGGAGTCTTTGATGATTTTGTAATTCTTATGGTTGACGACAGTGAGGGAATCTAATTCAAGATCACGATAATTATCCATGATGGTTACATCAACGATGACGGAGTTTTCATTTACCTTTTCAACGATACCGGTTAATCCGTTTTTAAATTCAATGACGTTTCCAACCTTAGCAATTTTCACGAGCTTCCTCTCCTTTATCATAAATCCTGTTTGAAAATATTTTGCAGTATTTTCTTTAAGAAGTAAAGCGATATGGGTATCAGCCTGCTCAATCATTGTCCCGGCGGGGGAAAGATGGTATATTGATTTTCGGGAAAAAGCCGAGAAAAGGGGGGTGTGTTTGTTGCTGCCTGAGGAAATATCAGAACGTATCAACCAAATACGCACCGGTGAAGTCAAAGAATTCAGGGTGCAGAAAGAACATTTTCTTGCATTTCGAGCGGTTTTGTCGAAGCAGGAAGATTTTAAGCATTTCCGCGGTATTGCCCAGCAGGGCGGAGATGTTGTATTCCAGTATTTAGAACAGCCAAGAAGCTGACGGCTCCTCGCACATGAGGAGTCTTTTTTTGTTTTCGATGTTTCATTTCATCTTGCTGTAACAGATGTAAACAAAATGTAAAATCCCTCCGATGGATACTTTTACTGCTATTTGGTTAATGTTGTGAGAATGACAGCCGTTTTCCTTCCAATAACAAGGCTGTTAACGAACTTCTTCCATCATAAAAGCTGATTGGGAGCGCTGGAAAATCTTTAACCGTGAATTTGCGTACAGCTCTTGTTAAGGTAGTGAAGTATTTAAGGAGGAAATCGTATGACGACAAAATTTGCTGCCTTGGCTGTCTTTTTTCTTTGTTTTATGCCTGCAACAAAAATTGAACATACAGAAGCTCTGTTTACTTTAGCGAAGAAGCCAAAGCAAGAATCCAGCACACTGGTTGCTGATTTAAATAGAAAAGGTTCGGTTCCGAAGCTTTCAAAAACTGATCAGAAGCATTCTATCCATCCGATAAAGCTGTCATCTCATCTGGAGAAGAAAGCCAAACCGGAGGAAACGGCTTATCAGCCGCCGAAAAAGACGTATTCCCGTGCTGACAGAGAACTTCTGTCACGTCTCGTTCACGCGGAAGCGAAGGGTGAGTCTTATAAAGGGAAGGTTGCGGTAGCCAGCGTAGTGCTGAACCGGACTGAAAAGAACGGCTTCCCGGATACCATTCGGGGTGTGATCTATCAAAGGAATGCATTTGAGCCGGTAGCAAACGGAAGCATTAATCAAAAGCCGGATAAGGATTCCATTGCCGCCGCAAATGAGGCGCTTGACCATCCGGGCAGAGAAACGAGCGCACTGTTTTTCTACAATCCGAAAACGGCGTCTGACAACTGGATCCGTTCCCGAAAAATTATCGAACGGATCGGCAGACACGTATTTGCTATGTAAGCATAGCGGGATCAAATATCCCGGCTATGCTTTTTTCAATTTTAAGAAATCGAAAATATTTTCAGAACTTGTCTCATATGATGATGGAAGAACGAGAGACAAGGAGAGACACCATGAATCGATTTGTGAAAGGGATCATTCTTTTATCCATTGCCGCCTTTTTCGCTGAATGTCTGGAATTTGTCGTGAATATGATACTGGCGCGGGAGCTTGGCGAGCATGGGATGGGGCTTTACATGAGCATTCTGCCCACCATTTTTTTAATTATCGTGATCGCCAGTCTGGAGCTTCCGATCTCCATTTCAAAATTCATCGCGGAATCCAATCAGAAGCTGCATGAAAGCATGCTGCGGCATGCCTTCAGAATGACCGCCGTATTTACCGCGTTTTCAACCGCGGCCGCAAGCATCGCGCTGCCGTTCATTCCTGTATTCGATACGTATCACCCTTTTATCAAAGGGATTGTCATCGGACTGATCCCCGTCGTCGCTTTTACATCTATCGCCAGAGGCTATTTTATGGGTGTGCAGCAAATGGGGAAAATCGCGGTTGCGAATGTATTGAAAAAAATCATTCAAGTGCTTTGTCTGTTTATCTTTTTTCAATGGTACTCGTTTGAAATTGATATGGCCGTGCTCATTTCATTATTTGTGCTGGTCGCAAGCGATGTCGTGGTGTTCGTTTACTTGTATACGCAGTTTATTTTAGCCCGGAGGACGCTTTCCGGCCATCAGCATATTCACCTGCGCGGCAAGGATGTGCGGAAACGTCTCCTGGCCGTATCCATTCCGACAACGGGACTTCGTATTTTTCACGCGGTGACAAACGCCATTGAACCCTTCTTAGTAAAAGGAGCGCTGCTGGCGTCGGGGGCAGCCGGGGTCGCTGCGATTGATCAATACGGCATGCTTGCCGGTGTAGCGGTGACGATCGGTTCGTTTCCCGCATTTATCGCTCATTCGCTGATGGTGGTTATGATTCCGAGCATTTCAGAAGCGTACGCGCTGTCTCAATATGATATTGTACTGAAACGCCTGAGACAATCGATTTTTATTACATTCGGCTACGGCATTCCGGCTGTCTGGATTATGTTTCAGTTCGCGGGCCCGCTGACCCATTTGTTTTTTCAGTCTCCGGAAGCGCAGTATTATTTGCAGCTTTTGTGGCCGTATTTTCTTTTTCATCTGTTTGTGATGCCGCTTCAGGCCTGTCTGATCGGCATCGGCCATGTAAAGACGGCGTTTTATCATAATGTATGGAGCCATATCGTGGCGCTTTCGATGATGTATGTGCTCGGTTCTATGCCGGAATTGCAAATGCTCGGCATTATACTCGGCATGAATACTGGCATGATTCTTCTGACAAGTTTACATTACGCGACGATCTGCAAAGACCTCGGTGTCTCCGTGTTTCTGACGGGAGGCGGAAGAACAGCGCCCCGGATCGAAGGCTGAAAAGGCTGATACATTTCAATAAGGAAGGGCAAGCTATCCGAAACGCGTGAAAGGAAGATCATATGCATAAAACCCGCCTTATTGTATGTGCAGTCCTTTTGATAGCTGCAGCCGTCTGGATGCCTGAAGCGAAAGCCTCATCAGAAAAACGGGCAATTCCCGCCGTGTTTCTGATGAAGACGATTGAAGGAGACGAGATATCGATCCCGGATAAAGGGCAGAAAACAATTTTGCATTTTTGGACATCATGGTGTCCGCCGTGCAAAAAAGAACTGCCTCAGTTCCAAACGTACTATGAACAGAGTCAGTCCGATGATGTAAGACTTGTAACGGTAAATCTGATGAATGCTGAGCGAAACAAAGATACCGTTCAAAACTTTGTCAATCAGCACCATCTCACATTCCCGATTGTTCTTGACTCTAAAGGCGAGCTCATGAAGGAATACAATGTTATGACGATTCCCACGTCATTTCTGCTGAATGAAAAAGGGGAAATCGAAAAAAAGATCGTCGGTCCGATGACCGCATCACAATTAAAAGAATGGTCTGAGAAATAAAAAGGCGCGGGAGGATTTCCTCCCGGCCTTTTTTGCATATAATGAACAGCTGAAGGAGCACTAATGATAATTATTATCAAAAAGAAATTAAAACAATTTTAATTGAAATCTTCCGCCGGCATGCTATAATAAAGAAAACACCGCGATAATACTGTGAAAATGCTGCCTGTTAGGCGGCTGTTTTTGCTTTTATCGGGGAATTGAAGATGATTTGCGTTCTCAATTAGAGAGGAGAATTCATAATGAATGAACAAGTGATGTCTCAAACCCATTCACAACAGCAGATACAAGAAGAACGGTCCGGAAAAAAGTGGCTCCAGCATGCGGAGCTCATCGCGGCTCTCGTATCCGGCGCCCTCATTCTTGCGGCCTGGTTTTTCACCGAAACAAAAAGCCTGTCCGTCACTTTGTATATCCTTGCCTTCCTGATCGGCGGATTTGCAAAAGCGAAAGAGGGAATCGAGGATACCCTCGAGACGAAGGCGTTAAATGTTGAACTGCTGATGATTTTCGCCGCTGTCGGTTCTGCCCTTATCGGTTATTGGGCGGAAGGCGCCGTCCTTATTTTTATTTTTTCGTTAAGCGGCGCGCTCGAGACATATACGATGAATAAGAGCAGCCGTGATTTAACCTCTTTGATGAAACTGGAGCCGGAGGAAGCGACCCTGATTGCGGACGGACAGGAAAAGCGGGTGCCGGCCGCTGAACTGAAGATCGGAGACATGATCGTCATTAAGCCGGGCGAACGGGTAGCGGCAGACGGGATCATTGAGTCAGGCGCGACGAGTCTTGATGAATCGGCGCTGACGGGTGAAGCGATGCCGGCGGAAAAAACACCCGGAGATTCCGTGTTTACAGGAACGGTAAACGGAAACGGCTCCTTAACAGTCCGTGTTACGAAAACAAATGAACAGTCTTTATTCAGAAAAATTATCAGGCTGGTGGAATCGGCTCAAAACAGTGTGTCACCGGCCCAGGCGTTTATTGAGCGATTCGAAAGTGTCTATGTAAAAGGCGTGCTTTTAGCCGTGGCTTTGCTTTTATTTGTTCCTCATTTTGCTTTAGGATGGAGCTGGAGTGAAACCTTTTACCGGGCGATGGTGTTTATGGTGGTCGCCTCGCCGTGCGCACTAGTCGCTTCCATTATGCCCGCTGCGCTTTCCCTTATTTCAAATGGGGCCCGCAACGGATTATTGGTCAAAGGAAGTGTATTTTTAGAGCAGCTGGGAAGCGTTCGGATGATTGCGTTTGACAAAACCGGCACGGTAACGAAAGGACAGCCGGCAGTCGCGGTTTTCCAAGCGGCGGAACATGTGAATGAAGATGAGCTTATGCAAGCGGTGTATGCGATTGAAAAGCAATCAAGCCACCCGCTTGCAAAAGCGATAGCTGAATTTGCCGAAAGCCGAGTCGCCGCCGCAGCAGGCCATACATCAATTGACGAGACGTCCGGATTCGGTGTTCAGGCTGATATAGAAGGAGTCAAATGGATGGTCGGAAAAGCGGGATTTGCAGGCGAAGAGGCAGCAGACGCTTTTTTGAAAACATCGGGAAAAGAGTTAAAAGGTAAAGGCTTTACGCTTGTTTTCGTTAAGAAAGATGATCGGATAGCAGGCTGCTTTGCTTTAAAGGATCAAATCCGCCCTGAAGCTAAAGCGGTGATGGCTGAACTTAAATCACTAGGCATTAAAACAGCCATGCTCACAGGCGATCAGCCTGAAACAGCGGCTGCCATCGCAAAAGAGGCGGGCATGACGACGGTTGTTGCAGATTGTCTGCCCGACCAAAAGGCGGAAGAAGTGAAGAAGCTGAAAGAAACGTACGGCACCATCGCCATGGTGGGAGACGGCATTAATGACGCGCCCGCTCTGAAAACCGCTGACGTCGGTATTGCAATGGGCGGAGGGACGGACGTGGCTTTAGAAACCGCTGACTTGGTCCTCATGAAAAATGATCTTCATAAGCTTGTGAAAATGTGCAGGCTTTCACGGAAAATGAACCGGATTATTAAGCAGAATATTGTTTTCTCGCTTTCGGTCATCTGCCTGCTGATCTGCGCCAACTTTCTGCAGGTGATGGAACTGCCGTTTGGCGTGATCGGACATGAAGGAAGCACGATTCTGGTCATACTGAACGGACTGAGATTATTAAAATAAGCAGAACAGCCGCACACCGGGCGGCTGTTTTTTAATTTTCGTTCACAGCATAAACGCCGGAAAACTGATAGAATGAAAAAAGAGTCACATTGGTAAGGAGGAAAAACAAAAATGAACAGATTAGAACGAGTTTCATCTTGGCTGAAAAAAGAAGGGCATGACGCGGCGTTTATACATACAAAGGAAAACGTATTTTATTTGACTGATTTTTATACAGACCCGCATGAGCGGCTGATGGGATTATTCCTGTTTCAGGAACAGGAGCCGTTTTTCGTTTGCCCCGGAATGGAAGCCGGACAAGCCCGCAGCGCTGGGTGGGAGCATGATATTATCGGATACGGTGATCACGAAGATCCGTGGGAGCTGATAAAAGCCGAGCTTGCAAGACGGAATGTGCGGCTTGATTCCATCGCGGTTGAAAAGGATTCGATCTCACTTTCGCGCTCAGAACAACTTAAGCACGCTTCAGGGGGCGCCGCATTTGCTTCGGCAGAAGAAACACTCAACCAATTCCGTCTCGTCAAAGATGAGAAAGAAATCAGCATTCTGAGGGAAGCGGCAAAACTCGCGGATTACGGAGTTGAAGTCGGTGTCGCGGCGCTTAAAGAGGGTGTGAGTGAAACAGAAGTTCTGGCGCAGATTGAGTTTGAGCTGAAGAAAAAAGGCGTGCAGGGCATGTCATTTTCAACAATGGTGCTGTTCGGAGAAAAATCAGGCCAGCCTCATGGAAATCCGGGTACAGACCGGTTGAAAAAAGGCGATTTCGTTCTGTTTGATCTGGGCGTTATTCTTGACGGCTACTGCTCAGACATTACGAGAACATTCGCATACCAATCAATCAGCCCGAAACAGGAAGAGATTTACGAAACGGTGCTTAAAGCTGAACAGGCGGCGCTTCAATTAAGCAAACCCGGCGTCAGAATCGGCGATCTTGATTTAAAAGCCCGCGGCATTATTGAAAAAGCCGGATACGGGGACTATTTCCCGCACCGTCTCGGCCACGGACTCGGAATTTCAGTGCACGAATATCCATCAATGAGCAGTGCGAACGACACACTCCTTCAAGAAGGAATGGTGTACACAATAGAACCCGGGATTTACGTGCCTGATGTAGGCGGCGTGCGCATTGAAGACGATGTGTTTGTCACAAAAGACGGCGTCGAAACATTAACGCAATATCCGAAAGAATTAACGATCCTGAAATAGAAAGCTTCGTGATAAAAAAGGACGGTTCTGGAAGGCAGCGTCCTTTTTTATCACCTTTTAAATGAAAAAATCATCAAAATGCTGAAATGGTTTGATATCATGCTTTTCCCGCAGCGGCCGCACAGCAAGATAACTGCCGCCGAGTACGGCCAGACATAAACCGATTAAGCAAAGAATCCCCATCACTGTTATTCTCCTTTCAAACGAATAGGCTGTATCTGTTTTTAGCTTACTGTATGAAACGCATTCCAGATCAAGGGAAAAAAGAAAGGGGGGACGCCATGGCTACGATCAGAGACATTGCCGGCGCTGCCGGGGTTTCCGTTACAACGGTATCAAGAGTATTAAACGATCATCCGTATGTAAGTGAAGACAAAAGAGAAAGAGTGAAAAAAGCGGTGCAATCGCTCGGGTATACGCGCAACATTCATGCTGTGCATTTATCCAAAGGCTTTTCAGATATGATCGGCGTTGTGCTTCCGTCCGTAAATCTTCCGTATTTTGCAGACCTTGTCGCGGGAATTGCCGAGGCTGCCGAAGCGTCAGGCGTGCATCTTTCTTTATACCAGACGGATTATCAGCAGCAAAAAGAACGCTTTGCCTTATCACAATTACAGGAGCGCCAGGTGGACGGCCTGATTTTCTGCTCCAAAGCAATTCCTGATGAGCATCTGCTTTCCGTGCAAGAACCGCTCATCCTCTGCCAGTATACTGATACGGCGGGGCTTTCCTCAATCAGTAATCCGCACCGGGAAGCATTTCGGCACGGTCTGGATTATTTAATAGAAAAGGGACACCGGAAAATAGCGATCAGCCTGGCGAGAAAAAAGGGAAAAAACAGTCAAGTCCGCATTGCCGCATACAAAGAGGCGCTGAAGAAGATCGGCCAGCCTTACAGGGAAGAGCTGGTTGTGGAAAAGGCGCTGACGCTGCTTGACGGAAAAGCCCTTTTTCATAGATGGCGGAGCTGGGATGACAAACCGACTGCGCTGTTTGCGGCGAATGATCAAGTGTCTGCCGGTCTTTACCTTGAAGCCAAAGCAAACGGGACCAGAATTCCGGAAGAGCTTGCGATTTTGAGCATCGACAATCATGATATCAGCAGGATGCTGGGTATTTCCACAATAGATATACAAACGAAAGAAATGGGAAAGCAGGCTTTTCACATGCTTGAGAATCGGATCAGCGGCGAGCCTCCGTCAAGGAAGGTTCTTGACTACCGGCTTATTGAACGATCATCCGTCTAAAAAAAGAATTGACGCGCTTTCCGTTCGTTTTGTACGATATGAGGTATTGAATGACAAAGGAGCTGAGGATCATGAAGGGGTCCTTTACAGTTGAGAAGGTATTAAATAACAATGTGCTCATCGCAACACATGATAGATACAGTGAGGTCGTCTTAATCGGGAAAGGGATCGGCTTTGGAAAAAAACAAGCGGATGTCATTGAAGATAAAGGATATGACAAGATGTTCATCTTAAAGGATGAAAAAGAACAAAAACAATTTAAAAAGCTCCTCGGTTATGTGGACGAGACACTTGTCGACATCTCCAATGACGTCATTTATCATATCAAGAAGCGGACAAGCCAACCGTTGAATGAACATATCCATATTGCGCTGACGGATCATATCGCCTTCGCGGTAAAGCGGCTGCAGCAGGGCTTTGACATTAAAAACCCGTTTCTTATGGAAACCGAAACACTTTATCCGGAAGAATTTCAAATTGCCCGTGAAGTCGTCGGCATGATTAATGAAAAGACGGGGATCTGCTTTCCGGAAGGAGAGATCGGCTTTATCGCTCTTCATATCCATTCCGCTCTTACGAATCGGCCCCTTTCCGAGGTCAACCAGTATTCACAGCTGATGTCCCGGCTCGTTCAGGTGATAGAGGAATCTTTCCAAATGGAAGTGAATAAAGAAAGCGTCCACTATTTGCGGCTGATCCGGCATATCAGATTTACCATAGACAGGATTAAGCGGGAAGAGCAGACAAAAGAACCAGAAAAGTTAATGTTATTATTGAAAAATGAATACCCGCTATGCTACAATACTGCTTGGAAACTGATAAAAATCTTGCAGCAAATGCTGAAAAAACCAGTTCATGAGGCGGAAGCGGTTTATCTCACGCTTCATCTGTACCGATTAACCAATAAAATTTCATAATTTCAGTTGAAACCTTTAAAAACGTGTCACTGATTCGATCAGGCATGAGTGATTGAGGGTAAAAAACGGGAAGAACGGTCCCGTTATTTTGCACACCCTTTTTTACTCATGCCTTTTTTGTTGTGTAAAAGGGCAAATGTAAACGGTTAAACTGAAGACTTGCGCCTGTGAATTCGTTGTCATGAATTTTCGCTGTAAGGTCACACTAGCTAACAGAGGAGGTACATCTTTTATGTTTAAAGCATTATTCGGCGTTCTCCAGAAAATCGGCCGTGCTCTTATGCTTCCGGTTGCGATTTTACCGGCAGCGGGGATCTTGCTTGCGTTAGGAAATGCCATGCAGAACAAAGATATGATTCAAGTGATGCATTTCTTGAGCAATGATAACGTCCAGCTTGTGGCGAACGTCATGGAAAGCGCCGGCCAAATCGTATTTGACAACCTGCCGCTTCTATTTGCAGTAGGGGTAGCGATCGGTCTTGCGAACGGAGACGGCGTTGCCGGAATCGCGGCTATTATCGGATACTTGGTCATGAACGTATCCATGAGCGCCGTGCTTATGGCAAACGGCAGTATTCCGTCTGACAAAATTGAACGGGCAAAGTTTTTTGCGGAAAATCACCCGGCCTATATTAACATGCTGGGGATACCGACTTTGGCGACGGGCGTGTTCGGCGGTATTATCGTCGGGGTTCTGGCCGCGTTATTGTTCAACAAGTTTTATAAAATTGAACTTCCGCAGTATCTCGGGTTTTTTGCGGGTAAGCGGTTTGTCCCGATTATCACATCAATTTCCGCATTAATTCTCGGTCTTATTATGTTAGTGATCTGGCCTCCGATCCAGCACGGTCTGAATTCCTTCTCAACGGGACTTGTGGAAGCGAATCCAACCTTGGCAGCCTTTATTTTCGGAATGATTGAACGGTCTTTGATTCCGTTCGGCCTTCATCACATTTTCTACTCGCCGTTCTGGTATGAATTTTTCAGCTATAAAGATGCGGCTGGAGACATCATCCGCGGAGATCAGCGGATTTTCATGGCTCAGATCAAAGACGGCGTACAGCTGACGGCAGGTACATTTATGACGGGGAAATATCCGTTTATGATGTTCGGCCTTCCGGCGGCAGCGCTTGCAATCTATCATGAAGCGAAGCCTGAAAAGAAAAAACTTGTAGCCGGAATCATGGGTTCTGCCGCTCTGACAAGTTTCTTAACGGGGATTACTGAGCCGCTTGAATTCTCATTCTTGTTTGTGGCTCCTATCCTGTTTGCGATTCACTGCGTATTCGCGGGACTTTCCTTTATGGTTATGCAGCTATTGCATGTGAAAATCGGTATGACTTTCTCAGGGGGTTTGATTGACTACTTCCTGTTCGGAATTCTGCCTAACCGTACGGCTTGGTGGCTGGTCATTCCAGTCGGCTTAGGATTTGCCCTTATTTACTACTTCGGTTTCCGGTTTGCGATCAGGAAGTTCAATCTGAAAACGCCGGGCCGTGAAGAAGAGGCTGAGGATGAAGGAACAGGCGCATCAGGCGAAGCCGGCGACCTTCCTTATGAAATCCTGCAGGCAATGGGTGATCAGGAAAACATTAAGCACCTTGACGCTTGTATCACGAGACTTCGCGTCACGGTCAACGACCAGAAGAAAGTGGATAAAGCCCGTCTGAAACAGCTTGGCGCATCAGGCGTTCTTGAAGTCGGAAACAATATTCAAGCCATTTTCGGCCCGCGCTCTGACGGTTTAAAAACTCAGATGCAGGATATTATCGCGGGACGCACGCCGCGCCCGGAACCGAAAGTATCCGCGCAAGAAGAAGTCAGCCAGCAGGTTGAAGAGGTTATCGCGGAGCCGCTCCGAAATGAGCAGGGTGAAGAAGTGTTCGCTTCTCCGATCACCGGCGAAATCCATCCGATTACGGATGTGCCTGACCAAGTGTTCTCAGGAAAAATGATGGGTGACGGTTTTGCTATTCTTCCTGAAGAAGGAATTGTCGTATCGCCAGTCCGCGGAAAAGTGTTGAATGTTTTCCCGACAAAACATGCGATCGGCCTTCAGTCTGACGGCGGAAGAGAGATTCTGATTCATTTCGGTATCGACACAGTCAGCCTGAAAGGTGAAGGATTCACTTCATTTGTTTCTGAAGGTGACCGGGTTGAACCGGGGCAAAAGCTGCTTGAAGTTGATCTTGAAGCGGTTAAACCTCATGTTCCTTCATTAATGACACCGATTGTCTTTACAAACCTTGCCGAGGGCGAAACGATTTCCCTTTCAGCCGAAGGTACTGTAAAACGGGAACAAAAAGATATTGTGAAAATCGGAAAATAAGCATATAAATACGCCGTGCTTGTCAGATGACAAGTACGGCTGTATGATATAATATTGTGTAGTAATATAGCTTTAATTTAAAGGAGAATGATAATCATGGCACAAAAGACATTTAAAGTAACAGCAGATTCCGGAATCCACGCTCGTCCTGCGACAGTTCTTGTACAGACTGCAAGCAAGTATGATGCTGACGTAAACTTAGAATATAATGGTAAAACAGTAAATCTTAAGTCTATCATGGGCGTTATGTCTCTAGGTATCGCTAAAGGCGCTGAAATCACAATTTCCGCTTCAGGCGCTGACGAAAACGATGCTCTTAACGCTTTAGAAGAAACAATGAAAAGCGAAGGACTCGGCGAGTAATGCAAGAATTAAAAGGAATAGGCGCTTCAGCCGGAATTGCGATTGCAAAAGCATATCGGCTTGAAGAGCCGGACTTAACGGTTGAAAAGAAAAACATTGCTGATGCTGCGGCTGAAGTAAGCCGTTTTGATGAAGCGATTGTACGTTCTAAAGAAGAGCTTGAGAAAATTAAAGAGCATGCTTTAAAAGAACTGGGACAAGACAAAGCTGACATTTTCTCCGCGCACCTTTTAGTTCTGAGTGATCCTGAGCTGCTAAATCCGGTTAAGGAGAAAATCAGCACAGATTCAGTCAATGCTGAATTCGCTTTGAAGGAAACAGCTTCCATGTTCGTTACCATGTTTGAATCAATGGATAACGAGTACATGAAAGAGCGTGCGGCGGATATCCGTGACGTAACAAAACGTGTGACGGGGCACCTGCTGGGCGTGGAAATTCCGAACCCGAGCATGATCTCAGAAGAGGTTGTCATCGTGGCTGAAGATTTGACACCATCTGATACGGCGCAATTGAACCGTCAGTTTGTAAAAGGTTTCACAACCGATATCGGCGGACGCACTTCACACTCCGCAATCATGGCCCGTTCGCTTGAAATTCCGGCTGTTGTCGGCACAAAAGCGGCTACAGGCACAATTGAAAACGGTGTTACGGTAATCGTAGACGGCATCGATGGTGATGTTATCATCGATCCTTCCAGTGAAACGTTAAAGAAATATGAAGAAAAACACAGTGCTTATCTGGCGCAAAAAGCTGAGTGGGCGAAGCTTGTCAATGAACCGACTGTTTCAAAAGACGGCCATCATGTAGAGCTTGCCGCAAACATCGGCACCCCTGATGATGTAAAAGGCGTTCTTGAAAACGGAGGAGAAGCTGTAGGGCTTTACCGTACGGAATTCCTATACATGGGACGCGACCAGCTTCCGACAGAAGACGAGCAATTTGACGCTTATAAAACGGTTCTTGAGCGTATGGAAGGAAAATCAGTTGTCGTGCGGACATTGGATATCGGCGGCGACAAAGAGCTTCCTTACCTGCAGCTTCCTAAAGAAATGAACCCGTTCTTGGGCTACAGAGCCATCCGCCTTTGCCTTGAAGAGCAAGAAATCTTCAGAACTCAGCTGCGTGCGCTGCTTCGTGCAAGTACATACGGAAACTTAAAAATCATGTTCCCGATGATTGCGACAGTAAACGAGTTTAAACAGGCGAAAGCGATTCTTCTTGAAGAAAAAGAAAAACTCGTCAAAGCCGGCGTAACGGTTTCTGACGATATTGAAGTCGGTATGATGGTAGAGATTCCGTCTACAGCCGTTATCGCAGATCAGTTTGCCGCAGAAGTTGACTTCTTCAGTATCGGAACAAATGACTTGATCCAATACACGATGGCTGCTGACCGTATGAACGAGCGTGTGGCTTATCTGTATCAGCCATACAACCCGGCGATTCTCCGTCTTATCACCCTTGTCATTGAAGCCGCTCACAAAGAGGGCAAATGGGTCGGCATGTGCGGAGAAATGGCAGGAGACGAAATTGCGATTCCGATTCTTCTTGGCTTAGGCTTAGATGAGTTCTCAATGAGCGCTACATCCATCCTTCCGGCAAGAACACAGATCAGCAAGCTTTCTAAAAAAGAAGCTGAATCATTCAAAGAAACAATCTTGTCTATGAGCACGACAGAAGAGGTTGTCGCATTCGTTAAAGAAACATTCAATAAGTAATACAACAGCCAGACGGTGTCAGCCGTCTGGTTTTTTTCATATTCGGAAAAAAAGCGGGGAACAATAACTTTCAACAGGAGGGATTATCATGACAAAACCGTTTGGAGCGGGGGATACGGTCTACGTGATTTACCGCAATCCGCACGCCGCCAATGTTGCCCATATTAAAGAAGCAGAGATCGTTCATCACCCGTATCATGAGGGAGAACTCTCTCTGTTTTTATACGAAACCTATCATCCGCTGGCCGAAGATGATGCGGTCTTTTCGACATATGAGGAAGCAGAAGCGCTTTACAGCGAGCTTTTTGACGAAGACCGGTATCACTGATCAAAGGAAATGTTTACAACGCATATTCACTCTCTTTTGGACGGAAAGTAACAACATGAGAATATGTAAAGGGAGTGTCAGTCCATGCTGAAGCCGTTTGTCCCCCAGCTTGTTTATATAGAACCGCGAGCGCTCGAATACCCGTTAGGGCAAGAGCTTAAAAGTAAGTTTGAAAATATGGGACTTGAAATCAGAGAAACGACATCGCATAATCAAGTCCGGAATATTCCGGGAAAAAACCATTTGCAGCAATATCGGAACGCAAAATCAACATTGGTGATCGGCGTCCGGAAAACATTGAAATTCGATTCTTCAAAGCCGTCCGCTGAATACGCCATTCCATTTGCGACGGGCTGTATGGGGCATTGCCACTATTGCTACCTGCAGACAACGATGGGATCAAAGCCTTACATCCGTACGTATGTCAATGTGGAAGAGATTCTGGATCAGGCTGATGAGTATATGAAAGAACGGGCACCGGAATTTACGAGATTTGAAGCCTCTTGTACGTCTGATATCGTGGGAATCGATCATCTGACACACACATTAAAAAGGGCCATTGAACATTTCGGACAAAGTGAATTGGGAAAGCTCAGATTCGTGACCAAATTTCACCATGTTGATCATTTGCTTGATGCGAAGCATAACGGAAAGACAAGGTTCAGATTCAGCATCAATGCGGATTATGTCATTAAAAATTTTGAACCGGGAACATCTCCGCTCGACAAACGGATTGAAGCCGCCGTCAAAGTCGCTAAAGCGGGCTATCCGCTCGGTTTCATCGTGGCGCCGATTTATATTCATGATGGCTGGGAAGAGGGCTATAAGGAACTGTTTGAGAAGCTTGACGCGGCACTTGCTGAAGATGTTCGGCATGACATTACATTTGAACTGATTCAGCACCGATTCACAAAACCGGCCAAACGGGTGATCGAGAAGAACTATCCGAAAACTAAGCTTGAGCTGGATGAAGAAAAGCGAAGGTACAAATGGGGACGCTACGGAATCGGCAAGTATATATACCAAAAGGACGAAGAACATGCCTTAAGGGAAACGCTCGAGACTTATATCGAAACTTATTTTCCGAAAGCGAAAATCGAATATTTTACGTAAGGGGAGCTGTCGGTATGACGGCTCTTTTTTTGCTGCGTCAAATGGCGGAAATTTTTGATATTTATTTCAAGGTTTATTCATTTTCTTGGCCGAAAGACCGATATAACATTCAGGAGGGGATGGTTATGTTTAAAAAAATGCATATCAAAATTGCTGTGTTTGTCTCAGCAATGCTTTTCGTAACGGTTGTTTTTTTAACGGTTTCTTCATATTTGACATTAAAGCCCATGATGACGGAGGAAGCAAAACATACGACAGAGAATGTCACCAATTCACTCGGTCAGAACATTGAGCTACAGCTGAAAAATGATAAGACTGTATTATTGAGATTAGCAGGCGGTGAATTGTCCCGGACGTTTTTAACAGATGGGAAAAAAGAAACCGCACGGCTCTTTAACGATGAGTTAAAGCAGATCGGACAGAATGACAAATATGTCGCGCTTGCATACGTCGGAACCGCGAACAAACAAATGTTTACATATCCAAAGGCTGATTTTGCTAAAGACTACGATCCGACAAATAGAACGTGGTATAAGATGGCGGCCGAAAAACCCGATAAGGTTGTCTGGACTGAGCCTTATAAAGATGTTGTGACGGGAGACATGATCGTGACGGCGGCAAAAGCCATACAAAACAATGGAACCGTCATCGGAGTGGCGAGCTTAGACCTGAAGCTGTCCTCCATTCAGAGCATGGTCAATGATCAAAAGGTTCCGTATAAGGGGTTTGCATTTTTAACGGATGAAAACGGTTCTCTTCTGGCGCATCCGTCAAAACAAGGGAAAAACATTTCGGAAGATCAAACGTTAAAAGAAATCAGCTCAGATAAAGAAGGCGTCAAAGAGCGCGAGGGGAACATGGTTGTCTATCAAACGATAAAAGAAACAGGGTGGAAAGTCGGAACGCAGTTTGAAAAAGATCAGCTGATGGGAGTAGCTGACAAAATGAATACGGTGAGCATTTTTATGTCACTGATCGCCCTTGTGATTACGATCGGACTCAGCTATTTCCTCGCGAAATCGATAACCGGGCCGATTCAGCAGCTGATCGCCAAAACAAATTCGGTCTCAGCGGGAGATTTAACCGTCCGCGCCCAGACAAAATCAAAAGATGAAGTAGGCGTGTTAACAAAAGACTTTAACCAAATGGTTGAAAATATGAAAGAGATGGTTGAACAGGTCAAGACCTCTTCAGAAAAAGTGTCCGATACGTCTGACCAATTAACCGTCATCTCACAGGAAACAAATGAAACGAGCGGACAAATCGCAAAAGCGATAGAGGAAGTTGCCGCCGGAGCGACAGAACAAGCGTCAGAGGTTGAGACGATCAATGAAAGATCTGAAAATCTCTCAGTTAAAATAAAAGGAATTGCAGATCGCGCGGGCAGCATAAAACAACTCTCAAAATCTTCAGAGGATGCCAGCTACAAAGGACTGGATGCGCTCGGCCAGCTGCTTATGAAGTCAAATGAAGCCAATTCAGAAACGAAAAAAGTAGAGGCAATGCTGACTGACCTGGAAAAACAAACGAAAAACATAGAAGAAGTGGTGAAGGCAATATCCGCGATTTCGGACCAGACGAATCTCTTGGCGCTGAATGCGAGTATTGAGGCCGCAAGAGCGGGAGAAAGCGGCCGGGGCTTTGCCGTCGTCGCTGAAGAAGTCCGCAAGCTTGCTGAACAATCAGCTCTTTCTTCCGGCCATATCAGTGAGACGGTCCGGCTGATTCAATCAGAGACAAAAGATGCGTCACACGCAATGATCGAGGCAAGCAGAATGAATGATGAACAAAACAGCGCCATTCATGAAACGGGTGAAGTGCTCAATCTGATTACGACAGAAATGCAGTCTCTCGTTCAAGGCATAGATCATATTTACAATGACATTCAAAAAATGAGTGAAGAACAAGCCGCGATACAAGAAGCGATTCAAAGCATTTCCGCCATTTCTCAAGAATCTGCAGCAGCGGCGGAAGAAGTGAATGCTTCAACGGATGAACAGCTCGTTACGCTTGAAAAAGTGAAGCAATCGACTGACATGTTAAAGAGCGCGAGTGAAGATCTGATCAGCGCCATTTCTAAATTCACCTTGTAGCGCGGACTCTTTTTCACTCTAGTCTGTAATATGGTAATCTAGACATGAAAGAGTGATATATGAATCGCATCAGGGGAGGAAAGCGCAGTGAACAAAACGGTCGGATTTATCGGTTTAGGCGTCATGGGAAACAGTATGGCAGCGCACATTTTAGAAGCTGGCTATCCTGTTTTAGTCTACACGCGGACGAAACAAAAAGCGGAAGAGATCCTGAATAAGGGAGCGGTCTGGCAGGAGACGGTCAAAGACCTTTCAGAGAAAGCAGACATCATTATTACTATGGTCGGCTATCCGAGTGATGTCGAGGAAATCTATCTCGGCGAAAACGGCATTCTCCGGCATGCGAAAGAAGGGGCGTTTGTCATTGACATGACGACATCAAAACCGTCTTTGGCGAAAAAGATAGCGGAGAAGGCCAAAGAGAAGTCAATTCACGTCTTGGACGCACCCGTTTCCGGCGGAGACATCGGCGCCCGGAACGGAACGCTTGCCATTATGGCCGGAGGAGAAAAAGAAGCATTTGAAGCATGTCTGCCGCTTTTCTCCGTTATGGGGGAGAACATTCAGTATCAAGGGCCGGCAGGGAGCGGCCAGCATACGAAAATGTGCAATCAGATCGCGATTGCAGCGGGAATGGTCGGAGTGGCTGAAGCGATGGCTTACGCTGAAAAATCCGGTCTGAACCCGGAACAAGTGCTGAAAAGCATTACAACCGGAGCGGCCGGTAGCTGGTCTTTGTCAAATCTCGCTCCCCGTATGCTGAAAGGCGATTTTGCACCCGGATTTTACGTGAAACACTTTATAAAAGACATGGGAATCGCTCTTGAAGAAGCGGAGCTCATGGGAGAAGAGATGCCCGGATTGGCGCTTGCCAAATCATTATACGACAAGCTTTCCGCGCAAGGGGAAGAAAACAGCGGGACTCAAAGCATATATAAGCTTTGGGTGAATTAAAAAAGATTGCCCGGAGGGGCAATCTTTTTTGTTTATTTTCCGATGAATTGCTGTGTCCAGATGTTTCCTGATTCTACATAACCGACACCGATTTGAGTGAACTCAGGATTCATGATGTTCTTTCTGTGGCCTTCACTGTTCATCCAAGATTTGACAACGGCTTCGGGAGTCGGCTGCCCTTTGGCGATATTTTCACCGGCAGTTTTATAAGTGATTCCGAAAGATTTCATCATATCGAAAGGTGAGCCGTAAGTAGGGCTTTGGTGATCGAAATAGTTTTTGTCTTTCATATCTTGTGATTTTGCGTGAGCTGATTTGCTTAGTTTTTCATCAATCTGCAAAGGTTTTAAGCCTTGCTTTTGTCTCTCTGCATTTGTCAATTCAACGACTTTCTTTTCGTACGCACTGACAGATGAAGGAGTTTTCTCGCTGCTGTTGTTTGTGTTATCTGTCTGCTTTGCATTGTCAGCAGTCTGGTTTTGACCGGCTTTTGGTTTTTCAGCAGCTGTCGGAGCGGTTTTTGCCGGTGTTTCTTTTTGAACGTCTTTAACTGTCATATCAGAATGCTTTGCGTGTTTTTGCAGAAGCTGTGTCAGTTCTTTCTCATTTTTAACGTTCAGCTTTTTTACGCTCGTTTTCATATGTAGTTTTTCAACAGCCTCTTGAAGAGTCAGATGCTGTACGGTGTTTCCTTTTTTCACAGTAACGACGTGCTGGCATGACAGCTCTTTGGCAGATGCCTGCTGGATGCCTCCGAATGTAATCAAACTGACTGCCGCTGCGGCAGATAAGATAAATGCTTTCTTCATAAGTTCATAGCCTCCCAGAGAAGTTTTTTTCTACATGAAAAATCTTATCACAGCTTTTTTGTCATAATGCATCCAGCCATTTCCTTTGACAACAAACATTTGTCATAATTGTAACTGAGCACAGAAAAATGGCTTTATATCAGGATAAACGATCTGTATTTATTTTTTAAAATCCGTTACATCACTTCAAGTTATTTGAAGTGTTAGATATATTTTAAGATAATTTGATCTTGACAGTTTTTTTTACCCGTTTTCACTGTAACAACTTTTACAAAAATGTTACAATTAAAATTGTTTATGTAAATATATTGTATGATGTGAGAGGTGTAACAGAAAGTGGCTGAAGTCGCGCGCGACCCAAAGAAAAAAACGAAACGTTACAGAGCGCTGAGAATGAATATCTATTTTTTGATTGTTTTCCTTCTCTTTACGGCACTGATTTTTAAACTCGGCGTCGTCCAGATTGTCGAAGGTGATAAACACCGCCAGGATGCGGAGAAGGCAAACGCAAAAACCGCCTATTATCCGACACCGAGGGGAAAGATGTATGACAGGCAGAACAGGGTGGCGGTAGATAACCAGGCTGTGCCTGAAATTGTATACGTATCCACCTCAAAAACCTCGGCAAAGGACAAATTGAAAACGGCAAAAAATCTCGCCGCACTGATCCATATTGATACTGAATTTATGAAGGATCGAAATATCATTGATTACTGGCTTGCGGCACATCCGAAGAAGGCAGAAAAGCTTATGAAGGATTCAGAAAACAGCCTGACATCGCAAGAAGTATACAAACGCCAGATTGAACGAGTCCCTAAGCAGGAGATTGATGCGATCAAAAAAGATAAAAAAGAGCTGCAAATCGCGGCGATTTATACGCGTTTTTCAAGCGGCAACGCCTATCAGCCGCAAGTCGTCAAATCAATGGACCCTAATAAGCTGAACGGCAACGGAAACAGCGGTTCGCTGCTTGATGAGCATGAAAACAATAAGCAAAAACCGAAAAGCGACCTGACATATGAAGAAGTTTCCGTCGTATCCGAGCACCTGAAAGAGCTCCCAGGCATTGACGTAATCAATGACTGGACGCGGAAATATCCGTACGACAAAACGCTGTACTCTCTGTTCGGCGGTGTGACGACACCGGAACAGGGATTGTTGGGCGAACGGAAAGATTACTATGTCACAAGAGGCTACTCACTGAATGACCGAGTGGGTAAAAGCTACATTGAATATCAATATGAAGACTATTTAAACGCACATAAAGAAAAAGTAGAGTATGTGGAAAACAGCAAAGGTGAAGTCGTCAGCCAAAAGCCCGTCGATGAAGGCAGCAGAGGCTACGATCTGCAGCTCTCGCTCGATATGGAATTGCAGTCGAAAGTAGAAAAGGTCATTGAAAAAGAGCTGAGGAGAAGCCGCGCTGCAGGCAACTATATGGTTGACAGAGGATTTGCCGTCATGATGGACCCGAACAACGGAGATATTCTCTCAATGGCGGGGAAACGCATCGATCTCGAAACGAATAAAACACAGGATTTTGCGATCGGAGCATTTACGACCCAATATGAGATGGGTTCTTCTGTTAAAGGAGCGACTGTTCTTGCGGGTTACCAAAGCGGCCTCCCGCATTATAAAACGTTTGTCGATGCGCCCCTTACGTTTAAAGGCGGGACGAAAAAACAATCGTGGACACAAATGGGGGCTATTAATGAGCTGACCGCGCTGCAAAGAAGTTCAAACGTATATATGTTTAATGTGGCCATGCATATAGCCGGCATTACCTACAGGCCGTACGGCACACTGCCTGCTGGATTAGACGATATTAAAAAAATGCGCAACTACTACGCCCAATTCGGCCTGGGTGTCAAAACCGGGATTGACCTTCCTCAGGAATCAGCGGGAATGCAGTCAAATCCGCAAGTGGTCGGGGGATTGCTGCTGGATTTTGCGATCGGACAATTTGATACATATACGCCGCTTCAAATGGCTCAATATATTTCGGCCATTGCAAACGGCGGATATCGCGTGCAGCCGCGGATTGTCACAAGCATTCATGAACCGGACAGCAAAAACAAACTTGGAAAAGCGATTGAACAGCGCGATATTAAAATCCTGAACAAAGTAAATAACAGTCCAAGCGATTTTGATCAAATTCATAAAGGGATGAAATTGGTCACAAGCTCACCTCAAGGAACGGCTTATTCAACATTTCAAGGTTCCGGCGCTGATGTTTCCGGAAAAACGGGAACCGCGCAGACGCACTATTACGGCACGAACAGAAACTGGTGGGGAAAAGAGCCGTATAACCTGACCTTTGTCGGCTATTATCCGTCAGAACATCCGAGAGTGGCATTCAGCGTCGTCGTTCCCTCAGTTCAAGATGATCACGATCCCGTCAGCAAAAACATTGCCAAAGGAGCAATTGACGCTTACAAAGAACTTGAAAAGAAATACAATAAAAAATAACAAATGAAAGGGCCGCCGAACATATCGTGCGCCCTTTCTTTCATTCAGGAAAATTGACGTTCACAATAAGAATAGAAGGAGAATGCTCATTTTTTAGCGAATCAATCTAGTGGAAATTCTTTTTATATCAGTCCGTGACCAGCCTGCAGTGCGAGTATATTGCAAAGGAGGGATTCTGTGGAACAGGATACTCAGCATGTAAAACAGCTTCAATCGAAAACCGATCTTCATGCCGTATTGACGTCTAACGGGCGTATTATGTATATTTCTGCAAACTGCAAATCATATTTCAGCTATTCCCAGGAAGAGATGATCGGATCGTTTCTCAAAACGTTCCTGCATGAAGAAGATCAATTTTTGGTTGAAAGTTACTTCTACAATGAGCATCATTTAATGCCTTGCACCTTTCGTCTTATTAAAAAAGATCATACCATCGTATGGCTTGAAGCGGGCGTGGAAATTGTCACACCGCAAATGGAGGGGACAGATCGGGAAATCATCCTTAAAATCAAGGTGCTTGAGGAGAAGACACCCCCGAGGCCTTATATGCATGAAGAAAAGAAGCAAAAGGCAGAACAACAGTCAGCAGAGGCGGCTGGAAACGGCGAATTTGAGCGTCTTGTCGAAATGCTGCCGAATCCTTTATATGTCAGCATCAACGGTACAATCGCGTACGCCAATAACGCGATGCTTGCCATGCTGGGAGCCGATAGCAAAGACGCGGTAATCGGCAGGCAATCTTATGAGTTTATCGAAGAAGAGTATCACGACATTGTGAAAAACCGAATTGTGCGGATGCAAAAAGGGATGGAAGTCGGAATGATTGAACAGACGTGGAGAAGGCTTGACGGCACGCCCGTTCATTTAGAAGTGAAGGCGGCACCGACGACATATAAAAACCAGCGGGCGGAATTGCTGCTTCTGATTGATATTTCTTCACGGAAAAAATTCCAAACGATTCTGCAAAAAAGCAGAGAGCGGTATCAGCTCCTCATTCAGAATTCAATTGACACGATCGCCGTGATTCACAATGACAAATGGGTATTCATGAATGAGTCGGGCATTTCGCTCTTTGAGGCCGAAACCTATGAAGATTTAATCGGGAAAAATGTCTATGATCAGCTTCATCCCTGCGATCATGACGGCGTGAAACAGCGGATCCGAAATATTATCGACCGAAAGACCGAGTCAGAAATCATTAAACAATCATGGTTTACCTTTAAAAACCGGCTGATCTACACGGAAATGGTCTGCATTCTGACGACGTTTTTCGGAGAAACGGCCGTGCAGGTCATTCTGCGCGACATTTCTGAGCGGAAGCAGACGGAGGAATTAATGCTGAAGTCGGAAAAGCTGTCTATCGCAGGTCAGCTGGCGGCGGGAATTGCTCACGAAATCCGTAATCCGCTGACGGCGATCAAAGGATTTTTACAGCTCATGAAGCCGACGATGGAGGAAAACGAACATTATTTTGAAATTGTGTTTTCTGAACTGAGCAGAATTGAATTAATTTTAAGTGAGCTTTTAATGCTTGCCAAACCTCAGCACAATGCCGTGAAAGAGCGTGTCAACTTAAAGAAAATTATAAGTGAAGTAACCGCTCTGTTAGAGACGCAGGCAAATCTTAAAGGAATTTTTATCAAAACAGATTACGAACGGGACAGCATGTTTATTAACGGTGATCAAAATCAGCTGAAGCAGGTGTTTATCAATCTGATTAAAAATGCCGTTGAGTCGATGCCGGATGGGGGAACGGTCCATATTCTCATGACAGAAGATGAGTATTCCGTTAATGTGACGGTGAAAGACGAGGGTGACGGGATACCGGAAAACGTGCTGAAACGGATAGGCGAACCGTTTCTGACAACGAAAGAAAAAGGAACCGGCCTGGGGCTGATGGTCACATTCAATCTCATTAAAAACCATCAGGGAGCCATTCAAGTAGACAGCAAACCGGATAAAGGCACGGCTTTTCACATTACATTCCCGAAACAATAAAAAACAACGGCGTTATGCCGTTGTTTAAATAGTCTGCATGGATTCTCTCGTTTTTAAAATAAATGCTTCCAGCCGGTCCAAGCCTTCTCTCAATGTATCCAGTGAATATGCGAATGACAGCCTCACATACCCTTCACCCAATTTTGAAAACGAGCTGCCGGGCACAAGAGCCACACCTGCATCCTCTAAAAGAGCCATACTAAAATCAAACGATGACATTCCGAATGACTTAATAGAAGGGAAGATATAAAATGCGCCTGACGGCTTTACGACGTCAAGCCCCATTGAAACAAGACGGTCATATACATAGTCAAGCCGCTTTTTATACTGTTCTCTCATAATAAGCGCATCATCAACGCCGTTTGTCACCGCTTCAAGCGCCGCTTTCTGGGAGATAGAGGACGCGCATGTCACACTGTATTGGTGAACTTTTAAGATGTGCTTGGCAATTTCTTTCGGTGCGAAAATGAAACCGATTCTCCAGCCCGTCATGCTGTGTGATTTTGACAGGCCGTTAATTACGATCGTCTGGTCCCTCAAAAAAGACGCGATCGAATAATGCGGTCTGTCATAGGTTAATTCGCTGTAAATCTCATCAGACAGCACAAAAACATTTCTGCCCTTCAGTACGGCTGCGATGTTTTTCAGCTCTTCCTCTGACAAGGTCACTCCGGTCGGATTTGACGGATAAGGAAGAATGACGCATTTTGTTTTCGGTGTCAGCGATTCTTCTATGAGCCGCGCCGTCAGTTTAAATCCGTGTGTCGTCGTATCAACATGGACGGGAACGGCGCCCGACATGCGGATAATCGGTTCATAGCCAGGATAAATCGGTCCGGGCAGAATGACTTCATCGCCCGGAGATAAAATCGTCCGCAAAGACGCGTCAATCGCTTGGCTTGCTCCGGTTGTGACGATGATTTCAGTTTCGGCTTCATAATTTAAATCAGCTTTTTTCTTCATATAAAGCTGCACGGCCTGTCTCAGCTCAATGCCGCCTGCATTCGGAGTATATGCCGTTGCGTTCTCGTCGATTGCTTTTTTTGCGGCCGCTTTGACATGGTGCGGCGTGAAAAAGTCCGGCTGGCCGATCGTAAGCGAAATGACATTGTCGTGCTGGGCTACAAGATTTGAGAATTTGCGAATTCCTGAAATTTCAATTTCTTTTACATTCGGATTAAGCAAATGTTCCATAATTCATCACCTTATACTATATATTGAGTTTATCCTATTTTACCACTAGCTGAGCATTTGTCATCTATTTAATTGAACTATCCCGAGTATATGTCCGATATGTGAAAACATACCTTCTTTCAGAAAAAAATAAGACAACCAGCTGAAATGATTGTCTTCATTGTATCATGATCTATCTATTGTGATATGTGGCGAAGGTCATTAATACCCGTATTCAAAGCTGATGTCTTCCCGCCATACGATGTATGGACCCGGCTTATCGGGACGCTCTTTCGCCTCTTTTTTCATTTGCAGGTAAGCCGTTTTGCTGATATCTTCTAACACCGTCATTTGATCTTGGTCGAATATGACTACTGTACCCATTTATTACACCCTTCTTCCTGAAAAATCCTTGACTATTTTACCACTCGATGTCAAAAAGTCAATGGGATATCAGAAAAAAGAATCTTTTTATAAAGAGTTAATGTTCAGTTGTCCGGAATACATTCACTTTTTCCGTTTACAGCCGATATATACAATACAATACTGAATGCGGATAGCGAGGGATTGAATTGTCTTTACAACAATACGATATTTTATTGGATTCAGGCACAAATGAATTAGAAATCGTCAAATTTGAAGTAGGCGTCAATACATTTGGCATAAACGTGATGAAAGTCCGGGAAATTATTCAGCCGGTAGATGTCACATCTGTGCCTCAGTCTCACAAAGACGTAGAAGGGATGATTAAGCTGAGAGGCGAAATTCTTCCCGTCATCAGCCTGTATACCTTTTTCGGCGTTGAAGCCGAAGGAGCAAAAGACGATAAATATATCGTGACGGAATTCAACAAACGGAAAATCGTCTTTCATGTCGGTTCCGTTTCACAAATCCACAGGGTGTCCTGGGAAGCGATTGAGAAGCCGACTTCGCTGAATCAGGGCATGGAGCGGCACTTAACGGGTATCATTAAACTGGAAGACACGATGATCTTTTTACCTGATTACGAAAAGATCATTTACGATATTGAATCGGCATCCGGAGTTGAGACTTATCATGTCCATCAGGAAGGGTTTGATGAAAGACGGTCGGGCAAAAAACTGATTATCGTTGAAGATTCACCGCTTCTGATGCGCCTCTTGACTGATGAGCTGACTGAAGCGGGGTACAGTGAAATCGTTACGTTTGAAAATGGAAAAGAAGCGTATGATTACATCATAAAACTGACGGATAACGGAGCAAACCTGTCTGACCATATTGACATGATCATCAGTGACATTGAGATGCCGAAAATGGACGGGCATCGTTTGACGAAGCTGCTTAAGGATAACCCGAAAAGCTCTGACGTGCCGATTATGATCTTCTCGTCCCTGATCACGGACGACCTGCGCCACCGGGGCGAAGTCGTCGGAGCGGATGAACAGATCAGCAAGCCTGAAATCAGCGAGTTAATTAAAAAAGTGGATACGTACGTTATTGAATAGAAAAAAGCCGATGCGTCATGTATCGGCTTTTTTCGCGGCGAATTAAAAATAACTCTCACCAAGTTTTTTAAACACGGGTTTATGATAAGCGGGCTGCTGTCTGTTGGCGGCAAGGGGTTTTTCCTTTAAGCCCACATATTTTTGCAATAAGTTTTTCGCTTTTGTCAAAGACATTTGTGCTTTTGGATTGCGGTACGATTGATTTAACGTACCTAAATGCGGAAGATGCTGGAAGTCTTCTTTTGTTGGAGGCATGTGAAAATAGTAGTCTCCGATAGAGATAAGTACGTCTGACTGCTGTTGGCTAAACCTGGGATTATTTGAAAAGTGAAGCCCTATTTTTTTCCCTTTGCCTTCTTTCACAAGCTTTTGTAATGCCCGTTTTTTCAGCAGATAAAGGTATTTAGGGTTGGGGGCGGTTTTTGCATGGCGGTTCACAGTATAAACAGCTTTTGAAAGATTCTCGATGGTTGGCTGCAGCTCTTTCGAATAAGCGTGGTCGTCCATTATTTCTCTCCTTTGCATTGATCAAGTTCATATATAGATTATACTTTTTTAGCATTGAAATGCAAATATTGATTATAAAAATACGCCTTTTTCTGATGAAAAGGGCGCATTTTTTTCCTTTATTAGACAGGATTCGCATGTTTTTCAGAATCAGCTTTTAATGATCGCTGCACATCGACTTCTGCTGCCTCGGCGCTGTATTTCGGAAGGGCGATAAAATAGAACACAAATACCGCCAAAATCACGACTCCCATGCCGTAATAAAGATAATCAATATTGGAAACGAATTTCGGAAATAACAGGGCGACCAGCCCGAGTGTAATGGATTGGGCAAACATCATAAAAGGATCCTGCCAGCCGCTGACACGGCCCATTATTTTCGGGTGAACGATTTTCGGCATCCAGCCGCCGATGGCGATATTGACAGGTCCGATGCACATGCCGAGAACAAAAGCGGCCGCATAATAAATCCACAGCTTATCCGTATAGCCGAGGACAAAAATGAGCAGCCCGGCTGCCAAAATAGGAATCGACATCAAATGATGCGGTTTGACTTTTTTGGCGATCATTGTTCCGATCACACTTCCGGCAAGCAGGCCGAAGCCAAGCGCTACGGTGAAGATTGAAGTGTGTGATTCATAATGATCAGGCGCAAGTCCGTATTTCATCGTAAACATCGGCAGTACGGCAAAGCCGCCGTTGACAAACCCAAAGATAAAAAAGCCGAAAATAAGGGAAGCAAGCAATTTGTTTTTAACAATATATACGATCCCTTCTTTAAAATCAGCGACTGAATCTTTCAGAAACGAATCTCCCCATTTAAAAGGGCCGTTCGGCTGACGGGCTTCTTTCGGAATACGGCAGGCGCGGATCAGAAAGCCTGACACAATAAAGCTGACAAAATCAAGGATAATGGCTCCGTGAACACCGATCGTTTTATACATAAACGCACCCATACCGACGCCGAATACCATAAAGATGCTGAACAGGATCTGGTTAAGCCCCGCAGCTTTCGCATAATGCTCCTTAGGCAGAATAGCTTGTACAAGGCTGGCTTCCGCCGGGAAAAAGAACTTGGTCACGGCGCTTCTGATGAACAAAATACAGAAGACGAGAGGAATATTCCCGCTGTATAATGCCGCAAACAATACGACCGTCAGTCCAGCCCTGATCCAGTCACAATTTTCTGCGACCTTTTTCCTGTCAAGCCGGTCAGCTGCGACACCGACAATAAGAAATACGAAAACCGTCGGCAGTGAATACATCAGCTCAGCCAAAGTCGTGTATGCCGGCTGGTTGGCAAAGCGGTCCAGCAAGTAAAAAGCGAAAGCCATATTACCTACAGTCGTTCCCATTTGAGAAGCGAGTGCTGCGAAAAATAAACGGACAAAATTTCGATTTTTAAATATATCCATAAACACGCTCCTTACCCTAAAGGTCCCACTGTAATATATTATCATCAGCCTGTTCTATAAACAAATAAGATCCTTTTATCTTATAATCGTCACCTTTGTTCCATTAGGAACGGTAGCGGCAAGTTGAGTGACGTCCTGATTATACATCCGGATGCATCCTTTTGATACCGCTTTGCCGATGGAGGAGGGATTATTTGTCCCGTGAATGCCGTAATGAAGCTTAGAGAGGCTGAGCCAATAAGCGCCGAACGGGCCGCCGGGCTTAGGCTGGCGATTCACGATGTAAAATTCCCCGGTCGGTGTGGTCGTCAATATTTTTCCGACTGCGATCGGATACGTACGGATGAGTCTGCCAAGGCGGTATAATTGCAGTTTCTTCGCTCCGATATACACGACAATGGAATAGGGAATGGTGGATGGGTCGGGAAGATTCGGTATGATAATATGCTGTCCCGCGTAAATGACCGATTGGATTGAGGGATTTGCCTGAAGGAGAGCAGCAGTGCTTATTCTGAAGTCCTGCGCAATGCTTGAGATGGTTTCTCCTTGTTTCACTTGATAGGTCAGCAGTTTCATCACCCTCCTTTTTACTCTTTTCCATATACATATTAAGGAGGGGGTGTTTGTGCATCGGGATAAAAGTCTTATTTTTGTGAAGTTTTCAAAGTAAACAGCGTGATTTCCGGTCTCGCTAAAAATCGATACGGCAGCCTTGTCGTACCAAGCCCGCGATTCACATAAACGACTGTGTCATGCAGTGTATACATGCCGTCGGTATACGTTTTTCCGTAAGGAGGCGTAATGAGAGGGCCGAAAAACGGAAGCTGCACCTGGCCGCCGTGAGTATGTCCCGACAGCTGGAGGTTCACGGGATACCGGCCGATCTTAAGAGCGGCATCCGGCTCGTGAACGAGTAATATGGAAAACGTATCTGCGGAAAGACGGGAAAGGGTGGCTTCATAATCAGGTTTTCCGAGCATTAAATCATCCAAAGACGCGAGTTCGATCCGGCTTCCGTCTGTCAGCTGCACCTGACGATAGCCGTTTCGAAGCACTTGAAAATCAGCAGCTTCCATCAAAGCCTTGTACGTGTTTGTGCCGTAGCCGCCGTGGTCATGGTTTCCATATACACAAAATTTTCCGAAAGGAGCTTCAAGTCTTTGCAGCACGGCGAGCGCATGCTGATGATCATTATATAAATGCGGCTTATCAATTAAATCTCCCGTAAAGATAAGCAGATCGGGTTTCAGCTGATTGATCTTTTCCGCTGTTTTATTCAAGTCTTCTGTTGTAAACACGTCACTGAGATGCGTATCGCTGAATTGAACAATTTTAAAATTGTCAAAGCCGCGGGGAATCAGGCGGCTGGTGATGGTATGCCGGGTGATTTCGATCATACGCGGTTCAATATACCGGGCATAGCTGTAGCCTCCGCAAGCCGTCGCGAGAGCCGCACCCAAAATGCCGATTCCTCTTTTTAAAAATGTTCTTCTGGTCATTTTCTTCATATGTAAAACCAACCTTTGTCAGAGTTTTTCTATTATATCATCAGCTTGGCTGAAAAATCCCTTCTCAGCATGTAATGACGAGGAAGGACATCTATGGTAGAATTATGAATGATTATTCATTCAATAAAAGGGGTGGGTTTGTTATGGATAAGAAAGCAGTAATCATTACAGGCGGATCAAGCGGCATGGGAAAAGCAATGGCGAAAAAACAGGCTGAACTGGGATGGCACGTCATGGTGACAGGTAGGAACCAGGAAGCACTTGAGGAAACAAAAAAAGAAATTGAGACCTTTGAGGGACAGGTCGCTTGTTTTCAAATGGATGTCCGTTCTGAATCGAGTGCTTCAGACATGATTACAGAAGCAGTAAAAGTCTTTGGCCGGCTTGATGCGCTGATTAACAATGCGGCCGGTAATTTTATTTGCCCGGCAGAAAAGCTGACGCCCAACGGATGGAAAGCTGTTATTGAGATTGTTTTAAACGGCACTTTTTTTTGCAGCCAAGCCGCGGCAAGGCATTGGATCGAGCAGGAGCAGAAGGGCGTCATATTGAATATGGCCGCCACATACGCATGGGGAGCGGGAGCGGGGGTCGTTCATTCCGCTGCAGCCAAAGCGGGGGTATTGTCACTGACAAGAACGCTGGCCGTTGAATGGGGAAGCAAATACGGCATCCGCACAAACGCGATAGCCCCAGGCCCGATTGAACGAACAGGCGGTGCGGAAAAGCTGTTTGAATCGGAAAAAGCGATGTCCCGCACTATGAACAGTGTGCCGCTTGGCCGGCTGGGCACACCGGAAGAAATCGCCGCTTTGGCAGCGTTTTTGCTATCCGATGAAGCGTCCTACATAAACGGGGATTGTATTACAATGGACGGCGGGCAGTGGCTGAATCCTTATCCGTTTTAATTTTGCATATATTGACTATCTTGCAAAACAAGCGAACGTCAAAACCGCCGTTCGCTTGTTTTATTTTCTATTCAAAATTATGATATAATTTTGAAAGATTAAGGGGCAATTAATTGAAGAAATTATTAAAATGGTTCGTTGTACTATTTTTAGTTTAGTTATCATCTTTAATATTTGGTACTTTATTATTTGCGCTTTTACTCCAGAGTTTTATCAAAATACCAATCTTACATCTGATGAAACGAAATTTATTAAAGCCAGGGAGTATTTGATCGGGCTCAGAGGCGATACATCGGCTGTATTATAAGTGTCTCTCCCAACCAAGCTGGCGGAAATAATTTTATCTGATTATACGCATATGCCAATAAATCATACTGATAATGCCTGTTCAATGTATGGAGTTGACGTTTCCAAGAGTGTTTGCGGGTTAACAACTCTTACATTTGGCACTTTAGATAAAAAAGGAACTTTCTTTCAGTTGAAACATGATGATGATTGGGTGTTTAACAGTACCGATTGGAGTCATTACTTTTGGACAGCTGCCGGTTATAATGCTCTTATATTTATACTTGTCTTTGTGATTGTGAAACAAATGGATAACGTCCTTATCTAAAGAGTGATCTTGAAAATTTTCCCCTTTTTTTAGCTGCTCCCATATTGCCTCCTTTTTCCCCCTATGAATGTCTAAACCTTTGTGGTGCAGATATAATTGTGTATAATCAGACAAAGATAGAGAAGCAGGTGATAACATGTTGGACCCACTTGATGTACTGACGAATATTGATGATGTCATTCCGTATTACCAAGCGATTTTTAACGCGGAGGAACAAAGAGTTGTGGGCTATGAGGTGCTCGGCCGTATTTTGGCAGATGCGGAGATTGAGAGCCTCGGGCCGTTTTTCTTAGATTCCGGCATTCCGGAAGAGTATAAGCTTGAGGTCGATGACAGAGTCATCAGGCAGGCGCTGGAGCGGTTTAAAGAAGCGGATCGTGACCTGTTGATTTTTATCAACCAGGATGCGAATGTATTGATGCTTGACCACGGCGAAAGCTTTCTTGAGCTTTTGAAAGAATACGAAGAGCAGGGCATTGAACTGAACCGTATTGTGCTTGAGATCACCGAGCACAATTTCGAAGGCGACATTGAACAGCTGTACCATATGCTTGCCTACTATCGTACATACGGCATTAAAATCGCAGTGGACAATATCGGTAAGGAGAGCAGCAACCTGGACAGAATCGCGCTCCTTTCACCGGATCTTCTGAAAATAGATTTGCAGGCGCTGAAAGTATCTCAGCCGTCACCATCGTATGAGCATGTGCTTTACAGCATTTCATTGCTGGCGAGGAAAATCGGAGCCGCGTTGCTGTATGAAGATATAGAAGCTGATTTTCAGCTGCAGTACGCCTGGAGAAACGGAGGCCGATTCTTTCAAGGCTATTATCTGCAGGCGCCAAACGGTCATTTTATAGACCGCAGTCTGTTAAAAGAACGCTTGAAAACGGAGTTTCAGCAATTTATTACGAGAGAGAAGAAGAAGCTGGAGACGGTATATGAACACTCTGAGAATTTTTATAAGCGGGTCAATCAGGCTGTTTCCGAGCTGAAGAAAACCCACCAGGCGGACGATGAGTTTATTAAAAAACTGGCGGAAAATCTGACAGACTGCTGTTTCAGAATTTATATGTGCGATGAAGAAGGCTATCAGCTGACGGGAAATGTGTTCAAGCAATCCGGTGAATGGTTTTATCAGCCTGAATACATGGAGAAAAACTGGAGCTGGCGCCCGTACTTTTTAGAAAACATCATGAAGATGCGGAATTCAAGAAAAGGCTTTTTCAGTGACCTGTACAGTGACATTGAAACGGGAGAGATGATCAGAACCTTTTCATATCCGATGGATGACAATATGTATTTATTTATCGATCTGCCTTACTCTTATTTATATGAACAGGACGGATTACTTTAAAGCGGCTGCTGTATGCCGCTTTTTTTGCTGTCATCTGAAAAAAGTTTTAAAAAATGATTGACAATGATACTGATAATCATTATCATTTGGTTATAGAGAGAAGTTACTCTCTGTTCCCCAACCCCTCTATCAGATCAAGATCCGAAAAAACTTGGCGCTACCCCCGCCAAGTTTTTTTATGTCGTCTGCGCATAAAAAAGCTTCTTCTCACATACATCTGACAATGGCGGCTCAAAAAGCGAAAAATCATTTATAAAAGGTGTATGACATTCTGAAAAAAGCTTCAAACTATTCGAAAACACGGTTTTCCCGTTTATTTCTTTTTTGAAAATCCAGCGGGAAAATGCCATCCCGGTCTACTTTATGGTATGATGCTCTGTAGAACTTGTATTATAATAAATACTTGTTGATTTGAAGTTGTTTTTTGAAAGGAGTCTTTTTTTAGAATGTCACAATTAATGGGTATCATCACAAGGCTGCAAAGCCTGCAAGAAACGGCGGAAGCGGCAAGCGAGCCGATGCAGCGTTATTTTGAAGTTAACGGCGAAAAAATTTGCAGTGTTAAATATTTCGAAAAGAATCAAACGTTTGAACTGACGGTTTTCCAAAAAGGTGAAAAACCTAACACATATCCGTTTGATAACATTGACATGATTTCTATTGAAATTTTTGAGCTCCTTCAGTAATTGGATTTAATTTTTAAGGCTGACCAAGCTTCCCGTCTTCCGCAAGCGGAGCTTTATTAAATCATGCAAAGGAACGTGCTTGTTCGAATTTGGTTGTAGATTCTGGAAAGAGGAGTGTCCGTACATGGCTGATTCTTTTCTGTTTTATAATCTTTCTGAAGCACAGATGACCTTTCAAGACGTGATGGAGCGGCTGAAACGCTTTGTCAATCAAGACCCCCGTTCAGCATACGTGCTGTCTGTAGGGACCGATTCACAAGTTTACCGCGAGTTCACGAAGTTTATTACGGCTATACACTTGCACCGCACAGGCAAGGGAGCTTGGGGCTGTTTGAAAAATCACGATCTTGCAAGACCGATACATAGCCTTCGCGAAAAAATTTCGCTGGAAACCGCATTCAGCCAGGAGATGGCTGCGCATATTCTCGACGGGCGCTTTATGGAACTTACAGATTTGCTCCTGCCTTTCGCGGATGAAGGGGCGGATCTTACATTTGAAGTGCATCTGGATATCGGCCGAAAAGGGCTTACAAAAGATTTGATACAAGAAATGACCGGCCGCATTACTTCGATGGGCATTGAAGCGAAAATCAAGCCCGATTCCTGCACGGCATTCAGTTATGCCAATCGTTACACAAAATAATATTTCATACAGAATCCGCAAAATGTCGAATTATGCGGTTGACGATTTTTTTCTGTTTACTTATTCTAGCGGTAGAGCTGAAAGTAAATTACACTTTGCTTTCAGAGGTATTCAGTAAAAAATAGGGGGCCTGATTACGTATGAGTCTTATCGGTGAACGATTTACGGAAGAAGAACAAAAACTTCTGCTGAATATCCTGATCAATCATGAATATGCCATTGAGCTTTTGACCAGCGAAATCAACGATATAGAAGCAGGGTCAAAAAGCGTTGATGGAACCACTTATAAAAAACTCGTCACGCTTTATGACCGTTTCCGGAACGAAAATTAATCAGCGGCCTATAAATTGATACTCGATTGCAAAGAGTATCTTTTTTATTGACGGAAACTTTTCGACAAAAAATGATAATGTTTATATTATTGCGATATAGGGAATACATGTTTTGATGAAAAATGTAAAGGGGTCGAAGTGACATGATTAGCTTACAATCAGATCAGCTTCTTGATGCAACAGTCGGACAATTTATGATTGAGGCGGATAAAGTGGCGCACGTACAAGTCGGAAACAACCTTGAGCATGCTCTTTTAGTGCTCACAAAAACCGGCTATACCGCCATTCCCGTCCTGGACGCTTCGTACCGTCTGCACGGTTTGATCGGGACAAATATGATTATGAACAGCATTTTCGGACTTGAACGGATTGAGTTTGAGAAGCTGGATCAAATTACGGTTGAGGAAGTCATGCTGAAAGACATTCCCCGTCTCCACATCAATGATCCGATTATCAAAGGGTTCAGTATGGTCATTAATAACGGCTTTGTCTGCGTTGAAAATGATGAAGGCGTCTTTGAAGGCATTTTCACGAGAAGAGTCGTGTTAAAGCAGTTAAGCAGCCATATCAGATCATTGAATAAGTAGGCTCGCACGATAAGCCTATTTGTTCTTCGCATGCCAGAAAAAGAAAACGCATACATATGAGTGGCGCTTGCCTCGGCAGCCTTTATTTTATTAGAATGGTAGATAAGAAATAAGAAAAGGCATTGAAAAGGAGGACGACATGCAGCTTCAAGAGCTTCATATGCTCGTAGTTTTAGCTGAGGAATTAAACATGAGGAAGGCTGCCGAACGGTTATTCGTGTCACAGCCGGCTCTGTCCCAGCGATTGCAGACCATTGAAAAAGCCTGGGGAACAAAGATCTTTCTAAGATCTCAAAAAGGACTTACGGTAACGCCGGCAGGAGAAAAAATCATACAATTTGCAAATGATGTCACGGATCGGCAAGAGAGAATAAGAGAAAATATTGATGAACTTGAAGGAGAAATTCACGGCACATTGAAGCTTGCCGTCGCCTCCATTATCGGGCAGCACTGGCTTCCGAAAGTGTTAAAAACATATGTGGAGCGATATCCGAATGCAAAAGTTTCTCTCATTACAGGGTGGAGCAGTGAAATGCTGAAAAGTCTGTATGAAGATCAGGTACATATCGGCATTATCCGGGGAAACCCGGAATGGAAAGGCCGAAAAGATTATTTAATGACCGATCATTTATATTTGGTCGATACAGAAATTTCCTGTATTGATGATATTGCCCATACCGATCGGCCGTTTATCCAGTTCAAAAGTGACAGTACATATTTTCAGGAAATTCAGCATTGGTGGCATCAAAAATTCAAAACCTCGCCGAAACAGACCATCCTCGTCGATCAGATTGAAACGTGCAAGCAGATGGCGCTGCACGGGATCGGTTATGCCATTCTGCCGTCAGTCACCTTAGAAGAGGAAGACAAAGTAAATAAAATGCCCCTGCTTGATGCTAAGGATCATCCGATCGGCCGTGATACATGGCTGCTCGGTTATGAGCCGGCATTTGAATTAAAACAGGTGCAGGCTTTTGTTTCGGTCGTCAAAGATATGCTGAAACAGGAACGCCCTTTTTAGAAAGAGACAGTAATCATGCTGTCTTTTTTTTATTTTTCATTGACAATGAAAATCATTATCATTTAAAGTATTGTATAAGTTAATGAAAATCATTATCAATTACGGGGTGATCATGTGCAGAAAGCATTAATTATATACGCAAGCATGTCGGGAAATACGGAGGATATTGCCGGCATTATAAAAGAAACACTGAGCGAGCATCAGATTGCAATTGACTGTCTTGACATGGATGAGGCAGTTGCGGATTCTCTCGAAGCATATGATTATGTTTTTGTCGGCACGTACACATGGGGGGACGGTGATCTTCCTTACGAAGCGGAAGACTTTTATGAAGATGTTCTGCATCGCCAGCTCAACGGACTGAAAACGGCTTGTTTCGGTTCAGGCGACCACGCCTATCCTAAGTTTTGCGAAGCGGTCACGCTGTTTTGCGATGCGTTTGAAAAGGCCGGCGCCAATTTATATCCGGAATCGCTGAAAATCGAGCTGGCGCCTGAGACGGCTGAAGATCAGGAATGCTGCAAAGAATTTGTCCGCGGTTTTCTTGCATGGGCCGCACACCACGGAGACCGGTGCCATGTTTCATAAAGGCGCGACGGCTGTCATGGCATCAGTGTTTTCGGGATATTTTGTCGCTGTAAAAGGCGAAGGCATTTTTCATTTTTCTGGGGAAGAAGGCTGGAAAAGGCTGTACCGGATGAAAAGCAAGATTCATGTGCTGACTTACATCGGGCCTTACATATTCGGGGCTGGAGAAAAAGGCGCCGTCCTCAGATCGGCCGATCAGGGAAAGACCTGGACGGCATCCCGCTTTCCTACCAGCGCCTCCGTATGGGCTGTTGCCGGTCGGAATGACGGGTTTGTCTGTGCTCACGGCACGCACTGCCTCTATTTATCTGATGATTTCGGTGTCACTTGGCATGTGGCCAAGCCCTTTTCACATTTAAAGGAGCCGCCAGTAATCCGTTCGCTTTGTTTACACGGTCAGACGATTTATATCGGCACCCGGATTCATATGAATCATGGCGGCATTTGGGCGTATGATCTGACGAAAGACCGCGTCCGGCGTATAAGCTGTGAAAGGCAGCGCATGACGGCCTCAATGCTCATATATCAGAAGGATTGGCTCATTGCCGCAAAAGGTGCGGCCAAGGGAGAGCGGGGCGAGGTTTCTGTCCGAAACGTGCGGACGGAAGAGGAGTTTGCCATTTCAGCCGGACCTGCCATACGGGAAAAATCATTTCTCGACGTTTCCGAGGATGACGGTATTATTTATGTCACTTCGTCACAGGACGAACACGGATTTTCGCGTATTTATCAAGCTGATTTCGCCGCTGGTGAATTAAAATGGTTTGATACGATCCGCGGTCACGGATGGCGGGTGGCCAACCGGAAAGAAAGCTTTTTTTGCGCGGGACTTTACGAATGTAAATTTGTCAGACCGTATGAGGCGGCCCGGCTCGCACATTAGTTTTTATACATAAAGGAGAGACGAAGATGGGGAATGTATTGCTTGTTTATGCTACAATGTCAGGAAACACCGAGGCGATGGCGGATTTGATTGAAAAAGGGCTGATTGAAGCAGAAGCAACCGTAGACAGATATGAAGCGATGGATATCGATGCCGAGCTTTTCAATGATTACGAACATATCTTATTAGGCACATATACTTGGGGAGACGGGGATCTTCCTGATGAATTGCTGGATATTGCTGAAGATATGGAAAACCTGGATTTTGCGGGGAAAACATTTGCATTGTTCGGTTCCGGTGATATGTCCTACGAGTTTTTTTGCGGAGCGGTAGACGAATTGGAAAAAGTGATCACGGCCCGCGGAGGACGGGTGGCGCTGCCATCAGTCAAAATTGAAAACAATCCTGAAGGCAGCGAGGAAGAGGAGCTTCGGGAATTCGGAAGACAGTTCGCTGACCTGTGCAGCCAGCCGGCAGAATAAAGGCTTGTTCCTTTTTTTCTTGTCTTTGTATCCTTCCTTTGTTACAGTAATGAGGTAGAAAATCAGAGGAGGACAATACATATGAAAATGATGGATGCAAATGAAATTATTTCATTTATTCAAAATAGTACAAAATCAACGCCTGTAAAAGTGTATGTAAAAGGCGATCTTGAGGGAATCAGGTTTGGAGATTCCTCTAAAACATTCCTAAACGGCCAATCCGGCGTCGTTTTTGGCGAGTGGGCTGAAATTAAAGCCGCAATTGAAGAAAACAAAGACAAAATTGAGGATTACGTCATTGAAAATGACCGCCGCAACTCTGCGATTCCGATGCTTGACATGAAAGATGTAAAAGCGCGCATCGAGCCCGGCGCTATTATCCGCGACCAAGTCGAAATAGGCGACAATGCCGTTATCATGATGGGTGCGTCTATTAATATCGGTTCAGTCATCGGCGAAGGCACAATGATTGATATGAACGTTGTGCTCGGAGGACGCGCGACTGTCGGCAAAAACTGCCACATCGGAGCGGGTTCTGTATTAGCGGGCGTAATCGAGCCGCCGAGCGCTAAGCCTGTTGTCGTGGAAGACGACGTTGTAATCGGCGCAAATGCGGTTGTTCTTGAAGGCGTAACAATCGGTAAAGGCGCGGTTGTCGCTGCGGGAGCCATCGTTGTAAATGACGTTGAGCCATATACCGTTGTAGCGGGAACACCAGCGAAAAAAATCAAAGATATCGATGAAAAAACAAAAGGCAAAACAGAAATCAAACAGGAATTACGCCAGCTGTAAGGAATGGTTTGATAGAATGGGCGTGGATGATAAAATCCACGCCTTATTCTTATCTTAAGGAGGAATACATATGGAAAAAGAGCGGCTCATTTCTATCCGGAGAGATCTGCACCGCATCCCGGAGATCGGCTTTCAGGAATATAAAACACAGCAGTACCTGCTGAATATATTGAACCAATACCCGGAAGAAAGAATTGAAATCGAAACGTGGAGAACCGGCATCTTTGTTAAAGTCAACGGCACGGCTCCGGAAAAAATGCTCGCCTACAGAGCGGATATAGACGCCTTGTCGATTGAAGAACAGACGGGACTTCCGTTTGCATCGGAACACCCCGGTTTTATGCACGCATGCGGCCACGACATGCACATGACCATCGCACTCGGCATTATTGATCATTTTGTCCATCATCCGGTCAAGCATGATCTGCTCTTTTTATTCCAGCCGGCTGAAGAAGGACCCGGCGGAGCGGAACCGATGCTTGAAAGCGATGTGCTGAAAAAATGGACGCCGGATTTGATCACTGCCCTCCATATAGCACCTGAGCTGCCGGTGGGCACAATCTCCACCAAAAGCGGATTGCTGTTTGCCAATACAAGTGAGCTTGTCATCGACCTTGAAGGGAAAGGCGGACATGCGGCATATCCGCATACAGCAGACGACATGGTCGTCGCCGCAAGCACGCTTGTCACCCAGCTGCAAACGGTCATATCCAGAAATACGGATCCGCTTGACAGCGCGGTGATTACTATCGGAACGATTACCGGAGGCACGGCGCAAAATATCATCGCAGAGCATGCTCATCTGGAAGGAACGATCCGGACGCTTTCTGAGGAATCAATGCGCATGGTGAAAAAGCGGATTGAAGAACTCGTCAAAGGAATTGAAATCGGCTTCCGCTGCAAAGGGAAGGTCACGTATCCGTCCGTTTATCATCAAGTCTATAATACAAGCGGCCTGACCGAAGAATTTATGCAATTTGTCAAAGATCATAATCTTGCAGAAGTGAAAATGGCGAAAGAAGCGATGACCGGAGAAGATTTCGGGTATATGCTGAAAAAATATCCCGGCTTTATGTTCTGGCTCGGCGCCGATTCTTCCCATGGGCTTCACCATGCAAAGCTGACTCCGGATGAAGGCGCAATGGAAACCGCAGTCAATGTCATGGTCGGATATTTTTCGGAGTATGCCAATTAAATCCGAAAAGAAGAATAATCTAACAAAAATTGAGCACTCTACATAACGGAGGTGTTCAATATGACGAAAAAAATTGGAATTGAACAATCTTTATCGGATGTAGAACAGGCGTTAAAACAAAAAGGATATGACGTAGTGATGATGAAGACTCCTGAGGATGCGAAGGATTGTGACTGCTGTGTCGTAACCGGACTTGACAGCAATGTCCAAGGCATCGCCGATACGTCAACTCAGGCTCCCGTCATTACGGCTTCCGGAATGACCGCTGACGAAATCTGCAGCGAAGTAGAAAAAAAATTTCATTAAAAAGAAAAAACCGAAGCTTATGCTTCGGTTTTTTTATTCGCCGGAAGCGGCGTTTTTAAAACGGTCGAGCGCGATTTTCATTTCTCTCCGCAGCACACGTTCAACCCGCCATTGCTCCATATTTTCTGTTTTCGCAATGATTCTGATGACCATTTCTGATGTGCTTAAATCCTGAACCCCGATGACGTCCGGCCCTTCCTTAATCTGCGGGAGCTCAGCGGCTGCTTTGTCACACGCGGTTTGCAGAACCTGAATGGTTTCATCAAGGTTTTTTTCAAGAGGCACCTTAATATCGACAAGCGCCTGCATCGTTCCGCGGGAATGGTTACTAACATTCGTGATGCCCCGGTTGGGAAGATAGTGAAGCGTGCCGTCAAAGCTCCGGATTTGCGTCGTACGGAGACCCACCTGCTCGACAATGCCGCTGTAGCCTGCAACCGTAATATAATCACCGACATCGATCTGTTTTTCCAAAAGGATAAAAAATCCGGTGACGATATCACTGACAAGCCCCTGAGCGCCGAAGCCGACTGCAAGGCCCACCACGCCGGCGCCGGCAATGAGAGCGCTCGGATTGTAGTGAAATAAATCCAATATCATCACGATAAAAACGAAAATCAGTATGTATCCGTACACATTAAGCGCGAGGCTTCGCAAAGTATAAGCGCGGCCCGTAGAGAGGTTGTTCTGTTTTTCGAATTTCTGAAACAGATGCTTGATCAGCTTTTTGCCTGCCGTCCGAAAAATAAAATACGCTAAAATGATGAGAGCCAGCTTTACGGTGAAAATTCCGGCAGATGTGATAAGACCGGCCCAATCAAAGTGTTTTAAATCAATCATAGTGATGTCTTCCTTTCAAGTCTATTGCAGAAAAGATAAAAGTGGTTTACCCGTTTTTACAATAAGATAAACCTTTTACTAGAAACCAGTTATTTACATGCAGGGTTTAACATATTGACCGGTTTCTATCTCATTATTTTTGTGAAGATAGTAATTGAACGGGGATCTTCAATCTTATTTTAACATGGGGATTCAGCTGAATCATACACTTTTGAGGGAGAATCACATATGAGGAGTACGGCGTGTTAATTGAAGAAGAAGGTGCAGTGTTTCCCTGGCGAATGTTCCATAACAGCATCGGGCAGTGACGTTGATAAAACATTGAGTGTTCTAAACGGCGGACTTTCTCCGGCGAACGGGAAGTCCGGACAAAAAACGTTTTCATCCGTTCGGAAACAGACAAAATCACAGACCTTTTTAAATTCTGATCGATAACGGAGGGATATAAGATGAAATTACGTCAGCAAATGCCTGAATTGACAGGTGCTAAAGCCTGGTTTAACGGAGAAGTCACGAAGGACCAGCTGGTCGGTGAGAAGCCGGCATTGATTCATTTCTGGTCCGCCAGCTGCCAGATGTGTAAAGAAGCGATGCCGAAGGTGAATGAGTTTCGTGATAAATATAAAGATCATCTGAATGTGGCGGCCGTTCACATACCCCGTTCCGAAGATGATCTTGACCTTGCAAAAATCAAGAAAACAGCGGCTGAACACGGCATCTCTCAGCCGATTTACATCGACAGCGATCATTCGCTGACTGAAGCGTTTGAAAATGAGTATGTGCCGGCTTATTACGTTTTTGATAAAACCGGACAGCTCCGCCATTTTCAAGCGGGAGGAAGCGGGATGGCAATACTTGAAAAACGCGTCAGCCGCATTCTTTCAGAAACAGAGCAGGCTTCCGAGTGACCGGGACAATCTCCGCCGGTCTTTTGTATTGGTTCTGAAAGCCCTTTGCCGATGGGCAGCAGGGTTTTTTATGCTTATTGGATAAAAAATTCCAAAATGTCATATGTGATTTGTTGAGCTTCGGTAAAAACGAAAGAGAAACAGAAGAAAACACGCTGTACCGCATGTTTTCTCCATTCATTATCTTTTACATATTATAGTCGAAAATTGTAGATATTACGCTAATTTTCATTAAACAAGTAATTTTAAGTTATATTTTGAAATGATTGAATAAATTGGAACATCGTCCAGAATCCCCTATGTGATAAGGGATTTTTGTATATAAAGTACCATTTTCAGAAAATAAGCAATTTTTCATAGAGTAAATAAAATAGTAAAATGATAAAATAATAGTTGATAAAATTACTTTTGTAATCTAATATCTTAATAAAAGCGTTTAAATTTTTGACAGGGGGTTTTACACATGTTTAATGAAAGAGAAGCGCTGCGCTTACGTTTAGAACAATTGAACGAAGCAGAGGTAAAAGTCATTCGTGAATATCAAATAGAACGTGATAAAATATATGCAAAACTGAGAGAATTAGACAATACGGGCAGCCTGTCCGATACAAAAAAAGAGTTTCGCCCGGAGAAAAAAAGTGACTCTCTCCCAGTGCTTGCAGAGCTTGCAGCACAGGAAATGAGAAGCTACCAAAAGCCGCAGACACAGCCTCAATCCACCCAGCCGCAAATGCAGTCTATAACGACTCTTCCAGCCGGCATTCCAGACGGTTCTACTAGAAGAAGAAGAGGGACGGCAAGACCGGGTTCAAAAGCGGCAAAACTGCGCGAAGCAGCCATTAAAACGTTGAAACGCCACAATGCAGCGATCAAAAGTTCAGAACTGCAAAAGGAAATTGAAAAGGAAAGCGGCCTTGAAATTCCTAATATGACAACCTTTATGCAAAGCTTAATTAAAATGTATCCTGAAGTAAAAAAACCATACCGCGGCCAATATATTCTTGAGGGAGAAATTTCTCAGGAAACAGCAGAAACGGGAAATGATACGGCTGCTGAGTAAAACAGTAAAAAACTGCTTGTGTTACTCAAGCAGTTTTTTTGCGCTTTCCCGCTTGTTCTGCGGAAGTGACGTATCTTTTACCGCCTTTTTTTCAAGCTTGACGACATATTTTTGGAAAGGTTTTTCTTCATCAGCCCGTTCTTTTAACGCGTCCAGTTTTTCATCAAACGACTGATCACGGGATTCTGATTGTGCAAACTTTTTTTGCAGGGTGATAACTTGTTCGGTGACGGCTTTAAGCAAGTCTTCTGCCTGAACAGTCCCGGCGGAAGCGGAAGGAAGTTCCAGGTCCTGTTCTGTCGGTTCCGCCGTGCGGCTGTCAATATCAGCAAAATGGCCGGCAATCCAAGCATCACTTTCGTCCAGCTGCCTTTTGTATGAGAGAATGGTTTCTTGAAATAACTTTTCTTTCGTTTTTTCTATTTCTACAAGCCGTTCTTTTGTTTCTAGTATTCGATCTCTCATATGATTAATTTCTATTTTAATATGTTTGAGCTGATATTCTTTTTCTGTAATTTGTGTGTGCAACCGGGTATTTTCTTCTGCTGCGGCATGAAAACGCCGTTTTGTATCTTCGTGAGAAGTCTGTTCGGTTTGTATGGCGGTCTCAAGTGAGCGGATGCGGGTATGTAAGTTTTTATTTTCTTCTTCAAATTTTACATTTGTGAGATGCAGCCGGTGTTTTTCTTCCATCTCATTTTTCCGCCGAAACGTTTCCTGCTGCAGCAGTTCTTGCAGAATGACGATTTTATCGAGCAGTCCGGCCCTGATTTCATGCAAAGAACGTTCTGTGTCATTCGTTTGGTTGTGTTTTTGTGCCATGGCTTCCAATTCGTCAGAAAGCTTGTGGAGCTGTTCTTTAATAATGGCGTTTTCCTGCTGCAGCTTATTGTTTTTTTGATGAAAGTAGCTTGCTTCAAACTCGGAAATTAATTTTCTGCATCTGGAAAGTTCAGATTTCAAATAAAGGTTCTCTTGAGAAGTGTCGTGGAAAAACGGACCTGATATTTTCATAAGAACCATCTCCCTCATGATGTTAACACTACAATATGGGAAAGGGCAGACGGCTATTCCTCTTAATTAAACAGACAAGCACCGTAATTATTGTATTTCGGCTGAGGCGTTTGCTATGCTTTTATACAGAATGGGAGAGAGATGACATGAAACGGGTGAATGTAATATTAGCAGGGGGAGCTTCCCGGAGATTCGGAGAACAAAAAGCTTTTGCAAAGTGGAAGGACGGCATGTTTTATGAACAGGCGAAAAAAGCCTTCGGCAGCGGAGAAACGGTAATTATCAGCCGCCCTGAACATATAAAAACGTTTTTAGCAAACAAAGAGAGGTATGTTTTTGCCGATGTACCCCAGTTTCGGGGAATGGGGCCGCTGGCCGGCATTTATACGGCAATGAAACAAACGGAAGGCGAAACATATACGGTCATATCCTGTGACACGCCGCTCGTGACAAGAAAGACGATGGCTGCGCTTGAAATGAAGCTGACCGGAAATCTTGACGCTGTTATCCCAATTTGTGAAAACAGAGAGCAGCCTCTCTTGGCGGTTTATCATAAACGGGTGCAAGCGGTGCTTTTGGATCAGCTTACACAAAACAAGCTGAAAATGACAGACACTCTGAAACAGCTGTCTGTCTGTTATGTGCAGGCTGAAGAAATCGGCGCCGGGCCGGAGGAGTTCGCTAATATCAACACGCGGGATGATTACACCAGACTTTTGGCACATATCGAGTCTTCAAATCAGGACTGATTGTGAAGAAACATGGTATGATGGAAATAAAAATTGCAAGGGGACAATACAGATGGAAGAGCGCTATTCGCGGCAGACAAGATTTAAGCCGATAGGGGAAAAAGGGCAGAAGGCGCTGGCTGACAGCAGCGTCCTGATTGTCGGGGCCGGAGCCCTCGGAACAGCCGCGGCAGAAGGCCTGGCAAGAGCCGGAGCAGGCCGTATGGCGATTATTGACCGGGATTATGTGGAATGGAGCAATTTACAAAGACAGCAGCTGTATACAGAAGAAGACGCGAGACAGCGCCTGCCGAAAGCCGTGGCGGCCAAAGCGCGTCTTTTGGCGGTAAACAGTGACATACATATAGAAGCTTACGCGGCGGAAGGTACAGCGGAAACGCTCGAACCGCTGATCGAACAAGCGGATTGCATCGTGGATGCGACAGATAATTTTGAAACGAGAATGGTCATCAATGATCTGGCGCTGAAAACGAAAACACCTTGGATTTACGGTGCCTGTGTCAGCAGTCAGGGAATGTGTATGACGATTATTCCGGGGGTTACGCCGTGTTTATCCTGCCTGTTTGAGCAAATGCCCGTGGGCGGAGCGACATGTGATACAGCTGGCATCATACCTCCGGCGGTTCATATCGTCTCTGCTTATCAGCAGGCTGAGGCGCTGAAATTGCTGACGGGAAATCATGCCGCCGTAAATCGGCGCTTTTTCACGTTTGATGTGTGGAATAACACCAATATGAGCATAAATGTGGATCAGACCAAACGGGATCATTGCCCTTCCTGCGGCGCGGAGCCCGTATACCCGTATCTGCAGCCTGAAAACAGACCGAAAGCAAGCGTGCTGTGCGGAAGAGACACTGTTCAAATCAGATCGGAAGCGTTAAAGAGGCTGGATAAAGAAGAGCTTGTCAAGCGTCTGAAGAAAATCGGTAAAGTAGAAGCAAATGAATTTCTGCTGCACATTGCGTACGAGGACTTCAGAATCGTTATTTTTCAAGACGGACGGGCACTGATCCACGGGACAAACGACATAAAAGAAGCAAATTCAGTTCTGGCCAGAGTGATCGGACTGTAAAAAGGGGAGATATTGCTATGCTTGAAAAAAGAACGCCGATTCAGGTGGACGAAGCAGTCCGCCGGGTGGGCCGCTATAAAAAACAAGGGGATACCGAATGGGTGCCGCTGGAGGACAGTCTCCACCGCTATCTGGCGGAAGATGTTAAAGCGGACCATGATGTACCGGCTTTTGACCGTTCTCCGTATGACGGGTTTGCCATCAGGGCGCGCGATTCAAAGACGGCTTCCCGTGACAATGCCGTCACGTTTGAAGTAATTGACCACATCGGAGCCGGCGCCGTGTCAGAAAAAGAGCTCGGACCGTATGAAGCTGTCCGTATCATGACAGGGGCGCAGATTCCAAAAGGCGCGGATGCCGTAGTGATGCTTGAGCTGACAAAAACGTTTTCTGAAAACGGCACGGATTACATGTCAGTGAAACGCCCTTTTCATGCGGGCGATAATATTTCATATCAGGGAGAAGATGCGAAAAAGGGCAGCTCTCTTTTAAAAAAAGGAACGAAAATCACGCCGGGCGTCACCGCTCTTTTGGCAACCTTCGGCTATGCTTCCGTTCCCGTGGTCAGAAAACCGGTTGTCGGCATTATCGCCACGGGAACCGAGCTTCTTCATGTAAGCGATCCGCTTGAGCCGGGGAAAATCCGCAACAGCAACGCGGCCATGGTGTATGCCCAGATCATTGAAGCGGGTGCGGTACCGCTGAACTTAGGCAAAATTTCCGATGATTTTGATGACAGCTATGCTGCGGTGAAGGAAGCCATGAAAAAGACCGACTTTTTGATCACAACAGGCGGCGTGTCAGTCGGCGATTTTGATTTTCTTCCTGACATTTATGATAAGCTCGGAGCGGAAGTTCTTTTTAACAAAGTGGCAATGCGTCCGGGGAGCGTGACAACTGTCGCCCGGGCCGATGATATGCTGCTGTTCGGCCTTTCCGGCAATCCGTCCGCATGTTACGTCGGTTTCACCCTGTTTGTAAAACCGATGATCCAGACGTGGCTTTTGAATGAAAAACCTCACTCCGGTTGGGCGGAAGCCGTGTTGACAAACGACTTTCCGAAGCCGAATCCGTTTACGAGGTTTGTGAGGGCGTTTGTTTACCATAAGGACGGAAAGATGATGGCGTCACCGGTCGGTCTCGATAAATCAAGCTCTGTCACATCTCTTGCCGAAGCAAACGCGTTTATCCTTCTGCCGGGAGGAACGAGGGGATATGAAGCGGGCATGACGGTTCACGCGCTCCTCATCCGCGATGAGAATGGAAGTGAATGGCCGTGGTCAATTCTTTCCCGATCGTCCAGATCGTAGGTTTTCAAAACAGCGGCAAAACAACGTTTATCGAACGTGTGCTGAAAGCGGCGCCGACAGAGTGCACTATCGGATGTTTAAAGCACCACGGACATGGCGGGGAGCCGGAACCTTTTTCAGACGGAAAAGATTCAGAACGTTTATCAAAGGCCGGAGCCGCGGTTACGGCAGTAGAAGGGGACGGCGTGCTGCAGCTTACGGCGCGAAAAAAATGGGATCTGGCGGGTTTGATCGGCCTGTATGAATATCTGGGAGTTGACTGCCTTCTTATAGAGGGGTTTAAACATGCGCCGCACCCGAAAATCATCATGATCAAAAACAGCGAAGAATGGCAAAAGCTGAAGCATTTGGAGCGCGTGATCGCGGTTGCCAGCAGAAATACGGAGGATATGCCGGCAGATGCAGGTATGCCCGTATTCCATGCGGACGATCCGGCTGCCATTATGTTTGTGCTTTCGCAGCTGAAAGGGGAATCTGCTTAAATGGAACGTTTTCAAATTACAAGGGAACCGATTATTGCGGAAAATATCGTGAAAAAAGTTGAAAAGCGTGAAGCCGGGGCCATCACGACGTTTATCGGCACGGTCAGAGAGTGGACTGCCGGACGGCGGACGGTGCGTCTTGAATATGAAGCGTATGAACCGATGGCTGTTCAGATGCTTTCCCAAATCGGTGATGAAATCAGCGCGAAATGGGAAGGGGCCGAAGCTGCAATCACTCACCGTGTCGGCGTCCTTGATATCGGAGAAGCAGCGGTCGTAATCGCCGTGTCCTCTCCGCACAGAAAGGCGGCATATGAGGCGAATGAATATGCAATTGAACGGATAAAACAGATTGTGCCGATATGGAAAAAAGAAATCTGGGAAGACGGCGAAGAATGGATAGGCGATCAGCTGGAAACGACGCCCTATCCGAACGGAAAACCAGATTTGGATAAAGGAGAATCGCGATGATTAAAGTACTTTTGTTTGCCGGACTTGCGGAGCAGGCAGGAACACCGGTCATTGAACTTGACGAAAAGGAGGCGGCAGCGTCTGCTGTAAAAGCGCTGTTAAAGGAACGGTACGGCCTTCAATCGATTGACAATGCCATGATAGCGATCAATGAAACATATGTAAAAGACAACAGTACCGTAACAGAAGGCGATACCATTGCCTTTATTCCTCCTGTAAGCGGAGGATGAAAAAAAGCCGGGTGGGCATTATTGCCATCCGGCTTTTTTTGCACAGCCGCCGATAACATCCGGCTGAAGCGCCGAATTTCTAAGAAGGTTAAAATGGAATTTGAAGGATTTTACAATTGAGGTCGTTTTCTTTACATATACAGGCTGAAAACGGCGTCCGCACAAGGTTTTGAGCCTCCCTCCATATCCGTCTGATGATAATTCTTTTTTACATAATTATGGAACGTAAAAGTATGAAATTGTGTTACAATTTAGCATAAATACGCAAACGGCAAAAAAATTGAAACTTCTCTAAGCCTGTTGCGTACGTATAAACAGAATAATACATAGGAGGCTTCGGCAATATGGAACCTAATCTGGAAAAAAGCAATACGGCAATAACGGAAAAACCGTCAGTTTTCGGCGTCATCACAAGTCCTGTAGTGCAGTTTAAAAGACTAAGAGAAAAGCCGGTCATCGGCATCCCTCTCCTGATTGTCATCATTCTCATCGCAGCCGGGAGTATTTTGCGCGGGCTGGGGATGAATTATGAAGAAGTGCTGAACAGTTCAACTCTTGAAGGATTGACCGATGATCAGATTGAAATGACCAAAACCCTCACTAAATTCGGTTCGATTTTCGGAGGAATCTTCGGGGGTATTATCGGTCTTTTTATCATTCCGCTCATTTACTGGCTGTGCGTCAAAATTTCAGGCGGCGTGACAACCTACAAAAAAATGCTCTCACTCGGCCTCTTCACGGCATTTATTACCAATATCGGGTTAGTCATTAACGGTCTTGTCACTTATTTTACCGGAGCGGGCTCCCTGTACGCCGTTACATCTTTGGCGAGTGTCATACCGGCCGGAGACGGCGTTGCGGTCTTTTTAAGCGCGTTCGACATTTTCAGCATCTGGAGCTATATTCTGCTCGCTTTGGGGCTTCGCTATACAGGCGGCATTTCGAAAAAAGCGGCTTGGACTTCCGCGATTGTCCTGTTTGTTATTATGCTATTGGTTTCGGCAGTCGGAGGACTGTTAAGTTCAATGACAGCAGGTGTGTAACATGAAAAAACTTTGGATCGGAATCGGCATCGCCGTAATTGTTACAGTATTCATAGGTATCAATATTTATAAGTCTGCCGCTCCCGCGGGCGGCAGCGCCGGGGAAAAGGTCGAAATCGGAACCGTGGAAAAAAGAGAAATCTCATCTGCGGTCATGGTGCCGGGAACACTTAAATTCTCCAAGGAACAGTATGTTTTTTATGAAGCGGATAAAGGAACCCTTGATAAGGTGAAAGTAAAAGAAGGCGACAAGGTAAAAAAAGGGTCGTCATTAGTCACTTATACAAACGAGCAGCTCAATCTTGATAAAGAACAAAATGAGTTGACAGAACAATCAAAACGGCTGCAAATTGAACAAATTGAAGAAAAACTCAGAGCATTAAACAGTAAAGAAAAAGATCTGGCAAAACAAGTGGGAGAAGCGGAAGCCCAAAAACAAATAGAATCCGAACGGACTGATCTGCAGCTTCAGCAAAAAACGGCGGAAATCGAATTAAAGCAATCTGATCTGCAAAAGCAGTCTCTTGAAAACCAAGTGGCGAACCTCAATGTCAAGAGTGAAATGGACGGAACGGTTATCTCGGTAAATCAAGAAGCGGCTTCTAAAAAATCGGATATTCAAGAACCGGTAATACATATAGGCGACCCGGAACACCTGATCGTTGCCGGCAATTTGTCCGAATACGACACGCTGAAAGTGAAAAAGGGACAAAGCGTTACGATTACCTCTGACGCCATTCCTAATAAAACATGGAAGGGAAGAGTGGCGGCTGTCGGTCTCGTTCCAGAACAAAAGTCAGGCGCCGCTTCGGGTGGAAATACGGAACAAGCCGTGCAGTATCCGTTTCAGGTCAAGCTGATCGGAAACCTTCCGGAGGGCAAACCGGGGTTTAAACTCATTATGAACATTGAAACCGACAAACGGAAAGCCGACACTCTGCCGTCCTCAGCAGTCAAAAAAGACGGAGATGAGCACTGGGTCTTTACGGTAAAAGACGGGAAGGCCAAACGCGTGAAAGTCAAAGTCGGCGACACCGCGAAGCAGCTGACGGAGATAAAAGAGGGACTTTCGAAGGATGATAAAGTCATTCTGAATCCGGCTGACGGTTTGACTGACGGAACGGATGTGAAAGCATAGATGATTCAGCTTTCAAAAGTGAAGAAAAGCTATCAGATCGGCAAGGAGACGTTTGATGTTCTCCGTTCAATCGACCTGACGATTGAAGAGGGAGAATATGTGTCAATTATGGGACCGTCGGGATCAGGAAAATCAACAATTATGAATATCATCGGCTGTCTGGACAGACCGACATCAGGAAGTTACAGGCTTGCGGGCGAAGATGTATCGTCATGCACGGAAAAAGAGCTTGCGGCGGTCCGGAACAAATCAATCGGATTTGTCTTTCAGCAATTTCAGCTGCTGCCGCGGTTGAATGCAAGAAAAAATGTCGAACTGCCCATGATCTACGCCGGAATCGGCAAAAAAGAGCGTGAGGAACGGGCGGAGCACGCGCTGGAAAAAGTCGGTTTAGCGGATCGGATGCTTCACATGCCGAATGAGCTCTCCGGCGGCCAAAAACAGCGTGTCGCGATTGCAAGAGCCATCGTTAACGAACCGAAGCTTATTTTGGCTGATGAGCCGACCGGCGCGCTGGATACGAAAACAAGCATTTCCATCATGGAGCAGTTCACGGAGCTTAATGCAGAGGGTGTAACTGTGGTGCTTGTCACTCATGAGCCTGAAGTGGCGGACTGTACAAACAGAGTGATTTTCGTCCGTGACGGCATGATCGTTTCCCGCGATTCTGAGCAGAGGAGAGTGGGGGAATGAGCCTGTTAGAAAATCTCCGGATGGCTCTCGGTTCCGTAAGAGCTCACAAGCTGAGATCGATTCTGACGATGCTTGGCATCATTATCGGCGTCGGTTCAGTAATCGTCGTGGTGGCTGTCGGTCAGGGCGGAGAGCAAATGCTGAAGCAATCCATAAGCGGGCCGGGCAATACGATTGAATTGTTTTATCTGCCGAGTGATGAAGAATTAACAGCCAATCCGAACGCTTTGCAGCAAGCGAGTTTTACAGAAGAAGATATTAATGGATTAAAAGGAGTGGACGGCGTAAAGCGGGTTGTCGCTTCTGCTGTAAAATCAATGACGGCCCGTTATCACGAAGAAGAAACGGATATTACGCTGAATGGCATTAACAGCGGCTACATGGACGTAAAAAAGCTGGACGTTCAAGACGGACGGACCTTTACGGACAATGATTTTCTTTCCGGGAAAAGAGCGGGAATCATCTCGAAAAAAATGGCTGAAAAGCTGTTCGGGAAAACATCTCCGCTCGGAAAAATCGTCTGGGCCGGCGGGCAGCCTATAGAAGTAATCGGTGTATTAAAAGAAGAGAGCGGTTTTTTATCGTTAGGACTCAGTGAAATGTATGTCCCGTTCAACATGCTGAAAACGTCTTTCGGTACAAATGACTACAGCAACGTTTCCATACAGGCGGATTCAGCCGACCAAATCAAAACAACAGGAAAAGAAGCGGCCCGTCTCTTAAATGACAATCACGGAACAAAAGAGGCTTATCAAGTCATGAATATGGAAGAAATCGCGGCGGGCATCGGCCAGGTCACGACCGTCATGACGACGATCATCGGTTCGATCGCCGGTATTTCTCTCGTTGTCGGTGGGATTGGGGTCATGAATATTATGCTCGTATCAGTGACGGAACGGACCAGAGAAATCGGCATCCGCAAATCGCTCGGTGCCACGAGAGGACAGATTCTGACGCAATTCTTAATTGAATCCGTTGTGCTTACTTTAATCGGCGGGTTAATCGGAATCGGTCTCGGTTACGGGGGGGCATCACTCGTTTCCCTTATCGCAGGCTGGCCGTCACTCGTTTCCTGGCAGGTGGTTTGTATCGGCGTGCTGTTCAGTATGCTGATCGGTGTCATTTTCGGCATGCTGCCAGCCAACAAAGCATCACGCTTAGATCCGATTGAAGCGTTACGGTATGAATAGCGAAGCGCCCCATGCAGACTGCATGGGGTTTTTTCTGTGTTTTAATGATTGAATGAATATAATAGACTTTTTTCATTTATGATAAAAAGAAAATGTCATACAATTGTCCCCCTTTTTGTCGAATTTACAGTTTACAAACCCTATGTACATACGTTAATATGAACAAATGTGAAAGATTTTGATAGTTATTGAATGAATTTGAGTGATTTTAGTTGCTTGAAGTAAAAAAAGCGTTTACAATAATCTTATAGCCAAAATGAATACGTTTTCAAAGGAGGCGGAATATGCTCACTCCTGAAAGGTATCAGCTGATTATTGATCAGATTGAAAAGCGTGATGTGGTAAAGATTCAAGAGCTGGTAAGCATGACAAACGCTTCTGAATCAACGATCAGAAGAGATTTATCAACACTAGAAGAGCGCGGATTTTTAAAGCGCGTTCATGGCGGGGCATCTAAACTTTCCAACAGCAGGCAAGAACCCGATATGATTGAAAAATCCTCCAAAAACCTTCAAGATAAGCTGAAGATTGCAGAAAAAGCGGCATCTTTATTAGAAGAAGGTGACTGTATTTATCTTGATGCGGGAACAACTACATTGCACATGATTGATTTTATAGATCAAACAAAGGACATTGTGGTTGTCACAAACGGAGTTATGCATATCGACGCTTTAATAAGGAAAGGGATTCCTTTTTATCTTCTCGGCGGGTATGTGAAACATCGAACAGGTGCGATGATCGGCGGCGCCTCATTAACGGCGATTAGCCAGTACCGTTTTGATAAAAGCTTTCTCGGTGTGAACGGCGTGCACATTGAAGCCGGATTTACAACTCCCGATCCGGATGAGGCTCTTCTGAAGACAAAGGCTCTGAGCCAGGCGAAAAATGCCTATGTATTAGCCGATCCTTCTAAATTCGGCGAGATTTCTTTCGCAGCGTTCGCCGCCTTGGGCGACGCCGCTGTCATTACCACTGAAGCTGAAGAACTTGCATTCGATAATTACCAAGAAAAAACTGTCGTAAAGGTAGTGAAACCATGATTTACACTGTAACCCTCAATCCGTCTGTTGACTATATCGTTCACGTTGAAGATTTTGCCGTAGGCGGTTTAAACCGTTCCAGCTATGACACGAAGTATCCCGGCGGAAAAGGCATCAACGTTTCGAGATTACTGAAAAGACACCATGTGCCGTCAAAAGCAATGGGGTTTGTCGGCGGATTTACCGGAAATTATATAACGTCTTTTTTGCAGCAAGAAGGTCTGGAAACGGCTTTTTCTGAAGTGGATGAAGACACGCGTATAAATGTAAAACTGAAAACGGGCGATGAAACGGAAATTAACGGACAGGGCCCGACGATTTCAGACGAAGTGTTCAGTGCCTTTTTAGAACAGTTCTCCGATCTGAAAGAGGGAGACATCGTCGTTTTAGCGGGAAGCATTCCATCTTCCCTGCCGCATAACACATATGAAAAAATTGCTGAAGCATGCAGAAAGCAGAATGCCCGCGTTGTGGTGGACATCTCCGGTGAAGCGCTGATGAAAGCGACAGAAATGAAACCGTTTTTGATGAAGCCGAACCATCACGAGCTTGGTGAAATGTTCAATACGGTCATTGATTCAGCCGAAGCTGCCGTTCCTTACGGGAAAAAATTAATTGAACAAGGCGCTGAACACGCGATTGTTTCGATGGCTGGCGACGGTGCGCTTTTATTTACGAAAGACGCGGTTTTCCTTGCTAATGTTCCTAAAGGAAAGCTGGTCAATTCCGTAGGCGCGGGTGATTCCGTTGTCGCAGGATTCCTTGCGGGGATCTCAAAACAGCTGCCTTTGGAAGATGCGTTCCGGTTAGGGGTTGCTTCCGGAAGCGCGACGGCATTTTCTGAAGAGCTCGGAACTGAAGAGTTTGTACAGCAGCTTCTTCCTGAAGTTCAAGTCACACGTCTATAGAGGAGGAAAGAAAAGTGAAGATAACTGAGCTGTTAACAAGAGATACCATTCATCTCAATATAGAAAGCAAAGAGAAAGAAAACGTTATCGATGAAATGGTGACAGTGCTTGACAAAGCCGGCAGATTAAATGACAGAGAGGCTTACAAAGCAGCCATTTTAAATCGTGAAAGCCAAAGCTCGACGGGAATCGGCGAAGGCATTGCCATTCCTCACGCGAAAACGGCGAGCGTCATTAACCCGGCCATCGCATTCGGCCGTTCAAAAGAAGGTGTGGATTATGAATCATTAGACGGTCAGCCGGCACACCTGGTCTTTATGATTGCGGCAACCGAAGGAGCGAATAATACGCACCTTGAGGCATTATCAAGACTTTCTACGCTTCTCATGCGTGAAGAAATCCGCAAACAGCTTCTTGAAGCTGAATCGGAAGACGCGATCATTGACATCATCAATCAGCATGACAAAGATGATGATGAGGAAGAAGAGCAGGAAGAACAGGCAGCGCCGTCAGGAAAGGGCAAAATCCTTGCCGTCACGGCATGTCCGACGGGTATCGCCCATACATTCATGGCAGCTGACGCACTGAAGGAAAAAGCGAAAGAGCTCGGCGTCGAAATTAAAGTAGAGACAAACGGCTCAAGCGGTATTAAACATAAGCTGACGGCTCAGGAAATTGAAGACGCGCCTGCGATTATCGTAGCGGCTGATAAACAGGTTGAAATGGAGCGCTTTAAAGGCAAACATGTTCTTCAAGTGCCTGTAACGGCCGGTATCAGACGTCCTCAGGAACTGATTGAAAAAGCCGTTAATCAAGATGCGCCGATTTACGAGGGCAGCGGCGGGGGATCTGCCGCTTCAAATGAAGACGGTCCGAAACAGAAATCAGGCACAAGCATCGGAAGCACTTTCTATAAACACTTAATGAGCGGTGTCAGCAACATGCTGCCATTTGTAGTCGGCGGCGGAATCCTCGTTGCGATTTCATTCTTCTGGGGAATTCATTCAGCTGATCCGAAAGATCCGACATACAACACGTTTGCTGCAGCGCTGAACTTTATCGGCGACGGCAATGCGTTAAAACTGATTGTTGCAGTTCTTGCCGGATTCATTGCAATGAGTATTGCGGACCGTCCGGGATTTGCGCCGGGTATGGTCGGCGGATTTATGGCTACGCAGGCGAATGCCGGATTCTTAGGCGGACTGATTGCCGGATTCTTAGCCGGTTATGTCGTGATCCTGCTGAAAAAGCTGTTCGTCTTTATCCCTCAATCTCTTGACGGATTAAAACCTGTATTGATTTATCCGCTGCTTGGTATTTTTATCACGGGTGTCCTGATGCAGTTTGTCATTAACACACCTGTAGCAGCGTTTATGAAATTCTTAACAAATTGGCTTGAAAGCCTTGGAACAGGCAACCTTGTCTTAATGGGTATTATTTTAGGCGGTATGATGGCTATCGACATGGGCGGCCCGCTCAATAAAGCGGCGTTCACTTTCGGAATTGCGATGATCGATGCCGGAAACTATGCGCCGCACGCTGCCATCATGGCGGGCGGAATGGTTCCGCCGCTTGGAATCGCACTGGCGACAACATTCTTTAGACACAAATTCTCTAAACGTGACCGTGAAGCCGGTATTACGTGCTACTTCATGGGAGCCGCTTTCGTTACAGAAGGCGCCATCCCGTTTGCGGCGGCTGATCCGCTTCGCGTCATCCCTGCAGCCGTTATCGGTTCTGCGGTAGCGGGCGGACTGACAGAATTTTTCCGGGTAACGCTTCCTGCACCGCACGGAGGAGTATTCGTTGCATTCATTACGAATCATCCGCTGCTCTACTTATTGAGCATCGTGATCGGAGCGATCGTAACGGCTGTTATCTTAGGAATCATCAAAAAGCCGGTTGAAGAGAAATAAGCAAAAAGCGCCCATTACGGGCGCTTTTTTCAATCATATACGCATAGAAGCGTTATGTATTTTATGATGAGTTGTGATAAAGTAAAGATGGTACATGAACTGAAACAGTGATCGTCTAGGAGGAACCACGTTGACTGAAGAACAAAAACCTACTTCTGAAAAATCGGTAAAAAGAAAATCCAACACGTATTGGGAATGGGGAAAGGCTATCATTATAGCAGTCGCACTTGCGCTGTTAATCCGCCATTTCCTGTTTGAACCGTACTTAGTGGAAGGATCATCAATGTACCCGACATTACATGACGGTGAACGGCTGTTTGTCAACAAAAGCGTCAATTATATCGGCGAAATCGAGCGGGGGGACATCGTCATTATTAACGGCGATACATCGAAAGTCCATTATGTAAAGCGGCTCATCGGAAAACCGGGAGAAACGGTGGAAATGAAAAATGACACGCTTTATATAAACGGTAAAAAAATCGCAGAACCGTACCTCGCGAGCAATAAAAAAGAAGCGAAAAAACTGGGAGTCAACCTGACGGGAGATTTCGGCCCCGTAAAGGTTCCGAAAGGCAAATACTTCGTCATGGGCGACAATCGGCTGAATTCAATGGACAGCCGGAACGGACTCGGTTTAATTGCCGAAAACCGGATCGTCGGCACCTCGAAGTTTGTGTTCTTCCCGTTTCATGATATGCGTCAGACAAAATAAAAACGCCGCGCTGCCCGATTCGGACGGCCGGCGTTTTTTATTTGGCAAACGAGGCGGCGATGGCGATGAACAATACCGTAGCCAGCACTGATCCGACAATAGCCAGAACGCTGATAAAAAGATTCACCTGCTGCTTCTCTCTGCCGCGTTTTTCAAGCATCCGTTTTGAAAAAAGATGCGAGAACGTATAAATGAGGGCGATTCCGACGTACAAGCCGATGTCACGTGCCGTAAAGCCTGTGACGGCCAGAAAAACCCCGGTAAAGAAAATCATAAGACAGTATTCTGTGAGTGTTAAAAGCTTCAACTTGTTCCTCCGTGATGAATATGTATATATATCTATTGTATCACAGCACTCCTGGTTGGCGCTTGCCTTTTCAAAACCCTATATTCGCAGGGAAACATTTCTCTTCCCCTTTATTCATGGTATACTTTTAATGATGTTAGACACGATGGAGGATTATAAATGATTGCTGTAAATAATGTGAGCTTGCGTTTTGCGGATCGCAAGTTATTTGAAGATGTCAATATTAAATTTACGCCGGGCAATTGCTACGGATTAATAGGCGCAAACGGTGCCGGAAAATCAACATTTTTGAAAATTTTATCCGGTGAGCTGGAGCCGCAGACAGGCGATGTCCATATGAGCCCTGGCGAACGCCTTGCCATCCTGAAGCAGAACCACTTTGAATATGAAGACTTTGAAGTGCTGAAAGTCGTCATTATGGGGCATAAACGTTTATACGAAGTCATGCAGGAAAAAGACGCGATTTATATGAAGCCTGATTTTTCAGATGAAGACGGCATCCGCGCCGCTGAGCTTGAAGGCGAGTTTGCGGAATTAAACGGATGGGAAGCTGAAAGTGAAGCCGCTATTTTGTTAAAGGGTCTGGGTATCTCTGAAGACCTTCATACGAAGAAAATGGCAGACTTAGGCGGCTCAGACAAGGTGAAAGTGCTTTTGGCACAGGCGCTGTTCGGCAAACCGGATGTTCTTTTGCTTGATGAACCGACGAACCACTTGGATCTGAAAGCGATCCAGTGGCTGGAAGAGTTTCTGATCAACTTTGAAAACACAGTCATCGTCGTATCCCACGACCGTCACTTTTTAAATAAAGTGTGCACGCACATCGCCGATCTTGATTTTAATAAAATTCAAGTGTATGTCGGCAACTATGATTTCTGGTATGAATCCAGCCAGCTTGCTTTAAAGCTTTCTCAGGAAGCCAATAAGAAAAAAGAAGAGCAGATTAAACAGCTTCAGGAGTTCGTGGCCAGATTCAGCGCCAACGCCTCTAAATCAAAGCAGGCGACATCAAGAAAGAAACTCTTGGATAAAATCACGCTTGATGATATCAAACCATCATCACGCCGTTATCCTTACGTCAATTTCACGCCGGAACGTGAGATCGGAAATGACGTGCTGCGGGTTGAAGGCTTAACGAAAACGATTGACGGCGTTAAGGTGCTTGATAATGTCAGCTTTATTATGAACAGAGAAGACAAAATCGCGTTTACAGGCCGCAACGAGCTTGCCGTTACGACGTTGTTTAAAATCATTTCCGGGGAAATGGAAGCTGACAGCGGCACATTTAAATGGGGCGTGACCACTTCTCAGGCGTACTTCCCTAAAGACAACAGCGAATACTTCGACGGCAGCGATGCGAACCTTGTTGACTGGCTCCGCCAATACTCGCCGCATGATCAAAGCGAAAGCTTTCTGCGCGGGTTCTTAGGACGTATGCTGTTCTCAGGGGAAGAGGTCAACAAAAAATCAAACGTTCTTTCCGGAGGAGAAAAAGTGCGCTGCATGCTTTCAAAAGCGATGCTTTCCGGCGCGAACATTTTAATTCTGGATGAACCGACAAACCACTTAGACCTGGAATCCATCACGGCGCTTAACAACGGCTTAATCAGCTTCAAAGGCGCTATGCTGTTTTCTTCTCATGACCATCAGTTTGTACAAACAATTGCCAACCGCATCATTGAATTAACGCCTAAAGGCATTGTTGACAAACAAATGACTTATGACGAATTTCTTGAAAACACGGATGTACAGAAAAAGCTTGAAGAGCTATACGCGTAATAAAAAAGCAGGGGAGACTCTGCTTTTTATTTATGAAAAAAGTTTTCAATCTTCTGACTTCCCGTTACAATAAAGGAACATATGAATTGAAAAGAGACGGAGGAATGCATCATGAAGTTTTTAGTTGTCGGAGCTGGGGGAGTGGGCGGATATATCGGCGCGCGTCTTGCAGAAAAGGAAAATGATGTTACGTTTCTTGTCCGTCAGAAACGGGCTGAACAATTAAAAGAGACGGGGTTGACCGTCAAAAGTGCAAAAGGTGATGTTGCAATTAAGCCGAAACTCATCATGGCAGGCGAAAAAGGTGAGTTTGACGCCGTTATCATCGCTTCAAAAGCGTATTCGTTGAATGATGTCATTCGGGATGTCAAACCGTTTGTTAAAGATTCGTCGATCATTATTCCTTTTTTAAACGGGTACAGGCATTATAACCAGCTGTTTGAAGCTTTTTCAAAACACCAGGTGCTGGGAGGCCTCTGTTTTATTGAGAGCGCTCTTAACGAAGAAGGGGAAATTCTACATACGAGCGCTGCCCACCGTTTTGTTTTCGGTGAATGGAACGGAGAACGCACCGACCGTATGAATGAGCTCGAAAACGCGTTTGCAGGTGTGAAAGCGGATGTCATCATCAGCCGGGATATTGAAAAGGACATTTGGAAAAAGTATATGTTTATTGCCGCGCAGGCGGGAGTGACTACACTGTTTCAACAGCCGGTCGGACCGATTTTAGATACAGAAGGCGGCCGTAATACGGCAAAGCGTCTTTTTGCTGAAATCGGAGCCATTTTCAGTGCTGCCGGCATTCCGAAAGACCCTGACCTGGAAGAAGAGAGTTATCGTACATTGACAAGCATGTCTTACCATATGAAATCGTCGATGCTGAGAGATATGGAAAAGGGCCGGGTGACGGAAGGTGATCATTTGCACGGTTTTCTGCTTGAAAAAGCGAAAGGCTTGTCTGTTGATACACCTGTTTTGGAAACCGTCTTCGCCAACTTGCAAATGTATGAAGCAAAATAAAAAAAGGAGGCCCAAGCGCCTCCTTTTTTATTAAAATGCCCAGTTGCCGTTTCTGAAGATCGGTTCTCTTTTGCCGTCAGCGGTAATGCCGTCGATATTCATATCTTTGGAGCCGACCATGAAATCTACATGCGTAATGCTTTCGTTTAATCCTTCTTTGACAAGCTCTTCCCGTGTCATTTGTTTGCCGCCCTCAATATTAAAGGCATACGCACTGCCGATCGCCAAGTGGTTCGATGCGTTTTCATCGTACAGTGTGTTGTAAAATAAAATATTTGACTTTGAAATCGGGGAATCGTACGGCACTAAGGCCACTTCACCCAGATAGTGGGAGCCTTCATCGGTTTCGACGATGCCTTTTAAAATCTCTTCGCCTTTTTCAGCTTTCACATCAACAATTCGGCCGTTTTCAAAGGTAAGAGTGAAGTTATCAATAATGTTGCCGCCGTAGCTCAGCGGTTTCGTGCTGGAAACCGTGCCGTTCACCCCGTCCCGCTGCGGAAGAGTAAAAACCTCTTCGGTCGGCATGTTGGCCATAAATTCATGCCCGCTTTCATTAACGCTTCCCGCGCCTGCCCATACATGCTTTTTCGGCAGTTCAATGGTTAAGTCTGTTCCTTCAGCCTGATAATGCAGGGCGCTGTAATGCTTTTTATTCAGGTGTTCCACTTTTTCATGAAGATTTTGATCATGTTTTTTCCAGGCTTCCACAGGGTTTTCTTCATTTACGCGGGTCGTTTTGAAAATTTCTTCCCACAAAAGCTGAACTGCTGTTTCTTCCGGCTGATCCGGGAACACTTTTTTCGCCCAGCCTGTTGAAGCCGCGCCGATCACTGTCCAGCTTACCTTATCAGATTGAATATATTGTCTGTATGTATGCAATGCTTTTCCGGCGGCTTTCTGGAACGCTGCAATCCGTTTGCCGTCAGTGCCTTTTAACAGGTCGGGGTCGGATGAGACGACAGAAATAAACGCAGCTCCTTTTTTCGCGAGCTCTTCTTTGCCTTTTGCTTCCCATTCAGGATACTCTTCAAACGCTTCAAACGGAGCCATCTCGTATTTTAATTTGGACAGTTCATCGTCCTGCCAATTCACGGTGACGTTTTTGGCGCCTTTTTCATACGAATGTTTGGCCAGCAGTCTGACAAGTTCCCTGACATCGGTTGAGGCATTGATTACTACATGCTGTCCTTTTTGGACGTTAACGCCGACTTCTACCGCCAGCTGAGCATATGTATTTAGCTTTTCAGTAAACGAACTCATCGTTCATTCCTCCTCATCGGTTTTTCTCATCATATCAAATATTGCCTCATAAAGGAAAGAAAGGAGCGCAAACGAAAAAGACACAGCCTTTGCTGCGCCTTTACGGGTGATTCAGTTTTACGGTGCTGCCGGCCGGAGAATGGGGCATATTGGCCAGTGAAATGCTCATACCCCCTAAAATAATTCCGCTTAAAATGACGGCTACCGCTACGCGTCTTCCCACATCTCTAAGCATATGCTTCCTCCTTAATGTTTCTCCAGTCTCACAATATGAGCCGGCCGGAGAAAAAAGAAGCACAATCTTATTATTTAATCGCTTTTTGCAGCTTGTCGATGACGTCTAATGAACGTCCCGTGCCGATAGCCACTGATTCAAGCGGATTTGCCGCCAAATGAACGGGAACGACGATTTCTTCTGTCAGCCATTCTTTCATCCCGTTTAAAAGCGAGCCCCCGCCGGTTAACACGACGCCGCGGTCAACGATATCTCCGCTGAGCTCTGGCGGACAATCTTCAAGCGTCGCTCTGATTGCTTCAAGAATATGTAGGAGCGATTCACGCATCGCGTGCTGAATTTCATTGGACTGCAGTCTGATTGTCTTCGGCAGACCGGTTACGAGGTCACGCCCGCGGATTTCCATCGTTTCCGGCACATGTTCAATCAATGCAAAGCCGATTTCCATTTTCACCTGTTCCGCCGTACGTTCCCCGATCAGCAGGTTGTATTTTTTTCTGACGAACGAGGCGATATCTTCATCAAGCTGGTCTCCGCCGATTCTGATGGAATGGCAGGATACGACGCCTCCGAATGAGATGATGGCCACTTCAGTCGTACCACCCCCGATATCCACGACGACGTTTGCGACAGGTTCGTCAACCGGAAGATCGGCACCGATTGCAGCGGCTACGGGTTCTTCAATCAAGTGAACGTTTTTCGCTCCGCAGTTTTTAACAGCATCACTGATGGCGCGGCGTTCAACGGCTGTTGAGCCTGAAGGCGTACAGACGACGACATTCGGTTTGCGGAAAGTCATCCCGATTTTCTTCCCGGCTTTTTTCATAATGTGTTTTAATAAGTCAGTTGTCATATCATAATCTGCAATGACACCGTCTTTCATCGGCCGTACGGCGACGATTTTCCCCGGCGTCTTTCCAATCATGTTTTTGGCATCCGTTCCGATGGCAAGCACCGCTTTCGTTGTTGTATCTACAGCGACAACAGAAGGCTCGTTTAAAATAATTCCTTTATTTTTACTGTAAACAAGTATATTAGCGGTTCCTAAGTCGATTCCGATCTCAGTTGATTGAAACATTTTTTCACCCAATCCCTATCCTGATTTAATTGATTCTACATTTAAAGTTTCTGAGAAAAACCACGATTTTTGGGGGTTTCCGCCGGGAATGAAATGTTTTTGTAAAAAAGGAGGGAAAGTCTGTATTCCGTATTTCAAAAGGCTTTCTTTCTGTAAAAAACATTCATTTCCGGATACTGAGAAACTTTTGCTCCGTTACTTTCGTCTACGTTATGAAGGATTTTCCTTGGACACATATAAGAGACATTAAAGGAAGTAGGGGATTTCTATGAAATCAATTGGTGTAGTAAGAAAAGTAGACGAGCTCGGGCGTATTGTCATGCCGATTGAATTGAGAAGAGCATTGGATATCGCTATTAAAGATAGTATAGAATTTTTCGTTGACGGAGACAAAATTGTCTTGAAAAAATACAAGCCGCACGGCATTTGTTTAATGACCGGAGAAATTACTCCCGATAATCAGGAGTACGGCAACGGTAAAATCATCTTAAGCCCTGAAGGAGCGAAAATGCTGCTTGAGGAAATCGAGGAAGCGTTAAAAGATAAATCATAATCAGCAAAAAGGGCGGAGCATTATTCCGCCCTTTTATTATGAAATTGTGTAAAAACTCCCGGTAAAATAAAGCGAACCTGCTCAAATAATTGGGAATAGTTATCATTTTTTAGTCAATAATGCGGTCAACAATGTTACAATATATGTAGAAATGCTAGCGGCAGGTGGGACTATGGGAAAATATCAAGCGCGTATCATTTCCTTAATCTTGGCAATGATTTTTATTATGTTTTGGGATTTTTTATTTTATATGATTGAACGGAATCCGATTAACTGGCCTGTTGACATCATCTTTACCGCCGTCACGTTAATCAGCGTCTGGCTGCTGGCTTATAAAGTAGATAATAAAAAGCAGCTGCTGGCCGAGCTGAAGGACAGCGAGCAGAAAGCAAAGGCGCTTTCAGATGAGAAAAACCGCATCATGAACAATCTGCAGGAAATTGTTTTTCAGACGGATTCGAAAGGGAATATTACATATTTGAATCAAGCCTGGACGGCGATTACGGGCCACTCCATCAGCGAGTGTATGGGCACGATGTATAATGATTATTTTATAAAAGAAAAACATATCAATGATTATATTATCTCCCAAATCAAGCAGCAGGCTCCGTCAGGAATGTTTACGGCCAAATATATTAAAAGCGACGGCACTATCTTTTGGGGAGAAGTCCATTATAAGCTGTATTATGACCAAAGACGGCAATTTGTCGGAAGCCTGGGGACGATGTCTGATATCAGTGAACGGAAAAAAGCGGTCGACGAGCTCTTGGAAACGAACGAACGGCTTGCCATGCAATCTCAAAAGCTGGCCATTGCCGGGGAGCTTGCGGCAGGTATCGCTCACGAAGTAAGGAATCCTTTAACTTCAGTCAGCGGGTTTCTCCAGCTGATGAAAGCTCAGTATCCGGAAAGAACGGATTATTTCGACATAATTTTTTCGGAGATTAAAAGGATTGATCTTGTGCTGGGAGAGCTTCTTCTGCTCGCCAAGCCGCAGACCGTGAATTTTACCGCTCATCACCTTAACCATATTTTAAAGCAGGTGGCGACGCTTCTTGACACGAACGCGGTGCTGTCAAACACTGTGATTGAGAAGGATTTCACGCAGACTGAGTCCTGTATAGTCAACGGTGACGAAAATCAGCTGAAACAGGTATTTATCAACATTATTAAAAATGCGATTGAAGCGATGCCTGACGGCGGGAATATTCATATTTACACAAAACGTGATGAAGAATATGCGGTGATCAGCATACAGGATGAAGGAAACGGCATGTCGAAAGAAAAGCTTGAAAACATCGGGAAACCATTTTTCTCAACAAAAGATCAGGGAACAGGCCTCGGTCTTCCGATTTGTTTACGAATTCTGAAGGAGCATAATGGTAAACTTAACATTAAGAGCAAAAATGGAGAAGGCAGTACGTTTCAGGTGATTCTGCCGTTAGAAGCGGCTGCTGTCCAAAAGGAGGAAAACTAACTTGCTTCTTTTTGTATACGGTTTGTTACGGAAGCGTGAAGAGAAACATGAGCTGCTGAAAGGCGCTCCGTGTGTGTGCGAGCAGGCCGCGATAAACGGCGTCCTGTATAAAACAGATAAAGGTCAGCCTGCGGCGTCTTTAGCAGAAACAGCTTTTGTGTACGGGGAATTGTATGAAACAGATCATCAGATGATCCGTAAGCTGGATGCGCATTATGCCGATTTTGACCGGAAGGAAGTCGCCGTGACGACGGATGTCGGGAATAAAACCGCCTTCGCATATGTCCTAAAGTCGGAACAGTGTGCCTCATTCAGCCGGATCAAAAGCGGAGACTGGAAAGAATATCGTTTTATGAAACGGGAGGATGACAGCCCGGTTTATTATTTCGCTTACGGATCCTGTATGGATAATGCCCGGTTTAAACAGGCGGGGGTCGATCACTTTTTTGCTGAGCCTGTCGGAGGTGCGGTTGTTGAAGGGTATTCCACGAGATTCACGTTAAGGCGTCCTGACGGTTCAAGAGCCGATCTTGTTGAAGACGGGGGACGGACCGAAGGCGTGCTGTACAAGCTCCCGTTTGAAGCGGCAACTTACCTGTACAAAAGAGAAGGTGTTGATAACCATACATACCGTCCCGCGTTCATAGAAGTATGTGCCGGCGGCCGCGTATACAGAGGCTGCCTGACGTTTCTAGTGCTTGATAAGGCGGAAGAAATCGCGCCTCCGGGTCACTACCAGGAAGAAATCGAACGCGGAGCCGACTTGTATTTATCGCCCGCCTTTTCAGAAAAGCTCAAACGCTATATGAACTCATTGCCGAAAATGTGATACTATTCCTAGTAGAGATATTGTTTAAAGGAGCACTGTTATGAGAAAAGAGTTTGCCGTCATCGGCCTCGGGCGCTTTGGCGGAAGTATTTGCAAAGCGTTAAGTGAAGAAGGCCTTGAGGTCATGGCGATGGATATTGATGAAGATAAAGTAAATGAATATGCCAAAATCGCATCACACGCGGTCATCGGCGATTCAACCGATGAATCGGTTCTGAAAAACTTAGGGCTGCGCAACTTTGACCACGTCATTGTGGCAATCGGCGAAAATATACAGGCGAGCATTTTAACGACGCTGATCTTAAAGGAACTCGGCGTTAACACAATCACGGTCAAAGCGCAGAACGATTATCATGAAAAAGTGCTTGCGAAAATCGGGGCTGATCACATCGTCCACCCTGAGCGTGACATGGCAAAGCGCATCGCCCATAACATCATATCAAATAATGTGCTTGATTATTTAGAGCTGTCCGACGAACACAGCATTGTGGAGATCGTGGCCAACAGCAGGCTTGCGGGTAACACACTGCTTGATCTGGACATCCGGGCGAAGTACGGCATTAATATCGTGGCCATCAAGAGAGAAAAAGAAGTGATCGTATCTCCACTGGCGACTGAAATGATCCAAAAAGAAGATATTCTTATCGTTATTGGCTCTCTTACGGATATTTCCCGATTTGAAAAAAGAGTGCTTCATACAAAGTGAAAAGCCGTCCGTAAAAGGACGGCTTTTTTATATGTCAGAATAGAAAGACATTTATCGTGTAAGCGGTGTTTTCTGCAGTTTTTATTGACTATGATCAGGCGATCCGATAGCATATTGTACCATATAAAGAAAAAGAGGAGGCCTCATTTTGAACAAAGAAACACTGGCTGAACGGCTGAATGCATCAGCCGGCAGACAAAAAGCCGATACCGTCATTAAAAACGGAAAAATCATGGATGTATTTAACCAAGAATGGATTTCTGCAGATATCGCCATTACGGACGGAGTGATTGTCGGATTAGGCGAGTATGAAGGGAAAGAAGTCATTGATGCAGAAGGCCAAATGATCGTTCCGGGCTTTATTGACGGACATGTTCATATCGAGTCCTCTATGGTTACTCCGATTGAATTTGCAAAAGCTGTCCTCCCACACGGAGTGACTACTGTTATTACTGATCCTCACGAAATTGCGAACGTTTCCGGGGCAAAAGGCATTTCATTTATGATAGAGCAGGCGAAAAAAGCGCCACTGAACATTCGTTTCATGCTTCCTTCCTGTGTTCCCGCGGCAAGCTTTGAACGCTCAGGAGCTGTATTAAAAGCCGCAGATTTAAAGCCTTTTTATCAGGAAAAAGAGGTGCTGGGGCTTGCGGAAGTTATGGATTATGTGTCTGTTGCGGAAGGCGAAGAGGATATGCTTCAGAAACTGCTTGATGCCAAGCATCACGGAAAGCGGATTGACGGGCATTTAGCCGGACTGTCTTCAGATATAATCAATATATACAGGACCGCATCGGTGTCAAATGATCATGAAGTGACGACAAAAGACGAGGCGCTGGACAGAATCAGACGGGGAATGTATGTCATGCTCCGCGAAGGATCGGTGGCTAAAAATACGCTCAATGTGCTGCCGGCGGTGAATGAAAAAAATGCGCGGCGCTTTTTCTTTTGTACGGATGATAAACATGTAGACGATCTGCTTTCAGAAGGAAGTGTGAACCACCAAGTCAAAATGGCGATAAAGGCGGGACTTGATCCATTCCTTGCGTATCAGCTCGCCAGCTTAAATGCGGCCGAGTGCTACGGCCTTGGAACAAAAGGGGCGGTTGCGCCGGGTTTTGACGCAGATCTGCTGTTTATTTCAGATTTGCGGGAGGCTGCCGTCACGAAGACCATGGTCGCCGGACGGACCGTTGCCGAGAACGGACGCACGGTTTATGAACAGTCTGCCGGCTCTTATTCGCCTGATCAGGCGCTGTTGGATACAGTGCGGCTGAAAGCGCCGCTGACTGAATCTGATTTTCATATGCCGATTCAAAAGGGCAGGCATATGAATGTAATCGAAATGATACCGAATCATTTGGAGACGAGGAAAAAAGAAGTGCCTGCACCATCTGCTGACGCATTTTGTTCTGATACAGAAAAAGATTTATTAAAAATCGCCGTCGCAGAGCGCCACAGCGGAGAAAAAATGATAGGGCTCGGAATTGTACAAGGATTCGGGTTGAAACAAGGCGCCATTGCCACAACCATTTCTCACGATTCCCACAATATCATCGCTGTCGGTACAAACGATGCCGATTTGGCAAAAGCAATCAACAGGCTCCGTGACACCGGGGGAGGGTTAACAGCCGTGAAAAACGGAGAATTGCTTCACTCTGTTCCGCTTCCGATCGCAGGGCTTTTGTCTGATAAGTCCGCGGAATGGGTGAATGACAGTTTGGGCGTGCTTCATGAAAAGCTTCCTCTGCTCGGATTCACCGGTGATTTCAACCCGTTTCTCACATTATCGTTTTTAGCGCTTCCCGTCATTCCGGACATTAAAATGACGGCAGCGGGTCTGTTTGATGTTAAGGCCTTTCAGCATATTCCGCTCCAATAAAAAAACTGCACTCGTGATGAGTGCAGTTTTTTTTATTTAGACCTCCATAATGATCGGAAGGATCATCGGGCGGCGTTTTGTTTTTTCGTATAAGAACGGAGCAAGCGTGTCGGTAATTTCGTTTTTAATTTCGGACCACTGCGTTGTTTTCCGATCCATTACTTTCTCCAGATGGTTCGAAATGAGCTGCTGCGCGTCGTTGATTAAATCACCGGATTCTCTCATGTATACAAAACCTCTTGAAATTAAATCAGGTCCTGCCGATACCTTAAAGTCATCCATATTGATGCTGACAACAACGATAACAAGGCCTTCTTCTGAAAGAATGCGGCGGTCGCGGAGCACGATATTGCCGATATCACCGATTCCGCTTCCGTCAATGTAAACGGAGCCGGACGGAATTTTGCCAGCCACAGCGGCTTCTTCGCCTTTGAGCGCGAGCACTTCTCCATTGTCCATGATGAAACAGTTTTCTTCAGGTATGCCGCAATCAGTCGCGAGTTTGACGTGCATTTTCTGCATTCTGTACTCCCCGTGAATCGGCATGAAGAACTTCGGTTTGATCAGGCGGAGCATTAATTTCTGTTCTTCCTGTCCGCCGTGCCCGGATGTATGAATGTCATTCAATGAACCGTGAATGACTTCTGCGCCCGCACGGTACAACTGGTTGATGGTGCGGCTTACGCTGATTGTGTTTCCAGGAATCGGAGAGGAAGAAAAGACGACCGTATCTCCGGGATTAATGGATATCTGACGGTGCGTGCCGTTAGCGATGCGTGATAACGCCGCCATCGGTTCACCCTGGCTTCCCGTACATAAAATCGTTACTTTATTGGCAGGTATACGATTGATTTCGTTATGCTCAATAAACGTATTTTTAGGACAGCTGATATACCCGAGAGTTTGTCCGATTTCAATAGCCGATTCCATGCTGCGTCCGAATACGGCAACTTTTCTGCCGTTTAAAACGGCTGCTTCAATCACCTGCTGAAGACGGTGTATGTTCGAAGCGAATGTCGCAAATATAATTCTGCCGTCCACTTTTCGGAAAATATCGTGAATGCTTTCGCCTACGCGGCGTTCTGACATGGTGAAATCAGGCACTTCACTGTTTGTACTGTCAGAAAGCAGGCACAAGACGCCTTCTTTCCCGATTTCGGCCATCTTTGTCAAGTTTGCCGGTTCGCCTACCGGTGTAAAGTCGAACTTAAAGTCCCCGGTATGTACGATATTGCCCGGCGGTGTTTTGACGACGATTCCGTATGAATCCGGAATGCTGTGTGTCGTTCTGAAGAAGGATACAGACGTCTTCCGGAACTTAACGATGTCATCTTCACCGATGATGTTTAATTTGGTCTGTCTTAACAGTCCGTGCTCTTCAAGTTTATTCCGAAGTAAGCCGATCGCGAGTTTACCGCCGTAAACGGGAATATTTACTTGTCTGAGCAGGTACGGAATACCGCCGATATGGTCTTCGTGACCGTGGGTGATAAACAGACCTTTAATTTTATCTTCGTTTTTTACTAAATACGTGTAATCTGGGATTACGTAATCAATGCCGAGAAGTTCATCTTCAGGAAATTTGATTCCCGCATCAATCAGTACAATTTCATCCTGAAACTGCACCCCGTACGTATTTTTCCCGATCTCGCCCAATCCGCCGAGGGCGAAAACGGCAGTCTGGTCATTTTTTACAAATTTCATTCCGCTCATAACTCCAATACTTTAAAATTTTCGCTCTGCTTCTCATATTCTAAAAAAGCACCGTCCACAGGCTGAACAAATTCAATGTTGAATTTCTTATCTTTCAGTTTCGTTCTGACGTCCCGTTCTGAAACGCCTTCAATGTAAAGTGAATCTGTTTTTTCCCGAACAGGTACTTCGTCAGCCTTCTCTTGATAAAATACCTTATAAATCATCCAAATCTCTCCTTAAATGCCGTATGTTAGACTCGCTTATTCTATTATATTCGAAAACGGATTATAAGGAAAGTCTCGAGCAAAAAAGGGACTTTCAAAAACCGAAAGATCCCTTCTACGCGATGACTTTTTTTCGGAGCATTCCGCCCCACTGTCTTCTGAGTTTCTTCCGTAAACGGCGCAGCATCGTATTCCTCCTTTGAAGCCCTTATAGCAGTAGTATGCGGAAAAACAGAATTTGTTTTCGTGGGTAAAATTGGAATTTCATCAAGGCGGTTTGCCGGAAGAAAAACTTTCTGTATGATGATATTGAAAAAGACACGACTGATAAACGGGATAAAGGAGAAATCGATATGAAACCAAAACTGATCTTTTTTGATATTGACGGCACGATCTATGACCATGATAAACATATCCCTGATAGTACAAGAAGCACCGTGGCGGCGCTTAAAGAGGCCGGCCATCATGTTTTTATCGCCAGCGGAAGGTCTCCGTTTATGGTAAGACCGATTCTGGAAGAGCTTGAGATCGAGTCATTTATCTCATACAACGGCCAGTTTGTGGTGTTTGAAGGAGATGTCATTTATAAAAACCCGCTTCCGGAAGATGCGGTCGCGCGTTTATTAAAGCAGGCGTCAGAAGGGGAGCACCCCGTTGTATTTATGGCGGAAGACACGATGAAGACGACTGTCCCCGGACATCCGCACGTCACCGAAGGAATCGGCAGTCTGAAAGCCCCTTATCCCGAAGTTGATGAAACATTTTATAAAGGAAAAGAAATTTATCAGCTCCTTTTATTCTGCCGAGGACATGAAGAAAAAGCGTATGCCGCTTTTCCGGAGTTTGATTACGTCCGCTGGCATGAACTGTCAACGGACGTGCTTCCGAAGGGCGGTTCAAAAGCGGAAGGCATCAAAAGAGTGCTTGAGCGGCTTCCGTACGACATAAGCGACACTTATGCCTTCGGCGACGGACTGAATGATCTTGAGATGATCAGTTTTGTCGGCACCGGAGTGGCGATGGGAAATGCAGTTCCAGAATTAAAGGCTGCCGCTGATTTCGTCACAAAATCGGTGGATGAAGAAGGAATCAGCTGGGCTGTCAAAGAACTGGGCCTTTTGAAATAAAGAAAACCGGCACTTTGAGAAGTGCCGGCTTTTTTTAACGGTCAATGGCAATGGCGTTTTCAGGTTCTTTAAACGGATTTTCTTTATCGATATGATCGTAAAACATAATGCCGTTCAGATGGTCGATTTCGTGCTGAAACACAATCGCCGGAAAACCTTTGAGGCGAATGTCAATCTGTTCTCCTTCAAGCGTCGTCGCCTTTACGCGGATGCGGGCGTAGCGAGGCACATAGCCTGGAATAGGCTCGTCTACCGACAGGCAGCCCTCCCCGCTCGTCAAGTAGCTTTTTTCTACTGAGTGGCTGACGATTTTAGGGTTAAAAAGAGCATAGCTGTATAAAGTGCCTTTCGCATCTTCTGCATGAACGGCGATCATCCGTTTTTTTACGGCTGTTTGCGGAGCGGCAAGACCGACACCGGGACGAAGCTCGTATTTCTCGGCTAATTCAGGATTTTGGCTGTTTTTCACAAACTCAATCATATCAGCAAGATGCTGTTTTTCTTCATCAGAAGCGGGAAGCTGAACCTCTTCTGCGATCTCTCTGAGCGCGGGATGTCCGTCACGGACAATATTTTCCATAGTAATCAAGAAACTTCACTCCTAAAGCTTAATATGTAAATTATAGCGAATTTCTTTATCGCAGCGCAATGAAACAATTGGCCAGCCTTAGGAGGCTGGCCGATGTTTATGGGGTGCCGGTTCAGCAGCCGCAGCCTAAATAAGCTGCACCGACGATGATTAATAAGATAAACAATACTACGATTAATGCGAATGTGCGGCCGTATCCGCCTCCGCAGCCGTATCCGTAACCGCCGCCGTAACCGTATCCACCGCCGAAACCGCCTCCGCAGCAACCGCCGCCAAATCCGTATCCATATCCGTACATAAATAAACCCTCCTCTTTTAATTACGCTGACCCTTTATCAGCAGGGCCGGCGTCTACTATAAACTATGTAAATGCCGGAAAGATGTATGGTCATCCGCCCTGTTTTCTCAATTTTTTACGCCGGTATTCTCTGACAGCGCCATAAACGTCTTGACCCAGAAGATTCCGGGAATACCAATTACAGCTCAGCTATTGTCAAACGGCGTCCGGGCTTCTATAGTGGAAATTGTCAAGATTGGGGGATTTTAAGTGAACATGATACAAAAAAAAGTGTTAGCGGGAATCGGAGCGCTCGGCGCCGCAAGTATGCTGCTTGCAGGCTGCGGAGGAAAAGATCCGGTTGAAATGCTTCACGATTCGATGGAAAAAGCCGTACAAGCGGAAAAACCGTTTCAAAAGGAGCAGAAAACGTTAGAAAAATTGGAGAAAAAAGAGGATGAGCTGTATAACGAAGTGATTCAGCTCAATATGAACGATTACGCCAAAATCGTTTCACTTTCAGACGAGGCCCTTAAAAACACGGAACAGCGCAAGCAGCATTTAAAAACGGAAAAAGACAGTATAGACAATTCAGAAAAAGAATTTGAAGCCGTCACACAAACAGCAGGCTCGATTAAAGATCAATCCATTAAGAAAAAGGCAAAAGCAGCTGCCGCACATATGGAAAAACGCTATGACTTATACGGCGCACTCTATAAAGACTATATGAAAGCCATTCAATATGATAAAGAATTGTACAGCATCATTAAGAAAAAAGACTTAACAGCAGAAGACCTTGACAAGCAGATCAGCAAAGTGAACGATTCCTACAAAAAGGTGTTAAAGCAGGCTGGGGCGTTTAACAAGCAGACAAAAGAGTATAATCAGGCCAGAGAAGAGCTGTATAAAGAGGCCGGCTTTCATGTCAATGAAAACTGAAAATGATGGAAGGTGCCGGGTGCCCGGCACCTTTTTTATGCCAAAAAACGGATATGGAATTCTATTGTAGTACAGTTGGTGTATGTATACTAGTACAGTTTGCGTCTGATGGACAGCTTGTCCCGACTGAAAAATTTAAAGCGAATACATTTATTTAAAATCAACATCCAAAACGATTGACGGGTCTTCTTTATTTGGTGTAAACTAATCCATGTCAAGCGGTGTTGTATCAGTCATTTATAACTCCGCAATAATACAGTTCAGATCAGATAGTGATGATCCTACATAAAGGTTTCGGCAAACTGGGGATAGGCTAAATATATACGACTTGCTGCTAATACTTTAGGGTATCCTAAGTTTGTATGTATAAAGGAATGCACGTCTAATGACTGTTTAAAAGAAAGGAAGAGGTGACTTTAGTATGGCTGCAAAAACGAAAAAAACAATCGTTGACAGTAAGAAGCAATTTGATGCCATTAAGAAGCAGTTCGAAACGTTCCAAATTTTAAATGAAAAGGGAGAAGTCGTGAATGAAGCGGCGATGCCTGATTTAACAGATGATCAATTAAAAGAGCTTATGCGCCGCATGGTATACACACGCGTGCTTGATCAGCGCTCTATTTCATTAAACCGTCAGGGACGTCTCGGTTTCTACGCTCCTACTGCCGGCCAGGAAGCTTCACAAATCGCAACGCATTTCGCGCTTGAAAAAGAGGATTTCGTTCTTCCGGGCTATCGTGATGTGCCGCAATTAATCTGGCACGGTCTGCCGCTTTACCAAGCGTTCTTATTCTCTCGCGGACACTTCCGCGGAAACCAAATGCCTGATGATGTGAACGCCCTTTCTCCGCAAATCATTATCGGTGCTCAATACATCCAAACTGCCGGTGTGGCGCTTGGTCTTAAAAAACGGGGCAAAAAAGCCGTAGCTATCACTTACACAGGTGACGGCGGCGCCTCTCAAGGGGACTTCTACGAAGGAATCAACTTTGCCGGAGCTTACAAAGCACCTGCAATCTTCGTAGTGCAAAACAACCGCTATGCGATTTCAACACCTGTTGAAAAACAATCAGCGGCTCAAACGATCGCTCAAAAAGCGGCGGCAGCAGGTATTGTCGGCGTTCAGGTTGACGGTATGGATGCTCTTGCGGTGTACGCTGCAACTGCCGAAGCACGCGAACGCGCAATCAACGGCGAAGGTCCGACACTGATCGAAACACTTACGTTCCGTTACGGTCCGCACACAATGGCCGGTGACGATCCGACAAAATACCGCACGAAAGAAATCGAAAACGAATGGGAGCAGAAAGATCCGCTCGTCCGTTTCCGCGCTTTCCTTGAAAACAAAGGCCTGTGGTCTGAAGAAGAAGAAAGCAAAGTAATTGAGGCTGCAAAAGAAGAAATTAAGCAGGCCATCAAAAAAGCAGATGCAGAACCGAAACAAAAAGTGACTGATTTAATCAAAATCATGCACGAAGAATTGCCTTACAACCTAAAAGAGCAATTAGAAACTTATACACAGAAGGAGTCGAAGTAAGCCATGGCGCAAATGACAATGATTCAAGCAATCACGGATGCGTTACGCACAGAACTGAAAAATGACGAAAATGTCTTAGTTTTCGGAGAAGACGTTGGTGTGAACGGCGGCGTATTCCGTGCGACAGAAGGATTGCAAAAAGAATTCGGTGAAGACCGTGTGTTTGACACACCGCTTGCTGAATCTGGTATCGGCGGTCTTGCCCTTGGTTTAGGCTTAAACGGTTTCCGTCCGGTAATGGAAATCCAATTCTTCGGATTTGTTTATGAAGTAATGGATTCAGTTTCCGGTCAAATGGCCCGTATGCGCTACCGTTCTGGCGGACGCTGGACTTCACCTGTAACAATCCGCTCTCCATTCGGCGGCGGTGTTCACACTCCTGAACTTCACGCTGACAGCTTAGAAGGCCTTGTAGCTCAGCAGCCGGGTATTAAAGTCGTTATTCCGTCTACTCCGTATGACGCAAAAGGACTTTTAATTTCTGCAATTCGTGACAACGACCCTGTCGTTTTCTTAGAGCATATGAAACTTTACCGTTCTTTCCGTCAGGAAGTTCCTGAGGAAGAATACACAATCGAGCTTGGCAAAGCTGATGTGAAACGTGAAGGTACTGACCTTTCTATCATCACATACGGAGCGATGGTTCATGAGTCGCTTAAAGCTGCCGAAGAGCTTGAAAAAGAAGGCGTTTCTGCTGAAGTTATCGACCTTCGCACTGTAAGCCCGCTTGATATCGACACAATTATTGCTTCTGTTGAAAAAACAGGCCGCGCAATTGTCGTGCAAGAGGCTCAAAAACAAGCAGGTGTCGGGGCCAACGTTGTTGCTGAAATCAACGACCGCGCGATCCTGAGCCTGGAAGCTCCGGTACTGCGTGTCGCAGCGCCTGATACAGTATTTCCTTTCTCGCAAGCTGAGAGCGTATGGCTTCCAAACCACAAAGACGTTCTTGAAACTGCGAAAAAAGTTCTTGAATTTTAATCAGGCATCATAACAGGAGGAAAAGACACGTTCTTTTCCTCTATTAAAAAACCTGTTTTTAGAGGTTCAATGCTTGCGTATGCATAACTAAAATTTGCTTAATCAACTAGGAGGTCGAAAACTGTGGCATTTGAATTTAAACTTCCGGATATCGGGGAAGGTATCCACGAAGGCGAAATCGTAAAATGGTTTGTTAAGCCAAACGACGAGGTAGAAGAAGACGATGTACTGGCTGAAGTGCAAAATGATAAAGCAGTGGTAGAAATTCCTTCACCTGTTAAAGGAAAAGTATTAGAATTAAAAGTTGAAGAGGGAACGGTTGCAACTGTTGGACAAACGATTATTACGTTTGACGCACCTGGTTACGAAGATCTTCAATTTAAAGGAAGCGACGAATCCGGCGACGCGAAAACTGAAGCGCAAGTTCAGTCTTCAGCTGAAGCAGGACAGGACGTAGCGAAAGAAGAACGCGCAGCAGAGCCTGCAAAAGAAACCGGCGCAGGACAGCAGGACCAAGCGGAAGCTGATCCGAACAAACGCGTGATCGCTATGCCTTCCGTACGCAAATATGCCCGTGAAAAAGGCGTTGATATCCGCAAAGTAACAGGTTCAGGAAATAACGGACGTGTTGTAAAAGAAGATATCGACAGCTTTGTAAACGGAGGAGCGGCTCAAGAAGCGGCACCGCAAGAAACAGCGGCACCTCAGGAAACAGCTAAACCTGCAGCAGCTCAAGCTCCTGAAGGCGAATTCCCTGAAACACGCGAAAAAATGAGCGGTATCCGTAAAGCGATTGCTAAAGCAATGGTGAACTCTAAGCATACTGCACCGCACGTAACTCTTATGGATGAAGTTGACGTAACAAATCTTGTTGCTCACCGCAAACAGTTCAAACAAGTTGCTGCTGATCAAGGCATCAAGCTGACTTACCTGCCTTACGTCGTAAAAGCATTAACATCTGCTCTGAAAAAATTCCCTGTTTTAAACACATCTATTGATGATAAAACAGATGAAGTGATCCAAAAACATTACTTCAACATCGGAATTGCAGCGGATACTGAAAAAGGCTTGCTTGTGCCAGTAGTGAAAAATGCCGACCGTAAAGCCGTTTTCGAAATCTCTGATGAAATCAACAGCCTTGCTACAAAAGCGCGTGAAGGCAAGCTTGCACCTGCGGAAATGAAAGGCGCTTCTTGCACAATCACAAATATCGGTTCTGCCGGAGGCCAATGGTTCACACCGGTTATCAACCACCCAGAGGTTGCGATTCTCGGTATCGGCCGCATCGCTGAAAAAGCGATCGTCCGCGACGGTGAAATTGTAGCTGCTCCTGTCTTAGCTCTTTCTCTCAGCTTTGACCACCGTATGATTGACGGAGCAACTGCACAAAATGCGTTAAACCACATCAAGCGTTTACTGAACGATCCACAACTTATTTTAATGGAGGCGTAATGTTATGGTAGTAGGAGATTTCCCTATTGAAACAGATACTCTTGTGATTGGTGCGGGACCTGGCGGCTATGTAGCTGCCATCCGCGCTGCTCAGCTTGGACAAAAAGTAACAGTCGTTGAAAAAGGAACTCTTGGCGGCGTTTGTCTGAACGTCGGCTGTATTCCTTCAAAAGCGCTCATCAATGCAGGCCATCGTTACGAGAATGCAAAACATTCAGATGACATGGGAATCACTGCTGAGAACGTAAAAGTTGACTTTACAAAAGTCCAAGAATGGAAAGCTTCTGTTGTAAATAAGCTTACCGGCGGTGTTGCAGGTCTTTTAAAAGGAAATAAAGTCGACGTTGTAAAAGGCGAAGCTTATTTCGTAGACAGCAACTCTGTCCGCGTAATGGATGAGAACTCTGCGCAAACATACACATTTAAAAATGCGATCATCGCTACCGGTTCTCGCCCTATCGAATTGCCAAACTTCAAATATAGCGAACGCGTTCTGAACTCTACAGGCGCACTGGCGCTTAAAGAAATTCCGAAAAAGCTCGTTGTTATCGGCGGCGGATATATCGGTACTGAGCTTGGAACAGCGTATGCGAACTTCGGAACTGAATTGGTTATTTTAGAAGGCGGAGATGAAATTCTTCCTGGCTTCGAAAAACAAATGAGTTCTCTTGTTACCCGCAGACTGAAGAAAAAAGGCAACGTTGAAATTCATACAAGCGCTATGGCTAAAGGCGTTGAAGAAAGACCTGACGGCGTAACAGTTACATTCGAAGTAAAAGGCGAAGAAAAAACGGTTGATGCTGATTACGTATTAATCACTGTCGGACGCCGTCCGAACACTGATGAGCTCGGCCTTGAGCAAGTCGGTATCGAAATGACTGACCGCGGTGTCATTAAAACAGACAAGCAGTGCCGCACAAACGTACCGAACATTTACGCAATCGGTGACATCATTGACGGACCTCCATTGGCTCACAAAGCGTCTTACGAAGGTAAAATCGCTGCGGAAGCTATTGCAGGAGAGCCTGCTGAAATTGATTACCTCGGTATTCCGGCGGTTGTATTCTCTGAGCCTGAACTGGCTTCTGTCGGTTACACTGAAGCACAGGCGAAAGAAGAAGGCATTGAAGTCGTTGCTGCCAAATTCCCGTTTGCAGCAAACGGACGCGCGCTGTCTCTTAACGAAACTGACGGCTTCATGAAGCTGATCACTCGTAAAGAAGACGGTCTTGTGATCGGTGCGCAAATTGCCGGCGCAAGCGCTTCTGACATGATTTCTGAATTGAGCCTGGCGATCGAAGGCGGAATGACTGCTGAAGATATCGCAATGACAATTCACGCTCACCCGACATTGGGCGAAATCACAATGGAAGCTGCCGAAGTAGCAATCGGAAGCCCGATCCATATCGTAAAATAATCATTGCAAGAAAAGAAACAGCCTCCGCTTTAAAAGCGGGGGCTGTTTTTATTTTGCAAGCACATGCTGCATGGGCTTGATGATATCCTCTTTTTTCTTTACGGCGCCTTCAATCTTCATGACGACATGCCGGTGATTGATCACCATTAAAGCCGGGAACGTGTTGATTTCTTCTTCCCAGCCCTTTCTGTTGTCATAAACCTTCATTTGATCGACATGATGGGGATATTTCTTTTCTAAATCAAGAATCGCATCGTAGTAAGGCACTTCTTTATCTATATGATTTTCATCGGAAAAAAACAAGATTTGAGTGTGATGTATGCTGTCGATCCGGTTATTTTTGAATGGACTGACAGTAGAAACCGAACAGCTTGACAGAACGAACAGCATCAAAAAAAAGGGAATCACCGTACGGTAGCGCATCTATCTTTCTCCTCTGTTTTATATAATATATTGGATCATCCATTAATAAGGACTATATTAAGTGTATCATGAGAGGTAAAAAACCTAAGGCTTGTTACTTAATTGTTATATAATTGAAACCGTTTTTAATGAAGAAATAATACGTGTGACAACTTCGGCCGCCGATGTGTAACAAAGGCACATTGTTTTTCGTGAGAACGCTGTTTTTTCGTTATACTGTGGGCAAAACCATCAGGAGGGATTGCAATGTATAAAGCCGCTGCAGCTGTCATGTGTATGTGCTTCCTCGTCGGCTGCCAATCAAATGAAAAGACGCAAACAAACAATCGGCCCCATTCTCAAGCCGCGGTCGATCATGCCAAACAGGAAAACGATCATACAACAGAGGAGAAGCAGCAAAAACAGAAGGCAGAGCCCCGTTACTATATCAACCCGAAAACCTTTGCCGTGGAAAAACTGGATGACCAAAAAGACAAAAAACCGATCGCATTGTTAACGATAGATGATGCCCCTGATCAGCATGCCGCTGAGATTGCGGACAAACTGCATGATCTCCATGCGTCAGCGATCTTCTTTGTAAACGGTCAATTTTTGAAAAAAGATGAAAACAAGAAAGCGCTTCAGCATATTCATGAGTTAGGATTTATGATCGGAAATCATACAATGACTCATCAAGATTTGAAAGACCTTTCTGAACAAAAACAACGGGAAGAAATCATCGGTGTTAATAAAGCGGTTGAGAAGGTAATCGGGGAAAAACCGGCATTTTTTAGGGCGCCTTTCGGAAGCAATACGGACTACAGTGACAAACTCATACAAAAAGAAGGTATGGTGAAAATGAACTGGACCTTCGGATATGATTGGGAGCAGAAATATCAATCCAAAAAAGCGCTTACCGATATAACACTGAGCAGCCCTTATCTGAAGGACGGAGCCAACATATTAATGCATGACCGAAAATGGACGGCTGAAGCCATACCTGACATTGTAAAAGGATTGCGTAATAAAGGATATACCGTGATTGATCCTCGGGAAATAAAAAGACCTTAAAAAATAAATGTGTTATACAATTTATTGGTTGACATATTAAATGTGACATAATAATATAATAACAACAAGTGAAAATTAAGCGTTTTCAAATTCTGAGAAATGGGGAATGAGAGATGGGTACGATTGTTTGCCAAGACTGTAACGAAGCGATTCATTACTTCGAGGATGAGAAGGTAACGACGTTATACGGAACATGCTGCGGACAATGCCAGTGTCATCTTGAAGAAGAGTAAAACGGCGTAAAAAGGCCCGAAACGATTTGGTTTCGGGCTTCTTTATGTTTATTGGATGGCTTTTTGCTCTTTGATGACTCTGATCATGTTAAGCGTTGCGTCTTCCGGACCCTGCACGGGAAGGCCGGCGTCCAGGTTTTTGAAAATGTAGCTGATGTTTTCTTCCGTAATGATTTCGCCCGGAATAAAGATCGGAATTCCCGGCGGGTACACCATAACAAACTCGGCAATGATCCGTCCCGCAGATTCTTTTAACGGGATGACTTCCGTATTTGCGTAAAACGCGTCTCTTGGCGTCATCGCTAACAGAGGAATTTCAGGAAGCAGAACTTCCGTCTGCCGGTGAGCGTACTCATTGGCGGCAGCCTGCTTTGAAATGTCTGTAAGCGCTCTTACAAGACGGTCGGCATCTCCGGCTCTGTCTCCGGGCGTGAAAATACATAAGATGTTATACAAATCAGACAGCTCGACTTCGATATTATATGATTCGCGAAGCCATTTTTCAACGTCATGACCCGTCAGGCCGAGGTTTTTGACCGAAATGATTAATTTAGTGGGATCATAACTGAAGGCAGCTTTAGACCCTGTGATTTCTTCGCCGACACAGCGGATGCCTTCAATTTGATTGAGACGTTCCCGTGTCTGATTCGCCAGCAGGATCGTATCTTCAAGAAGGCCGCGGCCTTCTGTAGCGAGCCGTTTTCTTGCGACATCAAGTGAAGCGAGAAGCAGATAGGATGTTGACGTTGTCGTCAGCATGCTTAGAATCGACTGCACTCTTTCTTTGGATACAAGGCCTTCTCTCACATTTAAAATGGAGCTCTGGGTCAGAGAGCCTCCCAATTTGTGAACGCTAGTGGCTGCCATATCTGCGCCCGCCTGCATGGCGGACAGAGGAAGCTTATCATGAAAATGAATATGCACGCCGTGCGCTTCATCGACAAGAACAGGCACATTGAAAGAATGCGCGAGCTTGACAATGCTGCTCAGGTCAGCTGCCACACCGAAATACGTCGGGTTTATGACAAGAAGCCCTTTTGCGTCAGGATGCTCAGTCAAAGCCCGCTCGGCAGATTCAAGCGTGATGCCGTGAGAAATTCCGAGTTCATCGTCAATTTCCGGATGTATAAAAATCGGCACCGCTCCGGAAAATACAATGGCCGTCATAATGGATTTATGGACGTTTCTCGGAATGATGATTTTATCTCCAGGTCCGCATACGGCCATTACCATCGTCATTATGGCGCCGCTCGTCCCTTGAACGGAAAAGAAGGTGTGGTCTGCGCCGAATGCTTCAGCGGCCAGTTCCTGTGCTTCTTTAATGATGCCCTTTGGCGCATGTAAATCATCCAGAGGTTCAATATTAATTAAATCTATGCTTAACGCGTTTTCTCCGATAAATTGTCTGAATTCCGGATCCATTCCCGCGCCTTTTTTATGGCCCGGAATGTGGAACTGGACAGGCTGTCTGTCCGCGTGCTTTTTCAGTCCGCTGTACAGGGGTGTTTCATGTTGCGGCAATTGTTTTCCCACCTTTATCATAATACCTACGGATTAGTTTGTATTACATTCAGTTTATTACCCGTTTTTTAAACGTAAAACAAATGAATTATATTATGAACTTGAAAGAATGTAAAGAACAATTTATGATCTATGGAAGATGCTTATTTTGAGCAGGAATATAAAGGAGTGAAGACGTATGGAATATCAATATCCGATGAATGAGGACTGGACGACAGAGGAGGCCGTGGATGTCATTGCTTTTTTTCAGCAGGTGGAAAACGCCTACGAAAAAGGAGCTGACCGAGACAGACTTCTGAATGCGTACCGCCGCTTTAAAGAAATCGTTCCCGGAAAAGCGGAAGAAAAGAAAATCTGCAGCCGATTTGAAGCTGACAGCACCTATTCTCCGTACCGGACTGTGAAACAGGCGAAACAATCAGATCAAGCGGTTATTAAAATGTAAACAAAGCGAGCCGTCAATCGGCCCGCTTTTTATGTTATGAGACTTTCTGAGTCAGCGTGTATAAAAAGGAAAGCTTCCTAAAAGCATCTTCAATGGTTTGCAGGAATTCATTGTTGTTCATGTTGATCACGTCTTCTTTTTGAAGCTGGATGCCGCACAAAAGCTCTGCTTTTTTTACTGTCTGCAGGCGTTCAAACAATGTTTTCAGCTGTTCCTGATCCATGTCGGACTGCTTGTACGCACCGGGCTTCGTATGATCCGGCGACCATACAAAATGAGCGGGAATCTGTTTTGTGATTTCCTCCTGCTTTGCCTCCAGCAATCTGCCGTACTCCTCTTTTATCGGAGATTCATAAATGATGGCAAACCATACAAACATATGGGTGTCCCATAATCCGATCTGAAAGTGGGGGAGTTTCTTATAGCCGCGTTTGCTGTTGGCAAAGGCAACCCAGCTGTCAGCCGGCGGGTTGACAGATCTTCTTGCGTGCTTGGCGACATGCGGGAACATTTCATCTCCGGTCAATGCCGACAATGTCGGTGCGAAATGCTCTCCTAACAAGGTCAGCTTCGGCCGGACTTGTTCTTTTAATACCTCCATGCGCGGATCTAAACCTTCTATTGTAAATGTGTCAAAGTCTTCTTTTGTAAAACGCATCTGAGTCATCTTTTTCCTCCTTATCGTAAGTATTCATATTTTACCACAGCCGCCGCCGGCCGCAAAAACATTGAGAACGTTTCAGCAGAGAGAATCGGTGGTAAAAAACGAATAGGTAAACACACAATTTTAAGAATGTTGTTACAGCCGAATATAAGTTTCCATACGATATAAGAAGTATCATAAATGAATTGGAAAATTGGAAAATGGGATGCTTTTTTAACAAATGATCTCTGGAAGGGGCGAAAGACAATGAGGCAAGTGGTGAAGGAAGGATTCAGGGAGGAAAAAAATAACCGTGTAGCTGTCTGGAGACTAGAGGTTGATTATGAATTGGCAACCCTGTATGAGGCCATGCAAAAAGAGAATGAAGATCAAATCGATCTCAGCAAAAGAAAACTGGAACGTCTCAGAAAAGAATGGATTCGTCTTAACGGATAAAGAATAGTAAAAACGAACCGCAGGAAATGGTTCGTTTTTACGTGAGAAGGCATTTTTTCATTTTCCTTGCTTTTTAATCGTCTTTATCAGTATGCTATAGAGTAAGCTATACATAGAAAAGAGGTACACGGTATGACAAATTGGACGGAAATTGATGAAATCGCAAAACAGTGGGTAAAAGAAGCCGGAGCGAGAATCAGACAATCCATGCAGGAAAGCTTGACGATTGAAACAAAATCAAATCCGAATGATTTAGTCACAAATATTGATAAAGAGACGGAACGCTTTTTCATTGACCGTATACAGGGAACTTTTCCCGGACACCGCATTCTCGGAGAAGAAGGACAGGGGGATAAACTCCGCTCTCTGGACGGAATCGTCTGGATCATTGATCCGATTGACGGAACGATGAATTTTGTCCATCAAAAGAGGCATTTCGCGATCTCCATCGGCATTTTTGAAGACGGAAAAGGCAAAATCGGCTTAATTTATGATGTAATGCAGGACGAACTGTATCACGCATTCAGCGGAAAAGGGGCTTACTTGAATGACACGCCGCTTCCTCCTTTAAAAGAGGCTTCCATTGAAGAAGCGATTATTGCAATCAATGCCACATGGGTAACGGAAAACCGAAGAATTGATCCAAGTATTTTGGCGCCGCTCGTGAAACGGGTGAGAGGAACGCGCTCCTACGGCTCGGCGGCACTTGAGCTGGCCAGTGTTGCGGCCGGACGCATTGACGCATACATCACGATGAGGCTTGCGCCGTGGGATTATGCTGCCGGCTGTGTGCTGCTGAACGAAGTTGGCGGTATTTACACGACCACAGACGGTGAGCCGTTTACGTTTTTAGAAAACCACAGCGTGCTTGCGGGGAATCCGGCGATACATAAAATTATTTTTGACGACTATTTACATGCTGACAGATAGGGAGTTTGAAGAAGAGGATATCGGATTTCTGGAGCAGCTGGCGGCAGCACACCCGGTGTGGAAAGTCGAAGAATTCGGAACAGAAAATGCGGCGGAGTTTATGCTTGCGTACTCCATGTACAATGGAACGTGGCTTGTATGGGAGCTTGACGGCACTCCCGCCGCCGTCAGCTTTCATTTGGAATGGGCGCCTTCAAACGGAAAACCGTGGCTCGGAACTGTGGCCGTCGCTCCGGAGGCAAACGAGAAAGGAATCGGGCGCGCGGTCATTGAAGAGATTGCCGGCCGGCTGAGAGCGGAACATAAAGCGATGTTTACAGCCGTTCCCCTTGCCAGGCAGGAATGGGTGTTGTTTTTAAGCCAGTGCGGCTTTGAACAGCTGAAGCTTGAAAAAGACGATCGGGAAAAGACATATATGATCATGGTGAAGCCATTGTGAAATGTTTTTAGATATAAAAAAGAGACCGGAAATCCGGTCTCTTTTCTTGTTTACAATCCGACTGCATTCCAGGCAGCTTCTACGCTTGCAGCATCTTGAGAGCCGTAAAGGTCCCGCGCAGATTGAATCAAAGCTGCTTTTGCATCTTTAAAGGTTGATGACGGAGTGAGGTATACCGTCAGAGCACGATAGTAAATCTGCTCCGCTTTGTTCACGCCGATTTTTGTAATCGTATTGTAAGCGGCTTTGTTCGGGATTCCGCTGTTTGTATGCACGCCGCCGTAGTCGCCGGCATCAGTGTTCGGAAGGTTTTTGTAATTTTTGAAATTGTCAGGCTGTCCGTATTTTGTCGGATTGGATATGCTGCGGAGAGCCGGCTGGCTGACCGTAATATCTTCACCGATATCCCAGTCCTCAGTATCGTTGAAGTACCCGAATACATCAGAGAAGGATTCGTTTAAAGCGCCCGGCTGATTTTCATAGTTCAGGTTGGCTGTTTCCTGTGTAACGCCATGTGTCATTTCATGAGCGGTTACGTCCATTGAACCGGAAAGAGGTGAGAAGAATGAACCGTCGCCGTCACCGTAAATCATTTGGTCGCCGATCCAGGCCGCGTTATTGTATCTGCTGCCGTAATGAACGGAGGATACGATCTTCCCGCCTTTATTGTCGTAGCTGTTGCGATTAAACTTCTGATAGAAATAATCATACACTTTGCCGAGATTGTAATGCGCATCAACGGCAGCGCGCTGAGAAGAAGTTGTAAACTGGTTTGTGGTGCTGGATACGAGCGTGCCCGGCAGGTTATACTCGCGGTTTTGCAGATCGTACGTAATAATTTGTGTTCCGGTAGGTTTAGAAAGATCGCGCAGCACATATTTGCCGCTTTCAGAAGAAATATTTAATGAGACCGTTTTTCCTTTAAGAGTCGTACCTGTTCCAGTTGTGGCGGCATGCTCCACTTTGTTTTGCTTTTTCAGGATTTTTCCTGTTTCCGCATCAACGGTTACTTCCCAGTTTGCAGGTTCCGGTTCGATGTAGCGGATGGTTACATCATAGGCGAGGCGGTATTTGCCGTCTTTTGTGGCTGCTGCTTTCAGCTCGGCTTTGTTTTTGTTTGCAACGGTTCCGTTAGAAACGGCTTCAGGTGATTTGCCGATAGCTTTATAAGCATGATCCAGCGCCTGATTTGCCGATAATTTTTTGCTGTTTGCCGTTTTGGCGGAAGCATCGTTGTTTAATTCACCGTTAATCGCATAGACGTTGTTGGATTTATCGACGTGAATAATGACTTGAGAGTCTTTCACAGGCACACCGTTTACGACAGGCACATAACGGAAGTGCTTGTAGCCGAGATCATCGGTCGTTTGGTCAATCAGCTTCAATCTTTCAGAAGGATTGCCTTTAAAGACTTTGCCGTTTTGTTTCAAGTATTGCTTGATTGCTTTGTCACTGACAGATGGCAATTCTGATTGCACCAAAGAATGCTTCGGTACAAAATTCGTCAGGTTTTCTTTAAGCTGAGGATTCTCAGCGGCCTGAACACCTGGCAGACTGATGGTTAAACTCATAAAGGAAGCGGCGACAGCAACAGACAATTTCTTACCTAAACCCACAATAAATCCCCCTTTTTGAAAATAATGAAAACTTATATTGTTATAATAAACCAGCAATCTCTCATTCTGCAATATAAAACTAGACTCCGCGGCTGAATTGATAGAATCGTCCCGTGCGGGCTGCCGGCTGGCGGTGTCAGGGGATAAGCCGAGAGACACGTGTTGGATTAGACATGAGTCGAATGACGCGATTTTTTCTAAAAAAAATGACAAATGATGACGGGAAAAATGATAGGGGAAAAATGTTAAGATCTTTAAAACTTTTTTGGATGCCGGTTGTCTAAACGGGTGAGGCCTTAATAAACGTAAAGGATTGTTACAGATGTCAGAGATTTTCAGTCATTTTATTCAGCATTTCGACAGAAATTTCAAGAGCTGTCTTACGAAGAGATTGCTGATATTTTGGATTGGAGTCTTTCGAAGGTAAAGAGCACCCTGTACAGGGCGAGAATGCAGCTGAAACAGCACTTGGCGGAAAAAAGGAAGGACGGACAAATATGACTTGCTGTTTAGTGAGAGATTTACTCCCTTTATATATTGAAGGCGATTGTGAAACAGAAACGGAGCGGTACATTTCCCGCCATCTTGAAGCATGCAGTGAGTGCGGAAGTTTATATCATATGATGAAGGAGCCGCTTGACTTAGGCAGTGCGGAGATGAAGGCGTCCGCCTGTTATGAAGAGGAAGAAAGACGCTTCCGGGAACGGTATTACGGGAGGCTGCTGACAAAAGCCGCCTGCTTGTTTGGCGCTGTATTTCTCATCATGCTGGCCCTTAAATTGCTGATTTAAAAAACGCCCGGCTGAATGACCGGGCGTTTTTTCCATTTACTCAGCCGGATGAAAGGCTGTATAAATGTCTTCAAGCAATTCTTGGGGCAGTGAATTAATGAATCCGGCAAACAGCTCCGCTTCTTTTTTGCCTGCACCCGCTTTTTCTGCAAGTTCCTGATCAAAAGTATACCCGCCGTCTTCTTCAACCAGCGCAGATTGAAGGATATGAAGACTCTGGGAGAAAGTATTGAACAGCTGATCAACGATAATGGCCTCTTTTTCCGTAAAACCAAGCTCTATTGCTTTTTCTTTATTAAATGTATATTCGCCGTCCGTTTTCTCAATACATTGGGAAAGTACGGTTAAAAATTCGGTTGAGCTGTCCCACAGCTTTTGAATGATCTGTGCTTCTTCTTGACCTAATCCCAATTCAACCGCTTTTTCACCGTCAAAATAATAGACTCCGTCTTTTTCGTAAATCGATTGGTTGATGATGTCAAGCAGCTTTGCCGCGTCTTCCGGTGTTTTCTCAGCGGAAGCCTGCAGCACATGCGGTTCATTTGGCTGAATCGTTTTTGCGCCGGCAGAGTCAAGCGGGCTGAATGCAAGCAAGGCGGCTGAAGCGGTTGCAGCGGCAGTTACAGCGGTTTTTTTCAAAAAAGATGTGTTCATTTCGTTCTCTCCTTGTCATGTGTATTTGCTTACAATCACAAGTATAAAAATACAATGTTGGAATTGAAATAGGAGGTATGGTATTTTCTGCATAACGATGCCGGACTATTTCAGAACGCACTTTCTGAGGAACTCTGCTGTTGTAACTAGAAGGTATGCTACCATTTCCGGCTTCCTGACTAGGCGGCGGGGGAGATAAGCCTTACTTCTCAGCCTGTTTTGAGAATGCAAAAAAGCCTGAATCAAGATTCAGGCTTCATAAGGCATTGTGCTTTTTCATGTTTACGGAATTTTGCAAAGGGTCATGCTTTTAATCAAGCAGTCCCTGTTCACGCATTTTTTTCTTTACGGTGAAACCGCTTCCCATCATGGCGATAACGAGAACAATGCTTCCGATGATGCCCCATGCGCTTTTTTCAGCGATTGATACGCCGATCAGCATCATGCTGAAGACTGCTGCGAATGCAAATAATAATAAGAGCCAGTTCAATTTTTTCATATTTCCATCCCCTTTAACGTCATACTTTCAGTTTACAGAAAAACGTGACGCTTTTAAAGAGGATGTGTGGTATAATATGAAAGTTATCTAATTTTTTTAGGAGATGAAAATGTGAAACTTCGAAACGATCTTCGCAATATCGCGATTATTGCCCACGTTGACCATGGGAAAACGACCTTGGTAGACCAATTGCTTCACCAAGCCGGAACATTCCGTGCCAACGAAAATATTGCCGAACGCGCAATGGATTCAAACGATCTTGAACGTGAACGCGGTATTACAATTCTCGCGAAGAATACTGCGATTAACTATAAAGATACACGCATTAATATTTTGGACACTCCGGGACACGCCGACTTCGGCGGAGAGGTAGAACGGATTATGAAAATGGTTGACGGCGTTCTGTTAGTCGTTGACGCATATGAAGGCTGTATGCCGCAAACCCGTTTCGTACTGAAAAAAGCCCTTGAGCAGAACTTAAATCCTGTTGTCGTTGTAAACAAAATCGACCGTGATTTCGCCCGTCCGGAAGAAGTCATCGATGAAGTGCTCGATTTGTTCATCGAGCTTGACGCAAACGAGGAACAGCTTGAGTTCCCTGTCGTGTATGCTTCCGCGATTAACGGAACGGCGAGTCTGGACCCGAAAAAGCAGGACGAAAATATGGAATCACTTTATGAAACGATTCTTGAACATGTCCCTGCGCCGGCTGATAACTCCGAAGAGCCTCTGCAATTCCAGGTGGCGCTTCTTGATTACAATGATTATGTCGGCCGTATCGGTATCGGCCGCGTTTTCCGCGGTACGATGAAAGTCGGCCAGCAGGTTTCATTAATGAAGCTTGACGGAACGGTGAAATCATTCCGCGTAACGAAAATCTTCGGCTTCCAAGGATTGAAACGCGTGGAAATTGAAGAAGCGAGATCGGGAGACCTCGTTGCCGTTTCCGGAATGGAGGACATCAACGTCGGTGAAACGGTTTGTCCGGCTGACCACCATGAGCCGCTGCCGGTTCTGCGCATTGATGAGCCTACGCTTCAAATGACATTTGTCGTAAACAACAGCCCGTTTGCAGGCCGTGAAGGCAAATATGTCACAGCCCGTAAAATTGAAGAGCGTCTGAACGCGCAGCTTCAAACAGACGTCAGTCTGCGTGTCGAACCGACTGCATCGCCTGACGCATGGGTTGTTTCAGGACGCGGTGAGCTTCACCTGTCCATTCTAATTGAAAACATGCGCCGCGAAGGCTATGAGCTTCAAGTGTCTAAACCTGAAGTTATCATTAAGGAAATCGACGGCGTAAGCTGCGAGCCTGTTGAGCGCGTGCAAATTGACGTGCCTGAAGAGCATACCGGTTCTGTTATGGAATCAATGGGTGCGAGAAAAGGCGAAATGCTTGATATGATTAATAACGGAAACGGCCAGGTCCGTCTGATCTTTACCGTACCTTCTCGCGGACTCATCGGTTATTCTACTGAGTTTCTGTCACTGACACGCGGTTTCGGTATCCTGAACCACACGTTTGACAGCTATCAGCCGATGCAAAAAGGCCAAGTCGGAGGCCGCCGTCAGGGTGTACTCGTTTCCATGGAAAACGGAAAAGCAACATCTTACGGAATTCAAGGTATTGAAGACCGCGGCGTCATCTTCGTTGAGCCGGGCACAGAAGTATATGAAGGCATGATTGTCGGCGAACATAACCGTGACAATGACCTTGTCGTCAATGTCAGCAAAATGAAACAGCAGACAAACGTCCGTTCCGCAACGAAGGATCAAACGACTACGATTAAGAAAGCGCGCATTATGTCGCTTGAAGAATCACTCGAGTACTTAAACGAAGATGAATACTGTGAAGTAACACCGGAATCCATCCGTTTAAGAAAGAAAATCCTGAACAAAAACGAACGTGAAAAAGCGGCGAAAAAGAAAAAAACAGCAGGAATGTCTTAATCACTTGCAGAATTTGAAAAGATAGAACCCGAACGGAAAAGGGGAGGGGGATCTTTTTGAATGAAGTAAGTGAACGGCTGTCGTTCTTTGCTGCTCTTTACCAAGTGGATGAGCATCCGCTGACGGGAATGTGGCTGTTATACGGAACGATCGTCGTGCTTTCGGTGATTGTATTTAAACTCGGCTTTGCCAAACGGCTGCCGGTTTTAAAGGCTGCGGCAGTTTATCTCTTTCTCGTGCTCGGCTGCACCGTACTGACTTTTTTCGGTGTGTTTCTGCCGGTCGGAGAAGGTCTGGTTGTCGCTGCCTTGATTTTGATCATTTACAAAATCCGTCTGCACCAGTCCAAAAAAAACCAGTCAGCTAAACCGCAATAAAAAAATGACCTTGCCTTTCGGCGGGTCATTTTTTTATTTTATCTTTTTTCGTTTTTTGCCCTGGGTGAAAGGAGAAGTGTCCGGTATTCAGCCGCGCCTCTGTTTTGACTTTGATTCGGTCATGGCATTCCTGGCACATATATGTATGAATCGGACGATTGCGGAGGCGTTTGGCTGTCAGTGTTTCATCATCAATTTGTTCAATTTTGTCGCAAATGGAACATTTTACTCTCATTGATTTTCACCTCTTTCACTATGACAAGCATTATATCATGGATGACCCGTCTGCCAAAGGGAAAGAAAGCAGCGCCCGCTCCAAAGGAAGGGCGCTGTTTTTTACTGGCGGTTCTTCATATGATGATCTGATTGATCGTTCTGTTCGTTTTGCAGCTTCTTCTGATCTCTTTCGTTCAGCTGGTCATTATTCGATTTAGTCGGTGATTCTTTTTCATTGTCGGTCACATCATTCGGGACTTCCGGCATAACGCGTCCGACGATTGCAGCAAGTTCGTCCAAAATGCCTGAAACGGGCCGGCCGGCCTTAATATCGCCAGCCATGCCCCTCAGGCGGGAAACTGTATCAGGATCAGCCACGACAACGGCATTAGCGCCGTAAGGATCATTTTTTAACGCCTGGGCAACGGTGTATTTAATGCTTTCCACTTTGTTCCTTTCTAAATTGTCATCCACATCGATTCCGACAACGGAGTATCTCCCGAGTACAACCGCGGTGGCATCTGTAATGCCGGGGATTTTTTCGGTTACCTCGACGAGATGTTTTGCGATATCCGTCCGGCCAGGATTTTCAGCTGTCTCAGGAGCTGTATTTTTTACATGAATCGGTTTTGCTTCGCGCTGATCGGTCGATTCGTTCCGGATATTGCGTTCACGGCCGTCCTGTACAGCGGTACAGCCGGTCAGAATAAACAACGCTTGTATGATAATGAAAAGAACTCGCACGTCACATTCCCTCCTTGTATGCTTTCATTTATTTTATTGTTGAATTAACCTTCTAACTTTATTCACCAAATCATATATTTTAGCAGGCATCCCCGTTTTTTACGAAAAGAAGCATACGATGATCCTTATTTCAGGAGGCTGAGACTTGAGTAAAATTTATGTGTTAGATACGAATGTACTTTTGCAGGATCCTAACGCCATTTTTTCCTTTGAAGAAAACGAAGTTGTCATCCCTGCCGTCGTGCTGGAAGAAGTCGATTCAAAAAAGCGGTATATGGACGAGGTCGGGAGAAATGCGAGGCACGTATCTAAGCTGATAGACGGGCTCAGGGAGAAAGGAAGGCTGCACGAAAAGGTTCCCCTGGAAAGCGGAGGAACGCTCAGAATTGAACTGAACCACCGGTCATTTCATCAGCTTCAGGAAATTTTTATCGAAAAAACGAATGATAACCGCATTTTGGCGGTCGCAAAAAATTTAAGCCTTGAGGAGGAAACGAAAGAAAACGGCCGCCTCGTCATTTTGGTCAGCAAGGATGTGCTTGTCAGGGTAAAGGCGGATGCCATCGGACTTTTGGCAGAGGACTTTTTAAACGACAGAGTCGTTGACCATGATGAGATATATAGCGGGTACAAAGATGTATTTATGAATAAAGAGCGGTTTGACTCGTTTTATAAAAACAAACAAATTTCAGTCAAGGAGCTTCAGCAGCACCAGGTTTATCCGAATCAGTTTATGCTGATGAAAGATGAATTAGGAGGATCTTCGTCTGCGGTCGGTATGACAGATAAGAAAGGAGAGAACGTAAAAAGACTCGTCTTTGATGATGAGCACGTATGGGGGATCAGGCCGAAGAACGTCCAGCAGACAATGGCGCTTGAACTTCTGCTGAGGGAAGATATCCCGCTTGTGACCCTGATCGGAAAAGCGGGAACGGGAAAAACCTTGCTTGCTCTCGCTGCGGGGCTTTTACAGACGGAGGACCTCGGTATTTATAAAAAACTGATTGTCGCTCGTCCCATCGTTCCGGTGGGGAAGGATATCGGATATTTGCCGGGCGAAAAAGAGGAAAAGCTCAAGCCGTGGATGCAGCCGATCTTTGATAATCTTGAATTTTTGTTCAATGCGAAAAAGCCGGGTGAACTTGAAGCGATTTTGGCAGGCATCGGATCAATTCAGGTTGAGGCTCTGACATACATTCGGGGACGAAGTATTCCGGATCAGTTTATTATTATTGATGAGGCTCAGAATTTGACGAGGCACGAGGTCAAAACGCTTTTGACACGGGTTGGGGAAGGCAGCAAAATTGTCTTGATGGGCGATCCGGAGCAAATAGATCACCCATATTTAGACAGTTTAAACAATGGACTTGCTTACGTCGTAGAGCGGTTTAAAGGACAAACCGTCTCCGGCAGCGTGAAGCTTGTGAAAGGCGAAAGATCCGGCCTTGCACAGCTTGCGGCCGATTTGTTATAGAACTTCGATTTCTGTGACGCCCGTTATCGGCTTTTTAAAGTTTCCGTCCACGTAAAAATGGACCGGACCGCCGTCTTGAAGAGGCTTCCCCGCATCGCTGAAATGGGCGGTTGCGTCCATCGCCTTTTCAAGCGGCACCTCGGTTCTTTCAGATTCTGAAATAAATACGCACAGGACAGCGCTTTCTTTCGGCTCGGCATTTGCTAAAACAGCGCCGAGCTTCATGGCGAAGCTGCCGTTCATTAATCTTTCTTTTTCATAACGTTTTTCGCTTTTTAAAGTCGGCGGCGAAATGCGCCCTTCTCTGATCACTCGTTCCGGATCAAGCGTATGCTCCTGGGTTTCTGCAGAGACGTCTGAATGAACGGGCTGATTGTTTTCAAACGGAAACTTGCGGTCATCGAAAATCCAGACACTCGGATCAATTGTAATCGGGTATGTAACATTGCCTTTTACTTGAATAACGCTCATGGTGAAGCCCCCCTTTACTTAAAGTATAAAAGTTTTCGCATGAATTGTCACTTTGCGTCGCAAATTAGATGTAAACAACGGCAGCGAAGTGAGGGGATCGAAATGGTATGCCGGCATTATCAGGAGCTGGACGCATTCGTTCAAGAAGCGAAAAAAAAGACCGGAGAAGGCAAAGTGGCAGACTATATTCCGGCCCTGGCTGAATCGGGGCAAGACAGCCTTTCGGTCACGATTTATCATGCGGAAAATACATGTCTGACGGCAGGCGACGCCGACCGGACATTTACGCTGCAGAGCATTTCGAAGGTGCTTTCTCTGGCGCTCGTACTGATGGATTACGGAAAGGAAAAGGTATTCAGCTGCGTGGGGCAGGAGCCGACCGGCGACCCGTTTAATTCTATGATTAAGCTTGAGACAGTGAATCCGGGCAAGCCTTTAAATCCGATGATTAATGCGGGGGCTCTTGTCGTTACGAGTTTAATTAAAGGGCATTCGCCGAAAGAGCGGCTGAATTATCTGCTCGGATTCATCAGAAGACTTGCGAATAATCAGGAAATTACATACTGCAGACATGTCGCAGAATCGGAATTCAGTTCATCCATGATCAATCGGGCTATGTGTTATTACATGAAGCAATATGACATTTTTAAAGGCGACGTTGAAGAGGTTATGGATTTGTATACAAAACAGTGCGCGATTAAGATGAGCAGTCTTGATTTAGCCAAAATCGGCTGTGTATTCGCACTTGACGGCAAGCATCCGGAAACCGGGGAGCAGGTCATTAAAAAAGATGTGGCGAGAATCTGCAAGACGTTTATGGTGACATGCGGCATGTACAATGCGAGCGGTGAATTCGCAATCAAGGTCGGCATTCCAGCCAAAAGCGGCGTTTCGGGAGGCATTATGGGCATTTCGCCATATAATTTCGGAATCGGTATATTTGGCCCGGCGCTTGATGAAAAAGGCAACAGCATCGCGGGTGTGAAGCTTTTGGAAATCATGTCTGAGAAATACAGGCTGAGTATTTTTTGAAACATTTTTTATCATAACATCTGCTTAAATCCTCTTGCAATTTCACCTGATACCCTTTATGATAAATAGAAGAATTAGGTACTCGCCTGGGGAACGGAGGGATACTTTTGGCTTCAGAGATTATAGTTGACCATCAGCAGAAGGCATTCGAGCTGTTGAAGCTGGATGCTGAGAAGATTTTGAAGCTGATCCGAGTACAAATGGATAACTTAACGATGCCTCAATGTCCTCTGTACGAAGAGGTCTTGGATACTCAGATGTTCGGACTGTCGAGGGAAATCGATTTTGCTGTCCGCCTGGGATTAGTTGATGAAAACGACGGAAAAGAACTGCTGGACAGACTTGAAAGAGAACTGTCTGCTTTGCATGACGCGTTTACAGGAAAATAAATGATCAAACTCAAACTATTCAACGGTTTGGGTTTTTTTATAACCGTAAACCGTTTTTTTGCACCTTCTTTTCGTAAGACGGTCTCTTAATCTGCATTTCATCCGAAAAACTATAAAGAAACTGCGTAAATTGTTTATGAATTATAGTAAAATATAATACGCAATAAGTATTAAACGTAAGCTTTAAGCAGGAAAGAGGATGTTATGTTTAAAAGAATGTTAAAATCTTACGATTATTCATTGATATGCGCTATCATACTGCTGTGCAGTTTCGGATTGGTAATGGTATACAGCTCAAGCATGATTACCGCCGTTATGCGGTACGGCGTGAGCAGCGACTATTTTTTTAAACGGCAGCTGTTCGCCGTCATTGCAGGGCTCGTGCTGTTTATCATCGCGGCCGTTTTTCCGTACAAAGTGTTCGCTCATCAAAAGATTCAGAAAATAATACTGCTTGCGTCAGTGGCTGCGCTGTGCGCGCTGTTTGTTTTCGGACATGTTGCCGGAAATGCGCAAAGCTGGTTTAAAATCGGCGGAATGGCCATTCAGCCGGGGGAATTTGTCAAGCTTTCCCTGATTCTGTATCTTGCCGCGGTGTACGCAAAGAAACAAAGCTACATCGATCAGCTTTTGACAGGAGTCGCGCCGCCGGTGATCGTTACCGTTGTCATTTGTGCGCTTATCGCCATTCAGCCTGACTTCGGAACGGCGATGATTATCGGTCTAATCGCGTTTTGCGTCATTATGTGTTCGGGATTCAGCGGAAAGACGCTGCTGAAACTGGTTCTCCTGGCGGGAATCGTATTACTCCTTGTCAGCCCGATCATCTATCTGAAATGGGACGATATTTTGACACCCGGGCGCATGAGCCGGTTTGAAAGCCTTGAAGATCCGTTTAAATACGCCAGCACATCAGGCCTGCAGATTATAAATTCGTATTATGCGATCGGCTCAGGCGGCTTTTTTGGCCTTGGTCTCGGAGAAAGCATTCAAAAATACGGATATCTGCCGGAGTCGCATACAGACTTTATTATGGCGGTTATTTCAGAGGAGCTCGGTATATTCGGCGTCCTGTTCGTCATTGTGCTGCTTGCTTTTATCGTGTTAAAAGGCTTTTATATTGCGAGAAAATGCGAAGATCCGTTCGGGAGCCTCTTGGCAATCGGGATTTCCAGCATGATTGCGATTCAGACTTTCATCAATCTCGGAGGTGTCAGCGGTTTAATTCCGATCACAGGTGTTCCGCTGCCGTTTATCAGCTACGGAGGCTCGTCAATGTTCTTGTTATTAACGAGCGCCGGTATTTTGGTGAATGTGAGTATGCATGTCAAGTACTCGGAAAAGAAGAAAAAGAGGGAACCGATTCCGTCTAAGGGGGTAAAAAGACGGCAGGCGGAAAAAACTGTGTATCTGTAAAAAACAAGTGTATACACAGGGCGGATATTCCTTTATTATAAACTACATATTTATTAGGCCAAGGGGGAGAAAAGTTTGTCACAACAATCCATCCAAAAAGTGTTAGTAGCAAACAGGGGAGAAATTGCGATCCGGATTTTCCGGGCGTGCACAGAATTGAACATCAGAACGGTAGCCGTTTATTCAAAAGAAGATTCAGGTTCCTACCACCGCTATAAAGCGGATGAAGCCTATCTTGTCGGAGAAGGCAAAAAACCGATTGACGCGTATCTTGATATTGAAGGGATTATTGAGATCGCGAAAAGAAACGGCGTTGATGCCATTCATCCGGGCTATGGATTTCTTTCTGAAAATATCCAATTTGCGAGACGCTGTGAAGAAGAGGGCATCGTATTTATCGGACCGACGTCAGCGCATTTGGATATGTTCGGAGATAAGGTCAAGGCCAGAGAGCAGGCGGAAAAAGCCGGCATCCCCGTTATTCCGGGGAGTGACGGGCCTGCCGAAACATTAAAAGATGTCGAACAATTCGCAAAAGTACACGGATTTCCGTTTATTATTAAAGCGTCGCTCGGAGGCGGCGGCCGCGGAATGAGAATCGTCAGAAACGAAAGCGAATTGAAAGATTCGTTTGAGCGTGCCAAATCCGAAGCGAAAGCCGCTTTCGGAAACGACGAAGTGTATGTTGAAAAACTGATCGAAAATCCTAAGCATATTGAAGTTCAGGTGATCGGAGATAAAGAAGGAAATGTCGTCCATCTGTTTGAGCGGGACTGTTCCGTTCAAAGACGACATCAAAAGGTCATTGAGGTGGCGCCGAGCGTGTCCTTACAGCCTGAATTAAGAGACGAGATCTGTGAAGCGGCTGTCGCACTTGCGAAAAATGTCGGCTATATCAACGCTGGAACAGTGGAATTTCTCGTAGCGGACGGTGAATTTTACTTTATTGAAGTGAATCCGCGCGTACAAGTAGAGCATACGATTACGGAAATGATTACGGGGATTGATATCGTTCAGACGCAAATCCTCGTCGCGCAGGGTCACGGTCTGCACAGCCGTGCCGTCAACATCCCTCAGCAGAAAGACATTTTTACAAACGGGTATGCGATACAGTCACGCGTGACCACTGAAGATCCGCTGAATGACTTTATGCCTGACACGGGTAAAATTATGGCTTACCGCTCAGGCGGCGGCTTCGGCGTGCGTCTTGATACGGGGAACAGCTTCCAGGGCGCCGTCATCACGCCTTATTATGATTCACTGCTCGTCAAGCTGTCGACATGGGCGCTGACGTTTGAACAGGCATCCGCAAAAATGGTCCGCAACCTGCAGGAATTCAGAATCAGGGGCATTAAGACCAATATCCCGTTCCTTGAAAACGTAGCAAAGCATGAAAAATTCCTGACGGGACAATATGATACATCGTTTATCGACACAACGCCTGAGCTGTTTGTTTTTCCTAAACAGAAGGACCGCGGAACAAAAATGCTTTCCTATATCGGCAATGTAACGGTGAACGGTTTTCCGGGAATCGGTAAAAAAGAAAAACCTGCGTTTGATAAGCCCCAGACCGTTACGTTAGGTATCGGAGAAAAGCCGGCAAGCGGCACGAAGCAGATTCTTGATGAAAGAGGCGCTGAAGGGCTTGCTGACTGGGTGAAAGAGCAGAAATCCGTACTTCTGACCGATACAACGTTCAGGGATGCCCATCAATCCCTGCTTGCAACCCGGATCAGATCCAATGACTTGAAAAAAATCGCAAACCCTACGGCTGCTCTGTGGCCTGAACTGTTCAGCCTTGAAATGTGGGGTGGCGCGACATTTGATGTAGCGTACCGTTTCTTAAAGGAAGATCCTTGGAAACGCCTTGAAGATCTTCGCAAGGAAGTGCCGAACACATTGTTCCAGATGCTGCTTCGTTCATCAAATGCCGTCGGCTACACAAACTATCCTGACAATGTCATTCAAAAATTTGTCCGGCAGTCAGCAGCATCAGGTATTGACGTATTCCGGATCTTTGACAGCCTGAACTGGGTGAAAGGGATGACGCTGGCCATCGATGCCGTCCGTGAAACCGGAAAAGTGGCGGAGGCTGCGATTTGTTATACGGGAGATATTCTTGATAAGAGCCGGACGAAATATGATCTGAAATACTATCTTTCTATGGCAAAAGAGCTTGAGGCGTCGGGAGCGCATATTCTCGGCATTAAAGACATGGCCGGACTTTTGAAACCTCAAGCCGCATACGAACTTGTCTCAGCGCTGAAGGAAACGATTGATATTCCCGTTCATCTTCACACGCATGATACGAGCGGCAACGGCGTGTTTCTCTATGCCAAAGCCGTTGAAGCGGGTGTGGATATCGTGGATGTCGCCGTCAGCTCAATGGCGGGTCTGACTTCACAGCCGAGTGCAAGCGGATTTTATCATGCGCTTGAAGGAAACAGCCGCCGTCCTGAAATGGATGTCCGGCAAGTTGAAAGACTGTCACAATATTGGGAATCCGTCCGCCAATATTACAGTGAATTTGAAAGCGGGATGAAGTCTCCGCATACTGAGATTTATAATCACGAAATGCCGGGCGGACAGTACAGCAATCTGCAACAGCAGGCAAAAGGAGTCGGCCTCGGTGACCGCTGGAATGAAGTGAAAGACATGTACAGCGTCGTCAACCGCATGTTCGGCGACGTCGTTAAAGTAACGCCTTCTTCCAAAGTCGTCGGAGATATGGCGCTTTACATGGTGCAAAACAATTTAACGGAACAAGATGTTTATGATAAAGGCGAAACGCTTGATTTTCCGGATTCTGTTGTTGAGCTCTTTAAAGGACAGATCGGCCAGCCGCACGGCGGATTTCCGAAAAAACTGCAAAAGCTCGTTTTGAAAGGACAGACTCCGATTACGGTAAGACCGGGTGAGCTGCTTGAACCAGTATCTTTTGAAGGCATCAAAGAAGAATGGAAAGAAACTCATCAGATTGAATTGAGTGATCAGGACGCAATTTCGTATGCTCTTTATCCGAAGGTGTTTACTGAATACGTTAAAACGGCTGAACGCTTCGGTGATATTTCCGTATTGGACACACCGACTTTCTTCTACGGCATGAGACTCGGTGAAGAAATCGAAGTGGAAATCGAGCGCGGAAAAACGCTGATCGTAAAGCTTGTGTCTATCGGTGAACCGCAGCCAGATGCGACACGTGTCGTTTATTTCGAATTGAACGGCCAGCCGCGTGAGGTGGTCATTAAAGATGAAAGCATTAAATCATCCGTACAGGAAAAATTAAAAGCCGATCGGACAAACCCAAGCCACATCGCAGCATCAATGCCGGGAACCGTCATTAAATTGTTAACGCAAACCGGGGCGAAGGTGAACAAAGGGGATCATCTGATGATTAATGAAGCGATGAAAATGGAGACGACGGTGCAGGCTCCGTTCTCCGGGACGATTCAGCAGATTCATGTGAAAAACGGTGAACCGATTCAGACAGGCGATTTACTGATTGAGATTGAAAAAGCATAAAAGAATGAACTTAAAACCTGATCCGCACCATATGCGGTCAGGTTTTTTGGTATGTAAAAAGGCCGAAGCTCTAACGCTTCGGCCTTCTCATGTACCTCAGATGTTCCGCTGTTTTGATTCATAACGGAAGCGGGCGATTAATAATAAGAAATAGCATAAGACGCCGAACAGGCCGGCAATAAAGAGTGAATGGGCGAGTGCAAAGCCGGTGGCCATTTCTGAATAAACAACCATGATTCCGGACAGCGCCTGTAATAAAACAAAGGCAAGAGCCGCTATCCAGCCTCCGAGAATCTGTTTTTGGTCTTTGTAGGAGCGCACCGCATGCGCGAAAGCGATGAGGATCCAGACAAACAGAAGCAGCGCTGCCGTTCTGTGGCCCATCTGCACCCACTCCTGAAAAAGGGACGGAAGCCCGTGGTGCAGCCTGCTGCAAAGCGGAACGTCAGGGCAGGCAAGGCTTGATTTCGTATGACGCACATAAGCACCCGTATAAACGACGATATACGTGTAAATCGAAAGGCCGATCATATGGAACTGCATTTTTTTGCCGATTCTGAGCGGCTTGACGAGCTTTTTGTCTGATTTATCAGCTTCAAATATGAGCAGCGTCAAAATCAGAACAGAAGCGAAAGAAATCAGCGATATGCCGAAATGGAGCGCCATAACGAGCGCATTTGATCCGAAGACAACCGCTAGTGCGCCGAGAAGCGCCTGTAAAAATAAAAAGATAATGGACATAATGGCGAGAAAGGTTGTTTCACGGAATACAGGCGTGACTTTTCTCCATGCCCAAAAAGCGAGACTCAGCACGAGAACGATTGAGACACCGCTTGCGAGTCTGTGGCTCCATTCAATGATAGAAGCGGCGTTAAGCTCCGGGAAAAAACGGCCGTGGCAAAGCGGCCACTGTCTTCCGCATCCGAGACCCGACCCTGTCTTTGTGACAAGAGCCCCGCCGATCAGCACGACGAGCATGACAAATGTCGTCAGCACACCGAGCGCTTTTAAAGCTTTATTCATTTTACATTCACCTTCTTAACAAACTGGACAAAATGATATACGTACCAAGTGTAAGCGAATATGTGTTTTGTGGCAATTCTCAATTCTGTTTGTTCACAAAAATATAATAGAATCAAGACTTCTTAGATAATGGGGTTGATTATTCCAAATGGGTCTGATAGAAATAAAGTAACCGCTTTATTATGAAATCGGCGGAGATGGTAAAATTCATAAAAAGTTCACAAATAAATTCCTGTTTCTCGTTTAATATTTAAGAGGATGTTTTTTTACAGGTCATTATCTTGTATGATAGAGTTGCAGGTCTTAAAAAAACCTGCTTTAGGTTTGTAAGGGAGGTTTACGTTATGGCTAATTCCAGAATTTTAAATGATACAGCTATAGACGGACAGATTGAAGAGACGACGGCATGGAAAGATTTTCTTTCACTTATCAAAATAGGAATCGTCAATTCGAATTTAATTACGACTTTTACCGGCATGTGGCTTGCGTTACATATATCCGGTCTGAGTTTTTTAGGCAATTTAAACACTGTGCTTCTTACATTAATAGGATCTTCTTTGATCATCGCCGGTTCTTGTGCGATTAACAACTATTACGACCGTGATATTGATCATTTAATGGAACGCACGAAAGTAAGACCGACGGTTACCGGAAAGATTCAGCCGAATCAAGCGCTGTGGTCAGGAATTTTACTCATTGCTTTAGGACTTATCATGCTTTTGATGACCACCGTGATGGCTGCAGTCATCGGTTTTATCGGCGTGTTTACGTACGTAGTTCTTTATACAATGTGGACGAAACGCCGCTATACGATTAATACGGTTGTCGGAAGCGTATCAGGCGCCGTGCCGCCGTTAATCGGCTGGACAGCGGTTGAAGGGCACATCGGTGTTGTCGCATGGGTATTATTCATGATTTTATTCATCTGGCAGATTCCGCACTTTTTAGCGCTTGCGATTAAGAAGACGGAAGATTACAGAGCAGCGAATATTCCGATGCTTCCGGTAGTGCACGGCTTTGAAGTGACGAAAAGACAGATTATCGTCTGGGTCGCATGCCTGCTGCCGCTTCCGTTTTTCCTCGGCAGTCTCGGTCTTCCGATCGTGATTCTCGGCACTCTGCTGAATGTCGGATGGCTTATTCTCGGACTGATGGGATTCCGCATGAAAAACATCATGAAGTGGGCAACTCTTATGTTTGTCTATTCGCTTAATTACATGACCATTTATTTTGTAGCGATGGTGGTCTTCACGCTGTTTTAATTGAATAATGAGCTTGTTTGATCGCCAAAACAAACAATGACAACTAGTAAACGCCGCCTTGACCTTTTGTTTAATCAGGCGGCTTTGCTTTTATACATAGATGGAATTTTAAGTAAAAAATCTCATATTTTAAGTAATGAGGAAATGAAGTATTTCAGCTGGAAGCAGATTTACTGCTTGCGCATCTTGTACTGATTCAAAAAAGGGGTTGGGTGAAATGTTAAAGCGTTGGCGTCTTTTATCATTATTAGCCTTAGTGCCGCTTTTATTGAGCGGCTGTGGAAAACCGTTTCTGTCCACACTCAAGCCTGCCGGCGAAGTGGCTGATAAACAGTATGATCTGACGGTGCTCAGCACACTTATCATGGTTGTCGTCGTTGCGGTCGTAGCAGTTATTTTCTTTTACGTCATTGTGAGATTCAGACGGTCGCGTGTAGGAGAAAACACGATACCGAAGCAGGTGGAGGGGAACCGTTTTTTAGAAATCACCTGGACCGTTATTCCGATCCTGCTTCTGATTATTCTTGTCATCCCGGTTGTCATCCAGACATTGGCGCTGGCGGATACGTCGCCGATGGATAAGAAAAACCGTAAAGCAGAGGATGCGCTCGTGATTAATGTAAGGGCGAATTTATACTGGTGGGAATTCGAGTATCCTGATTACGGATTTGTGACAAGTCAGGAACTGATCGTTCCCACAGATGAACGCGTTTATTTCAAACTGAAGTCATCAGATGTGAAACACTCTTTCTGGATTCCGTCAGCCGGAGGAAAAATCGATACGAATACGGATAACGACAATACTTTCTTTTTGACCTTTGATTCTAAACGCAGCAAAGAAGCGGGAGAATACTTCTTCGGGAAATGCGCGGAGCTGTGCGGACCTTCACATGCGCTGATGGATTTCAAAGTGAAACCGCTGCCGTCAAAAGAATTTAAACAATGGACGAAAGCGATGAAGAATTATAAGCATACAACAGATTCCGGTTTAGCCGCGCAAGGAGAAGAGCTGTTTAAGGAAAAAAACTGCCTGAGCTGTCATGCGGTTGAGCCTAATGACAAACGGGCTGAAGCGGCAAGAACGGCTCCGAACCTGGCTACCTTCGGCGAACGTGTCAAAGTGGCCGGCATTAAGGATGCGAATAAAGAGAATATAAAAGCCTGGCTGAAAAATCCGGACAGCATCAAACCGGGCAATAAAATGACAGGCACTTATCCGAAGCTCTCGGACGCTGAAACGGATGCGCTGTATGAATATTTAAAAGGTCTGAAAGCGGAGAACAAGTAAGGACAGGGAGATATCAGGGGGGAGGTCGCAAATGATGAATACGCTTACAGGACAGCAGAGAAAAGGCTCTTTGCTTTGGGATTATTTGACGACGGTTGACCATAAGAAAATCGCGATTTTATATATGATCGCCGGGGGATTTTTCTTCGTCGTCGGCGGACTTGAGGCCATGCTTATCAGGATTCAGCTCTTGAGGCCAGGGAACGATTTTATGGGTGCGCAGCAGTTTAATGAAATTATGACGATGCATGGTACGACAATGATCTTCCTGGCGGCAATGCCGCTGTTATTCGGGCTCATGAACGCGGTTGTGCCGCTTCAGATCGGGGCGCGTGACGTATCATTTCCATTTCTGAATGCGCTCGGGTTCTGGCTGTTTTTCTTCGGGGGAATCTTTTTGAATCTGAGCTGGTTTTTAGGAGGCGCACCCGATGCAGGCTGGACGTCATATGCGTCGCTTGCGCTGAATTCAAAAGGGCACGGCATTGACTTTTTCGTGCTCGGGCTGCAAATATCGGGTTTAGGAACGCTGATTGCGGGGATCAACTTTCTCGCAACCATTATTAACATGAGGGCGCCCGGTTTGACATATATGAGACTGCCGCTGTTTACATGGACGACATTTGTGGCGTCGGCACTCATTTTATTCGCATTTCCTCCGCTCACCGTCGGTTTGGCGCTGATGATGCTGGACCGTTTGTTCGGAACGAATTTCTTTAATCCTGAATTGGGCGGAAATACGATTATCTGGGAGCATCTGTTTTGGATTTTCGGGCATCCGGAAGTATACATTTTAATTCTTCCTGCCTTTGGGATTTTTTCGGAAGTCATTCCTGTATTTGCGAGAAAGCGCCTGTTCGGTTATTCCTCAATGGTCTTTGCGATTGTTTTGATAGGCTTTCTCGGATTCATGGTGTGGGTTCACCACATGTTTACGACGGGACTCGGGCCGATTGCCAATGCGATATTTGCGGTTGCGACGATGGCGATTGCGGTGCCTACGGGCATTAAGATTTTCAACTGGCTCTTGACCATCTGGGGAGGAAATGTCAAATTCACGACGCCTATGCTGTATGCCGTCGCCTTTATTCCTTCTTTCGTGCTCGGAGGAGTGACGGGTGTCATGCTGGCGGCCGCAGCGGCGGATTATCAGTTCCACGATACGTATTTTGTCGTTGCGCATTTCCATTACGTCATTATCGGCGGCGTTGTGTTCGGCATCCTGGCGGGCGTGCATTTCTGGTGGCCGAAAATGTTTGGAAAGGTGCTTCATGAAACGATGGGGAAAATTTCGTTCGTCTTATTTTTCATCGGGTTTCATCTTACCTTCTTCATCCAGCATTTCTTGGGCCTGATGGGAATGCCGCGGCGCGTTTACACATATCTGCCCGGCCAGGGGCTTGATACCGGCAACCTGATCAGTTCAATCGGTGCGTTTTTCATGGCGGGCGCGGCTGTTTTACTTGTCGTCAATATTGTTTATACCTCTATAAAAGGGAAATACGTCGGCAACGACCCGTGGCTGGACGGACGTACGCTCGAATGGGCGGTTTCTTCGCCGCCGCCTGAATATAATTTTAAACAGCTTCCGTTTGTACGGGGACTTGATCCGCTGTGGATCGAAAAGCAGGCCGGAAATGAAGGGATGGCGCCTGCAGAGCCAGTAGAGGACATTCATATGCCGAACGGCTCCATCATGCCGCTTATCATATCCTTCGGGCTCTTTGTCGCAGCGTTCGGGTTTTTATACCACTCCGATTATTCATGGGGGCTTCCGGTTATCTTTATAGGGCTCGGCATCACATTCTTTACCATGCTGCTTCGCTCTGTGGTCGATGATTACGGCTATCATATTCACAAAGAAGATCTGCCGAATGATGATAAAGGGGTGAAGGCGTAATGCAGCTGCAGGAAAAAATGACTGCTGAAACCTTTCCGGCTTCTCCTGAAAAAGCAACGCTGGAGGGGAAAAATAAGTTTTTAGGATTTTGGCTGTTTCTTGGCGGGGAAACGGTTCTGTTCGCCTCGCTTTTTGCGACATTCCTTGCTTTGCGGGAATCAAAAGCAGGAGGGCCGTCAACGGCTGACATGTTTGAGCTGCCGATCGTGTTTATCGCCACGATGCTTCTTTTAACGAGCAGCTTAACGAGTGTGTATGCGATGTATCATATGAAAAATTTCTCCTTTAAAAAAATGCAGGTGTGGCTTTTGATTACCGTTTTATTGGGTGCCGGATTTTTAGGGGTTGAAATCTATGAATTTAAGCATTACACTCACGAGTTCGGATTTACCATCACAAGCTCTGCGCTAGGCTCAGCGTTTTATACGCTTGTCGGCACACACGGAGCACACGTGGCCTTCGGGCTGTTATGGATCAGCGCTCTGATGATCCGGAATGCTAAAAGAGGGCTCAGCCTTTATAACGCGCCGAAATATTATGTGGCCAGTCTATATTGGCATTTTATCGATGTCGTGTGGGTCTTTATCTTTACCGTTGTATATTTGATGGGGATGGTGGGATAACGATGGACGATAACAAAAACAGAGGGACTGTCAGTACGGATCTCGAATATCGGAAAAAGAAAAATGCTGAGGAGATGAAATATCAGGTCATATCCTTCGGTTTAATGATCGGCCTTACGCTCGTCGCGTTTTTGACGGTGGCTGCTGACGGCATTGCCGGGTGGTTTACGATGCCGTTTCTTATCCTGCTTGCGGTCATTCAGGTCATTTTTCAGCTGTTTTACTTTATGCATATGAGCCAGAAAGGGCATGAAGCGCCGTCACTATTTCTGTATTCGGGAATATTTGTCGCGTTTATCACCGTGCTTGCATTTGTCACGATTATTTGGTGGTAATCGGGGCGGCGGGGAGTGAGAGAGTTGATTAATTTAGAAATGTTCGGGTTTCGCGCAATGTGGAGCCCTTATCTTTTTTGTATAACTGCCGTAATAACAGGTATTTACTTTTACTGGTGCAGCAGGCATAAAGGGCGTGTGTCCCTTAAGGAGAAGGTGCTGTTTGTGCTTTCCGCGTTATTTTTTTACGCGGCTGCTGGGAGTCCCGTTGATTTAATGGGGCATGTGATGTTCAGCGCCCATATGGCGCAGATGGCGGTTTTGTTTTTAGTCGTGCCGCCGCTGTTGATTTCCGGAATTCCCGGCTGGGCATGGAAAAAAGTGATTTTCCGTCCCGTCGTAAAGCCGCTGTTTTCGTTCTTTTCACTGCCGCTTATCGCTTTGCTGCTGTTTAACGGCATTTTTTCACTGTATCACATCCCGTTTATATTTGATGCCGTCAAAACGGATTCGCTGTATCACACGCTGATGAACGGACTCATCTTTGTAACGGCGTTTTTTATGTGGTGGCCGCTTGTGCATCAGGTGGAAGGTCTGCCCCGTCTCAGCGGTTTAATGAAGCTGGGGTACATTATGGCAGACGGGATTCTGTTAACGCCGGCCTGCGCGCTCATTATGTTCAGCGGGGCTCCCATGTATGCCACGTATACAGATCCGGCGGCTTGGGCCGAAGCAATGAAGCTTTGTGTTCCTTTAGATCTGCTGGAACAGATCCCTTTATCCGGACCGGAGATGTTTAACACGCTTCCTCCTCTGGAAGATCAGCAGCTTGGGGCAGTGCTGATGAAAATCATTCAAGAGGCGGTTTACGGAACATATTTGGCTGTCATCTTTTTTCAGTGGGTCAGAACGGAACGGGAAAAAGATACGCCGTCAGAGCCGCCGTATATCGAGCATACCGTCTCGTAAAAAAAGTACAGCAGAAAATGCTGTACTTTTTTGTTACATTTGCACTGTTTTTAAAGACTCTGCCAATTCAAGCAGTAACGCCTTGCTTTCTGCGACGACATGTTCCGGAAATTCTTCAGCACTGCCGTATTCTACGCCGTGCGGATAATAATGCTTTCCTAAAAGAGGGGCCTTCAGCTGAATCACGGCACGTCTCCCGCCTACATCGCCCTCTTGTGCCGTTCCTTGAATCCGCAGATAAAATGTTCCCTCAGGAACTGAAAACTTTTTGTCGTAAGTCACTCTTTCATAATCCCATTGTCCCGCCAGAATGAGCCCTTTGCTTTCCATCAGATCATTCAAGCGGCTGAGCTCCGCTGTTACCCCTTCAAGACCGCTGTTTTCAAACTTCAAACCTTCCCCCTCCTTTTAAAATTTACCTTTCCTGACAATCATAGTATGAAAGCGTTACACTTTCAATGATTCATACGGTGAAAGTATGCAAAAAGAAAAATTTGACGACAATAGTAGCAGAAAAAAGGAGGAATTCCGCAATGACAAAGATCAATAAGCTCATGACGTCAGACTTGCAATATTGTACAGTATTAGATAATGTATATGAAGCTGCGGTGAAGATGAAAGACGCGGATGTCGGCGCCATTCCGATTGTGGATGAAGACGGCGCAACACTTGTCGGGATCGTGACAGACAGAGATCTCGTATTACGGGGAATTGCTTCAAAAAGGCCGAACTCTCAAAAAATAACAGACGCAATGACTGAGCGGGTTATCAGTGCAGAAGAAGACGCTTCTGTGGAAGAAGTGCTCCATATGATGGCTGAACATCAGCTCAGAAGAATCCCCATCACAAGGGATAAAAAGCTGGTCGGCATTGTCACGCTCGGCGACCTTTCCTTGGCTGAGCAATCAAATGAGCAAGCAGGCCGGGCGCTGTCTGACATTTCTGAAGACGGAGGTCCGGAGGGGTTTATTCATTAAACATAAACCACGGACGTTACAAATAGGCTGTACTGTATAAGAATAAACAATAACAGAACGGTTTGATTTCATGGGGGTGAGAGGTTGAAAAATATCGTCAGGGCTCTCGTTATCCTTTTGCTTATTTACGGAGCGTATGTTCTGATTATTCAATATGGATCGGCTCCTCAGAAAAAGACGAATCAGGGGGAGCCTCATGTTTCCAATGAAGAAGCGAGCGGAAAACGGCTGAAAATCCCGTCATCCGGACTGCTTTCTCTCATGGGGAAATCTGCTGCCGATGTGAAAAAGAAACTTGGGGAACCGTCCCGGAAAGATCCTTCTGCCTATGATTATGAATGGTGGGTGTACAACCAGGGGAAAGACCAATATGTACAAGTCGGTATTCTGAATGATAAAGCTGTGACATTATACGCTTCGGGAAGCGGTATCAACGCAAAACCGTTTAAGATCGGCGAATCGACGGGCGAAGTTTTTAAAACGACGCAGGTTGCTCCGTTTGTCAATGTGACTGACAAGGGAAACACGTATCGGTTTGAGTTTTCTGAAGAAGATATCAATACCCGTCCCACTGTTAAGATAGGCGGTATGTATGTTCAGCTGTATATGGACAAATTTGACGGGAATCTGTCAAGCATCAGGGCATTTGATGCCGAAACGCTTGTAAAACAAAGGCCGTATGAGGTCATGTACAGAGGAAGACTGACAGAACCCGAGCCTGTTTCCGATAAAAAATGGGACGATATTGAACGAGCGAGTGAGCAGCAGATTCTCGACATTACAAATGTCATCCGCGTGAAACACGGACTTGCAAGGCTGAAATGGGACGAAGGCGCTGCAAAAGTGGCATTCGGCCACAGCAAGGACATGAAAGACAACAAGTATTTCTCCCATGTCTCAAAGAAATACGGGACTCTGAAAGACCGCTTGAAAAAAGGCGATGTGAAATATCAGGAGGCCGGTGAAAATATTGCGTACAACTATGTGGACGGTCCTGCAGCCGTGGAGGGCTGGCTGAACAGCGAAGGACACAGAAAGGCGCTGTTAAGCCCGGATTACACGCGCCTCGGTGTCGGCGTGGACCGGAAATATTATACGCAAAACTTTATTAAACCTTGGGAGTAAAAAAACCGCAGAGGGGCGTGTCCCCCGCGGTTTTTTTGTTTTTCGCAAGCGGGCTCCTGCCGGAATCAATAAATTTTACATATACCTGCTTTTTTTCGTAATTTAGGCGAACATTAAGGCGCCTGAACCGATACATTATAGCAGGCAAAACTTTTCGGAGGGGGTGAGAATTGTGGCGAATCAGCAATCACGGCAATCAATCGATGATTTTAAACAATTCGTAAAAAAGCATCCCAAACTGATTCAAAATGTTCGCAAGGAACAAAGAAGCTGGCAGGAAGTCTATGAAAATTGGGTTCTCCTCGGTGAGGACGATTCGATGTGGGAGCCTTTTAAAGATGAGACCGTTCAGCCTTCTTCTGAAGCGGAAACCAAAAAGGAACCAGCTGAAAAAAACGATTTCGTTTCAAAAATGGTCACTGCCGTCAAAAAGATGGATATAAACCAAATGAATGAGCAGATCAATAAAATGAGCCAGTCCATTTCATCATTGCAAAGCCTTTTAAGCCAATTTTCGGGCAGCGGTACAAAGCAGCCCCGGCAAGGCTCCGGACAACATCCTTTTTCGTTCAGGAAGGATTAAAGAAGGGGATCGTGTATGAGAAAAGAGGTTCAGGAATTCATATCTGCAGATGAGGAACGAAAACGGTTTATACGGCAGCGCCCCGTCTGGTACCGCAGACTTGCGAGAAAACCGGACGATCTCAATTCCTTTCAGCTGGACATGATGAATTTTTATGAAAAAACGATACCGCATCGGGTAAGCCAATTCTCAAACGGGATTCAGATGGCGCAGATGATGATGCAGATGGTTCACGCCATGCGTTCGCAGGATTAAAAGACGTTTTAACGTCCGCATTTTCCAATTGGCTGGTTTCATGGTAAACTAACAACTGGAGGTGCGTATTGATGTATGCAACAATTGAGTCCGTCAGGCTTCAAAGTGAAGCGGAGCAGCTTGCCGGCATGATTCTGCAGTCTGAGACGGCTGAAAATTACCGCGATTGTTACAAGCGTCTCCAGGAAGATGAAGAGGCACGGCGGATTATTCGTTCTTTTATGAGCATTAAAGAGCAGTATGAGGATGTGCAGCGCTTTGGCAAATATCATCCTGACTATAGAGAGATTTCCCGCAAAATGAGAGAAATGAAGCGGGAGCTGGATTTAAATGATAAGGTGGCCGAATTTAAAAAAGCGGAGACTGAGCTTCAGTCACTGCTTGACGAGATCAGCATCGAACTCGGAACGGCCGTCTCGGAGCATGTAAAAGTTCCGACGGGGAATCCTTATTTTGACGGCCTGTCATCCTGCGGCGGCGGCTGCGGTTCCGGCGGCGGCTGCGGATGCAAAGTTTCCTGACGAGACGGCCGTCTCGTCTTTTACATAAAATGAACAGAAAGTCAGGCGGGTGATCATGATGGAAAGCAAGCGCCAAGGCATAATCGTATATCTGCATTCTTTAAAACACAGTAAAATGCTGAGAAAATTCGGCAACGTTCATTATGTTTCCAAACGGCTGAAATACGTTGTGCTGTATTGCGATATGGAGCTGATCGAAAAAACGATGGAAAAGATTTCATCTTATTCATACGTGAAGAAAGTAGAGCCTTCTTATAAGCCTTTTTTAAAGCTGGAATTTGAATCAAAGCTTGATAAAGCGAAAGAGTACGATTATAAGATCGGCATATAAAAAAATCCCCGCAGATACCTGCGGGGTCCTTCTATTCCTTAACAAGTTAAGGAGAAGGCAAAGGGAGAGGAGAAACCGGAGGAAGAACTTATGGGGAAACGTAAGTCTTCTCCGCGGTTGGCAACAACATCATTCATTGATGCTGTTACACGTAGTCTTGACAAGAATGTGAGTATGTATACATGATTTCACGTTCATTGTTTGAAAGAATGCTTTATGTTAAGATAAGGATTGTTTTTGTACATAACGGCTCAGCCGAAGCGAAACATCAAAGTTTTCAGAAAAAGTGGTGTGAAAAATGAGAGTAATTTCCGGTTCGAGAAAAGGACGAGCCTTAAAGGCTGTGCCGGGCACATCAACAAGGCCGACGACGGATAAAGTAAAAGAGTCTATTTTTAATATGATCGGCCCGTATTTTGACGGAGGAACGGGGCTGGATTTGTTTGCGGGGAGCGGCGGTCTCGGGATCGAAGCGCTGTCGCGCGGATTTGACCGCTGTATCTTTGTGGATCGTGATTTCAAAGCCATCCAGACGGTAAAAGCGAATATAAAAGCGCTTGATCTCCTGTCTTCAGCGGAGGTATACCGCAATGATGCAGAGCGGGCTCTCTATGCCGCGGCGAAACGGGAAAAAGGTTTTGACGGAATTTTCTTAGATCCTCCGTATAAGGAACAAAAGCTGAAAGCGCTTATCGAAATGATTGATGAGCAGAACATGCTGAATGAAGACGGTTTTGTCGTAGCGGAGCATGATAAATCCGTTGCGCTTCCTGAAGCCGTCGGCGCGCTTTCTGTAACAAGAAGGGAAATTTACGGGCTTACAGGAGTAACGATATACCGAAATAGGGGGTAATGATGTGGCAAGTATAGCTGTATGTCCCGGAAGTTTTGACCCCGTCACCTACGGACATCTGGACATTATCAGACGGGGAGCAAACGTGTTTGAGCAGGTGTACGTATGCGTGCTCAATAATTCTTCTAAGCAGCCGCTGTTTACAGTCGAGGAACGCTGTGAGCTGTTAAGAGAAGTGACAAAAGACATACCGAATATTACGGTCGAGACGTCACAGGGATTGTTAATCGACTATGCGAAAAAAAAGCAGGCGAAGGCGATTATCAGGGGGCTCAGAGCCGTTTCTGACTTCGAGTATGAGATGCAGGGGACTTCTGTCAACCGCGTGCTTGACGAATCAATAGAAACCTTTTTTATGATGACGAACAATCAGTACTCTTTTTTAAGTTCAAGCATCGTAAAAGAGGTCGCAAAATATAACGGGCCTGTTTCAGAATTTGTTCCTCCGGAAGTCGAACAGGCGCTGCAGCAAAAATTTAAAGGATGAGAACGCTGTTTAGCGTCTCATCCTTTTTTTAGCCGTGCTGACAGCCTGTAACAATAAATCAGTGCGTATACGGCGAGAGCCGCCAGCGTTACGGCGGGACCGATTTCGATAAGTGTGTTCCATCCGCTAACTGCAGCCGAGGCCGCGCCTTGATCACGGAAAGGCAGGAATACGGACTGATAAGGTTCGTCCAATGCAAGGTAAAGCGGCTTCCACAGTAAAAGAACAAATAGAGCGGCATAAACGCCCTGAAGGATACGCGCCGTAAAAAACGGTTTAAAGCGGATATCTGTTTCCGATAAAATGCCGGCTACCTGGGCCTGTACAGAAAGGCCGCTGAACCCGAGAATAAAACTCACAATCATTGCTTTCGGCAGCAAGGCGGCATCCGCCGCTTCACTGACCAGCTTGCTCCCAAGCGTAATTTCAAACATTCCGCTGATAAGAGGAATGTCCAGGCTTACAGGAAGATGGAAGAGCGAAAGCAGCGCGTTTGTAAATACAGAAAGCACATCCATGACTTGTACGATTGATAACAACCGGCTGAAAACCGAAAACAATATAATAAAACCGCCCACCATCAGCAAGGTTTGTACAGAAGTGGTGACGGCGTCGCCCAAAATTTTACCGAGCGGCCGCTTTTCCGAAAGCCGCGCTTTGTGGAGGGCCAGAAATGCTTCTTTCAGCGAAGGAAGCACGATTGTCTTTTTACCGGTATACGCCGCTTCTTCTTTCCGTCCGTATGAACGCATCGTCAAACCGACGGCGATGTTTCCGAGATAGTGAGCCGATGCCAAAAGAATGCCGAGTGACGCGTTATGAAAAAAGCCGACCGCCACAGCCGCGAATATAAATAACGGATTGGATGAATTGGTAAAAGAGACGAGGCGTTCAGCCTCCACTCTGGAGATTTGTTTTTCCTGGCGCAGCCGTGCAGTCAGCTTTGCGCCGGCCGGATTGCCTGAAGCCATGCCCATAGCCAGTACAAATCCGCCGACCCCCGGCACTCTGAAAATCGGGCGCATAAAGGGTTCGAGTAAAAGGCCGACAAACCTGACGATGCCGAATCCGATTAAAAGCTCAGAAAGAATAAAAAACGGAAGCAAAGAAGGAAAAACTACCTCCCACCACATGGAAAGGCCGGTTTTGGAGGCTTCGAATGAGGCCTGCGGGTGTGAAATAACCGTCGCCGTCAAAAAAATAAAAAACAATGAAATCAAAAATGTATGAAACTTAGACAAATTCATTCTTACCTCCCCAATGCTAAAATTGCGCACTGACATTTATATCATGATAAAATATAGAACAGACCTTAGGACGGCCGGGTAAGTACCTATTCGTCATCCTGTACTAATATACGAGCATAGGGGTTCAATTTAGACCATAGAATTCATGTATAGGATGTCTATAGGGGGTTCATCGCGTTGGCCAAACCTACAATCGGGTTAGCGTTAGGTTCGGGAGGGGCAAGAGGCATTGCTCATCTCGGAGTGTTATCCAGTTTACATAAGCATCAGATTCCAATTGATATGATTGCCGGCAGCAGCATGGGGGCGTTAGTCGGAAGCTTTTATGCGGCCGGACATGACGTGGCGACGATGAAAAAAGTCGCCAAAGCATTTAAGCGGAGGCTGTACGCGGATTATACGATGCCGAAGCTCGGATTTTTAAAAGGGGACCGCATCAGGCAGCTCGTTCATGCGTATACGTTCGGCAAGCCGATAGAAGAACTCCGGATCCCGCTCGGCATCGTGGCCTGCGACCTCCAGACCGGAGAAAAACTCGTTTTTACGAAAGGCTCCGTATCCGAAGCCGTCCGCGCGAGCATCAGCATACCGGGCGTTTTCGTCCCGCAAAAAATGAACGGGCGTATTTTAGTCGACGGCGCGGTAGTCGACAGAATCCCGGTTTCCGCCGTAAAGGATATGGGCGCTGATATCGTCATCGCCTCTGACGTATCCAGGGTGAAAAAAACGGAAAAAGCGGCACATATTTTTGATGTAATCATGCAAAGTATGGATATACTGCAAAATGAATTGGTCCGTCACCAGACCATTGCCGCAGACGTCATGATCCGCCCTTCTCTCGAATCATTCAGCTCAAGCTCTTTTGCCAACATTGATCATATGATCACAGCAGGCGAAGAGGCCGCAGATCGGATGATCGGCCGGATTATACAAGAAATAGAGAACTGGGAGGGCTAACTCATATGAAAGCAAAACATTTTCGCTGGGTGTTTATCATCCTGATCTTATTAATCGCTATTACATTTATTAAGCTTCCGTATTACATCACACAGCCGGGGGAAGCATCAGAGCTGAGACCGCTGATTAAGGTGGACGGAGGCTATCCTGAAAAAGGAAGCCTTTCCTTGATGACTGTCAAAGTAGGCCCCGCCAATCCGTATACATATCTTTGGGCGAAGGTGCATCCTTACGATGAAATCGTCCCTGATGAAAGCATAAAAGAAGAGGGCGAAACTGATTCAGACTATATGAAGCGCCAGCTGCAGATGATGAAAAGCTCTCAAGAAAACGCGGTCATTGCCGCTTATCAAAAAGCCGGCAAACAGGTAAAATACTCATTTAACGGCATTTACGCCAGCTCAGTCGTCTCCAATATGCCGGCAAAAGGAAAATTAAAGGTCGGTGATAAAATCATCAGCGCGGACGGGAAAAAATATGAATCCGCTGAAAAGCTGATTGATTATATCAGCAGCAAAAAAGCGGGGGAAAAAGTAACGTTTAACATTGAACGTGACACGAAAGAAAAGACCGTTATCCTTAAGCTGAAATCATTCCCGGACGATCCGAAAAGAGCCGGAATCGGCGTAGCGTTATATACGGACCGGAACGTGAAAGTGAAGCCGGATCTTCATTTCAGCATTGAAAACATCGGCGGGCCTTCTGCCGGTCTCATGATGTCTTTGGAAATTTACAATCAGCTGACAAAACCTGACGAAACAAAAGGCTACAATATAGCCGGAACGGGAACAATCGACGTTGACGGCAAGGTCGGACCGATCGGCGGAATCGATCAGAAAGTCGTCGCCGCAGACAAAGCGGGAAAAGATATTTTCTTTGCGCCGAACCAAAACGGAGCTGAAAACTCTGATTATAAAAATGCAGTAAAAACGGCGAAAGCAATAAAGTCTGATATGAAAATCGTTCCTGTCGATACGATGCAGGACGCACTTGATTATTTGGATAAGCTGAAAGTAAAAAGCACCTGATACAGTCAGGTGCTTTTTCTATGCATTTAAAAAACGTTTCTCGTCTTCATCATAGCGGATCGGTGCTTGTGAAAATTCCTGCTTCTCAAACAGTGTGCGTTCAGGTTCTTTTATCGGCAGGCTGTAAATCCGTCCCGCTGATATGTCCAAATCCAGAGCGGGATGAGAGAAAGAGGAGAGCTTGCTGACGAGCGGTGCGGTAAGCTCTTTTTTCTTTGCTGACAGGTATGCCTGTCCTTTTTTAGTCATTCCGAGAAGACGGATATAAGGAGCGCTTGCAGGCTTTAAGAGCCGGTGCATATCTTCTTTTTTTGTCCGTGTCAGAATGTGCGTGTTCATCCTCTGCAATCTCGTCCACGTATATCGTTTTGTTTTCAATAATTCCATCATTTCGCGATAGGACCGGGCTTGTCTGATGGTGCGCAGAATTCTGTGCTCAAGGCCTTCTTCCACTTCATAGATTCGGCTTAATTCTTCTGCGGACAAAGTGCTGAGGCTGTATTTTACATATGAAAAATAGTCTTCAGTGCTGTGCCATAATCCGTATGAGTTTTTGTATGCGTCCAGCTCGCGTACAGACGCTTCGGGGAGAAAGTTCTTCGCGGCCGCCGTTCCTTTTTCTATCAGCGCCTTTCGGATGCTTGTGGCGCTGGCTATCCGGCTGTTATCCCCGGGAAGCTCGGCGTCATGATACCCGGAAGCGATTCTGGCTGTCGTATAAGGCTTCATGGCGGACCCGGAGGCTTGTATTGCTTTGACGTAGTGAAAACCGAGAATATTGTTCGGCTTAGACAGGTCAAGCATGTCCTGTCCTTTGAATACGTGTGAAAATGCTTTTGAGGCGGCGGCCGGATAGCTGAGCCCTTTTTTTAATTCCTCTTTCAGAATCAGGGTGCAGTCAGCTTCCTTTCGGCTGAGCGCTTCAGACGCTTCAATAAAAGGTTCGATCCGGCCGTTTTCACTTCCGAAAAACAAGCTGCTGCATCCTAATTGATGAAGAAGCGATACGCTGCCGCGCGCAAATAATTCCGCTTTTTGCACAGCATACATATAAGGGAGCTCAATGACGATATCCACGCCGTTTTCAAGCGCCATCTTTGTCCGGGCCCACTTTGAGACCGCGGCCGGTTCTCCGCGCTGCAAAAAAGGACCGCTCATTACCGCCGCCGCGACGCTGCTGTCCGTATTGATTTTTGCTTGTTCCGCATGATAGCGGTGTCCGTTATGAAAGGGATTATATTCAACAACCAGGCCGACTGCTTTCATATTTGTCCCGCCTTTCTTGCTATGTTTTGCTTCGTGTGGTACATTTGCAAATGAAGTGCATTTTGCGTCCGTTTTGTTTAGTGTATGCATAGCCTATCCGGCTGTCAACGATTGCATGACGGCGGCATTATGCTGTAAAGAAAAAATATTGACAAAAACATTCTGAAAAGCTATAATCATGTTTGTTGCTTTCCTGAGGTGATACAAATGAAATGGACGATTTATCAGCTTCATCAAATGGCGAAAAAGAGCTTTGAATTTGATGAAACAGTTGAGTTGAATGAGCTGACAAAATTGAATTCTGACATCCGCCGCATTTCTCCCGTCCGGGTGAAGGGCCGCGCGGAGATTGAATCCAAGCAGGTTTCGTTTGACTTTACGATTTCAGGCGAAATGGTTTTGCCGTGCTCAAGAACTTTAGTTGATGTGCCGTATCCATTTACAATCGCGACAAAAGAACTGTTTAGATTTCATAAGACGGATGATATAGAAGATGAGGACGTTCATATTGCTGAAGACGATATCGTCGACTTAACTCCGATCGTAAAAGAAGAGATTCTTTTAGAAATCCCTATGCAAATCTTTTGTGAAACTGAACAAAAAGAAGGAGCCGCTCCCCAAGTGGGTAAGGATTGGCAAGTGATTTCTGAGGAAGACAAGAAAAATCAGATCGACCCAAGACTTGCGGATCTGAAAAAGCTCTTAACACAAGATGATGAATCTTAACTCTTTAAGGAGGTGGGAATAATGGCTGTACCTTTTAGAAGAACTTCTAAAATGAAAAAAAGATTGCGCCGTACACATTTCAAACTAAATGTACCTGGTATGACAGAATGCCCGTCATGCGGAGAGATGAAATTGTCTCACCGTGTATGTAAAGCATGCGGATCATACAACGGCAAAGACATAAATGTAAAAAGCAATTAATGTATGAAGAAAAGCGCGGGAATCTCGGTTCCTGCGCTTTTCTTTTTTTCTCCCTCCGGCCTGCTTCCGGCGAAAAAATTGTGAGCGCCAATAGTCTATCTAATCTATCAGCGGCATATGTATGAGGTAAATGAGCAAATATGGAGGGAGATACGATTGACGATAACGAGACAAGACGCGTGGACGCAAGATGAAGATTTGCTGCTGGCTGAAGTCGTGCTCAGGCACATTCGGGAAGGCGGGACCCAGCTTTCCGCTTTTGAAGAAGTGGGCAGAGCGCTGACGAGAACGGCTGCCGCCTGCGGATTCAGATGGAATTCTTATGTCAGGAAACAATATCAGTCAGGGATAGAACTCGCGAAAAAACAGCGGAAGGAATTAAGAAAGCAGATCGGGGTGCATTCGGCCAATCTGCCGGGAACCGTCAAGCAGCCTCCGATCCGCAGGACGGAAGGAGAAAAAGAGCTGTCCATTGATGATGTGATTTTGTTTCTGCAGCAATTTAAAGAGTCGCCAGCCGCAGCGGATGTGCGTCATGAAAAAGAAAAACTCGCAGAGCAGCTGACCGCGCTGCAAAAAGAAGTCGAGGATCTGCGTGAGGAAAACGAAAGCTTGAGAAACAAGCTGGAGATGACAGAAGAAGATTACAAAGCGTTAATTGACATCATGGACAGGGCGAGAAGGATGGTCAATTCGAAAGATGACGAAAGAAAATCGGCGCAGGGCCTGTAAAATCAACCGGCCTGAGGGCAGTGTCCCGGCCGGTTTTTTATTATGCTGTTTCCCCGGAAGTCATTTCACCGTCCATATCAGGATGCCAGATATAAGGATTTTCTCCTTTATCACGCGCCATATCATATTTAACGGGTTCAAAATTCATCTTATCCCAGAATTCTGCTGATTTCATGCGTGAATTTGTCCTGATCGGCATTCTGAAGGATTTGGCAAAATCAACGAGCGCTTTGCCGTACCCGTTGTTTTGATAGCCCGGAAGAACTTCAAGCTTCCAAAGTTCCAAAAAGTCCTGACGCTGATCAAAATACGGATTCGCACTTCCGTTTACCTGATATAAACTCATTCTCGCCACTAGTTTATCCCCGAAGTAAATCCCGTAAAAAGGCGAGGTGCTGTCATTTTCAATGATATTATCCTGAAGATCTTCAAGCATCGACAGCTCCTGCATCCCGTATTCCTTAAACCTTTTAAATTCTTCGAGTGTTTTAAAGTTGATGAGCAGGCGCTCTATTTTCAACACAAACTCCCCCTTTGTTGTGTTCTACCATTATTGTAAACGCTTTAATTGAAAATTCCAACTATAATATGTTTGTCTGTCTTTTTGCTCAAAACGAAATTGAAGTAATTTGGGGCGGCTTCTGCTATGATAATATGGAAAAATGCAGATATAGGGTGTGACAGTGTGAAAATCGGAATTATCGGCGGCGGAGCGGTGGGCCTTTTATGTGCTTGCTACTTATCGTCCCGCCATCAGGTAACGGTCATAACGCGGCGGACGGAGCAGGCTGATGCGATTAACACGTGCGGTATACGGCTTGTGAAAGACGGAAAAGAATTTACGGCGTCATGCAGAGCGCAAACAGGCATCACTTCCGGATACGACCTCCTAATCGCAGCTGTGAAACAGCATCAGCTCAGCGTTGTTTTGCCGGAACTTGAGACAATAAAAGAAACGAATGTGTTGTTTTTGCAAAACGGCATGGGACACATACACGACATCAAGGAATGGCGTACAGATCATTCACTTTATGTCGGCACGGTTGAGCACGGGGCGAAAAGAATATCGGATCATGCCGTTGAACATACGGGAGCCGGAGCAGTAAGATGGAGTGTATTCCGCGCGTCCCGTCCGGAAACGCTCAAAAGCATCTTTTCCGGCATGCACCGGGATTTTCCCGTATATGATGAAAACGACTGGTATCGTCTTCTAACGGGAAAACTGATCATAAATGTATGCATCAACCCGTTAACCGCATTGCTGCGCGTGCAAAACGGAGAGCTGCTGACAAACGCCGCTTACAAAAAATATATGAGAAACGTGTTTGAAGAAGCGGAGGCAATACTTGGCCTTGCCGATAAAGAGGAAGCGTGGAACAGGGTTTGCGAAGTTTGCGGCCTGACGGAAAAAAATCATTCTTCCATGCTTGTTGATATCATGGCAGGAAGACGGACAGAGGCGGATGCGATTATCGGCTACCTTGTAAAAGAAGCGGAAAGCCGCGGATTGCCGGCCGTTCATCTCCCGTTTTTACACCGCAGCATAAAAGCGTTAGAAAGAAACTGAAACAAAGTCTTTTGAGGTTTTCCGGTAACATGCTATACTCATTTCGGAAACCTAACTATTTATTGGAGAAAGGAAGTTCCAGACAGATGCAGCTAACTGAACTTTCCATCAAAAGTCAAAATACGTTTGTGCAGCACTATATAGATGGAGAAAACATGTCTTCATTTTTTGATTATGATATTCATTCTGAGGATGTATGGCAAGAGAGGCTTCGTGACCTGTCTTCACGGCCGTTTGCCAGAGAGGAATTAGCGGATTACCTATCCTCCTATCACGAAAAATTTCACTCCGCAGCCATGCAGGCCTCCATCGAAAAACTAAGAGATCCAAAAAGCACAGCGGTTGTAGGCGGGCAGCAGGCCGGTCTTTTAACGGGGCCTCTTTACACCATACATAAAATTATCTCCATTATCGTACTTGCCAGACAGCAGGAAGAGGCGTTACAGATACCTGTCGTTCCGATTTTCTGGGTGGCGGGTGAAGATCACGATCTGGAAGAAATTAATTATGTGCACACGTCAACAGAGAAAAAAGGGCCGGTGAAACAGAAACTTCCGCAGTCTTACTGGAAAAAAACATCGGCGGCTAAAACCCCGCTTGATCAGGAAAAATGTGCGGCGTGGATTGAAGAAGTGTTCGCTGCGTTTGAGGAAACGGATCATACAAACGCACTCCTTCAAAATGTGATGCGATGTTTACGCTCATCAGACACGTTCACGGACTTTTTTGAGCTGTTGATCGCCGACTTGTTTCAAGAAGAAGGCCTTATTCTGTTGAATTCGGGAGATCCCGGGATTAAAAAGCTGGAAACGGGAATGTTTCAGCAGATTTTAAAACACAATAATGAACTTGCCAAAGCCGTGTCAGATCAGCAGCGTCTTATGCGGGAGGCCGGTTATCACCCGATTATTGAATCAGACAAAGAACAGGCCAACCTGTTTTACGAACATGAGGGAGAGCGCTTCTTAATTGAAAAAGAAAATGGCGTTTTTGTCATTAAGGAGCTTGACCTAAAGTGGACGAACGACGAACTTCATACCCATATGGAAGAAAAACCGGAATGTTTCAGCAATAACGTTGTGACAAGGCCGCTTATGCAGGAGTTTCTCATCCCGACTCTTGCGTTTATCGCAGGACCGGGAGAAGTCAATTATTGGGGCGAGCTGAAGCAGGCTTTCTCATTAATGGGTTTCGCCATGACACCGGTAGTGCCGAGACTGAACATTACGATCCTTGAGCGCCATATTGAAAAGAAGCTTTCAGAACGGAATATCCCGCTTCAGGAAGCAATCGAACACGGCACCGGACACCTTAAAGACACTTATTTTGAAAAGCAGATTCCGGAAGAGTTTTCTGCTGTGATGGAACAGGCGAAGTCGCAGATTGAAGCTGTCCATAAAAGTGTAAGGAACGAAGCGCTTAAGGTCGATTCAAGCCTAGAGCCGCTCTTACAGAAAAATGCCGCCTTCATTCAAGATCAGCTCTTGTTTTTGGAACGGACGGTAACGAAAAGAATTGAAGAAAAAGAAGGTTTTGTGCTGCGTGACTATGAAAGAATCCAAAACAGCATCAGACCGCTCGGCGCACCGCAGGAGCGGATCTGGAATGTGATGTATTATCTGAACCGCTATGGTCCAAAATTCTTCACAACCTTCAAACATCTGCCATTTTCTTTTCAAAACCAACATCAAATTGTCAAACTTTGAAATAAAGTTTTAAAGAACCCTGAATAGTTCAGGGTTTTTTTTTATGTTTAAACAGTGTAAAATGAGGTTGTGGAGAGAAGTGGCGGATAGTGGTGAGTTTAGGGGAGAAAGTGGGGGTCCTTATCATGTTTATGGGTGAATACCAGCATACTATTGATGCAAAGGGCCGCATGATCGTACCCGCAAAATTCAGAGAAGGTCTCGGTGAGCAATTTGTGCTGACCAGAGGGCTTGACCAATGTCTTTTCGGATATCCGATGAATGAATGGAAGCTGATTGAAGAAAAGCTGAAGGCTCTGCCGCTCACCAAAAAAGACGCCCGCGCGTTTACCCGTTTCTTTTTTTCCGGTGCGACCGAATGCGAACTGGACAAGCAGGGAAGGGTTAATATTGCGTCATCTCTTCTGAATTACGCAAAACTGGAAAAAGAATGTGTTGTCATCGGGGTTTCCAATCGAATTGAATTGTGGAGCAAGGTAATCTGGGAACAATACACAGAAGAGCAAGAAGATTCATTCGCTGAAATTGCTGAAAACATGATTGGATTTGATATATAATGGATCTTCGTGCATCACAACAACAACTGACAATTCAATTCATTCCTGATAAAGGTGGGACCGACACAAATGTTTCAGCATAAGACAGTACTTCTTCGTGAAACCGTCGACGGTTTAAATATCAAACCGGACGGAACCTATGTGGACTGCACCCTGGGGGGCGCCGGGCACAGTACATATTTATTGCAGCAATTATCGGAAAAAGGACGCCTGATCGCCTTTGACCAAGATGACACAGCGCTTGAGAACGCAAAGCAGACATTGTCCGAATACAAAGGACAGCTCATTCTGGTGAAAAGCAATTTTCGTTATTTAAAAGAATGTTTACATGAACACGGCATTACGAGTGTCGACGGGATTTTATTTGATTTAGGAGTATCCTCTCCGCAGCTTGATACACCGGAACGGGGATTCAGCTATCATCATGACGCACCGCTGGACATGAGGATGGACCAGTCGGCCGCCCTTACGGCGAAAGAAGTCGTAAATGAATGGCGGTATGAGGACCTTGTACGGATTTTCTTTAAATACGGAGAAGAGAAATTCAGCAAGCAAATCGCCAGAAAAATTGAAGAGGCAAGAGAGAAATCGCCTATTCAAACAACCGGCCAACTGGTCGATCTAATAAAGGACGCGATACCGGCTCCGGCCAGAAGAAGCGGAGGCCATCCGGCCAAACGCGTATTCCAGGCTATTCGAATCGCCGTAAACGACGAGCTTCAAGTATTTGAAGAGGCCCTCTTGCAAGCGATAGAGGTGCTGAAGCCGGGCGGAAGGGTATCTGTGATCACTTTTCACTCGCTGGAAGACAGAATGTGCAAGACGACATTCAAGGAAAAATCATCACTTCCCGAACTGCCTCCGGGTCTTCCTGTAATACCGGAAGAATTTGAGCCGGAATTAAAACTGATTACGAGAAAGCCCATTACGGCATCAAAAGAGGAGCTTGAAGAAAATAACCGCGCCCGCTCAGCGAAGCTCCGCATTGCGGAAAAACGAAAATAACGGGCAGCAAATGACAACATTAAAGGAGGTCATCAGCCTATGAGCAACTTAGCTTACCAGCAGGAAAAACAACAACGGCCAGTGATAAGCCCCGAAAAAAAGGTGATTGTCAAAAAGAGGGCTTCCATTACACTCGGGGAAAAGGTGCTGCTCGTCCTGTTTGCCATTGCCGTTCTCTCCACTTCGATGTTTATCGTATCAAAGGCATATGCGGCATACCAATCCAATATCGAGGTGCAAAAACTGGAAGAGAAAGTATCTGAGAAGAATAAGCAGATCGCTGATCTCGAAAAAACGGCGGCTGACTTGAGCCAGCCTCAGCGCCTGATGGATATCGCTAAAAAACACGGTTTGAATCTGAAAGATAAAAAAGTGAAAAACATACAGGAATGATAACCCATGCCTAAAAAAAATAAGTTTATGAACAGAGGAGCAGCGATACTGAGTATTTGTTTCGCTCTCTTTTTCTTTGTCATTCTGGGGAGAATGGCGTACATTCAATTAACCGGTAAAGCAAACGGCGTAGAACTTGCAACAAAAGCGACCGAGCAGCACGAAAAAAAGCGGACGATAGAAGCGAGCCGCGGCTCTATTCTTGACCGGAACGGCAAAGTGCTGGCTGAGGACACAGCGACATATAAGCTCATTGCCATACTTGATAAAAAGATGAAGCCTCAGTATGTCAAGGATAAAGAGAATACAGCGGAAAAGCTGGCGAGTGTTATTAACCTTGATAAAAGCGAGATTCTGGACATCTTAAACAGGGATGGCGCGAAGCAGGTGGAATTCGGTTCAGCCGGCCGCGATATCTCTTATGCGAAAAAACAAAAGATCGAAAAAATGAATCTTCCGGGTATTTCTTTCTTAAGAGATACGAAGCGCTATTATCCGAACGGCGTATTTTTGTCAAATGTTCTCGGCTATGCCGATGTGAACGAAAAAACAAACCAGATCCAAGGCTCTTTAGGGCTTGAAAAAATACTGAACAACTATCTGACGGAACGCGACGGATCCGTCACTTATGAAAGTGATAAATCCGGCTGGAAACTTCCGAACAGCAAAGAAAAAATCACCGCACCTAAAAATGGTGACAATGTATATTTAACCATTGATCAGAAAATTCAAACCTTTTTAGAAGACAGCATGACGAAAGTGGCGGAAAAATATAAACCGAAAAAAATCATGGCGGCTGTCGTAGAACCGAAAACAGGCAAAGTGCTTGCGATGGGGCAGCGCCCGAGTTTTGACCCGAATATCAGAAACGTCTCCAATTATTACAACGACTTAGTGTCGTACGCGTATGAACCGGGATCAACGATGAAGATTTTTACCCTTGCCGCGGCGATGCAGGAAAATGTGTTTTCTGCAAACGAGAAATACAAATCAGGAACCTATAAAGTGGGCGGAGGAACAGTGCGAGATTGGAATAACGGATCCGGCTGGGGCATGACAAGCTTTCATGACGGTCTCATGAGGTCGTCAAATGTCGCTTTCGCCAAACTGGCAGACGAAAAACTGGGGTTTGACCGGTTTAATGAGTATCTGCACAAATTTGGACTTTATCAAAAAACAGGGATTGATCTGCCTGGTGAAGTTTCAAGCAAAATTAACTTCAAATATGATTTTGACAAAGCGTCTACGGCTTACGGCCAAGCATCGGCGATAACGCCGATCCAGCAGCTTCAGGCAGTCACCGCGATTGCCAATAACGGAAAAATGATGAAGCCTTACGTCATTGATCATATTGTCGACCCTGATACGAAAAAAGTCGTCAAGCAGACAAAGCCCGAACAAGTAGGCACACCGATCTCAGCCGATACGGCCAAACAAGTCCGGAATCTGCTCGGAGAAGTCGTGACGTCAGACATCGGAACGGGGAAACCTTATAAAATTGAAGGTTTTGATGTCGCGGGGAAAACGGGAACCGCGCAAATCGCCGGTACGGGCGGATATTTAAAAGGAACGAGCAACTATGTGTTTTCATTTATGGGCATGGCGCCGAAAAATGACCCTAAGCTCGTCATTTATGTAGCCGTTCAGCAGCCGCAATTAAAAGCGGGTCAAAGCAGCTCTGATCCTGTCGCGGAAATTTTTAACCCGACGATGAAAAACAGCCTGCACTATCTGAACATCGAACCGACGGAAAAGTCAGATGCCGGTCAGGAGGAAACGAAAAGCCAAAAAATGCCTGACCTGACAGACAAGACGGTTACAAACGCTGAGAAGGAAGCGAAAAATGAACATCTCACACCGATTGTCATCGGCAGTGATGTTGCCGTAAAAGAGCAGTATCCGAAAGCCGGGGAAGATGTGATCACCAATCAGAAAATCTTCATAAAAACAGACGGGAAGATGACGATGCCGGATATGTCCGGATGGTCGAGACGTGAAGTGCTTCAATTCAGCAAAGTATCAGGCATTCACATTGATGTGAGCGGCGAAGGTTACGCTGCAAGCCAAAGTGTCAAAAAAGGTAAAGAACTGAAAGAAAATACCGTGATCAAGGTGAAATTTAAAAATCCTGATTAACGGAATAGAGAAGCCCGCAGCTGCTGCGGGCTTCTTTTTTATGCGCCGCCGTTCTATGTGTCCAAGCTGAGGCATAAATTGAAACAAGCCTAAATAAGGAGTGGACGGTCCCTTGCGCGTTTCAAATGTAACGGTTCGAAAACGTTTATTACTGGTTTTGCTTTTTGGTGTGATCATTTTTTTGATCATTGACAGCAGATTAGGCTATGTCCAATTTGTAATGGGAGAAAAGCTGACTTCTCTGGCTAAGGATTCTTGGAGCCGGAATTTGCCGTTTGAGCCTGAGCGGGGAGAGATCCTTGATCGGAACGGCGTGAAGCTGGCTACTAATAAAAGCGCGCCGACCGTCTTTGTCGTACCGCGCCAGATTCAAAATCCCATAAAAACGGGCAAGCTTCTCGCGTCAGTTTTAAATATGTCGGAAGAGAAGGTCTACAAACACATTACAAAGAAAACCTCTATAGAAAAAATCTCACCTGAGGGCCGGAAAATTTCTAATAAAAAAGCGAAAGAAATCAAAGCGCTCGACTTAAAAGGTGTTTATGTGGCTGAAGACAGCATCCGCCATTACCCGTACGGAAGCTTTTTGTCCCATGTTCTCGGTTTTGCCGGTATTGATAATCAGGGTCTTCTCGGATTAGAGGCTTATTATGATGATGACTTAAAAGGTGTAAAAGGATCTGTGAAATTTTATACAGATGCCAAGGGGAAGAAAATGCCGGATGAAGCAGATGATTACACCCCTCCGAAAGACGGGCTTGATATGAAATTGACGATTGACGCCAAAGTTCAGACGATTATAGAAAGAGAGCTCGACAATGCAGCGGCGAAATACAACCCGGACGGAATGATTGCTGTCGCGATGAATCCGAAAAACGGGGAAGTGCTCGGAATGTCAAGCCGTCCTGATTTTGATCCGGCCGACTATCAATCAGTGGATCCGTCCGTATACAACCGGAATCTGCCGGTGTGGAGCACGTATGAACCGGGTTCGACCTTTAAGATCATTACGCTTGCGGCAGCGCTGCAGGAGCAAAAAGTAAACCTGCAAAGAGACCACTTTTATGACAGAGGATTCGCCGAGGTGGACGGCGCCCGCCTCAGATGCTGGAAAAAGGGCGGCCATGGTTCGCAGTCTTATCTTGAAGTCGTCCAAAATTCCTGCAACCCGGGGTTTGTAGAGCTTGGGGAGCGGCTCGGAAAACAAAAGCTGTTTCAATATATTAAGGACTTCGGCTTTGGAAAGAAAACAGGCATCGATCTGCAAGGGGAAGGAACGGGAATCTTATTTCCGCTTGACAGAGTCGGTCCGGTCGAACAGGCGACAACCGCTTTCGGACAAGGGGTTTCCGTCACGCCGATTCAGCAGGTGGCAGCCGTATCCGCAGCAATAAACGGCGGGACGCTTTACACGCCGTTTATCGCCAAAGAGTGGGTTGATCCCGTTACGAAAAAAACCGTTAAGAAACAATCACCGATTGCAAAAAGGCAAGTTATTTCCCAGGAAACGTCAAAGCAGATCAGATACGCTTTAGAAAGCGTCGTCGCTCAGGGAACGGGACGGAATGCCTTTGTGGAAGGATATCGCGTCGGCGGTAAAACAGGTACGGCACAAAAAGTCAAAGACGGCAAATATCTCGAAAACAACCACATTGTCTCCTTTATCGGCTTTGCGCCGGCTGATGACCCCAGCCTTGTCGTGTATGTCGCGGTTGATAATCCGAAAGGCACGATTCAATTCGGGGGAACCGTCGCCGCGCCGATTGTCGGAAATATAATGAGAGACAGTCTGCCGGAGCTTGGCATTAAACCAAGAAAAAATCAAATCGAGAAAAAATATCAATGGAACGACACAAAAACAATAGAGGTTCCGAATGTTGTAGGGATGTCTGTCTCTGATCTTGAGTCGCTGCTTGTCAATTTGAATATAGACTCCTCAGGAAAAGGAAGCAAAATTGTGAAACAATCACCTGCAGCCGGAACGAAAGTAAAAGAAGGCTCTAAGATCCGGGTTTACTTGAGTGAAGAATGAGTCTTTTTGAGGCAGCCGATTGTTTTCGGCTGCCTCTTATCATAAAGAGAAAAAAAGAAGATAACTTTTAAGATTAACTGGATGTATCCTTTTATTTACGCTAAAATATGAACTGTATGTTTAAAAGCCATTCTGACTTTTATAAACGGTTATCATGATAAAAGAATGAATAGAATTTCTGAGAGGTTTGATACAATGAAACTTACAAAGCTGCTTACATATTTAATGACCGAACCTGTTCAAAATGACTTTCATGACCCTGACATAACTTCAATCGAGATGGACTCCAGGGAAGTGAGAAAAGGGAGTCTTTTTGTGTGTATAAAGGGGTATACGGTAGACGGGCATGATTTCGCCCAAAAAGCCGCAGAAAACGGCGCAGCGGCCATCGTCGCCGAGAAAGAGCTTGACGTCGATGTTCCTGTTATTATCGTCCGCCGGTCACAGCGGGCGCTCAGCGTTCTTTCTGACGCGTTTTACGGACAGCCGACAAAGCAGCTGCAGCTTATCGGCATCACCGGCACAAACGGCAAAACATCAACGACGCATATGGTGGACGAGATTTTCAAAAAAGCGGGAAGACAGACCGGTTTAATCGGAACGATGTACATTAAAATCGGCGATGAGACATTCCCGGTCAAAAATACAACGCCCGAAAGCGTCACACTGCAAAAAACGTTCAAGAAAATGAATGATGAGCATGTTGACACAGCTATTATGGAAGTGTCTTCTCACGCTCTGTCACTCGGCAGGGTTCACGGCTGCGATTATGATATCGCCGTGTTCACGAACCTGACGCAGGATCATTTAGACTATCACAAGACAATGGAAGACTACAGACAGGCTAAAAGCCTCCTGTTTTCCCAGCTGGGCGGCTCCTTCAACCATGAAAAGCCGAAGCGGGCCGTCTTAAACGCAGATGACAAAGCCAGTGCTTATTTTGAAAGAGCGACGGCGGCGCACATCCTTACATACGGAATCGAAAACGATGCCGATGTCATGGCGAAACAAATTGAGATTTCTGCGCAAGGCACAAGCTTTGAACTCGTTACGCCAAAAGGAACAAAGCAGATCACGGTTTCACTCGTCGGCCGGTTCAATGTGTATAACGTACTTGCTGCAGCGGCGACAGCGATCGCAGCGGGTCTGCCATTTGATACGATCACAAGCGCTCTTGAAGAGCTGCAAGGTGTCAGAGGCCGGTTTGAATTGGTGAACCACAATCAGCCGTTTCCTGTCGTCGTCGATTACGCGCACACGCCCGACAGTCTGGAAAACGTCCTGAATACATGCAAAGACATGACAGAGGGCAAGCTTTTCGTCGTTGTCGGCTGCGGCGGTGACCGGGACAAAACGAAACGCCCGAAAATGGCGGAAATTGCGGTGCGGATTGCCGACGAACCGATCTTTACTTCAGATAACCCGAGGAGCGAGGACCCGCTGGCCATATTAAGAGATATGGAAAGAGGGGTAGAAGGAACCTACTATCACAGTATCGCAAACCGCGAGCAGGCCATCTTTTTTGCCATTGCAAACGCGAAAAAGGGAGATGTGGTCCTGATTGCCGGAAAAGGGCATGAAACTTATCAGCAGATCGGCAATGAAACATTTGATTTTGATGACGCCGAAGTAGCGGGAAGAGCTATTGTTGAGCTGAATAAAAAGTAAAACAGGAAAGAGTGTTAGAATGAGGGAAATGAAAAGAATTACGGGGAAACAATGTGAATATGATAAATACGTATGTCGTTTGAACGAAACGGGAGGAGAAAAGAGCAATGCTTGAGCAAGTGATTTTATTTACAATAATAATGGGATTTTTAATCAGTGTTCTGATATCTCCGATTCTTATCCCGTTTTTAAGACGTTTAAAATTCGGCCAGAGTATCAGGGAAGAGGGGCCGAAATCACATATGAAAAAATCAGGAACGCCGACGATGGGCGGGGTCATGATTATCGTATCCATCGCCATTACGGCAATTGTGATGACGCAGAAATTTTCGCAGCTGAGCGCGGAAATGTTTCTTCTGCTGTTTGTCACAATCGGATACGGCCTGCTGGGCTTTCTGGATGATTATATTAAAGTAGTAATGAAACGGAATCTCGGATTAACATCGAAGCAGAAATTGATCGGCCAGATCATTATCGCCATTGTATTTTATGGGGTATATCATTATTGCCATTTTTCAACCGGCATCAGGGTGCCGGGCACACATCTGTCAATCGATCTCGGCTGGGGATACTTTATCCTCGTTCTCTTTATGCTTGTCGGAGGTTCAAATGCTGTCAACCTGACAGACGGTCTGGACGGTCTCTTGTCCGGTACCGCGGCTATCGCATTCGGCGCTTTCGCGATCCTTGCGTGGAATCAGTCACAATATGATGTTGCGATTTTCTCGGTTGCCGTTGTCGGCGCTGTTCTCGGTTTTCTTGTATTCAACGCCCATCCCGCAAAAGTATTTATGGGGGATACCGGTTCGCTTGCGCTCGGGGGAGCGATCGTAACCGTTGCCATTCTGACGAAGCTTGAAATTCTGCTCGTCATTATCGGCGGAGTATTTGTTATTGAGACCTTATCTGTTATCTTACAAGTTATCAGCTTTAAAACGACAGGAAAACGAATCTTTAAAATGAGTCCGCTTCACCACCATTACGAATTGGTCGGATGGTCTGAATGGAGAGTTGTTGTCACATTCTGGACTGCGGGACTGCTGCTTGCCGTTTTAGGAATTTACATCGAGGTGTGGTTATAAGTGGAAAACGAACTTTTTTTGCAAAAACAAAACTTTCTGGTCCTCGGACTGGCGAAAAGCGGATATGCGGCTGCGTCGATTCTTCATGAAAAAGGCATTAACGTCGTCGTGAATGATCAAAAAGCCTTTGAAGAAAACGAACCTGCCCAGAGGCTTTCAGAAAGAGGAATTGAGGTCATCTGCGGTGAGCATCCGACATCACTTTTTGATCAGCATGACATTACCATTCTGATCAAAAATCCCGGAATCCCGTATGAAAATATCATGGTGGAGGAAGCGCAAAGAAGAGGCATCCCGGTCTGGACGGAAATCGAGCTTGCGTATTATATCACCAATGCTAAATTCATCGGCATTACAGGTTCAAACGGGAAAACAACAACGACGACCCTGATCTACGAAATGCTGAAAGCTGACTCGATAAAAACGCTGATCGCAGGAAATATCGGCACTGTCGCCAGTGAAGTGGCTTATCATGCTGACGGTGATGAATGGATCGTCACGGAGCTTTCTTCGTTCCAGCTTATGGGGACCCATGCGTTCAGACCTGAAATCGGCCTGATTTTAAATGTGTTTGACGCTCATTTGGATTACCACCACAGCCGTGAAAATTACGAAAAAGCAAAGCAGAAGGTGTATCTGCATCAGCTTGAGAGTGATACGGCCATCGTTAACCAAAACGATGAAACAGTCGTGCGGCTTGCCAAAGGCGGAAAAGCCGGCACTGTTCCGTTTTCAGTTTCTCAGGAACTGTCAAGCGGCGCATTCATTAAAGACGGAATGCTGATGTTTGGCGATGAAGCGATTCTGCCTGTTGATGACATCGTACTGCCGGGCGCGCACAATTTAGAAAATATTTTGGCCGCTGTGGCCGCGGCAAAAACGGCGGGTGCGTCTAATAAAGCGATTCAGAAGGTGCTGACAAGCTTTACCGGTGTCAAACACCGTCTGCAGTATGTGACTGCGATTCAGAATCGTAAATTTTATAATGACAGCAAAGCGACGAATATTTTAGCCACAAGCAAAGCGCTCTCCGCTTTCAAAGCTCCGGTTATTCTGCTTGCAGGCGGACTTGACCGCGGCAACGGGTTTGACGAACTGAAACCGTATATGGACAATGTCAAAGCGGTTCTTACGTTCGGTCAGACAGCGCCGAAGATAGAAAAACTGGGCAATGAGCTGGGAATACAACATGTCAAACGTGTCGATAATGTTGAACAAGCAGTATCTGCGGCGTTTGCGCTCTCAAATGAAGGAGACGTCATCCTCTTGTCACCTGCGTGTGCAAGCTGGGATCAATTCAAAACATTTGAAGAACGCGGTGACATGTTTATAGATGCCGTGCATATGCTTAAGTAAGGGCTTGTCTCTGTTTATCCGGCAGCCCTAAATGACTTATGCTTGGGGTGTCGATTGCTTTGACTACTAAAAAAACATCGCCTGATTTGTTATTAGTTATCATTACGTTATTGCTTTTAACAATAGGATTAATTATGGTTTACAGTGCAAGTGCGGTTTGGGCGGATTATAAATTTGACGACTCGTTTTTCTTTGCGAAACGGCAGCTGCTGTTTGCGGGAATCGGCGTCATTGCCATGTTTTTCATTATGAATGTGGATTATTGGACATGGCGCACATGGTCGAAGCTGCTTCTGATCATTTGTTTTTTTCTGCTAGTGCTTGTGCTGATTCCGGGAGTCGGAATGGTGCGGAACGGTTCAAGAAGCTGGATCGGAGTGGGAGCGTTCAGCATTCAGCCTTCGGAGTTTATGAAACTCGCGATGATTGCGTTTCTGGCTAAATTTCTTTCTGAAAAACAGAAGAACATTACGTCATTCAGACGCGGATTCGTTCCCGCGCTCGGAATCGTGTTTTCTGCATTTATTATTATCATGTGCCAGCCCGACCTTGGAACGGGGACGGTGATGGTGGGCACGTGCATCGTGATGATTTTTGTTTCCGGTGCGCGAATCGCTCATTTCGCGTTTCTCGGACTCATCGGTTTAAGCGGATTTGCGGCGCTTGTTCTGTCCGCTCCTTATCGGATTAAACGGATCACCTCTTACTTAAACCCGTGGGAGGATCCGCTTGGAAGCGGGTTTCAGATCATTCAGTCGCTCTATGCCGTAGGTCCGGGCGGCCTGTTCGGGATGGGGCTCGGCCAAAGCCGGCAAAAGTTTTTTTACCTGCCGGAGCCGCAAACCGATTTCATTTTTGCTATTTTATCTGAGGAACTCGGCTTTATCGGAGGCTCGCTCATATTGCTGCTGTTCAGTATTTTATTATGGCGCGGCGTCAGGATCGCACTCGGCGCCCCGGATTTATACGGCAGCTTTGTCGCCATCGGTATTATTTCTATGATTGCTATTCAAGTCATGATTAATATCGGCGTTGTGACGGGGCTGATCCCTGTAACAGGAATCACGCTGCCGTTTTTAAGCTACGGAGGCTCATCATTGACGCTGATGCTCGCAGCGGTCGGCGTGCTTTTAAATGTCAGCCGGTACTCGAGGTATTGATCCGTATCTTGCCTCATCACTCATGATCTATTCGTTATTTATAAAAAAACAGACAACATCAATAACCCTGTCCTAAAAAACAGGGTTATCGCTGTGTGATTAAGGGGGACATACAAATGCGTATTGCAGTAAGCGGGGGCGGAACCGGAGGACACATCTATCCGGCTCTTGCCTTTATTAAAGAAGTTCAGCGCCGGCATCCGGATGTGGAATTTTTGTATATCGGAACAGAGAACGGTCTTGAGAAAAAAATTGTTGAACGGGAAAATATTCCGTTTCGCGCCATTGAAATTACTGGTTTCAAACGAAAGCTTTCTTTTGAAAATGTAAAAACCGTCATGCGTTTCTTAAAAGGCGTGAAGAAAAGCAAATCGTATTTAAAAGAATTTAAACCTGATGCCGTTATCGGTACAGGCGGCTATGTATGCGGACCGGTTGTATACGCGGCGGCAAAAATGGGAATTCCGACAATCATTCATGAGCAAAACAGCCTTCCAGGCATCACAAATAAGTTTCTCTCGAAATATGTTAATAAGGTGGCGATTTGCTTTGAAGAGGCAAAATCGCATTTTCCTGCTGAAAAAGTTGTTTTTACGGGAAACCCGAGAGCCTCTGAAGTCGTCTCAATTAAGACAGGCCGCTCATTAACTGAATTCGGGCTGAAAGACAATCAAAAAACGGTGCTCATTTTCGGCGGAAGCAGAGGTGCGGCTCCTATTAACCGTGCCGTTATTGATATGCAGGAAGAGTTGAAAACGAGACCTTACCAAGTGCTTTATATTACCGGGGAAGTGCATTACGAGAAAGTAACGGCTGAGCTGAAAGGCGGAAAAGCCGCTGATAATATGGTGACAAAACCGTTTTTGCATCAAATGCCGGAGTACTTACAATCAATTGATGTCATTGTGGCAAGAGCAGGAGCGACAACGATTGCGGAAATCACCGCACTCGGCATTCCTAGTGTGCTCATTCCGAGCCCGTATGTGACAGCCAATCACCAGGAAGTCAATGCAAAGGCGCTCAGCCAGCATGACGCTGCAATCGTACTGAAGGAAACCGAGCTCAGCGGAGAAAAACTGATCGCTGCGCTGGACAAAATCGTAATGAATGACGAAACGTTAAAAGACATGAGTGAGCGGACAAAATCACTCGGTGTTCCGGATGCGGCAGCCAGACTGTACAGTATCATGGAAGACATTAAAAAATAGAGCAAATGGAATGCGGAGGTTTACGATGGAGAACGTAATTCAGGAATTAAGAGACCGCGAAGTCGGCAAAGTGCTGGAACAAGAACCGCTCGCGAATCATACAACGATGAAAATCGGCGGACCGGCGGATATTTTGATCATCCCAAACCGTGTGGAAGCGGTCAAAGATATTATGGATATTGTGAAAAAATATGATCTGCCATGGACGGTTATCGGCCGGGGTTCAAATCTGCTCGTCCTTGATGAAGGCATAAGAGGAGTTGTCATCAAGCTGGGAGCGGGTCTCGATCATTTGGAGATTGACGGCGATCAGGTGACGGTCGGAGGCGGTTATTCAGTTGTCCGCCTTGCGACTTCCATGAGTAAAAAAGGAATGTCCGGTCTCGAATTTGCAGCAGGCATTCCCGGGTCAATCGGCGGAGCCGTCTATATGAATGCCGGGGCGCACGGATCTGATATGAGTGAGATTCTTGTGAAAGCCCGTATCTTATTTGAAGACGGCACAATCGAATGGCTGACGAACGACGAGATGGATTTCAGCTACAGAACGTCTGTGTTGCAGAAAAAACGTCCCGGCGTGTGTCTCGAGGCAGTTCTGAAGCTTGAGCAAAAGGAACGGGAAGCCATCACGGCGCAGATGCAGCAAAACAAAGATTACAGAAAAAATACTCAGCCGTACTCCAGCCCTTGCGCAGGAAGCATATTCAGAAATCCGCTGCCGAATCATGCCGGCAATCTCGTTGAAAAAGCGGGATTAAAAGGACATCAGATCGGCGGAGCGAAAGTGTCCGAAATGCACGGGAATTTTATCGTCAATGCCGGAGGAGCGACTGCCAAGGACGTCCTCGACCTGATTGAATATGTGAAAAAGACAATCCGTGAGCAGTATGATGTCGAAATGCATACAGAAGTTGAAATCATCGGCGGGAATCGTTAAAAGGTTCCCTGATTTACATGAGCTCATGTGATATACTTTTAACAAATGTCAAACGGCATCACAGCATGCCGTTTGTTTTTCAATCAGACGAATGTCAAGCTGTTTCATTCTTAGTGAGGTGGACAGGCAGTGAACCCAAATCATGAAAGAGAAAAAATCGTAAATATTGAAGAACGGATTCCGAAAATCAAAGAGCAGCGGAAACAAAAAGCAAACCGCCGGCTGATTTCATTTATTGTGCTCTTTTTTATGATGGTGCTGATCATCGTGTACTTGCAGATGCCGATCAGCAAAGTCTCTTCTGTGACCGTTTCCGGAAACGAAAACGTATCTGAAAAAGAGATCACCGAGCTTTCTGATATACATAACGGACAAACCGAGTTCTGGAGTCTGAACAAGAAAAAAACAGAAGAAATGATTGAGAAGAACAAGCTGGTGAAAAAGGCGGATCTTTCAAAAGCATTTCCTAACAAAGTCAAAATTCACATTGAAGAATATAAGACCATCGCGTATCTGCAGCGAAACGATGTGTATTATGAAGTGCTGGAGAACGGGACCGTGCTGCCGAACGAAGTCACGCCGGATGACGCGGGCCCGATTTTAGTTGACTGGACAAACGCGAAAAAGCGGGTCAAAATGGCGGAACAGCTTGATAAGCTTTCTGATTCGTTAAAACAGTCGATTTCTGAAATCTACTACACTCCGGTAAAAATGGATCAGGATCGGATCAAGCTGTATATGAACGACGGATATGTAGTCACCGCTTCCATTAAAACGTTTGCCAGCCGGATGAAGACCTATCCTTCAATCGTTTCTCAGCTGGACGGCGGAAAAAAGGGAATTATCCACTTAGAAGTCGCTACGTATTTTGAAGAATTTAACAAAGGTAAATCTGACAAGAAAAAAGAAACTGAATAGTTCTAAAGAACTATTTTTAAGGTGAATCAAAAGGATCTATTACAATCAGCGGGGCAGCCGATATAACCGATAGCGGAATAATTATGACTATGTTTGTTTCTGCCGGGGATATGGCTGCCGAACAAGCGGAAAATTCTCAATGCAATGGGCGTGTTTTCTGCAGTGAGCATTGCATTTGGAATTTTCCTCCTGTTTCTTCTTTTTTCGGATGTTTCTGGCAATATCTATAGCTTTTCTGAAGGTTCATCTTAGTGTAGACTAGTGGAAAGCGGGGATATTTGCATCTGAATTGCACAGTGTGATCCGTGACAAGAAATTTTACGGTAAGGTGGGCCGTCTCTAAAAAAAATAAAAAAAATGCGATATAAAAGAGGATATACATAGAATATAACGAATAGTTTCATTAAACATAAATTGTGAGAAATCAGATAAGAATTTGTTGATGCTGTTGTTTTTGTTACACACTTGTAAAGCCACATTCATTGTATTGTTGTTCCGCAAATAATAGAATAGAATTGATCGAAATGTGAGGAGGTGCCATAGAATGAACAACAATGAACTTTACGTCAGTCTTGACATCGGTACGTCCAATACAAAAGTGATCGTCGGAGAAATGACAGATGATTCCCTTAACATTATCGGAGTGGGAAATGTACCGTCTGAAGGGTTGAAAAAAGGCTCAATCGTTGATATAGATGAAACCGTTCATTCTATAAGAAAAGCGTTTGACCAAGCTGAAAGAATGGTAGGTTTTCCGCTGAAAAAAGCCATTGTCGGCGTTAATGGAAATTATATTCATATTCAAGATACGAACGGCGTTGTCGCTGTTTCCAGTGAAAACAAAGAAATTCACGTTGAAGACGTCCGCAGAGTGATGGAAGCGGCACAGGTCGTGTCAGTGCCGCATGAGCAGCTGATCGTTGACGTCATTCCTAAACAGTTTATTGTTGACGGAAGAGATGAAATTACCGATCCGAAAAAAATGCTCGGAGTGCGCCTGGAAGTAGAAGGCACGCTGATTACCGGCTCCAAAACGATCTTACATAATTTACTTCGCTGTGTGGAGAGAGCGGGCGTTGAAATTACTGATATCTGCCTGCAGCCGCTTGCGGCCGGTTCGGCGGCTTTGTCAAAAGACGAAAAAAACCTCGGAGTCGCCATGATTGATATCGGCGGCGGCTCGACGACGGTGGCGGTATTTGAACAGGGGCACCTGAAGGAGACAGCCGTCATTCCCCTCGGAGGCGAAAACATCACTAAAGATGTATCGATCGGATTGCGCACTTCCACCGAAGAGGCTGAAAGAGTAAAAAAACAATTCGGACATGCATTCTACGATGAGGCTTCAGAAGATGAAGTATTCGAAGTCACCGTCATAGGAACGAATCAAAAGCAATCTTTTACACAGCAGGAAATTGCGAATATTATTGAAGCAAGAGTGGAAGAGATTCTGGAGATTGCCGCAACCGAAATTGAGCATATGGGAATTACAGATCTGCCCGGCGGCTTTGTGCTGACCGGCGGACAGGCCGCAATGCCCGGAGTGCTTTCATTGGCACAGGAAGTGCTGAGGCACAATGTAAGGGTCGCAAGCCCGAATTATATCGGTGTAAGAGACCCTCAGTATATGACGGGTGTCGGCCTGATACAATTTGCCTGCCGAAATGCCAGAATTCAGGGAAGAAAAATAGGCTTTCATATGCCGGAAGAAGCCGTGCAGGAAATCGCGGTCTCTTACGAAGAAGAACATCATCAGCGGCCAGAGGCGCAGCAGCGTCCAAAAGCAAAACAAAAAACACAAGCCGAACACAACAAACCGAGCAAAATGAAAAAACTATTAAGCATGTTTTGGGAATAGATTGATAGTCATTCGGCAGATTAGGAGGATTTAGCATGTTGGATTTCGAAACAAACATAGACGGCTTAGCATCAATTAAAGTAATCGGAGTAGGAGGCGGCGGTAATAACGCGGTCAACCGAATGATTGAAAACGAAGTACAGGGTGTAGAGTACATCGCGGTAAATACCGATGCCCAAGCTCTTAACCTGTCAAAAGCGGAAGTGAAAATGCAGATCGGAGAAAAGCTGACCCGCGGTCTCGGAGCGGGAGCGAATCCGGAAGTCGGCAAAAAAGCCGCTGAAGAAAGTAAAGAACAAATCGAAGAAGCGTTAAAAGGCGCTGACATGGTGTTCGTTACAGCCGGAATGGGAGGCGGTACCGGAACGGGAGCCGCACCGGTTATTGCGCAAATCGCCAAGGACTTAGGGGCTTTGACTGTCGGAGTCGTAACAAGACCGTTTACATTTGAAGGGCGAAAACGCCAGCTGCAGGCTGCAGGCGGTATCACGGCAATGAAAGAAGCCGTTGACACGCTGATCGTTATCCCGAATGACCGCATTCTGGAAATTGTCGATAAAAACACACCGATGCTTGAAGCATTCCGTGAAGCTGATAACGTGCTTCGCCAAGGGGTGCAAGGTATCTCTGACCTTATCGCAACACCTGGTTTAATCAACCTGGATTTTGCCGATGTCAAAACCATCATGTCCAACAAAGGTTCAGCATTGATGGGGATCGGGATTGCTACAGGCGAAAGCCGTGCTGCGGAAGCTGCCAAAAAGGCAATCTCCAGCCCGTTACTGGAAGCGGCAATCGACGGCGCGCAAGGTGTTCTAATGAACATTACGGGAGGTACAAACCTGAGCCTCTACGAAGTGCAGGAGGCAGCCGATATCGTCGCTTCTGCATCTGACCCTGATGTAAATATGATTTTCGGTTCAGTTATCAATGAAAATCTGAAAGATGAAATCGTCGTCACCGTCATCGCGACCGGTTTTATCGAACAGGAAAAAGATGACTCAAAACCGCAGCGTCCGACTTTGAACCAAGGATTGAAGTCTCAAAGTCAGCCTGCTGCGAAACGTGAGCCGAAACGAGAAGAAACACAGCATCAAAATACGGTGAACCGTCATACGTCACAGCCGGCTGATGATGCCCTCGATATTCCTACATTTTTAAGAAACCGCAACAAACGCGGATAATGCAAAAAGGACAAGACCACATGGTTTTGTCCTTTTTCTTTTTTACGGCCAGCCTTCCTTCCTATCCCCAATGATTCATACAGTAGAAAAAGAAACTTTATTCCTATGACGATTTGATTGTTTTTTGATTTGGGCGACCATCTGACAGAATGTGACAATATCTGAATAGAAGATTGTCTACATTTAACGTACAACATTGAAATGACAAACCATTCCAATTATGAGGGAGGGATACAAATTTAATATTGCGTTTCCAAATAAGGGGGGATACGATTGAAGAAAAAAACGAGAAAAAGATGGACAGGCTCCGTTTTAAGCGCGATTGTCGTCAGTTCACTGCTGTTTCCGGGTGCAGCCGGAGCGAACAGCACACCGGGAGCGGTTTCTTTCACCAAAGATCTTTCTTCCTCTAAGAGCATTCAGCATAAGATTTCCGATTCAGTCAAAAAGCGTTTTGAAAAAAATGAGAAAGTCACGTTTCTCATCAAATTTAAAGAGAAAGCCAATACGAAAAAAGCAGTTAAAGAAGCAGAAAAAAACGCCAAGTCTCAATCGCTTTCCGCAGCAAAAACCGAATATCAAAAGCGGTCAGCCGTCATCTCTTCTTTAAAAGCGGCGGCTCATGATGCGCAGCAACATATGAAAACATATTTGGAAAAACAAAAAAAGAAAGGCAAGGCGGATCATATCCATTCCTATTATATTGTCAACGGAATGGCAGTCACTGCTTCGAAAGAGGTAATGGAAAAAGCCGCCTCATTTCCTGAAGTGGAAAAAGTTCTCCCGAATGAAAAGCGTCAGCTTACTCAATCAAAGCTCCTTTTCAAATGAAGAAAAAACAAAAAGAGATCAAAGCAAAGGGAGGCGTTGAATGGAACATCAGCCAAATTGACGCGCCGAAGGCATGGGCCTCAGGGTATGACGGCACCGGTACGGTTGTCGCCTCCATTGATACAGGGGTTCAGTGGGACCATCCGGCGCTTAAGGAAAAATACCGGGGGTACGATCCTGAAAATCCCGCTGCGCCGAACCATGAAATGAACTGGTATGATGCTGTGTCTAAAAAAGACGCGCCCTACGATGACCTTGAACACGGCACTCATGTAACAGGCACCATGACGGGTTCAGAACCTGACGGCTCAAATCAAATCGGTGTGGCTCCTGGCGCGAAATGGATTGCAGTAAAAGCATTTTCGGATGATGGTGGAACCGATGCCGACATTTTGGATGCAGGTGAATGGGTGCTCGCGCCAAAAGATAAAAACGGCACTCCTCATCCCGAGATGGCACCGGATGTTGTCAATAATTCCTGGGCAGGCGGCTCAGGAATCGACGAGTGGTACCGCGATATGGTGAATGCATGGAGAGCAGCAGAGATTTTTCCGGAATTCTCTGCGGGAAATGTAGACTTGTTTACACCCGGGGGACCCGGTTCAATCGCAAATCCAGCCAATTATCCGGAAGCATTTGCGACAGGTGCGACCGACAGCCAAAAGAAACTCGCTGATTTCTCACTTCAAGGCCCCTCACCGTATCATGAAACAAAACCGGATATTTCGGCACCGGGAGTGAATATCCGTTCCTCTATTCCAGGAGGAACATATGAAGGCGGCTGGAACGGAACTTCAATGGCCGGACCGCATGTGGCGGCGACGGCGGCTTTGTTACGGCAGGCGAACGCTTCTATTACGGTCGATGAAATGGAAGACGTTTTGACGCGCACCGCCGAAAAGCTGACAGACTCCGATTTTCCGGAATCACCGAATAACGGTTACGGCCACGGCTTAGTCAATGCTTTTGACGCCGTTTCTGCTGTAACAGACGGAATCGGAAGCATAGAAGGCAAGGTATCCTCTGCGGGTGAAGATCACAATCCGCCCAGCTGGCATCATGAACCCGTCTCAGAAGCCTACAAAGGAGCAAACCTCCCGTTAACGGTCACGGCGGAAGATGATGTAAGTGTGACGGAGGTGTTACTTTCCTATCAGTTTGATAAAGGAGAGTGGAAAACGATCGCTGCCGTTCGAAAAAGCGGTGATGAAAAAAAGGGAACATACCAGGCGGACATTCCGCACGTAACGGGCAGCACGGTAAGTTATAAATGGACAATAAAAGATTTCGGAGGTCATTCTGCAGAATCTGATACGTATCGGGCTGACGTGAAACCAAGCATTACTGCGGGGTACAAAGAGGATTTTGAATCACAGCCGGCCGGCTGGTCCAGTTACGGGACACATGACCAATGGGAATGGGGGATCCCGAGTTCAGGGCCCGACGCTGCATTTTCCGGAGATAAAGTGTATGCGACGAACCTGTCCGGACCTTATGCCGATTCGGCCAATATGAATTTGGTGATGCCTCCGATCCAGGTTCCGGATTCAGGAAGGTTGTTTTTGCAATTTAAAAGCTGGCACAAGCTCGAAGAATTTTTTGATTACGGGTATGTGTTCGTTCTTCCGGAAGGAAAATCAAATTGGGAGCAGGCGGCTGTTTACAATGGTGACTCCGCCGGATGGAACGATGAAGAAGCAGATTTATCTGCGTATAAAGGCCAAAACATAAAGCTTATGTTTAATATGCAGTCAGACGAAGTACTCAATGAAGACGGATGGTATATCGATGATGTCCGGCTTTCAAGCAGCTCTCTCGGCAAGGCGGCCAAAAAAAGGAAAACTAATAGGCAAACAACGCCCGGTCACCTGAAGAAAAAAGCTGTCAGTCCGAAACAGGCTAAACCAGCGGTGAAATCACCCGGGAAAACGGTGAAACGTGAAACCAATCTCCTGCCGCTCAGAGCGCAAATCAGTGTCGCCGAGACGGGGAAATCCGTGTATTCCGACCCTGCAACCGGAAGCTACAGCCTGTCTCATAAAGCGGGAAACTACACGCTGAAAGCTGAGGCTTACGGATTTAAGCCAGCTGTGAAACAAGTTTCCATTCAATCAGACAAAACCGCACAGGCAGACTTTACCTTGGAGCAAATGCCGTCCGGTACGTTAAAAGGAACCATCACCAATCAGTCAACAGGCGAACCGGTGGAAGGGGCTGTGCTTTATGTTGTAGAGGATGCCGCAATTGAGCCGGCGGTGACAAATGATAAAGGGGAATATTCGCTTAAGGCGTACGAGGGGTCCTATACAATTAAAGCAGCCGCAAAAGGCTTTTACAACAGTGAATTTTCTGTTGATATCAAAGGAGCTGCTGAAAAAAACGCCAAGCTTAAGCCGTATATCGGCTATGAAGGGGAAATTGCCTATGATAACGGGACCGAAGAAGCCGCGCTGTCATATTTTAAGGCAGGCAGCAAATCCGCGGTCAAGATGACGCTTAAAGACGGAAAAGAACACGGTATGCTGACGGGAGGTCTCTTTAAATTTTGGGGCGCGGACTGGCCTGATCCGGGCGGCACCGAATTTCAAGCAGAAGTATATGACTCATCCGGACCTGGCGGGGCTCCGGGCAGCAAAATTGCCGGTCCGTTCCAAGCTGAAGCGCTTCGAAACGGAGAATGGACCAAAGTGGATCTCAGCTCAAAAGGAATCGCGGTCGGAAAGGATTTTTATTTAGTGTTCCGCCAGACGAAACCCGATCCTTATTCACCGGCCCTGTCATCTGATGACGGCAGTCCGTATTCGAACAGAAATTGGCAATACCTCGACGGCAGCTGGTCAAAAGCCGATAAATCAGACGGAAACTTTATGATCCGGGCTCTGGTCGACTACGAAGCTATTGTGCCTGACATTACGTCGCCTGATGACCGGTCGTTTACAAACAAGAAGACAATCACGGTAAAAGGAACGGCCTCTCCGGGAACCGCTGTCCGCCTTACCAATAACGGTAAAACCGCCGCTGAAACGAAAGCCGGTGCAGACGGCAATTTCCAGGCTGATGTCACACTCCGTAAAGATGCCAATCGGCTGACGGCGGCATCTGTGACAGACAGGGGATCAACAGATGAGTCACGCCCTGTCACGGTCATACTGGACCAGGATAAGCCGGATGTGACGATTGACAGTCCGGCAAACGGAGATAAAACTAATAAAGAAGCAGTGACCGTAAAAGGAAAAGCTTATGACGCCCATTTAAAAGAGGTAAAGGTGAACGGCAAAAAAGCAGAAGTGAATAACGGCTCTTATCAAGCAAGAATCCTTTTGGAAAACGGCAGCAATGAGATCAAGGTCACGGCCTCAGACGAAGCGGGTAACAAAACAACGAAAAAGACGGTGATCGATGTCAATTACAACGCTCCCGTCATTTCGGGGCTGGTTCCCGGAGCGGATAAAGAATTAAAAGCCGGAGAATCAGTGAAAATCGCCTTTTCAAGCGGGAAGAAATTAGACGCATCCTTCGTTATCCGTCTGCCTCTGACAAACGCGCGGGCAGGGAGCCTAAACGCAACGGAGCTTCCGCTGAGAGAAATTTCTCCGGGAAGATATGAGAGTTACTGGACGGCGACTTCTTCTATCAAAGCAAGCGGAGCAAAAATTGACGTTATCGTAAGAGACGACTACGGAAATGAAACGAGACAGACAGCAAAAGGAAAACTCTATATTAACGATTAAAACAGAGCGCTGCCAAGACACGGCAGCGCTTTTTTTGTTGCGGCGGTCAATAGGAATCAATCCCCCCGGCCCTCGACAAATAAAACGATTATCCCTTAAAAATTGTACTTTCCCCTCAACATTAATTGACAGACTTTCCCACAGAGCTTGCTTTATACTTATGAAACAAGAGAGAGAAACAGATATGTAAGACAAAAGAGGAAAGGGGTCAGATGTGAAAATCTATCTGGATGTCATTTGGCTGTTGAACTTTTGTTTTGATTCTCTTTTGCTTTTATTAACCGCCTTTATTTTAAAACGTCAGGTCAAAAAAAGAAGAGTGGCCGCCGGCGGTTTCATCGGGTCAACCATTGTACTTCTGATGTTTACGCCTGCTTCTCCCTTCGTGGAGCATCCGGCGGGAAAAATGGCATTTTCAGTTGTGATCGTGCTTACGGCTTTCGGGTTTAAACGGTTTCGGTACTTTTTTCAAAATTTGTTCGCCTTTTATTTCGCGACCTTTCTCGTCGGCGGGGGAATGATCGGCGTACATTCCCTGCTGCAGACAGAATCAATTGTGCAAAATGGCGTCATGGTCACGAGCCAGACCGGCTTCGGCGACCCGATCAGCTGGATGTTTGTTGTCATCGGATTTCCGGCCGTATGGTTTTTTTCGAAAAAGAGGATCGAAGACATCGAGACAAAGTCCATTCAGTACGATGAACTTGTCATGGTTCAGGCAGAATTCAGCGGACAGACAATCCGCGCGAAAGGTTTGGTGGATTCCGGAAATCAGCTGTATGATCCGCTGACGAAAACGCCGGTCATGATTCTCCACATTGACAAATTCGCTCCGATTCTCAGCGAAAAGGAAACGGACATCATCAATTCCGCTGGTCCGCTTGAAGTGATAGAGCAGCTTGATGAATCGTTCCGCCATGCGGATAAGCTGAGGCTGATTCCATACAGGGGCGTCGGCCAGGACAATCAATTTTTACTCTGTTTAAAGCCGGATTACGTCACGATTTTAACAAAAGACGAGATGATCGCATGTGAAAAATGCCTGATCGGCATCAGCACGAAACAACTATCAGCGGACGGTGAATTTGACGGAATCGTTCATCCGAAGATGCTGACCGGAAAGGCTGTGAAACATGTATCCTGACGAAAAGTCTGTTATTCATCATACTCAAAACGAGTTGTATTTAGAAGGGGGAGGAAGATGAAAAAACTAAAGCTGCGTCTGACATATTTGTGGTATAAATGGCTGATGAAACTCGGACTGAAAAGTGATGAAGTGTATTACATAGGAGGAAGTGAGGCGCTGCCGCCGCCTTTGTCTAAAGAAGAGGAGCAGGTGCTCTTATTAAAGCTGCCGAGCGGGGATCAGGCGGCGCGGGCCATCCTGATTGAAAGAAACTTACGCCTTGTCGTTTACATTGCCCGCAAATTCGAAAACACGGGCATCAATATCGAGGACTTAATCAGCATCGGCACAATCGGTTTGATCAAAGCGGTAAACACTTTTAATCCTGAGAAGAAAATAAAACTTGCGACTTATGCGTCACGATGTATTGAAAACGAAATTTTAATGTACTTGCGCCGAAATAATAAAATCCGTTCAGAGGTGTCTTTTGATGAACCGCTGAATATTGATTGGGACGGAAACGAACTGCTTCTTTCGGATGTGCTCGGTACAGATGATGATATTATTACAAAAGACATTGAAGCCAATGTGGATAAAAAACTTCTGAAAAAAGCGCTTGAGCAATTAAACGATAGAGAAAAGCAGATCATGGAACTGCGTTTCGGGCTTATCGGAGAAGAAGAAAAAACCCAAAAAGATGTAGCCGACATGATGGGGATTTCACAATCTTATATCTCACGGCTCGAAAAGCGGATTATCAAAAGACTGCGAAAAGAGTTTAACAAAATGGTGTAAAATTTTTTCCATCTGACGGCCCTTACTGCTGCAAGGATTGTCGGAGACGGATGTTTATTTCTGTAAAATGCCGGTGCATATTTTTCCCACCCGAGGAGATACTTAACGTTGTACAGCAGCTCCTAGTGGGAGGGAAAAACGTGTCAAGAAATAAAGTCGAAATTTGCGGGGTGGATACCTCCAAATTACCGGTGCTCAAGAATGAAGAGATGAGAAAGCTGTTTAAGCAATTGCAGGATGAGGGCGATGATTCAGCGAGAGAAAAGCTTGTAAACGGCAATCTGCGCCTTGTCTTAAGCGTCATTCAGAGGTTTAACAACAGAGGAGAGTATGTTGATGACTTATTCCAGGTCGGCTGCATCGGACTAATGAAATCCATTGATAATTTTGACCTCAGCCATAATGTTAAGTTTTCAACATACGCTGTACCGATGATTATCGGAGAAATCCGCAGATATTTGCGGGATAACAATCCGATCCGCGTCTCGAGGTCGCTTCGCGATATCGCATATAAAGCGCTTCAAGTAAGAGAGCGGTTAATCAGTGAGACAAGCAGGGAGCCGACAGCAGAGGAAATCGCCAAAGTTCTTGAAGTGCCCCATGAAGAAATTGTGTTTGCCCTTGACGCCATCCAAGATCCGGTATCACTGTTTGAGCCGATTTATAATGACGGCGGCGATCCGATCTACGTGATGGACCAGATCAGTGATGAGCGCAATAAGGATACACAATGGATTGAGGAGCTGGCTTTGAAAGAAGGCATGAGAAGACTGAACGAACGGGAAAAAATGATTTTGCGAAAACGCTTTTTCCAGGGGAAAACCCAAATGGAAGTCGCGGAAGAAATCGGCATATCCCAAGCTCAGGTCTCAAGGCTTGAAAAGGCAGCCATTAAACAAATGAATAAGAATATCCATCAATAACGGAAAAAGCCTTTAAACATTGTGTTAAAGGCTTTTTTCATGCGCCGGTTTACGTCTGTAAAAAAGTACTGTATTCTAATGTGTAAAAGTTTTAAGAAAATTTAAATAAATAAACGGGGGAAACCGCAATGATTTTACATCTGGACAATGTATCATTAAAAAGAAACGGCAAATGGATCTTGAAAGATATCAACTGGCGCGTTGAGAAAAACGAAAATTGGGTGCTGTACGGATTAAACGGTGCCGGAAAAACCGCTTTGCTGAATATGTTATGCTCATATTACTTCCCCACTTCAGGAGAGATGCAGGTGCTCGGCCACCATTTCGGCAAAACAGAGCTCGGTGACAGACTCAGAAGGAAAATCGGCCTTGTTTCAGCAGGACTTCAGCACAAATTATATACCGCGGATTCCGCTTTTGAAATCGCCCTGAGCGGCGCGTACGCCTCAATCGGGCTGTACGAAACCCCGAGTGAACAGGTGAGGGAAAAAGCGATCGGTCTTCTGAAGGATTTAGGCGCCATCAGTTACGCCGACAGAAGGTATGAGACGTTATCACAGGGGGAAAGGCAAAGAGCGCTGATTGCGCGGGCGCTTATGGCTGATCCGGAACTGCTGATTTTGGACGAGCCCGTGACGGGTCTGGATTTTATGGCAAGAGAGCAGCTGCTGGACACGATTACGTCTATCGCTGAAAAAGAAAATGCGCCGTCCATCCTTTATGTCACCCATCATGCTGAAGAAATTCTGCCGGTATTTGATCAGGCGCTGCTTTTAAAACAAGGCGAGGTGTTCGCCTCCGGGAAAATCAGAGACATGCTTTCAGATGAGCGGCTTACAGCGTTTTTTGATATGCCTGTCAATGTCTTATGGAACAACGGCCGCCCGTTTTTAACACGTGTAAAAGCGGCATCATCCGTAAAATAACATAACGTTCACCCTGGGGGTGCTGCCATGCAGCTGAGAGAGACGTTTGTCTCAACCCTTAACGGACCTGATCCGGATCATGCCGGCGGAGGGAAGCGGTGAAAAAAGCGGAGGAAGATCCGTTTTTTACCCGTTTCATTTGATGAAACGGTTTTTTTGATACAGCCAAAGGAGAGATGCTCAATGAATCAGCTTGACATGCTGCTGCACCAAGCGGAAAAACGGCGGGACGACTTAATACATATTGCTGAAAGGTTGATAGCCTTTCCGACTCCGGCCCCGCCGGCAAGAAATACGGCAGAAGCTCAGAAGTGGGTGGCCGGATTTTTAAAAGAAACCGGCTGCTCGGTCGATATGTGGGATGTGTATCCGGAAGATCCGAACGTAGTCGGCGTTTTAAAAGGGACAGATTCAAACCGGCATCAAAGCCTGATTTTAAACGGACACATTGACGTCGCCGAGGTTCAGGGTGAAGACTGGGACTCTGACCCGTTTCAGCCGCTCGTAAAAGACGGCATGCTGATCGGAAGGGGCGCTGCTGATATGAAAGGGGGATTGGCGTGTGTTCTTTTTGCTCTGAAGCTGATACATGATGCGGGCATTAAGCTTGCGGGCGACCTTATTGTACAGTCTGTGATCGGAGAAGAAGTCGGTGAGGCGGGGACGCTGGAGTGCTGCAAACGCGGCTATCACGCGGATTTTGCGGTTGTCGCGGATACAAGCAGCCTGCATATTCAAGGGCAGGGCGGTGTAATCACCGGCTGGATAGAATTGAAAAGCAAAAAAACATTTCATGACGGCATGAGGCGTAATCTGATTCATGCGGGCGGAGGCGCATTCGGAGCGAGCGCAATCGAAAAAATGGCGAAAATCATCACTGCCTTGGGTGAGCTGGAGCGCCACTGGGCGGTAACGAAAAGCTATCCCGGCTTTGCGCCCGGCACCAATACAATCAACCCCGCCGTCATTGAAGGGGGAAGACACGCAGCGTTTGTCGCCGATGAATGCCGGTTATGGATTACCGTCCACTTTTATCCGAACGAAACACACGAACAAGCAGCCGCTGAAATCGAAGACTATATAAACCGTGTTTCTGACAGCGATCTGTGGCTCAGGGAGAACAGGCCGGTGTTCAAATGGGGCGGATCTTCCATGATTGAAGACAGAGGCGAGGTGTTCCCCGCGCTTGAAATCGACCCCGATCATCCGGCAGTTTCTGTCCTGGCGGCATCACACTCAGCTGTCAAAAAACAGGAGCCGGTCATTGATGTTTCCCAAACCGTAACTGACGGAGGGTGGCTTCATAATGCCGGGATTCCGAGTGTAATATACGGGCCCGGTGATTTAAAAAACGCCCATTCCGTAAACGAGGAAGTATCCGTTGATGAGCTTATGGACTATACAAAAGTCATGCTGAGCTTTATCCTCACCTGGTGTAACCGCAAAAAAGATTGCCCGATGTGACAAGGTTCAGCCCGGCCGTTCATATAATGGGAAAAAGAATGGGCGAAGGGCGTGATACGAATGATCAGCATATCTGAATTTCAAATAAAAGATGTGGTAAACGTGTCGAACGGAAAAAAGCTCGGCAGCATCGGTGATATTGATATTAACGTGACGACGGGGAAAATTCAGGCGATTATTTTAGGCGGCAGCGGAAAAGTTCTCGGTTTTTTCGGAAAAGAAGAGGAAATGATCATTCCTTGGCGAAATATAGTTAAAATTGGGGAAGATGTCATCTTAGTGCGTGTAAACGAACCAAAGGGGGGAGCGTAATCCTCCCTTTACTTGTAAAATGCCGGAAATCTCAATGTTTCCGGCACATTTATTTATCCGATTTTTCAATCAGCCGCTAAACGTATGCTTGAAATTGTGTTAAAATGAGTGGGAAATTACGCTTTTTTAATGTTTGTCGAAAGGTTGGATCCTCATGAATACATATCACCCGTTTAGTTTTACCACCCCCTCGGCACTCATGATAGAAGACTGGAATCGTGTGAATCAGCATAACACAAAGGTCATCGCCGGATTCACAACCAAAAACGGCGGTGTCAGCAATCCTCCGTATGAGTCATTAAATACCGGATTGCACGTCCGGGACGAAGCTCATGATGTTGTGAAAAACCGTGAAGTCATAGCGTCCTTATGCGGTACTGATCTGGATTCCTGGGTATTCGCAGATCAGACACATGAAAACCGCGTCCGACACGTGACGGCCGGGGATAAAGGAAAAGGGGCGAGAGACTATTCCTCCGCATTCCGCGGGACGGACGGGCTCTATACGAAAGATACGAATCTTTTTTTGGCCCTGTGTTTTGCAGACTGTGTGCCCTTGTATTTTTATGACCCGGTGAATTCCATTATCGGCGCTGCCCATGCCGGATGGAAGGGGACGGTCAGACAAATCGGGCGCATCATGACGGAACGCTGGGTAAACGAAGAAGGCTCGCGCTTAACAGATATTCAGGCTGTCATCGGTCCGTCTATCAGTGCAGGAAGCTATACCGTCGACGACCGCGTCATCAATGAAGTCCGGGCGCTGCCTTTTTCGGCTGAATCCGCCATATGTGAAACGGAAAAAGGCCAGTATCAGCTTGATTTAAAAGAGGTCAACCGCCTTCTTCTGATACATTGCGGCATTCCGGAAGAAAACATTTCAGTCAGCGGTTTATGCACTGAACGAGAGCGTGAATTATTCTTTTCACACCGCCGCGACAAAGGGAAAACGGGACGCATGATGTCCTTTATCGGAATGAAGGAGGCATAAGTTATCTTGCGTGTTGCTGATCAATTACGACATATAAACGAAAGAATAAACGAAGCATGTAACAGATCGGGCCGAAGCCCCGAAGATGTAACCGTCATCGCGGTTACAAAATACGTATCAGCCGAAAGGGCTCAAGAGGCCGTCGATGCTGGTATTACAAGTCTGGGAGAAAACCGGGATGCAGAGCTTATCCGCAAGCAGGATGTCATCAAAGGCAGCCCGGAGTGGCACTTTATCGGCAGTCTTCAGACCAGAAAGGTGAAGGCGGTCGTTGACCGTGTATCTTATATTCATTCCTTAGACAGACTGTCATTGGCAAAAGAGATTGAAAAACGGGCGCCGCATGCGGTTCGCTGTTTTGTGCAGGTGAATACTTCGCTTGAGCCGTCTAAGCACGGTTTGAAAACAGAGGAGGTCATCCCCTTTATCAGAGAGCTTTCTGACTTTAGAAACATTTCTGTAGAGGGCCTGATGACGATGGCTCCCCTGACAGACGATACAGAAACGATCAGAGCCTGCTTCCGGCAATTGCGTGATCTGAGGGAACAGGTGCAGCAGCTGAATCAGACAAACGCGCCGTGCCGGGAACTTTCAATGGGCATGTCAAATGATTATGAAATCGCTGTTGAAGAGGGCGCTACTTTTATCCGAATCGGCTCTTCATTAGTCGGAAATGAAACGGGGGGTGTAAACAAATGAGCATGAAAAATAAACTGAAAAACTTTTTCTCAATGGATGAGGAGGAGTACGAGTACGAATACATTGAAACAGAGAAGGATCATCCGGAAGAACACGAACAGCAGAAAGATAAACAGCCTGCCTACGCCCAGAAGCCGGCGGGGAAGCAGAACGTAGTAAGCTTGCAAAGTGTTCAGAAATCCTCTAAAGTGGTGTTGAGTGAACCGCGTGTATATGCGGAAGCGCAGGAAATCGCCGATCATTTAAAGAACAGGCGGGCGGTTGTCGTCAATCTACAGCGCATCCAGCATGATCAGGCGAAAAGAATCGTCGACTTTTTAAGCGGAACCGTCTATGCTATCGGCGGCGACATTCAAAGAATCGGTTCGGATATTTTTCTGTGCACGCCTGATAATGTCGATGTTTCCGGCACGATTTCGGAGCTCATAAATGAAGACGAACATCAGAGGTGGTAAAGCAGGATGATTCTTTATCAAATTTTTTCCGTTCTGAGTTATTTAATTTACATCTACTCGTTTGCCCTGATTATCTATATCTTTATGTCATGGGTGCCGAGTACGAGAGAAACGGCGGTCGGACGGTTTCTCGCAGCGATTTGCGAACCGTACCTAGAACCGTTCAGAAGGATCATTCCGCCCATTGCCATGCTGGATATATCCCCGATTGTAGCGATTATCGTGCTTCGATTTGCCACGACGGGACTTTGGGGCCTGTACCGCATGATCGCAATGTATACTTGAATGTGACAGTTTGATACGGGCTTGGCACCAGCCAAGCCTCTTTACATAGAAAGGAAAGAACATGAGCGATATTTACCAGCACTTCAGACAAGACGAGCGGCCTTTTATTGATCAGGTGCTTGAATGGAAACAGATTGTCCTGGACCAGTACCGGATGAAGCTGACTGATTTCTTAGATCCCCGGGAACAGGTGATTGTAAAAGCCGTTATCGGTGATACCTGCGGCCTTGCGTTTTTCGGAGGCTATGACAGGGCTGAACGCAAACGCGCGATTTTATACCCTGAATATATGGAACCTGAACAGGATGATTTTGAGCTCCGGGCTTTTGAAGTTCAATACGCTGAAAAATTCGTCAGCATCGACCACCGCTCTCTTCTCGGGTCATTAATGGGAATCGGCTTAAAGCGGCAGAAATACGGTGATCTGATTTTCTCGGAGGAAGCCGTGCAGCTTATCGTCTCAGGTGAAATCGCCGATTTTGTCGGCACCCAGCTGACCAAAGCGGGCAAAGCGCCGGTAAAGCTTGAGAAAATCGAGCTTTCCGCACTTCACATTCCCGCTTCAGATGTCGAAATAAGGGATGACACGGTTTCTTCATTACGCCTTGACGCCGTCTGCGCTTCAATGAGCAGGCAATCCCGGCAGAAAGCCCAGACGCTTGTGAAAAACGGGCTCGTTAAGGTGAATTGGAAAGCCGTTGAGGATCCTTCCTATCAGGTTGCTGAAGGGGACATGCTTTCGATTCGGGGCTTCGGACGATGCAGTTTGACAAAAGTTGACGGAAAAACGAAAAAAGACAAATGGAAAGTTACGTTTGAACGGCAAAAATAAGTCGTTTTTTCAGTTTTTTTCTCCATCTGTGCCGTATTTGTTTTATAATGTGAACTAGATAACCGTACAGAAATGTAAAAATGGAGGTGGCAATATGCCATTAACGCCGAATGATATCCATAACAAAACGTTTACAAAAGGTTTTCGCGGATATGATGAAGATGAAGTAAATGAATTTTTAATGCAGGTCAGAAAAGATTACGAAATTGCACTCCGTAAAAAAACGGAGCTTGAGGCGAAAGTGAACGAGCTGGACGAAAAAATCGGCCACTTTGCCAATATTGAAGAAACGCTGAATAAGTCAATTCTCGTAGCCCAGGAAGCGGCAGAAGACGTAAAGCGCAACTCGCAGAAAGAAGCGAAGCTGATCGTCCGTGAAGCTGAAAAAAATGCCGACCGCATTATCAATGAGTCGCTTTCCAAATCAAGAAAAATCGCAATGGAAATTGAAGAGCTGAAGAAACAGTCTAAAGTGTTCAGAACGCGTTTCCAAATGCTGATTGAAGCGCAGCTCGACCTGCTGAAAAACGATGATTGGGATCATCTGTTAGAATACGAAGTCGACGCGGTATTTGAGGAAAAAGAATAATTTTCTGATTTTCTTGACATTCTCCGGCCCGTTCGAATATAATACGTTCATAAATTCAGATGAAAAGACGATTGAAAGGGACCGGCATGACTCAAAACAGGCTATAAAGCGAACCGGGGAAGGTGAAAGCCCGGGATGGCCGGAAGCATGCAGATCAGCCCTTTAGTTTCCTTTCTGAACCGCCAGTAGGAAAGGACGTTCCATCACGTTACGATGTTCGAGAGGAAAGGACGGCTGACCCGTTTTTTCTAAAAGGGTGGTACCGCGAGATAAGCTTTCTCGTCCCTTATGGGATGAGAGGGCTTTTTTTATTTTCTGAATAATGTTGTGGAGGAATGAAAATGGATTACAAAGATACGCTGTTAATGCCGAAAACAGATTTTCCGATGCGCGGAAATCTGCCGAACCGTGAGCCGGACATGCAAAAAGATTGGGAGGAGCAGGACATTTACCGTCTTGTTCAAGAACGGACGAAAGACCGCCCGAAATTCGTATTGCATGACGGACCTCCTTATGCAAACGGAGACATCCACATGGGCCATGCCCTGAACAAAATTCTGAAAGATTTTATCGTCCGTTATAAATCAATGAGCGGCTATAATGCACCGTATGTGCCGGGCTGGGACACACACGGCCTGCCGATCGAAACGGCGCTGACGAAAAATAAAAAAGTAAACCGGAAAGAAATGTCCGTAGCCGATTTCCGCAAGCTTTGCGAAGAATATGCATGGCAGCAGATCGAAAGACAGCGCGAACAATTTAAGCGTCTCGGCGTCAGAGGCGATTGGGAAAACCCATATGTTACGCTTCAGCCTGAATTTGAAGCGCAGCAGATCCGCGTTTTCGGTGAAATGGCGAAAAGAGGCTATATTTATAAAGGCCTGAAGCCTGTCAACTGGTCGCCTTCCAGTGAATCTGCCTTAGCAGAAGCGGAAATTGAATATCAGGACAAACGTTCCGCGTCTATTTATGTTGCATTTAAGGTAAAAGACGGCAAAGGCGTTCTGGAAAACGGAGAAAGCTTTATTATCTGGACGACGACGCCTTGGACGATCCCTGCCAACCTCGGAATTTCCGTTCATCCTGACCTTGAATACAATGTCATCAAGGTTGGAGACAAGCGTTACGTAGTGGCGGCTGAATTAATCGAAAGCGTCGCGCAGGCATGCGGATTTGAAAATCCGGAAGTTGTCGCATCATATAAAGGCAGAGAATTAGAATACATCACTGCAGAACATCCGCTGTACGGCAGAGATTCACTCGTCATGCTCGGTGACCACGTCACAACCGATGCCGGAACAGGCTGTGTTCATACTGCTCCGGGCCACGGGGAAGATGACTTTATCGTCGGCCAAAAGTACGGCTTAGAAGTACTTTGCCCTGTTGATGAAAAAGGAAACATGACCGACGAAGCGCCGGGCTTTGAAGGAATGTTTTACGATAAAGCCAATAAACCGATCACAGAGAAGCTCGAAGAAAACGGCGCGCTCTTGAAGCTCGAGTTTATTACACACTCCTATCCGCATGACTGGAGAACAAAAAAACCGACCATCTTCAGAGCGACAGCGCAATGGTTTGCATCAATTAAAGATTTCAGATCCGATCTGCTTGATGCCATCCAACAAACGAAGTGGGTTCCGGAGTGGGGCGAACAGCGCCTTTACAACATGGTGCGCGACCGCGGTGACTGGTGTATTTCAAGACAGCGCGTCTGGGGCGTTCCGATCCCTGTATTTTATGCTGAAAACGGTGAGCCGGTCATCACTGACGAAACGATTGAACACGTTTCTGAGCTGTTCAAAAAACACGGCTCAAACGTCTGGTTTGAAAGAGAGGCAAAAGACCTCCTGCCGGAAGGGTTTACACATCCGGGAAGCCCGAACGGAATTTTCACGAAAGAACAAGACATTATGGATGTATGGTTTGATTCAGGTTCTTCTCATCAGGCCGTTCTTGAAGAACGTGATGATCTCGTCCGCCCGGCTGATTTATACCTTGAAGGCTCTGACCAATACCGCGGCTGGTTTAACTCATCTCTTTCAACCGCTGTTGCAGTCACCGGCCAAGCACCGTATAAAGGCGTATTAAGCCACGGATTTACACTTGATGCAAACGGCCGTAAAATGAGTAAATCACTCGGCAATACGATTGACCCGACAAAAATCGCAAAACAGCTTGGAGCAGAAATTCTGCGTTTATGGGTATCTTCCGTAAACTATCAGGCCGACCACCCGGTTTCTGAAGACATTCTGAAGCAGGTCGCTGAAGTATACCGGAAAGTCCGCAACACGTTCCGCTTCCTTCACGGCAACCTGTTCGATTTCGATCCAAGTGTCAATGCCGTTGCTGTTAAAGATCTTCGGGAAGTAGATCAATATATGCTGATCAAGCTCAATAAGCTGATCGATAAGGTGAAAAAAGCGTACGATGAATACGAATTTGCGGTTGTTTACCACAGTATTCACAATTTCTGCACGATCGAGCTCAGCTCTTTCTATCTTGATTTCGCAAAAGATGTTGTGTACATCGAGCATGCGGATCATCCGGACCGCCGCAGCATGCAGACCGTCTTTTATGAAACGCTGCTGGCGTTAGTGAAGCTGACGGCGCCGATCCTCCCGCATACGGCGGATGAAATGTGGTCTCACTTATCATTTGTTGAAGAAGCGAGCGTACAGCTGACAGATATGCCGGAAACCATCTCTGTTCCGGACAGTCAAGCGACAGAAGAAAAATTCGACCGCTTCATGGAGCTTCGCAACGACGTGCTGAAGGCTTTGGAAACAGCCCGTAACGAGAAAATTATCGGAAGATCATTGGAAGCGAGCCTGACTTTGTATCCGAACAAAGAAAACCGCGACCTTTTGTCATCCATTAAAGAAAATATCGCGCAGCTGTTTATCGTCTCAGAACTGACAGTAAAAGACGAAAGTGAAGCGCCGGAAACAGCGCAAAGCTTCACGACAGGAAAAATGACCGTAGAAAAAGCGGAAGGCCAGATGTGTGAGCGGTCCCGCGTGATTTCTAAAGATGTCGGAGCCAATCCGAAGTATCCGACATTATCACTGCGCAATGCGGAAATCGTTGAAAAATATTATCAAAAATAATGAATGAGAAAGCGCCCGGTCAGCCGGGCGCTTTTTTTACATGCCAGCAATGTCATCGATTAGAACGATAGGAAAAATCTTATGGGCTTCAAATGACGCAGCCGGGGCAACAATAAAGCTATAACATCAAGAGCAGGAGTTGTGATGAATGAATGATCAACTGACCGCAATCCACACGGAGCTTCTCATGATGAAAGAAGAACTTCAATCAAGATTATTCGAATATTCTTGCTTTCACATGTCAGCATCTGTTGAACCTTCAATGAACGACCAAGAAGCAACTCTGATCTATCATATTAAAGAAGAACTTCAGGACGTTCTTCTTGCCCTGTCTAAGTTTGAAAACAATACGTACGGTTATTGTGAAAAAACAGGCGCCCCCATTCCGATTGACAAGCTTGCGGTTTTGCCGACGGCCAGAACCGCTGATGATTTTTATTATCCCGCTCAATTTGAAAAGAAAACCCTTCCATACTGGGTACCCGGAGATTATGCATATGATCAGGCGCTGTATGAGTGACAGCGTCTGTCTGCATGCGCTTATGATCTGCCTTTACTCCGCCATCTTTTACTGATAAAATTCATAAAGGTAAAAGTAACTGTATACTGGAGGAACGTGTGTGCTTTATTATCTTATCGCTCTTTTTATTATTATTGCCGACCAATTGACCAAATGGCTTGTCGTCAGCCATATGGAATTGGGACAAAGCATACCTGTCATCGATCAGGTGCTTTATATCACTTCTCATCGCAACACGGGAGCGGCATGGGGAATTTTAGCCGGGCAAATGTGGTTTTTCTACGTCATTACCATCGCCGTGATTATCGGAATCGTTTATTACATACAGCGTTATGCAAAAGGGCAGATGTTACTCGGGATTTCTCTCGGCTTAATGCTGGGAGGCGCGGCCGGAAACTTTATCGACCGGGCGGCGCGCCAAGAAGTGGTGGATTTTATTCATGTCATCATCGTGAATTATCAATATCCGATTTTTAATATCGCGGATTCATCACTGTGCGTCGGTGTGATACTTTTATTTATTCATATGCTGTTTGACAGCGGGAAAAAGAAGGAGCAATAACATGAATCAATTTGAGATAACCGTTCAGCCTGAACAAAAAAGCGAACGGATTGATAAATTTTTGGCTTCAACAGGCGAAAACTGGTCACGCACTCAAGTGCAGCAATGGGTAAAAGAAGGATTGGTATCCGTTAACGGCAAATCCGTCAAAGCCAATTATAAAATGCAGCCCGGCGATCAGGTAAACGTCACCATTCCTGAACCGGAAGAACTGGACGTGCTTGCAGAGCCGATGGACTTGGACATTTACTATGAGGACCAGGATGTCTTGGTTGTGAACAAACCTCGGGGGATGGTCGTACACCCGGCGCCCGGTCATGTGACAGGGACGCTTGTAAACGGGCTGATGGCTCACTGCAATGACCTTTCCGGCATTAACGGCGTAATGCGCCCGGGAATCGTCCACAGGATTGATAAGGATACTTCCGGCCTGTTAATGGTCGCCAAAAACGATATGGCGCATGAATCACTCGTTAACCAGCTCGTCAATAAAACCGTGACCAGAAAGTACACAGCGGTTGTCCACGGAGTGATTTCACACGATGACGGAACGATTGACGCTCCGATCGGAAGGGATAAAAAAGACCGTCAAAGCATGACCGTAACAAGAGAAGGCAGCAAAAACGCGGTCACACATTTCCACGTGCTTGAGCGTTTTCAAGATTTCACGCTCGTAGAGTGCCGTCTTGAGACCGGGAGAACGCATCAGATCCGCGTCCATATGAAATATATCGGATTTCCTTTGGCGGGCGATCCGAAGTACGGGCCGAGAAAAACGGTTGATTTCAACGGCCAGGCGCTGCATGCCGGAATATTAGGCTTTGATCATCCGCGGACGGGCAAATACATGGAGTTTGAAGCGCCCCTTCCTGAAGATATGAAAAAACTCATTGAACTTTTGAGAAATAGTCATTGACAGCGAGTTTCTTTTCTGAAATAATAAAAACAAGCTGAATAGATTCTTTAACACAGTCCAGAGAGGCTGAGAAGGATAACGGATAGGACAGAAGAGATACGTGTGTGTCTTCGTCCTGGAAAGGAACCCCTCTATGCTCTGGCAGGAGGGGTTTTTTCTTCTTATATACGAATGGAGAGGTGTCACGAGTGAATCAAAAAGCTGTTATTCTCGACGAACAGGCCATCAGACGGGCGCTGACAAGGATAGCCCATGAAATGATTGAACGGAATAAAGGAATGAATGACTGCATTCTTGTAGGGATTAAAACAAGAGGCATTTATTTAGCAAAGCGGCTGGCCGAACGGATTGAGCAGATTGAAGGGAATCCGGTCACCGTGGGAGAAATCGATATTACCCTTTACCGTGACGATCTGACGAAAAAAACGAGCAATGAAGAACCGCTTGTAAAAGGCGCGGACATTCCGGCCGATATTACAGACCAAAAGGTCATTGTGGTTGATGATGTGCTTTATACCGGCCGGACGGTGAGAGCAGCGATGGATGCACTCGTTGATGTCGGGCGGCCGTCATCGATACAGCTTGCCGTGCTTGTCGACAGAGGGCACCGGGAGCTGCCGATCAGAGCGGACTATATCGGGAAAAACATTCCCACCTCAAAAGCTGAAAAAGTGATGGTTCAGCTGAGCGAAGTTGATCAGACTGATATGGTCGCCATTTACGAAAATGAATAATCACCCTTTTTAAATGCATTCCAGAGAGTTTGCGAAGAGGATTTTAAAACACAAAGCCGGGCGGATCGACGCGGCCGGGTTTTGTATGCCTCTTTGCACATAAAGCAAAGAGGTTTTTTTATACCATTTGAAAGTCAACCGGGAGGAAACACGCCATGAGTAAGAAAAAAGTAAACCTGGGAGTCAGGGACGTCCCCAATCCATTATCCTGGCTGTCATTCAGCCTGCAGCATTTATTCGCCATGTTCGGCTCAACCATTCTCGTGCCGAAACTGGTCGGGATGAGCCCGGCAGTCGCGCTTGTCACAAGCGGAATCGGAACACTCGCTTACCTCTTGGTGACAAAAGGCCGGATTCCGGCTTATCTCGGCTCATCATTCGCTTTTATCTCACCGATTATCTTGGTGAAAGCGACGGGGGGACCGGGGGCTGCCATGGTCGGCGCTTTCCTGGCAGGAATTGTGTACGGGCTGATCGCGCTTTTCATCAGGCAGCTTGGAACGGGGTGGCTGATGAAGCTGCTGCCGCCGGTGGTCGTCGGGCCGGTCATCATCGTCATCGGCCTCGGACTGGCAAGCACAGCCGTCAATATGGCAATGTATGCCGATCCGAATGCGAAAGAGCTCGTCTACAGTCTGAAGCATTTCAGTGTAGCCGGTGTCACCTTGGCCATCACCATTATCTGCGCCATCTTTTTACGGGGGTTTTTAAGCCTGATCCCGGTATTGATCGGCATTATAGGCGGCTATCTGTTTGCGCTGACGCAGGGCATCGTCAATTTCCAGCCGGTCATTGATGCAAAATGGTTCGCCGTTCCTGAATTTATCATACCTTTCAAAGACTATACGCCGTCAGTGACATTGGGCATTGCGGCTGCGATGGTGCCGGTCGCTTTCGTGACGATGTCAGAGCATATCGGCCATCAAATGGTGCTGAGTAAAGTTGTCGGACAGGATTTCATTAAAAAGCCGGGGCTGCACCGCTCCATAATGGGGGACAGTGTTGCGACGATCATCGCTTCGTTAATCGGCGGCCCGCCGACGACAACGTACGGCGAAAACATCGGTGTACTGGCAATTACGAGGGTTTTCAGCGTCTTTGTCATCGGCGGCGCGGGTGTGATTGCGCTGTGCTTCGGATTTATCGGCAAAGTTTCAGCGCTGATCAGCTCTGTTCCGTCCGCGGTTATGGGGGGCGTTTCCTTCCTGCTCTTCGGAATCATCGCCTCCAGCGGCTTGAGAATGCTGATTGACAACAACATTGATTATGAAAACAAGAGAAACTTAATTATCACATCCGTCATCCTCGTGATCGGCGTCGGCGGTGCTTTCATTCAAGTATCAAAAGGAGGGTTTCAAATATCCGGCATGGCGCTTGCGGCAATCGTCGGAGTCATCCTGAACCTGATCCTGCCGCACACAAATGATGAAGACGCGGACGCAACGGAACAACAAAATAATATGTAAACCTTTTAAAGAAAGTCCAGAGAGGCTTGGAAGGGTTATAACGGGAAGAAGCTGTACGCTGCTTCTCTCTTTAACCGCACCCCGAGTCTGTAGGCCGGGGTGTTTTTTTACGGCCTTCAATCGGAAACGGAGGAGAAAAAAACATGAATCATTTAACGGCGATGTCTGAACTGAGCACGGCTGAAATTACAGAATTGCTGCGTGAGGCAAAAGCGATAAAAGAGGGAACAGAGTGCCCCGATCTCTCGGGAAAATTCGTTGCGAATCTGTTTTTTGAACCAAGCACGAGAACGCGGTTCAGCTTTGAAGTGGCGGAAAAAAAGCTCGGTATGAACGTGCTCAATTTAGACGGCACGAGTACAAGCGTTCAAAAAGGCGAGTCTTTATACGACACGATTAAAACACTGGAAGCAATCGGAGCGGACGCCTGCGTCATCAGACACAGCACGGATGAATATTACAAGGATTTGACTGGCAAAGTCAATATTCCGATTTTAAACGCGGGCGACGGCTGCGGCCAGCATCCGACCCAATCATTGCTCGATCTAATGACGATTCAAGAGGAATTTGAGAATTTTCAGGGCCTGACGGTTTCCATTCATGGCGATATCAAACACAGCAGGGTGGCAAGATCAAATGCCGAGGTGCTGACAAGGCTCGGCGCACGCGTGCTGTTTTCTGGTCCGCCGCAATGGCAGGATGAGAAAAACTCCTTCGGCACCTGTGTTCAGACGGATGAAGCCATACAAGCTTCAGATGTCGTCATGCTGCTCCGCATTCAAAATGAAAGGCATCAGACAGAAGCAGACCAAAAAGGCTACCTGGAAGCATACGGGCTGACCGCAAAGCGTGCGGAAAGCATGAAGCGGCATGCCATCATCATGCATCCCGCACCGGTAAACAGAGGGGTCGAAATTGACACAACATTAGTGGAATGCGGAAAATCAAGAATCTTTAAACAAATGGAAAATGGTGTGTATATCAGAATGGCAGTCTTAAAAAGAGCACTGCAAACCAATGCGAAAAGGGGAGAAGCGGCTTATGTCTTATCTCATTAAAAACGGCTGGATGTTAAATGAACAGGGAGAAAAAGTGGCGCAGGATATCCGGGTAACAGGAGAAATCATTGCGGAAACCGGCATTCTGACGGCAAAAGACGGAGAAATCGTGATCGACGCTTCCGGTCTGTTCGTCTCACCGGGGCTCGTAGACCTTCATGTACACTTCAGAGAACCGGGCGGTGAGAAAAAAGAAACGATTGAAACAGGCTCTAAAGCTGCGGCGCGGGGCGGTTTTACCACAGTCGCCGCCATGCCGAATACAAGGCCAGTGCCGGATACGAAGGAGCAGATGGAATGGCTGCAAAACCGGATCAAAGAAACCTCATCTGTCAGGGTTCTTCCTTACGCTTCGATTACGATCAGACAAACCGGGGAAAAAATGACAGATTTTGAGGCGCTTCGCGAAGCCGGCGCATTCGCTTTCACCGATGACGGCGTCGGCGTTCAGACTGCCGGAATGATGTATGAAGCAATGAAAAGGGCGGCTTCAATGAATAAAGCGATTGTCGCTCATTGTGAGGATAACTCTCTTATTTACGGCGGAAGCGTGCATGAAGGTGCTTTTTCAAAAGCGAACGGCCTGAACGGCATACCTTCCATTTGTGAAGCGGTACATATCGCCCGTGACGTGCTGCTGGCGGAAGCGGCGGGCTGCCATTACCACGTGTGTCATATCAGCACGAAAGAATCCGTCAGAGCCGTAAGAGACGCAAAAAAAGCGGGAATCCGCGTGACAGCCGAAGTGTCGCCGCACCATCTGCTGCTTTGTGACGAAGATATTCCGGGACTTGATACCAATTTTAAAATGAATCCGCCGCTTCGCAGCAAAGAGGACAGAGCGGCGCTGATTGAAGGGCTTTTGGACGGCACGATTGATTTCATCGCCACTGACCATGCCCCGCATACCGAAGAAGAGAAAAACACGGACATGAAGCTTGCGCCTTTCGGTATCGTCGGTTTAGAAACAGCCTTCCCGCTTCTGTACACACACTTTGTGAAAAACGGATCGTGGACGCTGAAGCAGCTGATTGACTTCATGACGAAAAAACCTTGTGAGGCGTTCGGTCTTCCGTACGGAACACTTGCACCGGGCGCGCCGGCTGACATTACCCTGATCGACCTGGAAAAAGAAGCGGCTATTGACAAAGATACATTTTTATCTAAAGGAAAAAATACGCCATTCAACAAGATGAAGTGCTTCGGCTGGCCTGTCACAACGATGGCTTGCGGAAAGCTTGCATACGAAGAAGGGAGACTCGTCAAATGAAAAGAAGACTAGTGCTGGAAAATGGAGCGGTATTTGAGGGAGAAGCATTCGGGAGCTTGGAGCATACCGCGGGTGAAGTCGTATTCAATACGGGAATGACCGGTTATCAGGAAATTTTATCAGACCCTTCCTACTGCGGGCAGATCGTGACGCTGACGTATCCTCTGATCGGCAACTACGGGATTAACAGAGATGACTTTGAATCCATCACTCCGTTTGTAAAAGGGCTGATCGTAAAAGAATTGTGCGAGCTGCCATCCAACTGGAGATCGGCTTACACGCTTGATGAGTATTTGAAAATGAAAAATATCCCCGCCTTACAAGGGATTGACACGAGAAAGCTTACAAGAATGATCCGCACGGCAGGTGCATTAAAAGGAACGTTTGCATCATGTGAGGAGAATGTCGAAGCGGTTCTTGCACGTCTGAAAGAAACGGAACTTCCGAGAAATCAAGTCGCTCAAGTATCAGCGAAAACGGCATATCCGAGTCCAGGCCGCGGAAAACGCATCGTACTCGTTGATTTCGGCATGAAGCATGGCATCTTAAGAGAATTAAACAAACGAAAATGCGATGTCATCGTTGTGCCGTACAATGTAACGGCGGAAGAAGTGCTCCAGCTGAAGCCGGACGGCATTATGCTTTCTAACGGACCCGGAGATCCGAAAGATGTGCCGGAAGCGATTGAGATGATAAAAGGAGTACTCGGAAAAGTGCCTTTATTCGGAATCTGCCTCGGTCACCAATTATTTGCACTGGCATCAGGAGCGGATACCGAAAAAATGAAATTCGGACACAGGGGCTCCAACCATCCGGTTAAAGAGCTTGCGACCGGGAAAGTCGCTTTAACCGCCCAAAACCACGGATATACAGTCTCTTCTATAGACGAGACAGAGCTTGAAGTGACACATATTGCGATTAATGATCAAACGATCGAAGGACTCAAGCATAAAACATTGCCGGCATTTACGGTTCAGTACCACCCTGAAGCTTCACCGGGGCCGGAAGATGCCAATCATTTATTTGACAGATTCATCGACTTGATCGAAACAACTGAGAAAGAAGGGGAAGCGGCATGCCAAAACGCGTAGATATTAAAAAGATATTAGTGATCGGATCAGGCCCGATTATTATCGGACAGGCGGCGGAATTTGATTATGCAGGCACACAGGCGTGTCTTGCTTTAAAAGAAGAAGGCTATGAAGTCATTCTCGTCAATTCAAATCCGGCAACGATTATGACGGATACGGAAATGGCCGATCGGGTATATATCGAACCGCTGACGCCGGAATTTCTCACGCGTATTATCAGAAAAGAACGGCCGGACGCCATCCTGCCGACTTTGGGAGGACAGACAGGGCTGAATCTTGCGGTCGAGCTGTCTGATCTCGGAGTTCTTGCAGAATGCGGAGTGGAAGTGCTCGGCACAAAGCTGTCAGCCATCCAGCAAGCGGAAGACCGCGACTTGTTCCGTACGCTGATGAATGAGCTGAATGAACCGGTGCCCGAAAGTGAGATTATCCGCACTTTGCAGGAAGCTGAGGAATTTGTCAGCCGGATCGGGTTTCCGGTTATCGTCCGCCCCGCTTACACATTAGGCGGAACGGGCGGCGGCATCTGCTCGAATGAAGCGGAATTGAAGGAGATCGTCGAAAACGGATTAAAACTCAGCCCCGTTCATCAATGCCTTTTGGAAAAAAGCATCGCCGGTTACAAAGAGATCGAATATGAAGTCATGAGAGACAGCAGAGATCATGCGATCGTCGTCTGCAACATGGAAAATATCGATCCGGTCGGCATTCATACGGGCGACAGCATCGTCGTTGCTCCGAGTCAGACTTTGAGCGACAGGGAATATCAGCTTTTGCGCAATGTTTCATTAAAGCTGATCCGCGCGCTCGGCATAGAAGGCGGCTGTAATGTTCAGCTCGCGCTGGATCCCGACAGCTTCCAATACTACATTATCGAAGTGAATCCGCGGGTGAGCCGCTCATCTGCCCTCGCTTCAAAAGCAACGGGTTATCCGATCGCAAAACTTGCGGCGAAAATCGCAGTCGGGCTTTCTCTTGATGAAATGATGAACCCCGTAACGGGAAAAACATATGCGGCTTTTGAGCCTGCGCTTGACTATGTCGTTTCTAAGATCCCGCGCTGGCCGTTTGATAAATTTGAATCGGCAAACCGCAGACTCGGAACACAAATGAAAGCGACCGGAGAGGTCATGGCCATCGGACGCACCCTTGAAGAATCGCTGTTAAAGGCAGTCCGCTCACTGGAAGCCGATGTCTATCATCTCGAACTGAAGGATGCGGAAGAAATTTCTGACGGGCTTTTGGAAAAACGGATCAGAAAGGCCGGAGACGAACGGCTGTTTTACCTCGCTGAAGCTTTCAGAAGAGGCTACACGGTAGAGCAGCTTCATGAGTTTTCCGCAATTGACGTTTTCTTTTTGCACAAGCTCTATAAGCTGGTCGCTTTTGAAAGAAAGCTGAAAGCGGAAAAAGGCAGCCTCGCCGTCCTTCAGACAGCGAAGGAACTCGGCTTTTCCGACAAATATATCAGCCGGGAATGGAACATGCCGGAACGAGAGCTGTATCAAATGCGAAAAGAAGCAGCCATCAAGCCTGTATATAAAATGGTGGATACATGCGCGGCGGAATTCGAATCAGAAACCCCGTACTTCTACAGCACATATGAGGAAGAAAATGAGTCTGAGGTTACACCAAGAAAAAGTGTCGTCGTCCTCGGCTCAGGTCCGATCCGCATCGGACAGGGCGTCGAATTTGACTATGCGACCGTTCATTCTGTCTGGGCGATCAAGCAGGCAGGCTATGAAGCGATTATTATCAACAACAACCCTGAGACGGTGTCCACTGATTTCAGCATATCAGACAAGCTGTATTTTGAACCGCTGACGGTTGAAGATGTCATGCACATCATCGATTTGGAACAGCCGGTAGGAGTTGTCGTCCAATTCGGCGGCCAGACGGCGATCAACCTTGCGGAAGAATTGAGCGCCCGCGGCGTCAAAATCCTCGGCACATCACTTGAGGATTTAGACCGTGCGGAAGACAGGGATAAGTTCGAGCAGGCGCTTGAGGCGCTGAATGTGCCGCAGCCGCTCGGAAAAACCGCTGTATCGGTGAGCGAAGCGGTCAAAATTGCTGCATCCATCGGCTATCCGGTTCTTGTCCGCCCTTCATACGTGCTCGGCGGCCGGGCGATGGAAATCGTCTATCATGAAGAAGAGCTGCTTCACTATATGAAAAACGCGGTCAAAATCAACCCGCAGCATCCGGTGTTAATTGACCGTTATCTGACGGGGAAAGAAATCGAAGTCGATGCCGTATCCGACGGCGAAACAGTCGTCATCCCGGGAATTATGGAGCATATCGAGCGGGCCGGCGTCCACTCAGGAGATTCAATCGCCGTCTATCCGCCTCAGTCTTTAAGCGAAGACATTAAGAAAAAAATCGAACAATACACTGTAGCTTTAGCAAAAGGCCTCAACATCATTGGCTTGCTGAACATCCAGTTCGTACTTTCGCAAGGTGAAGTGTACGTGCTCGAAGTAAATCCGCGGTCAAGCAGAACCGTGCCGTTCTTAAGCAAAATCACAAAGATTCCGATGGCGAATCTGGCGACAAAGGTCATTCTCGGCCAAAAGCTTGCTGATTTCGGCTACAAAGAAGGGCTGCAGCCTGAACAGCAGGGGGTATACGTGAAAGCGCCTGTCTTCTCATTCGCGAAGCTGAGAAGAGTGGATATTACATTAGGGCCTGAAATGAAGTCGACGGGAGAGGTCATGGGCAAAGATTCAACCCTGGAAAAAGCGCTCTACAAAGCGCTGATTGCCTCTGGCATTCAAATCCCGAATTACGGCTCAGTGCTATTGACCGTTGCCGATAAAGATAAAGAAGAAGGACTTATGATCGCAAAGCGGTTCCATGCAATCGGCTATAACATCTTGGCGACGGAAGGAACGGCGGCTTATTTGAAAGACGCTCGGATTCCGGCTCAGGTCGTCGGGAAAATCGGCGAAGAAGGAAAAAATCTCATCGACGTCATCAGAAACGGTGAAGCGCAATTTGTCATCAATACGCTGACAAAAGGCAAACAGCCGGCCAGAGACGGCTTCAGAATCCGCCGCGAATCCGTTGAGAACGGAGTCGCCTGCCTGACATCTTTAGATACGGCCGAAGCCATTTTGCGGGTATTGGAAAGCATGACATTCTGTGCGGATCATATGCCTGCATCTGAAACCAATCAAAAGGCGGCTCTCACGATATGAAAAAAGCGCATTTGACTGTTCAATCCAACTCGGAAATTGCCGACCGGATCTATAAGATGGTGCTGAAAGGAGAACTTGTCCGGCACTTTACCGAGCCGGGACAGTTTCTTCATTTAAAGGTGAGTGACGCGGTCACGCCGCTTTTAAGAAGGCCGCTCAGCATTGCGGACGTCGATTTCGCCGTGAATGAAGTATCCGTTATCTACAGAACTGACGGTGAGGGAACGCGTCTTTTGTCCGAGAAAAAAGAGGGCAGCAGGATAGATGTTCTCGGCCCTCTCGGCAACGGATTCCCCGTCCGGCGGATTGAACCCGGCAAAACCGCGCTGTTAGTCGGAGGCGGAGTCGGGGTTCCGCCTTTGCAGGAACTGTCAAAGCGCCTGACGGAAAAAGGCGTAAACGTCATTCACGTGCTGGGGTTTCAATCAGCAAAGGATGTTTTTTATGAACAGGAATGTCTCGCGTACGGAGACACCTATGTGGCGACGGCTGACGGGACATATGGAGAAAAAGGATTTGTCACTGACATCATCCGCGAAAAGCAGCTCGAATTCGATGTCCTGCTCAGCTGCGGGCCGACACCGATGCTGAAAGCACTGAAGCAGCAGTACGGCCATAAAGAGGTTTATCTCTCGATGGAGGAGCGGATGGGCTGCGGAATAGGGGCCTGCTTCGCCTGCGTGTGCCGTACGGGCGAAAGCGATACATCATATGTGAAAGTCTGCCTTGACGGGCCGGTATTTAAAGCTGAGGAGGTGGCGCTGTAATGTTAGAGGTGAATTTGCCGGGTCTCCGATTGAAAAACCCGATCATCCCCGCTTCCGGATGTTTCGGTTTCGGAAAGGAATATGCCGGATTTTATGATTTATCATGCCTCGGAGGCATCATGATTAAAGCCACTACGAACGAAGCGCGTTTCGGAAATCCGACACCGAGAGTAGCGGAGACAAACGCGGGAATGCTGAATGCCATTGGCCTGCAAAATCCCGGACTTGAGCATGTACTCAAACATGAGCTGCCTTGGCTTGAACAGTTTGATACGCCGATTATCGCAAACGTCGCCGGTTCTCAGGTGGAAGACTATAAAGAAGTGGCCGAGCATATCAGCAAAGCGCCGAATGTGCATGCGCTTGAACTTAACATTTCGTGTCCGAATGTCAAAACGGGCGGGATTGCTTTTGGCACTGATCCCGTCATGGCGGCTGATCTGACAAAGGCGGTAAAAGAAGTTTCCGCAGTGCCTGTATATGTGAAGCTTTCGCCTAATGTCGCCAACATAACCGAAATTGCCAAGGCGATTGAAGCAGCCGGTGCTGACGGCCTGACGATGATTAATACACTCGTCGGGATGAGGCTCGATCTTAAGACAGGACGGCCGATTTTAGCAAATAAAACGGGCGGGTTGTCAGGCCCGGCAATCAAACCGGTCGCCATCCGGATGGTATACGAAGTCAGTCAGGCCGTTCAAATTCCGATTATCGGGATGGGCGGCGTCCAGACCGCAGAGGATGCACTGGAATTTCTACTTGCCGGGGCGAGTGCGGTTGCGGTCGGCACGGCAAACTTCGTCAATCCGTTTGTCTGCCCGGAAATCATAGAACAGCTCCCTCGTGTGCTGCGCCAATACGGCTTTCAATCTGTAAGTGAATGCATCGGAAGGAGCTGGAAACATGAAAAACAACCTGCCCATCATCGCGCTTGATTTTGCATCAGGGGAAGAAACTTTAGCGTTTTTAGATTTGTTTGAAAAGGAAAGGCTGTTTGTCAAAACGGGGATGGAACTTTTTTATCAGGAAGGCCCGGCCATCATTCACCAATTAAAAGAACGGAATTGTGACATATTTTTAGATTTGAAGCTTCACGATATTCCGACTACAGTCAATAAAGCGATGAAACGGCTTGCCGGCCTCGGCGTTGATCTCGTCAATGTCCATGCAGCGGGAGGCGCACGTATGATGCGAGCGGCTCTAGAAGGGCTTGAAGAGGGCACACCGAGAGGCAAAAAACGCCCGTCTTTAATTGCAGTCACCCAGCTGACCAGCACTTCAGAGCAGATGGCGAAGGAAGAGCTTCTGCTGCAAAAGCCGCTTTTAGAAACGGTTGTTCATTACGGAAAAATGGCGGAAGAGTGCGGTCTGGACGGAGTGGTATGTTCGGTTCATGAAACAAAAGCCATTTATGAAGCGGTCCGGCCGTCATTTCTGACAGTCACGCCCGGCATCCGCACCGCTAGTGACGCAGCTGACGATCAAGTCCGGACGGCGACTCCGTCATTTGCGAAAGAAAACGGCTCGTCAGCCATTGTCGTGGGCCGCTCAATTACAAAAGCGGAAAATCCCGTTAAAGCATATGAAGCAATTAAACTGGAATGGGAGGGTGTTCGCCGATGAAACAAGCTATCGCAAAACATCTATTACACATTGAAGCTGTCTTTTTACGTCCGAATGAGCCATTTACTTGGGCGAGCGGCATTTTATCACCGATCTATTGTGACAACCGTCTGACATTATCGTATCCGGAAGTGAGAAATGATGTAGCGGACGGGCTCAGCAAACTGCTGAAAGATCATTTCCCAGAGGCGGAGATGATCGCGGGAACTGCAACGGCAGGCATTCCTCACGCTGCGCTTCTCGCAGACCGTACAGGCGCGCCGATGTGCTACGTCAGAAGCAAGCCGAAAGCGCACGGCAAAGGAAATCAAATAGAAGGCGCCGTTAAAAAAGGGCAAAAAACAGTCGTGATTGAAGACTTGATTTCTACCGGAGGCAGCGTGCTCGAAGCTGCGGAAGCCCTTAAAAAAGAGGGTGCGGAAGTCCTCGGCGTCATTTCCATTTTTACATACGGCCTGCCGAAAGCAAGAGAAGCCTTTAAAAAAGCGGGTCTGCCGTATTACTCATTAACGGATTATGACACGCTGATTGAAGTGGCGCTAGAAAACGGAACGATTCATTCAGATGACATTGAGAAACTGAAATCATGGAAACAGAATCCCGAGTCAAAAGATTGGTTTAAAAAATAATGATAATAAAAACAGGCCTCAGAGCCTGTTTTTATTATTCCTATCAAAAAACTCGGGTTGACTTCTGTTAGAATTGTGCTAAAATTTAGTACAAATCTAAAAGCTTATCAAGAGCGGCTGAGGGACTGGACCGATGACGCCCGGCAACCTGCATGTATTGCAAGGTGCCGCATCCAGAAAAATGCACAGCATTTTGAAGATAAGGGCTATATCGGGTCACTGTCTTTCATTCCGCTGGATTGAAAGTTTTTTTATGAAAAAAAGATTGAGGGATAAGACAACCGGCAGAAAACATCAGCTGTTTGATTGTCTCCGGGAGGAGGAAAGAAAAAATGCTAACGTATGACACATGGGAAGAACCGGCGATTACATTTCCGGAAGACGATTCCTATAAAGGCGCGCTGTCCGTTTTAAAATGGGCGTACGGCCACTACGGAGACCAGCTTGTTTACGCGTGCAGCTTCGGGATTGAGGGCATCGTCCTGATCGATTTGATTTCTAAAGTGAAAAAAGACGCGGAAATCGTGTTTCTCGATACGGGCCTTCACTTTAAAGAAACCTATGAAACGATCGAAAAAGTGAAAGAACGTTACCCGGGACTGAACATCATCCTGAAACAGCCCGGCCTTACGCTTGAGGAACAGGCCGAGGCTCACGGAGATAAACTATGGGAAAGAGAACCGAACCAGTGCTGCTTCATTAGAAAAATTCTGCCATTAAGAGAAGCGCTCGCCGGGCGTCCGGCATGGCTGTCAGGCCTTCGCCGCGATCAAGGGCCGAGCCGGGCGAATACGAATTTCCTGAATAAAGACGACAAGTTTCAATCAATTAAAGTATGCCCGCTGATCCATTGGACATGGAAAGACATCTGGAGATATACATCCAAGCATGAGCTGGATTATAATATCCTTCATGATCAGGGCTATCCGAGCATCGGCTGTGAACCGTGCACTTCACCTGCGTTTACCGCAGAAGATTTGCGCAGCGGCAGATGGAACGGCATGGCGAAAACAGAATGCGGACTGCATGAATAAAGGAGCTGCAAGATGGAATTAGCCGCTATTTTATTCAGCCTGTTTTTTGCCATGAATATCGGAGCCAGCGGAGCCGCAGCTTCAATGGGAGTCGCTTACGGGTCAGGCGCCGTTAAAAAGAAAACGTATGCGCTGATCATCTGCGCAGCCGGCGTCCTGTCAGGGGCGGTTATCGGCGGCGGAGAAGTCGTTAAGACAATCAGCGGCGGAATCATTCCCGAACAGACGATTACGCTCACCATTGTCTGCATTATTATCGGGGCGGCGGCGCTATCGTTATTCACGGCGAATGTGCTCGGCATTCCGCTGTCGACGAGTGAGGTCACTGTCGGGGCGATTGTCGGTGTCGGCGTCGCATACAAAGTGTTGTTTTTACAGCATCTTCTGGTGATTGTGATCTTTTGGGTGCTTGTTCCGTTTGTCGCGTTCTGTTTCACATTTCTCGTATCGAAGGTATTCAGTTATCTGAATATTCGGGTCGTTTCGAATCGGAAACAGAAGATATTGGGGATTGTGCTGCTTATTGCGGGGTTTTGGGAAGCTTTTTCAGCCGGAATGAACAACGTCGCAAATGCGGTAGGACCGTTGGTTGCGGCCGGCGTGCTCAGCGTGTCCAAAGGGACGCTGTACGGAGGCGTATTTGTCGCTCTCGGCGCTCTGCTATTAGGACGCAAAGTGCTTGAAACCAACGGAAAAAAGATTACGAGATTTTCAGCCGGCGAAGGCATCCTGCTGTCCGGAACCGGCGCGGGGCTTGTCATTATCAGTTCCGTCTTCGGTCTGCCTGTCCCTTTGGCGCAGGTGACATCATCATCAATTATCGGTATCGGAATGGCCAAAAACGGGCCGAACGTTTTTCATAAAGAAGTCGTGAAAACGATGCTCAAAGTATGGGTCGTTTCCCCGTTTTTGTCACTGTCGATTTCGTATCTGCTTGTCTCTTTGCTGTTAAAAGGAGATTACTATTCCATCTTTATGATGGCCAGCGTGCTTTTGGCAGCTGGCGGAGCCGCCAGTCTGATGAAAGCCATCCGAAAAGAGAAACGCTCTGTCCATGAACAAGGCGGGGGCATTTAACTATTAATCTGAGTTTATTTATCTGTTAACTGGGAGGAATAATGAATTATGAGTTTAGCACCGCACGGAGGCACATTAATTAATCGGGTGAATGAGCAGTATGATCTTACATCCGTTCAAAAAGAAATTGAGCTTGATTTGATTTCGTTCGCTGATTTAGAACTGATCGGGATCGGGGGCTACAGCCCGATTGAAGGATTTTTCACAGAAAAAGATTACGTGTCAGTCGTAGAAAATATGCGATTGGCATCCGGTGCCGTCTGGTCTTTGCCGATCACGCTTCCGGTCGATTCAGAAAAAGCGGCTGAGCTTGCCGTCGGAGACACCGTGAAACTGATTTACGGCGGAGAAACATACGGCGTCGTTGACATCGAAGATATTTATACGCCGGATAAACAAAAAGAAGCCGTTCACGTATATAAAACCGATGATGCCGCGCATCCCGGCGTGAAAAAACTATTTTCACGCGGCGATACGTATGTCGGCGGGCCGATCACATTAATTAAAAAAGCGTCAAAGCAGTTTCCGGAGTTTACATTTGAACCTGCTGAAACGAGACGAAGCTTCGAAGAAAAAGGCTGGAAAACCATCGTCGGTTTCCAAACGAGAAATCCGGTTCACCGCGCTCACGAATATATCCAGAAAACCGCTCTTGAGACGGTTGACGGGCTGTTTTTGAACCCGCTCGTCGGTGAAACGAAATCAGATGACATTCCGGCGGATGTCAGAATGGAAAGCTACCAGGTGCTGCTCGATCATTATTATCCGAAAGACCGCGTTTTCCTCGGTGTATTTTTGGCAGCGATGCGGTATGCGGGACCGAGAGAAGCCATTTTCCACGCGCTTGTCCGCAAAAACTACGGCTGCACGCATTTTATCGTCGGCCGCGATCACGCCGGCGTCGGTGATTACTACGGCACATATGAAGCGCAAGAGCTGTTTGATCAATTTACAGCGGAGGAGCTTGGGATTACACCGATGAAATTCGAGCACAGCTTCTTCTGCCAAAAATGCGGCAACATGGGAACGGCCAAAACATGTCCGCATGACAGAGAAGACCACGTCATTCTGTCAGGAACAAAGGTCAGAGAAATGCTGCGAAGCGGCGTCATGCCGCCGGCGGAATTCAGCCGTCCCGAAGTTGTCGAGGTGTTAATTAAAGGGATGAAAACGAAAGAAGAAGCAGGCGTTTCTTAAGGAGGAAAAAGAGTGACAAATCGTGATATCGTATGGCATGAAGCTTCAATAACGAAAGAAGAATACCAGCAGAAAAATAAGCATAAAAGCTCTATCCTCTGGCTGACGGGTTTGAGCGGCTCAGGGAAATCCACGATTGCAAACGCCGCAGCGCGCGAGCTGTTTGAACAAGGCTATCAAGTCATTGTGCTTGATGGCGATAACATCCGCCACGGTTTAAACAAAGACTTAGGCTTTTCTGATGATGACCGCAAGGAAAATATACGCCGAATCGGGGAAGTGGCGAAGCTTTTCGTTCAGCAGGGCACCATCGTCATTACAGCCTTTATCTCTCCGTTCCGTGAGGACAGAGATCAGGTGAGAGAGCTTGTGGCAGAAGGCGAATTTAATGAAATTTACGTGAAATGCGACCTCGATATATGTGAAAAGCGCGATCCGAAAGGTTTATATAAAAAAGCAAGAAACGGTGAAATCCCGTTCTTTACGGGGATCGACTCACCGTATGAAGAGCCGAAAGCGCCTGAGCTCGTACTTGATTCAGGCAAATATGAACGTGAGGAATGCACCGGCAGACTGATTGATTTTGTGAAAAACAGCTTAGCATAATAAGTCCAAAAAGGCCGCGCAATCAGCCGGATATCCCTGCGAATGGCGGGATATGGTAAAATAGCTGAAGTGCGGCCTCGCGGCTGTTCTGAGAGATGTCAAAACGGATCGGGGAGACATGCTATGGGGAAAGTATTTATCGTTGGAGCCGGTCCGGGAGATCCGGACTTATTAACGGTGAAGGCAATGAAAGCCATACAGAAAGCGGACGTTATTTTATATGACAGATTGGTAAACAAAGAGATTTTACAGTATGCAAGAGAAGGAGCGGATCTGATTTACTGCGGCAAGCTCCCGGATTTTCACATTATGAAGCAGGATACGATCAACCGTTTCCTCGTGAAGTATGCGAAAAAGGGAAAAACCGTTGTAAGGCTCAAGGGGGGCGACCCGTTTGTTTTCGGCCGCGGGGGCGAAGAAGCCGAGGCTCTCGCGCAAAACGCCATTCCGTTTGAGATCGTTCCCGGCATTACGTCAGGAATTGCGGCAGCTGCTTACGCCGGCATACCAGTGACGCACAGGGAGGCGAGCTCCAATGTCGCATTCGTTACAGGACATTATAAACAAGAAGACGACTTTGAAGAAAAATGGAAAGCGCTGGCGACGGGTATTGATACGCTGGTGATTTATATGGGAATTAAAAATATCCGGCAGATTGAAAGAATGCTGCTGGAAAACGGCAGAGACGGCGGCACCCCGGCAGCCTTTATTCACTGGGGGACGACGGACAGGCAAAAAACAGTCATCTGCACCGTCAGCACACTTTCAGACACAGTGATAAAAGAAGAGATCAAAAACCCGAGCTTAATTGTCATCGGTGATGTCGTCAATTATCACTGTAAGCTGGACTGGTTTGAATCTGAACTGAAAAATCTGGATCTGAGCGAGGCGTTGTAAATGAAGCAGGCGATTTTATACATCGGGCACGGAAGCCGGCTGAAAAAAGCGCAGACAGAGTCGGCCGCATTTTTAAAAGGGTGCAGGCCGCACGCAGACGCTCCCATTCAGGAAATCTGTTTTTTAGAACTGCAGGAACCGTCTATTGAAGCGGGATTTGAAGCATGTGTCAAACAAGGCGCCACTCATATTGCCGCAGTGCCTTTGCTCTTGTTGACCGCTGCCCACGCAAAACATGACATCCCGGCTGAAATAGCCCGCGCAGCGGCCCGGCATCCCGATATAAAAGTGACATATGGTGTTCCGATCGGAGTGGATGATGAAGTCGTAAAAGCGGTGCATCATCGCATTGAGGATACCGGAGTGCCGATTGAGCAGGCGAAAGTGGTGCTGATCGGAAGAGGAAGCAGAGATCCGGCGGTTAAAAACGCCGTCAGTGAGATTGCCGGAAAACTTGAGGCGATCACATCTGTTAAAGAAGTTATTCCTTGCTTTTTAACAGCCTGTGACCCGCATTATAAAGAAGTGTTTACCAGCCTTAAAGTGGATGACGGAGCACCGGTTTTTATCGTCCCGTATCTTCTGTTTACCGGGCTTTTGATGACTGAGATTGAACGGGAAGTCCAAAAGCTTCAAGCGGTCAATCGAAATGTGCATCTCGCTTCATACTTAGGTTTTCACCCGCATATTAAGCAGGCGTTTTTGAACCGTGTGACAGAAGCTGTTCAAAACCCCGGCGGGCGGTTTGATTTTAAGGGGGGACAGTATGCTGCCTCTTCACATTAATCTCGGCGGAAAAAGAATCATCATCGCTGGCGGGGGCAATGTTGCATTAAGAAGGCTGAAAACGGTGCTTCCGGAAGGAGCTGATATTACCGTGATCAGTCCCGAGGTCCTGCCTGAAATTAAAAAGCTGGCGGATGAAGGACGCATCCGCTGGATTCCCCGGAGAATTGAAATGAAAGATCTCAAGCCCGCTTTTTTCATTATTGCCGCGACAAATGATCGAAGCGTGAATCAGGAGATAGCCGCAAACGCTTCTGAAACGCAGCTGGTCAACTGTGTAAGCAAGGCTGAACAGGGCAGCGTATATATGCCGAAAATCATCCGCAAAGGGCGCATTCAAGTATCAGTATCAACAAGCGGCGCAAGCCCCGCACATACGAAAAGACTAGCTGAAAACATTGAGCCTCTGATGACTGATGATTTGGCTGAAGAAGTGGATCGATTGTTTGAGAAAAGAAGAAGACCATAAAAAACACCTTGTCTGTCATCAGACAGGGTATTTTTTATGCTGTCCAGACTGTCCGCTGATGTGAAAAATAGGAATAAAGGGGGTTTGTTATTATTTTACTGCTATGTAAAATATAATTTGTTTAAGAAAATGAGAGGGAGAGGAAACATGATTCAAAAACGAAAGCGGACAGTTTCGTTCAGACTTGTGCTTATGTGCACGCTGTTATTTGTCAGTTTGCCGATTACAAAAACATCAGCCGTAAATGGCACGCTGATGCAGTATTTTGAATGGTATACGCCGAACGACGGCCAGCATTGGAAGCGATTGCAGAATGATGCGGAACATTTATCGGATATCGGAATCACCGCCGTCTGGATTCCTCCCGCATACAAAGGAACGAGCCAATCCGATAACGGATACGGACCTTATGATTTGTATGATTTAGGAGAATTCCAGCAAAAAGGGACGGTCAGAACGAAATACGGCACAAAATCAGAGCTTCAAGATGCGATCGGCTCACTGCATGCCCGGAACGTCCAAGTATACGGAGATGTCGTTTTGAATCATAAGGCTGGTGCTGATGCAACAGAAGATGTAACTGCCGTCGAAGTCAATCCGGCCAATAGAAATCAGGAAACTTCGGGGGAGTATCAAATCAAAGCGTGGACGGATTTTCGTTTCCCGGGCCGCGGAAACACGTACAGTGATTTTAAGTGGCATTGGTATCATTTCGACGGAGCGGACTGGGATGAATCCCGGAAGCTCAGCCGCATCTTTAAGTTTCGTGGGGAAGGAAAGGCGTGGGATTGGGAAGTATCAAGTGAAAACGGCAACTATGACTATTTAATGTACGCTGATATTGACTACGGCCACCCTGATGTCGTGGCAGAGACAAAAAAATGGGGTGTCTGGTATGCGAATGAACTGTCATTAGACGGTTTCCGTATTGATGCCGCCAAACATATTAAATTTTCATTTCTCCGCGATTGGGTGCAGGCGGTCAGGCAGGCGACGGGAAAAGAAATGTTTACGGTTGCGGAGTATTGGCAGAATAATGCCGGGGAACTCGAAAACTACTTGAATAAAACAAGCTTTAATCAGTCCGTGTTTGATGTTCCGCTTCATTTCAATTTACAGGCGGCTTCCTCACAAGGAGGCGGATATGATATGAGGCGTTTGCTGGACGGTACCGTTGTGTCCAGGCATCCGGAAAAGGCGGTTACATTTGTTGAAAATCATGACACACAGCCGGGACAGTCATTGGAATCGACAGTCCAAACTTGGTTTAAACCGCTTGCATACGCCTTTATTTTGACAAGAGAATCCGGTTATCCGCAGGTGTTCTATGGGGATATGTACGGGACAAAAGGGACATCGCCAAAGGAAATTCCCTCACTGAAAGATAAGATAGAGCCGATTTTAAAAGCGCGTAAGGAGTATGCATACGGGCCCCAGCACGATTATATTGACCACCCGGATGTGATCGGATGGACGAGGGAAGGCGACAGCTCCGCCGCCAAATCAGGTTTGGCCGCTTTAATCACGGACGGACCCGGCGGATCGAAGCGGATGTATGCCGGCCTGAAAAATGCCGGCGAGACATGGTATGACATAACGGGCAACCGTTCAGATACTGTAAAAATCGGATCTGACGGCTGGGGAGAGTTTCATGTAAATGGAGGGTCCGTCTCCATTTATGTTCAGAAATAAGGAAATAAAAAAACACCTCCAAGCTGAGTGCGGGTATCAGCTTGGAGGTGCGTTTATTTTTTCAGCCGTATGACAAGGTCGGCATCAGGTGTGACAAATACGGTATGCTGGTTGTCATAGGTGACAAATCCGGGTTTTGCGCCGTTTGGCTTTTTCACATGTCTGATTTTTGTATAATCAACAGGCACGGAGCCGGAATCTTTCGCCTTGGAAAAATAAGCGGCGATCGCAGCTGCTTCCAATATGGATTGTTCATCGGGGTCGCTGCTTTTAATCACAACGTGGGATCCCGGAATGTCTTTCGTGTGGAACCATACATCATCCCTTGCGGCGGCCTTTGTCGTTAAATACTCATTTTGTTTATTGTTTTTGCCGACCAGGATCGTCAATCCCTGTGAAGATTCATACTGCTCTAAAACAGGAACGTGCTGTTTCTGTTTTTTCTGTCCTCTCTGCTGTTTCGGACGCAGATATTTGCCTTCAACAAGCTCCTCCCTTATTTCGTGAATATCCTTTGTGGAAGCGGAGGAAAGCTGCTGAATCAGCTGATCGAAATAAGCGATTTCCTCCTCGGCCAGACGGATCTGTTCTTTTACAACCTCAACGGAATTTTTCGCTTTTTGATACTTTGTAAAATACATCTGCGCGTTTTCTGACGGCGTTTTGTTCGGATTTAAAGGGATGGCCACCGTCGGACTCTCTTCATCATAATAATTGATGACATTCGCTTCTTTGTCACCTTTTTTCAGCATATACAAATTCGCCGTCAGCAGTTCGCCGTATAACTGAAATTCTTTCGCGTTCTCTGAGTAGTCCAGCGTCTTTTCCAGCTTTTTAATCTTATTGGCGTTCTTTTTCCGTTCATTTGCGACAAAACGCTCGAGATCCTGAGCCTGCTGTTTGACGCGGTCGCGCTCCGCTTTGCCGAAATAAAACCGGTCTAACAGCTCACTCAGTGAGTGAAAGGTGCGCTCCTCTCCATTTACATGCGTGAGAGACAGAAGATAAAAGTATTCCTTTCCGGCGGCTGTCGTAATGTTCGGTGTAAACCTGCAATCTTTTACGGCATGGAACATCTCTGTCAGCGTCTTCGGCATCGTTATTTTGTTCGCGAGGCCCGCTCTGTGAACGGCTTCTTTTGCAAACAGCGGAGAAACTCCGGAGAAATGTCTGACAATCTGCTGGTCAAGCCGTCCTTCCTGAAAACTGAGATAACGCAAAATATCCTCTTCGTCCGCGGCCAGCGGCGAAATTTTTTCCTGTGCGGGAGGGAGCTTGTAATCATAGCCCGGCAGAACGGTCCGGTAGCTGTTCATCGACGGAGATAAATGCTTCAGCCCGTCGATGATGGCTCCTTCTCCGTCAGTCAGAATAATATTGCTGTGCCGCCCCATAATTTCAACATACAGTGTTCTTACGGTCTCGTCGCCGATTTCATTTCTGCTTTTTATGCGGAATATCATAATCCGGTCTAATCCGGCCTGTTCTATTTTCTCAATAAAACCGCCTTCTATATGCTTTCTGAGCAGCATACAAAACATTGGGGGCTCGCTCGGATTTTCATAGGCCTGGTTCGTTATGTGCGCCCGTGAATAGCTCGGATGCGCCGATAATAATAATTTATGGTTTTTTCCGTTAGCGCGGATATGGAATATCACATCGTGCTTAAAAGGCTGATGGACTCTCGTAATCCGGCCTCCGGCGATCCGGCTGTTTAATTCATGTGTCATTCCGTATGTAAACATGCCATCAAAAGACATATAAAACACCCTTTCCTTCTTCCTGCATTCGATAATTATAGCATGAAAAGGGACGAGTCAGAATAAGCTTGTTTGTAGAGTGACATCTCTAAAGCGAGCAGGGGGAGTGGACGAGAAGAATGAAGTTTCATGAAATGGGACAAACCGATTTGCTGAAAGCAACAAATACGTCCATTAAACAGGGATTGACCGAAAAAGAGGTGAAAAAACGCCTTGAAAAGCACGGACCGAACGAGCTTCAGGAGGGCAAGAGGACACCGGCGATCGTCGTGTTTTTCGCCCAATTTAAGGATTTTATGGTGCTCGTGCTGCTGGTGGCAACCTTAATTTCCGGGTTTTTAGGCGAATATGTAGATGCCGTAGCTATTATGGCGATTGTATTTGTCAATGGGGTGCTCGGTTTTTTCCAAGAGAGGCGGGCGGAAAAGTCTTTACATGCATTAAAAGAGCTGTCAACGCCGTATGTGTCAGCATTACGGGACGGGAGCTGGAAGAAAATTCAGTCCAAGGAGCTCGTTCCCGGCGATATCGTGAAATTTACAAGCGGCGACCGGATTGGCGCGGATGTGCGGATCGTTGAAGCGAAGAGCCTTGAAATTGAAGAATCGGCGCTGACAGGGGAATCAATTCCGGTTGTCAAACAAGCTGATAAGCTGAGAAAGCCGGATGTTTCTTTAGGCGATATTAATAATATGGCGTTCATGGGTACGATCGTGACGCGCGGCAGCGGTGTCGGCGTCGTCGTCGGGACAGGAATGAATACGGCAATGGGGAAAATTGCCGATATGCTGGAATCCGCGGGCAACCTTTCAACACCGCTGCAGCGAAGACTTGAAGAGCTCGGCAAAATTTTAATTATCATCGCGCTGCTTTTGACGGTATTGGTCGTTGCGGTCGGTGTCTTACAGGGACATGAGCTTTACAGTATGTTTTTGGCCGGGGTGTCATTGGCCGTCGCCGCGATTCCGGAAGGGCTTCCCGCTATTGTCACGGTGGCGTTATCAATCGGCGTCCAGCGCATGATTAAACAAAAATCAATTGTCAGAAAGCTCCCGGCAGTTGAAACATTGGGCTGCGCCTCTGTCATTTGTTCTGACAAAACCGGCACGCTGACACAAAACAAAATGACCGTCACCCATATGTGGTCAGGCGGAAAAACATTTAAAGTGTCAGGCATCGGCTATGAGCCAGCGGGTGAGTTCACGTGTGATGAGCGGGAAATCAAGCCGAAAGATGAGAAGATTCTTGAACAGATGCTGGTGTTCGGCGCATTATGCAATACGTCAGAAATTGAACTGAAAGACGGCCATTATGTGCTCGACGGCGATCCGACAGAAGGTGCGCTGCTGACGGCTGCGAGAAAAGGCGGCTATTCAAACGACTGGCTCAGTGAACAATACCGGGTGGTTGCCGAGTTTCCGTTTGACTCCGTCCGCAAAATGATGACCGTCATCGTAGAAGATAAAGAAAAAAAGCAGTTCGTCATCACCAAAGGAGCGCCCGATGTGCTGATTGACCGTTCGTCACATATGATGCACGGCGGCAGAAGCGCGACTTTTTCAGGAGAAATGAAAACAGAAACAGAAACGATCTTGAAAGAGCTGGCATCGCAAGCCCTCCGGACGATCGCGATTGCTTATAAACCGCTTAAGTCCGGCGAAAAGCCGACAATGGAGCAGGCGGAAAAAAATCTAACGATGCTCGGTTTGTCAGGCATGATTGATCCGCCGCGTCCGGAGGTCAGACAGGCCATTAAAGAATGCCGTGAAGCAGGTATTAAAACGGTGATGATTACAGGTGATCACGTTGAAACGGCAAAGGCCATTGCAAAAGATTTGCGGCTTCTTCCAAAAAAAGGGCGTGTGATGGACGGGAAGACGCTGAATAAGCTTTCGGAGAAAGAGCTTATCGAGACGGTCGATGATGTCTACGTATTCGCCCGCGTGTCACCTGAACATAAATTGAAAATCGTCAAAGCGTTCCAGGAAAACGGACACGTCGTCGCTATGACGGGTGACGGGGTAAATGACGCGCCGGCCATAAAGCAGGCTGATATCGGCGTTGCCATGGGCGTGACGGGAACGGATGTGGCGAAGGAAGCCTCCTCTCTCATTCTTGTAGATGATAACTTCGCCACAATTAAATCAGCCATAAAAGAGGGGAGAAATATCTATGAAAATATAAGAAAATTCGTCCGGTATTTGCTCGCCTCCAACGTCGGCGAAATTTTAGTCATGCTGTTTGCGATGCTTCTCGCCCTTCCGCTGCCGCTCGTTCCGATTCAGATCTTGTGGGTGAACTTAGTGACGGACGGGCTGCCGGCGATGGCGCTCGGTATGGATCAGCCGGAAGATGACCTGATGAGGCGGAAGCCGAGGCATCCGAAAGAAGGGGTATTTGCGAGAAAACTGGGCTGGAAAGTCGTCTCAAGAGGGTTTTTGATCGGGGCCGCAACCATTTTAGCGTTTATCATCGTCTATCACCGCAACCCTGAAAACCTGCCGTATGCACAGACCGTCGCATTCGCGACTCTTGTCCTGGCTCAGCTTATACACGTGTTTGACTGCCGGAGCGAAACATCTGTTTTTTCCCGGAATCCGTTTGAAAATATCTATCTGCTCGGCGCCATCGTTTCTTCTATTTTCCTGATGGTCATCGTCATCTATTATCCGCCGCTTCAGCCTATTTTCAAAACAGTGCCGATTACGCCGGGCGATTGGATGCTTATTGTCGGCATGTCGGGCATACCTACTTTTTTGCTGGCGGGTTCACTTTTGACAAGAAAAAAATAATTCCATATGATATAATCTTAGGGGTAATAGCATGTCTATTGCCCTTTTATTTTGATAACGGGAAAGAATTGGGTGTTTCATATGATACGGAGTATGACAGGCTTCGGCAGCGCAAGCAGCACAAAAGGCGATCTCTCGGCAACCGTTGAATTGAAATCCGTCAATTACCGGTTCAAAGAAGTGAACGCCCGTCTGCCACGGCCTTTGCTATATGTAGAGGATAAGCTGAAACAAATGATATTGCAGCATATACAGCGCGGAAGAGTAGAGCTGTTTCTCACTGTAAACAGTGACGCGCTTATAAAAAGAAGCCTGAAAATTGATTGGGAGCTCCTTGATGAATATGTGAGCGCCGCACGTGTCATGAAAGAGCGCTACAGTCTGGCCGCAGAACCCGATGCAATGGATTTCTTTACATTTGAACATATTGCGCAGATTCACGAAGAGCAGATGCGTGATGACAAGCTTGAAGAAGTCATCAGGGAAGCCGCTGAACTTGCGGTAAAGGAACTTTGTGACATGAGGGAAAAAGAAGGCCGGCTTTTGGCGGAAGACTGCTTTCTGCACATTGGGCGGCTTGAGACGCTGTCCGAACAGGTGAAAGACCGCGCTTCGGCCGTTGTTATTCATTACCGCGAGCGCCTTTACGCCCGCATGAAGGAATGGACGGAGGACGCACTCGACGAAAGCAGGCTGGTCACGGAATGCGCCATTTTCGCCGACCGTTCTGATATTACGGAAGAAATTACCAGATTGAAGAGCCATTTTGTTCAATTCCGTGATATATTAAAAGAAGGCGGGGCAGTCGGACGCAAACTTGATTTCCTCGTGCAGGAGCTTAACCGCGAAGCGAACACGATCGGCTCAAAAGCCAATGATCATCAAATCACAAAGCTTGTCGTGGAAATGAAAAGTTCTATTGAAAAATTGAAGGAACAAGTGCAAAATATAGAATAGCGACTGTGCGTATTGTTTACAGACGGTCTCTTCGGGTTACACTAGAGACGTCTATTTTACAGGGGGAACGTAGAAGATGACGATTAAACTGATTAATATCGGATTTGGCAATATCATCTCCGCCAATCGGATGATTTCGATTGTCAGCCCGGAGTCTGCGCCAATAAAGCGAATGATTCAGGATGCAAGAGACCGCGGAATGCTAATAGACGCTACATACGGACGAAGAACCCGTGCAGTTGTCGTCATGGATAGTGATCACATTATCTTATCTGCCGTCCAGCCTGAGACAGTTGCACACAGACTTTCTGTGAAAGAAGAAATTATGGATGAAGGGCAGGGGTAATTGCCGCATGAAAGAAAGAGGGTTATTAATCGTTCTCTCAGGTCCCTCAGGAGTTGGAAAAGGAACGGTTCGGCAAGCAATATTTTCACAAGAAGACACGAAATTTGAATACTCAATTTCAGTCACGACGAGAAACCCGAGAGAGGGCGAGGTCGACGGCGTCGATTATTTCTTTAAATCAAGAGATGAATTCGAACGCATGATTGAAAACAACAAACTGCTTGAGTGGGCGGAATATGTCGGCAACTATTACGGAACGCCCGTCGATTATGTCGAACAGACGCTTCAAGAAGGAAAAGACGTCTTCTTAGAGATTGAAGTGCAGGGCGCGCTCCAAGTGCGGAATGCATTTCCGGAAGGCCTGTTTATCTTCTTAGCGCCGCCAAGTCTTTCTGAGCTGAAAAACAGAATCGTGACAAGAGGAACTGAAACCGACGATTTAATTGAAAACAGAATGAAGGCCGCCAAAGCTGAAATCGAAATGATGGACGCGTATGATTATGTCGTGGAAAACGATGATATCCAAACGGCTTGTGATAAGATTAACGCAATTGTTCTCGCCGAGCACTTAAAACGTGAACGCGTTGCTCCGAGATATAAGAAAATGCTGGAGGTAGAATAACTTATGTTAGATCCGTCAATTGACTCTTTAATGAATAAATTAGATTCTAAATATACGCTGGTGACTGTGTCTGCAAGACGCGCGCGCGAAATGCAGATCAAAAAAGACCAGCAGATTGAACATACTATTTCTCACAAATATGTAGGCAAAGCTTTGGAAGAAATTGACGCGGGCCTGCTTTCGTTTGAAAGAGAAGACAGCGAATAACCAGCACACGTAGCAACCTATCTCTACATAGGTTGTTATTTTTTTCCGTTTGGAATTTGTCCAATGCTTTCATAAAGGGGAGAAGACTTCATGAAAAACCGAAACATTCTGCTATGTGTCAGCGGAGGGATTGCCGTTTATAAAGCTTCTGCGCTTACGAGCAAACTGGTTCAGGCCGGTGCGAACGTAAAAGTGATTATGACTGAGTCCGCGCGTGAGTTTGTTTCTCCGCTGACATTTCAGGCGCTGAGCCGGAATGAAGTGTATACAGATACATTTAAAGAACAAAATCCGAAGGTTATTTCTCATATAGATGCCGCTGACTGGGCGGATTTAATTATTGTCGCGCCCGCTACGGCAAATGTCATCGGCAAGCTTGCCAACGGAATTGCCGACGACATGCTCACAACGACGGTGCTGGCAGCGGAGGCCCCGGTCTGGGTGGCGCCTGCGATGAATGTCCATATGTATGACCATCCGGCGGTGAAGCGGAACATCTCCGTGCTTTATCAGGACGGCGTCCGCTTTATCGAGCCGAGTGAAGGCTATTTGGCATGCGGATATATCGGCAAAGGAAGGTTAGAGGAGCCGGAGCTTATTGTTGAGCGTGTCAGAGAGCATTTTAAGGAACCTGAAGACGATGCGCCGCTGAAAGGAAAACATATTGTCATTACGGCCGGTCCGACGCGCGAAGCAGTGGACCCCGTCCGCTTTTTCACAAATAAATCCACCGGCAAAATGGGCTATGCCGCTGCCGAAGCTGCCGTCCGTCTCGGTGCGCGGGTGACGCTGATTTCAGGTCCGGTGTCATTAGAGCCGCCTCGGGGGCTGTATCGGTTTCTTCCGGTGCAATCAGCAGCAGATATGAGAGAAGCCGTGCTTTCTGTGTTTGATTCATGCGACATCGTGATTAAGACGGCGGCCGTGGCTGATTTTACGCCGGCGTCTGTTTCTGATCACAAAATGAAGAAGAAAGACGGTTCACTCGTGATCGAATTCAACCGTACGGCAGACATACTGAAAGAACTGGGCGAACGGAAAACACACCAGATTCTGGTCGGATTCGCAGCTGAAACGCAAGACGTCGAACGCTATGCGCGCAGAAAACTCGAACAGAAAAACCTTGATATGATCGTTGCGAATGACGTGAAAGCCGAAGGAGCGGGGTTTGGCACAGATACGAATGTCGTCACCTTCTATTTCCGGGACGGAAGAAAACGGGAGCTTGCGCTTATGTCTAAACTTGACGTTTCCTTTGAAATGCTGAAGGAAACGACCGCTTTGAAAGCAGAGGACCAAAAACCCGTATGAATGTAGCAGAAGTCATTGTCGATGTCAGCTCCAAAAACATTGACAGGCCCTTTGATTACAAAATTCCCGATCATTTAAGAGGGATGATCGAAGTCGGCATGCGGGTGATTGTCCCGTTTGGCCCGCGCAAGCTTCAAGGGTTCGTGACCGGTTTGAAAGATTCGTCTGAATTAAACGGCGGGCAAATGAAGGAAGTCGAGAAGCTTCTTGATTTGACACCCGTTTTGACGGAAGAGCTGATGCAGCTGTCTTCATGGCTTTCTGACAAAACGCTGTCGTTTAAAATCACGGCGCTTCAGGCAATGCTGCCGGCCGCGCTGAAGGCGAAGTACGAGAAAGAGCTGAAAGTCGTTGATGAAGAAGCGCTGACACCGGACATCAGGCAGCTTTTCAGAAATCAGAAGAGCCTTCTGTACTCAGATATTACCGATGACCGCATTCTTTCGGCACTGCAAAAATTCGTACGCAAAGGAAGCATTGATGTCACCTATAAAGTCGCCCAGAAAACGAATAAAAAAATGATCCGCATGATCGAGGCGGGGGCAGACAAAGAAGAACTCGCCCGGCACGCAGATTCATTGACAAAACAGGCTTTTAAACAGCTTGCTGTGCTTACTTATTTTATTGACGGGGGAGCAAAAATTTCCGCGGCCGAGCTTTGTCAAAAGACCGATTCCAGTTCAGCGACGCTGAAAACGCTTCTTAAAAAGGGGCTTCTTACGGAAAGCTTTGAGGAGGTTTACCGCGATCCTTATCAGGACAGAATGTTCAAAAAAACAGAGCCTCTCTCTCTTACTGAAGAGCAGCAGGCCGCTTTTGAGCCGATTAAGAAGGCCGTAGCCGATCATGTTCATCACGTCTTTCTGCTTCACGGTGTGACAGGGAGCGGCAAAACGGAAATTTACCTGCAGTCTATTGAAAAGGTGCTGGCTAAAGGAAAAGAAGCCATCGTGCTCGTTCCGGAAATCTCATTGACGCCGCAAATGGTGAATCGTTTTAAAGGCCGCTTCGGTTCACAGGTTGCGGTCATGCACAGCGGATTATCCACAGGTGAAAAATACGATGAATGGCGGAAAATTCAGCGTAAGGAAGTAAAGCTTGTCGTCGGAGCCAGATCGGCTATCTTTGCCCCATTTGAAAATCTCGGCATGATCATTATTGATGAAGAGCACGAATCCTCCTATAAGCAGGAGGAAATGCCGCGGTACCATGCAAAAGACGTAGCCATCCGCAGGGCCGAGCATCACAGCTGTCCGGTCGTCCTCGGGAGCGCCACGCCGACATTGGAGTCATTCGCACGGGCGAAAAAAGGCGTTTATGAGCTGCTTCCGTTAAAACACCGCGTAAATCGCCAGCTCATGCCGGATGTATCTCTCGTTGATATGAGAGAAGAACTGAGAAACGGAAACAGGTCGATGTTTTCAAAAGAGCTGATGGAACAGCTGGAGGAGAAGCTTGCGAAAAAAGAGCAGGCCGTTCTCTTTCTGAATAAACGGGGATATTCTTCATTTGTGATGTGCCGGGACTGCGGTTATGTGCCCCAATGTCCGCATTGCGACATTTCAATGACCTATCACCGCTACGGACAAAGGCTGAAATGCCATTACTGCGGCCATGAGGAGCCTGTACCTGGAACGTGCCCGGAATGCGGCAGCGAGCATATCCGCTTTTTCGGCACGGGAACGCAGCGTGTGGAGGAGGAGCTTACCAAAGTGCTGCCTCAGGCGCGCGTGATCAGGATGGATGTGGACACCACCTCAAGAAAAGGTGCTCATGAAAAGCTATTGTCAGCTTTCGGTGAAGGAAAAGCGGATATCCTGCTCGGTACGCAAATGATCGCAAAAGGGCTTGATTTTCCGAACGTGACGCTCGTCGGAGTATTAAGCGCAGATACGACGCTTCACATCCCTGATTTCAGGGCGGCTGAGAAGACATTCCAGCTGTTGACGCAGGTAAGCGGACGGGCCGGACGGCATGAAAAGCCGGGGACGGTAGTCATACAAACGTATACACCGTCTCATTACAGCATTCAGCTGACGAAAACGCATGACTATGAAACTTTCTTTCAGCAGGAGATGGCGCACAGGCGGGCTCAGTCATATCCGCCTTATTATTACGTGGCGCTGGTGACCGTTTCTCATGAAGAAGCGGCAAAAGCCGCGGTCACCGCAGAAAAGATTACAAACTATTTAAGAGCGGGATGCGGACCGGACACGAAAATTCTTGGACCGGCAGCTTCCCCGATTGCCAGGATCAAAGATAGATATCGCTATCAATGCGTGATAAAATACAGACAGGAAAACGAGTTGCAGGTTCAGTTAAAAAAAATACTTGAGCATTATAAACGCGACATTGCGCAAAAGCATGTAATGATTTCAATTGATATGAATCCGTACATGCTGATGTAACATTAGTTTTGGAGGGCAAAATTTTGGCTGTGAAAAAAATCGTCACACACCCGTCGGAGGTTCTGGAAACACCTGCCGAAGAGGTGACAGTGTTTGATAAAAAATTAAAAAAACTGCTTGATGACATGTATGATACGATGCTCGAAATGGATGGCGTCGGCCTTGCCGCGCCGCAAATCGGCATTTTAAAAAGAGCGGCCGTCGTGGATATCGGTGAAGAAAGCGGCCGGATCGATCTTGTAAATCCGGTCATTCTTGAAAAGAGCGGTGAACAGACCGGAGTCGAGGGCTGCTTAAGCTTTCCGGGAGTATACGGTGATGTCACCCGCCCCGATTACGTAAAGGTGAAAGCTTATGACCGTAAAGGAAAACCGTTTATTGTAGAAGCGGAAGGTTTTTTAGCCAGAGCCATCCAGCATGAAATGGATCATTTAGACGGTATTTTATTCACATCAAAAATTACGGCTTACTACACTGAAGAAGAACTGGCAGAAATGGAAGGATGATTGGATGACAAGGATCGTTTTTATGGGAACGCCCGACTTTTCAGTTCCCGTGCTGCGCACACTTATTGAAGACGGATATGAAGTGGCAGGGGTCGTTACACAGCCTGACCGCCCGAAAGGCAGAAAAAAAATCATGACGCCTCCTCCTGTAAAGGCTGAAGCTGAACGCCACGGCATTCCCGTGCTTCAGCCCGAAAAAGTAAGGCTTGAAGAAGAAATAGAAAAAGTGCTCAGCCTGAAGCCGGACCTGATTGTTACAGCGGCATTCGGACAGATTTTGCCCAAACAGCTGCTGGACGGCCCGAAATACGGCTGTATCAACGTGCACGCGTCACTTCTGCCTGAATTAAGAGGCGGAGCGCCGATACATTATTCGATTCTTCAAGGCAAAAAGAAAACGGGCGTGACGATCATGTATATGGTTGAAAAGCTTGATGCAGGCGATATGATTTCTAAAATCGAAGTGGAAATTGATGAAACAGATAACGTCGGCACGCTCCACGACAAATTAAGCGTAGCGGGGGCGAAGCTTTTGTCAGAGACCGTTCCGAACGTCATTTCCGGAAATATTAAACCGATCAGGCAGGACGAATCAAAAGCGACTTACGCGCCTAACATAAAGCGCGAGCAGGAGCGGATTGATTGGACAAAGCCCGGAGAAGACATTTACAACCAGATCAGAGGCTTAAACCCTTGGCCTGTCGCCTATACAACGTTGAACGGACAAAACATCAAAGTGTGGGCATCTGAAAAAGTTGCGGCAAATACTGAGGCAGCGCCGGGAACAGTCATCCGCGCGGAGCAAAACGGCATTGTCGTCGCATCAGGAAACGGCACCGCCCTTTTGATCACAGAGCTGCAGCCGGCGGGAAAAAAACGGATGAAGGGCGAGGATTTTGTAAGAGGCAAAAATGTACAGTCCGGTGACGTGTTAGGAGCAGCAGATGAAGAAAATTAATGTCCGGGAGCTTGCCCTTGAAGCGCTTGAAAAGCTTGAGCAAAATCAGGCATACAGCAACCTGCTTCTTACATCGGTTATCAAAACGAACACGCTCAGCGATCAGGACAGAGGACTGCTGACAGAGCTTGTCTACGGAACACTGCAAAATAAAATCGCTTTAGACTATATGCTGAAGCCTTTTATCCGCAAGCCGAATAAGGTGAAGCCATGGGTGATTCAGCTGCTGCGTCTGTCCGCATATCAAATGGAGTATTTAGAAAAAATTCCGGACCGCGCCGCCATCCATGAAGCGGTTGAAATCGCAAAAAAACGCGGGCATAAAGGCATCGCGTCCTTTGTCAACGGCATCCTCCGCTCCCTGCAGCGTGAGGGGGCGCCGTCATTCGCTGAAATTGAAGACCCGGTTCTCCGTCTATCAACAGAGACAAGCCATCCTGAATGGCTCGTAAAAGAGTGGGTCGAAGCGTACGGCTTTGAGGCGGCTGAAAAGATCTGCCGGATTCATCTCGTTCCGCCGAAACAGACGCTCCGTGTCAACCGGATCAAGGCTGACAAGGAAACGCTGCTGAATGAGATGGAGAATGCTGGTCTGGAAGCGGAAGCCGGAGACCTTTCTCCTGATGCGATTAAGCTTTTAAAAGGAAGCATCGCGAGCACGGAATTTTTCCAAAACGGGCAGGTATCCATTCAGGATGAGAGCTCAATGCTTGTCGCGCGGGCGCTGGATCCGAAACCGGGAGAAACCGTGCTTGACGCATGCGCCGCACCCGGAGGAAAGTCGGCTCACATCGCGGAACTGATGCAGAACGAAGGCAGCCTGACGTCACTTGATCTTCACCGCCATAAAGTGAAGCTGATCCAAGAGGGCGCAGAACGGCTCGGACTTACGATCATCAATGCGCAAACGATGGATGCAAGAAAAGCGGGGGACGCTTTTGGCGCAGAACGGTTTGACCGGATTCTCGTTGATGCCCCGTGCTCAGGCTTCGGAGTTATCAGAAGAAAACCCGATATGAAATATACGAAGACGCCGGAGGACAGCAGACGGCTGTCAGAGATCCAGCTCGGCATTTTAAGGGAAATCGCCCCATTAGTAAAAAAAGGTGGCACACTCGTATACAGTACGTGTACAATGGATCGGACAGAAAATGAAGAAGTTATGCATGCGTTTATACAAGAACACCCTGAGTTTGAACCCGATTTGTCTCTTGAAAAGCGGCTGCCTGAAAAGGCGAGAGCCTTTGTTCAGGATGGAAGCCTTCAAATTCTTCCGCATTATTTCGGAACAGACGGTTTCTTTATTAGCAGCATGAGAAAGAAGGGATAAAAAATGACACAATTAAAAAAGACAAGCGTACGGAAAGAGCTGCGGACTGAGCAGCCGTCCATTTACTCTTTTGAATTAGATGAAATCAAACAATGGCTGACCGAGAATGGCGAAAAACCGTTCCGCGCAGCACAGATTTTTGAATGGCTGTATGAAAAACGGGTGTCTTCATTTGATGAAATGACAAACCTTTCAAAAAGCCTGCGTGAAAAACTCGAGAGCAATTTTGTGATGACAACGCTGAAAACGGCTGTAAAGCAGACGTCACAAGACGGCACAATGAAATTTTTATTTGAGCTCCATGACGGTTATACAATTGAAACGGTTTTAATGAGACATGAGTATGGCAATTCTGTATGTGTAACGACACAGGTCGGCTGCCGGATCGGCTGCACATTTTGCGCGTCAACGCTTGGCGGATTGAAACGGAATCTTGAAGCGGGAGAAATCGTCGCTCAAGTCGTGAAAGTGCAAAAGGCGCTTGATGAAACGGATGAACGCGTCAGCTCAGTCGTTATCATGGGTATCGGAGAGCCGTTTGATAATTTCAATGAAATGCTCGCTTTCTTAAAAATCATTAACCATGATAAAGGGCTGAACATCGGTGCGCGTCATATTACGGTTTCCACAAGCGGCATCATTCCGAAGATTTACGATTTCGCCGATCAAAAAATGCAGATCAATTTCGCGATTTCTCTGCATGCCCCAAATACGGAGATCAGAAGCCGCCTGATGCCGATTAACAAAGCCTATAAGCTTCCTGACCTTATGGAAGCCGTCAAATATTATATTGAGAAAACAGGCAGACGGATCAGCTTTGAATACGGCTTGTTCGGAGGCGTAAATGATCAGGTCGAACACGCAGAAGAGCTTGCAGAACTGTTAAAAGGCGTTAAATGCCATGTCAACTTAATTCCTGTAAACTATGTGCCTGAACGGGATTACGTCCGCACACCGAGAGATCAGATTTTCGCATTCGAAAAAACGTTAAAATCCCGCGGTGTAAATGTCACGATCAGAAGAGAGCAAGGCCATGACATTGACGCGGCCTGCGGTCAGCTTCGCGCGAAGGAGCGTCAAGACGAGACGAGGTGAAGAGGTTGATTACAGCCTTGAAAACAGATACAGGTAAAGTCCGCCAGCATAATGAAGATGCGGCGGGCATTTTCACAAAAGAAGAAGCGGTGCTTGCGGTTGTCGCCGACGGCATGGGCGGTCATCTTGCCGGAGATGTGGCGAGCAGGATGGCGGTTGCGGCGATGGAAGAGCAGTGGAACCAAGCTGAAACGGTTCCTTCACTGCCGTCTGATTGCGAGGTGTGGCTGAAAGAGCGGATTCATGAGGCGAATGCCAAGGTATATAACCACGCTAAAGCAAATGAAGAATGCCGGGGAATGGGCACAACTGTTGTCTGCGCCTTATTCACAGGGAAATTTGTCACTGTCGCCCATATCGGAGACAGCCGGTGCTACCTGCTCCAAGAGAATGAATTCACTCAGCTGACTGAAGACCATTCGCTTGTGAATGAGCTGGTCAAGACGGGAGAAATTTCAAAAGAGGACGCCGAGCATCATCCTCGGAAAAATGTACTGACGAGAGCGCTGGGGACTGATGAAACCATCAGCCCCGACGCCCGTTCGTTTGAGCTTTCTGACGGCGATCAGCTGCTTTTATGCTCTGACGGACTGTCAAATAAAATAGAAGACCACGAGATCAAACAAATGCTTCAAGCCGAATCTGCGCCTCAGGAAAAGGTAGACCTTCTCATCAGCAAAGCGAATCAAAACGGTGGCGAGGACAACATCACGGCTGTATTGATTGAGCTTTCCGCAGATGCAAAAGAGGGTGAAGACAAGTGCTAACCGGCAAGCGGATCAGCGGGCGTTATCATATCCTCCGGCCCATTGGCGGCGGCGGAATGGCAAACGTTTTTTTAGCTGAGGACATCATTCTCGAACGTGAAGTCGCAATTAAAATCCTGCGGTTTGACTTTGTGAATGACATTGATTTTATCAGGCGTTTCAGAAGAGAAGCACAGTCGGCATCAAGCCTTGATCATCCGAATATCGTCAGTATTTACGATATCGGGGAGGAAGGCGACATTTATTATATTGTCATGGAATATGTGGAAGGCATGACGTTAAAGGAATACATAACCGCACAGGGACCGCTTCATCCGAAAGAAGCGCTGTCTGTTATGGAGCAGATCGTCTCAGCCATCGCCCATGCCCATCATAACCATATCGTGCACCGGGATATCAAACCGCACAATATTTTGATAGATCATTTAGGACATATCAAGGTGACGGATTTCGGCATCGCCACAGCCCTCACTTCGACGACAATCACCCATACGAATTCTGTGCTCGGCTCGGTTCATTATTTGTCTCCGGAGCAGGCGAGAGGCGGTCTGGCAACGAAAAAATCGGATATTTACGCGCTGGGCATCGTGCTGTTTGAGCTTTTAACAGGCAAAATGCCTTTTGACGGAGAATCAGCCGTCAGCATTGCGTTAAAGCACCTGCAAACAGAAACGCCTTCCGCCAGAAAGTGGAACCCTTCCATTCCGCAGAGCGTGGAAAACATTATTTTAAAGGCAACCGCCAAAGACCCGTTTCACCGCTATGAAAGCGCAGAGGACATGGAAGCGGACATCAGAACGGCTTTTGACGCCGGCAGGCTGAATGAACAAAAATTCTCCGTGCAGGATGATGAGGAAATGACGAAAGCGATTCCCGTTATTACTGACGATGCGATAGCCGCGCCGCAGGCGGAAACGCCGGCAGAGACGGATGATAAAGAACAGCCGGCAACCAAAAAGAAGAAACGGAAATGGCCGTGGGTTTTGCTGGCCGTCTGCTTTATTTTCATAATGGCGGCTGTTCTTGCAGTCACCGTGTTCCCGTCTTTATTTATGCCAAAAGAGGTAAGCGTCCCCGATGTACGGGGCATGAAGTACGAAAAAGCGGAAGCCCTGCTTGAAAAGAACGGCCTCCAAGCGGATCCTGATATGACGGACATTGAAGATGAAAAAATCGAAGAAGGATTAATGGTCAAAACTGATCCGAAAGCGGGTTCTGCCGTTAAAGAAGGCTCTTCTGTAAAACTGTACAAAAGCATCGGGAAACCGAAAACCCAGCTGATTGACGTGAAAGGCCGGCCGATCGACGATGCGAAAAAAACGCTTAAGGATAAAGGCTTCAAACATGTCAATGTAAAAGAAGAGAACGATGACAGTGCGGCTGGCACCGTAATTGATCAGAACCCATCAGCCGGCACCGACATGGTCGCAAGCGATGATGAAGTCAGCTTAACGGTCAGCCTCGGACCGGCGGACGTTACGCTGAGAGACTTAAAAACATACAGCAAAGAAGCGGCTTCCGGGTATCTTGAAGATAACGGTCTGCAGCTTGTTGAAAAGGAAGCTCACTCAGATGACGTGCCTGAGGGACAGGTCATGAAGCAAGAGCCGGCAGCCGGCACTGCAGTTAAGCCGGGAAGTGATGTTGAAGTGACGTTTTCGCTCGGGCCTGAAGAAAAACCGGCGAAAACGGTAAAAGAAAAAATCAGCATCCCCTACGAACCCGAACATGAAGGGGACGAGCTTGAAGTGCAAATCGCCATCGATGATAAAGACCACAGCATCTCTGATACGTATGACTCGTTTAAAATAAAAGAGCCGACTGAAAAAACAATTGAACTGAAGATTGATCAGGGACAGAAGGGGTATTATCAAGTGATGGTCGATCATAAAGTCGTCAGTTACAAAACAATTGAATACCCGAAATAATGACTGACAAGGAGGGACCGTATGCCTGAGGGCAAAATTATTAAAGCGTTAAGCGGATTCTATTATGTCCTGGATGAATCACAGGACAAGATCATTCAATGCAGAGGCCGGGGCATTTTCAGAAAGAATAAAATAACGCCTCTGGTCGGCGATTATGCCGTTTATCAGGCTGAAAATGATAAAGAAGGCTACCTGCTGGAAATCAAAGAACGAACAAACGAGCTGGTCAGACCGCCGATATCAAATGTGGACCAGGCCGTTCTCGTCTTTTCCGCCGTTCAGCCGGCGTTCAGCACGTCCTTATTGGACCGTTTTCTCGTTCTTGTGGAAGCCAACGGCATTCACCCGATCATCTGCATAACCAAAATGGACTTAGCTTCAGACGGGGAATCGAAAGAGAAGATTTTATCTTACGTGAAAGACTATCAGGCGATCGGTTATGACGTATATGTGACGTCGTCAAAAGAAAACAGCGGCTTAACAGACATTGTGAAACACTTCGTGAATAAAACCACGGTGTTTGCCGGGCAGTCCGGAGTCGGTAAATCTTCGCTTTTAAATGCGATCAGCCCGGAGCTTGAGCTGAAAACAAACGAGATTTCCGCACATTTAGGACGCGGGAAACATACGACACGCCATGTAGAGCTCATTCATACATCAGGCGGACTTGTGGCGGATACTCCGGGGTTCAGTTCACTTGAATTCACCGGCATTGAGGAAGAAGAGCTGGGCAGCACGTTCCCTGAGATCAGAGAAATAAGCGCCTCGTGCAAATTCAGAGGCTGTCTGCATTTGAAGGAGCCGAAATGCGCGGTAAAGCAAGCGGTGGAAGAAGGAGACATTCAGCCGTACCGCTATGAGCACTACAAAGAATTTATGCAGGAAATAAAAGAGAGAAAGCCGAGGTATTAATATGATTAAGGTTGCGCCATCAATTCTTTCCGCCGATTTTGCTTCACTGGGCGAGGAAATTAAAGACGTGGAAAAAGGAGGAGCGGACTATATCCATATTGATGTCATGGATGGCCATTTCGTCCCTAACATTACAATCGGACCGCTTATCGTTGAAGCCGTCCGTCCGGTGACTGATCTGCCGCTGGATGTTCATCTTATGATTGAAAACCCGGACCGCTACATCCCGGCATTTGCAAAAGCCGGTGCGGACATCCTTTCCGTCCACGCTGAGGCGTGTCCGCATCTTCACCGAACCATTCAATTGATAAAAGAGCAGGGGATAAAAGCGGGAGTTGTGCTCAATCCGCATACGCCCGTTCAAATTATTGAACATGTGATCGATGAGCTGGACCTTGTACTGTTAATGACGGTGAACCCCGGTTTTGGAGGACAGCGCTTTATTCATTCGGTTCTTCCGAAAATCCGTCAGGTCAAACAGATGGCAGAGGAGAAAGGCCTCTCTGAACTTTTAATTGAGGTGGACGGGGGCGTTAATAAAGAAACAGCTCCTTTATGCGCTGAAGCGGGCGCCAATCTGCTTGTTGCCGGGTCCGCCGTATATAATCAGCCGGATCGGAAAAAAGCCATCGCTGAAATCCGAAACGCAGAATAAACACGCTGATAAAGAGCCCGGTGAAAGCCGCCGGCTCTTTTCGCGTCTGAGAGGGAAAGGAAAACATATGAAGACAATCAATATCGTTGCGGGCGGTCCTCGGGAGTTTATTCCCGATCTGTCCGAGTACACAGACGGAGATACGACGTGGGTCGGAGTGGATAAAGGGACGATCGCTCTTTTAGAGGCCGGAATCGTTCCGCAGGAAGCTTTCGGTGATTTTGACAGCATTACGGAAGAAGAGCTCCTGATGATTCAAAAAGCGGCGCCGGCCCTCCATGTGTATCAGGCGGAAAAAGATTATACCGATCTGGAACTCGCCCTTGACTGGGCTTTACAAAAAGAACCGGAGAACATTCGGATATTCGGTGTGACGGGCGGAAGAGCAGATCACTTTTTAGGGAACATTCAGCTTTTGTATAAAGCCTTAAAAAAGGATACCGATGTCAAGCTGATTGATCGGCAGAATGACATTCAGATGTTCGAACCCGGCCGCTATACAATTGAAGAAAAAGTGCGCAGACGCTATATTTCTTTTATTCCGTTTTCGGAAGCGGCAGACGGCCTGACACTCATCGGTTTTAAATATCCCCTGGATAATTGTCATATTCCCCTGGGTTCCACACTATGTATTAGTAACGAACTCATTCATTCACGAGGTACTTTTTCGTTTGCAAAAGGCATATTAATAATGGTAAGGAGCGCGGATTAGAAAAGCGGCTTCTGCCATATGCGGAAAAAACCATGAATCCTAAAGTGATGAACGCAGCGGATACGGGACTTATAGGAGGGGACAAAATGAAATTTTATACCATTAAATTGCCGAAGTTTTTAGGAGGAATTGTCCGGGCGATGCTGGGCTCATTTAGAAAAGAGTAAGCCCAAGAAGCTGAATTGCCCTCTTTGAACGCATAAAAAACGCCTGCCGCATAAAAGGGCAGGCGTTCATTTTTGCTTATACACGCTCAACTTTACCGGATTTTAAAGCCCGGGCAGATACATACACTTTTTTAGGTTTGCCGTCAACGAGGATGCGGACCTTTTGAAGGTTGGCGCCCCAAGTACGCTTAGAAGCGTTCATTGCGTGAGAACGGTTGTTTCCGGCTTTTGTTTTTTTACCTGTAATAAAACATTTACGTGCCATTTGTTTCCCTCCTAACTGCGCGAAACATCTTTTCAAACATAGTGTCTCAGATGCTTTCGTTATACAATACTTTAAATAATTTACCACAGCTAAAAACCGTTTGCAACTATTGTTTCCCTTACTTTCAAGAAAAATCACTTGACATGTAAAACCAATCACATTTCCCGCGCTGAAGCGATGCTTCTGTATCTTTTCTTTTCATAATGGGATACATATAGTAGAATAATGATAACTCTATGCACCTGAAGGAGGAACCTGTGTGTCCATTGAAATGAAGACAAAATACGGCCAGATTGATATATCCAACGAAGTCATCGCAATGGTTGCCGGAGGCGCTGCCATTGACTGTTACGGAATAGTGGGGATGGCCTCCAAAAACCAGATTAAAGACGGTTTGTCTGAAATCCTCCGGAAAGAGAACTTCGCAAGAGGTGTACATGTCCGTCAGGAAGCAGAACAAATACATATCGACATGTACATTATTGTCAGCTACGGCACTAAAATATCCGAAGTAGCCCACAATGTTCAGACGAAGGTAAAATACACAGTAAATCAAACAATCGGACTTGCAGTTGATTCTGTAAATATCTATGTCCAAGGCGTACGAGTAACGAACCCGTAGTGAGGAGGATGAGTATTGTCTAGACGAAACTTAGATGGGAGAGCTTTTGCGGCAATGATTCTGGCGGGGGCTGAGACATTGTCTCAAAACGCATCCGCGGTGGATGCGCTGAATGTGTTTCCCGTGCCGGACGGCGATACCGGAACAAACATGAATTTATCGATGTCATCAGGTGCAAGAGAGGTAGAGCACCTTGACTCACCTGACATCGGCAAAGTCGGCATCGCCCTGTCAAAAGGCCTGCTTATGGGAGCAAGAGGAAACTCAGGGGTGATCTTGTCCCAATTATTCAGAGGCTTCACAAAGAGCATTGAAAACAAAAAAGAAATAAACGCCCAAGAATTTGCCGCAGCACTCCAAGCGGGAGTGGATATGGCATATAAGGCGGTCATGAAACCGGTTGAAGGAACGATTTTAACCGTGGCGAAGGATGCGGCTAAAAAAGCGGTCGCCTCGGCCAAAGAAGAAACCGATATCATTGCGGTCATGGAGACCGTTATTGAGGAAGCGGAAGCGTCGCTGAACCGCACGCCGGACCTGCTGCCTGTTTTAAAGGACGTCGGTGTCGTTGACAGCGGCGGAAAAGGCCTGCTTTGTGTATATGAAGGCTTTTTGGCCTCCTTAAAAGGAGAGTCCGTACCGAAAAAAGCGGTTCTTCCGGCCCTGGATGATATGGTGAATGCCGAGCATCATAAAAGCGCGCAGAGCATGCTGAGTACAGAAGACATTGAATTCGGATTTTGTACGGAAGTGATGGTAAGGCTGGATCAAGATAAACGGACGTTCAAGGAAGAAACGTTCAGAAACGAACTGAGCCGTTACGGCGATTCATTGCTGGTTGTAGCTGATGATACGCTGGCGAAAGTTCACATTCATGCCGAAGAACCCGGGAACGTGCTCAATCTTGCACAGCGTTACGGCGATTTAATTAAAATCAAAATTGAAAACATGAGGGAACAGCATACTTCCATCATCAGCCAAGAACATGATGAAAAAAAGCCGGCCGGCGTTATGAAAGAAGCCCGCAAGCCTTTTGGAATCGTAACCGTGGCAATGGGAGAAGGCATTTCTGAACTGTTTACGAGCATCGGCGCTTCACACGTAATTGAAGGCGGCCAGACAATGAATCCGAGCACGGAAGATATTGTTGAAGCCGTTCAGTCTGTCAATGCGGAAACGGTTTTCATTCTTCCGAACAATTCAAATATTGTGATGGCTGCCAATCAAGCGGCGAGTGTGGCTGAAGAAAATGTAATTGTCATTCCGGCAAAAACGGTGCCGCAAGGAATGACCGCCCTGCTTGCGTTTAACCCTGACCAGCCGGCTGATGTAAATGAAGCCAATATGCTTGAGGCCATCCGGAATGTGAAAAGCGGACAGGTGACATATTCAGTCAGAGACACTCATATTGACGGCAAGGATATTAAAAAAGGTGATTTTATCGGCATTTTAAATAGTTCGATTATCGGCAGCGCCGAAGATCGGATAAGTGCGGCGAAATTGCTGCTGGATGAAATGATCGGGGAAGAAGATGAAATCGTCACCATCCTGTACGGAGAAGACGCGCCGGAAGAAGAAGCTGAGAAACTCGCCGAGTATATTACAAGCGTCTGTGAAGATATCGAGGTTGAAATCCATAACGGCAGACAGCCTCTGTACCCATATATAATTGCGGCAGAATAGAAGGGCTTATCAGGCCCTTCTATTCTTATGCCTTTATTTACCTGCGGCAGTGCGGCAGTGCGTCTGCTTGCCAATTTATAAATGTTCAATTAGTCTAAAGAAAAAGCGCTGAATGAAGTGATGTTAAGGAGGAACAAACCAGCATGAAATATAGAAGCGTTTTTGATATTATCGGCCCGGTAATGATCGGTCCGTCCAGTTCACATACCGCAGGCGCTGCCCGTATCGGCAGAGTGGCCAGAAGCTTATTCAGGCGGGAGCCCCGCCGGATTGTTGTGTCTTTTTACGGATCATTTGCAGAAACGTATAAGGGCCACGGCACTGATGTCGCGATTATCGGCGGCCTGCTTGATTTTGATACATTTGATGAGCGGATTAAAACAGCGATTCAAATTGCTGAAGACAAGGGCATATATATAGAGTTCCGCACAGAGGATGCTGTGCCCGTTCATCCGAATACGGCGCGTATCGTCATTTCTGATGATGAAGGGGAGCTTGCCCTTACCGGTATTTCAATCGGCGGCGGAAAAATTGAAATTACGGAGCTTAACGGCTTTGAGCTGCGTCTTTCCGGAAACCATCCAGCTATTTTAGTCGTTCATAATGATAAATTCGGCACGATTGCAGGCGTTGCCAATGTGCTTGCGAAATTCTCCATCAATGTCGGACATATGGAAGTGGCGCGCAAGGATGTCGGACAGCTTGCGCTGATGACGATTGAAGTCGATCAGAATATTGAAGAAGAAGTGCTGGACGAACTTTCAACACTTCCGAATATTATACAGGTTACTAAGATAGCTGACTAAAAAGTCAGGAGGAAAATGACATGTTTCGTAATGTAAAAGAATTAATAGAAATCACTCAAGAAAAACAAATTCCGATTTCAGAAGTAATGATCACTCAAGAGATGGAAGTGACGCAAAAAACACGGGAAGAAATCTTTCAAGGAATGGAGCGCAATCTCTCCGTCATGGAAGCCGCGGTAGAAAAAGGGCTGAAGGGCGTCAAAAGCCAGACCGGTTTAACAGGCGGAGACGCCGTGAAACTTCAGGCATACATCCAATCGGGTAAAAGCCTGTCAGGCAATCTGATTTTAGACGCCGTTTCTAAAGCTGTGGCGACAAATGAAGTCAATGCGGCGATGGGAACGATCTGCGCCACGCCGACTGCCGGTTCTGCCGGGGTTGTGCCGGGAACGTTATTCGCCGTAAAGCATAAGCTGAACCCCACAACGGAACAAATGATCCGTTTTCTGTTTACGGCCGGAGCGTTCGGTTTTGTGGTGGCAAATAATGCGAGTATTTCAGGAGCGGCAGGAGGCTGTCAGGCGGAAGTCGGATCAGCATCAGGTATGGCAGCCGCTGCGATTGTGGAAATGGCGGGCGGAACGCCTCAGCAATCAGCGGAAGCAATGGCGATTACGCTTAAAAATATGCTCGGTCTCGTATGTGATCCGGTCGCCGGCTTGGTAGAAGTGCCGTGTGTCAAACGAAACGCAATGGGAGCATCCAACGCAATGATCGCGGCAGATATGGCGCTGGCGGGAATTACAAGCCGCATTCCTTGCGATGAAGTCATTGACGCGATGTACAAAATCGGCCAGACGATGCCGACAGCATTGCGTGAAACGGGACAAGGCGGTTTAGCCGCGACACCGACGGGAAGAGAATTAGAGAAGAAAATTTTCGGAGGAGCGCTGAAATCAAGTGAAACACCATCAGCAAACTAGTATAGCGGAGATTAAGGGCATTGGGCCGGAAACAGAAAAAACATTGCAGGAACTGGGTATCTATGACATTTCTGATCTTCTGAATTATTTCCCTTACCGTTATGATGACTATGAGCTGAGGGATTTGGAAGAAGTTAAACATGAAGAAAGAGTTACAGTAGAAGGGAAGGTTCATTCTGAACCTTCTCTTACCTATTACGGCAAAAAACGAAACAGGCTGACATTCAGAGTGCTTGTCGGCAATTATTTAATTACCGCGGTCTGCTTTAACCGTCCGTACTTAAAAAAGAAACTGACGCTCGGTTCTGTCGTCACGATATCCGGGAAATGGGATAAACACAGACAGACCGTTTCTGTGCAGGAATTAAAAAACGGTCCTCATCAAGAAGATAAAAGCATTGAGCCTGTTTATTCCGTTAAAGAAAACGTCACTGTTAAAATGATGAGGCGGTTTATTAAGGAAGCTTTGAAGCACCATTCGGACAGTATTGTCGATCCGCTTCCTGAAAAATTGAGAATCAGTTACAAGCTGCCTGATTACAAACAAGCCCTCCAGACGATGCACCAGCCGGAAACGAGGGAATCGTTACAGCAGGCAAGACGCAGGTTTGTTTACGAAGAATTCTTATTATTTCAGCTGAAAATGCAGGCGTTCCGTAAAGCGGAAAGAGAACAGTCAAAAGGCATCAGCCATGTGTTTCCGGCTGAAAAGCTCGCCGCTTTTACGGACAGCCTTCCGTTTTCGCTCACAAACGCACAGATGCGCGTGCTCCGTGAAATTACCGCTGATTTGACATCTCCTTACCGTATGAACCGTCTGCTGCAAGGCGATGTCGGTTCAGGGAAAACGGCCGTCGCCGCCATCGCTTTGTACGCTGCGATTCTGTCGGGGTATCAGGGGGCTTTAATGGTGCCGACTGAAATTCTGGCCGAACAGCATGCCGACTCTCTCGTATCGTTATTTGCAAATAAAGATGTGAATATCGCGCTTTTGACGAGTTCTGTTAAAGGAAAGCGGCGCAGGGAGCTTTTGGAGCGGCTTGCTCTCGGAGAAATTGATATTTTAGTAGGGACCCATGCCTTAATCCAGGATGAAGTGGAATTTAGAGCGCTGAGCCTTGTCATTACGGACGAGCAGCACCGGTTCGGAGTCGAACAGCGCAAAAAACTCAGGAATAAAGGCCAGGATCCGGATGTGCTGTTTATGACAGCCACCCCGATACCGAGAACATTAGCCATTACCGTCTTCGGAGAAATGGATGTTTCCGTTATAGATGAAATGCCCGCGGGGCGAAAGCAAATCGAAACGTATTGGGTGAAACACGACATGCTGGAGCGGATTTTGGCTTTTATTGAAAAAGAGCTGAAGCAGGGAAGGCAGGCCTACATTATCTGCCCGCTCATTGAAGAGTCGGATAAGCTGGATGTTCAGAATGCGATTGACGTATATAACATGCTGTCTGAGGTTTACCGCGGCAAATGGAATGTCGGCCTGATGCACGGGAAGCTCCATTCTGATGAGAAAGATCAGGTGATGAGAGAATTCAGCGCCAATCAATGTCAGGTTCTTGTGTCAACAACTGTCGTAGAAGTCGGGGTGAACGTTCCGAATGCGACGATTATGGTCATCTATGACGCCGACCGTTTCGGGCTGTCTCAGCTCCATCAGCTCCGCGGCCGGGTCGGACGGGGAGACCACCAGTCTTTCTGTATCTTGATGGCCGATCCGAAATCCGAAACCGGGAAAGAACGGATGAGAATCATGTCGGAGACAAACGACGGCTTTGAACTGTCTGAAAAGGATCTTGAGCTGCGCGGTCCCGGCGATTTCTTCGGGAAAAAACAGAGCGGTATGCCCGAGTTCAAGGTGGCGGATATGGTTCATGACTACAGAGCTTTGGAAACGGCCCGCCAGGATGCGGCCAATCTGGTGTCATCAGAGGCTTTTTGGAAAGATGACGAGTACCGCATGCTCCGCGCTCAACTGCTCTCAAGCGGTGTCTTAGAAGGGGAGAAATTAAGCTGATCTGCAAAATTCGGCGGCTTTCAAAAAACAATCATTGCATTCCAATCTATGAAATTATATACTACTATTAGTACCTAGTCTTAATTGTCCGGATGGTGTTTACAGATGAGAAGAAGCAAGAAAGAACGCCAAAAATTATTGCAGCAGACGATCAAATCGACACCCTTCATCACAGATGAAGAATTAGCGGGGAATTTCGGCGTCAGCATTCAGACGATCCGTTTAGACCGCTTAGAGCTCTCAATACCGGAGCTGAGAGAAAGAATTAAAAACGTGGCAGAACAAACGCTTGATGATGAAGTAAAATCACTGTCGTTAGATGAAGTGATCGGTGAAATCATTGATCTGGAGCTTGACGGCCAGGCCATTTCTATATTAGAAGTAAGACGCGAACATGTTTTCAGCCGCAATCAAATTGCGCGGGGGCATCATTTGTTTGCGCAGGCGAACTCACTCGCCGTAGCCGTCATTGATGATGAGCTGGCGCTGACCGCAAGCGCAAATATCCGCTTTACAAGACAGGTGAAAGAAGGCGAGCGCGTCGTTGCGAAAGCCAAAGTGACGGCAGTCGAAAAAGAAAAAGGCAGAACGGTAGTTGAAGTCAACAGCTATGTGGGAGAAGAGGTCGTGTTCTCCGGCATCTTTGACATGTACCGTTCAAAACAATCATAAAGGTGGAGCATGCATGAGAATAGCTGTAGATGCAATGGGAGGCGACAACGCACCCAAAGCTGTTATTGACGGAGTAATGAAGAGTATTGAGGCTTTTGATGATCTTCATATTACGCTGGTCGGTGACAAGACAACGATAGAATCACACTTGCCAACAACATCAGACCGCATCACCGTATTGCACGCCGATGAAGTGATTGAACCGACGGATGAACCGGTCCGCGCCGTACGCAGAAAGAAAAACTCTTCTATGGTGCTGATGGCGCAGGAAGTGGCTGAAAACAGAGCGGACGCCTGCATCTCAGCGGGGAATACGGGCGCCCTCATGACAGCGGGACTGTTTATCGTCGGCAGAATTAAAGGAATCGACCGGCCGGCTCTTGCGCCGACGCTTCCGACCGTATCAGGGGACGGTTTCCTTCTTTTGGACGTGGGAGCCAATGTCGATGCCAAACCGGAACACCTTGTCCAGTACGGAATTATGGGATCTGTATATGCACGGCAGGTTCTCGGAATCAGCTCGCCCCGCGTCGGCTTGTTAAATGTCGGCACGGAAGAAAAGAAAGGAAACGACCTGACAAAAAAGACGTTTGAATTATTAAAAGAAACAAACGTGCATTTTGTCGGAAACGTTGAGGCGAGAGACTTGCTGGAAGGCGCTGCTGACGTCATAGTCACAGACGGCTTTACGGGCAACGTCACTCTGAAAACATTGGAAGGTTCAGCGTTATCGATTTTCAAAATGCTGAAAGATACATTGACGTCAAGTTTTGTTTCTAAGCTGGCAGCGGGAGTGCTGAAGCCGAAGCTGATGGAAATGAAACTGAAAATGGACTATTCTGAGTACGGCGGAGCGAGTCTTTTCGGACTGAAAGCGCCTGTGATTAAAGCGCACGGCTCTTCTGACGCACGCGCTGTTTACCACGCGGTGCGCCAGGCGAGAGAAATGGTGAGCCAAAACGTGGCCGCATTTATAGAAGAAGAAGTAAAAGAAGAAGTAAAAGAAGAAAAAACAGATGAGTAGTCTGGAGGTTACCGCATCATGAGTAAGATTGCATTTTTATTTCCCGGACAGGGATCACAATATATCGGTATGGGAAAAGACCTGTACGAACGTGAAGAAGCGTCAAAACGTATTTTTGATGAAGCGGATGAAACGCTTGAAACAAAGCTGAGCTCGCTCATTTTTGAAGGCGACGCTGAGGTATTAACCCTTACATACAATGCGCAGCCCGCGCTGTTGACAACAAGTATTGCCGTATTGGAAAAGTTTAAAGAATCCGGCATCACGCCGGATTTCACAGCCGGACACAGTCTCGGAGAATATTCGGCGCTTGTTGCGGCGGGAGCGATGACATTTAAAGATGCCGTTTACACGGTAAGAAAACGGGGAGAATTCATGAATGAAGCCGTGCCTGCGGGAGAAGGCGCAATGGCTGCTATTCTGGGGATGGATGCGGAGTCCTTGAAAAAGGTGACGGATCAAGTGACGGAAAACGGCCATCTCGTACAGCTTGCAAATCTGAACTGTCCCGGCCAGATCGTGATTTCCGGAACGGCAAAAGGCGTGGAGCTGGCTTCAGAAGAAGCGAAGAACAACGGCGCAAAACGGGCGATCCCATTAGAAGTAAGCGGACCGTTCCATTCTGAATTAATGAAGCCCGCGGCGCAAAAACTTGAAGACGTGCTCAGTGCCTGTGATGTGAAAAATGCGGCTGTTCCCGTTATTTCAAACGTTTCGGCTGACGTCATGACAGACAAAGACGATATCAAGAAGAAACTGATTGAACAGCTGTACTCACCTGTACGCTTTGAAGAAACGATTAACAAACTGATTGATGAAGGCGTCACGACATTTGTTGAAATCGGGCCCGGAAAAGTGCTTTCAGGCCTTGTGAAAAAAGTGAACCGCCGCCTTAAAACAATCGCGGTTTCTGACCAAGAAACCATTGAACTGGCGATTCAAACGCTGAAGGAGGAGAATCAGGATGCTTAATGAAAAAACAGCAGTGGTAACGGGAGCGTCCCGCGGAATCGGGCGGGCGATCGCGCTTGATCTTGCGAAAAACGGCTGTAACGTAGTAGTCAACTATTCCGGAAATGAAGCGAAAGCGAACGAAGTCGTAGATGAGATCAAATCTTTGGGCCGAAACGCGATTGCGGTAAAAGCCGATGTATCAAATTCCGAAGAAGTACAAAACATGATGAAAGAGGCTGTCGCTGAATTTTCTTCAATCGACATTCTCGTCAACAATGCGGGGATTACAAAAGACAATCTTCTCATGAGAATGAAAGAAAATGAATGGGATGACGTCATCAACATTAACCTGAAAGGTGTTTTCAACTGCACGAAAGCCGTGACAAGACAGATGATGAAACAGCGCTTCGGCCGGATTATCAACGTATCATCAATCGTCGGCGTCAGCGGAAACCCCGGACAGGCGAACTATGTGGCGGCCAAAGCCGGTGTGATCGGCTTGACAAAGTCGTCAGCCAAAGAGCTTGCAAGCCGCAATATTACGGTCAATGCGATTGCTCCGGGCTTTATTTCCACGGATATGACGGACAAGCTTTCTAAAGAAGTCCAAGATGAAATGCTGAAGCAGATTCCGCTCGCGCGTTTCGGGGAACCTTCCGATATCAGCAGCGTTGTCACGTTCCTTGCTTCTGAAGGATCGCGTTATATGACGGGCCAAACCCTTCATATTGACGGCGGAATGGTGATGTAAAGATTTGTTTTTAAAATTTCATCCTAGTTTCTCTAGTTTTTTAAAAACGAATCCACTATAATACTTGAGGGGAGGTGAATTGCTATGGCAGATACATTAGAGCGTGTAACGAAAATCATCGTAGACCGCCTTGGCGTTGATGAAGCTGACGTCAAACTTGAAGCTTCTTTCAAGGAAGACTTAGGTGCTGATTCCCTAGATGTAGTTGAGCTTGTTATGGAACTTGAAGACGAGTTTGATATGGAGATTTCTGACGAAGATGCTGAAAAGATTGCAACAGTCGGCGACGCTGTGAACTACATACAAAACCAGCAATAAGCTGATGCTAAAAGTCCCGCCTGACAGCGGGGCTTTAGCCCTTTAATCGTGCGGTTACCGGCGTCTGACGCTGTACGCGCTGCCGATTCCGTTTACGGCGGGGAGCGCGGTGAACCTGATGTGCCTATGGAGGTTACTATGTCAAAACACTCACATTTTAAAGATAAAAAAAAGTTCTATAAAAAAATAGAGCAATTTAAAGAGTTCCAAGAACGGATTTCGGTTCATTTTCAAAACGAGAAACTTTTGTATCAAGCATTTACACATTCATCTTATGTGAATGAGCATCGGAAAAAGCCGTATGAAGACAATGAAAGGCTTGAATTTTTAGGTGACGCTGTTTTGGAACTGACGATCTCCCAATTCTTATTTGCCAAATATCCGGCCATGAGTGAAGGAGATTTGACGAAGCTGAGAGCCGCTATCGTATGCGAGCCGTCACTCGTCTCCCTTGCCCACGAATTGTCATTCGGCGATCTTGTTCTCTTGGGTAAAGGAGAAGAAATGACGGGCGGCAGAAAGCGTCCTGCGCTTTTAGCGGATGTGTTTGAAGCGTTTATCGGCGCACTGTATCTGGATCAGGGCCTTGAGCCGGTTCAGCAATTCCTGAAAGTGTACGTGTTCCCTAAAATAAACGATGGTGCTTTTTCTCATGTGATGGATTTCAAAAGCCAGCTTCAAGAATTTGTACAGCGGGACGGAAAAGGATCGCTTGAGTACAAAATTCTCAATGAAAAAGGGCCCGCCCACAACCGGGAATTCGAGGCGCTTGTCTCTCTTAAAGGTGAGGCGCTCGGTATCGGGAACGGACGTTCCAAAAAAGAAGCCGAGCAGCATGCGGCACAGGAAGCTCTTGCAAAATTGCAAAAACACCATACGAAACAATAAATCCCCCTGTATCCCTAGGGGGATTTCAATATGTCTGCGCCTGATATAAGCGGGGGATTATGATAATATTGAGATACTTATACGATAAGGAGGATCTGGGATGTTCCTCAAACGTTTAGACGTTATAGGATTTAAATCATTTGCAGAACGGATATCCGTTGACTTTGTAAAAGGCGTCACGGCAGTTGTCGGGCCAAACGGCAGCGGAAAAAGCAACATTACCGAAGCCATCCGCTGGGTGCTCGGCGAACAATCAGCCCGCTCGCTTCGGGGCGGAAAAATGGAAGATATCATTTTTGCCGGAAGTGACTCACGCAAACGGCTGAATCTTGCCGAAGTCACTTTAACACTTGATAATGAAGATCATTTTCTCCCGATCGATTATCACGAAGTCAGCGTGACGAGACGGGTCTACCGTTCCGGAGAAAGTGAATTTCTCATCAACAATCAGCAGTGCCGACTGAAAGACATCATTGACTTATTTATGGACTCCGGGCTCGGAAAAGAAGCGTTTTCTATTATCAGCCAGGGGAAAGTCGAAGAGATTCTCAGCAGCAAAGCGGAAGACCGCCGCAGTATTTTTGAAGAAGCGGCCGGCGTGCTGAAATATAAAACAAGAAAGAAAAAAGCGGAAAACAAGCTGTTTGAGACGCAGGATAACTTAAACAGGGTGGAAGATATTCTCCACGAGCTTGAAGATCAGGTCGAACCGCTTAAAATCCAGGCATCAATCGCCAAAGACTACTTAGAAAAAAAGAAAGAGCTTGAGCATGTCGAAATCGCCCTTACCGCTTTTGATATCGAAGAACTGCACGGCAGATGGTCGGGTTTAAAAGAAAAGGTGCAGGCGGCAAAAGAAGAAGAATTGGCGGAATCATCGGCGATATCTGCTAAAGAAGCGATGATAGAAGAGACGAGAGATAAAATTCACGCGCTTGATGAATCCGTCAACGAGCTGCAGCAGGTTCTGCTTGTGACCAGTGAAGAGCTTGAAAAGCTGGAAGGCCGGAAAGAAGTGCTGAAAGAGCGTAAAAAAAACGCCGCGCAAAACCGGGAACAGCTTGAGGAATCCGTTACACATTACACGAACAAAGAAGCCGAACTGAAAGCGGACATTGAAAAACAGTCTGCCGTCTTTGATAAGCTGCGTGCGGAAGTGAAGCGGTTAAATGCCCAGGTGAAAGAAAAGCAGCAGGCTCTCAGTCTGCATAATGAAAACGTAGAAGAGAAAATCGAACAATTAAAAAGCGATTACTTTGAATTGTTAAACAGCCAGGCGTCGATCCGCAATGAGCTGCAGCTTTTAGATGACCAGATGTCCCAATCTGCCGTTCAGCAGGCGAGACTGACCGCAAACAATGAAAAATATCTTCAGGAACGAAATGATATTTCCGTCCGCAAAGCGGCGTGCGAAGAAGAATTGGCCGCTGTTGAAGCGGACATTCACAATCAGGTCGGCCGCTACCGCGAAGTCCAGACCGCATATGAGCAGAAAAAACGCCAGTATGAAAAGAAAGAATCAGCGCTGTATCAGGCATATCAATTTGTACAGCAGGCCAGATCCAAAAAAGATATGCTTGAAACGATGCAAGGCGATTTTTCAGGGTTTTACCAAGGCGTAAAAGAAGTGCTGAAACAGAAAGAGCAGCTCGGCGGCATCCGCGGCGCCGTTCTCGAACTGATTTCTACCGAACAAAAATATGAAACGGCGATCGAAATTGCACTCGGCGCAGCGGCACAGCACGTTGTCACAGACGATGAGCAGGCGGCGCGGAAAGCGATTCAATATTTAAAACAGAATTCCTTCGGCCGCGCGACGTTCCTGCCGCTTACGGTCATGAAGCCGCGCCAGCTCCAAACCCGTGATGAACAGACGGCTTCGAAGCATCCTTCTTTTCTCGGAACAGCGAGCGGGCTTGTCACGTATGATGCGGCATATCGAAATGTCATTCAAAACCTTCTCGGCACCGTGCTGATCACTGAAGATTTAAAAGGCGCGAATGAGCTGGCCAAGCTTCTCGGCCACCGCTACCGCATCGTGACGCTTGAGGGCGATGTCGTCAATCCCGGCGGATCAATGACGGGCGGCGCAGTCAAAAAGAAAAACAATTCTCTGCTCGGCAGAAGCCGTGAGCTTGAGACGGTAACTGCGCGGCTTGCTGAAATGGAAGAAAAAACAGCTCTGCTTGAAAAAGAGGTCAAAACACTGAAACAGGCCATTCAAGAGCTTGAACATACGCTGAGCGGTCTCCGGGAAGACGGTGAAGCTTTCAGAACAAAGCAGCAGGATGTAAAAGGCAGGCTGTATGAACTTGAAGTCGCCGAAAAGAACATCAATACCCATCTGGAGCTTTACGATCAGGAGAAAGCATCACTGACGGAAAGCAGCCGGGACAAAGAGACGCGTAAATCAGCGCTGGAAGAACAGCTGCGTGAGGCATCCGGCCAGCTGAAAGATCTTGAGGAAGAGATGGACAGGCTGACAAAACAAAAGCAGACCCTATCCTCAACAAAAGAAACGCTCTCTCATGAACTGACAGAATGTAAAATTGCCGCAGCGAAAAAAGAACAGGCGTGCTCGAGTGAAGAAGACAATCTCAAGAGGCTGAAAAAAGAGCTTGAAGAAACGCAGCTCGCTCTGAAAGAAACACGGGATGATTTAAGCCTGCTGACCTCAGAGATGACGTCCAGCACAAGCGGCGAGGAGCAGCTTGAAGAAGCGGCTCAACACAAGCTTCACGATAAAACGAGAACGATCGAATTGATTGCCAGCCGCCGCGACCAGCGCGTAAAGCTCCAGCGGGCTCTTGATACGAATGAGCTTGAGCTGAAAGAGATGAAACGGCTATACAAGCAAAAAACAGAAATTCTGAAAGATGAAGAGGTAAAACTCGGCCGGATGGAAGTTGAGCTTGATAATCTGCTGCAATATTTACGCGAGGAGTACAGCTTATCTTTTGAAGGGGCGAAAGAAAAATATCAGCTCGAAATCGAGCCTGAAGAGGCGAGAAAACGGGTCAAACTGATCAAACTTTCAATTGAAGAGCTTGGCGCGGTCAATCTCGGCAGCATCGATGAATTTGAAAGAGTGAACGAACGGTATCAGTTTTTAACAGAGCAGAAAAATGATCTGACGGAAGCGAAAAATACACTGTTTCAAGTCATTGAAGAAATGGATTCTGAAATGTCGAAGCGATTCCATGAAACGTTTATCCAGATCCGTTCTCAATTCAACGACGTGTTCCGTTCCCTGTTCGGAGGAGGGCGCGCTGAATTGAAGCTGACCGACCCGAATGACCTTCTCAACTCCGGAGTGGACATTATCGCGCAGCCTCCGGGCAAAAAACTGCAAAACTTAAATCTTTTGTCAGGGGGAGAACGGGCGCTGACTGCCATTGCCCTTTTATTCTCCATTTTAAAAGTAAGGCCCGTGCCGTTCTGCGTGCTTGATGAAGTGGAAGCTGCGCTTGATGAAGCCAATGTATTCAGGTTTGCGCAATACTTAAAAAAATACAGCGGCGACAGCCAGTTTATCGTCATCACCCACAGAAAAGGCACCATGGAGGAAGCGGATGTCCTCTACGGTGTTACAATGCAGGAATCCGGCGTTTCCCGAATGGTTTCGGTCAAACTGGAAGAAACAAAAGAATTCGTTCAGTAACGAGGAAAGAGGTTGAAAGATGAGCTTTTTTAAAAAATTAAAAGAGAAAATCACGAAACAGACAGACTCCGTCTCTGAAAAATTTAAAGATGGCCTTGAAAAAACAAGAAATTCCTTCTCAAATAGAGTGAACGAACTCGTCTCCCGCTACCGAAAAGTCGACGAAGATTTCTTCGAAGAGCTTGAGGAAGTGCTGATTGGCGCTGACGTCGGTTTTACAACGGTCATGGAGCTGATTGACGAGCTCAAAAAAGAAGTGAAGCTGAAAAACATCCAGGACCCTCAGGAAGTGCAGTCCGTCATTTCTGAAAAGCTCGTCGAAATTTATAACAGCGGCAACGAGGAGATTTCTGAATTGAATATTCAGGACGGGCGCTTAAACGTTATTCTGCTTGTCGGCGTAAACGGTGTCGGAAAAACGACAACGATCGGAAAACTTGCCCATAAGCTGAAGAATGAAGGCAAATCCGTTGTGCTCGCTGCCGGAGACACCTTCAGAGCCGGAGCGATTGAACAGCTTGAAGTGTGGGGAGAGCGTACAGGCGTGCCTGTCATTAAGCAGGCTGCCGGAAGCGACCCTGCGGCGGTTATTTACGATGCCGTACACGCGGCTAAAGCAAGAGGCGCGGATGTGCTGATTTGTGATACGGCCGGCCGCCTTCAGAATAAAGTAAACTTAATGAAAGAGCTTGAAAAGGTCAAACGCGTCATCGAACGTGAAGTCCCTGAGGCTCCGCATGAGGTTCTGCTCGCTCTCGACGCGACGACAGGCCAGAACGCGATGGCGCAGGCGAAAGAATTCTCCAAAGCGACGAATGTGACGGGTATCGCGTTAACGAAGCTTGACGGCACCGCAAAAGGCGGAATTGTTTTGGCGATCCGCAATGAGCTTCATATTCCCGTAAAACTGGTCGGCCTCGGAGAAAAGGTTGACGATCTGCAGCGGTTTGATGCAGAATCTTACGTATACGGTCTCTTTTCGGATTTAGTGGAAAAAGCCGAAGAATAGACAGTCTGTTTCAGCCGGGCGCAAAAAAAGCGCTCCGGCTGTTCGCTTATAAAAGCGGCGGAAATCACCAGCAAACAGACAGGGCGATTACCTGCATTCATTGACAAGATAAAAACTTGACAGACGCTCTGAAACCATGTAAACTATGTTTTTGTAAAGGGATTTGACTTAACAAAGGGGAGAGCTCCAATGTCGCTCGAAAAAACGACGAGAATGAACTATTTGTTTGACTTCTATCAGTCGTTGCTGACGTCAAAACAAAAGAGCTATATGTCGCTTTATTATCTGGACGATTTCTCCCTTGGTGAAATAGCCGAAGAGTATGACGTTTCAAGGCAAGCCGTTTATGATAATATCAAACGGACAGAAGCGATGCTTGAACAATATGAAGAAAAACTGCTCCTTTTTAAAAAGTTTCAGGAGCGTAAAGAAATGTTTACAAAGCTGAAAGAGCTTGCTTCCGGCTTGCAGGAAGAGGAAAAAATGACGGCTCTGATTGAAGCGCTTGAGAAATTAGATTAGGAGGCGGCAAACAAATGGCATTTGAAGGATTAGCCGACCGACTGCAAAAGACGATTTCAAAAATCCGCGGAAAAGGAAAAGTCAGCGAACAAGACGTAAAAGAGATGATGCGTGAAGTTCGTCTTGCGCTTCTTGAGGCTGACGTTAACTTTAAAGTCGTAAAGGATTTTGTGAAAAAAGTAAGTGAACGGGCTGTCGGACAGGAAGTCATGAAGAGTCTGACACCCGGCCAGCAGGTTATTAAAGTCGTAAAAGAAGAGCTTACCGAGCTGATGGGCGGCGAAGAAAGCAAAATTGCCGTCGCCAAACGCCCGCCGACCGTTATTATGATGGTCGGGCTCCAAGGTGCCGGTAAAACGACAACCACGGGGAAGCTTGCCAACCTGCTGCGCAAAAAACATAACCGAAAACCGCTGCTCGTGGCTGCGGATATTTACCGCCCCGCTGCGATTAAGCAGCTGGAAACACTGGGGAAACAGCTTGATATGCCGGTCTTTTCACTTGGCGATCAGATCAGTCCGGTGGAAATCGCCAGACAGGCGATTGAAAAAGCGAAGGAAGAGCATCATGATTACGTGATTTTAGATACCGCCGGACGGCTGCACATCGATCATGAACTGATGGATGAGCTCTCCGGCGTAAAAGAAGTCGCAAATCCTGAGGAAATTTTCCTTGTCGTCGACTCAATGACCGGTCAGGATGCGGTAAACGTCGCCAAAAGCTTTAATGACCAGCTCGGTTTAACGGGTGTCATTTTAACAAAGCTTGACGGGGATACCCGCGGAGGTGCTGCGCTTTCTATCCGCGCAGTCACCGAAACGCCGATTAAATTCGCCGGAATGGGAGAAAAACTCGACGCTTTAGAAGCGTTCCATCCTGAGCGGATGGCATCCCGGATTCTCGGAATGGGTGATGTGTTAACCTTGATTGAAAAAGCTCAGGCGACCGTTGATGAAGACAAAGCCAAAGAGCTTGAGCAGAAAATGAGAACGATGAGCTTCACATTGGATGATTTTCTGGAGCAGCTCGGTCAGGTCCGAAACATGGGACCTCTTGACGAACTGCTGCAAATGATGCCCGGCGCAGGCAAAATGAAAGGCTTAAAAAACATCCAAGTGGATGAAAAACAGCTGAATCATGTGGAAGCGATTATTAAATCAATGACTGTTCTTGAAAAAGAACAGCCGGATATCATCAACGCCAGCCGTCGGAAGCGGATTGCCAAAGGAAGCGGAACATCCGTTCAGGAAGTCAACCGTCTTTTAAAGCAGTTCGAGGAAATGAAAAAAATGATGAAGCAGATGACAAACATGTCAAAAGGAAAGAAAAAAGGCTTTAAATTACCTTTTATGTAATCGGTTATACATGATAAAACCGTTGTTAAGAAAAAACACTTTACAAACACTTTTATCATTGTTAATATACTATCTTGTTGAAATATTTTCGGAGGTGCTAGTAAAATGGCAGTAAAAATTCGTTTAAAACGTATGGGAGCAAAAAAATCTCCTTTCTATCGTATTGTTGTAGCAGATTCTCGTTCACCGCGTGACGGCCGTTTCATCGAAACAGTCGGCACATACAACCCGGTTGCAAAGCCGGCTGAAGTGAAAATCAACGAAGAGCTTGCTCTTAAATGGCTGCAAACAGGAGCTAAACCTTCTGATACAGTCCGCAACTTGTTCTCAAGCCAAGGAATTATGGAAAAATTCCACAACGCTAAACAAGGCAAGTAATGACTGATCAGAACTTGGAAGATTTGATTGTCAGCATTGTGGCTCCGCTTGTCGACCATCCGGAAGACATAACGGTCACAAAAGAAGAGACCGATCAAAAGATTGCGCTGCGCTTATCTGTCAATAAGTCAGATACCGGTAAAATTATCGGAAAGCAAGGCCGGACTGCAAGAGCGATTCGAACCGTCGTTTTTGCAGCTGGCGCACAGTCTTCTAAGAAAGTTCAATTTGAAATATTTGACTGAAAGGGAGAGGGCCGGCACCTCCCCTTTTTTTACACGTAAAAAAAGCAAATGAACAGAAATATGTTGGAAGAGTGGGGAGTCTGGTGCTATGCAGATTATTCACAGGGTAACCGTTATGCAGGTTCTGACCGAGCAAAGTAAGGAAAAGCTTTTGGCCTCTTTTGCAGAAAAAAAGCAAACGCTTGAACGAGAATGCAGCCAGCTCTATTTTCAGCTTAGAAAACATGAAAAAGATCAGCAGAATCCCGATGTGGCGGAATCTTTTAAAAAAGCCATTGAAAAGAGACAAGACAAAATCAAAATGATCGATTTCCAAATAAGCCAGACACACTCGCTCCCGCTCGGAAGCGAAGTGAAGGAAAAGGAGATCGATGCGCTGCTTTCAATTGACGTCGGTGATAACTGGCATGAAAAAACAGCGGCAAATACCATCGTCATAAAAGACGGGGTAGTAATTGAAATTCGCCCGAGGTGATAATATGACAAACAGATGGTTTAATGTAGGTAAAATTGTAAATACCCACGGCATTAAAGGCGAAGTGCGGGTCATTTCTAAAACGGACTTTGCCGAAGAACGGTACAAGCCCGGCAATACGCTCTATTTGTTTGCGGAAGGAGCCGCGAAGCCTGTTAAAGTAACGGTCAGCACCCACAGGCTTCACAAACAGTTTCATCTGCTGCAATTCAAAGAAATGCCGAGCCTCAATGAAGTCGAGCACCTAAGAAACATGATCATCAAAGTTCCTGAAGAAGACTTGGGAGAGCTTGAAGAAGACGAATTTTATTTTCATGAAATCATCGGCTGCAAAGTTGTATCAGAGGACGGGGAACTGATCGGCACAGTGAAGGAAATCTTGACGCCCGGGGCTAATGACGTATGGGTAGTTGCGAGAAAAGGAAAAAAAGATGCGCTCATTCCGTATATTGCTTCTGTGGTAAAGGATATTAATATAAATGAGAAGAAAATTAAGATTCATGTAATGGAAGGGTTAATAGACGAATGAAAATCGACTTTTTAACACTGTTTCCCGAAATGTTTCAAGGGGTGCTCGGCTCATCCATCCTGCAAAAAGCACAGGAAAAAGAGGCGGTTCGTTTTAACGTCATCAATTTCCGCGCTTTTTCGGATAATAAACACCAAACTGTTGATGATTACCCGTACGGCGGGGGAGCCGGGATGGTGTTAAAGCCGCAGCCCGTATTTGATGCCGTTGAAAAGCTGACAGCCGATACGGACGCCAAGCCGCGCATTATTCTCGTCTGCCCGCAGGGTGAACGTTTTACTCAGAAGAAAGCCGAGGAGCTGGCGGAAGAGGAACATTTGATGTTTATCTGCGGACATTACGAAGGGTATGATGAACGGATCCGGGAACACCTTGTCACTGATGAAATCTCCATCGGGGATTTTGTGCTGACCGGGGGAGAGCTCCCCGCGATGATGATTGCCGACAGCGTTGTCAGGCTTTTGCCGGGCGTCCTCGGAAAAGAAGCATCTCACATGGAGGATTCCTTCAGCACGGGGCTTTTAGAGCACCCGCATTATACAAGGCCGGCAGATTATAAAGGCTTAAAAGTGCCTGAGACACTTTTGTCCGGAAACCATGCCAAAATAAACGAATGGCGCAATAAAGAATCAATCAGAAGAACCTTTTTAAGACGTCCGGATCTTCTTGAAAACTATCCTCTTACCGATGAGCAAAGAAAATGGATTTCTGAGTGGGAAAACGAATAGATTCTATTGCGCAGGCAGTGAAGATATGATAAGATACTACTTGTGGCTTAAGAGGGCTTATCCTTCAAAAGCTTGAAAACGATGTTCCGCTGTGCCTTGCAGTTGTGGCTAAGAGCATCTGTTGGAAGGAGTTGAAAACGATGCAAAAACTAATTCAAGATATCACAAAAGAACAGCTTCGCACTGATCTTCCTGCGTTCCGTCCTGGTGACACTTTACGTGTACACGTAAAAGTTGTTGAGGGTAACCGTGAGCGTATCCAGATCTTCGAAGGTGTTGTGATCAAGCGTCGTGGTGGTGGAATCAGCGAAACGTTCACAGTTCGTAAGATTTCTTACGGTGTTGGCGTTGAACGTACATTCCCTGTACACACACCAAAAATCGCGAAAATCGAAGTTGTACGTTACGGTAAAGTACGTCGCGCTAAGCTTTACTACCTGCGTGAACTTCGCGGAAAAGCGGCTCGTATTAAAGAAATCAGACGATAATGATAACGAACGAAAAGAGCTTGTTACCCGTAACAGGCTCTTTTTTTATATGAAATTTGTAAAAGCAGAACAAGCAACGTAAAATACATAAGAGATCACCGGAACATACGGTTCCGGCAAATAAGGCAGGTGTCGAAGTCACATGACCATTCAATGGTTCCCGGGCCATATGGCTAAAGCGAGACGGGAAGTAACAGAAAAACTGAAATTAATTGATATCGTATACGAATTGGTGGATGCGAGAATACCGATGTCATCGAGAAATCCGATGATTGAGGAGATTTTAAAAGACAAGCCGCGCATTATGCTTTTAAACAAAGCAGATAAGGCGGATGCGGCTGTCACTGCCCAGTGGAAGGACCACTTTCAGGCACAGGGCATTCCCTCTCTTTCAATAAACTCCGTTAACGGGCAGGGACTGCATCAAATCGTCCCGTCCTCGAAAGAGCTGCTGAAAGATAAGTTCGATAAAATGAAAGCAAAAGGCATTAGGCCAAGAGCAATCCGCGCGTTAATCATCGGTATTCCGAACGTCGGGAAATCTACGCTCATCAACCGGCTGGCCAAAAAAAACATTGCCAAGACGGGAGACAGGCCCGGCATTACCACTTCACAGCAGTGGGTAAAGGTAGGCAAGGAATTAGAGCTGCTCGATACACCGGGAATTTTATGGCCTAAATTTGAAGATGAGCTTGTCGGCTTGCGCCTGGCGATTACCGGGGCGATTAAAGATACTATTATCAACCTGCAGGATGTGGCCGTCTTCGGGCTGCGCTTTCTGGAAGAGCATTATCCTGACCGCTTAAAGGAGCGCTACGGACTTCAGGAAATCCCTGAAGACATTGCCGCCCTATTTGACGCGATCGGTGAAAAACGCGGCTGTTTGATGGGCGGCGGGCTGGTTGACTATGATAAAACCACAGAAGTCATCATTCGGGACATCCGGACGGAAAAATTCGGCAGGATTTCATTTGAAACACCATCAGAATAAAGACGCGCAGCGATGCGGGTCTTTATTTTTTCCGCGGAATACCGATATACATAATGTAAGGGAGAAGAGAACGTGAATACATTAACCGTAAAAAGCGTAAAAGAACGCCTGCAAGAGGTCAGGGACGAAAGCGACCCTTTCCTTGCCCAATGTGAAAAAGATCCGAGAAAAAGCGTACAGACGCTTTTAGAGCAATGGCTGAAAAAGCATGCGAAGGAAAAAGCTCTTAAAGAGCAGTGGCTGAACATGACGGCATACGAAAGACTGGCATACAAAAAGGGCTTCCGCCTGATTGCTGGTGTTGACGAAGCGGGAAGAGGGCCGCTTGCCGGACCGGTTGTCGCCGGCGTTGTCATTTTGCCGGCACAATGCGAAATTCTCGGTCTCACGGACTCGAAGAAATTATCGGAAAAGAAGCTCGAGGAGTATTACAGCCGGATCACGGAAGAAGCGGCAGCTATAGGAGTCGGCATTGTCCATGCGGATGTCATTGACCGAATCAACATTTATGAGGCGGCAAGACTGGCGATGGTAAAAGCGGTCAATGCTTTAGCGAAAACACCAGATTATCTGCTTGCAGATGCCATGACGCTTCCGCTTGACATTCCGCAGTCATCTGTCATAAAAGGGGATGCCAAAAGCGTATCAATTGCCGCCGGAGCCTGCATAGCAAAAGTAACGCGGGACCGTCTCATGGCTGAATACGCCAAAACCTATCCCATGTATGGCTTTGAAAAAAATAAAGGCTACGGAACGAAAGAACATCTTGAAGCTCTTCAGGCATACGGACCGACAAATATTCACCGAAAAACGTTTGCTCCCGTTCAATCTTATTGTTAGAAAAGAGGCGTAAGACATGAACATAAGCGGCGAAATCCAAGCGGCTTTCAGACAGCTGATGACAGAAACCTCTCCGGAAAGGCAAGACGGCGGCAAAGACAGCGGCGCCCAAAGGCTGCTGTTAGGGAGGGTTCTCCGCTTGTTGGATGATCAAAGCGCCCTTATCCAAATCGGCGGCCGGACGATGCAGGGAAAGCTTGAAACCGCTCTCCGGCCGCAGGCGTATTACTGGTTTTCTTATGAAAAGCAACCGGCTGAAAAAACGGGCCGGCTTCATGTCGTTGACCAATTCGAAGGAAGCCCGAAAACCGTTCAAGAAGCGGCGGGAAGCCTGCTGAACGCCCTTTCCGTCAAACAGGGACCGGTGTCTCAGCACATTGCCGAAACGTTTATGCGGCAGAAACTGCCGATGACGGAAAACAGTCTCAAAGCCTGTATCCGCTGGGCTGAATCGCTTCCGGCAGCCGAATTGAAAAAAGCGGCAGAAACAATTGTGTTTGCACTTAAACGGGAACTGCCCGCGCATCCGGAAGTTTTGTCAGCCATTCATGCCGTCAAATACCCGTTTCCGACCCGCCGGCTTCTATCAGGACTGCTTCAGGCAATCAATCAGGCTCCGCAATCGGCAAAAGAGCTGTCTGTGCTTAAAGAGGCGGTTTCTGCCGTGTTAGACGCGGAAACAGATCTTCATGCAGAACGTCTCTTGAAGAAGCTTGCTTCGGCCGCACGCATGCCGATTTCAGAAACCGGGCTGACAGAAGAAGGAGAACGGACGGAATTAAAACAATCACCATTTGTCCGAGTGACTCGTGAAAACGGAAAGACAGCCCCGAGCCAGCCTTCTCTTCCGAATGCCCGGACTGATACGGAACTGCCTGAAAAAGAGGCAAAACAGATTATCGAAAAATTAATGGCATCAGCTGAAAAGAATGAAAACCGCCCCGTAAAAGAAACGTCGGACATCATCAAGGCTTTTATTTCGCAAGAAAAAACATCCAAAACAGCACCTGTTCTTCAAAACGCACATCTAACGGAACAGGAGAAGGCTGTTTTCGAAAAAGCCGTACAGCTCACTGAACTGAAATATGCGGAAAAACATGATGTATTAAGCCTTTTGCAGAGAATCAAAAAAGGGCTGGGCACCCGTGATGAATTATCATTCATTACAGCGCTTGAAAAAGGAGTGTCTCCCCAGCCGGAGAAACAAGCGCTGAAAGCGGCCCTCCAGGCTGTCCGGACGCTTCAAGAAGCGCCCCAAGCCGTTAAACAAGAGGCAGAACCGCTTATTCATAAATTAAACGGCCAACTGTTCATTGAGCAGCATAACCCTTCTTTTACGCAGATGGTGCTGTCATTTCCGTTGGGAGCGTCCGCATATGAGAATGACATCACAGTTCTTTTTAAAGGACGGAAGAAGCCGGACGGAAAACTCGATCCATCACATTGCAGGCTCCTGTTTTTACTGCATCTTGAAACGCTGCAAGAAACCGTTGTGGACTGTATGATTCAGCAAAATGTAATGACCATTACAGTTGAGTCCGATTTTGAACTTCAGGCGGCCATCGACCCTCTCGTGCCGGCTTTGAAAGAAGCCGTAAAAGAAACGGGCTTCAGCCTGTCAGGCGTCACGGCAAAAAAACGGCGTCCGAAAGACCAGAGCGCCCTTGTGGATGGGTTTATGGAAAAAGACGGCGGACGAAAAGTGGATGTGAAAGTATGAAAGAGCAAACTCCGTTAAGAAGAGCTGTCGCCCTGCATTATGACCGGCAGAAAGATCAAGCCCCGAAGGTTATCGCAACAGGCAGGGGGCATGTGGCGGAAAATATCATAAAAGAAGCTGAGAAGGCGGGGGTTCCGATTCAGGAAGACAGGACCCTTGTCGAATTAATGCGACATTTGACGGTCGACGATCAGATACCGGAGGCGCTTTATGAAACCGTAGCCGAAATTTTTTCATTTGTTTACCGACTGGATGAAAGCCTGAAAAACGAAAAATAAGGATCAATCATTTCCCGGACTCCGTTTAAATTTATATTTTCAATAAAATAAAAGTTAGAATGTTTGGAAGGATATAAAGATTTTGTTTTGAACCCTAGACAATTCTTCCAGTATTATATAGAATGAAAGCGCAGTCTATTTTTAGTTTTGCTACATAAGTTAGGAGGATGGGAAATGAATATCCATGAGTACCAGGGAAAAGAAGTCCTCAGAAAATACGGGGTGTCTGTTCCTGAAGGTAAAGTGGCTTTTACAGCAGAGGAAGCAGTTGAAAAAGCAGAGAGCCTGTCAAGCTCGGTTTATGTCGTAAAGGCGCAAATCCATGCTGGCGGCCGCGGCAAAGCTGGTGGGGTAAAGATTGCAAAAACAACGGATGAAGTGAAGGAGTATGCCGAAGAACTGTTAGGCAAGACGCTCGTCACACATCAAACGGGTCCGGACGGACAAGTAATAAAACGCTTACTTATTGAAGAAGGCTGCGATATTAAAAAGGAATACTACGTCGGGCTTGTACTTGACCGCGCCACTTCAAGAATCGTTTTAATGGCGTCTGAAGAAGGCGGAACGGAGATTGAAGAAGTAGCGGAAAAAACACCTGAAAAAATTAAAAAAGCAGTTATTGATCCGGCTGTCGGCCTTCAGGGCTATCAGGCGAGGGAAATTGCATTCGCAATTAACATCCCGAAAGAGCTTGTCGGCAAAGCTGCTAAATTTATGCTCGGACTATATAAAGCATTTGTGGAGAAGGACTGCTCCATCGCCGAGATCAACCCTCTCGTCGTCACGGGAGACGGAAACGTCATGGCGCTTGATGCTAAGCTGAACTTCGACAGTAATGCGTTATACAGACAAAAAGACATTATGGAATACAGAGATTTAGATGAAGAAGATCCGAAAGAAATCGAAGCCTCAAAATACGATTTAAGCTACATTTCCCTTGAGGGAAATATCGGCTGTATGGTAAACGGCGCGGGTCTTGCAATGTCTACAATGGATATCATTAAACACTATGGCGGAGAACCTGCAAACTTCCTGGATGTCGGGGGCGGCGCAACCGCTGAAAAAGTTACGGAAGCTTTTAAAATCATTCTTTCCGATCAAAACGTAAAAGGAATTTTCGTTAATATTTTCGGCGGCATCATGAAGTGTGACGTCATTGCCGAAGGCGTTGTTGAAGCGACGAGACAAGTCGGATTGACATTGCCGCTGGTTGTGCGCCTTGAAGGGACAAACGTAGATTTAGGAAAGAAAATCCTGAATGAATCAGGCTTAAATATCACATCTGCGGAATCAATGGCAGACGGCGCGCAGAAAATCGTATCCTTAGTTTAGGAAAGAATGAAAGGCAGGGGACCAGATAATGAGTGTTTTTATCAATAAAGATACAAGAGTTATTGTACAGGGGATTACAGGTTCTACCGCTTTATTTCATACAAAGCAGATGCTGGAATACGGCACAAATATCGTTGGCGGTGTAACACCTGGAAAAGGCGGAACTGAAGCGGAAGGCGTGCCGGTATTCAATACGGTCGCAGAAGCGGTTCATACAACGGGCGCTGATGCGTCAGTCATTTATGTGCCGGCTCCGTTTGCGGCAGACGCAATTATGGAAGCGGTTGACGCGGAAATTGATCTTGTCATTTGTATCACTGAGCACATTCCGGTTTTGGACATGGTGAAAGTGAAACGCTTTATGGAAGGCAAGAAAACGAGATTAATAGGGCCGAACTGCCCGGGTGTTATTACGCCTGAAGAATGTAAGATCGGCATTATGCCGGGATACATTCATAAGAAGGGGCATGTAGGCGTTGTATCCCGTTCAGGAACATTGACATACGAGGCTGTCCATCAGCTTTCAGAAGCCGGCGTAGGCCAATCTACCGCTGTAGGGATCGGCGGCGACCCGGTCAACGGCACGAACTTTATTGACGTGTTAAAAGCGTTCAATGAAGATCCTGAAACACACGCCGTTATCATGATCGGAGAAATCGGCGGCACAGCTGAAGAGGAAGCGGCTGAGTGGGTGAAAGCGAACATGACAAAGCCTGTTGTCGGCTTTATCGGCGGTAAAACTGCCCCTCCTGGAAAACGCATGGGTCATGCGGGCGCCATCATCTCCGGAGGAAAAGGCACAGCAGAAGAAAAAGTCAAAACGATGAACGCCTGCGGGATTGAAGTGGCGGAAACCCCTTCTGTAATGGGTGAAACACTGATTAAGGTGTTGAAAGAAAAAGGCTTATTTGAAACGTGCAAAACTCACTGATCAAAGCAGGGGCAGCCGTAACGGCTGTTCCTGTTTTTGCTGTACAAAAAGAGGAGGTTGCCAGATTTGGATCAAGCGTCGCGCTGTTTAATGGTCTGCAGTATCAATCAAATCATTTCCCCGTCTCTTCTATTAAAATGGTGGAAAGCTGATCACTCTCTGTCTTTTTTACGAGATCCGCATCCATTAACTGTTTTGTCAGAAGGGAAAACAGCTCCGAAAGCAATTTTTCGAGAAATAGAGCGCAAGGAACCGGAACTTGATAAAGTTCTGTCCGATTACCGCCGCGAAGGCATTACTGTCATTCCGATTTCATCAAGCCGCTATCCTTCATGGCTTAAAACAATTTATGATCCGCCGGCTGTCTTGTTTGCAAAAGGGCACACGTCACTTCTTGAAAAAGGCAGAAAAATAGGGATTGTAGGAACGCGGAAACCGACGGATGACGGAATAAAAGCGGTTGGGCATCTTACCGCTGAACTCTCAAAAAAAGGCTGGGTCATAGTAAGCGGGCTGGCATCCGGCATAGACGGATTGTCTCATAAGGCGAGCATCAGGGCAAAAGGGCTTACGATCGGCGTAATAGCCGGCGGATTCCACCATATCTATCCCCGGGAAAATCTCCTGTTAGCAGAATACATGGCTGAACATCACCTCCTACTCTCAGAACATCCTCCTGAAACAAAGCCGAAAAAGTGGCATTTTCCGATGAGAAACCGCATAATCAGCGGATTAAGTGAAGGAATTGTAGTTGTGCAGGGAAAAGAAAAAAGCGGTTCATTAATCACGGCTTATCAAGCCCTTGATCAAGGGAGAGAGGTATTTGCCGTTCCCGGTTCCATATTTAATCCATATTCCGGAGGACCTATAAAACTCATTCAAGAAGGGGCGAAAGCGGTATTATGCGCAGAGGATATTGACGGAGAGCTGACCGCCCGAGGCGTTCAGTATACGGAACCCTTTTGAAATATCGTTTGACAAACGGTATTGTAATATTTAATAATAGTGAGGATTTAAAGTTGCACATTATTTTCATGTATAAAATGACGTTCATCATAAAGAATGAAATGTTGAAAGCCATAAAAAGGCAGCTCTAAAATGAATTGATACTTGAAAAGAGAGAGAACACCTCTTGAGGGGGATGAAAATGTCTGATTATCTAGTCATCGTGGAATCGCCGGCAAAGGCGAAAACGATTGAACGTTATTTAGGGAAAAAATATAAAGTCAAAGCTTCAATGGGACATGTCCGGGATCTTCCAAAAAGTCAAATGGGAGTTGACATCGAACAGAACTTTGAACCGAAATATATTACGATCCGCGGGAAAGGCCCTGTTTTAAAAGAATTAAAAACAGCGGCCAAGAAAGCAAAAAAAGTCTATCTCGCGGCCGACCCCGACAGAGAAGGGGAAGCGATTGCATGGCATCTCGCGCACAGCCTTGATCTGGATCTAAGCTCGGACTGCCGGGTCGTCTTTAATGAAATAACAAAAGACGCCATTAAAGAATCATTTAAACATCCGCGCATGATTAATATGGATCTTGTCGATGCGCAGCAGGCGCGCCGCATATTAGACAGACTCGTCGGATACAAAATCAGTCCGATTCTTTGGAAAAAAGTAAAAAAAGGCCTCAGTGCGGGCCGCGTGCAATCCGTTGCGCTCCGGCTGATCATCGACCGGGAAAAGGAAATCAACGACTTTAAACCTGAAGAGTACTGGACGATTACCGGCTCATTTTTAAAAGGAAAAGAGACGTTTGAAGCCGGCTTTTTCGGAAAAAACGGCAAAAAGCTTCCTTTAAAAAGCGAAGAAGACGTGAAAGCTGTTCTTGCTGAGCTGAAAGGCAATAAGTATACGGTAGACAAGGTTACGAAAAAAGAACGTAAACGAAATCCCGCCCTGCCGTTTACAACGTCCACCCTGCAGCAGGAGGCTGCAAGGAAACTGAATTTCAGAGCGAAGAAAACGATGATGATCGCTCAGCAGTTATATGAAGGAATTGATCTTGGCAAAGAAGGAACAGTCGGGCTCATCACGTATATGAGAACGGACTCAACGCGGATTTCCAACACAGCCGTTGAGGAAGCGTCAGCTTTTATTGATCAGGCATACGGAAAAGAGTACTTAGCGGGAAAACGGAAAGCGCCAAAGAAAAATGAAAACGCACAAGATGCCCACGAAGCGATCCGCCCGACGTCAGTACTCAGAAAACCTGCCGAGTTAAAAGCGGTGCTTGGAAGAGACCAGCTCAGATTATACAAGCTGATTTGGGAGCGCTTTGTTGCAAGTCAGATGGCGCCAGCCGTTCTGGACACGATGAGTGTTGATCTCAGCAATAACGGATTGACATTCCGGGCAAACGGCAGTAAAGTCAAATTCGCCGGCTTCATGAAAGTCTATGTAGAGGGTAAAGACGATCAGCTGGAAGAAAAAGACCGTATGCTTCCGGACCTTAAAGAGGGAGACACGGTTTTATCGAAAGATATTGAGCCTGAGCAGCACTTTACTCAGCCGCCTCCGCGTTACACAGAGGCGCGCTTGGTTAAAACCCTTGAAGAACTGGGTATCGGCCGTCCTTCCACATATGCGCCGACTCTTGACACCATCCAGCGCCGCGGTTACGTGGCACTAGACAATAAACGGTTTGTTCCGACTGAGCTTGGGCAGATCGTGCTGGATCTCATCATGGAGTTTTTCCCGGAAATCATAAACGTTGAATTCACGGCAAAAATGGAAAGAGATCTTGACCATGTTGAAGACGGCGAGACAGAATGGGTTCAAATCATTGACAGCTTCTATACCGACTTTGAAAAGCGCGTGAAAAAAGCGGAAGCCGAAATGAAAGAAGTGGAAATTGAACCTGAATACGCTGATGAAGATTGTGAGTTGTGCGGCTCCCGGATGGTTTACAAAATGGGCCGGTACGGCAAATTTATGGCGTGCTCCAACTTCCCTGACTGCCGGAATACCAAACCGATAGTCAAACAAATCGGCGTTAAATGCCCTAAATGCCATGAAGGAAATATTGTCGAACGAAAATCAAAAAAGAAACGCGTCTTTTACGGCTGTGACCGTTATCCAGAATGCGACTTCGTATCTTGGGACAAACCGATTGAACGAAAATGCCCGAAATGTGAAAATATGCTTGTCGAGAAAAAGCTTAAAAAAGGCATACAAGTCCAATGCGTCGAATGCGATTATAAGGAAGAACCACAGAAGTAGCGGTGAGCAGAGCCTTGCTCACCTTCTTTGTGTGGAAGGGACAAACAACAGGAGATGAAAAGAAATGAACCAGCAAACAGTAAATGTAATCGGAGCGGGCCTTGCCGGAAGTGAAGCGGCATGGCAGCTTGCAAAACGAGGAATTCAAGTAAAGCTATATGAAATGCGGCCCGTAAAGCAGACGGCAGCCCATCATACTGACAAATTCGCCGAACTGGTATGCAGCAACTCATTGCGTTCAAATACGCTCGCCAATGCGGTAGGCGTATTAAAAGAAGAAATGAGGGCGCTTGACTCAGCAATCATACAATCTGCTGATAAGTGCTCGGTTCCGGCAGGGGGAGCGCTTGCCGTTGACCGCCATGAATTTGCGCAAAGCGTGACGGATCTTGTGAAAAACCATCCGAACGTAACGGTTCTTCACGAGGAAGTAACTGAGATTCCGGAAGGCCCGACAGTTATCGCGACCGGTCCGCTTACGTCAGAATCGCTTTCACAGCAGCTGAAAGAGCTCACAGGAGAAGAGTATCTGTATTTTTATGATGCGGCGGCGCCGATTGTTGAAAAAGACAGCCTTGATATGGATAAAGTGTACTTAAAATCCCGTTATGACAAGGGAGAAGCGGCATACTTAAACTGTCCGATGACTGAGGAAGAGTTTGACCGTTTCCATGAAGCGCTGACGACGGCTGAGACAGTTCCGTTAAAAGAATTCGAGAAAGAAATCTTCTTTGAAGGCTGCATGCCGATTGAAGTCATGGCGAAAAGAGGCAAGAAAACGATGCTGTTCGGACCGATGAAACCGGTCGGACTGGAAGATCCTAAAACAGGCAAGCGGCCTTATGCAGTCGTTCAGCTTAGACAGGACGACGCGGCGGGAACGCTTTATAATATTGTAGGTTTTCAGACACATTTAAAATGGGGAGATCAAAAAGAAGTGCTTAAACTGATCCCGGGCCTTGAAAATGTTGACATCGTCAGATACGGCGTCATGCACAGAAACACATTTATCAACTCGCCGAGCCTCTTGAACCCGACATATCAATTTAAACAGCGGAACGACCTGTTTTTCGCGGGCCAAATGACCGGCGTAGAGGGTTATGTTGAATCTGCTGCGTCAGGTCTTGTAGCGGGAATTAATGCGGCCAAACTTGTTCTCGGTCAGGATCTTGTGACATTCCCGCAGGAGACGGCGATCGGAAGCATGGCTCACTACATTACAACGACAAACCAGAAGAACTTCCAGCCGATGAATGCAAACTTCGGCTTATTAAAAGAATTGCCTGTTAAAATTAAAAACAAAAAAGAACGAAACGAAGAATACGCTAAACGCGCAATTGAGACTATTCAAACTATTTCGAAAACGATATAGCTTTTCATTGCAACTTCAATGCATAATATGATACCATTTAAAAGCCCTTCGGAGAGGGAGGTCTTCATAATGGCTGAGAATGTTAACTTTTTTTTAAAGTTATTCGTTGAATATTTACAAATTGAAAAAAATTATTCACAATATACTATTGTGAATTATGTTAATTCGATTGAAGAATTTGGGATGTTTCTGCATGCTCAAAATATAAATGGATTGAATGAAGCTGCATATCATGATGTGAGAATATTTTTGACAGAAGCTTATGAAAAAGGCCTGTCAAGAAAAACAATCAGCAAGAAAATTTCAGCTTTGAGAAGCTTCTATAAATTTTTAATGAGGGAAAAGCTTGTTGAAGAGAATCCGTTTCAGCTTGTTCATCTGCCGAAACAAGAGAAACGGATTCCGAAGTTTCTTTATGAAAAAGAACTTGAGGAACTATTCGCTGTTTCAGACAGAAGTCAGCCGTCGGGGATGCGCGATCAGGCCTTGCTTGAGCTTCTTTATGCGACCGGAATGAGGGTCAGTGAGTGCTGTACGCTCACAGTCAGTGATCTTGACCTGTTCATGGATACGGTGCTCGTTCACGGGAAAGGCAGGAAGCAGCGCTACATCCCGTTCGGCTCATATGCCCGTGATGCTCTGGAGCTGTATATCAACAGCGGCAGACAGTGCCTTCTTGAAAAAGCAAAAGAGCCTCATGATGTGCTGTTTGTCAATCAAAGAGGCGGTCCGCTTACCGCCAGAGGAATCCGGTATATTTTAAGCGGGCTTGTAAAAAAGGCATCCGGCACTTTACATATACACCCGCATATGCTTCGGCACACGTTTGCGACCCATCTGCTGAATGAAGGGGCTGATTTAAGAAGCGTTCAGGAACTTCTGGGCCATTCCAATCTGTCTTCTACACAGATATACACGCATGTATCGAAGGAAATGCTGAGAAACACATATATGTCCCACCATCCGAGAGCTTTTAAAGAAAATTAAAAGGAGGCCCTTCTCATGTCATCTTTTCATGCGACAACGATTTTTGCCGTCCAGCATAAAGGAAAAAGTGCTATGTCAGGAGACGGCCAGGTCACATTCGGTCAGGCTGTAGTCATGAAGCATACTGCCAGAAAAGTGAGAAAGCTGTTTAACGGAAAAGTTCTGGCCGGCTTTGCAGGATCTGTTGCAGACGCTTTCACACTTTTTGAAATGTTTGAGGCGAAGCTTGAAGAATACAACGGCAATTTAAAACGTGCGTCTGTTGAGCTTGCGAAAGAATGGCGCAGCGATAAAGTGCTGCGCAAGCTGGAAGCCATGCTGATTGTCATGAACCAGGATACCTTGCTTCTCGTATCGGGAACAGGTGAAGTGATTGAGCCGGATGACGGCATTATGGCAATCGGCTCCGGCGGAAACTACGCCCTGTCAGCAGGAAGAGCGCTGAAAACCTATGCCGGAGAGAACCTGTCCGCCAAAGATATTGCACATGCCGCATTGAAAATCGCGGGCGAGATTTGTGTGTACACAAACGATCAGATCATTTTGGAAGAACTTGAATAGAAAGGACTTGAGGCGCATGGAAAACAAACCGTTAACACCGAGACAAATCGTAGATCGGTTGGATCAATACATTGTAGGACAGCAGGATGCGAAAAAAGCTGTCGCCGTGGCATTAAGAAACCGCTATCGCAGAAGTCTTCTTGATGAAAAACTGAGAGATGAGATCGTTCCCAAAAACATTCTGATGATGGGCCCGACCGGGGTGGGGAAAACAGAGATCGCCAGACGGATCGCCAAGCTTACCGGTGCGCCATTTATAAAAATTGAAGCGACAAAATTTACAGAAGTCGGCTATGTAGGCAGAGATGTCGAATCAATGGTCAGAGACCTCGTTGAGACATCCGTACGGCTCATTAAAGAAGAAAAAATCAGCGAAGTAAAAGAACAGGCTGAAGAAAATGCAAACAAACGTATTGTGCGGCTTCTCGTACCGGGAAAGAAAAAACAAGCGGGAGTGAAAAACCCGTTTGAAATGCTTTTCGGAGGAAGCCAGCCGGCAAACGATGATGAAGCCGATCAGCAGGAAGAAGCAAGTCTTGAAGAAAAAAGAAAACGCATGGCGCATCAGCTCGCATTGGGAGAGCTCGAAGACCATTACGTTTCCGTAGAGGTGGAAGAGCAGCAGCCGTCGATGTTTGACATGCTGCAAGGCTCGGGTATGGAGCAGATGGGCATGAATATGCAGGATGCGCTGAGCAATCTGGTGCCCAAAAAGAAAAAGCGCCGTAAAATGACGGTCAGAGAGGCAAGGAAGGTTCTGACCAATGAAGAGGCAAGCAAATTGATCGATATGGATGAAGTCAGCCAGGAGGCTGTGTTAAGAGCTGAAGAAGGCGGCATTATCTTTATTGACGAAATAGATAAAATCGCTAAAAACGGAGGAGCTTCTTCCTCAGCCGATGTATCGAGAGAGGGTGTGCAAAGGGATATCCTCCCGATTGTCGAAGGTTCTACCGTCGTCACGAAATACGGTTCCGTCAAAACAGATCACGTGCTGTTTATAGCCGCCGGAGCATTCCATATGGCCAAACCGTCCGACCTGATTCCGGAGCTGCAGGGCCGCTTTCCGATTCGTGTAGAATTGAGCAAGCTGACGGTGGATGATTTTGTGAAGATTCTCGTCGAACCCGATAACGCGCTGTTAAAACAATATCAGGCTTTATTGCAGACAGAAGGTATATCTCTTGAATTTTCTGACGAAGCTATTCGTAAGATCGCCGAAGTGGCTTATCATGTGAATCAGGATACGGACAACATCGGAGCGAGAAGGCTTCACACGATATTGGAAAGGCTGTTGGAAGACCTGTCGTTTGAAGCGCCGGACGTGACGATGGAAAAAGTCGCCATCACGCCGCAATACGTTGAAGAAAAGCTCGGAACGATTGCAAACAACAAAGATCTAAGTCAATTTATATTGTGAAAATTTAATAAGAGGAATTCTAGGAGGATTATTTAACATGGCTTTACTACAAAAAACACGAATTATTAACAGCATGCTGCAGGCTGCGGCAGGCAAACCCGTAAACTTTAAAGAAATGGCTGAAACGCTTCGTGACGTCATTGATTCTAATATTTTCGTCGTCAGCCGCAGAGGAAAGCTTTTGGGCTACTCTATTAATCAGCAGATCGAAAATGACCGCATGAAAAAAATGCTGGAAGACCGCCAGTTCCCGGAAGAGTACACGAAAAATCTGTTCAACGTTCCGGAGACGTCTTCAAACCTTGATATCAACAGCGAATACACGGCATTTCCTGTTGAAAACAGAGACCTGTTCCAAGCGGGCTTAACGACGATTGTCCCGATTATCGGCGGAGGCGAGCGTCTGGGCACATTGATTCTGTCCCGTCTGCAGGATCAATTTGAAGATGATGATCTCATTCTTGCTGAATACGGAGCAACCGTTGTAGGAATGGAGATTTTAAGAGAAAAAGCGGAAGAAATCGAAGAAGAAGCGCGAAGCAAAGCAGTGGTTCAAATGGCAATCAGTTCTCTGTCTTACAGTGAACTTGAAGCGATTGAGCATATCTTTGAAGAACTTGACGGAAACGAAGGCTTGCTTGTTGCAAGTAAAATTGCGGACCGTGTGGGCATTACGCGTTCAGTAATCGTTAACGCGCTGAGAAAGCTGGAAAGCGCCGGCGTCATTGAATCCAGATCACTGGGAATGAAGGGGACTTACATTAAAGTTCTGAACAACAAATTCCTTATTGAATTGGAAAACCTTAAATCACATTAAACCAAAAGCAGGATCCCCTGAAAATGGGGGTTCTGCTTTTTTTATGAACAATAGGTGAAAAGTTGCAATTTAAAGTTGATTATTGGAATCTGATTTGAGATAATCCATCTTGCTGTGTGAAAAAAAGGAGAAAATACAGAAATTGAGCTATTTTCAGTCTTATATTAAACAAATCCTTGTAGTACAAATACTCTAGGACTTAATACCCACTTGCAAAATAGATATAATTGAGCACTTTTTTTTAGCCTAACTTCATAGACTTTAAGCCTGTTATTTCTTACAATAAGCATATGGTTTTACAATTCTCGACAAGGATTTTTAGGAGAAAAATATCTGAAATGGAGGTAAGTGGATTTGGACTTATTTTCTGGAACTATACAAAATCTTGAGAATGCCTTGGGGAGAGCGGACATTAAGCAAAAAGTCATAACTAACAATATCGCCAATATAGATACACCGAACTATAAGGCAAAAAAAGTCTCTTTCCGAAATTTGTTAGATCAGGAAACATCTAATCTTGAGGCTGTAAAAACCGACTATCGGCACGTTGACTTTACGGATTCGGGGGCCGATTATTCCATTGTGTCCAGCGGTGATACATCGTACCAGCAAAACGGAAACAATGTGGATATAGACAAAGAAATGACAGATTTAGCCGAAAACCAAATTAATTATCAGGCTTTGGTTGAAAGAATGAGCGGCAAATTCAATTCTCTGAAAACCGTCTTGACAGGAGGAAAATAATGAGTGGCTTTCAAAGCTTAAATATTTCCGGCTCCGCTTTAACCGCACAGCGTGTCCGGATGGACGTCGTATCGTCCAACCTGGCCAATATGGATACAACGAGAGCGAAGCAGGTAAATGGCGAGTGGGTGCCTTACAGAAGAAAGCTCGTATCTCTCCAATCCGGAGGCGAATCATTTTCGTCCCTTTTAAATTCCAAGATGAACGGAATCGGAAGCGCGGGAAATGGCGTAAAAGTATCCGCGGTTACGGAAGACCCATCCGCTTTTAATCTTGTTTACGATCCGGAAAATCCGGATGCGAATAAAGACGGATATGTACAAAAACCAAATGTAGACCCATTAAAGGAAATGGTGGATCTTGTCAGCAGCACAAGATCATATGAAGCAAACGTGACGGCATTGAACGCCTCCAAAGGCATGCTTTTGAAGGCTTTAGAAATCGGAAAGTAAGGTGATGTAAGTGGTTAACGCTATTACTCCTTTTCAGCTTCAACAAACGCAAAACACTCAAAACGTAACGAATCAATTAAACCAAACTCAAAAAACTGATTCTTCAAACCAAACAAGCTTTTCGGAGCTTTTAAAAAACTCTATTGATTCGTTAAATGAGTCACAAGTAAAATCTGACCAAATAACGAACGAACTGGCTGCAGGAAAGGATGTAAACCTTGACGAGGTCATGATCGCTGCCCAAAAAGCAAATATTTCTCTGACGGTCGCTACCGAATTCCGCAATAAAGCCGTGGAAGCCTATCAGGAAATCATGAGAATGCAGATGTAGTGGTCAGATTGAAGAGAATGACTGGAATGACCGGGGGTTAACATGAATCGTACTCTAATGCAAATGAAAACCAAAACGGCAGCGTTTTGGAATAACAGATCAAAAACACAGAAGATACTCATGGTAGGCGGCTTGGCCGCATTCATAATTTTACTCATCGTCGTTATTATTTTTACTTCGTCTGAAAAGATGGTGCCTCTTTATAAAGATTTGTCCGCTGAAGAAGCGGGGCAGATTAAAGAAGAGCTCGATACGAAAAAGGTGTCCTCTGAACTTGCAGACGGCGGCACGGTCATTAAGGTTCCTGAGAGCCAAGTGGATTCGCTTAAAGTCCAGCTTGCCGCGGAAGGCCTGCCGAAAACGGGATCAATTGATTATTCGTTTTTCGGACAGAATGCAGGCTTCGGCCTGACAGATAATGAGTTTGACGTTTTAAAGGTTGATGCGACTCAGACTGAATTGTCAAACCTGATAAATGAAATGGACGGTATTAAAAGCTCGAAAGTCATGATCAATATGCCGAAAGAAGCCGTGTTTGTCGGTGAAGATCAGCCGGAAGCGTCCGCATCGATCGTTTTGCAGATAAAACCGGGCTACTCACTTGATCAAAGCCAGATCAACGGGCTGTACCATCTTGTTTCTAAAAGCGTCCCGAACTTAAAAGAAGATAATATCGTCATAATGGATCAAAATTCTACATACTATGACAAAAGTGACAGCGGTGCAGGGTCCGTTTCTGACAGTTATGCTTCTCAGCAAGGTATTAAGTCGCAGGTCGAAAAGGACATTCAAAAACATGTTCAGTCACTGCTCGGCACAATGATGGGGCAGGATAAAGTCGTTGTATCCGTTACGGCTGATATTGACTTCACGAAGGAAAAACGCACTGAAGACATTGTCGAGCCTGTCGATAAAGATAACATGGAAGGCATAGCGATAAGCGCCGAAAAAGTTGCGGAAACGTATAAAGGCGACGGTGCGGCTAACGGCGGCACGGCCGGAACGGGGAGCAATGACACCGCAAACTATGCAGCGGCCAACGGCGGTTCAAACAGCGGAGACTACGAAAAAAGCAGTAATAAAATCAACTATGAAGTCAACCGCATTCATAAAGAAATCGCGGAAAGCCCATATAAAGTGCGTGATTTAGGCATTCAGGTCATGGTGGAGCCGCCGAATCCGAAAAATGCCGCGTCTTTAACGGCTCAAAGACAGGCTGATATTCAAAAGATTTTAGGAACTGTCGTCAGAACGTCTCTTGATAAAAATGAGGTGCAAAATCAAAAACTGACGAACAATGATATCAACAACAAAATCGTCATTTCCGTTCAGCCGTTTGACGGAAAAGTCAGCACGAATACTGCGTCGGCAAACTCATCAGGTCTCCCGATCTGGGTTTACATTACAGGCGGCGTACTGCTTGCGGCTATTATTCTGCTTATTATTCTTCTCATCAGAAAGAAACGCTCACAAGAAGATGAGTATGAAGAATACGAATATGAAACACCGCCGGAGCCGGTTCGATTGCCTGATATTAACGAAGAGAAAAATGAAACGGAAGAAACAGTCAGACGAAAACAGCTTGAAAAAATGGCTAAAGAAAAACCGGAAGACTTTGCAAAATTGCTTCGAAGCTGGCTGGACGAGGATTAGGGGGAATGGAAAATGGCGAAACGTGATCAGAACAAGCTTACAGGAAAACAAAAAGCAGCCATCCTCATGATTTCCTTAGGCCTTGATGTATCAGCCTCTGTATACAAGCATTTGTCTGAAGAAGAAATTGAAAGATTGACACTTGAGATTTCGGGAGTCAGAAGCGTCGATCATCAGAGAAAAGATGAAATCATTGAAGAATTTCATAATATCGCAATCGCTCAGGACTATATTTCTCAAGGCGGTTTAAATTACGCCCGCCAAGTGCTTGAAAAAGCGCTCGGAGAAGACAAAGCGGTAAGCATTTTAAACAGGCTGACCTCTTCTTTGCAGGTAAAGCCGTTTGACTTCGCGAGAAAAGCGGAGCCCGAACAGATTTTAAATTTCATTCAGCAGGAACATCCGCAAACGATGGCGCTGATTTTATCCTACCTTGACCCGGTGCAGGCCGGACAAATTTTGTCTGAGCTGAACCCGGACGTTCAGGCTGAGGTGGCAAGAAGGATTGCGGTTATGGACAGGACGTCTCCTGAAATCATAAATGAAGTGGAGCGGGTCCTTGAACAAAAGCTGTCCTCCTCCTTTACGCAGGATTATACGCAGACCGGCGGCATAGAAGCCGTTGTTGAAGTATTAAACGGCGTAGACAGAGGAACGGAAAAAACGATCCTCGATTCATTAGAAATACAGGATCCTGAATTGGCGGATGAAATCAAAAAACGGATGTTTGTCTTTGAAGATATTGTCACCCTTGATAACCGTGCGATTCAGCGCGTGATCAGGGACGTTGAAAACGACGACCTTCTGCTTTCATTGAAGGTTGCGAGCGAGGAAGTCAAGGAGATCGTCTTCAGCAATATGTCACAGCGTATGGTTGAAACGTTTAAAGAGGAAATGGAAATTATGGGGCCTGTGCGTTTGCGTGATGTGGAAGAGGCGCAATCAAGAATCGTGGGCGTCATCCGCAAGCTTGAAGAAGCCGGTGAAATTGTAATCGCGCGAGGCGGAGGAGACGATATTATTGTCTAATGTCATTAAACAGCAATCATCATTTTCTCCTGAACAGAAACGGCGTAAGCTTTCCTTGCAGGAAGTCAGGAATACGCATTCCCAGTTTGACCGGGAGAAAGCCGAAAATCCTGAGGCTCTCATGGCTTCTGCCAAGGCCGAAGCCGACCGGGTGTCTGAAGAAGCGAAACATCAATTGGAGTATACTCTTCTGCAGATTGAAGAAGAGAAAAGCCGCTGGGCGGAAGAAAAACAAAGATTGATGGAAGAAGCAAAGGCAGAAGGTTATCAAGAAGGCATGGCTTTGGGAAAAGCCGAGGCTCAAGCCGAATACGCAAATCTCATCAGCCGCGCCAATGCTGTTACGGAAATGGCGAGACAGTCAGTCGAGGAAAAACTGGAAAGCGCTGAGGAAGAAATCATTGAGCTTTCCGTTGCGCTCGCCAAAAAAGTATGGCAGCAAAAAAGCGATGATAAAGAAGCTTTCCTTCTGCTGGTCAAACAGGTAATAGCCGAAGTGAAAGATTATGATGACATCTCCATCTATGTGGATCCTGAATATTATGAAACGGTTCATCAGCATATGGACGAAATTCAGCAGCTGTTATACAAAGAATGCAGGTTAAGCTTATATGCCGATGAAAAAGCTGCAAGGGGAACGTGCTCGATAGAAACTCCGTTCGGCCGCGTAGATGCTGGCATAGACACCCAGCTGATGCAATTAAAACAAAAGCTTTTAACGGCGCTTGAGGCGGGAGCGGAGCAATGAAGACACAGTATTTAATAGACTCGATTGAAACAGCCGATCCGTACAAACGCTACGGCAAGGTTAAGCGTGTCATCGGGCTGATGATTGAATCAAAAGGGCCCGAAAGCTCGATCGGAGATGTTTGTCTCATTTATCCGAAAGGCCATGCGAAAAAAGCAATTAAAGCTGAGGTTGTAGGCTTCCAGGATGAAAACATTCTCTTAATGCCTTATCTGGAAGCGGCGAGCATCGCACCGGGCAGCATAGTGGAGGCCACTGGCGAGTCACTCCGCATCAAAGTAGGCGCAGGTTTAATCGGACAAGTTGTCGACGCGTTCGGCGAACCGCTTGACGGCCGGGCGCTTCCGAAGGGCTTGTCTCCCGTTTCGACGGAACAGCCGCCGCCAAACCCGATGAAACGGCCGCCGATACGGGAAAAGATGGGTGTCGGTGTCAGATCGATTGACAGTCTGCTGACAGTGGGAAAAGGGCAGAGAATCGGAATTTTTGCCGGAAGCGGAGTCGGGAAAAGCACCTTGATGGGCATGATCGCAAAGCAGACCGAGGCCGATTTAAACATTATCGCACTGGTCGGCGAACGGGGGCGCGAGGTACGGGAATTCATTGAGAAGGATTTAGGCGAAGAAGGCCTGAAACGCTCGATTGTCGTAGTCGCGACCTCTGATCAGCCAGCCTTAATGCGCTTGAAAGCGGCGTATACGGCCACCGCCATTGCGGAATATTTCCGTGATAAAGGCCGGAATGTCATGTTCATGATGGACTCCGTCACGAGGGTCGCGATGGCCCAGCGGGAAATAGGGCTGGCAGCGGGTGAACCGCCGACAACAAAAGGATATACACCTTCTGTGTTCGCTATTTTACCCCGTTTACTAGAAAGAACGGGTGCGAATGAACAAGGGACGATAACAGCTTTTTATACCGTTCTCGTTGACGGAGACGATATGAACGAACCGATTGCCGATACGGTGCGCGGAATATTAGACGGACATATCGTTCTCGATCGGGCGCTTGCCAACAAAGGACAGTTCCCGGCGGTGAATATTCTGAAAAGCATCAGCAGGGTCATGTCTAATATTTCAGACACTGCCCATATAAAGGCGGCCAACAAATTCCGCGATCTTCTGTCAACTTATCAAAACTCTGAAGATCTCATTAATATCGGAGCTTACAAAAGAGGGTCATCGAGAGAAATTGATGAAGCGATTCAGTTTTATCCGCAGCTTATTCAATTTTTAAAACAAGGAACGGAAGAACCCGCTCAATTGGAAAATAGTATTGCGGCATTGACGAGTCTGACAGGAAAAGAGGAATAACATCGTGGCGTATCAATTCAGATTTCAAAAGCTGCTGGAATTAAAAGAAAATGAAAAAGATCAGACATTGACTGAATACAGACAGTCAGTTTCCGAATTTGAAACAGTGGCTGAAAAACTATATGAAAATATGAGCAAAAAAGAATTGCTCGAAAAAGACAAAGAATCAAAGCTGAAATGCGGGATGAGCGTTCAGGAAATGAGACATTATCAGCAATTCGTTTCCAATCTTGAGAACACCATCTATCATTATCAAAAGCTTGTCATCATGAAACGAAATGAAATGAATGAGAAGCAGGAACAGCTCACCGAAAAAAACATCGAAGTAAAGAAATTCGAAAAAATGCGGGAAAAACAATTTAACATGTTCGCACTTGAAGACAAAGCTGCAGAAATGAGAGAAATGGACGATATTTCAATCAAGCAGTTTATGATTCAAGGGCATTAGGAGCGAATGAAATGGCCGATAAAGAAAAGGGATCTGGAAAGTTCGGTTCAATCCTGCTTTTTATCATTATCCCGCTGATTTTTCTGATCATCGTCGCAAGCATCGTCCTTTGGGCTGCCGGCGTAGATGTGATGAAGCCGATTCAGGAAACAGCCGCTAAAACGCCTGTTTTAAAAGAATTGGTTCCTGAAACGAAAGAAACGAAAAGTGCGGCGGAAAAGCAGAAGGAAGACAGAACGGCTTCTCTTGAAAAGACCATAAAGGAACAAAAAAGTGAAATTAACATTTTGAATAAAGATTTGGACACAAGCAAATCCGAAATCGACAATCTGAATCAGAAAATCCGTTCACTGAAACAGGAAGCTGAACAGCAGCAGAAAACGGATGATACGAAAAAAGCCGCTTCGGATTCAGCCGGAAAAGATAAAATGATCAACATTTATAAAAGTATGGATAGCGGTAAAGCGGCAAGCATTATCGTAAAGCTGAAAGAAAAAGAAGCCCTCGATATTTTAAACGGATTAAGTAAAAAGCAGCTTGCTGACATCTTGACGAAAATGACTCCTGAACAAGCGGCTAAATATACAGAAAAACTATCCGCTGACGGAAATAAGGAGTGATGTAAGTTGAAGCTGCTTGAAATAACGGGGAATCGTACGCAGACTGCGCAAAACAGCAATGTGAAGATGAATGTAAACAGCTTAGGCCTATTTCAGAACTGGCTTCTGTCGGAAATCACTTCTCAACAGCAGCCCGGAGATGAAGCAAAAACAAGTGATGCAAAGCTGAATGAAGCTCTTTCGAAAATCGGTGATTGGCTGAAGGCCGGTCCCGAAGATCAAGAACTGCAGCTGAAACAGCTGCTTGAGGCGGTAAAAGCTCTTGAAGGAAAGCAAACGACTGAAACAGCTCTTCCTTTGTTGAAACAGCTTGCTGAATCTGTCGAAGACATGTTAGCCGGCAAACGGCATGGGGTGAAGCCTGAAAAAAATGAGCCGAATTCTTCCGCAAAGGATGAGAATTCCGCCCGCGATGCGCTGGAGACGGGCCTTCTATTCATTCAAGAAGCTGTAGCCCGGCTCTTCACGCATCAAGAGGAGCTGCCGGACAGCGCACAGGCAAAGGCAGTTTACCAGGAAGGCACCCGTTTATTAGATGCGTTGAAAAAACAAGGCGTACCGGACCGTGTGATTCAAGACCTGCGGCAGACGCTATTTCCGAAAAACGAATCTGCATCTAAGCTTTACTCCATGTCGGCCGCTGAGCTGAAGAGCTTTCAAAGCGTCGCTAAGCAGCTTGCGGGCCTTTCTCAAAAAGGGACAAAGGAATGGAATATGGCTGAAACTGAGCTGAAAGCTTTTGTGTTATCTCAATCATCTGAATCATCCCAAGAGTCAGCCGTGAAAACCGATCAGCAAAACGGCGGCACAGTTTCTCACGTAAAGGAGACTGACAGCAAATTGTCTGCGCATATTCTGTTTTCGGGAACGAGAAGCATTGCCGGTATTCAGCAAGCGTCCGCAGGAGCTGAACAGCAGCCGGCAGAAAATAAACCGTTAACGGAGCAGGTCATCAGCGGCTGGAAACAGATGAAATACACGCCTTTCGGGAAAACAACCGGAAGCTTTACGATTCGTCTTAATCCCGAGAACCTCGGGTTTGTCACAATTAAGGTGACAAACGAAAACGGGATGTTTCAAAGCAAAATCATCGCATCAAGCCAGTCTGCGAAAGAGCTGCTGGAACAGCATCTTCCTCAGCTGAAACAGTCGCTTCCGAATATGTCGGTTCAGATCGACCGTTTTACCGTCCCGCTTCAAAGCGGGGATCAGCAGCCGGTTTACGGGCAGACGGCCGACCAAAATAAACAGCAGCATCAGGGACAGAGAGAGCAGAAGAACCAGCAGCAGTCAGGCGATTTCGGAGACATGCTGGAGGAGCTTTCTCTCAATGAAATGGAGGAAGAATAGTTGACATCAGTAAACTCGGACTATGCCGCGGCGGGTGCTTCAAGCACGAAGAGCACCGCCGCCGTGAACAGCAGCACGAATTTAGGAAAAGACGAATTTCTGAAGATCTTAATGACGCAGGTTCAGAACCAGGACCCGCTCAATCCGGTTGATGACAAAGAATTCATCAGCCAGATGGCGACATTTTCTTCATTGGAACAAATGATGAACCTAAATACGACGATGACAAAATATGTCGAAAATCAAGATCCGTTTACAATGTATGTGAACTGGATCGGCAAAAACGTCACATTCAGCGACAGCGACGGGAAGGATCAGACAAGTCCCGTCAATTCAGTAAAACACTCAAACGGCAATTATGTGCTCGTGCTTGAAAACGGCAAAGAAGTCAGTCCGTGGAATGTGACGGCAGTCAGCGACACATCTAAATAAAAAGAAACCCAGGGGGAATTTAACATGTTACGTTCATTATATTCCGGTATCAGCGGCATGAAAAACTTTCAGACAAAACTAGATGTAATCGGCAATAACATCGCCAATGTCAACACAGTGGGATTTAAGAAAAGCCGCGTTACGTTTAAAGATATGATCAGCCAGACAGTCGCCGGCGGTTCAAACGTGACCAATTCAAAACAAATCGGCTTGGGTGCCGCGACTTCTTCCATTGATGTCGTTCATTCTACCGGCGCGCCGCAGGCTACACAGAATAAAAGCGACCTTGCCATTGACGGAGACGGCTATTTTCAGATTAATACAGGTTCGGGAATCGTTTACACACGGGCTGGGAATTTCGGAAAAGACAATAAAGGCAACCTTGTTACAACTGACGGATACTACCTTGAAAAAATCGGCGGCGGCAAAATCAACATTCCGACTGATGCGAAAGATTACAGTATCGGTGCGGACGGAACCGTTACATACACTGATGCGGGGGATGCGGTTCATAATGCCGGGCAAATCGGTCTGGTCACGTTCCCTAACAGCTCCGGTCTGGAAAAAATCGGAGGAAACCTTTACAGAGAATCGTTAAGTTCAGGAGCTGCGAGCGCTGTTACCACTCCGGGCGAAAATGGCACGGGTAAGCTTTTGGCTGGCTATCTTGAAATGTCAAACGTTGATCTGACAGATGAATTCACCGAAATGATCGTTGCACAGCGCGGTTTCCAATCAAACTCAAAAATCATTACGACTTCAGATGAAATCCTTCAGGAGCTGGTTAATCTGAAACGGTAAGGAGGGAGGAGAAGCGGCTAGGCCGCTTCTCCGGATAGCATGATTCAAGTCACCCGTTTAAACGGCCAGCCTTTTACGCTGAACGCGCTGTTTATCGAACAGATTGAGTGCTTCCCCGACACGACGATTACACTGTCAAACGGCAAAAAGTTCGTGGTGAAAGAACCGGAAGAAGCAGTTCTCGAAAAAGTCATATCGTTTTACCATAGCATACAAATATTTTCACTGGATCAGGGAATAGAGGAAGAAGAATGAAGAAAAAATTAGTCATCATTATGCTGATTATTTTAATTGTCATCGCGGGCCTCGGAATGGCAGCGTATTTTGTCGTCAGCGGAAATTCCAATAAAGACAAAAAGCCGACAATCGACGAAGTCGTTGCAGCCACTGTGTCTGTCGACGATATCACGACAAACCTAAAGTCTGACAGCATCATCCGCATCGGCATCAAGCTTGAGACCGACTCGGCTAAAGCGAAGGAAGAACTTGAAAAACGCGATTTTCAGGTGAAAGACAACATTATTTCCATTTTAGCCGATACAAGCGCCGGAGAGATTGAGGGAGATAAAGGAAGAGAAGCGTTTAAACAATCATTAAAAGAAAAAGTAAACAGCTATCTCCAAGAAGGAAAAGTTCAGAAAGTGTACATTACCTCCTTTAATCTGCAATAAAAACAAATTTGACAGAATACGGAGGTGAAGAAGATGTCAGGAGAAGTTCTCTCCCAAAATGAAATAGACGCACTGCTTTCCGCCATTTCGACGGGTGAGGCGGATGCGGAAGAGCTGAAAAAGGAAGTTAAAGAGAAAAAAGTAAAGGTATACGATTTTAAACGGGCGCTCAGGTTTTCGAAAGATCAGATACGAAGTTTAACCCGGATACATGATAACTTTGCGAGGCTTCTCACAACACATTTTTCCGCCAAGCTCAGAACGTATATTCATATATCTGTCAGCTCAGTCGACCAGGTGCCGTATGAAGAATTTATCCGTTCCATACCGAACATGACGATCCTGAATTTATTCGATGTTCATCCGATGGAAGGCAGAATCATGCTTGAGGTTAATCCCACCATCGCATACGCCATGCTTGACCGCGTCATGGGAGGCATCGGCATCACGCATAACAAAGCTGACAATCTTACGGAAATTGAAACAAACATTATTTCTAACTTATTTGAAAATGCACTGGGCAACTACAAAGAAGCTTGGCAATCCATTGCTGATATTGACCCTGAAATGACTGAATTTGAAGTGAATCCTCAGTTTGTACAGATGGTTTCGCCAAATGAAACAGTCGTGGTCATTTCTCTCAATACGCAGATCGGTGAAATCAGCGGTGTCATTAATCTTTGTATTCCCCATGTCGTGCTTGAGCCGATTATCCCTAAGCTTTCCGTACACTATTGGATGCAATCAGACCGGAATGAAGCGAAGCCCGAAGAAACGAAGTCGCTTGAAAAGCGCATCATGACGGCTGAAATTCCCGTTGTGGCTCTCTTGGGCGCTTCTGAACTGACAATAGAAGAATTTTTAAGTTTGGAAGTCGGGGACTGTATAACTCTGGACAAATCAGTGACTGATCCTCTTACTGTATTGGTCGGAAACAAACCGAAGTTTTTAGGGCAGGCCGGCCGGGTGAATCGAAGACAGGCAGTGCAAATTTTAGATCACGACATAAGAGGTGAACAAGATGAACAATAGATTATCTCAAGATGAAATCGATGCTCTTCTTAATGGCACAGGCAGTCACTCAGAGGATACAGAACAGCCTCAAGAAGCGAACTTGTCTGAACTTGAGCGTGATGCGATCGGAGAAATCGGGAATATTTCGTTCGGCAGCTCGGCTACGGCGCTGTCCACTCTTTTAAATCAAAAAGTGGATATTACGACGCCGAGTGTGACCGTCATTTCAAAAAGCAAAATCAGTGATGAATTTCCTCATCCGTATGTTGCCATTGAAGTGAACTACACAGAAGGATTTGACGGCAGCAATTTGCTCGTCGTAGAACAAAGCGACGCGGCCATCATCGCGGATTTGATGATCGGGGGAGACGGCCAAGGCGCCGATCCGTCACTCGGTGAGATCCACCTGAGCGCCGTGCAGGAAGCAATGAATCAAATGATGGGCTCGGCTGCTACGTCAATGTCGACCGTATTCAGTAAAAAGATTGACATTTCTCCGCCAAGGGTTGAACTTCTGGATGTGACGGAAGAAAAAGGGACAGACAGAATACCTGAGGATGACCTGCTCGTAAAAGTTTCATTCCGTTTGAAAGTCGGTGAACTAATCGATTCAAGCATCATGCAGCTTTATCCGATCACATTTGCGAAAGATCTGATCGCAGAGCTGATGGATACAGATCAGCCTGAGGCCGATGCCGATGAAACCGTATCAGAACCGCGGGAAACATACGAAACGCCGCAGCCGGAACCTGCCATTCAGCAGGAGCCGCAGGCAAAACCCGAGCTTCCGAAGAGACAGGGAACTGCTAAAAAAGCTGCCCCTGTTCAAGTCGCTCCGGTGGAGTTCCAGGCGTTTGATCAAAACGCAGCGGAGGGGCACGGTTCAAGGAATAACCTTGATATGCTGATGGATATCCCGCTTTCCGTTACGGTCGAGCTCGGCAGAACGAAGAGAAGCGTTAAAGAAATCCTGGAACTTTCTGCGGGAAGCATTATTGAGCTTGACAAGCTGGCGGGTGAGCCCGTTGACATCCTGGTCAATCAGCGGATCGTAGCAAAGGGCGAGGTCGTTGTCATAGAAGAAAATTTCGGCGTGAGAGTCACTGATATTTTAAGTCAGGCAGACCGCCTTAACAATTTAAAATAAGCGAACATAGAGGAGAGAAACAGATTATGGCACATAGAATTTTAATTGTAGACGATGCAGCATTTATGAGAATGATGATCAAGGATATTTTAGTGAAGAACGGTTTTGACGTTGTTGCTGAAGCTTCGGACGGAGCACAGGCTGTCGAAAAATTCAAAGAGCATTCGCCTGACCTTGTGACAATGGATATTACAATGCCTGAAATGGACGGGATTACCGCATTAAAGGAAATTAAACAAATCGATCCGCAGGCGAAAATCATCATGTGTTCGGCTATGGGGCAGCAGTCAATGGTTATTGACGCGATTCAAGCCGGCGCAAAAGACTTTATCGTGAAGCCATTCCAAGCAGACCGCGTGCTTGAAGCCATTAATAAAACATTAAGCTAAAGGGTGTACGACTGTTGAAAAAGAGTCATGGTTTACTAGCTTTGATTTGTTGTTTCGTTTTACTCAATGTACATCCGTTCCCTGCTTTTGCGGCGGAGTCTGACAATTCCACTGTAAATGAATGGTTTGACAAACAATCAACAAACAAAACAGAGAAAAAAAGCGATACATCGAAACAAACGGCTGATCAAGAGATAGGGGATGCTTCTGCATCTTCTGTCTCCGCTTTTGATTTTGTAAAGATGATTGGGGCGTTATTATTTGTCATTCTGCTGATCTACGGAGTTGTCAAACTGATGAATAAAAGAAACCGCCTTCTGAAGCCGTTTCAATATGTAGAAAATATCGGCGGAACGTCAGTCGGCCAAAACCGCTCCGTGCAGCTGATTAAAGTGGGAAACAGTGTTCTCGTAGTCGGTGTCGGCGAGACGATACAGCTTTTAAAAGAAATTGAAGATGAAAAAGAGCGCGAGGCGATTCTGAGCCAATACGAAGAGGCGATGTCCTCAAAAGTGGAATGGACCAAACTCGTAAATCCGCGTAAGGATGGAGAAAAGAAGCCGCAAACGATGCTTCCGTCGTTTTCAAAAGCGCTGAAAGAACAGCTGAACGAGCTGAAACAAAGCCGTTCTGAAGGAAAGAAGAAAGGCCCGTATCATCATGAATGAATTCATTAATCTTTTTAATTCAAGCAGTCCGACCGAAGTCAGCTCCACTGTTAAATTACTGCTGCTTTTGACTGTCTTTTCAGTGGCGCCAGGGATTCTGATTTTGATGACCTGCTTTACGAGAATCGTCATCGTCCTGTCCTTTGTGAGAACTTCACTGGCGACGCAGAACATGCCTCCGAATCAGGTTTTAATCGGTCTTGCGCTGTTCTTGACGTTTTTTATTATGGCTCCGACTTTTTCAGAGATTAATAAGGATGCCTTAACGCCGTTGATGAACAACAAAATCAGTCTCGATGAAGCATATACAAAAGCCGAGAAACCGATTAAAGAGTATATGAGCAAGCATACGAGGCAGAAGGATCTGGCGCTGTTTATGAACTATGCCAAAATGAAAAAACCCGAATCGATTCAGGACATTCCTTTGACGACGATGGTGCCCGCTTATGCGATCTCAGAACTCAAAACCGCTTTTCAAATGGGCTTTATGATTTTTATTCCGTTTTTAATTATCGATATGGTTGTGGCGAGCGTCTTAATGTCAATGGGAATGATGATGCTTCCGCCGGTTATGATCTCTCTGCCCTTTAAAATATTGCTTTTCGTTTTGGTCGATGGATGGTATTTAATCGTGAAATCTTTGCTTGACAGCTTTTAGGGTAGGTGCTAATTGTGAGTTCAGAATTTGTAATTTCCATGGCGGAAAAAGCCGTATATGTAACACTTATGATCTGCGGGCCGCTGCTTGCGATCGCGCTGATCGTCGGTTTGCTCGTCAGTATCTTTCAAGCGACAACTCAAATCCAGGAACAGACGCTTGCGTTCATTCCGAAAATCGTGGCGGTGATGCTCGGATTGATCTTTTTCGGTCCTTGGATGCTGTCGACGATTCTTTCGTTTACAACTGATCTGTTCTCTCATCTGAACCGATTTGCAGGGTAGAATCAAATGAATTCCATCATTGATTTATTTCCCGCTTTTTTATTGGTTTTTATCAGAATTTCTGCTTTTTTTGTAACGGTGCCGGTGTTCGGGCACCGGAATCTGCCGGCGGTTCACCGAATCGGCTTTGCTTTTTTTCTTTCAGTGATCTGTTTCAGCACACTGAAACATGCGCCGGCAATTGACATAGGGGAACAGTATATGCTGCTTGTCATAAAAGAGGCCGTTGTGGGCTTGAGCCTCGGGCTGATTGCTTTCATGATGATGGCAGCGATCCAGATAGCAGGTTCCTTTATTGATTTTCAAATGGGCTTTTCCATCGCCAATGTAATTGATCCGCAATCAGGCACGCAAAGCCCGCTGATCGGCCAATTCGTTTATACGCTGGCGCTGTTATTTATGCTCAGTGTAAACGCCCATTATCTTTTATTGGACGGGATTTATTACAGCTTTCAGTATATCCCGCTTGATCAGGCATTTCCGTCGTTTGGAAATGACCACTTTGGACTTTTTATCGCAAAAAGCTTCAATGCCATGTTCATTATCGCTTTTCAAATGTCTGCGCCGGTTGTGGCCAGTCTGTTTTTAGTTGATTTGGCGCTCGGCATTGTGGCGCGAACGGTGCCGCAGCTGAACGTTTTCGTGGTCGGGCTTCCCCTGAAAATAGCCGTGAGCTTTATTATGCTGATCGTTTGTATGGCGGTGATGTTTGTCATCGTCCGCAATATCTTCAGCCTCACCGTTGAAACAATGCGGAATCTATTGGCATTGGTCGGTGTGACATGATGAGACTCAGACTGAATCTGCAATTCTTTGCCGGTGAAAAAACGGAAAAAGCCACCCCGAAAAAACGGAAGGATACAAGAAAGAAAGGGCAGGTCGCGAAAAGTACGGATGTGAATACAGCCGTTTCTTTACTGATTATCTTTCTTTCGCTGATCGCGCTCGGACCTTATATGCGGGACAGGCTGCTGTCCTTTATTAAAACGTTTTATACGAAATCGATAGCATTAGAATTGTCAGAATCTAACGTACATGAGCTTTTTGTGGATACAGTGAAAGATATCAGCTTCATTCTTGCGCCGATTATGCTGGTCGCACTTTTGGCAGGTATCGTGTCCAATTACATGCAGGTGGGTTTTCTGTTTTCCGCGGAAGTCCTCAAGCCTGACCTGAACAAGCTCAGCCCCTTGAAAGGATTTAAGCGGATTTACAGCATGAGGGCGATAGTTGAACTGGTCAAATCCATTTTGAAGATTACCGTGGTCGGTTTTGCCGCTTTTATGGTGCTCTGGCTGCATTATGGCGATATTCTCCGCCTTCCGCTTTTAACGCCTGCGGAAGTGCTCACTTTCGTTTCTAAACTCACTCTTTGGATGGGGCTTGCGGGCTCGGGGGCTTTAATGCTGCTGGCCGGGCTTGATTACTTATACCAGCGTTTTGACTATGAGAAAAATATCAGAATGTCAAAGCAGGATATAAAAGATGAATATAAAAAATCGGAGGGTGATCCGATTATCAAGTCCAAAATTAAGCAGAAGCAGCGAGAAATGGCAATGAGGCGAATGATGCAGGAAGTGCCGAAAGCCGACGTCATCATTACCAACCCGACCCACTATGCGATTGCTTTAAAATATGATGAAAAGAAAATGGATGCCCCTTACATTGTTGCTAAAGGGGTCGATCATCTCGCATTAAAAATCAGGCAGATCGCCAAAGAGCACGATGTCATGACGATTGAAAACAGGCCGCTCGCGCGTGCGTTATATGATCAGGTGGACATTGACCAGGCCGTGCCGGAAGAGTTTTTCAAAGTCATCGCGGAAATTTTAGCTTATGTATATAAAACGAAACAAAAAGTATAGTGAATTTCAGATTCAAAAGGAGAGAAAAACAGCATGTCAACAAGAGATTTATCGGTTTTAATAAGTGTTGTCCTCATTGTGGCAATGCTGGTGATTCCATTCCCTCCATGGTTGTTAAGTATTTTGATCATCATTAATATCTCTCTTGCGTTGATCGTGCTTCTCACCACAATGAATATGCAAGAACCGCTGCAATTCTCGATCTTTCCGTCATTGCTGCTGTTATTGACGCTTTTTCGCCTTGCGCTCAATGTGTCGACGACACGTTCGATTCTTTCTCATGGAGAAGGGGGAAAGGTTGTTGAGACATTCGGGAATTTCGTTGTCGGCGGAAATGTGCTGGTAGGGCTTGTTGTCTTCATTATCTTGATTATTATTCAGTTTATCGTCATTACAAAAGGCGCCGAGAGAGTATCAGAAGTCGCGGCGAGATTTACGCTCGATGCGATGCCCGGAAAACAAATGAGTATTGACGCGGATTTAAACGCCGGCATGATTACGGAGCAGGACGCAAAGCACAGACGTGAAAAAGTCGCCCGGGAAGCGGATTTTTACGGCGCCATGGATGGTGCGAGCAAATTCGTCAAAGGGGATGCCATCGCGGGTATCATCATCGTGATGATCAATATTATTTTCGGGATCGTAATCGGCATGCTGCAGCAGGGGATGAGCATACAAGAAGCTGCTTCTCACTTTACAATGCTGACGGTCGGTGACGGTATCGTTTCTCAAATGCCGGCCTTGCTCATTTCTACGGCTACGGGGATTGTCGTGACGAGAGCGGCATCTGAAGGAAACCTCGGTCATGATATTACAGGCCAGCTGTTCGCTTATCCGAAGCTCTTGTATGTAGCCGCGGGAACTGTTCTTTTGCTTGGTCTTCTTACACCGATCGGCATTCTGCTGACGGGGCCGATTGCCGGTCTGCTTGCATTCGGCGCCTACACGCTGTCCAAAACGGATAAGCCGAGCGAAGAAGAGGAAGAAATTCTTGAAGAAGAGGCTCAGGCGGATGAACTGAAAAGCCCGGAAAGCGTTGTGCAGCTTTTACATATTGATCCGATCGAATTTGAGTTCGGATACGGGCTTGTGCCGCTTGCAGACGCGGGGCAGGGCGGTGATCTTCTTGACCGGATCGTCATGATCAGACGTCAGCTTGCGCTTGAATTGGGGCTTGTCATTCCGGTTGTGCGTATCAGGGATAACATCGCGCTTCAGCCGAATGAATACCGATTGAAAATTAAAGGCAACGAAGTCGCTAAAGGAGAGCTTCTGCTTGATCATTACTTAGCGATGTCGCCGACGCCTGAAGATGATGTCATTGAAGGAATTGAAACGATTGAGCCGTCGTTTGGACTGCCTGCAAAATGGATCAGTGAAGCAGCGAAGGATGAAGCCGACATGCTGGGGTATACCGTTGTTGATCCGGCGTCTGTCGTATCCACGCATATTACAGAAAAGATTAAGCAGCATGCCCATGAACTGGTCGGCAGACAGGAAACAAAGCAGCTGATCGATCATCTGAAGGAAAATTATCCTGTGCTTGTTGAGGAAGTCACGCCAAATCCTCTTTCTGTCGGCGATATTCAAAAAGTGCTTGCCAAATTGCTGAGAGAAAAAGTTTCAATCAGAAACTTGGTGACCATTTTTGAAACACTTGCCGATTACGGAAGATTAACGACAGATTCAGACCTTTTGACAGAATACGCGAGACAGTCGCTTGCCAAACAAATCACGGCTCAATATGCGAGAGAGCATGAAACGCTGAAAGTCATGACATGCTCAGGCCGGGTGGAAAAAGCAATTGCAGACGGGGTTCAGCAGACTGAACAGGGCAATTACTTGTCGCTCGATCCCGAGGTTTCAGACAGTATCATCCGTTCTGTCGCTAAAGAGGCCGAGCAGCTTTCCATCCGGCAGGAGACGGCGATTCTTCTTTGCTCGCCTGCTGTCAGAATGTATGTAAAACAGCTGTTAGAACGCTATTTCCCTGATCTGCCGGTTCTTTCTTATAATGAGCTGGAAGCAAACGTTGAAGTACAGAGCATTGGAGTGGTGGATATTTAATGAAGATAAAAAAATTTACAGCCGCTTCAATGCAGGATGCCGCGAAGCAAATCAAAAAGGAACTCGGCAACGATGCCGTTATTTTACATTCAAAACAAGTAAAGAAACGAAAATGGCTGGGGCTGCGGTCACAGCAGGCCGTTGAAGTGATAGCCGTTTTAGATCGTGACGTCAGGGAAACGAGAAAAACTCCGCCTGCTGGCGGTGAAGAAATGAAAAAGACGGAAAAGGCGGAGAAAGCTGAGCCCGTTCAGCCGCCGCGTCTTTCTGATCACAGCACTTCAGGCGATCTGGCGCATTACAAAGAGGTGCTTCCTGAACCATTAAAAAAAGCCGAGAGACTATTGAAGCAAGCCGGGCTTCCTGATCGTACGCAAAACACCGTGCTGAGTGAATTGCTCCGTTCTTCAATTGCTTCCGGCGATTTAACTGAAGAAAATGTCAACTCGAAACTGCAGGATTTGTTAGTGAAAAAACTCCCTTCAGCAGACAGGTGGCAGGAAGGAATTCAATCAAAATACGTCGTGCTTTTCGGTTCAACCGGAGCCGGCAAAACGACTACACTTGCAAAACTCGCAGCCTCATCAATGCTGACAGAGCACAAAAAAATTGCATTTATGACGACGGATACTTACCGGATTGCCGCGGTTGAACAGCTGAAGACATATGCTGAGCTGCTTCAGGCTCCTCTTGAAGTATGTTATTCAAAAGAAGAATGTCTGAAGGCGCAGGAAAAATTCGCTGAATATGACCATGTTTTCATTGATACAGCAGGAAGAAATTTCAAAGAAGAGCAGTATATTACGGAATTACAGGAGATGATTCCGTTTGACTCAGGTTTACAATCCTTTCTCGTATTATCGGCATCTGCAAAATATGAAGATATGAAACAGGTGCTGAAACAGTTTTCCGGTGTGCCGGTCAATCAATTCATTTTTACGAAAACGGATGAAACCGCCTCACTCGGTTCCGTGTTTCAAGTGCTGTCGGAATCAAGAATCGGTGCGGCCTATCTGACAAATGGACAGGATGTGCCTGAAGACATCCTTTCGGTTTCACCAAAAGAGTTTGTAAGGATGCTTTTGACATGAAACCCGATCAGGCAGAGTCATTAAGAAGGAAAATGAGGCAGCGGCAATTGATCAAGCCGGAGCTTTATGAAAAAAAAGCGAAGACATTGGCCGTCATCAGCGGTAAAGGCGGCGTCGGAAAATCTAATTTAACATTAAACATGGCAGTTGCCCTGCAGGAAAAAGGGAAAAAAGCACTCATCATTGATCTTGACATCGGAATGGGCAACATTGATGTGCTGATCGGCGCTGCTTCTTCCCGCACCATTATTGATGTGATGGAGAATCGGTACGCGCTGGCTCAATCACTGTCCTCCGGTCCGAAAGGCCTTCGCTACATATCCGGAGGAACAGGGCTTGAGGCGATCTACCAAGCTGACAGAGAGAAGTGGTCGGCTTTTATGAACGGTCTTTCCGCTGTATTAAGCGATTTTGATTACGTCCTGTTTGATATGGGAGCGGGACTTTCAAAAGAACAGCTGCCGTTTATTTTATCGGCGGAAGATATTCTCGCCGTGACAACGCCTGAGCCGACGGCAATTATGGATGCCTACAGCGCGATCAAACATCTCTTTCTCGCGGATGAGCGGCTGACCGTAAATATTGCCGTCAATCGCGCCCGCGCCCAAAAACATGCGCTGGACACGTACACCCGCCTTTCTCACGCGATTCATACGTTTTTAGGCGCGGAGGTGCGTTTCGCCGGCTCCATACCCGATGATCCGCTAGTAAGTCAAGCTGTCATTGACCAGGTGCCTTTTTTAATAAAAAGTCCTCAAGCAAAAGCCAGCAGGTCCGTCCGTCTTTTGACGGATGTCTTGTTTCAAACGGAAGAAAACAAACCAAGAGAAGAGAAACCGGCATTTATTGAGAGATTATCTTCTTTTTTAATGAGGAGGACTTTACAGTGATTCGTGTGCTTGTCGTTGATGACTCAGCTTTTATGAGAAAGATGATTACAGATTTTCTGGCTGCGGAAGGGCAGATAGAAGTCATCGGGACAGCCAGAAACGGAGAAGAGGCGCTGAAAAAAATAGAGCTTCTTAAGCCGGATGTTGTCACGCTTGATATTGAAATGCCGGTCATGAACGGAACGGATACATTGCGGAAAATCATCAGCATATATAAACTTCCCGTAATCATGGTATCGAGCCAGACGCAGCAAGGAAAAGACCGAACGATCAATTGCCTAGAAATGGGCGCTTTTGATTTTATCACCAAGCCTTCTGGAGCGATTTCACTTGATCTTTATAAAATTAAAGAACAGCTGATTGAAAGGGTGATTGCCGCCGGACTGTCCCGCGCAAAAAAAACTGAGGCGGCAGTAAAAGAGCCTCTCACCCCGGAACGTCCGGCTGCGGCGGGATTTGAGAGGCCGAAAGCAAAATCCGATAAGCAGGCCGTATTTATTGCGACTTCTACAGGCGGACCGCGGGCTCTGCAAAAGGTGATTCCGAAGCTGCCGAAAGATTTAAAAGCGCCTGTCTTTGTCGTGCAGCACATGCCTGAAGGCTTTACCGCTTCACTTGCAGACAGGCTGAACCATTTGTCGGATATTCAGGTGAAGGAAGCGGAAAACGGTGAAGAGGCTAAAGACGGATGGGTGTACATCGCGCCCGGCGGAAAGAATATGACGGTTGCAGAGGACAGCGGAACACTCCGCATCATTCTAGACGTTCATGAGACGGAAAGCCGGCATAAACCGTCAGCCGATTATTTGTTTCGTTCGGCAAGCCGATTGTCTGATTATGAAAAGGTAGCCGTCATTATGACCGGCATGGGCAGTGACGGAACCGAAGGCGTAAAAGAAATGCTCAGAACAGGCGGCGTTAAAACAATTGCGGAGTCTGACGAATCCTGTGTTGTGTTCGGAATGCCGAAGTCAGCGATAAAAGCGGGCCTCATTCATGAGATTAAACATGTGGAAGAAATCGCGGCATCCATCACCGGATGTGTGAAAAAAGAGAGGGTGTGAATCAATTGGATATGAATCAATATTTAGATGTCTTTATTGATGAAAGTAAAGAGCACTTACAGACATGTAACGAAAAGCTGCTGCTGTTGGAAAAAGATCCGTCAGACCTTCAGATTGTGCATGACATCTTCAGAGCCGCCCATACGCTGAAAGGCATGAGCGCAACGATGGGATATACAGATCTGGCGCATTTAACCCACCTGATGGAAAATGTGCTGGACGCCATCCGCAACGGAGAAATGCCGGTTACATCAGACTGGCTGGATGTGCTGTTTGAAGCGCTTGATCATCTTGAAGAGATGGTGCAGTCCATTATTGACGGAGGAGACGGCAAGCGCGACATTTCTGAAGTGAGCGCGAAGCTCGACGTAAACGCGGTGCATGAGACTGCCGCTTCAGCTGAAACGGCAGAACGGCCGGTTTCAACGCAACAGGCTTCAGCTGAATGGAATTATGATGAGTTCGAACGGACTGTCATTGAAGAGGCAGAAGAGCAGGGGTTCAGCCGCTATGAAATAACGGTTTCCCTGAATGAAAGCTGTATGCTCAAAGCCGTGCGCGTGTATATGATATTTGAAAAGCTGAATGAAGCCGGTGAAGTCGCAAAAACGATACCTGCCGCGGAAGTGCTTGAGACGGAAGATTTCGGAACGGATTTTCAGGTGTGTTTCCTGACGAAGCAGCCTGCTGAAGAAATTAAAGAGCTTATCAGCGGCATTTCAGAAGTGGAAAATGTCGAGCTTTCTGTCGGCGCGCCGTTAAAAACGGCCGAAAAACCGCAAGCGCCTGAACCGGTGAAAGAAGTTCCGGCTAAAACAGCCGAGAAACAGCCAAAGCCGCAAGCGAAAGCGGAAGAACAGCCGAAGCACCACAGCGGATCGAAAACGATTCGTGTCAACATTGAGAGACTGGATTCTTCGATGAACCTTTTTGAAGAACTTGTCATTGACCGCGGACGCCTTGAGCAGATCGCCAAAGAGCTTGAACACAATGAACTGACTGAAACTGTTGAACGCCTGACAAGAATCTCCGGGGACCTTCAGTCTATTATTCTTAATATGCGGATGGTGCCGGTAGAAACAGTCTTTAACCGGTTCCCGAGAATGATCCGCCAGCTTCAAAAGGAATTAAACAAGAAAATTGAATTGTCCATCATCGGCGCTGAAACGGAACTGGACCGCACGGTGATTGATGAAATCGGCGATCCGCTTGTCCATTTAATCAGAAACAGCATCGATCACGGCATTGAATCACCTGAAGTGCGGGTGAATAAAGGAAAACCGGAATCAGGTCATGTTGTGCTTAAAGCATATCACAGCGGCAACCACGTCTTTATTGAGGTTGAAGATGACGGGGCAGGCCTGAACAGAAAGAAAATTCTTGAAAAAGCGCTCGAACGGAATGTAATCACTGAACGTGATGCTGAAACGCTTGAAGATAATGAGATTTACGAGCTTATTTTTGCACCGGGCTTTTCGACTGCCGATCAAATTTCTGACATTTCAGGGCGGGGTGTCGGCCTGGATGTTGTGAAAAATAAACTCGAGTCCCTCGGCGGCTCTGTCAGTGTCAAATCCGCGGAAGGGCAAGGTTCTCTTTTCAGTATTCAGCTTCCGCTGACACTTTCAATTATATCCGTCCTTCTCATTAAACTTGAAGAAGAGACTTTTGCGATCCCGATTTCTTCTATTATAGAGACGGCTGTTATTGATAAGAAAGATATCCTGCAGACGCATGACAGAGAAGTGATTGATTTCAGAGGGCAAATCGTCCCGATCGTCTATCTGAAAAAAGAATTCGGCATTACGGATTCAAAACAGGATGCGGATCAGTTCCATATGATCGTGGTGAAAAAGGGCGATAAATCTACTGCTTTTGTCGTGGACTCTTTTATCGGCCAGCAGGAAGTTGTACTGAAATCACTCGGTGACTATTTAACGAACGTCTTTGCGATTTCCGGCGCTACGATTCTTGGAAACGGAGAAGTGGCGCTGATTATTGATTGCAATGCGCTGATCTACTAAAACGACACGAGGAGGTGCCCGCATGACTGCTGAAATCAAAACAGGTGAAAAAATGATTGTGTTTATGATAAACGGAAAAGAATACGCTATTTCAGTTTCCCAGGTAAAATCAATTGAAAAGTGGCAAAAACCGACGAGAGTCCCGGGAGTGGAATCTTATATCCGCGGTGTTATCAACCTGCGCGGGGTGATTACGCCGGTTCTTGATTTAAGAAAACGTTTGAACCAGCCTGAACAGGACATCACAGAAGAGACACGGATAATCATCATTTCTTACCGTGACGCCGATGTCGGCTGGGTCGTGGATGAGGCCAATGACGTCATCACCGTGCATGAAAATGAAATCGAATCCGCGCCTGAAAGCCAGACAAAGGAAGCGGATGTGTGGATTAAACAGATCGTAAAGCAAGATAACAGGCTCCTCAATATTATCGATGCGCATGCGGTGCTGGATAAAGGTGCTTCGGCATCTGCGTCTGGAGAGCCGAATGCTTAAAGGGGATAAGACAACATGAGTAAGTTTGAAGCCATCAAAGAAGAGCAGATGGATATTTTGCGGGAAGTCGGAAATATCGGGGCTGGTCATTCAGCTTCTGCCATGGCTCAGCTGCTGAACAGAAAGATTGATATGGAAGTGCCGTTTGCGACTTTATTGACATTTGATGAGCTTGCTGATTTTTTCGGCGGTGCCGAAACGCCGGTCGCCAGTATCTTTTTAAGAATGGAAGGCGACATGACCGGTTCTATCTTTCTCATCATGCCTTTTCATCAAGCGGAACAGTTTATCAGAGAGCTGATCGGGAATCCGAATTTTGATATTGACCAGTTGGGCGAAGATCATTTGAGTTCTTCTGCTTTACATGAGTTCGGCAATATTTTAGCAGGTTCCTATCTAACGGCATTGGCTGATTTGACGAAGCTTGAGATTTACCCGAGCGTGCCGGAAATCTCGCTTGATATGTTCGGTGCGGTTATCAGCGAAGGACTGATGGAGCTCAGCCAAGTCGGAGAACATGCCATTGTCGTGGATACTTCTATTTTTGATCAGGGCAGCCGGCAGGAGCTCAAAGCCCATATGTTTATGCTCCCGGACTATGATTCTTTTGAAAAGCTCTTCGTCTCATTGGGTGCGGCTTTATGAGCCGTGCGGAAGCCGCAGTCGTTAAAGTGGGGATTGCGGATGTTCAAGTCGCGCGTTACCCGGATAAAATCCGGACTTCGGGACTCGGTTCATGTGTGGGGCTGGTTTTATACGATAAAGACAAACAAACGGCAGGACTTGTTCACGTCATGCTGCCGGACTCCGGTTTATCGAAAACGGCGGAGCTTAACCGTGCAAAATACGCAGACACCGCCGTTAAGACGACGATTGACATGCTTTTGAAAGCCGGATGCCGCAAGTTTGCCCTGAAGGCAAAACTCGCCGGGGGAGCGGAGATGTTTAAGTTCAAAATGACAAACGATCTGATGAAAATCGGCCCAAGGAACGTAGCGGCCATCAAAGAGCAGCTTTCATTATATAGCATCCCGGTCATCAGTGAAGATACCGGCGGCTCAAGCGGCCGGACGATTGAATTTGAGCCAAAGTCCTGCATGCTGCACATCCGAACTGTTAAACAAGGTGAAACAACGATTTAATAAAGGTATGAGGTAGGGGGATAACGATGCAATCCTTGAATTATGAAGATCAGGTGCTGTGGTCGCGCTGGAAAGAGTGGAAAGATCCTAAAGCCGGTGATGATTTAATGCGCCGTTACATGCCGCTGGTCACATATCATGTCGGCAGAATTTCCGTCGGACTGCCGAAATCGGTGCATAAAGACGATCTAATGAGCCTTGGTATGCTCGGTTTATACGATGCCCTAGAAAAATTCGACCCCGGCCGGGATTTAAAGTTTGATACCTATGCCTCGTTTAGAATTCGCGGTGCAATCATCGACGGGCTGCGTAAAGAAGATTGGCTGCCCAGAACTTCACGGGAGAAGACAAAAAAAGTCGAAGCGGCGATCGAAAAACTTGAACAGCGCTACCTTCGGAATGTGACGCCTTCAGAGATCGCCGAAGAGCTGGGGATGACGGAGCAGGACGTAGTATCAACGATGAATGAAGGTTTTTTTGCCAATCTCTTATCAATTGATGAAAAGCTTCACGACCAGGATGACGGTGAGAATATTCAAGTGATGATCAGAGATGACAAAAATGTGCCGCCGGAAGAAAAAATTATGAAGGACGAGCTGATCGCTCAGCTTGCAGGGAAAATCCACGAGCTTTCTGAAAAAGAACAGCTTGTCGTCAGTTTATTTTATAAAGAAGAACTGACTCTGACCGAAATCGGACAAGTTCTGAACCTTTCGACCTCGCGGATTTCGCAGATTCATTCAAAGGCGCTGTTTAAATTAAAGCATCTGCTTGAAAAAGTAATTCAATAATGAACTCATGGTTAGCGAGTGAAAAACATGTCAACACTATTATGGCTTTTAAGCTTTGTGCTTCACGGCGTACTGCTTTATGCCGTCATTATTCTGTACACGAGGTTTTCAGCCCTCAAGGAGGCGGAGCGTCAGCAGAAGAAGATTCTTGAAGAGACGGAAAACACCCTTGCTGCGTTTCTGCTTGAATTAAAAGAAGAAAATGAAAGACTTGAAGATACAAAAAGCCGGGCTGATCAAGACTCAGGTGCAGAAGACGCACGGCCCCGGCCAGCCGAACCGCAAAAAGAGCCTGATATTCCGGACCACATGGAAAAGCTCATCAGTGCAACGGAACGGGCTGAAAGCGAGGAAAACAGCGGCGCGCCTTCGTTTGAAGAACGTGTTTCGGAATTATATGAACAGGGGCTTACCCCCGCGGAAATCGCCAGACGGATGAAGAGCGGAAAGACCGAAATCGAGCTGTTTTTAAAATTTCGCGGCAAAGCTGTAAAGGATTCTTGATTGTCGCATAAAGCTGTGTTATATTATGTCTTGGTGTTAAATACACACGCTTAACGATTTATGCAGAGGGTGCTGCAGGCGGCAGTTCTGCACAAAAATGACCTAAGCGGAGGAAAAAAACCATTTTATTAGGAGGAAATCACATGTCAGTTATTTCTATGAAACAATTGCTTGAAGCTGGTGTTCACTTCGGCCACCAAACACGCCGCTGGAACCCAAAAATGAAGCGTTACATTTTCACGGAGCGTAACGGAATCTACATCATTGACCTTCAAAAAACAGTGAAAAAAGTAGAGGAAGCTTACAACTTCACGAAAAACCTTGCTGCTGAAGGCGGAAAAATCCTTTTCGTCGGCACAAAAAAACAAGCTCAGGATTCTGTTAAAGAAGAAGCTGTACGCTCTGGCATGTACTATGTCAACCAACGCTGGTTGGGCGGTACACTGACAAACTTCGAAACAATCCAAAAACGCATTAAGCGTCTGAAAGACATCGAAAAAATGCAAGAAAACGGTACGTTTGAAGTACTTCCGAAAAAAGAAGTTGTTCAATTGAAAAAAGAATTAGAGCGTCTTGAAAAATTCCTAGGCGGAATTAAAGACATGAAGGATCTTCCTGATGCATTATTCATCATCGATCCTCGCAAAGAGCGCATCGCTGTTGCGGAAGCTCGCAAATTGAACATTCCTATCATCGGAATTGTAGATACAAACTGTGATCCTGATGAAATTGATGTCGTAATCCCTGCAAACGATGACGCAATCCGCGCTGTCAAACTTCTTACTTCTAAAATGGCAGATGCTATTCTTGAAGCGAAGCAAGGCGAAGAAGAAGCGGAAGCTGCTGAAGAGACTGCACCTGAAACAGAAACGACAACTGCGTAACCTAATCAAAAGGTGATAAGAGGGACTGCCTTTTATCACCTTTTTTCAAGAAAAATGTATCTATACATATCTTGTTTACACATATAAGGAGGAATTCAAATGGCTATTACTGCACAGCAGGTAAAAGAACTGCGTCAAAAAACAGGCGCTGGTATGATGGACTGTAAAAAAGCGTTGACTGAAACTGACGGAGATATGGACAAAGCAATCGACCTTCTAAGAGAAAAAGGGATTGCGAAAGCGGCTAAAAAAGCTGACCGTATCGCTGCTGAAGGTTCTACTCTTATTAAAACTGACGGCAACAAAGGCGTTATCCTAGAAGTAAACTCTGAAACTGATTTCGTTGCGAAAAACGAAGGTTTCAAAGAGCTTCTGAACACACTTGCTGACCACCTTCTTGCAAACGCTCCTGCTGATCTTGAAGAAGCAATGGGTCAAAAGATGGAAAACGGTTCTACTGTTGAAGAATACATCACAAGCAACGTTGCTAAAATCGGAGAGAAAATCACTCTTCGCCGTTTTGCTGTTATTACAAAAGAAGACAGCGAAGCGTTCGGTGCTTACCTTCACATGGGAGGCCGCATCGGCGTATTATCTGTTCTTAGCGGAACAACTGACGAAGATCTTGCAAAAGACATCGCGATGCATGTTGCAGCGGTAAATCCTCGTTACATTTCACGTGACCAAGTGTCAGAAGAAGAAGCAAACCATGAGCGTCAGATCCTGACTCAGCAAGCTCTTCAAGAAGGCAAACCGGAAAACATCGTAGCTAAAATGGTTGAAGGCCGTCTGAACAAATTCTTCGAAGAAATTTGCTTATTAGACCAAGCTTTCGTTAAAAACCCAGACGAAAAAGTGAAACAAGTTGTGGCTGCGAAAAACGCATCTGTTAAAACTTACGTCCGCTACGAAGTTGGAGAAGGTATTGAAAAACGCCAAGAAAACTTTGCTGAAGAAGTTATGAACCAAGTGAAAAAATAATGGCGGAAAGCCTTGGCGAATCTTTCGCGGCTTTTCAGGCAGTATAGGGGACACTACTTGTGTTCCCTATTTTTAAAACTATATTTACAAACCTTTTTTTCTCTTGCATAATAGGAAACGGCAATGTTTACACTTGGAGGTTATTATGGAAAAACCAAAATACAATCGTATCGTTTTAAAGCTTAGCGGAGAAGCACTGGCAGGAGAGCAGGGAAACGGCATTAATCCGACTGTCATCCAATCCATCGCTAAACAGGTAAAAGAAATCGCTGAGCTTGACGTCGAAGTGGCCGTAGTCGTAGGCGGCGGCAACTTATGGCGCGGAAAAACAGGCAGTGACTTAGGAATGGACCGTGCGACGGCCGATTATATGGGCATGCTTGCTACTGTCATGAACTCACTTGCCCTGCAGGACAGCCTTGAAACTCTCGGAATTCAGTCCAGAGTGCAGACATCAATTGAAATGCGTCAGGTCGCTGAGCCTTACATCAGAAGAAAAGCCATCCGCCACTTGGAGAAAAAACGCGTTGTGATTTTTGCCGCAGGAACGGGAAACCCTTATTTCTCTACGGACACAACCGCAGCGCTGCGTGCCGCTGAAATCGAAGCGGATGTGATCTTAATGGCGAAAAATAATGTCGACGGTGTGTATAATGCTGATCCGAGAAAAGATGAGTCAGCCGTTAAATACGAAAAATTATCTTATCTCGATGTGTTAAAAGACGGGCTGGAAGTCATGGATTCTACGGCTTCTTCACTATGTATGGATAATGATATTCCGCTGATCGTCTTTTCTATTATGGAAGAAGGAAATATTAAGCGTGCCGTAATCGGCGAATCAATCGGAACGATCGTAAGGGGGAAATAACGTTGTCAAACGAAGTATTAACTCAAACAAAAGAACGCATGGAAAAAGCGGTTGCCGCTTATTCACGCGAATTGGCGTCAGTCCGTGCGGGACGTGCCAACCCGTCTCTATTGGATAAAGTGACAGTAGAATACTACGGTGCCCAAACACCTTTAAACCAGCTGTCTTCTATCAATGTGCCTGAAGCGCGTATGCTTGTTGTCACACCGTATGACAAAACAGCAATCGGCGATATTGAAAAAGCGATTCTGAAAGCTGATCTTGGCGTAACTCCGACAAGTGACGGCACAATTATCCGCATCGCGATCCCTGCTCTGACGGAAGAAAGACGTAAAGAACTTGTCAAAGTCGTGAAAAAATACGCGGAAGAAGCGAAAGTGGCAGTCCGTAATGTCCGCCGTGACAGCAACGATGAACTCAAAAAGCTTGAGAAAAACGGAGACATTACAGAAGACGAGCTTCGTGCTTCCAGTGAAGACGTTCAAAAGCTGACAGATGAATTTGTGTCAAAAATTGACAGTGTTACAAAGGACAAAGAAAAAGAAATCATGGAAGTTTAATGAAAAACTATGTACAATAGATAATGTGAAAAGACCCTCTCATGTTTACAGGGGGTTTTTTTGTTAATACTGTTGATTACATTGATCATCAGCAACGCAACCTTTTTGGGTGACGGAGGAATCTCATGCTCAACATACTCAAAAATTGGAAGAATCAGCAGAATGCGGCTTCCAACTTAGAACGGTATACAAAAGAAGACATACTGAAGGGTGAAATTCCCGCACACATCGCCATTATTATGGACGGTAACGGACGCTGGGCGAAGAAGCGTTCACTTCCGCGGATTGCCGGACATCATGAAGGAATGAAAGTGGTAAAAAGAGTGACAAAGCTCGCAAATCAGCTCGGCGTCAAAGTTCTGACTCTTTACGCGTTTTCCACGGAGAACTGGAAGCGCCCGAAGATGGAAGTAGACTTTTTGATGAAGCTTCCGGAAGAGTTCCTGAATACGTATCTTCCTGAATTGATAGAGGAGAATGTACGTGTGAAAATAATCGGAGATGAATCCGCGCTCCCTTCTCATACGTATAAGGCGATTGAGAAGGCCGTAAAAGATACAGAACAAAATGACGGGCTGATTCTCAATTTCGCTTTGAACTACGGCGGACGCACGGAAATCGTCAATGCGGCAAAAGCATTGGCCGAACAGGTGAAAAGCGGTACGCTGAATATCGAAGACATTGATGAAGCGCTCTTTTCCAAGCATTTAATGACAGAATCAATCCAGGACCCGGAGCTGCTCATCAGAACGAGCGGAGAAATCAGACTGAGCAACTTTATGCTTTGGCAGGTGGCTTACAGTGAATTTGTTTTTACAGATGTCCTGTGGCCCGATTTTAAGGAAGATCACTTTCTGAAGGCAGTGGGAGAATTTCAGCAGCGGGGCCGGAGGTTTGGCGGAATTTAGAGGATGGTGGAAATGAAACAAAGATTGTTAACGGGTGTTCTGGCAGCGGCACTATTTTTATTTTTGGTTATTTTCGGAGGATTGCCGTTCACCGTATTTGTTTATGTGATGGGCAGTATAGCGCTTTTTGAGCTTTTGCGGATGAAAAAGCTCAAGTTTTTTTCTTTTCCGGGACTGATCAGCCTCCTGCTATTATGGCTGTATATGATGCCGGACAAATATCATTTTTTTGACGCGAAAATGGAAGTAACGATTTTCGCCGTTTTGATATTGCTCAGCTATACGGTGCTTGTGAAAAACACCTTTACGTTTGATGAAGTCGGATTTATCGTCCTGGCGACGGTATATATCGGACTGTGTTTTCATTATTTTATTGAAATCAGAAACATTGAAACAAACGGGCTTTTGTATATTTTTTATGCCTGCGTTGTCATATGGTCAACGGATTCGGGCGCATATTTTGTAGGAAAGTCGCTCGGGAAGCGGAAGCTGTGGCCTGAAATCAGCCCTAACAAAACGGTGGAAGGGTTTCTCGGCGGTATTGTCATCGCCCTTATTTTCACGGCTGTTTTTCAGCTGTTTGCCGGTCTTCCGATTTCATACCCGTTTCTTTTGGTCATCACACTTGTTCTGTCTGTTTTCGGACAGATCGGGGATTTGGTGGAATCAGCGCTGAAACGGCACTATGATGTGAAGGATTCGGGGAAAATCCTTCCGGGGCACGGCGGCATTTTAGATCGATTTGACAGCTTTTTGTTTGTCATGCCGTTCTTATACTTTCTGCTTGCGCTTTTTTCATGAGAAAGGCTAATATGAAAATAAGACCGATCTGGACGCATAGAATGGGAGTGGCATTTTGAAGAATATTTGTCTTTTAGGAGCAACGGGATCAATAGGGGAGCAGACATTGGATGTATTGCGCATGCATCAAGACCAATTCCGTCTCGTCTCAATGACTTTCGGTAAAAACGCCGAAAAAGCAATCCCGTTGATCAGAACGTTTCAGCCGAAGTATGTAGCAGTCGGCGACATGGATACATATCGAAAAGTGAAAGAAGCGTCTTTTTCTCATGAGTGTCAAATCGGCATCGGAGAAGAAGGCCTGATCGAAGCGGCGGTCATGGATGAAGTGGATATCGTGGTCAATGCGCTGCTCGGAAGCGTCGGTTTAATCCCGACTTTGAAAGCGATTGAACAGAAAAAAACAATTGCGCTTGCAAATAAGGAAACTCTTGTCACTGCCGGGCATATAGTGAAAGGACACGCAAAACAATACGGCGTGCCCCTTCTTCCGGTCGACAGCGAACATTCCGCTATTTTTCAGGCGCTGCAAGGAGAACAGAGCAAAAATATCGAGCGTCTGATCATTACGGCATCAGGCGGCAGTTTCAGGGATAAAACACGGCAGGAGCTTGAGTCTGTAACGATTGCCGACGCCCTTAACCACCCGAACTGGTCGATGGGTGCAAAGATTACGATTGATTCGGCTACAATGATGAATAAAGGGCTTGAAGTCATTGAAGCGCACTGGCTGTTTGACATTCCGTATGAACAGATTGACGTTGTTTTACATAAGGAGAGCATCATTCATTCGATGGTTGAATTTCACGACAGAAGCGTCATTGCCCAGCTCGGAAATCCGGACATGAGGGTGCCGATTCAATACGCGCTGACATATCCGGACCGGCTGCCTCTGCATGATACAAAAAGGCTTGAATTATGGGAGATCGGAAGCCTTCATTTTGCGAAAGCTGACTTTGAAAGGTTCCGCTGCTTACAATTTGCCTTTGAATCAGGTAAAATAGGGGGAACGATGCCGACGGTTTTAAATGCGGCCAATGAAGAAGCCGTCGCCGCTTTTCTTGCCGGACGGATTTCGTTCTTATCGATTGAGGATCTGATAGAAAAAGCATTGAACCGCCACAGCGTAATTCAGGATCCGAGTCTTGCGGATATCCAAGAAGTGGACAAAGACACCCGGGGATACGTTAATTCAATACTCACATAAGGTGGTATGTTCGTGAATACAGTTATCGCGTTTATTATTATTTTCGGAACGCTCGTTTTTTTCCATGAGCTGGGGCATTTACTGCTCGCCCAAAGAGCGGGAATCCTTTGCCGTGAATTTGCGATCGGGTTCGGACCCAAAATCTTTTCATTTAAAAAGAATGAAACCGTGTATACGATCAGGCTCCTTCCGGTCGGCGGGTTCGTCCGCATGGCCGGTGAAGATCCGGAAATGATTGAAGTCAAACCCGGTTATACCGTCGGGCTTCTTTTTAATAAAGACGACGAAGTGGAAAAAGTCATCATTAATCAAAAGGAAAAATACCCCGACGCTTTAATTGTCGAGGTGGAGACGGCTGACCTTGAGCACGAAATGAAGATTACAGGGTATGAGCAGGGGAAAGAAGATGAACTGTCGGGCTTTACTGTCAGTCAGACCTCTTTTTTCATCGTAGACGGAGAAGAAGTGCAGATTGCGCCTTACAACCGCCAATTCGGGTCAAAACCTGTATGGCAGCGGATTAAGGCGATTGCTGCCGGTCCGATTATGAACTTCATCTTAGCGTATGTCATTCTCGTCATGCTTGGATTCATTCAAGGCGTGCCTTCGAATCAGCCTGAGCTCGGAAAACTGACAGACAATGGACGCGCAGCGGCTGCCGGTTTAAAAGAAGGCGACTATATCCAGAGCATTAACGGTGAAAAAATGCGGTCATGGACTGACATCGTGACAGCGGTAAAAGACAATCCCGGGAAAAAAATCGATGTCGCCGTGAAACGTGACGGCAAATCGTTTCATATCTCGGTTACCCCTGAAGCCGTAAAAGATGAAAACAAAAAAACAATCGGCCGCTTCGGCTCTTATGCGCCGACTGAAAAAGGCGCGTTTGCTGCGATCGCTTACGGCGCGACTTCTACGGTTGATGTCACAAAGGCGATCCTGACCAATCTGAGCAAAATCGTGACAGGCCAGTTTAAGCTTGATATGCTTTCGGGCCCTGTCGGAATTTATGATATGACGGATCAGGTTGCAAAAACCGGCATTATCAACCTATTCCAGTTTGCGGCGTTTTTAAGCATCAACCTTGGAATCGTCAACCTGCTGCCGATCCCGGCGCTTGACGGCGGAAGACTGCTGTTTTTATTCATTGAAGCAATCCGCGGTAAGCCGATTAACCGTGACAAGGAAGCATTTGTCGTATTTATCGGCGTCGCTTTCTTAATGCTTCTTATGCTGGTTGTCACATGGAACGATATCCAGCGTTTATTCTTATAATTGACTAGTAAAAAAATCAGAGGTGCGAAGACATGAGACAAAGTTTGACGCTTATTCCGACCCTGAGAGAAGTGCCGGCCGATGCTGAAGCAAAAAGCCATAAGCTTCTGCTGAGAGCGGGATTTATCAGACAAAATACGAGCGGGGTTTACAGCTATATGCCCCTGGCTTACAGGGTCATTCAAAACATTCAGAAGATCGTGCGTGAAGAAATGGAAAAAATCAACGCGGTGGAAATGCTGATGCCGGCCCTTCAGCAGGCTGAAACTTGGCAGGAATCAGGCAGATGGTATACGTACGGGCCTGAATTGATGCGTCTGAAAGACCGTCACGGCCGCGAATTTGCTTTAGGCGCGACACATGAAGAAGTCATTACTTCTCTCGTGCGCGATGAGGTGAAATCTTATAAGCGTCTGCCGCTCACTCTTTACCAGATCCAGTCTAAATTCAGAGATGAAAAACGCCCGCGTTTCGGGTTATTGCGGGGACGCGAATTCATCATGAAAGATGCGTACTCTTTCCATGCCTCTGAAGAAAGTCTGGAAGAAACGTATCAAAACATGTACGGCGCATACAGCAGCATTTTCGCACGCTGCGAATTAAATGTCCGTCCCGTTATTGCCGACTCAGGCGCAATGGGCGGAAAAGACACGCATGAATTTATGGCTCTTTCCGAAATTGGGGAAGATACCATCGCATATTCCGACGGATCCTCTTACGCAGCCAACACGGAAATGGCGGAAGTTGTCATGAACGCCGAGCCGTCAGATGAAAAACCTGAGGCGCTGGAAAAAATTGATACGCCGAATGTTAAAAGCATTGAAGAGCTGGCTTCTTTCTTGCAGATCGAGCCGAGCGCCTGCATCAAATCAATGCTGTTTAAAGCGGATGACCGATTTGTTCTCGTGTTAGTAAGAGGCGATCATGAGGTCAATGACGTAAAAGTGAAAAACCTTCTGAACGCGGAAGTGGTTGAGCTTGCGTCTCGTGAAGAAGTAGCGGAGAAGCTTGGCACGGAGCCGGGATTTGCGGGGCCGATCGGCGCTGCCGGCGACATTGAAATTTATGCCGACCAGGCTGTCAAAGTGATGGTAAACGCAGTAAGCGGCGCGAATGAAAAAGACCGCCATTACCGAAACGTAAACATCGAACGCGATGCGTCTGTAAAAGCATATGCCGATCTTCGAATTATTCAGGAAGGCGATCCGTCACCTGACGGAAAAGGCACGATCCGTTTCGCTGAGGGAATTGAAGTCGGACAAGTCTTTAAACTCGGCACGCGTTATTCTGAAGCTATGAATGCGACATACCTTGATGAAAACGGGCGGGCGCAGCCGATGCTGATGGGATGTTACGGAATCGGCGTGTCCAGAACCCTTTCAGCAATCGCTGAACAGCATCACGACGAAAAAGGCCTGATCTGGCCGAAAAGCGTTGCTCCGTATGATCTTCATATTTTGGCGCTGAATATGAAAAACGAGGCGCAAAAAGAGCTTGCTGAGCAGCTTTACGGCAAATTCCAAGCGGAAGGTTATGAGGTGTTATACGATGACCGCGCAGAACGCGCAGGCGTGAAATTTGCTGATTCTGACCTGATCGGCCTTCCGATCCGCATCACTGTCGGTAAACGTGCCGATGAAGGCATCGTAGAAGTGAAAATCCGCAAAACCGGTGAATCTGCCGAAGTTTCAGTGGATGAGCTTTCTGAATTTATTAAGACGAAGTAATCGCCATAACGAATCGTACAAAATCATGTTAAAATAGAGAAAAAAGAAGGTACCTCATCACCTGCGGAGGTACCTTCACTTATGATGTTTTAAGGGAGGGATACTGTCTGAATGGAACAGTTATCAGTAAACAGAAGACAGTTTCAGATTCTTCTGCAGCAGCTTAATATGACAGATGATACCTTCATGACATACTTTGAAGATGGAGAGATTGATAAACTGACAATCCATAAAGCAGAAAAGGCCTGGCATTTCCAATTTCGCTTTAAGGCTCTTTTGCCGTATCAAATATATGATTCATTCATGATGAGGTTAACACAATCGTTTGCTCACATCGCCCGTGTCACGTCGTCCATTCAAGTCATTGACCCTAGTGTGTCAGAGGAGCTTGTACAGGATTATTGGACACGCTGTATCGAAGAGCTTGAAGGAACCTCGCCGCCGATGGTGGCCCTTTTGAATCAGCAGAAGCCGAAGCTCAAGGGAAACAAGCTGATCGTGAAAACAAAGACGGATACAGAAGCATCGGCGCTCAAAAATAAATACAGCGCACTGATTCAGCACAGCTATCGCCAATTCGGCTTTCCGGAACTGCAGCTGGATACGGAAATTTTCGTGTCTGATCAAGAAATTCAGAAATTCCGCGAGCAAAAGCTTGCTGAAGATCAGGAGCGGGCGATGCAGGCGCTTATCGAAATGGAGAAGAAGGAAAAAGAGGGCGATGACGATCAGACGCCGTCCGGGCCGCTTGTCATCGGCTATCAAATTAAAGAGAACGAAGAAATCCGGACTCTCGACAGCATCATGGATGAAGAAAGAAGAATCACGGTGCAGGGCTATGTGTTTGATGCTGAAACACGCGAGCTGAAAAGCGGACGGACGCTCTGTATTTTCAAAATTACGGATTATACAAACAGTATTCTAGTAAAAATGTTTGCAAGAGAAAAAGAAGACGCCGCCCTCATGAAAACGCTGAAAAAGGGCATGTGGGTGAAAGCGCGGGGAAGCATCCAAAACGATACATTCGTCAGAGACCTCGTCATGATTGCAAATGACGTGAATGAAGTAAAAGCCAAAACCCGGGAAGATACCGCTCCTGAAGGTGAAAAACGGGTAGAGCTTCATCTGCATTCTCCGATGAGCCAAATGGACGCCGTAACGGGCATCGGGAAGCTTGTCGAACAGGCGAAAAAATGGGGACACGAAGCGATTGCGTTAACTGATCATGCCGTCGTGCAGTCCTTCCCGGATGCTTATTCCGCCGCGAAAAAGCACGGTATTAAAATGATTTACGGAATGGAAGCCAATATCGTAGATGACGGCGTTCCGATCGCATACAATCCCGCTCACCGTCTCCTGGAAGAGGACACATATGTCGTCTTTGACGTTGAAACGACAGGTCTGTCAGCAGTGTATGACACTATCATTGAGCTTGCGGCAGTCAAAATAAGAGGCGGAGAAATCATTGATAAATTCGAAGCGTTCGCCAATCCGCACCACCCTCTGTCGGCAACGACGATAGAGCTTACCGGAATTACGGATGACATGGTGCGCGACGCGCCCGATGTCGTTGACGTTGTCAGGGATTTTAAAGAATGGATCGGCGATGATGTGTTAGTGGCTCACAACGCCAGCTTTGATATGGGATTTTTAAATGTGGCGTACAAGCGCCTTTTGAAAACCGAAAAAGCGAAAAATCCGGTCATTGATACGCTGGAACTCGCGCGTTTCCTGTATCCTGAATTTAAAAATCACCGCTTAAATACGTTATGTAAGAAGTTTGATATCGAATTAACCCAGCATCACCGAGCGGTCTTTGACGCTGAAGCAACAGGATATCTGCTGTTAAAAATGCTCAAAGACGCGGCTGAAAAAGACATTTTTTATCATGATCAGCTGAATGAGAATATGGGACAATCCAATGCTTACCAAAGATCAAGGCCTTATCACGCTACATTGCTTGCCGTGAATGAGACCGGCCTGAAAAATCTGTTTAAGCTCGTCTCCATTTCTCATATTCAATATTTCTACAGAGTGCCGCGCATTCCGAGGTCGCAGCTTGATAAATACAGAGAAGGCCTGTTAATCGGTTCTGCATGTGACAGGGGAGAGGTCTTTGAAGGCATGATGCAAAAATCACCTGAAGAGGTTGAAGATATCGCATCTTTCTATGACTATCTTGAAGTGCAGCCGCCGGAAGTATACAGGCACCTTCTGCAGCTTGAGCTCGTCCGGGATGAAAAAGCGCTGAAAGAAATCATCACAAACATTACGAAGCTCGGGGAAAAATTGAATAAACCGGTCGTTGCGACAGGAAATGTCCACTATTTAAACGATGAGGATAAAATTTACCGGAAGATCTTAATTTCTTCTCAAGGCGGCGCCAACCCGTTAAACAGACATGAACTGCCTAAAGTGCACTTTAGAACGACAGATGAAATGCTGGATGCTTTCTCCTTTCTGGGTGCGGAAAAAGCGAAAGAAATCGTGGTTGAGAATACACAAAAAGTCGCTTCCATGATCGAAGAGATCAAACCGATTAAAGACGACCTGTATACGCCGAAAATTGACGGAGCCGATGAAGAAATCCGTGAAATGAGCTATCAGCGCGCGAGAAGCATTTACGGTGAAGAGCTTCCTGAAATTGTTGAAGCGAGAATAGAGAAAGAATTAAAAAGCATCATCGGCCATGGATTCGCCGTTATATATCTCATTTCTCATAAGCTTGTAAAACGGTCTCTGGATGACGGCTATCTCGTCGGCTCCCGGGGATCCGTCGGTTCATCACTTGTGGCGACTTTAACGGAAATCACTGAAGTGAACCCGCTCGCTCCGCACTATGTGTGCCCGAGCTGCCGGTATTCCGAATTCTTTAATGACGGATCCGTCGGTTCCGGTTTTGACCTTCCGGATAAAAGCTGCCCGTCTTGCGGCACTCCTTTGAAAAAGGACGGACACGATATCCCGTTTGAAACGTTCTTAGGTTTCAAAGGTGATAAAGTACCCGATATTGACTTGAACTTCTCAGGTGAGTATCAGCCGCATGCCCATAACTACACGAAAGTGCTGTTCGGTGAAGATAACGTTTACCGTGCGGGAACGATCGGCACCGTTGCGGAAAAGACGGCTTACGGATATGTGAAGGGCTATGCGGGCGACCACAACCTTCACATGCGCGGCGCAGAAATCGACCGCCTCGTACAGGGCTGTACCGGCGTTAAGAGAACGACCGGCCAGCACCCGGGGGGTATTATCGTTGTACCGGATTACATGGATATTTACGATTTTTCACCGATTCAATTCCCGGCTGATGCGACGGGTTCTGAATGGAAAACGACCCACTTTGACTTCCACTCCATTCATGACAACCTGCTGAAGCTTGATATATTGGGACACGATGATCCGACAGTCATCCGGATGCTCCAGGATTTAAGCGGAATTGATCCGAAGACGATTCCGACGGATGATCCTGAAGTTATGAAGATTTTCCAAGGCACAGAATCGCTCGGCGTCACTGAAGAGCAGATCGGCTGCAAAACGGGGACGCTCGGCATTCCTGAATTCGGGACGCGATTTGTGCGGCAGATGCTCGAAGATACTAAGCCGACGACGTTCTCTGAGCTTGTTCAGATTTCCGGGCTTTCCCACGGGACCGACGTATGGCTCGGCAATGCGCAGGAACTGATACACAACAATACGTGTGAACTGAGCGAAGTGATCGGCTGCCGTGATGACATAATGGTTTATTTGATCTATCAGGGCCTTGAGCCTTCACTGGCCTTTAAAATTATGGAATTTGTCCGTAAAGGCAAAGGCCTGACGCCGGAATGGGAAGAAGAAATGAAAAAGAACAATGTGCCGAACTGGTATATTGATTCATGCAAAAAAATCAAATACATGTTCCCGAAAGCCCACGCCGCCGCATACGTGTTAATGGCGGTGCGGATTGCATACTTTAAAGTGCATCACGCGCTTTTATACTATGCTGCTTATTTTACCGTGCGCGCAGATGACTTTGACATTGATACGATGATTAAAGGCTCGACTGCCATCAGGGCGGTGATGGATGAGATCAGTTCCAAAGGGCTGGATGCTTCGCCGAAGGAAAAAAACCTCCTTACCGTGTTAGAGCTTGCGCTTGAAATGTGTGAACGCGGCTATTCCTTCCAGAAGGTCGACCTATACCGTTCAAGCGCTTCGGAATTTATTATTGACGGCAACAGTCTGATCCCGCCGTTCAACTCAATTCCGGGACTCGGAACCAACGCCGCTCTCAATATTGTAAAAGCGCGGGAAGAAGGAGAGTTCCTTTCAAAAGAAGACCTTCAAAAACGCGGAAAAGTGTCAAAAACCATTTTAGAGTATTTAGACCGCCACGGCTGTCTGGAGTCGCTTCCGGACCAAAACCAGCTGTCACTGTTTTAAGCTTTGGCAGCAAGCCTTTTAGGCGGAGTTTGATTTGCATTAAATATATGGTTATGGTATAGTTTTATTGGAAATGCTAACGATTACCGAGGCCAAAGAGTGGGGAAACCCGCTCTTTTGTATTGAACAGGCAATTTTGCCTCGACATGTCCATCGTTTTCTCAAAGCCCCTGCTCTTTAGAAGCAGGGTTTTTATGCAGAGGAACGGCTGATATGATATCGACAGCACAAGGAGGAAAAACATGAGCAAAAAAGTGACTGATACCGTTCAAGAAATGGCTCAGCCCATACTAGATGACCTTCAGCTTGAACTCGTAGACATTGAATTTGTCAAAGAGGGTCAAAACTGGTTCCTTCGCGTGTTTATTGATTCCGATAACGGTGTTGATATTGAGGAGTGCGCCAAAGTCAGCGAAGCGTTAAGCGAAAAGCTGGATGAGGCCGATCCGATCACTCAAAACTACTTTCTTGAAGTATCTTCTCCAGGAGCCGAGCGTCCATTAAAGAAAAAAGCCGACTTCGAAAAATCACTGGGCAAAAATGTGTACATGAAAACGTACGAACCGATTGACGGTTTAAAAGTGTTTGAAGGCAAATTGGCTGAATTTGATGGACAAACTGCTACAATAGAGATGACGGTCAAAACAAGGAAGAAACGGGTCAATATTCCGTATGAAAAAATAGCTAACGCAAGATTAGCTGTAACTTTTTAATGAATGAAGTATTAGTGTTTAAGGGGGGAGACCGCTAACATGAGCAGTGAACTATTAGATGCCCTCACGATTCTTGAAAAAGAAAAAGGCATCAGTAAAGACATTATCATCGAAGCAATTGAAGCTGCCTTAATTTCTGCGTATAAGCGAAATTTTAACCAGGCACAAAACGTACGGGTCGATCTGAACCGTGAGACGGGCACCATCCGCGTGTTCGCAAGAAAAGATGTCGTAGACGAGGTATACGATTCAAGGCTTGAAATCTCGCTTGACGACGCTCAGCACATCCATCCGAACTACCTTGTCGGAGATGTCGTTGAAATAGAAGTAACGCCGAAAGACTTCGGCCGCATTGCTGCGCAGACAGCAAAACAAGTGGTGACGCAGCGTGTCCGTGAAGCTGAGCGCGGCGTGATTTACTCAGAATTTATCGATCGTGAAGAAGACATCATGACGGGAATTGTACAGCGTTTAGACAGCAAATTTATTTACGTGTCTCTCGGCAAGATTGAAGCGCTGCTGCCCGTTAATGAACAAATGCCGAATGAGAGCTATAAACCTCACGATCGGATTAAAGTATTCATTACAAAAGTCGAAAAAACGACAAAAGGGCCGCAAATCTATGTATCAAGAACACATCCCGGTCTTTTGAAGCGTCTTTTTGAAATCGAAGTGCCGGAAATTTATGACGGAACGGTCGAGCTGAAATCCGTTGCCAGAGAAGCGGGCGACCGCTCTAAAATCTCCGTCCGCACTGATGATCCTGACGTCGATCCTGTCGGTTCATGCGTCGGCCCTAAAGGCCAGCGCGTACAGGCGATCGTCAATGAACTGAAAGGCGAAAAAATTGATATCGTCAACTGGTCTGACGATCCGGTTGAATTTGTTGCCAATGCGCTCAGCCCATCTAAAGTGCTGGATGTCATCGTCAACGAAGAAGAAAAAGCCACGACTGTCATCGTTCCTGATTACCAGCTTTCTCTGGCAATCGGAAAGAGAGGGCAAAACGCCCGCTTAGCCGCGAAACTGACAGGCTGGAAAATTGATATCAAAAGTGAAACGGATGCAAGAGACATTGGCATCTATCCGAGAGAGCATGAAGAAGATGACGATTTAGAGCCGCTCTTTATGGAGCCTGAAACAGCCGAATCGGATGAATAAGAGGTGACTTTAGGTGAATAAGCGAAAAAAAATTCCTCTGCGCAAATGTGTGGTAACGGGGGAAATGAAGCCTAAAAAGGAACTGATCCGAATAGTCCGTTCAAAAGAAGGAGAGATTTCAGTCGATCCGACAGGCAAGAAGAACGGGCGGGGTGCCTATATCACCCTTGAGAAAGAATGCATCTTAGCTGCGAAAAAGAAAAACACATTGCAAAATCAATTTCAAACACAAATCGATGACCAGATTTTCGAAGAATTGCTGGAACTGGCGGAAAAGGTGAAAAAATAACATGTCTGGAATGGAATGGTTTCCCTTGCTGGGTCTGGCCAATCGAGCTCGTAAGGTCGTGTCGGGCGAGGACTTGGTTATAAAAGAAATTAGAAATGCGCGTGCAAAACTTGTTCTGCTGACAGAAGATGCATCTGCGAATACTGCAAAAAAAGTATCCGATAAATGCAATTATTATAAAGTACCTTATAAAAAAGTCGAAAGCCGCGCGGATCTCGGCCGTTCTATCGGCAAGGAATCACGTGTCGTTGTCGCCGTCACTGACCAAGGTTTTGCGAATAAGCTGATCAGCTTGCTCGATTAATATTTTTGGGGGTGAACGAATGGCTAAAATGAGAGTATACGAATATGCAAAAGCCATCAATGTTTCAAGTAAGGAAATTTTGACTGCGCTGAAAAACATGGATATAGTAGTAAATAACCATATGGCAACGCTTGAAGAAAAGACCATTAAGCAGCTTGATGCGAAATTTAAAAAAGGCGGCGCCGGCGTTAAATCTCAAAAGCCTGCGGAAACGAACAAAAACAAGCAGCCGCAAGGGGTTAATCAGCAGCCTGCTGGGAATCAACCAAACAAAATTCGAGACGGAAAGAAGAATGACGTGCAGAATAATCAATTTAACAAAAACAAGAAGAATAACAACAACAACAAAAACAAAAACAAACGCAATCATAACAACAAAAATCAGCATCAGCAAAAACCGCTGAAGCCGAAAAAAGAGCTTCCTGAGAAAATTACGTTTTCCGGCTCTTTAACAGTCGGAGCCTTAGCCGAAGAACTGGGCAAAGAACCGTCTGAACTCATTAAAAAGCTGATGCTTCTGGGCGTAATGGCTACGATTAACCAGGAGCTTGACAAAGATACAATCGAACTGATCGCATCTGAATACGGTGTGGAAACAGAAGAAGTGATTGTGCTTGAAGAAACTGAGCTTGAAAAATATGAAGAGGCTGACAAAGAAGAAGATCTTCAAATCCGTCCGCCTGTCGTAACGATCATGGGCCACGTTGACCACGGGAAAACGACCCTTCTTGACAGCATCAGAAAGACTAAAGTTGTTGAAGGAGAAGCCGGCGGAATCACCCAGCATATCGGGGCTTACCAGATCGAAGAAAACGGCAAAAAAATCACTTTCCTTGATACACCCGGACACGCGGCGTTCACAACGATGCGCGCACGCGGAGCGGAAGTAACCGATATTACCATTTTAGTCGTAGCGGCTGATGACGGCGTTATGCCGCAAACAGTCGAAGCCATCAACCATGCGAAAGCGGCTGAGGTTCCGATTATCGTTGCCGTGAATAAAGTGGATAAAGAAAGCGCGAACCCGGACCGTGTTATGCAGGAACTGACTGAATACGGACTCGTTCCGGAAGCATGGGGAGGAGAAACGATTTTCGTTCCTCTGTCCGCTCTTACAGGCAAGGGAATTGACGAGCTTGTCGAAATGATTCTGCTTGTCAGTGAAGTAGAAGAGCTGAAAGCCAATCCGAACCGTCAGGCAAAAGGAACGGTTATTGAAGCTGAGCTCGATAAAGGAAGAGGATCTGTTGCGACACTTCTCGTTCAAACGGGAACATTGCATGTCGGAGATCCGATCGTTGTCGGAAATACATTCGGCCGCGTGCGGGCCATGGTCAATGATCTCGGCCGCCGCGTGAAAACAGCCGGACCGTCCACACCTGTGGAAATCACGGGCTTAAACGACGTACCGCAGGCTGGCGATCAATTCCTCGTCTTTAAAGACGAAAAAACAGCCCGTTCTGTCGGTGAAGCGCGCGCTTCCAAGCAATTGGAAGAACAGCGCAGCGACAAAGCGAAGCTGAGCCTTGATGATCTGTTTGAGCAAATTAAACAAGGCGATGTCAAAGATATCAACTTAATCGTAAAAGCGGACGTTCAAGGTTCTGCCGAAGCGTTAACGGCCGCTCTTCAAAAAATTGAAGTAGAAGGCGTAAAAGTGAAAATCATTCACACAGGCGTCGGTGCGATTACGGAATCAGACATCATTCTCGCATCTGCTTCAAATGCAATCGTTATCGGGTTTAATGTGCGCCCAGACGGAAATGCTAAGAGCACGGCTGAAGCTGAAAATGTAGATATCCGCCTTCACCGTATCATTTACAAAGTCATCGAAGAAATTGAAGCGGCGATGAAAGGAATGCTTGATCCTGAATACGAAGAAAAAGTCATCGGTCAGGTTGAAGTGCGCCAAACATTCAAAGTGTCGAAAATCGGCACGATTGCCGGCGGATATGTAACAGACGGCCACATTACACGTGACAGCGGACTCCGCTTGATCCGTGACGGCGTAGTAATCTTCGAAGGGGAAGTAGATGTTCTGAAACGCTTCAAAGATGATGTGAAAGAAGTTTCACAAGGATATGAATGTGGTATTACGATTAAGAAATACAATGACATTCGTGAAGGTGACATCCTTGAAGCGTATGTCATGCAGGAAATTGAAAGAAAGTGATCGGATTTGCGGAATGTGAATGCATCATTTACGATGCGGGATCATTAAAGGAGAAACGGGCCGTTCTGAAGCGGATTATCACAAGGGTTCAGAATAAGTTCAACGTGTCGGCAGCAGAAATCGGCTATCAGGACACTTGGCAGCGGACCAGCTTCGGAATCGCCGTCGTCTCCTCCTCTCACGTTCAGGCGGAAAGGGAGATTCAGCGCGTACTCGCGTTTATTGACTCCTTTCCCGAAATAGAACGGACGATCACTAGAACAGAGTGGTTTTAACTTAGAGGTGATTGAATTGAGTATGAGAGCAAACCGTGTCGGCGAGCAGATGAAAAAAGAGCTTGGGGATATTATCAGCCGAAAGCTGAAAGACCCGAGAATCGGATTTCTGACTGTAACAGACGTACGTGTTTCAGGTGATTTGCAAATAGCGAAGGTGTATATCTCCGTTCTCGGCGGAGAGAAAAAGAAAGAGGAGGCGCTGAAAGGCCTTGAGAAAGCGAAGGGATTTATCCGTTCCGAAATCGGCAGCCGAATCAGACTCCGTAAAACGCCTGAGCTTGAATTTGAATTTGATGAATCAATTGAATACGGCAACCGTATTGAAACATTGATTCACGAACTGCATTCAGATAAACCGTCTGAATAACGGGAAAAGAGGATGGGCGTTGTCGTCTGTCCTCTTTTCTGCGTTTTACGGGATACAAAAGATAACAAAGGAGCGGAAAACAGATGGTTAACGGAGTTCTCCTTTTACATAAACCGGTCGGCATGACTTCTCACGACTGTGTAATGAAAATAAGAAAACTGTTAAAAACAAAGAAAGTCGGTCATACGGGCACACTTGATCCGGAAGTGTCAGGCGTACTGCCGATCTGTGTCGGACGAGCCACAAAGATCGTTGAGTACGTCACCGACAAGTCAAAAACGTACGATGCTGAGATCACTCTCGGCTTCTCCACATCGACTGAAGATCAGACGGGGGAAACCATCAGCGTAAAACCTGTCAAGGAGCCGATAAATGAAACGGACATCAAAGCCGTTTTAGACGAACTGAAGGGACCGCTGGAGCAAGTGCCGCCGATGTATTCCGCAGTGAAGGTCAACGGGAAAAAGCTTTATGAATACGCCAGAGCGGGTATTGAAGTGGAGCGGCCGAAGCGAAATATCACGATTGAAGATATCGCCCTCACTTCACCTGTCACTTATACGGATGATACAGCGTCATTCCGCTTCACAGTAACGTGCTCAAAAGGCACTTACGTCAGAACATTGGCAGTGACAATCGGTGAAAAGCTCGGCTATCCCGCGCATATGTCGCATCTTATCCGGACGGCTTCCGGCGATTTCAGCCTTGATGAGTGTTTCACGTTTGAGGAGCTTGAGCAGCAGGTTTCAGGCGGCACGGTTGCAGAGCATGCGGTGCCGATTGAAAGAGCGCTCAATCATTTGCCGAAATGGGTCATAAGTGATACATTAGCTAAGAAAGCTGAAAACGGGTCAGTGTTTGACATCCCGGCTGAATTTTCTGCAATGACAGCTGACGCCCGTATAGCGGTCTGTACCGAAGCCGGAGAATGTGTGGCCATTTATATGCCGCACCCTTCAAAAAAAGGACTGCTGAAACCGGCTAAAGTGCTGATGCAAAAAAGCGAACAATAAGAAAAAAGGTGACCGTTCTGTGAAGACGATACATATTTCTCATCCGCATCATTTACAAAAAGAAGAGCAGCCGGCGTCTGTTATGGCGCTCGGCTACTTTGACGGCGTTCATTTAGGGCACCGGAAAGTAATCGGTACAGCCAGACAAATTGCCGAAGAAAAAGGCCTTTCGCTGGCCGTCATGACGTTTCATCCCCACCCTTCCCATGTTTTGGGCAGGGACAGAGAGCCAAAGGATCTGATTACGCCGCTTGAAGATAAAATCAGCCAGATCGGGCGTTTAGGCGCCGATGTGCTGTATATCGTAAAGTTTGATGAAGCGTTTGCGGCTCTGTCTCCAAAACAGTTTGCCGAGGAGTATATTTTAGGATTAAACGCTCAGCATGCTGTGGGAGGCTTTGATTTTACGTATGGAAAATACGGAAAAGGCACGATGGCCACACTGCCGGACGATTTAAACGGCAAGGCTGAATGCACGACTGTCGAAAAACAGACCGAGCAGGACAGAAAGATCAGCTCCACTTACATCAGGTCGGCACTGCAGGATGGTGACGTTGAGCTGGCACACACTCTCCTCGGCCAGCCGTATTTTATCCGGGGCACTGTGATTCACGGAGACAAAAGAGGCCGAACCATCGGCTTTCCGACGGCGAATATCGGCCTCAACAACAGTTATATCGTGCCGCCGACAGGCGTTTATGCCGTGAAAGCCGAAATAAAAGGCGAGAAGTATGAAGGCGTCTGCAATATCGGCTATAAACCTACCTTTTATGAAAAGCGTCCCGATCAGCCGTCAATTGAAGTTCATTTATTTGATTTTCAACAGGATGTGTACGGGGAAGACTTTAAAATCGAGTGGTACAAACGCATCCGCAGCGAACAGAAGTTTAACGGCATCGCTGAACTGACGGCCCAGATCGAGAAAGACAAACAAGAAGCGATCCGTTTTTTCAGCAAATAACGGAAAAAACATCAAAAGTACACAAATTTTATTCTAAAAGATTTGCATATGGGCGCGATTTTTAGTATCATATGTTTCGTAGTCTTAAAACCATTGCTTGGCAATCCGAAGTCACCGACGGTTGCTAGGTAACTGGGGCTAATTATGATATGGAGGTGAAACAGGATGGCAATTACTCAAGAGCGTAAAAACCAACTCATCAGCGAGTTCAAAACACACGAATCTGATACTGGATCTCCAGAAGTTCAGATCGCTATCCTAACAGACTCAATTAACAACTTGAACGAGCATTTGCGTACTCACAAGAAAGATCACCACTCACGTCGCGGTCTTCTTAAAATGGTAGGTAAACGTCGTAATCTTCTTACGTATCTGCGTAATAAAGACGTAACTCGTTACCGTGAGTTAATTAACAAACTAGGCTTACGTCGATAATCGTAAAAAGCGGGAGGATTCCCGCTTTTTTATCGTATTAAAGCGAAAAAATAATGATAAAAAAACAATGAAATCCTTTTACATACTACTTTGACATTGATATGTTCAATTCATTTCGTTCATAATAGGAGTAATTGATTATTTCACACATTAAGAGAGGAGCTCGTAATCGAATGGGACAAGAGAAACATGTCTTTACCATAGATTGGGCCGGCAGACAGCTTACAGTAGAAACCGGCCAGCTTGCCAAACAGGCAAACGGCGCTGTTATGGTCCGCTACGGCGATACCGCAGTGCTCAGCACAGCAACCGCATCAAAAGAACCGAAACCGCTAGATTTTTTCCCGCTTACCGTTAATTACGAAGAAAGATTATATGCAGTAGGTAAAATTCCGGGCGGCTTTATTAAAAGAGAAGGCCGTCCGAGTGAAAAGGCCGTATTAGCCAGCCGTCTGATCGACCGTCCGATCCGCCCGCTTTTCGCAGACGGATTCCGTAACGAAGTACAGGTTATCAGTATTGTCATGAGTGTTGATCAGAACTGCTCATCTGAAATGGCTGCAATGTTCGGTTCATCACTTGCTCTTTGCGTTTCCGATATTCCGTTTGAAGGCCCGATTGCGGGTGTGACGGTAGGCCGCATTGACGGACAGTTCATCATCAATCCGACGGTTGACCAGCTTGAAAAAAGTGATATCAACCTCATCGTTGCAGGCACAAAAGACGCCATCAACATGGTGGAAGCGGGAGCGGATGAAGTTCCTGAGGAAATCATGCTTGAGGCGATAATGTTCGGCCACGAAGAAATTAAGCGCCTGATCGCATTCCAAGAAGAAATTGTCGCGGCAGTCGGTAAAGAAAAAACCGAAATTGAACTGTATGAAATTGATGCAGAGCTCAGCGAAAAAGTAAAAAGTCTTGCGGAGCCGGATCTTCTCAGCGCCATTCAGGTTCACGAAAAGCATGCGCGTGAAGATGCGATCAATAAAGTGAAAGATGCAGTCGTCGCAAAATTTGAAGAAGAAGAGCACGATGAAGATACGATCAAAAAAGTGAAACAGACACTGTCTAAACTTGTGAAAAATGAAGTGCGCCGTTTGATCACAGAAGAAAAAGTCCGTCCTGACGGCCGCGGTGTCGATCAAATACGCCCGCTTTCTTCAGAAGTCGGCCTTCTGCCGAGAACGCATGGCTCCGGGCTGTTTACGAGAGGACAGACGCAGGCGCTCAGCGTTTGTACATTAGGCGCTCTTGGCGACGTTCAGATTCTTGACGGTTTAGGCGTGGAAGAATCAAAACGGTTTATGCATCATTATAACTTCCCGCAATTCAGCGTAGGGGAGACAGGCCCGATGCGCGGACCGGGACGCCGTGAGATCGGTCACGGGGCTCTTGGAGAGCGTGCGCTTGAGCCGGTCATTCCGAATGAAAAAGACTTCCCGTATACGGTTCGTCTCGTATCTGAAGTGCTTGAATCAAACGGTTCCACTTCACAGGCCAGCATTTGCGCGAGCACGCTTGCCATGATGGACGCCGGTGTTCCGATTAAAGCGCCTGTTGCGGGTATCGCGATGGGGCTTGTGAAATCAGGCGAGTACTATACGGTGTTAACGGATATTCAAGGGATGGAAGACGCCCTCGGTGACATGGACTTTAAAGTAGCGGGCACGGAAAAAGGCGTGACAGCGCTGCAAATGGACATTAAAATTGAAGGCCTTTCAAGAGAAATTCTTGAAGAAGCGCTTCAGCAGGCGAAAAAAGGAAGAATGGAAATCTTGAACAGCATGCTCAGCACGCTTGGTGAATCAAGAAAAGAACTTTCTCAATATGCGCCAAAAATCTTAACGATGACAATTAATCCGGATAAAATCCGTGACGTTATCGGGCCGAGCGGTAAACAAATCAACAAAATCATTGAAGATACCGGTGTTAAAATTGACATTGAACAAGACGGCACCATCTTTATTTCTTCTACTGATGAAAGCAACAACCAAAAAGCGAAAAAAATCATCGAAGACCTTGTCAGAGAAGTCGAAGTCGGCCAGCTTTACCTCGGTAAAGTCAAACGGATTGAGAAATTCGGCGCTTTCGTTGAAATCTTCAGCGGAAAAGACGGTCTCGTTCACATCTCTGAACTTGCGCTCGAACGGGTCGGCAAAGTTGAGGATGTTGTGAAAATCGGTGACGAAATCCTTGTGAAGGTAACTGAAATCGACAAACAGGGACGAGTCAACCTGTCGCGTAAAGCAGTGCTGCGCGAAGAGAAAGAACAAGAACAAGAACAACAACAATCTTAAATGAAAACCTAACAAGGAGCCTGGGAGACCCGGCTTCTTTATTTTGAGAAAGACAACAGCGGGTTCTACCTTGTCCTCCTCATACATAATGTGTGATGAGGGGGGAAGGACATGTTGAAAAAATTCGTGCCGTTTGCCGTTTTTTTATTTCTTTTTTTTGTTTCGTTTGAGATGTTAAAAAACCCGTATACAGTTGATTACATAGACGCAATAAAAAAAGACGCAGTGACTGTGTCAGCATCAAAAGATCCGCTTTATGAGGAATTGCTCCAAAAAGCGCCGGAGTATGAAGTGAAGCCGCAAGATGCGAGGGTTGATAAAATATGGAAGGCGATACCCGGTTATAACGGTTTAAAGGTCAATGTGGAAAAATCCTATAAGCAAATGAAAAAGGACGGAGAATTTCACGAGGAAGACCTTGTCTATGAACAGGTAAAACCGAAAGTCCATCTCGATTCTCTTGCGCCCGAACCCATTTATAAAGGAAACCCTGATAAACCGATGGTCGCTTTCCTGATAAATGTAGCCTGGGGAAATGAGTACGTGGAGCAAATGCTGCCTATTCTGAAGCAGCATCAGGTCAAAGCAACTTTCTTTCTTGAAGGGAAATGGCTGAAAAACAATCAGGAACTTGGGAAAAAAATAGCGGCAGACGGACATGAAATCGGAAATCATTCATACAATCACCCTGATATGAGCAAACTGACATCAGGAAGCATTTCCGAACAGCTTGACAAAACCAATGCACAAATCAGCGAGACGCTCGGCATGAAGCCGAAATGGTTTGCGCCGCCAAGCGGCAGCTTCAGAAAAGCCGTGGTCGACCTTGCGGCGGAAAAAGGAATGGGCACCATCATGTGGACCGTTGACACCATTGACTGGCAAAAACCGTCTCCGGCTGTTTTACAAACAAGGGTGTTGAGCAAAATACATAACGGAGCCATGATTTTAATGCATCCGACTGATCCGACTGCGAAAAGCCTGGAAACGCTGATTACAAAAATCAAAGAAAAAGGCTATGCGCTCGGCTCAGTGTCTGACTTAATGGATGAAAACAGGCTGATGAAGTAGCAGGCGGCAGTTTGCCTGTCTTTGAATAGGAGGAACAAACTTGATAAAACGCTATACATGCCAAAACGGTGTAAGAGTTGTGCTTGAAAATAATCCAACGGTGCGGTCCGTGGCAATCGGCGTCTGGATCGGAACGGGATCACGCCATGAAACGCCGGATACAAACGGTATTTCGCACTTTCTTGAGCATATGTTTTTTAAAGGAACAAATACGAGATCCGCACGGGAAATCGCAGAATCCTTCGATCGGATAGGCGGTCAAGTGAATGCCTTCACTTCAAAAGAATATACGTGCTATTACGCCAAAGTGCTGGATGAACATGCAAACTACGCACTTGACGTGCTGGCCGATATGTTCTTTCATTCTGCTTTTGATGAAGATGAACTCAAAAAAGAAAAGAACGTCGTATATGAAGAAATTAAGATGTATGAAGACGCGCCGGATGACATTGTCCACGATCTGCTGAGCAAAGCGACATACGGCAATCATTCGCTCGGCTACCCGATACTTGGGACGGAGGAAACGCTTTCTGCTTTTAACGGCGATTCTCTCAGACAGCATATGGATAACTTTTACACACCGGACCGCGTCGTCATTTCTGTCGCCGGAAATGTAACAGAACAATTCATTAAAGACGTGGAGAAATGGTTCGGTACATACGAAGCAAAGGGCAAGGCAGGCAGTATCAGCGAGCCTGAGTTTCATTATGAAAAGCTGACCAGAAAAAAAGACACCGAACAGGCGCATCTCTGCCTCGGTTTTAAAGGCCTGAAAGTCGGAGACCCGGACATCTACGATTTAATCGTCTTAAACAACGTGCTGGGCGGAAGCATGAGCAGCCGTCTTTTCCAGGATGTGCGTGAAGATAAAGGACTGGCCTATTCTGTCTACAGCTATCACAGTTCCTATGAAGACAGCGGTATGCTGACGATTTACGGAGGCACCGGCGCTAATCAGCTCGGGCTTCTGTCTGAAACCATTCAAGAAACGTTATCGGTTCTAAAACGTGACGGCATTACCCCGAAAGAACTGGAAAACAGCAAAGAGCAAATGAAGGGAAGTTTAATGCTCAGCTTAGAAAGCACAAACAGCAAAATGAGCCGGAACGGGAAAAACGAACTCCTGCTCGGAAAGCATAAGACGATGGATGAAATTATCGCTGAATTAAATGCAGTCAGCCTGGAGAGCGTCAACGGCCTGAGCCGCCGCTTATTTACGGATGATTACGCATTATCGCTCATCAGTCCGACCGGCAATATGCCGTCCTCATCTTAAGCGGGAAGTCTGCCTCTGTACGGGGCAGGCATTTTTTTTTGCTCCGGGTCATATAGTACAAGGGGGTGGCTATCATGAGGCTCAGTGAACTGTCAGGTAAAGAAATTGTAGACATTAAACGGGCAGAGCGACTCGGCGTGCTCGGTCAGACCGATTTGGAAATTAATGAACAGGACGGACAAATTACCGCGCTGTTGATACCGACGGTAAAATGGTTCGGGTTGAGAAAACAAGGCCACGACATCCGTGTTCCCTGGAATCATATTCAAAAAATCGGGTCAGACATGATCATTTTAGATGTTCCCGGGGAGATCACTCCTCCCGAAGAGTAGACCGTATTCATTTTTTGCAAGCACCGGCTCAAACAGCCGGTGCTTTTTTTATGAAAAAAACGCTGTACATTCACCGCCCTTTCTCTTCGCACATACGATGAAGAGGAGGATGACACTTATAAGATCCAGTAACTGTAAAGAAGGTGAACGTTTCAAATGTTAACCGGATTGACAATTGCGATCATTGGCGGTGACGCAAGACAGCTTGAGATTATAAGAAAACTGACAGAACAGCATGCCGATATTTATCTTGCAGGGTTTGACCAATTGGATGACGGTTTTACGGGAACCGTCAAATGCAAAATTGATGAGATTCCATTTCCGAAAATAGACAGTATCATCCTGCCTGTATCGGCAACGACCGGAGAAGGCGTTGTCTCCACGGTTTTTTCAAATGAAGAAGTGGTATTAAAGCAAAGTTATCTCGAGCAGACACCGGAGCATTGTGTTATTTATTCAGGCATCTCTAACGCATACCTCGAGGGCATCGCCAGCGAAGCCGGCCGCAAGCTTGTTAAATTATTTGAGCGGGACGACATCGCGATATTCAACTCGATTCCCACTGTCGAAGGTACAATCATGATGGCGATTCAGCATACGGATTATACCATTCACGGGTCAAACGTCGCCGTTCTCGGCATGGGGCGCACCGGTATGACAATCGCCCGGACGTTTGCAGCGTTAGGGGCGAAGGTAAAAGTGGGAGCGCGGAGTTCGGCTCATTTGGCCCGTATATCGGAAATGGGGCTTTCTCCTTTTCAAATTGAAGAGATTACTGATCATGTAAATGATATTGATATCTGCATTAACACCGTACCGAGCCTGATTCTGAATCAACGGGTTTTATCGCGTATGACGCCGAGGACCTTGATTTTGGATTTAGCATCCCGTCCGGGCGGAACGGATTTCAAATATGCTGAAAAGCAAGGCATTAAAGCGCTGCTTGCTCCGGGGCTTCCGGGGATTGTGGCTCCGAAAACAGCAGGACAGATTATAGCGAACGTATTGAGCAAGCTTTTGGCAGACTTAAAGAAAGAGGGGAGATAGCCATGTCTTTGAAAGGGAAAAGAATCGGATTCGGATTAACCGGCTCGCATTGCACTTATGAAGAGGTTTTTCCGCAAATAGAAGCGCTTGTCAGTCAGGGGGCTGAAGTCCGGCCGATTGTGACGTCGACGGTCCAATCGACCGATACGCGCTTTGGAGAGGGGGGAGATTGGATCAGAAAAATTGAAGAAGCAACAGGTTTTGAGGTGATTGATTCCATCGTAAAAGCGGAGCCTCTCGGGCCGAAACTTCCGCTCGACTGCATGGTCATCGCCCCCTTAACCGGAAACTCAATGAGCAAGCTTGCAAATGCGATGACTGACAGCCCTGTCCTTATGGCGGCGAAAGCCACGATCCGCAACAGCCGACCGGTCGTGCTCGGAATTTCGACAAATGACGGTCTTGGTTTAAACGGAACGAATTTAATGAGGCTGATGTCCGCAAAACACATATTTTTCATCCCGTTCGGCCAGGATGACCATGTGAAAAAACCGACATCACTTGTCGCCAGAATGGATCTCCTTCCGATTACGGTGGAAAAAGCTCTTTTGCATCAGCAGGTTCAGCCGGTGCTCGTACAGCATCAAGAATAAAAAACATGATAGAGAAAATCATTCCGGAATAAAAAAATTCGGTCAATCCGTGACTATTCTATGGTAAAATAAAACGTAAAATGCAAAGTCAATTCAACAAATGATGCTTAATTGGCGGAAGGAGTTTTACAGATGGGAAGAGGATTACACGTAGCAGTTGTCGGAGCGACGGGAGCCGTAGGACAGCAAATGCTGAAAACATTGGAAGACAGAAACTTTGAAATCGAAACACTCACACTACTATCCTCAAAGCGTTCTGCTGGTACGAAAGTAACGTTTAAAGACGAAGAATATACAGTGCAGGAAGCTGTTCCGGAAAGCTTCGAAGGCGTTCATATCGCGTTATTCAGCGCCGGCGGCAGCGTATCACAAAGCCTGGCGCCCGAGGCTGTAAAACGGGGAGCCATCGTGATTGACAATACCAGCGCATTCCGCATGGACGAAAATACACCGCTTGTAGTGCCTGAGGTGAACGAAGCTGATCTGCATAAACATAACGGCATTATCGCCAACCCTAACTGTTCAACGATTCAGATGGTGGCGGCGATTGAACCGATCCGCAAAGCATACGGTTTGAAAAAAGTCATTGTATCTACTTACCAAGCTGTGTCCGGGGCCGGCAATGAAGCGGCGAAAGAACTGTACAGCCAGACAAAGGCGATTTTAAACAATGAACCTATAGAACCGTCCATTATGCCGGTTAAAGGGGACAAAAAGCACTATCAAATCGCTTTTAACGCCATTCCGCAAATTGATAAATTGCAAGATAACGGCTATACGTTTGAGGAAATGAAAATGATTAATGAAACGAAAAAAATCATGCATATGCCAAAGCTTGAAGTGGCCGCGACATGTGTCAGACTGCCGATTGAAACAGGTCACTCAGAATCTGTTTACATTGAGCTTGACCGTGATGACGCAACCGTTGAAGATATTAAACAGCTTTTAAAAGAGGCTCCGGGTGTTACACTTCAGGATGAGCCGGCGGAGCAGCTTTACCCGATGCCTGCTGATTGCGTCGGTAAACGTGATGTATTTGTAGGAAGAATCCGTAAAGATTTGGACAGAGCAAACGGTTTTCATTTGTGGGTTGTTTCTGATAACCTGTTAAAAGGCGCCGCTTGGAACTCAGTTCAAATTGCGGAAAGCCTGCAAAAACTGAACCTCGTATAAAACAAACGTATTTTCTATAGGCGAACAGAAGAGAGTAAGGCTCTGCCTGCTCTCTTCTGTTACGTCAGACTAATTTGGAGTGAAAATAGTGAAGATCATTGTTCAAAAATTCGGCGGAACATCCGTAAAAGATGACAAAGGCCGCAAGCTTGCGTTAGCACACATTAAAGATGCCATCAGTGAAGGTTATAAAGTTATCGTTGTCGTATCAGCGATGGGAAGAAAAGGAGACCCGTACGCGACAGATTCGTTGATCGGGCTTCTTTACGGCAGCCAGTCCGATATTTCTCCGAGAGAGCAGGATATGCTTTTGTCTTGCGGAGAAACGATTTCGTCTGTTGTTTTTACCAGCATGCTGAAGGAAAACGGCATAAAAGCCGCAGCTTTAACAGGAGCCCAGGCAGGGTTTTTAACAAATGCCCAGCATACTGACGCCAAAATTATAGAAATGAAAACAGAGCGGCTGTTCGAGACACTCGCCAGCCATGATGCCGTCGTTGTCGCAGGATTTCAGGGAGCGACTGAAAAAGGCGACACGACGACGATCGGCAGAGGAGGAAGCGATACATCAGCAGCAGCGATCGGCGCGGCGGTTGATGCTGAATTTATCGACATTTTTACGGACGTGGAAGGCGTCATGACGGCCGACCCGAGAATCGTGGAAAATGCTAAACCGCTTCCGAATGTCACATATACGGAAATCTGCAATCTTGCCTATCAAGGAGCGAAAGTCATTCATCCGCGCGCGGTGGAAATCGCCATGCAGGCAAAGGTGCCGATCCGCGTGCGTTCCACTTATTCAAAAGACAAAGGCACTTTGGTGACGTCCCATCATTCGTCCAAGGTCGGCAGCGATGTATTCGAACGGCTGATCACGGGGATCGCCCATGTAAAAGATGTGACGCAATTTAAGGTTCCCGCCAAAATGGGGCAATACAATGTTCAGACTGAAGTCTTTAAAGCAATGGCGAATGCCGGCATCAGCGTGGATTTCTTTAACATTACGCCGAGTGAAATCGTATATACCGTAGCCGGCAGTAAAACGGAAGCCGCGCGCGGCATTTTGGCCGAATTAGGCTATGAGCCGACAGTGACGGAAAGCTGTGCGAAAGTGTCAGCGGTCGGTGCCGGAATAATGGGTGTGCCGGGCGTGACGTCAAAAATCGTCTCAGCACTTTCGGATAAAGGCATTCCGATTCTGCAATCTGCCGACAGCCATACGACGATCTGGGTGCTCGTTCATGAAAAAGATATGGTAACGGCCGTAAATGCGCTGCATGAAGTGTTTGAACTTTCAAAGTAAATGTGATTGAATCATGATGAGGTGAAAAAAATGAATGTCGGAAATATATCTACAGCGATGATTACCCCCTTTGACAGTAAAGGGAATGTAGACTTTCAAAAACTGTCTACATTAATCGACTATTTGTTGAAAAACGGCACGGATTCTTTAGTCGTCGCAGGAACGACCGGCGAATCTCCGACACTTTCAACGGAAGAAAAAATTGCACTCTTTGAATTTACAGTCAAAGAAGTGAACGGACGCGTGCCTGTTATTGCGGGTACGGGAAGCAACAATACGAAAGACTCCATCAAACTGACAAAAAAAGCTGAAGAAGCCGGCGTTGATTGTGTGATGCTTGTCACGCCGTATTATAATAAGCCTTCACAAGAGGGCATGTACCGTCATTTTAAAGCGATAGCTGAAGAAACGTCTCTTCCTGTTATGCTTTACAACGTGCCGGGCAGAACGGTCGCTTCACTTGCGCCGGAAACGGCCATCAGACTTGCGGAGATTCCGAATATCTCTGCGATTAAAGAAGCGAGCGGCGATCTTGATGCCATTACGAAAATCATTGCCGAAACGCCGGAAGATTTTTATGTATATTCAGGTGATGACGGGTTAACGCTTCCTATTCTCGCAGTCGGCGGAAGAGGGGTCGTGTCAGTGGCCAGCCATATCGTAGGTTCTGACATGCAGCAGATGATTAAAAACTATACGAACGGGCAGACGGCAACCGCGGCACTGATTCATCAGAAGCTTCTGCCGATCATGAAGGAGCTCTTTAAAGCGCCGAACCCGGCTCCGGTCAAAACGGCGCTTCAGCTGAAGGGACTTGATGTCGGATCTGTGCGTCTTCCTCTTATCCCGCTGAATGAAGATGAACGTCTGAGCCTGAGCAGCGTCATCAGCGAACTGTAAGAAAAAATTTATACAGTTAAAATACGCGGTCATTCTCATTTTTATCGTGAGTTTGACCGTTTTGTCTACATATTGGTTTTCCCTAAACCTTCCGCTTCTTCTTGTTTTCTAAAATTGATATCAGTTATAATAGGAACAAGTGATGATGGACGGGTATGAGACTAGGAGGATACAGATTTTGAAAAAGAAAAATACAGAAAACGTCAGAATTATCGCCCTTGGCGGTGTCGGAGAAATTGGGAAGAACCTATATGTCATTGAAATTGACTCGGACATATTTGTAGTAGATGCAGGGCTGATGCACCCTGAAAATGAAATGCTCGGTATTGATGTCGTCATTCCGGATATTTCCTACTTAGTAGAACGGGCTGACCGCGTGAAGGCCATCTTTCTGACACACGGACACGATGAAAACATCGGAGGCGTCTTTTATTTATTGAACAAGCTGTCAGTACCGGTATACGGAACGAAGCTTACGCTTGCTTTGCTGAGAGAAAAACTCAAGCAGTACGGGCATAATCGCAAAGCTGATTTACGTGAAGTTCATTCTAAATCAGTCATTACATTTGAATCAACAAAAGTATCGTTCTTTAAAACGATTCACAGCATTCCGGATTCAGTAGGAGTCAGCTTCAAAACATCACTTGGCTCTATTGTATGCACGGGAGACTTCAAATTTGACCAGACGCCTGCATATCACCAATCATGTGATATTGGCGAAATCGCTAAAATCGGAAACAGCGGCGTGCTTGCCCTGCTTTCTGACAGCGCCAATGCGGAGCGCCCGGGATACACTCCGTCAGAAGCGTATGTAAGCGGTGAAATTTCCGATGCAATGTACAATTCAGAAAATCGCGTCATCGTTGCCGTATTCGCGTCTAATATCAACCGGATCCAGCAAGTGATTCAGGCTGCCGCACAGAACGGCCGCAAACTTGCAATCGCCGGAAAAAATCTGCAAAACGTGCTTCAGCTTGCACGAAAGCTCGGCTATATTGAAGCCGATGATGAACTGTTTATTCCGGTGCAGGATGTGAAAAAATATCCGAAGCGGGAAGTGGCAATTGTTACAGCAGGAAGCCATGGTGAGCCGTTAGCCGCTCTTACGCGGATGGCCAAGCAGGCGCACAAGCAGCTTAACATTGAAGAAGGAGATACCGTTGTCATTGCATCAACACCGATCCCGGGGCATGAATTGGTATATTCCAAAACCGTCAACCAGCTTGTCCGCGCCGGCGCTCAAGTCATTTTCGCCCAAAAACGCGTGCATGTGTCCGGCCACGGTTCGCAGGAAGAATTAAAACTAATGCTTAATTTATTAAAACCGAAATATTTAATTCCGGTTAACGGTGAATTCAGAATGCAAAAAGCGCATTCCAAAATCGCTGAAGAAATCGGCATGAAACGCAGCGACATTTTCTTAATTGAAAAAGGCGACGTCGTTGAATTCCGCGGCCAGAATGTGAAAATCGGGGATAAGGTCACATACGGAAACGTCCTGATTGACGGCCTCGGTGTCGGCGACATCGGCAACATCGTGCTGAGAGACCGCCGCCTGCTGTCACAAGACGGCATTCTCATCGTCGTGATTACGCTTGATAAGCAGAAAAAGAACCTCGTATCGGGTCCTGAAATCATTACGCGCGGTTTCGTATATGTCAGAGAATCAGAAGGTTTAATTGTACAAGCTACTGAGCTCGTCCGCTCCATCGTGACTGAAGCGACGGAAACATCTGCAGTGGAATGGTCCACGCTGAAACAAGCCATGCGCGATGCGCTGAACCAATTCCTTTACGAAAAAACAAAACGCAAGCCGATGATCATTCCGATCATTATGGAAGTATAATGTACACAAAAGCCGGAGCACATGATGCTGCGGCTTTTGTTTTTGTTCATCTCCGGATGGAAATCCGCATCTTTGTTCATAATACAAAGAGACATTCGGAAAGGGTGAAAAATAAAATGGATCATCGTATGGAAAACACCGAAGAACAGCAGCCCGAAAAATCAGATGCGAAAGACAACATTATGAGCAAAATTCAGCAGCTGGGAGAGACATCTCTGCCGCAAATGTCTCAGGATACCAATATTCACTGCCTGACAATCATCGGCCAAATTGAGGGGCATGTCCAGCTCCCGCCGCAAAATAAAACAACCAAATATGAACACGTCATTCCGCAAATCGTCGCCATTGAGCAAAATCCGAAAATTGAAGGCCTTCTGATCATCTTAAACACCGTCGGCGGCGATGTGGAAGCAGGTCTTGCGATTGCGGAAATGCTCGCATCCTTGTCAAAACCCACCGTCTCAATCGTACTCGGCGGAGGCCACTCGATAGGTGTGCCGATCGCCGTGTCATGTGATCATAGTTTTATCGCGGAAACAGCGACAATGACCATTCACCCCGTTCGGCTAACAGGTCTGGTTATCGGCGTCCCGCAAACGTTTGAATACTTGGACAAAATGCAGGAGCGGGTCGTCAACTTTGTGACCAATCATTCCAATATTTCCGAAGAAAAATTCAAAGAACTGATGTTTTCAAAAGGAAACCTTACCCGGGACATCGGAACGAACGTAGTCGGCAAAGATGCGGCTGATTACGGCTTAATTGATGCCGTCGGCGGCGTCGGACAGGCGATAAAAAAGCTGAATCAGCTGATTGAGGAACGAAAGGGCGAGGAAGGAAGGATGATTCAATGATCCTTTATACCGTCATGCCCCAAGAAGTCGTTTACGGTCATGAAGCAGAACAAAGCGTGCATGAACAGGTAGATTACGCCGGTGTGCCGCTGTTAGTTGAAATGAAGGGAAATGAAGCTGAAGTCGTACAGATTCTAAGTACGAACCCGATGGATTTTCTGAATCCGGACATCGCTCCGGGACAAAAAATTAAGTTGAAAATCTAACCGGCATTCAGTCCGTTTCTCGAAGGGCAAAATATGCTATAATAGGGGAATCCTACAGAAAAATGCAGCCGGTAAAAGGCTGCTTTTCTTCATGATGTATGGTTTTACATTTTTTAACGCAGTAAGGTGATGAGTGTGGCAAAGAAAAAACGGAAATCTAAAAAGAAACAAGAGAGTAAGCTCAATATAAAATACGAGCTAAGCGGACTGCTCTGTGTTGCAATCTCGATTATTGCCGTTTTGCAGCTCGGCGTTGTGGGACAGACATTTGTGTACCTGTTCCGTTTTTTTGCCGGAGAGTGGTTTATTTTATGTTTACTGGCGCTGTTCCTTCTGGGAATTTCGCTGTTTTGGAAAAAGAAGAGTCCGAGTCTTTTAACGAGAAGAAAGGCGGGATTGTACTGTATTATCGCCAGTATTTTGCTGCTGTCTCACGTGCAGCTCTTTAAAAATCTGTCTCATCACGGGTCGATTCAGTCGGCAAGTGTCATCGGCAACACGTGGGAGCTGTTTATGATCGATATGAAACAGCAGGCTGCCTCACCTGACTTGGGGGGCGGTATGATTGGCGCGGTTCTGTTTGCAGCTGCCCACTTTTTATTTGCATCAACGGGTTCACAGATTATGGCGATCGTGCTGATCTTAATGGGACTGATTCTTGTAACGGGCCGTTCTCTGCAGGAAACGCTCAAAAAGTGGACGAGCCCCGTCGGCGGGTTTATCCGCGGACAATGGCAGGCATTTCTTGAAGATATGAAAACAGTCAGAACGAATATGTCTTCGCCGAAAACGAAAACAAAATCAGGCAAAAAACAAAAACGTGTTCAAAAGAAAAAAGAAGAGCCTGAACCGGAGGAAGAGGATGAGGAAATCATTTCGCCGATCATCCATTCAGAGCCGATTATTTCAAGCTTTTCAGACCGTCAGGAGCAGCGCGACGAGCCGCTGATTCCTGAAAAGACGCAGGAGATGGCACAAGCGGCACAAGAAGAGCCTTCCGGCGGCGTCCAAGACAGTGACGAAACGCCCGCGGCTCCGCCGATGACGTTTACAGAGCTTGAAAATAAGGATTATCAAATGCCTTCATTGGACATTTTGGCTGACCCGAAACATACCGGCCAGCAGACCGATAAGAAAAACATTTACGAGAATGCAAGAAAACTCGAGCGCACCTTTCAAAGCTTCGGCGTAAAGGCGAAAGTGACGCAGGTTCATCTCGGTCCGGCCGTCACAAAATATGAAGTATATCCGGACGTGGGGGTCAAAGTCAGTAAAATCGTGAATCTGAGCGATGACCTCGCGCTCGCGCTGGCCGCGAAGGATATCCGGATAGAAGCGCCGATTCCGGGCAAATCAGCAATCGGAATCGAGGTGCCGAATGCTGAAGTTGCGATGGTTTCCCTAAAAGAAGTGCTTGAATCCAAGCTTAACGACAAGCCGGATGCGAAGCTTCTGATCGGCTTGGGACGAAATATTTCCGGAGAAGCCGTGCTTGCCGAACTGAACAAAATGCCCCATCTGCTCGTAGCGGGGGCAACGGGAAGCGGGAAAAGCGTATGTGTCAATGGCATTATTACGAGCATCCTGATGAGAGCCAAACCGCATGAAGTGAAAATGATGATGATTGACCCGAAAATGGTTGAGCTGAATGTATATAACGGCATTCCTCATCTGCTTGCACCGGTCGTGACAGATCCGAAAAAGGCCTCACAGGCTTTGAAAAAGGTCGTCAATGAGATGGAGCGCCGCTATGAGCTGTTCTCCCATACGGGCACGAGAAATATAGAAGGCTATAATGATCATATCAAGCGGTCAAATGCCTCAGAAGAAGTAAAGCAGCCTGAGCTGCCGTACATCGTCGTCATCGTTGACGAGCTTGCCGATCTGATGATGGTCGCTTCTTCCGACGTGGAAGATTCGATTACGAGACTTTCCCAGATGGCGCGGGCGGCAGGCATTCATTTGATTATCGCGACACAGCGGCCTTCAGTCGACGTCATTACCGGAGTGATTAAAGCCAACATCCCGTCGAGAATTGCCTTCAGTGTCTCATCTCAGACCGATTCACGGACGATTTTAGACATGGGCGGCGCTGAAAAGCTTCTGGGGCGCGGAGATATGCTGTTTCTGCCCGTAGGCGCGAATAAGCCGGTTCGGGTGCAGGGGGCATTCTTATCGGATGAAGAGGTTGAGCATGTCGTAGATCATGTCATCACACAGCAAAAAGCGCAGTATCAAGAAGAAATGATTCCGGAAGAAACTGCGGAAACACACAGTGAAGTGACGGATGATCTGTATGATGAAGCGGTCGATTTAATTATCGGCATGCAGACGGCTTCTGTCTCTATGCTTCAAAGACGGTTCAGAATCGGTTACACAAGGGCTGCCCGTCTGATTGACGCAATGGAGGAACGGGGCGTCGTCGGGCCGTATGAAGGAAGCAAACCGAGGGAAGTACTATTATCAAAAGAACAATATGATGAGCTCTCTTCTTAAAAAGAAGAGGGCTTTCACTTAAAATAATACTGCCAAAATCATCCCTGTTTATTTTTTTATCAAAACATGATATAGTTGTCCCAATTGTTCAATAATTTAAGAAAGTGGTTTACGGAGGGGAAACATGTCTACAAAAGCTGACAATCGTCACTTGTATTTAAAAGTGATTGAGCAAATCAAAGAGGATATACAAAACGGAATTTACACCGAAAAGGAAAAGCTTCCTTCTGAATTTGAACTTTCAAAATCGATGGGTGTCAGCCGGGCGACTCTGCGTGAGGCTTTACGTATCCTTGAAGAGGAGCATGTGATTATCAGAAGGCACGGTGTGGGCACTTTCGTCCATACAAAACCGCTGTTTCTTTCAGGTATTGAACAGCTCAACAGCGTGACGAAAATGATTCAGCAAGCGAACATGGTGCCGGGTACGATTTTTTTGTCGTCCCAGGTCATTACACCGTCTGATGAAGATATTGCAAGATTCCGGCTTGAGCCTGAGCAGGAGCTTTTTTATTTGGAGCGCGTAAGAACGGCAAGCGGCACTCCGGTCGTTTACTGTTTAGATACGATTCCGATGGACATTCTGCCGAATTCTTTCTGTCATGAACAGGAGTCCATTTTTGATCTCTTGGAAAAAAACTCCGGATCGGTGATCAGCTATGCCGTTGCTGACATTGAACCGATCGGATATCACGATACGATTTCACCTGTTTTGGAATGTGAGCCGGAGACGACGCTTTTATTATTGAAACAAACCCACTATAATCAGCATGATGAACCTGTATTATATTCATTAAATTATTTCCGTGCTGATAAGTTCCGTTTTCATGTTGTAAGAAAACGTTTTTAAAACAGACGCGTCATGTGTCTGTTTTTTTATTTGCGCCGTTCGTACATACTTTGTTTGCCGCAAGGCACAATAAAACAGGAAACAACCAAGTATAATGAATGGGTGAATAAGTTGAGTAAGAAGAAAAATGGAACGAAAAATATCATTGCTTTGGCTTCTGTACCGCTCGTCATGACACTCGGGAATTCCATGCTGATTCCCGTGCTTCCGATGATTGAAAAGAAGCTGTCCATATCGTCTTTTCAAGTATCGTTAATTATAACGGTCTATTCGATTGTGGCGATTATTTGTATTCCGATTGCCGGATATCTGTCCGATAAATTCGGAAGAAAAAAGGTCCTTCTGCCTTGTCTTCTCATAGCCGGTGCGGGCGGTGCGCTTGCCGCGATAGCTTCCACCGCGTTCAAGCATCCATATCCCATTATCTTGGCGGGACGGGTGCTTCAGGGAATCGGTTCGGCAGGGGCGGCTCCTGTGGTGATGCCGTTTATCGGTGATTTGTTCAAGGGGGATGATGAGCGGATTACCGCGGGGCTCGGCGACATTGAGACGTCTAACACCGCCGGGAAAGTATTAAGCCCGATTATCGGGTCGCTCTTGGCCGCTTGGTTTTGGTTTATGCCATTTTGGTTCATTCCGTTTTTTTCGCTCATCAGTTTTTTTCTCGTTTTGTTTTTGGTGGCAAAGCCGGAGGAACAAAAAGAAGCGCCTTCTATTTCTGAATTTGTGAAAAATGTGGGCGGCATATTTAAGCGTGACGGACGCTGGCTCTTTACGGTGTTTATCATCGGCTGCGTGATTATGTTTTTGCTGTTCGGGGTTCTGTTTTACTTATCAGACTCGCTGGAGAAGAAATACGGAATTGACGGTGTGGCCAAAGGAGCGCTTTTGGCAATCCCGCTTTTATTTCTATCCGTCAGTTCATATATATCAGGCAGAAAAATCGGGAAAGACCAAGGCAAAATGAAGTTTTGCATCGTTTTCGGAATGAGTGCCGTGACACTGTCATTTATCGGCCTGTGGTGGAATCACAGTTTTTATTTATTATTTATCTTCTTGTGTGTCAGCGGTATCGGAATCGGAATGGCGTTACCGGCTTTAGATGCTGTCATCACAGAAGGTGTAAACAACGAAGAATCGGGAACCATTACCTCATTTTATAACAGCATGCGGTTTATCGGAGTAGCGGCGGGACCGCCGATATTTGCTGCGCTGATGTCAAATGCGGGCTGGCTGATTTTTATTTTATCCGCTTTTTGCGGCATTGTATCAGTATTCTTAGCGCTGTTAAATATCTCTTCTCAAGCAAAAGAAAAAAAGGAATCATTAAAGACGGTGTAATCTGCACTGTCTTTTTTTATTTTATTTTGAATATTGACATGATACCGTCTGCTCGTTATCCTTTAATAGTTAAACATATTAACTATTAAAGGAGGGGAAAAAGGTGCACGAAGAAAAAGTAAAACAGCTGATTCAGCGTTATTCTGATGTATACCTGCACGTCTTAAAAAAAATTGACAGCATTATCGCCGAAAAAGTGAACAAAGAGCTGACATTGGATCAATATTACATACTCCGCTATATTATGCTCAACCCCGATTGTAAATCAATTGAACTTGCCGCCGTGTGCCACGTCAACAAAAGCGCCATTACCTCTATGACGAACCGCCTGCATGAAAAAGGATACATCAAACGGGAACGCAGCCAAAGCGACCGCCGGAGCATACTGTTAAACGTCACGGAAAAGGGGACGGAAGTATTTCACCGTGTGGAGCGGCGGATTGAGGAACTCGTCCGTTCATATATTATGTATTTTGATGAAGACGAGGCGGAAATGTTCGTTAATACATACGAAAAATTATACAGATTGATGATGACAGAGGAGGATCAGCAGACATAATGAACAAAATTATCCAAGCCCGCTGGATCATCGCCGCGGCATGGATCGCCGCAACGGTGATATTTATGCTTACAGCGCCTGATATGGCTGAATTGACACGGGAGAAAGGCCAGATTTCCGTACCGGACGGATATTCCTCTTCAGACGCCCGCAAACTGATTGATGACATGTCTGATTCAGATGCACCGTCTTCTTCCGCCGTCATCGTATTTCACGAAAAAGGCTTAATGACAGACAAAAAAGATCGTTTACAGAAAGCCGTCGGCACTTTGTCTGAACATAAAGAAGCGCTTCATATTAAAACGGTGACCTCATACTTCGGGGAAAAAAATGACGACATCAAAAAACAGCTGCTGTCAAAAGACAGACAAACGATGCTTGTTCAGCTGCAGCTTGATACATCAAAAAACAATATCATTGCAATAAAAAATAAAATTGATAAAGAGCTGAAACCGTACGGCGTATCATACGGCATTACAGGCCAGTCGCTGATTGACGAAGATGTGTTAAAAAGCTCTCAGGACGGCTTGAAAAAGACCGAATATATAACGGTTGCCTTTATCCTGATCGTGCTGATCCTTGTATTCCGGTCAGTGGTCGCGCCGTTTGTGCCGCTATTATCGGTATTAATCTCTTATTTAGTCAGCCAATCCATTGTCGCTTTTTTAGTCGATCAGCTGGATTTTCCGCTTTCAACCTTTACTCAGATTTTTATGGTTGCGATTATGTTCGGAATCGGCACAGACTACTGCATTCTGCTTCTCAGCCGTTTTAAAGAAGAACTGTCTCACGGCGCTGATATTAGAGAAGCGATCGTTGTGACCTACAAAACGGCCGGAAAGACGGTTTTGTACAGCGGCGGAGCGGTGCTGATCGGATTTGCCTGCATCGGATTTGCGACATTCAAGCTGTATCAGTCGGCAGCCGCCGTTGCGGTCGGTGTCGCAGTGCTGCTGCTTGCACTCATGACGATTGTGCCGTTTTTTATGGCTGTTTTAGGAAAAAGACTGTTTTGGCCTGTCAGAGGCGATATTTCCCATCCTCAAAGCAAAGCATGGGAAACAGCAGGAACGTTTTCGTTTAAGCGGCCGCTCATCAGTCTGGCAATCGTCGCGGTGTTTACCGTCCTGCCTATCCTTCTTTACAAAGGCGCGCTATCTTACAACAGCCTTGACGAGATCGGGGATAAATATGAATCCGTCCGCGCATTCAATACGATTTCAGATGCATTCGGACCGGGAGAACTTCTTCCGGCAACAGTCGTCATAAAAAATGACGAGTCATTAAATACCGAAAAACACCTGATTGATATCGAAAAAATCAGCAGGGAACTTGAAAAGACAGAGGGTGTGAAAACGGTCAGAAGCGCCACGCGCCCTACAGGGAACGGATTGAATCAATTATTTGTCACAAATCAGGCAAAACAGCTCCAAGAAGGTCTAGGCAAAGGCAATATAGGGCTTGAAAAAATAACGGACGGTTTAGGAGATGCCGCAAAGTCGTTAGCTGATTCACAGCCGCAGATCGAAGAGTCGGGAAAAAGCGTCAATCAGCTTATTGACGGCACATTGTCTCTGAAATCCGGGCTTTCTGATATAGGAGAAAACCTGAATAAGCTGCAAGCTGGCGTGAACGAGAATAAAGCCGGTGTCGCTCAAATGAGAAAGCAGATTGAAGAGCAGAAACAATTGCTGTCTGCGCAGCTCAGTCAAAACAGCGGTCTCGCTTCAGAAACGCAAAATGCTTTAAAACTGGTAAAAACCGTTCTGCCGATGAAAAATGAAGCCAGCAGGCAGCTTGCCGATTTGAACAAACAGCTTGCCCGGCTGCCGTTTGCAAAATTAGAAGCGTCGGTACCGGCAGTAAAGGCCGATCCCTCCTATAAAGAGATCAAATCGGCTTTTACAGGTGTTCAGTCAGCCGTTTCCAAAGCAAATGCAGACGCAGCAGCGTTTTCTAAACAGGTCGACAGTCAAAAGGATAATCTGCAGCAAGCGGAAAAACAATTTGCCCGGCTGTCAGCCGCTCAGAAGAAGATTGACACTCAAATTAATGCAATGATCAACGGCCTGACCAGAATTGAAAATGGCCTGCAGCAAGTATCAGACGGACAGGGGGCTCTCGTCGGACAAATGCCGCGTCTTGAATCGGCGGCAGGACAGCTTGCGGAGGGCCAGAAAAAAATGCAGAGCGGCCTTGGTGATTTTTCTTCCCAGCTCAGCGATCTTTCTTCCGGGCTTAACGATAGTGTAAAAGGGCTTAAGAAGGTATCAAGCGGCATGATGGGGGCGAATGATTACCTGGGTGAGCTCCATAAGGCGTCAGACAAAGAAATGACGGGCTGGTTCGTGCCGCAAGACGCATTGAAAAGCAGTGATTTCAAAAGCGTGTTTAATACGTACATGTCAGATGACAGAAAAACGACAGAATTGACCGTCGTTCTTGATAACAATCCTTATTCAAATACGGCCATTCAAGATATTCAAGCGATCAAAGCGAGCGTGAAAAGGGTCATTCCGAATACGGATTTGAAGAATGCCTCTTTCGGCGTCTCCGGGGTCTCGAGCATGAATGCCGATTTAAAAGAAGTATCAGATTCAGACTTCAAACGGACGGCGATGTTTATGCTGGCGGGCATTTTTCTGATTCTTATCGTCATGTTGCGTTCCCTCATTATGCCTGTTTATTTAGTGGCTTCGCTCGTCCTGACGTATTTCGCATCTATAGGCGTGACGGAGTACATCTTTACACACTTCTTCGGGTATCCGGGCGTGAACTGGGCCGTGCCGTTCTTCGGCTTTGTCATTCTGATGGCTCTGGGCGTGGATTATTCCATCTTCCTGATGGACCGTTTTAATGAGCTGAAAAAAGAAGGAACGGAAGCGGCAATGATCAGCAGTATGAAAAATATGGGCTCAGTCATCATTTCTGCGGCAATTATTTTAGCGGGAACCTTTGCGGCCATGCTGCCGTCGGGCGTTCTTTCCCTTTTGCAGATCGCAACCGTGGTATTAACCGGCCTTCTCATGTACGCAATTGTTGTCCTTCCGTTTTTTGTACCGGTCATGGTGAAAATATTCGGAAGAGCCAACTGGTGGCCTTTCAATTTGAAAAAATAACGTACAATGCCTCTGCCTGGTTTTCGGGCAGAGGTTTTTTGTTTCCTTATAAATCCTCCAGTTGATATAATTACATCTGCGCACTCTTTTTTGCGAATGCTGAAATTTGGTCATAATACATAATATGAAAGAATGAACGAAGGAGGTTTCACATGACTTACGTAAATGAAATGAAGTCAAAACACGGCGGAATCACCGCCCACATCGTAAAGACTGAAAAATTTAAAACCGTTTCACTGACGTTTAAAATGCTGGCTCCTTTAACGAAAGAGCTTGTAACAAAAAGGGCGCTGTTTCCGCATGTGCTTCTCCGCGGGACAGAAAGCCGGCCGAAAACCGCTGATTTGCGTTCTTATTTTGATGAACTGTACGGCACATCCGTTTCCGCCGATTTGACAAAAAAGGGCGAACGTCATGTTATTACGTTCCGGCTTGAGATTCCAAATGAAAAGTATCTGAAGGACCGCACACCATTATTGGAAAAAGGTCTTCAGCTTTTATCAGAGCTTGTCTTTTCGCCTGCTTTGGAAAACGGCGCCTTCATGCCCCTTTATGTCACGCAGGAAAAACGGACCCTGAAACAGCGGATTCAAGCCGTATATGACGATAAGATGAGATATTCTAATCTTCGTCTCGTTCAGGAAATGTGCAAAAGTGAACCGTATGCCCTTCACGTCAACGGTGAGTTCGATGATGTTGAACACATTACTCCGGAAGACCTGTATGAAGCCTATCAAAAAGCCATACGCGAAGATCAGCTGGACCTGTATGTCATCGGCGACGTTGACACAGATCAGGTGAAAACAGCCGTTGATACGTATTTTAAAACGGACGAACGGGCGCAGCAGCCTTTAGAAAGAAGCACGGCGAATGAACAGCCTGACCCGAAGGAAGTCATTGATGAAGAGGACGTCAAACAAGGCAAGCTGAATATCGGGTTCCGGACCAATACGACATACACAGACCCGGCCTATCCGGCATTGCAAGTGTTTAACGGACTCTTTGGAGGTTTCTCTCATTCAAAACTGTTTATGAATGTCCGTGAAAAAGCGAGTCTCGCATATTATGCGGCCTCAAGGGTAGAAAGCTTCAAAGGGCTCTTGATGGTCATGTCGGGTATTGAAGTGAAAAATTACAAGCAGGCCGTCACCATTATTGAAGAACAGTTTCAGGCGATGCAGAACGGTGATTTTTCAGAAGACGATATCGCCCAGACGAAAGCCGTTATTAAAAACCAAGTATTAGAAACGATCGATACGGCATACGGATTAGCGGAATTTCTGTACCAGCAGGCCTCAGCCCAAGTGGAGATACCGATCGAAACATTCCTTGACAATATTGAGAAAGTGACAAAAGAGGACATTGTCAATGTCGGAAAGAACATTAAGCTGGATACGACTTATTTCTTAAAAGGGACGGGGGGAGCATCTTGACTAAACCGATAAACTTCGAACAGCTTCAAGAAACGCTGTATCATGAAAAAATGGCAAACGGCCTTGATGTCTATGTGCTGCCGAAACAGGGGTTTAATAAAACATACGCCGTGTTTACGACTAAGTACGGTTCCATTGACAATCAATTCGTTCCTTTAAAAAAGGAAGAAATGGTTCACGTCCCTGACGGAATTGCGCATTTTCTTGAGCATAAACTGTTTGAAAAAGCGGACGGCGACGTGTTTCAGGACTTCAGCAAGCAGGGGGCATCGGCAAATGCCTTTACGTCATTTACACGAACCGCTTATCTGTTCTCTAGTACCTCAAATGTAGAGCAAAACCTGGAAACGCTCGTGGATTTTGTCCAGGACCCGTATTTCACGGAAAAATCAGTGGAAAAAGAAAAAGGCATCATCGGCCAAGAAATTAACATGTATGATGATAATCCGGATTGGCGGCTGTTTTTCGGCCTCATCGAGAATATGTATAAAGACCACCCTGTGAAAATTGACATTGCCGGAACGGTGGAAAGCATCTCTCATATTACGAAAGATCTTCTGTATGAGTGCTACGAAACGTTTTATCATCCGAGCAATATGCTGCTCTTTATCGTCGGCCCTGTAGATCCTGAAGCGATCATCAGCCAGGTGCGGAAAAACCAGGAGAAAAAGCCGTTTACAGATCAGCCTGAAATCAAACGTGAAGAAGTTCGGGAACAGGAAGCGGTTTTCCGCCGGGAGCAAGAATTAAAAATGAACGTCCAAGGCTCAAAATGTCTGGTCGGCCTAAAGGCGAAAGACCCTTATAAAACGGGACGGGAGCTATTGAAGCACGAGCTCAGCATGAACCTCATGCTTGAGTGTCTCTTCGGAAAAAGCTCACCGCATTACGGCGACCTATACGACAAAGGCTACATTGATGAAACCTTCAGCTTTGATTATACGGCTGAATACGGATTCGGTTTTGCGTCTGTCGGAGGAGATACACCGGAGCCGGATAAGCTCGCTGACGAATTAAAACGGATGCTGCTTGATGCAGGATCTGCCGTGACCGCGGAAAAACTTGACCTGGCGAGAAAAAAGAAGATCGGGTCATTTTTAAAAGCGCTGAATTCGCCTGAATATATCGCCAACCAATTCACACGCTACGCCTTTTTAGACATGAGTCTGTTTGATGTCGTAACCGTACTGGAGCAGATTACGCCGGAAGACGTGGAGCGGGTCATCAAAGAAGAAATATCAGAAGACAGGCTGACAGTCTGTAAAGTCGTGCCGAAATCATAACAAAACATCCCTCGTGCCCTGAGGGATGTTTTTCTGGGGAAAGAAGGAATGTTGATTGATGAAACAGACAGCGCTTGTAACCGGAGCAAGCGGCGGAATCGGACAAAGTATAAGTGAAGTCCTCGCAAAAAACGGATATGACGTGCTTTTGCATTATCATTCTAATAAAGAAACCGCAGCCAGGCTTGCGGAAAGACTGAGCGCATCATTCGGGGTAAAAGCTTCCGTTATTCAGGCGGATCTGTCCTCACCAGACGGCGCGGAAACACTCAGCCGCTCCGTCAAGCAGCCTGTGGACGCTCTGATATTAAACAGCGGCAAAAGTCATTTCGGCCTGATTACGGACGTTACGGATGACACGGCGCGGGAGATGGTGCAGCTGCATGTGACGAGCCCGTTTCTTCTGGCGCGTAATCTGGTGCCCGGCATGATCCGGAAAAAAAGCGGGGGCATCGTCGCGATCGGCTCCGTCTGGGGAGAAACAGGCGCGTCGTGCGAAGTATTATACAGCATGGTCAAAGGAGCGCAGCATTCGTTCGTCAAAGCGCTTGCCAAGGAGCTTGCTCCGAGCGGCGTCCGGGTGAATGCAGTCTCACCGGGCGCCGTTGATACGAATATGCTTGATCAGTTCACGTCTGATGAAAAAGAAGCATTAGCAGAGGAAATTCCCGCGGGCAGGCTGGCAAGGCCGGAGGAAATCGCCGAAGCGGCGGCTTTTTTGTTATCGGACAAAGCTTCCTATATTACGGGGCATATATTATCCGTAAACGGCGGCTGGCACTGCTGAAAAAAATGTGTGTATAGTTTACATCTGCTCGGACAAAATAATTTTGTAACAACAGATGAAATGGAGGAAGCCAACATGTCAGTATTAGAAAACTGGGATAATTGGAAGAATTTCCTTGGCGACAGATTGAACTATGCACAGGAAAAAGGGATGAGTGATGAAACGATCACTGACCTCGCTACAGAAATCGGCGGTTACCTTGCAAACGAAGTCGACTCGAAAAACCATCAGGAAAAAGTGCTTGCTGATCTTTGGAGCGTTGCTTCTGAAGATGAACAGCGCGCCATCGCAAATATGATGGTGAAGCTTGTTGAAAATAACAGCACTCATTAAGAGGGGGGGATTTCTCCTCTCTTTTTTTATGTTTTCCTCTATAGAGCAACATTCTTCTTTCTAATTAGAGAAAAATGTTTTATGATAAAGGAAGGTAAAAATTTGCCACAATGGAGGGGGTATATCATTTGGCAAAGCTCGAATGGTATTTTGAATATGAAATTCAAGTGAACCGCCCCGGCCTGCTCGGGGATATTTCATCTCTTCTCGGGATGCTGTCAATTAATATTGTCACAATTAACGGTGTCGACCTTTCCAGAAGGGGAATGCTGCTCAGATGCCGGCATATAGATCAAATTAAACGATTGGAATCAATTTTAAAAACAATGGAGACCATTAAAGTAACGAAGCTGAGAGAACCGAGGCTTCGCGACCGTCTCGCAGTCCGCCACGGAAGATACATTCAGCGTGATGCCGATGACAAAAAAACCTTCCGTTTTGAAAGGGACGAGCTTGGTCTTTTGGTTGACTTTATGGCCGAGCTGTTTAAAAAAGAAGGACACAAACTGATCGGAATCCGGGGAATGCCGCGGGTCGGAAAAACGGAGTCCATCGTTGCGTCAAGCGTCTGTGCCAGCAAAAGATGGCTTTTCGTATCATCAACGCTTTTAAAACAAACGATCCGGAGCCAGCTGGTTGCTGATGAATACAGCACGGAAAACGTGTTTATCCTTGATGGCATCGTTTCGACAAGACGCGGATCTGAGCGCCATCTTCAGCTCGTCAGTGAAATTATGAGGCTTCCGGCGACAAAGGTCGTGGAGCACCCCGATATTTTTGTCCAGAATACGGAGTATACGCTCGATGATTTCGATTATATTATCGAACTCAGAAATGATCCTGATGAAGTCATTACATATGAACATGCAGAAGAACCGCAAATGTTTGATCAGACCGGTTTTTCAAGCTTTGATTTTTAATATTGGAAGGTGTTTGTTGTGACAGAATTAGCAATCCGGCTTAAAGAAGCCAGAGAGGAAAAAGGGATGTCATTGGATGAACTCCAAGCGGCGACGAAAATTCAGAAAAGATACTTAACCGCTCTGGAAGAAGGCTCTTATGACGTCATTCCCGGCAATTTTTATGTGCGGGCGTTTATCAAGCAATACGCTGAGGCTGTCGGGCTTGATTCAGACCAATTATTTGAAGAATATAAAAAAGACATCCCAAACACGTACCATGACGATGTGTCGGAAAAAATCTCCGGCCTCGCCATGCAAAGGGAGCTGCCTAAGTCCGCTTCAAAGGCGGCAGAATGGCTGCCGACCGTCCTTATAGTCATCGGTGTCATTATCGTCATTGCGATCGTGTATGCGATTATTCAGCTCGGAATGAGCAAGTCCGGGCAGACAGACGGGGATAAGGCCGCCACCCAAAGCGAGAGCAAGTATGAGATTCCTAAGGATTCTGCGCTGAAAAATGACGGCAATACAAATGACGCGCAAACTGACAGCAAAAAGGACACAAAAGAGTCAGAGCAGAAAAAGAAAGAAAAAAGCAGTGAAAAAACAGAGATCAAAGCGGCCGGAACGGAAGGATCCGCTTCATCATACGACGTTTCCGGGGCTGATAAGTATAAGCTTGAACTGATTGCTTCAGATAACGCATGGATCCGCGTCCGTGATGACAGCGGCGGTTCTTTAAAAGAAGGAACGCTGCAAAAAGGCGAAACCTATAAAAAAGACATCACGGATCAAAAGCAGATTGAAATACGCACGGGCTATGCCCCTAACCTGAAAATTAAAATCAACGGAGAGGTTCTGTCCTATGAACTCAATCCGCATGATGTGATGGCGCAGACAATCACAATCAAGATGAAAAAATAAAAGGGGAAAAAAGTCATCTGAACGATTAAGATGACTTTTTCTTCACGTCCGAGTACATATATTGGAGGGGCTTTATGTTTAACTTACCGAATAAAATCACACTGGCAAGAATCGCTTTAATTCCAGTATTTATGATTATCATGCTTGTTCCTTTTCAATGGGGAAGCCTTCATATAGGGGATGAATCGATTCCGGTCGCACATCTTACGGGAGCTGTTTTGTTCATTATCGCATCAACGACTGACTGGGTGGATGGCTACTACGCCAGAAAGCTGAACCTCGTGACAAACTTCGGGAAATTTTTAGATCCGCTGGCTGACAAACTGCTGGTGTCCGCGGCATTAATTACGCTTGTGCAGTTTGACCTTGCGCCGGCGTGGATGGTCATCGTCATCATCAGCCGCGAATTTGCCGTAACGGGGTTAAGACTTGTCCTGGCAGGAACGGGAGAAGTCGTAGCCGCCAATATGCTGGGGAAAATTAAAACATGGGCCCAGATCATCGCTGTTGCCGCGCTTTTGCTTCATAATCTCCCGTTTGAGCTCGTTTCTTTCCCGTTCGGCGATATCGCTTTATGGGTGGCCGTGCTCTTCACAGTCATTTCCGGCTGGGATTATTTTGCGAAGAACTGGGATGCGTTAAAAACATCTAACTGAGAAAGAAGGACGTAAAGATGGAAATAGCAAAAAAAGCGGAAATCATTGCAGTCGGCTCAGAGCTTCTGCTCGGCCAGATCGCCAATACGAATGCGCAGTTTATCAGTAAAGAGCTGGCGGAAATCGGCGTAAATGTGTTTTATCATACCGCTGTCGGAGACAATCCGGAGCGGCTTAAGCAAGTCATCCGCATTGCGGAAGAGCGCTCAGACCTGATTATTTTTTCTGGCGGCCTCGGACCGACCAAGGACGATTTAACAAAAGAAACCATTGCAAACACTTTGGGGCGCCCGCTCGTTCTGAATGACGAAGCGTTCCGGTCGATTGAAGAGTATTTCGCGAAAACAAAACGGACAATGTCGCCGAATAACCGCAAACAGGCGCTCGTCATTGAAGGCTCAGACGTTTTGGCGAATCACTTCGGCATGGCGCCGGGAATGCTTGCAGAGCACGGCTCAAGACTTTATATGCTGCTCCCTGGGCCGCCGAGCGAGCTGCGTCCGATGTTTGAAAATGAAGCGAAGCCGCTGCTTCTTAAAAAGCTCGGTACAAATGAGAAGATCGTTTCAACCGTGCTGCGGTTTTTCGGAATCGGTGAATCGCAGCTTGAAGCTGATTTAGAAGATATCATTGATGCGCAGACGAACCCGACGATTGCGCCGCTTGCTGCCGACGGCGAGGTCACGCTGCGTTTAACGGCGAAACATGCCGACGAAAAAGAAACAGAGCGGCTTTTAAAAGAAACGGAAGCCGCCATTTTGGAACGTGCCGGTGAATTTTTCTACGGATATGATGATACGTCGCTGGTGAAGGAGCTTTCAAAAGCATGCAGACAAAACGGAATCACGATTTCCTCTGCCGAAAGCTTTACCGGAGGCCTGTTTTCAGAGTGGGTGACTGATTTAAGCGGTGCGTCTCAACTATTTGCGGGGGGCGTTGTCTGCTATTCCGACAGCGTGAAACAGAATGTGCTCGGCGTGAAAGCTGAAACGCTCGCAGAAAGCGGAGCGGTCAGCAAAGAGTGCGCGAAAGAGCTTGCCGCCGGTGTAAGAAAGCTGACCGGAAGCGATATCGGCATCAGCTTTACCGGAGTTGCGGGCCCCGATCCGCAGGAAGGGCATGCCCCGGGCCGCGTCTTTATCGGTATTTCCGCGGAAGGGAAAGAAGAGGTGCACGAATTTAACTTTGCCGGCTCAAGAACCGGAATCAGAAAGCGCGCCGCTAAATACGGCTGCCATCTTATTTTGAAAATGCTGGATCAAAAATAAAGTTTTAAAGAGTGGGTTTCTCTGATTTTTAAGTTTTACAAGGGGAATAATGCTCTTTTTAAGAAAAGCGAACGCGGAAAAAATCCGAATATGCGTTCGCTTTTTTCTTGGCAAATGTCAGTAAACAAGGTATAGTATATGTAGTGGCAAGATAAAGGAGGAAAAAAATAAATGAGTGATCGTCAGGCAGCCTTAGATATGGCTCTTAAGCAAATAGAAAAACAATTCGGCAAAGGTTCCATCATGAAGCTCGGAGAAAAAACGGATACAAGAATTTCAACGGTGCCGAGCGGTTCCCTTGCACTTGATACCGCTCTCGGAATAGGCGGATACCCGCGCGGACGGATTATTGAAGTATACGGACCTGAAAGCTCAGGTAAAACGACTGTAGCGCTTCACGCAATCGCTGAGGTTCAGGAAAAAGGCGGACAGGCAGCATTTATTGATGCCGAGCATGCTCTTGATCCTGTTTACGCGCAAAAGCTCGGTGTCAATATTGAAGAGCTGCTGCTTTCTCAGCCGGATACGGGAGAGCAGGCGCTGGAGATTGCTGAAGCGCTGGTGCGAAGCGGAGCTGTCGATATCGTAGTCGTTGACTCTGTTGCGGCGCTTGTTCCAAAAGCTGAAATTGAAGGTGACATGGGTGATTCACACGTCGGTTTACAGGCGCGTCTCATGTCTCAGGCGCTCCGTAAGCTTTCCGGCGCCATCAATAAATCTAAAACAATCGCAATCTTTATTAACCAGATTCGTGAAAAAGTCGGCGTTATGTTCGGAAATCCGGAGACGACACCGGGCGGCCGCGCGCTGAAATTCTATTCTTCCGTGCGTCTTGAAGTGCGCCGTGCCGAGCAATTAAAGCAGGGCAACGACGTCATGGGGAATAAGACGAGAATTAAAGTCGTAAAAAACAAAGTCGCTCCTCCGTTCCGTACGGCTGAAGTGGACATTATGTACGGTGAAGGAATCTCCAAAGAAGGGGAAATCATCGACCTTGGAACTGAACTTGATATCGTGCAGAAAAGCGGCTCATGGTATTCTTATGAAGAAGAACGCCTCGGACAGGGCCGTGAAAACGCCAAGCAGTTCTTAAAAGAAAATAAAGACATCATGCTGATGATTCAGGAACAAATCCGTGAACATTACGGTTTGGACAATAACGGTGTTACGGAAAAAGCGGAAGAAGTTCAGGAAGAGCTTGAATTCGAAGAATAAAAGCACGATAAAAAGAGCGGAATAAGCAATTTCCGCTCTTTTTTGTGTGTTTCAAAAAACACTGGCTGTTTCGGAAAATTTTATCTGAAATGTTACAACTTTTTTCACCCTTCACTCGTCTAACATCATGGCGAAAGTTGAAATTATATCTGAGGAGGAAAAAAGATGACGAGCCCCCGCCGCACAAGAATTAATAAACATAGAAAGAAGAAGCTGATGAAAACGGGAGGGCTGTTTCTTTTTCTGCTGCTTGTCACTGTTTTTATTATGATCTGGACCGTCACAGCGCATCACCGGGAGAAGGAATCCGTTAAAAGCGCTCCCGCTGCTCAATCTGATTCTTCAAAAGACCAGACTCAACAAAAAAAAGAAAAGACGCAAAAAGAGAAAACACCTAAATCAATCGATCACAATAAACAGATCAGCAATTACTTGCAACAGATCGGGTTCAGCGGCACAGCAATGGTCGTAAAAGATGGAAAGGTTGTGCTGAAAAAAGGTTTTGGCTATGCGGACCGAAAACAAAAAATTAAGAACAATCCGGAGACATCATATTATGTCGGTTCTTCACAAAAAGCGTTAATCGCGACGGCTGTCTTACAGCTTGAAGAAAAAGGGCTGCTTCAGACGAGTGACACCGTCAGTACATACTTGCCGAATTTTCCTAACGGCACGCGCATTACACTGAAAAATCTGCTCAATCATACGTCAGGAATAAACGGACATATTGAGGGACAGGGACCGATTTCTCCTATTGATTTAATCAAAGATATAGAATACCGCGGAATTAAACGGCAGCCTGGGGTTTGGGAGTACAGGGATTCCAATTATTCAGTGCTCGCCTATATCGTATCTCAAGTCAGCGGGGAGTCATACGAACAATATATTAAAGACCATGTGTTTAAACCGGCCGGAATGAAGCATGCCGGATTTTACAAATCTTTTGCTGAAGCCAAATATCCGGCTGTCGGCTACAAAGTTGATGAGAGCGGCCGGCTTGTCACGCCTCACCTTTTAGACTTATCGCAGCTCTACGGGGCGGGCGATATGTATATGAGCGCTGAAGATCTTTACAAATTTGATAAAGCGGTCGTAAACGGCACGCTCCTTTCAAAAGAAAGCTTTACAAAAATGTTCACAGCAGGAAGCAGTTCCGCTTACGGCATGGGATTTTACATTGATCCGGGAAGCTACTCCAATCACGGCGTAATGCCCGGTTACAACATCTTGAACAGCTTCAGCCATTCGGCAAGCAAATATGTCATTTTATTGTCAAATATTCAGAATAACGCCAAATTAGGACAGGTGAACAACAGAATTTACCAATTGCTTAACCAGGCGAACTAACGAGCCGCCATTCACGAAAAGCAGCTGAAGGTATGGTATGATATATACATGGCGTAGATTCCGAGATGAAGGCGAATCGTTAAGCTGGCAAGCTTGACAAGTATTTCCGACACAATTACAATGAAGTTGTAACATTTGTTTTTTAACATGATTGTTAAACCATTTAAACTTGACAAGGGTATGAAAGACTCATTCCCTGTGAAGGTTCTGTATGTTGAGAAAATCAGACAATGTACATGCCGGCACTTATTTAAGCAACAACCAAGTTCATAGCAAGAGGAGGTGAAAGTATGACCCCAATGACGGTTCTCATCTCCATTTTGCTGACTCTGCTCGGTTTAGTTGTTGGCTACTATGTTCGTAAAACCATTGCCGAAGCAAAGATTGCGGGCGCACGCGGTGCTGCCGAGCAAATCCTTGAAGATGCAAAGCGTGATGCTGAAGCACTGAAAAAAGAAGCTCTGCTTGAAGCAAAGGACGAAATCCATACACTTCGAATAGATGCTGAACAGGAAGTTCGTGAAAGACGAAATGAGCTTCAAAAACAAGAAAACCGTTTACTTCAAAAAGAAGAAAATCTTGACCGTAAACATGAAGGAATTGATAAACGGGAAGCGATGTTGGAGAAGAAAGATCATTCTCTGAATGAACGACAACAACATATTGAAGAGATGGAAAGCAAAGTGGATGAGATGATTCGTATGCAGCAGTCAGAACTCGAACGCATTTCGAGCCTGACACGGGATGAAGCGAAACAAATCATTCTTGACCGGGTTGAAAATGAGCTTTCACATGATATCGCCATCATGACAAAAGAAACCGAAAACCGTGCGAAAGAAGAGGCAGACAAAAAGGCGAAAAACATTTTGTCGCTTGCTCTGCAGCGCTGTGCAGCAGATCATGTTGCCGAAACGACGGTATCGGTCGTCAATCTTCCGAATGATGAGATGAAAGGACGTATCATCGGCCGTGAAGGGCGTAACATCCGTACGCTTGAAACGCTTACAGGTATTGACCTGATTATTGATGACACACCTGAAGCAGTCATTCTTTCCGGATTTGATCCGATCAGACGGGAGACGGCAAGAATCGCTCTTGATAAACTCGTTCAGGATGGCCGTATTCACCCGGCTCGTATTGAAGAAATGGTTGAAAAATCCCGCCGCGAGGTTGATGACTATATCCGGGAAATGGGTGAGCAGACGACATTTGAAGTCGGCGTTCACGGACTCCATCCGGATCTGATCAAGATTCTCGGCCGGTTGAAATTCCGTACAAGCTATGGGCAGAACGTACTGAAACATTCAATGGAAGTTGCGTTTTTAGCCGGTTTAATGGCTTCCGAGCTAGGAGAAGATGCAAAGCTTGCCAAGCGGGCCGGTCTTCTGCATGACATCGGAAAAGCAATTGACCATGAAGTGGAAGGAAGCCACGTGGAAATCGGAGTGGAGCTTGCGACCAAATATAAAGAGCATCCAGTCGTCATTAACAGTATTGCGTCACACCACGGAGACGAAGAGCCGACTTCCATTATCGCCGTTCTGGTCGCTGCAGCTGATGCACTGTCAGCCGCAAGACCGGGTGCGAGAAGTGAAACGCTCGAAAACTATATCCGCAGACTTGAAAAGCTTGAAGAAATCTCCGAGTCTTACGAAGGTGTTGAAAAATCATTTGCAATTCAGGCCGGCCGTGAAGTTCGCATCATGGTGAAACCGGATTCCATTAATGATTTGGAAGCCCATCGTTTGGCGCGTGATATCCGTAAACGAATTGAGGACGAGCTTGATTATCCGGGCCACATCAAAGTGACCGTGATAAGAGAAACTCGGGCCGTAGAGTATGCAAAATAAAGTGATGCTTAGCGCATCACTTTATTTTTTTGAGTCCCCAGAAAAGAAAGGAATGGAATTTATGAGAATTTTATTTATCGGCGATGTTGTCGGTTCCCCGGGCCGCGATATGGTAAAAGAATATGTCCCCAAATTGAAAGCAAAACATAAGCCGCATTTTACGATTATTAACGGAGAAAATGCAGCACACGGAAAAGGACTGACGGAAAAGATCTACCACAGCCTGATGGAAGCGGGAGCCGATGCCATTACTATGGGAAACCATACGTGGGATAAAAAAGAGATCTTTGACTTTATTGATGATGTGCCGCATCTTGTCCGGCCGGCGAACTTCCCGGAAGGCACACCGGGCAAAGGCATTACTTATATTAAATCGAACGGAAAAGAGCTTGCCGTCATTAATTTACAGGGGCGGACGTTTCTTCCGCCGCTTGATGATCCGTTTGCTAAAGCGGATGAACTAATAGAAGAAGCGAAAAAACGCACGCCATACATTTTTATTGATTTTCACGCCGAAGCGACAAGCGAAAAAATTGCGCTCGGCTGGTACACAGACGGAAGAGCCTCAGCCGTGGTAGGCACGCATACACACGTACAAACGGCAGATAACCGCATTTTGCCGAAAGGAACGGCATATATTACTGATGTAGGCATGACGGGTCCGTACGATGGAATTCTCGGTATGGACAGAGAAACGGTCATTAAGCGGTTTAAAACCAATCTTCCGGTCCGTTTTACCGTTGCGGAAGGGAAAACAACGCTGAGCGGGGTGCTCATCGACATCGACGATCAGACGAAAAAAGCCGTAAATATCGAACGGATTTTAATCAATGATGACCATATGTTCTTTGAATAGGTGATCATGTGTTTATTTTATAAAAATATTAAAAGGAAAAGCAGGAATATAGCAACTTCTTAGTGAATATAGTAGAAATGGAAGGTAGCCCGCTATTTTTGAAAAGCATTGTGGGGATGGCTTTTTGGATAGCAACATCTAATAATGATTGTTCTAATGAACACTCACTTATCCATTGTAAAACTAAGGGGGAGCAGAAATGGAAATCTTAAAAGTTTCAGCAAAATCAAGTCCAAATTCAGTAGCAGGCGCGCTTGCCGGTGTATTGAGGGAACGCGGAGCCGCCGAAATTCAAGCAATTGGGGCGGGTGCCTTAAACCAGGCTGTTAAAGCGGTGGCGATTGCCAGAGGCTTTGTCGCGCCAAGCGGCGTAGATTTGATTTGTATTCCGGCTTTTACAGATATACAGATTGACGGAGAAGAAAGAACGGCGATTAAGTTAATCGTCGAACCCCGTTAAAACAAAATATGTACATTCTCAACCTGCTTGCGTAAGGCGAGCAGGTTGTTTTTATTACTGTCAGATTTTCTCACAATATTATATTAATAGTACGAAGAGATGATAAGCGGCTTTATTCATATAATATTCAAAAAAAATCCCGCCCATTTTTTCAGACGGAAGCAATTGTTTTTCTCATGTGGACACTGGTATTTACCTCCTTCTGATACCATGTTACAATCCAGTTATTACAGTGTTTTTTTGAGGAGGAGTGTACATGTTGGGAGGAAAGATGAAAGCTATCGTTAAAAATGAAAACGCTTTCGGAGCAACTCTGAAAGAAATTTCCATACCTTCCATTAATGAGAATGAAGTTCTCATTAAAGTACAGGCCGCATCTATATGCGGGACAGATGTTCACATTTATAATTGGGACCAATGGGCGCAGGAGCGAATCAAAACACCTCAAGTATTCGGACATGAATTCAGCGGTATCGTAGCAGAAACGGGTAAGCACGTCACAAATGTCAAAATAGGTGACTATGTATCGGCTGAAACCCACTTCGTCTGCGGAACTTGTGTCCCCTGTTTAACAGGAAAACATCATGTGTGCACTCATACAAAGATCCTTGGCGTAGATACAGCCGGGTCATTCGCTGAATATGTCAAAGTGCCGGCTCAAAACATTTGGAAAAACCCCGCTGACATGGACCCTGCCGTCGCCTCTGTTCAAGAGCCGCTTGGCAACGCTGTTCACACGGTGCTGGAAAGCAGCCATCTGGCAGGCGGTTCCGCCGCAATTATCGGCTGCGGACCGATCGGACTGATGGCGGTGGCGGTGGCTAAGGCAGCCGGCGCATCCCGCATTGCGGCCATTGATAAAAATGATTACAGGCTGGCTCTTGCAAAGAAATTGGGAGCCACAATCACCATTTCAGCTGACAAAGAAGATCCGCTTGAAGTCATTGATACCTTAACGGGCGGAGAAGGGATAGACCTTGTCTGCGAAATGTCAGGCCACCCGGCAGCCATAACACAAGGATTAAAGATGGCGGCCAACGGGGGAAGATTCCATATGCTGAGTCTGCCGGAACAGCCGGTGACGATTGACCTGACAAATGACGTGGTGTTTAAAGGGCTCACTGTCCAAGGCATCACAGGCAGAAAAATGTTTGAAACATGGCGGCAGGTATCGCATCTGCTTGAATCCGGCCTTGTTGATCTGACGCCGGTGATCACCCATCAGTTTCCGCTTGAAGACTTTGAAAAAGGGTTTGACCTGATGAGAAAGGGCATGTGCGGCAAAGTCATTCTGATTCCATAAGGGGGGGTTCTACGATGAAAGAATTTGAATATCTAAAAGCAGAGCTTGATAAAATGAAAGAAAATAAAACATGGCAGCAAATGAAACAAATTGAAACGAAGCAGGGGCCGACGGTGGCAGTCAAAGGGGAAAACGTTATTCAGCTTTCATCGAACAATTATCTCGGTTTGACGTCGCACCCAAGGCTTGTCGAAGCGGCAAAACGCGCTGCGGAGGAATTCGGAGCGGGTACGGGGTCCGTCCGGACAATCGCCGGAACATTTACGATGCACAATGAGCTGGAGAAAAAACTGGCAAACTTTAAAAAAACAGAAGCGGCACTTGTGTTTCAATCGGGTTTTACAACGAATCAAGGCGTCCTATCAAGCATTCTGACAAAAGAGGATATCGTTATATCTGACGAACTGAACCACGCTTCCATCATTGACGGGATCAGGCTGACAAAAGCAGATAAGAAGGTGTATCGCCATGTCGATATGGACGATCTGGAAAGGGTGCTGAAAAAATCAATGAATTACCGTATGCGCCTGATCGTCACGGACGGCGTTTTCTCAATGGACGGCAACATCGCTCCTCTTCCTGACATCGTCAAACTTGCAGAGGCGTACGATGCTTTTGTAATGGTCGACGATGCGCATGCTTCCGGCGTACTCGGAAAAAACGGGAGAGGAACGGTTAATCACTTCGGGCTTGACGGAAGAGTCCATATTCAGGTGGGCACATTAAGCAAAGCCATCGGAGTGCTTGGCGGATATGCCGCTGGTTCCAAGGTTCTGATCGATTACCTGCGCCATAAAGGACGTCCTTTCTTATTCAGCACATCCCATCCGCCTGCGGTGACGGCCGCATGCATAGAAGCCATTGACGTCCTGCTGGAAGAGCCGGAGCATATGGAAAAGCTTTGGGACAACACGGCGTATTTCAAAGACAAACTGGTTCAAATGGGGCTGACCCTTACAAAAAGCGAAACACCGATTGTGCCGATATTAATAGGTGAGGAAGAAAAAGCCCAGGCATTATCAGACCTTTTATTGACCCGCGGCGTTTTTGCTCAAAGCATCGTGTATCCGACTGTCGCCCAAGGAAAAGCGAGAATCCGCACCATCATTACGGCGGAGCATACAAAAGAGGAGCTTGACCGGGCGCTTGAAGTAATCCGTTCAGCCGCAAAAGAGCTGCAGCTTGTGTAAGAGGGAAATGATTCCCTCTTTTTTATTTCTTATTGATTCTTATTCTCAATAAGGTGTACAATAATAGGCTGGCAGTTGTGCCAAATGCTTTTAACCAGTATACTTGAGGGTGGAAGTTTCGGTTGAAAGGAGACATTCGAACATGAATGAAAAGCAAAAGCAGGAAAGCGGACAAGTAAATCCAGCGGACAAAAAATCCGAAAAGGATTACAGCAAGTATTTCGAAGCCGTATATATTCCGCCTTCTTTAAAAGATGCGAAAAAACGGGGCAAAGAATCCGTTCAATATCATAACGATTTTAAAATCTCAGAAGAATTTAAAGGCCTCGGGGAAGGCCGGAAGTTTTATATCCGCACGTACGGGTGTCAAATGAATGAGCATGATACGGAAGTCATGGCAGGTATTTTTATGGCGCTCGGATATGAAGCGACAAATTCGGTTGATGATGCGAATGTCATTTTATTAAACACCTGCGCCATCCGGGAAAATGCTGAAAACAAAGTGTTCGGCGAGCTCGGCCATTTAAAAGCGCTCAAAAAAAATAACCCGGACCTGATTCTGGGCGTATGCGGCTGTATGTCACAAGAAGAATCAGTCGTAAACCGCATCCTTAAGAAGCACCCGTTTGTCGATATGATTTTCGGCACGCATAACATTCACCGTCTGCCGGAACTGTTATCAGAGGCATACTTATCAAAAGAGATGGTGATTGAAGTGTGGTCGAAGGAAGGGGATGTCATTGAAAACCTTCCGAAGGTCCGCAACGGTAAAATTAAAGGCTGGGTCAACATCATGTACGGCTGTGATAAATTCTGCACATACTGCATCGTGCCGTATACCCGCGGAAAAGAACGAAGCCGCCGTCCTGAAGAAATTATCCAGGAAGTCAGAAGACTTGCAAGCGAAGGTTATAAAGAAATCACGCTGCTCGGTCAAAACGTTAATGCGTACGGAAAAGATTTTGAGGACATAACGTACGGACTCGGTGATTTAATGGACGAACTGCGTAAAATTGATATTCCGAGAATCCGTTTCACGACGAGCCACCCGCGTGACTTTGACGACCATCTGATCAAAGTGCTCGCCAAAGGCGGCAACCTGCTTGACCATATCCATCTTCCGGTTCAATCAGGAAGCTCGGCCATGTTAAAAATGATGGCGCGCAAATATGACAGAGAACGCTATCTGGAGCTTGTCGGAAAAATTAAAGCAGCGATGCCGAACGCTTCACTCACTACCGATATCATTGTCGGTTTCCCGAATGAAACCGATGAACAGTTTGAAGAAACACTTTCTTTATATCGTGAAGTGGAATTTGACAGCGCGTATACGTTTATTTACTCTCCTCGTGAAGGCACGCCTGCAGCGAAGATGAAAGACAACGTTCCAATGAGGGTCAAGAAAGAACGTCTTCAGCGCCTCAATGATTTGGTGAAAGAAATTTCCGCCAAAAAAATGAAGGAATATGAAGGCCGGACTGTCGAAGTATTAGTTGAGGGAGAAAGCAAAAATAACCCTGACATTCTTGCCGGCTATACGGAAAAAAGCAAGCTCGTCAACTTCAGAGGGCCGAAAGACGCCATCGGCAAGATTGTACGCGTCAAAATCGAACAGGCGAAAACATGGTCGCTTGACGGTGTGATGGCAGGAGAAGCAATCGAGGTGAAATAATAATGACGCTTTACTCTAAGAAAGACATTGTACAGCAGGCCAGGAACCTTGCGAAAATGATTTCTGAAACAGAAGAAGTTGATTTTTTCAAACGCGCCGAGGCGCAGATTAATGAAAATGAAAAAGTCTCTGTGATTATTAATCAGATTAAAGCCCTGCAAAAGCAAGCCGTTAACCTGAAGCATTACGAAAAGCTTGAAGCTTTGAAACAAGTGGAAAGTAAAATTGACGCCCTGCAGGAAGAGCTTGAAGGGATCCCGATCATTCAGGAATTCAGAGATTCCCAGACTGAGGTTAATGACCTTCTTCAGCTTGTCGCTCATACGATTTCCAATCAGGTGACAAACGAAATCATTACGTCTACCGGCGGCAACCTGCTGACGGGAGAAACCGGTTCAAAAGTAAAACATTCGAATAACAGCTGTTCTTTTTAAACACGGGCCTTCATCGGCCCGTGTTTTTTTGTTCTGAAAGAACTAATTATATCATGTACTAAATATTCACTATTTTATCGTTTCACCTGATCTTCCCGTAAAAGTTTTATCAGACTTAAAAGTAAAGTTTCTGGGCAGGGCTGCATACAATGAAACAGAAACTTTGTATTTTTATATTTTTATTATAAAAATGCACATGAGACAAATGCCCAGCATAAGATAACACGAAGAAGAACAAGGAGGCCTACGGGAATGTCTGAATACAGGGAAATTATTACGAAAGCGGTAGTTGCGAAAGGAAGAAAATTCACCCAATGCACCAACACGATCTCACCTGATGAAAAACCGTCGAGCATATTGGGCGGCTGGATTATCAATCACAAATATGATGCCGAAAAGATTGGGAAAACGGTAGAAATTGAAGGGTATTATGATATAAACGTCTGGTACTCTTACGCCGATAATACAAAAACGGAAGTTGTAACCGAGAGAGTGAAGTATGTTGACGTCATTAAACTCAGATACAGAGATACAAATTACTTAGATGACGAGCACGAAGTCATTGCCAAAGTACTGCAGCAGCCGAATTGTCTTGAAGTCACCATTTCTCCTAACGGAAATAAAATCGTTGTTCAGGCCGAGCGGGAGTTTTTAGCGGAAGTGGTCGGGGAAACGAAAGTAGTCGTAGAAGTAAATTCTGATTGGGAAGAAGACGATGATGATGATTGGGAAGACGATCTTGACGAAGAATTAGAGGACATTAACCCTGAATTTTTAGTCGGAGATCCTGAAGAATAAGCAGAGGCTAGGGGAGATAACACCCCAAGTCTCTTTTTTATATATAAAGATATCACTCTTTTGTTTATGTTATAATGGGATGCGGAAAAGAAGATACATAGTGAGGGATTAAATGATGGCTAGTTACACGCCTATGATACAGCAATACTTGAAGATAAAGGCAGAATACCAAGATGCCTTTTTATTTTTTCGGCTTGGTGACTTTTATGAAATGTTTTTTGAAGATGCAAAAAAAGCGTCACAAGAGCTTGAAATTACACTGACAAGCAGGGACGGAGGATCGGCTGATAAAATTCCGATGTGCGGCGTGCCGTATCATTCCGCGGCGGCTTATATTGAACAGCTGATTAAAAAGGGCTATAAAGTGGCGATCTGTGAACAGACCGAAGATCCGAAGGCGGCCAAAGGCGTTGTCAAAAGAGAAGTCGTCCAGCTGATCACACCGGGAACCGTGATGGACGGAAAAGGCATTCATGAGTCGGAAAACAATTTTATCGCTTCCGTTTCCGCATTTCCTGGCGGATACGGCCTCGCTTTATCAGACTTAACGACTGGAGAAAACCTGGCCGTATTTATTGAACGGATTGAAGATGTCATGTCAGAAATTTATTCAGTCGGCGCAAAGGAAATTGTCGTATCAAGCAAGTTTAATGAAAATACAGCGGCCCAGCTGAAAGAACGGTGCGGCGCAACGATTTCCATCGAAGACGGGAAAATGACAGAACGGATTGAAATCGCAAAGCACTTGCCTGGCGAAGAGCTGACAGAGACGTTTATGCGTTTATATACGTATTTGCAGAAAACGCAAAAACGGAGCCTGGATCACCTGCAGCCGGTTCAAGTATATGAATTGGAAGAAGCGATGAAAATTGATCTGTATTCAAAACGGAATCTTGAACTGACGGAAACGATCCGTTCGAAAAGCAAAAAAGGATCACTGCTCTGGCTTTTGGACGAGACGAAAACAGCAATGGGCGGCAGGCTCCTCAAACAATGGATTGACCGCCCGCTGATCAGGGCATCCCAAATCGAAGAACGTCAGGAAATGGTCGAGACGCTGATCAATCATCTGTTTGAGCGTGAAGATTTGCGCGAACGCTTGAAAGAAGTGTATGATTTGGAGCGTCTTGCGGGCCGGGTCGCATTCGGAAACGTCAATGCAAGGGATTTAATCCAGCTGAAAGAATCGTTAAAACAGGTGCCGAGCATTAAAGAGCTTGTAGGGTCTCTTAACCATAAAAAAGCAAAAGAACGCGCCGGCTTGATTGACCCGTGCGGAGATCTGCTTGACCTGTTAGAAGATGCGCTGCATGAAAACCCGCCGTTATCTTTAAAGGAAGGCAACTTAATAAAAGACGGCTATCATCAGAAACTCGATGAGTACCGTGACGCCAGCAAAAACGGCAAAGACTGGATTGCCAGACTGGAGCAGCAGGAGCGTGCGTATACGGGCATCCGTTCATTAAAGGTTGGCTTTAATAAAGTGTTCGGCTATTATATTGAAGTCACAAAAGCAAACCTTCATCTCCTTGAGGACGGGCGGTATGAGCGGAAGCAGACGCTCACAAACGCTGAACGGTACATTACGCCGGAATTAAAGGAAAAAGAAGCGCTTATTTTAGAAGCGGAAAACAACATTTGCGAGCTGGAATATGAGCTTTTTGCCGGACTGCGTGAAAAGGTTAAGCAATTTATTCCGCGCCTGCAGCGTCTAGCCAAGCAAATGAGTGAGCTGGACGCACTGCAATGCTTTGCAACGATCAGTGAAAACAGGCATTACACAAAGCCCGTCTTTTCCGATAATGAGGTAAAAGTCATTGAAGGCAGACATCCTGTCGTTGAAAAGGTGATGGACAGTCAAGAATACGTGCCGAACAATTGCCTGATGGGCGAATCACGGGAAATGCTCCTGATTACGGGTCCGAATATGTCAGGTAAAAGCACGTACATGAGACAGATCGCACTTTTATCAATCATGGCCCAGATCGGCTGTTTTGTGCCCGCAAAAGAAGCGGTTCTGCCGATTTTTGATCAAATCTTTACGAGAATCGGGGCTGCGGACGATTTGATTTCCGGACAAAGCACCTTTATGGTGGAAATGCTGGAAGCGAAAAACGCGATTGTAAACGCCACAAAAGACAGCCTGATCCTGTTCGATGAAATCGGACGCGGGACATCAACGTATGACGGAATGGCGCTGGCACAGGCAATCATTGAATATGTCCATGATCATATCGGCGCTAAAACACTGTTCAGCACGCACTATCATGAACTGACGGTGCTTGAAGATAAGCTTCCTCAGCTGAAAAACGTTCATGTGCGCGCCGAGGAATATAACGGAAAGGTCGTGTTTCTCCATCAAATCAAAGAAGGAGCCGCCGATAAAAGTTACGGCATTCATGTCGCCCAGCTTGCTGAGCTCCCGGGTGATCTGATCAGCCGCGCGCAGGAGATTCTGAAACAGCTTGAGCAGTCAGGAGATAAACCGGAGCTTCCGGCGGCACCTGAGAAAAAGCCCGCCGTCAAGGAAGAACCGGCACAGCTGTCCTTTTTTGCAGACGGTGAAAAAGAACAGAAAGCACCGGCTGTTTCTCATAAAGAAAAACAAGTGCTTGAAGCATTTAAGTCGATCAATATTCTTGATATGACGCCTCTTGAGGCGATGAATGAAATGTACAAGCTGCAAAAAAAATTAAAATAGAAAGAGGTGACGGACTTGGCAAAAGTCATCCAGCTGTCAGATGAGCTTTCAAATAAAATAGCGGCCGGTGAGGTTGTGGAACGGCCTGCCTCTGTCGTTAAAGAATTGGTGGAAAACGCTATCGACGCAAACAGCACAGTCATTGAAATCGATATAGAGGAAGCGGGGCTTTCGTCGATTCGGGTGCTCGACAACGGCGAAGGTATGGAAACCGAGGATTGCAAGCGGGCTTTCCGCCGCCACGCGACCAGTAAAATCAAAGATGAAAATGACCTGTTCCGGGTGAGAACACTCGGTTTCCGCGGAGAAGCTTTGCCAAGTATCGCGTCTGTTTCTCATCTGGAAATCAAAACGAGCATCGGCGAGGGAGCGGGAACTCATCTCATTCTTCAGGGCGGGAATATGATTTCTGAACAAAGATCTTCCAGCAGAAAAGGGACGGAGATTATCGTCACTAACCTGTTTTTCAATACACCCGCCAGATTAAAATATATGAAAACCGTGCATACGGAGCTCGGCAATATTACGGATGTCGTCAACCGGATCGCCCTTGCGCATCCGGAAGTATCGATCCGCCTCCGCCATCAGGGGAAAAACCTGCTGCAGACAAACGGAAACGGTGACGTGCGCCATGTGCTGGCCGCAATTTACGGGACGGCGGTTGCGAAAAAAATGATACCGCTCCATGTCAGCTCACTTGATTTTGAAGTCAAGGGCTACATTGCGCTGCCGGAAATCACGCGTGCATCCAGAAACTACATGTCATCTGTCATTAACGGAAGATACATTAAGAATTTCCCGCTTGTAAAAGCTGTGCATGAAGGCTATCACACACTTCTGCCGATCGGCCGCCATCCGATTACGTTTATCGAAATTACGATGGATCCGATTTTGGTCGATGTCAATGTCCATCCGTCGAAGCTTGAAGTCCGCCTCAGCAAAGAGACGGAACTGCATGAGCTGATCCGTGACGGCATAAAGGAAGTCTTTCAAAAGCAGCGGCTTATTCCGAGCGCCCAGCTTCCGAAAAAATCAGCGCCGGCACCGGTCAAAAATGAACAGCAATTTATGACGTTCGGTGAAAGTGCGCCTGAGCGGAAACTGCCTGAAAAAACGCCTGAGCCGTCTTACTCGCCAATGAAGCTGAGTTCGGTCGTAAAAGAGCCGGCGCCGATAACAGAAGAAGCGTTTCACCCAAATGAAACGGATCATGAAGTGCCGCCGGAGACGAGCGTGCCGGAAACCGCTGCGCCTGTTTTCGATATTCCGGCGCCGGAAGAGGAAGCTGTCTCCGAAGAAATACAGGAAGAAAGAGTTCCGGTCATGTATCCGATCGGCCAAATGCACGGGACATATATTTTAGCCCAAAACGAAAACGGCCTGTATATCATTGACCAGCATGCGGCCCAAGAGCGGATTAAATACGAATATTTCCGGGAAAAAGTCGGGCAGGTTGAGCCTGAAGTGCAGGATATGATCGTGCCGCTCACCTTTCACTATGCGGCAAATGAAGCGCTTATCATTGAACAGCATCAGCGTGAGCTTGAAAGTGTAGGGGTATTTTTAGAAGCATTCGGCACTAACAGCTATATCGTCCGCTGCCATCCGGCCTGGTTTCCAAAAGGGGAAGAAGCTGAACTGATTGAAGAAATTATTCAGCAGGTGCTTGACGCCAAACAGATCGACATTAAAAAACTTCGGGAGGAAGCCGCCATAATGATGAGCTGCAAAGGCTCGATCAAAGCGAACCGTCATTTGCGCAACGACGAAATCAAAGCGCTCTTGGACGATCTGCGCCGAACGGCAGACCCGTTCACATGCCCGCACGGCCGGCCGATCATTATTCACCATAGTACGTATGAGATGGAAAAGATGTTTAAACGTGTGATGTAGAAGGGTTCTGTGAGGGATTTATCCCTCGTGCCCACATTTTGCCCACTAATTTTAGCTGTTTAAGTATTCGTCAAACTGGTTAATGCTTTTTTGATTGTGATTCTGCGTAATATGGATATAGACATCAGCTGTCATTTTCACATCCGTATGACCGAGTCGTTCACTCACAAATTTGATATCTGCACCACTTTCTAGCAGCATAATGGCGTGTGTGTGTCTTAAACCGTGTGGAGTAATGTGGTGCAGATCAGTTTTCTTAAGCAAGGAATCTATGACTTTATTAATTCCAAACGGTCCAATGTCATCTCCCTTATGGTTGGTAATAAAAAAGGGAGACTGGTTATAATTATCACCGTGTTTTATTTTATTTTCTTCTTGCCATTCCTTAAACTTTTTCATCTCTTTAATTAATGTGTCATCGATGCTTATAGTTCTAACACTTTTCTGGGTTTTAGGTGCTTTGATTCCAAACTCGTTCTTAGATTTAGTAATCCTTAAAGTTTTGTTATTAAAGTCAATATCGGACCAATATAAAGCAATGAGTTCACCTTTTCTTAAGCCGGTCCTTAAAAGAGTTAAAGCGATCATGTAATGACGATATTTAGAAGTTTTTGCTGCCTCCATAAAGACAGATACTTGTTCCTTGTTCAGGTAATTGTCTTTAAGCATTCTATAATCCGAATCTTTTTTTATAGAAATGTTTTGATAATTATTGTGTGAAACAATCTCATGTTCCACAGCCTTGTTGATGGCAGAACAGAAGATTGCATGTATCGTTTGCACAGTCTTCCTTGCGAATTTTTCGCTTAACTCATTAATGAATTTTTGATACTCTACTCTAGTGAGTTCATTCAATTTAAAATTTCCTATACGAGGAATAACATTTTTATGTATATATAACTTTCTGTTAATCAAAGTTTTTTGCTCACATTGTGAACCATAAATCTGCAACCATTCCTCTAACCAGTCTTTTACAAGCCTCTCTTTGTTATGAATTAAGCTGTGTTTTCCTAAAAATAAATTCCTTTCAATTTCGGCTGCAATTACTTGTGCCTCTTTTTTTGTACGAAAGCCCTTTTGTGTTTTTTCGCGTCTCTTATTCGTGATGGGATCTTTATAAATAATTCTATATTCCCAATTATCTCCACGCTTCCTAAAACTCGCCATTGCTTTTTTCCTCCACTTCTATTTACAAATACCCATTATATGGCTGGTCGGGGCATGCGTGGGGCTTTTCTTCTTCGCTGTCTCCGTGCTGCCGAATTTGATCGGGGGTTAAGGGATGGGGTTTCCGCGGATTTTACACTATCCGGGCAGTAAATGGTCCATGACAGACTGGATCATCAGCCATATGCCCGAGCATAAAACATACGTTGAACCTTTCTTTGGATCCGGAGCATTGTTTTTTAACAAACAGCCCTCGACCATCGAAACAATCAATGATTTGGATAGTAGCGTGGTCAATCTTTTCAAAGTCATTCGGGATCAGCCGGAAGAGCTTGCGAGATTAATTGAATGGACGCCGTTATCCAGAGAGGAATATTACGCCTCCTATGATTTCTGAATCAGGCAATGAATTAGAGGACGCCCGTCGTTTTCTTATTCGTTGCTGGCAGGCCATAGGAGCAAAAACAAGTGACCGGACAGGCTGGCGGAGCTTGATCAGTAGTAACGGCCCTGACACGGCTAAAGAGTGGGGCAAACTGTCGGCAAAGATATTGTTAGTCGCCAAGCGACTGAAAGAAGCACAAATTGAACACCAGCCAGCTGTCCAGCTGCTTGAAAGATATAAACGGAAAGAAGTGCTTGTTTACGCAGACCCGTCTTACATCATCGAAACGCGGACAAAGCGGCATTACAAACACGAAATGACGATTGATGATCATGTTGAGTTGCTTGAGACTTTGGACAAGCACCCTGGTCCTGTTCTTCTCTCAGGGTATGCACATCCAATATATGATGAACGACTCAGGCACTGGAAAAGGGAAGTGCGGCAAGTATCGGCCGAAGCGGGTGCAAAGCGTGAAGAGGTTTTATGGGTGAACCCGGTTGCTGCAGAACAAAGTTACTTTCAGCAATCATTGTTCAGTTTAGAGGCCCGGCCATGATCGAATACCATTGCCCGGACACGATTACGCCAAACTTGATTTAGAAATCTGCGCAGATGCCTGCTTGTAAAATGAAAAAAGCAACCTAAAAAAGATTGCTTTTTTCATGAATTAATTAGTTGTAAACATTAGCAGCGAAATTCACGGGATAACTACCAAGGTTGGTAACCCTAACATAATAATTATTGGTAACTTTTATATTTGCATTAGTAAAAGATAATGCTGGCCAAGTGCGTCCGTCATTTTGTTTAACCTCGCCATAGTAACTGATCGAAGATACCGGAAGATTCGTAGACGCATCCATTAAATCCATTTGAAGCCAAGCAACTGAATTAGCTCTTTCAGATTCTTGCCAGCCTTTGTATGTTGTTCCAGTATTGTTTGTGAGGGTAAACACACCAGAATCAATAAAGTCGTTTTTTGATCCTTTAGCTTCCAGCCTGCCCCCCACATATACAACGGATGCTTTTATAGATGCTTTTTCATCTGTATTAAAAATCGAACTCACTTTTGGTGTGTTTGTAAGTGGTGCAATTTCTCCCTTACTTTCTAAACTTGCAGCACTTGCAATCGAGCCTGATCCTAAAATTGCTGAAGCTAATAATGTAGTCGTTACAAACTTTTTGAAATTCATTATCAACACTCCTTTAGTTTTTTTGATACACCTAAAGAATTCGTCCTGGGTTAAAAATAACCTTGTAAATAAATGTTAATAATTTATGAACAAAGAAAGACCTTGTAAGAGGTCTTTTGAAACGGAAGGGGAAAATAATGAAAAAACTATTCAAATCAATCATTATATCAGCTGCATTACTTACGGGAGCGGCGGCCGTTGCGCCGTTTGCTTCCGCTGCATGGTCTGGCTGGCAAAACGAATCCGGGTACAGCGGCCGGGTGTTTACGGATACCGCGACATACACGGCCGGCGCCTCAACGGTGGACTGGAAAGCCGAGAAAAAAGGATCAAGAACTCTTTATTACACGGCCGGCGTATACAAGAAGCGCAGCGGCGGCGGGCTGACTGATACGAATTTATTACAGCGGGGCAGCTTCAAAACGGCAACGCCTTTGAAATCATTCAACGTGAAAACGATCCGGAATAAGACCGGGAAAGGAACCTATGTCATTCAGTTGGACTGCTATTCTGATTCCAGCAAGTGGAACTATATCGGAACATTTCAATCAGCAAAATTCTACGTGAAGTAATCAAAAATCAATAAGCCCAATTGTTGCGAGTAAAATGAATCATTTCCCCAAATGATTTTACAAATTATTGATAATTTTACAAATTCAGTTGATTTTTTCGGGACGAATGTTACAATAATATGGAAAATGAAAGGGGAGATTTATATGTTGAAAGTAAGAAAAAGTATTTTTGCTGTAGTCTTTAGTGCTATTCTATTGATTCCAATTGGGGCATTAGCTGCAAGCTATAGTCCGCGGTTCGATTTTTATCACCAATTTACTACTCCAAATTATAGTATGGGTGCTTCTAATATTAAGCTGACATCACATGCTCAAACAGGAGGAAAATCAATTACTTTTAAAATAAATGTTCGAAGAGTTACAGGGTGGTTTAGTGATGAATCAATTGGTACAAAGTCTTTCCCCGGGAATGCTACATCAACTGAAACTTATAAAAACAACAAAAGTGGAAAGTATTTTTTGAAATTCACAAAAACCAATAATGGAATCCCTACACAAGGTTGGGTAGATATGAGAAACTAAGAACAAATAATTTGAAAAGTGGGGATTATTTGTGATTCGTGGAACCTTACCTTTATTTTTGTCGGTCGTTGCTTATTTGCTCTTTCTCATTTACAGAGTAATAGCTCGTCTAGTCTTGAAGAAAAATAAGTGGGATTTTGAAAAGCATATCATTGTTTTCGCGACATTCATTTATTTTGGAGCATTAATAGCTGTTACATTGTTCCCTTTGCCAATCAGTAGTGTTGATATACAAGAAACTAAAAACATGGGTGAACATAATAACTTTGTTCCTTTCAAAAGCATGGCTTCAACTTTTAGTCTTGGAAGTTTATTTATAATTACTCGTACACTCGGTGGAAACTTAATTCTTTTGTCGCCGCTAGGAGTATTTCTACCTGTTTTATCAAAGAAATTTTGTAAATTAAAACGTTTGATAATAGTAGGATTTTGTGTGTCTCTTCTTATTGAAATATCACAATTAACAATCTCAAGTATAATTGGGGCTACATATCGAACTTTTGATGTGGATGATCTAATATTGAATACTTTAGGTATTGCCGTGGGATATGCCTTTTACAAACTTATATATCCAATGTTGCGAAAAGAGTTATTTGAATTTGAGAAAGAATCAATATAATCAACAATATTTTCTTGAAAATTGAACTATGTCCAAGACGGGAAAGCCTGCGGACACCAAACCAACAGCATTTACGCTGTTGGTTTGGTGTCTTTTTATTTAAACGGGGGACGGCTAAAGTAGTCGGAGTGAAGGAGAATTCAAACTAAGAATGTGAATTGATCAAACGCAGTTTCATAAACCTCCGAATGCTTTCATCTAAAATGTGGGTGTAGCAGGGAAAATTATTTATGGAAACTTGACATAATGCTGTAAGGTTCCTATTGTATGATTAAAATGAATGGCCAGTAAAATTAAAGGAGGCGTTCGATATGAAGTTGTTACAAATTAGACTATTGGTTAATGATTTTAAGAAAAGCGTCGAGTTTTACAAAGATTCATTAGGACTTCCAATAAGTTGGTTAGAGAAGGAAATGGAATATGCACTTTTCGATAATGGAGAAACGAAAATAGAGCTTTTGTCTCGAGAAAATATGGCTGAAATAGTTGGAGATGAAAAAAAATCTTTAGAAGGTGATGCCCAATCAAGATTTTTGCTTCAGTTTAAGGTAGAAGATGTTGATAAAACGTATGACTATCTACAAAAGCAAGGGATTAAATGCGTGAATGAACCACATGATCGTCAGGAATGGCGTGCACGAGTTGCTCATTTCAGAGATCCAGATAATAATCTTATTGAAATATATAAAATGATATAATTTTTTGACTGGCAAGATTAAGAGTAAGCGTTTGTTAACTTACCTTATGATTTTTATATGTCTACAAGAGAAATATATAGGTCCAAGACGGAAAGCCTGCACACTGATCATTGTACAGAGAAATCTGTGCTTTGATTGGTGTCCGTTTTTTATTTGAACGGAGGGAAGGCATGAAAGCTAAGAAAAACGGTTCGCTGAATGTTGTTTTTAAAGAGAAACAGCCATCGTCACGCAAAAGTATCGAAAAAAAGCCGCAGAAGCTTGCTGAGAGAGATTTGGAGAACCTCATGGGTATAAACAGGCCTACATATAAAAGAGACCGTGGCGGAGCATTTAGACAGAAATAATAACGGGAGGGATTTTTAATGAATCAATTGACACTGAACATACCTCAAATTGACGAAGAAGCAACGAAAATGAAGGCAGAACAGCTGCTCGAACAATATCGCATGTACTTGCTACAAGTGCCGGAGGATTTTTTGCCGAAAGTGACCGCAACATATAGCCTTGTTCCGCCCAGCTTTTCGAATGAATTTCATTCCTCCACAGAAGATGCAGCATTAAAACGCATGGATTGGGAGATTGAAAGAGAACGGTTTTTAAAGAGAATGCAAAGAGCGGTTAACCGGCTTTCCCAAAAGGAGCGGCAAATCCTTGTCATGCTCTACATGCAGAATGAAGAGATGTATGATTATGAAGTCTATGCAGAAATGAGAATCAGCCAGCGCAGTTACTACCGGACAAAAGCAAAAGCGTTTTACCGGTTGGCCTTTGCCCTAGAAGAAGGGGAGGGGCCTGCTGTGGAATTAATGGAGCGAATACTTACAGCGCCCAACTGATTCCTTTTTCATGTTACGACGCAAAGCAAACATCTTTCTTATTCTGTGCTGAAACCGGGTGTTTTATGCAAAAAAAGAAAGGCTATTAAACCAGGCTTTTGCAGTTTTCTAGTTAACATACTGTGAATTATCAGAAATTCTTAAAAAATGTTATCTAAAAAAGTTTTTTATAGCCTCTAAACGTATGTTATGACCACATTCTTCACAAGTATATTTTCCTTTCATGTTTTCTTTAACTTGCTTATATTTCAATGTGCCTTCATATACTCTAAATTTTTTCCTGCAACTTATACAAATTACTTCATAATAAAAAATCACAAATCCCTCCTTTTCTTAAAATTAATATATACAACAAAGGACTTAATTTAAATTTTTATTTGAACTTTGAGCGAACTATTCAAGATGCAATGAAGCATCCCTAAAAAGGGCCCTTCCTCTTTATAAGGGGGCCCTGTTTGTTTTTATCTCCATCTCCAATTTATTTGGTTATCTTCTTCGTAGATTCCTGGTAAAGAAATCCCTACTCTTTTTTGCTCATTATCGATGATAAACCAATTATCATCATCTAGTAGAGCATCGTCAAACTTCTCGATTGCAGAGGGATCATCTTCATTCACCACTGCTCTGAAAAAATCTTTGAATTTTTCCATATTCTCATTAGGTTTGATTTTTCCATAAGCCCAAGGTCCTTCTATTGTTGCTCCATCTATTTCACCTAAGCATTCATTTTGATAATAAAGAAACATACTCTTCACTCCTTAGGAAACATTTTGAAGTATTCTTTTGGTATCTCACCCTTAACAGAATACTCTGTATCTCTACTAGTCCATTTTAGAGCTTTTTTCTTCCAGTTTTCTGTTTGTCTCGTGTCGTTTTTTATAAGTCTCTCAATTTGTTTTGGATTCAGGATAGCAACTCCTTTTAGTTCTCCAGAACGTATGGCTTTTCGTAGAGCTGAAATATTTAATTCAATAGTATATTCCCCGTAACCTTTTGTGATCTTTTTGTTAATTGTAAAACTGGTATATGGACTATTGGATTTTCCACCTTTCCTATATCCTCCTAAAATATGTTCCGTAACAGTTACCTGACGGCCTTGATACATTCCACTTTTGTTTGCGGGGACAAGGTTCCCAGTCTCAGGTGAAATATGAGATTTACCGATACCATTTGGTCTTTTTGTTTCATAAGGGAAATCTTCTCCTCTGAATAAGTTGGAGGGTTTACCTACGCCAGAATTTATTTTTAATGCTTTACCTGCACCAATCATTCCTATTTGAGCAATTGAGGCAAGCGCACTGTTTAAGCTGTTTTCACGTCTCTCCTCAGAAATCTTATTCCCAAACATATCGCGGCCAGTTACTGCCTCACTGAATCCATTAGCCGACGCAAGCCCGTATAGTCCTTTTTCCGAATGCTGAAGAGCTTGGAAGGTTTTTGGAGTTTTATATATTTCGAGCGCTTTATCTGCTTTGTAAATTGCTTTTCCAGTTGAATAGATTGCCTTTCCACCTTTAAAGATACGGCCGGCCCAGCCGACAATAGGAACATAACCAGCGGCAGCCATTCCTCCTGCTGCGACTCGCTGACCGGTAGTGAGTTTTTCACCTGTGACGGGGTCAACTCCATCAGCGGCCCTTTTATAATCATAATATCCGGTAACCTCACCTGTAAAATCACATACAACGTTCCACGTTTTTTCGTACCAGGGTCTATTTGCAAGCTCTTCCTGTCCTTGGCGATTTTTCGCTCTTCAGCCTGCTGCTTTTTGAACGAAAGATATTCGGATGACTGCTTATGTAATCCTGCTTGCATCTGGTGGATTTCACTTTCCCGATACGCCTTGGCATTATAGTTGAGCGGGGTGGCGTTTTTGCCTTTACCTGTCGCATCTTGTAATGCCTGAAAATCCGCCATAATAAACGCCTCATTAGCTTCTGATAGCCCATATTCATTTGAAAGGTTGTTATCCAGCTCACCAATTTTTTGTATTGTTTCTCTTTTTGTTGTATCAGAATCATCTAATTTTTGATCCACGTTATCGGTTGAAAAGAGATCGAGCGGCAGTATATCTGCGATTTCATCAAGAATACCTTTCATTTCATTACGCTGCTCTTGCATAATCGCTTTTGATTTATCAAGTGCATTTGTCAATTCATGTTCAAGGAAAGATTATTCCACATAAGAGTCTGAAAGGCCGGCATCTTCAATCATAGCTTCTATGCTTGTGAGAAACGCAATTTTCATATCAATCAATTCCAGCCATTCATCTGTGACGCCAGCGTGATCTTGAAATAAAGCTTTGATGTTATCGGCGCCTTTGCCCGAAAAATCGCTGTCGCCCAGATCTGCCATGCCTTGGAACGCATTTTTCAGGTTCATCATTTGGCTGCGCAGCTCTTTGTATTCGTTTGCACGTTGTTTGGCGGCAGAAAGCAGGGTGGTTGCTTCCAAGATTTTCATGATCATATCCTTTCGCGATAAAATGTTATTCAAAATTTTACCACGTTGAAGCTCGGAGTAAAATGAATATCTTTAAGAATGATATAATTTATCCGGGATATTATAATGAAGAAAAACGTCAAAAGAACTTATTGGAAAGATCACTAGCAAGTGGTTTTCTTAAAAGGATACAAGGGATATATGAGTAACATCAGGGGGAACCAAGATTTAAACTTGTTATAACGTTTCCAATAATGTTCAAGGTTCAAATGATTATTTTGGTGATTAGAAAGGGAACAAACACGTTCATTTCTTACGTATGCGGTTATTGAATCAACCAGGAAAAAAGACCTCTCGATATAATGAAAGACCTTTTTTACTAAGCTTCCTTGTTTTGCCCACAATTTGCCCACATTTTATATTTAACTATGCTAATTCACTTAAAAAAATCTCTCATTGTTTAAAACGAATGCCTTGAACGTCAAGTGTTTGAATCAATATGAATTATTATGAAAAAACTCAAAATAACAGCACGTATGAGATGGAAAAGATGTTTAAACGTGTGATGTAGAACGTTTAAGATGAAAAGAAAGGACACTGGATGAACAGTCCGGTGTTCCTTTTTCGTTTTTTTGAGAGTCTGATGTTTTTACTTTTAAAGACCAACTGAATACTATGCTGATATTAACGTTGAAACATTTTGATAATTGAAACAAAAAAGAATCAGGTCTAAATAACTAGTTCTATAGTTTTGGCTTACTTTTCGTTTTTCTTCTGCCGGAAACCCGTATAAATGTTTCAGCTTTACTGAATAAATATCCCTAAAGAATTCATCTACATGAATATTCTGATTTCCTTATATATCAGCATAGCAATTTGTGAAAAAGGCCCAGTCTAGTGCCTTCGACGGGAGCAGAAAGTTTTTTTAACTTTACCGGAAAATCCATGGAAAATCGTGGTGTCATCTGGTAAAGTGGTTTACAGTCGGCTGGGCGGCGGCAGCAGTCTGCCCGGATCTTTTAAATGGGAATGGTGACAATGGATCATACATATGAAGTGCATCAAATCAAAACGTATCATCAGATGTGGTCCAACTATTGTTATATTATCGCAGACCGTGCCAGAAATTCTGCGATAGCGGTGGACCCGTCTTGGGAAATCGGCAAAATAACCGATAAACTGTATGAGTTGGATGTTGATTTATCAGCTGTTTTATTAACACATTCACATTATGACCATGTAAACTTGGCGGAGCCGCTTCAGCAAATCTATCATTCTGATATATACATGTCGTCGGCTGAAATCGATTTCTATCAATTCCGGTGCAGAAACTTAATAGCGCTTGAAGACGGTCAGACCTTTGCCGCGGGGGGATTTATCATCAAAAGTATACTGACCCCGGGACATACGGCCGGGGGAATGTGCTATTTGCTTTCTGATCATCTTTTTACCGGTGACACCGTGTTTACAGAGGGTTGCGGTATATGTGAGGACAGGGGCAGCTCGGCGGAGGATATGTTTGACAGTATACAGCGGATCAAAGCCTCCATTCCGCCGCATGTGCGTGTATATCCGGGACACTCTTTCGGGGAGAAGCCGGGACAAAAAATGGAGAGTCTTCTGAAAAACAATATTTACTTTCAGATTGACAAGAAAGAACATTTTGTGAATTTTCGCAACAGAAAAAATCAAAAAGGGCTGTTTCATTTTAAGTAGCGTATAATTAGTTCTATTTATCTACTTTTTCTTTCGGAACTAGAAACAACTGAAATGGAATGATAGTTACAGCTTAATTTTTGGTGATAATTACCTGGGTGACGGGAGTTTTCCTGAAAAAACGCCGGACGGGCCGGGTGGGACATTCGTCTTATGCCAGTTCCGAAAGACCTGAATCCGCCTTCTGGGCAGGATTAAATAGGCATTCTTCAGGAGTACGCATAGGATAAATTAACTTGACATGGTATTTTTGTGAAGTTACTATCAATTTGAACATGCTTCTTATCTGAATCCGAGAAAGGATGGCTGAGAAAATGATCACATACTTATTCCCCGGACAAGGTTCTCAAAAACAGGGAATGGGAAGTTCATTGTTTGATGAATTTAAAGACTTAACTGAGCAGGCTGATGAAACACTCGGATATTCTATGAAACGGCTTTGTCTTGAAAATCCGTATTCCAACCTTCACAAGACGCAGTTCACTCAGCCTGCTTTATATGTTGTAAACGCGTTAAGCTATTTGAAAAAAATCCAAGACAATGACATAAAGCCGCATTATGTGGCCGGCCACAGTTTGGGAGAATATAATGCGCTGTTTGCCGCAGGCGCTTTTGATTTTATTACAGGCCTGCAGCTTGTCCGTAAAAGAGGCGAATTAATGAGTATGGCCACCGACGGAAAAATGGCCGCCGTTATGGGATTAACTCCGGCTCAAGCGGAAGACGCCCTTCAAACGCACGGATTACATAAGATTGACATTGCCAATATGAATTCTCCTCACCAAGTTGTCATATCCGGACGTAAAGAAGACATTGAACGAGCCAAGACTGTATTCGAAGGAATAAAAGATGTTACGATGTTTCATCCGTTGAACGTAAGCGGCGCTTTTCACTCGAGATATATGGGTGAAGCAAAACAAGAGTTCGAAAAATTTTTACAGTCATTTCATTTTTCTGCTATATCAATTCCTGTCATTTCTAATGTGTATGCCAGACCTTATGAACAAGATGGAATCCACTCCGTTCTGGCCGATCAGATCGACCATTCAGTGCGATGGAACGACAGCATCCGCTATCTGCTGAACAAAGGGCCGATGGAATTTGAAGAAGTCGGACCGGGCCATGTGCTGACAGGGCTTATTCACCGCATTAAAAAAGAAACTGAAGCTTCACCCGCCATGTAGCGGATTGCAAGACGAAATTCTTATCTCACACAACATTGCCAATCATTACACATCACTTCACATGACATCACGAAAAACTCATAAATCAATATTTTAAAAAAATAAGCAGTGAAAAGGAGAACAAATGAGCCAGCCAATTGTTTTCATGTTTTCCGGACAGGGTTCCCAATACTATCAAATGGGAAAAGAGCTGTTTGCACATAACGCCGCTTTTCGGCGGAAAATGCTCGACTTGGACGATTTTGCTGTCAGCCGTTTCGGTTTTTCTGTCGTTAAAGAGATTTATCATACAGCCAATCGTCTGTCCGATCCATTTGACCGCCTTCTTTTCAGCCATCCTGCGATTTTTATGGCTGAGTACGCGCTTGCGTATGCTTTGGAGCAAAAAGGGATACGCCCCGATTATGTGATCGGAGCGAGCCTCGGAGAATATGCAGCGGCCGCAGTGTCGGGAGTGCTTAGCGCTGAAGATGCTTTAGATTGCGTACTGGAGCAGGCCGAAATCATTACGGAAACATGCGGTAGCGGCAGCATGCTTGCGGTACTGGGTGATCCGAGATTATATCAAGATGATCCGCTGCTGAGCGAACATAGTGAATTGGCAGCTGTAAACTATCATTCTCACTTTGTCATCTCTGGAGAGCGGGAACACATCAAAAAAATCATGGACGATCTGAGAGAAAAGCAGATTCCTCATCAGCTATTGCCGGTATCATACGGATTTCACTCGGCGCTGGTTGATCAGGCGGAGCTGCCGTACAAGCGTTTTTTAGCCCGGAAATCATTCCGGACTCCGTTTGTACCGTACATTTCCAGTGCGACCGGTGAGGCTGAGACGGATATTCAAGCAGACTTTTTCTGGGATATCGTAAGAAAGCCGATTCGATTCCGAGAAGCGCTTCAATTCGCAGAAAGCCGCGAAAAAGGCTTGTATATTGATGCCGGGCCGTCCGGAACATTGGCCGCATTTGCCAAACAGATTCTTCCCGCAGGGTCGGCAGAACGCATCCGAACCATTATGACGCCGTTTCATAAAGAACAAACACATTTGCAGCAAATCGAAGACATCATTTTATCATCGCCCGGAAGGAGACTGTAAGATGATCAGCTTTGTTTTTCCCGGCCAAGGTTCGCAAAGAATAGGTATGGGAGAGGACCTTTTCGGCCGCTATCCTGAATTAACCGCAAAGGCCGATCATATTCTCGGATATTCCATTCAGGAGCTGTGCAGGGACGGAGAACGTCTCAACCAGACTCAATTCACTCAGCCGGCACTCTATATCGTCAATGCTCTCAGTTATTTGAAAAAAACAGAAGAAACCGGCTTGACACCGGATTTTACCGCCGGTCACAGTTTAGGAGAATATAACGCGTTATATGCCTCGGGAGCTTTTGATTTTGAAGAAGGCTTGCAGCTTGTCAAAAAAAGGGGCGAGCTGATGAGCCGCGCAAAAGGCGGCGGCATGGCGGCGGTGATCGGCCTGACTCATGAGCAGGTGACGGACGTTTTAAGAGAATATCATTTAGATATGATTGATATCGCCAACATGAACACACCGCAGCAAATTGTCATTTCCGGATATAAAGAAGATATTGAAAAGGCCGCATCCGTATTTGAAGCTGTAAAAGGCGTAAAAATGGTTCACCGCTTAAATGTCAGCGGCGCCTTTCATTCCAGATATATGCTGGAGGCGAAGGAAGAGTTTACCCGGTTTATTGAATCTTTCCGTTTCAAGCCGCTGTCAATTCCGGTCATTTCAAATGTGACGGCAAGGCCCTATAACCAATCAGAGCTGAAAGAGACACTTGCAGCGCAAATAACAGGGTCGGTGAACTGGACAGACAGCATCCGCTTCTTAATGGGAAGAAAAAACATGAGCTTTGAGGAAATCGGTCCCGGAAAAGTGCTGACCGGGCTGATTCAAAGAATTACAGCTGAAGCGGAGCCGATAACAGAGGAAATCAACGTCCCGGCCGCGGCTGAAAAAAGCTTAATTACGGCTGCATCTTTAGGAAATGAAGAGTTTAAGCGTGATTATCAATTGAAATACGCCTACTTGGCCGGCGGCATGTACCGCGGAATCGCTTCGAAGGAGATGGTCATCAGACTGGCCGAAAAAGGAATGATGGGCTTTTTCGGAACGGGCGGTTTGAACATCGCGCACGTTGAGGACGCCATTTTGTCAATTCAGCATGAGCTTCGTGACGGCGGCGCCTTCGGCATAAATATTGTACATAATATGAAGCATACAGATTCAGAAGAAAAAATGATTGATCTTTTACTGAAGCATGGGGTTCAGAATTTGGAAGCATCAGCGTTTTTAACGGTTACTCCCGCTTTAGTCAGGTTTCGCGCTAAGGGGTTAAAGCGAGGTGCCGACGGACAAGTGATAGCGCGGCAGCGGATTATCGCCAAGCTGTCCCGTCCGGAAGTAGCGGAAGCATTTCTCAGCCCGGCGCCTGATCACATTCTGCAGAAGCTTGCAGCTGAAAACAAAATTACCACTGAAGAAGCAAGTCTGATGAGAGAAATACCCGTTGCGCATGACATCTGCGTGGAGGCGGATTCAGGCGGACACACTGACGGCGGAGTTGCTTACAGCCTCATGCCGGCGATCGTCCGTTTAAGAGATGACATGATGAAACAATATCGATACGGCAAAAACGTCCGTATCGGAGCCGCGGGGGGAATCGGGACGCCTGAGGCAGCCATGGCCGCATTTATGCTCGGCGCTGATTTTATAGTGACCGGATCAATTAACCAATGCACCATTGAAGCGGCGACAAGCGGCCTCGTCAAGGACCTGCTCCAGCAGATGAATGTACAGGACACGGCTTACGCGCCGGCCGGCGATATGTTTGAATCAGGCAGCAAGGTGCAGGTATTAAAGAAAGGGCTGTTCTTCCCGACCCGCGCCGCTAAGCTGCATGAACTGTATCAGCGTCACGGCTCAATCGAAGAAATTGATGAAAAGACAATCAGACAAATAGAAGAGAAGTATTTCAAGGCAAGTATAAGCAGTATTTATGAAAAGGTGAAGGCGCATTATTCGAGTGAAGACATTTCAAAAGCCGAACGGAATCCGAAACAGAAAATGGCGCTCATATTCAAATGGTATTTCAGGCAAAGCTCTGCTTCAGCGATTAAAGGAGATCCGGATGCCAAGGTAGATTACCAGATTCATTGCGGCCCGGCATTAGGAGCTTTTAATCAATGGGTGAAAGGTACGGAGCTGGAACCCTGGAAAAACCGCCATGTCGATGGCATCGGTCTGCGGCTTATGGAAGAGACGGCCTCACTTTTGAATCAGAAGTTAGGTTCGTTTCTGCAAACGTGTTGACAAGACGAAATGATAGATTGAAAACATGGAATATTCATAAAAAGAATGAAACAGGGAGGAACTGACAATGAGTAAAGAAAGAGTTTTTGAATTGCTGCAGAACACAATTTACGAGGTTTTGCCGGATTTAGAAGGCGAACAGCTTTCGCATGAAGACCGTTTAGTTGATCTTGGGGCGGACTCGGTGGATCGCGCTGAAATTATTACGATGATGCTGGAAGAATTATCTTTGCAGATTCCGCGTGTTGAGCTGACAGGAGTGTCAAACATCGGCGAACTGGCAGAAAAGCTTTATGAAAAGGCGCAGGCCGTCTGATAAAACGGTGCGAAAATCGGAAGCTCAAAATTCTTATTGGAGGCGAAGTTCATGGCTGCTGCCGGAATAGAAGCGATAAATGTGTTTGGCGGGACGGCATACCTTGATGTCATGCAGCTGGCGGAGTACAGAAACTTAGACCCTGCCAGATTTGAGAATTTACTGATGAAAGAAAAAGCGGTGGCGCTCCCATATGAAGACCCCGTTACATTCGGCGTTAACGCGGCAAAGCCGATTATCGACCGATTGACAGAGGCTGAAAGAGACAGAATCGAGCTGCTGATTACCTGCTCGGAGTCCGGCATTGACTTCGGAAAATCACTCAGTACATATATTCATGATTACTTAGGTCTTAATCGGAACTGCCGTTTATTTGAGCTGAAGCAAGCCTGCTATTCAGGAACGGCGGGCCTGCAGATGGCACTTAACTTTATTTTGTCACAGACCTCCCCCGGAGCGAAAGCGCTTGTCGTTGCGACGGATATTTCCCGGTTTTTAATTGCCGAAGGCGGCGATGCGTTAAGCGAGGATTGGTCTTACGCAGAACCGAGCGCCGGGGCGGGTGCGGTTGCCTTATTGATCGGTGAAAATCCGATCGTATTTCAGGCGGATGCGGGCGCAAACGGCTACTACGGCTATGAGGTGATGGATACATGCCGTCCGATCCCGGACAGTGAAGCCGGTGATGCCGATTTATCATTGATGTCTTATCTCGATTGCTGCGAACAGACATTTCGCGAGTATAAAAACCGTGTGCCGGACGCTGATTACAAAGAAACGTTTCACTATCTTGCTTTCCATACACCGTTTGGCGGCATGGTAAAAGGAGCCCACCGGACGATGATGCGCAAGCTTGCAAAAGCGAAAAACGCTGAGATCGAACAGGATTTTCAAACCAGGGTGGAACCGGGGCTCCGCTACTGCCAAAGAGTCGGAAACATTATGGGGGCAGCCTCTTTATTGGCCCTTGCCAGCACAATTGACCAAGGGGCATTCGACACTTCTAAGCGGATCGGCTGTTTCTCCTACGGGTCGGGATGCTGTTCGGAATTTTACAGCGGCGTTGTGACGCCTGAGGGACAAGCACGGCAGCATTCTTTCAAAATAGAAGAGCACCTGAACAACAGATACAGGCTGTCCATGGAGGAGTATGAAGAACTGTTTAAAGGCAGCGGTTTGGTAAAGTTCGGAACACGGAATGTCAAATTGGATATGAATATGATCCCGAAAATATTAGACCATCATGCCGGAAGCCCTCGTTTATATTTGGAAGAAATCACAGAATTTCATCGGAAATACAGGTGGATCCCGTGACCTATGAGACGATAAATGTCCGTTTTCAGCAAAATGTCTGTTTCATCACCTTTAATCGGCCTGAAGCCAACAATACGATTAATGAACGTTTAGTGGAGGAATGTCTGCATGTTCTTTCTGAATGTGAAGACTCCGTGACCTCCGTGGTGCTTGAAGGGCTGCCGGAGGTATTTTGTTTCGGGGCGGATTTCGATGAGATGTACGGGAAAATGAGGCAGGGGATGCAGAATGCGGAATCACAGGAGCCGCTTTACCGTTTGTGGCTGGCATTAAAATCCGGGCCGTACATCACAATCGCCCGCGTCCGCGGAAAAGCAAATGCGGGAGGTGTCGGATTTGCCGCAGCGTGCGATATCGTCATTGCAGACGAGAGCGCTTCATTCAGTTTATCTGAACTGTTATTCGGGCTTTATCCCGCCTGCGTTCTGCCGTTTTTAATTCAAAGAATCGGCTTTCAAAAGGCGCATTATATGACGATTATGACAAAGCCCGTGCCGGCACTTCAGGCGCTGGAATGGGGGCTTTGTGACGTATGCGCCCCGGACAGCGCAACAGAGCTGAGAAAGCATTTGCTGCGCCTCCGCCCGCTGTCGAAAAAAGCAGTCACCCGCTATAAACAATACATGGATTCCTTAAACGACCTTGTTCATCGTTCGAAATCCATTGCTTTAGCCGAAAATCAAGCGATGTTTTCAGATCCGGATAACCAATCAGCCATCATCCGTTATGCAGAAACGGGGCGGCTTCCTTGGGAAACGGAGAACAGTTAGGAGGATATCATGCCGAACGCCGCAGTTGAACTGCTCGAAATTGAACCGGATATTATCCAAGTGACAATGCAGGATAAAGCCCACAAAAACGCCTTCTCTAAAGAGCTGACGGATGGATTGATGGAGGCCTTCACCCGTATAAAAAAATCGTCAGTCTATAAAGCTGTGATTTTAACAGGCTACGGCCATTACTTTGCTTCAGGAGGCACACAGGAAGGCTTGCTCAGGATTCAGCAGGGCATCACGAAATTTACGGAAGACCGCATGTACTCTTTGGCGCTTGAATGTGATATTCCCGTCATTTCCGCCATGCAGGGCCACGGAATCGGAGGCGGGTTTGTCATGGGGCTGTTCAGTGATTTTGTCATCTTAAGCAAAGAAAGCGTGTATACCGCAAACTTTATGAAATACGGATTCACCCCCGGGATGGGCGCTACCTTTATCGTTCCGAAGAAGCTTGGAGCAAGCCTCGGACATGAAATGCTGTTAAACGGCGGCCACTACCGCGGCGGTGACCTGGAGAAAAGAGGAGTGCCTTTTCCGGTGCTTCCGCGGCAGGAAGTATTAGGCTATGCGCACGAATTGGCCCGTGAGCTTGCAGAAAAACCGAGAAACTCTTTAATTACATTGAAAAGGCACTTGGTGACGCCGTTTCGCGAGCAGCTTCCGGCCGTCATTGAGAAGGAGTTAATCATGCACGACCAGACGTTTCATGATGATGAAGTGAAAAAACGAATCACGACGATGTACGGAGTATAAGAAATACATCATACATACAGATGAAATGGAGGCAGCTCTATGAAAAGTGATATGACGGCAAGCGGGTTACTCAAGCCATCTGTCAGCTATGGAAAACCATTGCGGCTTTCAGCGGATCAGCCGATGACGATTCCTGAAGTCCTGCATAAAACCGCCGCGGCAGCGGGAGATCAAAAGGGCATCACATATATACAGCCTGACGGCACCGAAGTGTATCAGACTTACAGCGGCTTGAAAAAGATCGCTCTTTCGATTGTGAAAGGGCTCCGCCAATCAGGAGTGAAGGCTCAGGATGAAGTCATTTTACAGCTAAGTGACAATTCTCAGCTGATTCCTGCTTTTTGGGGCTGTGTTTTTTTAGGAGCGATCCCGGTTCCGCTTGCGGCCGCTCCGGCTTATACAGAAATGAACAGCGGGACGCAAAAACTGAAAGACGCCTGGACGCTTTTGAATCAGCCGTATGTCATCACGAGCCGTGAAGTCCTGCCGGAGATGACTGCATGGGCGAAGGAGCAGGAGCTTTCCGGGTTCTGCGCTTTGGCGGCAGAAGATCTTTCAGCAGAGGAAATGGCTGAGGACTGCCATCATCCCCGTCCGGATGATCTGGCGATGCTGCTTTTGACCTCGGGAAGCACGGGCAAGCCGAAAGCCGTGATGCTCAGCCATGAAAACATCGTCTGCATGGTCAAAGGAAATATTCAGATGCAAGGCTATACAAGTGAGGATGTCACGTTTAACTGGATGCCTTTTGACCATGTCGGCGGCATCGGGATGCTTCATCTGCGTGATGTTTATCTCGGATGTGAAGAAATCAATATACCGAGCGAATCCATTCTGATGGATCCTTTAAAGTGGCTTGACCTGATTGATCATTACCGCGCTTCGGTCACGTGGGCGCCTAATTTTGCCTTCGGACTGCTCGCCGATTTCGCAGAAGACATTCAAAACCGGAAATGGGACTTATCCTCCATGCGTTACATGCTGAACGGAGGGGAGGCCACGGTTGCGAAAGTCGGGCGCAGAATTATGGAGCTTTTAGAGCCGCATGGTCTGCCGGCTAATGCCATCCGTCCCGCATGGGGAATGTCCGAAACGTCTTCAGGCGTTATTTTCTCAGATGAGTTTACGCTGGAAAACACGAGTGATGATGATCGTTTCGTGGAGATCGGTCTCCCGATTCCGGGGTTTAATATGAGAATTGCGGATGACCGCAATCAGGTGGTGGAAGAAGGAGAAATCGGCCGTTTCCAAGTGTCGGGTCTGACTGTAACGAGCGGTTATTATGAGCGCCCGGACTTAAATGAGAGTGTCTTTACAGAAGACGGCTGGTTTGAAACGGGAGATCTCGGCTTTCTGCGTGAAGGCCGCCTGACGATAACGGGCCGCACGAAAGATGCCATCATAATCAACGGTGTGAATTATTACAGCCACGCCATTGAATCAGCCGTTGAGGAATTACCGGAAATCGAAACATCATATACAGCGGCATGCGCCGTCCGGCCGAATCAAAGCACGACAGACGAGCTGGCGATTTTCTTTGTGACATCCGTTCCGTTGGATGAGAACCGCATGACGAAGCTTCTTCATCACATTCACCAGCATGTGACACAGAAAATCGGCGTCACCCCTGATTATCTGCTTCCGGTCGCAAAAGAAGACATTCCTAAGACGGCGATCGGGAAAATCCAGCGCACTCAGCTGAAACATTCATTCGAACAAGGACAATTTGATTCATTACATAATAACAAGCAAGAAGACGGCCGCTCAGAATCGGTTTCTGCGGAGAAAGAGATTGAACGGGATTTTATCCGTTTTCTGAAAGAGGAACTTTCCATCGCGGATGAACTCGTTGATCCGCATACACTGCTTCAAAGTCTTGGCGTCAATTCCATCAAGATGATGAAACTCGCCAGATCGATTGAAAAAACGTATCATATCCGGCTGACGGCGCGAGAGCTGCACAAGAACCCGACCATTGGCGCTTTAGCGGCTTATACCGCTGAAAAAGCGGGAAGCACCTCCGCTGAAAATCAGCACGCCAAAGCCGAGCTGCCGGCAGAACGTGAGAAACTGCAAACGGCGCCAGCGCTTTCAGAAGTGCAAAAAGGGCTGTGGACATTGCAGAAAATGTCGCCTGAAACGACTGCATACCATGTCCCGCTCTGTTTCCGATTCACATCAGGAATCGACAAAGAGAAAATGAAGCAGGCGTTTCAGCTTGTATTAACACAGCACCCGATGCTCAAAAGCGCCGTGAAAGAAACAGACGGCGGGCTTTATTTCATAGAATCGGCAGATCCTTTTGTATTTATGGAAGAAGATATTTCTGACGTAAATGAATCACAAATACCCGCTCTGATACGAAAAAAAGTGAAAGAGCCGTTTGTCAAAGAAGGCGGACCTTTGCTGCGTGTGCAGCTGCTTTCAAAATCCGACGCGGAACATTATGTTTTGACGGTCATTCACCACATCGTGTTTGACGGCATTTCATCCATTACATTTATTCACAGCCTGCTGGATCACTATCAGGCGCTGCTGCAGGGAAAAGAAAAGTTTACGGCTGCTGCTTCCGGTATTCAGCCCGATTACGCGGTTTGGGAAAAGCGGTACTTGGCAAGTGAAGAAAGCAAAGCTTCCCGCGCATACTGGATGAAACAGCTCGGGGGCGATCTGCCCGACCTCCAGCTTCCGCCGATGCGCACAGACAGCAGTGCTCCGGAGTTTACAGAAGATACGCTGACACGCCGCCTTCCTGAACGGCTGCTAAAAAATGTCACGGCGTTTGCCGCATCCCGTTCGATTCACTTGTCCACCGTCATGCTGAGCTGCTACATGATGCTTTTAGGGAAATATACAGATAAGGAAGATATTGTGGCAGGCATGCCTGCAATGGTCAGACCTGAAGAACGCTTTGACGGAGTGATCGGCCATTTCCTCAACATGCTTCCGATCCGAAGCAAAGCCGGACGAAAAGAAACGTTTGCTGACTTTGTTCAAAAGGTGCAGGATGCCGTTTTGGACGGACTGGATCACTCATTTTATCCGTTTCCGAAAATGGTTCGGGATATTCATGCAAAACCCCGGCAGACCGGTTCGCCTATTTTCACCAATGCCTTTTTCTATCAGAACTTTCTGCAGGATTCAAGCTATCAATCGATGCTTGATGAATACAAGGAATTCTCCTGTGAGTTTGTAAAAGACATTCATCAGGAAGGGGAATATGATCTTGTATTTGAAATGTGGGAAGAAGCATCCGGCATGGACCTTACGATTAAATACAGCACTGAATTATTCGATGAAGCAGGAGCAGTCAGACTTTTTAACCAATTTGTACAGGCTGCTGAATCTTTGACGGCAAATGCGGATATGCCGCTTGAGGACGTTTCTCTCATGACAAAAAGAGAGGAGCAAATGATTCTTAAGACTTGGAATGAGACAAGCCATGAGTATCCGGATGCCTGCTTCCATGAATTATTCGAACGTCAGGCGGCAGAAACGCCTGATGCTTGTGCGGTTGTATATGAACAGCAAAAGCTGACATACCGCGAGCTGGATGAAAAAAGCACGAAGCTGGCGCTCTTTTTGCAGGCGCACGGCGCAGGGCCTGACGAACTGATCGGCATTTATACAGACCGCTCATCGCATATGGCTGTCGGCCTTCTCGGTATTTTAAAAGCCGGGGGAGCGTATGTGCCGCTCGATCCTTCTTACCCCGCTGACAGATTGGAATATATGATCGCTGACAGCAGGATTTCAATGTGCCTGACGACAGCTGATTTAGAGCATTCATTGAATTGGGACGGCGTGCAGACAGCTGCCATTGACCGCGATTGGCATGACATTGAACGGACAGCGGCGGAAAGAACGTCGCTGAAGCGGCTGGTAACACCTGACGACCTGGCGTATGTCATTTACACGTCAGGCAGCACGGGCAAACCGAAAGGCGTCATGATCCCGCACCGGGCGCTGACGAATTTCTTGATATCGATGGCGCATGAGCCGGGTCTTTCGTCCGAAGATAAACTGCTTGCCGTTACGACATATTGCTTTGATATCGCGGCGCTGGAGCTGTACCTTCCTTTAATGAAAGGAGCGGAGTGCAATATCTGCAAGACAGAAGCCGCTAAAGACGCACGGAAGCTGAAAGAGCTGATTAAGGAGTACAAACCGACAATCATGCAGGCGACGCCGTTTACGTGGAAAATGCTCTTTCATTCCGGATGGACAAATGAAGAAAAAGTGAAAATCCTTTGCGGCGGCGAGGCGCTTAGCGAACAATTGAAGCAGCAATTCCTTGATACGAAAAGTGAGGCCTGGAATATGTTCGGGCCGACAGAGACGACAATCTGGTCCGCCGTGCAGCGTATAACGGAAAATGAGAGTGCGCTTACGATCGGACGCCCGATCGCCAATACCCGTGTGTATATTATGGATTCCGGCCTAAATCCTGTTTTAGAAGGGGTGCCGGGAGAACTTTGTATTGCGGGAGACGGATTGGCTAGAGGGTATTTCAACAAGCCTGAGCTGACAGATAAAGCCTTCGTCAGCCACCGGCTCGAACTGGGGTCAAAGCTTTATAAAACAGGCGATATGGCACGTTTTCTTCCCGGGGGCCGTATTGAATACATGGGACGGATGGACAGCCAAGTCAAAATCCGCGGCTACCGTATTGAACCCGGAGATATTGAGAGCAGACTGAATGCCCATCCGGCCGTTCAGGAAAGCGTAGTTGTTGTGAACAATCATTCCGGAAATGAAAAGCTATGCGCGTTTTATACCCGTAAAGACGAAGAGCCGCTTCCGTCTTCAAAGGATTTACGCAATCATTTGAAACAATCGCTGCCGGCCTATATGGTGCCAGTTTCCTTTATCCGCCTGGAAGAGCTTCCGCTCACGCCAAACGGAAAAGTTGACCGCAAGCTTCTTGCAGCGCGCGATCTGACAGAAAAACAGCAGGAAATAAAAACACGTTCTTCATCTCATATTCAGCAGGTGGTGCTGGCCATTTGGCAGGACGTATTGAAAAGCAGTGACATAGAGCTTGATGACCGCTTTTTTGATGCAGGGGGAGATTCGCTCCTTGCCGTGACTGTAACTGACCGGATTACGCAGGAACTGGATTGTGAATTCAGTGTGACAGAGCTGTTTGAATACGCGACGGTACAAGACATCAGCCGGTTTATCGCTGAACAAAAACCGAAAGAAGTCATTTCTGCTTCTGTGCCGCAAAAGCAAGTGAATGCAGAAGACCGGAAAATCCCGCCGGGGGAATTTCCTGATTATTACGAAGACAGCGTGGCAGTTATCGGTATATCCTGTGAGTTTCCGGGAGCAAAGGATCATTTTGAATTTTGGAATAATATCAAAGAAGGCAAAGAAAGCATCACATTCTTTTCAAAAGAGGAGCTCCGCCGATTCGGTATTCCTGAGGAACTGGCCAGTCATCCCGGCTTCGTTCCGGCGAAATCAGTTTTAGAGGGGAAAGAAATGTTTGATCCCGGTTTCTTCGGCTTTTCACCGAAAGATGCCGAATATATGGATCCTCAGATGAGAATGCTTTTGCTTCATTCCTGGAAGGCGATCGAGGATGCGGGATACGTTTCAAAAGAAATTCCGGAAACAAGCGTGTATATGTCTGCAAGCACGAACTCTTACCGCAGCCTGCTGCCGGAGGAGACGACAGAACAGCTGGAAACGCCGGATGGCTACGTGTCATGGGTACTTGCCCAAAGCGGGACGATTCCGACGATGATTTCCCATAAACTCGGGTTGAAAGGGCCGAGCTATTTTGTTCATGCCAACTGCTCATCTTCCTTAATCGGGCTCCATTCGGCTTTTCAAAGCCTGCAGTCCGGGGAAGCCAAGTACGCTCTTGCCGGCGGTGCGACTCTTCATACGGAATCAAATGCCGGGTATATTCATCAGCCGGGGCTGAATTTTTCAAGCGACGGGCATATTAAAGCGTTTGATGCGGCTGCTGACGGTATGATCGGCGGTGAAGGAGCCGGCGCCGTACTCTTGAAAAAAGCTTCGGATGCCGTTAAGGATGGCGACCATATTTATGCGCTGCTGCGCGGAATCGGGGTCAATAACGATGGAGCGGATAAGGTCGGATTTTACGCGCCGAGCGTTAAAGGCCAAGCTGATGTCATTCAGAAGGTTATTGATCAGACGGGCATCCATCCTGAAACGATCGCATATGTCGAAGCTCACGGCACAGGAACGAAACTCGGCGACCCGATTGAACTGTCCGCTCTTCAATCAGTGTACTGCCGATATACAGATAAAAAACAATACTGCGGTATCGGATCAGTCAAAACAAATCTCGGACATTTGGATACAGCGGCCGGAATGGCTGGCTGCATCAAGGTTGTCATGAGCTTATACCAGCAGGAAATCGCGCCGAGCATCAATTACAAAGAGCCGAACCCGAATCTTCACTTAGAAGACTCTCCGTTTTACGTTGCGGAAGGAAAGAAAGCGTTAAGCCGGGAGAACACGGCACACCGCATGGCTTTGAGCTCATTCGGACTTGGCGGAACAAACACACATGCGATTTTTGAGCAATATCCGGATGCATCTGAAGCAAGAGACTGGACCGGTCCGTTCATCATTCCGTTGTCTGCCAGAAAAAAAGACCGTCTGAAGGAATACGCAAAACAGCTGCTTGCTTTTCTGGAAGGAAAAACGGATGCCGATCTCGCCGATCTTTCCTACACTTTCCAAGTCGGAAGGGAAGCGATGGAGGAACGTGCGGCCTTTATTTCAAGCGGAACTGCGGAGCTGAAGCAGCAGCTTACGGATTTTATCAATGAGAAGCCGGCTGTAACAGGCTGCTATACGGGAGAAAAACAACAGGCGAAAGACATTGCCTGGCTTTCTGATGATGATGACAGCGCTGAACTTATCGAAAAATGGCTTGCGAAAGGAAAAGGATCGAAGCTCGCTGAGATGTGGAGTAAAGGTGTCGCTATCAATTGGCGCAAGCTTTACAAAGACAAGCATCCGAAGCGAATCAGTGTGCCGGTCTACCCGTTTGCAAAGGAACCGTACTGGCCGAAAAAAGCAGGAAAGAAAACATCTGCCGCACACAACGGAATCTCAGTTTTACACCCGCTCGTGCAGCAAAACACGTCAGACTTGGCCATTCAGCGGTTCAGCTCACTGTTTACAGGCTCAGAATTTTTCCTGAAGGATCATGTGGTCAGGGAAAAAGCGGTGCTGCCGGGAGCGGCATATTTGGAGATGTCTTATGAAGCGGTAAAACGGGCGCTTGGCGGTTTATTAAAAGACGGCGACAGAATTACGCTCCATCATACGGTCTGGCTGAAACCGATCGTTGTTCACGAACAAGAGCGCCAAGTCCATATTGCGCTGTCTCCAGAAGAAGACGGAATCATCTCGTATGACATTTACAGCGTAAACGCTGACGATGAAGAAGTGCTGCACAGCCAAGGAAGGGCCGAAATCATAAAGGCTGAACAAGAGCCTGAGGCAGACCTTTCCGCTATACAAAATAGGTGTACGGCTGACATCCTTGATCCGGCGGCCTTTTATCGGGAAGGCAGAAGCAGGGGGATGTTCCACGGAAAAGCTTTCCAAGGCATTAAATCCGCCTTGATCGGCGAAAAAGAAGTGCTTTCGGACATACAGCTTCCGGCTTCGGTTTCTCACACGAACGGGCAATTTACACTTCATCCGAGCATCATTGATTCGGCTATTCAGACGGCGACAATCTGCATTATGCAGGAGTTTTCCGGACAAAAGCTGATTCTGCCGTTTGCGCTTGAATACCTTGAAGTCGTCAAAGCATGCACGCCGACTATGCGGGCGCATGCACGCTTCAGCGAAGGATATCAAGCCGGCGATTCCGTGCAGAAAGCCGACATTGACCTGTTTGATGAAACAGGAGCGCTTTGCGTGAAGGTGAGAGGCTTCTCTACGAGAGTCCTTGAAGGCGATGCGGAATCGGCTCAGTCGCCATCCGGCTCGGAAAAGGTTTTATTTGAACCGGTCTGGAAAGAAGCTGCGGTATCCGATGAAGCTTCGGTCCATGCTGATGAGCATTTAATTATACTTTGTGAAGATGCCGGTCATGTAAAAGATAAAGTGGCATCCGGCCTGAAAGACGCCAAACTGCTGTTTGCTGAAAGTGAGGGCGAAACAGCCGCTGAACGCTTCCAAAGCTATGCGCAGACGATCGCTGAACACATCCAGCGGATCATCAGCGAAAAAAGGCAGGGCCGCATTCTGATTCAGACCGTTATTTCAGCAGACGGCAGCCAGCAATTGTTTGCCGGATTAACAGGTCTGTTAAAAACAGCCGAGCTGGAATACGGAAAACTTGACTGCCAGCTCATCGAAATAGACTCAATCGGCAAAATGCCTGCTGTCGCTCAAAAACTGAAAAACGACAGTCATCGGCCGCATGATAAACATATCCGTTATAAAGGAGAAAAACGATATGTGAAGGCTTGGGAAGAAATGAATCCGGCAGGAAGCGGCACCGTCTGGAAGGACGAAGGCGTATATTTGATTACCGGGGGCGCCGGAAGCCTGGGCTTGATGTTCGCACAAGAAATCGCAGGTCGCGTAAAACACCCGAATGTCATTCTGACCGGCCGCTCAAATCTGACTGAAGCCAAACAGCGCGAGCTCGCCATGCTTCGGCAGGCAGGCGCAAATGTCGTCTATAAAAAGCTGAACGCGGCAGACCGGCGGGAAAACGAAGCGCTGATAAAAGAACTGACGGCGGAATTCGGGAAACTTAACGGAATTATTCATGCTGCGGGAGTGATACAAGACCGCTTTCTGCTGCAGAAAACGAAGGAAGAGTTCAGTGAAGTGCTGGCTCCGAAAGTGATCGGCACCGCTTATTTAGACGAAGCCAGCAAAGACTGCAACCTTGACTTTTTCGTATTGTTCTCCAGTGTTTCCGGTGTTCTCGGCAATGTCGGGCAGGCTGATTATGCCGCCGGCAACGCGTTTATGGATGCGTACGCCGCTTACAGGCAATCCCTTACGGAGAATGGCCTGCGGCACGGAAAAACGATCGCCTTTAACTGGACGCTGTGGAAAGACGGCGGCATGCAGGCGGGAGATGAGACGGAGAGAATGATGAAAAAATCCTTCGGCATGGTTCCGCTGCAGAAGGCAGCAGGCCTGGCTGCATTTTATGAAGGAATGGCTCAGGAAAAGCCGCAGCTATTAGCGGCCGAAGGGCACGCAGCAAAATTGAAACGGACATTCCTATCCGTTTCTGAATCTGAAAAAACGCAGGATAAGACGATCAAGCCTGTATCCGCCGATTCTGCAGGCAAATGGCACGATTCGCTTATCCAAATGGTGAGTGCAATATTAAAAGTCGGCCAAGAAGAGATTGATATAGATACGGAACTGAGTGAATACGGTTTTGATTCTGTATCGTTTACCGTCTTTACGAATCAATTAAATGAAACCTATCAGCTGGAGCTGGCGCCGACGATTTTCTTCGAGCACGGAACGATCCGCAGTTTAGCGGAGTATTTGACGGATGAGGCAGAAGGCGGGCTTCCTTCTCAGCCGGAAGAGACACAAGATGCGGAAGAATCTCTTCAAACGCTTCATACCGCTTTGACAGCTATGGTAAGCGAAATTTTAAAAGTCGACCGTGAGGACATTGATATAGAAACGGAATTGAGTGAATACGGTTTTGATTCCGTATCATTTACCGTCTTTACGAATCAATTAAATGAAGCGTATCAGCTGGAGCTGGCACCGACGATTTTCTTTGAGTACGGGACGGTCAGCGATCTCGCCGGATATTTGGCAAAAGAACATCCGGGCCGCTTCGGCGAAAAGAAGAAAGTGTCACCGAAAGAAGAGCAGCCAAAAGCCAGTAAGCCGAAAGTGCAGCGAAGAAAGCGATTCGCGACGGTAATGAACGCTGCGGCAGAGACAAAAGAGCCGCGCCGATTCGATCCGGTTGCCATTGTCGGGATCAGCGGCCGATTCCCGGGCGCGAAGGATATAGAGGAATTTTGGCGCAATCTGAAAGAAGGAAAAGATTCTATCACAACCATCCCGAAAGACCGCTGGGATTGGGAAACGTTTGATGGCGATCCGAATCTTGAAGGAAACAAAACGAACATCAAGTGGGGCGGCTTTATTGACGGAATAGCTGAATTTGATCCGCTGTTCTTTGGCATTTCACCGCGGGAAGCCCAATATTTAGATCCGCAGCAGCGGCTGTTATTGACTTATGCATGGCGGGCGATAGAAGATGCGGGCTGTAAGCCGGAGAGCCTTTCCGGTACAAATACGGGCGTCTTTATCGGCACCGGAAATACCGGTTATAAAGATTTGTTCACAAGAGCGGGTCTTGCGCCGGAAGGACATGTGGCGACAGGCAGCATGATTCCTTCCATAGGGCCGAACCGTTTGAGCTATCTGTTAAATCTTCACGGGCCGAGCGAGCCGATTGAAACAGCATGTTCAAGCTCGCTTGTGGCGATCCACCGGGCGGTATCCGCCATAGAAAACGGAGAATGCGACATGGCAATTACCGGAGGGATCAACACGATTCTGACGGAAGAAGCACACATCAGCTACAGCAAAGCAGGCATGCTCAGCAAAGACGGAAAATGCAAAACCTTCTCCAAGGATGCCAACGGGTATGTCAGAGGAGAAGGCGCGGGAATTCTGATGCTGAAGAAATTGACAGATGCCGAACGGGACGGAAATCCGATTTACGGCGTGATCCGCGGTACGGCGGAAAATCACGGCGGCCGGGCGAATACGTTAACCTCGCCGAATCCGAAACTGCAGGCTGACTTATTGGTGAAAGCTTATCGGAAAGCGGGAGTGGATCCGAGCACCATCACGTATATTGAAGCGCACGGTACAGGAACGGAATTGGGTGATCCGATTGAAATAAACGGTTTGAAAGCGGCGTTTCACGAGCTTTCGAAAACAAATCAGCAGCCTGAAGTCACCGATCACCGCTGCGGCATCGGCTCGGTCAAAAGCAACATCGGCCATTTGGAGCTTGCCGCGGGAGTATCAGGCGTAATGAAAGTGCTTTTGCAAATGAAGCACAAAACGCTGGTTAAAAGCCTGCATTGCGACATAATCAATCCTTACATTCAGCTGGATGACAGTCCTTTCTACATCGTGCAGGAAAATCAGGAATGGACGGCAGCGGAAGATAGAAACGGAAATGCCATTCCGCGCCGGGCCGGGGTCAGCTCATTTGGCATCGGCGGGGTCAACGCCCATATCGTCATTGAAGAGTATGTCCCGCAAGAAACCGCTCAGCCTGAGCACAGTCCGGAAAATCCGGCAATTATCCTTCTTTCCGCCAAATCAAAAGAAAAACTGTTTGAACAGGCGCAGCAGCTGCTGAAAGCGATCCGCCAAACGCCGTACACAGATAAAGACTTGGCGGCTGTCGCTTATACGCTGCAAACCGGAAGGGACGAAATGGAAGAGCGCTTGGCCATTCTCGCAGCGACGATGACGGAATTGGAAACAAAGCTGGAAGCATTTACGGAAAATGAGAAAAACATCGCCGGGCTGTATACCGGCCAGTCTCACCGCAATAAAGATACGTTTGCCCTGTTCACGGCGGATGAAGATATGGACATCGTCATTGATGCCTGGATCAGAAAAGGAAAATTCGCCAAGCTGGCAGAGGTATGGGTAAAAGGCGGCGTGTTGAATTGGAACCGGCTGTATGAAAAAGGGACGCCGCGTCTAGTCAGTCTCCCGTCTTATCCGTTTGCCAAAGACATGTATTGGGTGCCGGAGAATCCCGAAAAGAATCAGGCTCGTACAGAAGAGCGGATCAAACGCATTCTGACGAAACAATGGGAGCTGAGCCCGCTTGAACTGCGTGAACCGTGCACACGTCCTGTTGCGATTTTGACAGGCGGGGACACGATGAACCTTGCAGAAGAGATCGCCAGGCATATGCCGAACAACCGGATCATCACAACAGCAGACCTTACTGGTGAATATGACTGGCAGGCGTTTGACGGAGTCATCGACCTCCTTGCTGCAGCGAAAGAAGATCCTGAAGGCATGACCGGTATCCAATGGCTTCAGCAATTGATTGAGTATGGGCATAAAGACGGTCTGACACTGCTTTGTGTCACGAAAGACCTTGAGTCAATAGGAACAGAGGCCAATCAAACAACAGGATCAGAACGGGCCGGTCTGTACAGAATGCTGGCATGCGAGTACAGTCATCTGTCATCAAGGCACCTCGACCTTGAAGGAGTGCTGCCGGATGAAACACTGGCGAAGCAAATTGCTGATGAGTTTCATGCCCGCACTGATGACGCGGAGGTTTGCCGGAGGGGCGGCTTGCGCTACCGGGCCGTATTGAGAGACTCAGAAAACATAGATATAAAAGGCGGGAGAATTGAATTTCCGCAAAACCATGTGCTTTTGATCACCGGGGGCACAAGGGGTATCGGCCTTTTATGCGCACGACATTTTGCCGAACATTACGGCGTGAAAAAATTGGTGCTTACAGGCCGAGAGACACTTCCGCCGCGAAATGAGTGGACGGGCAGCCTGAATAAGATGCCGGCTTCTGTAAAAGCGAAAATAGAAGCTGTTCTCGACTTGGAATCCAAAGGTGTACAAGTGAATGTCTTGTCAGTTTCGTTAACGGATGAAGCCGGGCTGAGACAGGAACTGAATCAGATAAAGCAGACGCTCGGACCCATCGGCGGCGTTATCCACTGCGCGGGTGTGACAGATAAAGAGACGCTCGCATTTATCAGAAAAACCGATGAGGATATACAGCGGGTGCTTGAGCCGAAAGTAGACGGGCTTCAGGCGTTATACAGTGTGCTGAGCGGTGAACCGCTGGAGTTTTTCGTCCTGTTTTCTTCCGTGTCAGCTGCGATACCGCCGCTTTCAGCAGGACAGGCCGATTATGCCATGGCCAATGCGTATATGGACTATTTTGCAAACTCATTCAAAGAGCAATTGCCAATAGTAAGCATTCAGTGGCCGAACTGGAAAGAAACCGGAATGGGCGAAGTGACGAACAAAGCTTATAAAGAGAGCGGCTTATACAGCATCACGAACGCAGAAGGATTACAGCTCCTTGACGGCATACTTCTGGAATCAGCAAGAGGCCCGGTGATGCCGGCCGTTCTGAATCCTAAGCTGTGGAAACCGGAGCAATTCATGCGGCGGAGCAGGCAGGATAAGCAAATAAGTCCGGCTATGGTAAAACCGGCGGAAAAACCCGCTGATACTGCCGGAGACAACGCACAATTAGCAAGAAAAACAGAAGAATGGCTGACAGGATTATTTTCTGAAGAATTGCGGATTGATCAGGATCAGCTTGAGGCAGATGTATTATTCCAAGAGTACGGAGTGGATTCTATTATCCTTGCCCAGCTGCTGCAGCGGATCAATCGGGATCTCTCGGCAACTCTTGACCCGTCAATTCTGTATGAATATCCGACGATTCAATCTTTCGCAAATTGGCTTCTCGAGGGATACACAGAGGTGTTGTCAGATCTGTTTAATTTGAAGGCGGACAATCCTGTTTCAAAAGCGCCGGCTGAGCCGGCAATTGAAACACAAGCGGTTTCGGTGCAAGTAGAGTCGGCCGGAAAACAGATCCACGGTGAAGATATTGCGGTCGTCGGCATGTCCTGCCGGTTTCCGGGGGCGGCTTCCTTAGAGGCGTACTGGTCGCTTTTGGCTGAAGGCCGTTCGGCCATCCGTCCTGTTCCGGCTGAGCGATGGGGTTTTAAGACGCCTTATTACGCAGGAATGCTTGATGGAATTCATCAATTTGATCCGGACTTCTTTTTACTGGCTGAAGAGGATGTAAAGGCAATGGATCCTCAAGCTCTGGCTGTTCTGGAAGAATGTCTTAACCTGTGGTATCACGCGGGCTACACGCCGGATGAGATCAAGGGGGATGCAATAGGTGTGTATCTTGGCGGACGGAGCCGTCACAGACCGGGTGAAGAGAAACTGCTGGACGCGAAAAATCCGATTGTCGCGCTTGGGCAGAACTATTTGGCCGCAAATCTCTCCCAATACTTCGATATGCGCGGCCCGAGTGTTGTTCTGGATACAGCCTGCTCTTCTGCCTTAGTCGGAATGAATATGGCCGTGCAAGCCCTTGTAACAGGAGAAATAAAAGCGGCCGTTGTCGGCGGCGTGAGCCTGTTTGAATCTGAAGAAACCCATAAATTGTTTGAACAGCGCGGCATTTTAAGTAAAGCGCAGTCGTTCCATGTGTTTGACCAACGCGCCGATGGAGTCGTGCTGGGCGAGGGTGTCGGAATGGTTCTTTTAAAAACCGTGTCTCAGGCCATTGAAGACGGAGATTCGATTTATGCCGTAGTGAAGGCGGCTTCTGTCAATAATGACGGAAGAACGGCAGGACCGGCTACGCCGAGTCTGGAAGCGCAAAAAGCCGTCATGAAGACGGCACTTGAAAAAAGCGGAAAACGGCCGGAAGAAATCACTCATATTGAAGCGAACGGTTCAGGTACGGCCGTTACTGATTTGTTAGAACTGAAGGCCATCCAATCCGTCTACCGCTCAACAGACGCCGGCCCGCTCGGAATCGGCTCTGTGAAGCCGAACATCGGGCACCCGCTTTGCGCGGAAGGAATTGCAAGTTTCATAAAAGTTGTGCTCATGCTGAAAGAGAAAAGCTTTATCCCGTTTTTATCAGGTGAACATGAACATACACACTTTGACAGGGAAAAGGCCAATATCCAGTTCACCCGCACTCTGGCAGACTGGCCGTCACCAATACCGGCGGCAGGAATAAACTGCTTTGCCGACGGCGGTACAAACGCCCACGTCATTGTGGAAGCGTGGCAGAAAGACGAAGGGCGCCGCATCAAGCGCCATCCTTTAACACCGCCAGTATTAAATAAGCGGCTGATTTCGCCGGACAGCAAAGAAGAAGCGAACGAAAAAGCTGCGGCAAACATCTGGGATACCTATGAAGTGGAGGTTTAACGTGAAGAACTTCAATAAGCAAATCACTTTATCGCTAAAAAATCCGTTTGTTTTCAATCATGACGTTTACGGACAAAAAGTCCTTCCGGGATTGGCTTATATTGATATGTTTTATCAGATTTTCAAAGAGCGCGGCTATTCATACAACGGGCTTCAGCTGCGCCATTTATCCATTTATCAGCCGCTTATTGCGAAAGAAGACAGTGCGGTCAAGCTTACGGTTGAATGTACAGAGGTAAAAGAAGGGCGCTGGAAACTTACCGCAAAAGGAGCTGAGGTCAGCGGCGGACGCGTGCAGCCGGACGAACGAATTTACGTCAAAGCGGAAATGCATGAGACGGCTCCCGCGGTATTCAGTGACACGATGGATCTTGACTCTGTGAAGCGTGAGGCGGAGCGCACAATCGATTTAAACGAGCTGTATGCCCAATGCAGAAGCCAGGAATTGGTTCACAGCGGATATATGAAAGCAGAAGGAGATGTCTTTGAGGAGCGGGACGGCGTCACATTTGATTTATCGCTCGGAAAAGACGCGATGGGACAGGCCGAAGGGTTTTTGTTCCATCCGACTCTCCTTGACGGAAGCGGCGTCGGCGCAAACCTATTGATTTCGTCGCTGTTAAATGGGGAAAAGAGGCTGTTTCTGCCTCTTTTCTATGAATCTTTTACAGCTTCCGAACCTTTGCAGGCCGGCTGCATCACGAGAATCAAACGTTCATCGCTCCGGCAGGAAAAGGAGCTCATTTACATTACGCTGGAGTTTTTTAACGCATCCGGCCGGAAAGTCGCTGAGCTGAAAGATTTCACAAGCAAGCTCGTGCGGGATGCCGAGCTGATCAATACAGACCGAAAGCCTGCTGAGAAGTCTCCTGAAAAAGCGGGCCTGCCGGAAGTTTCGGCATCATTTGAAGGCGAACACCCGCATGAGGAAGCAGAGCGGTATGTCAAGAAGCTGATGGCGGAAAAAATGGGCAAGCCGCTTGAACAGATTGATTCTCAGGCCGGCTACTATGAAATGGGGCTGACATCGTCCGGACTGCTTGACGTTGTGGAAACGATCAGTGAAAAAATCGGCGAAACCCTTTCTCCGACTTTGCTGTTTGAATATACGACGGCAGCAGAGCTGGCGGCTTTTCTGACTGAGCAGTACGGAAGCCATTTCAGCGCTGCTGCTCCAAAAACGGAGAAGCCGGTTGTAACGCAAACAGAAAAAAGGCGGAAAATCAGCGTTCCGCAAGATGAAGATATCGCCATTATCGGCATGGCCGGCCGCTATCCGCAGGCCGAAAATATTCACGAATTCTGGGAAAATCTGAAAGAAGGAAAAAACTGTGTCACCGAAATTCCGGAATCTCGCTGGGACTGGCGCCGCTTTGAAAACGTAAAGTCGCCTTCCGGAAAGACCATTTCAAAATGGGGCGGATTTATTGATGATCCGGACTGCTTTGATCCTCAATTTTTCCGGATTACGCCGCGGGAAGCTGAAACAATGGATCCTCAGGAGCGGCTGTTTTTACAAACATGCTGGGAAACAATTGAGGATGCCGGATATACGCCGAAGTCGCTCGCAGAGGCGCGCGGACGGAATAAAAGACAGCGCGTCGGCGTCTTCGCCGGGGTGATGCACAAGGATTATACATTGGTCGGAGCGGAGGCTTCTTCTGAAGATCATGTATTCCCGCTTTCTCTTAATTATGCGCAAATCGCAAACAGAGTTTCATATTTTTGTAATTTTCACGGACCGAGCATGGCGGTCGATACGGTCTGTTCATCTTCGCTCACTGCGGTTCACTTAGCTGCGGAAAGCATTCGGCGCGGGGAATGTGAATCGGCGATTGCCGGCGGCGTCAATTTATCGCTGCATCCCAATAAATATGTAACATACGGTTTATGGGATATGTTTTCATCAGACGGGGTTTGTCATACGTTCGGGAAAGACGGAGACGGCTATGTCCCGGCTGAGGGAATCGGTGCTGTTTTATTAAAGCCGCTGAGGGAAGCGGTAAAAGACGGAGACCGGATTTATGCGGTTGTAAAGGGCAGTGCCGTCAATCACGTGGGAACAGTGAGCGGGATTTCCGTGCCGAGTCCTGTCGCTCAAGCCGATTTGATTGAGGAATGCCTGGATAAAGCGGGCATCGATCCGCGCACGGTCAGTTATATTGAGGCGCACGGGACGGGAACTTCTCTAGGCGATCCGATTGAGGTTCAAGGCCTTGTAAAGGCGTTCCGTCAGTATACACAGGACAAGCAGTTCTGTTCCATCGGATCAGTGAAGTCGAATATCGGCCATGCTGAATCGGCGGCGGGCATCAGCGGCTTAACCAAGGTTGCCCTGCAGCTACACCATAAAACTTTAGTGCCGTCGCTTCATTCCGAAGAACTGAATCCATATTTAGATTTTGAACAATCACCGTTTTACGTCCAGCATCATACCGAAGAATGGCATCAGCCTTCAGTGACGGAAAACGGGAGCGAAACAGTGTATCCGCGGCGTGCGGGCATCAGTTCTTTCGGGGCGACGGGTTCAAACGTGCATCTCATTCTTGAGGAATTTATCCCGGAAGAATCAAACGGAGCAAATGCTGAACCGGCGGAAGAACAGACTTTCATTTTCCCGGTTTCCGCCAAAAATAAAGAACGGCTTCAGGCATATGCGGCGAAGCTGGCTGCATTTATCCATCCCGATCTGCCGCTTAAGGATTTAGCTTACACGCTTCAGGTCGGCCGTGAGCAGATGGAGGAGCGGGTTGTGTTCACCGCTCAGAATATGGCGCAGCTCAAAGAACGGCTGAAAGGCTTTCTGGATGGACACACGGTCAGCGGATGCTGGCGGAACAGAGCAGATAAAGGCAAACAGGCAGGGCTTGCTCCGGACTTAATACATAAATGGCTTTCTAGCGGAAGTCTGGAGATGATTGCCGAAAAGTGGGCCGGCGGAGGAACGATGGATTGGAATCTCTTATACGGAGAAAACAAACCGAATCGGATCAGCCTGCCGACATATCCGTTTGAAAAAACACGGTATTGGGTGCCTGAGGCGGAAAAAAGAGAAACGGTACTTCAAAAAAATGCCGGCATGCTGCACCCGCTCCTGCATGAAAATGTATCAAACATGTCAGGCGTCCGCTTCAGGTCTGCCTTTAGCGGCGGAGAATTTTTCTTGAAAGATCACGTCGTCAAAAATGAGCGAACGTTACCGGGCGCCGCTTATCTGGAAATGGTCCGAGCTGCTGCTGAACATGCGGCAGAAACGAAGGAAGAAGGAACATTCCGCCTGAAACATGTCGTATGGGTGCGTCCGTTTACAGCGGCGGATGAAACCGCTGAATTGTATCTCCGCCTTTATGACGAAGAAAATGGGGAGATGGGATTTACGGTTTATGGTGAAACGGCTTCATCAGAACAAGAGCCCGTACTCTATGCGCAAGGAAGCGCATCGTTCGTCAAAGCGGATGAACCGGCCAAAATAGAGATTGACAAATTGAGAGAATCGCGACGTCTGATCGCGCCTGAGGCATGCTATCAGGCATACAAACAGATGGGGATTGAATACGGGAATGCTCATAAAGCGGTCACGGAAATCTATGCAAAAGACGGCGAAGTGCTCGCAAAGCTCTCACTCCCGTCATCTATTTCTCATACAAAAGATCAATTTGTCCTCCATCCGAGTCTCTTGGATGCGGCATTTCACGCGACGATCGGTTTAATGCTTGACAAAGACGGGACTGACATAAAGCCGATGCTGCCGTTTGCTCTCGAACAGATCGATGTGTTGAAACGCTGTGAAAGCAATATGTGGGTTTCCATTGCGTACAGCGGCGAAAGCAGGCCTGAAGATGCCGTGCAGAAGCTGGATATTGTTTTATGTGACGAACATGGCCATGTATGTGTGAAGATGACTGGTTATTCAGCGAGAGAAATTGAAACGGATAAAACAGATACACTATTTTTTGAACACGTATGGGAAGAGAAGACCGCTTTGCGTGAAAAAACGGCAATCAGTTTCAAAGCCCATCACGTGATGATATCTGATCGGTTTACGAATCAAATGAACAGCATACAGACAGACTTCAGCTGTAACGTGCTCTGTGATCAGCATCAGAGTGAAGACGAACGGTTTGAAACCTGTGCGCTTCAGGCTTTTGAAGAAGTGAAGAAAATCCTCGCTTCGAAATCCGGCGGCCGCGAGCTCATCCAGATTGTCGTGCCTCAAGAAGCTGATACGCAGCTCCTTTGCGGCTTAACGGGACTTTTAAAAACAGCGGCGCTGGAAAATCCGAACCTGACCGGCCAGCTGATCGAATTGGAGCCGGACATCAAGGCGGACACGCTGACCCGATATTTGAAAGAATGCGGCTCCCATCCTGATGACAAGCATATTCGCTATGAAAACGGCAAGCGCTATGCGGTACAATGGCAGGAAACGGGTCTTGAACAGTTCGGCGCCGAAAAGCCGTGGAAGGATAATGGTGTTTATCTGATCACAGGCGGTGCGGGCGGTCTCGGATTTTTGTTCGCCAAAGAAATCGCTCGGCATGCAAAAAACGCCGTTCTTATTTTAACGGGACGCTCTGTGCTGGATAACCGTAAAAAAGCCCAGCTTCAGGAGCTGTCCGATCTTGGTGCGCAAGCCGTGTACAAACAAACGGATATGACTGATAAACAAGAAGTTCGATCGCTCACAGCGGACATCTGTCGGCAGTACGGCGGCTTAAACGGTATCATTCACAGCGCCGGGACGATAAAAGATAACTATATTCTGAAAAAGCACAAAGATGAAATCCGTGATGTGCTGGCGCCGAAAGTCGCCGGATTGGTTCATCTTGACGAAGCGGTTAAGGACATTGAGCTTGATTTTCTGATTCTTTTCTCTTCTGGAGCGGGAAGCGCCGGAAGCGCGGGTCAAGCGGATTATGCGATGGCCAATGCGTTTATGAATGCCTTCAGTGAAAAAAGAAACCGGCAAAAAGCCCGAAATGAACGCTATGGACACACCCTTTCAATCTGCTGGCCGCTTTGGAAAGACGGCGGCATGACGGTTGATGCCGAAACGGAGGCAATGCTGACAAAAGAAAGCGGCATGGTCCCTATGAAAACAGAAAACGGCATTCAAGCTTTGTACCGCGGATGGGCGGCAAAAACATCCCAAGTCATGGTGACGGAAGGCTACGCCGCAAAAATCCGGGCGTTTCTGAAAAGATCAGCGGATGATCAACAGGAAACAGGAAGCGACACCGAAGCGCCGGCTGGCCTTTCATCAGGCGGAGAGAATATGCTTGCAGAAAAAACAGAGCATTTCTTGAAACATGTGCTTTCGGAAGTAACCAAACTTCCGGTCGGCAAAATTGACGCCAAGGCGCCTATGGAAGATTACGGAATTGATTCTATTATGATTATGCATTTGACGGGCCGGCTGGAAAAGAGCTTCGGTTCATTATCAAAAACATTGTTTTTCGAATATCAGAATATCGAATCGCTGGCGCAATATTTTATGAAAGCACACCGCGATACGCTGCTGGATCTGACCGGGATGAAAACGGAAGAAATCCCTGCAGCCAAACCGTCTCTCCTTGAGAAAACAGAGGTAAAACCTGTTTCCAATCGGGGTGAAGGCAAAAAAGGCTTTGCGGCAGTCCGCTCAGACACGCGGAAAAATCACCAGCTGCCCGAGCGTGAAGATATCGCGATTATCGGTCTGTCTGGTCGTTATCCGCAGGCCGAAAATCTTCAGGAATTTTGGAAGAACTTGAGTGAAGGCATTGACTGCATAACCGAAATTCCAAGCGATCGATGGGATCACCGTCTTTATTACGACGCTGATAAAGATAAAGAAGGCAAGACGTACGGAAAATGGGGAGGATTTTTGAAAGACGTGGACAAATTTGATCCGCAATTCTTCTCTATTTCGCCCCGGGATGCAAAATTGATGGATCCGCAGGAGCGGTTATTTCTGCAATGTGTCTACGAAACGATGGAGGATGCCGGTTATACGCGCGGTAAGCTGACCGGAAAATCGGGTGACTTGCTGGGTGCCAATGTCGGTGTTTACGTCGGCGTCATGTATGAAGAATATCAGCTTTACGGAGCAGAAGAACAGGCGCGCGGAAAATCGCTTGCGCTGACCGGAAATCCGTCATCAATTGCGAACAGGGCTTCCTACGTATTCGGTTTTAACGGCCCGAGCATGGCCCTTGATACAATGTGCTCTTCTTCTTTAACAGCCATTCATCTGGCATGCCAAAGCTTGCGGAACGGGGAATGCGAAGCAGCATTTGCCGGGGGCGTCAATGTATCCATCCATCCGAATAAATATTTGATGCTCGGCCAGAACAGATTTTTATCTAGTAAAGGCAGATGTGAAAGTTTCGGAGAAGGCGGAGACGGTTATGTGCCCGGTGAAGGAGTGGGCGCTGTACTCCTTAAGCCGCTTTCTAAAGCGAAAGCGGACGGTGATCATATTTACGGTCTGATCAAAGGAACGGCCGTGAACCATGATGGAAAAACAAACGGGTATTCCGTCCCGAATCCGAACGCCCAAGCCGCAGTGATCAAACAGGCGTTACAAGATGCAGGAACCGATCCGAGGGCGGTCAGCTACATCGAAGCCCACGGCACCGGAACCTCACTCGGCGATCCGATTGAAATCACGGGTCTGACTAAAGTCTTTTCGGAACAGACACAAGATAGACAGTTTTGTGCCATCGGCTCGGCGAAATCCAATATCGGGCATTGTGAAAGCGCGGCGGGCATCGCGGGCCTGACGAAGGTGCTTCTGCAAATGAAACACAGGCAGCTCGCACCCTCCCTGCATTCCCGGACGCTTAATCCGAATATCGATTTTCTCAGTACGCCGTTTAAAGTGCAGCAGACGCTTGAAGAGTGGAAAAGACCGGTCATCAATGAGAACGGAGTAAATAAAGAACTGCCGAGAACCGCAGGGCTATCCTCTTTCGGAGCCGGCGGCGTCAACGCTCATATCGTCATCGAAGAATATGCCGTTGATGAGGATAAGGAGCCGGCTTTTGCCGCACCTCATCCGTCAATGATCGTCCTTTCCGCGAAAAATGAGAATCGGCTTCAAAAACGCGCGCAACGGCTTCTTGATGCACTGCGGAGCGGGCGTTACCGGGAAGCGGATCTGAGCCGGATCGCTTATACGCTTCAAACCGGACGTGAAGCGATGGAAGAGCGTCTCGGCCTGATTGTCAGCAATTTGCGCGAGCTTGAAGAAAAGCTTGACGAATTTACGGGCGGCAAGGATTCAATTGACCAGCTCTACCGCGGACAAGTCAAACAGAATAAAGACACGATGGCGCTCTTTGCGGCTGATGAGGATATGGAAAAAACCATCGAGGCATGGCTTGAAAAAGGCAAAGCCGCAAAGGTATTAGAGCTTTGGGTGAAGGGTCTTCCGCTGAATTGGGATGTGCTGTATCAAATGGGGAGACCGCGGAAAATCAGTCTCCCGGCTTATCCGTTTGCAAAGGACCGTTATTGGATCGACACATCAGCAGATTTACCTGTCAAAAGACAGGCAGAAACACAGCCGGCGCCGATCGTGCCGGCGGCCGTCCCGGAACCGGTCATTGAAGCGGCACCTCTTCAAGAGGAGACTGCGAAAGAAAAACCGACAAACATTATGTTGCAGCCTTTGAGCGGCACGGAACCGAAAAGAACCGTACTGTCCGCTTACAGTCCGGCGGTTTCCGCTGAAAAAATAAGTGCCGTATTAACGGAAAGTTTGGCAGACGTTTTATATATGGATGCTGACGATATCGACGCAGACGACACATTTATTGATATCGGTATGGATTCAATAACCGGTCTTGAATGGATAAAGGCCGTGAATAAAAAGTACGGCACGTCCCTTACGGTGACGAAAGTATATGATTATCCGACAATCCGCCAGTTTGCGGCCTTCTTGCAGCAAGAGCTCGGAACCGAACCGAACCTTGAGGAAGAAACCGAACCGCAGAAAACAGAGGCGGTGAAAAAACCGTCCAACATACTGCTACAGCCTGTAGCCGCTCAAAAGCAGCCGGTGTTACAGGCAAAGGCGAATATTCTGGAGGCGATGTCTGAAACGGCCGCTTCCGCCGAGCCGGAAGAACCGATTGAAGCGGTGTATGCAGAGTTATCAAAAGCACTGGCTGATGTATTGTACATGGAGCAGCATGATGTAGATATTGATGAGGCTTTTATTGATTTGGGCATGGATTCGATAACCGGTCTTGAATGGATAAAGGCCGTCAATAAACGGTACGGCACGGACTGTAACGTAACGAAGGTGTATGATTACCCGACAATCCGCCAATTTGCCGATTTTCTGCGTACGCAGCCGTCCGTCCGCGGCAGAAAAAAACAGGCGGTTCCTGTACGTCCAAAGCCGCTGAAGCAGGAATCTGCCCCGCAGGAGAAATCATCTGCCGAGCCGGGCAGATTGACGGTTCAAAAGGAACCTGAACCGGTGCGGGCCAAACGGGAGCCTATGACGGACGCGATCGCCATCGTCGGCATGTCGGGCAAATACCCGGACGCGCCGGATCTTACGACGTATTGGGACAATTTAGTCCGTGCGAAAAACGCCATTCGCGATATCCCGCTTTCCCGCTGGGATGTAAACAAGTACTATGATCCGGCCTTAAATAAGAAGGGCAAAGTGTACTGCAGATCAATCGGTATGCTTGACGGCATTGAAGAATTTGATCCGCTGTTCTTTAATATTTCTCCGTCTGAAGCGGAACTGATGGACCCGCAGCACCGGATATTTTTACAGGAAGGCTTTAAAGCCTTTGAAGATGCGGGCTACAGCTCAAAAGAATTAAACGGGAAAAATTGCGGCGTTTATTTGGGGATTATGAACAATGAATACGGCATGATGTTAAACAAACATCAGACAGGAGGAAGCGCCACGGGCAACAGTTTCAGCATCGCGGCGGCCCGCCTGCCGTATTATCTCAATTTGAAAGGGCCGGCCATTCCGATCGATACGGCATGTTCATCTTCTCTTGTCGGAACTCATTTGGCGCGTCAGGCGCTCTTGAATCATGAAATTGACATGGCGCTTGTCGGCGGTGTGACCTTGTATCTAACGCCTGAATCATACATCAGCATGTGTGAAGCCGGAATGCTGTCTCCTGACGGTCAATGTAAAGCATTTGATAACAGTGCGAACGGATTTGTGCCTGGCGAGGGCGCGGGGGCGCTCGTGCTGAAGCGGCTGCAAGATGCGGAAGCCGATCAAGACCATATTTACGGAGTCATTATCGGATCCGGAATTAACCAGGACGGAAAAACAAACGGCATCACCGCGCCGAGCGCGAAAAGCCAAATGGATTTAGAGCGTCAAGTGTATGAAGCGCACAACATCCACCCTGAGAGCATCACCTATGCGGAAATGCACGGCACCGGCACAAAGCAGGGGGATCCGATTGAATTAGAAGCCTTGTCTTCTGTATTCAAGGAAAAAACGGACCGCAAACAATTTTGCGCCATCGGTTCTGTGAAATCAAATATCGGACATACCTCGGCGGCGGCAGGCGTAGCGAGTGTGCAGAAAGTTCTGCTGTCAATGAAGCATCAGAAGCTTGTGCCGACTCTTCATTTCAGCACGCCGAATGAACATTTTGATTTCGATGACTCGCCTTTATTTGTCAATACTGAAGTGAAACCTTGGGAATCCGGCGGAACACCGCGGCGGGCCTGTGTCAGCTCATTCGGCTACAGCGGCACAAACGCTCATCTCGTCATTGAAGAGTATCAGCCGAAAGACAGGGGCCGCCGTAAGCCTGATGAGACAAACATTTTTGTGCTGTCGGCCAAAAAAGCGCCGCAGGTAAAAGCCTATGCCGAGTCGATGATCGATTTTGCAAAGGCCAATCAGGATATCCATCTTTCAGATATGGCGTATACACTTCAAACCGGACGTGATCCAATGGATTACCGTCTTGCGGTTACAGCGGATTCGAGAGAAGAGCTGATCAGCCGTTTAACCGATTTTGTAAACGGCAAAATGGGTGAAGGGATATATGAAGCTCACGTCAAAACGGCAAAAAAAGAAATCAAAGCATTTGAAACGGACGATGATCTGAAGCTGCTTGTCAAATCATGGTTCGATAAGAAAAAATACGGCAATTTAGCGGAATTGTGGGCCAAAGGGCTTCAGGTGGACTGGAACAAGCTCTATCAGGACGAAAAACCCCGCAGAATCAGTCTGCCGGCTTACCCGTTTGCAAAGGAGCCGTACTGGCTGCCTGAGCCGAAAGCCGTATCGCAGGGGACGGAAGACCGGCGCGAGGCTGTGCTTTTAGAAAAGCAGTGGGTTCCGTGTGAGATTGAGTCGGCCGGCGGCAACATCGGTAAAAAGGTCATGATTCTGGCTGACGTGAAGACAATGGGGCTTGCCGAAGAGACTGCGAAGTATTTCGCTGACTCTTTCATTCTCCCGATTGATTCCGCCGATACCGGAGAGGCCGATTGGAATCACATAGATGGCGCGATCGATCTGACGGGATGCGGTGACGAAGACCTTTCTCAAGAAGGGCTCAGCCGTCTCCAGATTTTGATTGATACAAGCCGCCGGCAAACGAGGCCGCTGACGCTGCTATATGTAACAAAAGGCTTGGAGCCGTTTCAGCAGAAAACGATTCACCTTGCAGGAGCAGAAAAAAGCGGCCTGTACAGAATGCTGCAAAATGAGTATCAAAACGTGACCTCAAGACACATGGACGCCGATACCGAAACGGATCAGCTGACGCTTGCCAAACAGATTGCAGATGAATATTCGGCGGACAGTACAGAACCGGAAGTCTGCCGCCGAAACGGACAGAGATACCGGGCTTTATTCAGGGAGATTCCAAAACGGAAGCCATCAGAACATAAGCCCGTAACGTTCCCTGAAGACCATGTGCTTTTCATTACCGGAGGGACGAGAGGACTCGGTCTTTTATGCGCCCGCCATTTCACAGAAAAACACGGCGTGAAAAAAGTAGTGCTGACAGGCAGGGAGCCGATTCCTCCACGTCATGAACGATCAGCCGTCCATACAAGGATGAAAGAGAAAATTCGAGCGATTGAAGAGCTCGAAGCAAAAGGCGTGCAAGTGGCAGTGCTCAGTATGAAATTGTCTGACCGTGTTGCCGCAGCAGCGGAAATAGAAACGATCCGGCGCACGATGGGACCGATCGGCGGCGTCATTCACTGTGCGGGATCTGTTAATTCAGTAAATCCGGCGTTTATCAGAAAGACTGCCGATGACATACAAGAAGTGCTTGAGCCGAAAGTCGCCGGGCTTCAAACATTAAGCAGCCTTTTTACAAATGATCCTTTACAATTCTTTGTCTTATTTTCATCAGTATCTGCTGTTGTTCCGGTGCTTGCAGCGGGACAGTCGGATTATGCGATGGCAAATGGGTACATGGATTATTTCGCTTCTGCTCATCAGCATCAATATCCGATGGTCAGCATTCAATGGCCGAATTGGAAGGAAACCGGATTGGGTGAAGTCCGCACAGAAAGCCTGAAGCAGACCGGGCTGTTAGGACTGACTAATGCAGAAGGGCTTGACTTGCTGGACCGCATTTTGTCTGAAAACATCCGCCCGGCCGTTCTGCCGGCCATCGTTGATCGAAGCGAATGGCACCCTGACAGGCTGCTCTGTCAAAAGAACAAGCAAAAAGAGGCTGAAGCCGAATCAACCGGCCAAATCGAGGTAAAACAATCAGGCTCAGACCTTCTTCTTGATACGAAGGAGTGGCTTGTGAAATTGTTTTCGGATGAGCTGAAAATCGCTCCGGATGAACTGGAAACAGACGAACCGTTTCAGGATTACGGAGTTGATTCGATTATTTTAGCGCAGCTGCTGCAGCAAATGAATCAAGCTCTCAAAGAGGACTTGGACCCGTCTGTTTTATATGAACATCCGACGATTGACGCGTTTGCCGAATGGCTCGTATCCAACGGGCAGCCGCTGTTTACAGAAAAGAAGGAATCTAATACAGAACCCGCGGTTTCTGCTTTCGTACAAACGGTTCACACTGAACAAAAGCGTTTTGCCGAAAGTGAAGACATTGCCGTTGTCGGAATGAGCTGCCGCTTTCCGGGAGCGGAATCGTTAGAACAATATTGGGATTTGCTGAGACGCGGCAGGTCCGCAATCGGTTCTGTGCCAAAGGAGCGATTCGGATATGCAAATCAATATGTTGCGGGATTGATTGAAAGTATGAATCACTTTGATTCCGAATTCTTTTTCATCCCGGAAAACGATGCGAAAGCGATGGATCCTCAGGCATTGGCCGTGTTGGAAGAGAGCCTGAAGCTTTGGTGCCATGCCGGCTATACCCGTGAAGAAATCAAGGGCATGGAGGCCGGTGTGTACATCGGGGGCCGCAGCCAGCATCAGCCTGATCCTGAAAGTCTTGCGAATACGCGCAATCCGATCGTTGCGGGCGGACAGAACTATTTAGCGGCAAACGTTTCGCAATTTTTTGATCTGCGCGGGCCGAGCATCGTGCTTGATACAGCTTGTTCATCGGCTTTGACAGGAATGAATATGGCCGTTCAGGCACTGAGAAGCGGCGATATCAAAGCAGCGGTAGTCGGCGGCGTCAGCCTGCTGAACACGGATGCGGCGCACCGGATGTTCCAAGAGCGAGGGCTGTTAAACGAGAAACCGTCCTTTCATGTATTTGACAAGCGGTCAGGCGGAGTTGTCCTCGGAGAAGGCGTCGGCATGGTGCTGTTAAAAACGGTAAGCCAGGCGCAAAAAGACGGTGACACGATACACGCAGTCATTAAGGCCGCAGCTATGAACAATGACGGCAGAACGGCAGGACCGTCAGCCCCTAATATGCAGGCGCAAAAAGACGTCATGCAAAGCGCGCTTTTAAAAAGCGGCAAAAAGCCGGAAGACATCACTTATATCGAAGCGAACGGATCGGGTTCTGCGGTGACTGATTTACTTGAGCTGAAGGCGATTCAATCCGTATACCGCTCTGATCAGCATGTTCCGCTCGGAATTGGGTCAATCAAGCCGAACATCGGGCATCCGCTTTGCGCAGAAGGGATCGCAAGCTTCATTAAAGTCGTATTAATGCTGAAACATAAACAAACGGTTCCGTTTCTCTCAGGAGATGAACCGATGCCGCATTTTGATATAACAAAGACAGATTTTTATTTTCAAAAGACAGCGGGCGAATGGAATGCAGCCAAACCGTGCGCAGCCATCAACTGCTTTGCCGACGGCGGAACAAACGCCCACATCATTCTGGAAGCTTGGGAAGAAAAAGATACCCGATTAAAAAGAAAGCCGCTGCCGGTCCCGTCATTAAGACATAAGGCTCTGGTAAAAGAACCTGCCGTACAGGTGAAAAAAGAGCTTCCTGCGAAAATGTTCTGGAAAGCATTTAATTGAGAGAGGAGTGGGAAGGAATGATATCGGAAAAAATCAATATCTCACTGGATCATCCTATCATGAAGGGCCATATGGTCTTTGGTGAAGCGGTATTGCCCGGTCTTGCTTATATCGATTTGATTTATCAGGTTTTTCAGGAACACGGTTATTTATACAATGAGCTCGAACTGAAGCACGTCACGATTTATCAGCCTTTAACCGTCAGTGAAACGGCTGCAATCATTCTGACCATTCAATGTTCTGAAAGCGGAGATGGAAAGTGGTTCATCTCCCTTTCCGGGCAGAAACAGCAAGGTGACGAGCTGTCAGACAATATACAGTATGCGACGGCTGAAATGGTGAAAAGAGACGCTGTCACATTTGATGAAACCCTTGATTTCGGCGATGTGAAGCAGTCAGTCCGATCTCTGGATCTTGATGAGATGTATAACCGCTGCCTGGATCATGACTTGGTTCATTCCGGCATGATGAAATCAAACGGACGATTGTACGAAACAGAAGGCGGCATGCTGGCTGAGCTTTCTTGTGAAGAAGGAAAGGATTTCTTTTTATTCCACCCGGCCCTTTTGGATGCGAGCGGAATCGGGGTGAGCGGTTTGCTTTCTGAAACAAACCGGCTCCACCTGCCTTTATATTATGAATCATTCACGGCCGCTGAAAGGCTTCAATCAGAGTGTACGGCGCGTATCGCAGCTTCCGGCGTCCGTCAGGAAAAAGAACTCACCACTATGACAATCGAGTACTTCAGCCGATCCGGACAGAAGGTGGCGGAGCTTAAAAACATTACGGGAAAAGCGGTGCGGTCCGAAGAAGACGGGAATACAGCCGGGCAGGATAAACAGGATGCAAAAGAGCCGGAAAGCGCAGATGAAAAAGACATCATTCTGTTTTTGAAGAAGCTTTTGGCTGAGAAGCTCGGGCAGCCTTGGGAGCCGCTTGACATTCTTGCCGGTTACTACGAGCTCGGGCTGGATTCATCTTCTTTGCTTGAGATTGTTCAGGATATCAGTAAAAAGGCGGGTGCGTCCCTCGCGCCCACTCTTCTCTTTGAATATACAAATATAAAAGAACTGGCTGCCTATTTGAAAAAGACCGTTTCATTTGAAAGGGAAGATCATGCAGCCGAACCATCAGTACTTGAAACTGAAACACCAAGCGTGCCAAACCAGCATGAAAACACCGGAGACATTGCGATTATCGGAATGGCGGGCCGGTATCCGAAAGCGAAAAATGTTGCGGAGTTTTGGGAAAACCTTAAGGCAGGCACGGATTGCATCACTGAAGTTCCAAAGTCCCGCTGGGATTGGAAAACATATAAAAACGTAACATCCCCATCAGGGAAAACAGTATCAAAATGGGGCGGTTTCATCGACGATGCCGACTGCTTCGATCCGCAGTTTTTCAGAATCTCACCGCGTGAGGCGGAAATGATGGACCCGCAGGAGCGCCTGTTTTTACAAACCTGCTGGGAGACGATTGAAGATGCGGGGTATACGCCTCAAACGCTTGGAAATAAAGAAAATAAACAGCGTCCTGTCGGCGTTTTTGCAGGGGTCATGCATAAAGATTATTCCTTAATCGGCGCAGAACAATTATCGGAGACTGATCCTTTTCCGGTTTCACTGAATTATGCGCAGATCGCCAACAGAGTGTCCTATTATTGTGACTTCCACGGGCCGAGCATCGCGGTGGATACCGTTTGTTCTTCTTCTTTGACCGCCGTTCACCTGGCCATTGAAAGCATCCGCCGCGGCGAATGTGAGGCCGCGCTTGCGGGAGGGGTGAACCTGTCGCTGCATCCGGCGAAATATCTCAGCTACGGAAGCGTCGGCATGCACTCAAGTGACGGCCGCTGCCGTACATTCGGCGAGGGCGGTGACGGCTACGTTTCCGGAGAAGGAGTGGGTGCCGTATTACTTAAGCCGCTGGAAAAAGCCGAACAAGACGGCGACCGGATTTACGCGGTCATTAAAGGAAGTGCCGTTAACCACGTCGGGAAAGTAAGCGGAATTACCGTCCCGAGCCCTGCTGCACAGGCAGAAGTCATTAAGGCATGTCTGAAAAAAGCAGGTATCAGCCCGCGGACCGTAAGCTATGTGGAAGCCCATGGAACAGGCACTTCGTTAGGAGACCCGATTGAAATTGAAGGCCTGTCAAAAGCGTTCAGCCAAGGGACGCAGGATCAGCAATTTTGTTCCATCGGTTCAGTCAAATCAAATATCGGCCATGCAGAATCAGCGGCGGGCATCAGCGGATTAACAAAAGCGGCGCTGCAGCTTCATTACAAAACGCTTGTCAAATCTCTGCATTCCGGCGAATTAAATCCATACGTGAAATTTGAGAAATCTCCTTTTTACGTACAGCAGCAGACTGCTCCGTGGAAGCAGCCGGCAGCCGAAGAAAACGGAAAAGTCACGCATTATCCGCGCCGGGCCGGACTCAGTTCCTTCGGGGCATCAGGTTCAAATGCCCATATCATTTTAGAAGAATACATTCAGCCTGAACAAAAAGCGCCTGCGGCTGAGAATGAAGCAGCCAAAATCTTCCCGCTGTCCGCAAGAAATAAAGACAGGCTGCTGGCCTATGCGGAAAAAATAGCCCGGGCACTTTCTGAAAAGACGGTGCTGTCTGAACTGGCCTACACTCTTCAGACAGGGCGTGAAGCAATGGAGGAGAGAGCTGTCTTCCTTGCAAATGACACACGTGAATTGAAGGGGAAACTGAACAATTTCGTAAAAGGAAACGAAAATATCCCCGGCTTTTGGCGCGGACAAGCCGAGATGCCGGAACTGAGCGAAAACGCTCCGGAAACGGATGATCCGCTGCGGCTTGCCGAGTTATGGGCTGAAGGGAAAATAGTGGATTGGAATAAGCTGTACGGTCCGGATAAACCGCGCAAAACAAGCGTTCCGACTTATCCGTTTGCAAAAGAGCGCTATTGGATTCCGCAGCAGAAAAAACAGGACAAAGCTCTGTCAGGCACTGTACTGCATCCGCTTTTACAAGAAAATACGTCAGATTTTTCACAGCAGCGCTTCACTTCTCTTTTTACGGGAGATGAATTTTTCCTGTCTGACCATGTCGTCAACGGACAAAAAATTCTGCCGGGCGTCGCCTATTTGGAAATGGCCGGGGAAGCAGTGAAAAAGGCCGCGAGCGTGACAGACAAAGACTATAGCGTCATACTCAGACAGATCGTTTGGGTCAGGCCGGTCATTGTTGAAAACAAACCGAAGGAAATACATATTGCCCTTTATCCAGAGGATAACGGTGAGATTACCTATGAAATATACAGTGAGGCAGAAGAAAACGGCGAAGATCCGGTCATTCACAGCCAAGGTGAAGCGGTCATTACCGAACCGGGCAGCGCTCAGTTAGATATTGAGTCTGTCAAGGCTTCCTGCAATTTAGGGACAGTGACTGCGGATGAATGCTACGGGGCTTTTGAAAAGATCGGCTTGGATTATGGAGAGGCATACAGGGGCGTACAGCAATTGCTGATCGGTGAAGACCGATTACTGGCCCGTATCTCACTCCCGGCCGCCGTATATGACACGAAAGAGCAGTATGCGCTTCACCCGAGTATGATGGACGCCGCTTTTCACGCCTCCGTCGGTTTGCTTGTCCGTTCGATTCATGACGATGCGGGAAGCCGTGAGCTTTCTTTGCCGTTTGCGATGCAGGAAGTGGAGGTGTTCGGGAAGTGTCCTGAGCATGTCTGGTCATATATCCGGTACAGCGAAGGAAGCAAAGCGGATGACACCGTAAGAAAATTTGACATTGATATGTGTGATGATGCCGGTACGGTTTATGTACGGATGAAAGGCGCGTCTGTCCGGGCGCTTGACACAACCCAAACAGCGGGAGGAGAAACCTTGGAGGCGCCTGTCGGCCACACGATGATGATTCCGGCTTGGGAGCCCGTTGAACTTGAAAAAACGAAGAAAGTGAATACGGTGAATAAGCAGACCGCAGTTTTCGGAGGAACTGACAGACAGCATTCACGCATAAAAGAGCATCTGCCAAACGCTTCATATTATCCAATCAGTGGTACGGATGATATCGCATCTCTTACGCACATGCTTGAAGGGCATAAAGAGCTGGAGCAAATCATTTGGCTCGCGCCTGAGGCAGAGAGTGCTGACAGCCTTAAGGAACAGGAACGCAACGTTTTTCATGTGTTTAAGCTGATGAAAGCATTGCTTGCCTCAGGGTACGGAGAAAGACATCTGGACTGGTGCTTTGTCACAGCAAATGCCCAGCCGTTTTCGGATCAAGACAGCGCCGATCCGTCACAAGCCGCAGTCAGCGGCCTTGCCGGGACGATGGCGAAAGAATATCCGCATTGGAATGTCCGCATGATTGACACAGAAACGGACGGCATCTGGCCGATGGGCGAGGCGCTTTCTCTTTCTGCCGGGAAAAACGGCCAAGTTTGGGCATACCGCAATCAGCAGCTGTTTGAGCGGCAGCTGATCCCGCTTGACAATATGCCGAAAAACGGCACGCTATACCAAACAGGCGGGGTTTATGCCGTCATCGGAGGCGCCGGGTATCTCGGCGAGGCATGGAGCGAATATATGATCCGCCGCTACAAAGCACGAGTCATTTGGATTGGAAGAAGCACACTGAATGACTCCATACAGGCGAAACTCGACCGGCTCAGCGCATTCGGCCCGGCGCCTGAATATATTTCCGCCGATGCCGCTGACAGTGTTTCCTTAGAGCGGGCTTATCATCTCATAAAAGAGCGTCACACAAAAATTAACGGCGTTATTCACTCGGCAATGGATCTGTCTGAGCAAAGCTTAAATAATATGAAGACAGAAGAGTTCAAATCGGTGCTGAGAGCAAAAGCTGACGTAAGTGTGTCCATGGCGGAGGTATTCGGACGGGAGCCGCTTGACTTTGCGCTCTTCTTCTCGTCGCTTGTGGCATTTATCCATAATGTGAAACAAAGCCATTATGCCGCAGGATGCGCCTTCAGTGACGCATTTGCGAAGGAACTTGCTCAGAAATGGAACTGCCCGGTCAAAGTCATGAATTGGGGCTACTGGGGCAACAGCGAAGCGGCTGAAGACGGCAATTTTATTCAGCTGATGGATCAGATCGGCTTGGGATTGATCGAACCGGACGCTGCGATGGAGGCGCTTGAAACACTTATGACGATGCCGGTTGATCAAGCGGCTTTCATTCATACGACAAAACCGGTCGCAGTAGAGGGGATGAATGAACGAGAAACGATTTCCGTTTATCCGCCTCAGCCGCTTGTAACAGGACAACAGCCGAAGGCCGCTCCGCCCGGCGCGCGTCTTGTAAGAGAGGCTAAACATCAGGAACTTGATGATTTTCTGTATCAGCTTTTGATAGCCCAGCTTAAAGAAGCAGACTTGCTGACGCCGCAAAGCCTTAAAGCGTATGAGCCTGAACACGAATATTTTAAAAAATGGCTCAATCAAACGATCACCTTCCTTCTGGAACACGGTTATCTGGAAGGGAATGCCGATTCATTTATACTGTCAGCCCGCGCCGAAAACATAACCGCCTCGCTATGGCGAAAATGGGAGCAGCAAAAAGCGGAATGGCTCAATAACGCTGATACAAAAGCGATGACTGTTTTAGCCGAGACAATGCTTAAAGCACTGCCGGAAATTCTGCGCGAAGACGTGCCGGCCACGGATATCATGTTCCCGCACTCTTCCATGGAACTTGTTGAAGGAATTTATAAGCACAATCAAGTCGCGGATTACTTTAACGGCGCCCTGTCAGATACATTAACGGCCTATGTGAAAGAAACCATCAGTAAAAACTCAAAAACCGCCATCCGCATACTGGAAATCGGAGCGGGCACAGGCGGCACAAGCGCAGGCATATTTGAAAAGCTTAAGCCGTATCAAAACCATATAAAAGAATACTGTTACACCGATGTATCGAAAGCTTTTCTCGTGCATGCGGAAACAGAATACGGCAAACAGAATCCTTATCTGACTTATAAACTTTTTAACGCGGAAGCGCCGCTTTCCGGTCAGGACATAGAGCCGGGCGCATATGACATCGTCGTTGCGGCCAATGTGCTCCACGCGACGAAAGACATACGCCAGACGCTGAGAAACGCCAAAGCCGTTTTAAAAGACAACGGCCTGCTGCTCTTAAACGAAATGGCGGGAAACAGCCTGTTCCCGCATATTACTTTCGGGCTGCTTGAAGGCTGGTGGCTGCATGAAGATTCTGACCTTCGTATTCCGGGATGCCCGGGTTTGTATCCAAAAAGCTGGAAGCGCGTGTTAGAAAGCGAAGGCTGGCATTCTGTCTATTTCCCGGCAGAAGCGGCACATGATTTAAGCCATCAGATTGTAGCGGCAAAAAGTAACGGCATTGTGCGCCAAAAAACGCTTAAAGCAGGAGACGGAACACAGACCGGACTGCCAAAAGCAGTACAAGCGCCGGAACTTCAGCCGCAAACAACGGCCGAAAAAAGCGATACAGCTTTAACAGAAAAAAGCACCGAGTACTTAAAAACGTTAATCGGAGAAACGTTAAAAATTCCGCCGGCTCAAATTGACCCGAAAGCGCCGCTTGAAAAATACGGAATTGATTCTATCGTGGTCGTACAGCTGACAAATGCGTTACGAAATGTGTTAGACCAAGTCAGCAGCACCTTATTTTTTGAATATCAGACGATCGAGGCTCTCGTCGGCCACTTAATCAAAACAAAAAAAGACGCGATGATCAAACTGACGGGACAAGCGCCTGTTCATGAAGAACCAGAGGCGGCACCCGAACCGCAGGCTGTACAGCCGGCTAAGCCGCTTCGCACTGACTGGCGGCGGAGAGAAAAACGGGCAGCCAAAGAGGCCGTCCGGCAAAGTTCGGTTCGCGACGTGGCCATCATCGGCGTTTCAGGACGCTACCCGCAGGCAAAAACAGCGGCTGAGCTTTGGGCTAACATTAAAAAAGGAAAAAACTGCATAGAAGAAATCCCGCAGGAACGCTGGAATTGGCAGGATTACTATGATGAAGAAAAAGGTAAAGAGGGCTCTATTTATACGAAATGGGGCGGCTTCATTGAGGATATGGACAAGTTTGATCCGCTGTTCTTTCAGATTTCTCCTCTGGAAGCGGAGCGCATGGACCCGCAGGAGCGATTATTTTTAGAAACGGCGTATGCGAGTATCGAGGATGCCGGCTATACGCCTGACAACCTGTGCCAAAGCAGAAAAATCGGCGTTTTTGCCGGAGCGATGAACAAAAACTACCCGACAGGCTACGGCTACTGGTCCATTGCCAACAGGGTGTCTTACCTTTTTGATTTCCAAGGGCCGAGCATTGCCGTTGACACAGCCTGTTCTTCTTCTTTGACGGCCATTCATCTGGCGCTTGAGAGCATATACAGCGGTTCAAGTGAATGCGCGATTGCCGGGGGCGTAAATATCGTAACCGACCCGATCCATTATATGAATCTGTCAGTCATGAACATGCTTTCCGCAAGCGACACGTGCAAATCGTTCGGAGACCGCGCGGACGGTTTTGTAGACGGAGAAGGAGTGGGCGCGGTCGTATTAAAGCCGTTAGACCAAGCGATTGCCGACAACGATCACATTTACGGTGTGATTAAAGGAAGCACCATTAACAGCGGGGGCAAAACGAACGGGTACACCGTTCCGAATCCGAACGCGCAGGCCGCCTTAATAAAAGAGGCTTTTCAAAGGGCAAACGTCCCGGCGCGCACCGTCAGTTATATTGAAGCCCACGGCACGGGGACCGCATTAGGGGACCCGATTGAAATCGCCGGATTAACGAAAGCATTTGAAGAGGATACAACAGATAAACAGTTTTGCGCCATCGGCTCCGCAAAATCCAATATCGGCCATTGTGAAAGCGCCGCGGGCATCGCCGGTCTGACAAAAATATTATTCCAGCTGAAAGACCGCCAAATTGCGCCGTCCCTGCATGCCGGTCAGCTGAACCCGAATATTGAGTTCGCATATACACCGTTTGTCGTTCAGCAGGAGCTCGGCGAGTGGAAACGTCCCGTCATCGGCGGCAAAGAGATTCCGAGAAGGGCCGGATTAAGCAGCTTCGGCGCAGGAGGAGCAAATGCCCACCTCATCATAGAAGAATATATTGCAGATAAAGAGCCTGATGAATCGCCTGGTGATCAGCCCGCTATTATCGTCCTGTCCGCGAAAAACAGCGAACGGCTCACTGAAAAAGCAAAACAGCTTACAGCCGCCATCCGTGAAAAACGATACAGCAGCCGTGATCTTATGAGAATAGCCTATACTCTCCAGACGGGCCGTGTGCCGATGGAAGAGCGTCTCGGCTTTATCGTTCATTCACTTCATGAACTTGAAGAAAAACTGACTGGATTTATCTCCGGAAAAGACACCGCCGGAATGCACCGTGACGGTACGGAAGAAAACAAACGGATGCTTGCCGTATTTGCGGCGGATGATGATATGGAAACAATCTTAGACGCTTGGATCAGCAAACGGAAATATTCTAAGCTGCTTGAGCTTTGGGTAAAAGGATTAGATATCAATTGGGCGAAATTATACGGAGACCGCCTTCCGGCCCGCATCAGCCTGCCTGCTTATCCGTTTGCGAAAGAGCGCTTCTGGCATCAGCAGCCTGCTCAAAGTAAGGCAGCGCCCGTTAAAGCGGCGGGCGATGAAAATGATCCGGCGGAACAGTTTGAAGTGATGGCTTTCCGAGAAGTTCTTAAAGAACAGGCTCTGCCGGCTGTTGGAGAAAAGAAAATCAAGACGGTGATTTCTTTCTTATCTGATCAGAAGAAGCAGCAGGAAGCCGTCTCGGCGATCAGATCGTATGACAGTGAAGCTGACGTTATATTTATCGCTCAGGGCGACCGGTATGAGGCTTTATCCTCCGGCCGCTGTCAGGTGGTGCGGGAAGATCCGCAATCATATGTGAACGCTTTTGCGGACATTCAAAAAGAGTACGGTGAAGTTTCTGCCATTTTGTATTTATGGGCGCTTGAAGATAAAAGCTGCATAGAAGATTATTCATGTATCGTCTATATTCTCAAGGCAATGGCCGAGACCGGTCTGCTGCCGGAAAAATTGTTATTGGCGGGTGAATATGCATCCGGTCTGGAAAAGTGCTACTTGGAATCATGGATCGGCTTTGAGCGTTCGCTCGGCATTGTTCTCCCGAAAACAAGCATTACCGGCCACTTCAGAAAAGCCGGCGCGGCCATGACAGACTGGATGGGAACCATTTTGGACGAACTGAAGGCTGAAACAGACCATACCGTTTTCTTGGAAGAGGGGAAACGGTATGTCTATCACACTGAACCAACCGGATTAACGAAAGAAAACAGCAGGATCAGAACCGGCGGAACTTATCTCATTACAGGCGGATTAGGAGGGCTCGGCTACTTATTTGCCCGCCACCTCGCCCGGAATTATCACGCAAATGTCATTCTCACGGGGAGATCGCCGATCAATGAAGAAAAGAAAGAAAAAATGAAAGAACTGGAAAATCTCGGTGCGGGTGTTCTTTACGCCGAAGCTGATGTTTGTGATCCAATCGGAATGGGCGACTGCATTAAGCGTGCGAAAGAACGATTCGGAGCCATTCACGGCGTCATTCATGCGGCGGGCATCGAAAGCAGAACATCCGTCTTTGAAAATGAAATCGGGAATTTCCGCGGTACGCTTGAACCGAAAATAAACGGAAGCCTGCTTCTTGACGAGTGGCTGAAAAACGAAACGCCGGATTTCATCTGCTACTTTTCATCCACATCGGCTGTTTTAGGGGATTTCGGCTGCTGTGATTACGCAGTGGCGAACAGGTTCCAAATGGCGTACGCCCACTATAAAAACGAACAATCAGACAGCGGAAACGCTTTTGTTATAAACTGGCCCGTCTGGAAAAACGGCGGAATGGCCGTCGGCGGTGAAGAGACGACAGGCATGTACCTGAAATCAAGCGGCCAGCGCCTGTTAGAAACAGATGAAGGCATTGAGCTGTTTGAGCGCATCATTTCTCAAGAAAACACCCAGTGCCTCGTCATTGCCGGCAAAAGAAGCCGTGCCGAACGATTTTTAGGCATCCGGAAAGATGAGTCATCAAAACCGGAAGCTTTGCCGGAAACCGTGAGCCGCCGCATCCCGGCAGAAAGCACGGAAAAACAGCTCGAAGCGGATTTGAAAGAGCTGATACACAGTCTGCTGAAAATATCCAAAGATAAGCTCGTCCTGCATAAAAACTGGGCGGAATTCGGATTTGATTCCATCTATTTAGCCAAATTTGCCGCTCTTTTGTCGAGCCATTACGGCATTGAAGTCACTCCGGCGTTATTTTACAGCTATGCTACGCTCGGGGACGTCATGAACTACTACCTGACAGAACACAAAGAAACGATCGAAACGTTTTACAGGACGGAAGAAACCGAAACAGAAGACGCCGCTCCGGAAAGCAAGGAGTATACGGATCAGGAGATCATCGCCATGATGAAACGGGTCTCTGAGGGGACATTAGATTTTAAAAGAGTGCAAGACATCATAGAAGGGAGTAAGACCTATGAATCATAAAGAACTTCTCGATGCCTACAGATCAGGAACGCTCACCATCGCTGAGGTAGAACAAGAGCTTCAGGCTTTCAAGCGGACAACTGCAAAACGTCCGCTTTCAGAAGGCCAGAAAGGTTTGTGGATGCTTCAGAAAATGTTTCCGGAGATGAGCGCATATAACATTCCGTTATGCTTTCGATTTCAAAAGCTGGATATCGAGACATTCAAAAACGCCCTTTTGTTTGTGAAGCGCCAGCACCCTATTTTGACCAGTGTGATAAAAGAGGAAAACGGCCTTCCGTATCAGATTGAAGATTCGGAGATGAATTTTCCGCTTGAAGAAATGGACCTTTCTGAATTAAGCGGGCGTGACGCTCTAACGTTTATTAAAGAAAAAGCAAAAGAACCGTTTGCGTTTGAAACCGGTCCGCTCCTGCGCGTTCAAGTGTTCCGGCGGGCGAAGCGGGAATCGATCGTGTTAATCACCATTCACCATATCATTTTTGACGGCGTGTCTCTTATGACGTTTATGTCGGCGCTGCTGGACGCCTATGTAAAAGCAGGCGAAGGCAAAGAACCTGAAATGCTTCGGCAGGCCGCGGATTATCATGACTTTGTGAACTGGGAAAAAGAACTGCTGGAAAGTGAAGCTGGAAAAACGCATCTCTCTTATTGGAAAGAGCAGCTGGAAGGACCGCTGCCGGTGCTTGAGCTTCCGTCGGATTTCCCGAGATCATCGGTTCAAACTTGCAGGGGGCAGGCGTATCAGCGCTTGCTTCCTGATGAACTGAACCGGCAGATTAAAGTTTGCGCCCAAAAAAATAATGTCAATGAATCTGTTGTGTATCTCGCTATTTTCAAAGGCTTGCTCTATCAATATACGAATCAGGAAGATATCATCGTCGGCATGCCGACGATGGGGCGTTCTGAGGCTCAATTTGAGTCTGTGATCGGATACTTTATTAATATGATCGCGGTCAGAAGCAGGGAGGCCGGCGCAAAAACCTTTACCGCCTTTTTGAAGGAACTTCAGATGACACTTGCAGAAGGGTTAGACCATGCCGCGTATCCGTTTCCAGCGCTTGTAAAAGAGTTGAAGATAGAACGCTCGCCTGCTGTTTCACCTGTTTTTCAAACCGCGTTTTTCTATCAAAACTTCTTCCGGACAGAAGGAGCGGAAAAGCTGGCAGAACAATATCAATCACTCGGGATTGAAATGATAGAAGACATTCATCAGGAAGGCGAATTTGAGCTTGCGCTTGAAGTCTATAAAAAAGAAAAAGAAACAGTCCTGCAATTTCTGTACAATCCGGATGTCTACAGCCCCTCTGCCATCGAACGGATGGCGGAGCATTATATGAAGCTGGCAGAAAAAGTGCTTTCTGATCCGGAGATCGCTTTTGAAGCATGCTCCGGCCTGCTCAATCAGGAACGGGATGAAAGCCGCACATCCCATCAGCCGAATGAGCGCTGCATTCATGAAGTGTTTGCAGAAAAAGCCGGGCGGCACCCTGAAAGAGAAGCCGTCACATTCGGTGAAAACAGCCTTACATATCGCGAATTAGATGAACGAAGCACGGCGCTCGCTGTGTATCTGCAAGAAAAGGGAGTCACACCGGAATGCCCGGTCGGCATTTGTGCGGAGCGTTCTTTTGAGATGGTCATCGGCATCCTCGCCATTTTAAAAGCGGGAGGTGCGTATGTGCCGTTGGACCCGGCTTTTCCAAACGAACGGATGTCGCACGTATTGATTGACAGCGGCGTTTCAATCGTATTAACACAAGCAAAAACACGCGGCGTGATTGAACGGTTAACCATCGGCGGTGTGAGCACGGTGGAGATCGAAAACAGCGGACGCCCTGCCGGCGGGGCAAAATTGGCGCCGCGTTCAAAACCGCATCACCTCGCTTATATCCTATATACGTCCGGAAGCACGGGAAAACCAAAAGGCGTCATGGTTGAGCACAGGGCCATTATGAACACGCTGCAGTTTTTGGAAGCCGAGTATCCGGTCGCGCAAGAGGATGCCTATCTGTTAAAAACGAACTACGTGTTTGACGTTTCGATTTCTGAATTATTCGGCTGGTTTATCGGAAACGGACGGCTTGTCATTTTGCCGCCCGGTGCAGAAAAAAATCCGCAGCTTTGCATGGAATATATCCAAACTCACCAGGTGACGCATCTGAATTTTGCTCCTGCCGTGTTTAATGTATTTCTGGAAACGGTAAAGCGGCATACATCATTTACAGAGGAAGGCCCTGTGAAATATGTGATGGTGGCCGGAGAGGCGTTTCCGAAAGACTTGGTCAAAAAGTCAGTTTCCATCTTCAAAAAGGCCAGAATTGAAAACATATACGGCCCGACGGAAACATCCATTTATGCCGCTTACTACAGCTGCGGCGATAAGGAAATCACAAGCAGAAATACGCCGATCGGAAAACCGATCCACAACACGCGGCTCTATATCGTCGATGAAAAGCTCAGCCCCGTCCCGGACGGTGTGGCCGGCGAGCTTTGCGTGGCCGGCGCCGGTCTGGCCAGAGGCTATTACAATCAGCCTGAGCTGACGGCGGCATCATTTATTGATAATCCGTTTAGTGAAGGAGAAAAACTTTACAAAACAGGCGATTTGGCTAGATGGCTGCCTGACGGAAATATAGAATATGCCGGCCGTATTGACAGTCAAGTGAAAATCCGCGGCTTCCGCATCGAATTGGGAGCGATTGAAACAAAATTGAGCGAACATCCGGATATCTTTGATCAGGCGGTTGTTGTTCAGGAAAAGAACGGACATAAAAAGCTGACCGCTTATTATACTGCCCGCTCCGGTCATACGGCAGATGAAAAAGCGCTCCGCAAACATCTTTTAGCGGGTCTGCCGGATTATATGGTGCCTGCCCATTTTATCCGACTGGATGCGCTGCCGTTAACACCGAGCGGCAAAGTGAACCGCAAAGACTTGGAAAAGCGCAAGGTGATCGTTCACCGGTCTGAAAAGACGGGCAGTCTGCCGTTATCAGAGGCGGAAGCGAAAGTGACCGAAATATGGGAAGACCTGCTGAATACGGCGGGGATCAAAACCGAAGACGGCTTTTTCGATGTGGGAGGCGACTCGCTGCTGGCTGTCGCCGCAGCAGAACGCATTAAACAGGAGCTGGAATGTGATTTTACCGTCACGGATTTATTCGAACACTCTACCATTCAGGCGATCAGCCGATTTATTGTTGAAACAAAACAGGCCGCTGAGAGAGAGGCGCCTGCCCAAGATGAGAGAGAAAGAGAACAAACGGCTCAAAACGGAGTGCCGTCTTACTTTGAAGACAGCGTAGCGGTAGTGGGGATTTCCTGTCAATTCCCCGGCGCGAAAAATCATCATGAGTTCTGGAAGCAGTTAAGAGAAGGAAAAGAAAGCGTCCGTTTCTACTCGGAAGAAGAACTTCGGGAAGCAGGCGTACCGGAAGATTTGATCGAAAATCCCGATTATGTGCCGGCATTATCGACGATAGAAGGAAAAGATCTCTTTGACCCTGAATTCTTTCACATTTCGCCGAAAGACGCAGAATTTATGGATCCTCAGCTTCGGCTTTTGCTGCTTCATTCTTGGAAAGCCGTCGAGGACGCGGGATATGTATCCAAAGAGATTCCGAAGACAAGCGTTTATATGTCGGCAAGCAATAATTCGTATCGGTCGCTTTTGTCGGAAAAAACGACAGAAGGCCATGAATCTCCTGACGGCTATGTGTCATGGGTGTTGGCGCAGAGCGGCACGATTCCGACGATGGTTTCCCATAAGCTCGGATTAAAAGGGCCAAGCTATTTCGTTCATTCAAATTGCTCGTCATCATTAGTCGGTCTTTATTCAGCCTATCAAAGCATAACGAGCGGAGAATCGGATTACGCGCTCGTCGGCGGAGCAACTCTGCATGCTGCGACCAGTATCGGCTATGTACATCAAACCGGATTGAATTTTTCAAGCGACGGGCATGTCAAGGCATTTGACGCTTCAGCCGACGGTATGGCGGGCGGAGAAGGAGCGGCCGTCATTCTTCTGAAAAAAGCGTCACAAGCCGTTCAGGACGGAGATCACATTTACGCTATGCTAAGAGGCATCGGTCTGAACAATGACGGAGCGGATAAAGTCGGTTTTTACGCACCGAGTGTAAAGGGACAGACTGACGTCATCCAGCAAGTTCTAGACAGCACGAACGTTCACCCGGAGACTGTTTCCTATATCGAAGCGCACGGCACAGGAACGACATTGGGTGACCCGATTGAAATGTCCGCGCTGCAGCAAGTGTATAAACGTTACACGGATCAGGAGCAGTATTGCGGGATCGGCTCCGTAAAAACGAATATCGGACATTTGGATACAGCGGCGGGCCTTGCCGGGTGCATCAAAGTCGCGATGAGTTTATATCATCGGGAGCTGGCGCCTACCATTAATTACACGTCACCGAATCCGAATATCACATTCAGCGGTTCGCCGTTTTATGTGGCGGACAAGAGAAAACCGCTTCCGGAGAGAGAGACGCCGCACCGCGCAGCGTTAAGCTCATTCGGACTCGGAGGAACAAACGCACACGCCATTTTTGAACAATATGAAAACAAAACGATCAGCAGCTCAAATGACGGCCGGCCGCCTTATATCGTTCCGCTGTCAGCGAGAAATAAGCAGCGCCTGACTGCCTATGCAGCTTGTTTATCCGACTTTCTGAATGAAGCCGAAACCGATGTTTCCTTGCATGATCTGGCATTTACGTACCAGACCGGACGTGAGGCGATGGAAGAGAGAGCCGTCTTTATCAGTAACGATCGTCACGATTTGAAGCGTCAGCTGCAGGATTTCATCAATGGCAATGATCAAAACATCTTACGGGGCGAAAAAGTGAGAAATAAAGAAGCGTCACCTCAGGAGATGGAAAAGCTTGCGGCGTGCCAGACACAGGAAGAAAAGCTGAAAGCAATCGCGGCGCTTTGGATAGAAGGGGTGCGTGTCGATTGGGGCTTATTGTATCAGGATTCCGCACCGCAACGAATCAGTGCGCCGACCTACCCGTTCGCCGAAGAGCGCTTCTGGCCGGAAGAAACTGTGAAGCAAACGGATACGAAGCTTTTGCATCCGCTGATCCATCAGAATACATCCGTTTTGCAGGAGCAGCGGTTCAGCTCGGAATTCACGGGAAAAGAGTATTTTATTGCAGAGCATATCATTAAAGGAATGGCGATCGTGCCTGCCGCCGTTACCCTTGAGATGGCACGGGCCGCGGCAGAGAGAAGTATCGGCGGGGTATCAGAGGAATCTTGGGGCCTTCGCTTAAAGAATATCGTGTGGGTCCGCCCGGTGATAGCCGATCAGCAGACTGTCAGTGTCCATGTCGGACTTTATGAAGAAGAAGACGGGCAGATTCAATACAGAATGTACGGCGGGAACGATTCAAGCAGTGAAGCAGCTCCTCTTTATAATCAGGGCATCGCTGAAATCATCCGAAAGGGACCGGAGGAAACGGCGGATCTTGAGCAGATGAAGCGCCAGTGCACGCAGGGAACAATCGAATCTGAAGCGTTTTATAAAGGAATGATCGGAGCTGATTACGGACCCGGATACAAAGGTGTGCAGCTTGTATACAAAGGCGAAGACCGGCTGCTTGCTAAATTGAAGCTTCCTGAATCCGTCTCTCACACAAAAGCTGATTATATCCTTCATCCGAGTATGATGGACGGTGCGCTTCAGGCCGCCGAATATTTGCAGAACGTAACAAGAGCGCTGCTTGCAGAAAGCGGGGAACCATTCAAAGCCGCATTGCCGTTTGCTTTAGAGGAGCTGGACGTACTGAAGCCATGTGCTGATGACATGTGGGTGTACGTCACATTCAGCGCGAACAATAAAGCCGGCGATTCTATCCAAAAAGCTGATATCGATTTATATGACAATAACGGCGGGCTTTGCGTGCGGATGAGAGGATTCTCAACGCGGATCATGGAAGAAAACGCGGGTGCCGGCGTCCCTGTCAGCCGTACGGATACATTACTGGCTGAACCGGTCTGGAAGGAGCGGCAGAAACCGGCGGCGGATCACGCGCCTTCGTATGAACAGCATATCATTTTCCTTTGTGAGTACGATGAAGCCGTTAAACAAGCGATCGAAGCAAAGCTTGAACACGCAAGCGTCTTTATTTTGGATGAGCGTCCCGCATCTATTGCAGAGCGGTATCATTCCTATGCGGGTCAGCTGTTTGATCATATTAAAACCATAATGAAAGGCAAGCCGAAGGGCCGCATTCTTCTTCAGGCTGTTACGCGCTCAGCAGGATTACAGCAGGTGTTCTCAGGCATTACAGGTCTTTTCAAAACCGCATGTCTTGAACATTCCAAGCTGATCTGTCAAATGATAGAAGCTGATGAGAAAGAAAGTCCTAAAGGCATAGCGGAAAAAGTGTCCGAAAACCGTATGCATGCCGAAAGCGTCCATGTGAAATATGAAAACGGCAAGTGCTTTGCTGCTGATTGGGAAGAGGTGGACATTTCTCAAGCGGAGCCGGACATTCCGTGGAAAGACGAAGGCGTTTATCTCATTACCGGGGGAGCCGGAGGTTTAGGCCTGATCTTTGCAAAAGAGATCGCAAACCGCACAAAAGACGCCGTCATCATATTAACCGGCCGATCCGCTCCCGGAGAAAAGCAGCAAGACCTGCTGGAAACAGTACGTGCTGCCGGCGCTTCTGTTTTCTACGAGCAAACTGATGTCACGGATGAAGCGGAAGTATACCGATTCATCCGCAATATCCGCAAACGGCACGGCAAGCTGGACGGAATCGTTCACAGTGCCGGCATTATAAAAGACAACTACATGGTGAAGAAGACGGCAGAGGAATATCAAGACGTTCTCGCTCCGAAAGTGAAGGGCCTTGTCTATCTTGATGAAGCGTCACAGCATGAGAAATTAGATGTCTTTATTGTCTTTTCATCCTTATCAGGTGTGCTTGGAAGCGTCGGCCAGGCTGACTATGCGTCTGCAAATGTCTTTATGGAGATGTATGCCGAGTACCGCAGTTCTTTACAAGCCGCAGGACAAAGATACGGAAAGACGCTTTCTGTCAGCTGGCCGTTATGGAAAGAAGGCGGAATGCAGGCGGGAAAGCAGACAGAAGATATGCTGATGCAGGAGGCGGGAGTCGCACCGCTCGGCACAGAAGCTGGCATCAAGGCTTTATATCAAGGCCTGATGAGCGGGGCAGCCCGGGTGACGGTTCTTGAAGGAGACGTGAAAAACATGAAAGCAAAACTGTTCCGAAAAGAGAATGATCATCCAGAAGCTGAGACCGGCGTACATCATGAGATTGACGCTGACAGCCTGCTTGAAAAAGTGAAGCATCTCTTAAAACAGCAGACGGCCTCACTGTTAAAAGTAAAACTTGACAAAATTGATGCTCATGAAGAAATGACAAAATACGGGCTTGACTCTATCTCGATGACCGAGTTTACGAATCAGTTGAACAAAACGTACCGGCTTAGATTAACGCCGACGATTTTCTTTGATCATCCGACGATCCACGAATTTGCCGTTCATTTAATCAGTGAATATGAGGATGAATTCGCCGGACGGTTTGCGGTAAATACAAAAACGGTTCAATCGTCAAAACCGGTAAAAGAGACTCAAAATACACGCCCGGCCGTTAAGCGCCGCCGCACTCTGCCAGAGACACTTCCGCAGACAGTACAGCGGGATCAGAAGGCGGAACCGATTGCAATCGTAGGCATCAGCGGGATTTTTCCGATGGCTGAAGACATTGAAGCTTACTGGAAAAACCTGAAAGAAGGCAAAGACTGCATGACCGAGATTCCGAAAGACCGCTGGGACTGGCGGGACTATTATGGGGATCCCGCAAAAGAAGTTAATAAAACAAATGTCAACCAAGGCGGATTTATTGATGGAATTGCTGAATTTGATCCGTTATTTTTCGGGATTTCACCCCGGGAAGCGGAGCAAATGGACCCTCAGCAGCGTCTTTTGCTGACGTACGCGTGGAAAGCGATTGAAGATGCCGGATACGCGTCAAAGAGTCTCTCAGGCACAAAAACAGGTGTGTTTATCGGGACCGGAAATACCGGCTACGGTTCTCTATTAGCCAATGCCGATGTGACGATTGAAGGGTCATCCGCGGCGAATACAAGTCCGTCTGTCGGACCGAACCGTGTCAGCTATACGCTCAATCTGCACGGCCCGAGCGAACCGATTGATACGGCCTGCTCAAGCTCGCTTGTTGCCATTCACCATGCCGTTTCTTCAATTGAAGAAGGGACGTGCGACATGGCTTTAGCGGGGGGAATCAATACGATTGTTCTTCCGGATGTGTATATCAGCTTTGACAAAGCGGGCGCGCTGAGCAAAGAAGGACGATGCAAAACGTTCTCCGATCAAGCAGACGGTTTTGCCCATGGTGAAGGGGCCGGACTCTTTTTCCTGAAAAAACTGTCAGCGGCGGAGGCGGATGGAGACCATATTTACGGCGTCATTAAAGGAAGCGCAGTAAATCATGGCGGCCGTGCGGCATCTTTAACAACGCCTAACCCGAAACAACAGGCGGAAGTCATTAAAGCCGCATACAAAAAAGCGGGCATTGATCCGAAAACAGTCTCTTATATCGAAGCGCACGGCACCGGTACAGAACTTGGGGATCCCGTTGAAATTAACGGCCTGAAACAAGCGTTCAGCTCGTTTGCAGACGGAAAAGAGAAAGCGTCCGGCTATTGCGGCTTAGGCTCAGTCAAAACGAATATCGGCCATTTATCCCTTGCCGCGGGAGCAGCGGGAATCATTAAAATTTTGCTGCAGATGAGGCATCGAACATTAGTCAAAAGTCTTCACTGTGAGACGGTAAATCCGTACATTCAGCTTGAAGACAGCCCGTTTTATCTGGTGCGGGACACGAAGGAATGGAAGACGCAGACGGACGAACGAGGAAACGAGCAGCCGCGCCGCGCGGGCATCAGCTCATTCGGCATCGGCGGGGTAAATGCCCACGTCGTCATCGAAGAATACATTCCGCAAGAAAGAGCAGAAGCAGATCATTCTCATATCGATCCATGCCTTTTCGTTCTATCCGCCAAAAATGAAAAACGCTTGAAAGAACAAGCCGAACAGCTGAAACGTGTGCTTACAGAAAAGCGGTTCGATCAATCCGGCCTTGTCTCTATGGCTTATACCCTCCAAATCGGAAGAGACGCCATGGAAGAACGCCTGGCCGTTATTGCCGGATCCGCTGAAGAACTGCAGGAAAAACTGTCACAGTTTGTCAATGGAGATAAGAACGCGGACTTGTACAGAGGAAGAATAGACAAAGGCACGCTGCAAATGCTGACAGATGATGAAGAAATTCAAGAAGCCGTTGAAAAATGGATGGCACGCGGCAAATACGCGAAGCTGCTCGAATTATGGGTGAAAGGGCTGAACGTCGATTGGGCGAAGCTGTACGGAGACCGGCCGCCTAAACGCATAAGCCTGCCGACATATCCGTTTGCAAAAGACCGCTATTGGGCGGCAAAACGCATCGGAAAACACGAAAAAACAAGCACTGTTTCTGCCGGAACGCAAGACGTGCTTCATCCGCTTCTGCACAGAAATACATCAAACCTTGCCGAACAGCGGTTTACTTCAACCTATACCGGCGAAGAATTTTACCTTGCGGACCATGTTGTACAAGGCGTGCCGATCTTACCGGGAGTGGCGCATCTTGAAATGGCGCGCGCAGCAATGGAACAGGCATCTGAAGTGCCGGCCGGACAAGGAAGCGTCAAGCTTAAGAATACAGTTTGGGTGCGGCCGATCACCATTGAAGACGAGCCGATCCATGTCAATATCCGTCTCGTTCCTGATACTGCAAATGACGTTCAATTCGACATTTACAGCGGCCTTGAAACAGATCAGCCGACCGTTTACAGCCAAGGAGCAGTATCAGTCCGTCCTGACGCAGAGGCTCCGGTTATTGATCTGCAAAAGCTGAAATCACGATCCGCCGAGACACCGTTTTCTGCAGACGAAGTGTACGATATGTACCGCAAAATCGGTTTTGATTACGGCCCGGCTTTCCGGGGTGTCAAAGCGATTTATACAGGTGATGATTTCGTATTGGGCCGACTGTCGCTTGATCCGGCTTGTGCGGACACGGTACGGCAGTATGTCATGCATCCGGGCTTAATGGACTCTGCATTGCAGGCATCGAGCATATTGACCGGAACAAATGATGAAAAACTGATGCTTCCGTTTGCGGTTCAGGAGCTCGAAGTATTCAGCGCGTGCACTGCCGGGATGTGGGTATACGCCAGACTTTCTGAAGACCATAAAGCCGGACAGGTTGAAAAACGCGATCTTGATATTTGTGATGAAAACGGCAAGGTTTGCGTAAGGCTGAAAGGTTTGTCGTTCAGAACGGCTGAAAAAGAACCTGAGAAAAAAGAAGAAGCCCCGGAAACGCTTATGCTTGAGCCCGTATGGACCAAAAGCACTGAAACTGCCGCTCAAACGGAACCTGTTTTTGCCCGGCATATCGTGATGCTTTGTGATACAGACACCGGATTGAAACAAGCCGTTGAAACTGCGGGAGCCGAGTGCATTGAAATGACCTCCCCGCATGAGAAAGCGTCGGCGCGCTTCCGTGATTATACCGGGCAGATATTGGAGACACTGCAAAAACAGCTGAAGGAAGAGACGGAAGGAGACGTACTCATCCAGGCGGTTCTTTCTAAAACAGATAAGCATCAGCTGCTCTCAGGGATTTCAGGTCTGTTAAAAACAGCCGGCCTGGAACATAAAAGGCTGAAAACCCAGCTGATTGAAATAGAGCCGGCGGAAAACGGCAGAATCACAGACATCATCAGAGAAAATAAAACATGTGTTGATGACGGCCATATCAAATATGAAAACGGCATTCGATACAGCGCTGATGTAAAAGAAACGGCCGTGTCCGGCAGTAAAATACGCACTCCTTGGAACGACGGAGGCATTTACCTTATTACCGGAGGAGCCGGGGGCCTCGGCTTTATTTTCGCGAAAGAAATCGCCCGTAACGTCAAAGAGCCGACACTGGTTCTGACAGGCCGTTCCGCATTAAGCGCAAATCAGAGGCAGCAGCTGCAATCGCTTGAATCACTCGGAGCGAAAGCGGAATACAAACAGGCTGACGTGACAAACGCTCAAACTGCGGCGGATCTGGTCAAAACAATTGAAACGGAATATGGCGGACTTGACGGCATCATTCACAGCGCGGGTGTGATGAAGGATCAGTATATCGCGAAGAAAACAACCGAAGAATTTCACAGTGTATTAGCGCCTAAAACCGACGGATTTGTCAACCTTGATGAAGCAACCGAGCATTTAGCGCTGGACTTTTTCATCGTTTTCTCCTCCATCTCCGGCGTCACCGGGAATGCGGGACAGGCGGATTATGCCGCGGCAAACGCGTTTATGGACAGCTATGCGGCATACCGCAACGCGCTGGTTACGGCAATGTACCGCCACGGCCACACATTGTCAATCAATTGGCCGCTTTGGAAAGACGGCGGAATGCAAGTCAATGAAGAAATGGCGAAGCTCACCGAAAAAAGAACCGGCGTGGTGCCGATGCGCACTGAAACCGGAATAGAAGCGCTTTACAAAGCATGGAGCACGGGGAAAACAAGTGTGCTCGTCATGGAAGGAAACCGCGCCGTTATGCGGGAAAAACTGCTTCAAAAGACGCCAGCAGCCGCTTTTTCACCGGTTAAGAAAACGGAGGAAACGCCTGCGCCGAAAGACCTGACGGCAAAACTTCAGGAATTGCTGGCAAAAGAGGTTTCCGGACTTCTGAAAATAAATATTGAAGAAATAGATATCGATTTGGAATTCAATCAATACGGATTTGATTCCATTACGCTGACGGAATTTGCCAACAAGCTGAATGATTCTTATCAGCTTGATTTGACACCGACCGTGTTTTTTGAATATGCGACGATTCAAGCCTTGGCTCATCATTTAGCTGAAGACTATCAAACACAATTTACCGGCAGCACACAGCCGAAAAAAGAAGAAAAACAAAGCCGCGTAACAGATGACGGCGGCATCAGGCTGACAGGAAACAAACGCTTTGCAAAAACTGCCGTACAGCCTGTTCAGACAGCGGTTGAACATAAACCGGAACCGATCGCTATCGTAGGTATGAGCGGAGTGTTTCCGAAGGCCGCAAATATCGATGAGTATTGGAGTAATTTGGAAGAGGGAAGAGATTGCATAACAGAAGTGCCGGCGGACCGCTGGGACTGGCGGGAGTATTACGGTGACCCGCTTAATGAAGCCAACAAAACAAATGTAAAGTGGGGCGGATTTATTGACGGAGTTGCGGATTTTGATCCGCTGTTCTTCGGAATTTCACCGCTGGAAGCCGAACAGATGGATCCGCAGCAGCGCCTGTTAATGATGTATGCGTGGAAAGCGATAGAAGATGCGGGATATTCCGCTAAAAGCCTTTCCGGCACGAAAACGGGCCTTTACATCGGCACGGGGAATACCGGATACGGCTCACTATTTTCGGACTTGGATATCGGCGGTGCGTCAGCCGCAAATATGAGCCCGTCAGCTGGGCCGAACCGTGTCAGCTATATGCTCAATCTGCACGGGCCGAGTGAACCGATCGACACGGCTTGCTCCAGCTCACTGGTCGCGATTCATCACGCCGTGTGCGCCATTGAAAACGGGAACTGCGATATGGCTATCGCCGGCGGCGTGAATACCGTCGTCACCCCGCAAGGCCACATTGCTTATGACAAAGCCGGCGCGCTGAGCAAAGAAGGGAAATGTAAAACGTTCTCCGACCGGGCGGACGGATTTGCGGTCAGTGAAGGTGCCGGGATTCTTTTCCTGAAAAAGCTGTCAGAAGCAGAAAAAGCGGGCGATCATATCTACGGCGTCATCAAAGGCAGCGCGGTTAATCACGGCGGACGCGCGAACTCCTTGACGACACCGAACCCGAAAGCCCAGGCCGAAGTCGTCAGAACGGCTTATGACAAAGCAGGTATTGATCCGAGAACAGTCACTTATATTGAAGCGCACGGAACCGGGACGGAGCTTGGCGATCCGGTCGAAATCAACGGCCTGAAATCCGCCTTTCAAAAGCTGTACGAAAAAACCGGCGATTCCGCCGTTTACGCGAGTCATTGCGGGTTGGGTTCGGCCAAAACCAATATCGGACACCTATCGCTGGCAGCAGGTGTCGCGGGTGTGATCAAAGTGCTGATGCAGATGAAGCATAAAACACTCGCAAAAAGCCTCCACAGCGAGGTCATCAACCCGTATATCAAACTGAAGGACAGTCCGTTTTACATCGTACAGGAAAAAAGAGAATGGACGGCATTGAAAGACGAAAACGGCAATCACCTGCCGCGCCGCGCGGGAATCAGTTCTTTCGGCATCGGCGGCGTAAACGCCCATGTCGTCATTGAAGAATATATCCCGAGGGAAGAAAGAAAAACCGCCATTGTCAAACATCCTCAAATCTTTGTGCTGTCGGCCAAAGAAGAAGAACGTCTGCAAGAACAGGCGCAGCAGCTGGCACAAGCTCCTTTTACGGATGAGGATCTTGCCGGTATTGCTTACACGCTTCAGAAGGGACGTGATGCCATGGAAGAAAGAGCGGCCATCATCGCTTCCTCGGCTGAAGAGCTGCGGGACAAGCTGAATAGCTGTGCAAAAGGACATTATGACGCGGCGGGTATTTATAAAGGCAAAGCGGGTAAAACCGCGCTGAAAGCCGGTGCCGCAGGCGGAAACGGCGAATCGGATATCGAAGAGCTGATCAGCCGCCGAGAGAATGACAAGCTTGCGGAATTGTGGGTTCTAGGCACGGATATCAAATGGGACGGCCTGTATGCTGATATCAAGCCCCGTCGAATGAGTCTCCCTACTTATCCGTTTGCAAAAGAGCGGTATTGGATCACGGACAACCGGCCAAAAGCCGAGAAACCGCACGCCGTGGCTGCGGCCAGGGTGCTGCATCCGCTTCTTCACGAAAACGTATCGGATTTAACAGAGCAGCGTTTCCGCTCCGAATTTACGGGGCAAGAGACGATTTTCACCGATCATCTGATTAAAGGCAAACCGGTCATGCCGGGTGTCGCTTACTTGGAAATGGCCAGGGCGGCAGTTACTCAGGCAGTAAAAGGACAAAAGGAACGTCCGTCTGCCATCCGCCTGAAAAACATCGTCTGGGTTCGTCCGATTGAAGCGGGGAGCCGTCCGATTGAAGCGCAGATCAGCCTCGTTCCGAGGGAAAACGGAGAAATCGTGTATGACATTTACACAGCTTCACAAACAGAAGCAGGCGGCAGACAGATACACTGTCAGGGGGCTGCCGGCATTCTCACCGACGGGAAGGCTCCGCAGCGTAATATAGGCGCACTGAAAGCTCAATGCGGCCACAGTATGCTGACTTCTGAGCAGTGTTACGGCTTATTCAGCAAAATCGGCATTGATTACGGTCCCGGACAGCAAGGAATTAAGCAGATTCACATCGGAAGCAATCAAGCATTGGCTGAGCTCCGTCTGCCTTCCTTCCTCGAAGAAACGGCAGATCAATATGTTCTTCACCCATGCATGCTTGATTCAGCTTTGCAAGCGACAATCGGACTGAAACTGCACGCAGATGATAACCAGCTGTCATTGCCGTTCGCTCTTGAGGAACTGGACATTTTCAATCCATGCACAACAAGTATGTGGGCGTATGTCAGCTCCCGGGGAACGGATGAAAAAATTCAGCGGCTGGACATTGATTTATGTGATGAGGACGGCCGGGTCTGTGTCAGGATTAAAGGGATTTCTTCCAGAATGATGGAAGGCCCTGCGCCGGAAACATCATTAAATGGAGCAAACCTTCTGGCCCCGGTATGGGATCTCGCGGAATTCCGCGGCCAAAGCCCAGCATGTGAGACGGAAGAGGTTGTCTTTATCGCGGGAGATGAGGAGAGCGCGGCTTTTCAAATGCATCATCCTGCTGCAAAAAGGCTCCATATCACTCCGGAGGATGAAATAGAGGCTGTTGCGGCTGAAATGAAAGCCAGAGGGCCATTCAGCCATATCGTATGGATCGCCCCTTTTCACACCGCCAGTGACATGGTGAGAGCTCAGGATGCGGGCGTCATCCAGATTTACAGAGTGATCAAGGCAATGCTTGCTTTAGGATATGGAGGCAAGCGGATCAGCCTGACCGCAGTCACAATACAAACACAGTCCGTACAGCCGGACGACACTATTGATCCGGCTCATGCAGGCATTCACGGTTTGGTCGGCTCGCTCGCAAAAGAGTATCCAAGCTGGCAAACAAGGCTGATTGATGCCGGAAGCCCGGAAGATGTTTCAAAGGCGGAGCTGTTCTCAGCGCCGTTTGATGAGCAAGGCAATACATGGGCGTACCGGAACAATCACTGGTACAAACAGCGTCTCATTCCTGTGCAGCAGCCGGTGTCAAGCCGGCCTGCTTACAAAAAAGGCGGCGTCTACGTCGTCATCGGCGGCGCCGGCGGCATCGGCGAGGCTTGGAGCGAATATGCCGTGAAAACGTATCAGGCACGCGTCGTTTGGATCGGCAGACGAAAACATAACAGCGCCATCCGGGAAAAAATCGACAGACTCAGCCAATTCGGGCCGGCGCCAATTTATATTGAAGCAGATGCGGCAAATCCGGATGAGCTCACACGTGCATATGAAACGATCAAACGCACGCACCCGCATATTAACGGAATCATCCATTCCGCAATCGTTTTAGAGGATCAGAGTCTGGCAAATATGCCGGAAAGCCGTTTTAAAAGTGTGCTCGCTGCAAAAGTCAATGTCAGCGTGAATATGGCCCGCGTTTTCCGAAATGAGCCGCTGGACTTTGCTTTATTCTTCTCGTCTGTTCAATCATTTGCACGCGCGGCCGGACAGAGCAATTATGCGGCCGGATGCAGCTTCAAAGATGCCTTTGCCGCTCATTTGGCTCAAGTGTGTCCGTATTCGGCGGCGGTGATGAATTGGAGCTACTGGGGCAGTGTCGGAATCGTGTCATCTGCTGAATATCAAGAACGGATGAAACAGGCAGGAGTCGGATCGATTGAAGCACCGGAAGCGATGGCGGCGCTTGAGCGGTTGCTAGGCGGCCCATTGAATCAATTCGTCATGATGAAACAGGCAGAAGAGCCTGTGGAAAAACCGGAAGAAATGATAGAAGTATACCCTGAACATCACGGCTCGGCGATGCAAAAACTGCGAAGCTATCAGCCTAAAGTAACAAGACATGTACAACAATTGAGTTAAGGAGGGGACGGCTTTGCAAAACACTGAAGATCTTCTTTACAAACTATTGGCAGGCCAGCTGAAATCTGTCGGATTTTTTACAGAAAACAAGACGCAGCCTGTATTGCAGGGGTTTTACGGCAGGTGGCTGGAAGAAAGCATCTCTATCTTGGTGCAAAATGGCTTTTTAAAACAGTCAGGCAGTATGTATGTGTTAACGGGGCCGATAGAGCATGCCGACGTGCTGTGGCAAGAATGGGATGAAAAGAAAGCTCCTTTACTCAAGGACAGCAGCAAACAGGCGATGATCACATTGGTGGAGACAGCCCTCAGAGCTTTGCCGGATATTTTATCCGGCAGAGTTTCTGCCACTGATGTTCTGTTTCCTGATTCCTCAATGGAATTGGTGGAGGGAATCTATAAAAATAATGAAACGGCAGACTACTTTAATGAGGTGCTCGCTGACACATTGACAGCTTTTATTGAAGAACGCCTGAAAGAAGACCCGAACGCAGAAATCCGGATATTAGAGATCGGAGCGGGTACGGGCGGGACAAGCGCGACCGTTTTTAAAAGATTAAAAGAGTACAAGCATCATGTAAAAGAATATTGCTACACCGATCTGTCGAAGGCCTTTTTCCTGCATGCTGAAAAAGAATACGGTCCCGACAATCCGTATTTGACCTATAAGCGGTTTAATGTGGAAGAGCCGCCGGCTTTGCAGGATGTAGACGCGGGCGCATATGACGTTGTGATTGCGGCAAATGTGCTTCACGCGACAAAAAATATTCGGCAGACGCTTCGCAATGCCAAAGCCGTGCTCAAAAAGAACGGGATTTTGCTATTAAATGAGATCAGCAGCCATTCGGTTTATTCTCACCTGACATTCGGTCTTTTGGAAGGCTGGTGGCTTTATGAGGACGCCGAACTGCGCATCCCCGGATGTCCGGGGCTCTATCCTGAAGCGTGGCAGTCTGTGCTGGAAAGCGAGGGATATCGGTACGTTACATTTATGGCGGAATCGTCACATCAGCTCGGTCAGCAGATCGTGGCGGCAGAAAGCGACGGCGTCATCAGGCAAAAGCAGCCGGACGCGCAGGCGGTTGAAGAAACTGCGGCTTCCAAAGAGCCGGCTGAATTCACAGCACCGGCTTTCTCAGTCACAGACCGGACGGTGCAATTCATAAAAGAAACGTTAGCCAAGTCGATAAAGCTTGCGCCCGAGCGCATCCAGCCGGAAACCAGCTTTGAAAAATACGGCATCGACTCCATTTTGCAGGTGAATTTTATCCGTGAACTGGAAACATTGACGGGCGAGCTGCCGAAAACGGTCTTATTTGAACACACGAATACGAAAGAACTTGCCGAGTATCTGCTGGACACTTACCCGGATAAGCTGCAACAGGCCTTTGGAGCTGAACAAGCGCCTCCTGAAACGAAGCAGCTGGAACCAGTAACAGAAAAACCGGTGCCGCTTGTAACGGAAACACGGCGATTTATCACTGAATCCAAAGAGGCTGAAGCGCCCAAGCCGAAAACAGAAACCGCCGCCGATAATCGCTCTGATCGGGATGACATCGCCATTATCGGCATCAGCGGCCGCTACCCGGAGTCCGAAACACTTGATGAGCTGTGGGAGCATTTAAAAGCCGGAGACAGCTGTATTACAGAAGCTCCGGAAAACAGATGGAAGTCGGGTCTTCTGAAAACAATGGCAAAAGAAACACGAAAAGAAGACCGCAAAACACGATACGGCGGCTTTCTGCAGCATATTGACGCTTTTGACCACCACCTGTTTGACATCAAGGAAGACCATGTAATGGAGATGACGCCTGAGCTTCGGTTAAGCCTTGAAACTGTATGGGAAACATTTGAAAACGGCGGCTACTCGTTAGAAAGATTAAACAAATGGCAGGAATCAGACAGCGGCATCGGTGTTTTTATGGGCAGTATGTACAATCAATATTTTTGGAATATCCCGTCATTGGAAAAAGCCGCACTCAGCTCTAACGGAGGGGATTGGCACATCGCCAACCGGATTTCTCACTTTTTCAATTTAACGGGTCCGAGCATGGGCGTGACGACCGCATGCTCCAGCTCACTGAGCGCCATTCATCTCGCCTGTGAAAGCCTGAAGCTTAACAGCTGTTCCATGGCGATTGCCGGAGGGGTTAATCTCACGCTTGAACCGTCTAAATATGATGCGCTCGAACGGGCGAATTTGCTTGAACAGGGAAGTGAAAGTAAAAGCTTCGGAACAGGCACGGGCCTGATGCCGGGCGAAGGGGTCGGGGCGGTGCTCTTGAAGCCGCTCTCCAAAGCGGTTGCCGACAAAGACCATATTTACGGTGTCATTAAAAGCAGCGCGTTGTGCCATAGCGGAGGAAGGCAGATGTATACGGCTCCGGATCCGAAACAGCAGGCGAAGCTCATGGCGGCTTCCATCAGCAAGGCCGGAATAAATCCGGAAACAATCAGTTATGTTGAATCAGCGGCAAACGGCTCGGTATTGGGAGATCCGATTGAGGTCATTGCCCTGACAAACGCGTTCTCGCAATATACCGATAAAAAACGTTTTTGCGCGCTTGGATCCGTTAAGTCAAATCTCGGCCATTTAGAGGCGGCTTCCGGCATGTCCCAGCTCGCAAAAGTGCTATTGCAAATGGAGCGGGAAACGTTAGTTCCGACCATTAACGCTAAACCGCAAAATCCGAATATCGCGCTTGAACAAACAGCCTTTTACCTGCAGGAAAAAACCGAGCATTGGGAGCGTATGAGGGATGCCGAGACGGGAGACATCATACCGCGGAGAAGCATGATTAATTCCTTCGGGGCAGGCGGGGCATATGCGAATCTGATCGTAGAAGAATATATCAGTCCAGATTTCCATCAGAACCTCAACAGCTCCGAGGAATATATTTTCCCTGTGTCAGCGAAAACGAAATGGAGTTTTGAAGCCTATCTTGACAGACTTGCGGCCTTTTTAGAAAAAACGCCATCTCTTCATCCGGCCGCTGTTGCATCCGCGCTGCAAAAAAGAACGCATCATTCGGAGTACCGGGCGGCATTTACGGCTTCAACCGTTCAGGAACTGGTGAAAAAGCTGGCCGCTTACCGCTTGGATCAGCCGAATCTCAATTTCTCCGATTCTGCTATCGCCTATCGTGCGCGGCAATGGGAAAAAGGAGAGAATATCGCATTTGACCAGGTGCAGCAAGAGCACGCCGTTCATCTGCCGGCCTATGCTTTTGACCGCCGGACTTCTTTTCATTTCGGTGAATCAGACAACGCGGCCGGCGTTCAGGCGATATACAGTGATGATGATCCATATGTGCAAGGGCATCAATTCAGCGGAGAACCTGTACTCGTCGGCGCTACATACAAAAGTCTGGCGGCCGATCAGTTTTATCATCTCTTTCCCGATGCAGAAGGAGGACAAATTAAAAAACTGAATTACGTTAATCCCATTACCGTAAAAAAAGACGATCGCATTGAGCTGAAAACAGAATCAAAACAAAACGGGGATGCTTTTGAACTGTGCATGATGTACCGCAGCCGTACATCTCCTGATTGGAGCGCAGCGGCGTATGCCGAGTGCAGTCCGTATCCGTTTCAGAAGCGGCACGCAGATCTGGCGGCCATTCAGCGCTCTTACCGTGAAGTGGGACGGGTAGATGAGTTGTACGGAGACGGAACGGGAACCGTCGTGTGGGGAGAAGAATTTAAAACGATCACCCGCCTATACAAAGGCACTGATGCCGTGTTAGCAAAGCTGAATCTGAACAATGGCGACTCACAAAATTATGCCATAAATCCGTTAATCGCCAACAGTGCTTACTTGTCCGCGCTTTCTTTATTGGACCAAGCGGATGCAGAAAGCTATCTGCCGTTCGGCATTAATTCCGTCACCTTCGGCAGCCCGGAAAATCTCACTGATTGCTGGCTGCACATCAAATTGGCCAGACAAACAGGGGAGATAATCCTGTTTAACGCAGATGTAATCAACAGCCGGTCTGAAGTGGTTATGTGTTATGAAGGCTATGCCCTGAAACGGTTCCGCCCGGAAGCGGATCAGGTGAATCAGCCGGCTCGAACGACTGTGAAAAGCGCGGGAGAATCGATTTCTGCCGGAAGTCTGACAGACCATATCCGCAGCTATATCCTTGGCAAGCTCGCCAAGATGATGGATGGATCTGCTCCATCCCTGCGTTCTGATGCTAATATCATGGAATTGGGGCTTGATTCAGCGAGCCTGATCGGACTGACAAAAGAGATCGGCGAAGAGGCAGAAATCGATGTGAATCCAACATTATTTTTCGAGTATCCTACGGCGGAAGAGCTGACCCGCTACTTTGCGTCAGCACATGAGAGCAGATTTTCTCAATTGCTTGCCGTTCATAAGCATACAGCAGAGGCTTCGGTAACGGAAGAAGCGAAAACTTTGCCGAAGGAACAGCATCCCTCTTGTGATAACAGTAAGATCAAGCAAGGAATCGCCATTATCGGTATGTCAGGCCAGTTTCCGCAATCTCCGGATATTCAGTCTTTTTGGGAACACACCGTAAACGGAGATCACTGTATTTCAGAAATTCCGGCGGAGCGCTGGGACTGGCGCCGTTACGCCGATGATGAGGATGACACAAGCCTCAGATGGGGCGGTTTTATTGACGGAGTCGGAGAATTTGATCCGCTCTTTTTCGGAATTTCTCCTAAAGAAGCGTCGCAAATGGGGCCTGAGCAGTTTCTGCTTTTGATGCATACGTGGAAGGCAATGGAGGATGCGGGCCTGACCAATAAGGCGTTATCAAGCAGACCGACAGGCGTTTTCGTTGCCGCGGGCAATAGCGATCCAAACAATGGAACAGCCATTCCGTCCATCATTCCGAACAGGATATCATATGCCTTGAATTTACAAGGGCCGAGTGAATATTACGAGGCTGCCTGCACGTCAACGCTTGTGGCATTGCACAGGGCGGTTCAATCGATCCGTCAAAACGAATGTGAGCAGGCTGTCGTGGGCGCCGCCAATATTCTGCAGTCGCCGAAGGGCTTTATCGGTTTTGATTCAATGGGATATTTAAGCAAAAACGGCCGGGCGAAATCTTTCCAAAAAGATGCCGATGGTTTTGTCAGAAGTGAAGGGGCGGGCGTCATCATCGTAAAACCGCTCGAGGCGGCAATTGAAGACGGTGATCACATTCACATGGTCATTAAAGGAACCGGGGTGTCTCATGGCGGTAAGGGCATGTCGCTTCACGCGCCGAACCCGGCGGGAATGAAGGCCGCGATGAAAAAAGCGTACGAGGGCACCGATGTCGATCCGCAAACCGTCACATACATTGAAGCACACGGCATTGCCTCCGAAATGGCAGACGCGCTGGAGTTCAATGCAATCAAAGCGGGCTACGGCGAGTTTGCGAATGAGGAGGAAAGCGCGCCTTGTTATATCAGCACTGTGAAACCTTGCATCGGCCATGGCGAACTCGCTTCCGGACTGGCAGCCCTTATGAAAGTGTCGATGGCCATGAAGCATCATACTATCCCGGGCATTCCCGGCTTCACAGCTGCAAATGAGCAAATGACCATTCAGCAAAGCCGCTTCCGCTTCACCGAAGATAATCAAGAATGGACACAGCTCACCGACGATAAGGGAAGTCTGATTCCGCGCCGGGCCGCAATTAACAGCTATGGCTTCGGCGGCATGAATGCGCATGTCGTCTTGGAACAGTACAGCCCGCGTCTGAAAGACACAGAATCTGCACATGAACCGCAGCTTATCGTGCTTTCTGCTAAGAGCGAAGATCGGCTTAAGGCGGCCGCAGGTCAGCTGGCTGCTTTCATAAAAACTGAAGATATTCCGTCATTGCGGGATATTGCTTATACGCTTCAGATCGGGCGTGAGGCGATGAGTTGCCGCCTGGCACTCGTTGCCCGCAATCAAGATGAACTGCTGGAAAAACTGACAGATTACAGAGAGTTTTTCGAAGAAAGCAAAGGAATGAAAAGCTTCTTTACAGGCAGTCAGCATTCTGGATCAGGAGATATCGGCGTTTTACTGGAAGGGACACTCGGTACAGTCGTCACGGAGACGCTTCTGGCAGAAAATAATCTGGAAAAGCTGGCGTTTTGCTGGGTTAAAGGCGCGGACATTCCATGGGACAGACTCCACCAAGGTAAATCTGTTCAACGAGTGCCGCTTCCGACATACCCTTTTGAAAAACACAAGTATTGGAAAGGCGGTCAGACAGAAGACATCAGCCTTCCGCCGGTTTCACAGAACTCTCAGTTCCGCCGCGGGGATGCGGCTGACATTGTGGCTGACATTTTGGGGATGGATGCGGCGGAAATTGATCAAAATAAGCCGCTGACTGAATACGGCTTCGATTCATTCTCATGTATTCAGCTGCTGAAAAAACTTGAGGACGCAGACAGCCGTATAAGTCTGGAAGCTCTTCAGAACTGCGGCACTCTTCAGGAGCTCAGCGTGCTGTTAAAAACGAACCAATCGCAAGATGCGGGCGGGAATTTTCCCGAACTCGTCAAGCTAAATGAAAGGGAAACAGGCCGTCCTGTTTTTTGGTTTCACGGAGGAACGGGAGGCGTTGAAGCGTATCAGCCTTTTGCCAAAAAGAGCCAACGTCCTTTTTACGGCATCCAGGCAAGGGGTTTGACAGGGAAAGACCCGCTGCAAGGAATTGAAGAGATGGCCGCTTCTTATGTGAGAATCATCCAAGCTGTACAGCCGAAAGGCCCATATGACCTCGGAGGATATTCCTTGGGCGGCATGCTTGCATATGAAACAGCGCGCCTCTTGCAGGAGAAAGGGCATACGGTGAAAAGCGCCGTCATGATCGATACCCCGTACAGTGAAAAATGGAAAGAAAGAAAACCATCTATCAAGTCAGTCATGCTGCAAACGATCAATACGATGCTTACGGCATACCTCAAGCCTGAAAACCCTGAAGAGACATTGATCAGCAGGGAAGACATTACCGTTCAGGCTGAGGAAGAAGATGTAATGAAAGAATTGATCACACTTGCCAAAGAGCGCGGCCTGCCAAAATCAGAAGAAGCGATCCGGATACAGCTGGAGCAAATGATGAAGACGCAGCTCGCTTACAAAATGGAAGAGTATGACATGAAGCCGCTGCCTCATCCGGAAGCGCTGCAATGCTACTATTTCCGAAATAAAAGCGGTTTGTTTCTCGGGGATCTTGAACGTTATCTCACAGCAGAGGAAGAACAGGTTCCGTTAGATCATGATGCGTATTGGAAAGAATGGGAACGGCAGATGAAACAGTTTCACCTGCTGGACGTGCACTCTTCCAATCATGTTACAATGCTGTCGGAAACAAAGCCGCAAAACGCCATTACGGCATTTTGCGAAAAGCTGTACGCAAATAAAGGAACGATAAGCGCCAATTTTCTTAAATCGTTCAGGAAAAAGCTGGACGAAACAAATGAGTTGGTAAAACGGTAATAGAGAAAGCTGCCGGAGCAATCCGGCAGCTTTTTTGCCTGAACCAGAACTAAATTTACTATGTACTAAATATTTATATAAATTTATGTTTCCTGTTTATAAGATATTTAAAAAACCCCCAAAAAGGGGGCGGATATCAAAATCTGACAGGCAATGTTTCAAGCCCTCTTAAAAACACATTTTTTCTCCATGCCAAATCCTCGGGCGCGCCGTTCAGCTCTATATTCGGAAACCGTTTTAAAAGCGCGTTAAAGGCAATGGATGCTTCCATCCGGGCGAGCGGGGCTCCCAGACAGAAATGAATGCCGAAACCGAAAGAGATATGACGGTTTGGTGTTCTCGCCACATTTAATGTATCGGGTTCATCGAAATATTCCGGGTCCCGATTGGCTGAACCGATGCCGATAAAAATCATATCGCCTTTTTTAATGGAAACATCTTTATACGTGAAATCTTCAATCGCCCATCGATTCGCCATCATGATGACGGGAGAGGTATAACGCAAAAGCTCTTCGACCGCCGTCTGGATAATGTCGGGCTGCCGCTTTATGTTCTCCAGCTGGTCTTTGTGGAGAAGAAGCGCCAGTGTGCCGGAGCCGAGAAGGTTAACCGTTGTTTCAAGCCCGGCGACGACTAACAAAAACAGCATGGAATACAGCTCTGATTCACTCAGCTTCTGGCCGTCTTCTTCTGCGTAAATAAGCTTGCTTGTCAGATCTTCACCCGGGTGGTTTCTTTTTTCTTCGATCAGTGTTTTCATATATTGTTTAAACTCTCTGAGCGCCTGGTTGGTCGCATCTTGTCCGCTTTCTGACGTGTCGACCATCGCGCTTGTCCACACTTGAAATTTGGCACGGTCTTCTTTCGGAATGCCGAGCAGCTCGGAAATGACGATAAACGGAAGCGGTGCGGCGAAATCTCTCATGATATCAGGATTTGCTTTTGTTTCCATTTCATCAAGCAGCTCTTCTGTGATCCGTTCTATCCCGGTGCGAAGCTGCTCAATCATCCGGGGAGTGAATCCCTGATGCACCAAAGATCGAAGGCGTGAATGATCGGGAGGGTCTTTTGCCAGCATATGCTCTGATACAAAATCTATATCTTCACTGACATTCAGCTTCGCGATCAGCTCCTTCGGCATGACCCGTTTTACATCTCTTGTAATTCTTCCGTCCTTTAAAAACGCCATACAATCATCATAACGCGTGATGAGCCAAGCCGGAAAGGTGCCTCCGAAACGCTGCAGTTCGAATTTATGTATAGGATCCTGCTCTCTGAATCTGCTTAGTACCGCAAAAGGGTTTTCGTGAAACTCGGATGAGTGTGGGTGAAACATTATTTTTTCCATCTTGATTTCCCCGCCTTCATGTTTTTGAAAAAGACATAACAAATATCCGGTGCCTGTCGACCGGACGGCATTCCTCCTATTATCCGCCGAAGACCCTGATTACAACGGCTCATAAGTATGTCTAAACTATATAAGGAAACAGAAGCCGGTTCAACAGACAAATCGCAAAGCCGCCATTTTCGTTGATTATCAACAAAATGGAATACTTTTTTTTCCATTTCATCATGCGCGCTAAGTCTGGCTAATATACATATTTACGCTTCATATCAACTTCTTAAGGAGGCTGTGAATGACTGCGTTTATGAAATGGACGGCAAGTCTGCTTTTGGTGATCTCTCTACAGTTCGGCTTTATGGACGCCGGCATCCATTCGGAGAATACTGCTGAAGCTGCGTCCCGATACGATCAGGTGCTGTATTTCCCGCTGTTAAAATATCCGGAGACGGGAAATCATATAAAAGACGCCATTTCGGCAGGGCATTCTGACATTTGTACAATTGATCGCGGCGGAGCTGAGCATAGAAGGAAAGAATCATTGAAAGGCATTCCGACAAAGCCCGGGTTTGACCGTGATGAATGGCCGATGGCAGTCTGTACGGAAGGCGGGGCAGGGGCTGACATCAGATATGTAACCCCCTCAGATAATCGCGGAGCCGGTTCATGGGTTGGAAATCAAATGAGCGGATATTCCGACGGCACGAGAGTATTATTTATCGTTCAGTAACCTTCTCCGGTTCGCCGGAGTTTTTTTGCTTTGCGTGCCGGCTGGACATATGAAATCGCGAAGAGTAAACTTATATGTTGGAAATCGGCATGAGAAAGGATGGATCACATTGACAGTGACTACATACCGAAATATTGCACTTTTGCTTCTTTGTTTAACTGCGGGAATTGTGGATGTGATCGGTTATTTAAGTTTAGGGCATGTCTTTACCGCCAATATGACGGGGAACATCGTTCTGTTCGGCCTCGCGATCGGCAACTCATGGCACCTTGCCGTACTCAAATCTTTAACCTCGTTAATCGGATTTATTGCCGGCGTTATTGCCGCCGCCTTGCTTGTCGGCAATAAAAAGAAATCATTCTGGCCGCCTGCCGTAACTGCGGTTTTGGTTATTGAAGGAGCTGTTTTGCTCCTGTTTGCTCTGTTCTCTTGCTTTTTTGCAGAGGGCATTTCTGTTTATGTGCTGATTATACTGCTCAGCTTCGCAATGGGAATGCAGACGACAGCCGCGAGAAAACTTGGTGTAGCCGGGATTTCCACGACCGTATTAACGGGAACGCTTGCTAATTTTTTTGAAGATCTCACCGCAAAGTTTTACAAATCGGACAAGCGGAAGCAGTTTACGAGAGATGCTGTTTTGCGCGCGCTTGCCTTGGTGCTGTATTGCTTCGGGGCGGTTATCGGCGCCTTTGCTGAACCGGATTATAAATTTGCTGTTATCTGGCTCCCGATTATCATTATTTTAGGTATTATGCTTTGCGCATTCACGATGTTCCACGGTCATTCGGAAGAAAAAAACCAATAAAAAAACGCCGCTGATTCAGGGCGTTTTTTTGTTTTATTGCTCTTTTCGGGTCCCGATTGTATAAACGGCCCGATCTGTATGTACCTTTAATCCGTTTTGCTCCTTTTGGATAGTAATGTCGCCGAGCAAAGGGATTTCATACGCATCTTGAGGGAGCGGTACGTTGCCTTCCTCCGTATAGGTTGTGCCTTGCCCTTTTAAGACGAGTTCTTCGTCCGCTACATAGTCATCGGGATGATTTGTTCGGCGGACGAGAACATCATCAAGGTGAAGCATGATTTGATCCATATCAGAAATCTCATTCCGGCTGTCTGTCAGCTCTCCTTTTCTGATATCAAGCGTTTGTCCGATTTGCTTTTGCAGCCATTCAGACAGTTCGGTGTTTGTGAGTGCCATTGTCATTCCTCCTTTTATCTACACCATACTTATTCCCTATTTTTTCAGAAATACACTGTCTTGCATTCATCTTTTATTCTGGACAGCGGGATATGAAGAGTTCCGAGTTTCTTCATTATAATGGTTTCAGCTGTTTACTGAAAAACGGGGTCATCTGCCGGTACAGACGATCCCGTTTTCTCATGAGAAAAAAGGTTATTCTTTCGGTACGGCGTTTTCTGCGTTCACTGCGCCCGCACCGTAAATGTTCGGATCTTCATTTGTCCATTTATCCGGACTTTGTTTGATCAGTGTTTTCACTTCGTCAGGCGTAAGCTGCGGATTCTGCTGAAGGATTAAGGCGGCGATGCCCGCACAGATCGGAGTGGCCATGGATGTGCCCGACAAACTGAAATACAAGGATCCTACACGGTTTGATTTTTGTAATTTGTCAAGATATGAACGCGGAGAACGAAGGGATACGATATCGACTCCGGGTGCAAGAATATCAGGCTTTTCTTTTCCGTATACCGTCGGGCCGCGGCTTGAGAAAGAAGCAATCGTATCGTCTTCATTGCTGACAGTATCATTGTCATCATAGGCGCCTACTGTGATGACCTTCTGACTGACGCCGGGGCTTGAAATCGTTTGTGCTTCGGGACCGGAGTTGCCCGCGGCGACACAGACGACGATTCCTGCGTTCCATGCTTCTTCAACGGCCTTGACGAGCGGATCATCCGTTTCTTTGTCATATCTGAGCGCTTCTCCGCCCAGCGACATGCTGATGATCCGGATCGGGTTCTCGGTGTATTCTTTATTATATTGTATACACCATTCCACTCCTTCAATGATATCAGCCAAGGTTCCTGATCCTGATTTGTTTAATACCTTGACACCGATCAGATTGGCTTCCGGCGCCGGTCCCTGATATTTTCCGGAAGAGGAAGCGCCGCTGCTCGCGATATCACCGGCGCAATGAGTGCCGTGGCCATTGTCATCATACGGTTCTGTCCTTTGGTTTACAAAGTCGGCAAATCCGGTAATTCTGCCTTCTAAATCGGGATGCTGATAGATTCCGGTATCAATAACGGCAACGGTTACGCCTTTCCCTGTTAATACGGTGCCGTTTCGGGTCACTTCTTTTGCATGGGAAGATTCCGCTGCTGTATCAAGAAGTGCTTTTACTTCACGGTTTAAATAGATTTTACGGATATCCCGGCATTGAGAAAGAAGCATATGAAGGGCGGATGGGGTGACTTCCGCGCTGCAGCAATTAAATGTTTGAAACTGCTTTTTTATAGTGCAGCGTTTCTCATTTGATAGGACCTGTCCTGTGCTGTGAAAACCTGATTCGTGGCATCCCTCTTCGAATTCAATGATGACTGACATTTTCTTTCTGTTTTTTACCTTCTCTTCGAAAAAACTGTGCAAAAAGCAAGGCGTCCATTTGAAAGGTTTATATAACTGTAATACGTTTTCTCTGAGCGGCCAGTCCAGCTTATGAGCATTTGACCGCACCATTTGTACCATTGAGTAACCAAACATATATACTTTTCCTCCCATTCTGGCGATTCTCTCTATACCATATGAACAGGCTGTATGTTCGGTCAGTTTGTTTGTCCTTCAGAGAGCTGGTTACTTGCGGCTTTTTCAGATGAAAAAGAAATGAATAAGTTGAAATCGAACATTTGTTCGTTTATAATGAAGCCGACAGAAGGAGGTATAAATATGAACATGATATTGAGACATTCCTTGGAAAAGCAGCTTCCAATTGATATTATATATATGAAAAAAGACGGCTCGATTTCAAAACGGACCATTATTATTAAAAAAGGGGATGAGCGGGCTGTGAAGGCATTCTGCTGTACAAAAAGGCAGATGAGAACCTTTTTGACGGAGTCCATTCTGTCCTGCGCATTTGCTTCGGGAGGCGGATCTGCATTTTTAAGAGCGTATTCTTGATGTTTTCCGTTTCCTCTGTCAATCTACCGTCCCTGAAAATTCGGGCATTCCTCCCTTTTTTTTTGCCTTCTCTCAACCTTTTTTCACTGATACCCGGCATCTGAAGGCTTGAACCGTGACAATCCATTGATTTTTCGAAACCGGGAAGTTTTTCACTGATGATAATGTGAATAGAATGTTAAGATAAGACCTATTGACAAGAACCCATATAATGAACATTTCATTTTTCAGAAAGGAGAACAAAAGGAGAACTGATGAAGAGAATTTTACTTAATGTCATCATTATCGTAGCAATGGTCTTACTAATAAGATGTGTTCATTATGCGTCAGACCCTGATCCCTCGAATTCCTCTGATACATACACAGATTTTAAAGATCTGGCTGAACACGAAGACCCCGATGATTATCATATATCGTACAATAAGCAAGAGGGGAGCTCGGTATTGATCATGTCGCCGCACGGGGGCAGAATTGAGGGCGGGGTGAGCGAGATCGTCCGCTCTTTCAGAGATGATTTTTCAACCTACCTGTTTGAGGGATTAAAAACGCATGATAACCAGACCCTTCATATTACGAGCACCAAGTTCGATGAGCCTTTAGCAGTCAAAAGCATTAAACAGCACCGTTATGTTATCGCGGTTCACGGTTATAAAAGCGACGAGAAAAACACTCTTGTCGGAGGAAGTGACCGGAAGCGGGCGAAAAAATTGGTGAAAGCTCTTAAACGAAACGGATTTTCTGCAGAATTGGCAACCTCAAGAACCGGGCTGTCCGGAGTTGACATCGAAAATATCAATAACCAGACCCAAACCGGGCTGAGCATACAGCTTGAGATCAGCAGAGAACAACGGGAAGCGTTTTTTGATAATTTTGATTACCGTGAAAGAGAATTCACAAAAACGGAGGAATTTTACCGGTTTGTCCGTACGATAAAAAGAGTGATCAATCAAGAGTATTCTTGAGCTTAAAATAAGACAAACCAGTGAAAGTTGAGTAAACTGAAAAAAAAGGAGGATTGCCCCTTGGCAAAACATCATTTTTATTTAAAAGCAAATTGGCCCGGAAATCGGAACGGCGTCGGCGATATTAAAAGCGGCCGGCTGGAAACGGCTGTGTCCATTCCTAAGGAAATGGACGGACCGGGAGAAGGCACAAACCCTGATGAAATGCTGCTTGGAGCAGCCGCGACCTGTTATATTATAACGCTCGCGGCAATGATGGAAAGAAGCGGTCTGGATAAAGAAGACTTACATATGGAATCTGAAGGAATTGTAGACGTAACAAACGGTGTATTTACATATCAAAAAATCATTCACCGCCCGTTTATATTATTAAAGCCGGGGGCAACTGAAACGGAGTTTACGCTGGCCAGGAAGCTAGCGCAAAAAGCGGAGTCCTCGTGTATGATTTCACGAGCGGTCCAGGGAAACGTGGAGATGGAGCTTGAAGTGGAAGTAAAAGCCGCCCGCGATTGATGAGTTCAAACGGTCAGCTCCGGGCCGTTTGATTTTTTTTACCTTTTTGAGACTTGGAACGGTTCAGCAGGATAACGCCCGTGATGACCAATATGAGACCGATTATCATTTTGACTGTCATGGCCTCCTTAAAAACGATAAAGCCGACAATCGCTGTTAAAGCCGTGCCGACACCTGACCATGTCGCGTATGCGCTGGATAAATCAAGGCTTTTCAAAGAGAAGCTCAAAAACATAAAAGAGGCTCCGATTCCGGCAATGACGCCGAGAGCGGGCCATAGGTGGGTAAAACCGTCCGACAGCTTCAGCATCGTGCTTCCAAACACTTCTGATACAATGGCTAATGCCAAGCAGAGTAATCCTTTCATTATCATGCCTCTCCTTTCTACCAATTCATCAAAATGACACCGGCCAATAAGAAAAAGAGCCCGATGACAGCCTGCTTGTCCAGTTTTTCATGAAACCACTTCGCTCCGATAATGGATGCTAGCACCGTTCCGGCTCCGCTCCATGTTGCATAGGATAAGCTGAGCGGAATGAGATTCAGTGTCAGTGAAAGCATATAAAAGGCCAATGAATAGCCTGCCACTACAAGCGCGCTCGGCAAAAACCGCGTAAATCCGCGGGAGATCTTCAGCATGGCCGCACCAATTGACTCTGATAAAATAGCAATTGTGAGGAAGATATAACCTAGAATCATATCCCATCCCCCTCTCATCATCATCTTCATGCCTTTCGTTCAAGGCAGTAAAATAAAATGATATCCGAACTTTGCCCGGCAAGTCAAGACATTTGGCCTATATAAAAAGGCCCCTGAAGAGGAGCCCTTTTTGATTGTCTTAGTAGTAATACGGATAGTAAGGGTAGCCGTAACCCCCGTACAAATACGGATTTAATAAGGCGCTTCCGACCAGACCCCCGACAAGCCCTCCGGCAAACGGACCGCCGAAAAATCCAAACGGACGTCCGAATCCATAGCCAAACCAAGGGCGGCCAAACCAAGGCCGGCCAAAACCAAAACCCGGCCGTCCGAATCCGAATCCGGGACGTCCGAACCCAAAACCAGGCCGGCCAAACCCGAAACCAGGCCGTCCAAACTGTCTCATATCACTATCTGCTGCGTATGCGTATTCTTCATTCATAATTAAGGTACCTCCAAGAATAAATTTTAGATGATAACAGAGTATTCAGCCCACCAATTTTTGATTGGGCGTTTATCAAAAAAATAAAGGAGTGAGCTTTGTGGGCTTGTATCAGTCCGATTGGTCAAAAAAACCTCCGCACACACACGCATATCGGGCTAAAACGGATGTTGTGCAGGGGCATTACCATTTGATTGAAGGCTTTTCGCAGCCTGAGAACGGCAGCAATACAGATGAGCATACACATTTCTATAAGGGCATCACCTCTTTTGAAAACGGCCATTTCCATAGGTATTACGGTATTTCCGGCCCTGCCATTCCGAGGGTTGACGGAACACATTATCATGAGCTTGCAGAGACCACCTTTGCCGCTTACAATGAGCCGATTCAGATCCGCTATGGCGGGGTCGTTTACGATCCGCGGGAGCAAGACCGGAAAACACATCACCACAAGCTTAAAGGAAAAACGAGAGAGGTTGTCGGCAACGAGCCGCTCGGGTGGTAATTGACGTTTAGCACTCAGAAAAAAGGGCAAAATGGATAGGTGCATGGAGAAATGAATGCTATAATCAGGGGGAGATTTATAAAAGAGAGTGATACATATTGAAAAATACAAAACAGCCTGTCGTCATACTCGTCGGCCCGACGGCAGTCGGAAAAACAAAACTGAGCATCGGACTCGCAAAAATGCTGAATGCGGAAATCATCAGCGGAGATTCCATGCAGGTATATAAGGGGATGGATATCGGTACGGCCAAAGTCACCGAAGAAGAGACAGAAGGCGTGCCGCATCATCTGATTGATATTTTGGAGCCGTCCGACACTTTTTCAACGGCGGATTATCAAAAAATGGTGAGGGAAAAAATCAGCGAGATTGCCGGTGGAGGAAAGCTCCCGATGATTGTCGGAGGGACTGGTCTGTACATACAGTCTGTGCTGTATGATTATACGTTCACGGAACACTCCGGCGATCCTGTATTCCGGGAGCGCATGGTGAAACTGGCGACAGAAGAAGGGGCGGAAGCTCTTCATGCCAAGCTTACGGCAGCCGATCCGGAAGCGGCGGCGGCCATTCATCAAAACAATACGCGAAGAGTCATTCGCGCGCTCGAAATTCTGCATATATCAGGAAAAACAATGTCAGAGCATCTTAAAACCCAAAAACGGGAGCTGCTTTACAATGCGGTTCTCATCGGTCTTACAATGGACAGAGAAGTGCTGTACGGCCGGATTAATGATCGTGTTGACCTGATGATGGAAGCCGGCCTTCTTGATGAAGTCAAGCGGCTGTATGATATGAATATCCGGGACAGCCAATCGATTCAGGCGATCGGCTATAAAGAGCTGTATGAATATCTGGATGGAAAAGTACCGCTCCCTCAGGCTGTGGAACAATTAAAACAGAATTCAAGACGTTATGCGAAACGCCAGCTGACCTGGTTTCGCAATAAAATGTCCGTCTCATGGACCGATATGACCCCGCCTGTGGATATCGAACAGAAAAAAAAGGAAATTTTCGAGTGTATAGCAGGAAAACTGGAAATTTAATCGAAACAGTATTGTATTGAGAACCAAGGAGGACGAAACATGAAACCGATTAATATTCAAGATCAGTTTTTGAATCAAATCCGAAAAGACAATACGTTCGTCACGGTGTTTTTACTCAACGGCTTTCAGCTTCGCGGCCAGGTAAAAGGCTTTGATAACTTTACCGTCTTGCTCGAAACAGAGGGGAAGCAGCAGCTTATTTATAAACATGCTATCTCCACGTTCGCCCCGCAAAAAAACGTTCAGCTTGAGCTTGAATAGACTTTTTGCCAAAGACCATGAAGCATGGTCTTTTTTTATGCGCGCCTGTATATTGGCGCCTGGAGATCGGAAACATAAAAGGGGGATCGGAAAACCATGTTTGAAAGTGAGAATGAACTGAGAAGAATCAGGATTACGCTCGTTTGGATCGCTGTTTTTTTGCTGTTCGGAGCATGCAGCAATCATGAGACGGTGGTGACGGATCATGACGGCGGCTCAACGGATACCGAACCGCTGACAGAAGGCACGGTGCAGCTGGAACATAACCATTTCGGCGTAGTCGAGGGCGGTTACATGAAAATATACCGCTACGATGAAAAAACGAATAAAATCAAACTGAAAAAAGAAACGGCGCTGGATGAGCTTGAATAAATTTCACAAGCGTTCGAATTTACAAAGCGGGCCGCACAAGCTACACTAGGTACTGACATTGATCATGCAGAGGGTGAGACGATTGAAACACAAGGTGATAATCAACCATTGGGAAGAAACCTGTGAAGATGATTCCTGCTATGAATATGGAACCAGCATCATCGTTGACGGCAAAGAACTGATTAGAGAGGCTTCCATTACAAGCGCTCTGAAAGCCGTACTGAAAGAAATCGGTGCTGATGTGGAAATAGAAGAAACCGTTGAAAGCGAAAAAAAATGTGATTCTTACAAAAAATAAGAATAAAAGTCTAGACTACTAAGCAGTTTTTTTTCATGTTATGATAGACATCGGCTTACACATGACACCTTGAGTAGGATGAGAGATGATTCTCGTTCTGCTCTCTTTTTTGGGCGTTAATCGGGTCAGAACCAAGGTCCGCTCTTTCAAAAATATGAACTTTTTATAAATCGATCTCAATATGTTGTGTTTTTCTGAGAGGTTAGTATACTATATATAGTGTTAAGAGATTCATTATTTTTGATAGGTCGTGATATGGATGGTTCAAATCATATTTGATTCAAAGACAGGGAATGTTCAGCGTTTTGTGAATAAAACAGACTTTCAGCTGATCCGCAAGGTGGACGAAATTGAAGATCTGGACACTCCGTTTGTACTGGTGACCTACACGACAAACTTCGGACAGGTGCCGGCATCAACGCAGGCATTTCTTGAAAAAAACGCCCATCTTCTGCAAGGAGTCGCAGCGAGCGGAAATAAAATCTGGGGTGAGAATTTTGCCAAAAGCGCCGACACGATCTCAAAGCAGTATCAGGTGCCGGTCCTTCTTAAATTTGAACTCAGCGGCACAGCGAAAGACGTTGAATTGTTTACTCAGGAGGTAGAAAAAGTTGTCACAAAACCAAGTGCCAAAATGGATTCAGTTAAATAACGAAATTATGATCCAACAAGATGGAAAATTCCAGTTTGATAAAGATAAAGAGGCTGTACATAGCTATTTTGTTGACTATATCAATCAAAACACGGTATTCTTTCACGATTTGAAAGAAAAGCTGGATTATCTGATTGAAAATCAATATTACGAAGAAGAGTTTTTGAGCCTCTATTCGTTTGAAGAGATAAAAGATGTTTTCAAGACAGCTTACGCGAAGAAATTTCGTTTTCCATCCTTCATGAGTGCTTTTAAATTTTATAACGATTATGCATTGAAAACGAATGACAAGAAAAAAATCCTTGAGCGGTACGAGGACAGAATTTCCATCGTGGCCCTGTTTTTTGCAAACGGCGACGCGGAAAAAGCGAAAGACTATGTGCGCTTAATGATTAACCAGGAATATCAGCCGAGCACGCCGACATTCTTAAATGCCGGACGCAAACGCCGCGGCGAGCTGGTCAGCTGTTTCCTTTTGGAAGTCAATGACTCGCTGAATGATATTTCAAGAGCGATCGACATCTCCATGCAGCTTTCGAAGCTTGGAGGAGGCGTGTCACTTAACCTGTCGAAGCTCCGTGCCAAAGGCGAAGCGATTAAAGATGTGGAAAATGCCACAAAAGGCGTCGTAGGCGTGATGAAACTTCTTGATAATGCGTTCCGTTATGCTGACCAAATGGGGCAAAGACAAGGCTCAGGCGCGGCATACCTGAACATTTTCCACCGGGATATTAATGATTTTCTTGATACGAAAAAAATCTCGGCTGATGAAGACGTCCGCGTTAAAACCCTTTCCATCGGCGTCGTGATTCCGGACAAGTTCGTCGAGCTTGCGAGAGAGGATAAAGCCGCTTATGTCTTTTATCCGCATACGATTTATAAAGAATACGGCCAGCATATGGACGAAATGGACATGACGGCGATGTATGAGGAGCTTGTCGACAATCCGCGCGTCAAAAAAGAAAAAGTGAATGCGCGCAAATTGCTTGAAAAGCTTGCCGTTCTCCGCTCTGAGTCAGGCTATCCGTACATTATGTTCCAGGACAACGTAAATAAAGAGCACGCGAATAACCACGTCTCAAAAGTGAAATTCTCGAACCTTTGCTCTGAAGTGCTTCAAGCGTCACAAGTTTCAGCTTACACAGATTATGACGAAGAAGATGAAATCGGCTTGGACATTTCCTGCAACCTAGGTTCTTTAAATATTTTGAATGTCATGAAACATAAATCGATTGAGCGCACGGTGAAACTCGCGACGGATTCTCTGACTCATGTGTCCGAGACGACGGATATCCGCAACGCGCCGGCGGTCAGACGCGCGAACAAAGCGATGAAATCGATCGGTTTAGGCGCGATGAACCTGCACGGCTACCTTGCCCAAAACGGCATCGCTTATGAAAGCCCGGAAGCAAGAGACTTCGCGAATACGTTCTTTATGATGGTAAACTTTTATTCCATCCAGCGTTCAGCTGAACTTGCGAAAGAAAAAGGCGAAACGTTTGAGCATTATGAAGGCTCTACTTATGCAACGGGAGAATATTTCAATAAATACATCGAAAAAGAGTTCTCGCCGGCATACGAAAAAATCGCTGCGCTCTTTGAAGGCATGCACATTCCGACAATCGAAGACTGGAAAGAGCTGAAGGCGTTTGTCGCTGAACACGGCATGTACCACAGCTACAGACTGTGTATCGCGCCGACAGGCTCCATTTCCTACGTCCAATCCAGCACGGCATCCGTTATGCCGATTATGGAACGGATCGAAGAAAGAACATACGGAAACTCAAAAACGTATTACCCGATGCCGGGGTTAGCGTCTAATAACTGGTTCTTCTACAAAGAAGCTTATGATATGGACATGTTCAAAGTGGTGGATATGATCGCGACAATCCAGCAGCATATCGATCAGGGAATCAGCTTCACCCTGTTTTTGAAAGATACGATGACAACTCGTGATCTGAACCGTATTGATCTGTATGCCCACCATAGAGGCATCAAAACCATTTACTATGCAAGAACGAAAGATACCGGGCAGGACAGCTGTCTTTCTTGTGTTGTTTGATTAAAGGAGAGTTTACAGTGACAAAAATTTATGACGCAGCAAACTGGTCAAAGCATGAAGATGATTTCACCCAAATGTTTTACAACCAAAACGTAAAGCAGTTTTGGCTTCCGGAAGAGATCGCATTAAACGGCGATCTCCTCACTTGGAAGTATTTGGGTAAAAATGAACAGGATACGTACATGAAGGTCCTCGCCGGCCTGACACTGCTTGATACAGAGCAGGGGAACACGGGCATGCCGATTGTGGCCGAGCACGTAGAAGGCCATCAGCGAAAAGCGGTTCTTAATTTCATGGCGATGATGGAAAACGCGGTGCACGCAAAATCATATTCAAATATTTTTATGACGCTTGCACCAACTGAAACGATCAACGAAGTGTTTGAATGGGTGAAGCAGAATAAATACTTGCAGAAAAAAGCCCACACCGTCGTCGGACTGTACCGCGCCATAAAAAAAGATGATGAGATTTCGCTGTTTAAAGCGATGGTCGCTTCCGTTTACTTAGAAAGCTTCCTTTTCTACAGCGGTTTCTATTATCCGTTATATTTCTACGGACAGGGAAAACTGATGCAAAGCGGTGAAATCATCAACCTGATTCTTCGTGATGAAGCGATCCACGGTGTCTATGTCGGACTGCTTGCTCAAGAAATATACAATAAACAAACAGAAGCGAAAAAAGCGGAACTTCGCGAATTTGCGATTGAGCTTTTAGAAGAGCTTTATCATAATGAGCTTGAGTATACCGAGGATCTGTACGACCAAGTCGGCCTGTCTCATGACGTAAAGAAATTTATCCGCTATAACGCCAATAAAGCGTTGATGAACTTAGGATTCGATCCTTACTTTGAAGAAGAGGATATTAATCCGATCGTATTAAACGGATTAAACACCAAAACGAAATCACATGATTTCTTCTCCATGAAAGGGAACGGCTACAAAAAAGCGACGGTAGAACCGATTAAAGACGAAGATTTTTATTTCGGCCAAGATGAAGAGCAGATATAATATCTGCTCTTTTGGCTTGAATGGAGAGGTAAGACAGGAGGAACGGACATGAATAAAATGGATGAAATCATCTTGGCTGCACCGCGAAGTGACGTCTTTCAAAATGAAACGCTGGCATTTCAGGGAGTTAACAGCGAAGATGAATGTATCGTAAAGATCATGGCTCAAATTGAGGAGCATTTTATTGACATCAGAAGAGGCGACGCGGAAGAGGACCCGCGTTTTAAACAGCCGATTCCATATGTCGTCATCCGCCGTGATGATGAGGTGTTTGTGTATGAACGGCTGGCGGGCGGCGGGGAATCGCGCCTCCATAATAAGCTTTCCCTCGGCTTCGGCGGACACATGAATCCTATGGAAGGGGCGGCTTCTTTTTCAGAGGTGCTGAAAGAGAATACCGACCGGGAGCTGGCGGAAGAACTGTACATTCGTGAGGAGGACAAACAACATATTGTCACACTCGGTTTAATCAACGATGATGAAAACAATGTTGGGAAGGTACATATCGGCATCCTTTCTGCGCTCCAATTAGCGTCTGGAGCACAAGTCGAAGTGAAAGAAAAAGATCAAATCGCCGGCCGCTGGATGAAAGTGAGCGAATTAAAAGAACAAGACGTATATCAGCGTCTTGAAACTTGGTCACAGTTTGTCGCCGATATTCTTCAATAACAGAAAAACCCCTGTTCCTCCTAAAAAAGGGAGAACAGGGGTTTTTCGTTAGTTTAGCGTAATGACGGTATCAAACCCCGCTTTTTTTGCCCGAGCTGCTAACGATTCAGCATTATCTCTGGAAGAGAATGCGCCAATCTGTACTTTAAATAAGCCGCCTGTTGAAAGCACTATCGCGTCAAAACCTTTAGACACCGCGTTGGCGGCAAGCGCATCAGCATTTGCTTTCACTTTGAAAGCGCCGATTTGCACTTTATATAAGTCAGCCTTTTTTTTTAGACTGAAAGCTTGCTCCAAGCCCTTGGCATGTCCGCTTGCAAGGCTTTCAATAAAACTGGATGTTTTCAGATGGTTTGCGTCAGCTGCCGTATCAATAAAACCATTCTCCGTCAAAATCGCCGGCATATTTGATTCCCGCAGCACATGGAAGTCGGCTGTTTTTTTCCCGCGGTCATAAAAACCGGATGCGTGGATCACTTGTGTGTGGACGGCTGATTGGTAAGTCGAGGTCGGCGCTCCGACTCCCGGATAAATATAGCTTTCAAATCCGGTTCCGCCTCCTGAGTTAATATGAATGGATAAAAAATAATCTGCGCCCCAGCTGTTGGCGGCATCTGTTCTTTCCGTCAGGCTGACCGTCTTATCGCTTGTCCTGCTCATCATGACAGAAACCCCTTCATACTCATTCGTCAGAATTGTGCGCAAAGCCAGCGCGATCTCCAGAGTGATCGCTTTTTCCTGAAGGCCGTTCCCGGTTGCACCTGAATCAGTTCCGCCATGACCGGGGTCTATAAAAATTTTAACCATTCTCCATCACCTCATTACAGCATATGATGAGATTCAAAAGGTGCTTGTACGGCTGTCATTCAGGAGAAAAATAAGAAAACCGCCTAACATTTCCCGGAAAATAAAAATAAATGGTTTGTCCTCCCGTTTCAGCTGAATACAATAAGAAATGAAAAATATTTCTCGGGAAAGCGCAGGATTCAACATCATTCCCGAAGAGAACGGAAAATGTGACAGATATAGGAGAAAACGGGCCTCATGATGATAGGCGGATGTCACAGAACGTCTTCATCATGAATAAGATAAAGAGAGAACAGAGAGGTGAGCATGTTGGAGCGCGCTGTAACCTATAAAAATAACGGACAAATTAACATCATTCTTAATGGACAAAAGCAAGTGCTGACAAATGCGGAAGCTGAGGCGGAATACCAGGCCGCCCTGCAAAAAAATGAAGCCAAGCACAGCATTCTGAAAGAAATTGAAAAAGAAATGAACACATTAGTGGGAATGGAAGAGATGAAACGCAACATTAAAGAAATTTACGCATGGATCTTCGTCAATCAAAAACGGGCCGAACAAGGGCTGAAAGTCGGAAAACAAGCTCTTCATATGATGTTCAAAGGGAATCCCGGCACCGGGAAAACAACCGTGGCGAGACTGATCGGCAAGCTTTTCTTCGAAATGAACGTTCTTTCCAAAGGACATCTGATCGAAGCAGAACGTGCTGATCTGGTCGGTGAATACATCGGACACACGGCGCAAAAAACGAGAGATCTGATTAAAAAGTCGCTCGGCGGCATTTTATTCATTGATGAGGCGTACTCACTTGCAAGGGGCGGAGAAAAGGATTTCGGTAAAGAGGCCATCGATACGCTTGTCAAGCATATGGAAGACAAACAGCATGAATTTATCCTGATTCTGGCAGGGTACTCGAGAGAAATGACACATTTCCTTTCATTAAACCCCGGCCTGCAATCGCGTTTTCCTATCAGCATCGATTTTCCGGATTACTCTGTCACTCAGCTGATGGACATTGCCAAGCGCATGATAGCAGAACGGGAGTATCAATTAAGTCAGGAAGCCGAATGGAAGTTAAAAGATTACTTAATGACAGTGAAAAGCACGACAAGCCCCATTAAATTCAGCAACGGCCGCTTTGTCAGAAATGTGATTGAAAAATCAATCCGCGCTCAGGCCATGAGGCTTTTAATGGGAGACCAATACTTAAAAAACGATCTGATGACGATCAAGAGCCAGGATTTATTTATAAAAGATGAGACGGCAGCTCATGAATAATCCTCTCAGCCGGTCTGAGAGGCCTCTTTTTTATTTCTCTCTTTAAAACCCGCCGGATGTGTGGTATACGCCCTGCGGGTTTGGTATGATAGTACTACTGCCCAATACGACACAGAAAGGAACATCCATTTGAACGAACAGGAAGAAAAAAAAGAAACGGTCATTCTGGTCGGCTGTCAGCTTCCGCACATGACCGACGAGCACTTTGACCATTCGATGGACGAGCTTGCTTCATTGACAAAAACGGCTGACGGAACGGTGCTGACCCGGATTACGCAAAAACGGAACAGAGCGGATGCCGCTACATATATAGGCAAGGGGAAGGCAGACGAGCTGAAGGCGCTGTGCGAGGAGCTTGAAGCTGATCTGGTCATTTTTAATGATGAACTGTCACCGAGCCAGCTTAAATCACTCGCCGCTGCCATTGAAGCGAAAATCATTGACCGCACGCAGCTTATTTTGGATATTTTCGCAAAAAGAGCGAAGACGAGGGAAGGAAAGCTTCAGATCGAATTAGCCCAGCTTCAATACGCACTGCCGCGACTGAGCGGACAAGGAATCAATCTCTCCAGACAAGGAGGCGGAATCGGGACGAGAGGGCCCGGTGAAACAAAGCTTGAAACAGACCGGCGCCATATTAGAAACCGCATACACGAAATTAACGTGCAGCTGTCAACGGTTATCCGCCACAGAAGCCGTTACCGGGAGAGACGCAAGAAAAATGGCGTGCTTCAGGCGGCGCTCGTCGGGTATACCAATGCCGGAAAATCAACATGGTTCAATAAATTAACAAGCTCAGACAGCTATGAAGAAGATCTGCTGTTTGCAACACTTGATCCGATGACAAGAAAGATGGCGCTCCCGAGCGGCTACAGCGTCCTGCTGTCTGATACGGTCGGCTTTATTCAGGATCTCCCGACCACGCTGATTGCCGCTTTCCGTTCAACGCTTGAGGAAGTGAAGGAAGCGGACTTGATCATCCATGTCATTGATTCTTCCAATGAAGATTATGCCGGGCATGAACAGACAGTTCTCGGCCTGTTAAAAGAGCTTGAGGCGGATGATATTCCGGTGTTGACCGCTTATAACAAACGGGATGAGACATTTCCTGACTTCATTCCGACAGCAGGAGAAGGCCACATTATGATCAGCGCCAGAATCGCCGGGGATGAAGCGAAACTAAAAGCGGAAATCGAAGCTTATTTGCGCCGGGAGCTGATGACGCCGTATGAAGTTCATGTGCCTGCGGCTGAAGGCAAATTGATGTCACGCATCAAATCAGAGACTATGATCGACGGCCTTTATTTTAATGAAGAAAATGAGCGATACGAAGTCTCGGGTTACGTACAAGAAGAACAAAGCATACTTGGAGAACTGAAGAAATTCATGTAAGGAAGGTATACACAACATGTTTGAGACACTGACACACGGCGCTCTTTTACAAAAAACCGCCGAAGAAACAGAAGCGGAAATCGCCGCCGTTCATAAAAAAATAGAAGAGATCAGTGAACGGAATGAATGGAGAGTTTTGCAAAGCTACAGAAAGCATAAGGTAAGCGATACGCATTTTACGCCTTCAACCGGGTACGGCTATGATGACATCGGCCGAGATACACTGGAAGAGATCTATGCTGATGTGTTCGGAGGAGAGGCTGGGCTGGTGAGGCCGCAAATCATTTCCGGGACGCATGCGATTTCAATCGCGCTGTTCGGTGTGCTGAGACCTGGAGACGAATTGCTTTATATAACAGGCAAGCCTTACGATACACTTGAAGAAATCGTCGGGGTGAGAGGCGGGGAGTATTCAGGCTCGCTGAAGGAATTTCAAATCGGGTATAATGCAGTCGATTTAACTTCAGAAGGCAAGGTCGACTTCGAAGCGGTCCGGGCTGCAATCCGTCCGAACACAAAAGTGATCGGTATTCAGCGTTCAAAAGGATATGCGAATCGTCCGTCCTTCAGAATAAATGAAATTGAAGAAATGATTCGTTTCGTAAAGGAAATCAAAGAAGATGTCATTGTTTTTGTCGACAATTGCTACGGAGAATTTGCGGAAGAGCGGGAACCTTGCCACGTCGGTGCGGATCTTATGGCCGGCTCCTTAATTAAAAACCCGGGCGGCGGTCTTGCCAAGACGGGCGGCTATCTTGTAGGAAAAGCCAAGTGGATTGAAGCCTGCTCTTACCGGATGACCTCACCGGGAATCGGAAGTGAAGCCGGCGCTTCGCTTTATTCATTGCAGGAAATGTATCAAGGTTTCTTTCTTGCTCCGCATGTAGTGGCGCAAAGCTTGAAGGGAGCGGTATTTACCGCCCGTTTTCTCGAAAAGCTGGGCTTTACGTCAAACCCCGCGTGGAATACGCCGAGAACGGATCTGATCCAATCAGTTGAGTTTCAGGATCCTGATAAGATGATCGCTTTTTGCCAGGCGATACAATATGCTTCTCCGATTAATGCGCATGTGACGCCGTATCCAAGTTATATGCCGGGATATGAAGACGATGTTATCATGGCAGCGGGCACTTTCGTGCAGGGGGCAAGCATTGAATTATCAGCAGATGGCCCTATCAGACCGCCTTACGTCGCTTATGTCCAAGGAGGATTAACCTATGCGCACGTGAAAAATGCGATTTGCAGCGCCGTAAATGCGTTAATGGAAAAAGGGCTGATCTAACCCGTTTGCAATTTTCAAAGAATTTGATGTTAAGTTTCCTTACGTTGTGTTGACACAAAATATAACATCACCTATAATGAGACTAAGATAAGAAAAGGGGGAAATTGAGATGAGTGATAACATTCGCCGCTCAATGCCTTTATTTCCGATTGGGATTGTCATGCAGTTAACAGAACTGTCTGCCCGGCAAATTCGATATTATGAGGAAAATGGATTGATATTTCCAGCGAGAAGCGAAGGGAATAGACGATTATTTTCATTCCATGATGTAGATAAACTGTTAGAAATCAAAAATCTGATTGAACAAGGCGTCAATATGGCGGGTATCAAACAAATTCTGGATAAGGCATCTGCCGAACCGGAAGAAAAATCCGAAAAAACGGCCAAACCGATGAAGCATGATCTGTCTGATGATGAACTCAGAAAGCTTTTGAAAAACGAACTGATGCAGGCAGGCCGTTTCCAGCGGGGGAATACTTTCCGCCAAGGTGACATGTCCCGATTCTTTCATTAATCCGTTAGCAACTGTTTTGCTATATACATTTACCTTTTAGAGGAGGAGTTTTACGAAATGGCAAAGTACACAAGAGAAGACATCGTAAAATTAGTAAATGAGGAAAACGTAAAGTATATCCGCCTTCAGTTCACAGACATTCTCGGAACGATTAAAAACGTAGAAATTCCTGTGAGCCAGCTTGAAAAAGCACTTGATAATAAATGCATGTTTGACGGTTCTTCCATCGAAGGTTTTGTCCGTATCGAAGAGTCTGATATGTACTTATATCCTGATCTGAACACATTTGTCATCTTCCCGTGGACGGCTGAAAAAGGTAAAGTAGCACGCTTCATCTGTGATATCTACAATCCGGACGGTACGCCGTTCGAAGGTGATCCGCGTAACAACCTCAAACGGATTCTGAAAGAAATGAAAGAACTCGGATTCAGCGATTTCAATCTTGGACCTGAGCCTGAATTCTTCCTGTTTAAATTAGATGAAAAAGGCGAACCGACGCTTGAATTGAATGATAAAGGCGGATACTTCGACCTGGCTCCGACCGACTTGGGAGAAAACTGCCGCCGCGATATCGTGCTTGAGCTTGAAGAAATGGGCTTTGAAATCGAAGCATCTCACCATGAAGTTGCTCCGGGTCAGCACGAAATCGATTTTAAATATGCCGGTGCCATCCGTTCTTGTGATGACATCCAAACTTTCAAACTGGTTGTCAAAACGATTGCCCGCAAACACGGTCTGCATGCGACATTCATGCCAAAACCGCTGTTCGGCGTAAACGGATCCGGTATGCACTGTAATCTATCACTCTTTAAAGAAGGCGTTAACGCATTCTTTGATAAAGACGCTGATCTTCAGCTGAGTGAAACAGCAAAACACTTCATTGCCGGTATCGTAAAACACGCGACAAGCTTTACAGCTGTCACAAACCCGACAGTGAACTCTTACAAACGTCTTGTTCCGGGCTATGAAGCTCCTTGCTACGTGGCATGGAGCGCGCAAAACAGAAGCCCGCTGATCCGTATCCCGGCTTCCCGCGGCATCAGCACGCGTGTTGAAGTCCGCAGCGTAGACCCGGCGGCAAACCCGTACTTGGCGTTAAGCGTATTGCTTGCAGCAGGTCTTGACGGAATCAAAAACAAACTTGAAGCCCCGGCTCCGATTGATCGCAACATCTACGTTATGAGCAAAGAAGAGCGCATGGAAAACGGAATCGTAGACCTTCCGGCGACACTGGCGGAAGCCCTCGACGAATTCAAATCAAACGAAGTTATGGTTGCAGCTCTCGGCGGGCACCTGTTCGAACACTTCATCGAAGCAAAAGAAATCGAATGGGATATGTTCCGCACACAGGTTCATCCGTGGGAGCGCGAACAATACATGTCTCAATATTAATCTTTCAATCCCTTGGCACTATTGGTGTCAGGGGATTTTAAATTTTTATTAAAAGATCTGGATGAAGGATAGGCGGTCAAGTTGACCGTCTTTTGGCCGTTTAAGACATGAGAGAGTCATATATTCTCAGATTTAGAAACAAGAATTGTGATTTTACGAAAAAAGTAAGGCCATGGGGGAACAAGACCACCTATAATATAATTTTTTAGGCCTTTGTAATTAAATTACAAATATTCATAATATTCACTCGTTGATTCGTGCTATTATATTGAAGGGAACGATCAAAAGCTTTGGCGTTAGGAATAAGAATGTTTTAAATATATACGAGGTCAACCTCATGTCAAAGCCAGAAAAAAATTATAGGAGGCAACATATGTTTAAGTTTAAAAAGAATTTCTTAGTTGGATTAACGGCAGCTTTAATGAGTATTAGCTTGTTTTCAGCAACCGCTTCTGCAGCTGGCACAGACTACTGGCAAAATTGGACTGATGGGGGCGGAACAGTAAACGCTGTCAATGGGTCTGGTGGGAATTACAGTGTTAATTGGTCTAATACCGGAAATTTCGTTGTTGGTAAAGGTTGGACTACAGGTTCGCCATTTAGGACAATAAACTATAATGCCGGAGTTTGGGCGCCTAATGGCAATGGATATTTGACTTTATATGGTTGGACGAGATCACCACTCATAGAATATTATGTAGTGGATTCATGGGGTACTTATAGACCTACTGGAACGTATAAAGGTACTGTAAACAGTGATGGGGGTACATATGACATATATACAACTACACGTTATAACGCACCTTCCATTGAGGGCCCAAGCACTACTTTTACACAGTACTGGAGCGTCCGTCAGACGAAGAGACCAACTGGAAGCAACGCTGCAATCACTTTCAGCAATCATGTTAACGCATGGAAGAGTCATGGAATGAATCTGGGCAGTAATTGGTCTTACCAAGTCTTAGCGACAGAGGGATATCAAAGTAGTGGAAGTTCTAACGTAACAGTGTGGTAACAGATTATCTTTAATCAGGGGTAGCTAACGGGCTGCTGATCGTTCCTTGAGAAATTTTATTTGAAGATTATCATAACCTTTCATAGAGATGGAGGTTGAATCAATGTTTTCAAAACAAAACAAGAGTTTAACGGTTTTGACGGAAAGTCAATTGTCTTCCAGAGCATTTAAAGATGAAGCGTATGCTTTTTATAAAGAACTGCGAAAATCCCGCCCTCTCTGCCCATTATCTTTAGGAAGTCTTGGGGAAGGCTGGCTTATATCGAGATATGATGATGCAGTACATTTATTAAAGAATGAAAAATTAAAGAAAAACTATGAAAATGTAATTACCGCAAAAGAAGAGAAACGACCTGTTCTATTTAAGAATGAAGGGCCTTTAAGAAAGCATATGCTTAATTCGGACCCCCCTGATCACAACCGCTTGCGAACTCTTGTTCAGAAAGCATTTACTCATCGGATGATTTTACAGTTGGAAGACAAAATCCAACATATAGCAGATTCTTTATTGGATAAAGTACAGCCCAGCAAATTCATGAACCTAGTGGACGATTATGCGTTCTCTTTGCCGATTATCGTCATAAGTGAAATGCTTGGTATTCCCCTGGAAGACCGTCAAAATTTCAGAATTTGGTCGCAAGCAATTATTGATTTTTCAGATGCCCCTGAAAGGCTTAAGGAGAATGACCATTTGTTAGGGGAATTTGTTGAATATCTGGAATGCTTAGTTCGTAAAAAAAGGAGCGAGCCTGCAGGAGATTTAATCAGTGCATTAATTCAAGCGGAAAGTGAAGGCACACCATTAAGTACAGAAGAATTGTACTCGATGATTATGCTGCTTATCGTTGCAGGTCATGAAACAACCGTAAACTTAATCACCAACATGACATATGCTTTGATGTGTCACCATGATCAACTGGAAAAGCTCCGCCGGCAGCCGGATTTGATGAACTCAGCCATAGAAGAAGCATTGCGGTTTCACAGCCCGGTTGAGTTAACGACGATTCGCTGGACGGCTGAACCGTTTATACTGCATGGGCAGGAAATTAAACGGAAAGACGTGATCATCATTTCCTTAGCATCAGCAAACCGCGATGAAAAGATATTTCCAAATGCCGACATGTTTGATATTGAAAGAAAGAATAACCGCCATATTGCTTTTGGCCATGGCATCCATTTTTGCCTTGGTGCACAGCTTGCCCGCTTAGAATCAAAGATTGCTATTTCCACCTTATTACGCCGCTGTCCAAATATACAGATAAAATGCGAAAAGGAACAAATAAAATGGAAAGGGAATTTTCTGATGCGAGCACTCGAAGAACTGCCGCTAATTTTTTGATGGACATGTGATCTTCACATATTATCTCGTTAATAAGAGTAAATCATTATAAACGCTGCAACATAAAAAAACATGTCTCCAAACACCAATAGTTTCATTCTATCGGTGTTTTTAATTGTTTTCAGTCTCACAAACCGCTGTTACAGATACATTTTATGAGGATAATAATCATTGGGGAACCGCAAACCGCAAATGCATTAACCCAATCGAAGGAACGGATATGTTCCCAAAAAGCTTTGGTGTTTCCTCCGAAATGCGGGTAATAGGAGGGGGGATGCAGAGCAATTTAAACCGAATGAGGATTTCAACTGCCAATCCCCAAACAAAAGAAAGGGGATATTAACCCCGTTGGGTATGCGGCCGTGCAAAATGTGGAGACACATGAGGTTTATTACTTAGTTGCCGCAGAGCATCAATCATTTTATTTCAGGCCAATTTAAATTTTCTGAAAAAAACATTGAAAAAGCCGAAAGGATTTTATAATATTAAATCAAGTTAGTTTGTTCACGCAACAAACTAATGAAATTCACTTTAATCATCCATGAGATAACGATCTTTTAAACATGGATGGAAGGGGGATAAGAGGCTCGATTTTAGCTGGAGGTAAAACGAAACAATAAGACTTTTATCCTTTTTCAGGCATATGATGAATATACTGCTTGCCGATCATCATTTTCAGGATGAAAATGCTCTGTGAAAGGTAATCACTATCGTTTTGTTGAAAGCGCTTACTATCTGGTGTTTTTGAAGAAGTGTTCCATTTCTTACTGTTCCATATTAAAGGGCCGAAAAGGAGAGGAAATCATGCTCGGTGAAAATGTAAAAAAGATTAGCATGGTTGAAAAAGTTGGATATGCGTCTGGAGATTTTGCATGTAATTTGATTTATGCAACAGTATCTACTTACCTTTTGTTCTTCTATACAGATATATTTGGTTTATCGGCAGCAACAGCTGGTACTATGTTTTTAGTGGTTAGAATCATCGACGCTCTCGCTGATCCTTTTATTGGAACAATAGTAGACAGAACAAATAGCAGGTTTGGACGCTTTAGACCATATCTCTTATTCGGAGCATTTCCATTTGTCATCCTGGCAATACTCTGTTTTACAACCCCGGACTTTTCGGATATGGGGAAATTAATATATGCCTATATAACCTATGTCGGCTTGTCGCTTACATACACAACGATAAACGTTCCATATGGCGCGTTAACTTCCGCAATGACCAGAAATAATCAAGAAGTTGTTAGTATAACATCTGTCCGTATGTTATTTGCGAATCTTGGCGGACTTGTCGTTGCATTTTTTGTTCCCTTATTGGCTGCTTATTTAAGCGATACTTCGGGTAACGAAGCCCTTGGCTGGCAGCTGACCATGGGTATTATGGGAATGATAGGCGGGTGCCTTTTAATCTTTTGTTTTAAAAGTACAAAAGAGCGCGTCACTCTTCAAAAGACTGAAGAAAAAATTAAATTAACGGATATATTTGAGCAATTTCGTGTTAATCGTCCGCTTGTTGTATTAAGTATTTTCTTTATTATAATTTTTGGAGTGAATTCAATCAGTAATTCAGTTGGCATCTATTATGTAACGTATAACTTAGAAAGAGAGGATTTAGTGAAGTGGTACGGTTTGATCGGAAGTTTGCCTGCTTTGGTCATTTTACCGTTTATACCTAAGCTTCATCAATTATTGGGGAAGAAGAAATTACTAAATTATGCATTATTACTGAATATGATCGGCCTCTTGGCTTTACTGTTTGTTCCGCCAAGCAATGTGTATCTTATACTCTTCTTTCGATTAATTGCCGCTGCCGGAAGTCTCACTGCCGGGGGATATATGTGGGCGCTGATTCCTGAAACAATAGAATATGGAGAGTACAGAACAGGGAAAAGAATGGGGGGGCTCATATACGCTATTATCGGATTTTTCTTTAAATTCGGCATGGCCTTGGGAGGGGTTGTACCTGGTCTGGTTCTCGATAAGTTTGGGTATGTGGCAAATCAGGCACAAACCCCGCAGGCATTAACGGGAATTTTAATTACAACAACCATTATTCCCGTGTTCTTACTGGTTTTAGCCATGATTGATATTAATTTCTATAACTTAGATGAGAAAAAATATAAAAACATGGTACGGGAATTAGAGAATAGAGACAAAGTTTATTTGGATCATATTGATGATTTCAAAGCTTAAAACATGATGAATCAACAGAAAACAGCTGAGGAGGCGTTTCGCATGAAGATTATCAATCCAGTACTTAAAGGATTTAATCCGGATCCGAGTATTTGCAGGGTTGGAGAGGATTATTATATCGCTGTATCTACATTTGAGTGGTTTCCGGGAGTCCGGATACACCACTCAAAAGATTTAGTAAATTGGCACTTAGTTGCCCATCCATTACAGAGAGTTTCGCAATTAGACATGAAAGGAAACCCTGATTCAGGCGGGGTCTGGGCACCATGTTTAAGTTACAGCGACGGAAAGTTTTGGCTCATCTATACGGATGTTAAGGTAGTAGATGGCGCTTGGAAAGATTGTCATAATTATTTAGTTACTTGTGAAACGATTAATGGTGATTGGGGGGAGCCGATTAGATTAAATAGCTCGGGGTTTGATGCTTCTTTGTTCCATGATACGGATGGGAAAAAATATTTATTAAATATGTTATGGGATCAGCGTATTGATCGGCACTCATTCGGAGGAATTGTCATGCAGGAATATTCTGATGAGGAGCAAAAATTAATTGGAAAACCGAAAGTAATATTTAAAGGAACTGATAGAAAACTGACAGAAGCTCCGCACCTTTATCATATCGGGAACTATTATTATTTATTAACCGCAGAAGGGGGAACACGGTTCGAACATGCTGCTACAATTGCCCGCTCTGCAAATATTGAGGGCCCATATGAAGTTCATCCCGATAATCCAATTTTAACGTCATGGCATGATCCAGGAAATCCGCTGCAAAAATGCGGCCATGCATCCATTGTTCAAACACATACAGGTGAGTGGTATTTAGCTCATTTAACGGGACGCCCTATTCATCCTGACGATGATTCCATTTTTCAGCAGAGAGGATATTGCCCTTTGGGCAGAGAAACAGCTATTCAAAAACTCTGCTGGAAAGATGAATGGCCTTATGTAGCAGGCGGAAAAGAAGGAAGCTTGGAGGCAGAAGCGCCGTCTATACACAAAACCGAGTTTGAAGCAACGTACCCGGAAGTTGATGAATTTGAGGATGCAAAATTAAATATAAATTTTCAAACGTTAAGGATCCCGTTCACGAATGAATTAGGTTCATTGACTCAAGTGCCAAATCATTTACGATTATACGGTCATGAATCATTAACCTCGACATTTACTCAGGCATTTGTAACCAGACGGTGGCAAAGTTTCCATTTTGAAGCGGAAACTGCTGTTGAGTTTTATCCTGAAAATTTTCAGCAAGCCGCTGGTTTGGTGAACTATTACAATACAGAGAACTGGACGGCTCTTCAAGTCACGCATGATGAAGAACTTGGCCGAATTCTTGAATTAACAATATGTGATAACTTTTCTTTTTCACAACCATTAAAAAATAAAATTGTTATTCCTCATGAAGTAAAATATGTATATTTAAAAGCGAAAATTGAAAAGGAAAAATACTATTATTTCTATTCATTGAACAAAGAAGACTGGCACAAAATTGACATTGCATTGGAATCGAAAAAATTATCAGATGATTACATCCGTGGAGGAGGATTCTTCACAGGAGCCTTTGTAGGGATGCAATGCCAAGATACCAGCGGTAATCATATTCCGGCCGACTTCAAATATTTTCGCTATAAAGAAAAATAATGTGTTCATGAAAAAGGAGGCTTCTATTTCAGAACTCCTTTTTCATATTAGAAAGTGACCTATGTGAAAATTCCTTCAGAAATTCTCCTGCTCGGTTTAAAAAACAAAAAAACTCATCTTAAAAGATGAGCGTAAAACATAGAGATTGAAACATTTTAATTAATGATTAACCATATCAAGAAAATGATCAATCACAATAGAGGACATTCCTAAAGCTGGTGCATTTTTTCCTAAGAATGATGGTAATAATTCATAGCTGCTGCCTAATTGAGAATAAATCCTGGACGACACTTCACTTCTGATTGAATTTAAAACCATAGGGTGCGATTCAATGATGCTGTTTCTTAAAATGATCGCTTGCGGATTGAATGTATTCAGAATATTGGTTAGGCCTATTCCTAAATAGAATCCAAAATTCTGTAATGCATGTAAAGTTTCAATATCATTCAGATGGGCGAGGTCTATGATATCTTGGCAGGACACTTTTTTCTCTTTCGTCTGAAGAGATTTTAATAAAGCCTTCTCTGAAGCGTACAATTCCCAGCAGCCTCGATTTCCGCAACTGCATTTAGGACCATTAAAGTCTATTGTCATATGTCCCATTTCACCGGAGAATCCGCCAACCCCTCTATATAAATGATTGTTGATAATAACACCGATCCCTATCCCTGTACTGATACTTGCATAAATCATGTTATCGTGATTTTTTGCTGCGCCAAATACTTTTTCACCATATGCACCGGCATTTGCCTCATTTTCAATAAAAACGGGCACGTTGAATTTCTCTTGTATGAAAGACTTTAAGTCAATATCTCTCCAATTGGAGTTTGGAGTGAAAACAATTTTTTGATGTTTATCAATGAGTCCGGGCACGCATATGCCTATACCGATAAGCCCGTACGGAGATTGCGGCATATTGGCAATAAAGTGATGAATCATATCAATTAAAATGTCTTTCGTTATTTCTGGAGAGCTGCATTCCAAATGATGGTGCTGATCAAGAACGATCGTCCCTTCAAGGTCTGTTAAAATGCCATTAATATAATCCACACCAACATCTATGCCTACGGAGTATCCTGCTTTTTTATTAAAAACAAGCATGACCGGTCTTCTTCCGCCGCTTGATTGTCCCTGACCTATTTCAAATACAAGATTTTCTTTCATTAATGTGTTTACCTGTGATGAAACAGTTGATTTATTTAATCCGGTCATTTCGGATAATTTTGCTCTTGAAATAGGTGAATTCTTAAGTATTTCCTTTAATAATAACTTTTGGTTTACTTTTTTGACAAAGGTTTGATCAGCGATATCCACTTAATCCACTCCATTTGTATAATCTTTAAATTAAGTTGAAATTTTATTGTAGTGAGAAACATAGTACATAGCGAATCTAATCTTTATTATATCTAATGTATCCGTAAAAAACTAAAAAAATATTGAAAATACTGACGAGGTTATATAAGATAAAAATATGTTAGTTTGTTTGAGCAACAAACTAACATGCGCCTTACTTACAGTATGTCATAAAATGCGCCTGAATTTGAATTATTTGTTTTGAATTTATTTTTAAGGGGGAAACCACATGGCTCACTCTCATTCTGGTTCAGTCAACTATTTTGAAAGCGTAAACAAAGTGATTTACGAAGGGAAAGGTTCCACTAATCCTTTAGCATTTAAATATTATAATTCTCAAGAAGTAATCGGCGGAAAAACGATGAAAGAGCATTTGCGATTTTCAATTGCTTATTGGCATACCTTTACCGCTGACGGCACAGACATTTTTGGAGCAGCTACGATGCAAAGGCCGTGGGATCACTATAAAGGTATGGATCTCGCGAGAGCGAGAGTAGAAGCGGCATTTGAAATGTTTGAAAAACTGGATGCGCCTTTTTTTGCTTTTCATGACCGGGATATTGCACCGGAAGGCAGTACGTTAAAAGAGACAAATCAAAATTTAGATATTATCGTGAGCATGATAAAAGAGTACATGAAAAACAGCGGCGTTAAGCTATTATGGAATACTGCAAACATGTTTACGAATCCGCGTTTCGTCCATGGCGCCGCGACTTCTTGCAATGCAGACGTATTTGCATATGCTGCAGCACAAGTAAAAAAAGGGTTAGAAACGGCAAAAGAGCTTGGCGCCGAGAACTACGTATTTTGGGGCGGCCGTGAAGGATACGAAACATTGCTAAACACCGATATGAAATTTGAGCTTGATAACTTGGCCAGATTCATGCATATGGCAGTGGATTATGCGAAGGAAATCGGGTATACCGGGCAGTTTTTGATTGAACCGAAACCAAAAGAGCCGACTACTCATCAATATGATACAGATGCAGCTACAACCATTGCCTTTTTGAAGCAATATGGCTTGGACAATCATTTTAAATTAAATCTTGAAGCCAATCATGCCACATTAGCCGGGCATACATTCGAACATGAGTTACGCATGGCCAGAGTGCATGGTCTTCTTGGCTCTGTTGACGCAAATCAGGGTGATCCTCTTTTAGGCTGGGACACGGATGAATTTCCGACGGATTTATATTCTGCGACATTGGCAATGTACGAAATCCTGCAAAATGGCGGCCTTGGAAGCGGCGGATTAAACTTTGACGCGAAGGTCAGAAGATCTTCTTTTGAGCCTGATGATCTAATATATGCCCATGTTGCAGGGATGGATGCATTTGCAAGAGGATTGAAAGTCGCCCACAAATTAATCGAAGATCGTGTGTTTGAAGATGTGATTCAACACCGTTACCGCAGCTTTTCTGAAGGGATTGGTCTTGAAATTGCAGAAGGAAGAGCTAATTTCAAGACACTTGAGCAATATGCGCTGAATAATAAACCAATTAAAAACGAATCAGGGAGACAGGAGCGATTAAAAGCGATATTAAACCAATACATTTTAGAAGTATAACAAATGAAAAAGAAGCTCCAGATCCCGCTAAAAAGTTATAGCAGGGATAGTTGAGCCACCCCTGAACTGCCCGTCATGATTCCTTTATCGTTATGTTATGACGGGTAATTTCTATAATTGGGGATTTATTTAGAGGGGAAGGAGTAAAAAAATGAAGTATGTCATTGGAATAGATCTTGGAACGAGTGCTGTTAAAACCATTTTAGTTAATCAAAACGGCAAGGTTTGTGCAGAAACGTCCAAAAGTTATCCGCTCATCCAAGAGAAGGCGGGATATAGTGAGCAAAATCCTGAAGACTGGGTGCAGCAAACAATTAATGCATTGGCTGAATTGGTTTCGATATCTAACGTTCAAGCCGAGGATATTGACGGAATAAGCTATTCAGGACAAATGCATGGGTTAGTCCTGCTTGACCAAGATCGGCAGGTGTTGCGTCATGCGATTCTTTGGAATGATACCAGAACGACGCCTCAATGTATCAGAATGACGGAGAAATGTGGTGATCGACTGCTTGACATCACAAAGAACCGTGTTCTGGAAGGGTTTACATTACCTAAAATGTTATGGGTGAAGGAACATGAGCCCGAACTCTTTAAAAAAACTGCTGTTTTTTTACTTCCGAAAGACTATGTGAGATTCCGCATGACTGGAGTCATTCACACCGAATACTCCGATGCGGCAGGAACTTTGCTTTTACATATTACCCGCAAGGAGTGGAGTGATGAGATTTGCAAACAATTTGGTATTTCAGCGGATATTTGTCCCCCGCTCGTTGAATCCCATGATTATGTGGGATCACTGCTTCCAAACGTTGCGGCGGAGACCGGGCTGTCGGAAAAAACAAAAGTGTACGCTGGGGGAGCAGATAATGCTTGCGGTGCTGTTGGAGCCGGTATCCTTTCTCCCGGAAAAACTTTATGCAGTATTGGGACGTCAGGGGTCATACTTTCATGTGAAGAAGACAAAGGAAGAGACTTTAAAGGGAAAGTGCACTTTTTTAATCATGGAAAAAAGGATTCTTTTTATACGATGGGAGTCACGCTCGCTGCAGGATACAGCTTGGACTGGTTTAAAAGAACGTTTGCACCAAACGAATCGTTTGAGCAATTACTTCAGGGAGTGGAATCTATTCCGATAGGAGCAAATGGACTGCTGTACACCCCTTATTTGGTTGGTGAGAGAACGCCGCATGCTGATTCATCCATTCGGGGAAGCTTGATCGGAATGGATGGAGCCCACACAAGAGAGCATTTTTTGAGGGCGGTAATGGAAGGCATCACATTCTCTTTGCATGAATCAATTGAGCTGTTCCGTGAAGCGGGAAAATCAGTTGATACTGTGGTTTCTATTGGCGGGGGAGCTAAAAATGAAACATGGCTTCAAATGCAAGCGGATATTTTCAATGCGCGGGTGATTAAGTTAGAAAATGAACAAGGTCCAGCCATGGGGGCTGCTATGCTGGCTGCCTTTGGAAGCGGGTGGTTTGAATCCCTTGAAGAATGTGTAGAGCAGTTCATTCGTGAGGCTGCTGCATTTTATCCGATAGAACAAAATGTTCAAAAATATAAAACACTATTCGATTTGTATAAGAAAATTTATACTCACACAAAGGATCTCAATACGGCTTTGCAGAGCTTTCGAAAAAACTAATGATAAGTATGGTTCGTAATGGGTCATGAAAACTTTGACATACCTACAGCTGCATCATAGATAAGTTGGTGTTAATAAGATTGAAAGCGGCTTTGAAAAATCATTGAATGCTACTCTATTTCCCATACAAAACGCTAAGCTATTACAATATAAACTAAACTTTTTAGGGGGATAACAGGACAATCATATAACCGCTCTGGCTGCCTTCTTTTGAAAGGTGGTGAGGATAAACAAAACATTACGGTAAGACCTGATTACAATCTGATCAAACGGGAGGAATGCAAAATGAAACAAAAAAGAATGAAGTTTTTATTAGCGGTTTTATTTAGTCTGGCGCTGACATTGCCTGCATGGTCAGCACAGGCGGCAACTACAATCACCTCAAATCAGACCGGCACCCATGATGGCTATGACTATGAATTGTGGAAGGACTCTGGGAATACCAGTATGACGCTTAATAGCGGCGGTGCGTTCAGTGCCCAGTGGAGTAACATTGGGAATGCTTTATTCCGAAAAGGCAAGAAATTCGATTCAACGAAGACTCACTCACAACTTGGAAACATATCAATCAATTACAACGCAACTTTCAATCCCGGGGGAAATTCCTATCTGTGTGTTTATGGATGGACGAAAGATCCGCTCATAGAATATTACATCGTCGATAATTGGGGCACCTACAGACCGACGGGAACGCCGAAGGGTACTTTTACTGTTGATGGGGGCACATATGACATTTATGAGACCACTCGAATCAACCAACCTTCGATTATAGGTATCGCCACCTTTAAACAGTATTGGAGTGTCCGGCAGACAAAACGAACGAGCGGAACCGTATCTGTCAGCGAACATTTCAAGAAGTGGGAAAGCTTAGGGATGCCAATGGGTAAGATGTATGAAACCGCGCTTACGGTAGAAGGATATCAAAGCAATGGCAGTGCTAATGTAACTGCAAATGTACTGACTATTGGCGGAAAACCCTTGTAGGTTCTGATATGGTATCAATCTAAACGTACGATGAAATCGGAAGGTATGATCTAATGTAGCGGGAAAGTAAGAAAGAACCTGGCCAATTTGGCCAGGTTCTTTTTATATTGCGCAAAAACAGACACGGTGATATAATCAGTCTACGTGCGCTTTCTTGATAAATAGTTATAGATATCCATCTTATATTATGATTATATCATGCTAGGAAGCTCTTGTCAATTTTTTTTGAAGGGAAGATGCAGAATGAGTTCTTTGGTACTCGGTTTACATGAACTGGAAAAAATGCAGCGTTTGCTCGTTGGAGGAAAAGGGTTACATTTAGGGGGATTATCAAAAATTCAAGGTATACAAGTCCCAGAAGGATTTTGTGTCACAACAGCAGGATATCAAAAAGCCATCGAACAAAACGAAACGTTACAATCGTTGTTGGATCAATTGACCATGCTGAAAGTTGAGGATCGAGATCAAATTGGTAAAATCAGCAGAAAAATTCGGCAAATCATTATGGAAGCAGAAATTCCTTCCGATGTCGTGATGGAAGTTTCTCACTATCTCTCCCGGTTTGGCGAGGAACATGCATATGCCGTACGTTCTAGTGCGACTGCTGAAGATTTACCACATGCCTCTTTTGCCGGTCAACAAGACACCTATTTAAATATTATCGGCGTCGATGCAATCTTGCAGCATATCAGCAAATGCTGGGCTTCCCTATTTACGGATCGCGCGGTAATCTATCGGATGCAAAATGGATTCGGCCACAGCCAAGTTTATTTATCAGTTATCATTCAAAGAATGGTGTACCCTCAGGCTTCGGGGATTTTATTTACCGCTGATCCGATCACCTCCAACCGAAAGGTGCTATCCATCGATGCCGGTTTTGGACTTGGTGAAGCATTGGTCTCTGGCTTGGTATCTGCCGATTGTTATAAAGTACGGGATGGGCAAATCGTCGATAAGAGAATAGAAACCAAAAAATTGGCTATCTATGGACGAAAAGAAGGCGGAACAGAAACACAGCAGATCGATCCTGAACAGCAAAAGACTCAAACACTGACTGATGAACAAATTTTACAGCTGGCACGCATAGGAAGACAGATCGAAGCTTATTTTGGCCAGCCGCAAGATATCGAATGGTGTTTGGCCCGCGATACTTTTTATATTGTCCAGAGCCGTCCGATCACAACGTTATACCCCGTTCCTGAAGCGAGCGATCAAGAAAATCACGTCTATATTTCTGTCGGTCATCAACAAATGATGACGGATCCCATAAAACCGCTTGGATTGTCTTTTTGGCTGCTGACTACTCCTGCACCCATGCGTAAAGCTGGCGGAAGGTTATTTGTTGATGTCACACATCATCTGGCATCACCTGACAGCAGAGACGTATTATTAAATGGCATGGGACAGCACGATCCGCTCTTAAAAGACGCACTTATGACCATAATAGAGCGACGTGATTTCATTAAGTCGATACCTGATAAAACAGCACCGAATCCCTTCAAAGGCAATACAGATATGCTGGCTCAAGTTGAAAACGATCCGACAATAGTTTCGGATTTGATCAAAAGAAGCCAAACATCGATCGAAGAGTTAAAACAAAATATCACAACGAAATCTGGAGCGGATTTGTTTGAATTTATTCTGGAAGATATCGGGCAGCAATTAAAGAAGATTTTATTTGACCCAAAAAGTTCGGCTGTGATTCGAGCTGCCATGAATGCTTCATCATGGATTAACGAAAAAATGAACGAGTGGTTAGGTGAAAAAAACGCAGCAGATATGCTTTCTCAATCTGTACCAGGCAATATTACTTCGGAAATGGGTTTGGCATTATTGGATGTCGCAGATGTGATCCGTCCGTATCCGGAAGTCATTGATTATTTGCAACAGGTAAAAGATGATCACTTTATGGATGAGCTGGTTAAGTTTGAGGGCGGGCAGGAAACCAGGGACGCTATTGATGATTATCTCAACAAATACGGAATGCGGTGCGTCGGAGAAATTGATATTACAAGAACCCGATGGAGCGAAAAACCGGCTGCACTTATCCCAATGATTCTAAATAATATCAATAACAGTGTGCCTAATGCCAGCCATCGGAAATTTGAGCAAGGGCGACAGGAAGCTTTGAAGAAAGAACAAGAGTTATTAGATCGATTGAAGCAATTACCGGATGGTGAACAAAAAGCCAAAGAAACAAAACGAATGATCAACATCATCCGGAATTTCAGCGGGTTTAGGGAATATCCGAAATACGGCATGGTCAGTCGCTACTTCGTTTATAAGCAGGCTTTACTGAAAGAGGCCGAACAACTCGTGAAAGCGGGCGTTATTCATGAAAAAGAAGACATATACTATCTCACTTTTGAAGAACTTCATGAAGTCGTACGCGCAAATAAACTGGATTATCAAATCATCAGCAAACGAAAAAATGAGTACAAATTATATGAAAAACTATCCCCGCCGCGTGTTATCACGTCTGATGGTGAAATCATTACAGGCGAGTACAAACGAGAAAATCTCCCCGCCGGTGCGATTGCAGGTCTGCCTGTTTCCTCCGGAGTTATAGAGGGGCGAGCACGTGTCATCTTAAACATGGAAGATGCTGATCTGGAAGATGGAGATATATTAGTCACCTCTTTTACTGACCCCAGCTGGACACCGTTGTTTGTATCCATAAAAGGCCTGGTTACCGAAGTTGGCGGACTGATGACTCATGGAGCGGTTATAGCGCGTGAATATGGCTTACCTGCAGTTGTCGGAGTTGAAAATGCTACCCGATTGATAAAAGATGGGCAGCGAATCCGCGTTCATGGAACAGAAGGCTGCATTGAAATATTATAGCCGTCAGATATCCTCCTCATATGCCCTAAACTAGGAGTTACTGGTAGTGGGAGCAGCATTTGCACCAATGATAAAAAGTTTCCATTGAACTAACAAAGATCGAACAATAAAAAAAGCTGGAACCTCTTAAGGAGGAATCCGGCTTTTTTTATGGGGAAATGCCCCTGTAGCTGGGCTTTTATTTGGACATATTATAGTAGGGCAAAAGAACAAGTGCAGGAAATTATAAAACCGTTCCGCTTCACATGATTCCAGATTTATTTTATTCTTCTCGTTTCATAATTATTATTAATTTAGGCATACTAAAAGAAAAGAAGGACTATGAAAACTATTAAAATTTCAAGCATTACTTAGGAGTTAAATATAGGAGGAAAACTTGACTTGAGTAATTTTACACGTTTACGCACACAAACCATAATAAAGGATGCGTTTTTGGAGTTATTAAAAGAAAAAACATTTTCATCTATCACAATTAATCATATTTGTGAAAAAGCAATGATTCATAGAAGCACATTTTACCGTCATTATGAAGATAAATATGAGCTATTTAGTGATGCATCAAATTCCATCGCGATAAACCTCTTTGAACAAACAAAAGGAGGTTTAGATCAAGAACATACATTGTTTGAGGAAATAATCGAATACGTAGATCTAAATCGGGAATTGTTTTTTAATCTTACCAGTAAAAATAATAGCCTTGAGTTATACGAAAAATTGATTCAATTTGGTGCAGGAAATTTATATGAAATTTCAATGGAATATAATGATCCGCTTTCTAAACAAATCCAAAATTCTGATTACCCAATGGTACTATGCGATTTCTACTGCAGTGGTTTTTTTGAGATTATAAAAAAATGGTTAAGCAATGAATATTCATATACAAAAGAAGAATTAATTCAGATTTCTAAGAATTTATAGATTAATGAACCACTTTAAAACACATGTCTCACTTTGAGACATGTGTTATTTTTTGCTCATCGTTTTCGTCAAAACCTGTGATAGATTAATGAACATAGCAAAGGAGGAGAGGAGTTATGAGTAGGTAAAGAGCAAAAGAAAATTGCTTTCATGCTTTAAAAAATGAATTAAAGGAGGAGTTTTGATGAAAGCTGCAGTGTGGTATGGTGAAAGAGATATTCGTATTGAGGAAAGAGGAACGAAAGAATTACAACCAAATGATGTGAAAGTTAAAGTGGCATGGGCTGGTATTTGCGGTTCTGATTTGCATGCATACTTGCATCCAGATTCAGTACCAATGAATAAGAAGACGGTACTTGGACATGAATTTTCTGGTGAAATTGCAGAGGTTGGCTCTCATGTAACAAAATTTAAAAAAGGTGACAGAGTATGTATCTATCCAATGATGCTTAAAGATCCTTCAAATGCTGAAACTGAACGTTTCATCACTTTAGACGCAGTTGGTGCACAAATCGACGGAGGGTTTGCTGAATATGTGATACTTCCACAAAAAACGATTTTTAAAATTCCAGATCATTTACCGCTAGAATTGGCAGCCATGGTTGAACCAGCAGCTGTATCTTTCCAATCCATTAAGGATTCAAATGTAAGAGAAGGCGATACTGTCGTTGTCTATGGAGCGGGACCTATTGGGCTATTTGCTGTTTTAGGTGCAAAAGCTGCAGGCGCTTCTAATATTATTGTTATTGATCTATTTAATAGTCGACTTGATAGAGCAACTGAAATGGGCGCGACACACGTCTTTAATGCTAAAGAAGTAAAACCTGATGAAGAAATTCGGAGATTATTCCCAGATGGAGCAGATGTTGCAATTGAAGCTGCAGGTGTCGAATCAACATTTCATCAAGCTATTCAATCAACTAAAGTTCGTGGCACAATGATGGTTATCAGCTTCCACACGCAAGATATCCAATTTAATGTTCCTTCTTCACTAATCTTTAGTGGTGCAAAATTAATGGGATCTGTAGGATACAGCAATGAAACTTACAATGAGGTCATTGAATTATTTGCTAATGGAAGATTACCCGCGCAATCAATTATTACAAGTAAAATTGATATAGATAATATCGCTGAACAAGGCTTTGAAGCGTTAATTCATGATAAATCTCAAGCGAAAATTCTAGTTAAATTAAGTGGCGCACATTAATCTTGATATTAAATAATGGAGCTTACCTTTTGCTTATGTGGTGATGAAAGCCGGATGGCTCAGGTGTAAAAGATACTTTTTGTCAAGCATATCAAGCATTTATGAAGTCAGTTAACAAGAGACAAGCAGTTGCTTGAATCATTTGTAACGTGAAGGACGATACAAGATGTTTAGGCTGGAATCTGAATTTTTTCGAATAAGTGTTACGTTAAACAAGAAACCGATTTATAAAAATCCCGTATTTTTAATTAATACGGGATTTTCCCGTTTTTAAATAAACTGACCTTATATTTTAGAAAAATCTCACGTGAAATTAAATTTAAACAGGCTTAGCTGGATAGGCATGGGCGGGAAAAAGGAAAATTTTATTACCACACATTTAAATCGAACATTGTTCTTGTTTTGGTCGAATAAAGAAGAGTTGCATTGGGAAGAAATTTAGAATAATAAAGATTCAATTTATTATCATGTATAGGGAATTATTTGTCGGAAATTGGCGCTCCCCGAGGAAGGGGTTAAAGCTGTTCTCTTGGAAATTTGTGAGGAAATCGCAAGAAGGCAAGTTAGTCAAAAGTGCGCTTTGTAGTGGATTTCATCGAACCAAAACAATAGTTGAGTTTATTTGAATTGGATAATGAAAAGAAAAGAAACACCTGCAGGAACTACGCTTTCACAAGATAGGCTGACAGGTGGAGACAAAATAAAAAGCCCACTCATATGAGTAGGGCTAAATTCATTTTTTAACCTCCGACTGGCCTTTCAGCTACTTGGATGTTAGATGGTGAATCCGTACTCAATTGCGTTAAAGCTGCCCCGCTTAAAATTACAGTTAAAATAGATACGCAAAGCACAATTTTTTTCATAAGATTCCCTCCACCTGATTCATTTTCTGTTCAGCCCAAATCTTTTCATTGAAAAAGCTTGTTGCTTCTTCAAAAGCACCTATTGATTCAAACCTTTTTGCAGCTAAGTAGGCCAATTCATCTACACTTTCAAGGTCATTTTGTTGTTTTAAAAACTCAATATAACGAATGCAATTATTGAAGTTATTTTTTAACTCACCACAATAAAGGTGATATAGGATGCTGATTTTGGCTTCGTATATCTTATTCTCCATTAATATGAGTCTTTCCTGTGCTTTATTGTAAAAATCAATGGCTTTCATTTTTTCGTCAATTTTAAATAGCTCCTTAATCATCATGAATAAAGAATTTATATAATAAATTGAATTCAACCAGGATTCATTTCCTACAGCTTTTTCAAGAGATTTAATGCATTTATCAGGTTTGTCCCAATCAGAATAAACAATGCTAAGGTTGTGAAATAACTGAGATTCTAAAAATTCATCTTTTGTTTCTTTTGCAATATCAATTGCTTCTAAGTAATATATTTCTGATTCCTCAAACCGTTTCATATCAGCATAGTTTGCAGCCGCAATCATTGTTGAAGTAGCCAGTTTGCATTTATAATCAGGGTGTCGTTTATATATTGTAATTGCATTCTTTATATAGTGTTGTGCCACAATGCTTTGTTTAACTAGAGTGTATAAGTAGGAGACTTTGGAGTAAAATTCAGCTGCTTCGATTTCATCTGGAATTTCTGCAAGTTTTTTCTCAGCTAATCCATATAAGTTAATTGCTCGATCATAGTTTTTGTTGTATGCCTCGTACATTCCTTCAAATAAATAAAAGTTATATTCCAATTTATCGTTTGTTCTTTTTATGAAACTTTCATTGTCTGCAGTGAAATAAGTGTGTTTTGGTAATGGTTCTCCACGTGAGGAATGCAGTAACATTTTATGTCTTTCTTCTAACAAACTGTAATATGCAAGAACTTCTTGATCCTCTTCCATCTCATCAAACAGTTTCTTTATCTCTGAGTAATATTTTATTGACTCATCTGCCTTTTGTTTCTTTATAGCAATGTACCAATCATTCAGTGTAGTTGCAACAACTTCTGAAGCGATCTTGCTCATCCAAACCCCTCTTTCTGAAAATTTCAAAAATCTCTCGAGGATAATCATAACATAGCTATTGAAAAAATTGTAAAAGGATGTAAGGTTTTCGGGGTTTTCTCTTTTGAAAATCCCTTACTCTCATTACGAGGAGGGGATCGTTTGTTTAATTTATTGATTTTAACTGAGCAAGCCACTCATCTAATGTTCCAATGGATCCTTGCTGAACAGCTAAATCATATGCAGATTTTCAATCTTTACCGGCAGCACCTGTTGCGCCAGTATCACCTTTGTCCCTCCAGAAACATAAGAGCGCCTGGTTGCTTTTCCTAAGAAAAGTTCGTGCTTTGTTTAGATATTGAGATTTTGTATGTAGCCAAATCAAGACATTAGCAGCTATAGAAAGGGAGAAAACTCTCCTAATATTTATTTTATATGGATCTGTTTTTCAAAAGTGAAGACGCCATAAAAAGATCTTATGGCGTCTGTCCGAACTGAGAGATGCAATTTTCTTGGGAGACGTATATGGTTCGTCAATGTTCCATTAAAGGAAAGAAGCACCTACAATGATTAACAAAATGAAAAGCACAACGATCAATACGAAAGAGCTTCCACCATAATTTCCACCGTAGTTTCCACCGTAGTATCCCATATTGCCACCTCCTGTTGTTAGGATAGTACATAATATGCCAAACTATAAATTTCGACATAGATTTAAGTCTAAAGGAGAAAAAATGAAGTTTTTGTCTAAAATGAAGAGTTAACTAAGAAGGGGAGATGAATGAAATATCACTTTCAGTTCTTAAGCAATGGACATGCATGTTTAGTTGAGAGTAAGAACCTTTAAAGAGGGCATGCCGTTTTACCTTTGCGATTTCTTAATTGGAACACATTCACTCCTTGAGGGAGTTACCTCGCACGAAATGAATAAGGTAAGGGAAATCAGAAATAATGATTCTTCATTTCCCGGGCAAGCGCAATATACGACAAATAACAAAAAAGAAACAAATGAGTGGAAGTGCGAGAACGTTTGAAGACACATTATCTATCCGGTTTGAAGAGAACGGCTGGCTGTAAAAGGAAGTCGGCAAAACAGCCGACTTCCTAAAAAATTTAAATCTCAACAGATCTAAAGAAACCATCGACACTATCACCAGTGCCGCTATCATATTTCAGGAGGTATTCTCCTTTTTGGTTAACACTAAATTCTTGAATAAAAGTTTTCCCTGCATTCAGTGTCGTAGTGGATAAGAGTGTATTCCCATTAGGATAATAAATTGTGAATTTGAAAGATTTGCTGCCGTCATTCGCAACAAAAACTCTGATTTTCCCCGGAGAGCTGCTCTGATAGTTGAATGAAACCTTACCAGTACCACCAGAAAAAGGCTGACAAGCAATATACGGAGCGTCACATGACCAGCCAGCAGGTTTCATGATTTTATCTTGATTTGGCAAGGCTTTTGCAGATACATCTGCAGTCCCCATCAGTGGAATTAATCCAAAAGCAAGAGCACCGGCAATAATTTTCTTTTTCATTAGTATTCCTCCTCTTAATAGTGAATATGATACAGTTATATATTTACAATATTTATAAAAAATTCTTCCTTTTTCAAGTTAAGGAAATAAGAAAGATTTAAGGTAGACAAAAAAATGACATACATATACTGAAGCAGACTGGTTCAAAGCATGAAGATGATTTCACCCCCATGTTCTGAAGCCAAACATTTAGCAGAACCGGCGCAGCTGCAATCAAAATTGATCGCTGAAGCCGAAAAAATAATGAAAGTATATAAACATGTATGACAATCTGCTGTCATACATCTTTTTTTATAATGCCAGTACCAACTTAAAGGAGAAGATGCTTAAATGAACCATGCGAAAAATATGTATCAGTACCATGTTTGGGCGAATAAGGCGTTATTAGAAAGAATGAAGGAGTTACCAAGCGGCGTTCTTTACGAAGAGGTTCGCAGTTCATATCCTACAATTGCTCAAACGTTTAGTCACATCTACGCGGCGGATGTTATGTGGCTGCAAGTACTTAAAGGAATAGACATGCAGGAAGCATTAGAACCTTCTATGGCTTATGCAGAAAGGTCTCATTTATATTCTGCAGATGAATTTGCTAAGTCTTATGAAGAACTGGCTTCACAGTTTGAAGAATGGATTAATAGCCAAACAGATTTCGAACAAAAAATAAATTTGAAGAATCCTTGGTTAGGTTCCAGAGAAACTGCTTATTCAGAAATTTTATTCCATGTTGCGAATCACGGTACTTATCATCGAGGTAACATAACAACTATGTTAAGACAACAAGGTTACGCTTCGGCAATGAATGACCTTTTTTTATATTGGTATCAGGATGAGACCAGATAGTCATTGCAAATTAATAACGGTTAAGCGGCTCTTAAAACTTCTTTTTAAAAAATTGGCAAGTCTCCTTCAGCCAAGATGGGGCAATGAGCAAGAATAGAACCAAAAGCTGCCGGCTCATTCCCGGCAGCTTCAATGATTAGAAATCTATATATTAACAAGTAAAATCTATAACCATACGGCCGGTCACTTTACCTTGCTCCATTTCTTCAAATATATCATTCACGTCTTCGATCGGGCGTTTTGTCACTTTAGGTACAACTTTACCGTCTGCAGCGAATCGGAAAGCTTCCTTCAAGTCTTCTCTGGTACCTACTAATGAACCTACTACCTGAATTCCATCTAAAACAAGACGGGGAATATCTAAGTCCATCTTGTCCACCGGTAAACCGACAGCAACTACACGCGCTCCTGCTTTTACAACATCAATCGCTTGATTGAAAGGGGTTTTAGAGACAGCGGTAATGACCGCAGCATCAAGGCCTAGATCGCTGGTCACTTCTTTAGCCTTCTCGATGGGGTCTTCGTTTAAACTGTTTACAACTGCATCAGCACCTAAGCTCTTAGCGAAATTCAATTTTTCATCGCTAATGTCGAAAGCAATCACTTTAGCGTTAAAAACATTCTTTGCATATTGAACAGCCAAGTTGCCCAAACCGCCGACTCCGAATACACCGATCCATTGACCAGGCTTAATTTCACTGACTTTTACTGCTTTATAAGTTGTTACGCCTGCACAAGTAATGCTGCTTGCTGCTGCCGGATCTAAATGTTCAGGCACTTTCACTGCATAATCAACCGCTACGATTGCTTCTTCAGCCATCGCGCCATCAACTGTATAGCCGGCATTTTTTACTTCGCGGCACAGGGTTTCACGGCCTGTTAAGCAATATTCACAACGGCCGCAGCTTTCAAACATCCACGCAATAGAGACGCGGTCTCCTTTTTTCAGGCTTGATACGCCTTCACCAATCTCGGTTACAATGCCTATTCCTTCATGACCTAAAGTGACGCCTGTCACATCCCCGAAATCAGCATTTTTAACATGCAAGTCAGTATGACATACACCGCAGTATTCCATCTTAACTTTGGCTTCACCATGTCGCAAAGGACGTAATTCTTTTTGTACGATCGCTATATTTTTGTCTTTCGTCGCTATTACCGCTTTCAAAAAATACACCCCTTTCATCGTTGGAAAAATAATACTTGGATTACAATTTAGCACAATAAATCCTTTTTGAAAACCCTTACATATTTTTACAGACAAGTGTTTCTAAAAATCGATTGCGGGGGGCATGCAGGGAAATTCCCACGGATTTTTTGTCATCTCCCAATGAACGGAATTTACATAGTATAGATACGCTTTCAAAAAAGGCCGCGAATTGCACCAAATTGTTTTTTCCTCCCGGAGCCGACATAGATACACAAGAAAAAGCTGACAGAAAAACCCCATCTCATAAGGAGGGGATTATTTTTTGTGAAGTAAGAATCATCGAATTGTGAAAATTCTATAATCTGGAAGAGGGGGAGTGAAATATGAAAAAGTTAGGTTTGAGTATTGCCGCAATTTTCGTAACATGGTGTTTGGGCATCGGAGCTGTTTCGGCCAAAATGACAAAAGATGAGCATAAGGTCAGCTTTAAAATGACAGAGAATGAAGCGGGATTTTTTATGACGGATGATACAAATGAGCGGTATTGGCCGACTAAGCTGGGGTACAGGTTTACCATTTACAATGCAGAAGGCTGTACATTGAATGTGAAACTTCAGCGAATCACGCTGGCAGGGTATGAATTTACTCTTAGTGAAAAGAATTTTACGGGTAATCACTTACATTTAAGCGCAACTGACAAGGTGAATGGTGATGCAAATAGAAACCATTACTTAAAGATCACAAAAGGAGCCGGCTGCGGTGACGTATGGATTAAAGGCTTTTACGGATTTGAACATGATGAGCCGGATGAAGATTGGTGAGCCTGATACATAGTCAGGATATATCCTTGACCTTTTTGTCTGAAGCTTCTTTTTTAGAAAAATTCATTGAATAGCGCATGAATATGGTCTCCATAGACACAATAAGAACAGTCTATATTCTATTGGTAAGGGAGTGAGAATCAATGAGCAAAAAAGGAATTCAAAATTCAAGTATTGAACAATTGAAAAAAGACCATGAGACCGAAACAGCTTTTAAAGCGGATGATCCCAAAAAAGGTTCAAACCACAAACAAATGAAATAACAAAATTTATTAATATGGGGTGAATAACATGGCTGAAAAAAATGGAGCAGACAGACCGGACGACTATAAAAGATTTTCTTCTTTGGATAAGGATTATGATTTTCAGCAGCAGTCAACGGCCGGCGACACCAAAACAAACCAGACAGACACGGAAACACAAACTAATCATAAAGAAACTGAAACAACAAATGTCGCTGGAAAATATTTTGATTCATCAGATTATGAGGGAACAACGCAATTGGAAAAAGGATTGGCTGAAACACATGAACAAGTCAGCGATGACTATTTTGAAGGAACTATTGATCAAAACTTGGAATAGTCATAAAACGGGGCTTTCTTGAAAGAGTAAGTTCCGTTATATTGATTTTATCCTTTATCTTAAGATCCAGTATTGGCCGACTATGCAGGGATACAGGTTCACCATTCAAAGAATTTCTTGGGAGATTTTTTGAAAGAGCGCGGCTGACATGACGTGTAGGATTACTACAGATTTCAACATAACGAGCCCCATGAAGATCATAGTCAAGGTATATCCTTGACCTTTTTTTATGCCATAAAATTGCAGGTATTTAGATATTGAGCTGATTGGATTGCTGATCTGCAAAAAAGGTCTAAAAAATCATAGATCTTTTAAAGCGATCAATATATACTGATTTAAACAATAGGGAGAAATTGTAAATTCGAGACCTTAGTTTAAAAAGCAGGTGAAATAAATGAAAATGGCGACTTGGAGCAACATCAGATGTTATGCTCTCACATTGGCTTTTTATGGAGGATTTCTCACTCATGAGATTATGAGCGTGAATAAGTTTAAAAAATTACTCAATAAGCTTCTGAATATTCTATAGGAGGGAAACTTTATGGATTTATCTGCTTGGTTATATGTCATATTTACAATCATAGGAGCGGCCGGATTCCTAAGTTTACTGTGGTTTTCATACTTTAATGACAAAGCTGAAAAATAAAGATCAACGGAAAAAACTTGCTAGAAGCAGGTTTTTTTGTATTTGAGTTAAATACTTCGATGGTGCTACCGATAAATAATATGTGAAATAATACCATAATATATCGAAAGCAGAAGCAGTTGAAGCGACACCGTAATGAAGTGAACATATAAAATATGACCGCTATACATGGGTAAAACAAGGTTGTAATAAAGTGGGACAAGGAAATCATTTGTAGCAACGTTGTAAAATTCGAGAGAGGATGAATGTTATGGAAGGTCTAAATAACTCTTACAATATCACGAAAGATCCGAATTTTTTAGCGTTTTGCAGTTTAGCGACAGAAGGTGCAGGAATTAGTTCGAATCAGCAATGTTCAATTAATTTTGATGAATTTAAAGAAGCGCTGGAGAAGGGGAAAGTGGTTGATCATAAAAATCTTAAAAGCAGTTCAGAGTTACATCACCAGTTCGATTACTGGAAGTCCAGAATAACTGGAGGACAAGCTGTAACTGAAACTGATAATCAAGTGTTAGATATAATCAAACAAGCATACAATCTTGGAATGGTTACGAAAGACAATATGCTTTTGAGAAATCAAGCAATGAACGCGTATAAAACATCTATTTAATTTTTTAAAAGACCCCTGACGGTTGACCAAAGTACGGAATCTCATTGGAAATGATGGGGAAGTACATCTGCATTCAGATATAACTTATTTGAAGATGGTTTTTATTGTATTGCTTACATTATTATGATCAGGAGCTAATGATTAAAGGGGCGTTGTCCGAAGTCGTTGCTAAAAAATAAAACTTATGATGAAATTATCTCTGACTCGAAGTCAAATTTAATTTCGTTCGTATTAGCTTTGATAGGATTTATATTCAGCATTTATATGCAATCAATGGCTAATTGGAGCAATGACTCAATGTTGTGGTATTGGATCGGTGCGATTTTGTCGTATATATTTGCTGCCGGATCAGCGGTTACTCTGATTCTTAACAAAAACAAAGATTCAGTTCTATCGATAAGTTGTCTCCTTTTAATGATTGTAACTGTTATGCTTTTGTTAGTCACAATTTTTTGGACGACTTTTATCATGATTGCGTGGCAATCTGGGATGTGATGCTAAGAGGGAATATTTCTTCTTAGTATTTTTATGATCATGCAGTGAAAAAAATACAAAGTCATTAAAACATTGCTGATCATTATCACTGTTCTCATCATAGCGGCCGGATTTGCAATATTTTCTTTAATTTCAGGAGAAAAAGTCAAATATATCGGTGATAGCCAGAACAAGACGCGGGAAGCGACAATTGAAAAATCCGACAAGACCTCTATCGGCTCTAATGATTTCTTGAAGGAGAAGACCATATCCGGACCATATGCCGGAAAATGAAGTCATCGGTCATGAAATAACTGTTTAAGTAACATGGAAAACCGATCATGAGCCTATAAAGAGGAATTTAGCTGAGAAGAACGCATTTGGTCAGAAATGAAGGAAACCGCAGTTTGAGGCGATCTTCTGAAAAAGAAAGGATCAAGATGAATGTGACCAGCATCCATCCTGATCAATGGGGTTTACAGTGTTCTATTTCATTGTATTCCAATCGGAATAATATTACAACGGAGAAAAAGAAAAAGGTGAGCCGATCAATAACAAAAAGTGAGAATGTTTGAATGGAAATAAAGGATTATCTGAAGGAAAGGTTTCCAACTTTAAAATTAATGCCCGGCATTTATCACCAATGGGGCGTTGGAATCCATCTTTCTCTTGGCGGCAATCTGTATCAATTTGATGAAAGCGGGGGTTTGAATCTTGAGTATTTTCAGCTTGTCCATCATCAAACTTCCGCTATTTTCGATGAACTGTTTGAACAAAATGATGACTTATTCCTTGTTGCAAATGTATATAAGTACAAAACTAAGGATATTTACGCAAGAAAATTAAAAATTTATCAGCCGTTTCTGAAGTGTAAGGATGATTTATATCGGATTCAGGTGAAAACATGCCCGTACCCGTTTGAAGCAGATGATGCAGAAGAATACGAAATGCAGCAGTTTTCTTTATTATGTAAACGGAAAGATTTGCGTATTACTCAATTACTTAAGGCGGCTGCCCACGAAGATTTTCCGCTGAAGCCAAGATTCGGGGGTTGCTCCGTTGATTATCCCATGTTTTCTTTGTGAATATCACAAAAGACATTATTTTCTTTATATATGATGACAGAGGGTGTGAAGTCATCGCTCTTGATGTCGGAAGAATACGTCCGCTTTATGATCAATATCATGATTGGATTGAAGATGAACGCATGACATGAAATTGGAGGCGTGTTCTTGCTCGGCACGGTATCGCATCCGGGTCTGGCAGCATGAATCTAATGAGCAGAGCATAAGCATAAGGCGGCTTGAAACTCGGAACTTCTGGATTCTAAGCTGTTGTATTTATTAGGATGAATTCCTTTTTGAAAACGGCTGAATAGAATAACAAATAAAAGCTTTTTTTACACAGTGCAGGAGGAGAGAAATGTGAGGGCTGAACATCATGATTGTATGGAAATTGGAATTTATTCATTTGCAGAATTATACCCCGATCCTCTGACAGGGAAAACAGCCAGCGCAAAGCAGCGGATAGATGAATTGATAAAGCTGGCGAAATTGGCTGACGATGCAGGTCTTGATGTATTCGGCGTAGGCGAGCATCATCGTCTTGATTATGCAGTGTCGTCACCGCCGATCATCTTATCAGCGATTTCACAGCTCACCGAGAACATTAAGCTGACGAGTGCCACGACTGTATTATCTACCGAAGATCCCGTTCGTTTATTTGAGGATTTTGCAACACTTGATCTGATATCAAACGGCAGGGCAGAAATCATTGCGGGACGGGGCGCATTTTTAGACTCGTTTCCTCTTTTCGGTTATGACGTGGGTCATTATAAAGAATTGTTTGAAGAACACCTTGAGCTTTTTTTAACTTTAAATTCCAAGGAAGAAGTGATTACCTGGAAAGGACGTTACCGGCCGCCGCTTAACAATGCAGAAATTTCTCCGCAGCCTTTTCATGGAAGCATTCCGCTGTGGTTAGGTGTTTCGGGAACTCCGGAAAGTGCGGAACGGGCCGGAAGTGCAGGGGCCGGTCTGGCATTAGCTGTACTGAGCGGTGATCCGAGGTCATCTAAACCGCTTGTGGACAAATATCGGGAAGCGGCTTCTAAAGCCGGTCATCCGCCGGAAAATGTGAAGGTTGCCGTAACCGGACATACGTTCATTTCAAAAACGAATGAACAGGCAATACAAGAGTTTTATCCGTATCATTCTAATTACTGGTCTCGTGTACATTCATATCATGGGATTCATGAGCCTTTAACGAAGGAAGACTTTGAGCGGGCATCCGGTAAAGAAACAGCCTTATTTGTGGGAAGCTCACAGCAGATTATTGAAAAGATCATGCGCCAATACGAGCTGTTCGGACATCAGCGGTTCCTCGCGCAAATCGATATAGGCGGTATGCCGTTTAAAAAAGCCGCGGAAAACATTGAACGATTAGCAACAGAAGTAGCACCGGTTATCCGAAAAGAAACCAGTAAAGCAAGCGGTTGAATGAAGTCAGGCGGAGCGGGCCGGATTTTCGACAACAGAAACGGCCCGTCTTTTTTTATGATTATAAAAAACAAAGGGAAGAGCGCAAACCTCATTGCTTTTTCCTATCAAGAAAAGGAAGGTCTTTTCATCCTCCATCGTGAAATGTATATACTGAAAGGTTTTTATTAACCAAAAAGGGAGGATGATGAAGAGATGAAGGGTTTAGTCAAAGCTGCAGTTTTAACTGTTACTCTTGGTATTGGAGGCGCTTTCTATTCAAGTGATGCGTCTGCACACGGGTATATAAAAGAGCCCGTCAGCAGAGCGTACATGGGGGCATTAGAGAAGCAAAAAATGGGCTGGACGGCTGCTGCGCAGAAATATGGCTCCGTCATTGATAATCCTCAGTCTGTGGAAGGGCCGAAAGGATTTCCGGCTGCAGGTCCGCCGGATGGTAGAATTGCGTCTGCAAACGGAGGATCTGGACAAATTGATTTCGGTTTGGACAAGCAGACTGCAGATCATTGGGTAAAACAAAACATCCGCGGCGGCTTTAACACATTTACTTGGCACTACACCGCACCTCATGCGACATCAAAGTGGCACTATTATATCACCAAGAAAAACTGGAATCCGAATAAACCTTTGTCAAGAGATGAATTCGAATTAATCGGTACGGTAAACCACGACGGCTCCAAGGCAGATACGAATCTGACTCATAAGATTTTTGTGCCGACTGATCGAAGCGGTTACCATATCATTTTAGGGGTGTGGGATGTTGCGGATACTTCTAATGCCTTCTATAACGTCATTGATGTAAATCTCACACAATAATCTATGAAATTACTGATCGGCAGCATGTTCATGCATCGCCGATCTTTTTCGTTTAAAAGAGGAAAAACAGCAAAGCGCCATAAAAGTTCATTATGGCGCCGTACGATCATGAAGGTGCTGCTACATGGATGCGGAGGTAAGGGGACTCTTAATAACCGCCGAGGAAAGAAGCCCCGACGATAATTAATAAAATGAATAGCACCACGACTAACGCAAAGGAGCTACCATAACCGCCTGAGAATCCCATATGATCACACCTCCCTAAAGAGGATGATACATATTATGCCGCAATGTAAAAGTTTGATAGGGATGGTAGTTTGTTTTTCTGAAAAATTTTTAAAAGGAATGTCTTGTTGTATCCGAATAGAAAAAATCGATAGAGGAGTATGCAGAACTTTAAACTGATAAGACGCCATAAAGCATTCTTTCAGCTGTGCTTCCTGCGGAAGGAGTTTGATTGTAAGAAACTATTCCGATAATCACTAACAAGATGATCAACACCAATATGCTCCACAAAGTTATTTTTAAAAATTTTGACATGTCGCACCCTCACTTTGAAACACTTTACTGGGTCCGCGATCGGAGGCCCGCACTTCAAGTATAGTCGTTATAACGTTGAAAAATGTGTAACAATCCGGTGCAATAAAAAAACTTGCGGTGCGCTGCCGCAAGTTTTTTCGTGTTAAGGTCTGTGGAATTCAATATGCTGATTATCACGATCGAACCAGCCTCTGAATGCCCAGTTAATCCAGCCTCCGTCTCCCTTGTTATCAAAGGAGCCGTCTTCGAAGACCCAGATTCCGTAAGTAATGCCGTCATAAACGGCTGATCCGTAAAATTGAACGCCGTTAAAGCGGTCTTCGTATTCTTGATTTAAATTAAACACCATGACGTTATACTTCTGTCCTGATGCGTAAAATGTTGTTTCCATGACATTTTTTACCCAGCCGGTTCGATTTTGATTTGATTTAACCGCTTCAGCAATGCGATCAGAGATTCCGAGAACGTCTACGTCTACATTCAGCCCGGCATCCACACCTGCTGCTTTCACGTTTGGGTCTGCTTTTTGAGATAATTTACTTTCTAACGGATTTGCAACGGGTGCAACTTGAGGCGCATTCGCGTGTTCAGACTGACTGGCTGCTGAGGCACTGGCTGTGAAAGGAATTGTTAGAGATAAAGCTAAGCATGATCCGATTGCTGTTCTGGCGATTTTCATGGCTATGACCTCCTGAGGAAATTTTTGAAAAATTTTTGCAAATTCATGGTATCGCAGAAAAATTAATCAAGCAAAGAGCACATTTTCTCAAATGCCATGTCATTCTATTTGTGTTGTTTTCTGTAAATAAAATACTTTTAATTCGGCAGGAATGGGAAGTAAATAATAGAATGCTTCTATGTATCGTGATAGAATGACTAGATTTTAGGTGAAAATGGCCCGGAAACCTGAACTCTTTTGGCTGTATTCCTTCCATGCCCATACAGAAACGCATAATAACAAAAACACCCGGTGTTTACCGGGTGTACCAAGCGTTGATATATCAGGTCAGCAGCATTTTTTGCATTTTCTTTTATAGACGACGATGTAATCATAATCAAGATGCTTTTTATCTTGTTTCTTTTTCTTTTTTTTCTTTTGTTTAGGTTGCTTTTGTTCTTTTTCACCGTGATCATAATGCCCATCCATCTTCATATCCATATTCATATCCATTTCCATTTCCATACCCATATCCATATTCATCCTCCTTTTTCATCTGACGGTACTATTCTATGACAGAAGGATCGGATGGCTTGGACAAATAAAACGATATGCTGAAAAAGAGGCGGCTCGCTCGGTATAAAAGAACAGGATCATACCCGTCAAATAGATAAGAGAGAAGATGATCCTGATATTGAAACCGCTCGCTATTTGATAACCGCAATGGCAATGCCGTACCCTTTTTCAGGACTGTATAAAGCCGTCAGTTTCAATACTTTCCAGCCTTCAGCTGCTTTAGTCCCGATTCCGTTATGAGCCGTGATATAATCTCCCGGGTTGACCGTACTGTCAATCCGTACGTAATGCCGGCCGCTGAGTCCGACAATATGCCATTCGTCCCTGGCAGCACGTGCTTCGTAGTCAGCTTCAAGAGCCGGACTGTAGTCTGGGTTTTGTTTCGGCACGCGTATCGTTTCTCCTGTTTCTTCGTCAGTCACGCTTTCATATATAAAACCGCCGAACTCGTTCGTCAAAAAGCGGCTTTGCCATCCGAAGCTTGCAGCTCCTGATATAAAGGCGGCTGTTTCTGAAATGACGCCGAGCATATAATCGCCAACATGAGCCGGTTCGATTTTTTCACCCCTTACTGTGACGATCGTCCCAGCGGGGATAAACTGGCCGTTTACACTTTCAAAATATTCTCCGTATCCTGACAGGGAAGAGGTGACAGCTCCGGCGAAAGTTCCGTGGCCGCCCGCTGAGTCCAGTTTCCATTTAATGGACTGATGCCCTCCGGCAACTGTGTACGGTTCTTCCAAGGTAATGCTTTCTGATGACAGAATCGTTCTGGAGACTTTACTGCCCGTAATATGGGCATTGTTTGAAGCGGCGATAAATGCCCTTGAACCTTCAGAACTTGAACCTCCCGAAGAGCTGATGATCGTATTTCTGTCACCCTTGGCCGTAATATCGCCTGTTCCCGCAATAACGGCGCTTGTCGGGTTAAATGCAAAACCAGAGCTCGTCGCAAGCTGTGCGCCTCCCTTTAAATTGACCGGGATCTGCTCGTAAGTCTGTCCTTTTATAGAAGCGGCAGCGCTGTAACCTTCCGCCTGCACGCCGAGAATGACAGCCTGACTGTTAGGGGACGTAATTCCGACGGAACCGCCGTCTCCGATCATCGTTCCATTCATAATATTTACGTTATATTGCCCTCCGCCAATTGAAATGCCTTTAGGAGAAGACTTGTAAATATCAAAATTTGAAATTTTAACATAATCGGTTTTATTTGATCCGCCGGATATATTGATGTCAACACCGGCTTGTGTAAAGCCGCGTATTTTAATGCCGCTGATCGTAATATTTTGACTGCGGTATTGAAGAGCTACGACAGGATTTCCGCCATAGTCGTATGAAGGATCGCCAATAGCTGTGAATCCGTTTACATTGACATTTTTATAGGCAGAGATGACCAGCGCCCGCGGGGTTACGCCGTCATAGAGAGCGTTGAACACCGGTTCAATCGCGGTGCAATCGGTTAAAGTAACATCATAAGCCGTCGTGCTTTCAGGGTCTGAGGCCTGATGGTGACCGATATGACGAATATCAAAAGAACGTACATCACGATACGACACATGGCCGATAATATGAACATTTTGAGAAGCCGGCCACAGGCTGTGCGCTTTTACTTCAATCCCGCGGATATTTCCGCTCGTATAGTTATTCAAAAGCCACACATGTTTAGAGCCGTCATCAATTTCAATACCGTTTGAATTTGCGCTGCCCTCGGCATGCTCTGTGCCGCGGGGGTTTCCGGAATGGCAGTTGGAAATAAAAATATATTCGCTGTAATGGGTGGTAATGCCGTCGTCTCCGGCGCCGTACGCCACACAGTTATCTATCCATATATAACGGCAGCCGTCTTTTGTCCATTCTGTTTCAGGCAAATGATCGTATGCGGGAGATGTGATATCAATACCATGCAGACCTGCGTTAACTGCTTCAACATTCTTAATCCAGCCGTATTGCACGTTAGCAAACGTTAAACAGCTGGAAAACTGTCCTCCCGGGTTTCTGACTCCGCATTGACGATCCGGATTCCAGTCTAAAGTCATGCCCTCTACAAAAATATTACGGTTTCCATTTTCGTAATCATTGTTAGTTATGACCCATTCATATGCGGGAGCGTCCTCATGGAGTTTAATCACGGTAATCCCTTGTCCCTCACCGGAGATGGTTGTCCACGAAGGGAGTTTTATCCCTTGAACCAAAAATTCTCCTGAGGGAACATTGACTTTGACGCGGCCGTTCCCGATCGCTCTCCGAAAGGCTTCCGTATTGTCCCGGCCGTCAGGGACCGCTCCGTAATCCTCCACATTCACTTCCCGGGTGATTTTATTCATAAGCATTTTGTATTCTGTATCAAGCCGATCTTTTAAAAGTGAGGTGACCATTCCTTCCGCCGTCACCCGGGCATCTGCGATCTCAAGATTATCATCTGTTGCGGAATGCTTAATAAAATTTTGCATCCTTGCTTTGAGATGTTCCAATTCAGAGGAATGGGCAGGGTGAGACTGCAATGCGGCGTTTAAAGACGGATCAGGAAAGTTTTTAAATTGAACCATTCTAAAGACACCTCTTTCTTTTGATATAAGCGCCTGACGCAGAGGACAGAAAATAGCCGCGCGCCTTATGCGCTTATTCATCAAATTCTTTATTCGGAACGAAATTCCTTTTTGCATCTGGGTGAATTTTAAAAAAATGCCAATATTTCAGTGAAAAGAACGGATCTGAAAAAGTTCTGGGAAAACCAGTATAATATATAAAAAATTTTACTCTATATAGAGAAATTGTATTATAATTAGAGCTGTCATATGAAAATGACGAAAAAAGACTCGTAGGAGGACATGATGGTAAGTAAGAAAAGCAGGATTGTGGCTGCAATATTAGCATTTTTTCTAGGCGGTTTCGGCATTCATAAGTTTTATTTAGGAAGAGTCGGACAAGGAATTCTCTATCTTTTGTTTTGCTGGACTTCAATTCCTTCAATTATTGCATTTATTGAATTTATTATTTATCTGTGCGGAAGTGAAGAAGCATTTGATCAAAAGTATAATTTTTATTATTACCAACAGCAATCAAAAGCCTGACAGGTGGATGTCCCCCTCATTTCAGGCTTCTTCTCAATTCTGCATTTTCTTTTCCTCACGGTTAATCTTTCTTCAGCTGCTCTGGCTTCAAAAAGCAACATTAAATGGTATAATGGGGCACGGATTGGTCATAAATACGACTGAAATAGGAAATCAAAAGGAGCAGCGAACATGACTTTACAAATCAAAATTAAATATTCAGATGATACACAAACGAGAATCAGTAAAATTGAACAGGGCGATTGGATTGATCTCCGGGCAGCAGAGGATATAACAATCAAAAAAGATGAATTCAAACTTATTCCGCTGGGAGTTGCGATGGAGCTGCCGGAAGGATACGAGGCCCATGTCGTTCCGCGTTCAAGTACCTATAAGCATTTCGGTATTATTCAGACAAATTCAATGGGTGTCATTGATGAATCCTATAAAGGCGACAATGATTTCTGGTTTTTTCCTGCATACGCACTTCGGGATACCGTCATAGCCAAAGGAGAGCGGATCTGCCAATTCAGAATCATGAAGAAAATGCCTCAAGTGGAGCTGATCGAAGTAGATAAGCTCGGGAACAAGGACCGCGGCGGACTGGGATCAACAGGCACAAAATAAATGAAAAAAGACTGCTCAACGGCAGTCTTTTTTCTATGGAAATAAAAAGTCATATGGCACGTTCAAATATAATTTCGAAATAAGCCGCTGCCCCATATCCGTCATGCTGGGAGCAAATATTTGAACCAGCCGCACTCTTATTTTTATACGGAACAAAGGGAGAAGGTTTCATGTTTATCATGTAAGCATTCCGTCTTTCTGAACGGAAAGACTTTTTTACGTAAAGGATGGAGGTTGCTCTGATGTTTTTATTCTTTAAGATGAACGGAGGTCTTGTCCAAGGTATATAATATTGTGACAAAAGTGTAAATAAAAGAAAGGATGATGTTATGAAAAAAAGGGTTAGAAGAGAAAACCGAGCTGCTGGCAAAGAGGCAGAGCAGAAGAAACCGTCCAAAGTCACCCTGTTCTGCCGTTCGCTTCAAAGGCTGAAGCATTTGTATTGTAACATAAACATACAATTGCCATCAATAACCAAAAAAGGAATTTTAGTTTTAATTTTATCGTTTTTGCTTCTGCCGTTTTTACGGGCTGATGCCGCTTCAGATACTTACGGCAGTTTCGAGGAATTAAAGCTGCATGAGAACCCCTCTGTTTATTCCATTTCAACGAAAGAGCATGACCCTTCTGTTCTCATATTAGCCATACACGGCGGAGGCATAGAGCCGGGGACCAGTGAGTTAGCCAGAGAAATTGCCGAAAACCGGAGCCTGTATTTATTTGAAGGATTAAAATCAGCCGGTAATGCTGATTTGCATTTGACCAGTTCGCATTTTGACGAACCTAGGGCTGTTCAAATGGTGAAAGAGCACTCAAATGTCATTTCTTTGCACGGCTACGGCAGCGTCGATAAAAAGATAAAAATCGGCGGTACAGACAGAGCACGGGCCGAACTTTTGACAGATGTGCTGAAAGGGCATGGGTATCCAGCCGTTTTTCTCGACACAAATGATAAGTATGCAGGCGTCAGTCCGAACAACCTTGCCAATCATTCTTCATCCGGGTTGAGTATTCAAATCGAAATGAGCACCGGCTTCAGAAAATCACTATTTGATACCTTTACGCTGAAAAGCAGAGCGTCCACACAGAACAATACCTTTTACCAATTCACAAAAACGATTTCTGATTTTATCAGTGACAATTATAAATAAGCACGCCGCATTTGGGTGGCGGAGCTTTTTCTTTTGAAATTTATGAAACTTTAAGTTCTTAAGATCGTATACATAACTGACAGGGTGAAAGAAAAGAGGTGGGCAAATGAAAGTGATGATCGGGTCTATCATTCTTCTTGTCATTATCGGGTTCGGTTTATGGCTGATGCTGAGTCCTATCTTTAAACAAGTGGGAAGCAAAGCCAAAAAATTTAAAAAGTCATGGGAGGAAGAAGACCAGCATGAGCGAAAATAAGCGGAGAAACACAAAAAAAATACTCGGCGGTGTGATAATAGGCGCAGCCCTTTTGATTGCGGGCGTTACAGCGTCACTTTTCATTGAAAAAATACCGAATGGTTATGTCGGGGTTGTATATTCACCGAACGGCGGGGTAAAATCCGAAACATTGGACCAAGGCTGGCACTTAGTCGGTCTATTTAATAAAGTAACGGAATATCCGGTGCGTATGCAGACAGTGAATAATGAAAATATAAAAGTGGCAACTTCAGACGGTAAAAATATTGAAATGGATATTGCTTATAACTATGTCGTTCAGCCTGACAAAGTAGTGGATCTGTTTAACAAATTCGGGGCGGTAGACGTTGAAACGATTGAAAATACATATTTAAAAACAAGGCTGTGGGACGCGGCGCGAAAATCAATCAGCAAATACTCGGTTATTGACACATACGGGCAAAAATCTGCGGAAGCCGCTGCAGATGTTCAAAAAAGATTTGCTGATGATATGAAGAATCTCGGATTTTTAATTGATGATCTGACGCTTGGCGTACCGAAGCCGGATAAAGCCACACAGGAAGCCATTGATGCAAGGGTGAAGTCTTCACAGGAGCTTGAACGGACACAAACTGAAATTAAAATAGCCGAAGCCGAAGCGAAAAAGAAAAAAATTGAAGCGGAAGGGATCGCTGATTATAACGAAATTATAAAAAAATCAATGTCTGATGAAATGATCAAATATAAATGGATTGAAAAATGGGACGGAAAAACGCCGAAAGCGACAGGCACAGACTCACTGCTGCAGCTGCCGCTGGACGATCAGAAGCAAAAATAAAAAGAAAAGGAGGCGAATGCCTCCTTTTTATGTTTTTTCCTGAGGATCCTTTTCCGGCATTAACTCTTCAGACGCCTCGGTTTGATAGCTCAATAGCGTGCTGTCTGTCTCTGTTGTGGCCGGATAATCTTCAGGAAGCACATATTGCTGCAAATACCGGTGAAAAAATGCCTCAAAAACAGTAAGGCAAAGTGCAGAAATAACCGATGCCGCGGCAGGAGAAACATTAAAACCGCCAATGTTCATAAGGAATATCCATAATATAATGAATGAAATTCCGAAATCAGCTGCAGCAGCTGTGAAATTGCTTGTTCTCGGCAGAATCATGTAATCGCCCGCAAAATAAGTGATCAAACTCAAGATCAATGTAATAAACAGAACGTTTAAAAAAGTTACTTGGTACATAAGATCCAGAACAATGTACAGCAAAGCAAGTGTGAGCGCTGTTTTAGAAGCGAAAGCAATTACGTGTTTCATTTGAACCACCTTCGTTATTTCGTTTAGTCTTCATTGTAGGCAATCCAAAAATTTTTAAACTGGTATATTGTGGTTATAAAGTATGCGATTTAATAAAATATGGATAGACGTCATTGTATTCACAAGTTAAAATATGTAAAAAGGGGGATGCAAATTGAAAAGGTGCTGGATATGTATTGCTGTTTTTTTATTATGTTTTTGCGGAATACACTCAGCCAAAGCGGCTACCACTGAATTCGGATCAAAAACGAGCTTCACATTAGAGGGAAATGCAAAAGAGTTTTATATTGAAAATCCGGGGACTGTATCAGCTGACGATTACTTTTTAGGATACAAGTTCACCATAATGAACAACTCTTCATGCGGTTTAAACATGAAACTCCAGCGGATGGCGCTGAACGGAAATTTTTATACATTAAGTTCTAAAAGCTACAGCGGCAGCTGGTTAAACCTCAGTGCACAGGATAAAAAATCAATTGACCCGTATCACAAATACAGGATTCTGATTGAAAGCTCTTCAAACATCTGTGAACCTGTCTATATTAAAGGGTTATACGGCGTCGAATATTATCATTTTGATTAAAAATAGATACCCGCTAAAAAGAAGCGGGATTTTTTACGCATATTCGATACACATTGTACTATGTACTAAATATTCATATATAGATTTGATCCGCCCGCCCAAAATAAAGATGACATAAACAAATTCAGCCCGAAAATTATATAAAAAGTTTCTTTAGGGAAACATTATTTGTTGACTTCAAAAGTCAGATGTCGGATAATAAGAATGTAAGCATGATGTAAGTTTTTCCTCCTTAGCGGGTTCGTTTCCAAGCCAGGGCGAACCTGCTCTTTTTTATGCAAAAGAAAAACCCCTATGTGAGGGGTTTTACGATAAATAAAGTTTAATAGAATTAATGGACGGCTCTGAATACGCCGATGACTTTCCCTAAAATGCTTACGTTTTGCAGGATAATCGGTTCCATCGTCGGATTTTCCGGCTGCAGCCGCACATAATTGTCCTCTTTATAGAAGCGCTTGACCGTCGCTTCATCATCTTCGGTCATAGCCACCACGATTTCCCCGTTATTAGCCGTGTTCTGCTGTTTGACAATGACATAATCTTTGTCAAAAATGCCGGCGTCAATCATACTTTCTCCCATGATTTCTAACATAAATACATGTTCGCCCGGAGGAACCATCCGGTCAGGAAGCGGAAAATACTCATCGATATTTTCAACAGCCGTAATCGGAATACCCGCCGTCACTTTCCCGATTACCGGAACATTTACGACCTGGCTTTTCGGAATTTGAACTTCTTCTTCATCCAATACCTCAATGGCCCTCGGTTTAGTAGGGTCCCGTCTGATCAGGCCTTTTGTCTCCAGCCGTGCCAAATGTCCGTGCACGGTTGAACTGGAAGCCAGTCCTACTGCTTCTCCTATCTCTCTTACAGAAGGCGGATATCCTTTCGTTTTTACCTCTTCTTTAATAAAACGCAGGATATCAAGCTGCCTTTTTGATAGCTTCGTCATATTTCGCACCTCAAAACGTCGATTTTAAGTAGATTATAGCATGATTTTCCTGACAGTACAAACATAGGTTCGAAAAAACGATTGACAGAAACGTTTGTTCGTATATACTGAAAGATATAAAAAGCGAACAAACATTCTTATCGGAGGTTGTATAAATGGCGAAGGAATCTATCATATTTGTCGGACTGTTTACTGCGATTTTAAGTGCCGCTATTTTACTTGTTTCATGTGCGGGGAATGATCAGACGCTCAGCCAATATGTTAAAATAAAGGTTCAGGACGGCGATACTCTCTGGTCACTTGCGGATCATGTAGCAGAAAAGAAAAATATTAATAAGGAAGAGTTCATTGAGTGGGTGACGGAGAATAATCATCTCCAAACTGCTGATATAAAGCCCGGAGACGAACTTATTCTTCCGGTTAAGAAGAAGCATCCGGCCGTATATCAGCTGGCCATTGTCAATTAGAGAGGAAAGAGAGAAATGAAGGCGCTCATTTATGCCAGGGTTAGCACAAACAAAGAACAGCAGCAAACGTCTTTAAAAAGACAGGAAGAGGAGCTTAGTGAGATCGCTGCGGCAAACGGCATGGAAGTCGTAAAAGTCATTTCTGAGAAAGCCAGCGGTTACGAAATGGACCGCGACGGAGTATTTGAAATGCTTGATGATATTAAAAAATCACATATTGACGCGATATTGGTGCAGGACGAAACAAGGCTGGGAAGAGGAAACGCCAAGATCGCGCTTTTGCATTGTATTTACAGGGAAAACGTAAAAATATATACGATGGCTCATAAGGGCGAGCTGGAGCTTTCCGAAGCTGATACGATGGTACTCGAAATCGTCAGTATTGTAGAGGAATATCAAAGAAAAATTCACAATATGAAGATACGGCGGGGAATGAAAAGAGCCGTAAAAAACGGTTATAAACCTGAACGGAATCTGAAAAACAGGCATGAAAACAGCGGCAAAGAAAAAAAAGAGGTTCCGGTTTCGGAAATTGTCAGGCTGAGAGCCAACAAGCTCACCTTTGCAGAAATCGCAGCCACCTTAAGAGGATTTGGCTATGATGTGTCCAAAGCCACGGTTCACCGGCGTTTTCAGGAATATACCGCAGACAGCGAAGGCAGCTGACGTGCATCAGTTGTAAAAACGATTACGTTTTAGTAGTATATAATCAACACGCACCAAAGGAGCTTATTATGATTTCTAAAGAAAAAATCGCGAGAATAAACGAATTGGCTCAAAAAGCTAAATCAAACACGATAACGGATGAGGAAAAAGCCGAACAGCAAAAGCTTCGCCAAGAGTATTTGAAAGGATTCCGTTCTTCAATGAAAAATACGCTTAAGAGCGTAAAAGTTATTGATCCGGAAGGTAATGATGTCACTCCTGAAAAATTAAAAAGGGAACAACAGAAAAATAATCTTCATTAAACAGAAAGAATACGGCAATACGTATTCTTTTTTCGTATATACTAATATCAGACTGTGCTTTACGACAATTTTCAACAAGTTTATCTCAAATTTAAGCTGAAAGAGTTGAGAAAAAGTCATCATCGCTTTATGATGAAAAGGTACAACAATAAGGAAGGGGATTATAATGGATACAATTGAAAAGAAATCAGTTGCCACCATACGTACACTGTCTATAGACGCAATTGAAAAAGCTAATTCCGGACACCCGGGCATGCCGATGGGAGCCGCTCCGATGGCTTACACGCTGTGGACGAAATTTATGAATGTGAATCCGCAGAATCCAGGCTGGTTTAACCGCGACCGTTTTGTTTTATCAGCAGGACACGGTTCAATGCTTTTATACAGCATGCTGCATTTAAGCGGATATGAACTCAGCATTGATGATCTGAAACAGTTCCGTCAATGGGGCAGCAAAACACCGGGGCATCCGGAGTTCGGGCATACAGCAGGAGTAGACGCAACAACCGGGCCTCTCGGACAGGGTATCGCGATGGCAGTGGGAATGGCAATCGCAGAACGCCATCTGGCTGAAACATATAACCGTGATTCATTCAACGTAGTTGATCATTATACATACAGTATTTGCGGAGACGGCGATTTGATGGAAGGCATTTCTTCTGAAGCAGCTTCTCTAGCAGGCCATCTGGAATTAGGCCGCCTGATCGTATTATACGATTCTAATGATATTTCCTTAGACGGTGATTTAGACCGTTCTTTCTCTGAAAATGTAAAACAGCGTTTTGAAGCAATGAACTGGGAAGTCCTTTATGTTGAGGACGGAAACAACATCGCTGAATTGACGGCTGCAATTGAAAAAGCGCGCCAGAATGATAAAAAACCGACTTTAATTGAAGTGAAGACCACAATCGGTTTCGGTTCTCCAAACCGCGCGGGTACATCTGGCGTTCACGGCGCTCCATTAGGACAAGAAGAGAGCAAGCTGACGAAAGAAGCGTACGCTTGGACATTTGAAGAAGATTTTTATGTTCCGGAAGAAGTATACGCGCATTTCAACCAAGCTGTAAAAGAAGCCGGCTCGAAAAAAGAACAGGAATGGAATGAACTGTTCGCGGCTTATCAAGAAAAATATCCTGAGCTTGCTGAACAGCTGTCACTCGGCATCAAAGGCGAGCTTCCGAAAGATTGGGATCAGGAAGTTCCCGTTTATGAAAAAGGCAGCAGTCTTGCTTCCCGCGCATCTTCAGGTGAGGTGCTGAACGGCATCGCTAAGAAAATTCCTTTCTTTGTCGGGGGATCTGCTGACCTTGCGGGTTCAAACAAAACGACAATCAAAAATGCAGGAGACTTCACAGCCAAAGACTACGCCGGGAAAAACTTCTGGTTCGGGGTCCGTGAATTCGCGATGGGCGCTGCTTTAAACGGAATGGCGCTTCACGGCGGCCTCCGCGTATTCGGCGGCACATTCTTTGTGTTCTCTGACTATTTAAGACCTGCTATTCGTCTGGCGTCATTAATGGGGCTGCCTGTCACTTATGTATTTACGCATGACAGTATTGCCGTAGGAGAAGACGGACCGACTCACGAACCGATTGAGCAGCTTGCTTCTTTACGCGCACTTCCTAACCTTTCTGTGATCAGACCTGCTGACGGAAATGAAACCGCAGCTGCGTGGAAGCTTGCCGTTCAAAGCCAGGATCACCCGACAGCTCTTGTATTGACACGCCAAAACCTGCCGACAATTGATCAGCAGCCTGAAGAAGCGTATGCCGGAGTGGAAAAAGGGGCTTATATCGTTTCCAAAGCACAAACGGATTCACCGGACGCACTTCTTTTAGCGACGGGTTCTGAAGTCGGACTCGCGATTGAAGCTCAGGCGAAGCTTGCTGAAGAAAACGTTCACGTATCTGTAGTCAGCATGCCGAGCTGGGACCGCTTCGAAAAACAATCGGCTGAGTACAAAAACAGCGTACTTCCTCCGAACGTAACGAAACGTCTTGCGATTGAAATGGGATCAAGCTTCGGATGGGGCAAATTTACCGGTCTTGAAGGAGACGTTCTCGCAATTGACCGTTTCGGCGCTTCAGCTCCGGGAGAAACAATTATGAAAGAATACGGGTTCACTGCAGAAAACGTGGCTGGCCGCGTGAAAAAACTGCTAAACAAATAAGAAGACAAAAGAGGATGAGTCAAATCATCCTCTTTTTCCTGTTTATACGACAAAAATAGAAGTGGCGCCGTAACAGTAATAGACAATTCTTTCTTTTCTCCTTTTGTATAATAGAAAGCAATAAGAAGCGCTGTAAAAGGGGATGAGGAAATGGAACGTCATTACTATACACACCTGATTAAGGATGAGTTTGCGAACCACTACTTCGGACGGGAAACCGCTATGTTTGAATTGTTTCGAGACTATCATTGGACAAATCTGACACCCCAAGAATATCAAATGACAAAAAAGCAAGTTCAATATATAACAGAGCCGATTCCGGTAATACATATGCATCAGCATCTCCAGCTTCATTTAAACCGTATGAGTTACAGCCGTTTGGATTCAATTTACCGGCTTACACTGCCCCGTGAAAAGGGCCGCGCCACCTTCATGATGAAAGACAGCTTAATTGAGATTGCGGCTTCGGGAGATTATGAGGCGGAAACGATTTTCTTTGAGATTCTGCGTAAAATCAGCCCCTGTTTTCTTGCGATGGATTTTAAGACAAGGCGCTACGGGTGGTTAAATCCGGTCAGAGAAAGAAATTTTGTCTAAAATCGAGGAAAAAGAGATGTAAATGTTGTATAATAGCCTTTGGTTTAGTACACTTTAAACTAGACAACATGAAGGAGGAAATAAAATGACTTTATGGGTTGGCATCCTAGTGGGCGTTGTCGCATTGCTCATAGGTGTTGCACTCGGGTTTTTTATTGCTCGTAAATATATGATGAGCTATTTGAAAAAGAATCCGCCTATTAATGAACAAATGTTACGCATGATGATGATGCAAATGGGAATGAAACCTTCTCAAAAGAAAATTAATCAAATGATGAAAGCCATGAATAATCAAGCGAAATAATACGTAAAGATTATGATATAGAGATACATGGTTATAAAAATAAAAAACCCGGAGAGGGTTTTTTATTTTGGCGTCATGTTTCACCCCAACTGCCGGTGTGCAGTTCCTTTTGATATTGTATGAGAAGGTGGTCAAGCTCCTGGCTGAGTTCTATCGTAATGTTTGATGTCATTCCGTTTGACATGACGATTTTAAGCAGCTCTGCCCGTTTTTTTTCAATTTCATTTAATAGATGCTCTCTAATCACAGGGATATATCCTTTCATACATAAATCTTTCACCTGAGTTTCTATTATTATATCCACATTTATACTGTTTTTCAAATAAGAAGGATTATAATATCTTGATGTCAAATTAAATTATATAAGCTTTTTCTATAAAAAGTAATCCTTCTCAGGAAAGTGTTAAAAAAATGAAATGATTTTGTCATAACTTGAAAGGAGTGTGTCATCGTGAGTTTTAATTACTTTCTGACATTCGGGGCAGGGTTTCTGTCTTTCATTTCTCCATGCTGTCTGCCGCTGTATCCCGCTTTTTTGTCGTACATAACTGGTGTCAGCATGGACGAGGTTAAAACAGAAAAGGTGATGCTGCAAAAGCGGGGACTCATGCATACACTTTGTTTTTTGCTCGGTTTCTCCGTGATTTTTATTGCATTGGGGTACGGAACCTCGTTTATCGGCAGTTTTTTTACCCATTATCATGAAGCGATCCGCCAGTTCGGCGCTATTATGCTGATCCTTTTCGGGCTGATTACTGCCGGAGTGTTTCAGCCGAAATTCATGATGAAAGAGCGGCGCATTCACTTTAAGCACAGGCCGGAGGGGTTTATCGGGTCCGTTCTGATCGGTCTTGCGTTTGCAGCCGGCTGGTCGCCGTGCAGCGGGCCTATTTTAGGAGCCGTTTTTTCGCTGGCCGGTACAAATCCTTCTTCAGCAGTACCATATATGTTTTTATATGTTCTCGGATTTGCGATTCCTTTTCTTGTCCTTTCATTTTTTATTACCAGAATGAATTGGATTCGTAAGCACCAGCTGCTTATCATGAGAACCGGGGGCATCCTTATGATTGTCATTGGAATTATGCTGTTTTTTAACTGGATGAGCTATATCCTGATCGTTCTGTCAAATCTTTTCGGAGGGTTTAAGGGGCTGTAACGGAATGATAACTTTTGAACTATTATATACCCTTTCGTTTTTGGTACAATAAGACTAGTTAATGTTAAATATGTGGAGGGGAATATGACACGAGTTTTAGTTGTAGATGACGCCAAGTTCATGAGGGTGAAAATCAGAGAAATTCTGGAATCGGCGAATTACATAGTGGCCGGAGAAGCGGCTGACGGCGAGGAAGCCCTGGCGGTATATCAAAAAATACGTCCCGACCTGGTGACAATGGATATTACCATGCCGGTCAAAAATGGTATACAGGCGCTGCAGGATATTTTAGCTTTTGACCCGAAAGCCCATGTCATCATGTGCACCGCCATGCGGCAGCAGCGGATTGTTCTGGAAGCGATTGAATTAGGCGCTAAAGACTTTATCGTTAAACCGTTTGAAGCTTCTAAAGTGCTGGAGGCCGTAGGCAGGGTAACGGGAACGTAAACGTGTTTTCTTTTCAAATTGGTTTTTTTTATGTTTTTGGAGTATAGTATATAGTATCAAACTCCGTGCAAGCAAAGGAATGATAAAGATGATGATTATAATTTCATCCGTTATTGCAGCGGTTATGGCAATTTGCGTGATGATCGTCAGGATTAAATCCTCCGACAAGCCCGCTTCTCCTAAAAAAATAATTCTCCCGCCGATTTTTATGAGTACGGGAGCGCTTATGTTTCTTTTTCCGATCTTCAGAGTGACGGGCGAAGAATTTTTGGAGGCCATTACGCTGGGCGTGATCTTCTCTATTTTTCTGATAAAAACATCTAAATTTGAGATTAAAAATAATGAAATTTATTTAAAACGGTCAAAAGCATTTGTATTTATCCTGATTGGTCTGCTGGTTATCAGAATCGCTATGAAATCCATTTTGAGCACGACGATTGATTATGGAGCTTTAAGCGGAATGTTTTGGATTCTGGCGTTCGGAATGATTGTCCCGTGGCGCATCGCGATGTTTATGTCGTACCGCAAACTTTCCAATGAACTGAAGACCGCTGATATTCAGATGAATTAAAACCTTTCCGTCCGCCGGAAAGGTTTTTTATTTGAGCAGGGTTTGATAAGGCGTAAGATCAATCTGTTTTTCGCGGAGATGCTTTTTTAAAAATTGATGATCCCGCTTAGGAGTAGCCAGAATGTAACCCCTGATGATTAAATCCAGGTTGATTCGTTCAGCTTCCTCCTGTAAGGAAAGTTCACCGATTTTTCCGGCGATTTTAGCTTTGGCTACATCCCGAAAGAGCTCCGGTACGGGGGCGACCAATTCATCCAAAAACGCCTTGTCATCCGCATTCCATAAGTGTCTGCTTTTTTCAATATAATAGTCCTGCCAATCCAGTTCTGACCGGCCGTCTTCTTTCGGTAAGCGCTTTAAAAATTTTCGGAACATAAAAAATCCGCCGATGGACAGCAATCCGATCATCACGACGACCCAAAATAAAATTAACCACATAAACCAGCCTTCAAGCATTGTTCCACCACCTCCTCACTTTAACCATATTGTAAACGAAGACATAATAGAAGAACACATGAAAAAAAGAATAGAAAAAATGATAGATGTCCAGTCAATCCGGTTGCTAGAACATATTCTATCGTATAGTGATTCTGCTATTTGGCCATGGGAGTTTCACTTTGAGGGTATATGACTGATATGAACGGACAAAAAAGCTGCTTTCATTGAGGGATGAAAGCGGCTTTTTTATGTTAAAGAGGAAATTGAAAGGAAAAAGAGGCAGGGGTCTCATTTGGCTCCTTGTTCATGGAGACGGTCAGAATATGGTTTGTGAAATCAGTGAAAATATGTTTGTCATTCAGATAAAAAGGAAGCATCATTTGTTTGTTTAACGTCCGTTCAAGCGTTTTAACAGAGAGCATGAATTCATGTCCCGAAAGAGTGACGGTCATCGCTTGCACCGGCTTTAGCGCCGTCAGGTCAGCTTCAATAATATATTGACGGCTTGTTTCATATAGATCGATCGGCAGCGACTCGTCATGCCAAGCATACGGATCCTCGTAAAACTGCCGCAGCCATTCCTCGATATCATCAAATTCTTCAGCGTTTTTTGAATGATTCATGGAAGCATCCCTCCATATTAAAAAGACTTGCTATAACGTATGCAGACACTTTGAATGGGTGAATGGCACAAAAAAACAGACACCAAGGTCTGTTTTACATATCGTGGCTTGTATTATGTTTTTGTCTTGTATGGTTGCGGTTTTTCACTTTTTTGCTTCCGCTTAGCGGTTCCGGCTGCCCGGGATTATGGCCCTTCGGAGCATTTTTATGCATATCTTTGCTCGTGTTTTTATTTGTCATGTTAAAGCCTCCTTTTTAAGGTGTGACGGCTATTGGTTTGTTTTTCTTTTTTTATTGTTCTGCCGTTCTTCTTCCGTCAGGACAAGCTGGTCATTTTCTATATAACCCGCGCCTTTGCCTTGGCTTTTCGCGTCATTCATGCCGTTTATTACATGATTGGCTTTCCGTTTTACCATGATCATCACCTCAACATTAATATGGCTCTTTGCAGCCCGTTGTATGAGGTGTAAAATAGGACAAAATTTACCGAAAATCACGATGATAAGACGATCTTATTGTATTTAATAAAAACATTGATATTTACTTATGTATGATTTTATACTAAGATGAAATTGTGAGAAAATTGTGATGCAATGTGAACATTCATCTAAAGAACGATCTTGATCTTTGAAGGGGGATTTTGGGGAATGACAAATCAGCAAAAAGTCGCAACACAAGACGTTTTCCAAGCAAGAAAAACATTTTCTTCAAATGGGAAAACATACAACTACTATTCATTAAAAGCATTGGAAGACGCAGGCGTCGGCAATGTTTCAAAACTTCCTTATTCTATTAAGGTTCTTTTGGAATCCGTTTTGCGTCAGGTAGACGGACGCGTCATTACAAAAGAACATGTTGAAAATTTGGCAAGATGGGGTACTGCTGAATTAAAAGATATTGATGTGCCGTTTAAACCGTCACGTGTTATCCTTCAGGACTTTACCGGCGTTCCGGCAGTAGTAGACCTGGCATCTTTAAGAAAAGCAATGGCCTCTGTCGGCGGAGATCCGGATAAAATCAATCCGGAAATTCCGGTTGACCTTGTCATTGACCACTCCGTACAAGTAGACAAAGCCGGTACGGAAGACGCGTTAGCCATTAATATGGACTTAGAATTCGAAAGAAATGCAGAACGTTATAAATTTTTAAGCTGGGCAAAGAAAGCGTTTAACAATTACCAGGCTGTTCCGCCTGCAACAGGTATCGTTCACCAGGTAAACCTTGAGTTTTTGGCAAGTGTCGTCCATACGAAAGAGGAAAACGGAGAGCTTGTGACATATCCTGATACTTTGGTGGGGACAGATTCCCATACAACAATGATTAACGGAATCGGCGTTCTCGGATGGGGTGTCGGAGGTATTGAGGCGGAAGCGGGGATGCTCGGCCAGCCTTCATATTTCCCTGTTCCTGAGGTCATCGGCGCGAAACTTGTCGGAAAATTGCCTAACGGTACAACGGCGACTGACTTGGCGCTGAAAGTCACTCAAGTGCTGCGCGAAAAAGGCGTAGTCAATAAATTTGTTGAATTCTTCGGCCCAGGTGTTGCTGAGCTTCCGCTTGCGGATCGGGCGACTATTGCCAATATGGCGCCGGAATACGGAGCGACTTGCGGATTCTTCCCGGTTGATGAGGAAGCACTTTCTTACCTGCGTCTGACCGGCCGTGAAGAAGAACAGATCGATGTCGTAGAAGCATACTGCCGCAACAACGGTTTATTCTATACGCCTGACGCAGAAGAGCCGATTTTTACTGACGTTGTAGAAATTGATCTGTCAAAAATTGAAGCGAACCTTTCAGGCCCGAAACGTCCGCAGGATTTAATCCCGCTCTCTGTCATGCAGGAAACGTTTAAAAAACATCTCGTCAGCCCGGCAGGCAACCAAGGATTCGGAATGGATGCTGCTGAAGAGAACAAAGAAATCTCATTTAAACTTAACAGCGGCGAAGATGCAGTTATGAAAACAGGGGCTATCGCGATTGCCGCCATTACAAGCTGTACGAACACATCAAATCCTTATGTATTAATCGGTGCCGGATTGGTAGCCAAAAAAGCGGTTGAATTAGGACTGAAAGTGCCGAATTACGTTAAAACATCACTTGCGCCGGGATCTAAGGTTGTTACCGGATACTTAGTCAATTCAGGCCTGCTTCCTTACATGAAGGAGCTCGGTTTTAACCTTGTCGGTTACGGCTGTACGACATGTATCGGAAACTCCGGCCCGCTTTCTCCTGAGATTGAAGAAGCGGTCGCTAAAAATGATCTGCTGATCACTTCTGTCCTGTCAGGAAACAGAAACTTTGAAGGCCGGATCCATCCGCTTGTCAAAGGAAACTACCTTGCTTCACCGCCGCTTGTTGTTGCGTACGCATTGGCAGGCACTGTGAATATCAACTTAAAATCTGATCCGATCGGCGTCGGAAAAGACGGACAAAACGTTTATTTCGATGACATCTGGCCGTCAATGGATGAAATCAATTCTCTCGTTAAACAGACTGTTACGCCTGAATTATTCCGTAAAGAGTATGAAACGGTATTTGATGACAACCAGCGCTGGAATGAAATCGAAACGACGGATGAAGCACTGTATAAATGGGATCAGGATTCCACTTATATCCAAAATCCGCCGTTCTTTGAAGAAATGTCTGTAGAGCCCGGAAAAGTTGAGCCTTTAAGAGGGCTTCGCGTTGTCGGCAAATTCGGCGATTCCGTGACGACTGACCACATTTCTCCGGCTGGAGCAATCGGAAAAGACACACCGGCGGGCAAATACCTGCAGGAAAAAGGCGTTTCTCCTCGGGACTTTAACTCTTACGGCTCACGCCGCGGAAACCACGAAGTCATGATGAGAGGAACATTCGCCAATATCCGCATTAAAAACCAGATCGCACCGGGCACAGAAGGCGGATATACAACACACTGGCCTAGCGGTGACGTGACATCTATTTATGATGCCTGCATGCGGTATAAAGATGATAAAACGGGTCTTGTTGTCCTAGCCGGCAAAGATTACGGAATGGGCTCTTCACGTGACTGGGCTGCAAAAGGAACAAACCTGCTTGGCATCAGAACAGTCATTGCGGAAAGCTTTGAAAGAATTCACAGAAGCAACCTCGTCTTTATGGGTGTGCTGCCGCTCCAGTTCAAACAGGGTGAAAACGCAGATACACTGGGCTTAACCGGTAAGGAAGTCATTGAGGTGGATGTTGATGAAACTGTACGTCCCCGCGACTTGCTGACTGTCAGAGCAATCAGTGAAGACGGTACGGTAAAAACATTTGAAGTGGTTGTCCGTTTTGACAGTGAAGTGGAAATTGATTACTATCGCCACGGCGGCATTTTACAAATGGTGCTTCGCGATAAAATGAAACAGTAACAGAATGAACAAAAGAGAGAAAGCAATCCGCTTTCTCTCTTTTTATGCGGGAGGCTTTGAGATGCTTGCGAAATGGCTGGGCGGAGTGTTGCTTATCGGGTTGTTGGTGTATGCGGGCTGGAATATTTATTCCGTACAAACAAGTCCGAAAGAAGGGACAGAAGAAGGGATGAAGGCTCCTGACTTTACACTTGACACACTGGCAGGAAAAAGCAGCTCCCTTTCTGATTATAAAGGAAAAAAAGTGCTCCTTAATTTCTGGGCAACGTGGTGCAAGCCATGCCGAATGGAAATGCCCGATATGCAGGAGCTCCAGAAGGAATATCCTGATATTGCGGTAGTAGCCGTTAATTTCACATCCTCTGAAAAAAATATACAGGCTGTGAAATCATTTGCTGAGACTTATCAGCTGACCTTTCCTATTCTGATTGACAAAAGCGGGATTAACGGAGATTTCAACGTGCTTTCTTATCCGACATCATACATATTAGACGAAAAAGGAACCATCCAGCACGTACGAGTAGGCACGATGACAAAAAAAGAAATGAAAGAAAAACTGGATCTCAAGTAGAGGTTCAGTTTTTTTATGTGCGAAAGGCTTATCTTTTAAAAAATTGGAAAAAATGAATGAAAACACGGAGGTGAGAAGATTGAAAAAAATGAGAAAACGCTCTTTTCATGAATTGGTTATGGAGAATAAACGTGAGCTGATGACCAATACGGAATATTTGAATCAGCTTGAAGAAAAGCTGGAGCAGCGGTTCAAACAAAAATAACCTTTAATTTGCAGTCATGTTTGCGCCTCCTTTTGCGAAATATACTCTTAAGGAGGGATGAACATGGGCACAAACAAGAAAGACGGCCAGCCGCAATACGCTCCGAGCCACTTAGGGACAAAACCCGTTAAATATAAACGCAACAAAGGGGAAAAGTTTCATGACAAGTCAAACGGACATCCGATTGTCATGCAGACGAAAGGTGAATAACATCAACAAAGGAGAGCAGACATTATGACAAATAATTACCAAAAACCGAATCCGGATGACCGATCCGATAACGTTGAAAAGTTGCAGGATATGGTTCAGAATACAATTGAAAATATAGAAGAAGCGAAAGAATCAATGGAATTTGCGACAGATGAGGAAAAACAGCGCATTCAGGAGAAGAATGCCAGACGCAATGAAAGCATTGAATCGTTCCGTAATGAAATTCAGGATGAATCAGCTGCGAGAGAAAACGGATATCAATCGTAATAAAAACCAGGGAAACCTGGTTTTTTCTCTTTCTGTCATGTTGTGATAAAATAGGGCTATCTGATAATAAGGGAGCAGAGAACGTTGCATGTGTCAAAAAAAGAAATAGAAGTGCGGTATGCAGAAACAGATCAAATGGGCATCGTCTATCATGCCAATTACTTAGTCTGGATGGAGGTCGGCAGAACGGCATTGATTAAAGACCTCGGATTTCTGTACAAGGAAATGGAAGAAAGAGGGGTGCTGTCACCTGTAGTGGATATCAGCATTTCCTATAAAAAACCGCTACGCTACGGAGAAACGGCTGTCGTACATACGTGGATTGAAGAATATAACGGATTTAAAACCGTTTACGGCTACCATATCTATAACCCGGATCAAGAGCTTGCGATTAAAGCGACATCCTCGCACATATGCGTTGATAAACAGAGCTTTAAACCGATTCAGTTCCGCAAGGCCTTTCCTGATTGGCACGCCGCTTACGAAAAGGCAAAAAAATAAGGAGCGGCTACAGTTATGGCATTTGGAATTACGCGCAAAGAACTGGATAGATGGAAACGGAATGTATCGGAAGGAAAAATCGCTTTTTTAACGCATTACTGGCTGGACGACCGCTTTCCGCAGGCTAAGACCGTGACGAAGGCCGGTTCAAGCGATCTCAATAAGCTGATCAGATGGGGAGCTGAATACGGGCTGAAGCCCGAGTGGATTCACCATAAAACTGAGTTTCCGCATTTTGACCTGCTCGGTGAAACCCAAAAACGCATATTAGAAAAAGAACGCCTGACTGATCATATCAGAAGGTTTAAGCTGTAAAAAAAGAACGCATCCGCTGCGTTCTTTTTTCTTATACGTAATTAAATACCGGCTCTTCTGACTGATCTGAATATGTGACGGACAAATCGTGGTTATCAAAGTACCATAAGTCGCTTTCTTCAATAAAAAAGGTAATGCCTTCAACTTCCGTGCTGATGCCGGCGTTCATCGGCTGGTCTTTTGATACGCCGAGAGAAAAGCCTTTCTGGACGTTGCTGCACCCTCCGTAACGGACAAAGAAACGGACCTGATCGCCTGTTTCCAGTTCAAGCTCTTCTTTGTACCAATCCAGCGCGTCTTTATTTACTTTCATGTTCATCCGGAACACTCCCTTTTTGTTTCTCATAAAGAAATTATCTCTATTATAAACGCATACGGCATTTTGATGTCAAAATTTAAGTTTCATCAAAACCATTTGATCTTCGGTTCTGTTTTGTTTATAATCCGTTTGATGTTTGCTCTGTGTCTGTAAATAACAAACGCGGTCAGGAGCGTCACTACGATTAATAAATAAGGATCTTTTACAAACAGACAGTAAATAATCGTATAAATCCCTGTTAACATTGAAGACAGAGAAACAAATTTCGTAAGGAATAAAAATACGAAAAATACTGCAACCATCGTTACAAATAACAGCGGAGCATAAAACAGCAGGACGCCTCCCGATGTGGCTACGGCTTTTCCGCCCTTGAATTTTGCGAACACGGGGAATACATGGCCGATCACTGCTGCCACCCCTGCGAGAAGAGGATGAATGGGAACGTGCAGTAAGTACGGCAGCGCCGCGGCCAAGGTGCCTTTTAAAATATCGGCTGCAACGACGACAGATCCCGCTTTAACGCCAAGCGTGCGAAAAGCATTTGTCGCGCCTAAATTTCCGCTTCCGTGTTCTCTAATATCAATCCCTTTTGCAAGTTTGCCTACCACTAAACCTGACGGGATGCTGCCTAATACATAGGCCAAAATAATCAATAAAGCAATCAACATCTACATTTCTCCTTTTCAATGTCCCTTCACTCTATTTTAACACGAGTTGTTACCGTCTGATGACAAGTTTTTTGAGAATTAAGCTGACAAACCGCTTTTTTTGATTCCGGTGAAGGTGTCGTGTACAATAAATCAAAAGGAGATGGTAAAGATGCAAAATCCTTCAAAATCAGAGATTAAAGACATTCTTGACCGAAGCAAACGGATCGCTGTCGTCGGGCTGTCAGACCGTCCCGACCGGACTTCTTACATGGTTTCCAAAGCGATGCAGGATGAAGGGTACGAGATTATCCCTGTCAATCCGACGATTGATGAGGCGCTTGGCGTGAAAGCCGTCGCTTCATTAAAAGACGTGGAGGGACCGATTGATATCGTGAATGTATTTAGACGCTCTGAGCAGCTTCCGGGTGTCGCTGAAGAATTTTTACAGACAGACGCTCCCGTTTTTTGGGCGCAGCAGGGCCTTGCAAATGAAGAAGCGTATCGCATGATTACAGACAAAGGAAGGACGGCTGTTATGGATTTATGTATAAAAGTCGCCCGCGCTGTTACAAAATAGGAACAAAAAAGGCAAAAATCCTTGGCAAATCAGGGGTTTTTGCTTTTTTATTGAAAGAATACTCTTTGCGTATGGTGTTGAAACAGATACAATAAAGCATGAACAGCTTTTTTAGAAACCCCTTTATACAGGGGTTTACAGTCTGTTTGCGATGGCCGGCAAAAATCTATATAATAGAAAGCGAACTCATGTTCTTATTTGCCGAAAAGGGCACCAAAAAGATGAAAAGTCGTTCGAATGTATGTCTTGCGGCCTAAAAAACGAGCCATTCGCTTAAATATGTTGCGAAATCAAGCATATTGGTTATAATTGTGAGTCCGAGGAGAATTGGACCGAAGCTTGCGCATACTGAAAAACAAAGACATGAAAACACTTAAAAAAGAGAATGATTAAGAGCAGTTTTTTTGAAAGGGGTTTGTACGTTTGGCTAGAAAACAGCAATTTGATTACAACGAAGATGCCATACAGGTGCTTGAAGGCCTGGAAGCCGTCAGAAAACGACCGGGAATGTACATCGGTTCGACGGACGCACGCGGCCTGCACCATCTGGTATATGAGATCGTCGACAATTCCGTCGATGAGGTTCTTGCCGGCTACGGAGATCATATTATCGTAACGATACATAAGGATAACAGCATCTCCGTGCAGGACAGAGGGCGCGGAATGCCGACCGGGATGCATAAGCTCGGAAAGCCGACACCGGAAGTTATTTTCACCGTGCTGCATGCGGGAGGTAAATTCGGACAGGGCGGCTATAAAACAAGCGGCGGTCTCCACGGCGTCGGCGCATCTGTCGTAAACGCTTTATCAGAGTGGCTGACAGTTACCATTGAGCGTGACGGCCATGTTTATAAACAGCGGTTTGAAAACGGCGGCAAGCCTGTGACTTCACTTGAAAAGATCGGAACGACCAAAAAAACGGGAACGCTTACCCATTTTAAACCTGATCCGTCAATGTTCAGCGCAACGGTTTATAATTTTGACACGCTGTCAGAACGTCTGCGGGAATCCGCCTTTTTATTAAAAGGGTTGAAAATAGAATTAATTGATGAGCGGAACGACGTGAAAGAAGTATTTTATTATGAGAACGGAATTGAAGCATTTGTCGCTTATTTAAACGAAGAAAAAGACGCTTTATGCGAAGTGGTTTCCTTTGAAGGTGAGCATCATGACATTGAAGTCGATTTTGCGTTCCAATTTAATGACGGATACTCAGAAAATATGCTGTCATTTGTTAATAACGTCAGAACAAAGGACGGCGGAACCCACGAATCAGGGGCCAAAACGGCAATGACAAGAGCGTTTAATGAGTATGCGCGAAAGGTCGCGCTTCTGAAAGAAAAAGACAAAAACCTTGAAGGCGCCGATATCAGGGAAGGTTTGTCAGCAATCATTTCCGTGCGGATCCCGGAGGAACTGTTGCAATTTGAAGGCCAGACAAAAGGAAAGCTTGGCACAAGTGAAGCGAGATCAGCCGCAGACGCTGTCATTTCTGAGAATCTTGCTTATTTCTTGGAAGAAAACCGCGATACGGCTACCCTGCTCGTCAAAAAAGCAATTAAGGCAAGCCAGGCCCGTGAAGCGGCCCGGAAAGCGAGAGAAGAAGCGAGAAGCGGCAAAAAACGCAAAAAATCAGAAGCGACGCTGAGCGGAAAACTCACACCGGCCGGTTCCAGAAATCCGGCGAAGAATGAATTGTATCTCGTGGAGGGAGACTCTGCAGGAGGTTCTGCAAAACAGGGAAGAGACCGGAAATTCCAAGCCGTGCTGCCTCTTCGCGGAAAGGTCATCAACACAGAGAAAGCAAAGCTTGCTGACATCTTCAAAAATGAAGAAATCAATACAATTATTCATGCGATCGGAGGCGGAGTCGGCGCAGATTTTGAAATAGAGGACATTAATTATGACAAGATCATCATCATGACGGACGCGGATACCGACGGCGCGCACATTCAAGTCTTGCTGTTAACGTTTTTCTACCGCTATATGAAACCTTTAATTGAGCAAGGAAAAGTCTTTATCGCGCTTCCGCCTCTTTATAAAGTGAGCAAAGGGAGCGGCAAGAAAGAGATTATTGAATATGCTTGGTCCGACGAAGAAATGGACGGCGTTTTAAAGAAAGTCGGCAAAGGCTATACCATTCAGCGCTATAAAGGTCTGGGAGAAATGAACGCAGACCAGCTCTGGGAAACGACGATGAATCCTGAATCACGAACGCTCGTCAGAGTCAAGATTGACGATGCGGCACGCGTAGAGCGCCGCGTAACGACATTAATGGGAGACAAAGTAGAACCGAGAAGAAAATGGATTGAAAAGAATGTTGCCTTCGGATTAGACGAGGAAAGCAATATTTTAGAAAATGAAAACTTGTCGGTCGCTGAGGAGGTTTAATAGTGGCACAGCCAGAAATATTTCATGATTTACCGTTAGAAGAAGTAATCGGCGACCGTTTCGGACGCTACAGTAAATACATTATCCAAGACAGGGCGCTGCCTGATGCACGTGACGGTTTAAAGCCGGTGCAGCGGAGAATTTTATATGCCATGCACGCAGACGGAAATACATTCGATAAAAATTTCCGGAAAGCGGCGAAAACGGTCGGGAATGTTATCGGTAATTATCATCCGCACGGAGACAGCTCCGTTTATGAAGCGATGGTGCGGATGAGCCAAGATTGGAAAGTGCGGAATGTGCTGATTGAAATGCACGGCAATAACGGCAGCATTGACGGTGATCCGCCGGCTGCCATGCGTTATACGGAAGCAAGATTATCTTCTATCGCATCAGAGCTTTTGCGGGACATTGATAAAAACACGGTTGAATTCGTTCCGAACTTTGATGACACAAGTAAAGAGCCGGTTGTTTTGCCTGCCATGTTTCCTAACTTGTTGGTCAACGGATCAACCGGGATTTCGGCGGGCTATGCGACTGATATTCCCCCTCATCATCTGGGTGAGGTCATTGATGCCGTCATTAAGCGGATTGAATCGCCCGATTGCACCGTCGATGACTTGATGCAGGTGATTAAAGGGCCTGACTTTCCGACAGGAGGCATTATTCAAGGTGTCGACGGTATTCGGAAGGCCTATGAAACCGGTAAAGGCAAAATTATTATCCGCGGAAAGGCTGAAGTGGAAGCTATAAGAGGCGGACGGGAGCAGATCGTCATTACAGAAATCCCGTTTGAAGTAAACAAAGCCAATCTTGTAAAGAAAATGGACGAATACCGCATTGACAAAAAAGTCGAAGGCATTTCTGAAGTCCGGGATGAAACGGACCGAACGGGGCTTCGGGTGGTCGTTGAATTAAAGAAAGAAGCCGACGCAAAAGGCATCTTGAATTTCTTATATAAAAACACTGATCTGCAGACAACGTATAACTTTAATATGGTCGCCATACATAACCGCCGGCCGATGCTGATGAGTCTTACGGCCATTCTGGACGCGTATATTTCCCATCAGAAGGAAGTTGTGACAAACCGCTCCGTTTTTGAATTGCAAAAAGCAAAAGAGCGGCATCATATCGTTGAGGGACTGATGAAGGCACTGTCTGTGTTAGATGAGGTCATTGCCGTTATCCGGGCAAGCAGCGATAAAAAGGATGCAAAACAAAATTTAATTTCTAAATTCGCATTTACGGAGCCTCAGGCGGAAGCGATCGTATCCTTGCAGCTGTATCGTCTGACAAACACGGATATTACAGCGTTAAAAGAAGAAGCGGAAGAGCTCAGCAAGAAAATTCAGGAGCTTGAGGCCATTTTAAGTCATGATAAAAAGCTGTTAAAAGTCATTACCAGCAGCCTGAAAAAATTGAAAAAGACCTATGCTGACAGCAGACGTTCGGTGATTGAAGAGAAGATTGAGGAAATTAAAATCAATCTGGAAGTCATGGTTGCCTCTGAGGACGTATATGTGACAGTCACGAAAGACGGCTATGTTAAACGAACAAGCCAGCGGTCATTTGCCGCTTCCAACGGCCAGGATTTCGGGATGAAGGACACGGACAGGCTGATTCACCAATTTGAAATGAATACAACAGATGTTCTCCTGCTCTTTACCAATAAGGGAAGCTATATATATTGTCCGGTACACCAGCTTCCGGATATCAGGTGGAAAGACATGGGGCAGCACGTAACGAATATCACCACGATTGACCGTGACGAAACGATCGTGAAAGCTATACCGGTAAAAGAATTTGATCCAGCTTCATATTTATTGTTTATGACGAAAAACGGTATGGTGAAAAGAACTGAAATGACGCATTACAAAGCGCAGCGCTATTCGAAAGCACTTGTTGCTCTCAACCTTAAAGGGGACGATGAGCTGATTGATGTTCATGTCACAGACGGCGGCTGCCAGCTGTTTATCGCTACCCGCCTCGGGTACGGCTTATGGTTCGGTGAAGATGAAGTGAATGTAGTCGGAGCCCGTGCTGCCGGCGTGAAGGGCATTAATTTAAAAGACGGTGATACCGTCGTATCAGGACAAATCCTGCATGAAACAGATTCGCTTATCCTCGTCACACAGCGGGGAGCCATCAAACGGATGAATCTCTCTGAATTCGAAAAAACATCCAGAGCAAAGCGCGGCGTTATCATGCTGCGTGAGCTTAAAAAGAACCCGCATCGTGTTGTCGGAGTATTCGCTTGCGCTTTAGGCGACATGATCGCTGCGGAAACAGAAAAAGGCGAGAGAATTGAAACCACCGTGAAATCCTTGCGGGCTAATGACCGGTACAGCAACGGCTCCTTCTTTACAGATGAAGATGAGACAGGGCCGGTAACAGATGTATGGCGCATACCCGCGTCTGATGTTTAAGAGTAAAAATAAAATAAAAAAACCTCCGCTCAATTGGTCCTGAGCGGAGGTTTTGCTTTTTAGCTTTCGTGGCTGCCGAATAAGTCGGTGATAGCGTGAACGACTTCAATTCCCTGCCATACAAATAAGTTCAATGCAGTGAATGAAAATAAGCCTAAAATCACCATTCGTAAGATAAACAACATGTTTAACGACCTCCTCATTTTATGTTACATAGATAGGCGATGTTGAACATGAAGCTTATCGAAATACGAGGACTGATAAAATTTAGCGATTAAAAAGCTTTTCTTACGCTGTCTTCTCCGGGAAGCGGGGCGTTTTCTGTCTGATATCACCATCAGTGAGACAGAAGCGGCAAAAAGCGCCGTCAAAATAAATGAGCCCGTCAGCGATTTTTTCTCATCATCAACATTTTGGCCGGCCTTCATTTCGTGCATTTCCTGCTGATCGGCTACCGCTTTAAAATGATGAGCAGTGTCAAACGCATGGGGAATGGAGAGCAAATGAAAGCTTGCAATCGCTAAAAATAAAATAGATGCTTTTAGAAACAAGATTTTTTTCAAATGTTCTCCCCCCTTCATAAGTCTGAATATTTTTATTATAATACCCTAATTTAAATTAAAAGTAAACACATTTATTAAATTTAAAAAAATATTATCCTGGTTAAGTATATACCATTCCGTCCGTCTTTTCATCTCTTTTCTCTTAAAGGCTATTTGTTATTATATGCACGCAAGCCTTCTGACGTGACAACATTTTTCAGTCTGAGGGATAAAAAATAGAGCATACCAATAAGGAAGGTATATTGAAGAAACCGAAACATTTTCTTAAAAAAACTTCTCAACACCTGTTGTTGTGATATAATAATACTCGTTGTGTTAAAAAATCTAACATATGCAGCAAAATGACAGTAAAAGATATGTAAAAGGGAGGTTAAACATGGAGGCTTTCATCAGTGAAATCATAAATGTTCCAAATGATTTTATTTGGAAGTATCTTGTTTATATTTTAGTAGGAATCGGATTGTATTTTACGTTCCGTTTTCGCTTTATTCAATTCCGATACTTTATTGAAATGTTCAGAATCGTCGGGGAGAAGCCGCAAGGAAATAAAGGAGTGTCTTCAATGCAGGCATTCTTTATCTCGGCAGCTTCCCGTGTCGGAACCGGAAACTTGACCGGTGTCGCGCTGGCGATTGCAACAGGCGGTCCCGGCGCAGTATTTTGGATGTGGATCGTAGCGATTGTCGGTATGGCTTCCAGCTTTGTGGAAAGTACGTTGGCGCAGCTTTATAAAGTGCGTTCAGGCGAAGATTTCCGCGGCGGTCCGGCATATTACATGGCGAAGGGCCTTGGCGCCCGCTGGCTCGGTATTTTATTCGCAGTATTGATTACCGTTTCTTTCGGGCTAATATTTAATGCCGTACAGTCAAATACGATTTCCGTCGCGTTTGACGAAGCTTTCCATGTGAATAAAACAGTTATCGCAATCATTTTAGCTGTATTAACGGCTTTCATCATATTCGGCGGTCTGAAACGTGTTGTATCCGTTTCACAATTAATCGTTCCCGTCATGGCGGGTATGTATATTCTGATCGCGCTGTATGTCGTTATTGTGAATATTACGGCGGTACCTGAGCTGCTGGTTACAATTGTGAAAAATGCGTTCGGTCTTGAGCAGATCGTCGGCGGAAGCTTAGGAAGCATCATTATTATCGGAGCGCAGCGCGGCCTGTTTTCAAACGAAGCGGGTATGGGGAGCGCGCCGAATGCCGCAGCAACTGCACACGTGTCGCACCCTGCTAAACAGGGATTCATCCAGACGCTCGGCGTGTTTTTTGATACTTTTATCGTTTGTACATCGACTGCTTTTATCATTTTATTGTACAGCGTTACGCCTAAAGGCGACGGCATCCAAGTGACACAAGCCGCACTGCAGCACCATCTTGGCGGCTGGGCGCCGACATTTATTGCGATTGCGATGTTTTTATTCGCATTCAGCTCAGTCGTCGGCAACTATTACTATGGTGAGACGAACATTGAATTTATTAAAACAAGCAAAACATGGCTTAACATTTACCGCGTATTCGTCATAGTGATGGTGGTATACGGATGTTTGGCTGACTTCCAGATTGTCTGGGATATGGCAAACTTGTTTATGGGACTCTTGGCTCTCATTAACTTAGTGGCAATCTTGCTGCTGAGTAATGTAGCCTACAAGATCTATAAGGATTATGCCGCTCAGCGCAAAAAAGGTCTTGATCCCGTATTCAAAGCTGAGAATGCCCCAGAGCTGAAGCAAATTGAAACATGGGCGGAAGAAGAAGGTACAAGCCCTGAACGCAAGACTGCTAACTAAGGAAATATGCATATATTTTTCAAAGCCCCTCATATTTTTCTGTGAGGGGCTTTTTATGTGAAAAATCGTTCTTGTAAACAGACTTTTTTGAATTTATTGTATTTTCGTCTTGTATCTGTAAGGGTTTTCGTATAAAGTGTGACTAAAAACAGGTTTACTAAACCGAATCGTTCTCGTCGAGGTGCTAAAGTACATGAAGGAGCATGATATGGCAATTCCGGATAAGGCAGCCGTTATCGGAATTGATGAAGTTCCTTTTGCGGGTTTTTTTACTCCGCCGATTACGACGATCGTCCAGCCTGCGGAAGAAATGGCGCGAAAAGCGGGAAGCCTGCTTCTTAGCCAGATTCAAGAAAAAGATAACGGTCAAAAGCGGATGCACCGATATAAGCCTGTGCTGATCGCCAGGCAATCCGGGTAACCGGTTTTCATTGCGTAAACCGGTAACTACTCCGGTTATATTTAAGACCGCTCAGCGCTGTCTATTGCAGCACCGTTTATACATAAGGATCTCACATTGGCAATCCAAATGGGGCTGATTTTCACCAGTTTCTCTGTCGGAGTTGCTATGTTTAACTAAAGATAAAAAGACACAATCACATATATATAAGTCAACAAAGTCACAGAGGCTGTCCTGCTGGTAACGGAATGGCCTTTTCGTTCTGCCGCTTTATCTGTTCCTATGATAATATAGGAATTGTTTACAAAAGAAGGGAAGAGGAGGGGGCATGAAACAGAAGCCGATATATGTCGAAATCAATATTGCATCTGATATAGAAACGCTTTGGGAATATACGCAAAACCCGATTCTTCATAAGGAATGGGACCTGCGCTTTTCTGACATTACATATCTTCATAGGTTGCCAGGTGAACCGCAAAGATTCCTATATGAAACGCGGATCGGTTTTGGGCTGAAGGTATCTGGGACGGGCGAATCAATGGGGGATAAAAGGCCTCAATCGTCAGAGAGGGTCTCAGCGCTTTCATTTTCCTCTGATCACCCGCTGTCTCTGAAAGTATATAGAGCGGGATAACGGAAACATCACATTTTTGACTCAATATCAATATGAAACGGCCGGCGGTCTGTCGGGAAGATTGATAGACCGTTTTTTATTTCGTCCTCTGCTGGGCTGGGCTACCGCATGGAGCTTTGATGCGTTGCGGCTTTGGATAGAACAAAACAGACATCCGAAGGTATCCGTCCGTTTCGGGTTTGTCTATGTCTTGACGTGTCTGATATTCAGTCTGTATTGGTTTTTTGAAGGCTTTTATGATTGCTTTGCCGATTCAGAGATAGTGAGGGGCGCGCTGGAGACAGGGGTAGGAGTATTATGGCTGTTTCCCATGCGGAGAAGAGCGGCTGATTCACGCCGGGCAGTCAGCCTTCTTTTGTGTAACGGCAATGTTATATTCCGGCGGCGGATTCGCGATCCCGTTAGGAATACTTACGATAGCTGGTTTGATTCTTGAGTTTAAGCTGCCGAGCGCCAGACATACAAAACGAAAGAGAGAGAAGAAGCGAAATGACGGATTCAATGTATGAAAAAGCAATTATCCATTATCAATCACTGCATCCGATGCTGCAGAAACGATACAGGCTTGGCGGATCAAGCACATTTTGCGGAGAAGGAGTTATGTCAGAAATTAAGGGAGGATCTTTGTTTGTCAGAATGCTTTTAAAGACCGGCGTTTTTTTCAGATGTTTTTTCTCAGAGAGGGGCAAAGATATCCCTTTTACCATCGAAAACAAAAACAGGCAAAATGGTGTGGAATGGAACCGTACCTTTTTCTTTAAAGGAAAAACGCGTTATTTTGATGCAGTCATGGAATATGACGAGCGGGAAAATAGAATTCTTGATTACTTCGGCAAGCCTCACGTCCTTCTGTCTGAACTGCATTTAGAAGCGTCTTCAGACGGAGGGCTTATCATTACATCCGGAAAGCAGTGGCTCCTGATAGGCGGAAAGAAAATCCCGCTGCCGGCATGGCTGTGCGGCAGTTCAACCGTTTATGAGGCTTATGATGAGGAGATGAATTGCTTCAGCATAAAGGTACATGTGAAAAATCGGATACTCGGCACACTTTTCTTTTACCGGGGAACTTTCCGGGAAACAGAGGGAGAAATATGCTGAAACGTCATCTCATTGTAAGCGCGGTTTGCTTTTTGGGATTTGCAGCGGCTGAAGCTCCGCATCTATCAGCTGCTGAGACGTTTGTTTTATTATCCGTCCTTTTTTTCGTTCCTGCTGTATTCCGTTTTGCTTTTCGGTCTTCAAAAACTTTAGAGAACGTGTTATTACGGAGTTATCCTATTGCCGCTTTAAGTGCGGCGCTTGCGCTGATCACAGGCTTCAGCCTTTTTGCCTTTGTGTGGCTCATTTATACGCTTGGGCTGGCACTTTATGCTGTACTGCGGCTGATGAAAACAAATATTCACAGAACAGAAGAGATGTCAGTTATGGCAGGCTTTGTTTATTTAGCCGGCGGTGGATTCTGGTTTTTCGCTTACGTTCTTCAGATTCCCGTCATGGATTTCAGTCCGCTTATCGTGCTGCTGACGGCTGTGCACTTTCACTATTCCGCTTTTCTTATTCCGATCTTCAATGGTTTGCTCGGCAGGATCATCCGGGAGAACCGTGTCCTTTACAGGTGGAGCACGGTCATCATTTTGATTTCGCCGATTCTTATTGCCATGGGGATTACATTTTCAAAGACACTTGATGTGATTGCCGTCGCTCTGTATCTGGCGGGTCTGTATGTTAATGCATATCTCGTCTTTAAGGCGCCGTTTGTTACGAAAACAGGCAGTATCTTAATCAGGGGCTCTTCAGCTGTGTTAATGATCACAATTGTTTTTTCTTTAATATATTCGTTCGGTGTCTTCCGTGGGGAGGCAACGTTTACGATCAGCCAGATGATTTGGATTCACGGGGCCGTCAATGCATTCGGCGTTATTCTGCCGGCTTTGGCCGGCTGGAGAATAGAAAATCCGAGACCGTTCGATGAGGGCAGTGAAAGAACGTTCAGCCGTATTTACGGAAAGAGGACGATAGGCAAAAATTTTTTGAATGATATTCACGCAGCAAATGACTTACATTATACCGGCCTTCTAGATCAGATGAGAGAGCTGCATTCTGAAGACTTTTCTGCCGAAAAACTGTCGCCGGCCGTTATTTCCTTTTATGAAAAGACAATTGATTATGACATCAAGGCAAAAGTGACGTGGAACAGATGGTTTCGTCCGTTTGCGCGCATGTACGAGCCGTTCAGCAGAAGAGCGGGGCAGATCCATCTGTCAATGAATCCGGATTGGTATATCATGCACAGCAATATGAAAGGTGTTGACTCTGACAGAGACGGACGAAAGCATGTCCGTGCGTGGATCAGAACAAATGAAAGGCAGGAAACCGTCTTTACTGCATTGTATTCAGTGTACAGGTCAAATGGGGAGGGATACATGAATATTTCTCTCCCGCTGCCGTACAGCCAAATGACGGGCATTTTAAAGCCTTATGCGCATAAGCAGAATCTTGTTTTGACGAGCAGACGCCGAAAAAGCGGAGCGGGTGATGAAGGAATTTATCTTCAAACGAAATGGGGGGCATGTCATCTTCCGCTGGCAGAGACATTTCTTATTGCGGCCCAGAACGAAACAACACTAAAGGCCGTTCATCATATGTGGCTGTTCGGCCTAAAGTTTTTAACGGTGCATTATCGGATCACTCACGCTCCCGGAAGCAAATAACAAGCTGCAAAGCCGTCTGTTCATATGGCGGCTTTTTCTCATCATATGGGTGCGGGAACATTCTGAAAATACCGACCGAAAGCGCTGGGGGCATATCAGGCGCTTTATGCACTCGGCATTTTCGGCGAACCTTTGGCCGCGGGCTTTTTTTAATGATTGACTGGGGCTTAGAACCGGATTTTATTTCGCAGCAGCACTCGGCCTGACGGCTGTTATACTTGCTCATATGCGGGGAGCCGATGCGAAAAAATCGTCGGAAAAGTGCAGGGAAGATGCGGCAGAGTATTATCAGACATGAATTTTGCATTTGTGCGCGTTTTCATTGGATAAAATGCAGAAAAGCGGCAATTGGTGTAATAGATGGTTTGCTTTTGATAATTTGAAAATTGCTTTTGTACCGTTTGCAGTTTAGGTTTGTATCGACCGGCAATTATCTTTGTACAACAGGTTAACAAAATGACCGTAAACGCAACATACCGATTATGTTGTTATAAATTTCTTTTTTGTCTCAATAACTAAAGTATACTTAAGTGTTGAGACAGAGATTTCATTCTTTTGTATAACTTCCTAGAATATATATTATGTAAACTAATAAAATGAAATTCATATTGGAGCCGGGTCTCCTTCCTCTACAATTGTATTAAGTCTTCTTCTATTTGCACGCTGCATGTGATGAGTCTCAATGAATCTTATTTTTATTTAAGCAGTGCTTATTAATTTAAGGTTGATGTAAGGTTCAGATTAATACAGGTTAAGATTGAGGTTGTACAATAAGTTTGTACTTCAGTAAGGGATTCAGTCAAAAGAATTCCCCTTCAATAAATAATAGAGGTGAAAAGTTTTGAGAGAAAATAAAATTTTGTCTTCATTATGTTACTTCAGTATATTTTTTGCGCCGTTTCTGTTTCCGATTATCGTCTATTTCTTAGGTCAGGACGATGTGAAATATCATGCGAAAAAATCTTTGTGGACGCATTTGATTCCTTATTTGATTTTCGGAATTGGCATCATCGGTTCAGGTTTACTTGGTATGAATGACATCAGACATGCTGGGCCTTTCCTGCTTGCGACATATGCCGTTACATTTATTTTGGCGATCTATTTTTTCATCTGGAACATTGTCAAAGGAATCAAAGTGTTTTCGGAACAATAAGTAAAAAAACGGTTCTGTTATTGATCAGCAGAACCGTTTTTTTGTGTGGCCATTATGATAATTGGATATCTATCGTTGTCCCTTTCCCCGCGGTGCTGTGAATGGTGATGTCCCCGCCGTGCTTTTGGATAATATCCTTTGCTATCGCCATCCCTAGACCAGAGCCTGCATGCGCTGTTCCTGTATTTGTCCCTCTGTAATAGCGGTCAAACACTTTCTCCAGCTCCTCCTCTTCTATCCCTTTGCCGTTGTCCTTAATTGTCACATGGGTTCGTTCTTTTTGTTCAAGCTGTACAACGATCTTCACATCAGGATCATTGTGAACGAGTGCATTTAAAATGAGATTCGTGACCGCTCTTCTAATCAATATCACATCAAGGTTCAGAATCAGCTTTTCCAGGCTGGTTTGAAGCTCAATCGTCTTATCCGCATATCTGGAATCGTTTAAAATATCAATTAATGTTTCCCGCAGCAGCGAAACAAGATTTACCTGCTCTTTATTTAACATCACATCGTTGTTTTTCAGCCTTGTCGTTAAATTTAAATCTTCCACAACCTCTTTCATATAGAGGGATTTATTCTCAATGATTTGGGCGTAATCTCTGATCTGATCGACTGAAAGACGGTAATTTGGATCTTTGATGATTTCTGCATAGCCTTGTATAGAGGCTAATGGTGTTTTAATGTCATGAGAAATATGACTGATCCATTCTTCACGCATTTGCTCTAATTTATCTTTTTCTTTTTTGCTTGAAGAGAGTTGTTCCGATAAGTGATTGACATTATAGAACACATCTTTATAAATTCCTTTGGATTTCAATTTGATCGTGTAATCTCCATTAGCTAATCTTTGGATTCCTTGAATGACACTGCTTAGCGGTTTTGTGAGCTGCCGGCTGAATAGATACCCGATCAATAACGCGATCATTGCATCTATTGATAATAAAATGATGGTCCCTGCATTGAACTTCGTCACTAATTCCTTAGCGTCATATGAGAGGATATACTTTGCGAGAGAGGGATTTTTAAACCCTATAAAGTAACTGTATTTCTTGCCGTTCACTTTTTTTCCGCTGGCGTAAATGGTTGATAATAATTGCTCATCCTTATATTTATATAAGTTCACTATTTCTAAAGGGGTATATTTTTCCTTCAATCCTTTAGGTGCTCTAGCATGATAAACATCTTGTCCGTTTTCATCCAATATCTGAATCCAGGCATTCTGTTCCTCCAAGGCTTTGTGGCCCTCTTTGTTTACTGAAATTTCATTATTGGAAAATGTGACATATTGTTGAAATGATCTTGTAAAGGATTCTGGCGTATTTTCTTCTTCATGTTGACTGTTCGCTTGAAAAACGAGCCAAATCATGAAAACAAATAAATTAATGAAAACAGTAATGATGGTTACTATGATGACAGATACCATGTACCTGCCCGTTAATCGCCAATTCATACTTAAGCATCCTTTACAACAAATTTGTAGCCTAACCCTTTTACAGTGACGAGAAAGTCTGGTGTGGATGGGATGGTTTCTATTTTCTCCCGGAGTCTGCGTATATGAACCATCACCGTATTGTCAGAACCGAAGAAATCCTCTCCCCATACAGCTTGATAAAGTGTTTCTTTACTGATCACCCGATTGGGATGCTGCAAAAAATATGTCATGAGCATGAGCTCTTTAGGTGTTAACTCAATAGCCGCTCCGTTTTTGGTGAGCTCGGCTTGCTGCTGATGTAATTCAAAGGGCCCTGCTTTTATAAGGGTGTCGGTTTGAGAAGGCTGTAAGTAAGAGGATCTTCTTAGCTGTGCTTTGACCCGATATGCGACTTCCTTAGGGCTGAAGGGTTTTGTAATGTAGTCGTCCCCACCGATGGCGAGTCCTACAATTTTGTCCGTTTCCTCTCCTTTTGCTGACAAAAAAATAATCGGAACATGTGAAATATCTCTTATTTGCTTGCAGATATCATAGCCTTCACCGTCTGGCAGCATGATATCCAATATAACCAGATCTGGATTTTCTTGATGAAATTGAGCCAATCCATCACGGGCAGTAGAAGCCGTAATCACGCGATCAATGCCTTCTCTTATTAATACTGTTTTGATCAGTTCCAAAATTTCTTTTTCGTCATCTATTATTAATACTTTGCTTTGAGTCTGCGACATACATTGATCACTCCTTGAAGTCATTGTCATTATTATACCCAATGTCCGTGCATAGTTAAAATTCTCTTGTACCACAGAAAATAAGCCAATTTTCTTTTTCGTGTGAGAAAATTGGCTTATTGCTATAATGTTGTCTTTAACGCTTTACAACAAATGTTGTCACGCTTTGAGCTGGGAGATGAGCCCAAAAATGATTGTCGGTTACATTGAGATCTGTTCCGGGTTGAAGATTGCTGCTGCTGCTCGTGATCCATCTAGATACTTGCGAAGCAGATCCATTCTGCAGCACAAAGTTTTGGTTGACCCCTGTATTGGTTTTGTTAATGGCCACAATCACGACCTTGTTGTCACCTTTATAGGCTGACACGTAAACATTCGGATTAGGGTTTTTCGTTGCATCAACCCTTACATATCCGGGGCGCACAAACTTTGAGAAATGAGCCATATTGTAGCCTCGTTTGCTGATCGTGCCATCTTCTTTCATAGGACCATATGATCTTCGGATGTACCACCAAACATAAGCTTGGAAATCCCCTTCAACCATCGAATCGTGAATATGCTGTGAAACATCCAGGGCCTCGGGCCATCGATCCGCCGAGTTGTTATCACTGTTCGGATAGTATACTTCCGTCATCCAAAGGTCCTTCCCCGCTCCTTTTTGTTTGAAAAGAGGATAAGGAAACTGACTGATCTGCGTACCATACAGGTGGGTGCCGAGAATATCCATATTACTAAGCGCCTGCGGATCGTTCAAAATGGGGTCCGATATATTTTTCAAGTATTGAAATGATTCTGGCGCAATCACGCGGGCATTAATGGAACCGGCATTTTCTCTCATGAAACGAAGTATTTCTTGCGGCGTCCACCATGTCCATTCGTGTGCATAATCAGGCTCGTTTTGCACAGAAATCGCATAAAGATTCACACCATTATTCTTCATGAAGGTAACAAAATCGTTAAGATGCTGCGCGTATGCGGCGTACTTATCGTATTTCAGCCGCTTAGCTGAAGTGTCACCATTATGATTGAAAGTCTCAACCATATCGTTTGGCGGATTCCAAGGGGAGGCAAAAACGATTGCTCCATGTTTGATCGCACTCTTTGCAGTCTCTACTTCTTTGTACCAATTATTTCTATTTTCATCCACATGAATTCTTAAGATCGAAAAGCCTAACTGATTCTGTCCATTGCCAAATGCTGTTTCTCTTTGAGCAGCTGTCAAATCTCCAACCCAAGCAGGATGGTTCATTCCTCCAAAACCACGAATCACTTGTTTTTCTGCAGATACATTAACTGTTACATCACTTGCCGCCAAGACCTCAGCAGCGCCTGGGCCCATTAACAGTACTGACAGCATAGTGAAACATGCCAATAATAGACAAATCGTTTTTTTTACGCTCGAAATCATTTTTTCCTCTCCTTCATATGTCTTTTGCCGTATTAGGAAAATGTGTTCTGTCTGCTTTTATTTCGAAAACAAGCGGTGCCATAACTGGTGTTATCTTTGCGTAAACTGCCAGTAATCAAAATTAAACAAGTTTCCTGTACCTGTTCCGGTAAATACAAAGAATACGTTGTGCACACCGGTTGCGCCGCTTACCGCAGTTTCTATTTCTCTCCAATTTTGCGTTCCGCCTGTGGAAGGGACATTCAGTGTTCCTGCAAGCTTACCGTTTACACTGTCAAGTCGCACTTCTATTCTTCCGCCTGCAGCGGATGCTACATTTGCTTTGAACGCCCTGGCACCGCCTGACCCGAAGTCTGCATTCCCTACAGCAATCCAGTCTCCGTCATGAATGTTTGTTATATGTTGATTGTTTACCGGCCCGCCGGGTGCAGAGGAATTCTCGGTCAAAATCCGTCCATTCCAGGCAAACGTTTCAGCTTCTACCCGGTTATATGGATTCAAATTAGAAAGCTGTGTTACGCCTGCATAATTTGCCGTTACCTCTTGAATGGTTCCGTCTGGATTATGCATCAGCTTATTAATATGGGGAGAACGGTATCCTTTCCCGGCTCCGAACAGAGCGGAGCTGACAGTTTGAGTATGATACACCACATACCACTCGTTTTTAAAATTGAAAACAGCATGGTGGTTGTTTCCGCCGCCTCCGAAAAATGCTCCCGGATTTTTCAAGAAGTGCCCTCTATACGTAAAGGGACCCATGGGACTTGAGCCGGTCATGTAGCCGATCTCACCTGGAGGTTTATCGGCCGGGTGCGCGCCTCCGAAATTGATGCAATAGGAATAGTAATATGTTCCGTTATACTTGTGCATTCCCGAATCTTCAAACATAAAAGGCGCATCAATCGTAGACGCACTTCCGACAACACTGGTCATATCAGGCCCTAATTTCATGACTCTTGCTGTTTTAGGATTGGCCCATTGCCCCTGTGTGGGATTTGAACCGCCTGGAACGCCTCCGCCGGCATATAGGTAACCAGTACCGTCATCATCTACGAATACTGCCGGATCAAAAAGCCATACAACACCGGACATTCCTGGTGTACTTGGCGTTACCAGCGCTTTTCCGATCGGATCTGTCCATGGGCCGGTCGGGCTGTCTGCGGTGAGAACCCCGATGCCTCCGCCGCTGTTTGCGAAATAAAGGAAGAATTTATCCTTGCCATTGATTTTTTTAACTGCGATTGACGGTGCCCATGACGCCCCTGCCCATTTTGCTATCCCACGGCCGCCATTAGCTCCATTAGCACCTGCTACGGGAATTGCTCCGTGATCTGTCCAGTTCACCATATCCGCTGAAGAAATGACGAATACTTTATTCAAATTGGCAAATGAATTATCTTTAATCGTTCCGTTGCTATTATATTCATAGTCATCACTTGACATATAAATATAGACTCTTCCGTTATAGGTCAGCGCAAACGGATCTGCTCCCAAATGATGGTCGATAAGCGGGTTTGAATTTCCTGCATGTTTTGCAATTGGAGTGCTTACCGCATTCGCATACTCCCCAGGTAAACAGCTCAATAATAAAGCAAGAATCAATAAACATACGCTGCACTTTTTCATCAGCTTAACATCCTCCTGTTTCCACTTATTTGGTTTTTTAAAAATATGACAACAACAGGTCATGAAGAATGTGTAAAATGAATGATTTTTAGAGTGAAAATGTTGCAAATATCTGACCCTCTTTTATAAAAAATGCCGCTGACAGTCAGCGGCATTTTGCACTGGATCATTTACATTTTGTCAAACTTCGTGTCACCAGCAAACGATCCCGTTGACAGTTGTTCTTCAAGAACAAGTCCGTGATGATGCCGTTCTTCAATCCTCTTGATAATAGATCGAATGGCATCCGTATTTTCTTCGATATTGTGAGGGTCAAAGATCGTCACATGGTCTCCTTTTAATTTGTACTCAAGGTAATTCTGTGCGGTTGATTGCGTCCATCCCCGTCCGGACAAATCGCCGCATAGAAAATGATGGATGTTGGCGTTAACCGCGCCGGAATTGATCAGTTTATTGTGATACGTGAGATAGCTTCTGATTTTATCCTTAATCGAAGGAATGGTTAATATTTCTCTGTAATAGTCCGGAATGATATCCAGATTCCGATGAATGATCTCTTCGGTTTCCTTTTCCGATAAATAAGTCACCGAAACGGCTCTTTTAGAATCCAGCATCATAATGTCCGATACGATGCGCCCGCGCTTCTCTAAGGCTTTGGCAACCTCAAAAGCCAAATTCGATCCCGAGGAGTAACCAAGTAAAACAAAAGGCCCTTGTTCCTGAATGCCTATCATGCTTTCTGCATACCGGTCAACTACCTCTTGCTCGTAAGACGGCTCTTCTAAGAAATCAGCGGCATAGACGGTGCAATGGCCGTCAAGTCTTTTCGCCATTTCATTATAAACCAGCCCGTACCCGATTAAAGGCGGGAAACAGAACACAGGGATTGAACCGTTCTGATTCATCTTGACGAATACGTTATCCGTCTTGGACTCGAAAACTGCCGCTTGAATGGCGCGTGCCATTGTTTCGATGGTAGGGAAATCGTATACGGCTTGATAATGCATTTTGATTCCCAGACGGTCGTTAATTTGATGAATAACTTGCAATACTTTAAGCGAATGGCCGCCAACGTCAAAGAAGTTATCTTTAATTCCCGGGTCACTGAGAGCTAAAATGTTCTCCCATATTTCGGCCAGCTGCTTTTCAACTAACGTTCCGGGCGCTTCGTATTCGGTTCCGGTAAGCCTATTTCCCTCAGGGGCCGGCAAAGCTTTTCGATCGATTTTTCCATTAGCGGTTATCGGCATCTTCTCTATTTGTACAAAATAAGCCGGTATCATATACGCGGGCAGTTTGTGCAGCAGATGACGCTTCAGCTGCGCCGTATTTAATGACTCGTCTCCTGACAAGTAGGCGCACAGCTGCTTGGAGCCCTCTTCTTCAATCGCGATGACGACCGCTTCTTTGACAGATTCCAGTTGCAATAAAGCCGCTTCGACTTCGCCAATTTCAATCCGGTAGCCCCGGATTTTTACCTGATGATCAATTCTTCCCAAATACTCGATATTGCCGTCAGGCAGCCATCGGGCGACATCTCCCGTTTTGTACATTTTTTCGCCTGCGGCAAACGGGTGTTCAACAAATTTCTCGGCCGTTAATTCCGGGCGGTTCAAATATCCTCTGGCCAGTCCTTCTCCTGCAACATAGAGCTCCCCCGGTATGCCCATTACCTGAATGCGTTGATATTCGTCCAAAATATACGCTTGCAGAGTAGGAATAGGTTGTCCGATGTTGCTTCTGCCCTCGTTGATTTCTCGTTCCGTGATTTCTTTATATGTGACATGAACGGTGGTTTCGGTTATGCCGTACATATTGATTAATTGGGTTAAAGGATATTTAAGCTTCCAGTTTTTCAAGAAGGATGGATTTAACGCCTCTCCGCCAAATATGATTTTTCGGATGTTTAAATTGGATTCGGGATCTGCTCTCTCCTCCTGCATCAGTTGGTAGAAATAACTCGGCGTTTGATTTAAAATGGTCACAGCTTGCGATTTTAACAATTGCAAATACCTTTCAGGGTTTTTTGCTGTTTGTTTCGGAACAATCACTAATTTTCCCCCATACAGCAGCGCCCCGTACATTTCCCATACTGAAAAATCAAAGCAGAAGGAATGAAACAAAGCCCATGTGTCCGATGCGTTAAAATCAAAAACGTTTTTGTTGTTAAATAACAGACGGACCACGTTTTTATGTTCAATGAGCGTGCCTTTCGGATTCCCCGTTGTTCCTGATGTATAAATGACGTAGGCTAATTGATTTGGCACCACGCTCAGATTGAGATTAGATGCTTCGGCGTCGTATGATGACGGATCGTCAAGGAAGACAGTATGACTTTGATAATCGGTACCTTCCAGAAGATGATTTTGCAATAATAAGATAGAGACATTAGAATCCTCAAGCATATAATGGATGCGTTCCTTCGGATAATCCGGATCGATCGGTACGTAAACGCCCCCCGCTTTCAAAATAGCGAGGATGCCTATCACCATTTCCGGTGAACGTTCCGCCATAATGCCAACAAGCTCTTCGGCCTGAAGCCCATTGGCAACCAAGGTCCGGGCCAGCTGATTTGCGCGTTCATTTAATACCCGATACGTCAGCTCCTTATCTTCAAAAACAATCGCCACGTGCGCAGGCGTTCGCTCCGCTTGTTCTTCAAACAATTGATGAATCGTCTTTTCTTTTGGATACTCAGCCGCCGTATCGTTGAACTTATCTAACAGGATCGATCGTTCATCCGCCGTAAGTATATCCAGATTCTGAACGCGAATTTCCTGATCGTCCGCCATTTGCTTCATGATTTGCATGAAATGCGTTTGCATCCGTTCGACACTTGCTTGATCATAAACATCGCGATTGTATACAAAACGAATGTCAATTTCTCCATCCGGCATCACTATAAAAGTAAAATCGTAATGAGTGTGTTCTTCCATATGAAAATCAATAATGTCTAATGCTTTGTCATCCTGCTTCATATGTTCTATTTGTTTCTCGACCGGGTAATTTTCAAATACCATAATATGATTGATCAGCTGCTGCTTTTGCTCAGTTTGAGCCTGAATTTCATACAACGGAAATGTATCATATGCTTGAGAAGCCAGCGCCCGCTCCTGGTTCATTTTCAATACTTGTGCTGCTGTCATTTCAGGCTGCGTATGAATACGTACGGGAATGGTATTGATAAATAAACCGACCATGGTTTCAATTCCCGGAATTTCTGCCGGCCGGCCGGATACGACCGTGCCGAAGACGACATCCTGACTCCCGTTATATCTTTGCAGCAATAAGCCCCATGCGGTTTGTATCCATGTATTGACGGTGACTTGCTGGCGGCTTGCGGCCTGTTTAATTTCGGCAGTGAGCTGTTTTCCTAAACGAAACGCATGCTCTCCTTTTTCATATCCTTTCGCCTGGCCGGAAGATTGTTCTTGTAACAAAACAGTTTGTCCTTCATAACCTTCCAAATAATTACGCCAATAGGCTGCCGCCTGCTTGTGATCTTGCTGATCCAGCCATTTGATATATCGGCTGTATGGAGTGACGGCTCCCCGCTTCGGCTGTCTTTGCTCAAGTATCGCATAATAGGTTTCAAACACTTCTTTCGTAACAAGAGGCAAACACCAGCCATCCATTAAAATATGATGGAAGCTCCATATCAATCGCGCTTGGTCTTCCTCTGTCCGCAGGATCGATACGCGCATTAATGGATCCCGGGTGAGATTGAATCCCCGCGCTTTATCTCTTCTTGTAAAATCGGCAATAAACTCACTGCGTTGATGACTGTTCATGCTGCGAATATCTTCAACGGCCGTTTCAATCGGCTTTTGCCGGAATACGATCTGCAAAGGCTGATCTTTCCATTCTGTATAAAAAAGAGTCCTAAGAATGTCATATCTATCGGCCAGATGCGCCAAACTCCTCCTGAATGCATCGATATCCAAGAAACCTTTCAGATCAAAAGCGGCTTGTTCAAAGTAAGCTTCGGAAGCTGAATCGATCAAGCTGTGGAACAGCATTCCTTTCTGCATCGGGGTTAGTGGGTATATATTTTCAATGTCACCGAGATGATTCGTTTGCTGTACAAATTGATCCAGTTCATCGATCGTTATATCTTTTAACGAAATATCGCTTGGCGTCAGGTGAATTTGCCCTTGTTCATCACAATGTGCGATGACTTGCTGCAAGCTGCTTTTCAAGAGATCGGCACAGGTTTCCATTGTTTCTCTTTGATATTGTTTACCGCAATAACTGATGGCCAGCGACAATCGGCCGTCTGATATCATGCCGTTGATATCAAGTGTATAGGTTAAGGGACGCCTGTCACTGGCTGTTTCTCCGCTTGAGTAAGGGGATACCTCCATCTTGCCGTTCCGGATATCTTGATCAAATTGACCCAAATAATTGAAACGTATTTCCGGATGTCCGGTCCATTCATGTGCCTTCGGGTGTTCGGACAAATATTTGATCATGCCGTAACCTATTCCTTTTTGAGGGATCTGACGCAAATTTTCTTTCACTGTTTTAATCCGCTGCGAGATATCCTGATCAGCCTTGATTTGGAGCGAAACCGGATATAGGCTTGTGAACCAGCCCACCGTACGCGAAATATCGAGATCCGGAATGATAGACTCTCTGCCGTGTCCTTCAAGATGAATGAGAATGTCTTCATATCCGGTCCAACGATGAATAGCAATTCCCAGACCGGTCAGTAATAAATCGTTCATTTCGGTTGAATAAGCCCGGTGAGCGTTTTTTAATAAACGTTCGGTTTCCTCGACCGTCCATTGAACGATGACCGTTTCCCGGTCTTTGGCCAGACCGGTCTCCTGTTCATTGTCCTTTGGCAATGTATGCTGCGGATTATGTTTCTGCCTGAACCAGTATTGATTTACCGCTTCGAATTCCTGACTTTCTGCATAACGTTTCAACTGTTCAGCCCATAATAGGTAAGAGTCCGTTTTCCTCGGAAGCCGGATCAATTCGCCGTTTTGAAGCTGCTCATAAGCTGCCGCTATATCCTCAAGCAAAATCCTCCACGATACGCCATCGATGACCAGATGATGAACCGCAATAAGCAAATGATCTCCCTCTTGACACCGGAACAATCCCAGTTTCATGAGCGGTCCTTCGGCTAAATGAATGGATTGCTGAATCTCATTGGACATGGTTTCTATCGTCTGGGACACATTTTTTTCTTCGCGTAATGAGATCACTTCAAGGCTGAACAGATCACCTTCATCGATCCCCCGATTCCGGGCTTCATATCCATCTTCTGTCGGAACATAGACCATGCGCAAAGCATCGTGATGCACTGTAATCTTCTTCATGACTTCCCGAAGCTTCGATTCATCCAGTCCCTCTTTCCAATAAAGCATAACCGCTTGATTATAATGGTGTAATTCAGGGTATTTCTGGGCAAAAAACCAATGCTGAATCGGTGTCAGCAGCGCCCGGCCTTTGATTTCTCCTTGTTCTGCGATTCGGGTTACCGGCTCTACGTATGGAACAAGCTCGGAGATCGTCGGGTATTTAAACAAGTGTTTGATTTCAAACTTATACCCGGCTTGGTATAATCTTGAGGACACTTGAATCGATTTAATGGAATCGCCCCCCAATTCGAAGAAATGATCTGAGATTCCGACCCGTTCTAAGCCTAAGACCGACTCCCACACTACGGCCAGTATGTTTTCCAGTTCTGTTCGAGGAGCTTCATAGTTCATACCTGTAAGATTCTCTCTTGGAGAAGGAAGGGATTTACGATCTATTTTCCCGTTGAAAGTAAGCGGCATCTCTTCCAGCTGAACGAAATAAGCAGGTATCATATAGGATGGAAGCTGTCGTGACAGCTCTTCACGGATCTCGCCTGCAGTTAAAGCATGTTGTGCGGTATAATAAGCGCACAAGGAGGTTTCTCCATCGATTTCTCGGGCGATAACGATGGCCTCTTGGATCGCAGGCAGCTGAAAAAAAGCGCCTTCGACTTCGCCGATTTCAATGCGGTAACCGCGGATTTTTACTTGATGATCGATCCGGCCCAAATACTCGATATTGCCGTCAGGCAGCCATCTTGCCAAGTCTCCCGTCCGGTATATCCGTTCTCCTGCTGCAATCGGGTGGTTTACAAACTTCTCTGCCGTCAGTTCGGGACGATTCAAGTAGCCCCTTGCAAGCCCATCGCCCGCTATGCACAGTTCTCCCGCCACACCGGTCGGCTGCATATGTTCCAAATCGGCGTGTAATATATACAATTGAATGTTGGAAATCGGTTTGCCTATCGGAATCGATGTATACGTTTCTTCCGTCTGGCAATCAAAGTATGATACATCAATTGTTGCCTCAGTCGGTCCGTACAAGTTGATGATTTGAGCCTGGCTCACCGGCGTAATGATGCGTTTGAAGCCTGCGACATGTACAGGCTTCAAAGCCTCACCGCTTGCAAACACATGCCTTAATGACGCTAACTTTTGTTTCAGCATCTCGCTTGGCTTCTGATCCATAGATTCCAGAAAGGCATGCAGCATCGCCGGTACAAAATGCATTGTGCTGACGCCGTTTTGTGCAATTGTATCTAAAATCAGCTCGGGGTTCTTTTCTCCTCCGCTTGGCAACAGAACCAATCTGGAACCTGCCATCGTCCACCAGAACAGTTCCCAAACCGATACATCAAAGGTGATTGCGGTTTTTTGCAGAATTACATCCCGCTCATCAAGAGGGTACTTTTCCTGCATCCACACCAGCCGATTGATCACTGATCGATGTTCTACCATTACACCTTTCGGCTTGCCCGTTGACCCTGATGTATAAATAACATAGGCCAAATGATCCGGACCAGCAGCCGGCTCTACATTCGAACCGTCTTCACAAAAGTTTTGCGGATCATTCAAATCCAATATTTTCCCCGTAAAAGGTACTCTCTCTCTCAGCAAACGATCCTGCACCAATAACAACTTCGTATCCGAATCCTCCAATATGTATTGAATCCGTTGCTCCGGATAGCTCGGGTCAATCGGCACATACGCCCCGCCGGCTTTCAAGATCCCAAAGATCCCTGTAATCATATCCAAAGAACGTTCGGCCATAATCCCAACCGGCTGATCCGGCTGCACGCCTTCAGACTGCAGCGTCCGAGCGAGTTGATTCGCCCTTTCATTCAATTCCCGGTACGTCAGCCGGCTATCCTCGTATACAACAGCCGTTTGATCAGGGGTATGTTCCGCTTGTTCCTCCAAAAATTGATGAATCGTTTTTTCCCTTGGATACTCGGCAGCCGTTTGATTATAGCCGATGAGTTTATCTGTCTCTGAGTCTGAGAGAATATTAAGCTGTCGGATCATAAGGTCGGGTTGGAATAACAAGATTGAAAAAATCCGGTTTATATGTTCGATCACTTGCATCATATACTGGCGATCATAAGCTTGTTCATTATAAGTTAACTTTAAATGAATCGAATCATTTTCTATGGAAAACTGAAATAACGTATCAGAAGCAGCCGTTTCTATAAAACGATTGGGGTGAAGTTGATCTAGTGATACGATCGTATGGATCATTGGCAAATGATTTGAATCGTAGTTCAGATTTAATGAACCGGCCATTTGATCGAAAGGAACGTGCTGATTTAAGATGGCTCCGTTCAGCGTATGTTTGAATTCATTAAATATGGATTTAAACGTACTGTCCGCATTTATGTTTTGTTTGATTAACATGACTTGGTCTAAACGAAGGTCTTCATCGGTTTCGTCTTCAAAGGTCGGAACGCCTACAATAACGCCTTCTTCCCCCGTATATTTGTACAAAAGACACTCGATTCCGACCAAGAGAACCATATAAACGGCCATTGGCGATTTATTCGTCATTTTCATGATACGCAGGGATACATCGGAGCTCAATGAACTGTGAATACGGTTAGGTGCACTCAACGCGTTGTGCTCTATTGTTGAGTCCGATATTTGAAACGAGGGGATTGCACTGGGACGATCTTCCGCATCGAACATGCTGCTCCAGAACAATTCCTGTTGCTTAAATTCTGACATTAATATCCCTCCAGTAAGTTTTAGCCGGCTGACCGCTGTCCCCGCAAAAACATCATGCCGGGGACAGCCGGTGCCGTCCGTTTTTAGAAATTCAATTCGATTTCGCTTGCAAGATGTTCACTTTTGTTTCCTTTCTCACTTAATTGAATTTCTTTTAAAGGAATCGATGGGTCTTTTATGATCGCCGACAGAATCATGGCGTAATCCTTGCTCAGCGTAGCGATGGTTTTCTGTCTAAACAGCTTCGTACAGTACTCAAAGCTTCCTTGAATCTCATGCGGGTTCATCACGAAGGTCAGCTGCAAATCAAATTTGGCCGCCGTATTCGTTTGTTCATATGGTCTGACCGCAAGAGAGTCCACTTCGATATCCGTTTGTTCCGTATTTTGCAGAACAAACATCGTATCGAATAACGGATTACGGCTTAAGTCCCGTTTCACCCCAAGTTTCTCAACTAGTTCTTCAAAAGGATACTCTTGATTTTCATAAGCTTTCAGCATCGTTTCTTTTGTTTCCGTTACATAGTTCATAAAGGTCTTTTCTCCAGCCGGGGCCGTACGGATGGCTAGCGTATTCACAAACATACCGATAATATGCTGCAAATCTTCATGCATTCTCCCCGCAATAGGCGTACCGACGACGATATCTTCCTGACCGCTGTATTTGGCCAGCAGTATGTTATAGGCTGACAGCAAGATCATGTAAGGGGTCGATCCGGTCAATTCTTCGATCTGTTTTATACCCTGGATCACGGTCTCATCGAGAGCGAAATTGTATCGCTTTCCTTCAAAGCTTCGAATTCGCGGTCTGGCAAAATCTTTCGGCAACTCAAATGGCGGGAGTTCCTCATGAAATACATTCAGCCAATAGTTTTCCTGCCTCTTGATGCGTTCCCTCTGCTCTGCCTGCTGATGCCATACAGTGAAATCTTTGTATTGAATCCGGAGCGGAGCTAATTCTTTGCCGTCATACAATTGAATCAGTTCTTCAACAAAAATATTCATAGAAGCTCCGTCTGAAACGATATGATGCATGTCAAACATGAAAACATGTCTGTCCTGTTCTAATTCGATGAGTCCGGCCCGAAGCAATGGAGCCTGACTGAGATCGAAAGGCCGCACGAAATTGCGGAACAGCTCCTCGACCTCCTTATCAGCTGCTTTGTGCCTTTCTATAGAGAAATCCGCCTGCGGCTTGATCACCTGCACCAGCTCTCCGCGGACCATTTCAAATCCGGTACGAAGCGATTCGTGGCGTTGGATCAGACTTTGGAACGCAGATTGTAAACGATTCATGTCGATCCTGCCTTCCAATGTCAAAATCCCCGGCATGTTGTAACTTAGTTCTCCGCCTTCAATTTGGGTAGACAGGTAAACCATCTTTTGTACAGAAGATACAGGATAAACATCTTTAGCTTCTGCAACAGGGATTTCATCCGGCCCGCTGGTTTCCGTGCCTGCAATGACCCTCGCCATTTCTTCAATCGTCGGGTATTGAAACACTTCTCTCAATGAAATGCTTTTGTCGAATTGCTTATGGATCTTAGTAACGAGCGTCATCCCCCGTAACGAATGCCCGCCGAGATCGAAAAAGTTATCTTTCACGCCGACTTGTTCTAACTTCAATACTTCTTTCCAGATGTGAACCAGCTGCTCTTCCGGTTTTGTCCTTGGAGCAACATAGTCAATCCCGGTCTGCAAGCCTGCTTCAGGCAGCGGTAACGCACTGCGATTCACTTTTCCATTGGAGGTTAACGGCATTTGCTCCAATTGCATCAGGTATGAAGGAACCATGTAGCCTGGTATTTGATCGGAGAGCTTTTCTCTAAGCTCATTGATCGGCAGTGACTGCTCCCCTGTAAAATAGGCATATAAATCGCTTTGCCCCTCTGCATTTTCTCTGGCCAGGATCACAGCTTCTTGTACATGCTCGATGTTGAGTAGAGCGGCTTCCACCTCGCCAAGTTCGATCCGGTAACCGCGAATTTTGACCTGATGATCCTTTCTCCCGGCATATTCAATGTTTCCATCCGGCAGGTAACGGGCAAGATCGCCTGTTTTATACATCCGCTCTCCGATTACAAACGGATCGGCCACAAACTTTTCACCCGTTAATTCAGGCAAGTTCAGATACCCTCGTCCTACTCCGTCTCCGGCGATGCACAGCTCGCCCTTTACACCTATGGGCAGCATACGATCACTGGAATCAACAATATACACACGGTTATTGCCAAGCGGCTTACCGATCGGCACGTAACCTCCGTCGTCAGCAGATGCCAATGTCTCCGGTACGATAGGAAAGACCGATGCATCCACGCAGGTTTCCGTCGGACCGTATACATTGGTTATGAGTGGCATTGATGACCCATTCGAAGCGAACAATTCCAGCAGTTGCGCCACCGTCGACTGCGGGAGCGCCTCTCCTCCAATAAGCATGTGCCGGATCGTTACCCCATGAAGGCTGTCTGCGGCGATAAGCAATTGCAAATGTGCCGGTGTTCCATCTGTTACGTCAATGCGGTGGGTGCGATAATAGCTTGACAAGGCATGACCGTCTGATACTGATGCTTTTGGGACGAGAAACAGCGCATGTCCCCCTAACAGTGCTGCGAAGATTTGCTTGACCGATGCGTCGAAATAGTACGGTGCCAACAGAGACACACGCAATCCCGCATCATAAGCACCGTACACTTGTCCGCGGAGCCCCTCCATCAAATGAAGTACCTGGCGATGCTCAATCAGCGTGCCTTTTGGCTTGCCGGTTGTGCCCGATGTGTAGATCACATACGCCAAGTGATCCGGTCCGGCTGCCGTCACCAGATTCGAGCCATCCCCGCTGTTCATTCGTTCGTCATCAAGCAGTAAAATCTCTCCGGCAAACGATACACGATCTTGTAAATGAGGCTGTGCCAGCAGCACCTTTGTTCCTGAATCCTCCAGAATATAGCAGATGCGTTCCTGCGGGCTTTCCGGATCCATCGGCACATACGCGCCCCCGGCTTTCAGGATCGCCATAATCCCCACGATCATTTCCAGAGAACGTTCTGCCAGAATACCCACAGGCTGGTCAGGCTGCACGCCTTCGCTTCTTAAAATCCGAGCCAGGCGGTTGGCCCGCTCATTCAGCCCACGGTATGTTAATCGGCTTTTCTCGTAAACTGCGGCCACATGTTCCGGCGTGCGCTCCGCCTGTTCCTCGAACAATTGGTGGATTGTTTTGTCCCTTGGATAGTCTATCGCCGGTTGATCCCATCTTTCTACAATCTGCTCTTTCTCCTTTGCCGTGATCATCTCCAGCGATGAAAGCGGCGCCTGCGGATCATTCGCAATAGCCTCGATCAATTGGATAAAGTGCATTGCCATGCGTTCCGCAGTTTCCTGCTTGTACAGTGCTGCCGCGTAACTGATAATACCTGTAATTCCGTCATCATTCTCTGCCGCTTGGAACGTCAGGTCGAACTTCGCCATCGCATGGTTGTCCGGATAAGGGGTAAAACGCACATCATCGAGGCTCAATTCTCCCCGTTCTGTGTTTTGCCAAATGAACATCGTGTCAAACAGCGGATGGCGGCTGAAATCCCGGGACACATTCAGCTTGTCCACCAGTTCGTCGAATGGATACTCTTGGTTTTCGTACGCTTTTAATGTATGCTCTTTGACTTCCTGCACGTACTCCCGGAATGTTTTTTCTCCGACTGGTTTCGTTCGTATCGCCAGCGTGCCCACGAACATGCCGATTAAGCTTTCCAAATCCGAATGGGTTCTTCCGGCAATCGGGCTGCCTACTACGATGTCTTCTTGCCCGCTGTATTTGGCAAGCATGGTCGTATAAGCAGCCAGCAGCACCATATACAGCGTGCTTTCGCTCTTTACCGCCAAGCCTTTCAGCTGTTCCGTCAACGCCGGTCCGATGACAAACTCGATTTGTCCTCCTTCAAAGCTCCGCGCAGCCGGTCTTCCATAGTCGGTTGGCATATCCAGCACCGGAACCTCTCCGCTGAACACATCCAGCCAGTACGCTTCCTGCTTCTTCATCCGTTCGCTTTGCATATCCGACAGCTGCCACGCCGCATAATCTTTATACTGAATCCGCAATGGCGGCAATTCTTTTCCTTCATATAATGAAACGAATTCTTCAATCAAATTCTTGATAGATACGCCGTCTGAAATAATATGATGCATGTCAAACAGCAGCAAATGGCGGTCTTTTGCAAGCTCAATGAGTCCTACCCGCAGCAGGGGCGCTTTCTCCAAATCAAATGCCCGCACAAATCCATGGACGAGGGCTTCCGCCTGTTCTTCTTTCGCCTGAGTGTATTCCACTGCAAATTGGACGTCGTCATAAATCCGCTGCACCGGTTCTCCGTCTATCAGTTCAAATCCGGTACGCAGCGTTTCATGGCGCTGAATCAGCTTGCAGATCGCCTTCTCGACAAGTTCCCGATCCAGAGCTCCTTCGGCTCTCATGACACTCGGCATATTGTAGCTCAGCTCTCCGCCTTTCAGCTGATTCAAAATGTACAGCCGTTTCTGCGCCGAGGAGACGGCATAGTATTCTTTTGCTTCAATGGTCGGGATAGATGTATATGCTGTGTGTTTCATTCCGGTAATCGTTTCTGCCATTTCTTCAATTGTTGGCGATCGGAACACTTCCCGCAGCGGCAGGCTGACCCCCATCTTTTTGTGCAGCTTCGCTGTCAGCGTCGTTGCCCGCAGAGAGTGACCGCCGATGTCGAAGAAGTTGTCTTTCACGCCAATACGCGGAAGTCCAAGCACCTCTTGCCAGATATGCGCCAGCTGCGCTTCCGCCGCTGTCCGCGGAGCCACGTATTCGCCTCCCGTTTGCACGCCTCCTTCTGGTACTGGCAATGCTTTGCGGTCGACTTTTCCGTTTACCGTGAGCGGAATCGATTCAACAAAAGCCCATTTTACGGGAATCATATAGTCAGGAAGGTCTTTGGCCAGATCTGTCCGTAATGCTGAAGGATCAATCGCTTTTGAGACGCTGTAGTACGCGCACAATTCATTTTCACCCAAAGCGTTTTTTTGAATAAGGACGGCTGCTTCTTTCACCGCCGGGTGATTGGCCAATATGACCTCAACTTCCTTCGGTTCGATCCGGTAGCCTCTTATTTTCGCCTGATCATCAATGCGGCCGATGTATTCGATTTGGCCGTCCTCACGCAGCCTTGCCAAATCTCCGGTGCGGTACATGACGGCTCCCTTTCTGAACGGATCAGGCAAAAATTTCTCTCCCGTTAAAGCCGGGTTATTCGCATAGCCTCTCCCGGTATTTGCTCCGGAAATATACAGTTCTCCCGCAATGCCCAAGGGCTGAAGCTGTTTGTTCTTGCTGATGACATACATATTGTTATGGCATATCGGTTTGCCGATCGGCGGATACTCAGGAATATCATCTCCCGGTTGAATGGTATACGTTGACACTACATGAGTTTCTGACGGACCGTAATGATTGTGCAAATGCAAGCCGTGGGTGCGGAGCACTTGCTGAAATAAACGGGATACGGTCAATTGTTCTCCTGCTGTAATCAAATGCTTCACACAGCCCGGAAATGAATATGCATAGCTCTCCTCGTTAAAAAGCATTTTGACAAAAGCAGTCGGGAAAAAGACGATGTCCGTCTGATGTTTATTAATAAACGAAAACAGCTGAGCCGCGTCCCGCTTTATTGATTCAGGCACGATGTGGAGTGTGCCGCCGCTGAGCAGGGCTGAAAACAGCTCTTGATAGCAGACGTCAAATGCCGGAGATGCGTATTGGAGCACATTGGTTTTGAAATCGATGCCTGAGTTTGTAAATTGGTCATACAGCAAATTGGCCATATTTCTATGTTCAAGCAGCACACCCTTCGGTTTCCCTGTCGTACCTGATGTATAAATGACGTAAAGCAGATCCTCCGCCGTGTTTATCGTCTGCACATTGCTCCCGTCCGGTTCTGTCTCCGCTTCTTCTATGAATGTGACAATCTGCGTTGCTGCCTCGGGGACTGACCGGTCTTTCTCTGTTACAACATGAGCGCAGCTGCTGTTTTCAATGATATAGCGGATTCGTTCGGCAGGATGGCTCGGATCCATCGGAACAATGGCACCGCCCGCTTTTAAAATGCCTAAAACAGCAACCGCTAATGATGGTGAACGCCCGGCGATCACAGCCACCGGCTCTTGATGCTTTACACCCCGCTTTCGGAGAATCCGCGCCAGTTTATTGGCCGTTTCGTTCAGCTCTTTGTAAGAAATCTCCGCCTCTTCGTATTGAATTGCGATTTCTTGCGGCGTTTGTGCCGCCTGGCGTTCAAACATAGTGTGAATCGTTTCGTATTCAGGCTTCTCTGTTTCCCCGGAAAGCGGAGTGAGCAGCTGGTCTTTTTCTTGCTGCGTCAGAAGTTCCATTTCTTCTATTTTGATAGATGGCTGCTGCAAAATTTGGTGAATGAGCTGTTCAAAATGTCCGCGAATCCGCTCTGCCTCTGATTGTCGATATTCATTTTGGTTGAAATCAAAATGAACGGTAAGTTGTTCGCCAGGGATGACAACTACATTAAAATCGTAATGAGTATGTTCTTCTATATGGAAATTCACGATATTTAAATCCGCAGCATCATGGCCTGTCTTTTCGACCTGCTCCCCTATCGGATAGTTTTCAAAGATCATGATATGGTCAATCAGGTTTTGCTTTTGATCCGTTTGTGCCTGAATTTCATATAAAGGATAGGTATCGTATGCTTGGGAAGCCAATGCCTTTTGTTGAACCATTTGCATCGTGTCAGCAAAAGAACTGTCCTCATCACAGCGGATGCGGACCGGAATGGTATTGATGAACAGGCCGATCATCTGTTCCACCCCAGGAATTTCCGCCGGTCTTCCGGACACGACGCTGCCAAAGACAACGTCTGCGGATCCGCTGTATTTCTGTAATAAAATTCCCCACACCGTTTGGATCAGTGAATTTAATGTAACTTGATGCTGATTTGCGATCTGCTGCAACCGTTTTGTCTGTTCTCGGTCTAATTCGCAGATCACATTGGCATAGGCATATTCTTTTTGTTCAAGCTGCGTTCTTTTATGAAGAAGCCTGGTTTCACCTTTATAACCGTCAAGATACTCGCTCCAGTACCGTTTGGCCTCTCTGTGATCTTGGAGGTCAAGCCATTCGATATAGTCGCTGTAAGGAGCTGCAGATGAAAGGTCTGTTTCCCTGCCTTCTTGCAAGGCGCTATAATGCTCAAACACTTCCTTCGTGATAAGAGACAGGCACCAGCCGTCCATAACAATATGATGAAAGCTCCAAATCAAATGATATTTGCGGTCTTCCATACGGAAAATCGCTATGCGCATCAGCGGACCCCGAGCCAAGTCAAATCCTTTTTCCTTGTCCTCTTTTTGATAGGCTGCGATTTCATCCTCGCGCCGGTGCTCCTCTTTGTCACGCAAATCTGCAAAATGAATCTGCGGCTTTTGCGTTTTATAGACAATTTGTAAAGGAGTATCGTTCCAGCCGCTGTAAAATCGGGTTCTGAGCACGGCGTATTTTTCAAATAATCGTTCCAGGCTTGCTTTAAACCAATCAATCTTTAACTCTCCCTGTAAATCGAATGATGCTTGTTCGAAATAAGAATGCGAGTCCTCATCCAGCAAGCTGTGGAAGAGCATTCCTTTCTGCATCGGAGTGAGCGGATACACGTTTTCAATCTCACCTGCATGCGGCAGTTGAATGAGGAGCTGATCCAATTCGTCAATGGACATGCCTTTTAACAAAATATCGCTTGGCGTCAGTTCCGATTGTTCTTTCTGCACGCAATGCGTAATGATTGTCCGCAGGCGGCTTTGAATCGTTTCCGATAACCGCTTGATCGTTTCTCTTGCGTACTGTTTGCTGCTGTAGCTGATCGTAAGCGTCAGCCGGCCGTCGGTTATCATTCCGTTTATATTCAATACATACGGTCTGACTTGATTCCCGCTTGAGTCTGAACCACAGGAGTAAGAAGATAATTGAATCCTATGCTGCTGCAAATCTTGGTCAAACTGCCCCAGGTAGTTAAAACTAATCTCCGGATTCAATTTTGATGGCATCCCGCCGCTTAAGTACCTTGCTATCCCATATCCGATCCCTTTATACGGAATTTGGCGCAGCCCTTCTTTGGTCATCTTGATATAATCAGAGATTTCTTTGCCTGGCTGCGCGTGAAGCACAACCGGATACAGACTTGTAAACCATCCAACCGTGCGGGAGATATCCATATCTTGAAAAATCTGTTCTCTTCCGTGTCCCTCTAAATGAATCGGAATGTGTTCAAGTCCTGACCAGTGCGATAGGGAAAGACCAAGGGAGGTTAAAAGCAAATCGTTTATTTCAGTGTTATAGGCGCGATTCGCTTGTTTTAATAACAGCTCCGTTTCCTCTTCAGTCCATTCCACAGTTGCCGTTTCACTGTCTTTTGCAGTCGTCTGTGTTTCATGAAAGTCTGTAGGCAGCGGTTTTACTTCGGTTTGTTCGATCTTTGTCCAATATTTCTGTTCTTGTTTTATCGTTTCACTTTGCGCATATTCTGAAAGTCTCTTGGCCCATAATTGGAAAGAGTCTGTTTTTTGCGGCAGTTGAATCACTCGCCCGTTCTCGGCTTGCTTGTAGCCGCTGACGATATCTTCCAATAAAATGCGCCATGAAACCCCGTCTACAATCAAATGATGAATGGCAATCAGTAAATGATCTCCATCTGCACAATGAAACAGCCCGGCTCTCAGTAACGGCCCCTCACTTAAACGCATACTGCTTTGTATCTCGTCAGCCTTGGCCTCAATTGTCTGCCCCGGGTAGGACTCTGCTTTCAGATTCAGGACTTCAAGGCGGTACAGCCCGCTTTGGGCGATCTCTGCATTTTGTGCCTCGTATCCTTTTTCTGTCTGCCGGAACGTCATGCGAAGCGCATCGTGATGTTCTCCTAGCTTTTGCAGGGTTTGACGAAGCGGCTTTTCCTGAAAACCTTCCGGCGCAAACAGCATGACGGCTTGATTATAATAATGCGGATCTATCGTTATGTGATCAAAGAACCAATGCTGAATAGGAGTCAGGCTGACTTTTCCTTTGACTTCACCCTGATCGGCTATACGAACATTCTGCTTGATATGCGGACTCAGTTCGGCAATCGTTGCATATTGAAACAAGTCTTTGATTTCCATTTTGTATCCGCTCTGTTTTAATCTGGATGACACTTGAATTGATTTAATCGAATCTCCGCCGAGATCAAAGAAATTATCCAGAATACCGACGTTCTCTGCGCCTAATACCGATTCCCAGACAGAAACTAATATTTCTTCCGCTTTCGTTCGGGGAGCCTTATACTCTGCTCTGTCCTGCAGCCCGAAATCCGGAGCCGGCAGCTCTTTTCTGTTTATTTTTCCGTTGGAGGTTAAAGGCATTTCATCCATCTCGATAAAATAAGCCGGAATCATATAACTTGCCAGAGTTTGAGACAATTGTTTCCGAAGCTTGGATACCGTTATTTGTCCGCAGCTCACGTAATATGCACACAATTGTTTGAACCCGTGGACATCTTCTCTGGCTGTCACGACCGCTTCCTTGATCGCTTCTTCTTGGTGCAGTGCCGCCTCGATCTCTCCTAATTCGATACGATAGCCTCTGATTTTTACTTGTTCATCTATTCTCCCCGCATATTCGATGTTTCCGTCAGCAAGCCACTTCGCCAAATCTCCGGTCTTATACATCTTGGCTCCGGGTTCAAACGGGTCATCGACAAATTTCTCTGCCGTCAATTCCGGCCGGTTTAAATATCCTCTTGCCACGCCGGCGCCGCTGATATAGATTTCCCCAGGGACACCGATCGGCACGGGTTTCCTATTCTCATCAAGAACATAAATGCTCATGTTTGCTGCAGCCGTTCCGATCGGTACCGATTCCCGCCTGTCCTTTACGGCATCGTAACGGTAAATCATGCAGCCGACAACGGTTTCAGTCGGCCCGTACTCATTGCATATTTCAATCCGGCCTTCGAACTGTTCATGAATGCTTTGGGCTAACCGGGTGCTTAGATTCTCCCCGCCCACAATCATTCTTCTGACAGCGGTTTTATCGGCGATGTTCATTTCTTTCAAAACCTGCAAATGGGCCGGGGTCAATTTAATGATATCCACCCTCGGGTCCTGCACAATTGATTCAAGCAGAGCTGTTTTATCCTCACCGTCGTAGACGATGATCGTATTGCCCGTGACAAGCGGTGTGAAGATAGAAGTCACCGTCAGATCAAAAGAGATTGACGAGTACAACGGGAAGTTGGTTTTCTCGCCTTTTACATAAACCTCTTTCGCCCACCAAATATAATTGGCCAAGCCCCGGTGCTCGATTAATACGCCTTTCGGCCGGCCTGTGGAACCTGACGTATAAATGACATACGCCAAATGGCTCTCATCACTTAGCGGTTCAAGGTCAGCGTCATCTTGGTGATACGAACTTTCATCATCCAGTAAAACCGTGACGCCTTCACAGGAAAGCTGCTCCCTGACATCCCGCTGCATCAAAATGATTTCGGCTTGAGAGTCATCCAGCATATACCGGATGCGGTCTTGCGGATATTCAGGATCGATAGGGACGTAGGCTCCGCCTGATTTTAAAACGGCAAGGATTCCGACCACCGATTCGATACTGTTTCTGCTGATGACAGCCACAGGATGATCCGCCTGCACGCCCTTCGCTCTTAATGTTCTCGCCAGTTGGTTTGCGCGCTTATTGAGCTCTTCGTACGAAAGCTGCCTGTCCTTATCGATGACGGCCGCTTGATCGGGCGTGCGCTGCGATTGCTCTTCAAATAATTGATAAACCGGTGTCTGCGGAAATGGCGCAGACGTGTCGTTAAGCGTATGAAGAAGGGTTCTTTTTTCACCTTCGGTTAACAATTCCACTTGATCCACCAGGATATCCGCATTTGTCACGACTTGATGCAAGATTTGCATGAAATGTTCCCGAATCCGTTCTATACTTGATCGATCATACACATTGGCGTTGTATTCAAAATAGATGTTCAGCGCGTCACCCGGTATAACGGTCAAATTAAAATCATAGTTGGTCTGTTCTTCCATTTGCACGTTGGAAATGGTGATGGATGATCCGTTTTGCCGGCCTATGCTTTCCATATACTGATCAACGGGATAATTTTCAAATATCATTAAATGTGTAATTAAATCTTGCTTTTGCGTTGTCCGTGCCTGGATATCGTACAACGGGTACGTCTCAAATTTTTGCGACGCTACTGCCCTTTCCTGCGCCTCTTTCATAAGCTCGGCAAACGTTGTCCCGGCTTCACATCGGAACCGGACGGGAATGGTGTTAATGAATAAGCCGATCATGGTTTCCACGTTTGGAATTCCAGCCGGTCTTCCGGAAACGACACTTCCAAAAACAACGTCTTTACTTCGGTTATATTTCTGCAGCAGAACTGCCCATGCCGTCTGCAGCAGCGTATTCAGCGTGACGTGGCGCTTGCCGGCCGTCTGCTTCATTTTCAAAGTGAGATCAGAGCTTATTTCACACGTCACTTTCTCCGGAATGTATCGTTCTTTTGCCGAATGGTGATCCTTGGGAAGGCCGGTTTGCTCTTCATATCCCTCCAAATACTGATCCCAATAACGCATGGCCTCTTCTGCATCTTGCCGGCCGAGCCATTCAATGTATTGACTGTAGGGAGTAATTGACGATTGCTCAGGCTGCTTTTGCTGAAGCAAGGCAAAGTAATGTTCGAATATTTCTTTTGTAATCAGCGGCAGGCACCAGCCGTCCATCAAAATATGGTGAAAACTCCATATAAAACGGTATGCCGTATCATCCGTACGAAGAATGAGTAACCGCATTAACTCGCCTTTCTCTAAGTCGAACCCCTGTAATTTATCTTCTCTGGCGTATTTCTGAATCATCTCTTCTTTTTGTGATTCTTCCATCTCACCTAAGTCAATGAATTGAAAACCGATCTTTTTCGTTTTTAAGATGATTTGCAGCGGCTGATCTTTCCAGCCTCTGTAAAAGTTCGTGCGGAAAATATCGTATTTTTGTGATAAGCCGTCCAAGCTTTTCGAAAATGAATCAATATCCAGATCTCCATGCAGATCAAACATCGTTTGCTGAAAATAAGCACCTGAACTCGGGTCAAACAAGCTGTGAAACAGCATACCCTTCTGCATCGGTGTTAACGGATAAATATTTTCCGCTTCGCCCAATTCACGTGTCTGTTCCAAAAGCTGTTCCAGTTCATCTATTGTGATGTTCTTTAACAGGATGTCACTCGGTGTCAGGGAAGTCTGCTGCCGGCTTACGCAATGCGCAATGACTTCTCGCAGACTTTCTTTCAAAATTCGGGCAAATTGCGCCATAGTCGATTTTTCGTATTGTTTGCTGCTGTAGCTCAGTGTCAGCGATAATTTCCCTTCAGCTATCATGCCGTTCAAATCAAGCACGGCCGACCTCTCTTGGTTTTCATTCATCGATAACCCAGTGGAAAATGGCGATATGCGCAAAGCTTGATCCTTCAGATTTTGGTCAAATTGCCCCAAGTAATTAAACGATATTTCCGGATTCAGCTGCAGGGTTCCGGCTTCCGGACGCCCGGATACATATTTGATGATGCTGTAATTCATTCCTTTATCAGGGATACGGCGCAGTCCTTCCTTCACGATCTTAATTCGCTGTGACAGGACTTTGCCGGGTTCCATCTTCAGTACGACAGGGTACTGGCTTGTAAACCATCCTATCGTCCGGGAAATATCCGCATCCGGAATAATCGGTTCTCTCCCGTGGCCTTCTAAATTTACGACAATGTCTTCCATGCCAGTCCATCTGTGTACGGCGAGTCCTAATGAAGTCAGCAGCAGATCATTGATTTCCGTGTTGTATGCGCGGTTCGCTTGTTTTAATAATTGCTCTGTTTCCTCTTTTGTCCATTGAATCGTCACTTCTTCGCTGTCTCTTAATAACGAATCTTCGCTTATTTTGTCCTTAGGCAGTGGCTGCGGCTTCGTGCTTGAAAGCTCGGCCCAATAAGCAATCTCCTGCTCCAAGTCGGTTTCCTTCGCATATTTGGACAATTGATCAGCCCAGAATGGAAACGAGTCTGTTTTTTGCGGAAGGCTGATCGTTTGCCCTTGCTCTGCCTGCTCATAACCGCTTGCAAAATCCTCAAGTAAAATTCGCCATGATACCCCGTCAATCACCAAGTGGTGAATCGCAATCAGCAAATGATCTCCGTCCGGACATCGGAACAAACCAAGCTTCATTAAAGGCCCCTGTTCTAATACCAGGCTGCTTTGAATCTCATTCGCTTTTTCGGCAATCGCTTGAGCCGGATCTGTTTCCTCTTTATAATTCATCACTTCCAGATGGTATAATTCATGTTCATCTGTTCCTGTGATTCGCGCGGTGTATCCATTCGGCGTTTCTTCAAAAACCATCCTTAAGGCATCGTGATGCGATGCGATGTGTTCCATCGTCCGGCGAAGCGGATCCTCTTTAAAGCCTTCCGCCGAATATAACATGACGGCCTGATTGTAGTGGTGTGCATGCGGCATTTTTTGCTCAAAAAACCAATGCTGAATCGGAGTGAGATTTGTCCTGCCGCTCACTTCCCCTTGATCGGCCATCCTGCTGACCGGCACTACAAACGGACTTAGTTCAGCAATCACGGGATATTTAAACAAATGCTTCATATCAACCTTGTATCCGGCTTGATACAATCTGGAAGACACCTGAATTGATTTAATCGAATCTCCGCCAAAATCAAAGAAATTATCCAGAATTCCTATACGTTCTGCCCCTAATACTTCTTGCCAGATAGACGCCAGCAGTTCTTCTGTTGTGTTTCGCGGGGCTATGTATTCATTATCCGTCCGCGTTTTTTCTTCGGCAGCAGGCAAAGCTTTCAAATCAATCTTTCCATTGGAAGTGAGCGGTATGTGTTCCAAATGGATAAAGTAAGAGGGAATCATATAATCCGGCAGTTTACAGGATAATTCGTCTCTCAACTGCGCAGCGGTCAAAGAAGGCTCGCCGACATAATAGGCATACAATTGCTTGGCTCCGTCTTCGTCTTCCCGCGCAACGACTGCAGCTTCACGAACGTTCTCCAGATTGAACATGGCTGCCTCTACCTCGCCGATCTCAATCCGGTAGCCGCGAATTTTCACTTGGTGATCAATTCGTCCTAAATATTCGATCCTTCCATCTGGCAGCCATCTTGCGAGATCACCCGTTTTGTACATCTTTTGAGCGGGGAGATGCAAATGCTGAACAAACTTTTCCTCCGTCAATTCAGGCCGGTTGAGGTAGCCGCGGGCCACTCCCGCTCCTCCGACATACAGCTCTCCCGGTACGCCGATCGGCTGGATTTGCTGGTGCGCTCCTAAAATATAAGCTTGATGGTTGGCCACCGGTTTGCCGATTGTGATCTGTTCATCAGCGGACTGAACAGGGTGAAACGTAGAAACCACGCTATTTTCTGTCGGTCCGTATTCATTATTGACCCGAATGTGAGGCTGCAGAGAATACAGCTTCTCAACTGTATCTGTTTCCAGCTGCTCTCCGCCTACAACAACATGCCGGACAGCAATGAAGTCCTCTGCGTTCATCTGTTCGATCATCGTTTTCAGAAGACGGGGAGAAGTTGAGAAATGTGTAATTCTCTCCTGTTTCATGGCATTTTGAATGGCGAAAAGGTCTTTATTCTCTTCATTCGGCAAAAGATGCAAGGTTGCACCCGAAATAAGCGGGCCGAAGAAATTTAAAATAAATGCATCAAAAACATAGGGGTACAAGACAAGCACGCGGTCCTTGGCAGAATGCTTAAAAAACGCCTTCTTCCACTGAAGCGAGTTCGCAATGCCGCCGTGTTCAACCATAACCCCTTTCGGCTTTCCTGTTGTGCCTGAGGTATAGATGACATAGGCTAAATGGCTGTGTTCGGCTATAGGTGATAACAATGAGCAATCGGCATGGTAAGATGCTTCATCATTCAGATCAATCGTCGGACCGTCAAAGGTGAGGCTGTTTTTAAAATGATGCTGTACAAGGAGAACATCTGCATTCGCATCATGAAGCAAATATTGAAGCCGCTCATTTGGATATTCAGGGTCCAGGGGCACATAAGCGCCCCCCGCCTTCCAAACGGCTATAATAGACACGATCATCTCCAATGAACGATCAGCCAGAATAGCGACCAACGAATCGGCTTGAACCCCGCAGTTGCGCAATGTTCTTGCCAAACGGTTGGCTTTTTCATTCAATTCTCTGTACGTCAAATGGCAGTTTTTAAACTTCACGGCTGGATGCTCGGGCGTTCTTTCTGCTTGCTCTTCAAATAATTGATAAACGGTTCTGCTCCCGGAGTAATCTGCGCCGGTGTCATTGAAATCAAACAATAGTTTCTGTTTTTCCGGTTCGGGCATCATTTCTGCCGTATGGATTGCAGTTTGAGGCTGAAACAAGATCACGGACAGCAGCTGATCCAAATGGGCTGCAATTTGATCCATATAGCGCTCATCGTACAGATTGCCGTTATAAAAAAGTTTCAAGTGAATCCCGTTGTTCTCCAAATCAAAGTGAAACAGCGTATCGGTTGCAGCGTCTTCCTTAAATTGCAAGGAATGAATTTCGTTAAGCGAAACGACGGTATGAATGAACGGAATATGCTCATCACTGTATTGCACATTTAGATTTTGAACCATTTTCCGGAACGGCAGGTTTTGATTTTTCAGCGATTCATTAACGGCTTCTTTCAGTTGCTGGAATACGCTTTTGAACGTGCTTTCGCTTGTAAGCGTATTTTTTAAGAGGACGATGGTATTAACGGCTGACTGGCTGCTTTTTTGCTTCGATACCGTTGGAATACCGAGAATTAAACTCGCTCGATCCGTATATTTATACAGCAAGCATTCAATACCAGCCAATAAAATCAAATAGGCCGCCATTTCGGAATGATTCGCCATTGTCATTATTCTTTGAGATACTTCCGGAGATAAGGAACGGCAGATGTATTTTTCCTGATGGCCGATACGGGTCAATGACGCATTATCCTCTGCTTTAAAGTAAGGGAATATGCTTAGGCTGTCATCTTCATCAAACAGGTTATCCCAGTACGTTTCTTGATTTCTAAATACCGACATTGGAGCACCTCGTTTTGTATAATTTAAGGAACTAAATATATGCTTTTCCTAAAAGTTCAATTGAATAGAATCCAGCATGTTCTCTTCTTCCTCATCGCCGCCGCTCAATCCGATATGTTCGATTGGAATGCTCGGTTGTTCTAGAATCGCTGATAGGATGTGTAAGTAGTCGTTTGATAAAGCCTCGATTCTGCTTTTCTTAAACAGTTTTTTCGAATATTCAAACAGACCGTGATAGTTGTCTTGGTCTGCCTGAATCGACAAGGTCAGATCGAATTTGGCAACCGGATGATGAAATTGATACGGCTTGAGCTGAAGGGAATCGAATGTCAATTCAGCGTGATCGAGATTTTGCAGCACAAACATCGTATCGAACAAAGGATTGCGGCTTGAATCTTTTGAAAGATGTAAGTGCTGAATCAATTCTTCCAACGGATAATCTTGATTTTTATAGGCATCCAGCATGTTTTCTTTTACTTCGTTTAAGTAGGCATCAAATGTTTTACGGCCCGCCGGGTGATTGCGAATGACTAACGTATTGACGAACATTCCCACGACTGACTCTACATCCAAATGAGTCCGACCGGCAGATGGCGTTCCTACGACAATATCCTCTTGTCCGCTGTATTTGGATAAAAGAATCGTATAGGCTGCCAATAAAATCATATACAGTGTTGCTCCTGTGTTTTCTTCAAGTTGGCTTAAACGTTGTTTCAAGTGTTCCGGTATAACAAATTCAAAGGATTCTCCTTCGTAATCGCGTATATCAGGTCTTTCGTAATCCGCAGGCATTTCCAGTACAGGAATGTCATCACGAAACTGTTCCAGCCAGTATGCTTCCTGGCTCTCGATATTCCGTTTCTGAATGTCAGATTGCTGCCAAACCGCATAGTCTTTATATTGAACAGAAAGCGGCTCCGGTTCGTTCCCCGCGTAAAGCAGGCTTAAATCCTTCATCAGAATATTCACGGACACACCGTCAGAAATGATATGATGCATATCAACCACAAGCACATGCCGCGCAGGTTCAACTTCAATCAGACCGGCCCGCATCAACGGCGGCTTAGCTAAATCAAACGCTTGGATGAAATCAATCACACGGTCTTTCGCTTCTTCTTCGCTAGCTTGAATTCGTTCTATTGTAAATTCGACGTTCTGATGAATACGCTGTGCCGGTTCGCCTTCGTATAATTCAAAGCTGGTCCGCAAAGCTTCATGACGTTCGATTAATTTTTGGAAAGCGGCGTTTAACCGGTCGGGATCGATCGTCCCTTCCACGCTCATGGCACCCGTCATATTGTAAGTCAGCTCGCCACCTTCTGCGTGACTTAACAAATACATGCGCCTTTGAGCTGAAGAAACCGGATAATAGGGCATTTCCTTTGCGGCCGGGATCGGTACATATCGATTTTTGTCCATGTGTAATGCTTTGTCAGCCAATTGTTCAATGGTAGGAAACTTGAATATGTCTTTTAACGTCAGGTTCACATCCAGCTCTTTATGAATTCTTGCAGCTAAGGCCGCCGCACGAATGGAATTTCCTCCGAGATCAAAGAAATTATGTTTGATCCCCGCACGGCTTATTCCGAGCACTTCCTTCCACAAATCTGTCAGTTTGGACTCGACCTCATTGCCCGGCGGAACATATTCAGCTGTCTGCTGCAGACTTGCTTCGGGTGCAGGTAGTGCTTTGCGGTTTATTTTCCCGTTGGACGTTAACGGCATATGCTCCAGACGGACAAAATAGGACGGAACCATGTAGTCCGGGAGCTCAGATGACAATTGTTCCCTAAGCTGCGCAGCCGCTATAGGTTTGTCGCTTACGTAATACGCGCATAATTGTTTTAAGCCGTCTTCTGCTTCTCTGGCTGTAACCGCGGCTTTTTGCACCTCTTCCACGTTATGCATCGCTGCTTCGATCTCACCAAGTTCGATTCGGTGTCCCCTGATTTTGACTTGTTCATCGATGCGGCCCACATACACAAGATTTCCATCCCTCAATCGCTTAGCCAAGTCCCCTGATTTGTACATCTTCGCTCCCGGGATAAACGGGTTTTCAACAAATTTTTCTGCCGTTAAATCCGGGCGATTCCAATACCCTCTGGCAACACCGGGTCCGCTGATATACATTTCACCGATTACCCCGATCGGAACCAGATTTCTGCTTGCATCAGCCACATAAATGTCCGTGTTGGCAGCCGCAGCGCCGATCGGTACAAATTCCCGCTTGTCCCGTTTTGCGTCGTAACGGTAAATCATACATCCGACGACAGTTTCCGTCGGTCCGTACTCATTGAATATGTCCAGCCGTCCTTTAAACTGCTCGCTGACACTTTTGGCCAGACGGGTGCTTAAATTTTCTCCGCCCACAATCATTTTCCGTATTGTGGTGTCACTTGCTATATTCATCTCCTTGATGACGTGCAAATGTGCCGGGGTCAATTTGATCATGTCTATTCTTGAGTCCTGCATAATCGCAGAAAGGACAGCGCTTTTATCTTCTCCGTCGTAGACAATGATGGTATTTCCCGTCACCAGCGGTGTAAAAATCGAAGTCACCGTCAGGTCAAAAGAGATGGAAGAGTATAATGGGAAGTTGGTTTTCTCTCCCCGCACATAAACTTCTTTCGCCCACCAAATATAATTGGCCAGCCCCTGGTGCTCAATGAGTACACCTTTCGGATTGCCGGTCGAACCCGACGTATAGATCATGTAGGCTAAATCATGCGCATCGCTGAACAATTCAAGATTTGAGCGGTCTGCATGATAAGAGTTTTCCTCATCCAGAAGCACAACGTCACCATCATACGGTAATTGAACTTGCAGGCTCTGGTGTGTCAACACAATCTCCGCTTTTGAGTCACTCAGCATATAATGGATACGGTCCTCCGGATATTCAGGATCAATGGGCACGTATGCGCCGCCGGATTTCAGAACAGCCAAAATTCCAACAATCAGCTCGATGCAATGCGGAGAGATGATGGCAACGAATTGATCCGCTTGTATGCCTTTTGTCCGTAACGTCCGCGCCAATTGGTTTGCCCGTTCATTGAGCTGTCTGTACGTATACCGCTCATTGCCGAAAATAACGGCTTCATGATCAGGCCGCTGTTCCGCCTGGATTTCAAACCACCGGGATACCGTTTCGTTATGCGGATACGGCATCTTTGTGTCATTAAACTCCGTCAGCAATTGATACCGTTCGGTTTCAGACAGCATAGGAACGGAAGACAACGTCATCTCCGGCTGCTTCACAAGGCTCTTTAAAATGCTGATATAGTGTTTTGTGATCTGTTCAATGGTTTCTTTTTCAAACTGTCCCGGTTTAAAATCAAAGTGCATCTCGATCTGTTGGCCGGCATCTTCAACCGTCAGCATCAAATCATATAAAGAGACCCCTGGATTTCGTTCTTTCACTTTAAATGTACATTCATCATGCCGGATTTCATGAAATTCAATATTTTGAAACACAAACATTGTGTTAAACAGTGATTTGCCTGTTGTTTCCCGCTGTACATTTAATTTTTCCACCAGCCGGTCGAATGGATAGTCTTGGTTTTCGAAAGCGTCAAGCGTCTGCCGCTTTACTTCTTCCAGATAATCCGTAAACTTTCTATTGGCGAGCGGCTTCGTCCGGATTCCGATAGTTTGAATGAAAATCCCGATGATATTTTCGACATCCGGATGATTTCTTCCTGAAGCAGGCGTGCCTACGACAATATCTTCTTGCCCTGTATATTTATGAAGCAGCACTTTGTAGGCGGCCAGAAGCACCGTATAAAGGGTCGTTCCCGCCTTTTGCGCCAGATCTTGCAGCGAACGGATTACATCCGGCTGTAAGGAGCACGTCACGCGCTGCCCGACGGAAGATCGTTCCGCCGCTTTTGAACCGTCTGTCGGCAGTTGAAGAACCGGAATTTCTTCTTGAAATTGTTCAAGCCAGTATGTCTCCTGCTGCTTCATGGCATCCTCATTCAGCCATTGGTTCTGCCATTCTGCAAAATCTTTATATTCAAATTCAATGTCCGGTAATGGTTTCTGATGATATAAAGCCAGCAATTCATTTGTAAGTATGTTGATGGAATAACCGTCCGAAATGATATGGTGCATATCGATGAGCAGTTCGGCCTGCCCGTTATCAATCTTGATCAGCTCCGCACGGACCAAAGGAGCTTGTTCCAAACGGAACGGTTTTACAAACCGGTCTGCATAGGCATCAAATTCGTCCCGGCTCATTGTCCGGACATGAATGTTAACATCAACTTCGTTTTCAAGTTTCTGGACAATTTCGCCATCAGAAATGTCAAAATACGTGCGAAACGCTTCATGCCGCTGCATGACTTGCTGAAGAGAAGAAATCAGGGCTTGCTCATCGTATTGCCCTATAATTGATATTTGGCCGAACATATTCTGAGCCAATTGATCGGGTTCCATTTGGTGAAGGAAATATACTCTTTGCTGCGCCGGTGATGTCGGGTAATGCGCTTTTTTCTCAGCCGCCTTCATCGGGAGGTGCATGACTTTCTTTTCATTCTGAATGAAGCTTGCTAATTCCTTAACAGTCTGGTGATTGAAAAATTGTCCGATGGAAACCTTTTGATGAAATGTCTTCTGAACTTTGGAAAGCATAAGCGTCGCTTGGAGTGAGTTTCCTCCCAATGCCAGGAAGCGATCTGATCTGCCAACCCGGTCAAGGCCGAAAAGTTCCTCCCAAATCTGCGCCAGCTGCCGCTCCGTTTCATTTGCCGGCGCCTCGTAGGCGTCAGCGAAGTTTGCCGTATTGCTGACTATTGAAGAGACCCGCTTTTGATGATCGGCATACAGTTGCTGTAAATCATGCTGTTCCTCATCGGAAAACATCATCAAGGCGTCAAGAGGGACTGAATCCCCCTCCACCATTTTTTGCAGTAATTTCGTAAAGCCTACTCCCCACTTTTGCATGATCTCCGGACTGATGACATTCGTATTAAAGTCGAAATCTAGAACATATTCTTGGTCCACATCCGTTGCATTAAGAAATAGATCATATGAAATGCATTTCATAGGGTAAGCAACGAGCTCGGCTTCCGCCTTTCCGAAATGAAGCTTTCGAAAAGGCCTGTCCAAATTAAAAATAATACGCATTTCCGGCACTTGATCGTGCGGAAGTTCTCTGGCTATCAGTGTCATCGGAACGGCCTGATGAAGCATTGCATGATTCACGCTTTCTTTCATACTGCCAAGATAACCGGCTAAGGTGTTTTCTGAAGAAGATGTGTTCTTCACCGGAATCATATTGACGCAATTTCCAATCAGATCATGCTGTTTCATATGTGATTGACCGGCTGTAGGGATTCCGATCACAAGACCGGACTGTTTGGTAAGCTGGTGCAGAAAAAGATGAAATGCGCCCAGCATCGTGACAAATACGCTATTTTTCCTCCGAATGCTTAATGACTTTAAAGCCTCGCTTAAAGGCCGCCCAAGCCTGACGGTGAACCGGTCACCCTCATACCCGTTCGGAAAACGGGCAGAAGCGATGCTCGGCAGGACTGCCTGCTGTATCGGTTCAGAGAAATGGTGACGCCAATAACGGACTCCTTCTTCATAACGGCCGCTGTCAATCTGCGCCTGCTGCCAGTCTAAATATTGGCGAAATGAAGCAGCGGCCGCTTTCGGGGGAATCGGTTTTCCTTCTGCAATTGCCGCATAGTTGCTCTCCAGCTCTTGAACAAAGACAGCAATTGACCATCCGTCGGCAATGATATGATGGAATGTAAGCACAATCAGATGTTCGTCTTGAGCCGATGTAAGCACATGGATTCTAAACAAAGGCTTTTGTTCTTGGAAATGAAACGGCCGCTTGGCATCTTCTGTCAGCCATTTCTGAATTTCCGTCTCCCGTTGCTCTTCCGGGTAACCGGTAAAATCAATGACAGGAATTTCTGCATTTATCCGTTCCTGCACTTGCTGTACTTCGTCATCAACATGAATCACCGTACGTAAAGCCTCATGGCGGCCGACGATATGCCGGACTGCTTGTTTTAAGAGCGTATGCTGCAGTTTGCCCTTCACTTTCAGCATAATGGACTGGTTTAAAGCCGCAGAAGCGTCATTCCCATAATGTGATGCCAGAACCAATTGTTTTTGTTCAGGTGAAAGCTCGTGTATTCCGGATTTGTTATGGCCTCCGTCATCAGGGGAATCCGGGCCTCCCGGAATAAATCCGCCTCGACGAAGATCTTTCACCGTGTCTTTAACGGCTTGAATGATGTTTTCAATATCATCCGCGGTATGCGCCGCGGACAAGAAGCAGTTGCGTCCTTCCCATACATAGACCCCTTTATAGTTAAGGTGGTAAAAGAACAAGTCGTTATCAAGCGATGAGACAAACCGGAATAAAGAACCGAATCGAACCATGCGGATAGGCACTTCCGATTGTTCAAAGCAGCGATTTAGCTGATCGACCAGATAGGCTGTTTTTTGATTTAACTGCTCATACAGATGTTCTCCCTCGGTTTGTAAATGGCGAAGCACGGCTAATGACATTCTCATGGTAAGCGGGTGAGTATTGAAGGTGCCGGCCACAAAGGTGCGTTTCGCCTCGTCTTGCGGATAGGAATCATCCCCATACTGCCAGGTTCCTCCGTCGATCGCATTCATGAACTCAGCTTTTCCGGCAACAATCCCTAACGGCTGTCCGCCTCCGATGATTTTTCCGTAGGTCACTAAATCGGCTTGAATGCCGAACCATTCCTGGGCGCCGCCGAGACCGATCCGAAATCCCGTAATAATTTCATCCATAATCAGAGCTGTCCCAGATTGCTGTGTGATCGCCCGCAGTTCTTTCAGAAATGCTTCCGGCTGCAAATCCGGTCTGCGGCTTTGTACCGGTTCCACCAGTACGGCGGCCAATTCATCCCCGAGACTGCGGATCACGTCCAGCGAATCTGGATTGTTGTAATGCAAAATAATCAAATCATCCATAAAGCTCTGCAGTATGCCCGGAGCCAGCGGATTCGCAGACGCAGCCCCGCCTTTTGTGCTCGCAACTCCCAATACGCCGTCAAACGTCCCGTGATAAGAGCCCGAGAACGCCACAACTTTCTTTCTTCCTGTTGCCGCCCTTGCCAATCGCAGGGCAACCATGACGGCCTCTGTTCCGGAATTATAGAAAGCGACCCTTTCTACGCCAGTGCATGTGCGGATTCGGTCGGCAACTTCCCCGGCGACATCCGACATCGGGCCGAGCGGAGGCAGGGATGAGCGGGTTGAATCATCGATTACCTGTGTAATAAAGGATGGATGATGCCCGAAAAGGTTAACTCCGAATCCCATGGTGATATCGATATATTCGTTTCCGTCAATATCCCACATCTTGGAGCCGTCAGAACGTTCGGCGATAATCGGGTACACGATTTCCTTCCAATATGAACGGAAGCTGGACAAATTGCGGTTGTTTGCATGAGCAAATCGGGTTTTGTCCGTATATTGTTTGGAACCTTTCGTTTTGTCTGCGTATTTCCTGATGAAATCTTCTAAATATTGTCTTTGCTGTGTGGTATAGTGTCCCTGTTCATGCAGACTCTGAGGCTGAAAAGGAACATAGGGTTTCACTTCTTGAGTCAATTTCTTTTCTCCGGCAGCAACAGGAGGTCCCTGCTCGACAGAAGGAATTGATTTTTCTTGCGCTTTAGCGTATTCTTTCTCATCGGAATGATGTCCGCTGGTTCTCAGCAAATTAAAGCTATTTAATTGAGCCTGTAAGGTATCCTGAATTAATTGATTCTGAGAAGCGATTATTTTTTCAAGCATATGCTCTTGACGGTCTTCTCTGTGCTCTGATTCAGGCTGCGCTTCTGAAATGACCGGTTTTTCCCGCGCCGGAACATTCTCTTGAGGCGGAGCGGATGCAAAGGATGTTGGAGCGGTCTCAGCCAAGTAATCTATGACACTTTGAAGGTTGTTCATCGTATCAAAAAAACGATCCATCGGGATGTCTACCCCAAATTCGTCCGCGATGGCCTTTTTGACCTGTGACAGCATGATGGAATCCATTCCGAGCCCGATAAAATGGGCATTCAGATCGATTTCATCCGCTCTGATCCCCGAAGCATTACTGATTACAGTTTTCAGGAAGGATTCAATATGCGCCTTCGATTGATTGATATTCAATACTGCTTCTCCTCTCTCTTCTCCCTCGTTTACGCGCAAAGGGGCAGCTTCAGCCCAGCAGCGATTCCGTTCAAACGGATACAAAGGCAATGGCGTTTTTTGTACGGTTTCACCGGAATAAAATGCGCGCCAATCTATAACGGCTCCTTGCACAAATAATTCGGCGGCTCGATTCAGCCGTGTGATTTGTTCATCCTGTGTACGTGTACGCCGCTCGGCCAGATCAGCGGCTTGTTTATTCAGCTCTTCTTTTTGAGCAGGCAGCATTTCCTTCATATTCTTGTAACCAACGTATACTCCGGGGATATTTCTGTCTCCCTGAACCAGGCAGGTCAGCTTATCAGATAACTCTTGCTTACTGGATACAATCATGGCCATCCCATGATCCAAATGAGCCCTGCCCGTACTGGCTGTATAGCAAATGGACTTCAATGAAGCTTGGCTGTCATCCGATACATATTGCCGGTACTGCTGTGCGAGCTCATAGAGTGAACTTTCTGTTTGAGCAGACAAAACAAAGAGGTGCGGCTCATTTTCGTCCTCGGGAGCATACTCACTTTGAGCAGTATATTCTTCCAGCACCACATGCGCATTCGTTCCGCTAAAACCAAACGAGCTGATTCCGCCCCGCAGAGGTCCGTCACCAGATGTGAACTCTGCAGCTTCCTGATTTACATAAAAAGGTGAAGAGTGAAAGTGAATGAGCGGATTAGGTTCGTTAAAGTGAGCTAACGGCGGGTTTTTCTTATGATTCAGCATGAGGACAGATTTGATCAGCCCTACGATGCCTGCCGCTTCAAACAAATGACCGATGTTCGATTTAACAGAACCAATCGCACAAAATTGTTTTTTTGCCGTATGCTTTTCAAACGCTTTACAAAGTCCGTTAAATTCAACCGGATCGCCGAGTTTAGTCCCGGTGCCATGCGCTTCGATGAAAGACAGCGTTTCAGGAGCAACGCCCGCGTCTTTCCAGGCCGTCTCAATGACCTCAGTCTGAGCTGCCGGATTCGGGGCGGTAATCCCGGCGGTTGTTCCGTCTTGATTCATCGCGCTTCCCTTGATCACGCCGTAAATATGGTCTCCGTCGCGAACCGCATCCTGCAAAGGTTTTAACAGGACTGCAGCCGCCCCTTCCCCTGTGCCCGTGCCGTCTGAATCTTTGCTGAACGTTTTGGTGTACCCGTCCGAAGATTCCATATCAAGCCCGATACAGATCGGCAGGAGAGATGTCCGGACACCTCCGGCAATAGCCATTTCACATTCGCCGGAAATGATAGATTTGCATGCCATATGAACGGCGGCAAGCGATGAAGAGCAGGCCGTATCAACTGTGACCGCCGGCCCTTTTAAATTTAAGAAATAAGCGATCCGGCTGGCTAACACGGAAGGAAGATTGCCTACAATATATTGATGAAGTTCCTCCGGATAACTCGCAGAAAGGAGGCGTTCATAATCGTAGCCCACCTTCGAATACCCTGCATATACCCCGACCTGACTCCCGTTCATACTGTCGCCGGCATAGCCCGCATCTTCAATCGCATGCCATGCAGACTGTAAAAACAGTCTTTGATTAGGGTCCATAAACTGAGCCGTTTTAGGAGCTAACCCGAAGAACGAATAATCAAATCGGTCGATTTCATCTAAATAGCCGCCCTTAACAAACTGATTCTCATTGAAATCGCTTTGGATGGACTTTAAATAATCCGCCGCATCTTTCATCCGAGATGCAGGGTATTCTCGAATGCTGTGCTCCCCTTTTTCAAGCAGATTCCAAAAATCACTTTTAGTCGCTGCTCCCGGAACATTGAGCGACATCCCGATAATGGCGATATCTTTCGAAGAAACATGGTTTGGCTCCTCTGTCACATCAGGCTTGATTTCAGCACGGCTTTCAGACAGATATGCCGCTAAATTAGTGATAGAAGGATACGTAAAGAGGTCGGAAACGGCAAGCTCGCGTCCGAATTTCTGTTCTATGCGCTCGGCAATCTGCGATAACTGTAAAGAATTTGCGCCCATATCAAAATAACTATCAGTAAGGTGAACCTTTTTCCCGTCCAGCACTTCGGAAAAGATAGACAGCAATTCCGTTTCTATCTGATGAATGGGTGTCTGTCCTGATTTTTCCGGGCTGCCCTCCAAAAATTCATTGATGGCGGCAGACTCTATCGAGAATTCCCCTGCCTCATACTGTCTGGCCAGTTCATATCGCTTCACTTTTCCGCTGGTTGTTTTTGGAAGCTTTCGGATCGGAAGGACTTCTTTTATGCTCCAGCCGCCCCGCTGGTATAAATGCTTTTTGATCTCTTTGACAAGCGGCGCAAATTTTTCAGGTGATTTTTTGAAAACAACAAAGAGCACGATTTCTCCGCTTCGCGTATTTTGATCATATACACCGCAGGCGGCAACCCTTCCTAAGTCAACCTCTTCCAGTTCAATCGCAACCCGTTCAATATCGTGAGGGTAGATATTTTTTCCGTTCACGAAAATAATGTCCTTTTCTCTTCCGGTTACGACTAAGTTGCCACTTTCACTAATGAATCCGAGGTCTCCCGTTTTTATCCAGCCGTCAGAAGTCAGTGCTCTGTCCGTACTTTCGGGGTTGTTATAATACCCTTGAGTCACGTTGTCTCCTTTGATATGGATATGGCCGATGATTCCGTCTTCTAATCTTTCATTTGCTTCGTCGGAGATTCGAATCTGACAATAGTCAATGGGTTGTCCCACTTCGACGAATGAAGCGCAATTTTGGTCCTCTTTGCTGACTTTTACAGCTTTTTCGCCGAGGTTTAAATGATCGCGATGCAGATAAACGGGAACGAATTCTTCTCCTGTTTTAGAGAACGTTGCGCCGACCGACGCTTCCGCTAAACCGTAAACATTCAAAATGGCGGATCTTTTCATATTGAATGCTGCGCATCTTGTTAAAAATTCGTCACAGAGCTCCGGCAATATCGGTTCTGCACCGTTTGCGATGACTCTGATGTGGGATAAATCCCAGTCTGGTTCGTTTTTCAGAAATTTAAGGAAGTAGTTGTATCCGAAATTAGGAGAGGATAGAATACTGCATTTATGTTCATGAGCTTTTTTCATCCAAAGAATAGGTCTGCGAATAAATAATTCTGTAGGCATTAAATTTTGATTGGTACCCACTAAGAAGGGAACAAGGTGGCAGGCGATGAGCCCCATATCATGCGTTAAGGGCATCCAAGATAAGAAAGAGTCTTTTGAGTCAATGGACAGAGCATTTCGAATGGCGCACGTATTATGTATTAAGTTATGATGCGTTAACATGACTCCTTTTGGATCTCCTGTCGATCCTGAAGAAAATTGGATAAAAGCCAGTTCATCCGCTTCAGGTTCATAAAACGAAGCGGGGTAATCGTAGGTTTGATCTTGAATAATGTCAGATTTCTCGTTTAATTGATGATGGAAATCCTGTAAATCGTGTTCTGCAGCGTATTTTTTTATTTTGTCCAATACTTTTTCAGAGGCAACCAGAAACGGATGATTTAATATATTCCAAATCCGCCAGACCTTCAGCTTATGGTCATCATCTTCTCCGATACTGACCGGTACCGGGATCATTCCCCCTAATAAACAAGCCCAAAAAGCAACGACAAATGATTTGTTTTCCTGGATTTGAAATACAATTTCCTGCTTCGGCTGAATGCCGATATGCTGTAAATAGCCAAGAAACCCTTGCGCCTCTTCAAACAATTGGCGATAAGAGACAACTGTCTCGTTTTTATCGGATTCGATAAAACGGATTCCGCGATCAGAAATATTGCTTCTTTCCCGAATGACATCGACTAAGGTTTGGAATTGACTGGTATACATAGGTCCCCTCCTGGGCGCTTTATTTTAAAATCCGCAATTGTTCCCAAGCCGGAAGCTGTTTAGCCTCGCAAATTAATTTGCACAAATGGATCGAATGTTCGAGCTCTTGTTCTGAAAGCTCATCTTCATTTCTTTCCATTCTCTTTTTCAGCTCTTGGATTTGCGTAAATAATCGCGTCGTCATGTTGGAATAAGCCAATGAATCCTTGTTGTAATTTCGCGAAATGACGGATTGAATCATCAATTTATTCAGTTGTTTTTTTCGTAAATGGACAATGTTTTTATTTCTTTCCGCTGAATTCGACAGCTGGTGAACATCAGATGTCTGTCCTAAAGGGTAAGGTGCAATATGATTCGTTATTTTTTTCAGCAGACTGCCTAAAACATTCTTTGGGCCCATTTCGATAACTTCCGTGACTCCGTGTAAAAGCAAGTAATGCATCGATTCCGCCCATCTTACCGGCATCGTCATGTGCTGCTTGAGATGTTCGTTGACCGAATTTCCGGTGCTGTAAGGCCGTGCGGTGACATTCGAAATAATCGGCCATGCCGCATCCCGGAAGGAATACTGGTGTAATACGGTCTGGAATTGTTCGGATGCCGATCGTATCATCGAACTGTGAAAAGGCGCGCTGACATTCAAATAAGTGTATTCAGCTCCCTTTTCCTCCGCCATCCTGATGACACGTTCCACAGCTTTCCGGTGTCCGGAAATCACATGCTGCTGATCTGAATTCATACAGGCTACACCTGCCGGAAAGTCTTCCGTCGACACTTTCGAACATATTTCTTGCAATGTTTGGAGAGAGAGATGCGTCACGGCGGCCATTGTCCCCTGCTGCTGAGGATCCGCATTTTGCATAAGAATACCCCGCCGCCTTACAAGTGTAACGGCATCATGAAAAGAAAGGGCCCCACTGCAGACAAGCGCTGAGTATTCTCCTAAGCTATGACCTGCAAGAAAGCGCGGCTTAACCCCTATTTCCTGCATATACACTTGAAAAGCAATCACACTGACTGTTAAAATAGCGGGCTGCGCATTCATTGTCTTTGTCAATTCATTCATATCACCATTAAAACACAGCTTTTTTAAATCCAAGGAGATCGCATCGCTCGCTTCTTCAAATAATCTCTTTGCAAGCGCAAAATCATCCCAAAAATGTTTGCCCATTCCTACAAATTGAGACCCTTGTCCAGGAAATAAAAAGGCAAGATTGTTCATGAGCTCCCTCCGATCGCATTGAACAGGGATCCAATATCATACAATATATCCCTTTATCTAACATCCTAGCATGATTATAACAAAGGTGTATAGAATACTTTCGAAGGAGTTATTGTTCGATTTTACAAACGAACTGGTTACAATTATTCATAAAATATAAAATGGGGCTGACACTGAAAAAACAGTCTTAAAAAGAGGTGATAAGAGCCAGAATGGAAGCCGGTTACCGACTCTTCTTCACTTAGTGCCGCCCTTGATGCTGCTTATTTTTTAGGTCTATTGGCATAATTGTGTCAGAAATTACATATTTTATGTTTATTGTAAAAATTCATTTGTATATCTGTGAAGGATTGTAAACTGATGCGCTTTGATGCGCAAGGAATGGATCTGGATGAGGAAAATTTGTAAGGATGAAACGCGACGCAGAATATATGGATGATCTGCCCGGATACCGATTGCCGCAGTAAATCGGCCCATCACATTGCTGAATACGAGCTGCATCATCATAAGAGGAATTTATCGTAGAAGCAAAATGTTTTTGGTTGAGTCTTGCTGGAGGCTCATATGGAATCATGACGCGGAACTTATCAATCTATTAAATTCCGGTTATTTCTTCTGCTTATCGTAAGGCATTTCGTTATCATTCCGTAAATTCCTTTCGAAAACCGTCATATGTTGTCATCTTGTTTATCACGAAACCGCTTTATCATAAATTCCGTTTTTTTTCCTCGCGTCGGTAATCGCTCTTCAGCCGTTTCTGAAAATCAGGTCACGGGAGCGGGATTGAACAGACATAAATCATTGTGAATCCGCCCATGGTTTTTTGCGGCCGCTGGCGATATCAAGCACCATTCGGAAGATTTCAATGTCATTATTTTCAGACTCTTCATTTTTAATTTGTTATCCTTGTGTGAACAAGGGTTTAAGGCACAAAAAAACAGCCATTCAGTGCGGCTGTTTTTTCAAAACGTATACGAACTATTGAGCGGTATACCCTCCGTCCATGACGACGGCCTGACCGGTGACGCCTTTTGCTTTGTCGCTGGCCAAAAACACGGCGTAATCAGCGATTTCCTTCACTGACAGCAGCCGTTTTTGGGGAACGAGCGGGAAGATGACGTCCTCCAGAACACGTTCATACGGCACATTTCTTGTATCAGAAATGTCCTTCAGCTGATTGTGGACGAGCTGTGTGTCAACATACCCGGGACAGAGGGCATTGACAGTAATGCCGTCAGCCGCGCCTTCAAGCGCGCCGACTTTCGTTAAGCCGATGACGCCATGTTTGGCGCTGTTATATGCGGCTTTTCCGTAAAAACCGATCAGCCCATTGACAGACGCCATATTTATGATTCGTCCGAATTGCTGTTTTTTCATGACGGGAAATGCATGTTTCATGGCGATAAATGGCGCAGTCAGCATGACACGGATGAGCCGTTCAAATTGTTCCGCGGGAAATGCCTCAATGGGGGCGATATGCTGAATGCCTGCGTTATTCACGAGAATATCGAGACGCCCGAATTCTGTCACGGCTTTTTGAATCATATCGGCCGTTTGCTTTTCATCGGTTACATCACACGTGATGCTTCTGGCATGAGCGCCTTCTTCATTGAGTTTTGCAGCGGCTTCTTTTCCCGCCTGTTCATTGACATCCGCTATGATTACGGCGGCTCCTTCACGGGTGAATTCTTGAGCGATTTCAAATCCGATTCCTCTGGCTGCTCCTGTCACTACAGCCGCTTTGTCTTTCAGCAATGTGTCCATGATAATGCCTCCTTATTTCCGCCCGGATGTTAATGCTTCACTGACAGTGAAACGGCCTTCTGTTTTCTCAATGACTTCCTCTAATGCCGCGCCTTCCTGCAATTCTGTCAGCATCATGCGGCCTTGGTGAAAATCGAACACCGCCAAATCTGTTATCAGCCGATGGACGACTTGTCTGCCGGTCAGAGGCAGAGTGCATTCCGATTTAACCTTAGATTCACCGAATTTATTTACGTGTTCCATGATGACAACGATCCGTTTTGCTCCGTGAACCAAGTCCATAGCCCCGCCCATTCCTTTGATCATTTTTCCGGGTATCATCCAGTTGGCCAAGTCCCCTTTTTCGGATACTTCCATACCGCCGAGGATCGCGACATCTATATGGCCCCCGCGAATCATAGCAAACGATTCGGCACTGTCAAAATACGAGGCTCCTTTAACTTCGGTGATGGTTTCTTTGCCGGCGTTAATGAGATCCGGGTCCTCCGCTCCCGCAAGAGGATAAGGGCCGATTCCGAGCAAGCCGTTCTCCGACTGAAGCAGCACGTTATAATCTTCCGGTATTTCATTTGCGACAAGCGTCGGCATGCCGATTCCTAAATTCACATTCATTCCGTCCTTAATCTCTTTTACTGCCCGTGCGATCATTCGTTTTCTGCCATCTTTCATTTGATCAGCTCCTTTCTTCATGCTTCCCGGACGGTGCGGCGTTCGATCCTTTTTTCGAGATTCGTGCTTTTGAGCACATGCTGGACAAAAATACCCGGCGTATGAATGTGATCCGGGTCAAGCTCACCTGCCTCGACAATTTCCTCTGCCTCGGCAATGGTTACCCTGCCTGCCATGGCGGCGAGCGGATTAAAATTTCTTGCCGTTTTTCTGAAAATCAAATTGCCGAGCGGATCAGCTTTCCACGCTTTTACAATGCTGGCGTGTCCTTTAATGCCTCTTTCCAAAAGGCAGGTCCGTCCGTCAAATGTTTTTTGCTCTTTTCCTTCAGCGACTGAAGTCCCCGCACCGGCCGGGGTATAAAATGCCGGGATACCCGCTCCTCCCGCGCGAATCCGTTCGGCGAGCGTACCTTGGGGAACCAGCTCAACTTCCAGATCTCCGTTTAAAAATTGCCGTTCAAAAGTTTTGTTTTCTCCGACATAGGAAGCGATCATCTTTTTAATCTGACGGTTCGCAAGCAAGAGGCCCAGCCCCCAGTCGTCAACGCCGCAGTTATTGCTGACGACAGTCAGGTTTTTTGTCCCCCGGTCTCTGATGGCGAGAATTAACTGCTCGGGGATGCCGCAAAGACCGAATCCTCCTGCAATAAGAGTGTCACCGTCATTGATCAGCTCCGCGGCTTCTTTAAATGAATCCATGATTTTCCCTTTTCCCATAATCACTTCTCCTTTCAGTTATATCTCATAGGGACTGTCAGGCGGCAGATCTGTAAGCGATTGCAGTTATATTGAAGGGTTTGAGTGCGGGTGTATTGTGACATGTTTCCGGTACATGATAAGAGGAACTGTTTCATCTTAGAGAAGGGGCTTGATAAACCTGCCCCTTCTGCAATGTCATCAGCTGAGAATAACCGGAAGCGCTGAAAGCGACCTGAAACCGAAGAGTTTGCGGTATGTAATATCTGTTTTTACAAGGCGAATATCAGGGGCCCGCTCCAGCAGTGTGAGGATGGCCGTTTGGGCCTCAATCCGCGCTAATGAGGAGCCGATACAGACGTGGGCGCCTTTTCCAAATGCCAGATGCGGATTGGGATTTCTCGTAATATCCAGCTGATGGGGACGATGAAATATCTCCGGGTCGCGGTTGGCTGCGCCTAACAGAATATATACCTGCTCTCCTTTTTTTATGAGGTGCTGATTGATGACACAGTCTTCTGAAGCTGTACGAGCCGTCAGCTGCGCCGGGCTTTCAAAGCGAAGAAATTCCTCCGTTGCAGATGCAATCAGCTGCGGGTTTTCCCGCAATTTACTGAGCTCGGCCGGATGTTTCAATAATGAAAACACGCCATTGCAGATCAGATTTACCGTCGTTTCGTGTCCGGCGATAATGAGCAGGATGCAGGATGCGAGCACTTCATCTTCGGAAAGCTGTTCTTCGCTGATAAGTGTGCTGATGACGTCTTTTTGAGGCTCTGTTTTCCGTTTGTGAATCAAATCTTTAAAATACGCCGTCAGCTTTCCGGCCGTACCGCCGGCTTTAAGCAGCGCCTTTTTAGAACGGGTCAGGTCAATGGCCTGAATGACGTCCGCGGTCCATTCCCTGAAGCTTGCTCTGTCTTCTTTCGGCACCCCGAGTATCTCCGCAATGACGAGACTCGCCACTGGGAAGGCGAAGTCTGATACAAGGTCTGCGGTTTTTCTGTGATCTATTTGGTCTAACACATCATGAACCGTTGCAGTTATAAAGGGTTTCAGCAGCTCCGCTTTTTTCAGAGTGAATGCTTTGCCGATCAGCATGCGAAGCCGCTTATGGTCTGAGTGATTTGTAAACAGCAGCATATCCTTCTGCAAGTTTTTCAGGTGTTTATATTTAGCTGACGCTTCAGGCATCGGAATGCGGTTTTTAAATCTGGTGTCTTTCAGGACGGCTTCCGCTTCTTGATATCCGGTGATGTAGCGCCCCGGGTATTTTAAAACGGTTCCTTGATACACAGGATCGGCGGCCCGCAGTTTGTCATAAAACGGATAAGGGTTATTCCAAAAATCTGAATCCGCATGGAGGGACGGATGTGCAATCGATAGGCCCGCCGTCATCTTATACCTCCGTATTGCAGGCGGATTGTAAGCCGGCTTTCATTTCTTCAACGGATTCGACTTCAAAACCTAAATCATGGAGCATTTTATGATCCTCTGTTTCATGCTGTCCTGAGGTTGTTAAGTAATCGCCGACGAATATGGAATTTGCTGCGTACAAACCGAGCGGCTGCAGTGAACGAAGGTTGACTTCACGGCCTCCTGAGATGCGGATTTCTTTTGCCGGATTGATAAAACGGAACAAAGCGAGCACTTTCAGGCAATATACCGGATTTAATTCGCTTACCCCCTCTAACGGGGTTCCGTCAATCGCATGCAGAAAATTAACCGGGATGCTGTCGGCGTCAAGCACTTTTAAGCTGTTCGCCATATCAACGACATCCTGTTTCGTCTCTTTCATGCCGACGATGACACCCGAACAAGGCGACATCCCCGATTGTTTGGCCGTTTCCACTGTATTAACCCTGTCGTCATACGTGTGAGATGTGGTAATGTTTGAGTGATTCCTTTGTGATGTATTGATGTTATGATTGTACCGGTCTACTCCTGCCTGTTTCAGCCGCTCTGCCTGTTCCGGCTTCAGCAGACCGAGGCATGCGCAAATTTTTAAACCGTACGTTTCTTTAATTTCTTTGACGGCATCAACCACTTGGTCTACTTCTCTGTTTGACGGGCCCCGTCCGCTGGCGACGATACAGTATGTCCCTATATTCAGGTCATGGGCGCGTTTTGCCCCCTTAAGCAATATATGCTTATCCACCATCCGATAAGACTCAATCGGCGCTTTTGATATTGAAGATTGTGAACAGTACCCGCAATTTTCCGGACACAGCCCTGATTTTGCATTCATAATCATGTTCAGCTTTACTTTTTTTCCGTAAAATCGTTTTCTGATATGGAAAGCGGCATGCATCAGCAATAAAAGATCCTCATCAGGACAATTTAAAATAGCAAGCGCTTCCTGATTCGTTACTTCCGCCCCGTCCAGCACTCTCTCTGCAAGATCCATCCATTGATTCATGTTTATCTCCCCATTTGTGTCAGATTCATGAAAGAGGAAACATCTACATGTTTCTCAATCATGTGTTGAATATTTTCCGCTGAAACGTGTTCCAGCTTCGGTGTGATTCCTAAAATCGGAACTCCGCACAGCGCTTCAATTATGTTCGGGTTTGTCTTTTCATCCAGCCCCGGCCGGCTGTTTACGCCGTTGATGATGATGCCGATAACGTCTATCCCCATGTTTTTCGCGTATTCAACGGTTAAATATGTGTGGTTGATGGTTCCAAGATCAGGCCTGGCCACAATCACTGCCGGCAATTCCAGGGCTTTTATCAAATCACTGACTAAGTATTTTTCACCGAGCGGTACGGAAATGCCGCCTGCTCCTTCGACGATGAAACACTCATGATGATTTTTAATTTTTTTCCAGTGAACCATGACCTCCTCCATACTTACGGATTTTCCCTCAAGCATGGCGGCCGTGTACGGAGCAAGCGGCTCTTTCCATTCAAATGGCGTAATTTCTTCATGAGACAGTACGGTTTGTGACATATCTTTCAACAGCGAAGTGTCACTTTCCGGATGAGTCCGCGGCACTCCGCTTAAAAACGGCTTAAATACTCCGACATCCGCCTGTCTCTGCCTGAATGCCGCGGCAAGTCCGCAAGAAACGATGGTTTTTCCGACGCCGGTATCTGTTCCTGTGACAAAAAAACTTCTCATTGGTTGATATTCAGCTCTTTTCTAATGGAATCAAATGCTTCTGTCAGCTCATCTATGTCCTGTAAGCTGCGGTCCGCCGTGACGGTCAGCCTGATTCTGCTTTCACCGCCCGGAACGGCTGGCGGGCGGATGGCAGGGGCGCAGATTCCCTTTTTCTCCAGTAACGCAGCAGCTGAAACCGCTGTTTTTGCATCACCGATGATGACTGGGAGAATCGGTGTATCTCCGCCTCTTACGGTAAATCCCATATCGGCGAGACGGGTTTTTATCGTTTTGACAGATGACAACAATACACGGCGTGTATCGTGCATGCCCTTTATGATGTCAAATGCCGTATGCGAAGCCGCACAAATCGCCGGCGCGACGGCCGTCTGAAAAATAAACGTCCGCGCATGATTCAGCAAAAAATCAATGAAAATGTTTGATCCTGCGGCAAAACCGCCTTCCGTTCCGACGGCTTTACTTAATGTGCCGATGACAACATCAGGCCTAACACCAAAATATTCACTGGTTCCTCCGCCGTTTTCCCCGAGTACCCCGGTTGCATGCGCGTCATCTACTATTACAAATGCCTGATACTGCTTTGCAAGCGCCATTATGCTGTCAAGCGGGGCAATGGTGCCGTCCATGCTGAATACGCCGTCCGTAACGATAAAGCGGCGGTTCCGAGACCGGACGGAGGCAAGTTTGTCCTCGAGATCTGCCATATCAATATGTCGGTACACAATGGTTTCCGCTTTTGATAAACGGCAGCCGTCCACAATGCTCGCATGGTTCAACTGATCGCTTAAAATGACATCGCCTTTTTGCGGCAGTGAAGCAAGCACGCCGATATTTGCCAAGTAACCGCTTGAAAACAATAAAGCAGCTTCCGTCTGTTTAAAGTCCGCGATTGTTTTTTCAAGTTTTTCGTGCCATAGCGTATTTCCCGTGGTTAACCGTGAGCCGCTGCTTCCTGCCCCGAATCGGCTCAGCGCCGTTTGCGCGGCTGTGATCAGCCGTTCGTCTTTTGACAGGCCCAAATAGTCATTGGACGCCCAGATCTGCCTTTTTTGCCCCTTGGTTTTGAGAGCGGTTTCCTGTGTTCGCAGCGTCCGATACAGCCCGTCTGTTTTCACCGCATCGAGCCTTCCGAGAAGCCATCCGTCAAAATCCACGGCCGGTCACCTCGGCTATCGCTTCTTTCATAATGGAGATCATGGCTTTTAACTGATCAGCTGTGCTGGCAAGCGGCGGCAGAAAGGCGATTACGTCTCCGAGCGGTCTCGTCAGCATACCAAGCTCTCTCATTTTTAAAGATACCTCGTACCCTATCCTCTTTTCTGACGGATATGGCTGTTTCGTCTCCTTATCCTGCACAAGCTCTATGCCGCACATCAAACCGAGCTGGCGGATATCGCCGACATGAGGAAGCTGCTTCAGATCATGAAGAAACATCGCTGCCGTTTTTGATTTTTCGGCGACTTGTTCAACGATGCGCTCTGATTCAAATAAACGCAGATTTTCAATTGCCGCGGCACAGCCAAGCTGATTTCCTGTATAGGAGTGACCGTGGAAAAATGTTTTCATTTTTTCATAGTCATCGTAGAAGGCTTCATAAATCGCTTCTGTGGCAAACGTCACGGCAATCGGCAAATAGCCTCCCGTAATTCCTTTCCCTGCCGCCATCAAATCAGGCTGAACATTTTCATGCTCACAGGCAAACATTTTTCCGGTACGGCCGAAACCCGTCGCCACTTCGTCAACGATCATTAACACATCATATGCCGTACACAGCTTTCGTACGCCTGCCAGAAAGCCTTCAGGCATGACGATCATTCCGGATGCTCCCTGCACCATCGATTCAATCGTAAGTGCCGCAATCTCTTCGTGATGCTCCGCAAGCAGCTGTTCGAGCGCACTAAGACATTCATCCCGGCACTGGACGGGGTCGCCGCTTTCAGATCTGTATACATAAGGAATCGGGGCTTTGTAGCTTTCAAACATCAGCGGGCCGTACACATGATGGAAAAGTTCAATAGAACCGACGCTGACGGCTCCAATCGTGTCGCCGTGATAGCCGTTCTGCATAGAAATGAATGTCTGCTTCTCAGGCCGCCCTATGTTTTTCCAGTATTGAAAGGCCATTTTCAGAGCGATTTCCATCGCTTCCGCTCCGCTATCAGAGTAAAAAACGCGTGTCAGCTTTTCCGGTGTGATGCTCGTCAGCATCTCGGCAAGTTCTGTTGCGGGAACGTTCGTCATGCCCAGCAAAGTAGAATGAGCGATTTTTTCAAGCTGTTTTTGAATCGCCTCATCCATTTCCTTTTTGCGGTGGCCGTGTACATTGAGCCATACTGAAGAAAAGCCGTCATAATATTCTTTGCCGCTTGTGTCTTTCAGCATAATTCCGTTTCCGCTTTCAATGATTAACGGATCCTCATCGTAATCTTTCATTTGTGTGAAGGGCAGCCAAAGATGCTTTTTGCTTTTTTCAATCATTGATTGTTTCATATTTTCCCCTCCCTCTGAATGAATACAGGCTGCTTCTCTAAAAAATGTATACAGCTCTCCGTATCTATGGATCCATCTGTAAAGAAAATCCGGCAGCCGCTTTCATCTCCGGCATTCTTCATCTTGGTAATCCGCTGATAGCCCAGCTTCTTTGCGGCAACGTAGCCTGTTATGTAATCAGGGTCATCCGACCAGCACAGTTCAGCAATGATGCCCGGATGTGCACAAACCTTTGCCGCGATGGCATGCGCTTCTTTTATTCTTGGATTTTCCGGCATTTTGTGCTCGAAAGCCCATTTTTGAAAATCGTGTGCAGGCCAATCCATGCGGGATACCCGTACACCTCTTTCCTTTCTGCCGTCAATGCGTTTTCCTGTCCGAATGTCGAACAGGACCGCTCCTCTTGCTTCTGCATATTCCGCGATATTTTGATAGGCTTTCTCTATCAGATGCGGAGGAATCCCGGCTTTTTGCAGAAGCTTCCGGGCGACTGCTTGTCCTTTCTCTGCCGTATCTGTTTGATGTACGGCAACAGGCAAAGGGCGGATCGTTTTGATCGGTTGATTGACGCTTTCAAGCTGTATCTGCATAAAATCAGGTGTCCCTCTTGAATGCGAGAAGCCTTTGTGTAATAAGCCATTCACCGCTTCTTGTAATCCGCTGTAAGTGATGAGCCGTTCTCCGCCGGAAATGTGTTTTCCTCCCTGCTCATGTGGCGCGTCCCGGGAAGCTCTCATTCTGACGCTGTAATATGTCTCTTCCTCCATTCTCTCCCCTGCTTTCTCTCACCTTGAAAATTAATGTAAACCAAAATAAATACAGGTTAACACTTATACAGAATATTAGTGTTCCTTACGAAATATGTCAACCAAAACTATTAAATTGTTAACATAATAGGGCAACAAGGCCTCATTACGTTTTCATGTTTTGTTCATATTTTAGTAATTGTTTATTCAACACTGTCCGCTAAAGTAATCCCTATCAACAACTATGACAGCCATCCGCATTTTATTATGAAGGGAGGTCAACACCGGGTGCCGTTATGCTGAAAGAAAAAATAAAGACATTAGGCCGTTTTTGCATCGTGGGCTTCGGCAATACGCTGATAGATTTTGGTGTCTTCTTCCTTCTCACCGCTTGCCATGTCCCTTATCTGCCGGCTCAGATCTGTTCCTATTCGGCGGGGATCATCAACAGCTATGTGTGGAACCGAAATTGGACGTTTCGTGTAAAACGCAAGGCCGGCGTGAAAGAGATCGTGCGCTTTCTCATGATTAATGCCGCCGCGTCGGCGATCACCTTTTTATTGCTTTACGCGTTTCAAAAAGGCGGCTGTACGCTTTTGGTGAGTAAGCTCGCCGCCACTATCGGCGGAATGATGATGAATTTTATCGGAAACCGAATCTGGGTATTTGGAGATTCGCTGAAAAACATACAGGATCAGGAGTGAAGATGAATGAGAAAAAAAGTGAGAAAAGCGGTCATTCCCGCAGCAGGTTTAGGAACGAGATTTCTGCCGGCGACAAAGGCACAGCCGAAAGAAATGCTGCCGATTGTCGACAAACCGGCAATCCAATATATTGTAGAAGAGGCCGCAGAGTCAGGAATTGAAGATATACTGATTATTACGGGGAGAAACAAACGCTCGATTGAAGATCATTTTGACCGGTCGGCGGAATTGGAATTCAATCTGCAGGAAAAAGGCAAGACGGAGATGCTTAAGGAAATGCAGCAAATTGCCGATTTGGCCAATATTCATTACATCCGCCAGAAAGAGCCGCTCGGCTTAGGACATGCGGTATTGTGTGCGGAGCATTTTATCGGAGATGAGCCTTTTGCCGTTCTCTTAGGAGACGATATTATGGTATCTGACACCCCTGCGCTTTCGCAACTCATAGACGTCTATAACCAGCACGGCACAGAAGCAATCGGCGTACAGCCCGTCGAGCCTGCTGATGTCAGCAAATATGGTATTATACAGACGGGGCGGCAGAGCGGTCATGTGTATCAGGTTGAGGACCTGATTGAGAAGCCGGCTGCTGATAAGGCGCCCTCACGTATTGCCGTGATGGGCCGTTACATATTAACCCCTGCCATCCAATTAACTGATGCGCTGCGCAAAGTGTGCCGCACCCGGAACATTTACGCGCGGGAGCTTGAAGGAAGCCGGTTTGATATAGGCGATAAGATCGGGTGTTTTAAAGCCGGGACGGAGATCGGGCTTGCGGAAAGAAATGAGACCGAAACTTTTAGCTTATTTAGAAGAGGTGTTAAAAAGAGAATCTGAAGATAGGACGCATTAAAAAATAATTTGTAACCATTTTGCTTGTCAATCAGTCATATAATTGGGTAAAAAGATAAAGAGGTTGTGAACAGTGTGGGCAATTTTATTAGTGAAATATTATCCTGGCTGACAAGTATGGGCTATTTAGGGATTGCGCTCGGGTTAATGATCGAAATCATTCCGAGTGAAATCGTTCTGGCTTATGGAGGCTATATGGTGTCAGAAGGCACGATCAGTTTTATCGGCGCCATTATCGCCGGTGTCATCGGGGGAACGATCGCGCAATGCTTTATTTACTGGATCGCCCGTTATGGAGGACGTCCGTTTTTGGACAAGTACGGCAAGTACTTACTGCTGAAAAAGCATCATATTGATGTTGCGGAAAACTGGTTTCGCCGTTACGGCGCGGGCGTGGTATTCTCGGCACGGTTTATCCCGGTCGTCAGACACGCGATTTCCATCCCGGCCGGACTCGCGAAAATGCCGCTTTCCAAGTTTGTCACTTTGACGACGCTTGCGATTATTCCGTGGTCCGTCATTTTTGTTTATCTCGGGTATCAGCTCGGCGGACAGTGGAAAGATGTAGACAGCTATGCCGGAATGTATACAACTCCGATTATTATATTGGCTCTTGTATTTATTGTAGTATATTTTGTCATAAAGAAAATGAGATCAAGATTATAAAAAAAGAGACTGCATAGATCCGGCTGACAGCCGTTCTTCTATGCAGTCTTTTTCATGTTTATACCGGGTATACGGGGTGTTTCCGGTGTGTGAATGTCAGTTGTTTGGACATGTAAGCAGTGAGGCGTTTATTAAGTTCTTCCCGCAAGGAATCAGCGGGAACGATGCCGTCAATCACCATTTCAGAGGCGAGGCGGTAAAGGTTGATGTCTTCCTTATATTCATCACGCTTTTCTTGAATAAAAGCCGATCTTTCTTCAGGAGCGAGTTCGCTGATTTTGTTTGCATATACCGCATTCACCGCTGCCTCAGGCCCCATGACGGCAATTTGCGCAGTCGGCAGCGCTAAGCAGCAATCCGGTTCAAAAGCCGGCCCCGCCATCGCATATAATCCGGCACCGTAGGCTTTTCTGACAATAACGGAAAGCTTCGGAACAGTCGCTTCCGCCATTGCGGAGATCATTTTTGCGCCATGTCTGATGATGCCCGCCTGCTCAACCTTCGTTCCGATCATAAATCCGGGGATGTCTGCCAAAAACAGAAGCGGAATATGAAATGCGTCGCACAAAGCGATGAATTTTGCGGCTTTGTCCGCCGAATCGAGAAATAAAACCCCGCCTTTGACACGCGGCTGATTGGCGATAATACCGACCGGCTGTCCGTGAATCCGCGCAAGCCCCGTTATTAATTCCTGCGCAAATAATGGTTTGATCTCAAAAAAGGAGTCTTCATCGATGACACGTTCAATTAAATCCATCATGTTGAACGGTGCATTTTGATGTGCCGGGATGACATCTGAGAGCGGTTTTTCAAAAGCTTTCGGGTTCTTGGATGTGTTGACGGGCGCTTTTTCAGTATAATTTGCAGGAAAATAGCTGAGATATGTCTGCGCCATCGTAATTGCTTCCTGTTCCGTCCGGGCGAGAAGATCACCGCAGCCTGATACGGAACAATGCATACGGGCGCCGCCCATTTCTTCAAGCGATACCTTTTCGCCGATTACCATTTCCGCCATGCGCGGAGAGCCTAAGTACATGGATGCATTGCCTTCAACCATAATGACGATGTCGCAAAATGCCGGAATGTAAGCGCCGCCCGCAGCGGAAGGACCGAACAATAAGCAGATTTGCGGAATGCGTCCCGACAGCTTTACTTGATTATAAAAAATGCGTCCGGCTCCCCTCCTGCCCGGGAACATGTCGACCTGATCCGTAATTCTCGCACCTGCTGAATCGACTAAGTACAGAAGCGGACACTGCAGCTTTTCCGCCGTTTCCTGAATGCGGATGATTTTTTCCACCGTTTTTGCGCCCCACGAGCCCGCCTTTACGGTTGAGTCGTTTGCCATCACACAAACGGTTCTGCCGCCGATAGTTCCGATTCCGGTGACGACCCCGTCAGCCGGCAGTCCGTCTGACATACATTCGGCGAAAAAAGCGTCTTCTACGGATATGCCGTCATCGAATAGGAGCTTCAGCCTGTCTCTTACAAAAAGTTTTCCCTTTTTTTCGTTGCTTGCGTGATATTTCTCCGCTCCTCCTTTTTCAATCGTTTTGCTGCGTGTCTGCCGTTCTTTTTCGTAATCCATCCGAGTCCCTCCAGGTTTTATTTTCCTTTGTATTCAGGGGGTCTTTTTTCTTTAAAGGCGCGCAGGCCCTCTTCTCTGTCAAGTGTCGGGATGACTTGTTCATATGCTTTTCGTTCGATGGTGAGCCCTGTATTGAGATCTGTCTCCAGACCCTTGTTTATCGCGAATTTTGCTTGTCTGACGGCGATCGGTCCATTGGCGGCGATGCGTCCGGCCAGTGCTTTTACTTTTTCCATAAGCTCCCCGGCTTCACATACATGCTCGATCAGCTTCATGTCTTTTGCCTCTTGAGCCGTGAGCTTTCGGCCGGTGTAAATCAATTCTTTTGCCGCGCCGGGACCGATAAGCCGCGGCAGTCTCTGTGTTCCCCCCGCCCCGGGAATGATCGCAAGGCCTGTTTCAGGAAGGCCGAGGCCCGCCCGGCTGACGGCTGTTCTGATATCGCAGGCGAGAGCAAGTTCAAGTCCTCCTCCAACAGCAGTTCCGTTCAGCGCTGCAATGACCGGCTGCGGGAGAGCTTCAATTGAGGCGGCTGTTTCGCCGATACGCCTGACGCTTTGCTTGACTTGTTCATGATTCATTCCTGCTCTTTCTTTTAAATCAGCACCGGCGCAAAATGTGTTTCCAGAGCCGGTGAGAATGACGCAGCGAATAGACGGCGAGTTTCTGATGTCTGTAATTACACGCTGTAAATCATCAATCATTTCAGAAGACAGCGAGTTGGCCGCATGCGGGCGGTTCAGTGTGATCAGTCCGATCGTTTCTTGACAGACGGAATACAAGACACAATCTCCCATGGGTTCTCCTTTCTCATTTCGTTCTGAATACCTGCAGGTTTCTGCTTGGCAGGTCTTTGCCGATTTTGTCCCCGATCCAGCCGGCGGCCTCAAGAAGTTTATTCATGTCCGTCCCGGTATCAATTCCCATTTGTTCAAGCATATAAATGACATCTTCTGTGGCGGCGTTGCCTGCTGATCCCGGGGCATACGGGCAGCCGCCAAGCCCGCCTGAGGAGGTATCAAAGGATGTGATGCCCATATCAAGGGCGGGAATGATATTCGCAAGAGCCGTGCCTCTTGTATCATGGAAATGGAGTGCGATGTTTGAGGCCGGAATTCTCGGCAAAAGGGCTTCAAGCACGGCGATGACCTGCAAGGGATTTGCCGCGCCGATTGTGTCGCCGAGCGATAATTCATCAACACCCATTTCGATCAGAGTGTCTGCCAGGCGGACGACTTGTTCGACCGGCACGTTCTGTTCGTACGGGCAGCCAAATACAGTGGACAGATACGCTCTCGTCGCCATTTTTTCGGCTTTTGCTTCAGTAATGACCCGCCTGAGTTCTTGAACAGTCCGGTCAATGGGTTTGTTTACGTTTTTTTGGTTATGGGTTTCGCTTGCTGATAAAAACACACAGGCTTGATCAATTCTTCCTTCTGCTGCATGTTCCAGTCCGATGAGGTTTGGAACGAGAGCCGCGTAGACCGTATGTTCTGATCTGGCAATACCCTTTGCGACTTCCAGGCTGTCACGAAGAGCCGGAATCCATCTCGGATGCACGAAGGATGTCACTTCGATATAGGGAAGTCCTGTTTTTGACAGCATGTTGATCCACTCAATCTTATCTTCTGTATCCACCCACGCCGATTCATTCTGCAGGCCGTCACGAGGCCCTACTTCGTTGATGCGGACATGCTTCGGACAGTTCATGCTGCACCTCCCGTTTTATTGAAGCTCAATCAGGACCTCTCCTTCATCAGTGAAATCGCCTTCCGTTTTTTTCACTTCTTTCACGGTTCCGGATGCATCAGCGATGATCGGAATTTCCATTTTCATAGATTCCAAGACAGCCACTTCCTGTCCTTCCTCAATGACATCGCCCGGTTTCACATGAATTTTCCACAGGTTACCCGCCATCTGAATTTTTATGACGCTCATTTTGACGCCTCCCCGTTTATTGTTTGTAAAAATCCGGTTGTCGCTTCACCCTTTTCAAACGCTTCTGAACAGGCGATTTTTGTAAGAAGCGGAATATTGGTTTTAATTCCTTCTACATGATATTCGCCAAGAGCGGTTTTCAGTTGTTCAATGGCTTGTTTTCTCGTTTTTGCCGTGACGATCATCTTGGCAATCATCGGATCGTAAAAAGGAGAAACGGTGCTGCCCTTTTCAACGGCGCATTCGTGTCTCACTGACGGATGCCGTAAAACGGAGAAAGAGGAGATAGTGCCGGGTGACGGATAAAAGGTGACCGGATCTTCCGCATAAATCCGCACTTCTATCGCATGCCCGTGATGGGTGATGTCTTTCTGCGAGAAAGTCAGCGGCTGTCCCGCGGCAATTTTCAGCTGTTCTTCCACAAGATCCAGCCCCGTAATTTCTTCTGTCACCGGATGCTCTACCTGCAGTCTTGTATTCATCTCTAAGAAATAGATTTGTTTCTTTTGGTCGACGAGAAACTCTATTGTGCCCGCATTTTGGTAGCCGATAGATTTAGCGGCTTTAACGGCGGTTTCACCGAGTCTTTGTCTTAATTCCTCATCAACAAACGGCGATGGCGCTTCTTCTACCACTTTTTGATGGCGCCTTTGCACTGAACAGTCACGTTCAAACAGATGAATGGTATTGCCGAAAGAATCTGCGAGAATCTGAATTTCAATATGACGGGCGTTTTCAATGACTTTTTCCATATACATTGCGCTGTCTCCGAAAAAGGATGCGGCCCGCTTTTGATTGCCTTCAAACGCTTTTGCCAGCTCTTCTTCCGAATGTACGATCTGCATGCCGATTCCGCCTCCTCCTGCGGACGCTTTCAGCATGACCGGAAAGCCGATGGCGCGGGCTTCGGCTAAGGCCGAGTGAACATCGGGCAATGGCTCTGAAACACCGGGAACGATCGGAACTTTTGCTTGCTGCATCGTTTTTCGCGCTTCTATCTTGCTTCCCATCTTAGCGATGATGTCACCTGGCGGGCCGATAAATGTGATGTGTTCCTTTCGGCAGCGTTCGGCGAACCGGCTGTTTTCTGACAGCAGCCCGTAGCCGGGATGGATGGCGTCCGCTCCGGCGGCTTTAGCGGCTTCTATGATTCTGTCGATATGTAAATAGCTTTCATTTACTCTCGATTGACCGATCAGGCAGGCCTCATCTGCCGCTTTTACATGGAGCGCATCCCGGTCGGCTTCTGAATAGACAGATACCGAGGGGATGCCGAGACGTTTGCAGGTGCGGATTATTCTTAAGGCAATTTCTCCTCTATTGGCAATCAGAACTTTTTTAAACAAATGTGAAGCACTCCTTTTTCATTAAATTAACTTGAGCTCTTCAATCGTTTTTTCCCGCAGTTTGAATTTCTGGATTTTTCCTGAGGCTGTCATGGGATATTCATCTGTGAACAAAACATACCGGGGGACTTTATAGCGGGCTATATTTTCTTTACAAAAGGTTCTGATGTCTTCTGCAGAAGCGGTTTGTCCGTCTTTGAGCCTGATCCACGCCGCGGCCTCTTCTCCGTATTTCGGATCAGGCACGCCGACGACCTGAACGTCTGCTACTGCGGGATGCCGATATAACATTTCTTCAATCTCCCGGGGATAAATATTTTCGCCGCCCCTGATCAGCATGTCTTTCAGACGGCCTGTGATTTTGCAGTACCCGTCCTCGTCCATGACCGCCAAATCACCGGTATGCAGCCAGCCGTCTTTATCTATCGCTTCTTCGGTTGCTTCTTGATTTTTATAATAGCCTTTCATGACATGGTATCCGCGGGTGCAGAGCTCTCCCTGTTCGCCCCGTGCAGCCTCCTCGGATGTTCCGGGCCGAACGATTCTGACTTCGATATGGGGAAGTGCGCGCCCCGCTGTTTCCACTCTTCTTTCAAACGGATCATCCGTTCTAGTCTGCGTAATGACAGGTGATGCTTCAGTCTGTCCGTAGGCAATGGTAATGTCGGTCATCCCCATTTTGCCGATTACTTCTCTCATGACTTCCGCCGGGCATGGCGAGCCTGCCATAATTCCGGTTCGGACGTGAGAAAGGTCATAATCAGAAAAACGGCTTTCATGAAGCAGAGCGATAAACATCGTCGGCACACCGTGCAGAGCCGTGCAGGCTTCTTGTTCCACCGTTTTCAGAACGGATGGCGGAGAAAACTGCTCGATCGGAATCATCGCCGCCCCCGCGGATACACATGCCAGCACGCCGAGCACACACCCGAAGCAGTGGAAAAACGGCACGGGGATGCATAAACGGTCACTTGAGGTAAGCTTCATACATTCTGCGATATTGGCCGCGTTATTTACGATATTAAAATGTGAGAGCATGACGCCTTTCGGAAATCCGGTCGTACCTGACGTATATTGCATATGAATGCAATCATCCTTTTTCAGGCTGTCCATCCTTCCGTCAAGCTCTGCATCCGTTACGGTTTCGGCATCCTTCAGCAGAGCATCCCAATGATGCATTCCGGGCGGGCTTTGATCACCGATATATAACACCGTCTGTAAAAAAGGATAACGTTTCGAACGCAGTCTGCCGCGCTCACAAGTTTTCAGCTCCGGAATCAGTTTATTCACCAACTCAACATAAGATGTCTGCCGGTAGGAATCCATGATTATCAGGGCCGAGACGTCTGAATGGGTCAGCAGGTAATCCAGCTCTGCGATTTGAAAATTCGTATTGATGGTGATCAGAACGGCGCCGATTTTCGCCGTTGCAAATTGCGCCGCGAGCCATTCCGGTATGTTGGATGCCCATATGGCCACATGATCTCCTTTTTTAATTCCCAGCTTCATCAGCCCTTTTGCGGTCTGCCGGCATAACCCGTCAAACTCGGCATACGTATAACGGAGGCCGCGCTCAGGGTAAACAACCGCTTCGTGGTCCGGGAAAAGTTCCGCAGTCCGCTCAAGCAGCTTTCCCGCTGTTAAATGGATAAGTTCAGCCATATGACCTGCCTCCTTCCATTCTCGCTTTAGTAAACGTTTTCATTTCACTTCAACAGCTGTCTTGCGATGACCATTCTTTGAATTTCTGACGTTCCCTCGCCAATCTCCATCAGCTTGGCGTCACGAAGCATGCGTTCGACCCCGCATTCCTTCATGTATCCGGAACCGCCGTGAATTTGAATGGCCTGAAGGCACGTTCTGACGGCCATTTCTGACGCATAGAGCTTGGCGAATGCAGCTTCTTTCGTAAATGGCAGGTTTTGATCCTTCAGCCATGCCGCTTTAAGCACCATCTGTCTGGCAAGGTCAATTTCCATCGCCATGTCAGCGAGTTTAAATTGAATGGCTTGAAATGATGAGATCGGGCTGCCGAACTGCTTGCGTTCCTTCGCATATGACAGAGATGCCTCCAATGCCCCTTGAGCGATACCGACAGCAAGCGCCGCAATTGAAATCCGTCCGCCGTCTAACGTATATAAAAATTGTTTAAAACCCTTCTCAGGATCACCGAGCAGGTTGTCGGCAGGCACCCTGACATCTTCCAGCACAAGTTCAGCCGTATCCGATCCTCTCACACCCATCTTGTCGTACGGATTTGTAATCGTAAATCCCGGTGTGTCTGTCGGAACAATGAGGGCTGAGATGATCGGTTTTCCGGCGGAGTTCTTTCCCGTCACGGCGGTGACAATGACCGTGCGGGCGTAATTGGCGTTTGTGATCCAGCATTTCTCACCGTTTATCACATAGTCATCGCCCTTTTTCTCGGCTTTTGTCTGTGTTCCGCCAGCGTCTGAACCGGCATTTGGCTCTGTCAGCCCGAATGATCCGAGCGCTTTTCCGGAAGCAAGCGGAGTAAGGTGTTCTTGTTTTTGCTGTTCAGTACCGAAATAGTATAATGGGCTTGCGCCGAGTGACACGGCCGCCGCATAGCTTAGCCCCGTGCTTCCGCAGGCTTTTCCGATTTCTTCAACCGCTATCGCATATGAAATGGTGTCACCGCCCGCCCCGCCGTATTCTTCCGGAAACGGAATTCCGAGCAGACCGAGTTCACCTATTTTTTTAAATGTGTCTACCGGGAAGACGGCTGATTGATCCACCTCATGGGCTTTCGGGGCAATTTCATTTTTGGCAAAATCTCTGACCATTTCGCGCACCAGCTGCTGTTCTTTTGTCAGTTGAAAATTCATTAACCTTCCTCCTTCTGCTGCTTTCTACATTTTATTAATGGGGGTCTTTATTCATTCCATCCAAATGAAGTCTGAACATTCCGACTCATCCGCAAAAAACTGACAGCTCCTGCGCTGTCAGTTTTGTAAAAATGTTATTTAACCGTCCGTTTTGCGGAGGGACGGCTCTCATGGTGAAGCCTGTCAACGGAAGTAACGATATAGGTGCAGGCCCCTTTCGCCCGGATATCAGCATCTGAAAATGTCTGCGTCCGTGACGCTGTTTTTCTGACTGTATCCACTAAATAAGGCTGCTTTCCCTTTTCTGCGCGGTAAATGGCGTAATAAGCCGTTTTCTTACCGTTGGATTTCGCATCTTCGATATAGAGTGTATTGCCTGAAGCATTTTTTTCCGCTCGCTTGACAGCCGGCTTTTTTAAAACGGAATGTCCAAGCCATGGCATCTCGGGAATTAATGCTGGACGGCTGTACATGTCTTTGAGCAAACGGCTTTTCACATTGAGCGGATTACGGTTCAGATCCTTTAAACTGAAATGCATGCTGCCTTTAACCCATGCCGATCCCCTGTTAAGAGCAATCTGTCTTCCGTATTCCTCCGGGTCGGCCCAGGCCGGATCAGCGTTGTTATTGATTTTATAAGCCGCCTGCCCGATATATAAATGCACCGGGCGATTGTTCACTTCTTTCCCCCACCAATCAGTTAAGACGTCATATGCTGCTGCTTTAAATCCGATGCTCCAGTAAATCTGCGGCGCGATGTAATCAATATATCCTTTTTGGATCCATTCTCTTGTGTCAGCGTATAAGTCATCGTAGTTCCGCACCCCGGCGGCCGTTTTGGAGCCTGTCGGGTCATCTGCGGCGTTTCTCCATACGCCGAACGGGCTGATTCCGAATTTGACATAAGGTTTTTCTCGTTTAATGGTCTGATTGATCTCTTTTACAAGACGGTTGACGTTATCCCTGCGCCAGTCATCAATTGATGCAAAGTGAGCTTTTCCGTACCGTTCGTATTCCGCCTGGTCGGGGAATTCCTGTCCGGCAATTTTATAAGGATAAAAATAATCATCCATATGAACCGCATCAATGTCATAACGGCTGACCACCTCTTTGATTCCATCCGTTATAAATTGCCTTACTTCCGGAATGCCCGGATTATAATACAGCTGGTTTCCATATGCAGCGACCCAGTCCGGATGGGAACGGGCGGGATGATCTTTTGAGAGCGCATTCAAATTTGTGTGATTCATCGTGATCCGGTAAGGGTTGAACCAAGCATGGAATTCAAGATTCCGTTTGTGTGTCTCTTCCACTAAAAAAGCAAGCGGATCGTACCCCGGATTTTTACCTTGAGTTCCTGTTAAATACTCTGACCAAGGTCCGTAATCTGATGGATAAAAAGCATCAGCCGTCGGCTTAATTTGGACGATAACGGCGTTCATCCCCATTGCCTGAACGGCATCCAGCAGTTTGCTGTATTCTTTTTTTTGCTCATCGGGTGACAGCCCTTTTTTAGAGGGCCAGTCGATATTGGTGACAGACGCGATCCATACGGCTCTCATTTCTCTCTCCGGCTGAGTGCCGCTTGCTTTTGCTGATGCAGACATTGTAAAGATACCGGCTGTCAGTAAAACGGCCAAAAACCATATCATGCTGGAACGGCAGCCTTTCATGTTTTTCCCCCTCTCTGCTTTACGGTATTCCGAAGCATTCCGGGCGGTGAATCAGAAAGTCTGCTTTGCTCCTCTAAGACTAATAGAGAAAGAAAAAAGTCCTAAAGCGAAACAAATCGCCTCAGGACTTTTTATGTTTTATGGCGGCCAGCACGTCAATGACCTTCGTTCCGACGCCGACGCACGTCTCAAGAATGGCCTGCGCTCCGGCAATGGACAAAATGAAAATAACCGGATGAGCAAAACGGGGCCAGACCAAATAGCAGATACCGATTAATATGGCGCACCAGACACCTGCACACCAATAACATTGCAGCATATAACCGAATGCGGAGGAAGGGACTTTTTTTTGCACGGTGCGCCCGTTTTGATCGACGGTTTTTTCTTGCTTTAAAAAGGGTTTTCTTATGAATTCCGTAATCTTATCAAATACAATTAAATGGGTCAGCCGGTAGCTGGCAAGGATGATCATTACATACGTAAGCCAAGATAGGTTCGTCATGACAAGCCTCCAAAAAAACTGGGTTTGATTCCCCTATCTTGCCCTCTGTCTTCTTGAACCATTCTTCCGGATGTTACAGATTCCGTTCCAAACGCCTGCCGCTGTTTGCAACGATCTCCAGTATGACCTCAGCATTTTGGTGTGCAAAGGCTGGTTCAAACATATCTTTATGGGCGCCTTCGCCTTGATATTCCTGATAGAGACCCGTTGTGGCGCCTTCCCATTTCTTCGGCTCGGTCTTATCGCTGTGCTCTTCCTTTATGCCGGCCTCAATAAAGTGGAGGTTTGCCGCGATTTGGCCGTCATTTATCAGGTCCGCCCAGTACGTTTGATAGCGCTCTGTCTTTTTGATGACCGCTTCCGGGACATTTTCGGCTGTTGCGTTCATTTTCTGACTTCGACTCCTTTCGACGTTCCCGTTGTTCCAGAGGTATATATGATATATGCAGTATCATCCAAGACGCTGCCGGATGAATATTCTCCGCACAAATATCGTATAACCCGTTTCAAACGGGAGAAACGCTGTACAGAACCGGAGATCAGGCCTGCCGTTAAGGGCGGATTGATAAGCAGGTGAAAATCAGAGGATACAGAATTGAGACGGGAGAAATTGAAAGGTGCTTTTGAATCACGATCACGTTAAAGAAGCGGCTGTTACCGTGATGAAGGATGCCGAAGGACAAGGACGATTAGCGGCATACATCGTTCCTAAAGTGACCGATATCTCATTACTTTGCCAGTCTATCATGCAGGAGCTCCCGGCTTATATGATGCCGTCTCATATTATCGGTTTAGACAGCATGCCCTTGGCCCTGAACGGCAAGCTTGATAAATCGGCACTGTCGGCAGGAGAAATACATTCTGCACAGACAAGCAATATAATGTTTCACAGATTTCGTTCTCCATTAAAAAAGCCGGATCCTGTAAGGATCGGCTTTCTTATTGATTTGCCAGCACGACTGCGATTTTGTCTTCAATGTCTTTTCCGTCATCTTCGTCTAGCAGCCCATTTTGAAGCACGGAAAAAATAAGAGTATCTCCTGTTTTTGTATCTGCATAGCCGGCTATCGAACTGACTGATGTTAATGAACCGGTTTTCGCTTTAATTTTGCCTTCTGCCGGAGTATCCTTCAGCCGATTCCGAAGGGTGCCTCCCGTCATTCTGTCACTCGCCCCGGCGACAGGGAGTGAACGAAGGAAAGCCGGGTACCACTTTTCTTTTTGAACCGCATACAAAAGCTCTCCGATTTGGCCGGCGGATACACCGTCAACATGAGAAACGCCGGATCCGTCTCTTGCAATCAATTCATCCGGATTAAGCCCGAACGATTTCAGCTCTGATTTCATCACATCTAAGCCCTTTTCCCAGCTGCCCTCGCCTTTTTTTACTTTTCCCATTTCCTTGATCAGAATTTCGGCGTGGCCGTTGTTGCTCAGTTTCATAAACGGAATCAATAATTCTGAAAGAGGCATGGATGTCCGTGATGTGACTAGCTTGGTGTGCTGCGGCATGCGTCCGGTTTTGACCTTCCCTTTTACTGTGATCCCCTGTTTTTTAAGCGCTTGTTTCCATAAGTCTAAAGCATAGGACGACGGATCCCACACTGCAGTCCATTCTTTTGCCTTTGCCGCGCCCGCCGGTATGGTTCCCTTTACTGTAATCACATTGCCTCCATGCTCCCGTTCAATCGTCAAATCTTTCTTTTCATCAGAAGCGACGGTTTCCACTTCATTTTTCACGCGAACGACGTCCGTATTGGGGGAGATCGAAATACGCGGTTTTTTACCGGGCTGTTTTGCCGGGCTGATTTCCGCCATCACCGTTCCGGTATCATAATCCTCGTTTGGGGAAGCGGTAAGAGCTGATACTTGCGCGCCATAGTATTGGCCTTCATCGCTCCACGGAAGATCAACTGAATACCTGGTATCGTCATACCACGAATCATCCCCGATCAGTTCTCCTTTAATGACACGGATGCCCCTTTCTCTGACCTGTTTTGCCATCTTCTCAAAATCAGAAGCCAATAGAGTCGGATCGCCTTTTCCTCTCAGATAAAGGTTTCCGTGCAGCTGTTTTCCTTTCACGGCGCCGTCTGCCCGTACTTCTGTCTTAAACCTGTAATCTTCTCCGAGCACAGAAAGCGCCGCAGATGCCGTCAGCAGCTTCATCAGTGATGCGGGCCTCAGCCGCATATCTTCCCCGCTTGCGAACAGCACCTCTCCCGTTTTTGCTGAGCGTATACTGACACCCGCTGCAGCGCCTTTTAAAGCAGGCTCTTCATTCAGAATTTGTTGCAGCTCTTTTTGCAAAGCATTTTTTTGTTCGGCCGCTTTGGCGGAATCATCAATATAAGGAACTGCGGCTATGATCAAAAGCAGAATCACCGCGCTCAAGCGTTTGACATATGTTTTCAATATTATCCCGCCTCTTTCCTATTCTTCGTCATGCAAAATGGTGATCCGGGATGTCGCAGCCGCTTCTTCGCCCGGTTTCAGAATCTGAAGCCCTGTCAGTGATGCAGGCTGATTCAGATTAAACGCATCTGTGACGGAAGTATAGGGCTCGAGACTGACAAACCCTTGCTTACCATCACCGTTAAATACCACCCAATGCTTGAAAGACATATCTGCCTCATACAAAACAGATATCTGCTCATCCGGATGATAAATAACCGCTTCGTTATTGCCGCCATTCCGTCCGGAAGAAAGAAAAACATCATCAAATTGCTTATTTTTCAAAGACATCCCCCTACGGAACGCTTCTTTATCAGGAACATCCAATAAACGGCCCGTGGGCACGAAACGTTCATTTAATTCCCACATGCGGTCAGCCGTCAGAAAAAGGCGTGCCCGCTCTTCATTAAAAACAAATGAGGAGTGATAGCCGAGCCCCCACGGAAAAGCCTCCGTTCCCTTATTGATAATCAGCGCCCGCTGGGTAAAGACATTGTCTTTTAATGTATATGTCATCCGCACAATAACATCGTGCGGAAATTGTTTATGGACACGGGGAATCTTTGAAAGGTCAATTTCTGTTTCGACTGTCAATTCATCCCCCTCTTCTTTCGCAGCCGCCAACTTCCAATGCTGATTGTAAAGAAAGCCGTGAATATGATTATGTTTATCCTCTTCATTTATCTCAAATTGATATGTGCGGCCGTCAAAACGAAACGTCCCGTCTGTAATCCGGTTCGGCGGGAATAAAACGGGAATACCGTACAGAATAGGTGTTTCACGGAATTGTTCCGCAGTTTCCGGTTCTCTCAGAAGCCGCATACCTGTTCTTTTATCCCGAATCGATATGACATTTGAGCCCCATTCCGGCACAATGATACATTCAGCCTGGTCAGTCTCCGCTTTTACGGCTGAAACCCCTAAATAAGTCGTATATTCAATCTTCATAAGCACCTGCCCTTTCCTTGTTTTCTAGCATGTATAGGAATTCCATTTTCTAAACTCATTTTCCTTCTCTAAAAAAACATCGCCCGTATGAACTGAGCGATGTGCTGTAAAACCTTATTGAATCAGCCGGCTAATCTGCTTTTTCTTCCATACAAATCGGTAATACCCGTATTGCAGCAGCAGGCTGACGACGAAAGCCGCCGGATAACCGACCCAAATGCCGAGAATACCGAGTGTTGTGTAATGAGAAAGAATAAAGGCGACAGGCACTTCAATTCCCCAAATTGTAAAAATGCTGATAATCGTCGGCCATAACACCGTACCGCTCGCCCGCATTGTCGCTGAAACAATCTGAGCGTGACCGAAAATCAAATAGCTCCAAAGTGTAATCATAATAAGATTGCGGGCAATATGGAGTGTATCCTGATCTGTTAAAAATAAGGCCAGTATCTGCCGGGTGAAGGTGTAGATCAGCAGAATCAATACCCCGCCGATCAAATAATTCAGGCCGATGCCTACTTTGATGACCTGTTTCAGCCGGCCGAATTGATTAGCCCCTATGGACTGGGCGGCAAAAATTGAAACGGCGATACCGAGGCTTACCGCCGGCATCTGCACATAACTCGCCACTTGGTTGACGACCCCGTAAGCCGCCGTCGCGTTTGATCCGTAATGATTGACAAAAGAGATGACCGCGATTTCAGAAAGTGATACGAGAATCATATTGATGCTCGACGGAATACCGAGCCGCAGTAAAAGCGCAAGCAGCTTTTTGTCCATTTTAAGAGAGCGGAGAGCAGCCCGGTCAAATGCCAATGGATGCTTCTTTTTCCTCAAATAAACCATGAGTACGATAAATGTCACGATGTTTGAAATCACCGTTGCGTACGCCGATCCGTAAATGCCGAACTTCGGAAGCCCGAAAAGCCCGAGAATCAATAACGGCAATAGCCCGATGTTAATGACTGTACTGACGATTAACGTATAAAACGGGGTCTTTGAATCTCCCGTTCCGCGTAAAAATGTCGTATAAGCAAAATATAAAAACATCAGCGGCATTGCGCAAAACAAAATGCGCGCATATCGGACACTGACATCTATTACATTTTCCGGCGTTCCCATCAGCCGTAAAATATCAAGTGTAAACACACTGCCGACAACTGCCAGCACAATCCCGAGCATAAAGGTAAAAGTCAGTGTCGTGCCGACAATCGCCTTCATCCTCTCTTCGTTTTTCGCGCCGTAAGCCTGCCCGATCAGAATGGAACTTCCTGAACCGATTCCGATCGTAAAGGAGATCAGCAGAAAAAACAGCGGAAAAAAAGATGATACGGCGGCAAGCGCATCGACTCCGAGCCACCTTCCGACGAATACCATTCCGACCAATTGGCCGACAGATTGCAATACATTACTTAAAAGCAGCGGCACTAAAAACAGTGACATCGATCGCCAGACAGATTGGCCGCGGCCTTCCGCTGTCTCCAGATTATCTTGTACTTCCATATGTAGGACTCCTTTTTTGATTTTGTTCCATTTTATTATTCAGCAGACAGATTGTAAAAACCTTTTGTTCAATGAAACTCTTTATCTTTTTCTTGCGTCTTACAGGAAATCAATCATAAAAATAAAAAGTACGGAAAATATTTCTGAAAAGGTATTGTAATCTAATCGTAATTATTGTAACATTTGTAACATAAGAGAAAGAGATTTGAAGGAGAGATCATATCATGAAAAAATGGCTATTATTCCTCACTACTATTACTTTGATTCTGTCACTGGGCACAGCGGCGACTGCAAAAAATACACCTAATGACCTTACACAAAAACAGGCACTGCAGCTGGCTCTGTCAGCAAGAGAACATTTCTGGAACACGATGAGCGGAGGCGCGCTTAAATCAAACACAAACTGTACATCTAAACAGTTCGAATATCAAAATATGCAATATGTGTTCATGTGCAAAGAGCTCGGAACAAAAGTGAAAGCCGTAAAATACCTGACACCCGCATTTACAAAGCAAGCGATTGATAAAGGGCTCAAAGATTACCACTTCACTGTAAAAGACGGCAAATTGGCTGTTCCGATCGGCGACGGAGATAACCTCCTGAATTGGAAAAAAGCCAAAATGACCCTTCTTTCTAAAAAAGGAAGCGTCCAAACATACCGCTTCACTGTACCGACTCTTGACGGCTCTCCGTCAGCAAAACGCGACGTTACATTCGTAAAAGAAAACAACGTTTGGAAAGTCAATCAATTTGATGCTGTTATATAAGAAAAGCCCGCTGTAAAGCGGGCTTTTAATGTGAAAATAATGTGAAAACAAAGTAAATTCACATCGTTTTTCAGCGGGTTCTTACACAAATAAAAAACTTATAAAAACGACAAAAAACCTTGTTACACAAGGGTTTTTCTGTTTTGCTGATATTATTAATCTGCACCTATCTTATGCCAAAAACGCTCTAGGAGAGATTCGAACTCCCGACCTGCAGTTTAGGAAACTGCTGCACTATCCGCTGTGCTACTAGAGCCTGCTTCTATTATAGTAACGCTGACGGGTGTTTTTTTCAAGCCTACAGTCCTCCGAATACTTTATAGGCGGCTCTCGTCGTATCTTCATCTATTCCGATATAACGCATCGTAATAGACGGAGAAGAATGGTTTAATATCCGCTGGAGTTCAGCAATATCTTTCGTCCGCTGATAAAAATGGTACCCGAACGTCTTTCTCAGCGTATGCGTCCCGATTTCCTCCAATCCGCACGCAGAAGCCGCTTCTTTTAAAATTCTGTATGCCTGAATCCGGGAAATGGGCTTGTTCGTCCGTTTCGATTTAAACAAATAGTCATTCTCTTTCATGTCTTTTGTGTAAGCGTATATGTCTGCCTTTAGAGACTCCAATATCAGAATTTTTCTTTTCTTTCTCGTTTTGCTTTCGGTTGCCCAGACATGATCTTTGTTCCTGACATCTCTCACACGAAGCGGCAGTACGTCAGAAATCCTCAGTGCACTGTTCATGCCGAAAATAAATAAAAAATAATCACGTTCACTTTTCTTCTTTAAATACTGTTTGACTTCCTGGATCTTCTCCAAACTTCGGATCGGCTGTACGATGTGCATCAAAAAACCCCTTATAAATGGTAAAGTAACATATTGAGCATTATGTTACTATTATAGCCGAAACCCATTGAATGATAAAGGATAAAGCCTCTTATGTAACATAATATACATAGTGTTACATAAGAAGAAAAAGATACGTCTTTTCAGCACGGTCCTCAAAAACACCATTTTTACCCCCGTGACGTGATTTTAACCAAATAGATACACATGGTATTAAATAATAAAAACAATGCCCTTAAAACGAAATCTGAGCATCCGTTTTTTGAGAACAACCGAAAAAAAAGACACAATATGAAATTGTGTCCTAATCTTCATCTTTTACATCAATATCTTCAGGGAGCGGTTCATTTAAAAACTCCTGCATCATTTCCTTATATTTTTCCAGCTGTTCGAGATGGGTGTGAAATTGTTCCTTGTTGATTAAATATTGCTGTCCGTCATGGACGGCCCTTATTTTATTCGTCAAAACAAGATTATGCACATATTCTTCAGGAAGATTGGTAAACTCCGCTGTCTCTTTAATGGTTAAATACATGGCTCACGTTCCTTTCATATGTCATGTGAGTGAATTCTGTTTTGTTTATTGTAGCTTATTTTTTGTCTTTATGCTTGTTTCACAGCTTTTACTGTCCGGTTTCCCATTTATCCCATTCCCGACTGATTACATTCACACAGAAACCCTGACTTTTTGCACACCGGACTATTCCGTTTGTCACTTGTGAAAACACCACATTTTACTTACTCTATAATTGTAAGCGGAAAACAAAGGAGGCAGACTATGAAAAAGAAAAAGTTTATGAATCTCTGCTTTATCGTTCTGCTCAGTGCTTTGCTCACGGCCGGCAGCATCCCTTATCACGCTCAGGCTAAGAAACACCCGTTTTCCTATGATGACTACAAACAGGTGGATGTCGGCAAAGACGGCATGGTCGCCACCGCCCATCCTCTAGCTTCACAAATCGGTGCTGACGTGCTGAAAAAAGGCGGCAATGCAATTGACGCTGCGGTTGCCATTCAATTCGCATTAAACGTTACTGAACCGATGATGTCAGGAATCGGCGGCGGCGGATTTATGATGGTTTATGATGCGAAGACAAAAGACACCACCATTATCGACAGCCGGGAACGCGCACCGGCAGGCGCAACACCGGATATGTTCCTTGACGAAAACGGCAAAGCCATTCCTTTCTCCGAACGGGTTACAAAAGGGACTGCCGTCGGTGTTCCGGGAACATTAAAAGGTCTTGAAAAAGCGCTCGACAAGTGGGGCACACGCTCCATGAAACAACTCATCACCCCTTCCATTGCACTTGCCTCAAAGGGCTTTCCGATTGATTCGGTTTTAGCTGATGCCATCTCAGATTATAAAGACAAATTATCACACACTGCTGCAAAAGACGTGTTTCTTCCGAACGGAGAACCTCTGAAAGAAGGAGACACACTCGTCCAAAAAGACTTAGCCAAAACATTCACTGCCATTAAGTATAAAGGCACAAAAGCATTCTACGACGGGGCATTCACAAAAAAGCTTGCGGAAACAGTGCAGGAATTCGGCGGCTCAATGACAGAAAAGGATATTAAAAACTTCAACGTAACGATTGACGAGCCGATTTGGGGCGATTATCAGGGCTATCATATCGCGACTGCTCCTCCTCCAAGTTCCGGCGGTGTTTTCCTGTTACAAATGCTGAACCTCCTGGATGATTTTAAGCTTTCTCAATATGATATCCGTTCTTGGCAAAAATATCAGCTTCTCGCTGAAACAATGCATTTAGCTTATGCTGACCGAGCCGCATTTGCCGGGGATCCCGAGTTCGTCAACGTGCCTCTCAAAGGTCTCTTGAATCAAGATTATATCAATGCCCGCAGACAGCTGATAGATATTAATAAAGTGAATAAAAAACCGAAAGCCGGCGATCCTTGGGCCTATCAAGAAGGTTCTGCAAACTATAAACAAGTGGAGCAGCCGACTGACAAACAAGAAGGCCAAACGACTCACTTCACGGTAGCCGATCGCTTCGGAAATGTCGTATCTTACACGACAACGATTGAACAGCTGTTCGGTTCCGGCATTATGGTTCCCGGATACGGTGTTGTTTTGAACAATGAATTAACAGACTTCGATGCGGTGCCGGGCGGCGCAAATGAAGTGCAGCCGAATAAACGTCCGCTCAGCAGCATGACCCCGACCATTTTATTCAAAAATAACGAACCTGTCCTGACTGTCGGCTCCCCCGGCGGAGCAACGATTATCTCTTCCGTTCTGCAAACGATCCTAAACAAAGTCGAATATGGCATGGATCTGAAAGCGGCGGTCGAAGAGCCGAGAATTTACACAAACAGCATGACATCCTATCGATATGAAGAAGGAGTGCCGGAAGAAGCCCGCACAAAACTGAACGAAATGGGGCATAAATTCGGCGCAAGTCCGGTTGATATCGGAAACGTGCAAAGCATACTAATCGACCGTGAGAACGGCACCTTCACCGGAGTTGCTGACTCAAGCCGAAACGGAGCCGCAATCGGTGTAAACCTGAAAAAATGTGAAAAATAACAAGACAAAAAGCCTCGTTTCTCAAGCTGAGAAATGAGGCTTTTGTTTATTCTGCGCTGTATTCAGATGAAGTTTTTTCAGATGTTAACGATGCAAGCGAAAGCACGCTGCACATCGCAATGACAACACCGGCTGCTCCGATCCATGTCACTGACGCAAGAGACAGATGAGTGACAACAATGCCTCCGATTCCTGCCCCCGCCGCCATAGCCAGCTGCATCACAGATTGGTTAAGGCCAAGTAATACCCCCGAGGATTCAGGCTCCATCGTTGCCAAATGATACTGCTGGGCAGGCCCTGATGACCAGGCGGCGAAGGACCAAAATATAAGCACGGCCGCTGCTCCGGCAGCAGAATGTGTAACAAACGGCAATAACATGAGCATGATAGCATGAAGCGTCATTCCGCCGGTTAATGTGACACGCGCCCCCCATCTGTCTGCGCTGAAACCGCCGGCTTTAGAACCGGCAAGACTTGCGACACCGAAAATAAGCAGCAATGTACTCAGCATTCCGCTGCCGATATGAGTGACGTTCAGTAAATACGGAGAAAGGTACGTATACGCAACTGAATAGCCTCCGAGCCAAAAAAACGTGATAGCCAGGCCGACAGCCACCTTTCGTTTCTTTAAGAGAGAGAATTGCTTGATGAGCGGCACGGGTTTATCTCCTTTTATCTCAGGCAAAGCGAAACGTATAATAAGCATGGCAATGACTCCGATTGCCGCAATACCGGCGAAGACCATCTTCCAGCCAAAAGCTTCCGACACGGTTCTTCCGATCGGCACACCGATAATAAGCGCTGCCGTAAATCCCATAATGACTGTCGCGAGAGAGCTTGCCTGCTTTCCCGGAGGAGCGATTTTTGCTGCGATCGTAAGCGCGGTGACCACCACAGTTCCCGCTCCAAGCGCCATGATCACCCGAGCTGCAGCAAATAAGCCGTATCCCTGCACAAGAAACGAACTTATATTCCCGATAACAAACAGTCCAAGAGCATAGATCATGAGCTTCCTTCTGTCCAGCCTTGCTGTAAGAGCCATTATGACGGGCGTTCCGATTGCATAAACGAGCGAAAAAATCGTAATCAGCTGCCCTGCCGCTGCTACAGTGACTCCCAAGGAACCTGCAATTTTATCAAGCACCCCGGATATCACATATTCAGACGTCCCCACTAAAAAGCTGATAATCGCCAAAATATAAACCTTCCATGTATTTTCCACATGACACACTCCTTCATAGATGTTTTATATAAAGATATATTGGAATATATCGATATAATATATTAAAGAAACAAATCGCAATATGTCGATGTAATGTTGGAAAAGAAAACTGAATCCCTTTTCTAAAGGATTCAGCCCTACATTTCGCGCTGAAAATAATCGGCCATCGCCTTTATCGCTTCTTCATCTCTTTTATAATAGGTGTATTTGCCAATCCGTTTTGTTTGGATAAGGCCCGCCCGCTGAAGGATGGAAAGATATTGAGACGCCGTTGACTGTGTCATCTGAAGCTTATCGGTGATCTGACTCACACATACTCCGATCTCATTCATATCAATGCCATCATGCGGGGCGAAATGACGGTCCGGCTCTTTCAGCCATTGTAAAATCTCAAGCCGTGACTCATTAGACAACGCTTTAAAAACATCAATAGGTTTCATACGTTTTATTATATCGTGATTTTGCGATATGTCAATGTCGATTTACTTGAATCTCTTGTTTTGTTTCATTTATGATCCGGGAAACAAAATCACTCACACTCTCTTCAAATGTGTCTTCCCGCCCGTATTGTCTTATGTGTACAGTTTGATGACGGCACTCATTATCCCCCACAACAGCAATATACGGTATTTTTTTCATTTGTGCTTCTCTGATTTTATAGCCGAGTTTTTCATCCCGCTGATCAAGCTCAGCCCGGATACCCGCTTTCTTCATTTGCAGGTGCACCTGTTCTGCGCAGTCCCGGTGTGCGGTGTTTGACACGGGGATGATTTTTGCCTGTACCGGAGCGAGCCATAAAGGGAACGCTCCCCCGTAATGTTCGGTAATGATTCCGAGGAATCTGTCGAGGGATCCGAAAACTGCCCGGTGAATGACAACAGGACGCACTTTTTGGTTTTTTTCATCAATATATGTTAAATCAAATTTCTCCGGCATTTGAAAATCCAGCTGGACAGTGGCGCATTGATGGCTTCGGTTCAGCGCATCTTTTATATGAATATCAATTTTCGGTCCGTAAAATGCGCCATCCCCCTGGTTAAACCGAAAATCATATCCCTGTTCTTTTAATACTCTTTCTAATGCGCTCTCAGCCCGGTCCCACCAGTGTTCGCTTCCCATGTAATCTTCCGATCTCGTTGACAGCTCAATATCATAGGAAAAACCAAATGCGGTGTACACCTCGTGAATCAGCTGCAGCACTGAAGCGATTTCACTCTCGATCTGATCCGGCGTTACAAAAATGTGTGCGTCATCCTGGCAGAAAGATCTGACGCGGAGCAGGCCATTGAGCGCCCCGCTGAATTCGTGACGGTGCACCTGGCCGAACTCAGCTATCCGAATCGGAAGTTCACGATAAGAACGAAGCCTTTCTTTAAATATGAGCATGTGGCCGGGGCAGTTCATCGGCTTTAACGCGAAGCGCTGATGATCGGCTTCAGAGAAATACATATTCTCTTTATAATGATCCCAATGGCCGGATTGCTCCCACAGACGCTGATTCATCATCATAGGGGTGCGCACTTCCTGATAATGATAGGCATCCTGCTTTGAACGCAGAAATGATTCAAGCGTATTTCGGATGAACTGACCGTTCGGCAGATAAAAAGGCATACCCGGCGCTTCTTCTGAAAACATAAAAAGTTGTAATTCCGCTCCCAATTTTCGATGATTTCTCTTCTCCGCCTCTTTCAACAGCTGAAAATGCCTGTTCAGCTCCTTTTTTGAAGCAAAGGCCTTCCCATAGATTCGCTGCATCATTTTTTGATTGCTGTCGCCGCGCCAATAAGCCCCTGATACATGAGTGAGCGAAAAAGCTTTTATCTGTCCTGCAGACGCCAAGTGCGGTCCCCGGCATAAATCCATGAATTCGCTCTGACGGTATATACTGACTGTATCAGTCTGCGGAATATCTGCTAAAAGCTCGAGCTTCAGCGGATCGTGCGCAAACAGCTGCTCTGCCTCTTCTCTGGAAATTTCTTCTCTAGTGATTTTCGGATTTTCTGAAATAATCTGGTTCATTTCTTTCTCAATGGCGGACAAATCTTTTTCAGTAATCGTATCCTTCATATCAAAATCATAATAAAACCCATTTTCTATAACGGGACCGATTCCTAAACAGACCTTCGGATACAGACGTTTTACAGCTTGCGCCAATACGTGCGCTGCTGTGTGTCTCATCACTTCAAGTCCTTCTTCAGACTGAAAGCTGCACAGTTCAATTTCAGCGTCCTCATGGATGCTTCTTCTAAGGTCATATAACGATCCGTTTACCTTGCCGGCGGCTGATGTCTTTTTCAAACCCGGACTGATTGATTGGGCAATCTCTTCTAACGTGATACCTTTCTCGTATTCTTTTTGTTTCCCGTCAGGAAAAGTAATTACAATGTGTAGTTTCTTCACGGTCTGATCTCTCCTTTATTTTTGATAAAAATAAAAACACACTCATCCCAAAGCAAGGGACGAGTGTGTGTCAGACCCGCGGTTCCACCCAAATTCCCGCCACTTCAAGCGGCGGCTCATTTTTGCCGTAACGCGGCTATACGGTATCGGCTGCTTTCGTTCACCGATACAGCTCAAAAGGCGGTAAGCTCATTCTTCGTGCCGGGAAGGTCTCAGCCGCGCCCTCCCTCTCTGTATTGCCGGTTAGAATGACTCATGTCCTTATCATTGCCATTTTTCAAATATAAAAATAAAAACACACACTCATCCCAAAGCAAGGGACGAGTGTGTGTCAGACCCGCGGTTCCACCCAAATTCCCGCCACTTCAAGCGGCGGCTCATTTTTGCCGTAACGCGGCTATACGGTATCGGCTGCTTTCGTTCACCGATACAGCTCAAAAGGCGGTAAGTCCATTCTTCGTGCCGGGAAGGTCTCAGCCGTGCCCTCCCTCTCTGTATGCCGGTTAAAATAGCTCATGTCCTTATCATTGCAGATTTTTTATCAGAAAAACTTTCTTTAATTATACATAAATTTCCGGAAAAAGAAAGTTTTTTTGAAAAATATCGATAAAGATAAGGTTAGCGTATACAGCTTTCCGGTTTTCTCACCTTCCGTTCGGTAATGCTTTTAATCCATTCAGAAGTTCTTCAAACGCCGGTGTCTAAAATAAATCACACCGGTAAATGAATGATATATTCATCTCCCGAAAACGTTCAGGGAGCTGATGAAGAAAAAGATTTTCCCGGGTTTGAAAATAACGGACGGATGAAGCAGGCAAAAAGGAAACTCCCATCCCCGCTTGCACCGCACTAATAATGGTTTCCAACGTCCCGAATTCAATGATTTTATGTACAGGCACTGCCTCTTCTTTCAATATGTTTTTTATTTTACGGCGGTGCGAACAGCCCGCCGCAAAAAACAAAATCGGCTCTCGCAGCAAGTCCGGCAAGCTTCCTTCCCGCGTGTTTGAGACCAAGGCCAACTCTTCTTGAAATACAGCGATTTGCTTAAGGTCTTCATGTTCGACCGGCCCATAAACAAAAGCGCCGTCCAGCTCATAAAGCAAGACGCGCTGCACCAAGGCATGTGTATCACCGGTTGACAGGGACAGCTGAACTTTCGGATAACGTTTGCAATACTCCGTAAAAAATTGAGGGAGATGGACGGCCGCCGCCGTTTCAAGAGAACCGATTCGGAGCGGGCCGTTCGGATTGCCGGCCTCTTGCGCTGTTTTTTGCGCCTCATGCAGCAGATGCAGAATTCTGTCTGCGTCTTTTAATAAGCTTTCACCTGCTGGTGTCAGCGTCATTCCCCGATTCGTCCGGTAAAACAGCTGTGTTTGCAAATGCCGTTCCAGCTGCTGAATTCGGTTTGTCACATTTGATTGAACATAATGCAGACTCTCGGCAGCCTTTGAAATACTGCCTTTGCGGGCAACAGCCTGAAAAACCTTTAAATCTCCGCTTTCCATGTATGGGCACCTTCTTGTTATGATTTTTATTGATAGCCTGCTATCAATTTTCATCGATTTACTGCAGCTGATACAGCCTGTAAAATTTTTCTCATCAATCATAAAGGAGAAATGAATTATGGATGCCCTTATCATACACGAAAATAGCTTTGATTTCAGGGAGACACCAAACAAACGTCCGGGAAACGGAGAAGTAAAAATAAAGTTGAAAACAGCCGGATTAAATCATCGCGATTTGTTTTTAATGAAAAAACACGGAACTGGAAGCCGTGAATTTATTCTCGGCTCAGACGGCGCGGGAATCGTAACTGAAATAGGACACGGCGTCCGTTCTCATTTATTACATTCAGAAGTCATCATAAACCCGGTGCTGAATTGGAAGACAGTTGAGGACGCACCAGACGTCCCTGATATTTTAGGCGGACCGAGCGACGGAACATTTTCACCTTATGTCATCGTTCCTGCGGAAAATGCCGTTTTAAAACCCGAACACCTCACATGGGAGGAAGCAGGCGTACTGCCGTTATCGGCATTAACCGCGTATCGGGCCTTGTTTACAAAAGGAAAATTGAAAAAGGGCGAACATCTGATTCTTCCGGGAATCGGAAGCGGCGTGGCAACATACGCCTTATTAATGGCAAAAGCAATCGGAGCGACAGTCAGCGTCACCTCCCGCAGTGAAAATAAAAAACAAACCGCGCTGACATACGGTGCAGACCGGGCAATTGACAGTTACGGTGACTGGAATGAAACGCTGAATGGCGAAAAAGCAGATATCATACTTGACGGTGTAGGCCCTGCTTTATTTCAACACTATCTTGACATTATGAAACCGAACGGCCGGATCATAACATTCGGTGCCAGTTCAGGCGATCAGCTCGAATTTCCTATTCGCTCGCTGTTTTTTCCGCAGATTCATATTCTCGGAACCTCAATGGGAAGCAATGAGGAATTCGCGGAAATGCTGGAATTGATAAAACGCTACGGCATCCGTCCCATTATCGACCGTATGTATCCTCTCAAAGAAGCAGCCGGAGCTTTTAACAGAATCCGAGACGGACGGCAGTTCGGCAATATCGGCTTTCGTATAGATGTCTAAAAAGAGGAGCGGACCCTTCCGTTCTCTTTTTTGTTTATAAGTCTTTCCGCTCTGACATATTCTTGATATGTTTCTTTCAAATAAATAAAAAAGTGTTTTCCCCCGGCTTTTAAAACTTTTCGATGGTACAGCCACACGACGGGTAAAGTGCACGTTAATAAAATAAAACGGGAAAGCACAGCAAACATGTTGGTGATCTTTAAGCGGCGCCGGCCAAGCTGGCGCAGAGCTTCCGCTTGAAATTCAATATGTTTTTCTTCATCAATTAAAATCTGCTCACAAATCGACTCCAGACACACGGAGCCAGTCACGTTTTTTAAGGCGTCATAATAAACGGCGGCGATAATTTCCGCTGTCAGCAGCACCATGATCGACTGCTCAAGGCTTGAAAATCGTCTCAGTCTGCGGAAGACTTGATCAACCCAATGCTTTTTCAGCTTGGGGATATTGTGCCGATTCATGAATATTTCCAATTCACCCGCATGCCTTTGTTCTTCCTGAATAAATAAAATCAGCGCTTCCAGATAACTTTTGTCAGTACAATCCTTTAAGAAACGTTTAGCAGCAGCTATCAAATACAGGCCTTCTGAACTTTCCCCGATTTGAAACTGCTGAACTGAAGAACAAATAACGCGGCGCTCAGTTTTAGAGAGCTGATCATGTTTACAGTTCAGTTCTCTGACTGCTGATTGATTTCTATGAAAATAATCTCTCCAAGCTGTAAAACTGAAATTCCATTTGTTATCCTCCATTTCCATTGTGTTACCTTATATGACCAATGCAGGAAGAAAGAGGTTTCGTTTCAATGCAAAAAACCGGCTGATTCCAGCCGGTTTTATAAATAATCCCCTTTGTTTACGGTAAAACAGTGCTCCCCATTAAATAACTGTCGACTTCGCGCGCTGCTTCCCGGCCTTCATTAATCGCCCAAACAATCAGGCTTTGACCCCTTCTCGCATCCCCTGCGGCGAAAACACCGTCAACATTTGTTTTATAATCCCCGTATGCTGCCTGAATTTTATGATTTGCCGAATCGACACCGAATTGTTTCAATAATGGCTGTTCAGTTCCTTCAAAACCGATGGCGATGAACACCAGCTGAGCAGGCCATACTTTTTCCGTTCCCGGCAGTTCATGAAACTCGTACTTTCCGAATTCATTTCTGACTTTTTCCATTTGAACCGTGTGAATCTCTTTTAAGCGGCCCTGTTTATCGGCCACCATTTTTGTCGTCTGAATTGAATATTCTCTCGGGTCTTTGCCGAACTTTGCCTGCGCTTCTTCATAGGCGTATTCAAGGGTAAAGACGTGCGGCTGTTCAGGCCACATATTGTCGTTCGTGCGCGTCTGCGGAAGCTTAGGATGTTTTCCGAACTGGTGCACACTGCGCGCTTTTTGGCGCAGGGCGGTTGCCACGCAGTCAGCTCCTGTATCCCCGCCGCCGATCACGATGACATCTTTCCCTTTAGCGTCTATAAATTGTTTATCTTTGAAATTAGAATCTAAATAGCTTTTCGTCGCCAGTGTTAAATAGTCCATTGCGTAATGAACGCCTTTTGCGTCCCGGCCTTCAATCAGCAGATTGCGCTGTTTTTGGGCGCCTGTGCACAAAATGACGGCATCAAATTGTTCTTTGAGCTCATCAGCGGTTATGTCAACGCCGATTTCGGTATTTGTCACGAAATCTATGCCTTCCTGCGTCAAAAGCTTAATCCGGCGTTCGACGACATTTTTCTCGAGCTTCATGCTCGGAATGCCGTACATCAGCAGGCCGCCGGCTCTGTCAGCACGCTCATAGACCGTCACGGAATGACCCGCTTGGTTCAGCTGATCAGCGCTTGCCAGACCTGCCGGGCCTGAACCGACGATTGCGACTTTTTTTCCTGTGCGTTTCGCAGGAATTCTCGGCTGAATCCATCCGTTTTCAAAACCTTTGTCAATGATCGTCCGCTCGATGTTTTTAATTGAAACAGCCGGATCTGAAATGGCCAGCGTACAAGATCCTTCACAAGGAGCGGGACAGACCCGCCCTGTGAATTCAGGAAAGTTATTCGTTTTCAGAAGACGCTCCAATGCTTCTTTCCAGCGCCCCCGATAGACGAGATCATTCCATTCCGGTATCAGATTGTAAATCGGGCACCCGGATGTAAAACCGTTGATATCAGCACCAATTTGGCAAAACGGTGTGCCGCAATCCATACACCGTGACCCCTGCCGCTTTGACGCTTCATCTGAAAATGGAGCCGAATATTCTTTCCAATCTTTTAAGCGAGTGAGAGGGTCCCGCTCAGCCGGTTTTTCTCGTTTTTCTTCCATGAATCCAGTTGGTTTCCCCATGTTCCTCTCCCCTTTCTTACTGCACTACCGCTTGTTTTTGATCTTTGGCCGGCGTTTGGTGAGCCTTTGTATTGGCTTCAAAAGCATACATAATTGCGTCTTCTTCTGATAAACCCGCCGCTTTTTGTTCTTCGATGCTGAGGAGCATTTGTTTATAGTTTTTCGGAATGACTTTGATAAAGGTTTGTACGGCTTCTTCCCAATTGTCCAGAAGACCTGCTGCTTTTTTGCTGTTTGTCAGCGCCGAATGCCGTTTCACCATTTCTTTCACTTCTTTGATCTCCGTCTCATCCGTCAGTTTTTCAAATGAAATCATTTCTGTGTTGCATTTGCGTTTAAATGCCTTGGCATCATCACAGAGGACGTATGCGATACCGCCTGACATCCCCGCTCCGAAGTTTTTGCCGACTTCACCGAGGATGACAACCCGGCCGCCTGTCATGTATTCACAGCCGTGGTCCCCGATACCTTCAACAACGACATTGACACCGCTGTTGCGGACTGCAAAACGTTCACCGGCACGCCCGTTAATGTACGCTTCTCCGCTTGTTGCGCCGTAAAAGGCGACGTTCCCGATAATAACGTTATCATGCGTTTCACAATTGAAGGCATCAGGTGCTTTTACGATAATTTTTCCGCCTGACAGCCCTTTTCCTACGTAGTCATTTGAATCACCGTTCAAATGAAGCGTCATCCCTTTAGGGACAAATGCCCCGAAACTCTGGCCTGCTGATCCTGTGAAATGAAGTCTGATCGTATCATCCGGCAGCCCTTCCGCTCCGTAGCGTTTAGAAATTTCGCTTCCCGTCACGGTTCCGGCTACGCGATTGGTATTATTGATCTTGATGTCAGCTTCCGCTTCCTGACCGGCTTCAATTGCAGCCTGCACTGCCGGAAGAATATCCGTCATATCAAGCGACTGATCAATTTTATGGTTTTGCGCCGTGCGGAAAGTGCGAATGCCTTCAGGCTGATACAGCAGCGTGGATAAATCAAGCTGCCCCGCTTTCCAATGCGCTTTTGCACGTTCACTGACATGAAGAACGTCAGTACGGCCGATCATTTCATCAAGTGTTTTAAACCCTAACTGCGCCATATATTCACGCACTTCTTCCGCGACAAACAGCATGTAGTTTACGATATGGTCAGGATCGCCCATGAATTTTTTGCGAAGCTCCGGATTTTGCGTCGCGACCCCTACAGGACATGTGTCTAAATGGCAGGCGCGCATCATGACGCAGCCGAGAACGACGAGCGGCGCTGTCGCAAAGCCGAATTCCTCCGCACCGAGCAAGGCGGCCATCACGACATCACGCCCTGTCATCAGCTTACCGTCCGTTTCCAATACCACGCGATCCCGTAAACCATTCAGCATCAGCGTTTGATGAGCTTCTGCAAGACCCAGCTCCCACGGGAGACCGGTATGTTTAATACTCGTTTTCGGGGAAGCACCCGTTCCGCCATCGTATCCGCTGATGACGATGACATCTGCGGTGCCTTTTGCCACACCGGCTGCAATAGTGCCGACGCCGGCTTTTGATACGAGCTTGACACTGATTCGCGCGTTTCGATTGGCATTTTTCAAATCATGGATCAGCTGCGCCAGATCTTCAATTGAATAGATGTCATGGTGAGGAGGCGGTGAAATCAGCCCGACACCAGGGGTAGAACCGCGGACATCCGCGACCCAAGGGTATACTTTGTTGCCCGGAAGCTGGCCGCCTTCTCCCGGCTTCGCTCCTTGCGCCATTTTGATCTGCAATTCATCCGCATTGACGAGATAATGGCTCTTTACCCCGAAACGGCCGGATGCGATCTGTTTAATCGCACTTCTTCTGTCGTCACCATTTTCATCAGGAACAAAACGTTTCGGGTCTTCGCCGCCTTCTCCGCTGTTGCTTTTTCCGCCAAGCCGGTTCATCGCTATCGCCAAAGCCTCGTGGGCTTCCTTGCTTAATGAACCGAATGACATCGCACCTGTTTTAAAACGTTTCACGATGGACGCAGCTGATTCAACTTCTTCTAATTTCAAAGGTTTGCGGTCTTCTTGGAAGGCGAACAGATTGCGTAAAAATCCGATTCGTTCTTCATCCGCTGCATGAGAATACTGCTTAAACAGGCTGTAATCATTCTTGCGGCACGCCCATTGCAGAGTATGGATGGTTTTCGGATTGAAAGCGTGATGCTCTCCCCCGTTTCGCCATTGGAATTCACTTCCCGGCTCAAGCGTTTGGCTGTAATCATCCTTGTATGCCGCTTGATGGCGCTGTTTCGCTTCTTGCGCGATGGTTTCGATATCGATTCCGCCAAGCTGAGATGCAGTCCCTGTAAAGTATTTGGCGATCACATCTTCACCAATGCCGACCGCTTCAAAAATTTGCGCGCCTCTGTAACTTTGCACAGTTGAAATCCCCATTTTTGACATCACTTTCACGACGCCTTCTGTCACACTTTTTCCGTATTTGCTGACAGCTTCTTCATACGGAATGTCAAGCCGGCCTTCATCGATTTCCTGCTTATACGTAGCGTAAGTCAAATACGGGTTGACAGCATCGGCCCCATATCCGATGAGAGCCGCAAAGTGATGTACTTCACGCGCTTCGCCTGATTCAACGATAATGCTTGCTTTTGTACGCAAGCCTTGGCGGATCAAATGCTGATGCAGCGCACTGACAGCCAAAAGCGGCGGAATCGGCGTCAATTCTTTACTCATTGCTCTGTCAGATAAAATTAACAGAGATACGCCTTGCTTGATCGCTTTTTCCGCCTGCTGAAACAAATCCTTCAGGCCTTTCTCAAGGTCATCGGAAAACAGCGTGCGGATGTTTTGGCTCTTAATATCAGGATGCACAAGTGTTTTCAGCGCATTAAACTGTTCATTTGATAATACAGGTGTGTACAGTTTTATGCGGCGTGCATTTCTTTCATTCGGATGCAGCAAATCGCCTTCAGCTCCCAGCCAGGTTACCGTAGACGTCACAAGCTGCTCACGGATCGCGTCAATCGGCGGGTTTGTGACTTGCGCAAACAGCTGTTTAAAGTAATGAAACAGTGATTGGGCGCGGTCGGATAAAACGGCGAGCGGCGCGTCGTTTCCCATGGAGCCGAGCGGGTCCTTGCCTTCTTTAATAACAGGAATTAAATATTTCTGAATATCTTCATACGTATAGCCGAACGCTTTTTGACGGACGAGAAGATCATCAAATTGTTCTTCTTCCCGAATTTCTGGATCAGGATTCACTTGAACCAATTCTTCTTCAAGCCATTTTTGATACGGGAATTCATTGGCGATTTCTGTTTTCACTTCTTCATCTGAAATAATCCGGCCTTCCTCTAAGTCAATGAGCAGCATTTTCCCGGGTTCCAGGCGTTTTTTATGAAGAATGTTCTCCTGCTCTACTTCAATAACACCGACCTCAGATGAGAAAATAATATGGTCATCTTTTGTTACATAGTAACGTGCCGGGCGCAGGCCGTTACGGTCAAGGATGGCGCCGATTTGTTTTCCGTCCGTAAACGAAATGGCGGTCGGTCCGTCCCACGGCTCCATTAAAGAGCTGTGATATTCATAAAAAGCCCGTTTCGCTTTAGACATGTGAGTGTTTTCCGTCCATGGTTCCGGAATCAGCATCATTGCCGTATGTGCCGGCTTCCGCCCTGCCATCACGAAAAATTCAAACGCGTTATCAAGGATGGATGAGTCACTGCCCTCGGCATTCAAAATCGGCAGCACTTTTTGAAGATCGTCTCCGAAGCTTTCTGAAACAAATTGCTGCTCTCTCGCTCTCATCCAATTGATATTGCCCCGGAGCGTATTGATTTCTCCGTTATGGATCAGATAGCGGTTCGGATGGGCCCGTTCCCAGGTAGGAAAGGTATTTGTGCTGAACCGTGAATGCACGAGTGAAAATGCAGATACGAATGTCTCATCCTGCAAATCCAAATAAAATGCGTCAACCTGCTCAGGCGTTAACAAACCCTTATAAACAATAGTCTGGCTTGACAGGCTTGCGAAGTAAAAATCAAGCTGTTCTTGAACGCCCCAATTTTCCGCCTGTTTCCGGATGACATACAGTTTGCGTTCAAAAGCTAGGCTGTCCTGCAAATCGTTTGCGGCACCGATGAATACTTGGCGAACATAAGGGCAAGTACTTTGTGCCACTGTTCCGATTTTTCCGACATTAACAGGGACGGTTCTCCAGCCGAGAACGGTCTGTCCTTCCTGCTCAATGAATGCATTTACCTGTTTTTCTATCTTTTTTCTTTCTTCTTCATTTTGCGAGAAAAAGACCATTCCTACCCCGTAACGGCCTTTTTCCGGCAGCTTCATTTCTCCGCACTCTGTCTTGAAAAAAGCATCAGGGATCTGAACCATCAGACCGGCGCCGTCACCCGTATTCGGGTCACTGCCCTGCCCTCCTCTGTGATCCAGCTGGCAAAGCATCTGCAGTCCTTTTTTGACAATGTCATGTGAAGGTTTCCCTTTTAAATGGGCATACAAGCCGATTCCGCATGCATCATGCTCAAATTCCGGACGGTAGAGACCTTGTGCTTTCGGCATTTGATTGTAAGTCATAATTTCTCTCCCCCGATCAGTTTCCGTTAATTATCGGTCATAAAATCTGACAACTTTAAATTAATTGTAAGTTTTCAAAACAATATAAACAATATATAATTTAGATCAAATACATCTCAAAATGAGATAGATAGGTGTGAGCGCAATGGAATTACGCCAGCTTCGGTATTTTATGGAGGTAGCAGAACGGGAACATGTGTCAGAAGCGGCTGATCATCTGCATGTCGCACAATCCGCCATCAGCAGGCAGATTGCAAATCTTGAAGAAGAGCTGAAGGTCAATTTATTTGAACGGGAAGGCAGAAATATTAAATTAACACCGATCGGCAAACAATTTTTAGAACATGTTAAAACGGCAATGAAAGCAATTGATTACGCGAAGGAACAAATCGATGAATATCTTGACCCGAATCGCGGAACCGTCAAAATAGGATTTCCGACGAGCCTTGCGAGCCAGCTATTACCGACGGTGATTTCGGCATTTAAAGAGGAATACCCGAATGTCGAGTTTTTGCTCCGCCAAGGGTCTTATAAGTTTTTAATTGAAGCCGTAAGAAACAGGGATATAGATGCGGCGCTGCTCGGCCCCGTTCCGACGGAATTTCCCGACATAACAGGCAATATCTTATTCACGGAAAAGATTTACGCGCTTGTTCCGCTGCATCATCCGCTTGCAAAACAGAAAAATATCCATTTAATTGATCTGCGCGGCGACCAATTTGTTTTATTCCCTGAAGGATTTATTCTCCGCAACATGGCAATTGACGCTTGCAGACAAGCCGGCTTTGCGCCGCTAGTATCCACGGAGGGCGAGGATTTAGATGCCATTAAAGGATTAGTCTCCGCCGGTATGGGAGTTACTCTTTTACCTGAAAGCACTTTTGCAGAAATCACACCTCGGTTCACGGTCAAAATTCCCATTGAATTTCCTCAAGTGAAGCGCACCGTAGGCATTATTAAACCAAAAAACAGAGAACTGGCTCCATCTGCGAATGATTTCTATCATTTTGTCATTCAATTTTTCTCCAAACTTGAACAATATCAATAAAACCCGGGCTTCAAAACGAAGCCTCGGGCTTTTTTATGTTTATATTGAATTTTGTCAGCCGATCGGGATGGACAGCTCAACGTGGCAGACAAACGCTTCTGGATCAATAACCGATTGCTCGGTCTGTTTGTGCGGTGTTTCTTTAAATGTCATCAACTGGGCTGAGGAATAATTGACGATGCCGAGTCCGAGCTCTTCTCCCTGCTGATCAAGCAGTCTGACAACCGCCCCGCTGCTGAATCTGCCCTTAATCTGTTCAATGTCCTGCGGTGACAGCGCCACATTTCCGTTCGCTACATCGCGGCTGCTTTCCTTTTCCATCACAATTTCGCCTTCGGGGCCGGAATTAAATGCAAGCCATTGTTCTTTGTGGCTTAACGGCAGGGTTCCTTCCGCTTCAAAATAAGTTCCTTCAGCCGCCTCTTCTACCGCCTGCAGCAGAATGTCCGGAGCGTTAGCCTGCCCGAGAAAGCCTTTAATACCGGAGGCCATCACAATTTTAAAAGCATCCAGTTTTGAGCGCATTCCGCCGGTTCCCATTTCACTTCCGGCATCTCCCGCGCTTGCTTCTATTTCCGGGGTGATGTCACTTACATGCCGGATTCTTTGCGCTTTCGGGTTGCTGCGCGGATTATCATTATATAATCCGTCAATGTCTGATAAAATCACAAGCATATCGGCATCAATTAAACCTGCCACCTTTGCTGCGAGTGTATCGTTATCACCGAATTTCAGCCGGTTGACTGTGACGGTGTCATTTTCATTAATAATCGGAATAATGCCTCGTTCCAAAAGGACGTTCATCGTATTGCGGACATTGTGGTAGCGGTATTCATCGGAAAAGTCGCTTCTTGTAATTAAAATTTGTGACGCGACATAACCGTGAGCTAAAAACAGCTTTGAATATGCCTCCATTAATAATCCCTGCCCGATAGAAGCAGAAGCCTGTTTTTCAGGGAGGCTTTCCGGTTTCTGAATAAACCCGAGTTTTCGATAACCTGCCGCCACCGCGCCGGAAGATACTAAAATCACTTCATAGCCTCTGTCTTTCAGCTCTGCGATTTGATCCACCAAAGTTTCCAGTTTTCTTCTGCTGATTTCTCCGTGCAGGCTCGTCAGTGAGCTGCTGCCGATTTTCACCGCGACTCTTTTGATCTCCGTCCGAGACGTCACTGTATCACTCCTGTTTTTGTCTTTTATAGTGCTGCTGTTTTTTCAATTGTTTTGCTGATCTCAATAGAACGTTCGGTCGCGTGTTTAATGGCTTTGGCGATAGCTTCCCCGCCGCCTTCTGACCTGAGCGCATCGAGGCCGGCTGCCGTCGTGCCGTTTGGAGAGGTAATGTTTTCCCGCAGCACATCCGGTTTTTCTCCCGTCTCCATCAGCATTTTAGCTGCGCCTAATAACGTTTGCGCGCCGATTTTGCGGGACAGCTGTTTATCTAAGCCGGCTTCTTCACCTGCTTTTTCGATAAACTCCATTAAATAATAAAAGTACGCCGGACCGCTGCCTGCGATGCCTGTGAAAATGTCCATCTGATCTTCTTTGATCACATACACTTGCCCGAGACATTCCAGAAGGGATACCGCGGTTTTTGCTGAACTGTGAGAGACATGGTCTCCGAAAGCCGCAGCTGTTGCCGATTCGCCGATCATGCTGGATGTGTTTGGCATGACTCTGACAACAGGCTGGCGATCATGTAATGATTGTTGTATAAATGAGGTCGTTATGCCTGCCAGGACAGACAGGATGATTTGATGGGGTTGAATACGCCGTTTCAGCGTCGCCAGAGCGATTGCAGCATCCTTCGGTTTCATGGCTAAAATAAAAACATCAATGTCTTCGGTTTTCATGCTGTCAAAAGCCACGCCTTGAATTCCGTATTGATGTTCCAATTCAGCGAGTCGCTCTGTATTGCGGCGGTTTGTCACGCAGATGTTTTGGTTGGGAATTTTTTTTGCACGGACCATGCCTGATATCATTCCTTCAGCCATTGATCCTGCTCCGATAAAAGCAACTTTCTTTTGATCTAAGATCGGTAACATCTCCCTTGTTCGTATTTCGTTCGTATTTTTCACACGTTTTTTATGTTATCATGTCAGGACTCGATGTCAAGTTTGAGGTTTTATTAAATGTATTGTCCCCTGCCTGTCATTATGTATAATGAATCACAGAACACACCGTTTGAACCCGGGAGGCCGATGTGTTCCGGACGGATTTAAAAATTATCGGAAATGGCTTTTTCTATCAGCTTTTTGCAGCGGTCGAGCTCAACTTTCAGCTGCTTTTTGTAAAGCTTCGCAGCTTCATAGTCTTTAAATTGATAGAGAACGACTTCCTGGAGTTTGGCTCCTTCTTTTTTGACTTTTACCTGCTTTAAAATCCCGTCGTCCAAAAGTTCATGGAGTGAACGGTACACCTCGGTATGATTCGGCTTAAAACCGATGGGTTTAAATTCAGAGCGCAGCACCTCAAGAAGCTTCAGTCCGTAAAGCCGTTCCTGCTCTGTCATCGTAATCATGTAAAGCTTTAAAAAAGCCCTTTGTTTCACTAAAAAACCGGTTGAACTTCTTTTTTCTTCTTTCAATATGTGCACACCCTTCCCTCTAACAAATTATTCCATGTACTAAATATTCTCTTTATACCCCGTTTTTCCTTTTATCGCGCGAACAGTTTGACTCGTGTTTATTTGTTTTTTGGCAGCGGGGAAAATAAACCGAATGAACATTTGGTACATAGTTCATTTAGTTTAATTATAACTGTTCTCGGCCCCTTTTTCACTTCTTTTGCCTGTTCATTCGGTTTGCGGAAATAAAAAAAGACCCGTCATGAAGACAGGCCTCCTTTTGTTTAAGGATTTGTTGACCACAAACCGGCAGTTTTGATAAAAATACGCGGATGTAATTTCAATTGAGCAACCATATATTCTGCAAGATCCTCAGGCTGCATGACTTTTTCCGGATTGCCGTCTGTCAGATTTAATTCAATAGACATGTCGCTGGCAACCGTGCTCGGAGTCATTGCGCTGACACGGATATTGTGTTTTCTGACTTCCTGCATGAGAGATTCAGTCAAGCCGAGAACGGCAAATTTTGAAGCGCTGTATGCGCTTGTCGCCGCGGCGCCTCTTTGGCCTGCCGTAGAAGAAATATTAATGATATCTCCTGATTTTCTTTCAATCATTTCAGGAAGAACAGCGCGTGTCACATGGTATACACCCATTACATTGACTTGAATGATGTCTTCCCACTCTTCAGGCGTAAGATCCAAAAATCCGCCAAATTTGCTGATTCCGGCATTGTTAATAAGAATATCAACCTCACCGAGTTCTTCTTTAATAGAGGAGACGGCTTGTTCAACCTCTTTTTGTTTTTTCACATCGGCAGCAGCGAAGGATGCCTTTACACCAAGGGCTTTCACTTCTTCTGCAACCTTTTCGACATTTGCTTCAGTGCGGCCGATTAAACCGATATTGACTCCTTCTTTGGCTAAAGCAATAGCGGCGGCGCGTCCGATTCCTCTGCCCGCGCCCGTGATAAGAGCCGTTTTGTTCTGTAAGCTTTCCATGTCTTTCACCCTTTCTGAATGTCCTTATGTACGATTTCACATTATAAGCAGAAAAAAAATAATTAGCAAATAAAATGATTCAACACTCTCCATAAAGGGTATCAGCAGAGAAAAAAGGAGTGAAAAAGAGATGATCATCATCTTGTATATCAGTGCTGCCGTGGAGGCTGCCGCATTGATTTATTTAGCCGTATCCGCCGTGCGTTTTAAAAGAAACACAAAGCCGGATATAAACAAGATCAACGGGACAGCAGCGTCCATGCAGACGTCCGTTGAAGAAATCAAAACAGAAACCCGTCTGTTATCGCAAAAGCAGAAAGAACTGCAGGAAGACTTTCTCACTAAAAAAACAGCCATGCAAACAACGGCTGCCGAAGTTAAAGGAACGCCTCACGTCCTGAAAATGCTCTGGAACGCCGGAAAAAGCGAAATATGAGCCTGCATGTCGTCCGCCGTATTTGATGACACTATAAGGAACTGATGGATTCAAGGAGGCGTAACATGATATGCGACCGTGAGCGGCTTTCGCTTTATTTGCAGAAGCTTAAAACACTTTCGTTTTCAGGAGGATTTACAAAGGCGGATTTGCTGACTGCGAATTTCCATTTAGCCAAGGACGGAGATCTGGACATGTATTATTCGCCTCATAATGAATATATCAATCCGCACGCAGAGGTTGCCATTTCCGGAATTACACCCGGTTTTTCTCAGATGCAGCGGGCTTACAAAGCAGCGGCGCATCTTTTAAAAAGGGGTGCATCTCTTGAGATGATAGCATATGAGACAAAAAAAGCGGCCGGCCTTTCCGGTTCAATGAGACAGCACATCATTGAAATGCTTAATGAATGCGGACTGCCGGCCGCGCTTCACTTTGAGGATTCATCCCAGTTATTTGACGCGAAACGGGAGCTGCTTCATACAACATCTGTTATCAAACACCCTGTTTTTTATAAACACAAAAACTATACGGGGCATCGGCCGACAATCAGCAGGTCGGCTCTCCTCAGCCGTTATGCGCTGAAATGTTTTCCGGATGAAATAGAAATGATGAAAAAGGATATTCTGCTCATCCCTCTCGGCAAAGCGGCAGAAACCGCCTGCCGCACGCTGAAAAAGAACGGCAGGATGGATCATGCGGTCATTTTAGAAGGCTTTCCGCATCCGTCCGGTGCAAACGGACATCGTTTTAAGCAATTCAGAGAAAATAAACAATCGTTACAAGAACAAATACAGCGCTTTGCGCAACTTATTCAATAGGGATCTGCCGCATGCCCGTCAAGCTATTATTTTGAATTTACCTTCAAAACGAAATTTTTATCCTCTACAGTTATTTATGTAAGTTCGGCTCATTTTTTTCGTTTTGGGGTAGATTTTTCATATTCCTTCCTCAGTTTATAGAAAGTCGTCTTATTTGTGAGGTCACCGGCTTTTGTATCTTATTCAATGAGATCTTCCGCCCTCACCCTATATATTCTCCTGCTTCAGTGCTTCAATAATGTTTTCCTTTTTTATTTTTGTGCTGGAATTTAGCATCGCGGAAATAACGATGACAAATACGGCAGCAATAACATAAATAATACTCATCCAGGGAAAGATGAATCCATAGCTGAATTTGTTCATCATTGACCTATAGATCAAATACATCACGGCAAAGCTGATTGGAATCCCGAAAATCAGCGCCTTCATTCCATAAAAAATACTTTCATAGTTCATCATTTTGTTAAAGCCTTTTGGCGTCATTCCAACAGATTTCAGCATCGCAAATTCTCGTTTTCGAAGGGATATGCCTGTTGAAATTGTATTAAAGATATTCGCAATCGAAATCACTGAAATTAATGCAATAAACCCATAAGAAAATACTGACATTAACATTACCATCTGTTCGTTTTGTTTTCGATATTGATACTTATTTTCAACATGCAAATTATGATCTTTCATTTTTTCAATTTCTTGTTGTGTTTTCATCGGATTCGAGCTTTTCAGGAATAGATATGTGTAAATCTCATCCTTCATCTTATCGTTAATCAATTGATCCATGACTTGTTTTGACGAAATAATATTTAATCCGCCTACCACTTCTGAAAAAATCCCCATAGGATATTGATCTGTCAGCGCAGCTATTTTCACTTTTTTTAAATTTACTTCTTTTTCTGATCCCCCATCTGTATAGGTTAAGCCAATACTTTGGCCAGGTTTCGTATGAATGGCCTTCGTTTCGACATATTTTTCTGTTTCCATATCTTTATAATAGTTTGTGTCAATCACGATGGCAGCTAAATGTTTCGGATCCGTCAGCTGTTTGTAATCTGCGCCAACTGCTTTTGCATAAGCCTTCAGATTCGAATCATTTAATGTATTTATCGTAATATTGTAAGGATATTTTCCATCCTTAAGCCTGCTCTTATCCTTATTTACTATTTCTTTCAATTCACGGGAGATTGACGTCTCTTCGATCCAAGCATTCACGGTTAACTCGTTAACTATACTGTATTCCGTCACGTCATGTAGGTTTGCAATCGTTTGAATCGATTGATCAGCTAATTTTCCATAGTTATTCGATACTTGAATATCATAATTTACACCATCTTGTGAGAGTTTTAAGGATTCTTTCAAATTGGAGGTGAAAAATGAGACGACTAAAAACAAAATGATGCTAATCACAAGTGAAAATACGGTTGCATGGTATCTCCGTTTGTTTCTTTTTAAATTTTTCAACCCTATCTCAGCTTCAATTCCGAAAAGCTTGCGAACGAACTTTGACGTTTTCACTGTTTTGCCTGTAAGCTTCACATCGATTGTTTGCCGAATTGCATCAATGGCGGTAATCTTAGATGCTCTTACGGCAGGAAGATATGTTGAAACAAAAATCGTCAACATGGAAACAGCACAGGCAATCAAGAGCGATAATGGCGTGATAATCATCGTTAACTTCTCAGTAATCCCCAAAGCTCCTTGAATGAGGGAGTTAATGAACCGAAAGGTAATTCCGATCCCGGCAAGCCCGCATATAATTCCAGCGGGAATACTAATTAAACCAATGATCATTCCCTCAAAAAACACTGAATTTCTCTTTTGGCTTTTCGTAGCCCCTACACTTGCAAGCATGCCTAAGTGACGGGAACGTTCCGAGACGGAAATTGCAAAAGCATTATAGATTAACGAAACTGAGCCAATCATAATAACTCCAATAATGATGACTGATAATGGAAGAATTGTGCTCCGCACGCCGGGTTTATTGCTGATGCCGTAATAATGAAGTAAGTCATAATTAAATTGAACAGATTCGATTTTGTTTTTCTTCGCTATATTTTCGGCGTGAGCAAATAAGGAATTATTCACTTTTTTTAAGATAACTGCAACATTGACTTGATCGTTTGCTCCTATTATGGTTTCATCCACATAGCTGATCACTGTATATCCCGGTGCCCAAGTTGGTTCCCATATTGGACGTTTTATATAGCCTACAACAGTATAATGCCTTGTGGTTTTACCTTTTAATGTTTCAGTCACTTTACCATTTTCCATTCGTAATGATTTAGATTGATCTAATGGATTGTCGCTGCCTTTAATGAAACGTTCGCCAACATCAAGAGTTACATGCTCACCGATCTTATATTCTGCCTTTGCATCTGAAGCAATGGCCTCTGAAATAACGATTTCATTTGCTGTTTTCGGAAGACGGCCCTTGCTCAATTCAATCGGAGATTTTTTAAAACCTTGTGAATTGTACGCTTTGATAAATAAATAGGGTTTGTTTGTATTCTGCCCCCCTTTTAAGGAGGCATAGCCGAGATCTTTGGAAATCACCGCCGCTTCTGTTTCGTTATCATTTTTTATCTTTTGAAGCTGTTCCTTATTTACATTTTTATAAAGAACATGCCACTCCCCTGAATCTGCAATCGTTTGTCTTTTCATTAAGTCAAAAAAAGAGAAACCGAGTGTTGCAACGGCAGTTAACATGGCAACTGAAATAATGACACCAATGATTGTCACAAGCGTTCGTCTCTTATTTTCTTTCAAATGTCTGACTGTCAGTTTATTTACGATGTTCATCGGCGGATCACCTCATCTTTGGCAATCCTTCCATCTTCAATTGAAATGACCCTGTCAGCTTGCAAAGCAATTCGTTCATCATGGGTAATGACAATCAGCGTCTGATTATAGGTTTTATTAAACATGATTAATAAGTCAATGATTTCTTTACTATTTTTACTATCCAGATTACCGGTCGGCTCATCTGCCAGCATAATAGCGGGGCTGCTAATCAGCGCTCTTCCAATCGAGACTCTTTGCTGCTGTCCGCCGGAAAGCTGATTAGGCAGGTGGTGTAAACGATTTTGCAGATTCAACGTTTTCACGATATCATCAAACTGCTTCTTATTGACCTTATGTTTATCAAGCAAGAGCGGCAGCGTAATATTTTCTTCAACTGTCAGTACGGGGATCAGATTGTAAAATTGGTAAATCAAACCGATTTGTCTGCGTCTGAAGATTGCCAGCTGTGTTTCATTCAAGTTATAAATGTCCGTGTTCTCAACCAGGACTTTTCCGCTTGTCGGGCGATCCACACCGCCAAGCAAATGCAAAAGCGTTGACTTTCCCGATCCGGATGGACCGATAATTGCGACAAATTCACCTTTTTTGACTGAAAAAGAAACATCATCAAGCGCCTTTACCGATGATTCACCTTTTCCATATATTTTAGACAGATGTTCGATGTTTAAAATGTCCATTTGTAAAACCTCCATACTTAGCTTGATGGATTTATTTTATCTGTCTAAAATGACTTTCAAGTGACTGTAAAAGTGACAATTTAGTCACTTATGGTTAAATCACCTGTTTATAAAATTTAATCCGAAACTTCGTGCCTTTTTCACTGTCACTCGTCACATCAATAACTCCGTTTTGACTTGTTATAATGCTATAAGCCATAGAAAGGCCGATGCCAATGCTGCCATCAAAGGCATTTTTCCCTTTATAAAAGCGTTTAAAAATATACGGTATATCTTCCTTTAGAATTCCTCTGCCATTATCGGCAATGATAATTTCAGTAAACAACGCATTTTCGGCGAAGGAAATGGAAATCTTTCCGCCCTCATGAGTGTGCTCCACACAGTTTTTCAAAATATTGATGATCGCTTCAGCTGTCCAATTGAGATCGCCCCGAAAAGTAACCATTTCTTCCCCCTTGATTGAAACCGTTTGCTCTTTAATATCCATAGGAATCAATACAGGCTCTAACGCCTTTTGTATAAGGTTTTCTGCCTTTATTTGCTCTTTTTTGAATTGAACAGTCTTTGCATCAATTTTCGAGAGTTTTAATAATGAAGAAACAAGCCAATCGATTCGTTCAAGCTGAATACGGATATTTCGAGTGAATTCTGTTCTTTTTTCATCAGACAAATCAGGGTCACTTAATAAATCTGCCATCACCATCATGGATGTAAGCGGCGTTTTAAGCTGATGGGATATATCAGAAATGGCATCTGTCAGCTGGATTTTGTCTTTTTGCAAAAGAGATCTCTGCTCTGACAGCATAAGCGTCACTTTATAAATATCATTCTTTAATATACTAAGCTCTCCTTCTTGATTATCTCGAACATCAAGAGAATAATCCCCGCTGCTAATTTGACGTAAATAGATAGAAAGCTTTTCGATCTCGTTATATCTCCACCGTGTAAATAATAAAGCGCTCCCAATAAGCATTTTGAGAAAATCAATCAAATATAGCAAAAAAATCGGTAAATTACAATAAAGCGAATCAAACATTCTGTTGAGCCGCTCACAATGTTGAAACTTCGTGATGAGCACCATCGTCTCGCAGATTTAAAGAAACTTCGCGTCCTGAGTTTCTGACCTCAGCCGGAATTTAATCGATCAGGCTATGTATATTACAGTTGAAATTCCAGAAACAGAAGCTGTCTTATTCGAGCTCGAGAAATATTGCTTTTGTTAATGGCAACGGAGAAAATCGTATGGGTCTGCGGAAAAGGCACAGAAGCCAGAGTATATGTTCGTTTACAATTCACTTAGGCATGACGGATTTTCAATTTATTATCTAAGAAAGCAGATCCTTGTTCAATTGAGTTTTAATGCTGCAACTGTGTGCCTGAAAAACGCTGAACAAGAAAGCAGTCTCAAATCTCCCTCTTGGCATAAGCTCTAACAAAAAACGCCCCGAAGGTTCGGGGCGCTGCAGTTAAGATGCGTATTCAGGCAAAGCGTCATTTTGTTTCGCCGTTTTTTCTTCAGGGATATGTATCCATTTTGTCAAAAGTGCACTTGCAAAATATAGCGCCGCGAAAATCCATACGACACCTTGTGCGCCGACAAGACCGATAAATGCCCAAGCCAGCGCCGGGCCGACAAACGCTGACAGGCCGGCAGCCAGATTTAATACAGACATGGCCGCCCCCTTATCTTGGCCAGCTGCTGTCGGGACAATGGCTCCAATCGGAACGAATCCGGCAAGAAGGCCTCCCCAAATAAAGCCGATAATACTGACGAAAAGCAAGTTCCCATGTGATATAACAGGAGCGTAATATAATAAAAGGGTAAAAATGCCGCAGCCCACTCCTCCGAACCACATGACGGTCTTTTTCCAGCCGAATGCATCGCCAATCACGCCAAAAATTAAATTGAATACGATGTTGCCTAGAAAAATCGTTCCCCAGATCTGCAGCCATACATTTGTAGAGATGCCGTGCTGCGCCATATGCATAGGAAGAAAAACCGGAAAACCGTATGTTCCGATGCTGTTAATGATTCGAACGATCCCTCCCGAAAGCACACGCGGATTTTCAGCAAGAATGGTGATTCCCTTCATTAATTCATGCGCCTTTTCCTGCTTATCTGCTTTTTTCTTTTCAAAGCGGTCCCTATTTAAAATCAATGCAAAAAACGCGCCGAGGCATACCCAAAAAATCGAACTCCAAAGGGTATTCAAATAGCCGAATGATTTGATCGCCCAGCTTGAATACCACGCGCCGAACACAAACATGCCGCAGCAATAAGCAATCCAGAACCAGCCGACCGCCGTACTGAGCTTGTTTTTTGGCGACCGGTAAATCACCCAAGTCAAAAAAGAATAGGCAAACAGCGGATACCCCAGCCCTTTAATAAAATACGTGACATACATTACCGGCAAATTAAGATATTCAAATCCGTATGCGATAAACGCGGCTGTTCCGATGACGTAAAATAACAGCCCCATAAACATCGTCCGCTTTGCCCCGAAGGCTTCGAGGCAGACGCCTGAAAACCAAGACGCTGCTGCAAGAGAAATACCGTAAACCGTAAACAGGGACGCTGATTGCTGAACCGTCAAGCCGTTTTCAATTAAAAACGGACTGAGCCAGCCTTGTTCAAGGCCGTCTCCCATCATAAACAGCACAACTCCCAAAAACCCCCAGGCAAGCTGTTTCGGAATTCCTATTTTATTAAGCATTTTTTGTTCCTCCTCTGCAGACTTTCATGTTGTCATTAATCATTCAGAAATATATCCCAGCCCCGAGTCAGGCTTTCACCGCCGGCTGAAAATGCGTAAATAACCTTTGCGTATGTTTCCATTCTTCATATAGGAAGAGATCCGTCTGATCCGATTCCGGTTCAATAACCTTTGTGCGGCTCGAAAGCTCTTCTTTCACACCGAGAGCCTCGTTGCAAATCACCGCCGCCCCCATTACGGATGCCTGACTGAAGCCTTCTCTCTTATAAATCTTCTTTTGCAGAAGGTTAGCAAGAAACTGTGTTAATGCATCACTTTGGAAACCGCCGCCGCACACCTTCACATCATTTTGTGAAAAGGAAGTTACCTCTGTTAACGCCTCATAGTTCCATTTGATTGAAAAAGCAATTTCCAGCAGTGCGGCTTTGACAAAATGCGCTCTGCTTAAATTATGGGACAGCGGGGCATCAAAAATAAATCCGCCTTTTGCAAGTGCGTTTTTCTCAGGCGATAAATAGGAGCCTAACGCAGAAACACAGGCATGATCATATTTCGGCAGCTTTGCGATTTCCTGTTCCATGACGCCGTAGGATTCATTCGGATAAAAAATGGATTTTAATTTTTGATAATTGAGCCCGGTTACACCCGGATTTGTTTCTAGAAGCCATTGACCTTCTTCTGTGTGGCAATTCAGCCATGCTTTCTCTAAACTTTCAGTTCCGGCCTCCGCCGTTATCTTTGTAATCGGCGTTGTCGTGCCGGATATGATGACGATATCCCCCGGCTTTGCACCCGCACTTTTGATGGCAAGCTGTGTGTCTCCTCCGCCTGCAATCACAGGCACTCTTTCCGGAAGGCCGAGAACCTCCGCTTTCTTAAACGTTAACATTCCGACAACCGTCCCAGAGCGGACGAGTGAAGGAAGAATGGAAGAAGGAACACCGAAGATATTGCATAATTTTTCGGACCACGCTTTTTTCCTTACGTCAAACAGCAGCGTCTCGGCAGCCTGTGACGGTTCATAGCTCAAAATTCCGCTCAGCTCAAATGTCACCCAGTCACTGATGCTTGTGATATACGCCACTTCTTTCCATAATGACGGCTGTCTTTCTTTTAATCCCACAAGTTTCATTGCGGAAAATAGAGCGCTCGGGAGACGTCCGGTTTGCTGATGCACTTCATCTTTTAATTCAATTCCGCTTTCCCATTCGCGCCCTCTGTTATCAATATTGGGCAGACCGAGAAATGCTTTTTTATCTTTATTGATCAGAACAACTCCCTGCCTCTGGCTTGTTGAGGTAATTCCGATTAATGTAATATGAGGGCTTTTGGCAATAACCGTCCTTGCCATCGCGCTGATTTTCGTCCATATTCTTTCCGGCGAGAAATAGCGGCCGTCTGGATAAAGCGGCTCCGTCACATATTCAATGTCTTCCCTTTCTAGTGCGGTCACTTCGCCGCCGGCAGTCACAACCGCGACTCGTGCATTCCCCGTCCCGATATCAAATACAAGGTAGCCTTTTTGTCCGGCCATTACAGATTCCTCCTTTTGCTATCCCTTTGTTACAAGTTCTCTTTTGTTATAAAGTTCACGTATTGAGCAGGTTTGATCTTTTTTCCATTTGAAAAGCGCATCATTTAAAATTCTCACATGATGATCCTCCACTTCAAATGTTGCTCCCGCTAAATGGGGAGTCGCTAACACATTCGGCAAAGAGATCAATTCATAATCAGAAGATTCAGGCGGTTCGTGATAAAATACATCAAGGATCGCTCCTTTAATCCGCCGTTCTTTCAACACCCGCAACAGCTCTTCCCTGTCTGTTACCGCCGCTCTTGACGTATTGACAAAAACAGCTTCTTGTTTCATCAACTGAAAGTGCTTGGCGCCGATAAGGCCGATGGTTTCTTCTGTGCGCGGCAAGTGAACGGAAACAATATCACTTTCAGAAAATACCCGTTCCATCGTCGTTTTTTCATACTCCCGGTTTTCATGATTGACAAATGGGTCGTAGTACAGCACCTTACAGTCAAAGGCGGCCAATAGCCGGGCGATTCTCTGTCCAACAGCTCCGAAACCAATAAGGCCGACTGTTTTTCCCGTCAGCTCATATCCTCTGAATTTGACGTAAGCCTGCAAATAATCACCATTCCATTTCCCATCCTTCAGCCACTGATGAGAAGAATACGTATGACGCAAAAATGAAATCACATTTCCGATAAACAGTTCAGCAACGGCCTGGGCATTTCGGGCCGGTGTAAAGAAAACAGGAATCTTTCTTTTATTCGCCGCCTCAATATCCACATTAGACGGCATCCCTCTGCAGACGCCGATAAAAGCGGAATCCGGCAATATGTCAATGACACGCTCAGATACCTCATCAAGTTCAGTAATAAGCCCCGCCGCATTTGTCTCTTGGATCATCCGGATTAATTCGTCTTCCCGATAAGCCCGGCCGTGCTTCTTCCACGGCCTGTGCACAGTCCGGCCGAACAGCTCTGTCAGCTCCTTCAGCCCCTCATCGTGATATGGTGCGGTAATTAAAACCGTCATGGTGCAAAACATCCTTTTCACATAAATTTTTCCACAAAAAAATCTCTTTCCCCGAAGAAGGAAAGAGATTCATATACCGTCTTTATCCGCTTGAAGCGCACAAATATGTATAGATCATTCTTTCCTATCTTTCAAGCGTACGCTTGCTGGAATTGGCACAATAAATGTTGCCGAGGTTTCATAGGGCCAGTCCCTCCACCTCTCTTGATAGAAAATAAAATGATGAAATTGTCAGGCTGTTTAAAAGAATAAACCCATCATAGAAAAGTCTTTCTTGGATGTCAACACTTTTTTCTGAATTGACGTTCGATTTCGAAATGTTATAATGCTTACAATATAAAAAAAGAGGAGAAATGGGCTATGAATTCTGCAGCAGAACAGCCAAACGGGGTCTTTAAGTCGGTGTGCTCACTGGACTGTCCCGATCAATGCGGTTTGCTTGTGACAAAAAAAGACGGAAAAATCGTAAAAATTCAGGGAGACCCCGATCACCCGGTCACATCAGGGAACATATGCAACAAAGTCAGACACATGGCTGAGCGCATTTATGATGAGAAGCGTTTAACAGCTCCGTTAAAACGGATCGGTGAAAAAGGCGAAGCCAAGTTTGCGCCTATTTCTTGGGAGGAAGCGATCAATACGATCAGTGCGCGCTGGAAAGAGCTGATTGCCGAAGAAGGAGCAGAAAGCATTCTTCCGTACAGCTTTTACGGCAATATGGGAAAACTGGCGGCAGAGGGAATGGACCGCCGTTTTTTCCATCGTCTCGGGGCGAGTCATCTTGAACGTACGATCTGCAGCAAAGCCGGATCTGAAGGCTATAACTATACAATGGGAGAAGGCGCGGGTACTGATCCTGAGGAGACCATCCATGCAAAACTTTTTATTTTTTGGGGAATCAATGCTGTCAGCACAAATATGCACCAAGTTATGATTGCTCAAAAAGCCCGGAAAAAAGGAGCTAAAATTGTCGTTATCGATGTACATAAGAATCAAACCGGCCGGCTTGCCGATTGGTTTATTCCCATTCGTCCCGGCACAGATGCCGCACTCGCTCTCGGTATCATGTATGTCTTATTCGATGAGAACCTTCACGATGAAGCATTTCTCACAGAATACACTGAAGGCAGCGAAGAATTAAAAGCGCATGTCAAACAGTATGATCCGGAAACGGTTTCTGTTATTACAGGCGTTAAAGCCGACGATATCAGACGTCTTGCGAGAATGTACGGTGAAACCTCCCCTTCCCTTATCAGGATCGGAAACGGCATTCAGCATCATGACAATGGCGGAATGATCGTCCGCACCGTTGCCTGTCTTCCGGCTGTAACAGGACAGTGGCTCAACACCGGGGGAGGCGCAATCAAACATAACAGCGCGGTATTAAACTATAACAGACAGGCGCTACAGCGTCCTGATCTGCTATACGGCAGAAAGCCAAGATCATTTAATATGAACAGGCTCGGAAGCGTTCTTTTAGAAACAAATCCGCCCGTGCGCTCCCTGTTTATATACGGCACCAATCCCGCAGTGGTTGCGCCGGAAGCGAATAAAGTCAGAAAAGGCCTGCTGCGGGAGGATTTATTTACAGTCGTTCATGACTTATTTTTAACGGAAACCGCCAAATATGCGGATATTGTGCTCCCTGCTGCATCTGCTTTTGAGACCACGGATTTTTACACGTCTTACTGGCATCATTTTATTCAGCTGCAAAAACCGGTGATCGAACCGTATGGAGACAGCAAATCGAATACAGAAGTGTTCCGTTTGCTTGCCGGGGCGATGGGTTTTACCGAGCAGGAGCTTCAGGATTCTGATGAAGAATTAATCAAACAGGCGCTGGACTGTCCCGACAACCCGTATATCGAGGATATTGATTACGATTCGCTCTCACGCCATTCCTTTATGAGAGCCAAACGGAAAAAACCGCTTTTACCGGGCAAGCTCAAGACACCAAGCGGAAAGATTGAATTATATTCTGAAAAGATGAAACAGGAAGGTTATCCGGCGCTGCCGACGCACATTCCTCTGAAGAGCGATGACGATTTTCCGTTTCTATTTGTTCCGGGACCGAATCATAATTTCTTAAATTCAACATTTTCGAATAATGAAAAACACGTAAAACTGGAAAGGGCGCCAAAACTTTTTATTCATACAGAAGATGCTGCCCGCCTAAACATAGAAGACGGAGAAACCGTCAGGGTTTGGAATCACCGCGGTGAATGTGAATTGACAGCTTCAGTCGGCGAACAGGTCCTTCCCGGCGTTGCAGTCAGCCAAGGTCTTTGGGCCGACATGGATGATAAAAAACAGCTGGTCAATTCACTCACTCCCGATCGGCTTGCAGATATGGGCGGAGGCGCTGTTTTCTTCTCCGGAAAGGTGCAGATCGAAAAGCTCGGAAAGCAAAAATAAGCTCCCCCCGTCTTACTGAAGGTGAATCCTTTCGGCGGATTTGACCGTATAAAACATAATAACTTTTATTGGAGGTTTGCTGTATGGATATCATTACCGGCATCGGAATCGCTTTAGCCGGATATTTCATAGGAGACGGATTAAAAAACTTTAAATCACCTGACCCTCATGAACACACTGACCAAATTCTCATTAAAGAAAAAGATCTGTACTTCTATATTGGCTATTATTTAGGAGTTACTAAGGAAGAAGCGAAACAAATCGTGCCTGACACTTCCGGCATTCCGCACATTACCAGAAACGGAAAGCGGTACGTACAAAAGACTGCATTAAGAGAATGGCTGACTGCCATGCTGGAAAAAGATTAACACCTGCCACGAAAAGCGGGAAGAGTTTTTCTCTTCCCGTTCATTAAGACATGCCGTCCTATGTCTCCTCAACCCCAAACATACACCGGATATCGTCCTTATTTAAGGAAACACCCCCTCCTTTTGATTTCAAATAAAACCCTTTCTTATATAATCGTATGATCTCACCATATGAAAGCTCATGACGAAGGAGCGCCATCAAACGCCCGTCTTTTTCATCCTGTTTATTGAACCATTCATACTGTTCTGACCAGTTCACTTTCTGCATGTCAAACACCTTCTCACTTTGGATTCAGCTTTGAGTCCCCTACTATTTCTCTTACCTGTGATATCTTTGTTTCCTAATAAAGTATCCTTCAAACTTTTCCAAGGGTTTTGCATCCCTCTCCCCTGTGAAAACCAACCGTAAATCCTTTTGTCATTCGTTCAAAGTTAGGCTCATTAATAAATGTGAAAGTGCAATTTTGCAGGTTGTACTTCTCGATTAACTCTTTCTCCGTCATGCTTACACTCTCTATATTTTATTTGCAAAAATGTATATTATGTATGCAACGGAATAGTATCATGAGAGACTGGTTTTAACTATGTTCAACTAATGGTAATGAGCAGTTAGAATACTGAACTTAATGCGTTTGATACATTATAATCTTTTTCTGCAAAAGAAACTGTTACTCTATGTACTTTTTTAGAGTCTGCAAACATAAAAATTATTTGGCTAAAATTCAATTTTTCTCGGCCACAATTAAGTCAAGGGCTTTAAAACAGTCTATATCTATCCCATTTCCAAATAGTTTTTCACACTAATAGGTACAACGCATCTTGCTTTGTAAATCTTGCTTTTTGGGTGATATATTATGTCGCTTGCAGTATGACTTAATAGCTGTTTTAAAGTAATCTTTTTAATTCATTCGTAATCCCTTCTTCGCTTCTCCGTTATGATGAACAGAATACACATCCATATTTTAACACACTGTGATTTAGCAGACTGAACGATTCGTGCACCCAGCTTCTAGCCGGTTACATACCCTTTCTTGTAGACACTCTCTACATAAACAGTCTAGTTTCCAACTTTTGTTTTTTCTCATTATCTTCATTGTATTTTCAGCTTATTTTCCGTTTGAGTAAACCTTTGGTTACCATCCATCACTTGGATAAAATAATCATTTTGAGTTCAAATAGACCGCAATCCCTGTCGAAAAACTTCGATTCAGCATAACTTGTATTAATCCTCTCAAGAGGGAGGTGAGACATTATGTATGGGAATTCCTTTGCATTGATTGTGGTGCTGTTCATCTTATTAATCATCGTTGGTGCAGCCTTCGTGGGCATGTAAGACCTCCCCTCTCCGCCATGAACAGTACCTCCTAGTTCGGACAGACGCCATAATAAGTTTTTATGGCGTTTTTTCATGTTGTTTTTGAAGCTTACGTTAAGCTATTTTTCCCAATAGTCCCTCTCATCCTTTAGAGTTAATCCATTCAGATGAAACAGGCTTGAAATCAGTGTTCTCTACACTTACACATACGTGTGAAAGCTTGTCTAATCCAGTTTCATCACTATGCGTATGCCCGAGAAATTATAATTATTTACGTTGATTAAAATTTCCCTCTGCCTCGCCATAAGAAGCTTTGAATGGTGATGTAACTTCCTGCTCTCCAACCTGCAAATATTGACGTCGGAAATGCGACTGCAACCAATGTTTAGAGCAAATCCTCAATTTGAGGACTCGTCTATTTCATATGTTAGGGATACTGGGAGGTCTTCGAGAAGATCCTGCTCTTCCGAATTTCGGAGGAACATTTTACAATTCCGGAGGTTTATAGAGTATAATTCAACCTATTAATTGTATTTTAAGGAGAATTTAAACTAGGAGGTCTATAATGACTAATCTTGCATTCAGACTTTTCCACTACACATCGCTAGCATTGGTTCTTTTATTTCTCATATTAGGCTTTACCTTAAATGGTGCCTTCTTTTATTGGACTCTAATATTAGTCGGTCTTTATTATCTAATCAGAGGGATCACAACGGCTAAATCAGAACACCGAAAAAATGGCACATTTATTACAGTTTGTGGAGCAATTATAATAATTACTGGTTTATTTACATTGATAGTGCGTTAGAAAAGTCATTTGGGGATATACAAAATAAGAGTATATATTTATTTTATTATTTAATAGTTATAATGATATCAAGGAGGACGATTAATGGCATCTATTCGCTAGTACAAGAGAGTAAGATGTAAATTGGGTTCAAACTCCGACTCTTTTCAAAAACATCGTTAGGTAAACCTAAAACTCTAGACTAAAAATGATGTCCTTTGCAGGGCATTTTTTTTAAAAAAGATCCAGAATGGATTCCAGCTCACACTTACACCTTGTAATCACTTTAATTTTCAGTACATTTTGATTGATTTAATAACGTTTTTAGCAGTTCACAAAAGCGCATTTGAGGTCACAGTTGGGTCCGCACTCAAGCCACGCTCAAATGCTTTTCTGAATACCTTCTTACATATTTTAACTATTTATTCTTTGCAATTAGATAGTCATTCGGTAATTCAACCCTAATTTCCACAGATTACGTCAAAATATGACGATTTCTCTTGCATTTCTGCACCCGCCATGCTATATTCATATAGCGATGAGCTGAATTGTGTAAGCCGATGCACATGCCCTTGCGGCACACACGAATGTGGCGTGTGGTGTATCGCCTCAATACGCAAAAGACGTTTGCTTCTGCAAACGTCTTTTTTTATTATCCGATTTTCGTTCCGTTCGGTACGGTCTGCTCGGGCGTAAGCAGGACCACGTCTCCTTTTTCCGGGATGCCGCCGAGAACGAGTACTTCTGACTTAAATCCGGCAATCCGGCGAGGCGGAAAGTTGACAACAGCGGTGACCTGCCTGCCCGTCAAGTCATCCGGTTCATACCGTTTTGTAATCTGGGCGCTTGATTGCTTCATACCGATGTCTTCGCCAAAATCTATTGTCATCTTTATGGCCGGCATCTTTGCTTCAGGGAATACTTCTGCTTTTACCACCGTTCCTATTCTGAGATCGAGCTTGATAAAATCTTCGATGACTGCCATTTCAAAAACTCCTTTTTTACAATCATGATACCAAAAAAAGACGCAGTTTTTTTAACCGATCTTCGGGTTTATTTATCCGTTTGAAAGGTGTTTCGGTAAGCGCGCGGCGTTATTCCCTTATGTCTGACAAACCATCTGGTAAAGGAAGACAAATTTTGAAAGCCGACCTCATGTCCGATGTCTGTCAGCTGGTCTTTTGTTTCAATAAGCAATTGCTCCGCTTTCTTCATCCGGAGCTCGGCAATATAAGCTTTGGGGCTTTTCCCCGTCTGCCTTTTAAACCAGTCGGAATAATAAGCCGGGTGGTAATGTTCCATTGCGGCGAGCTCTTTAATTGTAAATGTCTTTGAGAGGTTTCGGCGGATATACGCGATTGAATCATTCGCAGCGCTTTCTTGCATCTTTTCAGCAATATATTCTGCAAGCAGACTCAATGAATGAACCGACTGCTGCTTTGTCTCTTCCGTCAGCAGAAACCGAATCGATGCCCAAAAAGAATCAAGCTTATTGATAACGCCGGGTTCAAATGATCCTTTTAAAAAATATGCCGGCATGTCAAGTACGAGACATTCATTTCGTTCCATAGAACGGAACCGATGTTCATGCCCAGGCGGAATATACAGCATTTGATCCGGTTTTAATCTAATCTCACAGCTTTCTGTCTCCAAGTCCAGCTGTCCTTCAAGCGGAAAGAGCATTTGACAGTAGGTGTGAGTATGAGAATCAAAAATATGTGAATACGTGCGCCGTTCACAAATGAGGTGCTGTAATGAATCCATTTGTCCCTCCTTCTGGATAAGCCGTTTCATTCGTTAGTTTACATAATATTATTATTGTTCACTCGTTTGTAAACCTCTTAAAAAAGCAACAACGGCAAACTTCCGGCTTTCCTTAATTGATTCCGTTAATTCAAATGCACTCTGTTTTCTTAACACGGCAAAACCGTGAAGCAGGCTTCTCAGTCCTCTTGCGGCATGGATTGCGTTTTCGGGACGTGCAAAACCGTTTGCTGTCAGCTGCCTGACAACAAGATCCACAAGCAGGCTGGACAGCTTCTCCATTCGGCCGTCTTTTACTTTTTGAAATGTTGCTTCATATAATCCGGGATTGGCTTCGCCAAAATGGATATAGGCATCAGCAAGAGCGAGCAAAGCCGTTTCACCTGACAGGCCTGCTGAGGAGGCCGCCATTTTTTCATATAACATGCTTAAACCGGAGATGGCCAGCTCGGTTTTAATTCCATGAAGACCATCGACAAAATTATAAAGGGAAGGCGGTTTTACGTTTAAGGACTTTGCAACGGCCGCAAGCGTCACTTCGTTAAGCCCTTTTTCGTCAGCGATGTTTGATGCGGCTCCGATAATCATGTCAAGGCTCATTCCGACTCTCGGCGACATTATGATCGGCCTCCCGGCAGGCTGCGTTCGGCTTCATCAGCCGCCTCAGCCATCAAATCAGCGGGATTATGAAGAACGTTTCCATGACCGGCGGCCAAAATACTTGGTTTATGAGCGATAAGCGTTCTTGCGGTTTTGACAGCTTCTTCTTTATTCCATGTAGCAAAAGCCGGAAACGGAAATCTCCATTTCAGCTTACCTGAAACAGCGAGGCCTCCCCGTACTTGAAAAGCATCTCCGACGATCAGCATATCATTTCTCAGATCTTTAAAAGCGAGGCTTCCCGGTGTATGCCCGGGGGCGGGAATGACAAGCAAAGATCCGACCCGCTCGCCGCCTTTCAGCAGCTGATCAGGTTCGGTCTGAATATGTTTCGGCACTCCCCCCTTTATCGGCGTTTGTGCTTCATGTTCAAATAAAGCAGTGTCACCTTTCAGCAAGAAAGAATCCCGTTCAGAAATATAGACGGAAGCATCCGGAAATTCCGCGGATAATGAGTCAAGCGAACCTACGTGATCTCCATGCGCGTGGGTGAGTAAGATATTATTCAGCGGTTTCTTAAGCGTCTGTAATGCTTGTTTGATTCCTTTATGACTGTTGGGCAGTCCGGCGTCAATCAGGGTTACTCCTTCTTCCTCTTCAACCAAATAACAATTCACCGGGAAAAGCGCGGGAAAAAAGGTCAGCTGCCAAACGGTTCCGTATTGTAAGATTCTCATCAATATCCCCCTAAAAACTAATATTATTAGTTTTATTATAACTAATGCCCTTAGTTTTTCAAGAACTTTCTGTTTAAATCCTGATAAAGGCGCAGGCGCTTCTCTTATGCCAAAAAAAGAAACGCGCATACTGTGATAAAAGATGCTTGCAGCCTGCGAATAAATCAGACTACTAAAACCAGCCGGATAAGCATACACTACTCAACGGAGGGGGAGTTCCGCACCATGCATATCACACTTCAAAGCATCTGCCCTGTCTTAATGATTGCCTTTTTTCTGTATAAAAAGGTGAAACGGTCCGTCGGCTTTCAGCCTTTGAAACCCCGTTGGCTTTACACAAGAATGATTTTGTTTTCATTGCTGGCCGCCGCTCTGGCGTTTTTCAGCATCACACACCCGGCTTTATACGGTCATCTGTTATTCGGCACTTTTTGCGGCTGGCTTCTGGTCCTTTTTGCCAAACGGAACATTTCTTTTGAAAAGCGCCGCGGAAAAATGTATTTTCGCACTCATCTGTGGATTGAACTTATTCTATTAACGTTATTCATCTCGAGGTTTGTTTATCGGGTTATTGAAATTTACCGAGTCACAGCGGACTTCACCCATCCGGAGGCGTACAGCCAAACGGTCGGCGCAGATCCGCTGACCATCAGTGTCTTTTATTTCATTGCTGTTTATTACAGCGGATTCTCTTTTTATGTTTTAAAAACGAGCAGAGACCAAACCAATAACGGCCAGTACGGCTGACATCCCTGTCTAAAAAGCAGGGATGTTTTTTAATCGTGCCGCGTATGGTGAATCATTTGCTGAAGCACATCCAACACATGTTCATCCTCAGGAGAATAATAAATGGATGTTCCTTCTCTCCGTGATTTGACGAGGCGCAGATTTTTAAGAAAACGCAGCTGATGAGAAACGGTGGACTGCAGCAAATTCAGCCTTTCTGCGATATCATTTACCGCATGCTCACCCTGTGACAGCAAATGGAGGATTCTGATTCTGGTCGGATCAGACAGCGCCTTAAAGGTCTGGGCAACCAAAAATAATGTTTCCTCATCTAAATCGACAGCGGGGTCATTCATGTTTCCGGATTCGTGAAATTCAGTCATATACCTCACCCTTCTTTTTTTAAGTAGCCCAATTATACCAAATGTCAATTGATGCAGATACATCCTGCGCCTGGCAAAAGAACCGTTATTTTAAATTTATGTTTCAAATACGGGTTTCTGCTTGGTTTCGTGCGTTCATCTGTGTCATAATGAAAAAGTCATAATGCTCCTGAAATTGAGGGTGAAACACAGTGAAGAAAAAGAAAAAAGGCTGTTTCGCTGCCGCGGGTCTTATGATGATATGTGTTTTTGTCATGGTTTCCTTCTTTCTCATCCTGTTATTCTCAAATAATGAATTGCTCAAAAGTCTTCCGTTTGATGTCAAACCGATCGTGCTTGAACGGCTGACAGATTACAAACCGCTCGTAGAAGACGAGCTGGATGAAAAAGGACTCACCAAATATACATCGCTGGTACTCGGCATGATATATCAGGAGTCAAAAGGAAGAGGAAATGATCCCATGCAGTCTTCAGAATCTCTGGGTTTAAAGCGAAATGAAATTAAAAACCCTCAAACCAGTATCAAACAGGGAATCAAACAATTCACTCTCATGTATCAAGCAGGCAAGAAAAAAGGCGTAGATTTGGATACGATTATACAAAGCTACAACATGGGAGCCGGCTATATTGATTTTGTGGCTGAACATGGAGGATCGCATACTGAGGAACTGGCAAAACAATACTCCGAGCAGCAGGTCAAAAAAAATCCGAAATTATACACTTGCGGAGGGAATAAAGGCAATTTCCGTTATCCCTACTGCTACGGTGATTACACGTACGCAGAAAAAGTAAAAGCAAAAACCAAAACCGTTGAACAATCCTTAAATGTAACAACACTTGAAACGCTTGAAGAGTAAAAGGCGCCCTGTATGAGGCGCCTTTTTTCAATTAAAAAACCGCGCAGAGCACGGTTTTTTAATAATACGGCGATATCATTAAGTATACAATGACACCCGTCAGACTGACATACAGCCAGAGCGGCATCGTCCATCTGGCGATTTTTTTGTGACGCTCCACCTGCATACTGAAGCCTCTGATCAGCGTAAACAGAGCAAGCGGCACGATAATGGCGGAAAGACAAATATGCGTAATCAAAATAAAGAAATAAATTCCGCGAATAATGCCGTGACCGCCGAATAAAGTATTCTCAGCTATCGAGTGGTACACGACATAGCAGATCAAAAACAGCAGAGTCGTCGTAAACGCGGCTAAAATAAAGCGTTTATGCGCCTGAATGTTCTTTTGCTTAATCATAAAGAGCGCTGCCAGCAAAAAGATAAAAGTAAAGCTGTTAAAAATAGCATTTAACATTGGCAGAATATGAATATTGGCTATGCTGACCTCACCCGATTTCGGCATAAAAAACAGCACCGCAATTAACCCGTTGATCAGAACGGTCAATGTCAGCACGATACCGGTATAACTTTTAGGTTTGTTTTCTGTCTGGTTCATCTTATGACCTCTCTCAATTTTACTGACTATCCAAATGGTATGAGAATTCAGCTTTGATGTCAACGGTTTCGCCCGCTTCGTCAGAAATTAGACAAACTTAAGCCCCAAAAAGACCGGGTCTTAAGAAACCCGGCCTTTCGTCTTGTTACGCTTCCTTTAACAGTTCTTCTATGACCTTATGCTCGTTTTCATTCAGCAGATTTTTTTGGATGATTCTATCAATCGGTTTGTTCATATGGTGATCGAGAATATCGGCTGTTTCCTTATCCCCCGCGATTACGAGACGCTCCCATTTGTGTGATGCGGCCTTTTGATCAAGGTTTGAGGCCAATCGTTTATACAGCCTTTTTTGGTTTTCTTCGACGTGGGATTTGGCAGCGTCTTCGTCCATCGATGCGGAGTTTTCGCTTACATCCTGCGGTTTCCACGATTCATTGATGACATCGTATTGATAATGTTCCACACCCTCAATCTTTCCGAGTACTGTTTCTATGATCTTCACTTCATTCTGCTGTGTGAGAATAAAAGCCGTGCTCGGATATTGTTCACGAAGATGTTCTAGTTGATCAAGAACAGCCGTTTCTTCCCAATAAAACCGTGTTTCAACAGGCACCTGCAATTCAATCGTCTCCCAGATACTGCCTTCTCCCGATGCAAAAAATACGAGACTTCGCGGCATCTCTTTACCGAGCCCATCAATATATTGATAGACACGTTCCATGATTCGGACGAGAGATTTTTCTTCTTCCGGGTCACTGGCAGACAGATACTCTTTTAGTCTCCGAAAACCGGTTTTTAAGGCGATTTTCCACTCTCCCCCCTGCTGATCCGGATTTCTCATATCCGTATTTACATATAAGGAGAGCATTTTATCAGGAGATTCCGTCATCACGTACTTCAATTTGCCGATGAGTGAGTCAATTGCCATTATAGATTCCTCCTTTTTCCGCTGCTCACTGTTCCTTTCCCTAACCTGGCGGCTTTAAAAACGTCAATCCTCATATGCACGGCAGACTTTTCTAAAAAAAGTTTTTGCAAAACCCATTTACAAACCAAGACATCATTTACTACAATGGATACTTGTGTTTGACTAAGATTGTGCTGTGAAAGGAGTATGATTTTGTTTACTGCAGAAGAAAGAGACCAGAAAGAGCTGGAAAAAGAACTTCATAAGCTTGAATTTCAGATTTTCAGGATGCGGGAAAATCTGAAAGATGTATCTAAAGACGCGCGAGTGCTTGGTATTGATCAATCGAACAATGACGATTGGATCATTGTTTCCTCGATTGATGATGGCCAAACATGTAAGATTATGCTGACTGATTGTGAATCAGCCTACCGGGGAAGAGGGTGTTTTTCACTGATCGCTTCCTATTATGAAAATGCCATTCATATCGGGGACATTAAAGGCCCGCCGAACCACGGCTACGGCTCGATCTGCATGAAATTTTTAAAACATATCGCCAGAGAGCAGAATATCCCGAAAGTGACGGGTGACATTGCTAAGCGTGATTGGGATCATGTCGACAGACTCATTCATTTTTATGAGAAGCATCAGTTTGATGTCTGGATTGACAATGATACGCAATCAGGCGGCATTAAATGGGTCGACCTGTAAAAAACAATAGAAAAACCCTCTTTTATATGGTGTAATAGATAAAACCATAAGAGGAGGGTTTTTTCTTGTACCCGGAAAAATTGAAAAAAGGCGACGGCATTCGTATTGTTTCTCCGGCAACAAGCATGTCCGTCATGTCAGAAGAAAATATAAACGCTGCGAAGACAAAATTGGAGGAGCTGGGTTTTTGTGTCTCTTTTTCAGAGCATGCGAAAGAAATAAATGAATTTGATTCATCATCCATTGAATCGCGTGTACGGGATCTGCACGAAGCTTTCGCTGATCCTGACATCAAAGCCGTTTTGACGACACTCGGCGGATTCCAATCAAATCAGCTGCTCCGTTATCTTAATTATGAAAACATTAAACGGCACCCGAAAATCCTTTGCGGCTATTCAGATATTACCGCCCTCGGCCATGCCATTTATCAAAAAACCGGGCTTGTTACATATTCCGGCCCCCATTTTTCTTCATTCGCCATGAAAAAAGGATTGGACTATACGATTAACTCTTTCTTAGCCTGCTGTGCTTCTGACACTCCGTATGAAGTAATGCCTTCAGACGAGTGGAGTGATGACAAATGGTATATGAATCAGGAGGACAGACGTTTTTATCGGAATCCGGGACCGCTCGTCATTCAATCCGGTTATGCGGAAGGAACACTGATCGGGGGAAACCTATGCACCCTGAATCTTCTGCAAGGCACGGAATACTTTCCGGAGATGGAACAAGTGATTCTGTTCATAGAAGATGATCATATGTCTGACATTCATATGTTTGATCGGGATTTGCAGTCACTCATCCATCTCCCCGCTTTTTCAGCCGTAAAAGGAATTGTCATCGGACGGTTCCAGCATGCTTCAAATGTGTCTGAGGAGGCTCTGCGGGCCGTCATCCGTACAAAAGAAGAACTGTCGTCCATGCCCGTTATCGCAAATGCTGATTTCGGCCATACCACACCTCTGATGACATTCCCGATCGGAGGAACATGCAGGATAGAAGCAGGCTCAGAAGGCGGACGGATATGGATCGACCGGCATTAATGCAAAAAGACGGGGCTGCTTTCCCGTTTTTTATTGTTAATTCCCCGGCGTGCGAGGAACGATCTTGACCCGGCCGTCAGCCGCTGTCATCACCCATACGGGCGCTCCTTCATAAAAACGGCTGATTTCTTCATGACACACGGCATGTGCCAGTTCGCGTTTATCATGCGTTCCGTCTTGATTTTTCATGTCTAAAAGGAGCACAAGTCCGTGCCTGCCATTCATCGTTACGCCGGTGTGTCTCACCTTTTCAATAACGGCGGGTCTTCCCTTCCCTCTTTCAAGCGCCTGAGACAGCCTCACAGCCGGCATAGACAATCCGATGACCAGTACAATCGCGCAAGCGGTGCATATACCTGCTTGAAATATCGGTGATTCTGTGAAGGCATTCCATAAAAATATAAGTTCCGGCTCCATTCGATTCATCCCTTCAGATGCCGTTTTCAAAATCATTGCCTCCATATCATATTCGAGGAACGCTTTTTCTTTTTCAGCATATAACGGTTATACACAGACAAAAAAGGGAAGAAAAAAGAACACAAGGCATTTTGCCTTGTGTCCTTCACTCTCTATATGAAACTAGTCTAATACTTTAACATTTACTGTTCTGACGCCCCAGTTGTTAGCGTCACTTTTCTTTGCAACAAATACGTCAATTTTATTTCCTTTAATTGCGCCGCCTGTATCTGCTGCTGTTGCCACTCCGTAACCTTCAACATAAACCTTAGAGCCCAGCGGAATGACACTTGGGTCTACCGCGATGACTTTTGCATCAGGGTTTTTGTTTAAGTCAACTCCGGTTGCCGTTACACCGGAAATGCCGCCGTCGTTAGCAGAGTAAGCAGTTGCAGTCATTGTCAGCTGCTTTTTAGGCTCTTGTTGGTTTGTATTTGATTGAACAGGCTGCTGTTTTGCTTCGACAGCCTTCGCTTCTTGTTTAGGTTGTTGTTGTTCTTGAACAGGTTCTTGTTTAGGCTGCTCTTTTTGGACAGCTTCTTGTTTCGGCTGTGCTGTCTCTGCAGCTGGTTTTTGTTCAGTTTGCGGCTGGCTGGCTTCTTGAGCCGGCTGTGCAGCCTGAGCCTGACCTTTCACCTTTAACGTTGTGCCTGCGTAAATGATATCTGATTGCAAGTTATTCAAGCTTTTCAGATTGTTGACTGATGTTCCGAATTTCTGAGCAATTTTCCAGAGGCTGTCGCCCTGCTTCACTGTGTACTGCCCAGATGTGGTTGTTTCTACTGAAGAAATAGTCAGTTTCTCTCCTTCAATGATTAAATCAGAAGATAACTGATTCCATTCTTTTAGGTCCTTTAGGTTCACTCCGTTTTTTTGCGAGATCCCCCAGAGCGTATCACCCTTTTGCACCGTGATTTCTTTTGCAGAAGCGTGAGCTCCGAATGCAGTTGTTGAAATTGCTGCAACTGCCACAAAGGACATAATCGTCTTCTTCATAAGTAAATCCTCCCTTGTTAGCTTTTTATTGGCGGCTAACAGGTGATATCGTAACATATGAAAATGTCAGTTCAATAACAAAACGATTTGATTTAGATTACAGTTCCTTTACATGAAACATTTCTCTCGCTTGGTAAGTCTTGCTGAAACCTTGATACAGCAAGGGTTTTCAAGCTTCTGATTTTTCCGTTGCGAACGGAAAACATAATGTGCAAATCTCTAAAAAAACTTTTTTTCACTCTGTTTCTCTTACATAATTTCGGATTTCTTCTAAAAAAAGCGCTCCGTATTTCAATCTTTTTTGTTCCCCTACCCCTTTTACGGAAAGAAGATCATGATCTGTTTTCGGAAGTTTCGCCGACATTTCTTTTAACGTCTGATCTGAGAACACGACAAATGGCGGCACGCCCTGTTCCGCTGCGATCTCTTTGCGGAGACGCCGGAGAATCTCAAATAATTCATCGTTTTCGGTCACGGCGGCGGCCTGTAAGGCTTCTTTTCTCACGACTGCGCTCTTTCCAAGCAGAACGTCCCTGCCTTTTTGTGTGACCATAAGCGTCGGAAATGTACCATCCGCCATTCTGATATATTCATCTGAAATCAGGAATTCGATAAAATCGCTGATTTCCCCTGTTGTTTGATGCTTCATAATGCCGTATGTGGACAGGCTGCCGAAGCCGTTTTCCAGCACTTTTTTATTTTTTGACCCGTTAAGCACCTGCGCCACCATCGTTTTTCCGAAACGCTCATTCATTCTGATAATACATGACAATACCATCTGCGCTTCTTTTGTGACGTCATGGGCTGTTCTTGTATCAGTGCAATTGCCGCATGCTCCGCAAGCTTCTGCCTCACTCTCGCCGAAATACTTCAGAACAAACCGCTGCAGGCAATCTTCCGTATGACAGTAATCCACCATCTGTCTCAGTTTTTTGAGATCCTGCTTTTGTTTTTCTTCTCCGGCGGCCGATTGGTCTATTAAAAAACGCTGCACCATAATATCCTGCGGAGAAAACAAGAGCACGCACTCGCTATCAAGACCGTCGCGCCCGGCCCGTCCGGCTTCCTGATAATAGCTCTCCATATCTTTTGGAATCTGCGCGTGCAGAACGAATCTGATGTTGCTCTTGTCGATTCCCATTCCGAAAGCTGACGTGGCAACCATCACTTGTATCTGATCGTTAAGAAACCGTTCCTGCTGCTCTTTTCTGTCATCATCTGCCAAACCGCCGTGATAACGGCCGGCATTAATGCCGCTGCGTTTTAATTTCTCATATAAACGGTCGGTTTCTTTTCTGGTCGCTGCATATATAATGCCGGCTTCGTGTTTATTTCTTTCCAGATACTGCTCGATAAAACGGTCTTTGTTTTCGCCCTTTACTACTTTGAACGTTAAATTCTCTCTGGCAAAACCGGTAAAGACTGTATGTTCTTTATGAATATGAAGCTGCTTGCAGATATCCTCATGAACCTCAGGCGTAGCCGTCGCCGTTAACGCGATAATGACGGGAGGTTCTTTTAATTCATTAAAAAGAACTTCGATATTCCGGTAACTCGGCCTGAAATCATGCCCCCATTGCGATATACAGTGAGCTTCGTCTATGGCGACAAGAGGAACCGTAATATTCTGCAGGATGTGAATGAATTCAGGAGAAGTCAAACGCTCCGGTGTTATGTAAAAGAGCCGGTAAGCCCCTTCTTTCAAACCGGTCAGTCGCTTATGAATGTCCCGGCTTGTCTGAGTGCTGTTAATATAAGCTGCCGCGATACCCGCTTCTTCAAGCGCGTCGACTTGATCTTTCATTAAGGAAATAAGAGGGGAAATAACGATAGTGGTACCTTCAAACAGCAGTGCGGGAATCTGATAGCAGATTGATTTTCCGCCCCCCGTCGGCATAATGCAGACCGTGTTTTTTCTCTCCTCCGCAACTGATTGTATCGCCTGCTTTTGGCCCGCGCGAAGACTGTCGTAGCCAAAATAATGCGCCAGAAGGGATTGGGCTTTATCCAGCATATGTTGTAAAACCTCACTTTGTCTTTGATTCTTTCATTTTATCATACTGATAAAGAGTTCAGCTCATAGGCAATCCAAAATAAAAAGCCATCTCCGCAAGGGAAATGGCTTTCGCTACGTATGCCGTACGCAAGTAAGAAAGTTTTAAACCACCACTCCTCAAAGTGGGTGTTTGCAGAAGCGTTCTTGTCGTCCTCTGCAATGGAGGCATGACATTCCGGCTCCGATATAAAACTCCCTATTACAGCTTAAAGGTTAAAACTTAATTAACAATACGAACACTGTAGCTTCTCTTATATCCTACACCATCAGTCGTATTTTGGCAAGAGGGTTAATTCTTTTACAGAAAACCTTTTTTCTGTGTAAAAAATGCTTTTATCTCCATAAAAGGTGTTTTTTCGACAAAGTATCAATATATCAATATAAGATCACTGCGAAAGTTGTCACCAGTTTCTTCTATATATAATAGAAAAAACTCTTACACCCTAAGGGGCGCAAGAGTCTTTGTAAATTAGAATTTTGCAGCCAGATCTTTCGCTTCTTGCAGTCCTTTTTCAATGATCGCTTGAGCGTTATCCGGTGCGGCGTTATGGCCTTCAACGACAACAGTGTGCAGATCTTGAACTCCCCAGAAGCCGAGAACGGTTTTCATGAAGTTTAATGACATTTCAAGAGATGCCATCGGTCCTTCAGAATATACACCCCCGCGTGCATTTAAGAGCGCTACTTTTTTATCCCCCATCAAACCTTTAGGCCCTTCAGGCGTGTATGTGAAAGTAACTCCTGCGCGAGATAGGTAATCAACATAAGTATGAAGCACTGCAGGCACTGTGAAGTTCCAAAGCGGGAATGCAAACACGACTTTGTCAGCTTTGACGAATTGGTTTAAGTAAATGTCAGCAGTTGATGCTTGTTTTTTCTCTTCGTCTGTCATTTCAATACCTTTTGAAGCTTTGAATGTTCCGTTAATCATATCTCTTCCGAGGTAAGGAAGGTTTTCTTTATGAAGGTCAAGTTCGATCACTTCATCATTCGGATTGTTTTCTTTATAAGCAGCCAAAAACGCTTCGTATAATTTTACGGATACGCCTTCTTCAGCTGTACGGTCACTTGATTTTACAAATAATACTTGAGACATTCTAAATTCCTCCCGGTAATCTTTTAATATTTACTTACAAATAGTATGTTACTTTCTTTTTTATATAAAGTCAACGTTTTTATTTCGATTCCGAGATTTTTTTATGGAATAAAAAAACAGGTACATGTGAATGTACCTGCTGTTATTATTGTGAATCCTGCTCGCGATCCAGGATTTCGTAAGTTTGTGAGCTTTTTTGATCAACGGTTTCTTTATTTGAGAGGTCTTTCACCTGCTCGTGAAATTCCCTTTCATATGACGGAGCGTCTGTTTTCACATCCCCTTCTGCTTCTCGCTGCGCTTCGACGGTCATTCTGGCGTACGGAACGGCTTCAAGCCTTTCATACGGAATTTCTTTTCCCGTTTTTTCGCATATTCCGTATGTTCCTTTATCCATTCGCTCGAGGGCGTCGTTCACTTCATCTAAAAGATTCTGATCGACTTCATCCAAGGTCTGATTCGTGACCCTGTCCAAATAAATGCTTCCGTGATCAGCTAAGTGATTATCTACTCCGTTCGACAGTTCCCCTGTGTCTTCACTCATTGAATGATTTTCTTTTGATTCTCCCTGAAGACTTTCCTTTAAATCGATTAATTTATGATAAAGACTGTCTCGCTGTTCTTTTGATAATGACATATCAGCATCTCCTTTTTCGTCTGTATTCCTAGAGTCACAGTTATTACATACCCTCGAAAAAGGCGGCTGAAACAATGGAGATCAGGGCTTTCTCCCCCTGATCGTGACATTCGGTGCCGGCTGCTTTGTCTGTCTTTTTTCTTTTGCACCATCATTTTGCTGGTTGTCCCGAAATTCTTCAGGGCAGGCTTTTTTGAGCTGATGCTCCGGCGTATGGTATGTTGCGCCGATATTCAGCATTCCGCTCAGCTCTCCTATATTCAGCTTTTCAAAATCAATGTTGTAGACGACTTTGTCCACTTTGACGTGCTCGATATGGACATATGTTTTTTCCCCTTCAATCGTTTGAGGCTCAGGATGACATTTATCCTGAAGCTCATCAAGCTGTTGCTCTACTTTCTTAAGCCTGTCTAATTCTTCTTCACATACTTTTTTGAAAAGCTCTTTCATTATCTTTTTCAAGAAAAATCACTTCTTTCCCCGTCACTCTTGGAAAGTTCTATGCGTCCTGCATTGCGAATATATAAACATGGTATACAAAAAGGAGGTGAATCATGATGTTTTTTCCATCCGTTATCAACTTTGAGCATATAAAAATGAACGGTGTCAGCGGCGGAGCGACGTTTAACACCGGTTCTACCGTGATACTGAGGCGCACAGCCGCTAATAAAAGAAATGAAGGGTACGGTGAACAAAGCGGAGATTGCACCGTTGTTGTTATCCCTATCATGAGTATCGATGATACAGATCTAATCGACAGCACCGCCAATAAGGTCAGCCTTCGATAATGATTTGGCTTGCATCCCCCAGATGCTTAGCAATTGATATATATAAAATTCCGTCTTTGAACACCGCCTGCATTCCCTTCGTTCCCTGAGCGGAATGAGGAAGGTCAAGTTTTTTTTCGAAATCGCCGTATTTTCCGGTCTTCTGTTTAAAATCCTGTTCATTGAAGAAGGATTTTCTCGTGCCTTTTACGACAATATATTCTCCGTAGGACAGCAGCTGAACATCTTGTTTCCGGTAGCCGGGCAAATACAGCAAAAATTGGAGTTCATCATGGGTTTCCACAATATCTATAAGAGGAAAAGCATCCTCATTCCTTCTCATTTGCCCATCTCCCTGCTGAAAGGGAAAGTTAGAATGGCCGTTTTGAAATGATTTCAATTGTTCATCATCAAAAACGTTTTTCCAAAAATCGCCGCCGGACATGTTTTGTGCCATTTCCATCCATTGCTTCATCTTGTCGAAGTCCATTTTTATCGCCCCCTGCTTAAGCATACGGTCATAACAGCCGGCATACACCTGTATTAAAGGAGGTTTGCCTGTGGTTCAACCAACTCCATATATCAATATTAATATTTTCATGTTGAAAATTAATTCCTTTGAAAATGCTTCAGCGGTGAATGTCGGACAAAATTTACTGGCAGAATGGCAGAATTCTGATAAAAAGAATCAGGGATACGGACAGAATTTTGGGGATGCGAGCGGCTTTTTTGGCACGAACGGCAAAGTGGATGACAGGGATCAAATTGATTCTCCGTCTACCTTCGAGTCAGCATGCGATAAAATTCCCGCCGGGAAAGGAGGCCCATTATGATGTTTTCGCCGGTTTTGGTAAATGTAGGGGGCTTTAAAGTGAATGCGGCCGACCGCGGTTCTTCTATTACGATCGGCCCGTATCAGCAAATCGATTATTTTTTATCCAATAAGATCAACTACGGATTCGGTGAGGAAAATGGTGATTTGGCACCGATTTATATCCCCATCAGTTCTATTGCTGATCCGGATCTTATTGATTCGAACTCCGGAAAAACAAGCATTATCTAATAAAAAAGCCATCCGCCTGCATTCGGATGGCTTTTATGTCATATTTAACTGCATAAGTATTTTGTCAAGATGGCTTGAACCTCGGTCAAGTCCGTTTCTTTTGCAAATTCCAATTCGAATGTTTTTCCTCTTGTCATTAAAACAAGACCCGTATCGGGATCAAACATCCCGGCTTCTTGAATGGCGAAGCTTTCAATTGTTTTATATGGAAGGAATACGCGCACTTTCTTTTTGGAGAACATTTTATTATCAAAGAAAATCACTCGTTTATTTGTAAAGCAAATTTGGTCAACCCGCAGTTTATAAATCGTTTCGATCCGTTCTCCCTCAACGAGCAAAGCCTCCAGCTTTTTTGTGTCGGTTGATCTGCTGACAGAAAAAATTCCCAATGAAGAACCCCACTTTCTGCTTCTATACTATTGTTTTATTACAATCATAAAAAATAAGTTCTTTATCCCTATATAAGAATACGACATAGGCGGCATTTAAACCATTACGAACAGATTACATTTTTAGAACGTTCATTAGATAAGCCTTTTCGCGAAAGGTGCTCTGTTATGTAGTAATACGGTTCAGCGGATGAAAAGGTTTCAAGAAAACCATATTTTTTTCGAAAAGTCAGTTTTTTCTTTTCACGGTAAAAAACCGCGGCTTCTGAATGCCGCGGTTTCTGCAAAACATCAACGAACCGTATCATTGTTCTTTCTTTATAGGTATCTGAGATTTGATCCATCGCAGTGTCAGCCTTCTTCTGATTACACCTGCTGAAGCTGTGCAAATAAATTCATTCAGCTTCAGACCTCTTCAAAATACTCTTTATAGAAGCCCCCGACTTTATTTGTATTGTCCACCACAAAAATGAACTCTTCTGTTTCATTTTTGACTTCGTACTCTTTGCCGGGCGTCAGCACGTTTTTGACAATGTATTTTTTCGCATCTGTATGTACGCATTTTACTTTTTTGACGCTTTCTTTTGTCTGCCAATTATTATGAATCATCTGTAAAACTCCTTTTCTTCATCGATAAGCTTATTGTAGCCGTTTTTTCCTGTGAATTGCAATAACGGTTATCAATTGATTTTACCGGGGTCTGTATTATAGAATGACTGTATGCGCTTACTTTGCGCGGACATCAAGATGCTCAAAACAGACCATAAAAAATTTCGGGAGGTTTGTTACGAATGAGTTCTTTAACGATGCAGATCACAAAAAGGCTGGAAACATTTTTACAGGGCACGAAGAAGCTTTATATTGACGGAAAATTTGTTCCGAGTGCTTCAGGAGCAACATTTGTCACACCGAATCCGGCAACCGGAGAAACTTTGATGACGCTTTACGAGGCACAGGCTGAAGACATTGACAGCGCAGTGAAAGCGGCACGCAAAGCCTTTGATCACGGCGAATGGCGCACTATGCCGGCCGCTTCCAGAAGCAGGCTGATGTATAAGCTTGCCGATTTAATGGAAGAGCACAAAACTGAACTCGCGCAGCTTGAAACACTTGATAACGGAAAACCGATTAATGAAACGACGAATGGAGATATCCCGCTGGCAATCGAGCATATGCGTTATTATGCCGGGTGGTCCACAAAGATAACCGGACAAACGATCCCGGTCGCCGGCTCATATTTTAATTACACCCGCCATGAGCCTGTCGGCGTCGTGGGGCAAATCATCCCTTGGAACTTCCCGCTCCTTATGGCGATGTGGAAAATGGGCGCCGCCCTTGCCACAGGCTGCACAATCGTTTTGAAACCGGCGGAGCAGACACCCCTGACCGCCCTCTATTTAGCGGAATTAATAGATCAGGCGGGCTTCCCTGACGGCGTCATCAATATTGTTCCCGGGTTCGGCGAGACAGCCGGGGAAGCGCTGACCAACCATGACGATGTTGATAAACTCGCTTTTACCGGTTCTACAGAAATCGGCAAAAAGATTATGGAAAAAGCCGCGAAAAATATTAAGCGCGTAACGCTGGAGCTTGGCGGTAAGTCACCTAACATCATTTTACCTGACGCCAACTTAAAAAAAGCCATCCCCGGCGCTTTAAACGGGGTTATGTTTAATCAGGGGCAGGTATGCTGTGCAGGCTCCCGTGTCTTCATTCATAAAGACAAATATGATGAAGTCGTAAGCGAAATGGTTTCATATGCGAAATCACTTCGGCAAGGAGCCGGCCTTCATCAGGATACGCAAATCGGCCCGCTCGTCAGCCAGGAACAGCATGAGCGCGTGCTTTCTTATATTGAAAAAGGAAAAGCGGAAGGCGCCAAAGCTGTCACAGGCGGAAGCTGCCCGTTTGAAGAAGGGTATTTTGTCTCCCCGACCGTATTTGCGGACGTGGATGACAGCATGACCATTGCAAAAGAAGAAATTTTCGGTCCGGTTTTAGCCGCCATTCCGTATGATACGGTTGATGAAGTCATTGAGCGGGCGAACCGCTCGGAATACGGCCTTGCAGCCGGACTATGGACCGAGAATGTGAAAAACGCCCATTACATTGCTGACCGTCTTCAGGCCGGCACCGTTTGGGTCAACTGCTACAATGTATTTGATGCGGCGTCACCTTTCGGCGGCTATAAGCAATCCGGCCTCGGACGGGAAATGGGCTCTTATGCGCTGGATAATTATACAGAAGTGAAAAGCGTCTGGATCAGTCTGGAAGATTGATTGATAAAACAAGAAACTGCTGCCTGCCAGCAGTTTCTTTCTTTTGTCATGCCGCCATTTGCATATGAATATATATGCTTCTGAAGGAGTTGAGCGAGTGTGAGCACAATTCATGAAAAAGTCAGAAGCCGCCAAAAGAAAACCATCTCCCTATTAAGAGAAAAACAAAATGCGGACGGCTCATGGTCATTTTGTTTTGAAGGCCCGATCTTGACTAACGCGTTTCTGATCCTCCTTCTCACTTCTCTCGGAGACAATGATAAAGACCTGATCGCTGAGCTTGCAGAAGGCATCCGCGCGAAGCAGCGCCCTGACGGAACATTTGCCAACTATCCTGATGAACGGAAAGGAAATGTGACCGCCACTGTACAGGGCTATGTCGGCTTGCTGGCTTCCGGCTTATATAACCGTTCTGAGGCGCATATGATTCAGGCCGAACGCTTTATCATCTCAAACGGCGGCTTGCGTAACGTACACTTCATGACAAAGTGGATGCTTGCGGCAAACGGCCTATATCCATGGCCCGCACTGCACCTGCCATTATCTTTCTTAGTGATTCCCCCATCCTTTCCGCTCCATTTTTATCAGTTCAGTACATACGCGCGTATTCATTTTGTTCCGATGGCTGTGACGCTAAACAAAAGATTTTCGCTGAAAAACCCAAACGTTCCGTCTCTTGAGCATTTAGATCAGCATATGACCAAAAATCCGTTTACATGGCTTCGTTCCGATCAGGCAGAGGACAGAGACCTCGCTTCTCTTTTTGCGCACTGGAAGCGGCTTTTGCAGATTCCTGCCGCTTTTCACCAGCTTGGTCTGCGTACGGCCAAAACATATATGCTTGACCGGATAGAAGAAGACGGCACATTGTACAGCTATGCAAGCGCCACTATTTTTATGGTGTACAGCCTGCTCGCTCTCGGTATATCACGCCACTCCCCCGTTATTAGAAAGGCGCTTGCCGGCACGAAAGCTTTACTCACGTCTTGCGGCAATATACCGTACCTGGAAAATTCAACGTCAACTGTTTGGGATACAGCGCTTCTTAACTATGCGCTTATGGAAAGCGGCATCTCAGATAACGATCAGATGATCACGAGCGCCGCCCGATTTTTACGTGAACGGCAGCAGACGAAAGTAGCGGATTGGGCCGTCCACAACCCACATGCAGAACCGGGAGGATGGGGTTTTTCAAACATCAACACGAATAATCCTGATTGTGATGACACAGCCGCAGTGCTTAAAGCCATCCCGCGAAAACTTTATCCCGCCTCATGGGAGCGCGGACTGAGCTGGCTTTTGTCAATGCAAAACAGTGACGGGGGCTTCTCTGCTTTTGAGAAAAATGTGAATCATCCGCTGATCCGCTTGCTGCCGCTTGAATCGGCTGAAGAAGCTGCCGTCGACCCTTCAACAAGCGATTTAACCGGACGGGTGCTGCACTGTTTAGGAAAAGCGGGGCTTTCATCTGATCATCCCCAGGTTGAAAAGGCCGTCCAATGGCTGATCCGCCATCAAGAGGAGGACGGATCGTGGTACGGCAGATGGGGTGTCTGCTATATTTACGGAACATGGGCAGCGCTGACGGGCATGAAGGCTTGCGGCGTCAGCCATAACCACCCGGCCGTGAAAAAAGCGATCCGCTGGCTGAAGTCTATTCAAAACGAGGACGGAAGCTGGGGAGAATCCTGTAAAAGCGCAGAAATCAAAACCTATGTCCCGCTTTCTTACGGGACGGTTATACAGACGGCGTGGGCGGCGGAAGCTTTGCTGCAATACGAAAAACCTCATCACCAAGCCGTCACAAAAGGTATATCGTTTCTTATTGAAAACCGGCATTACGAAGGAGCTCATTTCAGCTATCCGACTGGAATCGGCCTTCCGAAGCAGTTTTACATCAAGTATCACAGCTACCCGTATGTGTTTTCTTTGCTTGCGCTCAGCACTTTTATGAAAATGAGTGAAAAGGAGGAAGAAAAATGAAACGGCACGCTTATCAAACCGAGATGCTGAATTGGTGTGAAACCTTGAAGGAACAAGTCATTCAGCAAGGGCGGTTCGATCGCTTCGCGGCACAAATCGACCGGATTTTTCACACCCTTCAGGATGATGGATTAACGGAGGCGGAATGGTACGAACAGGCATCAGCTCTTTACCGGGACATTTCCGAATCGGAAGAGCCGGAGGAGCGCAGAGCCTATGTACCGATCGGCAAGCATGTTCTGCCTAAACTGCCTTACAGTTATTCCGCACTGGAACCGTATATTTCAAGGGAGATTATGAAACTTCACCATACAAAACACCATCAAAGCTATGTTGACGGCCTGAATAAAGCTGAACTTGAGCTGAAAAACGCGCGCCAGACGAAACAGTACGACTTAGTGGCGCATTGGGAGCGGCAATTGGCATTTCACGGCGCCGGCCATTATCTGCACAGTATTTTCTGGTTTTCCATGAATCCAAACGGAAAAAGACGGCCGACGGGCGCTCTCTTTCAAATGATTGATGTATCATTCGGAAGCTATTCTGCTTTTAAAGAACAATTTTCTCAGGCGGCGAAAAAAGTCGAAGGAGTCGGCTGGGCTATCCTTGTCTGGGCGCCGCGCTCGGGACGGCTGGAAATTTTGGCCGCTGAGAAGCATCAGCACTTCAGTCAATGGGACATCATCCCTTTGCTCCCTCTGGATGTGTGGGAACACGCTTATTATTTACAATATAAAAACGACCGCGCAGCTTACGTGGATCAATGGTGGAATGTCGTGGATTGGCGGGAGGCGGAGAAACGGTTTGAGCAAGCGCACCGCGTGATGTGGCCGCTTTATTAAAAAAGCCCCCGTTTAGAACGGGGGCCTGCTTCTTTTGATTTAAAAAATACCGAGCACGTGCAGAAAAACGATAATAATGGCTACAGGAGACACGTAACGGATTAATAAGAGCCACACTGCAAACCATTTTCGTTTTATGCCTGAACCGCTTTTCAGTTCGTCAAACAGCGCCTGTTTCGGAATTTTCAGCGGTACGAAAACGGCAATTAAAAGCGCGCCCAGCGGCATTAAGACATTGCTGACCAGAAAATCCGCAGCGTCAAAAATACTGCGGTGAAAAATGGAAACATCACTCAAAATTCCGTACGACAGAGCCGAAGGCACTCCGACAATAAATATGGCAAGTCCCCCGAGCCATGCATACCGCTTCCGTTTTGCCGAATCGCCTTTTGACAAAACGGCAACCAAAATCTCAAGCATTGAAAATGCTGATGTCAGCGTCGCAAATAAAAACAGCAGCAAAAAGGCGAGTAAAAACACGATGCCGAAGGGCATTTGGTTAAAGACGGTCGGAAGCACGTTAAATAAAAGCTGCGGACCTTGATCCGGCTTGAGGCCGAATGAAAACACCGCCGGAAAAATCGCCACTCCCGCCATCACGGCAACAAGGACATTTAATATCGTCACCGAAACTGCGGATTGAACAATATTTTCTTCTTTTTCTAAATACGCGCTGTATGTAACCATTACGGACACACCAACGCTTAACGAGAAAAATGACTGTCCCATCGCGTATAAAATGGTATTGGCATCCATCGCGCCAAAATCAGGCATGAAGAAGAATTTTAACCCCTTCGCTGCATCATGGAGCGAAACGGAGCGGATCATTAAGAGAATAAACAGAATAAACAGAGCCGGCATAAGTACCTGGCTTACTTTTTCGATTCCGCTGCTCACCCCTTTTGCAACAACTAAAATCGTCATCACGATAAACAGCAGCTGTCCGAAAACCGCTGCATAAGGGTTTGAAATGGTGTTGATAAATAACGTATCAAATCCGGATGAGAGCGATAAACCGCCTGTAAAGCCTTTTATAATGTAGATTAATATCCATCCCCCCACTACGCTGTAGAAGGATAATAGAATAAAACACGTAATGATTCCGAGATATCCGATCCAGTGCCACTTTTTCCCCGGCGCAAGCGCCTTGTAGGATTCAACGGCGTTTTTTTGTGTTTTTCTGCCGATAATAAATTCAGCAAGCAGAAGCGGCAGTCCGATTAAAATCGTAAATAAAATAAAAACGAGCAGAAAAGCGCCGCCTCCGCTGGTTCCCGCTACGTAAGGGAACTTCCATATTGCGCCGAGCCCGATTGCAGAGCCGGCCGTAGCTAAAATAAATCCCAGCTTAGATGACCATTGATTAGCTTCTTTCACTTCAGCACTCCCAATTCATTTCAGTATAAAAATCAATTGTAAGAATATATGTCTGAATAGTCAAGAAGATATTAGTTTACATAATAATATTATTAAAAACTCAACTTTAATATTGAATTATTCAGAATATTATTTATAATGGAATACAGAAAAGTCAGTCTATTTTTGGCTGATTGGATGAAAAAGGAGCTGTGTTTATGGAATGGTTGAAAAAAATAAGCGGGTTTGCGGGACAAACTTTCGGCTTATGGGTGATCGTCTTTGCTTGTTTAGGATTCGCCTATCCAGATTTGTTTTCTTGGATCAGTTCTTATATGACAATATTTCTGGGTATTATTATGTTTGGTATGGGGCTTACTCTTCAAGCAGACGATTTTAAAGAATTAATCAGAAAACCTTGGCATGTCGTGATCGGAGTCATTGCCCAGTTTACGATTATGCCGCTTACGGCTTTCTGTTTATCAGTCGGGCTCCGCCTGCCCGCAGAAATTGCAGCGGGCGTCATTCTGGTCGGCTGCTGTCCGGGCGGCACCGCCTCAAATGTCATGACCTTTTTAGCAAAAGGCAATACGGCGCTTTCGGTTGCGGTCACCACGATCTCAACATTGCTTGCTCCTATTGTAACGCCGGCACTTATTATGCTGTTTGCGAAAGAGTGGCTCCCTGTTTCTTTCGGCTCATTGTTTGTTTCAATTATGCAGGCCGTGCTTTTACCGATCGTCCTCGGAGTGATTGTGAAGCTGTTCTTCAAAAAACAGGTCGGACAAGCCGTTCACGCGCTTCCTCTCGTGTCGGTAATCGGCATCGTAGCGATTGTATCCTCTGTTGTCAGCGTAAATCGTGAGCACCTGCTTCAATCAGGACTGCTGATTGTATGCGTCGTCATCTTACATAACGGAATCGGCTATATGTTAGGATTCCTAGGTGCAAAGCTGTTCAGAATGGATTATGCTTCGCAAAAAGCGATTGCGATAGAAGTCGGAATGCAAAACTCCGGATTGGGCGCGGCGCTTGCAACAGCGCACTTTTCCCCCCTTTCAGCCGTACCGAGCGCCATTTTCAGCATATGGCACAATCTATCTGGATCAATTCTCGCCACTTATTGGTCAAAGAAAAAAGAGAAAAACAGCACCGGAGAGGATGAAACGGCAAAGATTCCGCTTTAATAACTGAACAAGGATAGGCGGCTGCCGCCTCTATCCTTGTTTTTTCTGCAGGTCACGAAGCAGGCGCAGGAGCGCTTTTTTTACATTTCCCTGAAACACACCTCCATGATAACAAATCAATTGACGGATATCGTAATCAAGCAGGCGCTCTACGGAACGGACCGCTTCATCCATATGTAACGTATAGCGGGGATTCGCAAGGTTCAGCTTTCCGTCTTCAATGACGACCGCATCACCTGCGATCATTGTTTTTTCGGCAGGCAGATAAAGGCTGATATGGCCGGGTGTATGACCCGGCGTAGCCACAATGCGAATGTCTCCGCACCAAGGCAGCAGCTCGCCATCAGTTACTTTCCGGTGAACAGGAGCCGCTTCGACTGATTGAAGCGAGCAGATAAACTGTTTTGCATAAGGTTTTGCCTCTTCTGGCAATGAACAAAACGTTGATTCAGCCTGCTCAAGCCGTAATGATTTTTTAGAGCCGTCAATATACGGCGCTTCATGTTCATGTGCTGTCACGCTGATACCCGGGTACAGACGGTGCAGTGCAGCGAGTGAGCCGATATGGTCTATATCGTGATGTGTTGCAATGATTTTTGTCAGTGACTGAAGCGACAATCCATGCCGGGCAGCAGCATTTTGAAGATGATTTATAAAACCGGGATATCCGCAGTCTATTAAAACCGTGTCATGTTCGTCTTGCAGAAGAACCGGAGTGATAGAATGCAACTCTTCATTATATTCAAATTCAATCTCAAGCGGATAACAGCTTTTCATGTACATCTCCCCTTCTCTCAAATAAAAAAGTACACCGCTCATAAGGGCAGTGTACTTTTTGCCTGTCTCAAATTATCCTTCCAATAACAGCTGTTCCGGATCTTCCAGCAGGTTTTTAATTGTGACAAGGAATCCGACCGCTTCTTTACCATCTACGATTCTGTGATCATATGATAAAGCAAGGTACATCATCGGACGGTTTTCAGAACGCTCTGCATCAATCGCTACAGGGCGCAGCTGAATTTTATGCATACCTAAGATCCCGACCTGAGGGCTGTTTAGGATTGGTGTTGACATAAGCGAGCCGAATGTACCTCCGTTTGTGATCGTGAAGGAACCTCCTTGCAGCTCACCTAATGTTAATTTATTGTTTCGCGCTTTCTTCGCAAGTTCGCCGATCTCTTTTTCAATGCCGGCAAATGTCAGACGATCAGCGTCACGCACGACTGGGACGACAAGCCCTTCTTCAGCCGCAACGGCGATACCGATGTCATAGAATTTTTTCACGATCAGCTCATCGCCTTGAATTTCAGCGTTAAGGAGCGGGTATTTTTTCAATGCTGCCACTACTGCTTTTGTAAAGAAAGACATGAAACCGAGTTTTACTTCGTTTTGCTCAAGGAATTGGTCTTTACGGCGTTTTCTTAAATTCATAACGGCCGTCATGTCCACTTCGTTAAATGTCGTCAGCATCGCAGAAGTCTGCTGCACTTCAACCAATCGTTTCGCGATCGTTTGTCTGCGGCGGGACATTTTTTGCACTTCAACAGGTTTGTCAAAGCTTTGCTGTGTTTTTTGAGCCTGCGGTTTCGTCTGTGCCGCAGGTTTTGAAGCCGGTTTTTCATAAGCTTCCACGTCTTGTTTGCGCACGCGGCCGAGCGGGTCCCCCGTCGGAATTTGTGAAAGATCAATTCCTTTTTCCCTTGCCAGCTTGCGTGCAGCCGGAGACGCTACCGTTCTGGATTTCGCTTCTGATTGTGCTTCCTGGCTGACTTCTTGTGCAGCCGGTTCAGCTTTTGCTTCCTCTTTCGTTTGTTCTTTGGCTGGAGCACTTTCGGAAGGGGCAGGTGCAGAACTTTCGCCAGCGCCTTCTGTAATGGTACCGATAATTTCTCCTACTTGGACGGTATCACCCGAATCTTTCAATACCTCTTTTAGAACACCCGATTCTTCTGCTGTCAATTCAACATTTACTTTGTCCGTCTCAAGTTCAAGCAAGTACTCACCCTGTTCTACATAGTCACCGGGCTGCTTTAACCATTGGGCTATCGTTCCTTCTGAGATTGATTCTGCTAATTCAGGTACCTTAATTTCCGCCATTTTTTCATTTCCCCCTTAGTTTTTGCGAGTCAAGCTATCAGATACAATGCGTTCCTGTTCTTTTTTGTGGACTGTCGGATCTCCTTCTGCGGGACTGGATCGTCTTCTTCGGCCGATGTATTGAACATTTACTCCTTTCGGCGCGATTTCCGTCAGATACGGGCTGATATAACTCCATGCCCCCATGTTCTGCGGCTCTTCCTGAACCCAAACGATCTCTTGCAAGTTCGGCAGTTTGGCGAAAAGCTCTTTCGCGTCTTTTGCCGGGAACGGATACAGCTGTTCGATTCTGGCAATATGAAGCCAATCCTTATCGCCTTCCATTTTGTTAAAGTGATCGCTGATGTCAATTGACACTTTTCCGCTTGATAATACGACGCGAGTCACTTTTTCGTAAGCGTGGGAAAGACCGGATTGCTCATAGACAGGCTTGAATCTGCTTTCGCTCAGTTCCTGTACTTCAGATACTGTATTCGGGTTGCGGAGCAGACTCTTCGGCGTCATAATCACAAGCGGACGGATTTCCTCACGAAGCAGCATTTTCGCTTGTCTTCTTAAAATATGGAAATACTGAGCCGCACTTGTCAGGTTGGCCACCGTCCAGTTGTTTTCCGCCGCCAGCTGCAGGAATCGTTCGACACGGCCGCTGGAGTGTTCAGGACCCTGTCCTTCGTAACCGTGAGGAAGCAGCATGACTAATCCTGATTTTTGTCCCCATTTTGCCCGTCCTGCAGATATGAATTGATCAAAGTAGACTTGAGCCGCATTGGCAAAGTCCCCGTACTGCGCTTCCCACATCACAAGAGTTTCAGGCGAATACACGTTGTATCCATACTCAAAACCGAGAACCGATCCTTCAGAAAGCGGGCTGTTATGCACCGCAAATGAAGCAGCGCAGTCGTCTAAATGATGGAGTGCAACAAATTCCTTGCCTGTTTCGCTGTCATGCAGCACAAGGTTTCTTTGAGCGAACGTTCCGCGCTCTGAGTCCTGTCCGGTCAGCCGGATCGGAGTGCCATCTTTCAAAATGGAAGCAAACGCAAGCGATTCAGCCAATGACCATTCCACTTTACGGTCATCATCAAACGCTTTTGCACGTCTTTCCAAGATTCTTTTCAGCTTGCCGAACACGTTAAAGGATTCCGGCCAATTGATGAGTTCGCCGTTCAGCTTGCGGAGAACATCAAAATCAATGGCTGTATCAACGTCAGGAAAACCGTTGGATACCGGTTCCGGCAATTCGATTTCCCGTACGGCATCTTCTTTTTTGGCGGGCACCTTTTTATAGGCGTCTTCAATTCGTTTTGTCACTGCCGCTTCAATGTTTTGCGCTTTTTCCTCACTGATCAGTCCTTCACTTACGAGTTTTTCCGCAAAGATCCGCTTGACAGTCGGGTGTTTTCTTACGGCGTCATACAGCATCGGCTGTGTCGTGGACGGCTCATCCATTTCATTGTGGCCGTACCGTCTGTACCCGATTAAATCGATTAAGAAATCTTTATTAAACCGCTTCCGGTATTCAACCGCAAATTTAACGGCTGATAGGCATGCTTCAGGATCATCGGCGTTGACGTGAACGATCGGGATTTCATAACCCTTCGCCAAATCACTGGCATATTTCGTAGAGCGTGATTCATCGCTTTCAGTTGTAAAGCCGATCATATTATTGGCGATGATATGAATGGCCCCGCCGACCTGATAGCCTTTCAAAGAGCTTAAGTTCAGCGTCTCAGCGACAATTCCTTCTCCCGGGAACGCTGCGTCACCGTGAATTAAAATGGCGAGCGATTTTGTTTCGTCTTGAACCGGGTACCCCTTTTGCGTTCTTGTTTCCTGTGCCGCCCGCGTGCTTCCTTCAACAATCGGATTGATGAATTCCAGATGGCTCGGGTTATTTGCAAGCGTAATCCGGGCGCTTTTGGTTTCAGCATCCTGTAACTGTCTGTCTGCACCGAGGTGGTATTTTACGTCTCCCGTCCAGCCATAGCTGATTCCGGTCGAGCCTTCAGACGGTACAAGGTCTTTATTCGGCGCGTGCTGGAATTCTGAGAAAATAATCTCATACGGTTTGCCGAGCACATGCGCGAGCACATTTAAGCGGCCCCTGTGCGCCATCCCGATATTGACATTGGTTGTGCCTGCTTTCACAGACTGGGCGATAATGTCGTCAAGAACCGGCACAAGCGCGTCTAATCCCTCAATTGAGAAACGCTTCTGGCCGACGAATGTCCGGTGTAAAAATTGTTCAAATCCTTCTACTTCCGTCAGTCTTTCTAAAACGGCTGACAGTTTTTCCGGTGAATTCTTCCGGAACAGTTCTCCGGATTCGACCATTTTTGTAATCCATGCCCGCTCTTCGAAATCATGCACATGGTCAAATTCGAAGGAGATGGTTCTTTTATACGTATTGCGTAAATGCTGGATGGCTTCTAAGCCGTTCGTTATATTGGCAGGTGCGTCTTTACAAATGACAGACGCGGGTATTGCTTTCATTTCTTCTTCTGTAAGCCCGTACTCGGATAGCGGAAAGAGCTCGCTCTTTTTTTGATCCTTTCTGAGCGGATTGACGGAAGCGTTCAGATGGCCATAGGTTCGAATATCTTCTGCAAGTTTAACTGCTGCTGCGATCTTTTGAATCAGATCTGCGGTGACTCGTCCCTGTTCCTTTGTTCCCGATGCCTCTTTTATTTGGCTTGGCGGAGCGCCGAGTTCGTCAAACATGTCTTTCAGATCCGGATCAATGCTGTCTGGATCTTCAGCATATTGGTCGTACAGCTCCAGTGCGTAGCCGAGGTTCGGTCCGTAAAAATCTTCCCAATTCATTCTTTGTTTCATATTATTTTGAAACATTTGAATATTACCCCCAACCTAGATAATCAAGTGATCAATTCACTATCTTGAAATAACTTTTGAACGCTGTGCCCAAAATTATGTAATAAAAACGCTTCCAAGGGTATTTTACCACTGATTGCGTTTGGATTCTACCTTGATTGTTCACAAAATAGTAAAAAAAACAGATCCATAACGAAAAAATTAAATCATTTTAAAATAAAAAGCGAAAAAGCATAGGAAAAAGCCTATCCTATGCTTTTATGAAGCAGTTTTTTCAAGAGCGGATACAGCACATCAGGCAGCTGATCGACATCCGGAACAAAAATACTGTACTTTCCGTACATATCCTGAATGGTTTTCATCTGTGATTCTTCTATCGCAGTATTGGACAGAAAAACATTTATGACTTCTATCCCTCTTTTTCTCGCTTCGATGACAGCCTCGCTCGTATCGACGATGCCGTTTTGTTCGTAGCCGAATGCCGCCGGCTCTCCGTCTGAAAACACGATTAAAAACTTTTGCGCCTCACTCCGCCGCATCAGCTGTTTCGTCATTTGTCTGATGGCATATCCGTCTCTGTTATCTTCCTCCGGCGTAAGCTGCATGATCAGCGGACCAGCCGCCTGCAGCAGCGACTCTTCAAACGGAATCACGGTATTGAAGAAATTCGGCTGGCTCGTTTCGGTCGCTTCGTTTGTATCCTCCCAAAATCCGACGATCTGGTGCGGGACGGACACTGATTTCAGGGCTTCATGGAATAGAACGATCCCTCTTTTTGTTTCATCCATTTTGTCGAACATGCTGGCCGAACAATCGACAAGCAACGTAAAAACAGCGTCAATTTCCGAAGAGGGATCTTGCTTTTTATAGAAAAGACGCGGATTCCGTTCCGTAAAGTAGCGGAGCAGCTTGCGATTCAGCCGGCCCGCGTGAAGGTCGGTTCGCGGAAGCGTTTTTTTGTGTTCAAGTGTTTTTTGTATCATCTGCTTCAGGCGTTTTTGATATGATTCAATCGTTTTCGCCTGTTCTTTATAAGACTGCTCCTCCTCGGGCGACGCTTGATGAGGTGTTTGGTAAACCGGGAAAGCAAACTTGTTTTCTTTTCCGTCGGCAAGCCCCGCGCCCTCATGTTCATCCTGTCTGGATTCAAGCGCCTCAAGCTTGGAGTAATCCTCTCTTTTCGTCTGCCGTGCGGAGCCTTGAACGGAGCCGAGCGCCTGATCACCGTCATCCCCTTCTCTGGCGGCGTCTTTCCCAATATCTGATTTCGCGCCGTGCTCAATATCAAATTGAAGGAAACTTTTTGACGGCGCTTCGGTTTCCCGATGCCACGTATTCATTTTCTCTTCATGGATATCTTCATCTCCGTCGGAAGACTCTGGGAGTGTGATATCGTCGCTTAATGACGGCGCTCTTTTGATGCTTTCGAATAAAGGCTCTTCAGCCGCTTTCTCATAATCAAGTTCCGGCAGAAAAAAGTATGTGTTCAGCATATCTTTCTCCAGCACTTCATCAAGGCCTTCCATGAGGTCTTCTGTTATTCTTGCGATCTGTTCCGTAGAATCCGCCTCATACACCCGGATGAGCTGGCGTTCAATATACGGTATCATCATATCAATATCTTCCTGCATGGAAGGAATGCCTTCAAGCGGAGACTCAGCCGTCAGCTTGACAAATATCGCGCAATACAAAGCGTCGGTGAAAATGCTTCGTTCTAAATTCAATGTCAGCTGCGTTGTGAAATGTTTCCTGTACATCTCCCTCCGCTTCTGAAATACACGTTTCGTCCCCGGCCGCTCTTTTTTGATCAGCTCTTCAATTCTGATATCCTCAAGCAGCATGAACAGCTGCTTTGCAAAGCTTTGGCGGTTGAAGCGCCGGTGAACGTCATTTAAAAACCCGGCAAATTCCCGGAATGAGCTGCTGCGTGTGCCGACAGCGCGCAAATACACATCGCTTTTCAGGCCGGCTTCCATATCCCCGGCTGACCTGTCTTTCCAAAAGTGGCTCATATAAATTTTCTTTTCAAAGGGATTGTAGTATGACTGCACGCCGTATTCCACTTCCACTTCACTGCTTCTGGTCAGTGTTTTGGCCAGATCAGTCAGCATCATGAACAAAAACGAATCGATCGTGCTGTCGTTAAATTTGATAAACTTCATTGTACATTCCTCATTCGAACAGCGTTTCTGCAATATTTCTGACAGCGGCTTTTTCCCTGTCGTCATCAAGTTTTTCCACAATGCCTCTTTCAATCGCCCGTTTCGGCGGAATATACGCAGCCAAGTCGCACGTATCAATGAGAGCCCTGATGGACGCCGCTTCCTCTGACACTTGTCCGTTATGCGCTTGTGCGATTAAATCAGAAGACAATGTCATAAAGCGCTCAATTAATTTCTCATCTTTTAAAACAGATTGAGAGGTCAGAACCTGTTTCAGAAGGCTTCCTTTAATATACGGCACATCAATAATGACAAAACGGTTTTTAAGGGCTTCGTTCAGCGGCACGGTGCCGACGTAGCCTTCATTAATGGCGGCGATGACACCGAATCCTTCGCTTGCTTTAACCACTTCTCCTGTAAACGGGTTTGTCATCATTTTTCTGTAATCAAGCACGCCGTTCAGAATCGGAAGGGTTTCAGGCTTCGCCATATTGATTTCGTCAATGTATAAAAAATGTCCCTCGTTCATTGCGGTTGTTACAGGTCCGGGAACGAATTCAATTGTCGCCTGGCCCTGTTCATTTTCAATCGTTTTATAGCCGACAAGCGCTTCTGCGTCGAGGTCTACGGAGCAGTTGACGCTGTGCATCGGTTTATGAAAATAGTTCGAAAGCGTTTCCGCCAATTTTGTTTTCCCTGAACCCGTCGGTCCTTTTAATAGAATATTTTTTCCCATTGTCAAAGCGATGACCGCATCGAATATAATCGCTTTATCTTCGGCTTCATAGCCCGATGATCCGATTAAATCCTGAAATTCTTGGGAAACGGGATGATTTTGATAAGCTTGCAGTTTGTTTTGTATATCTTCCGGCAGTGATAAGTGCTGTAATTCTGAAGTCATAGGTGATGTTTCCTTTCCATTTGTATTCCATAACCGAGTATACTAAAAAAGCCCTTGTATTCTCAATACAAAAGGGCTCATTCCCTGCGGGCGCTTTTTTTCAGAGGAGCGCAGGCGATTCTGGCTCCGGAATTTCCGCTCGGGTTTGTTAAATAATCGTCCGTATGTTCATGAATGATGAACGCGCTCCCGTCCCGGTCAAGCAGGCTGAGTCTGCTCCCTTCTTTTAACGAAGTTTGCGGCGCATTCATAATGACATCCACTTTACCGTCAGCACCCACTTCAAGATTGGGAAGATCTCCGGCGTGATGCCCCATCGGATTGTTGAAGCCGTGCTCTTTGTTCAAAGGGTTGAACGGCCCGCCGGCTGATTCGAAATCAGGTGTCTGACACACCCCTTTTTCATAAATGTGAAATCCGAGAGAAGCGCCGGGGGGCAGATGTCCCGCTGATATATGAATGTCTGACCCTTCATCATCAGATTCTTTTACTTCAATATAACCGATGTTTTTTCCGTTTTGATTGATGAGTCCGGCATGCTCACGGTATGCGGACGCTTCCAATGCGCGGCTTTCTCCATGTTTTTTGGACGGAACAGGAGCGGGTCCGCCCCTGCAGCCGCAAAGCGTGATTGATGTGAGCATGAGAAAAAACAAGAGACGATTCATGGTTTCTCCACCTTATTTTTACCCATCAGTCTTGTCAAAACGTAAAAATGATAAACAAAAAAAAGCCCCGAAAGGCTTTTTTAAAAATAACTGCGTGCTCCTAAATAAGCTTTTTTCCAATATGGATTGCTTAAGTTTGAAACTTCAACCCCGGAGGAGCTGGCGTGAATGAAATCTCCTCCGCCCAAATAAATTCCCATGTGAGAAGGGCCCGCTTTATATGTCGTAAAAAAGACGAAGTCGCCTGCTGACGGCTGGCTGATATGTTTCATTGTATTCCAGTATCCGGCCGTGCTCAAACGGGAAACGGAGCCTACCTTATTTAAGAGGTAATAGATATAGCCGCTGCAATCGAATCCTGCAGGCGTATTGCCTCCCCAGCGGTAAGGCACGCCGACATATTTTTTCGCTTCACCTATCATTCTGTCAATCTTCGATCCTGTCACCGGAGGTTCTGGAGTATTTGGTTTGTTTGGCTTGGCCGGTTTGTTTTCCGGCTGGCGAACAGGGTCTTCTGTTTTTTCCGTCCCGTTAATCACCAGAACTTGTCCGATTTGAAGCACATCGGTTGTCAGTTTATTTTTTTCTCTGATGAGCTGGGCGGTGATGCCGAACCGATTGGCAATTTTCCAGAGGGAATCGCCTGATTTTACTTTGTAAGTGGATGGCTTCTCAGAAGGGTTTGAATGAGATGGCGGTGTTGGGCCGCTGTTTCCGTTATGTGAAGAGCCTTTGGTTTTTAATACTTGATTCGGATACAGCACGTCTGACGTTAATTGATTCAGCTTTTTCAGTTCAGCTATCGTAATGCCGATTTGATTGGCGATTTTCCACAGCGAGTCACCCGGTTTTACAGTGTAAGTCCCTGATACGCCTTTATCAGGCTTTGTCTGTTTGCCGCCTCTGTCCGTGCTGCCGGCAGAACCTTTAACTTTCAGTTTTTGACCCGGATAGATGACATCTGAACTCAAACGGTTCAGGCTTCTCAGCTCAGAAACACTCATGCGGTATTTTTTTGCGATCACCCATAAGGAATCTCCGTATGTAACTGTATAAGCACCCGTGCTTTTTTTTCCTTTTTGGTCCGTTTTATGTGTGCTGCTTCCGCCGCCAGGAATATTCAGCCGCTGTCCGGGGTGAAGTATCGTTGATTTCAATTTATTTTCCGTCTGGAGAGCTGAAATGCTTGTATGATATTGTCGGGAAAGCTTCCAAAGAGAGTCGCCGCTTTTTACTTGAATGGTTTTTGCTTCAGCGGGATGCACGGCGAAGGTTGAAGTCATTACTGCAGATACAGCCAGACCGGCTGCGATTTTTTTCTTCATATAACGAAAAACCTCCTATTTATCATTGCTGAAAGGGACGTTCCTTTTCTTTGAACGCCGCCTGTTTTGCAGAATTCATTCAGAAGTCGACATCATTTCTGTTTCATTTAGTACCTTAGATCATTACCAATGCCACACATTTTACATAAATTGAGAATATTTCACAAAAGACTTTGGAATCATTTTCATAACATGGCTTTTTTCCGCGACATTCCACCTTTCTTGTCTGTTTTTCATACAATTCTCTTTGTGTCAGGAAAAATCCTTCCCGAAAAACAATCAAAAAAACCCGCTTCCTATAAAGGAAACGGGAGATGGCTGATTACAGAACCCGGGTCTCGGCAGTTTTTACGTCTTCCAATATCAATTCTGCTGCACGCTGTGCTCCCCCGGCCGCTTTCAGGGATTCTCCGATTTCATCAGCTTTTTTCTGATATTCAGGGTTTTCGCTCAACTCTTTTATTGCTTCAGTGAGCAGTTCCGCCGTAACATTCTCTTTTTTAAACATCTTGCCCGCGCCCGTGTTTTCCACTTGGCTTCCGACGGCAAACTGATCCGCGCCCATCGGAATGACGATCATCGGGGTTTTGAAGTAAAGCCCTTCGCTCGTACTGTTCATTCCGCCGTGCGTGATAAATAAGTCCGCTCTCTTTAAGATCTCAAGCTGCGGAACATAAGGCTTTACAATAACATTCTCCGGAATTTCATCAAGCTCCGCCGGATCAAGATGTTTGCCGATTGACATGACGACTTTTCCTTTAAAGTCCCTGACCGCTTTTAAGCATTTATTAAACAATTCCTTCTGGTTATTAAAAATCGTACCCATTGAAATAAACAGGACGTTCTCTCCTTCAAGCTGTTCAAACGGAAAATCATGAGCGGCCGCCCTGTCAGTTATGGACGGACCGACAAAGAGATAAGAATCACCGAACTCTTCTTCTTTCGGCTGAAAAGCTCTTGAAGTAAACACGATGGTTTTTCTGCCGTCATTCGAGAAAATATCATACGCAGTTTTAATGTCTGCGCTGAATTCTTCATTGAGCATGCTGACCGCTTCGGTATAAGCCGGATAATGGGATGATTCCTCTGATACAAGGTTTGTATTTGAGAAAACCTCTTTAATAAATGCTTCATTCATTGCAAATGTCGTGCAAAGTGAATATGCCGGCAGTTTCAGCTGGTTTCTCACGAGCCTGCCAGCCAGAAAATGATGATCATACATGATGTAGTCATAGGATTCATCTTTTACTTCCTCAAGAATGCGGAGTGCGGCTTTTTTAGAGGTCTCAATCATTAATAGCAAAAACTCTGTAGCGTCCCGCTGTTCATCACCCGTTGCGTTTTTTCCGAATTCATCTTGCCGGAAATCCTCATATTCACGGAATTCAGCTCCGCTTGACGCGATTTTGTTCTCATATTCCTTCACGCCGTAATATACGACATGTTCGCCCTTTGCCTTTAATTCTTTTACAACGCCTAAAGACGGGTTAATATGGCCTTCTCCCGGAAAACCGATCATCAATACATTTGCCATCTTTCCACTCCCTATTCTTTTAAATTTTATGTATATTTAAACGATAACATCAATACAGAAAAAGGTAAAGATGTTCACTTCATTAATATTAAATAGGTACAATATTCCCATTTTCTTATTATTTCGCGTGAAGCGCCCGCGGCGAGACAAGCGGATACAGTCCGCCGTCTTTAGCAAAGGACATTTTTCCCGTTTCTTCTGAAACAACGAGCACGAGTGCATCAGTCACGGCTGAAAGACCCATCGCGGCCCTGTGGCGCGTTCCGTATTTAAGATCAACATTTTTTGTTGTGAGCGGAAGCACATTGGCTGCTGATACCACCCGGTTTTCTCTCACCAATACGGCTCCGTCGTGAAGCGGATTGCCGGGATAAAAAATACTCTCAATTAAAGCTGAACTGATCTCGGCATGCAGACTTGTCCCTTTTTGTATCATTCCGTCCAACGGTTCTGTACGTTCAATCACAATCAGCGCCCCATGCTTTTCTTCTGCCAGATGCTGCACGGCTTTCGCCAGCTCTATATAGGAAGGCGTAAAATGTTCGATATATGACTGCAGGTAAAATGACGAAGCGACAGCCTGCATTTCCTGAAAGGTATGTCCCAGTTCATCTAGTTCGCAAAGAAGGCATTGATCTTTTTCATCCAATGTCCCCAGTATCATTGCGGCATCCTCCGTAATTTGTTTCAAATACGTTTGAACGGCAGCGGTAAACGCACTTTCCGACATTTGAATGTGTTGCATGTCACATCAGCTCCTTTCTCTTATTTTCTGCATCGCGCGCATGGATATGCGCCGCAGTGTGCACGATAATTATGAAAGGAGGCGGACTTGATATGGAATTCGCACGGCTGATGCAGTATATCTGCACCTTTTTAGGGGTCATTTCACTTTCATTCATTTATGCCAAGATGTTTAAAAAGCCGAAACCGGATAAAAAAGAGTAGGCCGGGCCTCATTGCTTTTTATACATAAAATGTTATAATTTCTCTCGTTAAAATAAAGAAACGGGGAACCTAACTTGAGAGAAACAAACTCGATCGGCCAAAAGGTCAGACAGCTGTTACATATCTTTGTTCCGATTTTAATTACACAGGCGGGTCTTTCTTTGATTACCTTTTTGGATACGGTGATGTCAGGGAAAGTGAGCGCCGCTGATTTAGCCGGCGTTGCAATCGGTTCAAGCCTGTGGACACCGGTTTATACGGGGCTTGCAGGAATATTGATGGCCGTTACGCCCGTTGTATCGCAGCTGTTTGGAGCCGGCAGACAAAAGGAAGCGCCGTTTTCCGTCATCCAGGCCGTTTATGTAGCGGCCATACTTAGTGCGGCGGTTATCGTTATCGGCTTTTTGACTGTTGATTTGATTTTGGGACATTTGGGCCTGGAACCGCATGTCCGGACGATCGCCAAACACTTTTTAGGGTTTTTATCCCTTGGCATTTTTCCTTTGTTTGTCTACGCCGTTTTGCGATCGTTTATTGATGCGCTCGGCAAAACGAGAATCACTATGCTTATTACGCTCTGCTCATTGCCTATCAATTTTGTCTTGAATTATGTGTTTATCTTCGGGAAATTCAACATGCCGGCATTGGGAGGAGTCGGTGCGGGTCTTGCCTCCGCCCTGACTTACTGGTGTATTTGCGCCATCAGCTTTTTTATCGTCTGCAGATTTGAGCCGTTTGCCGGATACTCTGTATTTCGGAAGCTGTACCGGTTTTCTCCGTCTGAATGCAGAAAGCTTTTGAAAATCGGGTTGCCCATCGGGTTTGCCGTATTTTTTGAAACGAGCATTTTTGCGGCTGTCACACTGCTCATGAGCCATTTCCAAACGGTGACGATTGCAGCCCATCAGGCGGCAATGAATTTTGCTTCCCTCTTGTATATGCTGCCGCTCAGCGTATCGATGGCGCTCACCATATTAGTCGGCTTTGAAGCAGGCGCAAAACGCTACAGGGATGCCCGTTCATACAGCTATATTGGGATTGTGATGGCCCTTTGTTTTTCTTTATGCACGGCGGCTTTCATTTTGCTGTTCAGACCGCAGATCGCCGGAATGTATACATCTGATCCGGACGTGCTCATTTTGACGCAGCATTTTTTAATCTATGCACTCTTTTTCCAGCTTTCTGATGCCGTAGCAGCTCCGATACAAGGCGCTTTGAGAGGATATAAGGATGTCAATTATACACTCGGTGCGGCGTTTGTTTCTTATTGGATCATCGGGCTTCCTCTCGGTTACGCAGTCGGCACCTGCACAAGCCTCGGGGCATTCGGCTATTGGATCGGGTTAATTGCAGGACTCGCCGCAGGAGCTGCCGGTTTATTCTTCAGACTGCTCAAGCTGCAAAAGCGTTATATGAAAAAAATGATGATTTCATAAAGGAGGCACAGCATGCCAAAACATACACGGCTGTACGATTATTTAACCGAACGGGCAGAAGACATCAGTCAGACATGGTTTGACACCCTTCATGAAACGGATCCTGATTCTGTTTACGCTTCTTCTGATCCGGCGGTGCTCACGAATCTGAAAAAACAAAATCTGGCGTTTAATTATCAAATCAATCGGATTTTTTCTGAAGAAAAAGAAGTTTATACGGCGGCATTGGAAAAGTGGGCGTTCGAAGCCGCACAGGATAAAGAACGTTTAAAAACTCCTATCCATTACATCATTCGCGAGTTTATCAGAGTTCGTGATTTGTATGTCGGCCATGTGAAGCAGTTTACCAGACTGCATTCAGACACCGTGACAGAAGAAGATGCCGAAGATATATTCCATACGCTGATTAAATCGTTTGATGTGGTCATTCATATTTTCATAGAGGAGATGTATAAAAACACAAACATTCAGCTTGAAGCTCAAAAAGAATTGATTACCGAACTGAGCTCACCTGTCATTGTGCTTTTTGACAACGTCGGACTGCTGCCTCTGATTGGGGATATTGACACGGCAAGGGCCAAAATGATCTTGGAGAATACGCTGCACCAGTGTTCAGAGAAGCGGATAACACAGCTGTACATTGATTTATCAGGCGTGGCCATGATTGATACGATGGTTGCCCAACAGCTTTTCACCTTAATTGAATCACTCGGAATGCTCGGCGTGAAAGCGACATTATCCGGAATCCGTCCTGAAATCGCCCAAACCGCGGTGCAGCTCGGACTGAGTTTTTCAAATTTGTCAATACGGTCTTCGCTCGCCGAAGCGATCGCCTCCGATCTGACGTAAAAAAGGATAAGGCTAAATGCCTTATCCTTTTTTTATCAGTCTTTCCACGGATATGTCCAATACACTTCTTCTTCAAACCAGGTCTGGAGAACCGGCTCGTTATTTTTTATTTTTTCTTCCAGCTCTCTCAGCATGCCTTCCGTTTGAGTGCGGTGTGCTTTTAAGGCATTCATTTTAATATCAGCGACCTCTTTAATATCAAGAATGACATCAGGTTTGCCGACGGCTTCCTCCCTGTTGCGGGTGATTGCCATGCAAAGCGTGCGCGGCCGGTCTTCTTTTTTCTTTCTGTAGAGCGCTCTGATGACCGCTTCGCCGCATGCATCATGATCGGGATGGACGCCGTGTCCCGGATAGAATGTGACAATCAGACTCGGTTTTACATCGTCGATAATCTCTTCCATCATATCCGCGAGCCACTCGTCATCTTCAAATTCAAGTGTTTTATCACGAAGCCCGAGCATTCTCAGGTCAGTGATGTCCATTGCTTTGCATGCGTCAATCAGCTCTTGCTTTCTTAACAGCGGCAGTGTTTCACGGTTCGCGAAAAAGGGATCTCCCATGTTCCGGCCCATTTCGCCAAGTGTTGCGCATGCATACGTAACGGGAATATCTTTTTGTCTGTGTAAAGCAATCAGTCCTGCCACTCCGTATGATTCATCATCAGGGTGAGGCAGGATGACGAGTACATGTTCTTTCATGATTTTCACCCTTTTCTTTAAACTGTAAACGGTTTTTCGCTGATTTGTAGCGAAATCGCCAATTTTCCGCCCGGCAGATGCCCTGCCATTAACAGGCGGTTTTCGTCATCCACTGTATATTCAGTCAAACCTTCTGCATAAATCCAGCCCTCTTCTGTTTTCAAACCGACGCGATACGGGCCGTTTCCTTTGATTTTCGCCTGATGGTACGTCACTTTGGCATTGCGTATATAGGCTACAACCGTCATATTTTTCTCATTCAGATGCGCTGAATAAGAACCGGTCGTTGTTTCCAAATGGATATATACAGGACGATCGGCATATCGTTCTAAAGAAGTTTGCACATCTTCTTTTATGATCGCTTTCATAGCTGCTCCCCTCTTTCTTCTCGTAAAAATTGCAAACGCTTCGTATGTAGTTCAACCAATTCATATTTCTCAATCGGCTGCAGCCGGGAATCTACAATTCGCTGCACCGCCAGAGCAAACTTTTCCTCGGGCGTCTTCCGGAGCCTCGGATGTGTTCTTTGATCAAGCAGTTCAAGATCAATTGCCTTCTCCGCTTCTTCAAGAGTTGAAGCCGGGAGGGTGCGGTTATTCCACAGTTCTTGATAGGCTTTGGCTATGTCTTTATCAGTGCCCATTGTACAGCTCCTTTACATACTCGTAATGATTATACATAATTTACGCTTCCGCTGGAAAGCGAAAGGCTTAGCGGCTTTTTAACGGCCGTTTCCATTTTATCTGTGAAAAGGTAAATAAGAGCAATGCCGCCCATATACAAATAAAGGTAAACGCTTTTTGACCGGAAAACGGTTCATGATACACAAATACACCGAGCATAAGGGTGATGGTCGGCGATATATATTGCAAAATGCCGACTTGATACAGCGGCAGACGCTTTGCCCCCTCCGCAAACATTAACAGCGGCAGGGCCGTAAATACGCCTGCGAAAAAAAGCAGCGTCCATGTTCCTGCCCCCAAAGCCCCTGAAGTGCTCCCGTCAGCTGTATAACCTAAATAAATAAGGGCAACGGGAGTAATCAGAAGCGTCTCCAGCGTCAGCCCGATCGTGCTGGACATGCGGGTTCTTTTTTTGCATAAGCCGTAAAGACCGAAGCTGAATGCAAGCAGCAATGCGATATAAGGAACCGCGCCATACTGAAACGCGGATATAATGACGGCCGCCCCGGCAATAGAAACGGCTGCCGTTTGCATCCTGTTAAGCTTTTCTTTTAAAAATAGGATGCCCAAAAGAACGGAAACGAGCGGATTAATATAGTACCCTAGACTTGTTTCAAGCAAAAAGCCGTGATTGACGGCCCATATGTACACAAACCAATTAACGGAAATTAAAACGGAAGCGAAAAACAGCGCCAGCAGGCCCCCTTCAGATTTCAAAAGACGCAGTTCACGCCATCCGATTTTCCACTTTTTAAGCACAGTTAAAAGCACGCACATGAAGACAAACGACCATAAAATCCGGTGAGCTAAAATGTCCAATGCGGGTATATGTTCAAGTAGTTTCCAATAGACCGGAAACAGCCCCCACATGGCGAAAGAACAAGCGGTATAAATGATTCCTTTTCTTGCGGTATTCCCTTGCACGGCCTTCCCCTTCCTTTCTGTAAACAGATTATATTATATCACGGGAAGCTTCCGGCGGGCATATACTATGTTGTCCGTTAAGAAAGGGTGAGATGCCGTGTTTGATTGGAACAGATATTTTCCCTTCCAAAATCAGTTCTCGAAAGAAACGTTTAAAAATGCTGATCCGAAAGATGTCGAGACCTATGTCAACCGAGTAATGGAAAGCGTATTCGGTGCCGATTATGCCGGGCAATTCCCTTTTCGTGATCCGATGTCGAAGAAAGCCGAGCCGGTCGAAGCAGAACCGCCCAAGCCGGAAATTGACCTGTTTGAAACATCAGATCATGTTTTTGTGAAAATTCCCGCCGAACAGGATGAACTCGACCGGATCAGGATCAAGCATACGTCACACAGCCTTGTTGTAGAGAACAGCAGTCTGGCGGAGGGAAAAAAAGAAATCGTTCTTCCGAGCCTCGTCAAACGGAAAGGAACAAAAGCAGTCTATAAAGACGGGATGATTGAAGTCATGTTTTCAAAACAGGAAGACTACAATTTATCGGAAGTGGAGATTTTAAGATAAAAAAAAACGGCCCGCGCGATGGGCCGTTTTTTCTTTAATAAAATGGCGGATAACCGCCCACTCCCGGACCGAAACCGCCGTATGGGGCGCCTCCGTATCCGTAACCGGCGAAACCGTACGGATACCGGGGTCTCGTAAAACCTGTGGCAATCACGCCTCCGAGAAGACCGCCTAAAAATCCGCCGAATAAAGGAGCGCCGAACAAAAAAGGACTTCTCGCCGGAAATCCGGCAGGTCCGAAATTCCCGCGATACAATGCATGACGAGGGTACATGTTTTTTCCTCCTTTATGTCTGCCTATTCTTAAAGGTATTCATAAAGCGAGAAAATTGATTGGGCGATTGTAAAACGATGGGTCTCTCAACCATTACATCAATATATAAAGTTACGGTTATAATTTGAATATGTTTTGATTAACTGTTATACTTTTTTCTCAAACTGCGACAATATAAAACCATCAGGAGGAAAAAATATGCCATTACTTCGTTTTGACGTCATTGAGGGACGGGATGATGCAGCATTAAAAAAATTACTGGATACCGCCCATGGCGCCATGGTTAAAGCGTTTAACGTCCCTGTAACAGACCGTTATCAGATCGTCCACCAGCATCCGCCCCATGAGCTCATCTTTGAAGATACCGGGCTCGGATTCAAAAGAAGCAAAGACCTTGTCATCATCAGCATTGTCAGCAAAGCCCGCACCGAACATCAAAAAGAAACGTTGTATAAACTGATGGCTGAACAGCTTCAAACAGAATGCGGTATATCACCCGAGGACGTCATGATTTCCATTACAGAAAACGGGAACGCCGACTGGAGCTTCGGGCTTGGGGAGGCTCAGTTTTTAACCGGAAGTATGTAAAACGCCTCTCCGCCTTAGCTAGTGAGTTGTATGTATCCTTGTTTGGTATGCGGAAGTAAAGGATTAAAGAAAAGTCCTGTTTTATAATGACATTCGATATTTGCTCCTGCTGCGGGCTTGAGTTCGGCTATAGTGAAGTCTATGACGTAAGATTTGGTGTTATTGCAACGCCGGATCATTTCATTGAAACAGCATTTCAGCTGTACCGGAAACAGTGGTATTGAGGAAAGAATCTTCAAAATGATATTCCGGGGGAATCATTTCCTTCTGGACAATTTTGATATCAACTGTTTTTACAAAGAGTGAACATCATATTATGAAGAAAAGGCTGCCTCAGGGCAGCCTTTGTTATTCATGGCATGTTTCGTCTTTGACAGATGCCCCGGGCTCGCAAAAACTGTCTGCCCATTTTTGCATTTCCTGAAAAACGGCTTGCAGGGCCATGCCTTTATCAGTCAGCTTGTAAATGACTTTGACAGGTGTTTCAGGCAGCACCTGGCGTTCGATGATTTCATTTTGTTCCAGCTCTTTGAGCCGCTCCGCGAGCATTTTTTGGCTGATCGTCGGTATGGTTTCGGTCATATCTTTAAAACGTTTCGGCCCATCCATCAGTACATGAATAATAAGGCCGTTCCAGCGCTTTCCCAAAAGCGAAAAAGCGGATTCCATTTTAGGACACATTGTATATCCCACGTAAGTTCATCCCTTCATCTATGAATTGACAAGTTTTCTGTAATCCATTAAAATTAGTTCCCGAGTTACATTTAGTAAGCTTCTAACTTTTCTATTATGATAACACGTTTATCCGAAGGAGGAAACATGATGACATCCGTATTAGACGTTTTAAAAGAACGCGCATCCGTTAAAGAATACGATAAAGATGCGGTCATTACAAAAGAAGAATTAACAGAACTTCTGGACATTACGACGCAAGCCCCATCTGCCTGGAACCTTCAACATTGGCATTTCCAAGTATTCCACAGTGATGAAGCAAAAGCCGCCCTGCTTCCGGTTGCTTTTAATCAAAAACAGATTATTGATTCATCAGCAGTCATTGCCGTATTAGGCGACTTAAAAGCAAACGAAAATGGTGAAGAAGTTTATTCTGAACTGGCTGAGCAAGGCAATATCACAGAAGAGATTAAACAGACGCTGTTAGGCCAGATTAACGGTGCATACCAAAATGAACAGTTTGCCCGTGATTCAGCATTTTTAAACGCTTCTTTAGCAGCGATGCAGCTGATGCTTGCTGCTAAAGCAAAGGGATATGACACTTGCGCGATCGGCGGATTCAATAAAGAGCAATTCGTTAAGGAATTCGACGTGAGTGAACGTTTCGTGCCCGTCATGCTGATTTCAATCGGTAAAGCCGTTAAACCGGCGCACAAAAGCAACCGGCTGCCTGTATCACAAGTGTCAACTTGGCTGTAAGCCGAAAAAAACCTTAGTCCGCTTATGCAGACTAAGGTTTTTTTTATAAGAATCGCTCACTGTACCAAATTCGTGCCTGCTCGGCTTCCTGCTGTGTGAGCTGATGGCCGCCCTCCTGCCAAACGAGAGAAACGGATGCACCAGCATCTGTCAGATACTGATAAAGCTCCTCTGATTCTTCTTTTGTACAAAGCGGATCCCGTTTTCCTGCCCCGATAAAAACAGGCTGCCCTGCCATATCAGGGAGCTTCACTCCGCGAATCGGCACCATGGGATGATGCAGAATCGCTCCTTTCAGTACGTCTTTGTAATGAAACAAAAGACTCGCTGCAATGTTGGCGCCGTTTGAATAGCCGGCAGCAATCACGTTTTCTCTGCTAAATCCGTACATTTGCGCCGCTTCATCGATAAAATTCTTTAATTCTTCCGTCCGTTCAATTAAATCTTTCTCGTCAAATACGCCTTCTTTCAGCCGTTTAAAAAAACGGGGCATGCCGTTTTCAAGCACTGATCCTCTGCCCCCGAGCAAACTTGCATTCGGGTCGATAAAACGCCCGAGTGAGAGGAGATCATGTTCATTTCCCCCCGTTCCGTGCAAAAGCAGCAGGACATTTTCTGACGTTCCCTGTTCAAACACATGTTTCATTAGATCAATCTCCTTTCACCATTTTGGGAAGAATGGCGGTAATTTGACTGCGGTGCTCTTCCAGCCATTCCGGAAGCTTCAGCTCTGTTCCGAGATTTTCAAAGGATTCATCCGTCATAAAGCCTGGTTCATCGGTTGCCATTTCAAATAAAATGCCGCCGCTTTCTCTGAAATAGATTGATGTAAAGTAAGATCTGTCAAGAATATCAGATGAAGCAAGATGGGAATCAGCAAGAATATCCTTCCATTCCGCCTGCTCTTTTTTGGTGGTGCGGAATGCGACGTGATGCACTGTCCCGTAACCGCCGATACCTGCTTCTTTCGGTGCAAGGTCAACATCTATGATATGTCCGATCCGTGCCTCCGATTGCAGTCTGACAATCTGATTTTCTTCTCCTGTCTTGGAATAACCGAAGCGTTCCATCAGAAATTGAATGGTTGCTTCAGGACGGTACGAGTACAGAAGAACACCTCTCATGCCTGTAATCGCTTCTTTCTCAGTAATTCCCGAAGGGGTCCATTCACTCTGTCCGCTTCTTTCATCTTCCATTATGGCAAGCGGCAGATCTTCTGTATCATCAAAGAGGAGCACTTGTTCAGACAGCATGGTCTCCTCTATTACAGATACGCCGTTTTCTTCAAGCCGGCGCTGCCAAAACGGGAGTGCTCCTTTCGGCACAGAGAAATAAATTCTTCCGGCCTGCCCTTTTCCCACGGTTCCCGGGCGGCTTCCCTGAAAAGGGAAAAATGTAATAATCGTGCCCGGTTCTCCGTTTTGGTTGCCGAAATAAAAATGATATGTGGCCGGGTCGTCAAAATTAACGGTTTTTTTAACGAGCCGCAAGCCCAATACTTCAGTATAAAACCGAAGATTTTCAGCAGGATCTTTCGCAAATGCGGTAACATGGTGCAATCCTAGTGTATTCATAGTATTCACTCCTAAATATCTTGAATTCAAGATATTAATTATTTTAATTTAATATGAATAAAGTTGCAACTAAAGTGTTTTAATTAAAAAAATTATAGAATTCTTTTTTTTCTGAAAAATACCTTGTGATCTTATCTGACAACTGCTATGATAAGGAGCATTATCAAGGTTCAGGAGGAAAGTAAATGGTCAGAAAAGCACTAATTTTCATTCTTATTTTAATCCCTTTCAGCCAGCTGGCCTTTCTGTCAGCCGCTAATCGGGTTCATCCGATCATTATCGGGCTGCCTTTTTTTCATTTCTGGCTGCTTTTATGGATCGCAGTCACTCCTTTATGTTCGTTTCTTATTTATAGGCTGCAGAAGAAACAAGGAGGTTTGGACTGATGCCCGCAAATATAACAGCATTGATCATTACAGCCGTCATCGTTTTAACTGTTGTCTGCATCGGCTTTATAGCTGGGAGAGACAAATCATCACGCACTTCTGTTGAGGAATGGTCTGTCGCCGGCAGACGGTTCGGGGGTCTCCTCGTCTGGTTTTTAGTCGGTGCGGACCTCTATACGGCTTATACGTTTTTAGGCTTGACAAGCACCGCCTATACAGGGGGAAGTGTTGCCTTTTTTGCAATCCCGTATTCTGTTTTGGCGTATTTTATTGCTTATTTCTTTTTGCCTAAGCTTTGGAAAGTGGCAAAAATCCACAAATTAACGACGCTTGCCGATTACGCACGTGAGCGCTTTGACAGTAAGCTTTTGGCAAGTCTTGTCGCCATTGTCGGCGTTCTTATGCTCATTCCTTATATCTGTCTCCAGCTGAGCGGCATTCAGGATACGCTTCAGGTGGCCGGAACGGGTGTCATTAATGTCAATATGGTCGTTATCATTTCCTTTATGCTTGTAGCGCTGTATACCTTTTTCAGCGGAATTAAAGGGCCGACGTTTACGGCTATTATTAAAGACATCCTGGTGTGGGTGATTATGCTGTTTATGGTCGTGTCACTCCCGCTGATTCATTTTCACGGCTGGGCGCCGATGATTGACACCTTGGCGGAAAAAGCGCCGCAAATGCTGACGATTCCTACCACGGGGCCGAAAGGAATTCCTTGGTTTATCACCGCTTCCATCGTATCTGCGCTGGCGCTCTTTATGTGGGCTCATGCAGCGACTGGCGTATTCACGGCAAAAAGCGCAGATGCCGTCCGCAAGAACAGCATGTTTCTGCCGCTTTATAATATTGTTTTGATTCTTGTTATTTTTCTCGGGTTTATCGCGTTTCTTGTCCTGCCGGAAGATACTAATCCGCGGCTCGCTTTATTGAAGCTGATTCAAACGTCATACGGCGGGGTCGCGCAGGGCTTTGCTTATTCCACGATCGCCCTTGCGTCTTTGATTCCCTGCTCTATTATGGCGATCGGGGCATCAAACTTATTTGCGAATAACTTATATCGGGATTTGATTCATCCGAACGTATCACAAAACAAGCTGACGATCATCACCCGTTCAATGGTATTTGTCGTCATCGGGCTCGCGCTATTATTTGGCATGCTGTTCCCGACGGCGCTCGTTACGCTTCAGCTTCTCGGTGTTTCCGGCATGGTTCAGATTTTTCCGGCTATCGCCGTCAGTCTTTTTTGGAAAAATCAGACGAAGGAAGCAACCATCATCGGACTTCTCGTCGGTCTTATTGTGACATTCACCGTAAACATCACCCAATCCGCCCACGGTGTTTATGAAGGCTTCTGGGGTTTGACTGCTAACATGGCAGCCGTTATCATCCTGAACCCGTTTTTTGTAAAAAAAGCGGCTTCAAACGCTGTCAAAGACGGTTTATTCGGAAAATCGCCCTCTGACAAACTGAATCAAAAAGGCGCTTAACAGAAAGAAGCCGGCACGTAAATGTGCCGGCTTTTTTACTTTTTGTGCTGCCATTTGTAGGTAGCAACGGTTTTAGCCGGGATAACGGCTTCGAACTGCCGATCCTCTGAAACGACATGGAATTTTTGCTCCGTAGATGTCTGGTTGATCACGACTGTTACAATGGATTGATCAAGATTAAGAAACGATACATTCGAAACTGTGTTTTTGGAGCCGTAATTACTTTCTATCCGTTTTGCTCCGCGATCGACAAATTTTGAAAAGTTACCTGTCATATGATAAATCGGGATATTCCAATAGCGGTCAGGATTCTTAGCGTCCTGAATAAACAGCGTCGGATCCGGGGTGCCTATCCAATGATGCGTCTTAATTTGACTGTCAAGCATCGTCACCCACGCATTATAGCTGGACGCGCCGTTGCGGAAATACTGTGCGATCCTGTCCGCTCCTTCTGTCCCCCAGACAGACCGCTCCGTTAAGTGAATAGATTTATCGGGATATCGCCTTCCGATTTCCGACATGACGGAAAGGTCTCCGTCATAATCATGAAAAGCAATGCCGTCTGCCGCCTGGTTTCCTTTTTTATCATCTAAAATCGGCGGAATATAGTTCCATGCCCCGCTTGCATTGTGATCATAAACCCAAATTTTCGTGTCAATTAAATGTTTTTTCATTTCTTTTTTTAAGGCCTGCGCCAGTTTGCGCTGCTGAGACGGCGGCATATACATGCTCGGATAGTCAATTTCCAGCAAAGGTTCATTTTGAAGAGTCATCGCATAAATCGGGATCCCTTGCTTTTCGTACGCTTCAATAAATTTGCGGAAATAAACGGCCAGCTCGCTGATATATTTATCTTTCAGCTTTCCTCGCTTGAGATTTTCATTCGTTTTCATCCATGCGGGCGGGCTCCACGGCGAGGCAATAATGTTCAGCTTCGGATTTATCGCCAGCGCTTCCTTGATGGTTGCTGTAATGTGTAAATCAATATCCTTTTGGATCGAGAAATGTCTGAGCTTAGGATCTATTTGGCCTTCAGGCATATCGTCATACGTATAAAATTCCTGGGCCGTAAAATCTGATGTCCCAATCGTTATGCGCATGACGTCCATGCCGATGCCTACATTGGGATCAACCAGTTTTTTCAACACTTCTTTTCTTTTTCCGGGCGACATTTTCGATAAATTATAGATAGTGGATTCTTCCAGAGATGACCCTATGCCTAACACACTTTGATAGCGGTGCGACGGATCAATATACACGGCAGTGGAGTCAGAAGCCTTCTTTTTTGTCAAAGTCAGGGGTGTTTGTTCATCTAAGGTGTATTTCACTTCTTTAGGACCGTCATACCATGTACGGGAAGCAGGATCTTTTTCCGAGCTGTACCACACCCTTACTTTGTTTTTGTCAGGAGCTTTCCGATCAGCCGCATATACTTCGGTTTCCATGCTGCCTGATAATAAAAAAGAAAGCAAAAGAAAAGCCAGCGTCATGTACAGACCTTTTTTAAAAAACATTACCTCATCATCTCCTTCCTGGGTTTTATAAACGATTCAGAATGAAAATCAGGACAGTCACCTCCTTTCCGCCAAAATGAATACGCTTTCAAATATACTGATAAAAAGACAGCTTCACACGGTCGTGAAGCCTTCTCTTTTAACATACACCTTTAGGATATATATGAGCCGTTTGTTTCAATCACTTTTTTATACCATTCAAATGAGTCTTTCTTAAACCGCTTCATTGACCCGCTGCCTTCATTATCCCGGTCAACATAAATCATGCCGTAGCGTTTTTTCATTTCTCCGGTTGTAAATGATACGATATCGATGATTCCCCACGGTGTATAGCCCATTACATCCACACCATCATATGTGACTGCTTTTTCCAAAGCTTTTATATGTGACGCTAAATATTCAATTCTCGCCGTGTCATGAATGGAACCATCCTCTTCTACCGTATCAATGGCGCCGAATCCGTTTTCCACGATAAATAACGGAATCTGGTAGCGGTCGTATAAACGGTTTAATGTGTACCGTAAACCGGTCGGGTCAATCGCCCAGCCCCAATCACTCGCTGTAATATAGGGGTTTTCCACGCCGTTTGGCAATCCTCCGTTTACGACATCCCCGGTATTATCGTTTAACACATCACTTTTTACGGTTGTGGACATGTAATAGCTGAATCCAAGATAGTCCACCGTGCCGTTTTTCAAAATCTCTTCATCACCGTCTTCAAAGTGTATCTGATAGCCTTCTCTTTCAAACTCTTTTAACGCATACCTTGGATAATATCCGCGAACCTGCACATCCGGGAAGAAAAAACGCTGTCTCATCGTTTCTTCAGCCAGCATCACATCGTCCGGGTTGGAAGAGTACGGATAAATCGGAACATGTGACACCATCGCGCCGATTCTGAAATCGGGGTTGATTTCTTTTCCCTTCGAAACAGCCAGTGCGCTTGCAAGGAGTTCGTGATGGCCGGCCTGATACATGACTTCTTTTGCGTTTTCGTTTTCTTTGACGGCGACACCTGAATTCGTCCATAAAAAGATCGGATTATTCACATCCATCTTGTTGTTGATTTCGTTAAACGTCATCCAATACTTCACTTTATGTTTGTATCGTTCAAAACACACTTCAGCGAATTTTACAAAAAATCCGACAGTTTTTCTGTTTCTGAATCCGCCGTATTCCCTTGCGATATGCAGCGGCATTTCAAAATGTGACAACGTGATAACCGGTTCAATCCCATGCTTCAGCAATTCGTCAAACACCCGGTCGTAAAAAGCCAGTCCTTCCTCGTTAGGCTCCGTTTCATCACCTTTAGGAAAAATTCTGCTCCAGCCGATGGACGTTCTTAAACATTTTAGACCCAGCTCGCTGAATAATGCGATGTCCTCTTTATAACGATGATAAAAATCTATAGCTTCATGATTCGGGTAAAATTCCCGCTCTTCAATTGTATCTGTTATTTTTCGGGGCACACCATGCGCGCCTGCCGTCATGACGTCCACTACACTCGGCCCTTTGCCGCCTTTGTTCCATCCCCCTTCAAATTGATGGGCGGCTAGAGCGCCTCCCCATAAAAAGTCTTTTGGCAATGTTCCCATCGTTCATATCCTCCTTTATTTGACCGCCGCTTGTCATGCCGAATAGTCCGCCGCGGCAGCTTCAAACATCCGCTTTGCAAGTTTGAAAGAATTCAATCCTTTACTTTTCATATTATACACTCACATTATAATTGTACCGGTACAATTTATCAATACATAAACAGTTATACTTATTTTGCGAAATGGCTTTTAAAAACGAATATGCTATAATTCTGAAATAGCGGGACAATAAATAAATGAGGAATGTATATGTTAAAATACCAGCAAATCGCGATGGATATTGAAAAATACATAGAAGAGCATCAGCTTCAGCAAGGGGATAAACTGCCTGTGCTGCAAACTTTAATGACTCAGTTTAACGTGAGCAAAAGCACGATCACCAAGTCCTTGGATTTATTAGAAAAAAAGGGGATTGTGTTTCAAGTGAGAGGAAGCGGCATTTTTGTTAGACGGAATAAAAGAAAAGGGTATATCAGCCTGCTTTCTAATCAGGGATTTAAAGAATCACTTGAAGATTTTAATGTCACCTCAACATTATTAGCGCTGGAAGTGAGAAAGCCTACGCCTGAGGCTGCGCAAAATCTGAATATGCCGTCTGACGGCGACGTGTATTATGTCAAACGAATCCGGTATATTGACGGGAAGACATTATGTATCGAGGAGTCATTTTATAACAAATCGATTATTACGTATTTGAATAAAGAGATCGTGTCAGATTCGATTTTTGATTATATTAGGGATGGTCTCGGATTGAAGCGCGGTTTTTCAGATTTATACCTGTACGCGGGGATGTTAAATGAGGAAGAAGCGGAGTACTTAGGGCTGTTTACAGGAGCGCCTAAGCTTTGCGTTGAAACGATTTTTCATTTAACCAACGGCCAGCCGTTTGACTTTTCAAAAGTCACCTATCACTACGAACAATCACAGTTTTTCATCCAGGCGAACAGCCACCTATTTGAACAGGAAACGAGGTAAGCCGTGGTGCTTTAACAGAAAACACCCAATGCGCAAGACGCACTGGGTGTTTTTTTACTTCTTCATGTTCTTATTTAATGTTTCAACGGCTTTTTTCATTTGTGTATCGTTGTCTGCAAGCTGTTTTTGCAGGTCCGTCATCAATTTTGCCGTTGTGTCTCCCGTTAAAATGCCTGTTTCTTTCAGTTTCTCTTTTGCTTGGAATTGTTTGACGGCTTGTTCAAATGCTTTATCATACGTGCCGTTTACATTTACGCTGTATCCCAGCGCCTTTAGCATTTTTTGCGCATTTGTGACGGTCGTTCCGGAATCTCCGTATTGATACGTTTTTTCCGCATCTAAATAAGGCAGGTTTGCATAATCAGGAAGCTTGACTTGATATTGCGGTTTGATGCCTTTTTTATGAATCCATTCTCCGTCCGCTGTCAGCCATTTTGCGATTGTCAGTTTAACGGTGGATCCGTCACTGTAATCTTTTGCCGTCTGCACGGTCCCTTTTCCGAACGTTTTCTCGCCGATCAGCGGGATGCCCGATGATTCATGCAGCGCAGCCGACATGATTTCCGCGGCGCTCGCGGTGCCGTCATTGACGAGAACGACTGTCGGTTTTGTCACTTTGCGTTCTTTCGTCGCTTTCATGACCTCTTTCGTGCCGTCTTTATATTCAACCTGCATGATATTTTTTCCTTTATCGATAAACATGTTGCTCATTTTGATGGCTTCATCCATCAGTCCGCCCGGGTTGCCTCTTAAATCCAGAATATACCCTTTCGCCCCTTGTTTTTCGAGGCTGTCAATGGCCGAATTCAGCTCTTTTGCCGTCGATTCGGAGAAGGATGTAATTTGGATCTCGCCGATGCCGCCTTTTTTCATTTCAGAGTACACCGTTTCGACCGGAATGGTGTCACGTTTGATCGACAGGTTCAGATCGCCGACACCCGCTCTGTGCAGCACGAGTTTGACGTTTGTTCCCTTTTTGCCGCGGATTAACGCGACGGCTTCGTTTACATTAAGGCCTTTGACGCTTTTACCGTCCACTTTCAAGATCTGGTCATTCGGTTTAATTCCCGCTTTTTCCGCAGGCGACCCTTTGATCGGTGATACGATCAGGATGCTGCCGTCCTTTTCTTCCACTTGTGCGCCGATTCCTTCAAACGAAGCGGAAATGGTTTCTCCAAACGACTTTCCTTCCTGCGGATCCATATAAGAAGAATACGGATCATCCAAGGAACTGATCATGCCTTTTATCGCTCCGTCTACTAATTTGCTGTCATCTGTTTTTTGGTAGTAATCACTTTTAATCTGCTCGTAGGCTTTATTGAATTTCTCAAATTTACTGTTCGTCAAAGCAGCCGAGCCTTGTCCTAAAATGGTCGTATTGCCCGTGATAAACAGCGTAAGCGCCGAGGCTGCGACCGCAGTGATCAATATGATAAAAAACAGTTTAAATTGCCGCTTCAAGAAAACACCACCTTTTTATTCTTACATTATTATCATAGACGAACGCTCATTCGTCAACTTCAAACGTGAAGCGCCCTTCTTTCCCGTATACCCAAACCTATGCTTTTCTCTCAACATATGCTGAGGAAGAAAGGAGGATTCGGACTTTGAGCAAATATTTAGAAATGCTGTCCTTATTCGGAGTCGGAGGAGCCCACCCCGGCGGGCTCGCTTTTTCTAAATCCGTTCTCACAAAAGCGGCCCCTCCTCCTGGCGAGCCGATCCTTGACGCCGGCTGCGGAACGGGACAGACAGCCGCTTATCTCAGCCATCTGATGTATCCCGTCACCTGTGTCGATAAGGACCCCCTCATGCTTGAAAAAGCAGCAAAGCGATTTGCCGCTGAAGACTTAACCATTCCGGTCTATTTGGCGGAGCTTGAGCGGCTTCCGTTTGCGGAAAATCAATTCTCTGCCGTTCTTTCTGAATCAGTTCTCACTTTTTCCAATCTTGATTCATCGCTCTCTGAAATACTGAGGGTCCTTAAACCCGGGGGCATGCTGATCGGCATTGAAGCAGCTTTAAAAAAACCCCTGCCGAAAAACGCTATTACGCAGATAAAAGACTTCTACGGTTTTACCGTATTGCAAGATGAAGCGGCATGGAAGCAGAGATTGCTTCAGCAAGGCTTTCAAAAAGCTGATTTCATTCCCGCTTTCTATGAAAACAATGCGCAGGATCCCACTACAGAAATGGATTTGTCGCCCGTCATCGGGCCTGTCCACTACGATACGCTGACGGCTCATTACGAACTTATGCAGACGTACAGTGAACATATGGGACACTGCGCTTTTGTCGCTTACAAGTAAATCGGCAGTTGTCCTCCTGTTTTCGTCCAACCTTTTTATGGCACTCTATCATAAGCTGACATAGAAAGATAGGTTAGATAGGAGGAGAAAAGATGCAAAACTATTATCATATTTGCCGACAGCACCAAGGAAAAGTAGCAAGAATTACAGAACGAAACGGCAGAGTGCATGTCGGAAGAATCGTGCGGGTGACAAACAGCAAAGTGTATATCGCCCCTGTCGGCGGCCGTCACAGAGGGTACGGGTTCGGATATTGGGGCTGGGGAGGCTGGGGAGCAGCCTACGGTATCGGCCTTGGTTTAATTACCGGATTTGCGCTTGGAGGTTTACTTTTCTGGTAATAAAAGAAAGCCCGCTTTCTGTTTTTCAAGCGGGCTTTTTCTTATTACACTTTCTTTACTTCATTAAAGTATTCTTCAAGTGTTAATTGATGGTCATGGATGGCTTTTGCGGCTTTTTTGCCTACATAACGCAAATGCCATGGCTCATACTCATACTTTGTCACATTTTCTTTGCCTTTAGGATAGCGGATGATAAAGCCGTATTCATACGCATGGTCTTTTACCCATTTGCCGTCTGCCGTGTTTCCGAACGCTTCGTTCAGCTCATATCCGTTGCTTTTGCTGGAAATGTCCATGGCAAGCCCCGTCTGGTGTTCGCTTTGTCCCGGGTATGCAACTGCTTCTTTCGCCTTCTTTTCACCTTTCAGACTGACTTCATTATCGAAAATCACTTTCTGTCTGTCATATGAGCGGTATCCTGAAACGGCAACAAGATCATAGCCTTCTTTTTTCCCCGCCTTGAATAGTTCTGCCAAAGCATCGGCGGCAGGTTTGCGGATATATCGTTTCTCGATTTTCTCAGTGAAAGAAAATTCAACTTTCGGGATGACGAGATCATTCGGTTTATAATCTCCCGGCAGCGTGTATGTCTTATTCACGAGCGCAAGTGTATTTGCCGGGTTTTGAATGGTCTCAAGCCCGTTCACTTCTTTAACATCATTAAAATATTTGCTCTCCAATACAAATTCGCTGTCTTCTGACTTCGTTGTTTTTTTGCTAGATGTGTCATCTGATTGTTTTGTTTCGGCTGCTGTTTTTGTGTCCTTATGGCTGTCGCCGCCTGAAATGCTGCAGCCGGTTCCCACGATTGCAGTTACGCTGAGAGCAGCAGCGAGCGAGAACCATTTAGTGGATTTCTTCATTTTACCCTTACCTTTCTATTTTTGAATCAGGGCGATGCATAAAGAAGAGGGCTGCTTTTATCAGCATGACCCTCATCCCAAGTTTACGATACAGTATGCAGCGCCAATTTTATCATATCATGAAAAGTTGTTTGACGCTCTTCTGCCGTTGTCTCTTCTCCAGTTAGCACGTGATCGCTTACAGTCAGGATAGACAGCGCTTTTTTGCCGTATTTTGCGGCAAGCGTGTATAAAGCAGTCGTTTCCATTTCTACGCCGAGAACGCCGTATCTGGCAAGCTTTTCGATTTGAGAGTCTTCATTGTAAAACTGATCGGCGGTGAATACGCTTCCGACCGCTACAGGAAGATTGTTTTTTTGCGCTTCCTGATACGCTTTATGAAGCAGTTCGAAGTCTGCGCAAGGAGCATAATCTACACTTCCGAAGGCGACACGGTTCATCTGTGAATCCGTTGAAGACGTCATCGCTAAAATCACGTCACGCACCTTCACGTCATTACGGATGGCTCCGCATGAACCGACTCTGATTAAGTTTTGAACATCATAGCTTTGAATCAGTTCATTCACATAGATAGAGATAGACGGAACACCCATGCCGGTGCCTTGCACTGATACTTTTTTGCCGTTAAATGTACCCGTAAATCCGTACATTCCTCTGACTTCATTATAACATTCCACATTTTCAAGATACGTTTCCGCAATAAATTTCGCTCTCAGCGGATCTCCCGGCAAAAGCACTGTATCCGCAATCTGACCTTTTTCTGCGTTTATATGTACACTCATTTCCTTTTCCTCCTGCCTATTCAAACTCCCACCCATTGTACACTGAATAACGGTAAGAGACAATCATCAGCATTGATCAGGGCGATCTTGGGCAGAATATGGCGGGAAGACAAGCCTAAGAAAAAGGAGTGAGCACAATGGGTAAAAAACAGCGCAACCGGGTGACCGGACAGAAAAAGAACAATCATGTACCCGTTTCAGACGTGATTGCGGCTGACGAAGCGCACGGAAAAGAGCATTCCGCCGCTAAACGCAAGCCTTAAAACTGCCTTCGAAGACAAAACGGAAGCCTTAAAACTGCCTTCGAAGACAAAACGGAAGCCTTAAAACTGCCTTCGAAGACAAAACGGAAGCCGGCTGAACTTTCAGCCGGCCCCGTTTTACCTCGGCTGGACGAGCAGACGGTTAATTTTGCTCCATCCCGCAGGGTTAAGCCTGTAATAGGTCTTTCCTTTTCTTCCTTCGTCTATGAGTATGACATCTCCGGTCGCTATGAATCTGGCTTGATAGTCGTTTGGAACCGTATCAGGCACATTAAAAACAGAAAATGCCCTTTCCAGTGCGTCTTGATGATTGTCAGCGGCCAGCTCTGTCCGATAGACGACCCTGTATCCCTTTTTCTCGCCGTAGCGGGGTGTTTGAAAAATCGTCACATCATAGGCACAAGTCTTTTTTTTAAACACGGGCAGCGATAACAGCATCAAGATCCCTCCCTCTTATTTCTTAATAGTATTAGCGTTTTTTCTCATTTTTCCTGTCTCTATTTTTGTCGAAACGGGTGATACTTTTCGTCAAAGAGCGCAAAAAGCGAGACGAGGCATAATCCGAGACTGAATCCCGCAAGGACATCCGTCGGAAAATGCGCACCCAAATAAATTCTGCTGAGCCCGATTAAGAGGACGAGACCTCCGGTAAAGACGGAGACAGCCCGCTTTCTTTTCGTAAAAAAAGGAACATGCTTGATCAAAAACCAGGCGATGACAGGATATACCACTGCCGCATTCATGGAGTGGCCGCTCGGAAAGCTGTATGAGGTTTCATGGACGAGCGGTTCAAAAGCGGGTCTGGCTCTTTCAATCAATTCTTTTATTTTAATGTTTACAATTCGTTCAATGAGAAAGAGAAGCGGCAAAAAAACAACATCCGGCGTTTTTTTGTACATATACAGGGCCGCGCCTGTCAAAAGAAGAAGCGGCAAAAGCACCGCGGTCGTGCCGAGCTCCGTTATCCATAACATCAATTCATTCAGCCAGGCAGCCCTGATCCTGACCGCCGCTTCTATCACCCGCTCATCAAAAGCCTGAACGGCTTCTATCCGGATCGCTGCTGCGAGCAGAATAAACAATGCGAAAAGACTTGCTGGCTTGTACAACGTTTTCCCCCCATTTATCATTCTCCCGAGCCGACCTAAAAAACCGAAGCTTTTTTCACTTCGGTTCCGCAGTTTCAGTCTTCATCAAGCTCTTCGTCTATCATACATTTTTCTAATAAATAATCAAAGGTGATGTCGGCTATTTCAAAGATCTCCTCTTCACTCGGTATGTACCCGCGCATTGCAAGCTGGCTGTAAAAAAAATCAGCTATCTCTTCTGTGTCAATCACAAGATCTATTTCTTTCATGCAAACACCGCCTCCTTTTTTATGTTTTATGAAAAAACCCTTCAAATTATACCCGAAAGTTCTAAACGTTTTGTCCGCTCATATACTTTTAAAAAAACAAGCCCCGGAGGGAGAAAAGATGATGACGAAAATGATGGCTTTATTGGACGGAGATGGATTTGATATCGTATTGGAAAAAGTGCTGAAAGGAATGTCGTTTGTGATCTTTGCCGGCTGTCTGCCCTGGTTTTTATATGTCACCGTCCGTTTTTTTGCCGGCTAGCTGAAATGCTCCCCGAGGCTTTCCAGCACAAAATTCATCATATCTTTATATTCTTCGTCACCGAACATTTCATAAAGAATCTTATAATCGTTATAAATATCAAGCAGCTCATCTACGATCGATACCGCCAGCACATGCAGTGTATCGGGATCATCAGCATCGCCTTCAAACTGAAGAAGAGCAGACGCGGCGGTATCCTCGCCGATCTCATGAGATGCTTCCCCAACATAGTGGACAAACAGCAGCTGATGCACAAACTGATCCATTTCATATTTTCTCAGAACCAGCGTGAGATCCTCTTCCTCCGTTTCAAGCCACTCTCCGTCTTTCAGCCGAGTCAGCTCATAAATAATGTCCTCCCAGCCATCCTCTAAATATCTCCATATTTCAGTTCTGTGGCCGATGACACGGAATAATTCCTTTCCGTAGTCCTTTACATATACTACGTCGCCGATCAGAAATTCATATTCAATATCTAATTTTTCCATATCGACGATCACGCCCTCATAATCTTGATAAAGCTGGATAGACGATTCGAAATAAAGCACTTCATTATGATTGACTTCGTAAAGATAATGTTTATCAATTTGATGAACCTTCGTAATGGTGCCGACGGTTCCGTACATCACGACGACCACGATATCTCCCACTTGAAATTTCGGTTTATTTGGCTTCATGCTGTCTCCCCCTTGCCGCGGACTGTCATACGCTATCGTATGCCGGCCGCCATTATTTCGCATGGGCATGAAAACCACAGGAAATATCCATTTCTGCGCATGTTCAAAAGTCAAAAAAAACCGCACCAAGTCATGTGCGGTTTTTCACGTACTGTTAAAAATAGTTTCAGATGATGCATGATCCCCTATTTTGAAGAGGTTTTTGTTTTTTTCTCCATAACGGCAAAGTAATTGTTTTCATGATCGGCAAAGTTAAATACCCGGCCAGAAGGCATGTCGACAATATCGCCGACTGTGATATTCTGATTTAAAAAATCTTGATATAACTGATCAAGATCTTCAGTAAAAAACATAATCGAAGGAGTATGGAGTTCTAATTCCGGCTGCATTTTTGCAATGGTTTGTTTATCATGAAGAACAAAACTCGTTTCGGCTTTCAATGAAGGGGCAATTTCAATCCACTTCATGCCTTGTCCGTTATCTTCTTTTGCAACCACATGAAATCCCGCTTTTTCCGTCCAAAACGTCAGTGCCTCATCCTGATTATTGACGTACAGCATGATCTGCCCCACCTGATGGATCATTCGATTCCCCTCACTTCATTAGATTGTATGATTATTTCCCATAGAAGCTCCTTACACAGGGCTCCGCTGGCAGAAACCTGTCCGGTGATATCGCCGGAATATAAAACAGCTGCCGTTCTGCCGCTTGCGGTTTCGGTAATTTTACCGTTTTTCACTTCAAATATACCATTTACAGCTTGATTATGATACGTGCCGTCGTTTCAGTGCTGACCGAAATGGAAGACGTGCCGGTGCGTTTTTGAGATTTGATCATTCTGCGCCTCACAATCGGATCACTTCTCTAAGTCAGCGGGCGGTTTCAACAGAAAAACCGCACAATGTGCGGTTTTACGTCAGGCGTGATGCACTTCGGTCTCATATTTTTCCCAAGCTTCATCAAATGTCGACATCGTTTCCAAATAGTCGGCGCTCAGTTCTAAATAAGAACTGAGCTCGTGATAATCGCTTGACGTTTTCGGAAAACCGTGATCTTCGTATGCCTGGTTCGCAAACTGGCTGATCGCGTCCTTCGGCTTAGGGTGCCTGTATTTCATCAAATAGTGGTAAAAGGATTTCATGGGTTTCCCCTCCTGATGACTGTCTTTTGTTGTACTATTATACATTTCAAGAGTGAAATTACAACAAAAGAAAACTAGGAGAAGTCAAAATAATTCCGTTTCAATATCCGTTCTGTCTGCATCAGCTCTTGATATGTGAGTGTTTCCGGTAATTTTTTTGCGTCGACTAAAAAAAGCTGATTTTCAATTTCGCCGATGACCGCTTCTTCCTGATAAGTCATGCCGCAGGATGAACAGGCGAACGCGGGTGTGTCTGTAATTTCTATAGCCCTCGTACCGTCAGGAAGCTCCCAGTATACAGTCGCCTGACAAGCTGACGCCTTTTGATTGCTGCACCATTCGCATGGCTTCACGGCGACTCACCTCCGACTTCCGTTTCTTCTTTTTGCTCTTTCTTTTGCTGTGCTATAAATTTCTTTTCTTTCAATTCATCTCTCTTTTCCCTGCGGTCTTTCAGCGTTTCATGCTCAGGATTTGATGTAAACGCTTTCCTTCTGTTGATTCTCGATACATTTTCCGGTGTGAAAGAAACCTCTTTGTCCGCGAAAATAGCGCTTAGTCCGACCGGCTCGCGTTTGGCCATCGTTCCCGGAAAAACAGATTCGAAATAGTCGTCGGCCTGATTCGGGATATAGTTTTCCGGTTCGGGATAAGACGTAATCACCCCTTCAAAGTTTCTGATCACAACTTTCTCCGGACTCTGGGAGAGCAAGTAGTTCGGCTGCAGGGCGATTTTACCGCCTCCGCCCGGGGCATCGACGACAAAAGTCGGAACGGCAAAGCCCGTTGTATGTCCCCTCAGTCCTTCGATGATCTCAAGACCTTTTGATACAGGCGCTCTGAAATGCCCGATCCCCTCCGACAAATCACATTGATAAATATAGTACGGGCGGACGCGGATTTTCACTAAATCATGCATGAGCTTTTTCATAATCGGCACCGAATCATTAATACCTGCTAAAATAACGGCCTGGTTACCGACCGGAACACCTGCATTGACAAGCTTTTCACACGCCTCAACCGATTCTTCCGTCAGTTCGATGCTCGTATTAAAATGAGTGTTCAGCCAGACCGGATGATATTTTTTCAAAATCTGACAAAGGTTATCCGTTATCCGCTGCGGAAAAACGACGGGCGCTCTCGTTCCGATCCGGATAATTTCAAGGTGAGGAATGTCACGAAGGTTTTTCAAAATATATTCCAGAATCTGATCATTAATTAAAAGCCCGTCTCCGCCGGAAATCAGGCAGTCACGTATTTCGGGCGTTTCCCGGATATAAGCGATCGCCGCATCAAGCTGTTTTTTCGGCACACCCATTCCGATTTGTCCGGAAAAGCGTCTGCGGGTGCAGTATCGGCAGTACATCGAGCATTGATTTGTCACCAGAAAAAGAACGCGGTCGGGATAGCGGTGCGTAAGGCCGGGCACCGGTGAGTCTTCATCTTCAAACAGCGGATCTTCAAGGTCATATTTTGTTTTGTGCATTTCTTCTGACAGAGGCACGGACTGCATGCGGATCGGACATCTCGGGTTGTCGGGATCCATTAAAGAAGCATAATAAGGCGTAATGTTCAGGGGAATGGTTTTTACAGACATTCTGACGCCTTCTTCTTCCTCTTCAGTCAAATGAATGACTTTTTTCAAGTCATCGACGGTTCTTACAGTATGGGTCAGCTGCCACAGCCAATCATTCCACTTTTCTTCCGGCACATCTTTCCACAATTCAATCTCCTTCCAATGACGCTTCGGCTGAAACCATTTGTTTGTCAAACAAATTCCTCCTTATGAATGGCTAAAACGTAATGTCTTGCACCATATATTCATATTTTCGAGCCCTTCTGAAATCCGGCAGTTGTTCACAAGCCTGCCCCTGTAGCCGTATCCCGCATGATACAAAACGGCATTCATTCCGTAAGACGCTGCACGGGCCAAGGAAAAAAGATGAATGATTCCCTGGCCCGCGAGTTCCTGCTCCAAGGCTTTAAACAGGCGTGCCGTTACGGAATTCCCCCTGTAATCTGACAGCACTGCGCAATCGGTCATTTCAGCGTGCCCCAACACGGGATTGATATCTGCGCTTGCCGCGCCGATGAGACGCTCCTGATCGAATGCGGCATAATAGATGGTGTTTTCTCTCATTGTTTTTTTAATGTAGAGGGGATTAAAGACAGGAGTCGGATAGGTAAGAAAAACATGTTTATATAAGAGCGATAATCGGTCTGCATCACCTTCATCCGCTTTTCTGAACAACAGCCCGCTTTCTGTCTGAGTCATTCCCCCCGGCGGTGTCTCATATATACGGTCAACCATCGAATCTTCAGATACATATGAATCTGACTGTCTCCGTTTCTCTGATAAATAGCGCACCATCACAGCAGCCTCATGCCCGTTGTAATATCCGTCTATGACCCCCTCATGAAAAAAGAGATGCTTGACAAGTTCCGGCTCATCGCCGCGCTTGGCAAAGAAAATCACCTTTTGGGCTTCTTCTTGCTTTGCTTCCGCCAAAACGGCCGGAATAAGCGACGCGAGCTGCCCGTCATAACGAATGACCCTGATTCGCTCATTGAAACGGTCTGCATCAATCTCAGCCGATCCGCTTTCAACCCTCAGTTCCTTTATCAGCTCCGTCACCCCCATCTGCCACCCCGCACCATTCCATCATAAAAAGAGAAATGATTTTGACGGCATCGATTAACGCCCGGACTTCAATGTATTCATTTGCCTGGTGAGCCGCTTTGACTTCTCCCGGCCCGAAGACAATGACAGGCGTCTGTCCCGCATGATGCAAAAGCCCTCCGTCCGTTCCCCACGGGGATGCTTCACGGATCGGTTTTGCCCCTTTCAATTTCTCAAAAGAAGATTCCAAAGCGGAAATCAGCGGATGCTCATCCGGGAGATCATTCGGAAGCCATTGAGCCCCAAACCATTCAATTTCCGCCGGATGGTGTTTAAACCATTCATCCCGGTACTCCAAATCTTTGAGCCAGCTTGCGAGCTCTTCTTTTACTGCTTCTGGCGTTTCATCCGGAGCTATTCCGCATCTGCCTTCTATCACGACGCGGTCAGCTACCGAAGATGGCCATGTTCCTCCTTGGACGGTGCCGATATTAATGGGAACCGGAATCGGAACATCCCGGTAAAGCGGGTCAATGATGCGGGCGTTGCGGACGTGTTCCAGTTCTTTAAGGGCCGTGATGACATGCAGGCTTTTTTCAATCGCGCTCACCCCTTCATAGCGGGTGCCGCCGTGTGCGGACAATCCTCTTACCGTAATGCGGAACCACATTGACCCTTGCTGCTTAACAAACAGCTTTAAATTAGTCGGTTCCGGAATAAGCGCCCCGTCAGCCTTGTAGCCTCTCATTACTGCCGACAGTGTTCCGGCGCCGCCGCACTCTTCATCTACGACACTTTGAAACAGAACATTTCCTTTTAACGTAACGCCGCAAGCTTCAAGCGCTTCTAACGCTAACAAGAGGGCTGTATTGCCGCCTTTCATATCCGTTGAACCGCGGCCGTAAATTTTTCCGTCCTTTTCAACAGCGGTAAACGGTTCATACGTCCACGCGGCGGGATTTCCTTCCGGGACAACATCAATATGTCCGTTCAGTATCAGTGATCTTCCTCCGCCGGCTCCTTTCTTTACGGCGGTGATATTCGGGCTTTCATGAAAGTCTTCGCGTTCCGATACAAAATAAGGATGTTCTTTCAATTGTTTAATACTCGGCTCCCACACATCAATATCCATGTCAAACTGTCTCAGTTTTTCTAAAACAACTGCCTGTGCGTTAAATTCATTTCCGAACATACTTTTTTCCCCGATCAGCCGTTTCAGCAGACTTACCGCTTTTGCTGCGTTTTCTTCCGCCCACTCAGTGACTTTCTTTTCTAATTGATCCATGGACAGGCCCCCTTTTAAGAAAACATTCTCCCAATCTGATTTCAGCATCCGTTGTTTGAATAACATCGTCTATGGTCGAGCCATTCAGCAGTTCCTCAAGAACAAAAGCCTCATCATCGATGCTGATTACGGCTTTCTCTGTAATGATGAGGTCTGCACAGCCCGCGGCCGTAAGCGGCAATGAACAGCTTTCGACCAGTTTCGGCCGGCCCTTCTGATCAGTGTGGCTCATGACGACAACCACTTTTTTCGCGCCTTGGGCCAGCTCCATCGCCCCTCCCATTCCGGGCACTTTTTTCCCCGGTACGAGCCAATTGGCGAGATCTCCGGTCCGGCTGACCTGCAGCGCGCCTAAAATAGTAATATCAATCAGCCCTTTTCTGATCATGGCAAAAGACAAACCTGAATCAAAATAGGAAGCTCCCTTTACCGTACTGACAGGATATCCGGCCGCATTGCATAAAAGCTCATCCTCCGCACCTCGCTCGGGGCTTCCGCCTATCCCGAGGACGCCGTTTTCCGCCTGCAGCATCACTTCCATGCCGGCCGGCAGAAAATTCGGCACTAAAGAAGGAATGCCGATCCCCAAGTTGACGATCATGCCTGATGTGATTTCACTGGCGGCCCGCCTCGCGATACTCTCTCTTTCCGCTATTCCCAAGCCCATTTCCACTTCACTCCTTCAGTTTGCACGACGCCCTCTACAAAAACGCCCGGCGTCACAATATGCTCGCTGTCAAGTTCGCCTGCCGGCACAATCGTTACCGCCTCGGCAAAAGTTCTTTCGGCTGCGGCCGCCATCAGAGGGTTCATGTTGCGCGCCGTTTTGTCATACGTCAGATTTCCGAATTCATCAGCAGTATGTGCGGACACAAAAGCGAAATCAGCCGTCAGCGCTTTTTCAACTAAATAGGGCTTTCCGTCAATCGTTACGGTTTCTTTGTTTTCACAAACGGTTGCGTTATCAATGCCGATATCAGTTAAAATACCGCCAAGCCCGGCTCCGCCTGCGCGAATCCGTTCGGCAAGCGTCCCTTGAGGCGAAAATTCCACCTCAAGCGTTCCGTCAGTCATTTGTCTGCCGGCTACAGGGTTTGAGCCGATATGGGAAGCGATCAGCCTTTTCACCCGCCCGTGCACGATAAGCGGGCCGATGCCGATTTCTGGAAATCCGGCATCATTGCAGATGACGGTCAGCTCTTTAACGCCGCTTTCTAAAATCGCTTCGATTAATGACGGAGGTGACCCCACTCCCCCGAAACCGCCGAACATGATGACAGATTCGTCCTTGACATCGGCAATTGCTTCATGAATATCGATTTGTTTATGAAAAATAGACATGTCAGCTCAATCCCTCTTCATCATTTTTTCAACTTCTTCTGCAGCCTGTGAAAATAGATCTGACAGTTCATCCAGCTCAGCATGCGAAATCGTGAACGGCGGCGCGATGATGACGGCGTCTCCTTCTCCGCTGTCAATACCGGGCTTTGAAGGATAAATAAGCAGGCCCCGTTTTTTTGCTTCTTTTATCATTTTTTCTGTGAACCCCTGTTTCTTCGGAAAAACTTCCTTCGTCGTTTTATCTTTAACGAACTCAACTCCGATCAGCAGGCCTTTACCGCGGACATCTCCGATTACCCCGCTGCGCTCTTTGATTTGTTCTAATTTCCGCATCAGTATCGCGCCTTTTTCCTCTGCCTGCTGAAGCAGCTCGTGTTTTTTGACATAGCGAAGCACCTCAAGCGCTGCTCTTGCACAGTATGGGTTGGCGCTGTACGTATGTCCGCTCATAATGACTCCGGAGCCCCGCTTGATCGTATCAATGATGTCATCAGACGCGACGGCTGCCGCGATCGGAGCGTAACCGGCGCCTAACCCTTTTCCGAGCACTGCGATATCAGGTACGATCCCCCAATGCTCAGAAGCAAGCATTCGCCCTGTTCTCCCGAGCCCCGTCATGACTTCATCCGCGATAAACAAAATACGGTGCCTGCGGCAGACATCCTCAAGCGCTTCATAATAACCTGACGGCGGAGTGATGGCCGCCCCGGCTGCTCCGACAATCGGTTCTGCGACAAAACCCGCGATAAATGAGGCACCGATCCGTTTAACAGTCGTTTCCAGTTCAGCTGCCGCAGCTTTCACAAATTCCTCTCCCTGCAGCTCAGAACGATACATATTTGGCGCTGAAACGGCGGGAAACCGCTCGAGCAGCTGGGTGAAGCGGTATCTCCGTTCATAAAACCCCGATAGTGAAAGCGCTCCCAAAGTAATACCGTGGTAACTGCTCCATCTCGATAAAAAGACGGATTTTTGGTATTGGCCTTTTTCCTGCCAATATTGAACGGCCATTTTCATCGCTGTTTCGACTGCCTCTGAGCCGCTGTTTACAAAAAATGACCAGTTCAGCCCGCCCGGCAGATGGTCTGCCAGAAATGAAGCGAGCTCCTCTGCGGGCTCACTGGTGAATTGCGAGCGATACACAAACGAAACGGAGTCAAGCTGCTCTTTTAAAGCTTGTATAATATCCTCCGTCCCGTGGCCGATATTGCAAGTGACCGCTCCTGATGACCCATCTAGATACTTGTTTCCCCCCAGATCATATACATATGATCCTTTTCCATGGCTGACTGTCGGATAAATCCCGTCAAGCTCCGGTTTAATTAAATAGCTCCCCATATCTTTCCACCTCAAAAACCCATTTGCTTCATTGTATGAACAGATGAATAACGGCATTCTTATCCTTCAGAAAGTTTTTTTACAGAAAAAACCTTTCTGTAAAACAGGCTGCTGGAGGAGCGTTCTGGAAAACATGCTTTTTAAAGATGAAAACAACAAAAAGCCTGCAGAAAGTGTTGTTCTCTGCAGGCTGATTTTCATTATAGGATTTATTCAGTCTAACAAATAAAAGCCGCACCGACGATGATTAATAAAATAAACAATACCACGATCAGTACAAATGTGCTGGTTCCGCCTCCGCAGCCGCCGTACCCATAACCGAAGCCATAACTGCCGCAGCCCCCATATCCGTACATACGAATCATCCTTTCTTCTTGCGATATACGGCATTGTATGCGGGCCAACTCCCAATTGTTTTATGCAAATGCCCATCTATGTAAGAAAATAATGAAAAATCGTATGCACGCGCCGAAATCTTTTAAAGCCGAGTTTTTCATAAAAACGGTTTACACCGTCCATCCCGGACGTCACAAGATATACGGTTTCCATGCCGCTCAGCTTTGCCGCAGCCATCAGCTCGTTCATCAATATTGACCCGTAGCCTTTTCGTTGGAATTGATCCAGAATTGCGACTTCTTCAATTTTGGCGGTTTTATCTGCTTTGTTGATGAAAAGCTCTCCGCAGCCGATCGGGATCGTTCGGGAGGCGTCGCTGTAGCACACGACAAGCATAACCGTCCCGTCCTTATACAAAGGATATTTCCGCTCAAGCTTTTGTTCGGCCGCCGCCTCGCCAATGTAAAGGGCATCATAAATGTTCATAATAGATGACCCGTCGGCGAGGCTTTTTTCCGTCCCCCAAGCGGTGAGCGGATGTCCGGCCTGCCGATCCCCATTTTCCAGTTTCCTTGCAAAAAACAGCTCATCTTCCACTACGTAGCCCTGCTTTACCAATGTTTGTTTCAGAAAAAGCGGAAATGTGTGCTCAGGAGCCGCTTTCACATGAATATAATTGGCTTGAAGCATGTTCGGAACGGACGCAAAAAACGGCAGCAGTCTGTCTAATGGAAATGTACGGTGCAGCTGAACAAAGTTATGCGAAAAAATCTGCGGCAGCAAAGGGTCTGTACATACACTGTAATGCTCGAACCTCTGAATGCCGGATGTAAGCTCTATATATTGTTTCTCGGTTTTAGCAAATTGATCGGTCATAAAAGCTCTCCTTTTCCTTACACATCCAACTGCATCTCTCATCCTTTTGTTATATTGAGATTTCTTATAATTTCATCGTACACCGGATAGAACGGCTTTCCAATTGGTAATTGTTTAATTTGCTGAAAGGAAATGGGTATCGCCTTCTGCTTTGCAAAAAATCGTTTCACTACATTATGACTGATCGGATGGAGAACTCCTCTCAAATAAACATAAAATTCCCGTTCAATGCGAAACAGCATTCTCCCGGGAAGATGTTGAATACAGCCCGATCTCTCCCAGCTGATCGGCGGACCGTCCGGCAGCGCCTGTATTTCGTCCCGTTCTAAAGCCAGGATGTCATGCCGTTTAAATTGGTAAAAGCGGAAGGCGCCAGAATCAACCAGCCTTTTCGCCCCGTCTTCTAAAAAATAGACATGAAACTGATCGCTAATGAGCTGAAAATTCGGAATACTGACGGAGCTGTCTTCCTCGTATTGAAATAAAAACGGATCAGGAATGATGACGGTTCTTCCTTCATATAAAGTACGCCAGCGCTCGTTTACAGGCTTTCTTTTATTTCGGTCAAGCTGATATACTTTCTGATCCGTCCCCTTAACAAAAGCCCCATCAATCAGCACCGGCGGAAGCGATTGATACGTGTTCTGGAATGAGTGGGGTGTTTTATAGGTTGTATCCAACACTTCTTTTATCGGCAGAAATGATGTAAATGTGTTGAGCCTGCTCCAAAAAACAGAGTCGCCATGATTCCAATGCATGACATCTTCGTCCCAAAAACTGCCGAACTTCTCCTTCACACGCCGTAGCAATGATCTCCGGTGCATCACTGAACAGTGATCAACGAGAAAAGCGGCCTGATCAAGCACGTCTTCAGCAAAACGATAGAAGTGGGATTGTTCTGTTCCGCGCTCATTTACATGTATCACCTTCTGACTGGAATAGACGGCATCAAATTCGGTGAATTGATTAAGCGCTTCCGCCATGCGGCTGAGCCTATCCGGATGAAATACGGTGTCGTCTGTCAGATAAGTAACGTATTCGCCTGAAGCCTTTGTAAGCGCATCATTAATCAAAACGGCATACCGGGTCGATTTCAGCCGTTCGTCCGGTTTGATAAAACTGTTGTAATAGTATATGCGGTGATCTTTTATATACGGGCTGATGGCGGCCGAGGTTTCTTCATTTGAATGATCATCCATTACAAACAGCTCCCAATTGCTGTAGGTCTGATGCAAAACACTTTCAATCGCCTGTTTAACAAGATCTGGTTTGTTATAACTCGTTAAGATAATTGAGACCTTCTTTTCCACCCCCATCACCCCTTCTGTTAACATAAAAAACGGCTCCGAAAGAACAGAGCCTGATATCTGTTATTAAAAAGCACCCCAGCTGACGATACTTGAAATCGCCACATTTGATCTCGTATTATTGAGCGGATTTTGAAAAACGGCCAAATCAGACAGCACTTCTTTGACAATCACGTTTTGCAGTGTGCTGCCGTTAACCAGATTGACGCGTGATATAGGAACTCCAAGCTCTTTTGCCATCACAAGCTGGCGCCGCAAATCTGATTGATCTCCGGACGGCTGGCGTGATAATAAAAGAAGAAGAAGCAGTAAGAGATGAAATTCCTCCTCAAAACCCCCGTGCTTTACAGTTTCTTCTGAATCCAAAATAATTCCTCTCCTTCATTTTTTAATCTATACAACGTATGTTGCTCTTTTGCAATCCGCATAGGCAAACAAAGCCTGATTCTTAAATTCAGCGGTTTTCTTAAATATGAAAAAAATACGGCAAAACGGCATTCGACTTATACCAATCTCATCAATCAGGAATATGAATAAACGTGAGGTTGAAATTGTTAAAGGAGGTGTATGTCCCCATGAGCGAAGATCGTTCAGAGCTCAAAAAGAAGCTATTGAAAACTCTTTTGACCCCTATATTTGACAACAGCGCCTTATCTAGCGGCACAGATGGAGGAGATAACGTGGAAAACAAGATAAAAGATTTATTAGAATCTGCAATTGATGCAAAAGTGGATGAAGCTGCTGCGAAAGACAGTCTCAGCACTCAATCTGTTCTGGGAAGCGGTATTTCACTAGCGGCGAGATGGATTTTTGCAAGAGTACAGCCCGGCACTGTCATCAGCATTGTGATGGATTCTGGAGACATGATCGGCCCGGTTCAATTTGTTTTCTTTGACGAAGTTCACGGCATCGTTTATGTGACGCAGGAAAATTCCGTTACACCGGCAGGCTCTTCTACAACATTGCTTGACGTTGACAAAGTTGAAAGTGTCACGTTCACTTCGTAAAGCAGATGAAAGTTTTATATATCCGTTCAGGATATAAAGGCATTTACACGTATTTTGACCGCTGGATCGAGGAAGGCTTTTTACAGTCTTCCGTCCGCTTTTTTTCTGTTTCTGAGCTTCAGGAAGATTCAATCCGCAGTATACGGGCATTCAAACCTGACATCAGTCTCATGATGGCGGGCGACCGTATTCCGTCTGAATGGCTTCAATGGCTGAGGACAGAACAGATTCCCGTCTATCTATGGCTGACGGAGGATCCTTTTTATTTCGATGTGAGCAAGACAATCGCCCCGCTCGCCGATGCCGTTTTGACCATAGAACAAAACGCTCTTGATGCTTATCGGCAAATGGGCTTACAGCACGTATATTATGTCCCGATCCCCGTTAATCAGCGGCTTTTTACAAAACAAGCGGCTGACGCTTCTCTTCACACAAATCTGCTTCTGATCGGATACCCGTACCCGAATCGCGTTGAACTGGTGAAAGCAGCTGCGAAGCTTCCGTATACGCTTCGGATCATCGGGAAGGGATGGCGCAGACATCTGCCTAAAAAAATCGCCAGACAGAAAAATGTGCTCATCATGGATGAATGGATTGAACCCGAACATGCCGCATTGCATTACAACAGCGCAGATGTGGTTTTGAACCCGCACCGTTCTTATCGGTTTGCGCTCAACCAAAATAGAAGCGGCATCCAAAATATCAGTTTAAATACGAGAAGCTTTGACATTGCGGCTTGTCAGGCATTTCAACTGACAGACCTTTCTCCCGCGCCCCCTTTTTCATCCTTTGTTTCTTACAGCGGGCTTGCGGATTTTGCGGAAAAGATCCATTTTTATATGACAAACCCACGTGAACGTGAACAAATCGCGGCGCTTAATTATCAAGAGACAGTGCCGGCTTACACGTATGACCGGATTCCGGCTGTGCTCACGGCTATCCGTTCCAAAACTTTCTCATGAAACGCTCTGCACATCAAAAAGCAGCTTGTATAAGCTGCTTTTTGCATGTTTATTTTCCGCTTCTGTCGGTCAGTTTTCTCGGGTCAACCTGTTTATTTGCCAGCGGGCGGAAGCCGATTTGATCAGCAATTCTTTCCCACGGCACGATTTTAAAATTTTGATTGGCCTTTTGGCCGTGATCTATATTTTCACCGTCCTGTGCGACAAAAATACCGAACGGATATTCAGGCCCAAGTCCGAAACCCAGAACGTCAATTCCGTCTGTATCGCTTGTGCCGTCTGTTTCAGGACCATCTGTTATGCGAAAATCCGCAACATATTTGTTCTGTCCTTTTCTGTCATAAATGGCGTAGCTGCTGTTTCCCTGGCTTGATGCCATCAGATAGCCTTTCCCGTCAGCAGCGTAGTAAATCGTCAATCCTTCAATATCAGGAGTTAAATGCCTGCCGTCGGCATGGTCGATAACTGTTCCGTTACTGCCGCCGTCCGGCTCGGCGCTGAACTTCCAAATGGCCTCATCTTCTTCTGCGATATAAAGCCTGCCGTATTCATCGTCTGCTGCCATCCCTTCCGTCTGGGAATTCATTTTAAACGCCCGTACCTTTTTGCCGGATATGTATCCATTTTTGTCCGCCTTTAATTCGTATTGTTCAAATTCACCCTCTTTCCCTGTCACCATCGCGTAATATTTTCCTGTTTTTTGACTGTGGTATAAGGTAAAACCGTATACCTCATTAATTGCCGATGCAATCGGATGGTCTGGATCTGTAATGCTTTGCAATGTGCCGTTTTTCCCGTCAATGGCGTAAATATCAATGGTATTTTTTCCTTCAGAGCGATTGGATGCTGCCGCGATATCGACTTTTTTTCCGTTCAACGGAAAATCATAACGGATATCGACATTGTTCAGCTTCCCGGTATTATAGGAATGAAGCATCTTACCATCAAGGCTGTAAACGACTAAACCTGATTTTTTATTGGTCGTAATCAATTTGCTGTTCTGAGGAGTCTTGGGATCCAGCCAAATCGCAGGATCATCAGCCGCGTCACCTGCCGTATCAACCGGTTCCGTTTCCGCCGCCGCATTCACGGTAAAATGATAAGGATCGGACAGCTTATGCTTTGCCTGGGAAGAAACCGCACCGCATGTCAGCATCAGTCCGGCTGCCGCGGTTAACAAAAGTGTTTTTGAATGATTCATTTTACTTCCTCCTTTTATGAACGTGCACTTCAATTGTAAAATACATACATGATTGTCAGTGTAAAGTTTTTGTGAAAATTGTCGAATGTGTAAATTTTTGATGAAAGAAGAAAAAAGGACGGGAGCAAAAATTATAGATGAATATTTAGTACATTGTTTTATTAGTAATTTACTTTCTATTAATCGAGTAAAGCGTAATGAAAGCGCATCAGATTAATGATTTTCTCTAATTTTTGATTTATTGGTTGCTTTCATTAACTCGCTGAAATTGTTCAACATATGATGCATGGTAGAGAAACGAGAGTTGGAGGATAAGCCATGCCTAAACAGCAAGCAGTTGAGCTAAAACCATTTTTTCACGATAAAACTGTTCTCGTCACCGGCGGGACAGGATCAATCGGAAGCCAAATTGTAAAACGCCTTTTGCTCTTAACACCTAAAGAAGTCATTGTGTTCAGCAAAGATGACAGCAAACAATATGTGATGAAACAAAAATACGCGGATGAAAAAAGATTGTCGTTTGTACTCGGTGATGTACGTGACTACAGAAGAGTAAACCAAGTGATGAAAGGTGTTGATATTGTCTTTCACGCCGCTGCGCTGAAGCAGGTTCCGACTTGTGAGGATCATCCGTTTGAAGCCATTCAAACCAACCTTATCGGCGGACAAAATGTCGCAGAAGCCGCTTTGCTGCAAGAGGTGACGCATGTGATTAATATCAGTACCGATAAAACGGTTTTTTTAGATATGAACGATAAAAAAAGCAAAAAGAAAGGGCTATTCTGATTTCTTCAGAGCCCTTTCAAATAACAGCCGCGCTAATTCCTGATAAAACACCCTTTCATTTTTTGTTCCGTCTGTCTGATCGACAATCCTTATGCAATAATTTCCCTTTTGAACGGTCTTTATCGTTCTCTTCTTATATTGTTCATATTCCTCAGAAGGCATCTCATAACCCCCGTTTTCACAGGAGCATTATATGTCAGCAGATGATTGTCTCTTGACTGCTCTTTTATGAAGCGGCATGAGGAGTAGTTTGACGTCGGCGTTTCAACCAATCAGTTTCACAAAACATCCACTAATTTCTAATATTTTACATGATATACTGGCGTTGTACCGCGATTAAATTTATGGGGAGGCATTTCTGATGAAAAAGTGTTGCAAAGTATTGATTGTATCTGCTTTGTCCATTTCCGCATTGGCTCTTCCTTCATTTACCGGTTCTGTGTCAGCTCATGAACCCGCAGGCCCTGATCAGATTGTACAGCTCGGCAGTCCCATTTCCACCGTTGATTTTCATATGCTGAGAAACTCCAACGTGTCCTTATTAAAGGGCTATAAGCGCTGGGAAATTATATCCGGAAGCAATCTGATCAGCATCAGCTCCTCCGGTGTTGTATCCTCCCATTCGTCACTTGGCACGGCTGTCGTATACGCCTATGATGTGAATGATAATTACGTCATCTATAAAATTACCGTCGAAGCCCGCTGACTATAGAACTTTTTGGACAAACATCCGCAGATACTGCGGGTGTTATTTTTTTGGACAATCTTTACATTTGGCTGTTCGCACTCATCCTCCGGCCGCTTGGAAGAATTCTTTTAAACGGTATGAACAAGGACTGGGCAGGTTTCATACCCTAGAAAAAAATGAGCGGGGGGTTTTTGAATGAACAATGAGTTTGATTCACGGGACAGGAACGTTTCCTCTCATGTCCAAAAGCTCCCCGTGTCGCATGACGAATGGGAGTACAGGGCGCGCCGGATTTTGCCTGACGGCCCGTTCGGCTATATCTCAGGCGGAGCAGGCTCAGAGGATACGATGCGCTCAAACAGAGAAGCGTTTTTTGAATGGAATATCCGCCCCCGCAAACTAAGAGATGTATCCAAACGGAATATAACTGTGTCTCTGTTCGGTCAGACGTTCCCCGCCCCCTTTCTTCTGGCTCCGATCGGGGTGCAGGAGATCGCTCATCCTCATGGTGACTTGGCATCGGCAAAAGCGGCAGCCGAAACAGGGATTCCGTTTATATTAAGCACTCACTCCTCTTACTCAATTGAAGACGTTGCGGCGGTTATGGGAAAATGTCCCCGCTGGTTTCAGCTGTATTGGCCGAAAGACCGGGATATCATGATCAGCTTCGTTCGCCGGGCAGAGCAAGCGGGGTATTCAGCCATCGTTGTCACTCTCGATCTGCCGGAACAGGGGTGGCGGGAAAGAGATATACGCAACGGTTATTATCCGTCAAAAAAAGGATTGGGAATCGCAAATTTTCTGACTGATCCCGTCTTTCGGTCTAAGGTTAAGCTGCCTCCCGAAAAAGACATGAATACTGCAATCGCTTTTTTTATAGATATTTTTCACGAACCCGCTCTGACCTGGAACGATCTTGCCTGCCTGCGAACACATACAAACCTCCCCATTCTGCTGAAAGGCATTCTCGATCCCCGCGATGCGGAATTAGCCGTACAATACGGCGCAGACGGCATCATCGTGTCCAATCACGGCGGAAGACAGCTGAATGGAGAAATCGCTTCACTCAAAGCTCTGCCAAAAATATCTGAAACGGTTCAGAACCGTATACCCGTCCTTTTAGACAGCGGAATCCGAGGAGGCAGCGATGTCATTAAAGCACTCGCACTTGGGGCATCGGCGGTTTTTTTAGGCCGCACCTATATATATGGCTTAGCTGTCGCGGGCAGTTCGGGCGTCAGGCGCGTGATAAGTCATTTCATAAGAGATATTGATATAAGTATGACCAATGCCGGGATCAAGTCCATTTCAGATATTGACCGTTCCCTGCTTCAGCATATTTCCGAATGACACAGATAAGGAGGAATATGATGTATTGGCACCCGCAATTTTTTTACTGCTGCATAAGCCAGCCTGACTGCATGAATCAAAAGCAAATCCGCCGCCTGCACAAAATTATGAAACAGCAACTGGCGGCCACAAATGAAATGTTAACGCTAGTTAAAAAGCATGATCAATGGTTGACAATGCTCTATTCACGTCAATTCGGCGCTTATCCGCCGAGTTATGGAGATGAGGGAGACAGTCAATAACACGGCTCTCTCCTTTTCTTTCCAAAACGTGATAAAATAGCAAAAACAATGGTGCGGGGGTGTCGTGAAGCCATGTCCTGTAAAAACTCAAAATATAAAATCAACGCAGCTGTCATTCTTGGTTTCTGCCCGCTCATTCTGATCGCCCTTATATTATTTGCTTTTCCTTTATTTTTCGGCGTTATCGGCTTTTTCAAACTTTTCGGGATTACATATGAATCAAACCGTTCCATTTTCCTCTTGATCATGTCGGTCATTTTGATCGGAAGCTTTTTTGAGTTTATCGGAAAAATCCTGCTGACGGCGGCCTCTGTAACGGTCAAAAACAAAGCGCTGTACCGTTTGCTAAAAATGATTACTGATTTCATTATCAGCTTCATTACTTTATATATTGCTGACAGCATGGTAAGCGGTATTTTCATTCCGCAACATGTTCTCATCGTTGCTGCGGCCATCCTTTCACTTACCGAAGCTGTATTTGACCGGAAACAGACGGCTTGAAACCCTTTTGCGCAACTATGAACATGTATGGGGGTGAAGTTTTGGACTTGCGATCCATTGTTCAATCTTATGAGATTACGAGTATTTTAGGGTATATCAGACGCTCACGCCAGGATGCGGAACGCGAAAAAAGAACCGGCGAAGATACATTGACGGAACAAAAGGAACTGATGGAAAGCGTGTTAACCGCTATTCAAGTCCCTTTCACTTTAAAAATGGAGATCGGATCAGGTGAAAACATTGAAGGCCGGCCGGTTTTTCAAGATTGTTTACGGGACCTTGAAAATGGTGCATTTCAAGCGATTGCAGTCAAAGAAATCACTCGTCTCAGCAGAGGAAGCTATAGTGATGCCGGGCGGATCGTCAATCTGCTGCAGAGCCGCAGACTTCTGATTATTACGCCTTATAAAGTATATGACCCGAGAAATCCTGCCGACATGAGACAGATCCGCTTCGAGTTATTTATGGCCAGAGAAGAGTTTGAAATGACAAGAGAACGGATGACGGGTGCCAAATATACTTATGCCGCTCAAGGAAAATGGATATCCGGTATGGCGCCGTACGGGTACACTTTAAACAAAAAACAATCCAAGCTGGAAGCGGCTGATGAAAACGCGAAAGTCGTCCGATTGATCTTCAATCTTTTTTTAAATGGGCTGAATGGGAAAGATTACAGCTACACTGCGATTTCTTCCCACTTAACGGCGCTTAAGATCCCCTCTCCATCCGGTAAAAAGAAATGGAATCCTTCCACCGTTAAAGCCATTCTTCAAAATGAAGCCTATATCGGCACTGTTAAATATAAGGTCAGGGAAAAAACAAAAGACGGCAAACGCCTGATAAGACCTGAAAGCGAGCAAATATCTGTTCCTGATGCACATGCTCCTATTATTGATAAAGAACAATTCGATCAGGTGCAAAAAAAGATCCGGCACAAAATCCCCCTTCTCCCCGCCAGAAGTGACTTTCAAGTGAATACCTTAGCGGGTGTCTGTACATGCGCTGAATGCGGAGCACCGCTGTCAAAATATGAAGCCAGACGAAAACGCAGCAATAAGGACGGCACAACCAGCGTATATCATGTGAAACTGCTGAGGTGCCGCAATACATGTATGAACGTCAGATATGATGATGTCGAAGAAGCGATCTTGGATTATTTAAGGTCTCTTGACTCATTAAATAAAAAAGAATTGTTTACACAAATCGAATCAATGATCACTGCATACGAAAGCAGAAACAGCATAAAGGCCGAAGAACAAATGAAAGAACAGCTCAAGCGGCGCGAGAAGGAACTTCACAATAAATTACATTTCATTTTTGATAAATACGAGAACGGAATCTATTCAGATGAAATGTTTTTACAGAGGAAGTCTGCCTTGGACCAGGAAATGAACGGCCTGCAGCAAGTGAAAAAGGAAATGAATCATTCCTCCGGCCGCAAACCAGAAATTGATACTGCCTGTTTCAGCTCCCTTATACCGCATGCCGCACATATATATGACACCGCCGAAAGCCGGGAAGAGAAAAATAAACTTTTAAGAATCATTTTTCAAAAAGTGATAGTCAAAATGACCGCCAGACGAAAAGGACCCATTCCAGCTCAGTTTGAAATCCTTCCTGTGCTCAGATATCTTTTTTTGACAGGGAATTCTTCGCCTTTTGGTTAATATCCTAAAAAACCGATAAAGCTGTTTCTCCGGTAAACACAATGGGAGCTACGAAGCTGTTGTCCGAGAAGCTGTTTCATCAGGCAAATCACCATGTTCAAAACCGCGGTACGGTGTTTTGTTCGGTCCGCTTCGGCAATGTGCTCGGTTCACGCGGTTCCGTTATTCCTATTTTATTTGAACAGATGATGGAAGGCGGCCCGCTCACCATTACGGATAAAAACATGACGAGGTTTTTTATGTCGATTGATGACGCAGCAATGCTTACCCTGCAATCTGCAGTGATCACAAAGGGCGGAGAAACGTTTATTTTTAAAATGGAGTCCCTGAGGCTTGAAGAACTGCTTCACGGATTTGAGGAATATGCGATCCGGCACGGACTGCCGCGTCCCGCCGCTGTTGTAGTAGGAAAACGCCCCGGTGAGAAGCTTCATGAAGAACTGACCTCTCCGCATGAGACGGAAGCTTTGTATGAATGGGGCAATCTTTACGCGATTTTGCCGGACCCCGCCAAACATCCGGAATTCCGGAAGGTAAATCTCCCCAGATATCAATCCGATCAAGCGCCGCTCATCACAAGAGACACAGTCGTAAAGATTATTGAACGATTACATGAAGAAAAAAAAGCATAGAAAAAAGGCCTGTCTGATAGGCAGGCCTCATTGCCGAGCTCTATTTCTCAAATAAATGCTGATAGGCTTCATAGCCTTCTTCTTTCAGCTTGTCTTTCGGAACAAAACGGAGTGCCGCAGAGTTAATGCAATAACGGAGACCGCTTGGCCCCGGGCCGTCATTAAAAACGTGGCCTAAGTGGGAATCCGCTGTTTTGCTTCTCACTTCCGTCCGGATCATCCCATGGCTTGTGTCCAGTTTTTCGTCAACCTCTTCTTCCTCAATCGGTTTGGTGAAACTGGGCCAGCCGCAATGAGAATCGAATTTATCCAGAGAAGTAAACAGAGGTTTTCCTGATACGATATCAACATAAAGCCCCTCTTCTTTGTGATCCCAGAATTCATTTTGAAACGGCGGCTCTGTTCCGTTATTTTGTGTGACTTCATACTGCATGCGGTTTAATGATTTGATTTTTTCTTCTTTATTAAGAGCCATCTATCTGTCCCTCCAATGTTCATCGAGAAATCCTTGACGTCCGGATCCTACACGGTAGCGCCCGTAGTGATCAGGATTTTTTTTATAAAAGTGCTGATGATAGCCTTCCGCTTCATAAAAAGGCTCAGCTTTTAAAATTTCTGTCACGATCGGCTTTTTAAAAATGCCGCTTTCTTCAAGCCGTTTTTTTGAGGCTTCAGCAATTTCTTTTTGTTCATCATTATGGTAATAAATCGCCGCTTGATATGAACTTCCCCGGTCTGCAAACTGGCCGCCTGCGTCAGTCGGGTCGATTTGCTGCCAAAACAGCTCGACAAGCTTTTCATACGGGTAAATATCAGGATCAAATGTGATTTGAACGGCTTCTCTGTGGCCGGTCGTTTCACTGCACACTTCTTCGTAGGTCGGATTCTCAGTATGGCCTCCTGTATATCCGGACACCACTCTTTCAATTCCGGGCTGTTCGTCAAACGGCTTCACCATGCACCAAAAACAGCCGCCTGCAAATGTGGCGATTTCTTTTTTTTCTGACATACGGGTGCCCTCCTTTGTTCATACGTGGTATTATTATATTATAGCATGTATAAACAGAATAAAAATAATTCTGCTTTCTTCAGGGGAAGCTTAAGCCGAATGCCACGCTGACTACATATTGGAGGTTCATGATTTGAAGGTAAGGACACAAATGATGTATGATATGGAAGCTTTGCTTCGAAAAGTGTTTAAACAAATCAGAAATGAAGTTAATGAAATTCTAGATAAAGAGCTGTCCAGAAACGAATTCACCATTCTGCGGATTCTCAGTGAACAAGGCCCTAAGAAAGTAACGGAATTCGCTCCTATTCTTGAGGTCTCCGCAAGCCACATTACCGCAGTGACCGACGCTTTAGTAGAAAAGGAATGGATCACCCGCATCCGTTCTAAAGAGGACAGACGTATTATCAGAATCCATATTACGGAAGACGGGGAGAAAATTGTCGATCACTTCAACCAGAAAAAAACAGAATACTTTTTTAAACGGTTTGACTGCTACTCTGATGAAGAGCTTGCAACGTTAATCAAACTGTTCAGCAAACTGGACAAAAAACGCTGAAACGAAAAAACACAAATCCCTGAAAGGATCTGTGTTTTTTTAATGAAAACTTATCGTTTCGGATGATAATAGGAAAATTCAATTTCATCCGTGTCGAGATTGATTTTATCTGCCTTTACATACATGCCGTTGTCTAACGGCATTTCCGACAGACGGACCTCGATGCTTTTGTCACTTGGATGGACGTGCACAAATGATGGCAGTTCGTAAAAGCTGTCCATATAATTCAGCACAAAGCTGATCGGCAGGCTTAATTCGCCTAAGGAAAACTTCGTCACTTTCAGAACCACATCACCGTTCTTTTGCACGGACGGTTCAAATGTGACAACCGCATTAATAGATGTTGAGAATGCCTTGATTTTACCCGCTACATGCACGTCGTTATTGATGTCCACTTTGTAGTCAAGCTGATTCGATGCCTTCTCTTTTAAGTACGCATTCACAAACCTTGAAAGTGATTCTTTGGAACTTGTGATATGAAAGCCGTACTCGCTTTTTGTCTGATCTTGTATTTTCGCCTGCTCTCCCGGCATAACCATCAATGTCACGATTACCGCGGCGGCAATCACATTGAGTGCAAGAAGAACAAAAAACAGCGATTTCCACTTCTTCATCATTTCACCCTATTCTGCTGGTAACCCTTGTTTTTCAATGATGCCGTACAATCGATCGGCGATGAGTGCATATCCTTTTGCATTCGGATGAAAATCATCATCCTTTGAAATCCGTCTGCTGCCGCTTTTTTGACTGAACAAGTCTTCAACATTTACCGCGGCGGCGTGAGGATCTTTTTTCAGCTCTTTTGCGGCGATCAGATTCCAATCGGTCACAACCCCGTTAATCTCTTTTAACTCAGGCAGCGTAAATGTGAAAGGATTATACATGCTGACATACACCAGCTCAGCGTTTTGATTATACTTGCGGATTTTTGAAATGATCGCCTTGAACCGTTTTTCAAAAGGTTTCTCTTCCTTTTGAAACGGCTGAATCGTCAGCTGCATGACGTTCTGGCGGAGCACCTTCATTAAATCATTACCGCCGATGGTAAAAAAGATATAGTCGGCGCCATTCAATGATTTCTGCACTTTTTTATCATCAAGCTTTTTCAGCAGGTCCGACGTTTTGTCGCCCTGCACCGCATAATTTTTAATATCTACCGTTTTCACATGTCCCTTTTTCTTGAGGGAATCCGCTACCTTGCCGACGTATCCTAAACCCTCCGGATCTCCTACTCCTTCAGTCAACGAATCACCGACCGCAGCTATGACAATATGATCTTTCGTTTTCGGTTCTTCAGCATGAGAACCGGTGCGCTGGACAGAACAAGCTGATAAAAGCAAAGCCAGTCCGGCGATCAATGAGAACATTCGCAGCTTCAATCTTGTTGCTCCTTCCCCCGTCTACTAGTGGAAAGTGTAACATGTTTTTTCAGATTTGAAAATGTCTAATCTGCCAGTTTACTTGAGCTCCTCAGCCGCTTTGACATCTGACAGGATATCATCATATGGAACTTTCTGCACGCCGTCATAATCCTTAAGCACCTTGCCTTCAGGCCCGACTAAATAAAAAGAAGTTTTATGTATGACCTGATCTTCTCCCTCCGGCTTTTTGACGATGGCTTTAAAGCTGTTCAGCGCAAAATCCTCAATGTCCTTTTGACTGTAACCGGTCAGAAAATCCCAGTTGCGAAGTGAGAGCGGATATTTGGAAGCAAATGCTTTCAGCTGTTTCGGCGTATCATTTTCAGGATCTACACTGAATGACACAATCCGCACGTCCAAGTTCTCAGCCTTCAATTTTTTTTGCAGTTCAGTCATATGGGCTGTCATCGGCGGACAGACTGTTTTACAATTTGTAAAAACAAAATCGGCAATCCAGACCTTTCCCTTCAGGCTTTTCAGTGACACTGTTTTCCCGTCTTGGTTCTGATATGAAAACGGTTCAATCTGATAGTTCAGCGGGTCTTTTATCGTCTTCCCCCCGCAGGCGCACAAGAGCAGCAAACAAAAGACAGCAGCGAAGCTTTTCATTATTTTCATTTTCATTCCCCCCCATGGATAAAACGCTTACAGCATTCGTCATAAAAAAATTCCCGCACCCTCCTTTATCAAAAGGAAGGCGCTAAGGAATGTGCACCGTTATGCGTTATGTTTTAATATCTCTTGGTTGAAAACGGCCTCGTAATCTTTCCACTTCATACGGCGCTTAACATATTGTCGGAATGAATACACTGTTCTCTCACTTTGTGAAGCAAAAACTTCTCTCAAATAAAGCTCAAGGTGCTGATGGATTTGAAAAAAATAATGTTCACCTTCCGTGACAACCGGTATTTCTGTCACTTTTACCTGAATCCCGTCCCGTCGTTTGAACTCTAGGCTTTTGAGTAACAAGATATCAATCCTTCTTTTTCGATTGTTTTCTTTTTATTATATACAATCTGAGAAGGCGTGTCTGTCATTTTGCGCGGCCGTTCTAAAAAAAGTCAGATTAACAGGTGGAACAGATCCTGATCTTTATTCACCTCTACGTAATGAAATCCTTTTTTGTTCATACGGGCAATGAGCGCGCCATAATCTTCCCGATGCTTCAGCTCAATGCCGACCAATGCAGGACCGCTGCTTTTGTTATTCTTTTTTGTATATTCAAACCGGGTGATGTCATCATCAGGCCCGAGCACTTCATCGAGGTATTCGCGAAGCGCCCCCGCCCTTTGGGGAAAATTAACGATAAAATAATGCTGCAGCCCCTCATAAATCATGGAGCGCTCTTTCATCTCCTGCATTCTGCCGATATCGTTATTCCCTCCGCTGACTACGCAGATGACGTTTTTCCCTTTAATCTCTTCCTTGTACAGATCAAGTGCTGACACGGACAATGCACCCGCCGGCTCAGCTACGATGGCGCATTGATTATATAATTCGAGAATCGTGCTGCACACTTTTCCTTCCGGGACAAGCAGAACGTCATCGACGACTGTTTCAAGCGTTTGAAACGTTTCCGCGCCGATTTTTTTTACGGCCGCCCCGTCGACAAATTTATCGATTTTCTCAAGTTCAATGACTTGTCCTGCTTTTTTCGATTCAAAATAGGAGGCTGCGCCCTTCGGCTCTACCGCTATGATTTTTGTATCCGGCGAGATGTTTTTCATGTAAGTGCCGAGACCGGATAGGAGTCCTCCTCCCCCTACGCTCGCAAAAAGAAAATGCGGTTCAACATCAATGTCATTTAAAATTTCAATGGCAGCCGTTCCCTGCCCGGCCATGACGTCCGGATCGTCAAACGGATGAATAAACGTGCGGTTTTCCTTTTCGCAGCATTCCGCAGAACTTTTATAGGCATCATCGAAAGTGTCACCCGTCAATATGATTTCAACAAATTCTTTTCCGAACAGCTCCACTTGGGATACCTTTTGTCTCGGTGTGGTTGACGGCATAAAAATCTTGCCGTGAATGCCGAGATGTTTGCATGAAAACGCAACCCCCTGCGCATGGTTTCCCGCACTTGCGCATACAATTCCGTTTTCAGTCTGCTCTTTTGAGAGCTGCCTCATTTTATTATAAGCCCCTCTGAGCTTAAATGACCTGACCACCTGCAGGTCTTCTCTTTTTAAATAGATATTGCAGTCATATCTTTCAGAAAGTCTGTCATTCCTCTGCAAAGGCGTATGTATCACAACGTCCTTTACGTTTTGGTGCGCTTTTAAAATGTCTTTTACCTGGATGAGAGAGTCTTCTTTAAGCAACGGTTTCATTTACAGAGTCCTTTCTTATTTAAATCCCTATTTAATATGCCATTATAACACGAATATTCAAATAATAAGACAATTATTTTAATTTTGTAAATAAACATAAATGAACCGATTGATGAGAAAATGATTTTTCTAAAGGCACAAACGTGTTATACTTAAACCAATTAGAACCAAAAGGAGCCAATTAATGAATGTAATTGAACAGACTGATCCTTTTCATCAACTAGCCGGCGAACATAAATCTTTTTTAGAAGCGAAACGATTGGCCGCCAAATTTGCATTATCGGATTTGCCGGTCTTCATAACGGGTGAAGTCGGAACCGGAAAAAAACAAATGGCCGCAGCGATCCACCATAAATCCCGCAGAAACAGCGAACTGTTTATTACCGTTCACTGCAGCCAAAGCGAAGAGCGGCTTGAGCATGAACTGTTCGGTGCTGAAGGCGCATTAAATAGAACCCGATACGGAACATTATTCTTATATGAAATCGGAGACATGCCGCTTTCAGTACAGGCCCGCCTTCTTTCCGAGCTGGACGCCGGGCTTTCCGCCCGCATCATTGCAAGCAGCACGGCGGATCTTGCCGATGCGGAAAACACGTTCAGCAAAGATTTATTCTACAGGCTTCACGTGTTATGTCTTCCGCTCCCTGCTTTATCTGAACGAAAAAGCGATATACCGCTTCTTCTTCAGCATATTCTGGCAGCTTCGGGGAAGCATTTGCATATCGATCCGTCCGTTTATCCTCTGTGTGCACGGCACACCTTTAACGGCAACATCAGAGAGCTTCAAAATGCGGCGTATTATATGGCTGCGGCAGCATCCGGCGGCACGATTTATCCCGAGGATGTCCCGCCGTATATTAAAAACAGCCAGAAAGCGAAAACCGCCAAGAAAAAAGAAAAACGGCTGACACTGATGGAAAAAGAAGAATTTTTGTTTATTTTGGAATCAATCAAAGACTTAAATGCAAAAGGCGAACCCGCCAGCAGACGGAGCATATCCGAATTAAGCGAAAACAGCACAATGACATTGACGCCCCAGCAGGTCAGAAACAGGCTTGATTACTTAGAAAAGATGAATTATGTCACAAAGGGACGGGGACGCGCAGGAACAAAAATCACATTAGAAGGGTTGGGCTTTTTGCAGTCACTGCAAAAACAAATCCTTTAAAAAGGAGGACATTTAATTGTTCACGATAAAAGAAGAAATCGCAAATGCCATTACACACGGAATCGGTGTATTGCTGTCGATCCCGGCGCTTATTTTTCTCATTATCTTCGCGGTGAAATACGGCTCGCCGACAGACATCGCCAGCTTCTCGATTTTCGGAGCCTCAATGCTTTTGCTGTATCTCAGCTCGACTCTTTTGCACAGCATTCAGCATAAAAAAACGAAAGACATTCTTGAGATTGTGGACCATTCCGCTATTTACGTATTAATAGCGGGGACATATACGCCATTTTTATTAGGACCGCTTAAAGGCGCACTCGGCCTGACTTTGTTAATTATCGTTTGGTCGCTTGCCGTCGGAGGTATCGTGTTTAAAATCTTTTTCGTGAAGCGGTTTATCATTTTTTCAACGCTTGTCTATTTAATGATGGGCTGGCTGATTATTGTCGCCATCAAACCGCTGTACGCCTCGCTGTCAGGCCCGGGCTTCGGTCTTCTTCTTCTCGGCGGCTTATTGTATTCCGCCGGCACGATTTTTTACATTTGGAGAAAGATTCCGTTTCATCACGCCATTTGGCACAGCTTTGTTTTAGGCGGCAGCGCTTCGATGTTTTTCTGTATATTATTTTATTGCGTCAAAGTCCCTTTTATCTGAAATAAAAAAGCACAGTCTCTTTACGAGAGACTGTGCTTTTTTTATGCACGAAGCCGTTTCTGAACAGCCGGATAATAAGCGGGCTTTACATGCAGTTCAATGTCTGCCGGTTTCAGCCGTTTCAGTAACCTGCCCCGAAGCAGCCGGTCTGTTCCCGTTGTGTTGACCGGAACAATCGGAAGATCGAGACGCAGGGCCAGCTCCTCCGGATTGATTTTTCCGTCTTCAGAAAGAATCAGGCTTTGCCCTTTTTGCAGGCGGACTTCCGCCTCGTGAAGCACGGCATCCCGGCTGTCTCCGTCACAAATGACGCCCATCAATTTCAGCCAATTTCCGAGAAACGGCATCCGGAAAGCTTTCTCGCCGGCGATAAAACCAGCCGGCTCTTCAAGATGTCCCGCAAGCAGCACAAGATCAGCCGGGCCTAATCCGGGATGCACATACAATACAGGGCCGTCCGGTATCGGCTGATCATGATGAATGCTGATTACCGATCCCGACATGTCAATGCATCCCCTCATAAACGCTTTCGGCCGCTCGTACACCAGCCTCATCTGTTTTTGAAAAGAAAGCCGCGGGTCAAGCTCTTTTTGATTGAAATATTCCTGAATATTTTTCATGAACATAAATACAACGTACATTACAAGGCAGCCGTAACGAATCAATTCTTGTCCCCCTGCTTGATCTCAATTCTTTTTCTCGTATACAAGGTACTCATAATCGTAAGGGTTTTTTTCATCTTTTACTCCCTGATTGCGGGATGTCAATTCCCATTCATCTTCATTAAACTCCGGAAAAAAACGATCTCCTTCAAAGACATCGTGAATGATTGTCATGTAGAGCCTGTGCGCATAAGGGAAGAGCGCACTGTACAGCTGGGCGCCGCCGATTACAAAGCATTCTTCATCAGCCGGGATCAGCTTGAGCACTTCCTCAGCCGAGCCGGCGACAGTACAGCCCGGGAATAAGGATTCATCCCGCGAGGTTACTACGATGTTACGCCGGTTCGGAAGCGGACGCCCGATTGATTCAAATGTTTTCCGACCCATCACAATGGTGTGTCCCGTCGTCACTTTTTTGAAATATGCGAGATCATCCGGAAGGTGCCAAGGCAGATCGTTATCTTTTCCGATCAGCCGGTTTTCATCCATCGCAAAAATAAACGATATCATACGCTGACAGCTCCTTTTATATGCGGATGCGGGTCATAATCCTCAATGATAAAGTCTTCGAACGCAAAATCAAAAATAGAATCCACGTTTCGCGCAAACCGCAGTTTCGGCAGCGGACGGACATCCCTTGTCAGCTGCAAATTCACCTGCTCCACATGATTTTGGTAAATGTGGACGTCTCCGAACGTATGAACAAACTCACCCGGTTCAAGCCCCGTCACATGCGCAATCATCATTGTTAAAAGCGCATAAGACGCAATATTAAACGGCACGCCGAGAAATACATCCGCTGAGCGCTGATAAAGCTGGCACGACAGCTTTCCGTCCGCGACATAAAACTGAAACAGACAGTGGCAAGGAGGAAGCGCCATATGATCAATTTCGCCGACATTCCACGCGCTGACGATTAAACGTCTGGAATTCGGATTTGTCTTGATGTCGTGAATCAGCCGGGAGATTTGATCAATCGTCTCGCCGTCCGCTCCGCGCCATGAACGCCATTGAGAGCCGTAAACCGGTCCGAGTTCTCCGTTTTCATCCGCCCATTCGTTCCAGATGCGGACTCCGTTTTCCTGAAGGTAGCGGACATTCGTGTCACCTTTTAAAAACCAAAGCAGCTCATGGGCGATTGATTTAAAATGGAGTTTTTTCGTCGTAAGCATCGGGAAACCTTCCTGAAGGTTAAACCGCATTTGGTAGCCGAACGTGCTGATCGTACCCGTTCCCGTACGGTCTCCTTTTTTTTCTCCGTTTTCTAACACATGACGGCACAAATCTTTATATTGTTTCATCTTTTTCATCCTTTTAAAGTAGTCTTTTAGTAGTGTAACACAATAAAAAATCATTTCTGCAAAATTTCTCAGAAATGATTTTTTTATTTCTTCACGGTATTACACGCTCATCCAGTCAGGCGGCGTATTGCGGTCCCAGTAAATGCTGCCGAGCTCATGATGTGATTGAAATCCGTCTTCAGCGGTATGGTAATGAAAATTAAACCAGTAGCCGTCTTGCGGAGGATGATCCCGGCGGACGTGGAACCTTAAAAGATCTTCACCCGTCAGCCTGTTATACACATGAAAAATTTTTTCAGTTTTTCCGGCCGACGGTTTGCTGGAAATGACCACATCCTGATACGCTTCATCATCCTGAAACTTGGCTAAATGCCCTGTAATCACATCTTCGATTTTCGGCAGAATTTCATTTCTGTAATCATCTTCAATGACCGGAGAAATTTTGCTGCCGAATTTTAAAAATGATTGATTTTCAGCATCACCAAGAAGCTGCTGCTGATACGATTGAAACAGTAATTCAGGCTCCCGCCTTGCCTTCTCATCCCCCTGCAGGGCGTGTTCATCATAAAAAGCGGTGTAATCATTCTGCTCAAGACTGCTCGACTGTCCTGAAGGCTTGTCTGTCATCAAAGCAGCCGGAGGAGACACGAGGCCGAACGTTACAATGGTAAACAGAACCACAAGGGTCTTTTTCATCCACAATTTCATGATATTGTTCCCCTCTGTTTTATTGTCCTCTTTCCCTCTATTTTAGCATAGATCAAAGAGCGGCGTCATGTCCGGCAGCGCATGATCATACAATATGGGAAATTAGTAACTGTGACCGAGCGGATAAACCGCTTACAATAAGAAATAGAAAAAGGAGGGAATGAGATGATTAACGCTTTATTTGCGACTGTATCACTTCTCACGCTGCTTTATTTTGTCGTCATGGAAATCACTGATTAACAACATATAAGCCCATGACATCATGAGCTTACATGAATGACACCGAAATGGAAAAGCGCCGTCTTTCTTTTCAGCACCTTGAAGCCGTATCGTTCAAACCGCGGGCTTTTCCAATGGTCTTTAAGCACTACGCATTTTTTCGCCGCCCGAACGGCATGCGTGAGGCACTCTTCGTTAAATCCCTCTTCTGCCAGTGCACGGAGGGGCGCAATGCCGTCAGACGTTTCAACTGGTTCGTGAAACATCGGGTCAAAATAGATGACATCCACCGATGAATCAGGAAGATTCCGCAAATAATCGGCGCAGTCGGCATGCTTGACTTGAATACGTTTCATGGCGGTTTGCAGCGGTTCAATACCGGTTTCCCACGTTTGGAGCCCTGTTTCAACAAGCAATGAAACAAGCTTGTTTTTCTCCAGGCCGATTACTTGTCCGCTCTTTCCGACTGCCATGCTTGCCAAAATCGCATCAGATGCCAGGCCGAGCGTGCAATCTAAAAAAGAGTCCCCCTCGCGTAATCCGGCTGCTTTTATCATCGGCTCGGCTTCCCCTCTCAAAAAACGCTTTGCGCGGAACATCGCTGTATTCGGATGAAAAAAGAACTTCTCCCCTTGCTTCGTGTAAAGTTCGAACCGTTCCTTTCCGATGACCAAAAGATCGTTTGCTGCTCGTTCCAGCATTTTTTCAATGGGCTGTTTATTGCGGCTGCAGTAAGTGTCACCCAGCTTGTCACTGAGTGACTGTGCTGTGTGTATCGTATATTCGCTTGGTCTGTAACTGGTTGTAATCATCATTTTCTCCAAAAAGAAAATGCCCGGAATTCGGGCATTTAGCAGTGTGCATCGAAGGCATCCGTCAGATTTTTCATAATTTCCTCCATGTCATGTCCTTCGATTTCGTGGCGGGGAATAAAGTGAACGACCTCTTTGCCTTTTAACAGTGCCATTGAAGGCGAGGAAGGTTCCTGCCCCGTAAAATATTCACGCATTTTTGCAGTTGCGTCTTTATCTTGACCGGCAAATACGGTAACCGTATGATCAGGCGCTTTTTCATGCTGCAAAACAGCTTGAGTCGCAGCCGGACGGGCAAGACCGGCGGCACAGCCGCACACGGAGTTGACAACGACCAATGTCGTACCCTCTGCTTGTTCCATAAAGCTTTCCACTTCTTCTGCGGTCGTTAATTCCTGAAAACCCGCACCCGTCAGCTCGCGTCGCATTGGCACGACCAGCTGGCGCATATATTCTTCATAAGCCATTGACATAAAAACAGCCCCCTCTAAAATCCTTATATGAAGTCAAGGATACTATAGAGGGAGCCGGAATTCAATTGTTCAGGCCGCTGATTTAAATTTTCATGATTCCGCCCGTATTGGCGCTTGTCACGAGTTTGGAATACCGGGCAAGATATCCCGTTTTGACTTTCGGTTCAAAACCTTTCCATTCCGCCTTACGTTTTTCCCACTCTTCTTCCGGCACTTGCACGTCCAAAATCCGTTTTTCTATGTCAACGATGACATGGTCGCCGTTTTCAACGAATGCGAGCGGGCCGCCTTCAGCCGCTTCAGGCGATACGTGCCCGATCGAAAGGCCGCGGGACGCTCCTGAAAAACGGCCGTCTGTAATAAGCGCCACTTTCGGGCCAAGCCCCATTCCGACAATCTGAGAAGTCGGTGCGAGCATCTCCGGCATGCCCGGTCCGCCCTTTGGCCCTTCATAACGGATAATGACAACATCTCCTTCTTTTACTCTGCGGTTTATAATGCCTTCAAGCGCGGCATCCTGTGAATCAAAGACGACAGCAGGGCCTTCGTGTCTTGTAATTCCGTCCTGCACGCCGCCTGTTTTGATAATGGCGCCGTCCGGAGCCAAATTCCCAAACAGCACGGCCAAACCGCCTTTTTCAGTAAACGGATTATCGAGCGGATGAATCACATCATAATCCTTTACTTCATGGCCTGCTATTGTTTCTCCGAGTGTCCGGCCTGTTACGGTCAGCGCGTCAAGATGGAGCGCGCCCTCTTTTTTCGCCAATTCATTAAGAGCCGCCGAGACTCCGCCTGCTTCATGCAGATCCTCTATGAATACGTCCGAGGCCGGTGCCAATTTCGATAAATGCGGTACGCGTTCAGCCACTTCGTTAATGCGTTCTAAAGAGTACTCAACGCCCGCTTCATTGGCAAGCGCAAGCGTATGAAGCACTGTGTTGGTTGAACCGCCGAGAGCCATGTCTAGCGCAAACGCGTTATCGATCGCTTTTTCGGTGACGATATCGCGCGGCTTAATGTCTTTTTTGATAGTCTCCATCAATTGGGCCGCTGACTTTCTCACAAACTCTTTTCTTTCCGGAGAAGCCGCAAGAATTGTTCCGTTGCCCGGAAGCGCCAGACCGAGCGCTTCAGACAGACAGTTCATCGAGTTTGCCGTAAACATGCCCGAACAAGAACCGCACGTCGGACAGCCGAACTGTTCCAGCTCCTGCAGTTCGCTTTCGCCGATTTTCCCGGCTTGGTATGCGCCTACGCCTTCAAATACTGAAGAAAGCGAGATCTTGCGGCCGTCGCTTGTGCGGCCGGCTGCCATCGGCCCCCCGCTGACAAAAATGGTCGGAATATTAATCCGCATAGCCGCCATAAGCATCCCCGGCGTAATTTTGTCGCAGTTCGGAATGCAGACCATTCCGTCAAACCAGTGAGCCGAGACGACCGTTTCAACTGAATCGGCAATGATTTCACGGCTCGGCAGCGAATATCTCATGCCGATATGCCCCATTGCGATTCCGTCATCTACTCCAATCGTGTTAAATTCAAAAGGCACTCCGCCCGCTTCCCTGATTGCTTCTTTTACGATTTTTCCAAATTCCTGCAGGTGAACATGCCCGGGAACGATATCGATGTATGAATTGCAGACCGCGATAAACGGCTTGCCGAAGTCTTCTTCTTTTACGCCGGCAGCGCGAAGAAGGCTGCGGTGCGGCGCTCTGTCAATTCCCTGTGTGATCATGTTGCTGCGTAATTCTGCCATGGTGATCCTCCTACTGTTTTTAGACTGTACATTATTTTTAAAATTTTCAGTTTATTTCAGGGCGCGTTTTGCTTACCGCCTGTTTACAGCGTCGCCGCCCTGTCTCTTTTATTTCTTTCAGTATATCGATAAAAACCCTCCAACAATTAATATTGTACTTACTATATAGAGTTTTGAATCATTTTTCAACAATATTCTAAATAATTTTTATAAAAAGTGAATTCAAACAAAAAAGGTGCACGGCGCACCTTTTTTGTTATAACTGTTCTTTTTTTCTGCTTTCAGTCATCTGTTTCCAGACCGAACCTTTCGCCTCTTCTCCATGCTCAATCCGTTCAATCGCCATTTTGACTTGCAGGCTGACTTCGAATTCCGGATCGTCTTCCGCCGCTTTTAATGCTTCTAGCGCGCTTTCATCACCGACTTCATATAAAAACATGGCCGCACGCCAGCGCACGAGCTTGCTTGAGTCACTGAGCGATTTCATCATTGCCGGGATGGCGCTCGCATCGCCGATATCCGACAGGCAGTCGCCAGCCGTTCTTCTGACTGTCACCGTTTTGTCTTCAAGCGCTTTGTATAACAGCGGAAGCACAGACGGCTTTTCAATCATTCCTAAATAAACGACGGCTTGTCTTCTAATCGAGGTTTTCGGATCATGAAGCGCCTTTTCCAACACAGGTAAATCGTCTTCATCCGGATCCATTTGCTCAAGATGGGCATATCGCTGCTTCCAGTCTTCATCATCGAGCATATCCAGTGTCACTTTATAAGCCTTCCGCTGCACTGCCGGTTTGGCCTCACCCTTTTGCTGTGCAGCTGCTTCCGTCAAGCGTTTGAGCCGCTCATCACTGTAAGCAGCCTGAAGCTCTTCTGTGACATCGTGTCCGATTTCGGTAAAATCTCCGAAGCGGACGCCTTGTTCTTTCCAGGCGCGCTCAAATACAACATTTGATGCTTCGGAACGCAGCTTTAATATGGCTTGTTGAAAACGTTCCGGAAGGCCGAACCGTTCTTCACGTTCGCCGTCTGTCAATTTGACCTGCATCGGAATTCCGCTGAACATTTGTACGAAAACCTTCACTTCGCCGAATGATTCCTGTTCAGAACGGCTCTCAGACTGCTCTGTTTGTTCCATTCCGAAGGCAGATCGGACTTGCGGCAGAATTTCTTTCCAGTCAAAACGGGCGTTTCTCTCCACAGCCAGGAAATCGGCAACATGGTAAACACCTTTTACTCCCTCAATGTTTAAAATATCACGTACGACGGCCGGAGCACCTTCTGCTTGGTCCGGCTTGTAATTATTGCTTTTGCCTGCCGGAAGCTCTTCAGTCAAAATCACTTTCATCGTGTTGGGACTCGGCGTCGGTTCTATTGATTTAATCTTCATATTGGGTCCTCCTATGCACAATCTGACACTTATTCTAACATAGTCGGCACAAGCGTTCTATTGCGCCGCTTAGCTTTTGTCCATGCCGGCCTCTTTTTGAATCCGGGCGGCAAACTGCAATAGAAATTGATGCCGCTCCTCTGCCAAACCAGCACCCGTTTCTGTATTCATTAAGTCTTTAAGCGTGATTAATTTATCCTCTATATGAGCCAGCACACTTGTTTGAGTTCCGTACATCGGATGTCCCTTCGCGCCGGCAAACATAAATGCCCTGCCGATGCCCGCAGCGCCGATCGCATCAAGCATGTCTGCATCCTGAACAACTTTCCCCTCCAATGACAGCGGCCGCTTTTTCAGCAGTTTCCTGTGTCTGAATGACATCCTCGTGATAATATCCGCAATCTCCTGGATGGGGCCTTCCGCGATTTTGAAAGCAGCCAGCCGTTCTGTCACTTCGCCTGCCGTCAGCCTTTCGCTTTCATCGAGCTTGGCATCAATGAGATCATGAACCAGCGCGGCCGCCTCAGTGATAAATAAGTCTGCGCCTTCTTCCTTTGCAATATAAACAGAAAGGTTTGCGACCCGGGAAATATGAAGCCAATCATGTCCCGTACGTTCATTGATAAGCTTTTCTCTGACCCAATTCCTGACGTTTTCCAGCTGCTCTTTTTCGTTCACCGTATCACCTCTTATCGGGCCAAAAGCCTCTGCACCGTATCTTCAAGCTCTTTCGGATTGACGTTTGGAGAAAAACGCCCTTTGACATCACCATTACGGTCCACAATAAACTTAGTGAAATTCCATTTGATCGCCTTTGTGCCGAGCATCCCCTTCGCTTGCTCCGTCAGATATGTGAAAAGAGGATGAGCGCCTGCTCCATTGACATCAACTTTCGCAAACATCGGGAATGTGACTCCGTAATTTTTCACACAGAACTCTTGAATCTCCGCCTCGTCTCCGGGTTCTTGGTTCATAAATTGGTTGCAGGGAAATCCTAATATTTCAAGACCTTCCTGCTGGTATGTATCATAGAGCTCCTGAAGCTGCTTGAGCTGGGACGTGAATCCGCATTTGCTCGCTGTATTCACAATGATCATCACTTTGCCCCTGTATGCCGATAGCGTTACGTCTTCGCCTGTTATGGTCCGTACGTTTATATCGTAAATTGTCATTTACGGCCCTCCTTCTTTCATTCTTCATTTATTTTACCTGTTTTACACTGCAAAACAAACGGAAAGCGCTTTTCCCTTCCATTTAACGGTAAACGCTTTTTTCGCGGAACCAAACGTCTCTTTACCCGTCATAATAAAGAGCCGCTCCGATTTTATGCCCATTTGCCCCTTTTATCCTGTCATTATGCGCTAATTGCGGTTTATTACGCCGGGATGGATTGAAAAATGGCTTAAAAATTTCTATAATGAAGAAAATTAACGGGGAATAACGGAGGTGGCATGTTGCCTATCAATATACCAAATCACCTGCCGGCTAAGCAGGTGCTTGAAAGTGAACACATCTTTGTAATGGATGAAAGCCGGGCTTTTCATCAGGATATCCGGCCGCAGAAGATCGTCATTTTAAATCTGATGCCGAAAAAAATCCAAACGGAAACCCAGCTGCTCAGGCTGCTGGGGAACTCGCCTTTACAAGTTCACTTTACATTCTTAATTCCGAGCACACACACTCCAAAAAATACAGCAAGGCAGCATTTGGATGAATTTTATACGGAATTTTCCAACATCCGCCACAAGCGGTTTGACGGAATGATTATTACCGGGGCTCCGATTGAGCACCTGCCGTTTGAAGATGTTTCTTACTGGGAAGAATTGAAGGAAATTATGGAATGGAGCAAAACGAACGTCACTTCAACGCTCCATATCTGCTGGGGCGCTCAAGCCGGTTTATACTACCATTACGGAATTGAGAAAGTGGAGATGCCGAAAAAAATCTTCGGAGTGTTTGAGCATACCGTTCTTAAAAAACATGAGAGATTAGTAAGAGGATTTGACGAGCTATACTATGTGCCCCACTCACGGCATACAGATATTAATACGGAGCAGCTGCAAGCGGCTTCGGATCTGGATGTGCTGAGCGTTTCTGAGGAAGCCGGGGTCTGTTTAATCGTATCAAAAGACGAAAAGCAGATTTTCTTAACGGGACACCCGGAATATGATACCGATACGCTTCTTCAGGAGTATGAGAGGGATATAGAAAGAAATCTTTCAAACGTAGAAGCTCCTAAGCACTATTTTACACCCGGCGGGAAAGAACCAGTAAACCGCTGGAAAGCTCATGCGACGTTATTGTTTATGAATTGGCTGAATTATTATGTATATCAGGAAACCCCGTATGAATGGGATTAATTTTTGTTTTGAGTGATACGGTGACAAAAATATGATAAAATACTCTTGATTCAGTATGGGTATAACAAAACTTTAAAATACTGGAACATATCAATTAAATTTAGTTTAAATATGTTGCCGCGCTTATTATAAAATGATGTACTTGTGTTATGTTTATCTATAGACAATAACTCCTTACGATGCATGAAGCTTGCTTGTTGTTGATTACATTGAGGTGAATTTACTTGAATACCAATAAAAAAGTATTAATTTTGACTGCAAATTACGGAAACGGACATGTTCAAGTGGCCAAAACGCTCTACGAACAATGTCTCCGTCTCGGCTTGAATGTGACGGTTTCCAATTTGTATCAAGAGTCAAATCCGATTGTTTCAGAGGTTACTCAATACCTTTATTTAAAAAGCTTCTCAATCGGGAAACAGTTTTATCGTTTGTTTTATTACGGAGTTGACAAAATCTATAATAAACGCAAATTCAATATTTATTTTAAAATGGGAAATAAACGTTTAGGCCAGCTCGTCGAAGAGCATAAGCCGGACATTATTATCAATACATTTCCGATGATTGTCGTACCGGAATACAGACGGAGAACCGGAAAAGTGATCCCGACGTTCAACGTTATGACCGATTTCTGCCTTCACAAAATCTGGGTTCATGAAAATGTTGATAAATATTATGTCGCAACCGATTACGTGAAGGAAAAACTGATTGAAATCGGCACTCATCCGAACAACGTAAAGATCACAGGCATTCCCATCAGGCCTCAATTCGAGGAAACAATGCCGAAAGAGCCGATTTATAAAAAATACAATCTCTCTCCCGACAAAAAAGTTCTTCTTATTATGGCGGGAGCGCATGGTGTGCTGAAAAACGTAAAAGAACTGTGCGAAAACCTCGTTCATGACGATCAGGTGCAGGTTGTGGTGGTATGCGGCAAAAACAGCTCGCTGAAAGATTCACTCAGCAGCCTGGAAGGTGACAATACCGACCGTCTGAAAGTGCTCGGCTATGTAGAAAGAATTGACGAGCTGTTCCGGATTACGGACTGCATGATTACAAAACCAGGCGGTATCACACTGACGGAAGCGACAGCGATCGGCGTACCGGTCATTCTGTACAAACCGGTGCCCGGACAGGAAAAGGAAAACGCCATTTTCTTTGAAGACCGCGGTGCGGCTGTCGTGGTCAACCGCCACGAAGAAATTTTAGAGTCTGTCACCTCCCTTCTTGCCGATGAGGAAAAGCTGAACCGGATGAAGAACAATATTAAAAGCCTTCATCTCCCCAACTCTTCTGAAGTCATTTTGCAGGACATTATAAAAGAATCTGAACTGATGGCCGGGAAGGCAGATATGGCATTATCATAAAGAAAAGCACACGAACGCTCGTGTGCTTTTTGTTTTTTCCGTATAAGGTTTGCTGCTGGAAAAATAAAGATAAAAAATAGGGAGCGGCCGCTTGACGCCCGCTCCCATATGGTGTATAGTTGAACCATCATTTAACAACGTTTACATACGTACGGTTGGATGATGACAAAATTTTTTTTAGCACGAAGGTGCTACAGTACTAGGAGGAATTAAGCAATATGCAAAACGGTAAAGTAAAATGGTTCAATAACGAAAAAGGATTCGGCTTCATCGAAGTTGAAGGCGGAGACGACGTATTTGTTCACTTCACTGCTATCGAAGGAGAAGGGTACAAATCATTAGAAGAAGGACAAGAAGTTTCTTTTGAAATTGTCGAAGGTAATCGTGGACCTCAAGCTTCTAATGTTGTAAAACTCTAAACTCAATACATGTTGATCAGATGACAAATAGAGGAGAGGCGTATGCCTCTCCTATTTGATTGCCGTCTGAATCTCGATCGCTACAAGATTCTGCTTGCACCGCTGCTCGATTTCTTCAATCTGTTTCTCCATTGACGGCATTCCTCTTTTCGCCATTTCCGCTAAACTTCCCAAATCACCGTATATTTCTTTAAATGTCTGCTGAAGGATTTTTTTTAAATCATTATCATTCACGGCTGGTTTTTCCCTTCTCTCCCAAGATACCCTGAATAATAGTAAATAAGACCTAATTAATCAGGTTCAATAGTTATATCGGCTTATTTTCTGTATTTTTTTCTATTTTTCGTACATATTCCTAAAAAAAATCTCCAAACTATTCACGGAGGTGTTTTTTTAATGGATTCTGAATTTTTTCCGAACGGACTGACGGATAAACGCCAGCTTGAATTAGCGGTGGAAACGGCCCAGAAAACAACAGGAGCGGCTACTCGGGGACAAAATTCAACTTTGCTTGAATCTGCTTACCAGGCGATTCAGGATGCGAGAACGATGTCACAATCGAGTGAGCTGCAAGCTCTCGACCAAGATTTCCTGCAGCAGCAGCGAATGCTTCTGGACGATTGCCAGCATCAGCTCGATGAATTCAAAAAATAAAACCGCAGAAGCTGCGGTTTTATTTTTTATTGATTTGTCAGCACCTTGCCGTAGGCTTTCAGCTTCTCCCCCACTGTGCATTGATTGATGCAGAAAGAATGTGCGTACGCTTTTCCAAACTCCTTACGGAAATGCTTTTTCACGAAGCAGTCTTTGCAATATTCATCCTGAAGCTCTGTCAATTCTTTATAAATGCTTTTTTTATCCAATATCAGTCATCTCCGTTACCATCTAATGTTATGCGGCTTTCAATCTGCCGGCCTGAAAGAATTTTTTTGGCAAGGTCATCCGCTTCTTGATTTTCCTTTCGGTTTACGGCTTCATATGTCGGTGTCAGCTTTAAGGATTTGAGCAGCGCTTCAATTTTATCGAGCCATCCGTTTTGCGTTTCATCATAGCACGGCCAGCTGCCGTCAAGCTGATGTAAAACGACCAGGGAATCCCCTTTTATCGTGATTGAATTTCTGCTTGCGCCAAGATCCTGCACTTCCTTAAGCGCTTCGTACAAAGCGGCATATTCCGCCTCATTGTTCGTTTGAAGCGTTAAGCTTTTGTTTTTCCGCACGCGGTGGCGCTTGCCTCCGAGAGAATAATACACGACAATTCCGAGTCCGGCGAGGCCGCTTTTTTTGTCAAAGCCGCCGTCGAAAAACAACGTAATGTCGTCAGGTTCGTGCGCAAGCTCTTCAGTAAGCTTTTCCAGCTCTTTAAGCGTCCAGCTTGCGCCTTTTTCATCCTCAAAATAAATGTCTTTTATATAAGGAAAGCGGCTGACTTCTCTTGCAAGCATGCGCGCTTTCGGAACGGTCAGCCAATCTTCTGAAAAAAACGAGACAGGGCCTGTTCCTTTTGCTTCTATTTCGATATACGGCTTAAGATTCATTGAAATCACCTTACCATTCATTAGTTGACGGGCGTGTGCTATAATCAAACCATTCTCCAATTGAAAGGAAGTCAGCAGGTTTTGTTTAATGATGTATTATGGATCTTATTTGCGATCATTCATTTTATCATTGTTCTTTTGTTTTATAAAGGATTTGGCAAAACGGGCCTATTTGTATGGATCGGTTTCGCCACGGTGTGCGCCAACTTGCAGGTTGTCAAAACAGTTGAGCTGTTCGGGCTTACGGCGACATTGGGAAATATCATGTACGGCACCGTTTTCTTCGCAACGGATGTGCTGAATGAAAAATACGGTCCCCGGGAAGCGCGTAAAGCCGTCTGGCTCGGCTTTTCCACTTTGCTGGCTTTGACATGCGCCATGCAGGGAGCTCTTTTATATAAACCGGCTGCTTCAGATATCGCGCAGCCTGCCCTTGAAACGATTTTCGGTTTTCTGCCTCGTGTTGCGCTCGGGAGCCTCTTGGCTTTTATTTTCAGCCAAACGATAGATGTTTATGTATATTCCGCCATTCGGCGAATCTTTCCTTCAGACAGGCTTCTCTGGCTCAGAAACAGCGGAAGCACGGCGCTCAGCCAGCTGCTGGATACATTTATCTTCACTGCCGTCGCCTTTATCGGCGTTTATTCCGCGGGAGTGTGGTTCAGCATTTTTATTTCAACTTATCTGATTAAATTTGCGGTATCACTCATTTCTGTCCCTTATGCATATGCGGCAAAACGAATGACACCGAATGGAGAGTGACGGATGATGCCCGCTGAAATTTATGTAGACGGTGCGAGCGCCGGAAACCCGGGCCCGTCCGGTATCGGTATTTTTATTAAGCATGACGGGAAAACAGAATCTTTCTCAATTCCGATCGGCGACCATTCAAACCAGGAAGCTGAATTTCTCGCCTTAATTGAAGGAATGAAGCTGTGTGCCGCCCGCGGATATGAGTCCGTGTCATTCCGGACGGATTCGGATATCGTGGAGCGGGCCGCAGATCTGGAAGCGGTGAAAAACAAGACTTTCCAGCCGTTTGTTGACGAAATCATCCGATTAAAGGCCGGGTTTCCATTGTTTTTTATTAAGTGGATTCCGGGCAGACAAAATCAAACAGCCGATCAGCTTGCAAAAAAAGCGATTCGGCTGAATAAATAACCGGAATGAAATTGTGTCTTACTGTTCATCCTACAAATGAGGTGAACAGCTATGAGAAAAGAAAATAAAGGCCGGCTGACCGGAGGCGTGAATCCTCAGGGAAATATGGAGGGAAATGCGCACAAAGACCCGAAATCAGCCCTTGAAAACAACGCAAAAAAAAGCAATACAAAACGCTAGAGGGATCAGCTGATCTCTCTGGCGTTCAGCTTTTCGAGCATTCTTTCAATTCCTTTTATCTGGTGGCGTCTGAGCATGAGAGCTGCCTCTTCCATCTTCAAAGAAAAAAGCGATTCTTCAAACGTACAGACTAACGGCACTTCGCAATGTATTTCAGCAAGCTGCCTTGACAGCTCCAATTCTTTTAAGCTTTGCTGAATTTTTGTTTGCTGGCCCTTCGGCAAGTGAGCGAGGCTTTCCAGTAACCGGTCTATATTTTGATATTCACGGATCAGCTTGTACGCCGTTTTTTCTCCGATGCCTTTAACGCCGGGGTAGTTGTCGCTTGTGTCTCCCATCAGCGCCTTTATGTCAATCAGCGCTTTTGGCGGAACCCCTGTTTCTTCTCTGAAAATCTCCTCTGTATATACTTTATAGTTGCCGATGCCCTTTTGCAGCAGCGCTACTTGAACTTGTTTATTCAGCAATTGAAGTAGGTCTTTATCACCCGTTACGATTGTAATTTCCGCTTCACCGGAAAATAAGGCAGAGAGCGTACCGATACAGTCATCCGCTTCATAGCCTTTTATGCCGATATTTAAAATACCGAGTTCAGCTGCCGCTTCCTTTGCTAAATCAAATTGCGGAATCAGCTCAACCGGCGGTTCGCTTCGGTTGGCCTTATAATCTTGAAACAAATCATTGCGGTACGTTTTGCTTCCCATATCCCAGCAGCAGACGACATGTGTGGGCTGAAACGTTTCAACCGCCGTAATGAGATGCTTTAAAAAGCCATTGACGCCGTTTGTCGGAATTCCGTTTTCATTTATCATAAAATTGCGATGAACGGCCGTCGCGAAAAATGATCGGAATAAAAGCGCCATGCCGTCAACGAGCAGTAATTTGTTATTCATATATCGAAACTCCTTCTTTATTCAATGTTCCTATTTTACCAAAGAAGGCCGTAAAAAAACAGCATCCTCTCTTTTAGAAGATGCTGCCACTTCGTCATTCACCGTGTCTTTTATTGCTTGCTATCAGCTTTTCAGCTTCACGGCCGGCATAGGAATCAAATTTTTGTCCGAAGCCGTTTTTCTTTTTGGCATTGTTATTCTGCTGAGCATTTCTGTTTCCCAGTTTTGTTCTGCCCATTGTCGTATCCCCCCTTAGAGAAGATACGGATAGTATGCGCAGCATGCACTGATGCCACACGCGGCATGTTCATCCATTACTGTCTGCTGACGAATTCTTTTACCATATCTTCAGTCACAAAACGTCTTGCCGGCACAATGCCTTTTTTGGCCAGCTGGTTCATTTTTGCGGTAATTTCATTAATGGCATCCGTCGTGAACGGTTCATTTTGTCTGCATTTGAGAACGGCTGCTTCAATGGCTTGTTCACGCTGATATTCAAGCTCTACAAATGACTTGACGTGATGATGCTGTTTTGCGGAGTGTGCTGAAATTGCTTTATGGACTTCTGACATAAAAGGTTTCATCTCGCTTTTTTCATTTTAGTCTACCACGACTGTTATATACCCGCCAACCTGATTTTTAAATTTTCAGCATTTCATCTTTCTTTTTCCATGCTTTTTCGGCCTTGTAAAGGTGTTCAATTTCCCCTGCATTGGTATTCTCCGCAAGCCCCTGTAAAAAAGTGTCCCGCTGCTCGCGGATCTGGGACAGGCTTTTATCCGCCATATCTTCTTGCAGCCGGCGCACCTGCTCAGTATAGCGTGCTGAAAGGCTTTCTTTCTCCTGCTCAAGCCACTTTTCTGTCACTTTTTGCAGGCTGAGCCTGAGTCCTTCCACAAATGCCGCTTTTCCGTTCTGTTCAAAAAACTGCTTCGGCGATTTAACTTCCTTTACGTGTTGAGTGAATGCCGAGGCGTCAATTACCGGAGCGACCTCTTTCAGCTGAACGGCAAATTCGTTTTCAGCGCTGACATAAATGGAGAAATCCCCGTCTTCCATAAGCTGCTTCCGGCAGTTTTCCATCCATTCCTCAGTCATATGGCGTTCAATAAAGCCGGTCATCCGGATATCGAGCGTCTTCAGCTCTTGAATGTATTCGAAACGGAATTCCTTGAGCGCTTCCTTGAGTGCCGCTGATATATTCTGTTTCCAATCGCCGTTTTGAAGGCCCGGATGGAAAGCGGTTTTCAGCATATCATTCGCATAAAACGACAGGCGGTGTTTAATGTGATAAAGCTGTTCTTCCGTATCTTTCATCACTTTTCGAATGATGACCTCAGACGTACGGCGCTTTGAAATAGCAGCAAGAGCTTTTTCATAAGAAGACTCCAGACGCTGTTTCTTTTTTTCTTTTTCTTCTGCCGACTGGTGAAGAGATTCGTGAAGCTGTTCCACCATATCGCACAATTTGTCAGCCTCTGTTTTCAGCTGGGCGCAGCTGGCCCTCATTACATCTTCTTCAATAAAGTGCGCAAGCCCTGTTCTTACATCAGAGAACCTGTTATAGAAAGCTTCTTTTTTCCCCGCAAGCTCTTCTTTACTTGACACATGATATAATGTCGGCCGGTTAATTCCTTCTTTAGAAAGTTCTGAGCGAACGTAATCTTTGACGGTTTCCAGCTCGCTTTCCGTTTTTGCCAGATCGGCGGCATTAATGACAAAAAACATTTTATCCATGCCGAATGATTCTTTGACGAGGCCGAGTTTCTTCAGAAAAGACCTGTCTCCTTTTGAAAAAGAATGCTGATAGTACGTCATATAAAAGAAAGCGTCAGCATCTTTTATATATTGAAAGGCAAGCTCCGTGTGGCGCTTGTTGATACTGCTTGCTCCCGGCGTATCAACGATGGTAATGCCTTTTTGCGTGAGAGGGCAGTCATAATATACGGTGACTTCTTTCACGCAGCAGGCCGTTTTTTCTTCAGCTGCGTACGGTTTTAAATCTTCAACCGGCACCGTCAATGTCAGCCTTTGACGGATCTGTTCTTCATACGTATGAAACGCCTGAAGCATCGTCTGAATCACCGGCGTAAGGTCCTCCGGCACTTTTCCCTTTTTAATGGCATAATTCCATCTCTCGTTCAGTGAACGCCCCTTTACGTCAGCATCCTTCAGCTCTGTCAGCTGAAGCATTTCAGCGTCAAGCTCCTCTTCCGTTTTAAAAACGATCTCCGCAGATTTATGCGGTTTGCCGTCTTGCGGTTTGGTTATTTTGTTGATGGTGGCCGTTGTCGGCGTCGGTGATGACGGAAGCACGTATTCACCGACCAGCGCATTGGCAAAAGACGATTTACCGGAGCTGAAGCCGCCGAATAACGCCAAAGTAAATTGGCGGTTTTCAAGCCGCTTAATCCTGCTTCGAAAGGCTTCTGCCTGCTTTCCTAACAGGCTTGATGAGTCAAGAATCCCGGCAAGTTCATAGAACCGGTCAACCTGCTCTTTTATGGGAAGTTCCTTTATCGCATTTTTCGCAGGCTGGTTTACTTCATGATGTATAGTCTCTTTTGGTTTCTCTTTTTGGACAGGCGCATTCGCAAGGCGTTTTTTTCGCAAATACCAGTCGCTGCTTTCCGTATTATAGGCCGATTCTCCTTCCCACAAAGCGCGGACACGGGCGGCTTTTTCTCCGGCATTGCGTTCTGCTTTTGCCGATTGCGCGAGCTCATCCCTTATTTTCCTTTCTTTCTCAAGCCGTTTTTTCAGGCTCTCTATGAGCGGTCCGTTTTTTGCCTGAATATAAGCTGTCAGCTCCTCAATAAGTTCCGCCGTCTGTCTTTTGGCTTCCCGTCTGATCATTTCTGCGAGATCTTTCGTATAGGTTAATACGTATTCAGATGAAAATGCCGCTCCCTGTTTAAGGGCCTGAGCGGTGATATCATCAGAAAGCGGTGTGCGGTACGCCTGTATTTTCTTGATCAGTTCGTCAGATTCCGCTTCATACCTCTTGGCAGCTTTCGTAAATGTGTCGATAATATGCCAATCCGCTTCCCCTTCCGTTCTTTTTTTGATATCGGCAAAAAATTCAGCCTGCCTTCTCTCTTTTTCCGCCGCCGTTTTCGCTTTTGAAAAGAAAAGTCCGGTTTTGAATGAGGGCTGCTGTGATTCGATATAAGCAGATGCAAGCTCCCTCGTCTCAAACGGTGTCAGATTAGCATTTTGCAATATGTTCTGTACGTCGTTTCTGATGTCTTTCTCTGCTGTTTCAGCCTGTTGAACGGTTTTTTCAAGCTCAGCTTCGACAGAACGGACGAGTGCTTCTTGTTTGTCAAACTGCTCTTGGCCGCCGATATTATCATCTTTTACGAGCATGTCTGTATGCTCTTTGACTAAGCGGGCGACTTTTCGCTCCGTTAAGGACCATAGATTTGCTTTTGCCTGCTGTTTCAGCTGCTGCAGATGTTTTTTCAGCTTTTCCATCCCGTTTAAAGGATGATCAGGCTCTGTGACAGACGTAAAGAAAAGCGATTCCTTCGGTATTCCCGCGCCTTCGAGCATATCTTCCACCTGTCTCCGGTACTCTTCAAACTTCGTCTCGTTTTCATCATGCCTGTCAATTTGGTTGACGATCAGAAACAGATTCGGAGTACGGTCTTTAATGGAGCTGAGAAACAGCATATTTTCTTCTGAATGAACATGATTATAATGAACGACGTAAAATAAAGCGTCTGCCTGGTGAAGAACCGAAGCGGCTGATAAAAAATGCGCTTCGTCCGTCGAATCAATCCCCGGTGTGTCAATGTAGGCCGCATAAGGCTCTGACTCCTCAAAGCCTGCATAGACTTCCACCGTCTCAATTTGCTCTCCGTCTTTACAGAATTGCTGCACTTGTTCTTTATCGTAACTTCCTTTGATTTCTGCATAAGCCCCGTCAGTCGTATGAAGGACGACTTTATCTGCACCGTGCCGGATGACAACAAGGTTGGCGCTTGTGGGAATCGGACTTGTCGGCAGGATATCTTCACCGAGCAATGTGTTTAATAAAGAAGACTTTCCCGCCGAATAATGCCCGGTAAATGCGATATAAACCTCTTCATCAGCCGCTTTTTTCATAATGGCCGCGAGCTGATCGGCTCGTTTTTCATCCTGATGATCCAAAAATTGTGCGTATAAGGCACCCGTTCTGCTGAAAATCTCCCTGTTATGGCGTTCTGCTTCTGTCATGTGTCTTTACCCCTTTGTGTCTGTCGCATCAATGACGATTTCATTTTTAGAAAGCTCTGAAAAAAACCTCTCTCCCATTTTACACAAGAATGGTTCACTTTTCTTCAGGAAACGGCAAAAAAGCCGCCGATATCGGCAGCTGTTAAAGAAAAAAACACCCGCGGCAGGAAAAACCGCAGATGTTTAAGAGGACATCGATTTATTCGAAACTTTTTTCAATACAAAGCCAATTAAAACGCTGTATGTACAAACGGCTGCAAATAAAAATAACATTGTCATTTTTGGCACCACCTTGAATGAGAATCATTTTCATATTTATATCTTATCATGAGTGAGAATGATTTTCAATCGCTATTTTGCGGTGTTTTCTTCTAAAGCCTTCTCTTCGGCGCGAATCCTCACAGTAAGCATGCAGGCATTGAGGATTGAAAAGAGAAACAGTGTCCAATACGCCCCGTATAACAGCGGCAGCAAGATAAATTCTAAGATGACGACCGCATAGTTCGGGTGCTTCATCCACCTGTACGGCCCCTTTTTGACAAGCTCCGCATCCGGCACGACAAGGATTTTCGTATTCCAATATCGCCCCAGTGATAAAAGCGCCCAATACCTGATCCCCTGCACAAAGAAAATGATACATATAATGGCGGCCCACCTTGGAGAAAGCGCTTTATGAAACGCCGCCACCTCGGCTATAAGAGAGACAAAAAAGAGCACATGCATCAGGACGAGAAAGGGGTAATGCCCTTCTCCGTATTCGACGGCGCCTTGTTTTTTCACTTTCCGCTCATTGCGCCGGGCCACGATCATCTCCGCAATCCGCTGGGCAGCAAGGAGTATGATAAACAGCCAAAACATTAAGATGCCCCCCTTTCCCAGCTGAACAGCAAAAGCTCAGACGAAAATCCCGGTCCGAGAGCGCCGATCAGCCCTTTTTCGTGTTCTTTCTGCCGTCCATGCAGCAACTGTTCTTTTATGACATGAAAAATAGTTGCTGAAGACATGTTCCCGTGTTTTTGCAGCACCTTCTGAGATGCCGCAAGCTGCCCGATGTCCATTGAAAGACTCGTTAAATAAGCGTCAATGACCTTTTTCCCGCCGGGATGGGCAAGAAAGGTTTTAATGTCGTGAGACAGGACTCCATGTTCATATAAAAATTCATCAACATTATCCTTCAGCCAATGTGATACAAGAGTGGGAATGTCTCTGGAAAAAATGACTTGAAATCCGCTGTCCGTGAATTCCCAGCCCATCACATCTTCCGCATCCGGCATCATTACCGATTGGGTGGCGAATATCCGCGGAACGAGCGGCTGTTTGACGTCTTTCCGGCTCGCCTTCTCCCCTCCAATTAGTACGGCGGCAATTCCGTCCGCAAACAGGGAGGTTCCGATTAAATTGCTTTTTGACTTGTCCTCCGGCTGAAACGTTAAGCTGCAAAGCTCGGCCGCGATGACAAGCACGTATGCTTCAGGGTAGGCACGGCAGTATTCGTACGCCCTGGACAGACCTGCCGCTCCGCCCGCGCATCCTAAGCCCCAGATCGGGATCCGTTTTGTTTTCGCAGAAAACGGAAGCTGATTCATCACTTTCGCTTCAATGCTGGGTGTCGAAAGCCCGGTACTGGAAATAAAAAAGATCGCATCCACTTCTTCATATGGAAAGGGGGTTGTTAAACATTCCGGGTTTGTTAAACAATCAACCGCCGCATCCACACTGTGCTTAACGGTTTCTTCCGTATACAGCCGGTTCTTTTCTGAAAAACCCCGTTCCGTTTTATACCATTCAATCGGCCGTACAAACTGTCTTGATTCTATTTCGCCGTTTTGAAAGGCTTTTAACAGCCGGTCAATATCTTTAAATGAATTGGCAAACATCCCTCTCGCAAATTCCGCCGCCGTTTCTTGCGAGACGTGATGCTCCGGAATGCTCGTTCCGACCGATAACACATATGCCATACCCATCACCTCTTCATATAAAGGTTTCCGCTTTTTTCCTGAATGTATGCACAAGGTTTGAATGAAGGATTTCGCTGACCTGCCATTTTCATTGAAAATTGGCCCTTTTGAATGACAAATCGTTCGACTATACTTGATCCATTCATATAAAAAGGTTGTGATAGGAATGCTGACACCCGTGATACTTAAAGGGACACTCGTTCAGTTAGAGCCGATGAAGCTGGATCACTCTCAGGCACTCTGCGAAGCCGCTTCAGAAAACAGAACAACTTACGCTTACAGCCATGTACCTGACGGAATCCAAGAAACAAAGCGTTATATTGAGCGTGCGCTTTCCGATTATGGAAAAGGGCTTGCATTGCCTTTTGCAGTACGGTGCCTTAAAACGGATCGAATCGTCGGGAGCACGAGGTTTATGGATGCTGAAGTGTTTACGCGGCCGCCCGATGCAGCGCCTGAAGTGTGTGAGATCGGCAGCACATGGTATGCCTCTTCCGTGCAGCGGACAGGTGTCAATACGGAGTGTAAACTTTTGATGCTGACCCATGCGTTTGACGTGTGGCAAGCTGTCAGAGTGACGCTGAAAACCGATGTTCGCAACCAGCGCTCATAGCATCTAAAGCAGATGCCAATTTTCAATAGATATTGCGACTATAAAAAGAGACGGCGAGGTCCTTACTAAAAATGTCCCGTTCGTGCTTTTTACGGAAGACAGCCAATGCTCGCAGCGGGCATCTCGTTGAATTTCTAAATCAAGTTTTGTGTAATCCCAGTCCGGACAATGGTATTCGATTATGACATAATCCCTTAATTCCCCTTTTTTCTATTACATTTGGTTAACTGTTCACTTACACGCATCGCTCAATATGTGTCTTTTTCACACGAAGAAAATCTATACCCACGTTACAAATAAAATGAAAGAGGATGCCTCCCAAAAAGTTCAGCAAACTTTCGGAAGCATCCTCGATCTCGGGATTTCATAAAGAAATGTTATTTTTTAAGAAAAACGGGTGACTAACCCTCTTGAACCCTTGTCACATCAAGGGTTTTTTTCGTTTTAGGAATCATATTATAAATAAGTTGGTCACTTACCGTACACTTTCATAACTTGTTATTTCCCTTTAAATTCACGCTTTTGAGCACTTCTTAAGCAGAAACGAATTCACGCATTTTCATCCTTGGATGTGATTTTTGTTATTTTTGTGTTATTTTTTTCGAAATATAAATCATTAATCATCATACGGCCTGTACTTCTTCCGACCAGCTTCCAGTTCTTTTTTTTGGGCCTCAACATGACTCAGAAGGAATAAACTCACTGTTCCTATTTTCTTAACCGGATTCAATTTCCCAGAGCTCACAAGAGCACTCAAACGCTGCCTCGTGACACCGAGCAATTCTCCGGTTTCCGCTGCAGTCAGTACTTCTTTTTGAATAAACTGTATTTTTTCATTTTCTGTCATGTCTGTTCTCTCTCCAAATTAGAATAAAACCTTTTAGTATGGTGACGATCGCAGCCATATATAAGATGACACCTGCAATCTTTCCCAATGTTCCAGCTGTTTCAAAATCAATTGTAACAATACCCACTAATATAATAAACAACGTCGTCATATCTAATGTATTGTAGTGCTTTAAATATTTTTTCATATCGTCGTGGACGTGATATAATGTAGGAGCAAGGGGATTACTCCCCTTGTCTTACTATGTTTTAGCGCTTCTTGCTTGTCCGGCGGGAGCGCTTTTTTCTGTTCTTCTCTCGCTTCTCGCTTTCCTTTTGCCAAATATCATAAATATTTTTGACAATGGTCACGATTCCACCGATGATAAGAACTATGTTTCTGATCTCGTCCACTTTAGCACCTCCTTTCGATACTTTTATTATACTAAACCTATTTACAACGGTCAATAGATTTACGTGAAATAATCTCCTTTATTGAAAATTTTTTATTCATATCTTCGCAAATAAAACTATGGATAAACATCCTTCATTCCATTAAAATGGAATCATCGTCTAAATTTAGGGGGATATTATGGGTATATTTCTAAGTTTTATAGGGGTTTTTTTGTTTATTGGGTTTATAGCAGGCTTGATTTTATTTTTCATCAAACGAACAAGAAAACTTGGTAAGTTAACAGCCCCACTTTGTTTTGTGGCATCTATATTCTTTTTCTATTTGGGAGGACAGTTTTCAGACACAAGTTCCAGAAATAGAGACACAGGAACAGAATTAGGTGATAATACGAACATTACATCTTTAGATGAAGAAAAAAATGAAATTTCTTCTAAAGACAAGGAAGTATTTGTGTCAGATGATGATTCTACTGTAGTTCATGATTTAAATTGGTCAGAAAAGAAAAATGATACAACGTTTAAAATCGATCGTATTGGAATCGTTAAAGACAAAATGGAGTCCGGTGCTGAAGGAGCTATAGCTGTTCATTTTGTCATTGATAATGAAAGTAAAAAGGATATCTCAACTTTTCCAAATCAAGGCACACTACTTACCAATACTAAGGAACAAATAGATGCCAGTTTATCACTCAGTGAAGATATTGGTGGAGAAATTATGTCTGGAGCAAAAAAAGAAGGGTATGTGCTTTATCCAATAAAAAAATTGAAGGATCCTAATGAAATCAAATCAGTCAGAATAAAATGGGATTTTTGGCCGGATAAAGATGTGACTACAAATGTAAAGGATTTTGATATTAATTTAACTTGGTGAGCAATCGTAATGTATTCAGTTATAATGGTCATCATACATAAGAATAAAGTTGAATTATTAAGAAGCCCCTTTCAAAATGAAAGAGGCTTCTTTTTATTCGTTTAATAAGGCAAACCATGCTTTCTGATAAACTTTTTGGCCAAACCCTTTAAATATAGACTTCGTGCTCTTAGACAAACGCTTTCTTGTTTTTTCTTCAGACATGATTTTTATTACCCTGTCTGCCAATTCATTTTGGGTTTTAACAAGATAACCATTTTTCTCGTTCTGTATCATATCTTTAGGGCCGTATTTAATATCATATGACATTACCGGTGTACCTGCAGCTAAGCTTTCAAGAATGGTTAGTCCAAATCCTTCAGATTTTGAAGTGAGGATAGAACAAGCCGCTTTTTGATAAACCTCAATTTTGTTGTCTGTAAACCCTTTTAATTCAATATTTTTCGTTAAGTTTAATTTTTCAATTAGTTCTTGAAAGTATGTTTCATGCTCGCCCACGCCATAAATTTCATATTTCGCATCTGGAATAACATCAACTACTTTTTTGAATGCCTTTATAGCTTCCTCTAGTCCCTTTTCTTTATGATAGCGGGACAAAGTTACCGCTAGGTGCGGATTAACCTTAGAATTATCCTTCTCGATGTCAGGTTTACTTATACCATGTGGAATAACGCGATAATTCAACCGCTCTCCAAACTCGTTTGAAAAGTCATTTTTTTGTTCCTCAGTCAAAAACACAATCTGATCGAATTTATCAGGATTCTTGAATAAAGCATTGTATTGTTGACTTAGTTCAAATTCACCCTTTTCATTTAAATCGTAATGATTAGTGTGCAGCACGACTACTTTTCTCACATCAGATAATCTTTTATCCAATAATAGACTGAAATTTTTAGGGTTGTCAGACATGATGATTGGTGATTCAATCTCTTTTGTTCGATTAGCTATCCAATATGCCGCAAGGTCTTCGAGGTTCTTAAATTCTAAAGGCTCGGAATAGAAAAGATTGCAGCGGAATATCTCTTCATCTTTAGGCTTTAACCATGTTGTGAGATAACATTTCCCATCCTTTCCGAAATAACGGTCTAACTTTGGTTTGTTGCTGAACAAATCCATTTGGCGTTCACGTACTAAATAACCATCCTCGTTATATTCTTCTCTGCGAAGCCTGTGTCTAGCTTCATTCATGTAATCAATATATGCAAGCCGTCCATTGTTATCGAACTTTTTGTACTTTACATACAGACCATCTTTGAAGTAACGAAAAGCATTGTTTGCTTTAAAAACGATGAAGCCTTCTTCTTCTCTATTCGGATCCCCTTTTATACGATGATCTTCTTTACTGTTCTTAGAAGGATCTAGATCATTGAATAAATTATAAACCTTCACTCTTTCATCCAATTCCTTGGTATTATAAAGATTTTGAATAATACTTTTATGATTCTTTTGAAAAAGAATGGTTAGAAATTGAGTTTCTTTATACTCTGAAACAAGTGTATTCGCTCTATGTATTGTTGCTTTGGTCATACCGCCTCTTTTTGCATTTAAGGAATTAAACAAAAAAACAGGACTAACGAGAGACATATTTTATCCCCTTTTCATATTTTTTCACTAGATTATATTACTATAAATGAAATTTTAATGAAATAGTCATATAAAAAGAGAATGATACTTTTTATTTCAATTAATTCACAGGAGAAAAATAATTTTTACCATTCTATAAAATTCCATGGTATAATTATCCTTATCAAAAGGGGGATTATAATGAAAGAAATACTATACTTAGATACTGAGCTAATGAACTCAAATTTAGCACAACTTGATCAAGGGCTTACTACAGACATTTCACATCATAGTGATTCTCAAAAAACTGAAAGTGATGGTTCTAATTATTCAAATCGTAAAAATGCCGAACTCGGCGCTAGACTAGGCATCGTTTCATTAAATGTGAATGGAAAATTAGGTGCTGATGCACAAGAAGGCTTTCATGAAGGGCGGTCTTTTTTAGAAGGAGAAAAAGATATTCTTAATAAATCTTTTCACGATTATTCTTTATCATTATTAATGGATAAGTTGACTGAGGAGGGCTTACTGAAAGAAACAGATTCTGATTTAAAAGAGGGCGACTTTTTTATAATTGAATCTGAATTGAGATTAAATGATTTTTCACTAATTAAGAGGTTTTGCAATCCCGAAAAAACAGAAAATCTATTATTAGCAGAAATCGCTGATTCTCCAATGACATATAAAGATGCAAAAAAACTCACAAATAAAACTAACCCCAATGCTAAAGATCGTGAATTAATGGGTGTAGCTGAAAAAATTGTAACTATACATGATTCTGTTAAACCAACACTGTTGATATTAAAACAACTTCACGCATTTAGTGATTATTTATCTGATATATTCGATGATCATTCATTTATTAAAGTAGGGAATAATGCAGGGGTAATTAAAAATTCCAATTTAAGGGAATCCACAACTTCGCTTTCGTTAAGATCAGAAAACAATAGGAAAGTTAAATTACTTGGACGTTTCACTTCAAAGAAACAAAGGGTGTTTAATGGTTTTAATCTTGAAGAATTAAAAGCAGATGAATTCTATAAAATGCCAAATTTATTCCTTGATGTCGCATTAGGATCAATGCAACTTATTAACGAAGGCGATAATATTGTTAGTCCAATCGCTATTTATTTTGAATAATTATTAAATAAATCTCTTCTTTTTTTTCTTATTTTATCGAACTCTTCAAATTTGTTGTCTAAATTATTACTTCGAGCTTCCGTACGTATCCTATTATTTTTTTGTGTTTTATCGAACTGGTCATTTAAATGATTAATCTGATCAACTGCTTGTTTTATTACGTTACGACCAAATTTGAACATTTTTTTCACCTCAGTTTTAAAATATCATATCATAAACCATTTTATGCATACAAAATTATAATGTGAAAAAGCTCCTTTCATTCAGGAGCTTTTTTCATTTCAATAAGGCTTCAATTTTCGCCTTTGTATCTGGTCCGTAAATACCGTCTTGAGGAAGGCCATACATTGACTGGAAACGTTTCACTGCATTCTCCGTCTTCGGTCCATACGCACCATCAATACCAAAATTTTTTGCGTTCTTATCCGGATAATAATGAAGAGACGCTAACGCAGTCTGGATCTGTTTTACAGACTCCCCTCGGGTTAACGGGTTTGTGACTTTAAAAATACCCGCAGGCAGGCTGATCTTTGATTTTTTGGCGGTTTTAAGCTTTGAGGTTGTTACTTTTTTCTTACTACCGCTTTTTAACTCATTATCACTCTTGATATAAGAGACATTGACATATCCATGAAATGTTTGGCCTTTGGAATTGGTATACTCAACATAGCCCCAACCATTCACAGTCGAACCAATTTGATATTTTACGACCGTACCGTTCGGCAGGTTAAGCACCATAGAAGAAGAGGCACTCCGTTTTGTACGTAGAACAAGGCCATCACTTGAAACCACCGTGTTTTTAATGAATCTCCCTGTATCTGTATGGGTAACATCTGGATTTGATACAACTGGCACCGTTACAACCGCTCCGGCCATTCTCTTTTTGACACGGGCTTTAAAATCGGCAAAACCCTGCGAGTTGTTTACCCACGGCGCCGGACAAATTTTATGTGTAATGTCATAGTGACGAACAATGTCATTGATTGGATTAAGTTTATACATTTTGCACAGCTCGGCACAAACTTGTTCTGCGCGGGCAATGGTATCAGGATGGAAAGTTCCGTCCTTTTCGATGCAAAGCTCCACGCCTATGGATAAGAAATTCGCATTCGGTTTCAGCGCCGCGACGCCCCGGTAAGGCTGCCCGTTGACGAATTGCAGAATGTCATTCGCATGATAGGCCACCTCATTCAACGGAATAATGCAAATAGCCTCTGTACGATCGACAAAGATATGTGCAGATGCAAACGTCTGTTTTTTCTCAGATAGATTTCTATTCTGGGCGGGAAGCGTTTGACCAAAGTATCTATAATGATTGGCAGCAGGCGCGCCAGGGTTTGCCGTGTAATGCACCGCCAGCTTCTTCACGCCGTTGTTTTTAATTCCCGGCCGCGTCCATTTGTTAATATCAATATATTGGTTTCTGTATGCTGACATTAAAATCTCTCCTATTCTGTTTTTGGATTAAAAAAAGCAGCCGGATTAACCAGCTGCTTGATCGTCTTTTTCTTTTGTCTGGTCGTTGTCGCTTTCAATTACGTGAAGCCGGTCAGTGATGACGGCCGGGATTTTAACGCCGATCTGCGCAAGGTTCTCTGTAATTGACAGTCCTTCATTTGCAATATAAAAAAGAACGGTCCCGAAAGTCAGAACACCGTTCAAATTTGTGATTGTATCAATAATATTAGCCACAATAACAACTAAAAAGCTGAGCATCTTACGGACGTACCCGAACCATGCGTTACGGCTGCGAAGCTTCTTGAGCTTCCATGCTTTAATAATTCCTGTCACGACATCCAGAATACTGAGGATGAGAAGTAAGTCAAGGTATTTCACCTCCCCGAAAAGATATGTTCTTGCGATCTGTAAGCTTTCAAAGTTCATCCACACTTGTATTCCCTCCATTTGTTGATCACCTCCCTTGAGGCAAAATAAAAACACCTCTGCAGGTGTTTATTAGCTCCTTATTCCGCCCACATCCACACTGATTGGCTGTTCTGTAGCGGGATAGGTTAAACCAGTGATTTGTTTATATTGCTCTTCAGTAATTCTGTTCAATTCAACAAAACGGGCGACATTAGCATTCGTATAATAGTTTCGGCCCCAGCCATAAATAGTCTTTATATTTGAAAACCAATCCACTATGCTTTTCCTCCCTCTGCTAACATAAGAAGCAAGTCAGCCAATATTTTTGACTGTTCCTCGGCTGCGCTTTGACCTTCTGCCAGCTGCTCCATGATGGCGGCATTTTGTTGTCTGAGAATATCAACAGCTGTTGGTTCTCGTACACTTTTTGCCTGCTCTAATATGGCATCCTTTTCTTCTCGTGTTGCCGCTTCTACCCATACTTGCTTGCTAGGATCGAATTTCGGCTTAAAAAATGAAGGTGGTTGAATTAGCGTGGAATTATCAGGAATGATATAGTCCCCGTTTTCATCTACTTCCCTTACAATAATAGGCCCAATAGAAATAAAATCTTCTCCATATTTGTAGGCTTGGATCATGTTGCTCCTCCCTGTTGCAGCGGCACTGGTACATCTATATAAAAGCCGTCTAATTTATTTGAGTCAACGGGTGTTGGATATTTAATTTTCAAGTCACCATTATCATATACAATTAAATTAGCCGTTCCGCCTGTTCCACTAAGAGGTATTGAAACGACAGCACCGCCTATGGGAGCGTATTCAGCTGGAATTGATCCAAATATAATTTCAGCATCTGTTCTCACATGCCCCCTGAATAATAAAAGCGCACCCCATTTTGCATAAATGGGCACCCTAGTACCAACAGTTGCACCGTTTTTCAACGTAATATTCGAATAGGAAATGCTGCCATTCCATTTAGCACGTTCGGCAGCTGAAAGATGCCTATCTTGATTATAATTATGTGCCATAAATTGACGAACATAGTCGTTCCAGTTATCTTTATCAGCTTGAGTAACATGAATTTCCTTAGTGTTAGCATGTGAATTCACTTTTGATTGGGCCCCGCCAGTGGTCTCTAATTCAATCCAAGGTGTCCATGTTGCCGCATCGTACTTACGAATTCGATACATGGATTTCAACCCATTGGACGCGTCGCACGCAGTTTGAACGAGCGTATTCCCATTGCTCATAACTAGTAGAAAGCACTGAGTCAAACCTGGTCCGTTTAATCCAAGGTTGTATACCAGGTACATTCCAGTTGCAGTAAGTTCGTTATAATCCGTTGTCTCACTGTTGCTTTTAAAAAAGATCTTGCCGTTGTCCTGCGTTATTTTAAAGAGCTGACCTGCATTCCATTTATCCTTGTCGCTTCTTGTAACATGCATATCTGCTTTATTTGCATGGGCATCTACTTTCATTTGGGCGCCGGGCGGGGTTTCCTTGTCGTTCCACGCCTTTCTTTCGTCAGTTGTGATGTGCTTCTCTTCGTCATTCGCGTGCTCATCCGTGTAAGCCTTGGCATTTTTCTCTGCAGCATCGGCCTTCTCCTGAGCGCCCTTTTTTGTTTCAACGGCTTCGAGATCGGCAAATTTCTCCCGTAATTCCTCAACGGTTTGGCTGATTTCTTTGACAGTCTGGTTGATCCCATCCCTCAGTGTTTCAAAATCATCAATATAATAGTCAGCTGTCGGGATGATGTTCTGATCTTCTAACGTTTTAGCGATAGAAAAGGTGAAAAATGAAGTCGCTAGGGCTTGACCGTTCGCATAATACAGTTTGATTTCAGCCTTAACGGTTCCGTAATGCTTGAGTTCCTCATTAGACAAAATGTATTCAGCTGTACCATTGACTTTGTCTATAAGCGTAAGGCTTTTTTTATAAAATGATCCGTCAGCATATAGCAGAACGATTTTTGCGTCCACAGCTGACAGAGGCAATGGTACGCCATCCTTTGTAAAAGAAAAAGACAGCTTCGCGCTGCCCGTATCTTGCGTCATAAATTGTATGTTAGTGGTTCGACCGTTTGCCCGCCCCGCATTTATATCGAATGACACGCCCCCTGTTTTATACATCTTTGATTCCTCCTTAATGTTGCGGCGTAACTAGCATCTGCGCTACCCCGTAACCTTTTTTTACATCGAACGGAATTTTGATTTTCATAACAGTTCCGTATCCGGCGCTTTCCGCCTTTGTTGCGACACCATTGATGGCTGAAACACTATCGCCGACTGTTACTGTTTCGTCGATCCTAACGAAGACTTGACCGATCAGACCGATTACATGCCACTCGTCTCTTTCCTCTCTTGGTTTGTATTCCGCTTCAGGCTTATAATTCGGATTTTCAACAGGGATCTGAAGAATTTCATTTCCATCATTCACCTCACGATAAACCAGCCCGCCAAATTCATCGCGAAGATAACGATCATTCCAATAAAACGATGCTCCACCGAGCACAACGCCGGCTGTTTTTGAAACAACGCCAAGAATCTTGTCCCCTACATGAGCTTTACGAACCTTATCGCCTTCTAACGCGACAAGATAAGATGCTTCAATCTTTGAACCGTCGGCAGATTCAAAATACTCCGCTAAGTCCTTTAAATTAGATACACTTTCAATAGCGCCTGTAGCTCGAACAGTCCCATTTTTAGCATTAAGTTCGATCTTTTTATTCGCTTCTGAAGCGCTGCCATCACCGTGACCCATCGCTAGGGAATAAGATTTACTATTCTTTGTAGCCTTTGAAAACATAACACCCGAAGAAGCTCCGTCTCCGGTCGTATGCGAATCGTACGAAAACATAACACCATTTCGTGACCCTTCAGTGGTAGCTCCACCTGCGTTACCAGCAATCAGATTTCGTTCACCCTTTGCAATTGTTAATCCGGTATTTGCAATGATAGCACTATAATTCGTAAGTGGATGCCCGGAAGATGTTGCTGCGCGGAAACCGCCTTTGACGTTATTAGGAACGACAGAGTGCTTTTGGTTTCCTATTACCGCCGCGTTTGTATAGCCGTAAGCCCTTACTGCAAGAATGTTCGTTTGAGTATTAGGCGATGTAATGCCAGTTATACCATTCGAGCCGTGCAGTAAACCATTAACTAAATTTACATTGTATACGCCGCCTCCTATTCCGATCCCGTTAGGTGCAGATTCATGGCTTACAAAGTCGGAAATGAAGACATCATCTGTTCGTTGATCGCCGCCAACAATCCGAATGTCATATTCAGCAGTTTTAAATCCAGTTACTTGAAGATTGGTAACGTTTATCTTCCGACTTTTATATTGAAATGCAATAACTGAATCTCCTTTATAGTCGTATGTCGGATCCCCAATCGCTGTAAAACCAATGATTTTCACTCTCTGATATGCCGAAACAACTAGTGCCTTTGGAGCTAGTCCTTCATAAAGCGAATTGAATCTTGGTTCTCTTGACGTGCAATCTACTAACGTCACGTCACGCGCTGTCTCACTCCACGGATCCGTCGCTAAATGATGGCCAATGTGTCGCAAATCAAATGACCGAACGTCCCGGAAGGATTCATGGCCGCGAATATGGACGTTACAAGGCGCCGGCCATTCCGTATGTGCCTTAACCTCTACACCGCGGACATTACCCTCTGTATAGTTGTCAATTACCCATACGTGCTTAGAACCATCATCCACTTCAATACCGTTAGAATTGGCCCCGCCTTTGCGGTGTGCCTTCCCAGTAGGATTTGTCATGACGTTATGTGTAATGAAGATGTATTCACTATAGTGTGTGGTAATGCCATCGTCTCCATAACCGGAGCCAACACAGCGGTCAATCCAAATATACTTACTGCCAGTTGCGGTATAATTTTTCGCAGTAATATCGTATGTCGGTGCAGTTATATCGAAGCAATGCAACCCCGGATTAATACCCTCAACCTCACGGATGATACCGAACTTGACTTGCGCAAACGTCAAGCAGCTTGAATGTATCCCCCCAGTCGCTCCTACACCGCCTTGACGTTCCGGATTCCAATCAAGAGACATACCTTCAACAACAATATTCCGGTTGCCTAACGTATGATCAGCATTTGTAACAACCCACTCGCTGGCCGGTGTATCTTCATGGAGCTTTAGTGTAGTGACACCCATACCTTGACCAATCATATATGTCCAAGACGGAAGTTTGACTCCTTTAACAACATATGTGCCGGCTGATAGCATGAGGCGAACCTTACCAGTACCAATTGCCCTTTTAAACGCTTCTGAACTATCACTTTCTCCGGTTGGATCAGCACCGAAGTCATCTACATTGACGGTTCGTTTAATCTTTTGGAGAAGCTTGTTATATTCTTTATCCAGCCGCTCCTTGAGCAAAGGGGTTATATTTCCTTCAGCATCAACCCGTGCATCTACTACTTCTTTTACATTAGTTCCATCAGCATTTAAAATCAGGTTGCGAATCCGGTTATATAGACCATCGATATATGAGCGTAAAGAAAATCCGCCATGGTCAATTTGCTCCGACGAGTGGGCTTTATTGCTCTTTTTATGGCTGTTTATCTCGTTTTCAAGACTATTCAATCCGTTTTCAACGGTCTCAGCATCTGCTCTTTGTTCAGCAATATACCTTGCGTTTCTAGTGGTGTCATAATCCTTGATTAACTTGAATCCCAATGTGTCACTCTCCTTTCAAGACAAAATAAAAACACTCTTGAAAAGAGCGCTTCTAAATCATCATTCTCAGTTTTTGTACATAACGCTTTTGATCTTTTAATCGCTTTTCTTGCTCCATCCGAATATCCTGGATGTCTTTACGGAAATTAGCAAAGTTCAATGTTGGCTTCGCATATGGATTTAAGGGCTTGTATTGAATGGAAAGCAGTCGGACATCGTCTTCATAGGTTACGCCATAAACTGTATCAGCCAACACATGAAGTGTGTCTCCTTTCCAAAAATCATCTTGTATGTCAAGAAGTTTTGGCTCATAGATGTATTCATAATCCACTTCGATCTCCATTTTCGGGTAAGGATTCACGTATTTTTTAAGCGCCTCCATCATGCTAGACTCTTTTTTATAACGCTCGTCGCGCAGCGGCTCAGCCCACCGCGGCATGCCATCAAGCAAGAACTTGTTTTCGTCAGGGTGCTTGTAAAGGACCGGCTCAAAGACGTACTCCGTTTTTTTGCTGTCGGTGCTGCTGTTTTCCTTAATCGCTCCGTATCCCCGTGCTCGGGTAGAGCAGCCGTCTGTCGATGTTTTAATTTTAATGCCGGGCATATTATAACGAGAGTCGAGAGTGTGATTGATACGCTTTCCCATCTTTTTATAAACGTAAATCTTGTAATTATCTACATCAAGCTCTAAGCCGTAGTCTTCCACAATTTCGCTTATCAGCTCATTCGCGAACTTATCACCAAAATTCTCCTGCTCCACACTTTTAAATTCACTTTCCTTGTCTTTGAAAATGTAAGAGAATTTCGTCCCCTTCAATGTGAAATCAAGCATTTTTCGTACAGTCAGTGTACCGCTGATCGTCTCTTCTACATAATGGTTGTTCAAAACGGCAACGAAAACATGGCTTGCAGAAACTTTCTTGCTGAGTGTTTTTTCCTGATCAACCTCAACCATCGTAATAAAGTATTTTTGATGGTTGAATTTTTTTTCGTCCAGATAAAGGATATTGTCATTTATGAGCAAATCATATTCAATGCCGTTATCAGCAGTACGAGTGATCGTAAACTCAATGTCTTTTTTTCCCGTGGTATCATCTAATAAATCCGGATCGGCGCCAATGACCTCGACCACTTGATTTCCGTCTTGACTGGAAACATGCAGCTGAGGAAAATAAACGTCTTTCGGCAAATTTTGATTTAGCGTAATGTCTTTACCGTCAAATTCTTTACTTGGTATATCCGGCTCAGGATCTGGTGTGCTCGGATTACCCGGTTCGTCCGGTACTCCCTCGTTTGTATCATATTTCGTTAATTTATAGGTCAAAATAAGGCTGTTCAATTTAGTTGCGTAATTTGGGTCAGTAGCATACCCGGCTTTGACGAGAGCCGCGGTTGCTTTCTGATAGTCTGTTTCCCCAACGACAGCTTTATAATGGTTTTTGTCCCAGCTAAGGCCATTTAAGTACAGGTTCGCCAGATCTTGTATAGATTCTTTCCACGAAGGGTACTTCCTGAATTTAGCCGAAACTTGTATGTTTTCTCCGTTGATAACTTCCCATGTTTGCATAATGACATACTGGCCGTTGTATTCACCCTTCATACCGAAAAGATTATGCCCTTTTGTCGCCAATTCACTTGTGCCCCAAGCGCTTTCTAAGCATCCCTGCGCAATGATCAGTGATGCGAGAATACGGTGCTTTTTATATATTTGCTGGGCGTCTCCGGCAATCTCTTTAATAAAATCTGTATTCGCCATATAAACCGCCTGCCTTACAAGTAGTAGAGCCGTGTGTCAAATTCTATGACAAAATCATCAGCATTCTGAACTTCAAACTCATTCCATCCAATTTCGAGATTCGGCAGACGTCCAGATGTTTTTATTGGTTTATTATTGAGCAGCGCGTACTGCTTTAAAAACGATACCTGTTGTGACTTCTTCAACTCCTGTTCAATCGTTAATTTCTCGCCATTGGTATGATTGATTAGCGTTACATTCTTTCCCTTGGCGTTCAATAGGACGTTATACGCATGATCAAGAGGATTGATTTGGACGTCTCCGGAATTAAAGACAGAAAAGCGTTTCTGATTCTTAAAATAATAGGCCAGGTTGTCATCTGATTGCAGGTTCATACCAATGTTCCAGTTCTCCCCTGACTGATTCTGCGCTGTTTTGGTTGAATGTTTAGATTCTGCCATCCCGGTAATATTGGTAAACTCGACCGAAAAAACAGCATGTGTTTTCTCCTTTTCTTTGGAAATGCTGAAATTCCCATCACACGTGACAAGGAAACGGCGATTCGGCCATAAGTCAGTAGAGATATAATAGGCAAATGGCTTCACCAATAAGGCATAGAGCTGATGCCTAAGCATATAAAAATTGTTATGAATTTTTGACTTCATATATATTTCTACAGTGACCTTTCTTGATGAATAGGTCACGTCACGTGGGTGCTGTGCTGAGACAACACCATGACGCCGCGGAATAGTGATCGTTTCCCGATTGATAATCGGCGCTTCCGCCAAAAAACTCAACACTTCAAATTGAGGGAGCAAGCTGTCAAGGCTCTGCTCCCCCAATCCGTTATCAAAATCCAAAAATAGTTTTACCAAGCCGGCTTACCCCCGTTTCTATATTGTTTTCTTCTATATCGGTCAGCGCTTGTTTGGTCTACTCGGACACCGTCAATATAGGTGTTGTTGTCTTTTAATACCAGCTGCTGTAATAGCTGAATGTTTTGCTGTAGAGCGTCGATCTGCTGTCCCATCATGCTGATCTGCCTTTCTTGATTCTCCACGACCCGAGTCATATCAATATTGACGCTTTTATCACTTTCAGGCTGTGCTACGGCTGCTTTTTGAAGCAACAGCAAAGCCTTCGAGATCATCCCTTCCTGTAACGAAGGGAGAACGCCAAGCTCGCGCCCGACACGCGCCCATAATCCGATATTCCTCTCACGGTATGCCGGATCTTTCGTAATAGTGGTTTCGTCGTATCCTCGTTCGTTGAGGACGGCAAGCTTGGAGCCACCTCGCCCCGGAGAAGTACCGCCCTTTGCATACCCCACATACGGACCGCCGCGCGCCATTGATTTCAAGCCTGGATGGTTGGATATATCTCCATATCGCCCTTTGATGTAATTAATGGCTGCAAGAATGTTGTCCACCGGATTAAGTATGTTGTTATGACCCGGAAATGCGTTAGAGGAAAACGTACTCGGAATGGTCTGCATTAACCCCCTTGAAGGATTTCCCGCTCTTGCATTTGAATCTGTAAGGTTAATGGCATTCGGGTTTCCTCCTGACTCCTTCATGGCAATCGTGATTAAGCCGGGAACCCATGAAAACGGGACACCAGCGATGCCGACCGCTTCCGATACCCATTTTTGGACCTGTGCAGACCCGGTTGCGCCTTTATAGGCATCGGCCGTAAAAAATCCCGCATCCGGCAAGACCCCTTTTAGAAATTGAAGGGCACCGTTTTTTAACGTTTTGAGAATGCCAGTCCCTAATCCGTCTATTCCGGTTCCTGTTTTAAACGGGATCATGCCTTTGAAAATGCTACTGATTATCTTTTGCGGCCCTTTCATAATCATTTCCATAACGTTAGAAGCGACATCCTTCGTTTTGCCAATGACATTCTTGCCGACAGAGACAGCGCCTTTCACCAGCTTTTTTGATCCCTCAAACGCATTTTTGAAGAAGCTTCCGACCCCATTTGCATAACCGGGAAGCCCTGTGGCAGCTGCTTCTTTCGACTGAGCGTGCGGAAGAACAGACGTACCACGCGGAAGATCCCACACTTGCGGGCCGCCCATTCCGACAATGTAAGTGCCGATGCCAGGCGTGTGAGCAAGCTCCCACCCTTCTTCTCCGACTAATGCCCGGCCACCGGGATGGAAGTCTGTTCCTTTGGCATAGGCTAATCCCGGTGCAATTTGCATTGTGGAAGACTGGCGACTATCGTATCCTGCTGGCTTCCACTCTGGAATTGTAGGCGCGTGAACAAATTTTAAAAATGCATTTATCCCATCAGTAATAGCATTTACTTTGGTTGCCAAATCAACTTTAAGTAGATCCCAGGCACTGAGTATTTGTCCAGTTTCCCAATCAACCTGATCAATATGCCCTTCAGCTTGCTTCTTCGCTTCCTTTACGACACCTTTATGAGTTTCTTCTGCTTCATTAATTGTCTTTTTAGCCTGACTCCTTGCATTTTTAACGGTTTTATCGTGTTCTTTCTTAGAGATTGAACCTTTCACATAATACTGTTCATCAGCGGCATCAATAACGGCATCACGTTGTTTCTCAGCTGCTTTAATTGTTTTCTCTTTTGCCTTGTTACTGTCTTTTATAACAGCAGCCGCTTGTTTAGCAGAAAGATTAGACGTCTCTTCTTTTAACTTTTTAGATATCTTTGTCTGCTCAGCCTTGCTTCGTGAGAGTGCAGTCTCCATTTCAGCAAGCATTTCACCTTGAATTTTAGCTATTTCTTTATTTTCTTTGTCTGTAGTTTCCCGATTTTCACGGGCAGCAGTTCTATAAATTTCATCCACTCTGTCAACATACTTTTGGATCTTCTTTTGTTTTTTCTCATTGTAGGCATCAATCTTGCCAATAATTTTATTTTCCTCTTTGTCAGACATTCCGTTATTAGAAGCATAAAATTCTTTCAGCACTTTAGTTGCATTTGTTGCGCTGGTTTTGTATCCATTTTTCAAAGAATCTCCCATGTCTTTAAAGCGCTTTGACATATCATCTGCGATATCGTTCGTGATGGTAGCATTGGTTGCTTTCAGGGTGTTCAGCTTGGCAGTAACCTCAATGTTCATGTCTTCATAGGCGTTTACAGCTTTTGCTGTGGATTTTGATACACCGTCTCCAAAATCAATTGTCGCTGGAAGCACTCGTTTCTTCAAATTGTCATAATACTTAAATCCGGCATCAGCTAAGAGAGTCACACCCGTAATTAGCGCGCCGACTGGTCCGCCTAACAATCCAAGTCCGCCACGTAAAAGACCGACAACAGCAGTGCCTTTTTTAAGTATGTTAAAGAGGCCGAAACCGCTTTTTGCAAGCTTCATAAATCCGCCCGCCCCTTTTACGGCATTTAATCCGGTTTTGATAATTCCGGCGCCGAACTTTAACAGCTCAGGAGCAAAGGTAAGAACGAGTCCGGCAATTGTCCCGATTGGACCGCCGAAAAGAGTTAGACCAGTACCGGCCATACGGGAAGCGCCGCCAAGTCCGCGCATCGCTTTCGAGCTTTTATTTGCCGATTGCTCCAGCCGGCCAACTCGTGTCGTTGCCACAGTGTTTGTTTGGTTAAGCCTTTCCATCCGCGTAGCTGCTACCGTTGCCGCAGTGGAGGTTGTCGCTATACCTGCTGCAGCAGTTCGGGATGCAGCGCCTGCCGCAACGGCTTCAGTCGTATAAATACCGAGACTTGCCGACGCCCGATTGACGTTACCGGTTAAATATCCGCCGGCCGTGCGCAGCATATTCCAGCCTGCTGCAATCCTCGGTAATGCTCCAAGTACCAGCAGAAAAGCTCCGCCCAAAAGAGAAAATACCGTAACTGCTCCACCTGTAATAGCGATAGTGCTCGCCACAGAGTGTGGTAAAGAATCAAACCATGTCACTAATGATGTCAGTCCATCAGTAGTAGCCCTGATGATCGGTATAAACTGGTTTCCCATGGTGATCACCGCGTTGTTTGCTGCAGATTTCAGATATTCTACGGATCCGGCCAGGTTGTCCATCTGCTTGTCAGCCACTTTTTCAGCAATGCCCCCACTATTTTCTATTTCCTCTGTAAATTCTTGCAGTTTATCTTTCCCTGCATGCATAAGTGTGATAAATCCTGATAGAGCATTCTGTCCGGCAAGCTGCTTGGCGATCCGGATCTGTTCTGTTTCAGTATAATTTTTTGTTTTCTCTGTGATCTGCCCCATGATGTCAGCCAGCGGGCGCATCTTGCCGGTAGAGTCCGTCACTTTCAGACCTAATTCCTCAATAGCGGAAGCAGCTGGCTTAGGCGGAGCCGCCAAACGGGTCAGCGTTGCTCGGAGGGCTGTTCCGGCCATGTCTGCTTTAATGCCGCTGTTTGCCATAATACCCGTTGCCGCGGCCAACTCTTCCATGCTGACGCCTGCAGTTTTTGCAGCCGGAGCCGCGTATTTCATCGTTTGGCCAATCTCCTGCAAAGTGGCATTGGAGTTTGTGAACGTATACGTCATTGCATCAGCAACACGGTTTGTGTCCTCTGCCTTAATATGAAATTCAGTTAAGATGTCAGAAACGATATCAGCCGTAACGCCGAGGTCGGTTTGTCCGGCGGCAGCCGTTGCAAGCAAGCCTGGCATTGCACCGATAATTTGGTTCGTCTTATAGCCGGCCATCGCTAAATACTGCATACCTTCGGCTACTTGCCCATCCGTATACTGTGTGACGGCGCCGAGATGACGGGCTGTTTCTGTTAATGATGTCATTTGATCGTCCGTTGCATTCGCTAATGCGGCAACACGGCTCATATCTTTCTCGAAGCTCGCTGCGGCCTTAACGGTTGCACCGATCCCAAGCGCTCCGGCGGCACCAATTCCCGCTAACGCCTTTCCCGTGGCTGTCGCGGATTTATAAACAGCGTTCAGCTCTTCTGATACATCCTTTGAATCCTTTTTAAAAACAGAAAAAATGCCTGCAGCCCGACTGCTGCTGTCTGACATGGTTTGAAACTCTTTACCGACTTTATTCAGCTCTTTGCCGAGATTCTCATGGACCGCAATAGCATCATTCAAACGCCGCGCCTGAATCTGTGTCTCTCGGTTGTCTTTTCCTTTCTGTCTGACCAGTTCTTCATATCGTTGACGGTGTTCTTGGACTAATCTGCCTTGAATCTTATACTTATTGCTTAAGCCCTCCATCTGTGATTGCAAGAGCTTTGATTGGTCGCCAGCATTTTTATAAATGCTTCCGGCTGCCTTCATTTCTGAATTTGCCAGGCGCATCTGCCTTTTTAAGCCTTCAATGCCTCGGTTAAATCCTGTATCATCAAGACCGACCTTAACGACCATATTTCCTATTGGTTGAGCCATATGTATCCACCCCGCTTTCCTGGCAAAAATTCAACAAAAAAGACAGGCTATAAGCCCGTCTAAAAGAAGACATCTTCAAATTTCACTTCTTCTGGTTTATTAGTTTCGGTCAGTATCTCTAAATAGTGATATATGTCCATCTCGTCAATTGCGCTCATACTCCACCCTTGTTGTAGGAGAGTGGCGTAAATTTCGTTTATTTGCTCTATTCCGCGTTCGTAGGTGTATTCTTCTCCGTCTGTTCCGGCAAAAAATCCTGATCAGCAGCCTCAATTTCTTTATAGCCGGCAACTTCCGAGAGAATGCGGCTCACTTCTTTCGCCACTTCAAAAGATTCCAGCCCCTCAAATAATTGATCATAAGTAAATTGATTGCGGAATATCCCGACAATAAATTGCAGCTGTTTTTCGAGGATTTTGATGCTTTTCTCCAAATTATCCGCTGTTTTTTCCGCTTCTGCATTTAATCGTAATGCTTCAAGAAGTGTTTTTGTATTTGTCCGGGGTGCAATAAATGTTTTAAATTTCTTTTCATCTTCGAACCATAGTTTAATAGAGATATGTTTTTGAGCCATGTTGACTCCTCCTTTTTATACGAATACAAAGGGAAGGAAGCTCTTAAGCTTCCCTAATCCCTAAGTTAAGCACCTAGATCTGTACTTGTTTTTTGATCGGCGGTGGATGATGTATAGGCACTGCCATACACTTTTTCATAAAACTTATCTAAATCGAAATTAGGAGCATCTTCATCCGCGATCACTTTATATACATCATCCTGGTCTCTTTCAAGAAATTCAGCTGACAACTTAGAAGTTTGAAAGTCCACTTTTTCTTTTTTTGTATTCCAGTCGTCATCAGGCAGCGTAAACCGACCTTGGACTAAGCCGACATAACGTCTTTTTCCATTAGCTTTCACACCAAAGAAAGTCATAGCAATCCAAGGCGGAGTAACATTCTTCTTAAATAAATACAGTCCGTCTGTGGTTTCCTCTATCCCAAACAAATTGACAAGGTGTTCTGGCGGAACATCTCTCATCTCTAAGTCTAATTTCGTTGAACCAGTTGAAACAGCAAGGTCAACTACCTTGTTATCAGCATATTGCTTTTCTGTAGATGAATCAGTTGCCATCTTTGCATTTATTGCATGTGGATAGTCGACAATCTTGCTGGCAACCCAAAAGCCGTTTTCTTTTTTTAATGGTGCGTATTGAACGCCTTCTAATCCCACCATTGAGCTGTATTCAGGCATCATAAAACCTCCGATTATAATAAAATGTTTGCCTCAAACCGATAACCTTTTCGAATGAGGCGCTCTGATTGTAAAAATTCATTGATAAGAACTGTCGTTTGAAAATCCAGTTTCCCCATAACATCCAAGATAGCCGCCATAATTGGATCACACGACTGGTTGTGATACACATCAATTTGATACAAAGTGCTATCTTTAATTGGATGCCCATCTGCCCATTCAGTCGTTCTGTACTCTAATTCTTGAACCACAATATATGGAGGTTGGCTTTCCAAACCTTCTGGCACAGCCAGTTCATAGATATTTTCAGGGCCAGTCAGCATTAAAAGCGCTGGATCTTTTTCCAGCGCTTCAAATACTTTATTTTTTAGTTGTGATGACCTTTCTACTAGATTCACAGTTTAAAGCCTGCCTTTATGACTTTTTCCATTGATTCAAGCATCTTGTCATTTGCCTTTATCATACTCCGTTGAATAAAGGGATTGGCAGCCTGATGGAGGGTGCCAAATTCCGGCAAGTGAACACGGAATTTAGTATCTTTGGTCGGTCCTACAACCGCATATATTTCTCCGTCTTCATCCCTTCTGATTCGGCTGCCGACGATAATATCCTCATCAATGTGATGGTGACTGCCGCCGATGGCAGAACGCGGCGCTTCATCGTTGATCTCTGCCGCTAAAATTGCTCCTCCTGCTTTCACAGCTGCTTTATGGATCTTTTCATCCTTACGGGCCAGTTCAGCGAAAGTGGACTCCAATTCCTTAAAACCTTTCAATTCTAATTCAAAATTCATTTAGCTCACCACATTTGCTTTGATCGTAATAAAATGTCGGCGCGAATAGTTCGGCAAGATAGCATCAATTTCGTATGTTTTTCCCTGAAAGACGATTCGCATGTGTTCATTGATATCTTCCCGGTGCCGGATCGTAAATTGAACTGTTTTTTCTTTTTGTATGGCTGCTGCCGCATAATATTCCCGGCCCTTTAAGCCCTCAGCCTTTGCCCAGCATTCAATAACTGTTTCCCAGCTATCATTTCCCTCCACAGGCAGACGGCCGCCGGGCTTCTTTTTTTGAAATTGAATGCGGTAACGCATATCATTCAGCATCTGACACCCTCCCCGGCAATGTATATTTCAGTTGATTGATTAACGAGGTCAGCACGCCGTCTAAATTAGATGTTGTACCAGCTATTTCCCTGTTCTCATACCAATGTGCCACAAAAGCATTTACGCACATGGCGGCCCGTGCTGATTGATTGGGAAAAGCAAGGCCCGTTGCCGAAGTGATGTATTCTTTTGCGGAGGCAATGAACGCGAGAATTAAATCGTCCTCCAGGTCACCATCAACCCGGAGGAATTTTTTCGCTTTTTCTAATTCTATTTTTTCAGCTTCTGTCATCTGGCATCACCTGCCTTTCATTCTGCAGGAGTGGTGGATTTCAGTTCATCAATTTGTTTTTGCATACCGTCAAGTACAGCCTTCACTTCACTGTTCAGATGATCCATCATGACGCTGCCTGTTCCAATGTTATTGCTGCGAACTGATTTATCAGCAAGCATTTCATGTACAATGCTGCCCTCATCAATAACTGCTGGATCACCTTTTTCGCCTTTCGGACCAACTGGACCGGGTTCCCCCTGCGGTCCTTGTTTCCCCGTATCTCCTTTATCGCCTTTTGGTCCTTGCTCACCTGGATCTCCTTTTAGTCCTTTTACAAAGAGTGGGTTTTCTTCACTATTGTCAGCAACAGAAATATCCGTAATAGGCGCCCCTTCCCCGTTGTCTCTTGCTGAAGTTAGCACACCGTTACTTTCGTTTAAAATGTTATTTAGTTTTGCCATCTTTTAATCAATCCTTTCAGTATTAGTTTCCAAGATCAGCAGATTGTTCAGGTGTTTCCACTTTTGCATCCTCACCAACAACAAGATCAGTTACAATGATTGCAGCTTCTGGATCTACTACTTTTCCATCGAACCGCTCAATACCGCGGAAATATGTCTGATCCGTAAGAAAGGCATCTCCGCCAACATCTGTAGATTTAATTTCGAATTTTTGACGATCAAACATGAAGTAGCCGCGTTTAAAGTCGCCGAAAAGAATGTGTGTTTTCTGTGTTTTATCATCCGTAAGGACTTCATCATAGATTTCAACCGGACGCCCAAATAGCAAGAAATTATCCTCATTCCTTGGATCCTCCGCTAAAATGCCGCGACCGTTTTTGTCTTCAATATTTGCTAGTGTTTCAAACGCTTCAGTATTCATCACCCAAACAGCGTTTCGTCGATAACCGCGCTTAATTTGGTTTTTCACTTTTCTTAAAAACTTAATCGTAATGAGTGACGGCGCTTTAATAGACTTGAATTTGCCGCTGCTAATGATACCTTCAACGTTTTTCTCTCCGCCGTCTCCATAAAAAATTTCATCATTCTCTGTTACAACGGCTGATTCAGACAGCCAGTCCACGATCTCTTGAACAAAATTTACAAATGAATCATTTAACAACTCACTGGAAACAGGCATGATTCCAGCGAATTTCTTGACGTTATACCAAATTTGATCAAATTCCATATTCTTCAGTTCTTTAATCTGTTCTTTCTCCGCTGTGTTATAAAGTTTTCCGGCAACACCTTTACGAACCGTATAATTTCCGGATGGCGCAGTTTTCGGAACAACACGGATCAGATTACGAACAGAGTTTAGTTCCTGGATAGATTTCAAAATTTCTTTTGAAATATCATCCGGCACTGTATAGCCGCCATCTTTATCGCTGCCTGCAGACAATGAACGGTTCTCTTTCAAAACGCGTTCCATCATGTTTCGTTCTTCTGTTTCAAGATCATGGCTGCGGCCGGTTAGTACTTTCAACCACGCTTCCCGGTATTCTTTCGTCGCTGTTAAGATATCACGCTCTTCCGGCTCATTCTTTGGTTCACTTTTGATTTCTGCAGCAAAGTTTCGTTCCTCGCCAATCCCCGGAAGTTCTAAACTGCGGCCCTCTGTCATTAATTCAATTTGACTCTGCAGCTCTTTTGCTTCTTCAAGCATGCTGCGAGCTTCTTCAGGCTTTCCATCCTCCAAAAGATTTGAAGCCTCTTGTTTCTTTTGTGTGAATTTTTGTCTTAATTCACGTTCCTTTTTTGTCATTGCAACTGGCATTCGGGTATCCTCCTTAGATTTGAACGTAAAAAATAGACCTACAACGTTAGGTCTAACAGTTCTAATTCCATTTTTAGTTTTTCTATTGGTGCATCGCGCATTTCTTTAATCTGTTCGACTTTTTCTAAACTGCGTTCACCGATTACAGCCTCCGTATCGTTATAAGCAGGTGTTGTAACAAGCGATATGTCAAAAATACGTTCGATGTTATTGATGCGACGTTCATAAACATCTTCTTCATCATTATGGCGCCATTCATCCGGCTCATTCTTGTTATAGTTCAGTGAAAAAGCAAAGGAACACTGATTAATGACTCCACTTCTGATATTCTCCATTAAATCTTTAGCATACGTCGTATCTGTGGGGGTAAAACGGAATTTTAGACCGATAGCATCTGTCTCCAGTTCAAGCCGCCCAGTATCGCCAGAAACGGTGTTTCTCGCTAATGGATAATCCTGGCGGTGATTAAAAAGCGCAACTACGTTTGAAAGGTCGGTGGAAGCTAATGCATCCCGGCTAATGATTTCTTTAAACCATCCGCCTAATCGCTCGGACCATTTTTCAAATTTTAAGGCGTATCCCTCAATAAAATCTCTTTTTTCTTCTCCTTCACCAGCAGAACGCAACTCAATCTTCGTTGTTAGGTGGCGAACTTCCTTGCTCATGTATGTCCTCACCTCCCTTAACGGAACCTGATTTGTTCATTTGATACTCCTCCAATGAATCAAGGAATGTATAGTTAAGCGATACAAGGTGCCTATCACCGTGTTCAATTGCGTTTTTCTCTTCAAAAGCACGAATTTCATTTATATTTAATGCACTGATCCGTTCCATAATTTCATAATATTCCGCTCTAGATTTCGCATCACCGCGCAGCTCGCTGTTTACATTGAATTTGATATAGAACCCGTCTTTAATCTCTTCATCAGTAAAGAGTTTCGTAATAATTTCCTGTTCAAAAGAAACCAGCCACGGCTGCAGCGTGTTTTTTACGTATTCAATCGATTGGTGTTCAATATTATTGAATGTTGCCCGGTCCAGCTCATTGATTTTGTGCAATGGAACTTTAAAAATAGATGCGATTTGTGCCTTATTAAATTTCATAGACTCCACAAACTGAGCTTCTTGCAACGGCATAGATATTGATTCATAAGAAAGACCGGCATCTATAATTGCAATGTTCCGCCCGGCATTCACCTTCTCCCATTCATCTCTAGCCCGCTGTTTTGCATCTTCGTCTATTAAAGTCGGAACTTTTAAAATTCCACGAGGTGTCGCATCATTTTTATATAATTTCGCATTAAATTTTGTGGCTGCCGACTGCGCACCTATATGCTCCCTTATAACTCCGATAGGACTCTTACCGTTGATCCCGTCTTCTGTCATACCCTTGAAATGCAAGACCTCATCTGCATACAATTCAACACTTTTGGAATTAATGACAGTTTCATACCACAGCATACCTGTGTTTGGGTTTACATATGCTTGCGTATTGGCAGGATTTAATGGCAATAGAGCTGTAATAAAGCCATTCCGATCTGTTTTTATATAAGAATAGGCATTCCCCCACGTACAAGCATGAGTCATCATGAGTTTTTTCCAAGTAAAAGCCGTCATGTATTGATTCGGTTTGAGATAAAGCAATTGGGCAACCGGATGATCCATACTGCTTATAATATTTCCTTGCTTCTTTTTGAATGTATGGACGGCAAGCTTTGCAATGTCATCAGACAATACATTTACACACGAAAAAACATCAGGGTGGATGAGTGCTGTTGATTCACTGACGCGTTCACCACTAGCTGTTTTTGAGCCGCCGAACATATCTATAATCCAATCAGGAGGATTTGCGAGGCCCCAAGGCTCTGCATCATTTGATCTCTTAGAAAACAGCCCTTCCAAAAACAATTAATCACCTCCTTTTCTTACTGAGCAGCAGTGCATAAAATATAAAAAAGACACCTGTCAAAACAAGACCGATGTCTGTGTGAAAACGATATGCAGCTGCAGTTATAAAAGCAGCACCTATGATAAAAAGAAAATCATTTAAAAAAAGCATCATGACTGTCAGTATTTTCTTCACTCCTACACCACCTTTAGAAAGAGAATGAAGCTGACTTGATATATGCGTTTAAATCAACCTCATTATTGTTTTGAGAAGCCCGTACATACGCATTCACAAGCGCGGCGGCCGGATCAATCCGTTGGGTTGATTTTGATTTATCCAGCATGATGTTCTCTTGAGCATCCACTTTTGTTACAGCATTCCCCATTGCCCAAGTTAGAAGATCATTTTTCGGGTGTATGATTTTTTTAGACTTGACCTTTGCTCTGAAGTCTTTTGTCGGCTCTGAGAGAGTAGCCACTCCTTGGCGGATTTCAACCATTACATATCCGTCTGCCTCCATTTGCTGAGCGAACTGAGTAGCGTTATATGGATCGTATCCAATTTCCTTGATGCGCCAGCCATGTTCCTTCTCCATTTTCTTAATATACGCTCTGATATAATCGTAATCGACGACAGCTCCATCTGTTGTTGTTAACCAGTTCTTTTTCTCCCATACATCATAAGGGACCTTATCCGTGTTCATCCGCTCATGGAATGTATCCTCTGGCATAAAACCGTGACTATCAACAGCAAAACTACCGTCATCTAACGGAAAGATGAAAGATGCTGCGGTTAAGTCAATCGTTTTTGACAAGTCAATGCCAACATAGCATTCTCGGTTCTTCAGCTCCGGAAATTCATCCGAACCGCAATCCGCCCAAGCTTGCATATCCATGTAACCATTCTCGCGCATATTAACCCAAATGTTCATATTCTTTGTCATGAAATTCCTCATCTTCTCCGGCACAGCAAGCGCTACTTCCAATTCTCCACGCAAGTAATTTAGCCCGTGTTCGTTGGCTGCCACAATAGGGTTTGCTTTTATCCAATTGCGCTCATCTTTAATGTCATCGTCTTTATCTAATTCATTAATCATTACAAAATACTTTTCATTTTGCTCAACTTTATTGGGATCCAGTATACGTGAAACGTAATCGTATTCCACACGATAGGCGGGATTATTTAGTTCAAACCCTGCTGTCGTAATAATCATCATTAACGGTTGAGCACGAGCAGCCATACCAGAAGCGAGTACATCGTAAATCTCTGAGGTTTTATGGGCGTGATATTCATCGATGATCCCGCATTGCGGGTTGAACCCGTCCCCTGTTTTTCCGGCATCTTTAGAGAGCGCCTCGATTTTCGATTGTGTTTTGGGGTGCTCAATCTTACCGTAAGCAATTCGGTATTTCTTCTCTGGCTTATTCAAAAGGTCACTTTGCATAATCTGTGCTTTAATTTCATTCCAACAGATTTTCGCCTGTTCCGTTTTTGTTGCACCTATGTAAACCTCGGACATGTATTCGTCGTTAGCCATTGCCTCATAGGATCCAACACATGCTAGGCTTTGTGTTTTTGTGTTTTTACGGCCAACCTGCCAATACACTTTTTTAAATCGTCGATAGCCGTTATCCTTATGCACCCACCCGTACACATTGCCGAAAATAAATATTTGAATAGGCTCCGGCACAATATTTTCACCTTGCAACGGCCCTTTCGTATGCTTGAATTGTGTCATCCAGTAAAGAAAGCGACGCGCTTTCTCATCATCAAAGACGTACGGAAACTCTCTGGTACCTTCCCGGCTGATATCATTTAAAAAACGCTGACAAGCCCATACGTGTTTTTCACATGCGACAATCTCACCCGATATAACGTCGCGTGAGTAATCAATAAGAAATTGTTTTATTGTCTTCATACATTACCAAACTCCTTTTCTGCAGCCGTCTTTTCTCGCTCCTCCTGTGTTCGGGTAATCGCGAGTTTTGCTCGGGCAGATGGCGTAAGGCCGAAATCATTCGCAGCTGATTTCATTTGATCATAGTAATTCTTTTGCCGCTTCAATAACGGATGCTCTTCACCAATCAACTGAATAGGATTTCCATCCTCATCCTGTCCCTCGGTATGCACCATAATCCCATCTTTTTCAATGATTTCTGAAATGGAAATATACTGAGAGTATGCATTACAATAGGCGGCCAACATGCTGATATCTGCTTCAGTGATAATCTCCACCTCAGATAACAAAGCAGCAACCCTTTTAAATTCTTTTTTCGCAACTTTATTTAACCAAGGCGGCGCTTTAATATTGTCGGAGCGCATTTTTATCTTTTTTTCGTGCTCAGCACGGGCAGCCAGCTCATCCGTATTCTTTTTGTTAGGATTGCCTTGAATTAATTGAAGTGTTGCAGATTTAGCAGGTCTCGGCATGTTTTCACCTCATTTCGTTTCAAAAAAGTAAGTTTTTTGCTTGTTTTTTTCATCAATCGTGATACGATGGAATCAATCATAAAACCAGTCGTATCAAGCCCTCTCGGCAAATTCGCCAAGGGGGCTTTTTGCTGTTTTCGGAACTTTGAAAAGCGGTGTTTGTTTACAGAAGGGGGATCGCCGTTCTCCGTTCGTTTCCCTTCCAGAGATTTGTTAGGGGGGGGAGGGTCACTTGCCCTTTCTGCCGTGAGTCTTGTTATGACAGGCATTACACAAGCTTTCAAGGTTCGTTATGTCCAATCGTTTCGACCAATCTTGCTTTACTTCCACTATATGATGCACCATGTCAGCCGGAGTGAAGCAGTGTGCTTTCAAACAATGCTGACAGAGATAATTGTCTCGTATCAAAGCAAGTTGTCTTGTTCGTTTCCATTCAGTTGATTTATAAAAACTTGTTATTGTTTTGTTTCTTGAATGTTTGTTGTAATGTTTTGTTTCTTCTTGTTGTTGTGTCTTGTGTGTATCACAGTACCTATCCCGAGTAAGGGCACGGCAACCACGGGCGGCACATTCCTTTAGGGGCTTGGGCGGCATGAACTTACATCCTTGTTCCTTTGTTTCGGTGTGAATGCCAAAAAGAATTGAAGTTCATATACATTGATTCCATCAATATCCCTTCATTCTGTCCCGCCATAATTATGCCCTTACATGTCTTCGTCTCTTTTTCTATGCTCTCTCCATACTGTGTTATGAATCCCATGCTGCAACCTCCTTACATTCCCTCTAAACCGACACCGTACTCAAGCCGTTAGCCGCCAATTGTCTCCTTGAGATTTACCGGAATCAGTTTACAGGGAATATAAAAAAGCACCCCGAAGGATGCTTAAGTTTATTGATTTCTTATTCAATAAATTGCTCAACTGCATTAAAGAGAGGCATTGCAATATTTAACAATCCAAACTCTCCCACATTTTTATATACGACACAGTTACCGTCACGCGTTAATAAGACCTTGGTAGGCTCATCTTCTAAATCTCCTAAAGGCAGGTCTATTCGAAGAGCCGAGATTTCTCCACCACTCGTTTCATAACGATCCCAATCATCACTCTCAGTAACAGCTCCACCGCCTAGGTATGCCACCTCAACATTTCTAACCGCCATGCCTCTAAACCAGCCACCCTTTATATTGCCTTCCTCTGAATCCTCTAGGTAGCTTTTAAAGTCTAACAAGTTTAGTTTTATGTTTTCAGCAATAAGTTGATTATCATGTTTCCTAAATCTTCTTAGTCTCCTTAATGCTTGTGATGAAACTTCTCTTCTGGTACCTGAAGTATATAAGTACCTTTCTTCTTTAACAAAACAAGGAAACTCTTCAGATGAGGCAGTAGCTATAATATCATGGATAGAACCATCCTCAAGAATGCCCTTCCCTTGGAAAACTCCCCCAACCTCATGAGTGATTTTTAATTTTTTTAAATTACCATCATATTCACTTTGTCCAATGTGTTCAACCTTCGTTTTAAATGATACAGCACTAATACCTGTGTTTACTTCTTCTGACTCCACAGGATAACTTTCCGGTGTCGTTTGTAATTTGTGCATTTTGATAGACTGTGCCAAGATTGCAACCCTCCATTTTTGGTTAAGACAATCTTAATATCGCACTTTTTACCAAATTCTTTAGTTCATCTCTCCTTTTTGTTACAAAATTTATACTTTTTTGTGTGACAAATTCATTATAGCGTGTATTATTGTTTCTAATTTCAAAGGCCGTGATTTCATCAGGATCGTATTCGTTAATAAAAATCTTTTTCATGTAATCTTTACCTGCTTTTTCTGGCTCTATCGTAAATGTGTACTTTTCATACGATGGTTCATATTTTTTACAGAGTTGATAATAAAACTCTAACAGTATACCTTCAATAGCTTTATTGCTGTCCTTATAACGCAAGGAGGCAATTGTCTTTATTTTTAGTGCTATTACTTCATCACCGTCATCATCAATACCAGCTAAGTCTGTTAGAGAAAATTCCATGTCGACGACATAGTCCTTAATGGTTAATATCATATTTCTATGCTTACTATAAGATATACGCACATCTTTTTTATTATGGTTTTCTTTGTTATTTTTAAGTGATAATAGCAGGATTTTTAAGATTTTCTCTTCTTCTGCTTCTAATGTAGAATTGATGTTATCACGTTTTATTGTAAAGTCTGCTTGTGCTTCCCACTTAAACATAGAGAAACCAATAAAGTATTTGATCTTGCGCAGAAATTTTTTAACTGCCTTTGAATTGGTTAATATAGTAGTTAAAAGAGCTATAATAAGACCAATCCCAGCAGGAGTTATAATAAAACGCCATTTATTAATTGAGAATTGGAAGATCATTGCGATTATATATAATACGGTCAAATAGATCCATTTGTTGTTTGCGAACCATTTTTTCAAGTCCATATTACTCACCTCACAGAGAGTCAAAAAAATTTTCTGAGCAATATCATTTTAATCTAAAACAGGTGTTAATAAAACAATGGATGTTGTAATTTTATAATTGTTAGGAAGCAAGGTAAAGTCTATAATAAGTTTTCTTCATAAATAGGTGGCAACTGTAAGACGAAAAACATCATTTTATTATAGATGGAATTAACGTTTCTTTTTATAAGCCGCAATATCTTTTCTTAAGAAAAGACGATCTCTATTCGTTGTTTTGATTGGCTTCAGCGTTCCATGATCAACTAGCTGTTTAAGGTTTTGTCGACTGCATCCGATGATTTCGACCGCTTCTGAGGTGGTTATGACTTCTTTATCAAGGAACTCTCTCAATTCTTCGACATCACTAAATACAAACTTATCCATCCTTTGAATTCCTCCATTTCATAACTACGTTTATAATTGTCAGCGTAAGCCAGATAACTGCCAGCACTATTGATATTATGTCCAGTACAGTAAGGTTGTTATAATCCATTCGAGCGAATTGTAAGCAGAATAAGACGAAAAATAACAGTGTTGTTGAGTCTAATATTTTTTTCATTATCCCCGAGCATGGAATTTTTCAATGGTTTTGTTTAATGTTATATTATTAGAAGGGGAAGTTATTCCCCTCGTGTGTTAATTGCGACGTTTCTTCTTGCCGGGAGAACGTCGTTTTTTGTTTTTTTCACCCTTTAGGTCTTTGATGTTCTTGATCAGTGTCGTAATCCCAACGAGAATTCCGACTAACCAAGCTGTATCCCTAAGGATGAATTCAACGATTTCCATGCTCGTTAACACCTCCTTTCGATACTTTAATTATAACACTTATATTTACCACCGTCAATATAAATATATGAAAAATATTGATTTTTTTCCAATAAATATTTTTCATTACATAAAAAAAGCACCCTATTTTTCGGATGCTCATTTCCGTCTATTCTTTTGAAAATCCAAAATATCCTCTTTCAGAAAAAGCCTGTCCCGAGGCATTTCTTTCATTGGCTCCAATTCGCCGGTCTTTACTAACTGGTTCAGATACTGACGGGTGAACCCCAATATCTCAAGCGCTTCACTTGTATTGAGTATCTCTTCATTCAAGAATTTCTTGATTGCATCACGCTCTTTAGGCTTGTACATTTTTGAATCATCCTTTTTTCTCGCGATATTTCAAGTAAAGGGAAAATGCTTTCTCAATGATCGAAACAATAAATAAAATGATTAGACTGATGTCGAGAGCTGTTTTCAATGGCCCTGCTGCCACATCCTGACGGAAAAACAGCATATACGCCAGGGCGAGAAGAACAACAATATCGGTAGTAGACTGTACACTTTTCATTTTTTGAAAGTGGCTGGCTTTCAAGTGTTTTCTTTATTCGCTGGATTTGTTATACTTGGAGCAAGGGAGAAGCACTACCTTCTCCCTCGGCTCAAAATCATCTGCGCTTTCTTGGTCGACGGCGTTTTTTGATTTTGGGCTTTTTGATTTAAGCTTTTCTCTTATGATGAGGACTTTTTCAACAACTGTGAGAGTTGTGAGGATAATCCCCAGTACTAATGCGATTTCAGCCACTTTCTTTCCCTCCTTTCTATACTTTAATTATACCTCACTACTTTACTTACGTCAAGTTATTTCATGGATTTTTTTCATTATTTCTCCAATATAAAAGAGCCTATTCATGCTAAACAGAATAGGCTGTGATCTGCTCTATTTTTCATTTTCAAACGGGAACGTTCAATGTTCTTCTGCACAGTTCCTTTTTTAATCCCCAATAACTGCGCTATCTCTTCGAAAGACATGTTTTGCACAGCATGCATAATGAATATGTCTTTTTCTCTTTCTGTGAGCACGGAAGGGCGTCAGCGATTCTTTCCTTATCCCAATCGCTTACCTCCCCTTCAGCTTCCTGAACGATTGCATATTCTTCCGGCAGCGCATCAATTAAACGCGGATCAGCAAGAATCGTTCTTTGATAAGCGTCTCTTCTATCAACACCACGGCGGGCGCCGGGCTGTCTTCCACTCTGCAGCCATTCGAGAGTGAATTCAATATCACTGATCATGCTACTGATAATCTTTTTATCGTTGATCTGTTCAGCCGTCAGATTGACTTCAGCTGTATCTTTGTAGAACCGATACATTTTTCTTGTTTCTCTTAAAGCTCGTTTGTATTCAATGATTAAATCCTGCATTCTGATTCCTCCCATTATTTGCGCTTAAATGCGCCGTCCTTGCCTCGTTTAAGTCTTTGCATGTCTGCCCCATCATTTGCCGCCAAAAGCGATCCGATCGCTCCTGCGTGTTTTTATTGGGCTTTTTCTTTCCTGCTTTATGTCATTCCTCCGTTCAAATAAAAAACGGACACCGAACGAACAGCGCTAATGCTGTAAGTTCAGTGTCCGCAGGCTTTCCGTCTTGGACTTATTTAGTTTCTATCAAATCTTTCACTTTAATTTCCTTGTCAAGGATAAAATCTCTTGAAACAATTCTGATGGACTTGGATTTTTTAGCTACAGGGTTATCCCCTAATAAAACTTCTTCTTTATTTATTGGATACAATATAAACCACTTACTGCTCTCTTTACTATCCTTTTCACTATCTGGATCGGATACATAAACTCCTTTTTTAATTTCCCATTGTAAATATTTTGAGAACGAGCTAAATATTTTCGGAATAGCCAGAGAAAAAATAAATGAAATGATAAATATAGACAAAATATCCCCAATACTAATAACACTACTTTTAAAGGAATACACAATCAAACCATTCACATAAAAATATGCAATTAAAAAGCATATAAAGAAAATAAAGAATAGCGCCATTTTCCATTTGTATGAAATTTTTTCATTTAGAGCTGTAACAACTTTTATCCCAGAATTATCATTTAACAAGGCGAAAAATACGAAGATAAGTTGACCTAAAATTAATGAAACTCCTGCAATAGTAGAGCTGACAAACATATTATTCCCTATAAAGTCATAAAAGTTAGAAGAGAATACAAATAATAAAAAAAGACATGAAAAGCATATTGACTTTACCAAATAAAAAAAGAGCTCTAACATAAAACGTTTTTCTTTAGTTAATAACGCCTTTTCCACATGATGAGAAGTAATAAAAGTCAATGGTCCCCCCTTAATAATTCCCCCTGTAAAGATCGCTATACCTAAGACAATTCCACTCGGTACATTCAGGAAACTAGCAATAACCTTCCAAAAACTCTGTCAATTAAATCCTCCTTTTTTCTTTAGTAATATGTTTACATATTCTATATCGGAAGATCCCAGCATTTGCTTAATTTAATCTGAAATTGAGTTATACCTCTATGTTAAGTCATTAAACAGGTTCAACGTTTGTTTGTTTTATCGGGCATATGTTCACTTACACAGAGTTCTGGAGGTTGACCCTAACCAAGCTGGTTTGTTAACCCACTAATCTATCCCATGCGGAGATAACGAAGAACACAATCACAACTGCAGTCCATATCAACCAAGCATTCATTTTATCCCGTTTTGCAATAATTGTTTCATCACCAATCATCTTTAAATCATCTGAACGCGCTACAAGGACCGGTATATATTGTTTGGGAACTTTCAAATATTCTGCTGCCTGTTCGACGGTCATCGCTTCATCTTTCGTTGCTTTGACGACACGTTGTAATTTGACTTGTAATGGCATCAATTCAAAAACCCCTTTGCTGAATAATTACATTCGTTTTATTTCACCTTGAATCCTATTTCGTGATCGACTCGTGCAAAGCTGCCTTTTGAGGTTTGGATGATGGTCTTTCCGTGCTCTGGGACATCCAATACATACGCTGTTCCTTCAGTACCATCTAAAACGATGATACGGATTTTCCCAGGCTCCATACTTTGCTGAATACTTCCTTCATGATTTTTAATTTCTTGGGGGTTGTACACCTAGACTCCTCCTGTGCTATGATAGAAGTACCAATTCGAATCATAAGCACTGAGGCATAAGCTTCGGTGTTTTTTTATGCCCTTAGTAGGGGTTCTCCCAGCCGCTCATTGTGAACGCTGGAGACGGCTTTAGTTCCTCTCGGTATATGATTGGATGTTTTTCGACATATGCTGCTAGTTCTTCCGGCGTCATCTTCCATTCCTTCACCGGTCCTGACACATAAGGATTATTGTTGTTTTCTTGCATGTTGTTGACCTCCTGATTATTTGATTTAGGATCCATAGAAAAAGCGTGTCATGACACAATCTCCGTTATAATGACTTCCACCCGCGGCTCTTCGCTGTAAAACTTGCTGACTTTCAAATCGACTACCTGACTATCATCCTTGTATATCAAATGGTTTAAAGCGTCTTTGACACCTTTTACATAGTTATCGACGTCCGGCTTTGTTACAGGGCGTAAAAGTCCTTTTTCAGCGTTCTCCTTTTTCCTCTTGGATCCGGATACAGCTTTCGGCATCGGTCTGAATACTCTGACTTCCATTGCGACAGGACCAGTAATAACCTGCTTCGGTCGATGCTGAGACGCAACCAGTGCCACGTACTGCTTAAAATTTTTTGACTTTACAGGATCGTACATTCTAACCTTTCCGTTTTGAATGGATCCCCGCGGCCGTCCTTGTGCGATCGGCTCTCCGTAAACAATAAACTGAATAGAACTCAACAGCTTTTTACCTCCCGTCAATCTGTTCCCAATGCTCGATCTGCTTTTCCTTGTAAGGTGCAGTCAGTAATATGACTGGCAGCGCCGCAACTGCTTTAAGCACTCCTCACAGCTCCATTTGCCTTATTTTCTCCTCCAGGATCCTAATCGCTGGTGTGAGGTCCTGTCCGCCTGTCTGTTCAGCCGGGCCGAACATATAAATCCCTCCGGATCCTTGAACGTTCGTTTTTAAGCTCATTCCCATTCTCCTAACCTATGATTTAATTGCATTCGGTCTCCCTTGATGATTACCGTATAATTACGGCACATCTGATGTATCCGAGATCCGAGCGCTTCGTCTATATCTAATAATGCTGCTGTATCCAATTCTGAGGAAATCAGCAGTGGCTTGTGGTTCAGGTAGCGATAATTAACGACCGACTGGATCTGCTCAACCTGCCAATCTGTCGCCCGCGGTTCTCCCTTTACTGGCTTAAATAAATCGTCTATGAATAGAACATCAGCCTTTCTCATTGCATCAAGCTTGGACTCCAGTTGATCAAAGTTGTCTCTTAAATTTCCCATACCTTCAACGTAAGGGAAATACATGCAGTAAATAGACTTTTTCTTAATAAGGTTGTTCATGATTGCCGTTAATAGGTGCGTTTTTCCGCTGCCAGGTTGCCCAAGCAGGGCGATGCTGTTCGAACGTTCTCCTTTTATCTTTTGAAAATCCTTAAAGTATTCCATAGCGCACTCATACGCGTCCTTGATCATGTCCGGCTTGCCATCTGTAATGAAATTACCGAATAAAAGCATTTCAAATTCCTCCGTAATGCCGCTGGCCTTCATAAGCCGGGCGATCTTTTTCCGTTTTACACACTTACATTGCTTGGAGTACGTGGTTTTCCACTCCCGGGCCTTATCAGGTAAGCACACTTTTCCTGCAAGGTAATCCTCTTCCCTTACCATTTGATCAGGTTTAAGACTCTCCATTGTTTTCTGTTCTTTTCTCAGCTGACGTTCGGTATCTTGGTGAACCCGATAAACGATGATGCCTTTGTCCTTGCAGTCAGGGCAATCATATTCAGCCTTTTTTTCTGAGACGGCCTGTTCCGCTGAAAATTGCGCTGACCTGTCCCGTAGTTTTTTGAGAATGCCCGCCATTGCCATGTCCGTACTTTGTGTTTTGTGAGCTATCATGCTGTTTTTTCTCCTTTCTCTTCTGTGTAAACGGATTTGATAGAATTGCTTCAATGTAATTTAAACCAACCTTGCTGCCCTTGTTCCTGAAAGCCTGTTTCATAGCCTCCATGACCTTCTCCTCGCCGTAATCTTCAACCATATAGCCAATTCGCTGAGCTTCAATTGGTCCGATAGTACGAGCGACTTTGTTCTCGAATAGTTCAAAGGCATTTTTCATTTTTTCATCGACTTCCTTTCTTTCTAGCGGCTCTGGTGACGGGTCTTTCTTTTTGTTGTAATTTCCTAGCTGTATGTACTCCGCATAATTCAAGACTGTGACGATAAACCCGCGTTTTTGCGGCAGCCGGTCCAGTTTTAAATACTCCTGCTTGACCATTCTGTCTAACGAGTATTTGATCTGATCGGATGACCAATTAAAGCGCTTTGCTAGATCCACAAGCTTGATGATTGTCTGACCAAGTTCTAAATCTTTATCTGCTCGATACTCTGCCCGTTTGAATAAATGATCGTATATTGTCTCATCGCGTGAATCTTTAAATGGCAGGCGGGGTAAAATGACATACCCTAAACCTTGATTATCCATATCGCTCACCTACTTCCTTTTACACACTGCTATTAGAACCTTAAAATCAATATCTGTTAATTCTAAAGATGGTTCATTGGTCTTCAGATAGTCCGTTACATACCGTGTATATAAGCCCTTCCTCATATCACGTCTTACTGTCTTAACCAGCCAGTAATAACAATGAGGAATCGGAACCTTAATTAAATCCTTTTCCATCAGCTGATCAGCTCCGAGAAATGAATGATGCTGTTTAATTGATTTGTTGCACGGCAATATTTGCATCTCTCACACCGCTCCGGTTTTTCACCGCCGTATTTTACTTGCAGAATACGATCCATATGCTGTTCCATCTCTTCAAGCTCTACTTCCATTCGGCCCTTATCTATATTGATGACTGCCTTATCCGGGGGGGCCTCTTTAGACACTCCTACGATAAGAGGCTCAAGCCACTCGTTACGCCCAGTCATACGCTTTTCCATTTCTGCGTAGAGCGCCATCTGTCCGATGTATCCGTATGCTTCGACAAACGAGCAATAGCCTATTTCCGGATTCCACACCTTTTCTCGAAGTGAACGGGTTGTTTTCAGATCTGCAAAACGGCTGCCGGCCGGGTTGTATACGTCCAGCTTGCCTTTCCACGGAACACCGAAGAGTTCGGCCGTTACGATAACTTCCTTTGCTCCTTGCAGAACGAACATACAGAGTTCGTCATGTTGAATTGCCTCAATCATTAGATCAGCCAATTGATACTGCTTGAACAGCTGGCCCTTTTGTGTAAAAAGTGATGGAGTGTTCTTTTTAAATTCATCAAAAGCCTGTTTCCCTTCAAGCCAGGCATGAACATATTGACCGAAGAGGAGAGCCTCTGAACCCGGCGGCACCCATTCACCGTTAATCTTGGCCATTGTTGCCGCCTCGCATTGCAGAAAGCTCTTATATTGTGAATTTGACATATAATATCTATCAATCTCGTTAGAATAGTAATTCTCCTTGTTTAGCGCCGGAATCGCCCTCATTAGCAGGATCACCAGCCTTTTTCTTTTTTTCATCTGCCTTCTCAGCTTGCTCTTTTTGCTTTTTAAATTCTTCTTCGGCCTTTGACCTAGTCGCGCCTGTGGCCTTGATATTGAAGTAATCCTCTTTTTTTGCCATGCCGTCACGCAGAGAAGTATAGATGCGCCCGATCTTCAAAAAGTCTTGTTCTGTGAAGGCATCAACATCACTGCCGATGTATTCCTGAATCATTTCTTTAGTAACACCAAACTCTTTTTTGAATAGAGATAAAGCGTTTCTGAGACGATCCTCCAAAGGTTCTTTATGACCGCTGATCAAAGTTTGCTGACACATGTCCACCGCAGCATCTACGATATCGCCTGGAATTACTCCAAGTATGCAGGCACGCAACCGGCGCGCGCCTTGATTGGCAACCATTTCATAAATATCCCTTGGATCATCAAGCTTTGTAATAGCTCCCCGCGCTTTCCGTTCATGCTTAACCGTGAAAATCTTGGTTTGACGGGTATTCGTTTCAAGGTCCCAAGCATAAGCCATTACAGACGATTCTCCTGCCTTCTGTTCCAATTCCATAATCCCGTAATCAATGTTCCCCCAGTTCTGCGCCAACGCTTCAGCGAGACGTATAGACGGACCGGATACTTTTGAGCCGCCACGTGGATATTCGTACACCGCATTCTCGGCCAACAGTCTCCGTTCACATGCTTTCTTAATCCGATCGAACGCCGCGTATACATCCCTCGGGAATTTCTTAGCGATGACCATAGCAGCCTGTACCTCTTGAGCTTGACGACTGACCATAGCTTCAGTAGTCACGCTGGTTACCTGTTGAGGTGCCGGCATATAATCTGAGTAATCTACCTGAGACAATCCATTCATTTTGCTGCCACCTCTCTTAAATAAGCTTCTGTGCCGCGCCTCTGCCATTCTCGGTATGCGTCCATTGACGGAAAACTGAATACAGGACAGCCATACTTGTCAAATGTAATTGAACCGCCAACCTGACTTAAACGTTCCTGGTCGTCCGCCCGGTCGCTGAATGACACTGTAATTGATTTTGCCATTTATAAAACCTCCATTGTTTTCTATGAGGCGTTTTGATATAATTAGATTCCAATCAATAATCAAAACGCCTTACGAAGTCCACTTTGCCGAGTGGGCTTTTTTATTGCGCTGTTTGAAATTCAAAACCAAGCTGCTCCTTTAAGTACCGTTCAAGATTATCCCTCAAAATTACCTCGCTGCTGTCGATTACATAATCATCTGATGGCATTATGGTGTCCCCAAAAAAATCCTTTTTCATTTCAGGTTCTGACGTTTTGTCGTGCCAGTTGTTCAAGACCATTGGATTTTCAATGTTCATTGCGAGCACCTGCTTATTACAGTTAAATTAATACCGCGCTGCTGCATTTTCATAGCTACATCGTACAAACGGCCTTTGTTTGCTAACCGGTTAATATCCTCCGTCAAAACTTTTATGCTTCCGGCTAAGCTAATAGCTTCCTCGTAATCACCGTCACGTAATGCCTCGCATAGCATAATTGCCAACTCTTCAGCTGAATCCACTTTCCGTTTAGCTGCTTCTAAATCTGATGTAAGAAATTGATTGGTGTTCATATCGTAATTGCCTGCCTCTCCTCATGTTTTGCCATTGCTACTTGATCAACTAGCGCTTTTCTTGTCCATCTATCCGCTAGTTCTTGTATCTTTAAACCGTGTCCGCGGGCTAGTGAATAGATGAGTGTCTTGTTTGCCGGGATAAGATCGAAAATCTGTTTAATATCACTCATTGGCAGTTCCCCTGCCCTCCTACCCGGCCTATCACGTGCCAGCCAACGGGCTAGGTGTTTTGTTGCTTCTAAGGCCTCTTCCAACTGATGGACCATATTGATTACCGCAGCACTTGCACTTTCATTTAATGCAGGATCAATGGGCGCAGCCGCTGTTGGGTGCAGATGGAAAAGATAATGCACGAGATCAATATGTTCATAGGCTTCACATGCTTCAAACCACTTGATGCATAGTTCAGGAGTGAGTTTACTAAAGCCATTTTCCACATCAGAAACATATCGTTGATCCTTTCCCCCAATTAAATTACCGATTTGATACTGTGCAAGGCCCGCCGATTTTCGGACACCACGCATAATCTGCGGTAAATTTCGCAAATTGTATGGGTTGTTCTCCATATGTTTGCCTCCTGATATATTCAGTTTTTCACTGGTAAAATTTAAGTAATGAAGGAATAAGGTTGTCCAATTTGATTTCCACAGTTTTATAGAAATTGTTTCAAGCAGTTTCTGACGAAATAAACTTGTTCACAAAATAAATCTGACCTTTTCCTGTTACCTTTGGTGTTCGTGTGGTTCTAATTGAACCGTCAGGGTTATTCATTGTTCTCTTCTTAATTTCAAAGAGACCCATATCCATACTTCGCTGTGTCGGTAGATTGAAAGACTCGCCTGTCTTACGAATCAGATAACCATTATCACGGAGCCATTGAAATAACTTGTTAGGCCCAATCTTAACGCCATTCTGTTGAATGATTTTCGCTAGCTCGCCAACAAGCACAGACGATTCAGACGCTTCCACAGCTTCGGCGAAAAGAGCTTTTGGCTTCATAGATTCAATTTGCTTATTTTGCTCTTTTAGTGTGTGAAGGGTTGTTTTGAAAAGTAATTTAGTATGTTCGTCTACATGCGACAAATATGTCTGAATGAACTGTTCATCATTTGCGACATATCCCCCAGTTTTTCTGATTGTAGGGATGACTTCAATTGCTAACCAATCTTGGAATTGCTCAGCAATTTGATTAGATGCTTTGAAAGCTAGCTTGTACACCAGTGATTCAGGGATGAAATCGCCTTTCCCAACCTCTTGGGAAAGATACTTGTTTAAATACCTGTTGATCGTTTCCCACCTGATGTACTCTTTGTTATTTTTGGTTTGTGTGAAGCCAAGTGATTTTGCTACCTGTTCAACATTGAAGAGAATTTGATCATCCTCAATTTTGGCTTCAACTTGGAAGATTCCATTTCTGAATGTTTGTACTTGATTCATGCGGTTGCCCCCTTACGGAAATACTGAGTGTTTTCTTCCACCCAACGGGTATTTCTTTCAATCCATTTAAAAAGCAGCTGAGTTGGAATTTTCTTGCCGAACTCATCATTTACCGGGAAATCAGGTCGCGACATGAGTTCAGACATTTTTGTTTGACCGCATCTGAGTACTTTCATCGCTTCTTCTCTGGTTAAGATGTGAGGAAGCTCATTCAACGCCCCTAGCCGCTCGACCAACATATCTGTTGCTCTTTCAGCAATTTTTGCTGCAATTTGATCAATGAAGTTATCGTCGTATTGCATGGTAAACATATTTGGTACCTCCTATGCTGTGTTTGATTTTTGTTTCGAAACGACGACATTTTCTTCAAAAAAAAGCGTCCAATCGACATCAAAGTTGTTAGCAATTCTCTTTGCTAGTTTTACTGAAGGATTTCTCTTTCCTAATTCAATGTTCGCGTAAGCACCTCTAGAGATACCAATTTCCTCAGCTGTTTCCTGTTGGCTTTTGTCTCCACGGATGTCTATCAACCATTTCCTCAATAGATTCACCCCCTATTTGCGTCGAAACGAATCATTTGTTTTTATGATATCGTCCATTAGAAACAATGTCAATAACTTTTTCGTCGTTTTGACACAAAACTTTATTTGTTTCATTTCGACACGTTATAATGTTTATTGAATGAGGTGAAATTATGTTTAAAGACCGGTTAATTCAACTCCGTAAAGGCAAGAAGTTAACACAAGAACAAATGGCTGAAAAGGTTGGCGTTCACAGGGGCACATATGCTAATTATGAAAGAGGCCATAGACAGCCAGACTATGAAACATTAGTTAAAATAGCTGATTTCTTTGAAGTCTCTACAGATTACTTGTTAAGAGGTCAAGAGTACTACCAAGATAAAGCTAAAGAACTCCGTAAGCAGAATGATGTTCGTTTTGATAATGTCGAAGGACAGGAACTGATGACGGAGGATGAAAAAGATAAATATCTTGCAGATGCTCTAAGGCGACTTGATGGAATTGAAAAAATGATTGCAGAGAATTTCAAAAACAAAAAAGAGGAAAAGTAATTATTCTTTATTGTTTATTAAGTTATTTCTGTTTACTAATAAGATCGGAACTTGAACCGGAATACAAATGAACCCGATCCGAAAGGATAATTTCACCATGTTCCTAATCCCTTATGGTTCAAGAGGTTTCAATCTTATTCTCATCTGAAACTGATCCGGACTTGAACGGAATCTCATCAGTAAAAATCGAGTCGTTGAGAAAAGTCCTGTTTTTTAAAATTTTGATTAGCCCTTTTAGGGCTTTTCTTTAAACAAAACACCAGAACATAAGTTCTTTTTCAGAATGCATCAACTCTCCTCCCCCTACTTATTAATTTCATTTGTATTTAAAACAACTCCTATACTTAGTCTAAGAGGTGAAAGAATGTATACCAAAGAATTAATCAAGGGTAAAAAATGGTTAGCAGTTGGAGAAGGCCCTCGTGACCCAGTCACCGGCAAACGAAAGCAAATTCCGCGGCGGGGCAAAACAAAAAAAGAAGCCGAGCAAAGAGTCCGTGATGCAATTGCAGCTTTAAATGAAGATGGCATCGATGAATCAAGAGTGAAAAAGATAACTTTTGATCAAGTCGCAGCCGAATGGTTGGAAGAGTATATGTTAACAGGGAAGAAAAAGAACACTGTCCGAATCAGACGAGAAGAGATAAAAATATTAAATGCCTACATTGCCAAATCCATCATCAATAAAATAACCTTGAGACAGTATCAAAAAATACTTAACAAACTAGCAGAACAAGGGTATTCACGAAGCACTATGAATGGAGTACATACGACAGCAGGCATGATATTTAAGTATGCTGTTAAAGTAAAGTTTCTCAAGAGCAATCCTATTGCAGACGCTATAGTGCCTAAAAAAAGAATAACCGTTGAAGAAATTGAAAATAACAACATAGCTGAAAAATACCTCGAAAAATCGGAGATCGAGGAATTTCTTTTAGCAGTTAAAAATCACGGTCTACACATGGATCTGGAACGATTTTATTTACTTGCTTTTTCAGGTATGCGATCCGGGGAGTTATGTGCCCTCAAATGGTCTGACATCAATTTCGAAACAAAAGAACTCCGGATAACTAAAACAATTTATTCAGAAAGTAATAACATGAGAGAGTATGAATTAACTCCACCCAAAACACCTGGATCAATTCGAACAATTGCTATAGACGATCAAATTATAGCCATGCTGAAAGCTTATAAAACGAAAGTGAAAAAGATGCATTTGCAATCACAAACAAAATTATCTGAGTACCATAATGAAAACTTTATTTTCGCAAGAGCAAACGGGTACCCTTACCTGCCAAAAAGCATCATATATCGGATGGAAAGAATTCTAAAAAAAACATCCATAAAAAAACATGCGACTCCTCACATATTCAGACACTCACATATCAGTATGTTAGCTGAAGCAGGTGTCGATATTGCGACTGTGATGAAAAGAGTCGGCCACGATGATGTGAAAACAACAATGAAAATCTATACCCACGTTACAAATAAAATGAAAGAGGATGCCTCGCAAAAAGTTCAGCAAACTTTCGGAAGCATCCTCGATCTCGGGATTTCATAAAGAAATGTTATTAAAATGTTATTTTTTTAAGAAAAACGGGTGACTAACCCTCTTGAACCCTTGTCACATCAAGGGTTTTTTTCGTTTTAGGAATCATATTATAAACAATATTCAAAAGAACGGCGGTAAAGCTTCCGGCGACGATTCCGTTTGTGGTCAGAAGATTTAAGTAAGACGGCAGATGCTTAAACATATCGGGAACGACGGTTACACCGAGTCCCAATCCGACCGAACACGCGACGATCAGAAGGTTTTCCTGCTTTTTAAAGTTAATTTGGCTGAGCATTTTAATGCCGTAAGAAATGACCATGCCAAACATGGCTACCATCGCACCGCCCAGCACCGAAGATGGGATGATGGTCGTGAAGGCTGCGATTTTCGGAAAAAGGCCGAAGAGCATTAAGAGTACACCCGTGACTCCGATGACCGCGTTTTTCTTAATTCCTGTCAGCTGCACGAGCCCGACGTTTTGGGAATAGGCCGTGTACGGAAACGCATTGAAAATGCCGCTGATGAATACCGCCAGTCCCTCCGCGCGATAGCCTTTTGCTAAATCACGTTCAGACAGGCGCCGATTTGTCAGATCACCGAGAGCGAAATAGACGCCTGTGGATTCAACAAGACTGACAATGGCAACGATGGACATCGTAATAATCGGTGCCGCATGAAATGTCGGCGTCCCGAAGTAAAACGGTTTAATCATCTGAATGGCATCAGCGTTCGCCACATTGTCAAATTGCACTTTTCCCATAAAATAAGCGATAGCCGTCCCGATGACAATACCGATTAAAATCGAAATGGATTTCAAGAATCCTTTTGTAAACCGGTAAAGCAGCACAATGATGACGAGCACCGTAAATCCGAGGGCAAGGTTAGCCGGATCACCGAAATCCTTGCTGCCTTCCCCGCCGGCAATGTGATTCATCGCAACCGGCATCAAGGTCATTCCGATAATTGTTACAACAGATCCAGTTACGACAGGCGGAAAAAAGGCGACGAGCTTGCCGAAGTAAAAAGACAGCAGAATGACAAGCAGACCCGATGCCAAAATGCTTCCGTAAATGGCCGAAATCCCGTATTCCTTACCGATGGAAATGATCGGCGCCACCGCTGTGAACGTACAGCCGAGCACAACGGGCAAGCCGATGCCGAAAAATTTGTTTCTCCACACTTGAAGCAGCGTAGCCGCCCCGCACATAAAAATGTCAATTGAAACGAGATAAGTCAGCTGTTCTGCGTTCAGCCCCAGTGCCGCTCCTACAATTAATGGAACGACAACGGCGCCGGCATACATGGCAAGCACATGCTGAATACCGAGGGAAAGTGTTTTGGCATAGCCGTTTTTCATGAACGGACCTCCTGTACAAATGTCACTTTTCCGTCTTCAAGCGATTGAATTCTCGCCAGTGATTCGACCCGGCATCCTTTTTTCACCAGCTCATCTCTTCCCGGCTGAAATGATTTTTCGATAACAATCCCGATTCCGCTAACAGCTGCACCAGCTTGTTTCACGATGGACAAAAGCCCTTCTGCCGCCTGTCCGTTCGCTAAAAAGTCGTCAATGATTAACACGCGGTCTTCTTTAGATAAGTGACTGCCGGAGACAGCAATCTGACTTTCTGTTTTTTTCGTAAAAGAATAGACGGACGCCGTCAACAGGTCATCCGTTAACGTGAGAGACTTCCTTTTTCTCGCAAAGATGACAGGAACACCGAGCTCAAGACCTGCCATCACCGCAGGGGCAATGCCCGAAGATTCAATCGTGACGATTTTTGTGATATCGTCTTTTTCGAAACGGCGCGCAAATTCTTGGCCGATCTGCTGCATGAGAACCGGATCAATTTGATGATTTAAAAAAGAATCAACTTTCAGCACTTGGTCAGAAAGAACGATTCCCTCTTCTTCTATTTTTCGTTTTAATGCTTCCACAATGATTACCCCCGCTTATATAAAATAAAAAAAGCATTGCCCGCTCTCAAAAAAGAGCAAGCAATGCCGAATAATCTACACGTAACGGCCGAAAAACCGTCCCATTGCTCACTCATAGTCGGTCATTTTCGGTGACCGGTAGAAACTTGCGTGCCATATCCACGCGATTATATGAGTGTTCGTATGATATTAATCAAATTATATCAAGATACAGTCCTTTTGCATAGAGAAATTTGAATATTTCCGAACTTTTACAAAGAATCAATTTCTATTATTCGTCTTTTTAGAATCTTTAGAAAAACACCCGGCGTATACCGGGCGTTTCGTTTATAAATATAAATTTGAATATTTGCCGACGAGATACTCAATGAGATATTGGACATTCAGCTCTTCTCCCGTTGCATCTTTAATGATATCAAGCGGCAGTTTCCGTCTTCCGTGCTGATGAACCTTTTCGGTCAGCCATTGCTTAATCGGCTCAAAATCGCCCCGTTCTATTAATTGATCAAATTCAGGCAGATCGTCAAGCATGGTATTCTTCAGCTGAGCCGCATACATATATCCGAGCGCATAGGAAGGGAAATAACCGAAATCGCCGCCTGCCCAATGAACATCCTGCAAAATGCCTTTTGCGTCAGATGGCGGCGTAATGCCTAAATAATCATGATATTTTTGATTCCACAATGCAGGCAGTTCTTCCACCGACACTTCATTGCTGAAAATCGCTTTTTCAATTTCATAACGGATAATAATATGAAGCGGATACGTCAGCTCATCGGCTTCAATTCGGATAAAGGACGGTTTCGCCTCGTTGACGGCGCGTACGAAATCCTCCCTTTTTACATCTTGAAATTGATCAGGCGAAGCCTCAATCATTTTTTCATAATATGCGGTCCAGAAATGTTGATTTCTGGCGATAAAGTTTTCATAAAATAACGATTGGGATTCATGGATTCCCATGGATGCACCGTCAGATAAGTTCGTTCCGCTCAGCGCTTCGTCAATATTCTGCTCGTAGATCGCATGCCCGCATTCATGAATCGTTCCGAAAATCGCGGTACGGAAATCGTTTTCGTCATATCTGGTCGTGACCCGCACATCGCCGCGGTTGATTGTCGTCATAAACGGATGCACCGTCTCGTCCAGGCGGCCTCCGTCAAACTCATATCCGAGCTCTTTTAAGAAATACAATGATAGATCTTTTTGTTTTTCTTTCGGAAATGTTTTTGTTATAAAGGAGGTGTCCGGTTTATTGCCAGATGCCGTCACTTTTTTGACAAGCGGAATAATCGCTTCCTTCAATTCAGAAAACAGCTGATCCAGCACCTTTACCGTAACACCCGGTTCGAAAATATCGAGCAATGCGTTATACGGGTGGTCTTCATAACCCCAATAAGAAATAAACCGCTTATTAAAGTCAATCAGCTTCTCAAGGTAAGGAGCAAACATAGAAAAATCAGAAGCCGCCCTTGCCTCCTCCCAAGCCGTTTCAGCTTTCGATGTCAAAATGACGTATTCTCTATATTCATCTTCAGGAATTTTTTTATTATGATCATAATCTTTTTTTGCAAGTTCCGCCGCTTTCACTGTATCTTCAGGCAGCTCTTCGGCATGCGCGAGAAGGATGTCAATCAGCTCTTTCATCCGGTCGGATGTCTGGATTTGAAAAACGTCAGCCGACAGCTGACCGATGCTTTCCGCACGGTCATCAGAGCCTTTTTTCGGGGCTCCCGTTCTTGAGTCCCAATGCATAAGCGCAATGGCTTCTTCATAGTGGGATACTCTTTTTAGCAGATCAAAAAACTCTTTTTCATATGTATGTAAATCCATATCCGTTCCCTCCCTTTTCACTATCAATTACAGGCTAATGGAACGCCGTGATAAAGTCAACTTCCCGGAATAAAAAAAGCCGCAGGATGAAAATCCTGCAGCATGTGTTTTTATACGATTTTCGGTGTAACAGGCAAGACCTTTTTGACTTCGGCCAGAACCCGTTCGCTTTCTCCGCCCGCATAAATGGATATGGTTCCACTATCTTGATTAGAGCGGATAAGGCGGCCGATTCCCTGCCGGACTCTCAGCAGCATGTACGGCAGATCAACTTCCTCAAACGGGTCTTTTTTCGCTCCGTTCCGCTTTGCGGTAAATACAGGGTCATGCGGCGGATACGGCAACGCCCAAATGGTCACATTTCGGAGCGAGTCACCAGGAATGTCAAGACCCTCCCATAAGTGGACGGAACAAAGCACCGATTCTTCATCCCGCTGAAATTTTTCGACCAGGCTGCTGATCTCTTCGTCACCTTCGAAGTATATCGGATACGGCAGTTCCCATGCGGCAGCCTGTTCTTTAAATTCCTTCATATCTTCAAAAGAAGGGAAAAGAACGAGGGTGCGGCCTTCATTCTCCTTAATCGTTTCAATCGTTCTGGCTGTTTTCTGCTCAGACGTCATATCACCGTGAAGCGTAACAGACATTTGCTCCTCGTAGTCGTACGGAGATTCAACGGTAAATGATAAAGGATCGCGGATTCCAAGGCTATCTGCAATATAATCAAATGAACCGCCCTCAGAAAGAGTGGCTGATGAGAAAATATAAGGGATCTTTTTAGAAAAGACCTTTTCTCCCAGCACTTCGGCTACAGTTCTCGGCATCACGACAAATGTTGAGTCTGTATCCTGCTTTTCAAGCCAGCTGATGGCATCCTTTTGATACAGCGAAAGTGAATATGCCATTTGTTCGACGTATTCTTCTACGACTGACAGCTCGTACTTATCGATCGTATACATTTCGGATTCAAATACGAGCGCCTCGCCGATTTTATCAAGCAGACGGCACAGTTCGTCAGCGGCACGCTTAACGCGCTGGTCGTTTTGGATATCCAATCGGTGAGAACCGGCGATTTCCTTCGATTCCTCTGACAGCACATAGAAAAATTCATCGTTTGCGGCAAGGGAATCTTCAATCAGTTCGGCAAATTCCTCTCTGATGTCATTTTGAAGCAGGCGCTCTAAAAACAGCTCGAGCGTCGATTGCTTCACACGATAGGTTAACGCTTTTTGCGCGGCGAATTCCAGCAGATGCCCTTCGTCAAACACGACGGCGCTGTGATCCGGCAAAAGCGGCAGCTGCCCTTCCCTTTTGCGTGATTCTTCTGTCCATACATGTTCCATGTAGAAATCATGGGAACAAACAATCAGATCCGTTGATTTTCTGTAATGATCTCTTGAAAGTGTTAAACCGCATCTATGTCTCATATCACATGTTAAACAATCCTGGAAGGAATCATAGCTTACGTTTGACCACTCTTCATTCGTCAAATCCGCGTACTGCTTGCGGTCGCCGTACGGATAAAAGCGCTGCATTGCTTGTGATTCATGAACGAATGAAGGAAGCGACTCATAAAGATCCAGCCACTTTTCATCATCAGAACGCTGCATCGTTTTCTCAAGCTTTTTCAGACACAGGTACTGCTCATGGGATTTTGACAGCCGTGTATCAATCTGCAAATTCAAATGTTCTGTCAGCTTGGAAATGTCGCCTTCTTTTTTGACAAGCTGTTCAATTAACGTTTCATCGGCGCATGCAATAATGGCCGGTTTCCCCGTATATCTGGCATAGCTGATGGCAAACAGCAGATACACCAGCGTTTTCCCCGTACCGACTCCTGCCTCAGCGAACATGACCTTTTTCTCTTTAAATGCCCGTTCAAGCTGAAACGCCATAAATACCTGCTCATCCCGAAGGTCAAAGCCTTTTTCGGGAAGGATATCGTAAAACACGTCACCAATCCAATTGTTCAATTCTTCGTAAAAATTCTTTTCTTTTGTTAAAGCAAAAGGCAAACGTGATGTTGTCACCCAACTCCAACCCCTAACTATTCGGCATTCAGACCATCTATAATATCATTTAACCCTTTTCAATACAACAAAAAAACTTGGCCGCGCCAAGTTTTTGTAATTGTTATTTCCGATTAATGACATGTGAACATAAAAACGGATGGTCTGTTGAATGTGTATGTTTTACCGCATTTTCAAGTTCTTCCTGTGCGTGTGTCACAACGGAAGGATCTAACTCCGCTCCGGCTTCCTGCAGCTGGGACGCAGTTGCTTCCAACGCCTTTTGTATTTTACTGAAGTGCTCACTGTTCAGCATAAAATAAGATCACCTCTCAAATAGAAATAATCATCATTCTATGCCGATGCTTCACTTTCTATACATGCCTTCCTGAATGATCCGCACCTGACCTGCACAAACTACAACAGATATTCGATCGAATATCCATCTTCACAAATTTATTCTATCCGGGAGTGATGGTTACATGAGTTATAAAGATCGATTAGATCAGCATTCTGAATTGTTTCATCACAATTGGACGCGGCCGAAACGCTCTAAATCGCAAGTGAACGGCCACACCGAAATGTCCCAGACCAACATTATTTTACGGAGCAACGCAAAAGCGCACCGCTGGTAATGGCAGAATAAAACGTAAAGATGCCCGAGAAGACGCTGTAGTCAGGCGTCTTCTCTTTGTTGCGGCTTTTTCCGCTGCGGCCGCACTTTAGCCCAATACTGATAATAATCCGTTTTGATAAAACCGTTAAAGAGCTTGCGTTTTTTTGTCGCTTTTCTTCCGTAGGCTTCTTCAAATTGTTCATTTGACGTCAGCATATAGACAGACCATGTATCAAGAGATTCGAATGCCCGGCCCATTTCTTTATACATCCGCTCGACTTCCTTTTTTTCGCCGAGCCGTTCGCCGTACGGAGGGTTTCCGACGATTACGCCGAATTCGAGTTTCGTCGTGAAATCCTGCACCCGCATTTGCTTGCATTCAATCAGATCCCCGAGCCCCGCTTCTTCTGCGTTTTCTTTGGCGATGTTTACCATCCGGTGATCCACGTCACTTGCAAAAATCTGCAGCGGCTGATCATAGTTCGCCTTTTCTTCCACTTCAAGACGCGCCTTGTCCCACAGTTCTTTTCCGATCCATTCCCAGTCTTCTGAGACGAAATCACGATTAAATCCGGGAGCAATGTTTTGCCCGATTAAGGCGGCTTCAATCGCTATTGTGCCGGAACCGCAGAACGGATCAACGAACGGACGGTCAGGCGTCCAGTTGGTTAACAGAACTAACGCTGCAGCGAGCGTTTCTTTAATCGGAGCTCCGCCCTGATCAACCCTGTATCCCCGTTTGTGAAGGCCTGTTCCCGATGAATCCAGCGTGATGACGGCTTTATCTTTTAAAAGTGAAATCTCCACTTTGTATTCGGGACCCGTTTCTTCAATCCATTCATTTTGTTTTCCTGATTGCAGCTTCAGCTTTTCCGCTATCGCCTTTTTGACGATGCGCTGGCAGTCAGGCACACTGGCAAGAACTGATTTCACGGACTTTCCGATTACCGGGAACTTTGCGTTTTCCGGAATGTATGCGCGCCAGTCAATCGCTTTTGTTTTTTCAAACAGCTCATCAAACGTTTTTGCCTGAAACTCGGCGACCTGCACTTTAATGCGGTCAGCCGTCCGCAGCCATAAGTTAGCGCGGCAGATCGCGAGCGCGTCTCCTTCAAAAATGACTTTTCCGTTGTCTACTTTGCATTCATATCCTAAATCACGCACTTCTTTGGCGACAATCGCTTCAATTCCCATCGGCGCCGTCGCTATTAGTGTGTACTTCTTCATCGTATCACCCTGTCTCTTTTCAGCTTTCGTTTCATTCAAGATAAAAGCTCCCCTTTAAAGGAGAGCTCTAATTTGTCATATCAATAAATGTTTAACGTTCTGTAAGCCATGTTTTGTTCCGTCGTACTGCAATCGGCTCATCACCTCGTACTCGGGCGGCAATCATCTATCTACAGAAAGTATTCTGTCCTTCTATCCGTTCAGTTCCTTCAAGAAGGTTCCCCTACCAAAATTTGGGTTTCTCGCTCGAGGGGTTTACCGCGTTCCACTCTCATCATTTCTGATGAGACTTCGTCACTGTGGCACTTTCAAGGATACTCAGCCATATCCGGAGACGTAGGCTTTTTTCCTGCCGTCAGCCTATCAAGGCTGCCCTAGCTTATTTCTTCGCTAGGCACGAACACTACGGGCATCTCAGCACCGTGCGAGCATGGACTTTCCTCTACAGATTCAAAGATCTGCAGCGATTACCCGAACGTTAAGAACACTTGTTCATTATAAAGCAACTTGTCTCATTTGACAAGTGCATCTGTCTTATTCGTCATAAAGCTTGCTGCCGAATACATGTTTCTCAAGGTTGGACAGCCTTTTCAGAATATCAAAGTTGGTCGTATTGGACTGCACCGGCTGTTTTTTGCTTGCTTCTTCAAGCTGTTTTTTCAGCTGCAGATTTTCCTGCTGCAGTTCTTCAATTTCTTGATGGAAGGTTTCATAATCCTTAATAATCATATCTAAAAATTTGTCAACGTCTTCTTGTCTGTAACCTCTAACGCCTGTTTTAAATTCTTTTTCCAAAATGTCTTTCGCAGAAAGCTTTACTTTATCAGCAAGCATCTTTTTCACCTCGTATCGTGAATCATCATGTTATATTTTATTCAGAAACACGTCCCGTTGTCAAATGTTCTCTGGCATGTTATGTAAAGAAGTCTTCTTCTTCAACGGCAGCCCGGAGATCGTCCATCGTAATCGAATAAATCGGATAACCGTCTTTTTCGCGGCGTTTTTCCGCCTGCTGCAGCATATATTTCGGCGACCCTTCCATCTCCGGATCATATAAAAGCAAAAGCGCGTCTGACTTTTCAATAAAGAACGCGTTTTTCTGCCGGAATTGAAGCGGGCTTTCGTACGGCCGATGCGTCAGGCTCTCCTCATAATCTGCCTGTGCAAGCACCGATTCATACATTTCTTTATTCGGTTCTTTCCACTTTTCCTCCTGGCCGTAGAATGGCGTGATAACGGCAACCTTTAATTCCGGATACTCTTCTCTGAGATCGTACGCCGTTTCTGCCGCCCAAAGCTCCGTCCCCAGCTGTCCGGATATGAGAATCCATTCCAAGCCTTCGTCAAGAAAGCTTCTGAGTCTGGTTTCTATCGCCTTTTTTATATAAATAAGCGCCCGGTCATCTTGTTTAAAGATACCGAGTTCAAACGGCTTGTACCCCGTTACGGCTAATACTTTCAATTGATCACCTGCTTAAAAAATGGGGCTCCCCATCGGGCCCCATTTTGATTTACTGATATCCTTACCGACCTTGCTTAAGCGTTCAATACTAATAATCGCAGCAAGGGCTTCCGCACTGAAAATGCTGGTGTGTCGTCGGATCAACATTTGAAAAAGTGTGCGGATAGTAATGAACGTGCTCAAAGTTGTGGTGATTTACGTTAGTTGTATGTTGCGGATGAATATGCGGCACAACTGTGTTAGTAAAACAATGGTGTTCACAGCAATTAGTCGGATGGACAATCGGCGGCATTACGTTTGGTCTGCAGCAATGATGATGATGATGAAACATGCTAAATCCCCTCTCCATTAACTTTTATTACACTGTTAAGTTATGAAGAAAAGCGGGTGCATGTTCTAATTCAATCACCCAAATTAGAAATGCATCAGCAAGCTGTCTTTAAAATTCGTAAATACAAACGCAATCAAAAAAACCACGACAAAGAACAAGTAAAAAACACCTTTATACATACCAACTCTCCCCTATAAATAACTAACGCTATTTTACAGGATGCGGCACCATTCTACAACAAAATCGATGCGGATTCAGAAAAAAATATTTTTGGCGAAACAGCTCGGCTTTTGCGCTTTCCCGGGCAATATTTCAAGAGGAATATTTCCTCTTCAGCCGGGCAATTCTTACTTGGAGTTTCTCGGCTTCTTTTTCCGATATTTCAACGTCTTTAGCAGCTTTTTGCGCGGCCTGCAGAGCTTTTTTGAAATCTTTTGCGTGATGCTCAAAATAGATTGCCAGCTCTACCGCTGATTGATGTCTGCAGATGTGAAGAGCAGAGTCCGTCAGTTTCTCCCAAAGGGGCACTGCGTCTTGCCTTCGGTTTTGTTTTTTATAAAGCATCGCTAAGTCAAAAAGGGCCCGATCCGAATCTTCAAAGTCTTTGCCTTGCAGCGCTTCCAGCTGTGAAACAGCGCGATCGGTTTCTTTATGAGCAATAAACCACTTCGCCATGGCGTACGCTTCCTGACGTTCTGACGTCTGATCAGAGGAGGCAAAAATCTTTTTTGACATATGAATGTAAAGAGCGATAAGGGAGAGCACGTCTTGTTCATTATGGGAGAGCACTCCTTTCAGGAGAGCCGGGTCCTCAGCCTTTAAAAATTGGAAATACAGCATCGGAGCCAAATACCCGGGTGTATCTTCATCCCTTTTAAAGGCCAGCTCTTCATTTTCAACAGCCGAAAGCGATACACGCTCTAATTTATGTTTCCAAAGCCGTCTCGCCCCGTGCAGAAGATCAAAGTGGCCGAATTCAGGAAGTTTCGGAAGCCTGTCCCGAAGCAACGTGTGCCTTGTTTTTACCTGCGGCCAATCAAAGGCTTTGCCGTTATACGTAACAAGAGACGTAATGTCAACCTCACTCAAAAAGCTTTTGTAAAGAGCCGCCTCGTTTCCCGGCTTGGGAAGCAGATGCTGTTTTACTATGACACGGTCTTCATATACTCTTGCATGACCGAGCAAAAAGATCATATTGCCGGCCCCGCCGCCGAGTCCGGTCGTTTCCGTATCAAAGAAAAACAGCTGGTTTTTTTCGTATCCTTCGGCTGATAAAGTATGCGTCAAACCGCCTTTATTCCATAACGCCATGACGTCATCAAGTTCATTGAAGCTGTACCGTCCGTGGCGGTGCGAAAGCGGATAAACGGTTTCGCGGATAAGACAGTATTCATCCTCAAAGAAGAAAGGCTTCACTCCTAATGCCTCCCATTCTTCTCTAAACGGGACTTGAATATCCGGGACCGGGAGCGAAGAAGCTGCCGGCTTTTTCTCAGTTTCCGGGACATTCAGGTGGTTTTTCATCCGCTTTAATTTATTTTTCAAGGACATCTTTCGTCCCCCTTTTCTTTTACACGTAATTCAAGAGCCGGAGAATCGCTTTCTTTGCATCAATTCCCTCTATTTCAGAGCCGATGCAGGAAGGACATCCGTCTTGACATGGACATTGTCTGATCAGACGCTCAGCCCCTTCATTGATTTCATCAAATCGTTTATATACTTCATCAGCAAGCCCGATTCCGCCCGGATAATGATCATACAGAAAGATTGTCGGCAATCCCGTATGGGCGGCTTTGATCTGCGGCACGACATGCACGTCATTTCGGTCGCACATGACGTATACAGGCACGATATGCTGCAGGACGTGAGCAATGCCTAAAAGCAGCTGTTCAAGCGTTTTCTCGCCGATCTCCGAATCCGTCTCTTTTAATTCAAGCCACGCTGCACTGGTATGCAGCTCTTCTTCAGGAAGATGAATCGGTCCTGATCCTATATTTTCAAATGTCGTCATTTTAATTTTAATTAAGCTATGTACTTACCCACCAATTATATAAATACACCCTTTTGAATCAGGGTGTGGTGGATGTGTTTGCTAATACGGTCCTATATCTTAGATGTTCTTTTTCATTCCACACCGCCGGCACTCCCGAAGAAACTTTCCACTCTTCACAGAGCTTTTGAACAGCGTATAGTCGCAATTATCACATCGTCCTGCCCGCTTGTCCGGAAATTCCTTGTATTCATAAGTAATTGAGGTATCAATACCGTTAGTCTCGTATTTTTCATCCATTTTCATCTTCCTCCGTGTCCTACATCGTTGTCAGGACGATTATATCACGAAATAACAGCAAAAGATCCGGTGTTTAGGTGCGAAGGTTTCCTAAAGCTTACGACTAACTTACTTTTTCCGTTTTACAACTGCTTAATCCAGTATTTAAGCTGGTTACCTTCAGCTGCCCACTTAATCATACGCGCACGTTCGTCAGAAGTTAATGCCGTCCAGTGTCTCGCTTTTATTTTCATCGGCGCACCCTCTTTTTTAACTTCTCACCAATCATAATATTAAGTTGTTCAAGCTCCGCAGTAGCTTTGTCGATAAAATCGAAACCACCTTCATACCTTAACGGCCAAATAATTCCGTGGATGGCGGCGGCAGCACTCTGCAACTCAATAAGCCGCTCAACAGAACGTCTTGAAATAAGTTCTAACTCAATATCCGTTTTGATCTGGTTAATTCGCAAAAAGAGGTTTGTTTTAAAAGTCATGGAAAACCACTCCTTTAATTTGTTAATCTTAATATACACCATTTTTGTATTTAAGTAAATAAGTAAATACAAAAATACAAAATAAAAAAAGAACCCAACTTTTAGTCAGGTTCCTTAACTGTCTTTCAACAGCTCACGGTATTTCTCAGCCTTTGCATAATGCTCGGGGTAAGCTTCTTTATAAAGACGTAGCATTTCTTCGAACAACTCCCGCTGCCCTTCAAATTTCGTAGATGTTGCAACAAGCGCGTCAGCCTGAAGCTTGGTCTCGGCTTGAAGTCGAGTATTATAAGCGATCATCTTTTCAAATTGCTTAGGACGTCCTTTTGCCAATATGTAACCCCCCAGTTGTGTATAGTATGCTGATTATAATTTATCACATTTTTGTAAATAAGTAAATACTTAAATAAGAAAAATATATTTTTGATTTGTTTTAACAAGGGGGTTCTTAAAGTCGAAAAGTTGAAGTGTACAGGGAGAAACAAAAATAACCCCCCTAAAGAAATACACATATAATATATAAATAATAAACATATTATATTTTATTTATATTATTATATTCATACTTATTAATTATTTATTATTACGTAGTAATAGCCTACTTATGACGACAGCCGTGCTCCTGCTGAAGGCTTCGCCTGCTGTGCTGCCTTTTGCCTGGCGGCTACCTCGCTTAATAAAGCCTCAACATTTTTTGACTGGAACACGCGAAAGCCTACAGTCTTAATCGGATATTTGTGATCCGTAATGATCCATACATAAGGAAATGGTGCCTTTTCTTTATGGAAAGGGAGCAGTTGCCAAGCACCTGATTGATAATAATTTGAGTATCTAGTCATTTTTTCGTTCATTATTTTTTGGGTGTAGTGTGTACGCTGAACTTCTACAAACCAGACTGAACCACGCCACATAACACAGACGTCTGGTCGGACATGTTCTGTATAACCAGGCTCAACGTGGAAGAATTTTAAGTCTCCGCCTGCACGCTTTAACTGGAGATAAAAATCGGCTATAGCCAAGAAATGGTCAACTTTTTGCCCGCCGGTTTTAATCCTGGAGGGCTTCGGAAAGTAAACATAAGGTTTCCTGTTTTGGTCCGCTTCAATGTAGCCCCGGTCTCTCAGTCGTTTCAGCGCGAAATTGACATTAGTGACTGGACTTTTTGTGTGGCTATAAAACATTTCGGCCAGCTGATCGCGGTCCAGTGCTCTAAAGCTTTCTAATGCCTCTATTATGCTTTTGTCCCGTGCTTTCATTATTCAATCCACCTTCCAAAGATTTGGTCACTTTCTTCTTCAGCCATGGTTAACTCATCATCCGATACATGCTTAGCGGTTTCCGGTGCTACTTTGAACGGTTCCAACAGTTTCCGTGCCTCCTCCAGAGTTAAAAAAGGTGCCTGCACCTCTGTCATGTCTCCCTCAATATCCATATAGAACCTACCGGGAACCGGGAGTTTTTCGGCTCCTGGTGTGCTGAGCACTCTCGCCTCTATCGCATCCCGGACACGGAACCCCATTGCCACATTAAGGTTCGCTCTAACCGTTGTATCAATAACCTTGGCTACTGGCCGCTGCATTGACAAGATAACAAAAATGCCCAGTGCGCGACCTAATGACGTCAGATCTATAAGCTGATCCATTATTCTCTGATTCTTACTGAGCTTTATCACTTCATCAATACACAGCACAATATAGGGTTTTCTTTTATCGGACGGCAGCTTATCTATGTGTTCCACTGAAAAAGCATCCAACAGGTCACTTCTTTTATCCATTTCGGCGCTTATATGCTCAATCATCCGCCCTATGTCCTTTTCTTGAACAAGGTTGGCTTTAACGTGTTCCACATTACGGAATAAGTGAAATTCTGCTTTTTTACAGTCGCCGAGGTACAGTTCTAACTCCTCAGGTTTTTTACTTAGAATCATCGTTGTTAAAAGCTGACGCAGTTGAGTTGATTTCCCCCAGCCCGTGCGACCGCCTATGAGGATATGGGGGTTAACAGTCATGTCGTATGCGATAATTTTGCCGTGCCTGTCGGCCCCACATAAAGCAGGTAATTTTAATGTTTTGACTGCTGGGAGCATAATCGATGGATCGTACGCAACGATTTCCTTCATTTCTTTGGAGTACACGTACAATACAAACCTTTTCATGTCCCCTTTTAATTCAAGATTACGGCCGAATACCTGTTGGAACACAAACTCCTTCTTTATTACATCTTTAGGATCCATTCCGTTCAGCAAAGTAAATACGTAACGAATATGACTACCGGTAAGTTGAACATCGTGAATTTTAGGGTAGCGGCGTGCTTCATTACCGTTCGACAATTTTCTGCTAATAAAGAGGCCGGCAGCTCCGAAAGCATATTTCAACCTTTGTTTTGCCCGGTATCTTTGGACGAGTCCAGGCATGACTTACAACCCCATCACAAAACGCAGTAAAAGGAAAAAGTACGAGGCCGGTAAGCCTATTTTTAACAGACCATTTACAAAAGTAGCAACGTACTCAAAGGGCCCGCCCCACATTTTTGATTCCATCCATGCAGCCCCGATACATACAAGCCCTACTCCGCCTACTAGCGCGTAAGCTCCGAGCATGACCGGCTCCATAGAGAAAACTCCTGACCAACTAAAGTTAACTCCCAACATATCGACCACTTCCTTACTAAAGTATTTACTTACGTTACAACTAGAGAACCGCCTACTAAAGTAAACCAACCAAGAACAACGCCACACCTAACAACTAAAAAATTGTTAGGAGAGGAAAGAGTGAAGAATGAACGAATGACGAAACGAGGAACTGTAACCTGCATTAGAGTATAAGCGCGGACTTAAACAAAAATGCAAGTCCACTTAAATAAAAAGGAAAAATAATAACTGTTGTTGAAACTGTAGTAGAGGTGAGAGCATGAAAATGAAAACTAATCTGAGGAAGATATTAGAGGAGGATGGTCGTTCTCAAAAATTCCTTGCTTCCAAAGTAGGCATAAGTGAGACATCGTTTTCTGCATTAAAAAACGGGAAGAGCCTCCCTACCCTCCCCGTAGCATACAAGCTTGCCAAGCTCTTAAACAGATCAATTGAAGATATCTGGTTTTTCGACAACGATTATGATACAAAATAAAAAAACCTGCTCTTCAGCAGGTTTCGTTATGCGGTAGCTCCTCTAGATGCAACCACAATGTCAGAATCAGCGTTTACACTATGTGTAGCTCCGCGTGACGCAATTTTGTTTTCTTGCTGCTTAGGAACAAACACGTAACCCGCTGATAAGATCAGTACTGCTGCCAAGACACTTACAACCGCTTTTTTCATAACGCCGTCTCTCCCCTGTTTTCACTTCAGAATGTTCCTTGTTGCGTTGATTGATTTCTCGTAGTACCTAACACTCTTTTCGAAATCTTTTTTGTGTTTGTAGAAGTGGGCGATATCAAGCGCCAAGGCTTCTACGTCTACAAAAGATTTCTTCTTTTCTAACAATTGGATACATTCTGTTACCTTCTTATTATCCTCTAAAACGTACAATGAATGCAACGTTTTAAATTTTAAAAAGAATATTTTTTTATCAGCTTCTGTTGACTTCAGAAAACCCTCCTGAAGCCGTTCTAACGCTTCCTTTACTTGTCCAAGTTTAAAGTAACTTCTTGCTGCTTCATAAACACAATGTAGATAAGCGAATGGCGCGTTCTCTTTTAACTCGTCAATGGCGAGAGCTTGTTCTATGTAAAGAACAGCATCATTCAGTTTATTTTCCTTAATTTTCATGTAACCTAAGTTAAATACGGATAATCCGAAAATGTAACGATCTTCAAGAGCCTGAGACATTTGAGCGCACTCAGTTAAAAGAGCTTCGGCTTTAGCGAATTCCATCTCATCAATATAGTTAAGGGCAAGCGCAATACTGCAAGTCAAACGGCGGCGGCTATAATCTCGATGCTTACAAAAAATTCGAAGTGCTTGGTTGAGGTGGTTCTCTGACAATATTGTGGATTTCATGTGGTAATAAGTTGTCCCTATTCGATAATGAAACTCGGCGATCTCCAGCTCATCGTCTATGCAATTCAGCTTCGATTCTGCTGCCTTGAAAAAATCAATGGCATTACTGTTATGGCTTCTGTGGGCTTCGTATATCCCCTTGAAAAAGTAGTAATAATACTCGAGAACACCGTCAATACTGCTATTTGCCTGATCCGGCTCTGGAAGATCAATGTTCCCATCCATTCTTTGGAGCAACATTCTGTGCTTTAATTGTATTAATTGACAATAAAGGATCACTGACTCGTTGTCTTCCATATCCGGGAGCATACGCTCAGAGTCTTCCTTTAATGTTAACGCAGCTTGTATTTCACCTTTCATAATTGCAGAATACCAGTTATTTAACACATTAACGACTTCTTCAGACGCTATTTTATGTTTCACGCAATTTCCCCCCTGCAGTAATTTCCCCAGTAGTTGACACGTTTTCTACATTTTTAGCTTTCATTTTACAGAAAATATGGAAATTAGACAATCCAAGAAATGCAATATTTCTTATTTTCTGATAAATGATGTCGAATTACCTACCGCCCCTCCGATTTTAACAGAACGAACGTTCTCAATCAATAAAGCGGAGTCAATAACTGGGGACCTTAAATTGAATTTATTGGATAACCTACGTTTATTCTAAACCATTTTTGTAATGAAGTAAATACTTAAATACAAAAATAACAATTTAGTCAAATAACGCCCTGAACTGTTCCATCATCTTACCTTTGCTTGTCCGCCTCTTAATTTCAACTGCAGCTTGACGGAAACCCGTATAGAGATACTTCTCGAAATTTTTAATCCCCCCACGTTTCGCTTTCATTATCGATGCATGCCAAACTTGAGTGAAACAGATTGCATGGTCCTCTAAGAGGATATTGCGGTCCACGCTTGCTTTTGCCCGTAGCAATACACCGTAATACTTGTATATCTCGTCTGCTTCAAAATAGCGGCTCATTGCAGTATAGATGACTTCAGGAATAGTGTTTTTTAATGCTTCAGCTGGGATGACTGCCGTATCAAGATTTTGATAATTGACTTGTTTAATAGGATTCGATGGTTCATTTTTCAATTTCGGATCTGGATCGCTTGCCCCGCTAGGCTCTGCGCTTTCCTGGCGGCTGGTCATTATCGACTGGTCATTATCGTTTTTAGAAGCTGTTCCGACTGGTAGGACAACAAGAATATTCGCACCATGGCCTCCATTCACTTTTCGAGTGGTTGCTACTTTCTTTATGATTTCCAGTTCGACTAGTTTGTTTAGCGCGCGACGGGCTGTTTTTACCGATTTCCCGATTAGCTCTGCTAATGTCTCAGCTTTCAAATGAGCGGCCCCGGAAAATTTAACAGCATATCGAGCAATTTTTTTAAGAGTTAGTCTTTCTGTTTCGTTTAAATCAAATGAATTGCGTTTAATGTGCTCATAAACCGCATTGTTTAATGCTTGTGTTGAATCAAAAGATTGATACTCTGCGAGATAATGCATGATTACGCCTCCCGTAATTTACGTTTAACGTAATTGTAATTACACTAAACGTAATTGTCAATTACGTATTGCGTAATTCACCAAAATAAATTACACTAAATGCAATCGACACTGTGGAGGTGCTGAAAAAGTGAGGTTTCGTTTAAAAGAAATACTTAAAGATCGAAACATCGAGCAGAAAGACCTTGCCGCAAAGACTGGACTCTCGGAAAGAACGATAAGCGTGCTCTGCAATAATAAAGTCAAGCGTTGCCCAATGGACGCACTCGAACGGATCGTCCTTGTACTCGACATTACTGACGCGAATGAACTAATTGACCTCCGGAGCTGATGTTGAGTTTCCTGCTAATAGTAAAATTTTAGCCCTTGATAACAGAACATACATTCGCATATAATCTGTCTCGAGGTGTTTACGATGATTAATGATAAAAGCATTTGGTCTTCAAAATTTATACTCCCCGAATTACGAGAGGGATTCCAACGACTGGAGGCTGAAAAACACAAGATTCAAAAACCCCTTCTTGATGCGCAATGTATTGAGGAGATGGAAATTACCGTGGCTCAGTCCATGGAGACGGGTGCGCCGCTTCTATTTGAGGTATATGACAATGGGTACATACACGAAATCACGGGCTCGGTGCATTATGTTGATCATGTTCGAAAAGAATTTCGTGTGAAGAACAGCAGAAGTGAGACAAATTTAGTGCAGTTTCAGTCAATTATAAGCGTAAAAAACACCCCTTCCGTTTAAGGAAAGGGTGTATTTCTAACTTAGGCTTTCTGAATTTTTTGTGGATTTGTCTATCCAAGTGACAGCTATATTCTGCCTGCAGCGTTTACAGGAGGCATTTACCTTCCCATTCGCCACTCCATTTCTTTCATAGCCACAGTTCGGACATGTAAATCGGGCCCCACCTTTCGCAGCAGCAAAAAAAGGTAAACTTATTATCAATAAGACTGCGCCAGCGAAAATTCCGATGATAGTCAGGCTCACAAGTAAGGCGCTGGCTAAAAGAAATAATCCAACCAATAAACACAGGATTCTCCCGATCCCGAAACGAGGTTTTGTAACAGTTATTGTTTTGTATTCCACTTATTGTACCTCCGAAATTTGTTATTAAAAGTATACTACTCTGTTTAACTTGTACGCAACGCGGCGCATAATAAACAAAATGAGGTGTTATAGCATTGAATACGTTCGAAGACATAGTTAGAGCTCATCCCGAAGTATTAGATAATTTTTTGTATGGAAATGGTTTTTCACAAGCTATTAACCGTGATTTTGGTTACACAGGGCTTTACGAAAAGATAAAGGATGAATTAACTCTTGCGGATAGAGAACTGTTTGAAACAGTATTAAACACTACAAATTTCGAAATGGTTCTTAATTCTCTCTTGAAAACAGAAGCGGTGAACAATGCATATCAAATATCGTCGGCTCACCTCCATGAGAGTTACCGTAATATTAAAAACCTTTTGATCAAAGCTGTAAAAAATATGCACCCACCACATGGGGACGTAAATCAAGAAAAAATAGCATGGATCTTCAGTATGTTTAATCATAATATCTTTACCACAAATTACGATTTACTGACATATTGGGGATGCGCTCCTATGTTTAAGAACAAATTAGTCAGTGATGGGTTTACTCGGAGATACGAGACATTAACATTTTCAGAAGACGCGTTTGTAACTAATAGATTACGTGTATTTTACCTGCATGGGGCCCTTCATTTTTACGAAGAAAGCGGCGATGTTGTTAAAACAGAGTCCTTCGGTAGTGACTTGTTAATGACAATTACAGGTCAATATGAAAAGAAGAAATTCCCTTTATATGTTTCAGAAGGTACTTCCCATAAAAAGTTAGCTCAAATAAAACAGAATCCGTACCTTTCACATTGTTATACTAGCCTAAAGCACATTAGCGGCGGCTTAACTATTTTTGGGCAAGACCTCAATAAAGAATTTGACGGACATCTTATTGAAGCCGTATCGGACTCAAACGCCGAATATATAGCTTACGGGGTTTACGAGACTGAACACAATACTGCAGCAGATATCAAATATAAAATTGATAAATTATTCAGAGACACAGGGAAAACATTACTTTTCTTCCGCTCTACAAGCTTTTTCGAGTTTGCAAGCGAAAAAGCAAATTCAAAGGTACCCCAGTTATTAAGGAAAAAAGGAGGTTTCCCTTTTTTCGTTTTGAGACTGTAGGCAACAATTTGGCATTTAACTGCAGGTGCCCAAATCATATGGTAAAATCTTGTTATAAATCCATATGAAAGGGTATGTCTATGAAAGTTTTTGAAGCGAAAACAATGCTTTCTGCTGCAGAAAAACGCGCAAACGAGTATAAAGAGTTACGGAATCAGATGCTCGAACTGAAGAAAGCTTTTCAGGGTGTCGTCGATCTTGGTACTGATGAGTTTTCCGGAAAAGGCGCGGATAATATAAAGGCGTTTTTTCAAGATCATGCAGGAGTTACTGATCAGTGGCTCGATCTTATTGATATGAAAATCGCTTTCCTTTCCAGCATTCCTGCGGCCCTTGAGGATGCCGGTCTATCTGATTCATATGTTGAAGAGTCTTTCTTAGAACACGAACTGGCCCATGCCCGCTTAAAATCAAAGTCCATAATTGACGAGCAGCGGAAAGAAATAAAAAACATACTCAATGAAATCAGTGATATTGTCTCCCTCGAGCCCTTTTCTACACATGAAGTCGATCGGGAACTGGGTGCTGCAGGAAAAGTCCAGACAGATACCATTCAAAACGTAAATGATCTGGACAGAGCGCTCACCTCAGAGTACGAAGCAACAGAAATAAATGAAGAGTTCATTGCTGCAGATTTCCAAGCTCTTCTTTCCGCCACAGGTGAAGGTAAAAATGCTACCCCGATCAACTATAACGCAAAAGCGTACCGAGAAAGCGATATCCATAAGATGCAACCTGAGTTACATAAGCAGTCATCTGATTATCTTTCGTTCAAAAAACAGCAGGCAGAGGAGCGAAGAATAGCGAAGGAACAGGAAGAGCTTGCAAATAGGCCTTGGTACGAAAAAACGTGGAATGTTGTTTGTGATTTTACAGGAGAGGTTACCGGATATTACGATTATAAACGGGCTGTAGACGGAGTTGATCCCGTAACAGGAGAAAAACTCACTGCCGGGCAGCGAGTGGCCGCTGGCGGAATGGCTGCTGCCGGCTACATCCCGATTGTTGGATGGGCAGGCCGCATCTTTAAAGGCGGAAAAGCAGTTTATTCAACTGGAAAAGCGATATACAAAGCTGATAAAGCACTCGAAATTTATAAAACCCCGAAAACATTTCAAGCTCTTCAGCATTCTGAGAAAGGCTTATACGGACTTGCATCAGCAAATGGTTTCAGCGAAGCCGTAACCGGCCGGGATATGTTCGGAAATAAGATTTCTGACGAAAGGCGAGAATCTGGCCTCCATCAGGCATTAGCTGCAATCGGTCCTATTGGTATGATTGGAGCAGGAAAAGTCTTAAAGGCAAACGCGGGTTCAGGAAAATCGAGAAACTTATACCGCGGAGACGATGACTTTTTTTCCACTAAAGCTCCTAATGGCGTTGTTAAGTCACACATTGATCCTAATTCAGGAAATTTGATTCCAGCGAATAAAAGCGGAATGTATAAAGGACGCCAGGTTACTGTTACAGAACATATTCTGGGAGGCTTCAGGGGCGCGGCAAAGTCCAACAGCCCCTATACCAGTTTCACCATAAATAAAAACATCATCACTAGCTACGGAGATCGTACAATAGAAGTAGACCTGCCGGCTCTTCGAAAAGCAATCCGCTCAGGCAAAGTAAAAGGTGTAGCTATACTCTCGCCTAAACAAATCGAGCGGCTGATTAAAAATGATAAACACTCAGATTACTGGAAAAAACGAGCACTAAGCTGGACGAAAAGAGACACAGAATATTTAATAAGAGGCGAAATACCGAGCGAGTTTTTAAAACTGCAATCTAAGGAGGGAAAATAAGTGTTCCTTTACTTTAAAGATGAAAAGTTAGGAGAGATTCACGATGTCAGCGGTGAAGGCATGTGGATGTACGGTATACTCAGTCCATATGAAAATATCGAGATGTTTCGTGGCCTATTTAATGATCTCATTGACGAAGACGGTAATTTCGATGAAACGAAATATGATCAAGAGTGGTTAAACGATGAAAACTGGTTCGTTTCCGATAACGGTATTAAAAAGGGTATTATTGTTCCCGCTGTTTACCCTGACGGCGCTATTAATTGGAGACAGCGTTAACGTAAAAAACAGCCCCTCCCATATAGAGAGGGGCATTTCTTATTTTAACAGCGATTCAATTTTCGCTTTCGTCTTCGGACCGTAAATTCCGTCCGCTGTCAACCCATGCATAGACTGGAACCGTTTAACCGCATTTGCTGTTTTTGGCCCGTAATAGCCGTCGATTCCGTTGTTCTTTGCTCCTTTGTCTGGGTAATAATAAAGAGCGGCCAAGGCAGACTGAATCTGTTTCACGGCCGTTCCCTTAGCTAAAGGGCTTGTCACTTTATAAATGCCTGACGGCAGCGTGTAAGATGATTTCTTACCGTTTGTTGGAGAGCTAGCCGAACCCGTCAGCTTCAATACTTGGCCTACCTTGATAAAATTCGGATCCTTGATGCCGTTTAAGCTCTGCAGTGTTGCCATGCTTACACCTGTTTTCTGTGCAATTACTGATAGTACATCTCCTTTCTTAACGGTGTAGGTCGATCCGCCGCCGGCCTTTGTTTCTGTCTTCGCAGGTGAAGACGACGCCCCGTTGATACCTGCTTTAAATGAGTCCCAGCGGTCAAGTAGTTTACGCGGGCAGTACTTTCCGGACCAGTGTTGGTGAGGTACCACGTTTGCAAGTGAAATACCCTGCTCATTCATCAGCTTTTTGATCAGCCACTGCGCGTTAGCTACGGCTTTTTCAAAATTTCCATCGCTATTCTCACAAATTTCAATACCGATAGACTTCCGGTTGCCGGTTCCGCGGTTTCCGTCTCCCGCGTGCCATCCGTTTTCATTCAATGGCAGATGTTGATAAATCTCTTTATCATCCACAGTGAAGTGCCAGCTGGTTGCTGTTGCTGGGTTTTTAGCATATCGGGCATGACTTGCAGCATCTGCGCCTTCAGCAGTATTAGATGTGTTATGAACTGTGATATAAGCAGGATTCATTGAATACCCCGGTCTGTTATTACGCCCAGCTGGGATAAAGTCTCGAGTGATTTTTACCATGTTTTATCGTCTCCTTTTTTGAAAATAAAGAAAGGCTACCAAGTCGGCAGCCTCGTCATTTTGTTAGATTGTGCTGTTTTAAAACGGATTTTTGCTTACGTCCCTTTGTCGTTACGTAGTTGTTTTTAAACCATGCAGCCGCTGTTGTTCCAATCATAAAGATTAAAGAGCCGGCGGTGTAAAGCACATCAGCCAGTTGATTCACCTGATCTTCCGTAATATCTAAAGGGGATTTCCCAAACATCAACATTGTTTGGTTGATTAATGCAATTAAAAGAAGCACTGTCCGGATGACAGTGCCTTTGTCCATGTTTTTCATAATTCAATTCCTCCTGAATGATAAGTTATCCGAAAATCCTTTCGACGATCAGGTATAGTATCCCGCCTGAAGAAACGACTCCAGAAATAGTAGTCCATTTCAGTTGCTTTAATTTCACATTGTTGTCTCGTTTGTGCTGCTTGTCTTCAAATGAGTACTGAATCATCTTATTCAGCATGCTTCGTTGCTCTCGGCCCTCGCTTAGAACCGTATTTTCTATTTTGAGCATGCCGTTCTTCAACTCTTCCTGCCCTTTTTCCAGTGCTATGATGCGTTTTTCGTGGTCCTGCACTATGTGTTCCATTGCAAAGTCTTCACCATCCTTTCCAGGCTCTGACTTGCCCCCCTTTTTTCGATCAACCAACCTATTCACCTCCTTCAAGTAAATTGAAAAAGCTGTCTATTCATCGACAGGCGGGTTATCTGGATCATACGTGTCGCCTGTTATTTCCTTGTATTGTTCAGGCGTGATACGTCCGACACCTACCGTGTCGTGTACTTTCTTTTTCGTCCAGAGGCCGGAATCATATAAATCTTTTATCCGTGTAAACCAGTCCATTTCCATTTAAGCTCCCCCCATTGCGATAAGGTAATATAGATCAGCAATCTGCTTCCTGACTTCTTTAATCTCGCTAGGTGAAGGTGGATCAGGTTTAATGCTATCTTTATACTCATCCGTAGCAGCTTCCACCCAAGCGTTTTTCTTTTTATCAAAACGCGGAGTAATGATCGACGGATCCGGAACTACATCTGTACTGTTTGGCGGTAAAGTATCTGAGTCAATGTATTCTTCGTAAATGTATAGGAAGTTCTTGTCATAAAATAAGACGTGCAACTTATTCGCCTCCTCTACCATAACGGAATTCCTTCATTAAAAGACACGCGTGTTACACTTGCAGAATCAGTCGCTGAAAGTCCATCAAAGCGCAGCTCTCCGTCTGTTGTTAGAGCAAACCGAGCATGTCCGTAAGAGCCAATTGTCGGAACCAGTAAGTCGAAAACCTGAGTAGGTTTATAAGCGAATTTTGCTACTATCGTACCGGACGCCGGCAACTTCCCAAAAGAGCCGCACAATTTCAACTCATTGTTGACTACAGAAAAATTAAAAGGAGCACCTGCATACTGCTGCGCTCCGTTAATTAAAGTTACATTGTTCCAGGTGGAGGACCAAGGCGAGTTCCATTTATCTTTATCAGCTTGAACGACATGAATGTCCCCTTTATTTGCATGTACGTCTACCTTTTGCTGAGCTCCAGTCGACGTTTCTATCGCAATCCAATCCGACCATGTCCCACTGACTAATGATTTACGCCAGACAGTACCATCATTACATAAAGCTAAGGCGTCGCCAGAAGTAGTCGAAGAATGCAAATAAATACCGCGAGCCGGTTTTTGAGGTGTGTTTAATCCGGTACTTGCGGTATAAAATGTGAACGTCTTATTTTGCCCAATTGCAGCTTTATGAAAATCGATTCCATCTGAAATATTGATTAAAACAGAACCGTCATCCTTAGTGAATTTCGAGAGCTGGGCTCCATTCCACTTGTCTTTTTCAGCTTTTGTTACGTGAATATCAGTTTTATTTGCGTGGACATCAACTTTTGACTGCGCGCCGTCCACTGATTCGAACTCACGCCAAGTCGTCCATGAATCGGATCCTGATACTTTATTACGCATAAATTTTCGGCGGCCTGAAGATGTCGAGTCGCTACTGCTATATGACGTATATTCCTGGTATGCATACGTGCCATAGTTGTGAACGAACAGATAGCCGTTGTTATTGACTGGACCATTCAGCGCTGTCGTAACACTGCTCATGTAATAGAAGCCCGTATCTGTCACCGTGTTAAAGTCAACGCCACTTAGATACTTCGCTAGTCCATTATCCTGCGTTAATTTGAAGAGCTGGCTTGCATCCCACTTTTCCTGTTTAGATTTTGTTACATGGACGTCTGCGTCATTTGAATGATTATTAAGATTTCCTTGAACAGCATCCGCCTTCTTCTGCGCCCCTTCTTTTGTTTCAATGTTATCCAGGTCTTCGAACTTTTTCCGCAGGTCGTCAATGGTCTGAATCATTTCGTCATAAAGATCATTTATCTTCGTACGCAAAGCTTCAAAATCGTCAATGTAATACTCCGCTAGCGGGACTATGTCCATGTCTATTAAAGCTTTATCAATCACAAATGAAAACTTGTGTACGGAAAGCGACTGACTGTTCGCATAATATAAATTCAGTTCTGCAGATACTTCTCCAGCGTGCTTGATCTCGTCTGCAGTTAATGTGTATTGGGCAATGCCTTCAAGTGGGTTCGATAGTTCAATGTCTTTAATAAAGCGGCTGCCGTCCGACATAATCATTACCAATTTCCCGCTCACTGCAGAAAGCGGTAATGGTACACCGTCTTTTGTTAGACGGAAGATTAGTCGGGCCGTATCGATATCCTGTGTAGTGAATTGAATTCCGGTCTTGATTCGGGATTTTGTTCGCGCATTAATTTCGAACAACAGATCTGCATCGTTATGGATCAATCGGCTTCCCTCCTTAGTGTTGCGGTGAAACGAACATTTTAGCAATTCCGTAACCCTTTTCAGGATCATACGGGGACTTCATTTTCATAACGATTCCGTAGCCATTGCTTTCTGCCCTAGTAGCAACTCCGTTAACTGCTGACACGCTGTCACCGACTGTTACAGTTTCATCCACCCGCACATAAACTTGTCCAATTAAACCAATGACATGCCACTCGTCTCTCTCTTCCCGCGGCGTGTACTCGGCTTCTGGATCATAGTTCGGATTCTCGACAGGAATTGTAATAACCTCACCGCCATCAATAACTTCTCGATAAATAATGCCCCCGAATTCATCCCGGAGAAAACGGTCATTCCAATAGAATGCAGCACCACCAAGCACGACACCAGCAGTCTTTGAGACGACACCGAGTATTTTGTCGCCTTTTTCTGCTTTACGTATTTTGTCACCATCTAAGGTCACAAGATGAGACGCCTCGATCTTGTTCCCGTCAGCTGATTCAAAATACTCTGCTAAGTCCTTTAAATTCGATACGCTTTCGATGGCACCTGTAGCTCGGACAGTCCCGTCTTTAGCATTAATTTCGATTTTTTTATTCGCTTCTGACGCACTGCCGTCACCGTGACCCATTGCAAGGCAATAAGACTTACTATTCTTTGTAGCCTTTGAAAACATAACACCTGCAGAAGCTCCGTCACCTACTGTATGACAGTCATATGAAAACATAACACCATTTCGTGATCCTTCAGTGGAGGCTCCACCCGCGTTCCCTGCAATTAGGTTTCGTTCACCTTTCGCGTAAGCCGAGCCAGTGTTCGCAATAATCGCACTATATTTGGACAGTGGATGTCCGGATGACGCCGCCGACCTGAAGCCTCCTTTGATGTTATTTGGAACAGTAGAATAGTTCTGTCCAGCTAAGACAGCCGCCTGTGTATAGCCATAAGCCCGAACTAATAGGATGTTAGTTTGAGTATTAGGCGACGTTATACCGGCCGTACCACTTGGGACATGCAAAATTCCATTTTCCAGATTTACATTATAAACCCCGCCGCCTATTCCGATACCGTTTTGAGCGGAATCGTGGATAACGAAATCCGAAATGAGCACATCGTCCGTTCTCTGGTCACCGCCTGTTACGTGAATGTCATATTCAGCCGTTCTAAACCCGCTCATCTGCAGATTCGTGATGCTTATTTTTCTACTCTTGTACTGTATCGCGATCATTGAGCCGTTTTTGTAATCGTATGTCGGGTCCCCTATCGCTGTAAACCCGATGACTTTTACTCTCTGATATGCCGATATAGATAACGCCTTGGGATCTAATCCTTTATACAGTGGATTATAAATCGGTTCCCTCGCTGTACAATCCAAGAGTGTCACGTCACGGGCCTGCTCACTCCACGGCTCATTTACCAGGTGATGCCCGATGTGACGCAGGTCATAGGAACGCACATCATGATAAGATGTGTGACTAGTGATATGAACATCGCTAGGAGCGGGCCATTCAGTGTGTGCTTTAACTTCTACACCGCGTACGTTCCCCTCGGTATAATTATTAATCACCCACACGTGCTTAGAGCCGTCATCTACCTCAATCCCGTTTGAGTTCGATTCTCCTTCTTTATGGGCTTTTCCGCTAGGATTAACCATAACATTCCGTGTTATAAAGACATACTCACTATAATGAGTCGTAATTCCATCATCGCCGTAACCGGATCCATAACATTGATCGATCCATATATAACGGCAACCTTTTTCCGTATAATTTTCATCCTTGATGTTATAGGAAGGTGAAGAAATATCAAAACAGTGCAGCCCTGGGTTGATCGCCTCAACATCTCGAACAATACCAAACTCAACCTGAGCAAAAAGTAAGCAGCTGGAGCTCAATCCCCCAGTTGCTCCTACGCCACCCTGACGGTCCGGATTCCAGTCTAAAGATACCCCTTCCACAACTATATTTCGGTTCCCCTTCACATGATCAGCATTCGTAACAACCCACTCGCTTGCAGGCGTATCCTCGTGAAGCTGCAGGATGGTAATACCCTTCCCTTGTCCAATAAGATAAGTCCATGAGGGAAGCTTGACGCCCTTGACAACATACTTGCCGGCCGATAAATTAAGCTGCACTTTACCGTTACCAATCGCCCTTTTAAACGCTTCTGAGCTATCAGTTTCGCCTGTAGGATCAGCCCCGTAGTCGTCTACGTTAACGTTCCTTACTATTTTGCGCAGCAGCTTGTTGTATTCCTTGTCAAGCCGCTCTTTGAGAAGCGGCGCAATATCACCGTCGGCATCCACACGGGCATCTACGACTTCCTTTACATTGGTACCGTCTGCATTTAAAATGAGATTTTTTATACGGTTGTACAATCCGTCGATGTAATTACGCAAAGAAAAACCGCCATGGTCGATTTGATCCGACGTGTGGGCGGTTTTTGCGTTTCTATGATCAGCAAGGGAATTGCTGAGATCAGACATATCTGTTCCTATATCTTCAATATTTTTGTTGTAGTCTTTAATATACTGACGATCGAACCCGCTAGTTTTAGCTTTTTTGTACTGAAATTTCACCGTGAGATCACCCCCATTTAAATTGTTTTGAACTGAGTATTTATTGAAATGAATACGTTTGGATTTACCGTATTTGAGCAACTTTCTATAAGTACGTCACCGTTAGGGTTTATTCTAGTGCGGTGCGTTTGAGGCGAACTCCCCGTGCCGGCAGAGCTGGCAACCCCACTATAAAAGTGAGGAAACGGAGGTCTAAAACCGGCTGGCAGTGTAAAAGCCGGTGCCGAGGCTCCTACAGTACCGCCGGCGATCGCTCCTCTTATATACACGGTCCCAGTAATATCCTTCGAATATTGAATCGTGAAAACTCCATCCGATGATGCATACTGCTTCCATCCATTTTTAAGCGGTGGGGATATCCAAGCAGCCACCGACATTTTCCGCTCTAAAGCATCCGTGTATTCCCGGCTTGCTTGTAGAGCAGCACTTGCGGCTCCTTCTTTTTCTTTCGAGTTCCATACAGCTTTTTCGTCCGCTGTAACATGAATATTTGAATTAGAGACATGGCGGTCAAAGTCTGTTTTTAATACAAGTCCTGCCTTATTTAGAGCCGAATCTTTAATTTTACCTGTTGACTGATCGACAACTTTATCTACGGTTTTTTTGGTCGTATTGAACTCAGCAATTATGTCCGACGCTTTCTTGGAAACTGATCCAAATGTAAAGACTGGAGACTTTCTGTCATTTGAATAATCTTCAATTGACAAAACGCGCAGCTGTACATTAACGTCAAGCGGTTCAATTACACACCACAAGCTATCTCCTTTATTTACGTCTTTAAATCCCATATTCTTCAGTTCAATGGCCGTAAACGTCAGAGAAATATCAAGGCTGTCACCGAGCCTGCTTTTCATCTCAGTCAACAAGGATTCCTTATCTGTAAACCGTTCATCTTTAACAGGTTCGGCATGCTTAATTCCATATATAGCGGCAAGCGGACTTGTATACTCCGCCTGCACCAAATAGTTTCCTTTATCGTCCTGCTTCCCATAACCGCGAATATAAGTTGCAAAATTACTTGTATCAATTTCTTTTTCTGGTTCGCTTACATTGAGCTTATGGTGCATGATCGGCGAATCTTTATAAGTCCCGATCTTTTTCGCGACAAAGATATGTTTTCCTGAATAGTCAAACTCGGCCCCGAATTTCTCGAGTATGCTCCGAAATAATGACAAAGCATTGTCCCATCCAAAGTTTTCAACTCTGACCGAAGTCTTGAGGTTTGTGTTATCCACCTCAAAAGTGTAGCCGCTCCCCTTGAGAGCAAACTTCATTAACTCTTCAATTCTAAATGTCCCGGTTATTTCTTCATAAATTCGGTAATTAATTAGGTCATCAAAAATACGATGTAAAGCAGTGGCCGTGACGCCTTTGCCATTTTTATAGGTTTTTTCTTTGTAATTCTTGATAATATATTCTTCGTTTTTGTATAAGATAGTATTTTCGTTCTTCACATATCGGTATCCATGGCGATTTATCTCCGTATAAAGTCCGGTAATCGTTAACGACTTTTCGCCTTCCAAACCGTTACTTCTTGTTACTAAAAAACCGGGGAGCGGCTCCGCTATGCCTGCCAAATCCCTGACTGCTGCGATCGCCATAACGTCACCCTCTATAAAAGAAATAAAAATCAAATTCTATTTCGAAACTACCCATTGTCCCGGTAAGCTCAAATGTATTCCACCCTGGTAATAGGTTAATATAGCCGCGATTTGTGTCAGCATAAATGCTGATTCCATTCTTTAGATGCCTCAGTCCTTCAAGTTTTATTACATCAGAAGATCCGGTCTTTTTTGTATAAGACACCGCTTGGTTCGAAGTCTTATTCCTAATGACTAAATTATTGGAGGCCCCTTTGTATTGAATATTTAAAGGCATATCCATACTCGGATCTATTGTCACATTACCCGCGTTATATATTCGAAAATGCGTCGTCTTGTGTCTGTATGAAAGGTCATCAGAAGGCAGCATCCCCTGGGCAACTTGCCATTTATCTGAGTCGAATGTTAAAGGATCAAGAGTGGATCCCAGAGAACTTGCAAAAGGAAAAGCGGCTGTGAACTCAATTGTCAGTTTGCCGCTTCTCGGCGTGATATCCTCAGGCTCAAATACGCTGCTAACCTTTACTGACCATACTTTTCCGGGTTGCCGGGAGTCGATAATTTCAATTTCATCTTCCGTAGAAAAAAGCTCATAAGCTTCGCTAATGAGCAAATTATAGTCAAGATGATCTTCACCTTGTAATAGAAATACAGCTGTCGGCTTTCTAATGTCAAAGGTTGTTCCCATATCAATTGACCCGTGCCTACCGTCAATTTCTTGCCATTCGGTTCTATGTGATAATGAGTCCACTTTAAAGCTTAGAAGTTTAAGTCCTTGTTTACGGTGATCGATCACCGTACCATTTTTTATAATTATTAGATACATTACCGATCACCTCTCAGTAGTTTTTTCTTTGTAATATTCTGAGCTTGTGAGTTCTCTATATAATTAGACAAAGAATCTGCGTCAAGAAACAGATTCGGATTCTTCTGGGCGATAAGATTCAGTACAGCCAGCGATCTCTGTTCAACACCGATTAGGCGTTCCAAGGCCTGGGCCACTACAGTCTGATCGGATCCTGAATCAATGCCTAACTGCCGGCCCGCTTCTTTATGAAGCTGTACTGCTCGTTGACGGTTATTTTTTAACGGGATAATTGCTTCAGGACCTTCTTCAGCTACCCAAGCGAGCTGCTTTTGCGTTACAATATCGCCAATTTTGTATCCTTTGTACGGGCCGCCTGCTCGCATCGATTTGATTCCTGGCGTATTGAATACTGTTCCGTACCGCGAGATGATGTAACGGATGGCCGCGACCGCGTTGTGGACTGGATTCATTATATCGCCCATACCCTTCATTTTATGGGAATCGAACGTCGTTTTAATTGTCTGCATCAGCCCCATTGAAGGCGTACCCCGCAGCCAGTTACTATCCCATTTGTTTATCGTTGAAGGGCCCGTCCTCCCTCCTGATTCTTTCATTGCGATAGTCGTTAGTGGATTGAACCAACTACCCGGAACTTTTGTAATTTGCATTGCTTTACGAATCCACTGCTTCACGTTTCCTGTTGCTTTTTCTCCGCTCCCGAAACCCCCACCGGAATCCTCTAACTGTTTCTTTAAAAACCCCACAGCAGATGATTTGACTTTATTAAACGCGCCTTTTGCCATCTCACCAAACGCTGCAGGGATTTCCGGCAGCTTTAATCCCAGGCTGCTGATGATTTTTGACAGCAATTTCTTCGGATTCGTTGCGTAATCCCATACGTCAAAGGCAAAGTCTTTCACTTTGCCGGCCGCGCCTTTTACCGTATTTACAACTGCGTTTTTCGCGCTTGTTACTGTATCGGTTGCTTTTTCGAAAAGTGATTTCTTTTTTGTCCCGTCCTTAAAAGCTGGAACACCTTGCGCCAGTAACTGCTTAGTCATATCATGCGGTAAGACCTGTGTCCCTTTTGGTAAATTAAAGAGGGTGTCGGTGCCCGGGCTTAACCCCGTAAAGCCTGAAGGCGTTCTAAACAGCTCTGGCCCGCCTCCGTCACCCAAGATAGCAAGGCCTCCCTTATGACCTCCAGCCGGTGTCCCTTTAGCAAATCGCGGAATTTCCATCTTCGGTATCTGATGCTTTTTATCTACACCAAGCGATCCAAGAACTTTGTTAATCCCGCTCTGTGTTAGCCCGTTCACGATTCCTTCCATACCGCCGAGCAGTTTGTTTCCTAGCGACTTAACACCGTCCATAGCACTTCCAGCCATGCTTTTTATCCCGTCTCCGATTCTACCCGGGAGTGCTTTTGCGTTATCCACCATTTTATTAAAAGTAGAAACTGCAAAATCTTTAATCCGTCCGAACAATCGTTTTGTGTTTCCCCATAAAGAATTCCATGCACTCGTCGCTCCCGATGCAACTTTCCCTGCTAAATTCGTTACAGTGCTCCATATTGAGTTCCAAATGCTTTGAAGAAAACTTGCAATTGCTGAGAAAACAGATGATGTAACTGACTTGATTATATTCCACGCATTTTTTACGACTAACAGGACTAGATTAACTGCCCCGGTTACTACCGATGCGATTATCGACCAAACGCTTTTCAGAATCCCTAAAACCGCATTCCATACCCCTTGCCAGTCACCACGAAGCAGCGCGGAGAATAGTCTTATGATATTGGTTACAATGTTTAGAGCCCCTTGAATGACACTTACAATAACCGGAAAAACAATTTGCACAGCTTGTAGTATGAATTGAATGGCCGGAATAAGAACATTTTTTATTACTGCCACAGCTAGCTGAAGCACTGTGACGATAACGTTTGCCGCAACCTGTATAATCGAAGTCACTACTGGGAAAATAGCTTGAACAGCGCTTAGGACTAACGGCAAAACGCTGGTGGCTAAGTCTTTGATAATCGATGCCAGGACTTGAATTATGAGTGTGATCACCGGTAACGCTGCTTGTACTACAGACAAGATAACCGGAAACACAACCTGTACGGCTCCTAATAAATCCGGCAAAATGGCCTGTGCAATGAAAGTGATAATTGGGATTAATGCTTTAATCACATCTAAGACAACTGGGAATACAGACTGCACCATAGATAAAATAGGCGGAATCATAGTTGTGAATGCATTGACGAGAAGCGGGAGTGCTTGCGAAACTATTGATATCACTACCTGCAAAAGACTGGACTGAATTTGCGCCCATATTTTAATAAATTCGGCTGCGAAAGATACAATTGCCGGAAAAATTTGCACAAAAGCAGATGCTAACTGCCCGATAACAGGCGTGATTTCAGTAACCGCCTCCGAAAACACCTTCCCTATATCCCCAGCAAACGATCCTAGTGTTGATCCTAGTTGAGCAAAGGACGGGCCCAGCTCCCCTACGGCTGACATCAAATCCGTAAATGCCGGCTTTAAGGTAGCTAAACTAGTCACAATTACATCCAGCGTTTTAGCGAATTCAGGAGCTACCGCCACGGCAATATCATTAAAGTACTGACCAAACGCGTCTAGGGCCGGCTGAATAGCCGCAATAGCACTGCCGATCGTTTTCGAAATTTGCGACCATACCGATATAACCGTGTTTCTAAACTGCTCATTAGATTGATATAAGCGGAATAGAAAACCCATTAAACTAACAAGTGAAGTGATCGCCAACCCGATTGGTCCCGATACACCCGATAACGCCAGTCCAAGTGCTGTAATTGTCGGAGCGACAATTGAAACAACACCACTTACACTCGAAAAAGCTGTTTTTAACTGACCAAAAAAGATATCGGCAGTCTCTGAAACCTTATCAGCTACTCCTTTCCCAAAGAAATTTAACGCTCTTTGTCCAATATCGTAAAAGAATGAGCCGATTACGCTGATCGCTGAATTAAATCCGTTTTGGATTGCAGTCCCTATGTTGACCGCACCTGCCGCAAACCCGTTCCACATGGCCGGTCCTTTTTCGAGTAGATACGCTGACACTCGATCAACAACCGCAATGATTCCGTCAAAGGCTACCTTGACGCCTCCATATGCGACTAAGGCACCTGCTTTGATTCCGTTAAACACTACGCCGAGAAGCTTCTGCAACTGCTCTGAGTGTTTATATACGAGCACAAAAACAGTTACTAATGCCGTTATTCCGGCTATTGTTAGCGCGATCGGACTCGTCAGGGCCGCTAAAATCGACGTAAATACGCCCATCATACCACCTGCTGCCCCAATTTGAGCCGCTAAAAGCCCCCAAGCGATTTGTAATGAACCTAAACCAACAAGCGCCCCTCCGACAGCTGCTAAAAAAGCACCTAGAACGGCTACGAGGCCTAGAATAGCTGCCGTTACAGCTAATGTAATAGCAACGAATTTCTGCATACCAGGTGACAGGTTGTTAAAAGTATCTACGACCTTTTGTAAGACAGCCACTAATGCAGATATTACCGGGGTAAGCGCGCTTCCGATATTTATCTGAGCAGTCTCAAAAGCACCTGATAATTCTTCAATTCTCCCCTTCAAGTTGTTCATTCTTTCAGCGGCAACGTCAGCGGCCTTGATTTTATCCATCGCATTAGCCATCTCGGTAAAACCTTTAGCCCCGGACTTACCAAGGATTAATGCTCCGCGGATAGCATCGGAGCCGAAAATTTTGTACAGCGCTTCCTGTTTATCTTTCGCTGACATGCCATCTAAGGCCTTAGAGAGCTCCCCAGATATCTCGGTCATGCTTTTAATGTTTCCTTGAGCATCGAAAAATTTGTTGTCCATTACTCCAAGCGCGATCGATGCCTTAGAGAATGCTTTTTCAAATGAGGCAGTACCTTTTTTTAAGCCGGTTGTCTTGATAACATAAGCATCCATCGCTTTGTAAATGTCCCCGAGATCTTGGCTAGCCGGTTTAAAGCCCTGTTTAGCCAGAGACTCAAAGGCTTTTTTCGTGTCTAATGAAACAAGACCGAGAGACTCCATTGTTGTATAGGCACCATCTGTCATCGGCACTAAACGGCTTAACATCGTTTTCAGTGATGTACCCGCATCAGAGCCCTTCAGCCCATTCTGCGCAAATACTGCAAGCGCAGTAGATGTATCTTTAAAGGATAAACCCATGCCCGCGGCTACCGCTGACGTCATGGCTAATCCGTACTTCATTTCTCCGACAGAAGTAGCTGAAGCATTGGCCGCTCCTGCTAGAATGTCGGCAGCCTTTGCAACACTTAAATTATCGTCTCTGAACGCATTGAGCGCGGTAGAGGCGATTTCTGCAGCGTCTGCTAGTTCAAGATCGCCAGCTGTTGCGAGAGAAAGAGCACCCGACAAACCACCATTCATAATATCCTTTGTAGATACACCCGCCTTAACGAGTTCTTCCATACCCTGCGCGGCCTCGAGAGCGGAGTATTTTGTATCCGCTCCTAGTTTGACGGCCAGCGCTGTCAGTGCATCGCTATACTTATTTGCTTCAGCAGGATCCATGACCGACTTCACGTTCGACATTTGCTGTTCGAAATCCATTGATTTTTTCGTAGCCAGCCCAAGCGCTCCACTGACAGCAAGCGTCGCAACTCCAAAGGATGTAGCAATTTCCGATCCTATTGATTGCAAAGTCCCGCCTACTGTACGTAAACGTTCCCCGCTCTCCTGGGCCCTGTCACCGAGTCTGTTCCATGAGTTAGCCTGCCGTTCAATCTGTGCATTTGTATTACGTAAGGCTGCTTGTGTTTCTTTCATCTGCGCCGTAGCCTCATGCATCCGAGCACTAAGCTCTTGTGTTTCTTGGGCATCGGCTCCTTTCGCGCGCTTAGCTTCTAAGTACAGTCTCCGTAAATCCTTCAAGCGCTGCTGCTGCAGACTTACTGATTTATTTAAGTAATCCGCTTTTTGCCTTAATTGATCAGCCGAAGAGCCGAAATTCTTGATACCGGCTGTGGTCGCTTTAAATTCGGCGTCGAGGGCCCGCATCTTTGTTGTTACAGTGTTGATACTTGCGTTAATTTTGGCGCCAAGTTGTCCAAAACCTGTGCTCTGCTCCTTAATTTTCTTGTTGACCAGGTCAAGCTGATCTTCCGTTTTACGCATAGCGGCCACTGTTTTGTTATACTGGGTTAAAAGCTTTGCAGATTCGGTTGAATACTTTCCTGTAGTTTTTACGCTTTCTTCATACTGCCGTTTTAGTTCACTTAATTTTGCTTTTTGGGTTTGTATGGTTTTTGATAACACATCGGCCTTTGATCGAAGGGAGTTTAAGCTGTTATCAAACTTCCCAGCGCCCGCCATGGCTGCCTTAAACTCCGCGTCCAAAGCCTTTAATTTTTCATTTACATTCTTGAGTCCTCTAGAAAAATCAAGACTCTCTAAACCTAGGCTGACGCGTAACGAGCCTATAGATTCTGCTGCCAATTAGGTTACCTCCCTTCTAAAAACCTGGAATTTGATCAATAAAGCCGAGTTTTGGCTGTTTTTTCGTTTTTCTAGCGCCTCGATTACTGACCTGAGGTGAATTTCCATCTGCAAAATGGCTTAATTCAAAAAACCAGCTGATATCCATCTCGTCGAGATAGTAAATATCAGCTGGCCGTTCTGCATTTTCTAAGTATAGTTTTTTGAGGTCCTGTTCCAACTCCTCCAAGAAAGGCAGCGGGAGCAGGTACCCCGGTGTTAGTTTTTTACCAAATCAACAGCCTCACTGTGTTGCTCACCGTCAAGACCGGCTGCCTGTTCATTTTGTTTTACATTTGTTGTACCAACGACTTCGTAAATCGTTTCAGTGATGGTATCAATCATGTTCGGAGCTGAAATGCCGTCATAAAAATCATCCTGTGTAAACTGTTTACCGTATACTTCAACGACATAATTTACTAAGTTATCAAGGGTTTCTTCATTTAACTCGTCAAAATTTGTCTCTTTTGTAAGCTTTATTGCGTTTCTTAACAAGCGTCCTTTGATAAACGGGGCTACGAATACTTTGTCTTCTCCATTAATGTTTAATGTTAATTGCATTTAACAACACACTCCTATTGTTTTTTGTACAAAAAAGAAAGAGAGGATTTACCCTCTCTTTAAGATGTTTTTGATCCAGATACAGAGCTGCTTTTACTTAAAGACACTTCTTCCGCTGATCCCGTAGATGGCTCGTATACCGCTTTAAACCAATTTGCAATTACTTCCGGTTTGACCCCATCATCACCTGTAAAAACAGAGCGTTGCCATAAGTTATCATGCTCCCTACGTACAAACGTGCCCGAAATTGAATCAGTTTGGAATTCCGGACTATCCGTTTTTGTCGCAAAAGATTCCTCTTGTGGCATAAATTTGCCTTTATATAGAGCGTATAGCTTCGATTTACCGCCAGTAGTGGCCGATTCGAATAACAAAGCGCCGTACGGTGCCTTGTCTGTATCACGTTTTTCTAAAACCCCGTCGGCATTAATTTTATGTCCTAGCAACAGCGCTTGAGATTTTGTTGAAAGCTGATCTGTTCCTATTTCGACTTCTGTAGCACCTTGAGCTGTTTCAACTTCTGAGGGGCCATCATCTGCGTACAATGTCTCACTGTTTGTACTTGGTGAAATACTGGCCTCGATTGCATTACCGATTTTTACAGGTTTTGCATAAGTAACTGATGTTTCGGTTTCTTCAGTAATCGGCGCGAAATAAATATTTTTTAGACCTACGCGTACTCCTTCAGCCATAGGTTAATCACTCCTCTTCTGTGTTTTGAGCATAAAAAAAACGGAGAATCTTGTGATAGATCTCCGTTTCATGCTCGTAATCGTCATATTGATTTCTAAATGTGAATCCCGCAGCCTTCAACTTGCTCGGGACTTCCTTTTCCAGTCTTGAAAACTCATTCCCATTTTTAGTGAAGATATCAATTTGCACATAATGACCTTTCACTGATTCCTCATCTTCAGCCGAAAAAGCCGGCCTCTGATTATAGAAAAAAAAGCGAATGTAGGTATCGTCTTTTCCTTTGTAAGAAAGAAATTCCACAGGTACTCCCAGTGGTTTAAGGCTTTTCACGATAATTTCACGCACATTCATCGAATTAAGTTCCTTTGGATGTATTTTTTCATCTCACTTAGGGCCTCACTTTGTTTATTGATCAAAGCGGGTTCTACAAAAGGTTCAGCCTTATGACCCGGATGATCTACCTTCTTACCGTAGATGTTTGACCCATCAGACATGACCTTTTTGTTTTTCAGCTCGATCAAGTGCGGACTTGTACCGAACTCTGCAAACCGTGATATAAAATCAAGCTCACTGGGACCGATATCAATAACCCCATTTTTCACTTCACCTTTAAGGATGACGCTTTGTGAGCTACGCTTGTTGGCTTCCATTTCGTTGAAAACCGGTTCTGCACCGGCCTCTAACGCGCCCTTTTCGACATATTTTGCTCGATTTCCGAGTTTTCTGACCTCTGATACCAGCTGCCGCATTCCACTAACTCGCATGCTCATTTGATACCAATCTCCTCGGTTGCTATGGTGAATGTTACATTTGCCTCGTTATCGTTTATAACGCTTGTAATTTCGAATTGTCTTCCGTCATAACCGATGCGCATATCGTTGCGCATATCGTTGCACAGAAGGCTCTTCATCCGTTTAGAGAATCGGATAACAAATCGAGGCTTCCGTTCAGCTTGAACAGCGGCCGCTGCATAAAATTCTCGTCCTTGTGTCGTTTTTACTGCCGCCCATACTTCAGCCACAATCTCCCACGTTTCAATGGTGAAACCTTCTTCGTCTGTTGTGGTTTCGGGCGATAAAATTGAAATACGGCGGTTAAAATCCCCGGTTTTCATTAAAAAACCTCATTTCAGAAGAAGAATAATGCTCTGGAGAGAATAGGACAGCTTTTTATTGGCTTCATCAGTCGCGCCCCGGTTCTCATACCACTCGGTTACGAGCATTTTAACGGCCAACGAATAAAGATCATTCTCAGTGTCCTTAACTCCTGATTCCTGCAGGTGCTTTTCCGCCGCAGAAATTAAGGAGGAGATAAGGTTGTCCTCCTCATCTCCGTCTACTCTTAAATAGCCTTTCATATCCTCTAAATTCACAGCCATGTTACTCACCGTCCGGAACAGTTGGTTGTGTAACGGTAACAGTTAGAGACTTTTTCACGGATGTCTTGTGTTTTGAAGAAACAGTGATCGTTGTATTCCCCGCTGTTTTTGCTGTCACTAGCCCCCCGCTACTAACCGATGCCACCGACTGAGTGCCAGAAGTATAGGTTACATCCTGTTTCGCTTCGGCCGGTAATACAGATGCTTTTATTTGAAAAGTCTCGCCGACGGCTAATGTCTTCGCGGTCGGCTCGACAGTTACGCTTGTTGGATCCGTAGACTTTGTCGTAACAATTAATTCGTCGCTTAACGGCGAGGCTTTTCCGGCCGCAGAAATAGCCCTCACCTGATAACGGTATGTTGTCTCCTGTTTCAAGCCGCTTTCTGAAAACGACGTTTTAACACGAGTGCCTAAGGAGACGCCGTCCCTGTATACTTCATACTCTTTAATGCCCCCTTCAAAGGTAACGGCATCCCAGTTAAGGGACGCCTCTGTATCCGTAACGGACGCCGTTAACCCTTGGGGCGCATTAGGGTGTATCGTTCACTTTGACAATACGGAAAGCGGACTTTAACTTAATTTGGTGATCGATATAGGCGGTTAAAACGAAGTCCTCGATACCTGTTCTCACATTTTTGTCCCGCTCATACGTGACCGGCAGATCATAGTTGAAATGAGAGTATGAAAAATCACCGACAATCGGATCAACAGCAGCGTCACAGAAAATTGCAGGCTTTCCTAAGATCTGCTCGGGTTGAGCATTGAAAAGCGTAGCGTTTCCGTTAGCAAGATCTTCAACAATATCCATATATTCTGCATAGGTAATCGCAACTTTTGCATTTGCACGGTAATCCTCGTGTAAATCAGCAATGGCCGCTTTAATTGCTTTTAATTTAGTACTGCCTTCCACTGTTTTAATCTCGGCTGAGTAAAAAGACATGTGTTCCTCGCCTTTTTTAGGGGTTGTAGCAAATGCCACTTTCTTTTCTTTAGCAGCGAGTCCACTTTCTAAAGCACGGTCTACGGTCTGAACTAAATTCGTATCTGTTCCTCGTAAGACTGTCTCAGAAATAGGCGCAAACACCTTAAATTTATTTCGGCCGAACTTTACGATGTCCCCAGTGCTTTTGAGCTCTTTTGCTGTTTCTTTATCCCCGATAAACTCATCGTCATCTAATTGGAATGAAATTTTAGGCAGTTCCAAGTTGATCTCATTCGTGAATGTTGAGTGTCCCCGAAGCGGATTTTTGACAAATGGTTCATGTAACAGTTCAGTTGTCATAGTTGTAGGCAAAAGCTTTTCGCCGCCGGAATCGCCGTTATCACCGAGGACGGCTTTCACCCCACCCAGTTGCGCTTTAACTTCTTCTGACACTTCCCTGCCGCGCATAGTAGCACGGAACAATTCGGCTTTTGCAGCAATTTTTCGCTGTTTAGGATCTGGACTGTCCATCCCTTTAACTTGACTAGCTCCGTTTTGATTTGCCCGAGCCTTGATTTCTTCTTCTTGTTCTTGTTCCAGGGAATCGTGCTGGTTCTTTAAAATGTCAAAACGCTTTTTCAAATTGATCTTTTGCGTTTCCAGGTTTTCTAGATTTTTGATATCAATATTAGGATCTGCTGCAGTTGCCGCGATCTCTTCCTCTACACGTTTTAATTCTGCCCCTACTGTTGTAAGTGAATTTTTTAATTGAAAAAGGTTCATTATAGTTCCTCCAATGTTTTATTAATTTCCATAAGCTCTGTTTCAGCTTCAACCTTTAAGCGTTCCCGGAATAATCGATCCTTTTCTGACTGTGAAGCAGTCGGCGCTGTTTGTTGCGCATTAAGTAGCGCAGCTGGCGTATTGCGGTATTTAGCGAACAGCTCCTTGTTCCAATTTGCCGCCACGTTTTTCGCTTTTCCGACAACGTCACACAGCCCCAGGTTTAAACACTCCTGAGCTGTTAACCATGTCTCAGCGTTAAGCAGTTCGATAAGATGATCCTTATCAAGTTTCTCGCCGGCTTTCCCCAAGTAGGTCTCAATCATGCTGTCACGTATCTTGTCCATATCGTCTGCCTGTTTTCGTAATTCTTCGGAATTACCGATAGCGAAAGTCCAGGGATTATGAATCATCATCATTGTGTTCGCAGGCATAAAAATAGTGTCACCCGCCATTGCGATGACACTTGCGATGCTGGCCGCTACACCGTCAACGTGAACATTGACCGTAGCGCTATGCCTTTTTAAAATGCTGTAGATCGTTGATCCGTGGAAAACGTCTCCCCCAGGTGAGTTGATATACACATTCAGGGTTTTTACATCCCCCAAAGCATCCAGGTCTTCTTTGAATGTCTGAGCGGTTACCTCGTCGCCCCACCAAACAGAAGAATCTATTTCACTGTAAATGCTCACTTCTCCGACTGAACTATCGTTAGCCGTCGCTTTTACTTCCCAGAATTTTTTTGCCTTTTTTACTGACATCTCTAACTCACCTCCTCTCAAGTGTTTAAATTTAAATTGAATAAATCGTTCACAAACACACGAAATAAAGAAACAAGCGGCTTTATAACCCGTAATTTCGTCCCCTACCTGAGGCATTACCGATATCATCATCTAATTTTTCTTTTTCTGGTGCTTGATTCTCCTTCGGCGTTCCCGGCTCCATGCCTTCCGTGATTTTTTGGTTTGCTACTTGCTCCAGTGGAAATAGATCCTTACTTGCGAGTAGAACGTCCCCTCCCGGAAGCGGCGGTAATTCTTCCCACGCCCTAACTTCATTCGGCGTCAGAAAAGCGTTTCGAATCCCTTGCTGATAAAAAGTTCCACGAACCGCTGTATCTGCCCGTAGCAGCGCATTCATGTTAAATTTAAAGTAATAACCGGATGTTCGTTCGTCTGTTGTGAGCAGTTTACGGTTAAATTCGGTTTCATAATGTCTGACGATGGGAAGAAGCGTACCTTTTACGAAATTACTGTACAATTCTTCTGTTTTTTGAGTTACGCCGTTACCATCCGACTCCCCGACCATAAACAAAGGGAGATGAAAAACTGAAGCGACCCGGGACCGCGTTACTTTGTCCACGTCAAACACACTTTTATCGATAAACTGCTTTTCAAGTTCCTTTAATTCAGTCCCAGCCTCTTGTATAATCACACCGCCATTATCTCGGTAAAAGGTCTGAAAACTTTCTCTCATTTTATCGATTTTTTCTTCACTTACGTTCGCTTCGAGTTTCAAAATAAATGATAGTTTAGCTCCATCCATCTGCTCCAACGCGAAAGTGCGGACTTCAGTGTCAAAGTTTAGGGTTCCCCGTAACACATCCAACCGAGAGATACCTTTTTTTCCATCTTTCGTGGTAGTGTGTACGTGAATCATGCTTGTGTTATGGACATGATAGACGTTGTAGTCGCCGTGAACTTCATACCACAGCTCCTTAGTTCCTTCTTCGTAAACAGGAAAAACACGCAAAGGATCAAGTATTTCAAGCCCCTCTACCTGAAAATACCTGTCGTATTTCTTGATCGCATAACCGTTACCGTAGACATTTCGGTGTACCTCTAGGAGGTTTATGAATTCCTCAGTTGTCATGTTGTTGTTTGGTTGATCCGTAAGAAGTGCTGACGAACTGGATTCTGTTGGCTTGTACGCTTTATACATCTTCAGCGGCATGCTGCTAAGCGAGTTCGCAAGCCGCGATACCGCGGCATACACAGGTTCACTGCTGGTTAACGAGTGCTCTGCCCTGGTGCCAAAACTACTACTGAAAGGGGAAAACCAGCGAGAAAAATCGTAACCAGGACCTTTAACCGACGAAAAAACCTTTCGTATGCCATTTTTAACGCTGTTCCGCAAGCCTCCCACTGCCCTATTCCATAAGCCCAAGTTGTCACCTCCCCATCAATTCTTTGATTGACCACACCTTGACATTTCCGGTAGAGACCGGCGTAGTGAGATCCGTCATTACGTTTGTATGAGCATTCAACAGAGCCGCAAACCCGTCAATTTTGCGATACCTGTTCTGTTTTGTAGGCATTAAATTCCCGTTTCTGTCTTTGACGAGCTTAACATTGTTGATATACCACCGAAGCAGCTGATTTTGATTCGATATTACCTTGCCGTCAATAAACAAATGTTTTAAATCTTTCATAGCAGGACTCAGAGTTTCAAATCCTTGACGAACTTTTTCCGTTTTGAAACCATAAGCCTCTAAATCTTTGTTGAGTCTGAAGGCGTTTGCTCTGTCGTATTTGATTAGGTCTATTTGGTACTTTTGAGCTTGTTCGATAAACCAGTCATATACCAGCTCGTATTGAACATAATCATGCTTTGTTATCGTTAGTAAACCCTGCTCTGCCCATTCCGTATATGGTATTTTCTCGTTGTCTGCCAGGACTTTTTTACGAGGGATCCATGAATGAGACAACACAAAAATCTCTCCCGTTTCCGGCAGAGGGAATTCAAGACACGCGCTCGTAAAGTCTTCAGTCTCTGAAAGGTCATAAGCTCCTGTGCAGGCCTTACCTTTCAATTCGTTTATGTCTATCACTTTTTTGTTTTTCTGTATTGTTTCATAATCCAGGTAAGACAAATCCGATGATCTCGAGAACCAGTTAAACTGCTTTGTTATGAAATCGAGCCTTTCTTCTGGCGTCCTTTTGTCTTTTTCCCAGTCCTCTTTGAGAATTTCTAGGTTTAAAGACAGACCCATACTTGGATTCGCTTTTACCCAAGTTTCAGGTTTATCGAATTCTTCAGCAGAATCAAGCTCCGCTAGGTAATAAAACGTTCGCTCGTCAGGAAAAACACCGTCCAAAACGTCAGCGCCTTGCTCATAATAATTAACCAGCGGACCGTCTAGCTGGTACCCCGCCGTTGTTATATAAAGAATTAAAGGTTGTTTCCGTGATCCACGTGACTTTTTTATAACATTTATGAGTTTATAATCAACAAATTCGTGGATTTCATCGAATACAGCGAGATGCGTATTTAAACCGTCAAGCTTTTTACTGTCACTGGCGCGCGGCTCGATTTTCGACTTTGACTTTGGGTGCTTTATTGCGTCACGTAAGTTCAACAACCGTTTCTCTAAGACTGGCGAACTGTCGACCATGGCTTTCGATTCATCAAAAAGAAGTCTAGCCTGCTCCTTGGCATTTGACAATAAATATATCCGAGCTCCAGGCTCCTTGTCTGCCATCAAAAAGTAGTTTGAAAGTGCTGAAATCATGGTTGTTTTACCGTTTTTTCGCCCGATAAAGACTAAACCTTCTCTAAACCGACGAACTCCAGTGTCTTTATGCACCCAGCCGCATAATGACCCAACAATAAAATGCTGCCAAGGCTGCAGTACTAGCGAACTAAAGTCACCTTGGGACGGTTTACAAAACTTCTCCATAAATCTAATCGGGTTATGTGCCCTTTCTTCATCAAACACCCAAGGAAAACCCTCGGTTCCGGCGCGGTCTAAATCCTTCATGTGTCGTTTACAAGCTAAGATAACCTTTTTACTCGCTAAAATATCACCTTGGATCACTTCTTCCGCATACAAGTGCGTTAAAAGCGTATCACTCGGCTTAGTAATCAGGTAATTCATCACTATCGCCTTCTTTCAGCACTGTTTTGCGTTGTGCCGCTGTCAGGCCGAGCGATCTCAGCAAGTTATTCAGCGTTTGCGTAGCTTTTGTTAGTTCGATGACCAACGGATTCTTTACCAGATTTGTCTCTTTCGCTTTATTCGTGTGCTGCATCATTAATTTGGATTTCGATACTTCATCACGTAATCTGCAATAAAATTCGTACGTATCACAATAAATGTGAATCAGTTCGTCGTCCGATTCTTGATAAGATTCGCCTAAGTACCGTTTTATCCGCTCGAATGTCTTTTTTCTTTCCATGGGTAAGTACCCCCCTTTCATGAAAAATTTCGGCGCGGTGTGAGCGACGGGCCCCGCCCGGTCCCTTAATTCTGAATAAGCACATTTAAGGGTAGGGGGGGCTATACTTCCGGATTGGCCTTTTCTACATAGATATTTATTCTCCGCTTCTTAGGCGTTTCTCCGCCGCTTCTACAGCCCTTTTCCGGGTGACGCTTGTTATGACAACTGAAACATAAGGAAATCAGATTGGCCTCGTCTAACGCTTTTTCCGGATGGTCTTTCAATTCATCGATGTGATGTACAGTATCGGCTTGAGTGATCCGCTTGTTCTTTAGGCAGTCTTGACATAGGTAGTTGTCTCTCCTTAGAACAAACTGCCGGCACCTTTGCCACTCCTTACTCTTGTAAAAGGAACGTGACTGCCGGTCTCTCTTATGCTTGTCATAGTAATTCACTTGGTGTCACCTAACGACTTGAGGTGCGCTTCGTGCGCAGCCTGCCGGCACTTCTCGTCATCACAGAAGTATCTCCAATTAGGTATCTCACGCCTGTCCAACTGCTTGCCGCAGCCCTCACATAAGACAATCAAAGTTATCACCCCAATAAAAAAAGCGCCCATCAAATGGACGCTTATCAATTATTATATATAAGAATGTTCTTCGCACTCTGTGGTTCACATAGTAATACCACCTTACCACAAATAATACGTTGAATCCCCTGTTTTGTCAAGCATTATTTTATAATTTTTTCTAGGAAAGCCTTTGCGTTAGCAGACTTCCCATTGAGTTCCTTATAAATCAAATCAACAGCTTTACTGCATCCTTTGTAATAGGCTTTCTTTGGGATGCCAAGTGTATCAATAGCCAAGCTCATCGGCAGTTTGTATACATACCTACATTTAACACAGGAGCGGATAGTCGGCGGCAAGTTCTCGATAGCTGAGTCCAGCATGATTTTATTCAGCTGCGTTCCAGTCACGCCGTCGTATGCCTTCGGTCCCCCAGAGGATACAACGTCGTCCGGCCGCTCCCCGGCAGCGAGCTCTGTATAGTTTTCTAATAGCTTCTTGATAGTGCTCTTGCTCATGAAATCCTCCACACGGACATTCCCTTCCAAAAAGACCACCTCTTAGTTATTAATAATTAATAACTACATATAATAAATAATAATAAAATTAATATAATGTATTATTTATTTATATATAGTGTATATAATTCTTTTAGGGGGTTATTGTTCTTTCGTTTTTATTCACTGGAGTTTTTCAACTCTGTATACCCCCCTCGTAAAAACCGCAAAGAATATATTTTTACTGGAGTTCTGATATTCGTCCATATTCCCTCGTGTTCCGGCATTTCGGAAACTCAGTTATACTAGTTACGAACCTCTCGTTTTCTTTCGATTACTCCTGTTTACTGCTCGTTTTGTTTTCTTGACCTTACATATTCATCAAGTAATATTAACGAGGCGCTGCTTTCGTATATCCTCTTTCTTTTTTCCGGGTTATCTATTGCATTACATGGTAAACAAGTGGCTATCCAGCAGAACATAAACGGTTCGTTAATCTCAGCTTCGGCGATAGGGATACCAAAAGCTGTTTTTGGACTTCGAACTCGTGTGGCTTGATAACCGGATTCAGACTCAAGCATTTCCTTAATATCAGTACTTATCAATATTTCATCTGGCGGCCTTTTCCCCTCAGCTCTTACACTTTCTAAAGCCGTCTTTATTTGCTCGACCAACGAATTAATATCCTGCAGTTGTGTTCCCTGGTTTTCATTCATTCTTACCGCACACCTTTCGTTTGAGTTCGGCCATCTTCTGATCGATTGTCGTTTTAAGTTTTGCAGCCTTGGCGTCGTATCGTTTCCGCGCCTCTTTATCGGTTGGCGGTCCCTCGATTTCCCAGAGTACTTTCAGAGCGGCTATCTTCTTTCTGATTTCATGGTTCGTAACAGCTGATGTATAATGCCGTTTGCAATGCGGACAGACGAAGAATGTCTCCACGATACCTTTGCCGCGCTGCCTTTCTTGAGCCCAAACGTCAAACGACTTGTTACATGTATCGCAGTTAACCTTCATATATCTGAAGCCCCTCTCGTTAATTAAACCGTCACCCAGAAGAGGGCCGCGGCGTGTGCGTTTATTAAGGCATTAAACCCAGCGATGCTACACGTTCGCTTCTTTTTACCGGGAAAATGATTTGTATTTTTATCGCTCTTTATTTCAACATTCGAGAAATACCAGCGCATCATGTTATCAAATGTTATTTTTCCTGCTGATTCAATTCGGATCAGATGCTCAGTAGGTTTATTTAAAGTTAATGCTACTTGCCGTATCGGAATCGTATTGAATCCAAGATCTTTTAAGTGATTAGCAAGCGCAGTTCCGTTATAAGGATCGTAACCAATCGCTTTAATTGGGATTTTCTCTTTGTATTCCACGAACCAGTCAGACACGAATGTATAGTCTAAGTATTTAGAATGTACCAGCTCAAAGGTATCTTCACGGTATAACTCCCGTATGTCATCACGGACTAAGTCTGTATGATTATATAAAGCTTCCGCCGTAATCCAGGAGCGGTGAAATACGTCTACACTCCCGTCAGATTTTAAAATCTCAATTACTGCGCTTGTAAAGTCATTCGTATTTGCATGGTAAAAACCGCCTATTACTTGTTCGATGGTTACGCGCTTGTCTGTCATTTCTTATCGTCTCCATTCTCATATTGGATATCCTCCAGCCAGCGGTTTATACCGTCCTCCATAAAATGCGTGATATCTTCACCCTCAAATAACGTAATGATCCCACTGACTGTGTCTAATATTTGATAGTGATCATATAAATCATTGTACTCTTTACTTATTTCTTGATTAAGATATGTTTCCAGCTCTTCCGGTGTTGAGAAATATAGAACTGCGTCGTTCATACCGCCTGATGGGTAAAAGCACCAATACCCGAATAAGATGAATCTTTGCCGGAACTGTTTAGTTTTTGTCGTATCCATATTTGACCTTCTTTCACCAAGATAATGCGCCAAAAGAGTGAGCGTAAACACCGTCGCTGTCTAAGCGTAAATAAAGGCTTTCAGGTAGGTACCGGTCATACAAGAATCCTGGTTTGTATCGGTCATCCAATGATAATACAGGATCTCTTGGCACTACTAGATCACTACTTCCGTAAAGATTTTTTTCCGGGTAATCACGCTGCACTCGGTAAAAGCGATAACAAATCTTTTCAACTTCATCAAAACTAAAATCAGGATCTTCGAAGTGTCGTCTCAGCTGTTCGATTACACTATCACTTGCTTCTATCGTTAAGTACGTGCAGTCATTTAATTGAATCCGCCCTCTTATGTCAAACCCTTTCATCCCGCTCACCTTCTTCGAAAAACACTGTTTCTACGTTTGCGAAGTTCACAGCGGTATTTCCAATTGTGATCCACCCTAGCGGAATCGCAGGGCTAATTTTATTTTCGGAACCTTGAGTTATATGTTCACGCAAAATTTTTACCGCGGAACCTGTTAAGGCGATTGTTTCTCCAGACGTGGTTTTGCATATCGCTCGCATTTAGTGTTTCCTCTTTCGTGCAGCGGCATCTAATGCGCCGACATATTTTTTGAATCCTTCTGCTAGTCCTGTTTTAAGCCTGCTTGTGTCAACGTCGTCTTCAGATTGTGCGGCCTCGGCTAGATTCGCGGCAGCTTCTGCTATGCTTACCGGGCCCTCATTGTTGTCCGATTCGTCTGATAACTCCTTCCGTATCATTCGCTCAGCTTCAGCGAATGAGAAATCAATAGCTTTAGGAAACTCGAAATCAACTTCCGCACGATTTCCGGAATCGAATTCGATAATAGCTTCGACTCTCATACCGAAAGCAAACGATGTCAATAAGCAGTCCCCGTTATAGACGTTCTCAACTTCCAAACGCTCGATCCTTTTTATGTTTATCTTCATTCGTCCGGGCCCCTCTCTTGATCTAAACCTGCATGATATGTTGTAACTTTATTTAATTAAGACCCACACGAAACGAAACGCCATTGTACCGACGTTCTCGTATAGGAACCGGAATTTCTCTTTGCTTTCCATTCCGTCCATGTCTCGGTTAATTTTCGCGATGAAGTCCGCGATACTCTGGCAGCCTCCGAAATAAGGTTGATGTAATAGTGCCTTGAGTGAAGTTGCAGCATCTACAAGACCCATTTCCTCGCTGGCCTTTTCGATGTACCTCATCGCCTCTTCTTTGCTAATATCGCTCGCATTACACGAATGCCCTACGCATATCCACGCAAGACCTTCGATCCAGCGCTGCCTTTCTTTGCGGAGATAAGGCGGCACTTCGGACCCGATATATTCGTCAACTACACACATATGCAATGTATGCTGTCCTTTCTCGCTCATCATCGGCTGCTCCTCTCGTTTTAAAGCGTGCTTCACGTAGAAACACGCCTTTATTTAATTAAACTGACACCTTTCCGCTGATATGAGGATGTGGGTCATACCTGTGAACCTCGAAATCTTCAAAACAAAAGTCGTCAATATCCGTCACAGTACGATTGATATCCAGTCGCGGTAAACGTCGCGGCTTTCTTTTCATCTGCAATTCGATCTGTTCCAAATGGTTCTGATAGATATGAGCGTCACCAATTGTATGAATAAACTCCCCTACCTGCAGCCCGGTAACGTGTGCGATCATATGAGTGAGTAACGCATATGACGCGATGTTAAATGGAACGCCTAGAAAAATATCGGCCGACCGCTGGTACAACTGACAGGACAACTGCCCGTTTGCTACGTAAAACTGAAACAGCAAGTGACAAGGAGGTAACGCCATTTTCTCGAGATCTCCAGTATTCCACGCGTTGACGATATGCCGGCGGCTGTCCGGGTTTGTCCGTATCTGATTGATTACGTTCCTGATTTGATCAATAGAATTCCCCTCTACAATCTTCAGTCCATGTGATTTTTTTATTTCTAGGCTTTCCCAGCTGCGCCATTGCTTGCCGTAAATCGGACCGAGTTCTCCGTTTTCATCAGCCCATTCGTTCCAGATGCGGACTCCGTTTTCCGTAAGATATTCCGTGTTGGTATCACCCCGAAGAAACCACAACAATTCGTGTGCGATTGATTTAAAATGCAACTTTTTCGTTGTGAGCAGCGGAAAGCCTTTCTGCAGGTCAAAACGCATTTGATACCCAAAATAAGATATAGTCCCGGTTCCTGTTCGATCTTCTTTTACTACACCAGATTGTTTTACTGTTTCACATAAATCGAAATACTGTTGGTCCGCCATGCCTTACCTCCTAGTGTATTCAATTAACAAATCATTCTCGGCCGTTTTAACTACCCCGCAGCTATATGTGTTGTATATTAGCTCTGAGCTGTTAGCTTTTTCTGTGTAAAACGAATATGTCAGTTTCTTATCACTCACGGAATGGATCTCATTTTGAATTAACCGCGTTCCGTCTGTACCGTCTAAGTACACCCCATAACCTTGATCCTTTGTCCTATTGAACAACAAGGTATTCCCAAAAATAGAATGAGCTCGGCCGCCTATAAGGTGAAGTGCGATAATAGCCTTACAGTCAATGATTCGGTTATCGCGGATGAAACTAATGTAGCGGTCGGCATACCCAAGAATTGCGGTATTTTGAGCGTTTCTTATGATGTTCCCTTCTAAATGAACTTCACTTTGCTTTTCCCAGAAAACACCGTAACCAGAAGCGGTTAGTGTGAAGTCATTCCTCATAGCTTGGACTCCTGTAGACCGCTCACAATACAGGCCTCCATATCCTCTTGTTTTGTTGTTACTAAGTGAAACAGTGTCGGAATCCATTAGCTTGATGGTATATTTATCTGAGGATCCCTTACTTTTATTGTTACTGATCGTTACGTCGAGACCTAACTGCACTTGAAAATGAATACAGTTACCGTCAATACGATTACCCGTTATAAGAACGTCTTCACACTGGTACGCATGAATTGCTACTGATGTAATTTCCTCCAACGTATTTTCGGTGACAATGACTCCTTTACCTCTGGCGCAAATACCGGTTCTGAAACCGCGGATGGTATTGCCGGAAATGTTCACGCGGTTACCGGTCTCAGTACTTGAAACGCCTATAGAGTCAATCCCGTAATCTTTCAATCTCCCACTCTCATTTATGATGTGGTTACCTTTGATGAGCACGTCTGTGCTGTAACCGTAAGAAAAAACGTCATCGCTAAAATTACCTTCAACAATTACTTTCCCGCTCGTGTGGGCTCGGAATGCTCCCCGTCCATTGTTCCTAAACCTGTTCCCTACAATTCTTAGTTCATACGGGTGATCGTATTTGATTCCTTTATCCCCGTAGCCCTCGAGATCGATTCCGAGCTGCGGGCCTATCTCGGCCCCGCCCGCTTCCTCAATGTCGTTATCTTCCACAAGCAACCCTTCACATCCGTTCGTCGCTAAATTGTTTCTGCGTCCCCGGGCTAAAACGCATTTCTTCACTGTTACGCTTTTGGCCGGCGTATAGGTTCCCGACCAGTTCATCATGCCATCGGCCGCGATCCAAATGTTATCCCCTATACAGTCAGAAATATGAACATGTTCGATTAATACATTTCGACTGCCGTGAATATGGATCCCGAAACCCCACTCATGGGTCTTTTTCAAACTCCCCTCTGGAACCGTATAATCGTGCAGGTCCCGATCACCGATGATTTTCCCGCCGCTTATTTTGACATTCTCAGCCTTTCCTACATAAAAGCAGGAATAACCCTGCGAGCTATTAGGAAGAACACGAAACCGCGCCTCCGGGTGCATTTCAATTTCCATGTTGGACGGTATGCGAATCCCGCCGCCGAACTCCGGAAGCCGTCCGAACTTGCTCACGGCATCGATCAAATAATCCCCTTTAGGAATGTAAACATGACTTAATGACTGCTGCGCCGCATATTGAACAGCGTCATTGAACCCCTGGGTAGTTTCTGCTGGATTTTCGCCATTCGAATTTATTCCCCAGTCTTCAGGATCGATAGAGAGCGAGTATCGTAATTGATTCACGGGATTGTTCATCGACGGTCACCCGCCTTTTCATTTACGTTTTCATCAATGAATTTCGCGATGAGATCAGTAAATTGATAGAACTCCGCGTTTTTCGAGCCGGCTCGTCCGGTTATAGAAAATTTGTCAAACATCGATCGCCGCTGTTCTGTACTTATTTCAAGCTGAATACTTTTCCCTGTACGGTTTCTGTTTGCAATGTTATTCGGGCTGGTACCGGCTAACGGTGCATTGCTCGTCAGCAACTCTGCAGAAAAGCCTCCAATGTTAAGGGCATCTGTCATTTTTGCGGCCAACTCTCGGTCCGTCCCGCCTACTAACGTATGCTTTTCGCTTGAAGCATAGCCGTGAAGCGAGATAGTCAGATCATGCCTGCCCAGCATACCCAGCGCTTGAGGTTCATCGAAGTGGGTGCTTGTAATATGCAGGTCGGAAGCACCTGGTACTTTTAGCGCCTCAAAGAGATAAGTAGAGTACGAGCCACTGAGCTCTCTTGCTAGCTCACTTGTACCGCCCTCTATACCGCCACCGTGAGGCGCGAGAATTAATACTGGGGTCTCGATATCCTTAGTGAAAATATTGTAATTACCGGGATCCTCATTTGCCCTCAAGTCCTCAAAATTTTGATACTTGTCCGCAGCTAGTGCATCGTTCCCGCCGGATGTAATACCGAATCCGGTAAACACCATTGAAAAAATGAGTAGGAGCATGCTATACTTATATAGCTTCGCGCCTCTGCGAAGTGCTTGGTAGAGAAGGGATGGCCCGCCAAAGCTCCCCTTCTCTGCCCCCTTAACCTTTTTTGAGGGTGCCGCTATTCTGTTTTTGTTTTGAACCACACATACCACGCTCCATCTTTAATTTTTACTTTCTCCAGTGACGTAACTTCCATCGAAACTTTTTGAGTGTTAAATTTTTCTCTACATGGGTTACATAATTCATCACCTCCTTTCAATGCCTCCCTTCACTCAGGTTATGAGTTTTTTTAAATCTTCAGATGTTATCGCAAGACCTTGAACGCCGCAGTACGCGCAATGGACACTTGCCGGATACTTGAGACTTTTGATAAACGTCCATTCTTCACAGTCATCGCAGTGGTATCCATGCAATTCTTCTTTTTTTAAACTCATTTCGTTGCACTACCTAGCCATTCAGGATTCTGATGCACGTTGCCGATTAACTCACCATTCATTTGAACAAAATCCCAGCGTATTCCACCCGCATAAAAACCAGCATCATCGTCTGACCATTTAACGACTAGATTAAACACCCGTCCGTGTGATTTATAACTGATAATATCTCCGGCATATACTTCTTTTCCCATAAGCTTTTTGCCTGTCCAAACATCCCGGCTGACCAGCTCATAGTTTGATTTACCTGAGTAGATTGTCTCGCCGAAAAATTCAATTTCGCTCAAGGTGTAATAATGCAAGACAATTTCATTTGTCTTCTTATGCCGGAATGCATACCGGATTTTGATGATATTCATTTCACATCGCCCTCCATAAATGATGTCATTTCTAACGTTAATTAATGCCGCCTTATTAAGCTAACCTGCGCCGATTTCCGTATTTGTTTTTATGTTTTTCATATAATAAAACTTGTTACACACGAAATTTAGAACACAGTGAATATCATTGATTACTTCCGATCCATAAACTGCTGAAACAAATCGATCTCCGCTCTTCTCATAGAGACAGGGTGTCCGACCGAATGACCTCCGACAATAGACACATAAAACAGATCCCCAGTAACAGTCATTTTCCCTAAGTATTTAACTCCGTCAAGTCTCCCTATTTCTTCGTAACCCATTTCTAAATAACATCTTTCTTCCACTCTCTTTTTACCTCCTACATATTGTATGTGATGAAAAATCCGGAACTCGTCGGGCTTCCTACGTATCCAGTCCAGTTTGATTTAGCATACAGATTGTACTTGATGATGTACGTTCCGTTTCCGCAATTTCTTCGGGCCGAGGTCACACTAAAACTTTTTAACGGTGTTGAGTTTGTGAATGAGCCTGAACTTACCTGTCCTGTATGGATCAAACCGGAATCAGTCCATTTGTACAGGATCGCTTTGTAATAGTATTTCTTACTGCCTTTCTTCTCGATTTTATAGTCGATCGTGGCCGCTCTCGCTGTGTACGTCGTCGCGTCCGTGTATACGCGCATCGTGCCGCCTTTGTAATTTCCCCACGGCGACCATGCGGCGGAAGCAGGCGGCGCAACGGCCGTCGCTCCCATAAGTAATGCTGCTGATAGAATGATTGATTTGAATAGTTTTCTCATGCTTCTTCCCCCAGTTTCTTTTTGTATTCAATGATTTCTTCAATCTCTCCATGTCCGCCGCAATTAGAGCATGGGACATCACGGTCCTGCATTTTCACATTTCCATCAAACCATGTATCGTACCCTGTACCTTCACAATCGGGACATTCCATCACTCCGCACCCTCCTTCTCTTCCGGCGGCCACCATCCACGAACCAAGTACCCACTGATAACTGCGGCAACTGCCACACAATTTAATCTCAAACTCTGATTGTCGAAATACTGATCCAGAATTGCTCCTATGGAATTAGCAATGACTGACATCATGAGAATTATCAACACTCTAAATGCAAACCTCATTCCGCGCCCTCCTGAGCGTCGATGTGTAAAGCTTTGAGTACATGGTATACAAAAAAGTTTTGTTCTATCGCAAACCACAGTTCTTCCGAAAGCACTTCGTCATCCATCGTCTCAAAATCACCCTTGTCAAAAGATGTTGTAGTCCCTCCGGGGGAAGAATGGACGGTCTCTGATCTGTTGATTTCTTCCCCATCTGCGCTGAACAGGCGGACAATTCCCTTTTCTGCTGTAATTTCGACTGTTACTTTTTTAACTTTTTTGGTAGTCATTCCGCGTCCTCCAGTACTTCACCGGGAATCATAGCCCCGCACTCCGGGCATTCGTAAATGTCCATATGCCATAGTTCTAATTCACTTTCGCCACAGCTAGGGCAAATAATATCTTCCATCACTCCGCCCCCTCCGCTTCATAAACTTCGCCTTTTCGGTTCGAAGTTACATCGAGCACATTTCGCAATCCGTCATATATAATCACGTTATTTTCATCTGTTATGCAATCCACACAGCCTAGTCCATAGCCGGTAATGTAATTAGCTTCGCGGTAAGCTTCTCCTCTTGTTTGGCACTCTAAGCGGTTAACCTCCCCGTACCTGCGATAAAACAGTTTAAACATCACTCCGCGCCCTCCTTCTGTTCCATAGGTACAACTTGACCGTTAATTAACACTGCAAGTGAATTAACTGTACCGTCAGCGTATTCATTCCATACATAAGCCTCTTGAACCTTATCAGTCGCTAAAACTGCGATGTCTCCGGTGGCGGAATAGAACCTGTAATCTTTTACGTAGTAATATTCACCAATTTTTATAATGTAGCTCATTCCCCTTTTCATAGAGCCCTATATTCTCCGCTTTTGCTGAAACTTTTTGATTTCTTTATCTGTAGCGGGCCGAACAGCAGTCTTTGCATCATAAGCTGTGCGAACCATGTGGTCTTTTTTGAGCTGCACAACCTTCTTAAAGTGTGTAAGGAAGATGTAGTCGCCTACTTTGTAGAGGTGTTTCATCAGCGTTCATCCTCCCATTTCCTAATGTTCCGCTCCGTTACAGACATCCAACAATACACGGCCAGAAGCACACTAAAAATTCCGACAACAATATAAATCATTGTAGAAACGTCCTTGTTTGTTGCTGAAGCGCCGATTCCTTCTCAAGTTTCTTCATTTTTTGATAAGCTTCTGTGTAATCCTTAATAATTTCATCCAGGGTTTCTAAACGGCTGGAATAAGATTCACTAATCTCAGTGATCAATTGTAGAGCTTTTTGCATTTTCTTTTTATTTCTGTATTCTAGGTATACACTTGCCGCAAACAGGCCGGCCAGCAGTATGCAAAACGCTAGTTTGTACCAATCCATTATTTAAGCGCTCCCTTCTTTTTAAGAAAAGCCTTTGCTTTATCCGTAAGCTCCCAGTAGAAAAGGTTATCGTCTTGATTCATTGAAGCTTTGACCAACCCGGATCCTTGCAACATCTTCATCCATTCATTCAAGCGGACCGCGGCGATCGTACCACCTTCCGCGGCGATCGCCCGGAGCAATGCCTCGCTGCCTTTCATATGGTTAACGGCCGTCCATACCAAGAAAGGTTGCGGTCATTTTGGCTGCTAAGGAAACAACGTCTTTTTCATTGACTTTGTTGCTATTTTTAAATTCGTCATAAAACCGGATAGCGACCTGTGACACTTCTGGGATGAGAATCGCCATTGCAGGTAATTCATTCTTTATTCCTTCTTTCATTATTTCAAGCTCAATGTCTGTGTATTTTTTCATACTCTAACGCCCTTTCGATTTAAGTCCCTACTATCTGTACAAGAAAATCTTACCCATTTTAATTTCGGCTAGGCGGCTTTGGTGGTCTTCGAGTTTTTGGAGCAGACTTTAACACATGATTCTTGTTCTTTGTGTCTTCAATAGCTTCACTAACCATGCTCCCTGCAGATAAGACAGCCCAGAATAGAGCAACCTCGGGAGGATACGTAGCAAGCGTAATTAACGCTATAATCACGAGAACAACCGTCATAGCAACGACTCCTATCTATAGGTTTCCTGCGCGGTAAGGCTTCAGGATAACCTGCAACTTTTGGTATGCATGCTGAGCAGCGGTTATTCTGCTTTTTAAAGTCGGATCATCAGTCATCGAAAGTGTAATAGTCGCCTTTTCTGGATCCAGCAACGCAGCTTCGATTCCCTGACTATCCACAATCGAGGCTATTGTCGCGTACTGCTCTTGGATTTCCCTAAAATCTTTGCTTGTCCAACTACTTCGATAAGCGCGGAAGAGTTCTTCAGGAACGGCAGCATCTCGAAATATCTCAGATTGTCCCTTCAGAAAGTAAATGACATTATCAGCGTTTATTCCGTACAACGTGAGAGCGGCCGCTCTATTTGCATAGTTGCGATCCTTATCCGCGGCTTCAAAAATTGCACTGGCCTCTTCAAGGTCAATCGGATAATCCATTGTTAATTTCTTCAGAAAAACGTCCTTAGTTTCCATCGCTACCTCCTTCAGTCCTCTTCCACAATTACAACAGCGTTGTTAATCATGACACGCTTTCCGTCTATATCGAACTTCACTTTATTACCGTATTCATTGATCTCAACGTCGAACTTTCCTTTGTATGTCTTGATGACATTTCCGTTTTGATCATATACGACAGCTGTACGTTTCAACCCGTTGACACTGGAACTCGTATCCTTCATGACACGATCCCAAGTTTCACAGCCAACTAGACCACAAAGCAATAAAACAGCAGTAATTATTAACGTGATACGTTTTTTCATTGGGCGTTCTCTCCTTTATGCTTAATGGCTTCTTCGATGAATGCGAGGCTATTGCCGTAAGCTACATCTATGATTCGGACATCTGGAGAAAATCTGTGTTGAAGGTCATCAGCATAAACCTTCTGATAGTATTCTAGTTTCATTGAGAAATTCGGCATCGGGTTTATAATCAACTCGTCATCCGGATAACCTTTCATTCTGACTCGAATTCCTATATAAGAGACACCCAATTCTGTTGCTTTTTCGAATGCCTGTACAAGTTCGGTCTTTTTCATAAAGAAGTCCTCCATTGAATGTTTTTAATTTAGAGACATAATTAACGCAATTACGGATAGGACAATTGCCACAGAGCTACCGATAATGCCGAGCAGATGGTATGTCCGGGAATTCATGCATCGGCCTCCTCATAAAAATCAAATGCATTGAAAAAATTGCCGAAAGCATCACGATCAGGGAAACCCTTAGCTGTAGCATCTATCTTCTTAATTTTTGTATCGCATTCATGGCACTTTACGTACTCATTTTCCGAAAGTACGTACCTGCGACTACGGTCACCGCAGTTTGGACAGATGTAGTACGTTTTGTAGTATTTTTCTCCATTTTCTTTCTTGACCCCAGTTTTCCAGTGTTCAGGTTCCTGCTTCTCACACATCTCCTCTGTTTCCTGTACCGCAGTCTCCTGCTCTGTTTGTAGAAACGAACCTTGAAGCCTCTCGGCGATCGAAAAGCCGGTTGATCCGGAGCCAAGGAGCGGCAATTGCCGTGACCGGCTCTCTTCCTGCTGCGCGGCACGGAATCGCTTTGTCGCTTCTGTAGCTGATACTGGTTTCTCTTCTGTTTGCTGGTACAAATCTAAAACCTTTTTCTGGGGATCTTTGTAACTTGTAACTGACGGCAAAACCAGCTCATTCCCCTCAAGAAGAGCAATGCGCTTTGCTTTAATTTGATTTTTGCTAGGCTTAGCCCCTGTATCTTTTCGTATAAAATTAAGATCATTTGCTTTTATAAAGTCGTAAAACCCTGCAGTCAACACGCTTACCGTCCTTTCGTTGTTTATCCGGTCGAGTCCATATTCGCTCAGGATTCCGTGAATTGCTTCGTGTAAAAGGACTTTCGCGGCGTACTCACCCTCAGCTTCTTTCGAAACTTGTATTTGCTGTTTCCATGGATTTATGTCTCCCAGCTGTACGCCGCTTTTGTGATCCTCTTCGATAAATCCTTCCACCTGCAGAACTTTATACGGCATGCCGTTGATTACTAATTTCTCGGGTAAATTCATAAAATCAGCCTCCTAGTTTGCTTGTTTACTATCCCTAAAAATCGGCACATCGTGCCCGCAAAGTTCTGGTAAGTTTGCACGAACCAGCTGTTCGGCGAAGGGCGGCGGGACAGCATTACCGCAACGCGCAACTTGTTTCGCTTTTGAATATTTCACACCGTTCACATCTCTATCAATCACATAGCCCGCTGGGAATCCTTGAGCAGCGAATAGTTCATGAGGCTGAAGCATTCGCATTCCAATGTCAGCGATCTGATAGTTTTCGCCTTTAATCGTGATTAGCCCAAATCTGTCTTTCGTAGTGACTGTATGCAGCGGGCTATCGAGAGCCTGCCCGATATCTGATCCGTAATATTTCGTCAAGAAAGCCCTGACTTCACCGACGTGCAGCCCGCCTGCTGTTATGGTCGGCATTGGGCTCGTCACCGTTTGGCCGTCCTTGCATGTGCCGCGCAACTTGATTAAGTGACTTGTGGCAATGGCGAATTTATTGCCGCCTGCCGTTATAGTGCCGAGCGGCTTTTTCAGGTCAAGCACCCGCCGGCCTTCCGGATCACCGTAACCCATTTGAATTAATACTGGGTCAACTACACCCCAACCATTTTTCGCTGTTACAGTCTGTAAGGGCTTATCAAGTTTCTGTCCTCTAAAAAAATCACCAGAATGATTAACTTTAATGATAAATGGATCAGGATTATTCAAAACAAAACGCTGGATGCCGCGGGCAATGCGCCGCATTGTATTTTCAGACAAAGGCTTTTTTCTGTTGAAAATTGATTTTGTTTGGAGCGTCCAATCCATGATATCTGCAGCTGTCTTCCAAGGTTTCAGCTTTCCAGTCTTAACAGCTACGCTTTCCGGATCTCCGTGTGTTGGTTCGGGCCAAATGATAGGCCTACCGTCACAGCGAGCGATTAAGAACAACCTTTTTCGTATTGTCGGCGCACCATAATCACAGGCTCTGAGCTCTTTCCACTCCACACTATATCCGTGGACCTTTAACGCATTCACAAACGATCGGAATGTACGACCTTTCTGCACGGGATCCGGTCGGCCGTCTTTTCGCAGCGGGCCCCACGTCTGAAACTCTTCTACGTTCTCCATCATGATAACCCTCGGCCTCACTGTGGCGGCCCATCGTACAGCTACCCAAGCTAGCCCGCGTATTTTCTTTTCTACTGGTTTCCCACCCTTCGCCTTAGAGAAGTGCTTACAGTCGGGGCTGAACCAGGCTAAACCTATGGGCCTGCCGGCGGCCGCTTCTCGAGGGTCCACATCCCAAACAGACTCACAATAATGCTTTGTATCGGGATGATTTACCATGTGCATTGCAATAGCATCAGGGTCGTGGTTAATAGCGATATCTACCGAGACACCGGTTGCCAATTCAATACCCGTACTTGCTCCGCCTCCTCCGGCGAAATTGTCAACAATGATTTCTTTCGTTTTACTGATCATGACCTGCCCCCTACCGCTCGAACTTAACAATCTCGCCGATGGTTTTTTCTTTATAGTTCTTAACATTCTGTATTTTGAGGAGGTTCCTGAATTCTTTAGCTTCTGATTTTGGTACATACGCGATGCCTATAGACATCAGCATTCGATATTTGTCATTACGTCTTACACTGGTCATTGACTACCTCCCCTAGAAACGACATGTACCGCCGCTTCCTGTACGCCAAACGCTAAGGCCTGATCCAAGTTGTTTATGTAAATGTCTAGGTGCTTGCCCTTCACTCCGCCGCCTGTGTCCTGTACTGTCCGCTGGCCGATTCCATCTATATAAACGACAGTTCCTAACGGGATGACAGCGGGATCCGCCGCCACTGTGACGCCCTCTTGCACTGTAGAACCGTCGGCTGTAATTCCGTAACCCTCATCACCCGGCTGCTTCCCGGTGCTTTCTACCCCAGCTGTGTAAGCTGTTATCTTAAAAACGCCGATATCATTAGAACGATCACCGCCAGAAGAGCTGCTGTTAGCTGCATTCTGTGAACCAATAGGCTGTTTTTCAGGTGCTTGTTTTTCTTTGCGAGCTTTTCGATCTGAAGTTGAAGCTTTTCGTTCTTTTGTTCTTCTGTTTTCAGGTACTTTTTCAACAGAGCCTCGTTTTGCCTCGATTCGTGAAGCTGGTCGGCTAAGTCTTGGCAAGATTGCTGCAGGTTGTCTTTTTTCCGTAAGCCTTTGACAATGATCTTCTGTTCGTTTTTCTTCTTCGCTTTGCGTAAATGGCTCTTTTCCCGCTCGAGTTGCCTGTCTTGTTGTCTCCTCTGATATCCTTTCTTGCGGTTGTTCGCTTTGCTTTTCGCCATAAACAGGCACCCCCATGGAGAAAAATATTGAACAAGCTATAAGAATAGTAATGAGTAACACACCCCTTTTTCTTTTAAATATTGTGACACACGACTAAGACAATATTGATCTGATTGCCTTTTGATAATCCTTGATAACAATACGGTCCCCCATATAAGCGCGCAGTGTGAGAAGCAGTAACTGCTCGTCAGCGGCAATGCGTCCCGTAGTTTTTAAAAACTGCAGCCATTCTGCGATTGAGTAGTTATAAGCAACTTTAAAGAAAAGCTGCTCCCGGTTGTATTGCCACAACTTCAGAAACTCTTCCTTATTTTGATTCTCAGAAACATGATAAGAATTGGTTAGATAAAAATATTGCACCGTGTAATTAAACAGGTCTATTACCGAGTTTGAAACGCCTTCCCCCTTTACTTGAAGCTCGCCACGCTTTGTCCATGTTCTGATCCGATCCAGTTTCTTATCCACTTCCCAGGCCCACAATGTTTTCGCGTCTAAATCAATCATTCCCCTCATGAAGCGGCTGTCGTAATCAGCGTCCTTCCTTACGAAAACGTCTGTAGCCTCGGCCAGAAATAAGTCCCAATCAGCAGGCGGCTTGTCCATATTAAAATTTTGATTCATCTGTCTCTCTCCATTTCCTGAAGGTATGATCAAACAATAATTGTTCATACGGCGGCAAGCGGGTGGTCCGTGCCGACTGTTTTAACACTTGCTCGTAATCTTTCCGGTAACCATTAACGCTCCAAAATAATACCAATGGGTTATATCGTCCGGGGCAGTGATCCACCGGTCTTCGAGCAATGTATCCTACACGACGGCTTGGTTTTTTACGATACTTAATTTTCGCTTTAATCATGGTGTCAACTCTCTTTCATCAATAACATGCTCTGCAATGGCGGAAGCCACTGCCGCCAATTGAATTAATTCTTTACTAAGATCGTGAGCATCTGTTTTCTTGCCCCAGGCTTTATTCCGTTGCATTGCTTCACACACTTCCCCGAACTCCTCACCTAAAATCATGAGCCAGTCGCCGAAACTGTGCCGCTGGATACCCCATTTCTCATTTTGTTTTCTACGCTCAATTAGCACTTCATCATTTACAAGAAGCATTAATTTTGTAGGACGGGAAACTGTATTCGGGACCTTTTGACACATAGTTTCAAGTTCTCTTCGAACATTCATCTGTTCAGCCTCTCTTTCTCCCAATCTTCGTAATCTTTTTTCTCGCCCCAGCGGTAACCGACCGATGGGTCAGCCACTACCGGAACCGGAAAATCTGGAAGCGGCGGCTCTTGCATGACTCCCTGAACCCAATCTTTTACTTTTTCAATAAGGACAGGATCGTCATCTATTTCGAAAATCATTTCATCGTGTATTTGAGCAATCATGTCAACATGGCCGTGAATAAATAAAACTGGGCTCTCGGGTTTGTTTGTTTCTCCGCCTGTCACTTCGGCCAATCTTGAGTCGTAGGTATCTCTGCCGATCTTTTCATACACAGCGTTTTGGCATTTTTTCATAATGTCAGCAGCACTACCCTGAATTGGCGTGTTAGCCGCGCGACGTTCAGCGCTAGAGCGGTCGTACCTGTTTGCGCTGTTAATTCCGGGAAGAAGACGAATGTATCCGTATATTGTCTGCACGTAGCCTTTTTCACGAGACTCCAATACAATTTTTCTTTGATATTCCGGTATTCGCTTATATGCTTTTTTTACAGCGTTTACGATGTTTGCACATTCATCCAGGGTTTTTCGAACAAAATATTTCGTTTTAAAGGTCTTTTGCAGGGCGTGCTCTGTACCGCCATATGCAATACCGAAATTTCCTGCCTTTGCGTCAGAACGCTCTTTTTTCACAATTTCGCTTTCCGGTTTTCCGGTCATCACAGACGCAGTCCTTTTGTGCATGTCCCCGTTATTAGAAAATAGATCAATCATGACCTCGTCTCCAGATTTCCAAGCCATTAAACGCAGCTCAAATCCTGAGAAATCGATCAGGAAATAAACTTTTCCTTTATCCGGGACGTGAAAATTTCTTATTCCGAACTCATCGTTATCTAGTCGTGGAACATTTTGGCCGTTAGGATTAAAACTGTTACAACGTCCCGTCTCAGTAAAAGTGCTATACCCTGCATGTATCCGGCCGCTCCGACGGTTCACATGTTTTTCGCGACCTTTAATATGGCTGGAGAGCAGCGTGGAATACTTTTGAATTTTCATCAACTCACGAAGTAGCGCGATGCCCTGTTCTTTGTACGGATGCGGTTGCCGTTTTTTAATTCGGATCGCATATCGTTCATCTTTTGTGATCTCACCGTTAAAACCAGGCTTTCCGTACGAGGCGTCGGGGTCAATGTTCTCCCATCCTTCGGGTAGTGGAACCGCCAAATATTTTTCCTCACTAATCGCTTCCAGATTGTTTTCAAGCATGAAGATCATATCAATAAGTGCCTCTAGATCAAGGCTTGCCGCTCCGGTTTTTTCTGACCACTTGGCTGCCGGAAGCTTGAAATGGTCGAAAATGACGCTCTTCACCTCTTTGGTTTTTCCTGAGGCTCCCGTATCGACATTAAGCCCTAATGCGTCGTAGGCAATTTTTTTGATGTTGTCAGCGGCCTGTTCCTGCATCATTTCCGCTTCCTGACGTTTTACATCCGCTTGATCAGCATCCCACTTCATACCCCAATACTCCATAAGCCCGATCGCTCTTTGGAAAGGCATTTCTATGTTGTGCAGCCATTCTTCATAACGCGGGATTTGTTTCGCGATCTCATTCCAGTAAAGGTAATGCTGAAGACCGTAATCGCTATCCTCGGCCGAATATAGCAATCCCTCCCCTGAGTCTGCCGGAATCTCGTCAAAAAAGTCTGCATCGTTCTTTTTCAGGAGCTCCGTGAACTCGTTCATATTTACGCCGAAAACTTTTTTCGTGGCAGGCTTCAGCCCCCAACCGCTATTCGGTTTTTTGGGATCAATGATCTTTTGTGGAGCGGCTACCTGCAGGCATCTTACCCACATCATGAGCGGGTCAGCGACTCGACCGAGAATGTATTTCCCGTACTTCGCTGCGAATTTCGTTTCGAACGATAGATTTACCGCGATTTTTAAGACCTTATTGTTTGTAAAAATCATCTTTTCGAGTGTGTCCAGGACCAGCTGACGAGCCTTGTCTCTCGTTAGATGTCCTTCAAAGTTACGGCCTTTTTTGTGGCTGATAGGAATAACGCGTGTTTCATGTGGTGCTGCCGCGATCGACAGTGTACAAATTTCACCTTTCCATGGATCCAAAGGTGATCGAAGATATTCTTTTCTGTGCTGCTCTTTCTCTTCATCAGAAAGACTGGAGAACCAATTTCGTGTTTCCTCGTCTGCAGCTGTCTCCCAGTCAAAGGACGCATACCCTGTCTCGATACAGTGGTTCAGATATGCTTCTAGATCTTTCAGAGTTAGAATTGCTTTGTAATCCTTCACCTTTTGCGGTTCTAATTTCGGCCATGCAATTCGAAATTCACCCGGCTTAGGCTTTTCCTTTAAAACATTAGCAACGTGATTCTGCGGCTGTGCCGGTTCATTAGATTTCTTTTTGACATTAGATGCTAAAGTTTTCGGTGTCCCGAACAAACTTCCGAGTCTCATGATTTCACCTTCTATTTATCTTTTAAAATTGTTAACACACGTGTTACACAGAAACGTTTACACGATGGCCGTTCGTATAAGCAAAGTATTTCTCTCTGATTTTATTTAACCTGTGTTTGATATTGTTTGCAGTACACCCGACATGCTGCGCAATAACTGTATGTTTTTCACCACGGAGCTTCATCGTTAGAATTTCTTGATCGACTTTCCCCAATCTCGACATGAAGTCTCTTACGATCAACTCTGATTCCTGTGTATAGCCCAAAATATCTGAGAGATTTCTTTCTCCTTCAAAGCTCACATAACTTCGCTGTGCAGCTAAGCATGCTTTCGCAAACTGAACGTTTTCAATCGTCTCATTCATACGTTCAGCTAAGTCTTCGCACGATAGTTCGGCCCACTTGTTAGCCGCAATTTTTCGCGCAAGTCTTTTTAACCAAATTGGAAAATAAACTGAGTTATATCCGTTTTTTGTAATTTCAAAATTAATCTCGCTTTCGATCTGTATATACGCGTAATGTGAAAATTTTGCACCTTGTTTCGAATCATAAGAGTCGTAAGCTTTCATAAGACCAACACTTCCCGCACTTACTAAATCCGAAATTTCTAAACTTGTAAAACGTAATTGAGACGCTTTGTTTTTAGCGATTTTTGCAACAAGAGGCATATTACTCATAACAGCCTCGTCCCGCGTCATCATGCGCCCATTAATCAGCTTTTCCACAATGTTACTCCTCCTTTTGGAGCAATTCGTGCAGCAATTCTGCTACTGCATCACCGCTATCGACTTGCTCTTTTAATAACTGTAATGTCGCTCTTTTATAAACGTCCAAAGCGGCCCGCGAATCAGCTTTCGATGTTCTCGATGTATTCGATGCTTTCTTGAGTTGTTCGACCTCCTGCTTGAACCGATCATTTTCGATTCTCAATTCATTAAGGCGCTTTTCATTATCTTCTTTTTCCTTTTTCAGGTTCTCCGCTCCTTCCCGAAGTACGTTCCGACGCCTATCCAGATCTAAGCACTGAGCCTGAAGGCGCTGCTGTTCCTCTTGCTCCTTTTTCAGCCTTTGTTCTAATGCCGCAATGTCGTCTTTCGCTTTTTTCAACTGATCTTTTAGCGCATTGTCACTCTCTAGATTTAGTTTTGAAGACCTCAAGAGTTCCTTTGTCTTCTTAGTTTCTTCAAGGAGAATTTCTTTTTTCACTGGCTTGGCTTTTAAATTCTTCTTTTTCCACTTATGAAGTGTCGGATACGAAATTCCGAAGTGTTTTGCGATATCCATTTCAGTGAGTCCCCTAATTTTTAGTTCCTGATAAGAATCAACAGTTAAATCAGTCAACGTGCTTCCACTCCCCTCTGCTCTTTTTAATAATCGTCATCGTCCATTTGATCGAATAAACCTATCTGCATGCAGTACGCTATATAAGCATTAAATCGCGGCGTTTTTCGGAAGCCGCCTGATGTGCTGATTGTCATCCGCATGCGAGTTAACGTGTTTATAATTTCTTTGACTTCCTCACGATCGATGGACAGCATCGCCTCTATATCGTTAAGCCGGAGCGCTTTCTGCTGTGCGAAAAGCTTAATTAACTCGAAGAACTTAAATTCATTTTTCAGCGTATCGATCTTTTTCAGGTCGCCGGTTATTCTGTTGTAGCGAGCTTCCGTCATTTCTTCTTCACGTATTGCGAGTTTAGAATAGTAGTTCAAGCCGCAACCCGGGCTATTGTAAAGTGCCTTTAGATACCGCTCAATAAACTCTACATGTCCCGGCCATACTTGAATCCGTTCGCCTGACTCGTCAACGCTGTGGGTTAGAGCGGCCAATGCTACCGACAATCTCGCAATCTTGTTTCTCTGATCGGATGGGCTCACCAGTGGTACGTCTGTTGCATTACCGTATACCTTACTTAGCTCAGTCGAAACGGAAAGCATTTTTTCGATCGTTCCTTCTGCGAATAACACATCATCCGGTTTCCGAGACCACGCGTATAGGATATTATTCTTTAACGCACGGCTGCTGATCATATTAGGATAGGTTCCTAATTCTTGGTTATAAAGCTCAGAATCTACATCTGTCGACCTCATAAAAATGGCAAAGTCAAAGCGACGAATATCCTCGTTATTGAAAATATCTTTTAATGCTTCAACGCCTTGTGCATAATCGGCAAGCCGGCGGCCTCTAGGTACGTTTCCCGACATAATAGCGCGTACGCGGCACGGTGTTTCGGCTGTTACAGCCCGTTTGACTTCCAGTTTTCCGTCGGAGCGGGCAAGCGTCATTTCCCCGTAATCGTCTTTGGTAATTCCTGTTGCTTCATCAATCCAGATCATTTCTTTATCTGCTAAAGGCCATGCACCCCAGACAATGTACCAGGCACCACCTGAGCCTGACTGCTCCATCTTATAGGTCAGCCCTGTTCGGCTCGTGCTCTCCGCGTTGACTCGAGTACCAAGGCCTGCGTATTTCATTGTTTTTTCGATCAACGCGCTTTTTCCCGTCCCTGTGTCGCCGACGACTTTTAATTCTACCCAGCCGCGGATGGGATTCAGATCCCATGGAACCTTAAATCGAAGAACGCTGTGCATTGTGAGGAGTACACCTAAAAGTGTCTCGTCCCGCTCTACGATGTGCGTCACGTTGTATGTAAGATCGGCACATAGAGCGGCGACTTTTTCTTCAATCCCTTTTCCCGTATAATCCTGTGGCGTAAAAGATTTAAAGTCCTCCTTAACCTCGTCTGTCATTGAAAAGCTTTCTACGACGTCCTGGAGAGGTTTAGCATCTCTGAGTAGCAAAGTACTCTCTTGGTTTTTCGGATGCGGATACACGTATCCAGTGAGCTCATAGTACTTATTTTCGGAGACTGGGAGACCGCCAATCGCATACACTCGACGAAGTACGTATTTCCCGTCTGAATTATCTTCTTTCTGCCCGTCTGATTCGTCCTCAGCCATCGGAATGACTAGCAACTCTTCTACGTTTGTACTCTCTTCAACTTCTAAATTGTATTTAGCGCAGTTTGGAATTCCTGAAATGTCTCGAAGGATCCCTTTAATGTTGTCGTCACCGATGTTTGTCATTTGAATCAGTTCTCTATCCTGCACGCCGAGCTCTTTGTATAGCGTGTGGCTAGGAATATCGTAAAGCGGGCAGTGCGTCTTCTTACAGTTATCTCGGCCCCAGCAATGATATTCGATTTTCTTGGGCACGATGTACGGCGTATGCTTCTTGCCGGCAACCATGACATGCGTTTTGACGGCTTTACCAGCGTGATCCGCGTTCCCGGTCTCCGCCAGATGCATGACCTCTGTTACCTCTTCCTCTTTGTGCTTCTTGATACATGGACAAAGTTCGCCCGCACAAGCTACCCGATCATAATCTTTTTCTCCTGGTTTCTTTTCGCCGTGTAAACTGCGGATAAAGGAGCAGTGAAATTTATAGTCGTTATCTTCGCTGAATACGCTATCGATCACACTGCGGGTATTCGCTACACGCTGCCTTTGTTGATAATTACTATCTGCAGACGTAAAGCGAAGCACCCACTCCTCAAGGACTTTCATTGTTTCATCCTTGGTGTGGCCTGCGTCTTTATAGTAACAAGCGAGTTGTACGGTCGCCTGGTTTCTGTCGCCTTCTTTTTTCCAGCCGTTCTCCAGAATGTCTTGAACACATACTGGCGGCCGGCCTTTCTTAAAAATAAATTCTTCTTTATCGTATCGCTTGCTTTGTGTAGCAGCAGCCTGTTCGTATTCCGTTACTTTATCAGAGTAAAAATGGTTTGTTTTCCCTCGGATGCCTGCAGCTCCGTTACGTTCATCTGCTGTAAATGGCAAGTCTTCTCTTTTACGCGGTGTTTCCGCCAATTCCTGAATTTCTTCTAAAGTTAGAGTCTTGATTTCTTCAAAACTAAGTTCAATTTTGTATCGTTTCGTTTTCGCGTGAATGGAGTTCGGTAGGCGCAGCTGCCTCCTGTTGGTATATACGACTAAATCAAGTGAAGTGAGTTCCAATCGGTGAACAAGATACCCTGCTATATGTTTAAAAATCTTGTGTAGGTCCGCTCTCGGTTTAATACCGACTGCCTGTGATCCAATTAAGATGTGAAAGCCCTTGGATCCTGAAAAATAGATATGAATGTCAGTTTCTCGGACATCGAGCTCCTGGGTAAAAAATTCAATTAGCTTTACGGCATCAGCCTGGCTGACCGCGGGATCCCGATCATAGTCTAAGTCGAAGTAGAGAGGGGCCAGGAAAGGCTCTCCCTCGACTTTTTCCGAATTTGCAAAACGCTGTACGGTAGCGAAGCAGTTAAAGTTCAATGCTTCTTCCTGCTGCCACCGTAGAACGTCTTTTGACTCCATTCGAATCCATGAGTTGTTTTTCCCGTGCGGATCAATATGCCAGGCGTCAACATATTTAAAATCTTTGAGCTTCGGTTCTTTCTTTGCTGCCATTACGTGACGCCCCTTTCAATACTTACGCTTGTTGCTCGTCCGGATTAATGCCATAGTCTTCAGGTTTAAATAGCCCGACTGCATGGAATTCTAGACCGATAAACTTCGTACCACCTGAAGAACCCTTATATTCTTTCGTAATCAGCCGCGTTACAATCTTGTTAACACCAGTGCCTCGCGGAATGTTCAGTGCTTTGTACTTCCCTTTGTAGACACCAAATGCGAACTGACCCCATCGGATTGTATCTGTTGGTGAGAAGGACATGAGATAAACTTTTGGGAAATCGTCAGGCTTCAATGTATCTACTGGAACTACAAAGGCCATGTAGCGAAGTTTGATGTCATCAAGCCTGTATCGCTCAGCGGCATCCGGATTTTCCGCAAGCCATGCAGTGAGTTTTTCCTGCGCGTCTGCTAATTCCTTTTCTGCGACAATTAACTCTCCATCTTCCGGGCTTCCTTCTAAGCCCCATAGGGAATAACGTTTTTCACCTTGACCAACGACGATATCAATTGTGTCACCGTAGGAAACAGATTCATCGTCTTTTTCAACGAAATTTCCTTTTGAATCTTTTGTGAGCCAGTCTCCCATATGAACAAAGTCCATATCCAGGCCTTCGTTCGCCTCGATAAATCCGTTTTGGATATCTTCTAAAATCGCTGTGATGTAATTACTACCGGTTTTTACCGCCGCTAATTGGTTTTTTGTTTCTGCTACTTCATTTGTGGTTTGTACGTTTTCATTATTCATTTGTTCAGTCATGTTTTATAACCTCTTTCGTTTTTTAAATTTGTTAACACACGAGAATAATAAATCACTATTGCTTATTTATTCCGGCAACTGTTACGGCTGCCTCCATTGTCACCCACCTCCTTAAATGGGAAGATCAAATATCGCAGAGCTTCCGAGAAAGTCTTCAATCATTTGTTGTTCTGTTCTCGGTTTTTTAGGAACCTTCAACCCTAAGCGAGTGTAGACTCTGCGTCGGCTGTAGTACTGATCTTTAAATACGCCAACTTTGTAATCAACATAATCGAACCAGGTTGCTTGTTTGTCAGGGTTACTCAGGTCCGGCCGCATGATCCGCCCAATCTCTTGCTCGACTGCAGATCCTGAAGCGTCTCCTCTCTTATCTCCCCGCTTCGGCATAACCATATGACCAATTGTAAGGTGCGGCATGTCTAAGCCTTCACGAGCAAGCTGAGTAGCAAATAAGATATCGATTTTTTTCTTACTGCAAGCCTCCAGGATTTCTTTTCTTTCCTTGCTGCTAACCTGCCAGTTTTTAAATTCGTCTTCCGTGTAGGCTTCTACCTTAAACTTAATGCCGGCTTTTGTTGCTTTCTCTTCGAGGATCAAATGCTCCGGAGGCCTTTTCGTTACCCATTTATAGCGGCTGATCCCTCCATGAACCACAGCCATTGTCGGACAACTTACAGAAGCGGCCAGCTGTTCGATTTTCTCTTTAAGCAAGTAGCAGTACCGTACACTTTCAGTAATAACAATGCTGTGGTTATTTGTGGCATTGTCTAAGATAGACTTAGCTACCAGTTCGAGCCGTTCTTCGTCTTCAATCAGATGCCTGATTAAATCCGTATAATCAAGGTCCTCACCGCCAGCGTCTACGCTATTGTTTTCATTACGTAAAGAAGCTGTCTCGTAATCAAAATCGGTAAAAACAAACTTCACATTTGGTTTTATGAGTTCTCCGTGTGTATAGAGCGTCGAGCGATCCACTCGATGAAGTTCCGGTCCTACTCCTTGGTACAAGTAAAAATGCAGCCCGTCTTTTCTCTCAGGAGTTGCTGTTACGCCTATCAGCTTGTCCGCTTTGAACTTTCCTACTGTTTCGATAAACTGAATTGCCGGGAAGTGGTGAGCTTCATCGATAATCACCATTCCGATAAAGTCGTTCAAAGCATCTACCAGGTGAGGATTCGCTCCCAGTGTTTGAACAGTGGCAATAATCAGTTTTCCATCTCCCCACTCGTGTTTTCCATCTCCGAAGAAACCTATTCGACCGACCCCTCCCAGCGTTAATTCCGCTTTCTTTGCTGTTTGATACATTAGATCCTTTGTATGAGTCAGCCAGAGTGTTGAACGACCGTATTCGAAAATCGTACGCATCCCCATGATTGTTTTACCTGAGCCGGCAGGGGCAATTCCGACACCGCTGCCTTTTAACAGGGACTCTACAAAAGGAGCCTGATAATCTCTCACTTTAAAAGAATCATTCCATGGCCCGAAATCTACCTCACGGCCTTGCTGTGTGTTTCGGACTATCACTTTTTCAGGATCCTGATTGTGATTAATCAGGATATCGTTTAACTCTTTCTCGAAACCTCTCGGGCAAATCAGGTCACCCCGATCGTAAAGATACAGCTCGATTTTAGGCTCTATCCCCCAAACCCGACGCCTGCGCTTTTTGGCTGCTGTATATGCCGGGTTTTCGTACGTGAGTGCCTTCGTAATTGCCGCCTTTAACGGAGTCGATGCACCTTTAATTCTGATATTCCAACTGATAAATATCTGTAACAAACCGTACCAACTCCTTTAAGTCATACCGTGGTTGTGCTGCATTAATTCTTGGTATTTTTACAGCAGGGAGCGCTTCAGATTGAAACTCGGTTAATCTAATGTTGAGCCTGTTGTGGTGGCGCATGAACTGCAGAGCTTCAGTGAGACGAAAAGCGTATGTTTCGTCGAGACCGATATCAGGATTATGGAAGCTGACTGTTACTATACCGAAGTTTCGATCGATGACCTGGTCGAAATCAATCAGACCTTTAATCTGATTCTGTCTGAGGAATCCAAGATCAAAGCTCTTACTCTTGGTCCTTTTCATTTCAATTAGCATGTTTACTTGATTCGTTAAAACTATCCGATCAGCGGCGTTTGTATTGCCGCCTCCATCTTTTAGTTTCATATGCCAAACATTTTCCACAAAAGGCCAGCTTCGTTTTATCTCGGCTTCGAAGTCACTGCCGCGTTGTCGCCGTTCCCGCTGTTTGCTCCGTATTGCCTGTTGTTTAGGATCCATTACCCTTCGCCTTTGTTCTTCTTAGACTCTTCGCGAATTTTTTTCCAGTCATCATCTGACACTATCTCACCCGTCAGCTGATTCGCAGTTTCTTCCGAGATAAGTACTCGGACATCGTTGTCTATTTCTACGGAAGCATCCGAAATATCAATTAACTTAAAAGCTTTATCCTCGAGCCATGCTTCCAATTTACGATCATCGTCTGCGACTTCTGTAGGGACAAGTCCCATTAATTCGTTACAGCTTACCCGGAAACTAACTGTTCCTTGCACAAAAGCTCGTTCCACAATTTTTTCACTCATAATAAAGCCCCCTAAATTTGATTTTCTATGCTAAAAACTTGAGCAAATTCCCCTGTACATGAGCTTTCGCTTTAAGTAAATCAGCGGCTTCTTTCGCTGTAGCGTAGGCGTCTTTGGCTGCCATGATATTGACCTCAATTTCTGCGAGTTGAGCCTTTACGTCAGCCAGTTGTCTGTGTTCGCTTTCTGCAGCAGATCGGCGGTAAGAATCCCTTAGAGTATCGTTTGTTAGAGCGATCTTTTCGCCGTTCCAGATCACGTATTGGCTACGCCCTTCTCCCTGAATCTGCATAATAGCCTCAGCTTCTTTTAACTGGACAGCAGTCTCTAAAGTTGTTTTCTGCTTCAGCAGGCTAGCCCGCTCTCCATAAGCAGCGTCCACTTTCTGCCCTGCTTCAACAATATCCTCAATTGCCGCATCAATTGTCTGAGCTACAAATTGCACATTATCCGGGGCAATTACCGAATCGTATCCTTCCGGAACTTTTTTGACCGAAGCCGCCAGCAGCTTTTCTGCCGCTTCAATCACTTTTTCTTTTCCGTACTCGCCTACAAGTGTTGTGATTTTATCTTCTAAATTAAATTGCATATGATCATTCACTCCTTCATATAATGAAATTAATCAAGAACAACTGGGATAACTGCTGTAAGCGTCTGTTTTTCATCTAGGCTGACAATTTTAATGGCCGAGTCATCGTCATAAAAACGTATGATTACTTCCGCATAACCTGCGTCTTTGAATAAAGACAATGCTTGTAGTAGGTATTCAGCGTTTATATCGTATTTGAAGTCCCTCGAGTATTGTGTTTCACCTAAGTCAATCGCCACGTCCAGTGCTTTACTTAGGATCGCGAGTTCCGTGTCTCTACCTCTTACATTCGATTCTAAAGTCAGGACAACGTCTTCTTTTTTTCCTTTTTTCTCCCCCGGGTTTGGAACTACACCAGCCTTTATAAACGCGTCTATAACCAAATGAAGATACGTTGTGCTCTGTATATGGAGTTCGTCTTTAAAACCCTGAGGAGCCAAAGCATTTACATCCGGGTACTCACCCTCAAGCAGATTACCAGTAGCTGGATCAATTGAAACTGAGTCGTTACGGCTTTGGATATTTTTTGCGATATATAAGCGGCGGCCATCGGATACAACAGCAGAACCGTTAATTGTGTGGTAAACCCCTTTTAAAGCCGGCTTTGAAAAGCCGATATTCTTCACCATTTTTTCTGCGTGTTTAATGAATGTGAAATAAGAAATAGCCATTATTTCGATTCCTCCTCGGATTTTACTTTGTGCAATAACGTAATCTTCACTTTTTTCTTGACCACATCATCGATAGTTAAATATGCAGTATCGTATGAACTCTCAGTTGCAAATATTACGCGCAATTCAAGTGGTGTAATTCCTATAACAACCGCGTTCACATCGACTCCTCTATTAATAGCCAAATCATATGAATCTGTATAAATACTAATTGCCGTCCCAGCTTTAAGCGCCTCGATGTCAAACTGCGGTTTATTTACAAGAATACTGTTCATTTTTCATCCTCCTTCGGTACAAGCAGCTCGATCTTTGTTTTGCCGGATAGTACGTCTGAAATGTGAACTGTTTCGGTTACTGTCTTCATAGCTAGTGTTTGTTTTTTGGGTAAACAGGAAATCAACAGATTACTTCCGTTATTCAGGGTTATTAAACCCGCCCACACTCGGTTTCCTTCTGTGATCACAGAAATTGGTGTGCCGTACTTGAGTAAAGAGTCATCAAACTGCGGTTTGTCAACTATCATGTTTAGCCTCCTTATGCTTTCATATTTTCTTTTGATTCTGCTATTTTCTCTAAAGCGATCCTCACAACAGAGGGATGGTAACCCTCCTGTTCTGCGATGCTCTCAATAATAGAGTTAACGTCCACCAAGACTTTCTCCCCGGTGTTTGACTGAATCAACGATGCGAACTCCTCCATTGCGTACTGCCGCTCCTGCTCACGCTCAATTGCGCTACGATCTAAAATTTGTTCTCCAGGCTTTGCTGACTGTAGCGGGACCAATTCTAAATCGTATTTACCGTTTTGAATATCGATTAGGAGAACCTCTATTTTTCTTGTAATCTCAGTTTGAGAAGCGGAAAGCCTGCAGATAGCCCCACAGTTTACAAACGTCTTACCGTCAGCCCGCTCATAAATTCCGTAACCAGTGTGATCGTGACCGGTGAGTACAAGATCTGCGGTTGTCTCCACGTCTTTGATTAATGTAAAACGATCAAACGGTGGCGTATGATCCAGCAACATCCCATGCGCTATGTGGATCTTTAATTCTGCATTACTTTTGCAAGCCGGCGCATATCCGTATCCTTTTTTATCAATTTCCGCGCTGTATGGAGTAAATGTGAGCTGCACTTCTGGAAAATCCCCTCTGCCACCTAGAAACCTGGGGACACCCGGATCGTTTATTACTTCAAGCTGCGGCACTATTTTTTCCAAAACTCTCAGGCTTGTCCTGTTGTATGTATCTAAGTTGTATCCGTAGATGTCGTGGTTGCCTGCTGTAGTGTATAGCGGGACTGGACAGTTTTCAGCGATTAGCTCCGCAAATTCTAGGAGTACACCCGTTGCCACCTCAGGAGTATGAAATGTGTCACCTGCTGTTATAATCGCGTCCACCTGCCGGTAACGTGCTAAGTTGAAAATCTCCAACAATTTTTCTTTTAGCGATTCCTTGTAGTTGTCTTTCCGGTTCCTTGGCGTGGTCCCGCGCAGATGCCAATCCCCTGTGTAAAGTAATCGTGTCATCTGCTGCACCTTTTGTTCGTAGCGAGATCCTCGCTTTTGGTGGATTTATGCCGATATAAATTCCCGAAACTTGATACTGAATAGTTATAATCCTCAATTTCTTTATCCGAAAGTCCTGCGCTTTTGTGAATATCATTCCATGCGACCTGAAGTTTCTCTGAAGCCTTACTAAACTCCCCAAGGTATTTTTCTTTCGCGTCAGAAATCGGATCTTCCACTTTTTTTGCTATAAGGTAACGAATATAAGCATCTATTTTATTTTTCACGAAATCCACTTCGTGTTCTGCGATTTCTAAATTCAGGAACAGTCCCGCGTCTACATGGCAAATTTTTTCTTTATTTTCCGTAGGTCTCAAAATATCAGCTAAAACCTTGCGAATTTTCATCGATTTCCCTCCTGTATTGTCTCAACTCGGCTTTCTCCATTCTGTTGATTGATTGAGATGCTCGTGTCTCCAGTCTCAGCTAGAGTAGGTGAATGCGTAACAAGTACCATTTGTCGATTGAATTTTCGGCTGAATTCCTTTAGAAAAAAAGCTACGTTTTGCACATACTCTTGAGATACGTGCTTTGCGGCTTCATCAAGAAACAGCGGGCCCCGAACCCCGGATAATTCACCGACCGCAAGTTTTAAGGCAAGACTAACAACGTCAGCCACTCCACCGCCCCTATCGTAATCTGGCGGTTTCAATTGTGTGGTGACACCTTCTGATGTGAGCCAATATTCTGCTACTGGCTGGTTCGCTTTAACCTCGATATTTATGTTGAACCGATAATCCTTACCAAACACAACAGATAACGCGCTGGTTACAATGTCCTCAATCTGTTTTTTTGCCTGTTGTCGGGCATACTCGCTTGTCTTCTGCAGCAGGATCTGAACTAAATCGAAGTTGCCCAATTCCTGCTCAGCCGCTTCCAATCTTTTTCGCGCTTCATCCTTCTGCTTTCTAAGAAGATCCCGCTGACCAATTAATGCGGATATCTTATTTGATGCCTGCCTTACATCGGCTTTCACTTTCATCAGCTGATACATTCGTTACACCTGCGGGATAAGATTTTCGATTTTCTCTAAATCTTTTTTTATTGATTCGTCCAATTCCTGAATTGTGCTTTCTATGTTTTCCGGAGTAACACCAGCTACCGCCATCTTTTGTTTTACTTCTTCAAGTTGCTTTTCAGCGTGCTCTTTTTGCGTTTCGGCCTGGAGCTTTGCTTTTTCTGCTTTATTTAAGTTGCTTTTGGCTGTTTCGATACGTTCCTGGGTATTCACGTTACATCGTCCCTTTCTCATTTAAATTAATGCGAGCAAACTACTGGGCTTTCGCAGAGCGGGCAAATGCCGCCAGCTTCTTTGAATGCCTGGTTTATCTCTGCCTGAGCCTTAGAAACATGTTCTTCGGCCTCTTTCATCACATCTTCTGACATAGAAATGAATGACCTACACTTATCGTAAGAGCTGACTAAAGATTTCAGATTGCTTAGAGATGCATTATTAGCTTCTAGGACTCTTAATAGAGCATGTCCTCTCCATAGGTCTCGGAACATTTCCAAACGCTCCTGCGACGCCCTGAGCTTATTATTTGAGGCTCTGTAATCCTCAGCTGTATTTGACAGTGTTTTTCGTGTATACAGACTTTCTTCTACAGAATGTAAGAGGCTATTCAGAGAATGTAAGTCACCTATACGTTGCAGTTTTTCAGCAGAATTATTTACGAGAAGGGTATATTTCGTGTATTCTTTGTATAAGCTATTTAACAAATGACCTTTCTCATGGCTGGTTACTACACCGGTTAGGATTTCGGTTGCCGCCGGAATCCCTGTAAGGTTGCTCAATACCGTGTCAGTCTCTTTAGCGGTTGCCGCCGCTTTTTGCAACTGACAATTCAAGTCCAGTAATCCTACTCGCTTATACTGGGCTTTTTCTATTTGTTCCAATTGCTCAGTTAGTACTGAGACAATTTGCAGTTTATCCAGTTTTTCCGTTACTGACCTGAATACTTCCAACTGATACGCGTAGGTTTCAAGAAAACCTTTTAATTCTGATAAGCGTTCAATCTTCCGCTCTGCTTCATCCAATACATATTGTGCTAACTCTAGCTGCTCCTTCGCTTCCTCTACACCTGCGTACTTTAACAACTCACCATTTATCTTTTCGATATCCTGCGTCGCTCTCGATCGTTCATTTCGAGCGGCGATTGTATCTTTATTCACTGACTTAACTGCCATGTCTACTGCTGCTGTTCCCGCCAGTTTCCCGAGGACTTTAGCTCCCGCGCTGGCTGTCTCACTTATTAGAAAAGGCGCGTCAAGCTGATACGCAAAGTTTAAGGTTGTCTCAAAATCCCCGAAGGTCTCTTTTCGAATCCCCAACGCAGCTGTTACTTCCTCTGGAACCTCGGATTTTTCAAATAAGCTACCCTCGTCATCTTCATTTTGTTGAAACAAATACGATGTCTTGCCTCTCCTACGGCGTTTCGTGATAACTTGTCCAGTATCGAGTGTGAGTGAAACCTCTGTTTCTCCTACAACCCTATTCAGAAAAGCCTCCCCTGCCGGTTCATTAAACGCTACCCATCTTACAGCCCTTAGAACTGCTGTCTTTCCACTGTCTGAAGGTCCTGTAATAACGTTTAATCCGTTAGATAACCCTATGTCTGATTCAATATGTGACTGAAATCCTTTAATTAGTATTTGTTTGACTGCTGTCATAATTGCACACCTCCATTTCAGAAAACTGTCGCGATTTCAGGCCAGCCAACCGAAGAATTATTGTGTGAGCGATAACGTAATCGTCAGCGTTCCCTGTTGTAAAAAGAAGCTTCGCCCTTTTACAAGCTTTTTTCACATCAGACGCCCTACAAAGCCTGCTTGCAAAAATCCTCTCCTGCCTCCTGTTAGAACCCCCACTCCCGTCGTTCAAAACTAATTCTCACCCCCTTTCAGTTACAACCACCTAAAAAAATTACACATTTTTCTAGGTTTTTTCATTTTTGTATTTACTTCATTACATAATGATGTTATTATTACGTTAACCAAAACGTATCTCGTATTTCGTACTTTTATTAAAAATATGATTTATTTTCATAAAAAATATCTTTAAGTGTTTTATACTCAAATGCGTTTATGGTAAATTTCTTAATAACGCTAGCCGTGCTTTACTGACAGCTGTACTTTTTGAAGCTTGTCACAAACGAGATCCCATAATTCAACAATTGGTTTAACACCGTCTCCCCAAAATTGGAGGATTTCAAGAGCTGCCTGAGGATCGTGTTTGGACAATTCACTGAGTTTATCCGGTAAGTGAGCACTTTTCCGAATCGTTTCAGGGTTTATTAAGTAATCAGGCATATTACACCCCTCCTTTCAAGACTACAGGTCTTAAAATGACTAAAAGAAAAATTATGACACGGTGTCATAATAAGACTCGTAAAACAAATATTCGACTGTCACTTTGAAGAACTTAGCAAGCTTGATCTTATGGACCTTATTGGGATCCTTTAAACCTAGCTCCCATTTACTAATCATAGTCTGGTGAACGCCTATAACATCTGCAAGTTCTTCTTGGCTCAGGTCAAAGTTCTTTCTAAGTTTGATTAGTCTCTTGTTTACCATTGACCACCAACCCTTTTTAAGACTACAGGTCTTACTTGGTGATTCTTATTTTATAAGACCTGTAGTCTTAAAGTCAACCTTTATTTAGCAATTATTTAGAAATTCTTTTTTTCGTTTCCGTATTTTGGACATTGAGGAGGTTTATACAAATGACACTGGGGGAGAAAATTAAGAAATTACGAAAGGAAAGAAACATGAGTCAGGGCGACCTTGCTGACTGCTTAGAAACACATCAAACCGCAGTATCACAGTTCGAACTAAATAAGAAGAAACCTTCCAGAGATACTTTGGTTAAGCTTTCTAAAGTCTTTGAGGTATCTGTGGATTATTTTATAGACGAAGAAAACCCACATTATAGTGAATCCGAGAAAAGCTTTGTCAACGAATACACGAAGCTATTCCCTTCAGAACTAAACTTGAAAGTAAGTGAGTTAGCCGAAGAGTACAAAACAAGCGACGATAATGAATCCATACTGACGAAGGAAGAGGCAGAAGACGCGGTCAAGTATATAAAGTACCTGCTCTCCCAAAGGAAAGACCGTTAGGTATCCCTATAAGAGACACAAATAATCACATAATAACGCTCACTATGCCTGTTTTGTAGCAGGCTTTATTATTTTTATACATAAATATTAATCCCTATAGGAGGTTCAAAAATGCGCGCAGCTCTTTACTATCGAGTATCCACAAAAATGCAAGAACATAAGTACAGCTTAAAAGCACAAAAACAAGAATTAAGAAAATACGCGGAATCCCAGAACTGGATAATTGCAAAAGAATTTAGAGACGTGGACTCCGGTGCAAAATTGGACAAGTCTGGGCTTAATGCTCTTCTTGATTTTGTGGAGGAAGGCGGCTGTGACGTTGTTTTGTGTATCGACCAAGACAGACTTAGCCGTTTAGATACCGTTTCATGGGAATTTTTAAAATCCGCACTCCGAGAAAATAACGTACGAATTGCTGAGCCAGGCAGCATAACTGATTTGGACAATGAAGACGACGAATTTATCAGCGACATCAAAAACCTGATAGCACGCCGGGAGAAGCGCGCTATTAATAGACGTATGATGCGGGGGAAACGTCAGCGCACGCGAGAAGGTAAAGGATGGGGAAAGACTCCTATCGAATATAATTACGACAAAAACACTGGAACATACAGTGTTAATGAAAAATGGTCTTGGGTTATCCCTTTCATCGATGATCTGTATCTAAATAAGGGCTACAGTTTCAAACGGATCGCCAAAGAGCTGAACAAAATCACTTTAACACCTACAGGTAAAAAATGGTCTGATACTGTTATAGCCTCTAAATTAAAAAATAAAGCGTATCACGGTGTCATGAGAAAAACTTTCTCTAATGGCGAAACTATTGAAATTGAGAATATTTACCCGAAACTCAGGAGTGCAGAGTCGTATGAGAAGCTTCAAGAAATGAGAGAACTGAAATACCAAAAAAAGACCCGTGAAAACGAGGTCCCTCAGTTGTTAAGACGTACGCATATGACATGCGGTCTCTGCGGGCGCAAATTGACAATACACATGTCGGGAACAAAAGAGTACGGAATACATTTTTATATCACGCACGGCCGACCAGAACGTCAAAAAGACGATTTTAAGTGCGATTTGTCTATCAATATGATTCGTGTTGAACAAAATATTGTCTCAGCAATTAAAAACATCATCAAGAGCGAGGAACTAGCAAGAGATCATATTCAAATGGATTTTGATGAAAGTGACGCGGTACGGCTTAGAGATGAAGTGAAAGCTGCGAAAAAGTCTTTAGCTGACGCACGTGAAAAAGTAGATCGTCTCCTCCCTCTTTATTTAGACGGAAAATTCCCAAAAGAGCAATTGGACAAGCAGCATGGTTTTCTGATGAATGAGATCACCACTCACGAAAAGAGAGTTAAGCAATTAAATGCACAATTATCAATCGTCGAATCGCAACAATTCAATTATGATTTAATTCTAGAGTATTTTAAGATTGCCGAGCGCTTTGACACTTGGTTGACACAAAACGAACAAATGGACATGATCGGTAAGCTGTTTCCACAGACTACTGTTTACTCGGATCATATCGTGATGGCCGGTGAGCTTCCTAACGGCGCTCCCTTGGAGATAAGCGTTAAAGTAGACCCAAACCCTTACGAGCGGCGAAATGCTAATCAGAAGGACAACAGAGACCCTTGGGGGAAATATCAAAAAATACAGCAATTGATGAAAGATAAGCCTGGTATACCGCAGTCAAAAATAGCGGCTGAATTAAATATCGCTCCAAGCACCATCGTAAGGTTACGAAATAAATACGGGGAATTCGAGAACCAGATAAAAGCGATTAAACACGATCCTGAGGGGAAAAGAAAGATTCTCGAGGAATATGTACAGAAGAACCCTAACGCGTCTCTACGTCAAATCTCGAGGGATACAAGGATGTCTACAACAACTGTACGTAGAATAAAAGAAAAATTCGATATGCAATAGGGGGAATTATATTCTTTTGGTGGGTAAGTGACTAAGTTTATTTTTTTAAATATCGTCGGCAGGGCGTTTACTGTCACGTCACCGAAATGTATGGCCGTTTTCCTTCTGCTGTCTGATCTGTCAATTTCCAGCACTTTCAGCTGCACCGCTAAATTGGCATCCGTATAATATTCGACATCGACTTTTCGCACATATGCTTTTTTGTGCTCCCAATCAAGCTTTTCAACCTGGTACTGAACTCCTTCATGAAGATAAATCGCTTCATCATGAAGAAGCGTCATCGCGCTGAAACGGTCCATTTCTCCGATGATTTTTACATCAGCCGTCTCTGACCGGTCAACGATGACCACGTTTTCCTGTGAGGCCGAACGGAGACTGATGTTTGAAGCAGGAAATGATTCGCTCGCCCAGTGATAGCGTTCACGGTTTTCGTGAAGGACGCCTTCTTCCTCTAAATACTCGAGAATATCTCTTGCATCATTTTCTCCGAATGTTTCATCGGCCCTGAAAGGCAGCTCATACGCAGCGCATTTCAGATGATCGACCAGTATAATGAGATTATCAGGGTTTATCCGTGCAGATTCAGGCGAGCGTTTAAAGAAATAATCAGGATGGCGCACAATATATTGGTCAATCGGATCAGAATTCGCCACCATTACAATCAGCGCCTCTCCCTGCCGCCGTCCGGCCCGGCCCGCCTGCTGCCATGCGCTCGCGACACTGCCCGGGTATCCCGTCATCACACAGACCTGAAGCTGGCCGATATCAACGCCGAGCTCCAGTGCATTTGTGCTGACAACACCGAGAATGCTGCCGTCTCTTAACCCCCGCTCGATTTCTCTTCTTTCTTTCGGAAGATATCCGCCGCGATAGCCTCTGACAGACTTCGCGCCCATTTCTTTTTTTACGATTTCCTGAATGTGGCTTAAAATAATTTCAACCCGGACACGGCTTCTTGCAAAAACAATCGTCTGAATCTTATTTTTCAAAAACGTTTTGGCAAGTTCGTTCACTTCCACGGTGGCGCTTTTTCGGATATGCAGCGGTTTATTCACAATCGGAGGGTTGTAAAAAGCAAAGTGCTTTCTTCCGCTCGGGGCACCGTTGTCGTCAATCAGTTTCACAGAATTTCCCGTCAGCTGCTCCGCCAATTCTCTCGGATTGGCGATTGTGGCGGATGTGCAGATAAATAACGGCGTGCTTCCGTAAAAAGCGCAGATTCTCATTAAACGGCGTATGACGTTCGCCACATGACTGCCGAATACGCCGCGGTACGTATGTAATTCGTCAATGACGATATATTTCAGGTTTTCAAACAGACTCACCCATTTTGTATGATGGGGGAGAATCGCTGAATGAAGCATATCGGGATTTGTAATGACAATGTGTCCGGCTTTTCTGACCTTCTGCCTGATGGCCGGAGAGGTATCGCCGTCATAAGTGAAGCTTTTGATGTCCATGCCCGTCTCATCTATGATTTCGTTCAGCTCGCTTTTTTGATCCTGCGCGAGCGCCTTTGTCGGAAATAAATAAAGCGCGCGGCTTGAGGAATCTTCCGCGATGGACTGGAGAACCGGAAGATTATAACACAATGTTTTTCCGGAGGCCGTCGGTGTGACGGCCACAATGCTTTCTCCGTTTTGAACCGTCTGAAAAGCGGAGTATTGATGTGTAAATAGCCGCTCGATCCCCCTCTTTTCGAGAGCCGCCCGGATTTTCGGGTCTACCTTATCCGGCATTGGCATGGTTTTCGCCTCCCGCGGTTCCTCTTCATGCCAATACACAATATTTTCATGATCTTTTAATTCCTGAATTAGTTCGCTCAGTGATTTTTTCTTCATCGTCCACACCTCTTTATGAGGTACAGTTTACCGAATATTTGTTTGCCTGGCTAGATGAAAATACTGCACAAGAAAAAAAGCAGGGAATCAGCCCCTGCCTACTTCATTTTTATCGTAAAAAGCTCTGTTTGTCCTTTTTTCGCTTCATTTGCGCCTGCAAATTGCAAAGGCTCAGCGGCATCACCGTTCATAATGACCATAGGGATGACGGTGCTGCTTGCTTTTTCTTTTATTAAATCCAGATTGCAGGTTAAAAGCAGGTCGCCTGTCTTGACTTTGTCTCCCTCTTTTACGTGCGCTTCAAAACCTTCGCCGTTCATGTTTACGGTATCTAAACCGACATGTATCAATAGTTCCGCTCCAGAAAGGGTGCGGATGCCGACAGCGTGTTTTGTATGAAACAGCTGAATCACTTCTCCCTCAACCGGTGAAACAATGTCTCCGTTTGCAGGTTCGACGGCGATCCCGTCCCCCATCATTTTTTGTGAAAATACGGGATCCGGCACTGAAGCCAAATCCATCACCGCTCCGTCAGCCGGAGAAAAAATCACTTCCTCGGCCGGCTTTTTCCGGCTGTCTCCCAATCCAAATAATTTTTTCAGCAATGTGTTGTGCTCCCTTCCTAAATCTGAATCCGTTACCAGTTTATTCTCCACTATTTAACCATACTTTCTTTTTTCCTTCAATTCTTAACCATACGGGATAACATCGCATAGTCTGTTGTAAAAAGGCGGTGGTCATATGGATCAAAATGAAAACGATAAACGTTATTTAGAAAGAAATGAAGACATCATCAGCCATGCGATGGATCAATTTTTTCAATCAGGCCCCTTCTCAGAATTGATGCAGGGCTTTCAGCATCTTGTCAATTCGGCTTTCACTGAAGCACAAGTGACGATTGACGTCAGGGAAGAGCCTTCGGGCCTCTCGGTTGACATCAGCATCCCTCAGACATTCCGTGACGGGGATATGCTGGTGGAAACGAAAGGACGCTATCTTCACGTGACCATTCGGCACGATCATAAGCAGGCGCATTCATCCCATATGTCTTCAAGCATGACAAGAACCGTTGTCCTCCCTTATGAAGTGCGTGAAGAAGATATGGAAACATCCTGGAATGAGCAGACGCTTACCCTCTTTTTCCCTAAAAAATAAGCATGAATGATGGATATCATTCATGCTTTTTATTTAAAGATACTGGTAAATCCTTTTACAAGCGATCCGACCTGGTTTACGGCACTTACCATCTGCCCCGTCGTATCTATCATTTTATTAAAATCAAACTGTCCGTTCGTCTTTTTAAACTGGGAGAGTATGCCTGAGAATTGGGAAGACTGCTGCTGATTCGGTCTGGGAACGGGGTAAGGATTCACGAATCCCGGCGGCCCCCCAGGCATGCCTGCCTGAGGAGGAGCGGGATTATACGGCTGCTGCATTTGACCGTATTCCTGATTCGGATAAAATTGCGGCGGAAACTGCCCTTGCTGATGATACTGCTGCGGATACGGCTGCTGCTGCAACGGTTGCTGCAACGGCTGAATCTGTTGCGGATAGAAATATCCCATTGGCTGCTGGTACATATTTTGATATGACTGCGCTCTCCATTGCATATGACATTCCCCCTGTTCTCACTAAGTTTCTTCTATATATGTATGAATTCCGCCTTGGTTATGTGCTTTCGGAGAGCCTCATCTTTGTCAAATGCTGTCGAAAGTCTTAATTTTTTAAAAACAGAAAAAAGTCGAATCGTTATGTTAACATAATCTCAACATACATGAGAGGGGATGCACCATTATGAACGTATCATACTTAAGAAAACGTTTTGCAGAAGTGAAAAAATATGAAACAGATTGTGCAGATAAACTGATGGACTTTGCAAAGTTTCTCTATATTCAAGGCCATCTCACGGCAACCGAATTTCGAAACAGTATGAAGGTTCTCGAAGCAAGTGGAGCAGAAAACCCGGCGTATGAATAACATACCCGCCCCCTTTATATAAAAGAAGGCAGCCATTTTCAGCTGCCTTCTTTTTCAATTTCATCTCTTAGTATACGAAGCGTATATAAAACAGATTCTGTTAAATCCTTGTATCTTTTTTTATGAATATGATGAACATATGATTGGAGCATCAGCTCTCCGAAATTTTCTGTAACGGCTTGAATTTGTGCATGATGAACGTATTTCGGACGGTTTTCCTGAATAAACGCAAGCGCTGCTTCAGTCCAAAACGCGCAAAGCCGGTCTTTTTTTTCAACGTCAGGTTTAATGATGTCAAAAAAATCATATGAACGGCCGGTTTCTTTTCCTTCCTGATACCTGATTTCGGCTTCAAGAGCCGCCTCTATCATTTGTTCTGTCAGTTCCAATAACGACTGTGTCTGCAAACGGACTCACCTCAGTACATATCGTACCAAAGTTTTTGCACAAAATCAGCTAATCCGGCAGGCTCTCGGCAAATCCTTTTTACGCCGGTCAGGCAAAAACAGATCATCAATACAAACATGAAGCTCGCGGGCCTCTTCTTCAAGGCGGGCAAGCCGTTCCTGCCTGATTTCTTCAGCTTCCGCCTGACAGGACTTAACTGCCTTGGTAAGCGTCTTTTCAGCGGCAGAAATCCGGACTTCGATATCAGAAAGCAGACGGAGAATATCGGCCTTACTCGTGTAAACAGACATTCATGTTCCTCCCTTTTCACTTGCGTCTCTCCGAATATAATTCTCGTTTTCATACCGCTCTCCTCTGCACATGACAAAACTAGAAGCAGTTCGGCAAACAAACAGAGATTATCCTAAAAGGCGGGCTTTTCGACAAAAAAGTGCCGCAAACTTTGTATGAACCGGCGCGTTAATGCAAACGATACAGTTGAGGAGGTGCCGTATGAAAACGAGACCGAAAAATGCAGGTAAACAGCAAAAAAATGAAGCAAAAACATCTGATACGCTTGATAAAAAATTAGGCGGCCCAAACCGCCCTTCCACGTAAGACACCAGAGCCCGAAACCGTTCGATGCGGTTTCGGGCTTTTTCATTTCTTCAGCCACTCTTTGACCGCGAAAAGCGCATGGAGCTCACGTCTTTTCTGTAAATACCAGTCGGTCAGTTCAAGCTGTTCCGGCATTTTCTCCTGTAAAAAAGCCCCTTTCCATAACCTTTTTTGAAACCAATCCGTCTTTTTGCCGTCTAATGAGTGGGCAACAATGGGATAGGTTGTCCTCAGCATCGGTGATGTTCTTTTTTTGATGCCGATCATTTTCTCCATATCAAAGCGAGAGCCGGTATGAGGAACGGTATCAAGAAATCGGTAAAAAGAAGCGTGAAGATCAGGTCTGAACAAAAGACGGGCAAGCTGTTTTCCAAGCGTAATTCTTTCTTCCGTTTTTGAAAACCGTTTGACGGAAATTCCGTATAAACATCCGTCAAATGAGGGAAATATCACCGTATTAAAGTGAAACCAATCACTTAAATAAAAAGGAATCGTGCCAAAAACATTCTTTTTAAACGAAGGATTTTGTATAATAGGTGCTTGGATAGTGTTTTGTTCATTTATAATAAGAGCATACATGAGCCGTTCCGTATCTCCGTCACGCCAAAAACGGAGCCATTCTTCCTGCATAAAAGCCGAGACGCGGAAATAAGGAAGATGGCGGAAAAGAGGTTCGCCGATTTGTTTTGACCACTGGTAGACCAGAAGCTGAGGATAGGCATCAGAAAAAATAAGCCAATTCGCCCTTTCATACGAGAGAAAAAACCAGTTTTTCTGCCTGCTGTCAAGGCCCTCCTGGTAGAGGATGCCTTTTAAATCAGTCATCGACCAGCCCGCATTGCGGGACACAAAGGATGCCAAAAGCGACCACTTGATCTCAGGGTGGCGGTCATAATATGCTTTATAGGCATTCGTCCGGGAAACGTTATCGGCATTTTTTCTTTTCGTCTCTTTTTCAATCTGGCGAAGAATGGCGGTTACGGTCTGTCGTTTATGCACGTTCATTCACTTCCGTCACTATTAGTTTGATAAGGAGGATGGAAAAAGTGATTCGGTATCCGAATGGAAAAACTTTTCAGCCGAACAAAACGGTTTCATCCCAAAACAGCCAGAAACGGTCCCATTCATACAGTAATCGCGGCATGACCCTCGAAGACGACCTGAATGAAACGAATCAATATTATCTGGCTAACCAAATTGCTGTCATTCACAAAAAGCCGACACCCGTCCAGATTGTAAACGTCCATTATCCGAAAAGAAGCGCCGCAGTTATTAAGGAAGCTTATTTTAAGCAGTCTTCGACAACCGATTACAACGGAATTTATAAAGGACGCTACATTGATTTTGAGGCAAAAGAAACAAAAAACAAAACGGCATTTCCCCTGCAGAATTTTCATGATCATCAGATTGAGCATATGAAGCAGGTAGTCAGGCAAGACGGCATTTGTTTTGTTATTATATCCGCTTTCGAAAAGGTTTATTTCCTCGAAGCCGACAAGCTGTTTGTCTTTTGGGAAAGAAAGGAGAATAACGGCAGAAAGTCAATTCGCAAAGACGAATTAGAAGATGCTTCCTTTCCGATTTCCCTTGGATACTCACCGAGAATTGATTATATTAGTATTATTGAACAGCTTTATTTTTCGCAGGAACAGTAGACTGAGCGAAAGGTTCATTAACGAAAGGTTGAGATGTTATGTCAGATCAATTTAAGAGCCGTGAAGAACGCCGCAAGGCAAGGCAGACGAAAAGCCCCAAGCCTTCTTCACCGAAAAAAGGCAAGAAACAGCGTAAAGGCGGTTTATTCAAAAAGATTGTACTGTCCTTGGTTATTCTGTTTGTCCTCGGCATCGTCGGCGGAGCTGCGGCATTTGCCGTTTTAGTTTCCGGCGCGCCGTCTTTGGACGAAGCCAAGCTGAAAACGCCTTACTCTTCAACAATTTACGATAAAAACGGCAAAGAAATCGCGGAAGTGGGCGGCGAAAAACGAACCTACGTCCCGATTAAGGATATACCCGATGTTGTGAAGGAAGCATTTATTGCAACAGAGGACGCCCGTTTTTATAAGCACCATGGAATAGACCCGATCCGGATCGGCGGCGCTTTGGTCGCCAACTTTACGGATGGTTTCGGTTCAGAGGGAGGAAGCACAATCACCCAGCAGGTTGTGAAAAACTCGCTTCTGACTCACCAGAAAACGATTAAACGGAAAGCCCAGGAAGTATGGCTTTCACTGCAGCTGGAGCGCCATTATTCTAAAGATGAAATTTTAGAAATGTATTTAAACAGAATTTATTTCTCACCGCGCGCCTATGGCGTCGGTAAAGCGGCTGAAGAATTCTTCGGCGTGAAAGATTTGAGCAAGCTTACGGTTGAACAGGCGGCTACGCTTGCCGGAATGCCGCAAAGCCCGACCGGTTATAACCCGGTTAAAAATCCGAAGGCTTCTGAAAAACGCCGGAACATCGTTCTCAGCTTAATGGAAAAACAAGGATTCATCTCGAATTCTGAATACCAAAAAGCAAAGAAAGTGTCCATGAAAGATGAAGGCGTCGTCAGCCAAAAGGAATACGATAAAAAAGATACAAATAAATACAGCGCTTTTGTCGAAGAAGTCATGAAAGAAATTGAGACAAAAGAAAAGAAAGACGTCGATATTTCAACTGACGGATTAAAAATTTACACGACTCTTGATACGAAAGCACAAGATTATCTTGATCAATTGATGAACGGCGACACGGTCGGCTTTACCCAAGGCATGCAGGGCGGCGTCACCCTCCTTGATACGACAAACGGAGAAATCCGCGCCATCGGAGCAGGACGAAACAGAACTACCGGAGGATTCAATTATGCAACACAAGGTAAAACGCAGCCAGGTTCAACAATAAAACCGATTCTTGATTACGGGCCGGTCATTGAAAATAAAAAATGGTCGACTTACGAGCAGATTGACGACTCTCCATATACGTACTCTGACGGCACACCGATTCATGACTATGACAATAAATACAGAGGTCAGATATCTATGCGCGAGGCCCTCGCAGACTCACGTAATATTCCTGCTTTAAAGGCATACCAAGCAGCAGGAAAAGATAATGCCGTCGACTTCGCAAACGACTTAGGATTGGGATTAAACAAAGATCAAGTATATGAACCCTATTCTATCGGCGGTTTTGGGGATACTAACCGCGGTGTTTCAACTCTGACCATGGCAGGCGCCTACAGTGCGTTCGGAAATAACGGAACGTACAATGAACCGCACGCGGTCACATCGATTGAATTTAATGACGGCACTAAGCTTGATTTAACACCGAAACCGAAGAGTGCTATGAGCGATTACACAGCATTCATGGTTACAGACATGCTGAAATCAGCTGTCGAATCGGGAACAGGTAAACTGGCACAAGTACCGAACGTGGAAGTCGCCGGTAAAACGGGTACGACAAACTTTACTAAAGGTGATATTCAAAAATATAACATTGCTCCAGGCGGAGTCCCAGACTCATGGTTTGTCGGCTACACCCCTCAATACACAGCGGCGGTTTGGACCGGTGTAGAGTCTGGTAACAAAGCAGGCAAAAAATCACTGTCATCGACAGACCAGCAAGTTGCAAAACGGATTTTCCAAAAGCTGATCTCATATGTTGATGACGGTAAAGGAAGCTTCAAGCAGCCTGACAGCGTCGTGAAAGAAACAGTTGAGAAAGGCTCGAACCCCGCCGCTTTAGCCGGACCGAATACGCCGGATGATAAAAAAGTGACGGAGTACTTCGTGAAAGGAACGGAGCCTACTGCCGTTTCTAAAACGTACAAGAAAGAAAAAGCTAATAAACCGACTGGCTTGCAAGTGAAGTACGACAAAGATAAAAAATCATTAACCTTAAGCTGGGATTATGACGGCGATGCAACTTTCAATGTCAAACAATCCGTTGACGGCGGAAGCTACAGTGACATTCAAAACAGTTCGGCAAAAGAAGCCATCGTCTCAGATGTCACACCAGGCTCCACCTACAGCTTCCAAGTGACAGCGGAAAATGATGACGGAAAGAGCGATACGGCATCAGCATCTTTCAAAGTTCCGAAAGATGAAGAAGACGATGCAGATAAAGATAAAGCGACTGACGATGAACAGAAGTCTGATGATGATAAGGATAAAGACAAGACCCAAACCGATGATTCAAACACAGACGACAATCAGACAGATACGTCAGACGGTTCGGATCAAACACCTACTGATGACCCGAATAAAAATCCGGATCAATCCAACCAGGATCAAACGGATAATAACAATCCGAATCAGCCTGGTAACGGGACGGATAACAACGGGCAGCAAGATAACAGCTCTGACAATGGTTCCGATTCCGGTTCAGACGGCTCGACTAAGCCTGACAGCGGTCAAACGGACAAAAACCAAGACTCATCTTCAAATGTCAATGGTCAGTCAAATTCGTCAACCATCCAGTCAAATTCCGCTAATTAGCGTGCGAAATCCTTCACCTCAAACAGGTGAAGGATTTTTTTCATGCAAAAAAACCTCCTTACGAGAAAAGGAGGTTTTTTATGATTTGTTCATGACTTCATATTTATGATATTGCTTTTTCATCTCCATCATTAATTCATCCAGCTGAATAAACGAGTGAAATTGAGTCGGTTTTGTTAAAATAAACGCCATTCTCTCCGCCCAATTAATCGGTTCCGCGGGAAAATGCTTTGTTTCAAGTACAGACCAATCGAGTGATGTGACCCGCTCCCCTGCCGTCCAATGAAAAGCGGCAATCAGACAGACGATCCCTTTCAGCATGTCGTTTTGATCACATCTCGATTTCCTTGTTTGAAAAACGGGGAGCAGCGCTTCTTTCGTCTCGATCCAAATCTGAAAAAGAAACGGAACATATTCGCTCCTTTCCCTCCATGGCTGCACTTTCGGCTGGCCGCTGAAATCCATATACAGCGGATGGCGGCGCAGCACCGTTTTGATCTCGAGGCTTTCCAGGTCCGTAAGGCTGCGCAAGTATGTTTCATAGCCTGCCAGAATGTCAATTGCCGTCACCGTTTCACCAGCCCTTTTTTGTCACGCTTCTGCCCTTCCCTGCATAGCGAAAGCAAAGGACATTCCGCACAGCGGGGGGATTGCGCTTTACAATGATACCGTCCGAAAAATATTAATCTGTGATGCGTGACAGACCAATCCTCTTTCGGCACTTTTTTCATTAATGTTTTCTCTACTTCTAATACAGAGTCCTTCCAGCGACAGATGCCGAGCCGTTTCGAGACCCGTTCCACATGAGTGTCTACTGCAATTGCAGGTACGCCGAAAGCAACGGATACGACCACATTTGCCGTTTTCCGTCCGACACCCGGCAGCTTCACAAGCTCATCTCGGTCTTTCGGCACTTCCCCGCCGTACTCTTCGATAATCATTTTGCTCAGCTTTTGAATATTCTTGGCTTTATTTCGGTACAGGCCGATAGATTTAATATCCTGCTGGAGTTCTTCCAGCGGTACGGCCAAATAATCTTCGGGCCGTTTATATTTTTGAAATAGCGTTTTTGTCACTCTGTTGACGAGAGCATCCGTACATTGCGCAGATAAAGCGACTGCCACAACCAGTTCGAAAGGATTTGAATGGACAAGTTCACATTCTGCGTGCGGAAACATATCGCCGATTTTATCAAGACAATATTCAATCTGCTTTAAATTTAACACGTTTCTCTCCTTCTCATGTTACTGTTCCAGCCAATTGTAAAAAGGCACCTGCCTCGTATACTCTTTTTGCGGTTCATTTTGTTTCGTTTGAACGCGCCGGAACTTTTGGCTGTGTGCCTTCGCCTGCTCAACCGTTTTGAAGCCGTTCTTTTTCCATTCAAATAAAATCCGGTCAATATAGCGAAAACTGAGCTTTCCTGATAAAACAGCTTCTTTTAACGCATGTTTAATCAAAATCGCATCATGCTGATCCTGGTCCTGCCATATGGCCAGCGTCTCACATTCAAGCGGAGACAGCGGTCTTCCGAATTCTTCTTCAAAGATGGTGTACAGGCTTTTTTGTTCTCTTTCTGACGTTCTTTCCTGCGTTTCGTTTTGTGAATGCTGAATGTAATCATACAGCTTCGCCCATAGCGGCTGCAGAGAATATTTTTCAAACTTTATGCCGTTATGGTCTTCACATTCTTCAATGAACAGAAAGCCTTTTTGAATAAACATTCTCAGACAGCTTGTACATTCTTCAGCAGAAATGGACATGCCTGATTGAAGTTCAAACGGCGTCGGAAAATAAGAGCCCTTTTCCAAATGCATTTTAATCTTCAAGAGCAGGATCAATTCGGTTTCGTTCAGCCCGAGCTGCCGATAATGTGTCAGCAGCAGGTTGGGAATGCTTGAAATGCCGAGTTCCTGCATATCTATAAATTGCTGTTTTTTCATGCTTACACCTCTTACTGTAAAAGGTTATCTCCGGGAGCTTTCCCCTTTACTTAGAAAAAGTCTCCCTTACAGGAGACTTCGTTTTTTATAACTATTACGGATACAGACGGTTCAAAAGTCTCGGGAACGGAATCGTTTCACGCACGTGAGGCGCTCCGCTGATCCAAGCCACTGTCCGCTCAAGTCCGAGGCCGAAGCCGGAGTGCGGAACAGAACCGTATTGTCTGAGTTCAGCATACCATTTGTAAGCATCTGAATCCAGACCGTGTTCTTTTAATCTTTCTTCCAATAAATCCATATCGTGAACGCGTTCTGAACCGCCGATGATTTCCCCGTAGCCTTCCGGAGCGATTAAGTCAGCACATAACACGACATCGTCACGATCCTTGGCAGGCTGCATATAAAACGGTTTTAATGACGTCGGATAATGAGTGATAAACACCGGTTTGTCATAGCTTTCTGCGATCGCAGTTTCATGCGGCGCACCGAAGTCATCTCCCCATTCAATATCGTCGAATCCTTTTTCTTTCAGGAACTCGATCGCTTTATCATACGTAATGCGCGGGAACGGCGCTTTGATTTGTTCAAGCTTGGACGTGTCTCTTCCTAATGTGTTCAGCTCGATCTTACAATGTTTCAGCACGCTTTGTACGATATAAGCAACGTAATTCTCTTGAACTTCAAGGTTTTCTTCAAATTCGACAAATGCCATTTCAGGCTCAATCATCCAGAATTCGATGAGGTGGCGTTTCGTTTTTGATTTTTCCGCTCTGAATGTCGGTCCGAATGAGAATACTTTTCCGAGCGCCATTGCTGCAGCTTCCATATACAGCTGGCCGCTTTGAGACAAGAAGGCGTCTTCATCAAAATATTTCGTCGCGAACAGCTCAGTCGTGCCTTCAGGAGCGCTTCCCGTCAAAATCGGCGGATCAACTTTCACGAAGCCTTCTTTGTTGAAGAATTCATAAGTCGCACGGATGATTTCGTTGCGGATTTTCATAATCGCATGCTGGCGTTTCGAACGGAGCCATAAATGTCTGTGGTCCATTAAGAATTCCGTGCCGTGCTCTTTAGGCGTAATCGGATAATCAGTCGCTTCGTGAATGACTTCAATGGACGTAACCGCAAGCTCATAGCCAAGCGGTGAACGCTCGTCTTCTTTCACAATCCCTTTTACGTAAAGTGACGTTTCCTGCGTCACTGATTTTGCGATTTGGAAGATGTTTTCTTCAACTTCAGCTTTGACGACAACTCCCTGAATGAAGCCCGTACCGTCTCTCAGCTGTAAAAATGCGATTTTACCGCTTGAGCGTTTATTCGCGACCCAAGCTCCAATCGTTACTTCCTCGCCTGTGTGTTTATACACTTGGTTGATTGTTGTTTTCAAAATCTTTCCCTCCAGAACAAGAAAGACATTCAGGAATCTGCCTGAATCTCTTTTTTCATCACTTTATTATACCCGTTCTACTCTTACGGGGTCAATGCAGATGAAAAGCGGCTTCAAAAGCCGCTTTTTCAGAATCAGCTGTGTTTTTCCGTAAAGCGGCGGATTCTCTCGACCGCTTCTTCTAAAAGATCAAGTGACGTTGCGTAAGATAAGCGGACGTTGTCCGGTGAACCGAAGCCCGAGCCCGGCACAATGGCGACTTTTTCTTCTTCCAGAAGCGCCTTCACGTATTCATCGACATCTTTAAATCCGCAGTTTTCTGCTGCCGCTTTGGCATTAGGGAACAAGTAAAACGCCCCTTCAGGCTTGACACAGGTAAAGCCGGGAATTTCACTGAGCTGAGCGTAAATCGTATTCAGTCTGTGCTCAAATGCCTGTCTCATCTCTTCCAGCGGCTCAGCCGGCCCATTGTATGCCGCAATGGCGCCGTATTGCGCGATGGACGTCGGATTTGATGTGCTGTGGCTCGCAAGGCTCGTCATCGCTTTAATAATCGGCTCGGAACCCGCCGCATAACCGATTCTCCAGCCCGTCATGCTGTGGGATTTCGACACGCCGTTAATGATGATCGTCTGCTCTTTCAATTCATCTGAAAGCTGTGCGATTGAGACGTGTTTTTTTCCTCCGTATGTAAGCTTCTCATAAATCTCGTCAGAAACGATCAGAATGTCATGCTCAAGGCACACTTTTCCGAGTTCCGCAAGCTCTTCTTTCGTATACATGACACCTGTCGGGTTGCTCGGTGAGTTGATAATGATTGCTTTTGTTTTCTCCGTGACCGCCTGCTTCAGCTGCTCCGGTGAAATTTTAAACTGATTGGACTCCAATCCTTCGATATAGACGGGACGTCCTCCCGCCAATTTCACCTGCTCAGGATAGCTTACCCAGTAAGGAGTCGGTATAATCACTTCGTCCCCTTCATCGAGAATGACCTGAAATAACGTATACAGGGCGTGTTTCGCTCCGGTGCAGACAATGATTTCAGACGGTTGATATTCAATTCCCTGATCGTTTTTGAATTTTTCAGCGATACTGTCTTTCAGCGCCGGCAGACCGCCAGAAGGCGTATATTTCGTATGCCCTTCATTCATGGAACGCACCGCGGCATCTATAATGTGCTGAGGCGTATTAAAATCCGGTTCTCCTGCTCCCAGGCCGATGACATCATGGCCTTCTGCTTTCAGCTGTTTCGCTTTTGCGGTAATTGCAAGTGTTGCAGACGGTGTTAATGCGGATACTCTTTTTGCCAATTTCAACTTGAACTCCCCCTAATACGTCTCACGGTGTGATGTTTTTGAGAATCTTGCCGCTTGTAAAGTCCACATAGCTAAAACTATACTGCCCGTTTTTGTTGATGTAGGTCACTTCCCACAGCAGGACATCGTTTTCTCTCGCCGGGTGGACGTCATTCAGCTTGGAAACAAGCCCTTCGCCCTGAACAATCTTGGCAGCCTTGCCGCTTGAAATGCCGTCACTGGCTTTTTTCGAGAGAATTTTTGCTTTTTTGTCGGCCGGAACCCATACATACATGTCTTTTCCATGTTTATCCGTTCCGGAAACAACGTAATACTTCTGTTTGCCGACAAAGGTTTCCACTTTCTCAGCATCTGTCAGATTCGTTTTTTCTTTAGCGGCAGCGGCAGCTGTTTCGTGACCTTCTTCTTTTTGAGCCATTGCAGATTTAAAAATGCTGGCCGAAAATAAAAGAACTGCTAAAAAAATAATACCAAATACGGCTGTAAATATTAATGCTTTTTTTCTCATCTTTTTTTCACCTATGTGCGATAAATGGTGAAGACCGCTTCATTTTGATTTTCTTCGTCAAGCGCAAGTCCGAACATCAGATTGTCCCTTTTCAAAGTCCGGTTTAATGTATCGACGATTTTATATAAATCATCCGAATGCTCCACATTAATCGTAGAAAGAATCTCAATTTTGCTTTCCATTTTTATACCCTCCATCGGTCGAACAAATTTTGTTAGTCATAACGGGATGCACGCGCGGCATAATAAAATCACAAGGCGGCATGAACCCGCTTTTACTATATAAACAATTCCTCATCCCACACCACGAAAGCCGCGTTTATGCGGCTTTTATTCCGTTTGGCTGACATAATCTGCGAGTTCGTCATCCGTCAGTTCCAAAAGGGATGACGTCGGGAGCGCTTCAAGAAACAGCCGTCCGTACCCAGCCGTCTTGACACGCTGATCTAACAGCACAATCGTTCCTTTGTCTCCCGCCGTACGGAGCAGCCGCCCGATTCCCTGTCTGAACGTTAACACGGCCTCAGGCAGGGAAATGGTCTGAAACGGGTTTTTCCCCTGCTTCTTAGCGAATTCGCATTTTGCGGCATGAAGCGGGTTATCAGGCGCACGGAAAGGAAGCCTTGCGATCATGACGGTTGACAATTCATCTCCCGGAAAATCAACGCCTTCCCAGAAATGATTCGTCCCGAGCAAAATCGCCCGGCTGGCCGTTTTAAAGGTTTTCATTAATTTACCGGGACTCCCGCCCGAGATGCCTTGGCCGAGAAGCTGAATGCCTGAGATCTCCATACTGAGTTTCAATTCCTGATACACTTTTTTCAGCATATCATGAGATGTAAACAGGATAAGGATCTTCGGCTGTTTTCCCTTTGACATGATTTCTGCATACTTGGCAATATGCTCAATGACTTCCCGCTCTCCGTCATATTTGACGGATTTCATTTCTTTCGGAATGATGACGTTCATCTGATCATCATAAGAAAAAGGAGACGGGATGCTTTTGGTGCGCGGATAAAAATCCGAAAGTCCCAGCCTTTCAATCATAAATTGAAAAGACTGCTCCACCATTAAGGTCGCTGATGTGAGCACAACGCTTTTTTTGCGGGCGAAAAACTGGTCTGCCAGCATTTCACCGGGCTCCAGGGGCTGTGCATAGATACTGACGGCGTTTTTTGCCCCTTTCGCATCAATTTCAACCCAAACGGCCTCTTTCTCATCATTTTCAAACAGCAGCCGGCTGAACGTATCGCGGTATTCTCTCAGCCCTCTGATACACTTTACATATTCAGCCGCTAAAAAAGCCGCTCCGCTTTTCATCTCATCAAGCTTTTGATGTAACAGTTTCTCCTGCACGGAAAACAAGTCGAGCAGCTGATCAAGCATCGCACAAAGCCGCTCCGCTCCGTCCGTTATCATGAAAAGCCCTTTATCCTGGCTTTTATGATTCAGACTATAGACGAGACGGTTCAGATCGTCTTTAGGTTTTCTTCGTTTAACAAAAGAATGCACTGAACTGAAAAATGCGTCGCTTTCAGATTGAATATGCTTCATCCACTCATCGGCGTCAAAAAAACTTTCCGCCGGCAGATCATACGTATAAAACAGTTTTCTCATCCGCTTTAACAGCCCGTGTTCCTTCAACGTTCCGATTCGGCTGAGCTTTGTGTGCAGCCCGATGTATGAAGCTCTGCGGCCTAAATGCTCGCTGGCGGCGCGTTCGAAATGATGCGCTTCATCGATGATGACCGTTCCGCTTGCAGGCAGTTTTTTTGTTTCACTGCTTTGATCTGAAAACAGCAAAGCATGGTTTGTGATAATCAAATCTGCGGCCTGCGCTTTTTCTTTAGCCCGTTCATAAAATCCGGCGGCCGATTCCTTCCCTTTTTTCAAAAAAGAATCCTCATCATAGGACATGCGCTCCCACAGCAATCTCCCGCCCGAAGGAAGATTCAGCTCAGCTGAGTCGCCCGTTTCAGTCTCCGTCAGCCAGATGAGAAGCTGCGCCTTCGTCAAAACCGCATCATAGTTGTCATCTTCCTCATGCAGAATATGTTCAAACTTGCGCAAGCACAGATAATGCGATTTCCCTTTTAAAATAGCGGCCTGAACCGGCCAAGGAAACATACGTTCCAAAAGCGGGAGATCTTTAGACATGATCTGCTGCTGCAAAAGAGTAGAGTACGTGCTGATAATGACGGGAGTTTGTTCCGCTTTGGCAAATAAAACAGCCGGAACGAGATAACCGATCGTTTTTCCGATGCCGGGCGCCGCTTCAATAAGCGCATGCTCCCGATTGCGGAAGGCACCAAGCACTTCATCCATCATCGAAAGCTGCCCTTTCCGCTTTTCATAGCGGGGGATGATGTCAGATAAGAGCCGTTCTTTTTCTTCGTTCCATTTTTCAAGGTCAATGGCAGCGTTCACCGGCCGGGATGCCGGGATTTGATCGGGCTCTTTAATTGAAAATGAGGCATATGGAATGCAGCTCTCTTCTGCCGCCGGCCTGTTTTCATGAATAAAAGAATCCAAAAGCAGCGTCAAATCGCTGATAAAATGCTGTGAAAGCCTTCTAAGCTGCTTTAACGTCGGCAAAGGCAAATGTTTCAGTTTATGTAAAATGTCTAAAAAGATCAGCCCCGTAACCTCCGCATCACTGTCTGCGCGGTGAGGCCGGTCATGAACAATATTCAGCTCCGCGCACAATTCACCGAGCTTATACCCTTCAAATCCCGGGAAAACAATACGCGAGAGCTCAACCGTATCAAGCACTTCGCAATCCGTCAGCTCATAGCCCGCTTCGCTCAGTTCATGCCGGACAAATCCGAGGTCGAAATGAATATTGTGCGCAACAAAATACGCGCCGTCAAGCAGATGAAAAATCTCTTCTGCGACCGCTTCAAACGGCAGTTCATTTTCAACCATACCGGTTGAAATTCCGGTCAGCTGTTCAATAAACGGCGGGATGTCCTGATTCGGATTGATATATTTTGAAAACCGCTCAGTTATTTGTCCATTTTCAATGACAACCGCTGCGATTTGAATGATTTTATCGCCCTTTTTCGGCGAATTTCCTGTTGTTTCGACATCTATGACAACGAACCGTTGCTTGTTCATTAAAATGGACACCTCAATTCTTGCATACGAGAAAAGTGTAACACGTTTTGTTGAGAAATGGAGCGGAAAAACAGCTTTTGCCCCTAAATCTTAAAAGAAAACCCCCATGAAGGGGGCTCTTTTACAAAATCGTGTGCGCCGGCTCCTGACCCAGCATCTGCTCGATTTTATTCTGATCATCAAGCACCGCCACCTTTGGCTGATGGGTTTTTGCTTCCTGATCAGACATCATTTGATAAGAAATAATAATGACTTTATCTCCCTCTTGGACGAGACGGGCGGCGGCTCCGTTTAAACAGATGACGCCGCTCCCCCGTTTACCGGGAATAATATACGTTTCAAGTCTCGCTCCGTTGTTATTATTCACAATTTGAACTTTTTCATTAACGAGCATTCCGACGGCATCCAAAAGATCTTCGTCGATCGTAATGCTGCCGACATAGTTTAAATTGGCTTCCGTCACGGTAGCGCGGTGCAGTTTTCCGGCCATCATAGTACGGTACATATTATGATCTCTCCCATTCATCAATATCAATAATGATATTATCAATCAGTCTTGCTTTAGAAAATTGAACGGCGCAGGCCAGAATGATCTTGCCGTTTAGCGTTTTAAGCGGAGTCAGCTCCGGATAAGCGTACAATTCGGCATAATCAATGACGCCGCTTGTGTTTTCGATGATGTCGGTGACGGCTTTTATGACGTTTTCCGGGTTTCTTTCACCGTCTCTGATCAGCTCGGCGCCTTGTTGCAGCGCTTTATAGATCATCGGCGCTTCTTTTCGTTCCTGCTCAGTCAGATAGACGTTGCGAGAGCTTTTAGCAAGCCCGTCTTCTTCTCTGACCGTGTCCACCGCAACCAATTCGATATCCATAAAGAAATCCTCAATCAATCCGTCCACAACCGCCGCCTGCTGGGCATCTTTCAGGCCGAAGTAGGCGCGGGTCGGTTTGACGAGATTGAAAAACTTCGTCAAAACAGTAGCCACTCCGTCAAAATGGCCGATGCGGGAGGCGCCGCATAACACGTCAGTTCTTCTTTTTACATGCACGGCAACATTTTGCTCACCCTTATACATGTCACTAGCAGACGGCGTAAACAATACATCTGCCCCCGCCTGTTCCGCAAGCCGGGCATCGCGGTTTAAATCACGCGGATAAGCTTCATAATCCTCGCCCGGTCCGAATTGAGTCGGATTAACAAAGATGCTCATCACGACAATATCGTTTTCTTTGGTCGCTTTTTCAACCAGCGTCAGATGCCCTTCATGAAGAAAACCCATCGTCGGAACGAATCCGATCGTCCGGCCTTCTGAGCGGTATTGTGCAATCAGTTCTTTCAGCTGTTGAATTTCTGTCACTTGTTTCATCGCTTACTTCCCTCCGTACAAGCCTTGCAGCACAGTTTGATTCAGCTGAAAGGAGTGCTTTTCTTCCGGAAAAACCCGTTCTTTCACATCACGGACGTAACCGCTGAGCGCGGACTCAATCGTCCCGTCGATTTTGGCGTATTGCTTCACGAACTTCGGTGTTCTCTCCACGCCGTGGCCGACAACGTCATGATAAACAAGGACTTGGCCGTCCGCTTTTGAACCGGCTCCGATTCCGATAACGGGAATGGATACTTCTTCTTTTATTTTAGCTGTCAGTTCAGCAGGCACACATTCAAGGACGAGCATCATCGCTCCCGCCTGTTCGCATTTGATGCTGTCTTCAATGAGCTTTTTCGCGCTTTGCTCGTCTTTTCCCTGTACCTTATATCCGCCTAATACTCCGACAGACTGCGGTGTAAGCCCTAAATGGCTGACGACAGGAATGCCTCCGAGAGTCAGCGCGCGGATGGATTCAAAAACGCCGTCTCCGCCTTCAAGCTTTAACGCGTCAGCGCCGCTTTCCTGAATAATGGCCGCGGCGTTTTTCAATGTATCCTCTTTTGAAAGGTGGTAAGACATAAACGGCATATCAGTTACGATAAACGTATTTTTCGCACCGCGTTTTACCGCTTTTGTATGATGAATCATGTCACTGACCGTTACGCCGACGGTTGAATCGAGCCCGAGCACGACCATTCCGAGCGAATCCCCGACTAAAATCATGTCGACTCCAGCCTGTTCCGCGAGCTTGGCCTGCGGATAATCGTAAGCGGTCAGCATCACGATCGGCTCTCCGTTTTCCTTCATTTTCATAAAATCCAGTTTTGTTTTCATTCTGATTCTCCTCCTCTAAACGGTGAGGAGATGAGCCGCCAATTCTTTGCAAGCAAAAAAGCCTTCTGTAAAATAAGAAGGATTCCCACTTGTTTAACGTTCGGCGAATGTCATCCCTCTGTCCCAGTCCTTTTTTGGATCAAGGCAGACTTTTCGTAGTCTCTGTTCTGCTGATCAGGTGCAGTTCATTATGATACTGCCCATAGGAAGTATACCAAATTCACAAGACTTGTACCAACTAAGATTAATTGAGCTCAATATCGGCAGAATATATTTTCTTTATTCCGTCTTTCGTTTCCAAGAGAAGAACTCCTTCATCATCAATGCCAAGCGATTTTCCGTAAAACGTCCCTTGCAGCGTTCTCGCTCTGAGCTCGTTCCCCAGTCCGACCGCATAGCTTTCCCATAATAGCTTGATCGGTGTAAAGCCGTGCTTCAAATAATCCTGATAGCGTTTTTCAAAAGTCAGCAGAATCTCTTGTATCAGACCCGCTCTGTCAATTTTTTCGCCGGCCTCCAGGCTGAGGCTTGTCGCAATTTCCTGAAGCTCGCCGGGAAAATCGGTTTCCTGCTGGTTCACGTTGATACCGATCCCGAGAATAACCGAACGGACACGGTCTTCTTCCGCCTGAAGCTCAGTTAAAATCCCGACGGCTTTTTTACCGTGAATCATTAAGTCATTCGGCCATTTAATGGCGGGCTGTACACCGGTAAAGGCCTCAATGGCCTGTACGACCGCAACGGCAGATAACAGGGTAAGCTGCGGCGTTTTTTGCAATGGAATGTCCGGTCTGAGGATGAGGCTCATCCATATCCCGTTTCCTTCCTGTGAATGCCATACTCTGGACATTCTTCCTCTGCCTTCCGTTTGTTTATCGGCGACTACGAGCGTCCCTTCCGGCGCACCGTCATTGGCAAGTTCATGGGCCGTTTTTTGGGTGGACGGCAGGACGTCCCGGTAATACAGCTGTTTGCCCAAAACCTCTGTTTTCAGCCCGAAACGGATTTCGGATTCACTGAGTTTTCCCGGCTTTTTGATGAGCCTGTACCCTTTCCGCCTGACCGCCTCAACCTCATAGCCCTCTTTGCGGAGCTCTTCTATATGTTTCCAAACGGCAGTTCTCGAGCAGCCGAGCGCGTCACTTATTTTCTGCCCGGAGATAAAGCCGTCACCCGCCTCAGAAAATAAATCAATTAATTGGGTTTTTAATGTTGATCCCATGATGCGAGCCACTCCTTTATGTCATGTTTACGGTTGGGGAGCTTTCCTGCCAATACCGCTTCTTCAATCCGGCGCAGTTCTTCGGCCACCCATTTACCCGCGCGGCGGTTTCTGAGCTCCATCAGATCGGCGCCTGAAATGTCGAGATCACGGAGACTTTTGATCGGCAGCTGCTCATAGAGGCTCTGAACCTCTTTCAGCTTTTGTTCATCAATCGTCTTTTGCTTTTTCAGCATTCCGATTTTAACAGCTGAAAACAGCGCCTCTCCCGCCCGGTACATCGCTTCTGCTTCCAACTGCGCCGGATACACGCTTATGATCCTCACCGCTCCTTTTATGACTTTTCCCGGCAGTTTCCATTGTTTTAAAAACGGTTCGGCATTTTTCGGACTAAGGCCGAGAAATAATAACAGCGCTGCCCAGCGTTCTTCGCGCGCATCCAAGGAAGAAAACGGGAATTCACTTACTTCGAGCATTTGCTGCTCATAACCGGAAAGACCGGGCAGCTCCTGTATCAGTCCCGTCTGCACCATCGTTTGAATCGCTTCTTTTGAGGATGTGCCAAGGAGAAGCTTTTCAAACTCGACGGTCTTTCGTTCTACTGATACATGCGCCAAAAGCTCCCTGTCTTTTATGACGGCCTTTTTTGTTTTTTCCTCTAACACAAAGCCGAGCTGGCTCATAAATCGGACGGCTCTCATCATCCGCAGAGCGTCTTCCCGAAAACGGTCTTCAGGGTTTCCCACCGTACGGATCAGCTTTTTCCCGATATCGTGTGCGCCGCCGAAATAATCAACCAGATCTCCTTCGGCAGACATCGCCATCGCATTAATCGTTAAGTCTCTCCGCTTTAAGTCTTCTGATAAAGAAGTAATGAACCGTACGGCTTCAGGGCGCCGATAATCCTTATATTCTGATTCGGCACGGAAGGTGGTGACTTCATAGGTTTCATCTTTCCATAAGACAATTACGGTGCCGTGTTCCTTGCCTACATCGACAGTCCGCTCAAAGAGGCGCTCCACCTCATTCGGCGAAGCGCTGGTTGCGATGTCCACATCACCTATTTTTCGTTTCATATAGCTGTCTCTGACGGCTCCACCGACAAAGTACGCCTGATGACCAGCCTTCATCAGATGGTGAAGGATGGGGAGGGCTTTGACAAATTCCTGTTCCATAAGATCACTCCGGTCCTGCCAATTCGTCATAAATCCGTTCATACTGACTGACGATTCTTTGCGAAGAAAAGGCGGTCTCCACCATTTTGAGCGCATGGTCAGTCAAACGTTTGCTGAGCTGTTTGTCTTCTAAAATCGCAAGCGCTTTTTCAGAAGCCGCCTGAATATCGCCGACTTCCACCAGAAAACCGCTTACTTGGTCTTTAATCACTTCCGGTATCCCGCCGATATTAGTTCCGATGCACGGCACGCCGCAGGCCATCGCCTCAAGGAGAACGAGTCCGAAACTTTCTTTTTCAGACAGAAGAAGCTTAAGATCGCTGATGGAATACAGCTCTTCCACCCTGTCCTGGTTTCCGAGGAGCAGCACTTGATCCTGCAGACCGTATTTCTCGACAAGCTGCCAAGCGACGCACTTTTCCGGTCCGTCGCCGACAAGCAGAAGCTTTGCCTTTGTTTTAGCTGCGATATTACGGAAAACACGGATGACATCCTTCACGCGCTTTACCTTTCTGAAGTTTGAAACATGAATGACGACTTTCTCATCCGGCAAAATACCGTGTTTCTCTTTTATACTCTCTGTATTTTTCTTAAGATAAACACGTTCATCAATAAAGTTGTAAATGGTCTCAATTTTTTTATTCGGCTTAATTAAGTCATATGTTTCACCGGCAAGCGCGGTTGATACCGCCGTCACTCTGTCGGACGATTCGATAGCAAAACGGATTAAATCTTTTAGTGACGGATCATATCCTAAAACGGTGATGTCCGTACCGTGAAGCGTCGTAACGATGCCGATGTCACGCTTGAGCATCTGTTTAGCGAGATAAGCGCATACCGCATGCGGCAGCGCGTAGTGCGCGTGGATGATATCAAGATTTTCCCTTGCGGCAACCTCAGCGATTTTGCTCGCCAGCGAAAGGTCATACGGCGGATATTTAAATACCGCGTATTGGTTGACCTCCACCTCATGAAAGTGAATATTCGGATGATATGTATTTAATCTGAACGGGATGCTTGATGTAATGAAATGAACCTGGTGCCCCTTTTCCGCAAGCAGCTTGCCGAGTTCCGTCGCAATAATACCCGAGCCTCCGACACTCGGGTAGCATGTAATCCCTATTTTTAATGGTCTCATTGTCCGCCCCCAAAAACATCATCATTCAAAACGGGAAGCTGTTTTGAAAAGAAACCTTCGGCGTACCCCGTCCCGGCTTCTTTGCCATACAGTCTTTCCCGCGCTTCCACCATTTCGATATAACCGTTTGTCAGCGGTGTGTTCACTGACTGCGCCGTAGGAATAAACTGGCTTTGATAGGCATTCAGGCTTTCCTTTTTCAGATCGATGGTTTCCGTTATGTCGATTACAAAGTCCGGACGGTGAAATCCGTTGATCATATAATAGTATACTTTCTGAGCTTTGTGAGCCGGCAGCTGATGATGATCTTTGTATTTATGAATTCCCGCTGAGAACACCGCCTCTTCGACCAATGCCGCAGCATTGCCGTGGTCTGGGTGGCGGTCTTTCGGATAAGGCATGAAAACGGCTTTCGGCCGGCAGGCTCTGATGACACTGACAATCCTACGGATGGCATCTTCACTTTTCAAAAGCCCGCGGTCGGGAAGCGTAAGCTGGATTCTCTCTTTTACGCCGAGAATTCGGGCCGCCTCCGACGCTTCTTCTTTTCTTATGCTTACCGTCCCGTTAGATGATAGTTCAGCCTCGGTCAGATCGCATATCACCGCGGTTTTTCCTTGTGCCGTAAATTTTGCGATCGTGCCGCCCATACCGATCTCGACATCATCGCTATGAGCGCCGAACGCAAGGATATCAACGTGTTCAGGCATTCGGCTCTCCTCCGCGCACGAGATTGCGGAAATCAAACGCCCCGCCGTCCAGCGTACGGACGAGGATTTCCGCTGTTCCCATATTTGTGGCAAGCGGGATCGCGTATACGTCACACAGCCGGATCAGCGCCGAGACATCCGGTTCGTGAGGCTGCGCAGTTAACGGGTCGCGCAGAAAAATGACGAGGTCCAAGGCATTTGCTGCAATTAATGCGCCAATTTGCTGATCTCCGCCGAGCGGGCCGGATTGAAAACGTTCAACGGACAATCCGGTCGCTTCTTGGATTTTCAAGCCTGTCGTACCCGTCGCGTATAACTCATGATGGCTCAATATATCTTTATATGCGGTCGTAAACTGAACCATATCCTGCTTTTTTTTATCGTGAGCAATTAAAGCGATTTTCATTTGATGTTCTCCCCCTTGCCGATTCAGTCGATAATATTTTCGAGTCCGTATACAAGCTGGTCGATTTTCATCACTTGCTCTACTGACAGCTTCACTCCTGACATAAAGGAAGCCCGGTTATAGGAGTCATGGCGCAGTTTCAGCGTCTGGCCGTCCATGCCGAACATGACTTCCTGATGGGCGATAAGGCCCGGGAGACGCACACTGTGAAGGCGGATTCCGTTTAATTCGGCACCGCGGGCGCCCGGCAGAATTTCTTTTTCATCTGGATGACCCTGCTGCTTTTCTGAACGGACGTTTGAGATCATTTCCGCAGTTTTCAGCGCCGTTCCGCTCGGTGCATCCAGTTTTTGATCATGATGGAGCTCAATAATCTCTACATCTTCAAAATAGTTGGCGGCCATTTGTGAGAATTTCATCATCAGCACCGCGCCTAACGCAAAATTCGGGGCGATGATAGCGCCGATCCCTTTTTCTTCGGTGAGAGCGTGAAGTTCCTGTAAATCCGCTTCAGAAAATCCAGTCGTTCCCACAACAGGGCGAACGCCGTGTTCAAGAGCGGCTTTCGTATGTTTTTTGCCGATTTCAGGCGTTGTCAAATCGATCAGCACATCCGGTTTTGTTTCCTGGAAACATGCGCGGATATCCGTATAGATAAGAGCGTCTGAATCAGCTGACATCACTTCCCGCAATGTTTGCTGATCGTATGTATGGTCAATGGCGCCGACAAGCTCAAAATGAGGCGTGCGGACGGCAAGTTTTACGGCCTCCTGACCCATTCTGCCTCTCGGTCCGGCAATGACGACTTTAATGGTTTCATTTGACATGTGATTTCTCCTACTTTCCTTCTTCTTTTCTCGTCCAGCGGTCTTTATCCCGTGTATTAAATTTATGCATAACGCGGTTATGAGCTTCCTCCAATGAAATATCAAGGGAGTTGGCGAGGCAGATGAGGACGAACAGCACATCGCCCATTTCCTCTTCCATGCTTTTCTCATTTTCCGTCGTTTTCTTCGGTTTTTCCCCATAGTAATGGTTGACTTCTCTTGCGAGTTCGCCCAGTTCTTCTGTGAGACGGGCCATCATGGCAAGCGGGCTGAAATAGCCTTCTTTGAATTGGCCGATATATTCATCGACCTCAGCTTGTAAGTCTTTCATCGTTTTGTCACTCACTGTGCGAATACCTCCTGTCATCTCTTCCATGTTAGCTAATTCAAGTACATTTGACAAATGTTTAAAACGGGAGTTTGCTGTTTTCTTTTGTATCCACTATAATATTTACGCGATCTTATGGAAGGAAAAGGGGTTTGATGCAATGCTTGGAGAAATCAGAATCAAAAACATTTGCTTTATTTTAATCGGCGCCGCTGTTTTTTCATTCGGACTGGTTCACTTTAATATGCAGAACAATTTAGCGGAAGGCGGATTCACCGGCATTACGCTGCTTTTATATGCGTTATTCCACATCAGCCCTTCTATTTCCAACCTGGTCTTAAACATTCCCATCTTTTTCATCGGCTGGAGAATGCTCGGCCGGACGATGTTTGTCTATACCCTGATCGGAACCGTCTCTCTTTCCGTTTTTCTGAGTATTTTTCAGCGCTACGAAATTCATATGCCCCTGTCGCATGATTTAGCGCTCGCCGCCTTGTTCGCCGGTGTATTTATCGGAGCGGGTCTCGGCATTATTTTCAAATACGGCGGCACGACGGGAGGAGTCGATATCATCGCCAGGCTGATTAATAAATTCTTCGGAATCCCGATGGGCCGGACGATGTTTGCTTTTGACGCCTGCGTCATTCTCCTTTCTTTGTTTACGTATCTTTCTTACAAGGAAGCGATGTACACGCTTGTAGCCGTTTTTGTCGCTGCGAGATTGATTGATTTTATACAGGAAGGCGGTTATGCCGCAAAAGGGGCAACGATTATTTCTTCGAAGAACGATTTGATCCAGCAAAAGATCATTGAAGAGATGGAGCGCGGCGTCACCGTTTTAAAAGGACAAGGATCATATACAAAAGAAGACAGAGACGTTCTTTACTGCGTCGTTCCGAAAAACGAAATTGTGCTTTTGAAAAGCGTCATTACTTCTGTTGACCCGCATGCTTTTGTTGCTGTAAGCGACGTCCATGATGTGCTCGGCGAAGGATTTACGCTTGATGAAAATAAAAATCCGATCAGACGATAATAAAAAGGCGGCTCTTGCCGCCTACTCCTCGTGTTTCCATTTGACAACCGGTGATTTTTTCTTTCTCAACCGGCGGGTGAATGCCGGGCTGACATTGAGCGTCTGCTCGACAAAGCGCTGCGGCGTCAGCGCCAGCCATTGGTTTAAGGAGATATCCTCGAAACGGTCGCTTTTGAAAATTTCCAGAAAGCGAAGCACGGTGTCACCAGTATTCTGGATATAATGCCCCATCGCAAAAGGAACATATCCTACGTCACCCGCTTGATAGTTAAATGTCCGCGCTCTTCCCTCCGCCGCAAACACTGTCATTTTCGCTTCTCCCGAAAGATAGTACTGCCACTCGTCCGTATTCGGATGCCAATGCAATTCCCTCATGCCGCCGGGCTCGACTTCCACAAGAGCGGCGGCAATCGTTTTTGACACCTTAAACGTTTTTGAATCGACGATCTTTACTTTTCCTCCGCTGGTTACAAGAGGTTCCTGCAGTGAAAGCTTGTAGCTGAACGGTTCCAAAACGGTGCCTTCCGGGGAAGAAACTGCTGCCTGTTCAATAGGGGGAGGCGGTTCCAGCTGGAACATGTATCGCTCTTTTGCGCGGATGTAAGCCAAATCATATCCTGAAACACCGAAATTCGCCTGCAGCACGCTGCGCGGAGTATGAGCAAACCAGTCCGTTACTGAAAAGGTGCTGTTTTCTGAAAAAGAGCCGTCATCAAAGACAAGCAAAAACTCACTGCCCTGCTCCATTCCTTGAATGGAGTGAGGAATGCCCGAAGGAAAGTACCACAGATCGCCTTCCCTGACGTTATCAATAAAATTCCGCCCATTTTGGTCGACCGCGGTTAAACGGACTTCTCCGCTTATCACATATCCCCATTCGGCTTCTTTATGCCAATGAAGCTCCCGCACCGCTCCCGGTTTCAGTCTCATGTTCACCGCCGCGATGTTTTTGGACACCGGCAGTTCTCTGACCGTCACCTCTCTTGACCACCCGCCGTCTTCAAGCCTCATATGCGTATCAGAAAAAGAGAATTTCAAGTTTTGAACCGTTCCTGCATCCGTTGAGGGCGGAACGAGCATGTCAGGATTCTGGAAGTCACGAGCGAGGTTTCGCGGGCCTTCATCAGTCGCCCCTTTTCTGCCTCTGATCGGCTGCGGGAGGTGTTTTGAAGCCAATTGCTGGATGAGTTTTTTCACCTTCTTTAGCTCCTTTACAGCAATTTGTGTTTATTTAGACTTAGGATATTCACGCTTTTTCTCTTTCTTTTTTTCCGCTCTGTATTTTCGGTAGCCGACATATGTCAGCGCAGTAATAATGATACCGCCTGTTGTCAGAATGACCCAGAGCAGCGAAGGATCAGCGTCATCCCGTTCCACCTTGTCAAATACCTTTTTTAAATCCTGCTGGAGAAGCGTCAGCCGTTCAAGCTTTGTTCCTTTTGTCATCTGCTGAAACCCTTCCTGCTCAATCACCTCGATATGTTTCGCCACCGTATCAAGCTGGCCGGCCGACACATCCATTGTCAGGCTGGGATAAATCAAATCATATAATGATATAAATTCATTCCACTTTTCATTGAAATTCTCACTTCCGTTCCCGCTGACATCTTCTTTTAAGGCGCTGAATGTAGCCATAATCGGTCGTTCAAGCGAACCCCACAGCGGATCGGAGTGATCTTCCATCGCATCCATTACCAACCTGAACTGGGCGGCTGCCCGTATTTTTTCGGTATTTGAGGCATCTGCCTGTTTCAAGACCCGCACTAAATCATTGTAGCCCAGAGTCACCTGCCTGACTTCGGCGCCGGTCAGTGAGTTTACGTGTGTCATTTTTTTCTTAAAGTAGCCAAGCACTTGCAGGGCCTCATCATACTGCGAATGCCGAGTCATTTGGAAAACGGTATCCGAAAGGTCGTTCAGTTCCTTGAGACCCCCCTCACCTTCAGCTTTGGCAGTTGTGATGAAACACATAAGAGCAAGCAAAAGACAGATCGTCAGCTTTCGTTTCATAGAGGTCCCTCCCACTCCTTCTCTTTACAGAATATGAGGAGCGGGACAAGGTTAGACCAAGATTCTATCAGTGTAAGTCAAGCTTTATCCGCCTTTTGGAAATCACCAAAAAGTATGCAAGACCGAGTGAACAAATGCTCAGCCAGAATGTGGCATAGCCGATCTCTTGCATATAGGCACTAAGCATTGAGTAGCGAGGCATCATGCCGAAAAGATAATCAATGACGTCATTATGAAGCGTCCAAACAGCGGCAAGGACGAGATGCCATAATCGAAACCGAAAATACGGGCTGTATAAAACGCCTTGAACGGCCATGGCGAAATGTGAAGCAATCAGCATGTACCCTTCCCAAGGCATCTGCCCCATTTTGATCAGCACAAAGATATTCATTCCGACCGCCCACAGCCCGTATTTTACAAGGGTTACAAGCGCAAGCGCTTCAAACAGCGGCGCGTTTCTTCCGATGAGAAATGCCAGAAGCACAAACAGGAAGAAAAACGTCGCTGTCGGGCTGTCAGGCACAAACACCAGAAAACGCAGCGGCGTGTCCGCAAGCTGCGGCAAATACCAATAATAGCCGTACACCGTACCGATAAAATTAACGGCAAGAGCAAGCAGAAGCATGCCGCGCCGCCCTAAAAGATAAGAAATCCACCTCATACCATCAACTCTCAGTCCATAAAAAGATATGTATCATACAAAAAAAGCTGACATCCGGTCAGCTCTTTTCATAAAAGTATATCCTGCTATTGTCCGCTTCACAATACGTTATTTCGATGTTGTTTCAGAAATGAACTTCGCCAGCTGATCAAGCTGTTTGTCATTCCCTTTAAAAACACCGGCAGGCATCTGCCCTTTTCCTTTGACTGCGATCTTTTTAATTTCTTCCGGGCTCAGCCCATTATCGACCAGAGACGGACCGGCGCCTCCGCCTTGAAGATTATCCCCGTGACAGGATATACAGCCTTGTTCTTTAAATACTTTATAACCGTCTGATTCTGTATCAATAGCAGCTTCTTTTTTAATTTTCCCTTGCTCCTCCGCCTTCGCCCAGTCATGCGTCGCGACTGACTGCCACGTTAAAAAGATCGTAGCGCAAAGCGCCAAAAGCATCATGCCGACTGCAACCGGACGCTTCCACGGCCTTCTTTCAGAACCCCTGTCGAGAAACGGCGCCAAAAGCAGCGACCCGAAAGCAAGCCCCGGTATTATCATCGCGCCGATTACAGTGTAGCTCCCTGCGGCATATTCATATTTTAAAAGCTGGTATAAAAATAGAAAATACCAATCCGGCAGCGGAATATACCCCGTATCCGTCGGGTCCGCAACCCGTTCCAAAGGCGGCTCGTGCACAATCGTTAAAACGAGAAATCCGACGAGGAAAACGGCTCCGACCATCCATTCTTTCAGCAGGAAGTTCGGCCAAAACGCTTCTGTCTTTCCCGGATACTCTGAATAGTCTTTCGGTATATTCGGTTTTTTTTCAGCCGGTATCCTTGAATCTCCTACAAACTTCATTCCTTTCCCCCGATGCATGTCATCCCCTCCCTTTTATATCAGATCTGTATTAAAGCGGTCCTGAAATTCCCTGCTTGCGGATCATGACAAAGTGGGCGCCCATGAGCGCAAACAAAGCGGCAGGGAGAAAAAATACGTGAATCGCAAAGAATCTCGTCAACGTTTGGGCCCCAACAATATCGTGGTGGCCGGCAAGAAGAGTTTTCACCTGCGCTCCGATCAATGGCGTCGCTTCCGCAATCTGAAGTCCTACCTTTGTCGCAAACAGCGCCTTCATATCCCACGGAAGCAGATACCCTGTAAAACCGAGACCGAGCATCACAAAGAAGATCAGAACACCGACGATCCAGTTCAATTCCCGAGGCTTTTTATAGGCTCCCTGAAAGAAAACCCGCAGTGTATGTAAAAACATCATCACGATAACTAAACTTGCGCCCCAATGATGCATTCCTCTTACAATCTGTCCGAAAGCGACTTCATTCTGCAAATAATACACAGATTCCCACGCGTTTTTAATATCCGGCACATAATACATGGTTAAGAACATCCCGGACAGCACTTGGATAACGGTTACAAAAAACGTCAATCCGCCGAAACAATAGACAAAAGCCGAGAAATGGTGAGCTGGATTCACATGTTCCGGCACTTCATGGTCAGCGATATCCCGCCACATCGGCGTAATATCGAGACGTTCATCCACCCAGTCATATATTTTGTTCAGCATGTCACCCTTCCCCCCTAGGCTTTGCTTTTCCAAGATACAAAAAGCCGTCCTTTACTTTGTGCTCATAACGGTCAAGAGGCGCGAGCGGCGGCGTGCCCGGAACGTTCGTGCCGTCTTTTTCATACAGCCCGTAATGGCAGGGACAAAAGAATTTGTTCGGATTTTTAGGATCATTGTTCCAGTTTACGGTGCAGCCTAAATGTTTGCAGATCGGCGAAAGCGCTATAATTTCATCCCCATGCTTATAGACCCAGGCTGATCTGGATTCTTCCGATTTGTGCCAAGCGTCGACTTGATGAATTTTAAAGTCAAACCGCTTCGGTTCCTTCGTCAGCTCATCCACACTGACAACCTGCACCATTTTTTGATTTCCCGTCGGTTTTAATACCGGGTCCAGCGCAAAACGGACCATAGGCATAAGCGCACTGGCGGCCATAAATCCGCCCACGCCGGTGAGCGCATAGTTTAAAAATTGTCTTCTTGATATATCTTGTTTTCCGCCCATCTCTTCCCCCCCTAAAGATTGACCAAAAATTAACTAAAATAGAAAATAATTCTGAGATTTGTCACCCTCATAATATATGAATCTTTCAGCAAGGTCAACAGAGGCAAAACGGCTGTTTTGCGGGATGCGTGGAGTTTTTAAGAATTGTTCCACTTCTGTAACAAAACGTTCAAAATTTCTCCGCACTTGTCATCCGCTATTTTTCTCTTTAAAGAGTCTTTCATATGTTCAAACGGAACGGCAGGTATGCAGATGACATCAGAGCCTATTTCAGAGTCCTTCCATTTTTCGTCTGCCGTCAGAAACAAGGCGTGCCGGAAGCTGGTCATCACCTCTTCTTTGAGTTTTTGAAGCAGGGCGATCTGTGATTGATCTATATCAACATATGTATAAGAGGGGAATAAATATACCCGTCCCTTCAATTGGCGCTCAAGCTCTTCAGAAAGCAATTGGGTGCTTTCCCCCTGTTCAACGGCTTCTTTTAAGCCTCCTGAAGATGATATGGAAATTAACGGAATGATAGCGGTATCAATGTAATCTGCAGATTGTAAATAGATCGCGGCATCAGCGGCCCTCCATCTCATGTCTGGTTCCTCCTCTTTACGCAACAAGCCTTGCATATTCTGCAAGGCTGTCATTTATGTGAGCTGATTCAACTGGCGGGAAAGCTTTTCAAATGTTTCTTTGTCGTGGCGGTCCAGCGCCTCGTCGATATCTTTAAGCAGCTTTTCCCGCTGGAAAGTGGAAATGGCGTGTTCTAATATTTTTTCAGCCATCCCCTGATCCTGTTTATTTTCAAACAGGTCTTTCGGCAGATGCGGATTTGATTCAAGAACAGCAGCATATTCAGGCGAGCTGTAAGCCGAACGGAAATTCAGCTGGATAAATAAATCCTGCTGTTTATTTAGCCGGATGTCGTGAAAAGATTTTTCCGCGTCCGTGGTCATGACATTTTCTTTGTAAAACCTAAACGGCACTTCATCAACGCAATGAGTAGACATGATGATGCCTCTCGGGCAAAATTCGGCTTGTTCTACAAAATGGACTTTTTCCATTAATGTATCATGACTCATTAAATAATTTAAAATCCAGACGCACTCCCGGCGTTTAAGCTGATAATGATTTAAAAACCAACGGATAAAATCCTTTTTTTCATTGACAGAAACAGGGGTCTGCATGTAATTCCCTCCTCTATCGATCGTATAATCTGACATCACTTATACATTCAGCAAGCATGGTCCAAAATCCTGCTTATCTCAAAAATTCATCCTCTATCCGTAAGATTGTTTCTTCAAGCTCTTCGTTTGTTCCATCCATTGAAAGCACTTGTTTTAAAAGCGGCAGCGCTTCTTTCTGAAGGCCTTCCTCCAATAAGAAGTGAGCGTATTCATATAAGAAGTCCCGATCCTCCTGATAATGGAGATACGCAGCTTCGAAGCTTTTTTTCGCTTCCGCATACTGCTCGAGACCCGTATAGGCACTTGCCAAATACCAATTGTATTTCGGGTCTTCTTCTCCGTAACCGCGGACTTCCTGAATCAGATCAATAATCTCTTCAAAGCTTTCTTCTTTATGATAGACGGCTAAAAGCGTATGGAGCGCTTCCACATAACCCGGATCGAGCGCCAGCGCTTCCTGAAGAAGCTTTTTGCCTTCGTCTTCGTTCCCGAGCTTTAACGCCATTTTCGCCGCATAGAGAAAAAGCTCTTTATTGTATTCATCGTAAGTAATACCTTCTTTAGCGGTTTTTAATGCATCCTCATACATGCCTTCTGCTTCGAAGCTTTTTGCAAGCGGCATATAAAGCGATGAATAAGAAGGATCAAGCCCTTTTAAATCAGACAGCTGCTTGATGGCGGTTTTGAGCATTCCCGCCTGATAGGCTGTGAATCCGTATCCGAAAATCGTATTCGGTTCTGTATGTTCTGCAGCCGCTTTTTCATACCATGAAAGCGCTTCTTCAAATTCCCCCGCCGCGCTCAATGACTCAGCCAGCCTCTGATGAACATTTACGCCGCCGATTTCGTTCCGCTCTTTTGCCGTCTCTTCGTAATACGGAACGGCTTTCGCGTATGATCCCTGTGTGAAGTATAATTCCCCCAGAGCGAAATCAATAACAGGCTCATCTTTTAACATCGCTTTCGCCTGTAACAGCTTTTGCTCACTTACTTCGAATAAACCCTGCATCTGATACAGATCAGCCATTAAAAGAAGGCTTTCTGCGTAAGACGGGTCTTCCGGAGAAATCGTCTCCAGCACCTCAAGAGCTTTTTCTTCTTCATCAATATCTATTAACAATTCGGCGTAAAAATTCGTCAGCTCAGACTCCTCAGGATAAAGGTCATGCAGATCACTGATCAGCGTTAACGCTTTTTCTGCGTTTCCCCATTCATAGTAGAGCTGGGCTGCAATAGCTTTGTCTTCGTCATGAAGCTGTGTTTCAGCTTTTGAAAGCGCTTTGAGTCCCTTTTCGGTTTCACCTGCTTCAACTAATTTTATGGCTTCTTGAATCAATGTATTCAAATCAGACCGGTCCTTTCTTTTCCTATACCTCATCAACCAATGAAAAGGGTTTTTATTCGGGTTATTCTTATCATAATTCAGACAGGAGCTGCCCGCAAATAAGATGCTTCACCCGGCATTATAGTTTATCAAAAAATTGTTAAGAGGAAAACGGCAAAAAAGGGGACGGCATCTTTATACGCAAACAGCTCGATTGATTCCGGCTGTTTCTGTAACGAAAACGCATCCCCCCTTCCTTTTATTTTTCCGTTTAAGACAAGCTATGTCAAAGCCCAAGACTTTATGACACATGAAGAAAAACCCGAAGAATCATCTTCAGGCTTTTTTGGATAATTGATCTAAATGCTCAAAAAATGTCGGATATGAAACGCGGATCGCATCTGTATCATGGATCTCAATCGGCTCTTCCGTCAGACATGAAGCGATACCGAGCATCATGCCGATCCGGTGGTCGCCGTGGCTTGATACACCCGCGCCGCCCGCAAGCGTTTTTTTGCCGTGTATTTTCATGCCGTCTTCAGTCGCTTCAATGTCTGCGCCGATTTTCCGGAGCTCTGATACGACGGTGTCGATCCGATTCGTTTCCTTCACTTTCAGCTCTGCCGCGTCTTTAATGACAGTTGTACCTTCAGCCTGCGTGGCCAAAAGAGCGATAATCGGAATCTCGTCAATTAAACGGGGAATGATTTCTCCGCCGATTTCTGCCGCTTTCAAAGCTGAAGTTTTGATAACCAGATCACCGTAAGGCTCCGCGCTGTCCGCTTTTGACGGAATCACTTCAAGTGAAGCCCCCATTTGCTTTAAGACATCAATAATTCCCGTGCGTGTCGGGTTCAGGCCGACATTTTTCAGCACAATCCGGCTTCCGGGAACGACAGCGCCTGCCGCAAGGAAAAAGGCCGCTGAAGAAATATCGCCGGGCACGAAAATATCAGCTGCCCGAAGCTTCTGACCGCCCGTTACAGAAGCGCTCGTCTCTGTTTCCGCAAGCTCAGCGCCAAAAGCGTTCAGCATCCGTTCTGTATGGTCTCTTGATTTATGAGGCTCTGTCACTGTCGTCGTTCCTTCTGCCTGTAATCCGGCAAGCAGCACGGCAGATTTGATCTGCGCGCTTGCGACGGGGGAAACGTAATCAATGCCTTTTAATTGTCCGCCTCTTACGGATAATGGCGTAAATTCTCCGTCCGCTCTTCCGTCAATCACGGCTCCCATCTGTTTCAAAGGCTCCGTCACCCTCTTCATCGGACGCTTTGCAATACTTTCGTCGCCCGCTACCGTACTGTGAAATGGGCGTCCGGCTAAAATGCCGAGCATCAGGCGGATGGTCGTGCCGGAATTTCCGACATCAAGAAGGCTGTCAGGCTCACAAAGTGCGTCAATGCCGTTCCCGTGTATCGTTACATCACTTCCGTTCTGTTCAATGGAGACACCCATTTTTCTGAAGCAGGCAATGGTGCTCAGGCAATCGGCTCCGGGCAAAAAGTTTTTTACCGTTGTCGTTCCTTCTGCAAGCGCTCCGAACATAACAGAACGGTGGGAGATGGATTTATCCCCCGGAATATGAATTTCCCCGTTTAAAGACGTCACTTTTTCTCTTTTCAATGTTCTCCACCTCAGTCAGCGTAAAATGTTTCATATTTGGCGCGGGATTGAATGCAGGTTTCCGCCCGCTTGCGGTCATCATCAGTCTGGAAACTGATTCTCAGAATTCCGTTAATATCTTCTCTTGTTTCGATAATGCGGATGTTGGTGATACTGATTTTTTCTTCAGCCAAAATCGCCGTAATTTCCGAAATGACCCCCGGATGATCGGGAACATCGACATAAAGGTCATAAAAAGACGGGATCGCCCCTTTTTGACGGAGCGGCAGGCCGTCGCGATAATCCTTCGCTTTTTTAAAGTAACCGAACAGGTTGTCCGCATCTTCATTTTCTACATAAGATTCAATCGTGTCAATCTCCCGTTTCCATTCTTTGAAGCGGTCAAGCAGTTTATCTTTGTTATGAAGGAGTATGTCCCTCCACATCGCCGGGCTGCTTGAGGCTATCCTTGTGATGTCCCGAAAACCGCCGGCTGCGAAACGCTTCAAAAACGGATAATCTTCTTCAGATTGGTGAGCCTGATGTACGAGGCTTGCGGCAACGATATGAGGGAAATGGCTGATGACGCTTGTTACGCCGTCATGCTCCTCGGGAGTCATCTCCACAAAGTGGGCGTTTGCCGCTTTCAGAAGCTCCTTCAGATGCGTTACTGACTCTTTAGAAGTTGATTTTCCCGGTGTTAAAATGTAAAACGCGTTTTCGAATAAAAAATCTTTCGCGGCAGCGGCCCCGGATTTATGAGACCCCGCCATCGGATGGCCGCCGACAAATTGATAGTGAGCCGGAAGCACTTTGTCAGCATAACTGACGACTTTCTGCTTTGTGCTGCCCACATCTGTAATCAAGAGTTCATGGGTAATGCCCGATGCGGCAAGCATATCAAGCATTTTCAGCGTTTGCGCGACAGGCGTGGCGATAATGACAACTGACGCCTGCTGCGCCCCTTCCGTAAATGAGCCGGCCCGCTCGTCAATAATCCCGAGCTTCAGCGCGGCAGTAAGCTGTTCTTCCGAAATATCTACACCGATAATCCGTTTATGCGGATGCTCTTTTTTAATGGCCAATGCAATCGATCCGCCGATCAGACCGATTCCCGCAAGCAATATTGTGTCCTTCATTTCACTCATTTCCTTTTTCATCTAGTTTAATAGAGTAAAGAGGTGACGCTTGATCACCTCTTATAATATTTCAGCTAAAATTGTCAGAATTTCCTCATTCTGCTCTTTCGTACCAACCGTAATCCTCAGGGCAGCAGGAAATCCGAGCGCCTGTCCTGAGCGGACGATATACCCTTTTTCTAGCAGGGCTTGGAACAGTTCATCCGCAGGGCGGTTAAATTCAATGAGCACAAAGTTTGTTTGTGAAGGATAACAAGTTAAACCATGGGTTTCGGCAAAATCATAATACTGCTTAAGACCCGCTGTATTTTTTTTGACGCATTCCTTAATAAACGACTGGTCGTCAAGCGCAGCCAGTGCCGAAGCCTGGCCGATTCTGCTCGTATTGAACGGCTCTCTCGCCGGTTCAATCTGGCGGATCAGCGCTTCATTCGCAATGCCGTAACCGACGCGAAGCGCGGCCAGTCCGTATGCTTTTGAAAATGTGCGGAGGATCATGATATTCGGATATTGCTTTAAAAGCGGAATGCTTTCAGGGTAATCTTCCGCTGTGACATACTCGTAGTACGCTTCATCAAGTACAACGAGAATATGCTCGGGAACTCTGTCTAAAAAGGCAATTAACTCTTGTTCAGAAGTATACGTCCCCGTCGGATTATTCGGATTGCATACCCATATGACTTTCGTCTTACTGTCAATCGCTTCAAGCATCCGGTCCAAATCATGAGCGCCGTCACTGCGGAGCGGCACCTCGCGCACTTCAGCGCCTTCAATCACCGCATTGTGTCTGTATTGCGGGAAAGTCGGAGCGGCGGTAATCGTGTTTGCCTGATCATCTAATAAAGAACGGCAGATAATCTGCACAAGCTCATCAGAGCCGTTTCCGAAAATGATCGAAGATTCACTGACCTGCAGATGTTCACTGAGCCGCGTTCTCAAAGCGGCGCTGTAACCGTCGGGATACAACGCAAGCTGCTCAATTTCCTGATGCAGCGCATCTTTAGCGGCCTGTGAACAGCCGAACGGATTTTCGTTAGATGCGAGCTTTACTACTTTCTCAAGCCCGTACTCCATTTTCACTTCTTCTATTGGTTTGCCCGGCTGATACGGTTTCAGCTGCCGCAGCTGTTCTTTAATCTGCAAATCCAGTCACCTCATTTTACACTGTACAGTCGTCCGAACGTCTTTGCGTACTCCTCAAATTCAAGAAGCGCATCAGCTCTTGTGCCGGAATTCACAAGCTTTGTTTCAAGCTCTTCAACCTTTCTGACAAGCGCGCTTCCGACAACGACACCATCTGATATTTCATTCATCTCGTCAACCTGTTTGCGGCTTGAAATGCCAAAACCGACCGCAACCGGAACAGAGCTGAATTCTTTCACTTTACGGATGAAAGAGTATACAGACGGATCGAATTCGCTGCGTACGCCCGTCACTCCTAAAGAAGATACGCAATACACAAAGCCGCCGGCCTGTTCAGTAATTATTTTCAAACGGCTTTCACTTGTCGGCGCGACCAGCGAGATATAAGCGATGTTCTCCTTTTTGCATGTCTTTTGCAAAAGGGCGCTTTCTTCTAACGGAAGATCCGGTACAAGCAGACCGTCTATGTCGTTTTCCCGCAGTAAAGCGAAAAAGCATTCTTTTTCTAATTGTAACACAGGATTATAATACGTAAAGAGGATAATTGGAATATGAACGCCGTTTTTTTTCATTTTGCCGCCAAGTTCAATGGCTTTTACGATATTCATTCCGTTTTCCAGAGCCCGTTTTGAAGCCCGCTGTATGACGGGGCCGTCCGCGAGCGGATCTGTGTAGGGGACGCCGATTTCAAGGGCTGAAGCGCCTGCATTCTGCAAAGATTTTGCCAGTTCAACAGAAATTTCAGGAAGCGGATCGCCCGCCGTAATAAAAGGAATAAATAATTTTTCAGAATCATGCAGATTAAACATGTGTCTCCACCCCGTTTTCCAAAACATTCATCAGCGTATGAACGTCTTTATCTCCTCTTCCCGACAGACTGACGAGAATGATTTTGTCTTTATCCATGTCTTTCGCCATTTCAAATGCTTTTGCCAAGGCATGTGCAGATTCAATAGCCGGAAGAATGCCTTCTGTTTCAGAAAGCAGACGCAACGCGGCAATCGCTTCTTCGTCTGTCACACTTTGATATGTTACACGGCCGCTTTTATGCAGATAGGCATGCTCAGGCCCGATCCCCGGGTAATCAAGGCCTGCTGAAATGGAATACGGTTCGATAATCTGTCCGTATGCATCTTGTATTAAATAGGTCATTGAACCGTGAATCACCCCGAGCGTCCCTTTTGCTATCGTCGCCGCATGCAGAGGCGTATCAATTCCTTTTCCGGCCGCCTCGACGCCGATCAGCTCAGTATCTTCGTCTAAAAAGGCCTGAAATATGCCCATCGCATTGCTTCCGCCGCCGACACATGCAACAACCTTGTCCGGGAGCGTCCCTTCGATCCTGAGGAGCTGTTCTTTCGCTTCCTCGCCGATGATTTTCTGAAACTCGCGAACAATGTACGGATACGGGTGCGGACCTACGACAGAACCGATCAGGTAAAAATGGTCTTCACAATGCTGAACCCAATATCTGATCGCTTCATTCGTCGCATCTTTCAATGTGCCGTTGCCGCTAGAGACCGGCACGACCTCCGCGCCGAGCAGTTTCATTCGGAATACGTTCAGCGACTGGCGCGCAACGTCCTCTTCACCCATAAAAACCGTACATTCAAAACCGAATTTTGCGGCGGCTGTCGCGGCAGCAACACCGTGCTGTCCCGCACCGGTCTCGGCGATGATTTTCGTTTTGCCCATCTTTTTGGCAAGCAGAATCTGTCCTAACGCGTTGTTAATTTTATGAGAACCGGTATGGTTTAAATCTTCCCTTTTCAGATAGATTTTCGCCCCGCCCAAATCATCCGATACCCTGTCTGCTAACGTCAATGCCGTCGGTCTTCCGGAATAATCAAACAATAGTTTTTTATATTCGGCATGAAATACGGGATCATTCTTTAATTCTTTGAAAGCCGTTTCGATTTCTTCAAGAGGCCGCATCAATGTTTCAGGGACAAATTTGCCTCCGAATTCGCCGTATCTTCCGATTTCATTTGGATATGGATACATAATGGTTCATCCTTTCTTCTAAAAGCCGGATCAGTGTTTGATCCTTTTGTCCGTTTTTTTCAATCCCGCTGGCAAGATCTATACCGCACGGGCCCGACTTGAGTAAATCAGTAATCGTTTCAGGATTAACGCCGCCCGCGATAAAACAGCGCTTGTTTGCATTTTGAGCCCGCTTCCGGTACGAGGGGACACGGGTCCATGAAAACGCGATTCCCGTGCCGCCTCTCATTCCTTTTACTGAAGAATCAATGACATAGCCGTCGACGGCGGGTGCAAATTTAGCCATCTGACGGAGCGTCCCTTCCCCGTGATGGAGCGCTTTCCATATCTCCGAGCGCACAAGCGGACGGAGACGGAGGGCATCCTCAGGCGATTCATCACCGTGCAGCTGGATGACGTCAAGGGACAGTTCAGAAGCGATTTGCGCAATGTTTTCTATCGTTTCATTTACAAATACTCCGACATGTTTCTTATCTGTCCGAATCTCCTGTTTCCATTTCCGTACTTCATACGGCGTGACCTTTCGTTTGCTTGCGGCAAAAATGAATCCCAGATAATCCGCTTCTGAGGCTGCCGCAAGCTCATAATCACGCTTTGAGCGGATGCCGCAGTACTTTATTTCAGGCTTTTTCATGCCCTCACTCCCCGAACAGCCCGCGGATCGCCTTTTGCTGCGAATCCTCTCTCATTAAAGATTCTCCGATCAATACAGCCCGCGCCCCGTGCTTATTGACGAATTTCAGGTCAGCCAAAGAACCGATGCCGCTTTCGCTGACCAGCAGACAGCCGTCCGGCACAAGATCCGCCATTTTTTCCGTTTGTGAAACAGAAGTACGGAACGTTTTTAAATCCCGGTTGTTTATGCCGAGAATTTCCGGCTGAAACACCTGTAAAATCCGTTCAAGAACGGTTTCATCATGGACTTCCACGAGAACGTCCATATCCTTCTCACGGGCTTCCAGATAAAGCTCATGAAGCTTTGAAGGTTCCAGCGCTTCCCCGATCAGCAAAATCGCATCGGCGCCGATCCGGTACGATTCCTCCACCTGCAGGGAATCAATAATAAAATCCTTTCTCAGCACGGGAAGAGAAACGGTTTGTTTAACATCTGTCAAAAATTGATTTCTTCCCTGAAAAAAACGGGTATCCGTCAGAACAGAGATGGCATCCGCTTTGGCGGCTTCATAATCTGCCGCAATCTTTTCGGGAACAAAATGCTCTTTAATCAGTCCTTTAGACGGCGAAGCTTTTTTTACTTCGGCGATCAGTCCGATAAAACGGTTCGGGTTCAGAATCGCTTCTTTAAAGGATCTCCGTTCAATTTGACGGATTTCCGGCAGCACGATGGATTTGACTTCTTCTTTTTTCTGCTGAATGATTTGATCAAGCATATATTTCTTCCTCTTTCTGTTTCAGACGTTCGAGCTGCTTTTTGGCATCTCCGTTTTGAATGGTTTCTAAAGCTGTTTTTGTTCCTTCTCCCAGATCTTTTGCAAGACCTGCCGTATAAATGGCCGCGCCCGCATTTAAGGCGGTAATGTGCAGAGCGGATGACGGGGCTTCATTTGCAAAAATATTCTGAATGAGGAGCGCGCTTTCTTCCGCTGAACTCACCTGAATATCCTTCAGTGAACCTTCTGCAAAACCGAATTGTTCGGGTGACACGGAATATTCCAGACGTTCCCCGTTTTTCAGCTCAATGACATCGGTCGGTGCTGTGATGGACAGTTCATCTAATCCGTCACGCGCCGACACAAGCATGACGTGCCTGACATCAAATTGTTCCAGAGCGCTTGCCATCAGGCGCGCTTTTTCAGATGAATAGACGCCGATCACCTGCCGCTTCGCCTGCAGCGGGTTGCTGAGCGGGCCGAGCAGGTTAAACACGGTTCGGAAGCCAAGCTCTTTTCTCGCGGCGGCGACGTGCTTCATTGACGAATGAAACAGCGGGGCAAACAAAAACCCCATTTGTTTCGTTTCGATGCTGCGTTTGACGCTGTCTGGAGTGGCTTGAATGGAAACCCCCAGTTTCTCCAGCACATCCGCGCTGCCGCTTTTTGACGAAACGGAACGATTTCCGTGCTTGGCAATTTTAGCTCCGGCGGCAGAGGCTGTAATTGCCGCTGCCGTCGATATGTTAAACGTAGAAATCCCGTCTCCGCCTGTCCCGCACGTATCAACGACATCCTCGAAGCCATCTGCCGCTTGTGCACGCGCACGCATCACTTTCACAAATCCGGCGAGCTCCTCCGCCGTTTCACCGCGGTGGGCTAATACTGATAAAATACCGCCGATCTCAGACTGAGACATGTCTCCGTTCATCATCATCTCCATCAGCTTTTCGGCTTCTCCGGTTTTCAGCGTGCGGCCATTAACGCACAATTGCAGAAATTTGTTCATCAGTCTTCTCCTCCCCGCCAGAAAAGATGTCTTCTGCAATTTGAATCGTTTTTAAAAGCGCCCCCGCTTTGCTGCAGCTCTCTTCATATTCAGCTTCCGGGACGGAATCAGCGACTATTCCCGCGCCCGCCTGCACCGACGCCGTACCGTTTTTGACACTCATGGTGCGGATGGTAATACACGAATCAATCGAACCGTCAAATCCGATATAAGCGATACATCCGCCGTAGGTTTCTCTTGAAGTCGGTTCTAATTCATTTAAAAGCTGCATCGCGCGGATTTTCGGAGCGCCCGTGAGTGTTCCTGCCGGGAATGCCGACATCAGCGCGTCAACGGGATGGACGCCCTGTTTTAAACGGCCGGTTACAACGGAAATGATGTGCATCACATGAGAAAAAGAAACGACCTTTGTGAATTCAGGAACGGTTACGGAACCATACTCCGCGACTCTGCCGATGTCATTGCGCGCCAGATCGACGAGCATGTAATGTTCAGCTTTTTCTTTTTCGTCATTCATCAGCTCTTTTTTCAGGCGTTCGTCTTCTTTTTTTCCGGCGCCCCTTCTTCTCGTTCCGGCAATCGGATGAATTTCCAGATGCCTGTCATGCACACGGATCAGCCGCTCTGGCGAACTGCCGACAATGTCTCTGTCCGGCAGTTTGATATAGTACATATAAGGTGAAGGGTTGACGATGCGAAGCACCCTGTACAGCTCAAATGAATTTCTGGATACCGGGATATCAAACTTTTGCGACAGCACTCCTTGAAAAATGTCTCCCGCTTTTATAAATTCTTTCAGCTTATTGACGCCGGCCATAAACCCTTCTTTCGTATAATTAGATGTCACATTGGCAAAGCTCGGCGTGTCAAACGTTTCCTTTGAAAAAAACGGCTCTTTTATATCCTTCGGTTCTGTTAAAATACCGATAAGCTCCCGAAGGTCCGCGCAATTTTCTTTAAAAACGGCCCGTTTTTCTTCTTCTGTCTCCCGGCCGTTAAGCGCCGCATATTGAATAAAATGCACTTGTTTCGTTTCGTGATCGTACGCAATGATTTTCCGGCAGACAAACAGCATGCATTTTTCCAGATCTGTTTCTTTCGCATGCCGTCGCACAGAAGGCTCGATCAGAGGAATCATGTCATAGCTAAGATAGCCGACTGCCCCTCCCGAAAATGGAATATCAAGCTCGGGCGTTTTAATACGGAAGCTTTCATTCATCCAGTCAAGCACGGCTCTTAATTCTCCGGCTTCAAACAGCGTATGCCCTTTCGGATCAGCGGCAGCGAATGTGTTATGACTCTCTTTAATTGTGATGAAAGGATCGAGGCCGATAAAAGAATATCTTGACCAGCTTGACGACTCATCCTTGCTTTCCAACAGATACGTAATGTTTCTGTCCAGTTTTTCAACCATCTGAATGGGTGTGATCGTGTCGACTGTAAAAGTCTCTGCGATTGGAATGGTGCGGTGTGTCAGACTGTCCTTTAAAAATAAAGAAACATCCGATTGTAAATTCATGATTCTCCTCCTTGCGGTAAGGAGAATGAGATGAAGAGTGAGAGGAGTGTTGCGTATAAGAAATAAACCCAAAAGAAAGGCTTCTTTTGGGCAGAATAAAACGTGTTTATCTCAGCTCAGCTAAACTCATTCTCTGCTACCCTATTCTAAACTCAACTGTTCAATATCTTACTTATCAGCTTTATACACACTCTTGTGTATTTCTAAGCTTTGTTTATCGTATTACATGTCAGTATTTTTTGTCAATGATAAATCCGGTCTTAACACAACGGCTTTTTCTAGATAAACATGTCTGATTTCATCCTGAGGCGTATCCGTCTGAACCGTCATCAGGACGCGGACACACTTTTTCAGAGCACCGGCGACATCCATTTCCTGCATGCACGTCACCGGGACGTACTGCCATCCGGAAAGGCTGCGGACCGCTTTTGCCGGAAATACAGAATGGATGTCAGGCGTGGCGGATAACAGGATCTGCACAACGTCTTCCGGTTTGCATCCATTTTGTTCAATGATTTTTTCAAGCAGCTGCTGTGTTTTTTCTAAAATTTCTTGTTCGGTGTCTTGCTCCACCGTTGTTGCTCCGCGAATGCCGCGTATCATCATGCTGTTTCCTCCATTCGCCATTTGTTCAGCAAGTTTTCAAGCTCATCTTTTGAAAGCATACAGTCCTGTGCTTCGCCTAATTCCTTCAATACGATGAACTGAGTCATGCCTCCGCGTGTTTTTTTATCATTCATCATTCTGGCGGACAGAACAGGCGTTTCGATATCTTGTCTGATGCTTCCCGGGTAGCCGAGTCCTCTCAGCCATTGCGTGAGTTCTTTTCTGTTCATCTTGCATCCCGCAACCTGTTCACTTACGTAAAGGGCAAACTGCATACCGAGGGCTACTGCATCTCCATGTGTAATCCGGCCGTAGCCGTATTCCGCCTCAACGGCGTGGCCGAGCGTATGGCCGAAATTCAGGAAAGCTCTTATCCCCTCTTCCTTTTCGTCCTCACGCACGACGGCCGATTTTATTGAAATTCCTTTATAAATCATTTCATTCAGCTCAGCGCTTGTCAGTCCGTGTAACGTATCAAACGTGAGCAGCTTTTCTAAAAAAGCGTGATCAGCGATAAACGCATGTTTGATTACTTCAGCCATGCCCGATCTCAGCTCTTGTTCCGGCAGGGTTTTCAGAAGCTCTGTATCATAAATCACCGCTTTTGGCTGATAAAACGCGCCGATTAAGTTCTTTCCGAGTTTATGATTGACAGCCACCTTGCCGCCGACCGCGCTGTCATGGGCCAGCAGCGTCGTCGGCATTTGGATGAAATCAATTCCGCGCATAAAAGTCGCTGCGCAAAAGCCGGCCAAATCACCCGTCACGCCGCCTCCGAACGCGATCATACATGAGGAACGGTCCATATGGAAAGCGATTGCTTCCGTTTGAATCCGTTCATACTCTTCCAGTGATTTCGCTTCTTCTCCGCTTGGAACGATCACTTTTTTCACGTCCCATGTTTCGTTTAAAAGCGTGAACATTTCATCACCGTAAAGCCGGTCGACTTCAGCATCGATAACGAGCAGAATTTTTGTCAGCGGCCTGTTCAGCGAAGCCAAAAGGGCAGCGGCCTGTTTCCTAATGCCTTCACCGATATACACGGGATATGCGGAGGAAGCTGTCCGAACCTCAAGCTCCTTCATCAGAATTCCCTCGATAATTTTCTCATATTTTCTACATTTTCTTTGATGCGGTCAATTTGGTCGAGGCCGAATTGTTCTACGACGGCATTTGCGATTTCCCAGGCCACTGCTGCTTCTGCCACTACGCTTGCTGCAGGAACGGCGCAGCTGTCTGAACGTTCAATGCTCGCTGAAAACGGTTCTTTCGTTTCAATGTCGACGCTTTTCAGCGGCTTGTATAAAGTCGGGATCGGCTTCATAACGCCGCGTACGACGATCGGCATTCCTGTCGTCATACCGCCTTCTAATCCTCCGAGCCTGTTTGTCGCCCGTGTATAGCCTTTCTCTTCATCCCACACGATTTCATCATGAACATCACTGCCGTTTTTGCCGGCCGCTTCAAAACCGATGCCGAACTCTACGCCTTTAAACGCGTTAATCGACAGAACGGCAGCGGCGAGCTTGCTGTCCAGTTTACGGTCATAGTGGACATAGCTTCCGACACCGACGGGCATGCCTTCGACAATCACTTCAACGATTCCGCCGATTGAGTCGCCGTTTGCCTTCGCTTCATCAATGGCTGCCATCATTTGACGGCCTGCTTCTTCGTCATAGCATCTGACCGGTGATTCTTCAGTTACCCGCTTGAGATCTTCAATGGATGTGTAATCGGTTTTCTCGGCTTTTACCCCGCCGATTTGCAGAACATGTCCGGCGACTTTAATGCCGAGCTCCGCTAAAATCTTTTTAGCAACGGCTCCGGCAGCCACGCGAACCGTTGTCTCACGCGCGGAAGATCGTTCTAACACATTTCTCATATCGCGGTGATTATACTTAATGGCCCCGTTTAAATCTGCGTGCCCAGGTCTCGGTCTTGAAATCTGGCGTTTCATTTCACTTTCTTCTTCTTCTGTAATCGGTGCTGCCCCCATGATTTTTGTCCAGTGGGTCCAGTCTTTATTTTCTACAACGAGCGCGATGGGTGAACCGAGTGTCCGTGCATGCCGCACGCCGCTCGTGATCTTCGCCCTGTCCGTTTCAATCTGCATACGGCGTCCGCGGCCGTGCCCTTTTTGACGTCTGGCAAGCTCAAAATTAATGTCTTCCTCAGTTATATAAAGCCCCGCAGGCACTCCTTCTATAATCGTCGTCAGCTGCGGACCGTGTGACTCTCCGGCTGTTAAGTATCTCATTTCTTCCTTCTCCCTTCATCACATTAACGCTTTTAAGTAAAACTATAACACAAGTTTTCATAAAATGTCTTCTATCTTTTTTGATAAAAAAATGTATCGGTGCTTTCAAGGCCGAATTTTTCCGGGCTGAAAATCTGTTCTGTGCTTCCGACAAACAGAATTCCGTTCTTTTTCAGGCTGCCCGCCATTTTCACATACAGCTCTTCTTTCGCTTTTTCAGTAAAATAAATAAAAACGTTGCGGCAGACGATCAGGTCAAAATCCTGTTCATAGCTGTCAGCAAGCAGGTTGTGCCGCTTAAAACGGATGTTTTTCTGAATCTCTTGCTTTACTTGATAGCTGTTGTCGTCCTGCTTGGTGAAAAAGCGGCTTTTTACGGAAGCCGGCACCTCTTGCAGCGAGCGCTCCTGGTAGATGCCCCGCTTGGCTTTGCTGAGCGCCTTTTCATCAATATCTGTCGCCAATATATCAAATCCGGCCAGTCCCGTCTGCTGATTGAGAATCATCGCCAAGGTATAGGGTTCTTCCCCCGTTGAACAGGCCGCACTCCATATTTTTAACGGTTTGTTATGGTTTAATAACGGAAGAATGGAAGTTTCAAGAACTTCCCACCGTTTATAATTTCGGTAAAATTCAGAAACATTGATCGTCATCCTGTCCAATGTTTCATTTAATAATAGCTTGTCTTTTTCCAAAGCGGCGGCAAATTCCTGAAAGTCTCTGAATCCCTTTTTTTCATAAAGGGACGTCAGCCGCCTTTTCATCTGTGCTTCTTTGTATAAAGATAAATCAACGCCGGTTATTTTTTTCCACTTCGTGATAAAAATTTCGTAAGGCTCCATTGCTTCTCTCCCAATCTCGCTGTCTTTTGTCCTAGTATAGCCTGTTTTCTTTCTAAATTGTATGATTTCAATAAAAAAATCAGCCCGCAGGCTGATTTGTAAGAAATGAAAAGACAGGGCAGCAAGGCCTCTGTCTTTCTTAAACGATGTAAACCTTTTCATAATACGAGAAAAAGAAAGGCTGACGGCTTAGTACACCCAGTCGGCCATTAATTTTTGATACGGTACAAGCTCTTCCTGTTTAAAGAAAATCTGAATTTCCCGCTCAGCGCTTTCTAAGGAGTCTGAACCGTGGATGATATTTTTGCCGACAAACATGCCGTAATCACCGCGAATCGTGCCCGGCAGTGCGTCTTTCGGGTTTGTTTTTCCGATTAGCTGTCTTGTGATCTCTACTACATTTTCCCCTTCCCATACCATTGCAAATACGGGTCCTGATGTAATGAATTCCACAAGCTCGCCGAAAAACGGTTTCCCTTTATGTTCAGCATAATGGTTTTCAGCCATCTGTTCTGAAACTTGCATTAGCTTGGCTCCTGCCAATTGTAAGCCCTTACGTTCAAATCTTGATAAAATCTCTCCGATCAGCTGGCGCTGCACGCCGTCCGGTTTTACCATGATAAAAGTTTTTTCCATAAGATTCTCCACCCCATCATTATGTATAGGCTTTCAAGTTGCACACCGAAATCGTAACATCTTTCTGACAATTAATCAATCCAGGGCGGAGAATGTTCACATCTTGTTCGTAAAAGGGGTTTAAAATTTTCGTTTGCCGATATATTTGGCGATTGCGGCCAATGATGAGCGCGCACGACCTCTCGGCAGTGTATTCAGCTTTTCAAATGCTTTTTTTAAGTACCTGTCACTGACGGCCATTGATTTTTCAATCGCGTCTGTGCGTTTTATATTTTCAATAATGGGGGCGAGCTGCTCCTGTGTTGTTTCACTGTTAATTAATTTCAGCTGATTTCTCAATTCAGGCTGACGCAGCGCGTACAAAACGGGCAGAGTGACATTTCCTTGCAGCAGATCTCCTCCGACCGGTTTTCCCAGTTCCTCTTCAGTGGAAGTGAAATCAAGAATGTCATCAATAATTTGATAGGACATGCCTACGTAATAGCCGAACCAATATAATGCTTTATGAATCTTCTCATCAGCTCCCGAAGCGATTGCGCCGAGCTGGCAGCTGACGGCGATGAGAAGAGCCGTTTTCCGTTTGATGCGGCGCAAATAGGTTCTGAGGTTTTGTTCCATATTGTATTTATCTCTGATCTGTTCAATTTCTCCGAGGCAAACTTCTACGATGGTTTTGGACAGGATCCGGTGGGCTTTCGGCTCATCGAGTCTCGTCATCATCTCAAGCGAGCCCGCAAGCATATAATCACCGGTGTACATGGCAATGCGGTTGTCCCATTTGGCTTTAATGGTCGGCTTTCCTCTCCGCAGCTCGGCGTCATCGATGACGTCGTCATGCACGAGGGACGCCATATGAATCATTTCCAGCGTCACCGCTACATATTTTATTTTATTAATGTCATAGTCACCGAACATGCCGGAAAGCAATACGAAAACAGGGCGGATGCGCTTGCCTCCCGCCTGAAGCAGATGGAGCCCCGCTTCGCTCAGCAAGGGATAGTCAGACCGCACCGTCTGCTCAAGCTCCCTTTCGATCACATCAATATCGTCATTTAAAAAAGAATAGGCCATTTTAAATTTCATATCATTCACCCAAACATCTGTATATTCATCATTTCCAACCGATATGCGTAGCGGCCACTCCACCGGTAAACGAATGGTATTTGACATTCGTCAGGCCCGCTTCTTCAAACAGACGCGCAAGCTCTTTCATACCGGGAAATTCTCTTGCTGATTCTTGCAGCCAGGAATATTCTTTATAGCTCTTTGCAAACATTTTTCCGAAGAAAGGCATGATGTATTTAAAATAGAGGAAATATGCCTGTCTGAAACCGAACATTTCCGGCTGGGATGTTTCTAGGCATACGACCTGCCCGCCCGGTTTGACGACCCGCCGCATTTCTTTCAGCACGGTCAGATAGTCGGGAACGTTCCGCAGTCCGAAGCCGATGGTGACAAAATCAAAAGAATTATCATCGAAAGGGAGTTCCATCGCATTTCCGTGCAAAAGCTCAATTTGGCTGTAACCGCCCTCTTTTACTTTTTTCTCGCCGATGCTCAGCATATTTTTGCTGAAATCCAGTCCTTTGATTTCGCCGCTTTTACCGGCCGCTTCTGCGAGGGCAATCGTCCAGTCAGCCGTTCCGCAGCAGACATCAAGCGCTTTTGCGCCTTCTTTCACATTCATGATCTGCATCGTTTTGTCGCGCCATTTTTTATGCTGCTGAAAACTGATGACAGAGTTCATTTGGTCATAATTTTTGTAGATTTTTTCAAACACGCCGTGTACGCGCTGTTCTTTTGACTCCTGCATGTTGATTACCCTTCTTCCACTTTCTGATGATATGTTTTGTCTTGGCTGATCGCTTGAAGCCGGTTCAGCATTAGATTTTGGATTGGTGAATTGAGCGGCAGCAGCGTTTCAATACTTTGCTTCGCCTTTCGGAAGCTTTCTTCCAGTATGTCAGCCTTTGATTTTCCTGACTTTACAATATTGCCGATGACATCGAGAAATATAGCATTGCCGTTCATCAGCCGCTTATATACAAAAAAATCACTCGCCAGCTCTTTCCAGCGCGGAAGATTGAAGTGGTCTGACACTCTGTGAAACAGGGCCGCTTCCACAATCGCCATGCTTTCAATCAATTGATTCAAGTCATTGACAGACCGATCGTACAGACGGATTTTATGCTCATTGATTTCTTTAATTGCCGTAGCGAGCGTCCGAATCATATAGATATCCTTCATTTCAGATAAAAGCGAATAGTACAGTCCGCTGAAATAGTCGCCGGCAAGCACGGTTAGCTGCCGGTTTTTATTTTCGTCTCGCTTTAACGCTCTGGCTGTTGTCACTTCATCGTGGGTATCAAGGGCGCTTTGGACAAGCATCGCAGTTACTATGTAATTTTCTCTGTCGTTGTTCTTAATGTCAGCCTCTTCAAACAAAGCGTGAAAAAGAAGTAGCTTATCCTCATCGATTTTCGGCGCAGAAATATGTTTCGCTAAATAAGGATGAGACAGCTTTTGTTTTAATTTCGTATTTAAATTCGCTAAAGTTCCGTAGATGTCTTGCAAAAATATCACCCTTGTCCCCAAATTCACATTTATTCTAATATGTATGAGATTTATTCGTCATTATTATACGCAGGTATCATTATAGCATAAAAAAAAGAAATTGGCTGTATTCTCCCGCCGTTTGCGGGCAATCAGCAAAAGCGGGAAACAGCCGGCTTATTTTTTTTCGCTGTTCATTTCTCCGTAAGCGGTCTGGATGAGGGCGTTGCCTCTCACTTTGATGGCGGATGTATGCTCTGTAAACTGAGCGATAATCACTTCACCTTTGTCCAGTTTTTCGGAATGGTGGAATTTCGTATCTGTTCCTCTCGTTAAACCGATGACGTTCACACCGTCCTCGACCGCTTTAATGACGACAAAATCACTTGAATGCTTTGAATTCATATCTGCACCCTCTATCATTATTAATCCGCACGTTTAATATGTTCTAACACTTCAGAACGCGCCGCTGCGTCATCTTTAAAAATACCTCTTACAGCGGAAGTTACTGTTTTTGCCCCTGGCTTTCTAACGCCTCTCATCGTCATGCACATATGTTCAGCTTCGACGACAACCATGACGCCGTGGGGATCTAAGGTTTCTACGATGCTTTCTGCAATCGTTGAAGTAATGCGCTCCTGCAGCTGCGGGCGTTTTGAGACAGCTTCCACCGCACGCGCCAATTTACTCAGGCCCGTCACTTTTCCGCCGCGCGGAATGTAGGCAATATGCGCTTTTCCGTAAAAAGGAACAAGATGATGTTCACACATAGAATGAAACGCGATATCTTTTACAAGAACAAGCTCCTCATGATCCTCGCCGAAAACGGTTTTAAAATGCTCTTTCGGGTCTTCGTTTAATCCCGAGAATACTTCAGCATACATTTTTGCTACGCGTTTCGGCGTATCTAAAAGCCCTTCCCGGTCCGGGTCTTCTCCAATCGCCTCTAAAATCTGGCGAACTGCCTGTTCAATCTGTTCTTTATTAACTTCTTTCATTGTCTGTGTCCTCCACCATTGAATACATTTAATTTCGATTCTAGCACATTTGCCGCGCCAAAAGCAAAACGAAAGTCCTGCCGGAGACCGAGGCTGCTTAAATATGAAAAGCCCCTTTATCAAGGGGCTTTTCTGTGAAGAAACAAAGTGTATGTATCAGATGCATACACGATCTATATTCACAATTATTTTCCTGCAACAGCGTCTTTAAGAGCTTTACCTGGTTTGAAAGCAGGTACTTTGCTTGCAGGGATTTCGATTTCTTCACCTGTTTGCGGGTTACGTCCTTTACGTGCAGAACGCTCGCGCACCTCAAAGTTACCGAAACCGATCAGTTGGATTTTATCACCATTTTTAAGTGCATCTAAAATCGTATCAAAAACAGAATCAACTGCTTTTGTAGCGTCTTTTTTAGACAATTCGCTTGCTTCTGCAACCGCATTGATTAGTTCTGTCTTGTTCATGCCTTTCACCTCCTCCCAAAAGGGTATTAATTCAGCAGTTTATTATCATTTCTTCACAGTTCAGTCTGATTCTAAACCTGTCTGATAAAAAATCAATCCAGGGAAGAACAGACAAGTAAACGGCTTTTCATAAGAAAACAGACACTTCGAGGAATGTTTGTCCAACAAAGTGAAGATTTTCTGTAAGTAGAGTAACACATATAAAAAGCCATATCAAGCATTTTAAAGCCCCAATCCCTTGCTCGTCAAGGTTTTCACGTGTTTTCCCGAACAAATATTCCTTTTTTTGCTTTTTTCCTCCTAATCCTTGATTGATTTCCAGTATCTAAGCAGACATAAAAAAAGACCCCCCGTATCAGGAAGAGGTCCTTCAGCTTACAAAATAATTGCGATCAGGCCGCCTGAGCCTTCGTTTATAATTCTCTCCAGCGTTTCTTTCAGTTTATATCTCGCATTTTCAGGCATGAGCGACAGTTTTGCCGAGATTCCTTCTCTCACAATCGAGCTCAATGATCTTCCGAAAATGTCAGAGTTCCAGATAGAAAGCGGATCATCCTCAAAGTCCTGCATTAAGTAGCGGACAAGCTCTTCACTTTGTTTTTCCGTCCCGATGATCGGAGCGAATTCACTTTCCACATCTACTTTGATCATATGAATGGACGGGGCGACCGCTTTCAGCCTTACTCCGAACCTTGATCCCTGTCTGATGATTTCCGGTTCATCAAGGCTCATATCCGTTAAGGCCGGAGCGGCAATGCCGTAGCCGGTCTGTTTCACCATTTTCAGCGCGTCTGATACCTGATCATATTCCTTTTTCGCGTGGGCGAAGTCCTGCATTAATTCAAGCAGGTGGTCTTTTCCGCGGATTTCGACGCCGACCACTTCTTTTAAAATCTGGTCATATAAATGATCCGGCGCGTATAAATCAATTTCCGCGACACCCTGGCCAAGTTCAATTCCGGCCAAGCCTGCGCTTTCAATAAACTCAAACTCACTGAAGTGGCCGACAACCCGGTCGACGTCGCGCAGGCGTTTGATATCTTTTACGGTTTCTTTCACTGATTCCTGGTAACTCTCTCTGAGCCAGTGATTTTCTTTCAGCACCATGACCCAGCTCGGAAGGTTGACATTCACTTCCAGCACAGGGAACTCGTAAAGCGCTTCTCTGAGGACGCTTAACACATCTGTTTCCCGCATGCTTTCAACACTCATGGCGAGGACAGGAATATCATATTTCGCGCTTAATTCAGTTCTGAGCGCTTCTGTTTCCGGGTGATACGGCTTCACCGAGTTGATGACCATAATAAACGGTTTGCCGACTTCCTTGAGCTCGTCAATGACTCTTTCTTCCGCTTCTACGTAATCGCCCCGCGCAATATCGCCGATTGAACCGTCTGTCGTAATAACGACCCCGATTGTGGAATGTTCCTGGATGACTTTTCTCGTACCGATCTCCGCTGCTTCATGAAAGGGAATCGGTTCTTCGTACCATGGTGTATTGATCATTCTCGGACCGTTTTCATCTTCATATCCCTTCGCCCCGGGAACAGTGTATCCCACACAATCCACAAGGCGGATATTGACATCAAGTCCTTCCGCCACATGTACGGACATGGCTTGATTCGGCACAAATTTTGGTTCTGTGGTCATAATCGTTTTTCCTGCTGCGCTTTGCGGAAGCTCATCCTGCGCCCGCGCTCTGTCGGCTTCATTGCTGATATTCGGGAGCACCACGAGCTCCATAAATTTTTTAATGAATGTAGATTTCCCTGTACGGACAGCGCCGACGACTCCTAAGTATATATCGCCTCCTGTTCGTTCAGCGATATCCTTGAAAATATCGACCTTTTCCAAGTGATCCCCTCCCGGACTTCCTATCCTTATCATTTTTCATTCACCATTCTTCAATCAAATACAGGACACTATATGTGTATGACGTTGTCCTATTTCAATATGACATCTTTAGAAAATTTTCAGGCAATCTTTTCTATCGGAATCAAAAAAACCTTTCTCCCTATTTGTATGCGCGGGAGAAAGGTTCATTCCTGTTTCGTTTTACTTTCTAAAAAAACGGGTTCCTGTTTTTCATTTACGGTGTATTTGACTGAAAAGGCCGGGACGAAGGGAGTCTCTTCCCATAAAATATCCTGAATTTCCGCGCCCGGTTTGATTTTCTTTTTGTTTTCTTTCAGACAACGGGCGAGATCGACGCGATAGTCGGCATAGATTTCTCCGTCAGCGCCGATTAAAAGCGGCAGAGACGTGCCTGAAACCGGACTTTTGACAGAAGGAGAGTCTTTCATGCCGAGCTTTTTTTTATTTAAAGTGAACAGCCCTTTTGAAACGGTGTCCTCATAGGGTGGATATGTATGCTTTTCCTGATACATTTTGACACGCAGCTTTATGTCGCGGATTGCCTCCGCCATTTGGAGATCGATCAGCTTCACAGTCGGCTTATTTTCCACATCGACAAGCACGTATTGGTACATTCCTCCGCTTTCAAAAGCAGAGGACGGCGGCTCCTCTATATATCTGGGCGCGAGCCGCTTAAAATCTATCGGATATTTTTGATAGATCGGTGTTTTCATATCTTTTGTCTGAATCGGCAGAAGTCCGCCGTTCGCCTTTTTAAATTCATCCACTGCCGCTTGAACCTGCTGAAGCTGAAGCTTGTAAGATACTTTATTTTCAGTTTTTTCCGCTTCAGGATACAGACAGCCGGACAGCAGAAGCACCGCAATTGCCGTTATGACGGCCATTTTTAACTTATGCATTCCGCGCCCCCTTTTTTGCTTTATTCATTGACAGGCCCGCTGAAAACGACCATTAACACGATCAATCCCGAGATGACCATACAGGCATAAGCGAGTGAAGAAACTGCTGCTTTTATCAGCCTGTTTTTAACTTTGTACCTGCTGACATAAATAGAGGCCACCGCCACAAACATTAATCCCATAGCACCAAGCGCAAACCACATTTTCATCAATGCCACACTCACGTCCGTGCCCCCCGTCCAATCATTGTAAGCGTTATATTTCATTTTAATATACAAATGTTGAAAAGATCAACAGGTTTTCCATCTATTGAAAAAAACAAAAAAAACTGAAGCAAAGAGGGGGACTTTGCTTCAGTCAAGTTGACTATATTCACCTATACGCCTGAGATACACTCTCTTGGACTTCGATGCTATAGTATGCGTAGATGCGTACGTCTGCATCCTCTTCTGCCTAAATCAGCAAATGTTTTGAGCGATTTCAGCCGGAGAGTTCTGCGTTTTGGACTTTCGTCACTTCAGAATATGCTGACGGCATATTATTGTCACTTTACCCGGTTTTCGAATGTGTTGACCAAGTCTTCCATCTCATGGGTTTTCACTCTGGCCATTAAGGACTCTACGGCCGTTTCTACCTTCTGCCCGTTAAATAACACTTGGTGAAGCGCCTCTGTAATCGGCATTTTCACTTGGTATTTTTGAGACAGCTGATACGCCGCTTTCGTCGTCCGCACACCTTCAACAACCATTCCCATCTGGTCAAGGACTTCTTCAAGCTTATACCCTTTTCCAAGCAGGTTGCCGGCGCGCCAGTTCCGTGAATGAACGCTTGTACACGTCACAATTAAATCGCCGACGCCTGTCAGGCCGGAAAAAGTAAGGGGATTTCCGCCCATCTTTGTGCCGAGTCTGGCGATTTCAGCAAGACCGCGGGTGATTAAGGCCGCTTTTGCATTATCTCCGTATCCCAATCCGTCTGTAATTCCCGCTGCCAGAGCGATGATGTTTTTTAGAGCTCCCCCTATCTCAACACCGATCATATCCGGATTGGTATACACGCGGAAATGCTGGTTCATAAATAAATCCTGAACCGCTTCTGCAGCCTCGATATTTTTTGAAGATGATGTAACGGTCGTCGGGTGTCTTAATCCGACTTCCTCAGCGTGGCTCGGTCCTGAAAGCACGACGATGTCTTTTCTGTACTCCTCAGGCAGCTCCTCCTCCATTAATTCTGAAATGCGGAGAAGCGAATCCGGCTCAATCCCTTTGCTGACATGAACAAAAATCGAGTGTTTCGGGATGTAAGGCAGAGCCTTTTTCAGCACTTCCCGAATGGCTTTTGTCGGAACCGCCACAATGATGAAATCAGCTCCTTTTAAAGCCTCGCTTACATCAGCTGTTCCGATGATAGAACTTGATAGCTCCACCCCGGGCAGATAATCTTTGTTTTCATGCAGTTCGTTGATTTGATCGATCAATTCGGCACGATGTCCCCACATCATGACTTGATGTCCGTTATCAGCCAGCACTAAAGAAAGTGCAGTGCCCCAGCTTCCCGCTCCAAGCATTGCCACTTTTTTCATCTCTGTATCACACCTTTTTATTTTCTTGCTCTTGCAAATATTTTAATTGGCGTACCTTCAAATCCGAAAGCATCCCGGATTCGGTTTTCTAAAAAGCGTTCATAAGAAAAATGCATCAGTTCCGGATCATTGACAAAAACAACGAAGCTCGGCGGCTTAACAGCGACTTGAGTCGCATAATAAATTTTCAGGCGTGAGCCGTTGTGCGTCGGAGTCGGATTCATGGCGACCGCATCCATGATGACGTCATTTAAGACATTTGTCTGTACGCGGAGAGAGTGGTTTTCACTCGCTTTAATAATCGCAGGCATGAGTGTATGAATCCGCTTTGTCGTCAGTGCCGACATAAACAGCACCGGCGCATAATCGAGAAATTGGAAATGCTCGCGTATATTCTGTTCAAATTCTTTCATCGTACTTTCGTCTTTATCAACGGCATCCCATTTGTTTACGATAATGACGACGGCTTTTCCGGCTTCATGGGCGTATCCGGCGATCCGCTTGTCCTGTTCGAGGATGCCTTCTTCTGCGTTCAGCACAACGCCGACGACGTCTGAGCGGTCAATGGCTTTTAACGCCCGAAGCACGCTGTATTTTTCTGTTGTTTCATATACTTTTCCCTTTTTTCTCATCCCCGCAGTGTCGACGATCACGAATTCCTGCTGGTTATAGGTGAATGCCGTATCCACAGCGTCTCTTGTCGTACCCGCCACGTTGCTCACGATAACCCGCTCTTCGCCGAGCATCGCATTGACAAGGGAGGATTTCCCGACATTCGGGCGGCCGATCAGGCAGAATTGAACGACATCATCATTATACTTCGTTTCCGGAATGTTTTTAAAATGCTCGGCACAAGCATCGAGCAAATCTCCCAATCCCAAACCGTGAGTACCCGAAATAGGGTACGGCTCTCCAAAGCCGAGCGCATAAAAGTCATAGATGTTCGCTCTCATTTCGGTATTATCTAATTTATTAACGGCTAATACGACCGGTTTTTTCGTCCGGTACAGTATTTTTGCCACTTCTTCATCCGCAGACGTCACACCTTCGCGGCCGTTCACCATAAAGATGATCACATCAGCCTCGTCCATGGCAATTTCAGCCTGCTGGCGGATCTGTGTCAGAAACGGTTCGTCTCCGATATCAATTCCGCCCGTGTCAATCAGGTTAAAATCATAATTCAGCCATTCCGCCGAACTGTATATCCGGTCCCGCGTCACTCCGGGGGTATCTTCTACTATTGAAATTCTTTCACCCGCAATCCGGTTAAAGATTGTGGATTTTCCCACATTCGGTCTTCCGACAATGGCTACGACAGGTTTACCCATAGTACCCTTCCTTTCAATCCAGCCGCTTACATTTTCACAAAAATTGTTCAACCGGTTATTAAAAATCATCTTCGCTATGAAAAGAACCCTTCAAACAGAAGGGCTTAACTCATTTATTATATCAGTTTTCACTGAGATCACAATGTATTCTTCAAAATGTTTCGCATTCATGTAACAGTCTCCGTCCGTTTTCAAGACATTTTTGTCGCCCCTTTGCCCTGCTTTTTGCTTTTTTGGCTGATGCGTGCGGCGAGCTGTTCATATGTAGTCAGCCCGACAAGCAGGATCACTCCCGCCGAGCAGCCTGAAAGCCATTGATAGCCGCCGACGGCTGCCGCACCCGCAATTTTATGAATGACCGCTGAATACAATAGCTCTCCTTGGCACATGCCGAGAACAAAAAGACAAAGCCTTTCAGGAAATCGCCCCTCAACAGAGACCGTAATCACGGTAAGCAGTATGACCGCCGCCCATTCAGGTTTTATGATAAACCAAACAGGGTCATATAATGCAAAAAGAAAAATAAAGCCGTACGCTGCCGAAGCCGTCAGATGAATCACAATATAACGAAGCCGTTTATGCATGCCGAGACTCCCCGCGTAAGCGAATGCCGCAGCAAAAAACATGACATATGCCGCGTTCAGCGTAAAATAAGCCGTCATCTGATGTATGCTTGCCATCATATTAGTCAAAATAAAGACTGATACGTAAAAACGGCTTTTCGTTTTGGCAAAAATAAAAGTCGCAAGTATCCATAAAAACCACATCGACCAGTAATAATAAAACGATTCCATAATCGCTCCTCCTCTGACCAGTATGGAGCGGTAACGTATTTTTTAAACCAATAAAGCTGAAAGGAGCGGATGATGATGGGTAAAGACAGACAGGAGAAAAAACTGAAAGCCTCCCGCCGGGTGGAATCGGACCGCGACGATTCGATTCACCATAAAGGTGCGACAAGCCTCGAGCAAAACGGGGAATTCCGAAAAAGAAAATCGTAAACAGCAAAAAAAGGCATGCGGGTCCGCATGCCTTTTAACGTCTGCTGAAACGGGATGTGTCAATTCCCCGTTCAGAAAGCCAGTGATGTGTGTCACCTTTTATGACCAAAGGCGCCTTTTGCAATTGGGCAACCGATTGACACCCAAGGACGGTCATAATCATTTTCAGCTCTTGCAACAGCGCCGTCATCTCGTCAAACAGACCCTCTTCTCCTTTTGAGGTGAGAGCTTTCAGGAAAATGCCCGCCATTCCCGCAGAAGAAGCGCCGAGGGCAATCGTTTTAGCGACATCCAGCGCACTTTGCAGCCCTCCGGATGCGATAATTGATTGATCAACAGAAAGCGAATGGATTTCCGCTAAGCTGGCTGCAGTGGAAATTCCCCACGTATTAAAAAATTGAAGCGCCTTCTCTCTGCGCATATTTTCTATTTTAGAGAAATTTGTCCCGCCGTATCCGCCGGCATCAACTGCCGCCGCCCCAGCATCAAATAACTGCCGTGCCGATTCCCTGCTCATGCCGAAGCCGACTTCTTTAACGAAAACGGGCACACCCGCTTCATCTGCAATCCGCTCAATACGGCGGAGAGCACCCGTAAAACTTCTGTCGCCTTCAGGCATGACGATCTCCTGAATCACATTTAAATGAATCTGCAGGGCGTCCGCCTCAATCATATCAACCGCCCTTTTCGCCTGCTCGGCGTCCGCCTCGCTGCCTAAATTCGCAAATATTAACCCGTCCGGATTCTCTTTTCTGACGATTTCGTAAGAATACCGTTCAGAGGGATCTTTTAAGGCTGACATTTGCGAACCGACAGCAAGCGGTATGCCGGCTTTTCGGGCGGCTCTTGCCAGTGACCTGTTAATTTCGTATGTAAGCTGTCCGCCGCCGCCTGTCATCGCATTGATAAAAATCGGCGAACTGCTTGTGAGTCCGCCGATTTCCGTTGAGATATCCACTTTTTCCAATGCAAGGTCTGGCAGGCTGACATGAACAAACGTAATATCATCAAGCCCCGTTTCCCGGCTTTGGCCGGTAGACAGCGCATGATTTATATGTTCTCTTTTTCGTTCTGCTCGTGTCACGTTTTATCACCAATTTATTTTAATTTATTGAGCTTGTCTCCGATTAAATCGCCAAGCTGGAAGCCGGTGCTCGGCTCTTCTTTCGCCTGGTATTGACGGAAGTCCTCCTGATCGGCTTTCGGCGCTTCCTCAAGCTCACGCATGCTTAAGGAGATGCGTTCTTCGCTTTCGTTCACGTCAAGGACTTTCACTTTAACAGTCTGTCCTTCTTCCAGCACTTCATGCGGCGTTCCGATATGTTTATTGGAGATTTGTGAAATGTGCACAAGACCTTCCACGCCCGGAAGAATTTCAACGAAGGCGCCAAAGCTTACAAGGCGCTGCACTTTTCCTTCAAGCACATCTCCCTGCTTTACCTTTTCGCCGATCTGGCTCCAAGGTCCCGGCAGCGTTTCTTTAATAGATAAAGAAATACGCTCGTTATCGCGGTCTACGGACAATACTTTCACTTTTACGTCCTGACCTTCTTCCACCACGTCTGACGGTTTTTCGACGTGTGAATGAGACAGCTGCGAAATATGAACGAGTCCGTCAATTCCGCCGATGTCGACAAATGCGCCGAAATCAGTCAGGCGCTGTACTTTTCCTTCAAGAACGCTTCCAACCTCAAGCGTTTGGAGAAAATCATGTTTTTTGGCTGTCTGTTCTTTTTCTACTACAGCACGGTGTGACAGAATCACCCGGTTTTTATCACGGTCAAGTTCAACGACGATAAGAGAGAGGGTCTTCCCTTTATAGTCAGTGAAATCCTCGACGAAATGAGCTTCGACAAGTGATGCGGGAATGAAGCCGCGAACGCCGATATCAACGACGAGACCGCCTTTCACCACATCTTTCACTTCAGCTTCAAACACTTCTTTTGTGTCGAATTTTTTTTCAAGGTCTTCCCAAGCGCGGTCAGCATCAACGGCACGTTTAGATAAAATCAAAGCATCGTCTTCCACTTTTGTTACTTTCAGGTCAAGCTCGTCGTCAACATTTACGACATCCGATGCTTTCTCTACATGAAGACTTGATAATTCACTGATTGGAATGATTCCGGACTGTTTGACATTGATAATTTCGACATCTACATGCTTGTCCTCTACCTTTGTCACAATCCCTTTTACTACATCTCCAACCTCTGGCACTTGAACATCAATTTGATTCATTTCCTCTGTCATTTGAATAACCTCCTTGGTCCAAACCTACACAGCTTAATTAAAACGGTTTGAAAGCTGAACATGTGAATGTCCGCTTTTCAGCCGAATATGTATTAAAGAATCATCCAAAAAGATTTTGAATGATCAATAAAAAGTTTTATTAGTATTAACTTCTAATAAAAGGACTGGTTTGTCAAGCAATAACATCTTGTTCTTAAGAAAAAAATTCAAAATGCGCTACGGCCAAGTTAACGTGATTTCTGTTCAACGATCTCCAGAATTTTTCCTGCGACTTCGGCAATGCTGAGTGACGTCGTATCGATTTCAATCGCGTCCTCCGCTTTGCGCAGCGGGGAAACTTCCCTCTCTGAATCGAGTTTGTCGCGTCTTGCAATTTCTTCAATGAGCGTTTCGTAATTCACGTCATAGCCTTTTTTCTTATTCTCTTCAAACCGGCGCTTCGCTCTTTCCTCTACGGACGCCAGCAGGAAAATTTTCACTTCCGCATCAGGCAGCACGTGAGTCCCAATATCACGGCCGTCCATGACGACGCCGCCTTTTTCTCCGAGCTGCTGCTGTCTTTTCACCATTTCTTCTCTGACGCCTTTATGCTTGGCGGCGATGGATACTTGGTTGCTGACTTCGTCTTTTCTGATTTCTTCTGTCACATCTTCTCCGTTTACCAGAACGATTTGTCCTTCCGGAGCGGATACAAGCTCAATCTTCGTATGCTTTAACAGCTCTGTGAGCGCGGCTTCATCCGTTAATTCGGCATTTTGCCTGAGCGCCGTATATGTAATGGCACGATACATCGCTCCTGTATCAATGTACACGTATGATTTCTTCTCAGCCACTATTTTAGCAACGGTGCTTTTTCCGGCAGCCGCCGGACCGTCGATCGCAATTGATAATTTCTTGTCCATAATCTCTCTCCTTGCTCTTTACTCCTCTATGGATTGTATCATGAACTGCCCGAAAAAGGGCGAAAAAAATTGAGCTGACTTACCGCTTTATCGTCTCAATCCATTCTTTTTTATCCATTTTATCAACTCCCTCATATTTCACGGCTTTCGAAATATAAGGTTCAATAGGCTGATAATGAAGCAAAAACTGTACCGCGCCCAAAATAACGAGCTGAATGCAGACCAATTTGACCAGCAGACGTTCAAACGTTTTCATACACGCGCACCTCCGTTAGGATTAGTATGGAAAACTACGCTGCCGTTTATTCCGGCAGACTGTTTCTTCTCTGCTGCAGCTGCGCGCGCATACAGTATTGGAGTAATTGCTGCTGCGATCCGGCATCGATTTCTGTAAATTCAAGCGTCATTTTTTGTTTATCCGCCTTTTCATCATAAAAAAACCGCTGGGTAACCGCTTCAGCTGATATATCGTCTGTATTTTCCTTACCCGGAAGAGAGAATGAGACATACAGCTTTTCACCCGGTTCCACGGAAATATGCTCAGGGATCACAACTGCGATTCCGCCGGCGCTGATATTAGAGGAAACCGTTTGAAAGGCGGTTTTTTTCGCTTCTATTTTGATGGATACATTCAATACAGCGTCTGCACGGACGTACCGGCGTCTTTGAATCCGCTTCATTTCCTTTTTAGGAGGGATTTCCAATCCGATCATCGGGATAGGATCTTTTTTCTTTCCTTTGATTATGCTTTTAAATTGATACGGCACTTGGCCATTTCCCATAAATTCCGCTGTTATCTCAAGTCCTTTGTGTAAAAAGACCGTCCGTCCCGAATCCAGATCGACGGGGTATGAGATGTGCAGTTCGCCGTTTTCAATGCTGACAGCCTTGCTCCTCGCTTTTTTTGGCTCATTGTTCTCTATGTATTCAATCCAAATATAATCTCCGACAGCTATCATGGGCCTTCACTCTTTCATTATTTATGCTTTTATTAAAGCATGTAATGAAAAAAAGGAAAAGACTTTTAGTCCTTTCCTCCTTTATTTTTATAGGTCTTTATATATAGGTTCTACACTTTTAAGTTTTTCTATTTTTTCCTCTTTGCCATCGTCCGCATTTATGAACATTTGAAACGTGTCTTTCCCGATCGTCCCGAGTATTTCGTAGCAAAGCACTTCCTGACCGAGTTCATTCGTGATCAGTGCCTGCCGCGTCTCCCGCACTTCAACATTTTTATTCAGCTTCGCTTTCGCTTCATCAGCCGATAAAGCCGGAGTCGGAATCGTTCTCGTGTGATGCGCGGCCAGGTAATCACGCGCGGAAAAACCGACGACTTCACCGTCATCCAGCGCCACTTTCATTCGGATGGCTTCCGGATATATGCGGACGTTTTTCTCAACGGGAATAAAAGAGAAGACGCCGATGTTATTATATTGCGCGCTTTCATCAATTTCGAGATCTTTTGTTTCATAACCGTTTTTCTTTAAAAACGCGACGGCCCGGTTAGATGCTTCATTAAGGCTGATCTTTTGTTTCTTCACGGCCCGCTTTTGAATTAAATATACCGGATGTCCGCCTTTTTGGGTAATATCCATATAGATCAAAGATTTTTGATCGGCATCATTCATGCGGATGCTGTATACATCCCGATTCGTCTTCCGGCCGCTCTTGACCACTTTAATGGAATAATTATGATCAGGCGCAAACCGTTCCGCGATTTTTACCGCTTCTTTTTCTGTAATTTGTTTGCCTTTCAGATGAGTAAAACCTTTTCGTTCTGTATTTGCGGCCGTAAACGTTGGGCTGGTGTTGTCTTCAGAAAAAGCGCCTACGTTTTTTTCGACTGTTTTAAAACTGTTGACGATCGTATTATCACTTTGTTTTTTGTCAGAAGCGAGCGCCATTTCAACATCCATCCACCGTAAATTTTTGCTCATGACGAGATGCTGAACGCTGCGAAGCTGGTTTTGAATGTTCTCCGCCTGTTTATACAGGCTGTTCAATGTCGTATATTCTTTCTTATCAAGCGGTTTTTGATCTAAATCCCGGACGGATGTTTTATAGCTGAAATCTCCTATATTGGATAAAAACTCCTCCGTCTTATTAAAAGGCATAAGTGTCAGCGGCAGCTGGCTCACATTGTTATGAGCTTCAGATGTTATTCTCCATACATCAATGAGCGCCGGAGACAGAGATTTTTTACTGTTCATGGCAAGCGTCGTCCCGATTTTGTCGTGAAGCTGATCAACATGGTAAGTCAGTTCATGAAAAGCCCTCTGATAATTATTTTCCGCGTGCAGAAGGACCGCATCCTTTTCCTGATGCTCTTTATAACCCCAGTATCCGGTTGCGGCGATCACGACACCGAGAACAGCGATAATAATTCCTCTAATCATGTTAACACCTCATTTTTCGTACTTTTACTCACAGAAAATGTGTTTTCCGATTCTTTTAATCTGCGGCCGTCCCCAAATCCATTTGCTTGTCGCTGTATCAGGATTAAAATAATAAAGCGCGTTCTCAGAAGGGTCCCAGCCGTTAATCGCATCAAGAACCGCTTCTTTTGCTCTTTCATTCGGCTGCATATATATTTGGCCGTCGGCAACCGCGGTAAAAGCGAGCGGTTCGAAAATGACGCCGGCCACCGTATTCGGAAATAACGGGCTGTTAATACGGTTTAAAATGACAGCCGCGATGGCAACCTGTCCTTCAAACGGCTCACCGCGCGCTTCCCCGTACACAGCCTGCGCCAGAAGGTTGATTTCGTTGTTTGAGAAACCGCCCGGCATATTGGCCGCTGTCGTGTTTTGCTTTTGATCTGACTGACCGCCTGTATTGTTTTGCGGTTTTTGAGCAGGCTTACTCGTTCCCGCCGACGGCTTCTGTGCGCCAGCTGACGGTTTCGTTTGGTTTTTTAAAGGGACGTTGCCGTAATGGGTGAACGTATTCCCTTTTTGAATCTGCTCCATTACATATTCGCGGTAATATTTTGATTTTGAAATCAGCACCTGTTTGGTTTTTGCACCGACGAGACCGTCAACCGACTTCATACCGAATTTCTCCTGAAAATTTCGTACGGCCCAGTATGTGGTCCACCCGTAAACACCATCGATTTTTCCATTATAAAATCCGTTATATTGAAGACGTGCCTGCAATTCTATAACATCATCACCAGTCGCGCCTCTTTGAATCACTTGATTTGAAAACGCATGGGCCGTTTCATGTTCAAAAAAAGCGGCAGCGAAAGAAAATAGAATGAGACATGCCATAAACGCTCCTTTGCACTTCATCTTTTCAAGCCTCCTCAGCAAAATTTAAACTGTACCCGTATTGTCTGTCACGCGGTTATTTTTATACACCATTTCCTTCTTATCCCCCGTCAAGGCATAAAAAAAAGAAACCGCACGCGATGCGCAGTTTCTTCACACTTGAATCATATTGACGGAACGTGCTTTTTTTGCCTTCCGCAGCCCGAACCACCATAAAAACAGCATAAACGGCAGCATATAATATACCCAATGATTGAGGGCGGTCAGAATAAAATCGTAAGAACCGTGCAGACATGAAGGCACGACCAGCGAAATCACAAGCCACTTGACGCGGGCTTTTTTCTGTGAAAAGCGGGCTTTTCCGAGATAAAATCCCATAATCACCCCGATCAGCGCGTGGCAGGAGACCGGCAGAAGCGCCCTGATGAAAGCATGTTCAACACCGTGGCTGAATAAATAGAGAATATTTTCAAGTGTGGCAAAGCCTAACGACACACTGGCCCCGTAAACGATTCCGTCATAATGCTCATCAAAATGAGCATGCGGGTACACACTGATCATCAGAACAAACCATTTCACCGATTCTTCCAAAAAACCCGAAGACAAAAAGGAAACGAAAAAGCTTCCTCCCCCTACATGCTCTTTTTCAAGAACATATTGGATAAACATGGTCGGAAACACAAGTACAACTCCGAGAAAAAAAGACCTCAGCACCATATGTACGGGTTCATTGTCATACTGATCTTTTAAATAAAAATAGCTTAACAGCGCAATGCCGGGAGCGATTCCTGCAGAGATGATTGCAAACATCAGGCAACCTCTTTCCTTTATATTCCTATATCTATCGTACCATGTTGTTCATATTTTTACATCTTCCAATTTCTAAAAAAAAAAGAGCATATGAATAATCATATGCTCTCTGCGCCCAGCCGTTTGGAAATTTCGTTTGCGATCAAGCCGCCGTGAAAACGGCCGTTTTCGATAAAAATTTCATTGGCGTTATTTCCTGCCGCAATGACTCCGGCAATAAAAACACCGTCAACATTTGTTTCCATCGTTTCTTCCCGGAAAAACGGCCTGCCTGATTCTGCATCAATCTGGACACCGATTTTTTCGAGAAAACCGTGATCCGGATGATATCCCGTCATGGCAAATACAAAATCGTTTTTCAGCCTGACCGTCTCATTCCGGCCTGAGCGGAAAATGATCTCATCTTCCCTCACTTCTTCAAGACAAGCGCCGAATTCCATCCGGATCGTGCCGTTTCTGACGAGGGCCTCAAACTCGGGCAGAATCCACGGCTTGATGCTCGGGGAGTACTCATTCCCTCTGTAAAGCACCGTGACGCGCGCGCCGGACTTCACCAGTTCCAAAGCCGCGTCCACGCTTGAATTTTTCCCGCCGATTACGGCAACATCTTTATCAAAATAAGGATGGCCTTCTTTAAAGTAATGAAACACCTTAGGAAGCTCTTCACCCGGTATGTTCATAAAATTCGGATGATCATAATATCCTGTCGCAATAATACAAAACGGAGTGAGATAGCGGTCTTTTGACGTTTCTACAAGAAAACGGCCGTCTTCCTGCTTTGTCACGCGCTCCACCGTTTCAAAGGCGTTTACGCGCAGCTCTTTTCTTCTGACAACCTCTCTGTAGTACGAGAGAGCCTGAATTCTGACCGGTTTTCTGTTTTCCGTAATAAAGGCGACATCGCCGATTTCTAATTTTTCACTTGAACTGAAAAACGTTTGGTGTGTCGGATAATTATAAATGCTGTTTACGACATTTCCTTTTTCAATTACAAGGGCGTTCACGCCAATTTGCTTCAGATGTATAGCCGCCGATAATCCGCAAGGACCTCCGCCTATTATAATTGCTTTTTCTTCTGTCATGTCCTTCAACTCCTGCGATTGGCATTTCCATCATAAGTTTCCACTCATATAAAAAATCTCCTATATCATCATAGGAGATTTTTTTTGTTTATGCAAACGATTGGTTTATATCCAGCCTCTGAAGCGCGAAGCCTCCGCCATTTTCCGCACGCCGACCATGTAAGCCGCAAGCCTCATGTCAATCCGGCGGTTTTGGGACATTTCATAAATATTATTAAACGATTTTACCATCATATTTTCCAGTTTTTCTTCGACTTCTTCTTCACTCCAGTAGAAGCCCTGGTTATTTTGAACCCATTCGAAATAAGAAACCGTTACACCGCCGGCGCTCGCCAAAACATCGGGAACAAGCAGCGTTCCTTTATCTGTCAGGATTTTCGTTCCTTCCAGTGTCGTCGGTCCGTTTGCCGCCTCTACCACGATTTTCGCTTTAATGCGGTCAGCGTTTTCATCTGTAATTTGGTTTTCTATCGCTGCCGGGACAAGTATATCACAGTCAAGCTCAAGCAGCTCCTGATTCGTAATGGTGTCATTGAAAAGCTTCGTCACTGTTCCGAAGCTGTCTCTGCGGTCAAGCAGATAATCAATATCAAGACCGTCCGGATCGTAAAGACCTCCGTACGCGTCAGAAATTCCGACAACTTTCGCGCCGGCGTCATGCATAAACTTAGCCAGATAGCTGCCCGCGTTTCCGAAACCTTGTACGACAACGCGCGCGTTCTGAATATCAAGACCTTTTTTCTTGGCCGCTTCTTTTATGCAGATGGTGACGCCTTTTGCTGTAGCTGATTCCCTGCCGTGGGATCCGCCCAGTACAAGCGGTTTTCCCGTAATAAAGCCGGGTGAGTTAAATTCATCAATTCTTGAATATTCATCCATCATCCAAGCCATAATCTGCGAGTTTGTAAATACGTCAGGTGCCGGGACGTCTTTAGTCGGTCCGACAATCTGACTGATTGCTCTGACGTATCCTCTGCTCAGTCTTTCAAGCTCTCTGAATGACATATTTCTCGGATCACAAACAATTCCGCCTTTACCACCGCCATAAGGAAGATCAATAATTCCGCATTTTAAACTCATCCAGATAGAAAGTGCTTTCACCTCTTTTTCAGTTACATTCGGGTGAAAACGAATACCGCCTTTTGTCGGACCTACGGAATCATTGTGCTGCGCACGATAGCCTGTAAATATTTTCACAGACCCGTCATCCATCCGAACCGGAATTTTAACCGTTAATAATCTGAGCGGCTCTTTCAGCAGTTCATACACTTCTTCTGGATACCCCAATTTTTCCAGAGCTTTATGTATTACGGTTTGGGTTGATTTTAATACATCATGTTTGTCTTCTTCATTATGACCGGTGAATCGATCGGCTGCCATTTGAGTTAACCTCCTAAAATCTTCTGTTTCTCTCATGCTCCCTTTCAGTGACTAGTATACACCTTCAATATCTCCGTGCATAGAAGAAAGACAATGATTTTTCCATTATTTCGCTTAAAAAAAGACGGCCGCTGAAAACAGCTGCCGTTTCGTCTCTTTTTTTATGAAAAATGTTTCTCGATGGTCTCCACAGCATTGCCGTCCATGATGAGTTTTCCGTACTCATGGAGCCTGTAAATCGTAATCGTCGCCGGGTGCCCGTATTCGGCCAGCACCGCGACAACGCCTTCTGCAGAACGGGAGCCGAGGTCTTCAAGACTTACATAGTACTGGTCCTCATAGTGGTAGACGGTTCCGCCGGTAATACCGATGCGATAAAGGCTCCCGGCAAGCTGAATGATATCTTCAAACGAATGAAACTGATAAATAATATCCGGGCTTTCGTCAAGTTTGACCTGCATCTCGATATAATCGTCGTCATATTCGTCGTCTTCTGCGTCCGCGTCATGATTTTTCGTTACAATCACAACCATGCCTTGTGCCTGAAGAGAATATACTTCCACCGCGATCGGACCATTCGCTTCAAAGCCGAGCTCTGTATTTGCTTCATTCATCATATCTTTAAATAACTGGTGGACTTTAAACGAGTCCTTCCAGAGGTCTTCTTTTGTAAGTCCCCGATCAGTCAGATCGTCGAGGGTTAAAAAGATTTTAATCTTATTATAGTTCAGACGCTCAAGCCGCATAATGTTCCCTCCTGCCTCTTCTTGCACACAAATCATATAACACAGTATATGAATAAATGAGTCATAGGTTCTTAATTTGTTATCAGTTTACACCGTGTACAGCGGGAAGACAAGCAGAATGCCGTTTTTTATCACCTCGGCCGGATTTGTTTCAGGAAAACGGCTCATCCGGTCCGCACAGGGTGATGATATGCGTCTCAGGTTTCGCTCCGAGCCTCAGCGGAACTTTTGTCGTCCCGTAGCCGTTGCTGATCAGGTAATGCGCTTTCTTTACCGTTCCCGTCCTGCCCAATTCATACGGCCCGAACCGGCCGAAACGGATTTGGCCGCCGTGCGTATGGCCGCTGAACACAGCGTCAATTCCGTCAGTCTCATTCATCTGCTCATGGATGTCCGGGTTATGGCATAGCAGAAGGTTTACTTTGTTTTCGTCCGTATGTCTGATTGCAGATTCGTAATCATCCATCATCATTCTGATATCATCCACCCCGCAGATCGTAACGGTTTCCCCTTTATAAACAAACTGAACCGATTCATTTCTCAGCGGGATCACTTTATATGCCTGAAAAAGAGAAAGCAATTTTTGCTGGCTGACCTCGTAATCATTATTTCCCCACACATAAATAACAGGCGCAAGAGCAGTCAGACGTTTGATGTTTTCCTCGATTCTGGCGTATGGAACTCCGCCCTCCGCCAAATCACCGCCGAGTAAAACGGCATCCGGCTTATAAACTGATACTTCCCGGAGAAGCTTTTCATCAATTAAACGGCGGTGCACGTCAGATATAAAAAAGATGGTGAGCGGCTTCATCCCTTTCATTTTATCAAGCATAAATGTATGTGTTTTCAGGTGGCTGCCGTTTGCCGTTTTGTACATGACGGCCGCCATAACCGCAGCCGCTCCCGCCAATGAGCCAAGAATTCCCGCTGTAAGCTTCATAAACGCACTCTCCATTCTGTCATTGTCTTACATTAGACGGACAAACAAAAAAAGACGTTTCTATCCTTTCCGGAAAACGCCTCTTTTTATTTGCTTTCAAAATAAAGATTGATATCATACCGATGTTTCATCAGGTGAAAAACAGATTCTCTCGCTCCCCATTTTTCCGGCTGGGGCCATAAATCCGTGCTTTTTTGGATAATTTCACATCTCAGCTTATGAAATTCACCCTCGGCTTTTTCTTCCTTTTTTTTAAAATAATAAGAAGTGCAATACGCAAAAGCGGAAGCCATAATCCAGCACAAATAAACCGTATGGCCTAATATTTCCTGCAGAATCAGCTGCGGAGAAGCTTGGGGAGCATTGAAGCTTTTAAAAATCAGCAGTACGCACATTAGGGAAAAGCAAACGAGGGACGCCCACTGCCATCTTCGGCATTGCTTGGCATAATTTTCGTATTTTAATTTCCGTTTAACCAGCGCCTGAAGCATTTGTTTCGTCGGTCCGTCAGCAAATCGGTCTAATTGCTTCCATAAAGAATCCATTCGTTTCACACCTTGTCCGTTTTCATTGGTACACTATATGAAAACCGCGGTGAAAATATGTATTTATTCGGAAAGCGGGATATTCAGAACCTGGCCTGTATACACATCGTTTCCGTTTAACCCATTGTAACTGCGGATTTTTTCTTCGCCCGCACGGCTTTTATAATATTTCATTGAAATGCGGTAAAGCGTTTCTTTCGGCTGGACGGTATGCTGGACGGTCCGCACTTTTGGCTGGACGGTCTCCGCTTGATCACTGCCGGCAGCCGGAACTCGCTTTTCACGGACAGCCGGCGGAGACTGCTGTTTTGTCTCCGCGTATTCGGTTTCTGTCGGCTTTACCTGTTTTTCTGAAGCTGTTTCCGTTTTTTTCGGTGTTTTTTCACTCGGTTTTTCTTTCGTTTTTTCAGATGGAGCCGCTTCTTTCTTTTCTTTGTCCTCAGACTTTTTTTCCGGCTTTTTTAAAAGAGCGGTTTCTGATGTTTCTTTCTGCACGTCCGCTTTCGGAATCACGGCAGGCGCGCTTTCACTGTGGTCTATAAAGACATCTTCATAATCCTTCGGGTCAAATCTGCTGCTGTTTGTCATATACAGAAGACCGAAAAAGACACCGATTGTCACAACAATAAACAGGACGGCCAGAAAAGTGAACAGCGGCGTTTTTGTTTTGGTTTTTTCCTTCACCTGCTCTTCCTTTTTTTTACGCTCCTCTTTTACAGATTGTCTTGTCGGGAGGCTGTCTTCAAGATATTCAATTTGTTCATCCGCGGCCGCGGCAATCTGCTGCTCGGCACGCAGCTGCTGAGCTTTTTTTCTTTCAACTCTTGACATTTCCGTCATGCAAACCCCTCCTAACATATTGAAAACGGACCTGACAGGCAAATACCGCATCAATAATAAAATGTGCTGTAACCGGAACGAATAAATTGCCGGTCCATTCATAGGTAAGCCCCAGCAAAAGACTGATGCCCGCAACCATAATAAACAGAAGCCATTTCGCCAAGTATCTGAAATGAAGCACGGTAAAAATAAAACTGGCCGCCCATAAGCCGATATGTGTCTGCAGAACGCCTCTGAATAAAATCTCTTCGCTGAACGCAATGAGAAGCGTCAAAAACAAAATGTGCAATACCGGCCTTTTCTTAAAAAGCAATACATTAATACCGCCGTCATCATATAAATGCGAAGGACACCATTTCATCACCGCCAGATCGGCAAAAATGACAAGGACAGCAAGAGTTACACCGTACCATATGATATTATCGTCACGTATATGCCACAGCTTTAAAAAATCGTGAACATCGGTGAAACAGAAAAAGCCGATGACAGCAGAAGCCGCCAATATGAGCAATTGGGTGGCATAAAGCTGTATAACAATCTCCCGGTCTGAGAGCTGATGGATCAATTCGCTTTGCCGTTTCAGCTGAACTCACCCGCAGACTCTAAACCGAAAATCCGGTCTAATTCCAGCTTCCAATCTTCAAACCGCTCCATGTTTTTCCGTTCTCCTTTTTGCTCGTATGGGGCCAGATCAATTCCGCAGCTGCTGCAGCATTGCCCGGTTTGACCTTCAGGCTCATACGATTCATCAAAGTAAGCTAATAGCGCTTCTCTTATACATTCTTTCCGCTCCAATAACGCCGAAAAACGGTTCATTTTATGCAGCTTTTTTTCCACGCGGTATGTCAGTTCTTCCTGCAGCTGCTCTTTAGTGGTTTTTCCTTGCAGGTACAGGTGGATGGCCGTTCGCGCCTGTGTTTCCTGAACGCCGTTACTTATCAGAACGTCCCGAAGCTTTCGCTCATCGCTCGTACCGGCGTCCCGTATGACGGTCAGAATACCTTCCAGGTCGTAATCGGACAAACTTTCTGTCTGAATAATCTGCTGCTGAAGCTCGGTATCGCCCGGCGCTCTCAGCAAAATACTGACACTCGGTCTGCCGTCGCGGCCCGCTCTTCCGATTTCCTGCATAAAGGCCTCGGCCGTTTGGGGAGGATAAAAGTGAATAACAAAGCGGATATCAGACTTATCCACACCCATGCCGAACGCATTGGTGCAGCAAATGCAATCAAGCTGGTTATGGATAAATTGCTGCTGAATTAATATCCTGTCTCCTGTATCCATTCCCCCGTGATAATAATCCGTCCGCTTTCCCGTATTTTCGTTTAGCTCGGCCGCAAGCTCTTCCGCCCATTTTCTGGTCGGACAATATACGATGCCCGGGCCCTCGAGCTTTTCAGCAAGCTCTGTGACCCTGCTGATTTTTTCGGCATTATCAGCCAAATGTTCAACCGCCAAGAGAATATTCGGCCGGTTGACCGAATATAGATGGCGCACCGCATGCTCAAGTCCGAGCACATCCGTCACATCCCTGAGCGTTTCTTTCGTCGCTGTTGCGGTCAGCGCCAATACAGGCGGCTTGCCGAGTGCTTGTCTGAAAGGTCCGAGCTTTGAATAATCAGGCCTGAAATCATGTCCCCACTCTGATATGCAATGAGCCTCATCAATGACAAATAAACTGACCGGGACGTTTTTCAAACGGTTCAGCACATAAGGTGACGAGAGGGCTTCAGGAGACATATAAAGAAATTTGTAACGGCTGATGTTGCTGAGGATAAAATGCCGCTCGTCAGAATTCAGCATGCTGTTTAATGCCGCAACCCGCTTTTCTCCTTTCGCTTTCAGCTGCTGCACCTGATCTTCCATTAATGAAAGAAGAGGTGAAATAATCAGTACCAGCCCGTCCATTATGTAACCCGGAAGCTGATAGCATAATGATTTCCCCCCGCCTGTCGGAAGCATGGCAATCGTATCCTTTTTTTGAAGCACGCTGGTGATGATTTCTTCCTGCCCTTTTTTAAACGAATGCAAACCAAAATTCTGGTATAAAGCTTTGTGCAGCTCAGTCATGCTGTTTCACCGTCTTTGTCAGCGCCAGCCTGATCTGAAAATAGCTGAAGCGCATCTGCATTCCTTCGCGAATCCGTTTAATTTTATTCGTTTGATGCTGTTTTGCAAATGCCGTTATCATACGCTGTTCCTCTTTAGAAATGTACTGTTCTATAAAAAATGCAGGCTGATGCAGCGATATTTCTACGATATGATCTTCGATTGTGGCGGTTTTTAAATTTCTGACCGCGGCGATCCGTTCAATCGGAAACCCTTTTTCCAAAAGCTCATAGGTTTTTCTGGCAGACTGCGTGAGCGCGCTTTCCGCTTGCAGGTCAGACAACAGTTCGCGCAGAGCTGGATGTGCACATTGCGGAAGCGATTGAATAACATAATGTACCGCTCCCCAAAACTGAACGGACACATACCATTCATCTTCGTTCAGCTGAAGAGCGAGCTGCTTATTCGTGCTGCCGATTCTGTCGAATGAGGTTAGAGAATAGACGAAAATAAGTGCCTGCCGTTCACTCACGCCTTGCAGAAGCTGAAACAGCGTGTCATGCATTTGGACGGAGAGCTCTTTGACATCTCTGGTTCTCTGCATAAACCGTTTGACCCATCTCAGCGTCTGTACATCGTTTGTAACCGGGATATATTGACTGTATTGATGCTCTTTGTTTGACAGGACTTGAATGAGCAGGGAAAGCCGCTTCCACAGGATGACGGCCGGCGTTTGATAATTCGCGCCGTGGCAGTGCTTCGGCCAAGGCCGCTCGGCAAACGCCCGTTCAAGCGTTTGAACGCCGCGTGCAGTCACTTTCCATGTTCCCTCTTCTTTTCCGGCTGTAATGTATGAGTCCCCGGTGAGTTTATGCATCGAAGCAGCAATATCGCCGCGTTCGCACTGTGAAGCCATGCCGAAATATTTAGCGATCTGAAATAAACCGGCATCCTGAATGGTTTGAGACGACTTTTTTCCTTTTAATAAATGAAACACAGCACTCGGAGTCCGTTCGCCGTCTATTTTGTCCAGACAGTCGAGAACCACGGTATCAAAGTAGTTTATCGCCAATCTAAACACACCTACATTTCTTTTCTCAACAAGTTTCGTTTTTTTGTTCTTTTTATTTTAACAGATTTTCATATAAATTTGACGTTTAAAGTCATCTTTTAGGGGGAAGTGCTATAGAGAATCCCTTATGTGATAAGCATTCTCAATCATTTTTCTGTTGAAATTTGACACCAACATCATTACAATAAGTAAGAGGAATAGGTGTTATATTTAAATATATATAAGGTAAACCATTTGTTCCAACACGAACAATCTGGGAGGTTTTTTTCATGGCAAAGTACACAATCGTAGATAAAGATACGTGTATTGCATGCGGCGCTTGCGGAGCTGCGGCACCAGACATTTATGATTATGATGATGAAGGCATTGCATTCGTTACGCTTGACGAAAATAAAGGTGTCGTCGAAGTTCCGGAAGTGCTGGAAGAAGATATGATTGACGCATTTGAAGGATGCCCTACTGATTCAATCAAAGTTGCGGATGAACCGTTTGAAGGCGACCCGCTGAAATACGAATAAAAAAGCCCTCCCCGTGAGAGGAGCTTTATACGTGAATAAGACTTCGGCTGTTATCGGCCGGAGTCTTATTTTTTTGCCGATCCAACAAACGAAAAAAGCGCCCGGCCTGTGTTTTACGAGGCGGACGCTTTCAGTCATTATTGTGTTTGAACGCTGCGTTTTTGCTCAATCCAAGGTTTAAGCTTCGTAAAGATGAACGTAAAGACGATGGTGATGATAATGCCTTTCACAATGTTAAACGGCAGAATTCCTGCAACAACCGCCGTTTTTAACTGGCTGTTTGACAGTGCCGGTGAATGTAAAAACCAAGTATACGCGGGAAGGATGAGAATATAGTTCAAAATACTCATCAGCACGGTCATCGCCGCAGTTCCGGCCAGCAGGCTCACCGCAAGCCCTTTTGCAGACTTGAGTTTTTTAAACATAAACGCCGTCGGCAGTATAAACAGCGTCCCCGCGATAAAATTGGCCGCCTGCCCGACAGGCACGCCGGCCATGCTTCCTTGAATGATATACTGCAGAATATTTTTAATTGCTTCAACCGCAATCCCCGCCGCAGGCCCGTAAACCAAAATGGCGATAATTGCAGGAACGTCACTGAAATCAATTTTCAAGTAATCCGGCAGACCCGGAAACGGGAAATTTAACAGCATAAGCACAAAGGCAATACTGCTAAGCATACTGATAACAACTAATTTTTTCACTTTCACAATGCTCTCTCCTTTTCGATCAAATCTCTCGAAAAGAGGAAAGGTTCTTTTACACCTCAATAAAAAAACCGCTTTTATAAAAAAGCGGGAGTTTACTAAGGCTTGGCAAAGAAACGTTTGATATAAGCATCAAAACGTCTGCTGAACCTCCATCTTCTCCCATCCAGACTATACTGTCGGCTCCGGAATCTCACCGGATCCTGCCGCCGAAGCAGCTCGCGGGCTTAGAGTATGATACTCATCACCGCCGGTAGGGAATTTCACCCTGCCCCGAAGATTGATCTTATGAATTTATTCACATTATATATGATCATATTGCAATTGTATAGCGAACTGCTCAATTTTATATAAAATATTGGCGAAGCTCATTTTTTATCTGAATGATCGCTTTCCTTTTCTCCTTTACTGCGTCAATACGCATTGACACTCTATTGAGAATATGATAAATTATCAGATATTTAGTCAGCTAAACTAGGAGGAAATCTAACAATGTTTCGAGTTTTGGTCTCAGATAAGATGAGCAATGACGGCTTAAAGCCGCTGATGGAATCAGACTTTATAGAAATTGTTCAAAAAAACGTCGCGGATGCAGAAGATGAATTACATACCTTTGATGCCCTGTTAGTCCGCAGTGCCACGAAAGTAACCGAAGAATTGTTTGAAAAAATGACCTCTTTAAAAATCGTCGGCAGAGCCGGTGTCGGGGTGGATAACATCGACATCGATGAGGCCACAAAACATGGAGTTATCGTGATAAATGCGCCAAACGGAAACACCATTTCAACGGCAGAGCATACATTCGCGATGATTTCTTCATTAATGAGACACATCCCGCAAGCCAATATCTCAGTAAAATCTAGAGAATGGAACCGGACGGCTTTTGTTGGGGCGGAACTCTACGGAAAGACTCTGGGGATTATCGGTCTCGGCCGGATCGGAAGCGAGATCGCCCAGCGCGCCAGAGCGTTCGGTATGACGGTTCATGTGTTCGATCCGTTCTTAACCAAAGAAAGAGCCGGCAAAATCGGGGTAAACAGCCGGACCTTCGAAGAAGTGCTTGAAAGCGCGGACATCATTACCGTTCACACCCCTTTAACAAAGGAAACAAAAGGACTGCTTAATAGAGAGACCATCGCCAAAACGAAAAAAGGCGTCCGCCTGATCAACTGCGCAAGAGGCGGAATCATTGATGAAGCGGCGCTTTTGGAAGCGCTGGAAAGCGGGCATGTCGCAGGCGCTTCGCTTGACGTGTTTGAAGTCGAGCCGCCTGTTGAATCAAAACTTCCTGACCATCCGTTAGTGATTGCCACACCTCACTTAGGCGCTTCAACGAAAGAAGCACAGCTCAATGTTGCGGCGCAGGTTTCTGAAGAAGTGCTTCAGTTTGCAAAAGGCCTGCCTGTCATGTCAGCGATCAACCTGCCAGCGATGACGAAGGATGAATTCAAAAAAATTCAGCCTTATCACCAACTTGCCGATAAAATCGGAAGTCTCGTGTCACAATGTATGAAGGAACCCGTCAAGGATGTTGCGATTCAATATGAAGGCACCATCGCCAAACTTGAAACATCGTTTATTACAAAAAGCCTGCTGTCCGGCTTCTTAAAACCGCGTGTAGACTCAACGGTCAATGAAGTGAATGCCGGCGGTGTCGCAAAAGAACGCGGTATCAGCTTCAGCGAAAAGATTTCCTCCAATGAAACAGGATATGATAACTGCATCAGCGTAAAAGTGACCGGAGACCGGAGCACCTTTACGTTAACGGCTACGTATATCCCTCACTTCGGTGAACGAATCGTTGAACTGAACGGCTTTAATATTGACTTACACCCTGCCGGCCACCTCGTATATATCCAGCATCAGGATACGACTGGGGTAATCGGACGCGTCGGACGCATCCTCGGCGATAACGATATCAATATCGCCACCATGCAGGTAGGCCGTAAAGAAAAAGGCGGAGAAGCCATTATGATGCTTTCTTTTGATAAACACCTGGATGATAAAGTCGTCAATGAGCTGGCTTCAATTCAGGATATTGTGTCAGTTAAATTGATTGACCTTCCGTAACAGACAAAAACCCAAAACATATAAATGTTTTGGGTTTTTAACGTTTAATGGATGGGAAGCGGATTAGGCGCGGCAGGCACAGCGATTGGTTTTGTCACATCATAATTACCGACTTTCTTTGCACGCGCATGTGTGAACAGCACCTCAGAAAAACCGAATTCCTTCGCGGTTAACAAAAGCCCTTCAATCATTAAAATCCCTTCTAGCGAATCTTCCACCGTATGTTTTTCGGACAATTGGATCCGCAGCTGCCGGCCGTTTTTATTTTCGGATACTGATGCAATCGCATCTGCTTCAATGACGCCTGCGGTCTGTGAGTCTTTATCTGTTTTCATTCCGTCAATGGCTTGCTTTACTGAAGAATAGGTTTGTTCAGACGGAATGAGATACTCTTGTCCCAGATTGTCACGGTAAGAAAAATACGCCCGTTTTGTCTGCTTATGTACGGTCATCTCAGCGGCAATGCCGTATGCTTTATAAAAATCCTGTCCTGCTCCATTTTTAATTTTTGTCATTTTAATCCGCTCGTAAGGACTCCAGGTCAAAGTCTCCTTCAGCACCTTTTTCAATAAATCAGCTTCGGCCACTGATTCAATTGATAGCCGTCCGTTTACTTGCACAAGCAGATCCTTCTTATCCGCCCTAACCTGAACACCGTTCAAAAGCCGGGGTACAGACAGGAAGGATTCGGGCACTTCCAGGTTTTCTGCTTCAGATAAAGCCTCTGAAACCGATTCATCGGGCTTCCTTTTTTCAAAACTGATCGGAATAACGGCCGATGTTTCTGAATCCGCAAACGCCAACGTAATGTAATTGTTTTTGTTTTGGTTTGAGACGACAAACGTCTTCTGCTCCGGCTTGACAGAAGCTGACTGACTGGCTTTTTCAGCCTGACCGCTGTCAGCTGTAAGATCACCGGAAGATTCTTTTTTTGTCAGCAGGTGAGGAGATATAATCAGAGCGATGCACAATGCGCAGATGGCGGCTGTTGCGGGGCCGATCCTGCTTCGGGCCGGTTTTTTTCTATACTGTTTACCCGTTTCAATATTCCGGTAAATGGCCTTTGGTGAACGATGATCTCTAACCGCCGGAAGTTGTCTTAACAACTCCTCTACTCTTTCTTCGTTCCAATATGACTTCATCATCCATTAGCTCCTCCCTCAAAAGCTCCATCTGTTTCCGAAGTATTTTGAGCCCTCTGTGTTGGGTCGTTTTGACTTTGCTTTCCGAGAAGCCGAGAGCGGCAGCTGTTTCCTGAATGGAATATCCCTGAATAAATCTCAAGATAATAACAGCTCTTTGATCAATGGTGCAGTGATCAAGCGCGGTATAAATTTCCCGGACGTTTTCATGCTGTACGGCGAGTTCGTCCGGAAGCAAATGCTGATCTCTGACATCTTGTGTATCCCAATCAAACGTACCCATAATACGCTGTCTGATCGTCTGCTGCTTGCGGAACCAGTCAATCGCTACATGGCGCGCGATGGACAACAGCCATGTTTTTTCACTGCTTCTTCCTTCGAATGTATGATAGGAATTCAAGACGCGGATATACACTTCCTGCGCCAAATCCTCAGCCTGTGTTTTATCTTTTACCATATAAAATAAAAATTGGTATAAATCTTGATGGTATGCATCATATAATATCTGAAAGGTTTCTTCCATGGGAAGCCCCTCCGTTCACTTTTTTGTCGTATAAATGCGTTGAAAAGTTACATTACAACTATATTACGAGAAACTGGAATTTGGAAGGGAATTTATATTAACATATTCTTAAATTTTTAAAGGAGAAATTAACAAAAAAACACCCGCATGTTCTGCGGGTGTTTCGTATGGAACAAGATTGTTCGTCAATTTCAGACGCCATCCTGCACTTTTGTCGGAATATAAAATGTAAACGCCGTCCCTTTGTCGATGCTGCTGTGCACTGCAATTGAGCCGCCGTGGGCTTCCACGATATTTTTTACGATGGCGAGCCCGAGTCCGGTTCCCGCCCTGCCCCTTGTTCTCGCCTTGTCCGCTTTATAAAAACGTTCAAAAATAAAAGGCAGGTCCTCTTCAGGTATTCCCGAGCCGGAATCTTTAATTTCGATTTTCAGTCCGTCTTTTACGGTCTGAGCCGCGATATGAACGCTTCCGCCTGACTCTGTATGACGCAGCGCGTTGTCTATAAGATTGGTAAACACCTGTTCCATTTTGTCTTCGTCAAAGACACACTCCGGCTGAGACACCGCAATGTCTTCTGTGAGCGAAACCCCTTTTTCCTTCGCTACCCCGGAAAATTTGCGGGAAATCTTCTCCAGAAATTCATGCAGGTTCACCGTTTCATAGTGCAGGCCCGTATGTCCGGATTCCATTCTGGCCAAGTCCAGCAAGTCATTGACGAGCCGGCCCATGCGAAGGGATTCATCATAAATGATCTGCGCGATTTCTTTTTTCTCCTCTTCGGTGCTTGCAATGTCGTCCACTATTGCCTCACTGTATCCTTGCAGCATAGAAATCGGAGTTCTGAGTTCATGACTGACATTGGCAATGAAATCTTCACGCAATTTATCAAGCCTGCGCTCTTCGGTCATGTCACGGAGCACGGCCACGGCGCCGCGGACGTGTGATTCCGCATAAAGAGGCGACATCAATAAAACCCATGATCTTCCTTGAAGCGTCATTTCAATCATTTGCTCTTTTTCTGTGCTCACGGCATTTTGAAAAAGCTCTTTTGCTTCAGGAGGAAGGTTGTCTCCTTCTTTAATGTTCATATTCTGCTCGTAATACCAAGCCTGCAGAAAACGTTCGGCCGGCGGGTTCGTCACCAAAATGGTGCCGTCGATATTAATGGTGATGACCCCGTCTGCCATACTGCTTAAAATATTGGACAGCTGTTCTTTTTCCTGATTCAGCGCGTTGATATGGAAATTGAGCTGCCGGCCCATCTGATTAAAAGCAATGGCCAGTTCCCCGATTTCATCTTGAGTCAGAATCGGAATTTTTGTATCAAACTTCCCTTTCGCCAAGTCTTGGGCGCCTTCCCGCATTTTCCGAAGCGGGTACGTCACCCTGCTGGATAAAAAGAACGCGAAAAACGTTGTCAAAACGATGGCAATGCCCGCCGCAAGAAAGATATACCGTGTCGTATGTTTCGTCGTATCTTTGACGGCAAGCAGCGACTGAGATAAAAAGACCATGCCTTTTTTGCCGTCTTTTTCATACGGCACGCCGACGATCAGCCGTTCGTTATCGGAACCGGCATCATTGGGCGCCGCGCGTTTGCTTACTTTTTTGCGGTCTGTCAGCGCCTTGTGCAAATCCCGGTCGCGTTTGATCTGCTCCAAGGTAATAGATGATAAATGATTATCGTCATTGGGCGAATACCAGACGTGCTGATCATCCTGAATGATCGCGATGCTCGTTAAGTTGTCCGCCAGCTCCCACGTGATGGATCTGGCAAGCGGCTGGTCTTCATGATTTTCTATAATGACCGCTATTTTATCGGCAAGCTGCGTTAAATCTTTTTCCGCTTCTTCTACGTGGTAATTCTCTATGAACTCGAGAAGCAGCACCGTTAAAATAAATAAAACAATTAATACGAGTGAAAGAATGGTAAACCAAAGCTTTCCTACTACGCTTTTCCAAAACTTCATTCAGCGCCTACCTCAAATTTGTACCCGACTCCCCAGACGGTGACGATTTTTTTCGCCGCTCCCGGGGATACTTTGTTTAGTTTTTCACGGAGCCGTTTTACATGGGTATCCACCGTTCTGAGGTCTCCGAAAAATTCATATTGCCACACTTCTTTTAAAAGCTTTTCTCTGTCATACACTTTGTCCGGCGTTTTCGCAAGAAAGTACAGCAGTTCGTATTCCTTCGGCGTCAGGCTCACCTCCGTGCCGTCCGCGGTCACTCTGTGAGCATCGTGATCGATGGAAAGATGCGAAAAAACGAGCACATTTTTTGTCGGCGTATTTGCTGTCAGATAAGATGTTTGGGAAGCTCTTCTTAAAAGCGCTTTTACCCGAAGCACCACTTCTCTCGGGCTGAAAGGCTTCACGATATAATCGTCCGTACCCGCTTCAAACCCCTGAACGCGGTTGGCTTCTTCCCCTTTTGCCGTCAGCATGATAATCGGCGTCGCTTTTTTTTCTCTGAGCTGCCGGCATACTTCTATTCCGTCTGTTCCCGGCATCATTAAATCTAAGAGCACCAGATCATAATCTGATGCCAGCCCCATTTTAATGGCCTCATCGCCGTTTTCCGCTTCTTCAATCACATAGTTTTCCCGTTCAAGGTACATTCTTAAAAGGCGGCGAATTCTGGCTTCATCATCTACTACTAATATTTTAGTTTCATTTGTTTGATCCATCGTTTTCCCCCTGCTTTCCTTCTGTTACTTTCATTTTAACAAACTGTGCGGCGGCTTGAGAACTGTATCGGCTTTCGGCATCTATGCGTACGAATGAAGTCCGGCAAGCACGAGATTTACAAAAATTAAGTTAAACATAATAATGGCGAAGCCGATGACGGCGAGCCATGCCGATTTTTCGCCATGCCAGCCTCTTGACAGCCGCAAGTGCAAGTATGCTGCGTAAAATAAAAAGGTGATCAGCGCCCATACTTCCTTAGGGTCCCAGCCCCAAAAACGCGTCCATGCAAGCTGCGCCCAAATCATCGCAAACACAAGCGCGCCGAGTGTAAATACCGGAAATCCGATGGAAACGGCGCGGTAGCCGACTTCATCTACCAAGTCGAGATTCACATTTTTGACGAGCGGGCTTAAAAGAGCACTGATTCTCTTTCTGAATATCAGCCTGAGCGCGCCGTATAAGACGAGACCTGCGCCAAACGACCAGATCACCGTATTGACCTTTCTGCCTGAAAAAATGGCCGGGAGATCAATAAACGGCTTCATTGCGCCTTCTGTAAGCAGTTCTCCTTCATGCGGACCGACAAGCGCAGGCATATCATATACCATGACGCTTTTGGCATCTTTTTTATCCACCCAATTAAATTCGGCTTTGTAGTCCGCCAGCCGGAATGCCGACGTGACGGCGATAAATGCCACGGTCGTCATGAGGATAAACATAATGACTTCGAGCCAGAACGTTTTTTTGCCCGGTCTGGACTGGTCGACATGCTTTAACAGGAAAATGACTCCGGCTACAAAGCTGATCGCAAGAATCGCCTGCCCGAGCGCCGCCGTTGTGACGTGAATGTACAGCCAATTGCTTTGCAGTGACGGAATAAGCGGCGTAATGTCGGTCGGAAACATGCTTGCGTATGCGATAAGCAACAGCGCGATAGACAATGTGAACATGCCTAAAGACGGCAGTCTGTAAATAAAGTAAATAATAATAAAAGCGAGAACAAGCATCATGCCGAATGACGTGGTAAATTCAAACATATTGCTGACAGGCGCGTGTCCGCTTGCCGACCACCTCGCAATGAAGTAGCCGAGATGGCAAAGAAATCCGAGAATGGTTAACGTGATTCCGATTGCCGACCAGCGGCCCTTACCGTCCTTTGCACCTTTTGTTCTCCGGATGGCGCCGCCGAAAACCGGGACGGCAATTAAATAAATCAAAAAGGCAGCATAAAGAAAATTTGCGCTCAGCTCCGCCATGACACCACTCCTTTTTCATTAGGCCTGATTTTTGACCAGTTCTTTTTGATCGGCCGGCTCTTTAATCCCAGTCCCGTTAAGAACATATTCAATATCCTTTTTCAAACCGAACCAGTTTTTGTTCGTATGACCCGCCACAAGCACTTCATTGTCACCGGTTTTGATCCAGATTCTTCTATGCTGCCAGTACATTCCTTGAATGACGCCGATCATAAAGATCGCGCCGCCGACGGCAAGCACCCATAAGGTTAAATCTTTTCTGACGGTCAGTCCTGTAATGTTTTTCGTTTCCACGTGGTCAAATTTTAATTTGTACTTGTTATTCGCGGAACCTTCAACAGTCTGCTGAATCGCAACAAAGCTTTTCTCCCCTTTCGGCTTGTCAGGAGCCGTGACTTTAAAGACAAAAGCCGGATTGTTCGGAACCTTCGTTTTCGTGCTCGGTTCTCCGTCCTTGTTAAAATAAAAATCAGGAAGATAACTGGCGATCTGCACTTTGTAACCGTTACCAAGATCATAGTCCGTGTCTGGATCAAGAAGATTGATCTTCAGTCTGCCGAATGACTGTTTTGTTTTTTGGTCGATCAGCTGAAACACCATCTGATCGAGCTGGTTTTCTTTATAGTCCACCTGGTACACGGAATAGGAGTCGAACCGCAGCGGTTCATTGACGCGGATATTGTTTTCTTTGACTCTTTTAAGCTTCGGCTTTTCACCGAATACAATGTCGCCTTCCCTCTTGTACAAAACCGCGTCCGTGATGAAGGATTTAGCGACTTTGCCGTTTCCGGCTCTGTCAATGGCGTCGGCGAATACTTTTTTCTCAGTGTTTTTGTTATAGGTCTGCATGGCGAACCGGTTGTTTTTTAAGTAATATTTGCCGTCAGTGCCGGGAATCTGGGCGGTTTCGCCTTCTCGGACCCAGAGGGTTTCATCGACATACATCCCCGGGACAAACCTCAGCATGGCTCCGATCAGAAAAATGATCAGGCCGATATGATTGACGTAGGGCCCCCACCTTGAAAAGCGCCCTTTTTCTGCCAGAATGCTTCCCTCTTGTTCTCGCACTCTATAATGCTTTTTTTTCAAACGTGTTCTGATGCCATCAGCCGCGTCCGCGCTCAGCCCGGTTTCCGTCCGGCTGTATAGGCGCTGCCTCCTCAAAAAGACCGGATTCCGCTGAACTCCTTGATTTTTCAGCGCTCTGTACAGAGGAATCACCCGATCCAGGCTGCAGATGACAAGTGATATGCCGATGGATGCGATCAGGAGCATATACCACCATGAACCGTACAGGTGATGAAATCCAAGCAGATAATAGATTTTGCCGATTATGCCGTACTGCTGTTCATAATATGTATCCGGCTGGGCGCCCGGCGGCAGATAAGCTTCCTGCGGAAAAACCGTGCCGAATGCTGAAGCCGCCAGAGTAATGACGATCAGCCATATTCCGACTTTAACGGAAGAAAAGAAATTCCATACTTTATCTACGATTGTTTTGTTATATGTTTGCGAACGTCTTGCGCTGCCGTCGTACCGCATATCGGCAAGCGGCGACTTTTGATCATCAAGCGGCTTCCCGCATGACTCGCACAAAACCGTTCCGGCTGGATTCACGTGCCCGCATTCACATTTGACCTTTTTCATGAAGACGCCTCCGGCTTAATTAAATTCATATAGTCATGAACCATGCGTTCTGTCATCGTGCCGGTCACCACTTTCACAACTTTTCCGTCGGGATTGATCAAAAATGTCGTCGGGATAGGCGCTACGCCGTACGCGTCCAGCACTTGCCGGTCAGTATCAAGCGCAACCGGGAAATTGACGCCGTATGTTTTCATAAAATTATGTACTGCAATTTTTGATTCGCCGACATTTACCGCAACCACCTCAACACCGAGGTCTTTAAAATGCTTATATTGATTCTCCATATAAGGGAATTCCTGCTTGCAAGGCTCGCACCACGTTCCCCAGAAATTCAGAAAAACACCTTTTCCTTTTAACTGACTCAGTTCTATGTTTCTGCCCTCTGTATCTTTCAGCGCGAAATTCGGGGCTTTGGACCCCTCAGATATACGCTCGCCGTTTGTGTAAACAGCGTTATAGATGGTATATCCGAGCGCGCAGAGTAAGATGAGAAGGATGCCGGTCCGAATGAATAAACGCCGCCGTTTTTTGTTCATTGTACACTGCTCCCCTCCCCTGCCTGCAAATCCATTCAATTATATCATCTTCACGTTTTGTAATTTTTGAAGGTTATGTGAAAATTAGAAAGCGTTTTTACCGTGGTCGGCTAAAGCCCGCAGCCTTTTCACCTCATGCGGCGTCAATTCTCTTGCGTCTCCTGTGTGAAGGCCTCTTAAATCTAAAAATGCGTATTCTTCACGTTTGAGTTTCAGCACGTCATGACCGATCGCCTCGAACATGCGGCGGACCTGTCTGTTCCGGCCTTCATGAATCGTCAGCTGAATGATGCTCGTCTGCTTTCTTTTGTCCAGGGAAAGCATTTTCGCTCTGGCCGGAGCCGTCTTGCCTTCTTCAAGCTGAATGCCGCGCTCAAGCTTTCTCAGAAGTTCCTTGGAAGGAATCCCTTTCACTTTGGCGACGTATGTCTTATCAATTTCGTATTTCGGATGCATAAGTTTGTTGGCAAACTCGCCGTCATTTGTCAGCAATAAAAGACCGCTCGTATCATAATCAAGCCTGCCGATCGGATAAATGCGCTGCGGCACTTCTTTGAAGAAGTCGGTCACCACTTTCCGCCCTTTGTCGTCGTCAGCTGCTGAGATCACTCCTCTCGGTTTATAAAGCAGAAAGTACACGGGTTCTTCCCGCTCCACCTTTAATCCGTTTACTTCAATCTGATCAGAGCTGGTCACTTTTACGCCGAGCTCTGTTATTACTTTTCCATTCACCTTTACTTTTCCTTCTTTTATCAGCTCTTCTGCCTTTCTGCGTGATGCCACGCCGGCATGAGCAATAACTTTTTGCAGTCTTTCCATGTCGTTCACCTCAAGTATAATCTTACTTTTTTCCCCTTGAACAAACAAGCTTTTTCAAGGAGAGTTATTCTGATATATAAAAAGCGCCTGATTCAGGCGCTTCCAAATAATAACGTAACTATGATGATTGATGCAACCACTCCGATCAAATCAGCAAGAAGACCCACCTTTAAAGCATCTCCCATTTTTTTTATGCCGACCGCCCCGAAGTACACCGTCAGGACATACAGCGTCGTGTCAGTCGATCCCTGCATGACAGAAGCCAGTCTGCCGATAAATGAATCAGGCCCGTACACGGCGATCAAATCTGTCGTCATCCCGAGCGCCGCCGTACCTGAAATCGGACGGATCAGAGCAAGCGGCACGACCTCTGCCGGAATGCCGAGCGCCGTAAAGAAAGGCTTGCAAAGCCCCATAACAAAATCCAGCGCGCCTGAAGCCCGGAATACGGTGATCGCCACAAGCATCCCGACCAAAAACGGAATGATGGAAAACGCAATCTCAATTCCTTCTTTTCCGCCTTCAACGAATGATTCATACGTCGGCACTTTTTTGATCGTGCCGTATATCAATATACCGGCGATAATAATCGGGATCATGGCTAAAGACAGCCAATTCACCATTTCCATTCGCTTACCTCCCTTTTCTTTTGCGGCGGTACCAGAAGTAGCGGTCAATGAAAATTGCGCCGATTCCCGAAATTAAAGTCGCTAAGATAGTCGGTCCGACGATATCGGTCGGTGATTTCGCCGAATAAGCCATGCGGACGGCAATGACGGTTGTCGGTATCAATGTAATGCTCGAAGTATTTACCGCCAAAAAGGTAATCATGGAACGGCTGGCCTCAGACTTGTTGCCGTTCAGCTTTTTCATCTGCTCCATAGCTTTAATGCCAAGGGGTGTCGCAGCATTTCCCAACCCGAAAAAATTCGCCATGAGATTTGATAAGATGTATCCCATAGCCGGATGATCAGGGGGAATATCAGGAAACAGCTTAGAAATAAACGGGCGGCACATTCTGCTGAATATATCCAAAAGGCCGGACTGCTCGGCTATTTTCATCAGACCGAGCCAGAACACGAGAACGCTCATTAATCCGAACGAGATCGTAACTGCTTCTTTCGCTCCTTTAAAAACCGCTTCATTCACATCCTGCAAGGTACCGTTAAACATCGCAAAAATAAGTCCGATTACCGTCAGACAGACCCAGATTAAATTGACCATACTGAACCGCCCGCCGCGCTCATAAACAGGCTCGTAAATGTTTCAATGAAATGCTTTTTCGGCTTTTTATGGCGCTCGTTTTCATAATAGACGGGGATCTTGGCGATCACTTTCCCGTCATGCATAACGGTCATCCGGCCGACGACATCAGGAATGAGAGAGGCATCCTTTTTCCAGGCTTTTTTCGGTTTTATTAAGGTTGTGCTGATTTTCACATCGTCGATTTCATCCTCTTTTAACAAATATTTGACATCACGGGTGATAAAAGCGTGTTTTCCGTAAAACGTCTTTTTCAGCTTCGGGATGCCGCCTTTTTTGGCGACGACATAGGTTTTATAGTTCTCAAAGACATAATTAAACATATTCATATGGTCATCCCAGTCATCCGGATCATTAATGGTGACTGCGATGAGATCCGTTCCGTCTTTTGAAGCCGTCGAAACGAGGGTCCGTTTCGCGATTTTTGTGTAACCCGTTTTTCCGCCCGTGCTGTAAGGATAGAGCCCTGTCAGAAGCTTGTTTTTATTTTTCCACACCCGGTCCATCGTTTCCGCTTTATACACTTTTGTGCCTGAAACGGTCCGGTATTCCTTGATCTTCATCGCGTATTTGGTCAAAAGCGCCATGTCATACGCCGTTGAATATAAACTTTCGTGGTCATCCAGTCCGTGCGGGTTTTGAAATTTTGTATTTTCCATCCCGATTTGCTCGGCTTTTTGGTTCATCATAAATACAAAACCGTCAAGGCTTCCGCCGACATATTCGGCTATTGCCGCAGCGGCGTCATTTCCTGATCTCAGCATAAGCCCGTATACGAGATCTTTCAGCTTTACTTTCTGTCCCGGCTGAAGATAAATTGCTGAACCTTCCGTTTTTACGGCATTCGGGGAAACAGTCACGGTCTCTTCCATCTTCCCTGATTCAATCGCCAGCACCGCCGTCATGATTTTAGTAATGCTTGCGATCCGCCGCTTATGATGTTCATCCTTAGCGAATAATACCCTGCCAGATGTTCCGTCAATTAAAATCGCGCTTTTTGCGCTGACATGTATTTGGGCATGTGCCGTATTTCCGTCTGTAATGGAAAGAAGAATAACAAAAGTCAAAAGAAATACGGCAGCTTTTTTGAGAAAGCGCATGAATGCTCACGTCCTTGTTGTGGGTTTGTACAAGTTTATGCGCATGTCCATGACTTATGAATACCAATTACATCACTTTACATAAAAAAACTCTCCCAAAAGGGAGAGTTTTTATCTGGCTGATACCATGTTTGAGCCTGATGCTTCATATTGCGCCAATTCTTCCCGCATGCGCAGAAACTCACTGCTGAGCGAAAGCAGAAGGCTCCGCAGCGAGTCCGGCACTCGCTGGTAAAATTCAATCGCGCTTTGTCCTGTATATGCGGCGCGGCTGTTTTCATACCATGTATCCTTTTTCGGCATAAAAAACTCTTCCACGCACTGATGATACACTTTATACAGGGTTTTTTCCGCTCTCGCCTCATGAAACGGCTCCTGCATTAAGAGCCGGCGGCAGGCTTCCTGGGCGCCTTCGCAAAAGACGGTCATCCGTCTCAGCACACTGAGCACGTCGCGGCAGTATGCCTCATCCGCCTTTCCCGAAGCCTGCATCTCCGGTAATGTTGTATGATTTAAATAACTGCTGACCATCGTGACAACCTCGGCTAAAAATTTACCAGTTTCTTCAGTATGGGCCCTCACACTCGAATTTCCCATTTTCGTCCGTTTCCTTCCTCTCTTGTACTTCGTCAATGTGCGTCATTCATCAATGGCCTTTCCCTACTATCGTATGATGAAAAACCGTTATTATTTAATATCCTCAAAAGTTTGGTTGAAGTTTTCAAAGAACAAGTCGGCTTCCTCCTGGAGGACGTCTTCTTCCGCATTTTCAGGAAGCGGCGGGAGCTCGTCCAGTGTTTTTAAGCCGAATTGTTCAAGAAATACAGGTGTCGTGCCGTATAAAATCGCCCGGCCGGGACCGTCGGCGCGTCCAACCTCACACAGCAGCGCTTTTGACACGAGGCTGTGCAGGATCCGTTCAGACTTCACGCCCCGGATATCTTCAATTTCTGCCCGTGTGATCGGCTGCTTGTACGAAACAATCGCCAGCACTTCTAAAGAGGCCTGTGACAGCCCCTTTGACGGCACTTCGATTAATTTTTTCAAATAAGGCACGAATTCTTTTTTCGTTCCAAGCATATACGTATCCGCATATTCGGTCAGCTCGATGCCCCTGCCGTCTTCCTTGTACTGTGCGGCCACTTCTTCCATAATTCCGGCCAGCTCCGCTTCTTCTATTTCAAGCACTGTCACCAATTGCTTTTTGGTCAGCCCCTCATCACCCGCCGCATACAGCAGGGCTTCCACAATCGCTTTCCAATTCACGATATCAAGCGCCATGAATGGATTCACTCCCCGTAATGTATATATCTGAAAAGTTTTCTTCCTGTTCGATGATAATCTGCTGATTTTTCATCAGCTCCAGAACTGCTAAAAACGTCACGACGAGATGGTCTTTTTGCCGAGAAGGAAAAAGCTCCGTGAAGTTTATTCTTCTTCCCGCCGTCTTTAAGCTTTTTACGATTTCGTTCATTCTGTCTTCAATCGGTATTTCCTGTCTTGTAATGGTCGTTTCTTTCGGCCGCGTAATTTTTTTACGCTGAAGCACCTTTTGAAACGCGCCGATCATGTCATAAACGGTCACCGAAAGCTTCTGCTCCGTCTGTTTGATTTCTTTAGCATACTCACTTAAATCACTCGGCGGCTTCGTAAATGACTTTTGTCTTTCTTCTTCCCGCTCTTTTAAATCTTTCGCAGCGGTTTTATATTTTCTATACTCAATCAGCTTTTCAATCAGCTCGTCCCGAGGGTCTTCTTCTTCAAGCATTTCGTCTTCAAACAGCTCTTCCTCTTGTTTCGGAAGCAGCATTCTGCTTTTAATGCTGAGAAGAGTCGCCGCCATGACCAGATATTCACTGGCGACATCAAGTTCAAGCACTTGCATTGTATGTACATATAATAAATATTGTTCAGTAATGGTTGCCACGGGTATGTCGTATATGTCGATTTCAAGACGGTTAATCAGATGAAGCAGCAGGTCCAATGGGCCTTCAAACGTATCAATTTTCACTTGATATTCTACCATTATCTCACCATTTTCAATATCACTCTCATTGCCGGAAAAACTGGCTACCCTTTAGTATAATCCACCGAAATGCTCGCGTCCAATACTTTTCTAATCGTGCTCCGTTATTTAGAAAATACTGAAAAAGAAGATATATGCCTATACCTTTAAAGGCGGATGCACATATGATAGCCGTGTAAACATGAAACAAAGGGAGGCTGATTTCACATGGGCGGAGCTTGTTTCGGCGGAGGATTTGCATTAATTGTCGTTCTGTTTATATTGCTCGTTGTCGTAGGGGCATCTTACATCTGCTAGTTCATCAGGCTTCAGACACCAAGCCGCTCTTTTTTCCTTTTCATAGCGCTGTGGTACACTGGGTTTAGCATAAAAGGGGGAAGCGGCTTGTATCCAAAAGCTTATATCGGCTTTTTGGCCGAATTTCACGCATCAAGAGATTATTTTGAGTGTCATGAACTGTTAGAGGAATATTGGAAAGAAAGCCCGCCTGAGAAGCGGAGCATTCATTGGGTCGGCCTGATTCAGCTTGCCGTCGCACTGTATCACCAGCGAAGGGGGAATGAAGCCGGGGCTAAACGGCTGATTGCCAACAGCTTACGTATTCTGCGGTCTGAAAAGCAGGCTGTCAGCTCTCTCGGTCTCAGTCATCCGAAGCTGATTGAGCTGATAGAATCGCTGTCTGACAACATAGAAGCGGGCCTGCCGTACAAAAGTGTTATGCTGCCGATTACAGATGAAACTTTGAAAGAAGCATGTCTTGCCGAATGCCGCCGCAAGGGCTATATATGGGGGCAAGACGGCGTATCCGATACCTTTCTTATTCATAAACACCGTCTGCGGGACAGGACGGATGTCATCATGGAACGCGAACGGGAAATTGAGAAAAGAAAAAAAAGCAGAGGCTGACCGTCAGCTCTGCTTTTTCTATATAAAAACAGCTCCCGAAACCGTGATGATTCCGGGAGCATTTGTCAGTTATTATATGAAATATCCTGATCTGTTTGATGTTGACAGCGTTCAAAAAAGCTTTGCGTTAATTCATTCGGAACGAGCGCCTCCGTTTTGAACAGACGTTTTAAGGCGTCCATCATTTGCTTTCCGATTCCTTGATGGCGGTGAGAAGGATTCACGCTGATATGACGGATTTCAACCTCCGAGTCTTTTTTTTCGACTCCGATCGCTCCGACGATATCTTCATCCTCTTTCCAAAGAAAGAGCTGGCGGCCAGTATCCGTTTCATAGTCCTTCATTGTCTGCTGAAGCTGCTTAAGATCTTTTTCATTCGGCATAAATGACAGAAGACCCATCGCAATCTTTTCAAACGATTTTTTATAACGAATTAACATAAAAACCCCTCTATATCCAAAATGTCCATTCATGTCCTATCAAACGGATACATAAAGGCGATCCGTTTTCTCACATTATATCATTTTCGCCGCGGTTTTAAACGCTTTTCAACAAATTATTCAAATGAGCGGTTTAAATTTGCCATTTCAATCGCGGATACTGCGCAATCCGCCCCCTTATTTCCGGCTTTTGTTCCGGCGCGTTCGATAGCCTGCTCAATGGTTTCAGTCGTCACGATGCCGAAGATAACCGGGACGCCCGTCGCCGTTCCCGCCTGAGCGATGCCTTTTGCCGCTTCGTTGCAGACATAATCATAATGCGTTGTCGCTCCTCTGATCACCGTGCCGAGTGTAATGACGGCATCGTATTTTTTCGTTTCCGCCATTTTTTTTGCGGCAAACGGGATTTCAAACGCTCCCGGCACCCAAGCGACATCAATGTCATTTGATTCTACACCGTGGCGGATCAATGTGTCTTCCGCTCCGCTTAACAGCTTGCTCGTAATAAATTCATTAAATCTGCCGACGACGATTCCGATTTTAAGTCCTGTTCCAACTAGGTTTCCTTGTATGATATTCATATGTTATCCATCCTTTTTTGTGAGATTTGTTTTTAGAAATGAAGCAAGTGTCCGAGTTTTTTCATTTTGGTTTGTAAATACTGCTTGTTGTGCTCACTCGCTTCCATTTGAAGCGGCACCCGATCTGAGATGCTTAGTCCGTACCCTTCAAGACCGGCGATTTTCCGGGGGTTATTGGTTAAAAGTTTCATATGCTGAACCCCTAAATCGCGGAGAATCTGGGCGCCGATGCCATAGTTGCGCAAATCAGGCAGAAAGCCGAGCGCTTCGTTCGCTTCAACCGTGTCGTACCCTTGTTCCTGCAATCGATACGCTTTCAGCTTATTGATGAGACCGATTCCTCTGCCTTCCTGACGCAAATACAATAAGACGCCTCGGCCTTCTTCAGCAATTTGCGCAAGCGCGGCATGAAGCTGAGGCCCGCAATCACAGCGGTGGGATGCAAACACATCGCCAGTCAGGCATTCTGAGTGCACTCTGACAAGAACGGGTTCGCTGTTAAACGGGACATCGCCCATGACAAAGGCGAGATGTTCTTTTCCGTCAACCTCGTTTGTATATCCGTAAACCCGGAACGTGCCGAAGTCAGTCGGCAGCGTAATGTCAACTTCTCTGTTCACAAGTGTCGTAATGTTGTAGCGGTATTCTATTAAGTCTTTTATCGTAATCATTTTCAGCTGGTGGCGTTTGGCGATTTCGGCTAACTCCGGCACTCTGGCCATTGTGCCGTCTTCATTCATAATTTCACAAATGACGCCCGCTCCTTGAGAACCGCATGCTTTTGCAAGGTCAACGGCTGCTTCCGTGTGGCCCGCCCGCTTCAGGACGCCTCCTTTTTTTGCGATTAAGGGAAAAATATGGCCCGGACGCTGAAAATCGTCAGGGACAGATTCTTCGTTCAGCAGCGCCTGAATCGTAAAGGAACGTTCCTGAGCGCTGATGCCCGTTTTTGTCAGCTTGTGGTCAATGCTGACTGTAAACGCGGTCTCATGTGAGTCTGTATTATGATCGACCATCGGATGAAGATCCAGCCGGCCGGCGATGTCTTCAGAAAGCGGCGTGCAGATCAGGCCTCTCCCGTGGGTCGCCATAAAATTCACCACTTCAGGCGTAGCATGCTCAGCGAGCGCTACGAAATCTCCTTCGTTTTCTCTGTCTTCATCATCGACAACGATGATGACTTCACCTTTTTTCAGCGCTTCTATTGCCTCTTCTATCGGATGAAACATATTGATCTCCCTTTCTAAAAGCCGTTCTCGCTTAAAAAGGCTTCTGTGATAGTTTGATTGCTTTTCGTTTGTTCTGTTTTGTGCAAAAAGCGGTATAAGTATTTGCCGATCATGTCGCACTCAATATTGACGATCGATCCGACTGCTTTCGTCCGAAAAATCGTTTCTGAGATAGTATGCGGAATGACGGATACCGTCACACTTTCGTCTGATAAGCCGAAAATCGTCAGGCTCACGCCGTCTACCGTAATCGAACCTTTCAATACGAGCGTTTTCGTCAATTCGGGAGAAAGTTTTAAGTCGTAATAGACCGCGTTGCTTTTTTTCTCGATCCGTGTAATTTCCGCCGTCCCGTCTACGTGCCCTGATACAAAGTGGCCGCCGAACCGTCCGTTGGCGGACATTGCTCTTTCCAGGTTCACTTTACTGCCTTTTGACAAGCCGTTCAGCGAAGTGGCTTTAACTGTCTCCGGCATGACATCAACCGTAAATTGATTGTCAGAAAATCCGGTTACGGTCAGGCAGATGCCGTTTACCGCAATGCTGTCGCCAAGGCTCACATCACTTGTCACTTTTGAAGCGGCGATGGTTAATGCCATGGAAAGGCCTGTCTTTTTGATTGCTTGGATCGTGCCTGTTTCTTCAACGATTCCTGTAAACATCGTCACCATCCTTTCCATCTTTAGGTATGGCCGTCAGTTTTATATCCGGCCCGATTTGGGTAATTTGTGTGAATTGTAAATGGGGGACATCTTTCATTGATTGAAAACCTTCACCGGAGATCAAGCTGGGAGCAAGCGTTCCTCCGATTAATGTAGGGGCGAAATAGAAATGAAGCTCGTCGAAACAGCCCGCTTTGACAAAACTCCCGTGTACAGATGCTCCTCCTTCCACATAAACGGACATTATGCCGTTTTCAGCGAGAATGCTGAGCACCTCAGGGATGTGAATGCGGTCTGTTTCAAGCGTAAAGACTTTTATTCCGAGTGCGGTCAGCCGGTCTTTCTTTTGAACATCAGAACCTGCGGCTGTAAATATCCATGTCGGCGCAGCCCCGTCAGTGAGCACATTTGCCGTTTCAGGAACGGTCAGCTTTGTATCGAGAATGACTCTGACCGGCTGCTTCACCGCATCGGGAAGCCTGCATGTCAGGCTTGGATTATCGGCTTTGACTGTGCCTGCTCCGACAAGAATGCATTGATGCGATTTCCTGTATTGCTGGGCATCAAGCCTAGCCGCCTCTGATGTAATCCATTTGCTGTCACCGGTTTCAGTCGCTGTTTTCCCGTCAAGGCTTGCGGCCGCTTTCAAGGTGACATACGGAAGTCCGGTCCGCATGAAGTGAAGAAACATTTTATTCAGCTCTTCTGCCTGCTGCCTGAGAATCCCGGTTTTCACTTCGATGCCCGCTGCTTCCAGCATTGTGATGCCTTTTCCGGCTACAAGCGGATTTGGGTCTTTTACAGCGATAAACACCCTTTTTATCCCTGATTTCATGATCAGTTCGGCACATGGCGGTGTTTTTCCGTAATGGCTGCAAGGCTCCAGCGTCACATACAAATCAGCGCCTTTTGCATGGCTGCCTGCCATATTGATCGCGTGCACCTCCGCATGGGCCTCTCCGTATTGCAAGTGGGCGCCCATTCCGACGATCTGGCCGTTTTTGACGACGACGGCGCCAACAAGAGGATTCGGCTGTGTCTGTCCTTCACCGCGTCTGGCAAGCTCTATCGCCGTATTCATATAATATTCTTCCATCTTTATCCCTCCCTTCTTCCACGCAATTTGGCGTCAAAAAAGCCCCGAATGTTTACACAGTTCGGGGCTTTACCAGTTTTAATCCATAGGAAATAAGACTATACAGTATGATTATTTTTTGCATAGCTTCTCTCATCCTTCTCCCATCCAGACTTTCACTGTCGGCTTCAGCTTTTCACTGAATCCACCGTATACAGATGCATACGGGTCACGGGCTGTAAAGCGCAGGAGCGCCTTATTACCGCCGGTCGGGATTTTCACCCAGCCCCGAAGGATACAATCAATATTTTTTTGTCCTTATCCGCTATTATAACATCCTTTACAGGAGGCGCAATGAATTTGCACCTAATTATTCAGAAAAATAAAAAGCGCCTTTTTTCCAAAAAGGCGCCTTCATTTATTCGTTTACTTTAACAACCTTCAATAAGCCGTCAATCCGGTTCGATTTGCTGAAATACGCTTTAATCTTATCTCCTTTTTTCACATCGGAGAGATCCTGTGTCAGCTTGTCGCCGTTAAAAATGATTTTTGTGCCGTTTGCTGCCGTACCATGGTATTCATTTCCTTCTATTTTCGTAATTTTATATGTTTTCACTGTATATTCTTCTTTTTCCTGAGACAGGGTTTGTCCGATCGCAGTCGGCACGTCTTTCAGTTCAATATCGTTTATGACCATAAAACCGCCCGCCAATAACAGCAGCAGTACAAGTAAAATGGCTGCTTTTGTTTTAATTCTTTCCATTTTTCTACCTCCAGCCCGTATCAATCTATTCATTACTATGTCATATTCCTTTTTTTCATGAATAGAAAACCGTTCTTCCCTGCGTGAGTTATTCATATAACGAGTCATAAAGGGAAGATGTTTCATGTATCTGTAAAACTTTCTATCTATTAAATAGATATACGAATTTATGTTCTGTTTTTGTGGGTAGAAAGATAAATTTATAAAAAAAAGCAGTTTTCTCTAAAGAAAACTGCTCGTACGGTTTATTTTGTCTTGCGGATTTCATTAAACGGGAAGAAGACGAATTTTGATGTTCCCGCTATTTGTTTTTTCGTAAAAAGACCGAGGCCGTTGCGGCTGTCCATAGAGTTTCTGCGGTTATCACCCATGACGAAATATTTGTCGTCCGGCACTTTCACCGGGCCGAAGTCATCCGTCAGCGTGTCATAGCCGTCCTGCTTCGCCTTTTTCTTGTTTGCCGCTAAATACGGTTCGGACACTTTTTTGCCGTTGATGTACAGCTGATCGTTTTTCATTTGCACCGTGTCGCCGGGAAGTCCGATAATCCGTTTGACATAGTGCTCGTTTTCTCCGTTCAGAACGACGATCTGGCCGCGTTTGAAGTCGCTTATGTATTTGACCGTCATATTGACAAAGATCCTCTCGCGGTCATGCAGAGTCGGTTCCATTGATTCCCCGTCAACGACATAAGGAGCAAATAAAAAGTTGCGGATGAGCACTGCCAGAACGACAGCGATGATAATGGCTTTCGCCCAATCAAGTACGGCGCTTTTTTTAGAAGTTTTTTCTTTTTCTGATTTCAAGTGATTTCCTCCCATTAGCCATGGTTGTTTTTTATTTTACCATGAATCCCTGCACAGAGGGCAAATAAGCCCCGCACCTCATCCATTTTTTTCATTTCACAAGCTGGATCTGCTGATTTTACGGTATTTCACGAAGCTTCCGATCCGCCAAATGCACAAATACACAAAAGCAAGCTCCATTGTTAAAACGGCAAATTCCGCCGCGTCAATGTTTTTGAAATATTGACTGAGCACGATACGGATCGCAATAATCGCAATAATGACATATTTAAAGTTTTTATTCCGCTTGGAGTAGACAAAGCCGTCTTCCCGGATTTCATATGCGGTTTGTGACAGCATAATGACGCCAAATACCGCGCCTAACAGTCCGGCGATGGCTAGCTCCCAAACAGCGGGAAGATGAAACGGCTTTCCCGGGATATTCATGAGCTGGCTGATGCTGAACGAAAAAATGACGGCGATAATCAAAAGCGGAAGAATGATGCCGAAGCCGCCGCCTTTAATCGGCCTGTTCCCCTTTTTCATTCTGAACCAAAAAATAAGTGCAATAATGATAATGACAAATAAAACGGTTGCCAATTGAACCAACATTTTTACCTCTTTTCATTGTTGTAATCGGTCTTTTACACTATACCAGAGTGACCGCTACAGTTCATATATGTATTTTTTCATGATTTACACATGAGAATTTTCATATACATAAAAAAACCCGCCTGAAAAGGCGGGTTTTCCGTCATTAACCTTCTACACGGACTTCTTTCATTTTGTCTCCGTTAGACATGTTTTTCGCGTGCTCTAAACCGCTTGTCACTTTTCCGAATACAGTGTGAACGCCGTTTAAATGCGGCTGCGGCTCATGTACGATGAAGAATTGGCTTGAACCCGTGTCTTTACCGGCATGCGCCATTGATAAAGAACCGGCTTCGTGCTTATGCGGGTTGCCTTCTGTTTCACATTTGATCGTTTTTCCGCTTCCGCCCATGCCTGTCCCAGTCGGATCTCCGCCTTGGCTGACAAAGCCCGGAATCACGCGGTGGAAAATAACGCCGTCATAAAAGCCCGTATTCGCCAGGTTTTCAAAGTTAGCGACTGTATTAGGCGCTTCATTCGGATAAAGTTCAAATTCGATTCTGCTGCCGTTTTCCATTTCGATGTAACCAGTTTTCATTCTCATTCCTACTTCCATATGTTTTTTGTCAAAGCCTTCTCCTGCATGAATTTTCAATTGTAAGCCGGCTTTCTTTTTGATATTCTTTTGAAGGAAGATGCGTCTGCTCTTCTTTTCGCGGCTTATTATACCACACCTTCAGCCGGAAAACGAATCTCCCAGCTTCCAAAGAAAGAAAATGAAACCAGAACAGCTTCACAGCCGTCTATGTAACGGAACTGCTTCACGCAGGGCCTCACAAACCGCTTCAAAACGGCATTTGTGAAAAGAAGGAGGTTAACCGCTTTGAAAAAAATGTGGATTGGATTGCTGGCGGCGGCCGTTGTATTGTGCACAATACCGAAAATCAGCCTGGCCGATGCCGCAGTCGGAGATGTCATCGTCACACTGGGAGCAGATCTGTCAAACGCAGACCGTCAAAAAGTGCTTGACGAATTAAATGTTCCTGATAACGCGACAAAAGTGACGGTCACTAATAAAGAAGAACATGAATATCTGGGAAAATATATATCGAATGCCCAAATCGGCACAAGAGCCATTTCTTCATCATCCATCACGGTGGAAAAGAAAGGGTCCGGGCTTGACGTCCAAACCCATAATATCAATTCCATTACGGATGAAATGTACTTAAACGCGCTGATGACAGCAGGCGTGAAAGATGCGAAAGTAAACGTGACGGCGCCGTTTGAAGTATCAGGAACCGCAGCATTAACAGGGATCATTAAGGCATATGAAGTTTCATCAGACAAAGCGATTTCAGAAGATGTAAAACAAGTAGCCAACCAAGAACTTGTCACAACATCAAAACTCGGAGATAAAATCGGAGATAAAAACGCCTCCGCGCTTATCGCAAACATTAAAGACGATTTCGCGAAAAACGGTGTGCCCGATACAAAAGAAGGAATCGAGAAAAAAGTCGATGATGCGGCATCAAACCTTAACATTACACTGACTGACGCTCAAAAAGACCAGCTTGTTTCATTGTTTAATAAAATGAAAAATGCCAAGATTGATTGGGGCCAAGTCGGCAATCAGCTTGATAAGGCTAAAGACAAAATCACAAAGTTCATTCAATCCGACGAAGGCAAAAGCTTTATTCAAAAAGTCATTGATTTCTTCGCTTCGATTTGGAATGCGATCGTATCTGTATTTACAGGAGACAGCGGATCAAGCTCTAACAGCTAAAACTACAAAGAGACCGGGACTGTATCGCCCCGGTCTCTTTTTTTGTTTATTGTTTGACTCCCGTCTTAAACGGCAGATCCAGCTTGACAATGTCTTCATAGGTTTCCCTTTTAATGACAAGATGCGCTTCGCCGTCTTCCACAAATACAACGGCGGGACGCGGAATGCGGTTATAGTTGTTAGCCATGCTGTATCCGTATGCTCCCGTGCAGAAAACGGCGAGCAGATCGCCTTCTTTCACTTCCGGAAGGTCTATATCCCAGATAAGCATATCTCCGCTTTCACAGCACTTACCCGCGATGGATACCGTTGTGTCGTGGTGTTCTGCGATTCTGTTTGCCGATACGGCTTCATATTTTGCCTGATAAAGCGCTGGACGGATATTATCGCTCATGCCTCCGTCAACCGCTGCATATTTACGGGTGCCGGGCACTTCTTTTTGCGAACCGATGGTATAAAGCGTCGTTCCGGCGTCTCCGACGAGCGAACGTCCCGGTTCAATCCAGATTTCCGGAATGTCAAAAGCGTATAGTTCTGCGTTTTCTTTTACCGCTTCAATAATTTTTTCCACGTAGTCGGCGGGATGAAGAGGTTCATCCTCCTCCGTGTAGCGGATGCCGAAGCCTCCTCCTAAATTCAGCACTTCAGAGACAAAGCCGAATGATTCTCTCCATTCATTCAGTTTTGCAAAGATTTTTTCCGCGGCCAGGACAAAGCCCGCCGTATCAAAAATTTGCGATCCGATATGGCAGTGAACGCCGAGAAGACGGATATAGTCTGACTGTAATACTTGCTCAATCGCCTTTTCTATTTGCCCGTTATGCAGATCAAAGCCGAATTTGGAATCTTCCTGCCCTGTCGTAATATAATCATGCGTGTGCGCCTCTACCCCCGGGGTGATCCGCAGAAGCACATCCATGGCGCGCCCTGATTTGCGGCACAGTTCCGCAAGTAAAGATATTTCATGAAAATTATCAACGACGATGCAGCCGATTTGATGATCGAGCGCCATTTTCAATTCTTCCCTGCTTTTGTTATTGCCGTGAAAATGTATCCTCTCAGCCGGAAAACCGGCCGAAACCGCCGTAAACAGCTCTCCGCCGGACACAACGTCCAATGAAAGCCCCTCCTGCTCAGCAAGCTGTATCATTGCAACGGAAGAAAACGCCTTGCTCGCATATGCGACCTGCGCTTTTAAATCCGCTTCAATGAATGCCTGTTTAAAGCTTTTAGCGCGCTCACGTATTAAAGCCACGTCATAAACATAAAGAGGCGTACCGTAATGCTCCGCTAAATACAGCGCATCCACACCTCCGATTTCCAGATGACCTAGTTTGTTTTGTCTGCTTGTGCCATGTAAGAACAATGCTCATTCCCTCTTTCTGATCCGCATATGGGTGAAAAGGACAGCTTTTTTTGAGCTGTCCTTATACAGGTCCCGTATAAGTTAAGACATACAATATCATAATCTTCTGTCGGTTTCAATGCGATTATGAACCGCTTGGCTGTCTTTGACGGTCTTTCGGGTGAACAATGCTCGGTCTGACTTTTGCTCCCGGCACTGTCGTCCGGACGAGCACCTGCCACAGCGCCTTGCCGTTAAATGGTAAAAACGGCCATAAATACGGCGTATGAAATGAGCGGATACTCGCCATTACGATCAGCAGCAATGTAAAGCCGATAACAAAGCCTTTCACTTTGAAAATGGCCACGAGAATCATTAAGATGAGACGTACCATTTTATTGGCGAGGCTGAGTTCATAGCTCGGCGTGGTGAATGATCCGATGGCGGCGATCGATACGTACAAAATCACTTCGGCTGAAAACAGCCCCACCGCTATGGCGATTTGTCCGATCAGCACCGCCGCAATCAGCCCCATGGCGGTCGATAAAGCGGTCGGCGTATGGATCGCGGCCATCCTGAGAAACTCAATGCCCAGATCGGCCAAAAAGATTTGCAGAATGATCGGGATATGCGTATTTTTATTTAAGCCGATAAAATCCAATCTTTCAGGCAGAAGAGACGGTTCGAGAACAAACAGGAACCAAATCGGAAGCAGAACAGTTGAAGCGATAATACCGAAAAACCTGATCCATCTTAAAAATGTCCCGACAGAAGGAGCCTGCCTGTATTCTTCCGCATGCTGAACATGGTGAAAAATCGTTGTGGGCGTAATGATAACGCTCGGTGACGTATCGACGACAATAATGACGTGCCCTTCCAAAATATGATTGGCGGCCACATCCGGGCGCTCCGTGTATCTGACCATCGGAAACGGGTTGTAGCCCTGCTTGACGATAAATTCTTCCACCGTTTTATCAGCCATCGTCAGCCCGTCAATGTCAATCGCATTCACTTCGTTTTCGACGATGCTGACAAGATCCGGATCCGCGATGTCCTCTATATACACTATGGCCAGATCGGTCTTAGAGCGCTCACCGACTTTCGTAATTTTGACGCGGAGCCTTTCGTCTCTGATTCTTCTTCTGATCAATGCTGTATTAATGACGATACTTTCTATAAAACCGTCTCTTGCCCCGCGCACGACCTTTTCCGTATCCGGTTCTTCGGGCGTGCGTCCGGGATAATTCCTGACGTCGACGACGAAAGCGAAGCCCGCGTCTTCAACGATAACAGCGACAAGTCCGGAAAGCACTTGATCCGTTGCTTCGTCGAGCGTTTTCACTTTTTGGACCTGCTGATTGACAAGCCTGTTTTCTACAACGTCAATCGCTTCATCCGCATTCTCGTCATAATTATTGACGTCGACGAGCTGTTCCATTAAATGAATGATAAACAAAGTATCGGTTAATCCGTTGACAAAGTAAATCTGGACTTCCCGGTCTAATACTCGAACTTTACGGACGCCGACATCATAGCTCGTTCCCATCCCGACGCGGTCTTTAAAAAATTGTTCATTTTTTCTAGGATCCCGGTACACCTTGATCATGTTTTCCGGTTTTTCCGGCATGATATTCGCTCCTTTCTAAAATGAATTCGACAGCCTTCATCGTAATCGGCGAGCCTTTGGAGATATCATCTTTTCTTCCCATCTTTCCTATGTCGCCGATGCCTACGATGAGGGGAACGTCCAGTTTGTCAAGACAATACACCGTGTCTCCGTTCATTCTGTGCTCGTCCATTTCTCTCATTCCGATTTTGTCGACGCCAAACTCCGTCACTTCTCCATCACGGTCAATGGAGACATCTACTTTCGTCCATTCAGCCTGATGGGTTTTAGAAGCGACCGCAATCACCCCCAGCACTTCAATGTCTTGATGTGAGGCGACATATTTCAGCGCCGTTTCGCCCGGTCCTTCACCTTGCAGGCCCGAATCGTCAAACATGACAAACACCGGGTCATTCGGCGCGGCTTTAATCAGCTGAATAAGTTCCGGACCGCTTCTGGTTGACGGGTTGCCCTTTGATTGGGAAATACACCGTCCGCCTGTTTTTTCCGCGGCATATTCAATCGTTTTGGCGGCGTATACGTCCCCGTCTGTCACAAGGATGACCTTCCGTTTCGTCATCAGGCATTATCCTTTCGGTTTAAAAATAACGGCTACAAGAAATGCGAATAAAATCGCTGAAGATATACCGGCGGAAGTAAGTTCAAAAATCCCCATGGCGATCCCGATAAATCCATGCTCGTGAGCTTGATGCATGGCGCCGTGCAATAAGCTGTGTCCGAAGCTGACGATAGGAACCGTCGCGCCCGCGCCTGCGAATTCGATAAATTTGTCATATATTCCGAACCCATCCAACAAGGCGCCGATGACCACAAAAGTTGTCATCACATGAGCGGGTGTCAGTTTAAAAATGTCAAGCAGCAGCTGACCGATAATGCAAATGATTCCCCCGCAAACAAAAGCCAACAGATATTCCATTTATGATGCACCTCCCGCCCGCTCAAATACCACACCGTGCGCGATGGTCGGAATGGTTTCCTTCTGCTGAATCATTGTCGGACTTAAAAGCGCTCCTGTCGCGACAACGAGTACCCTGTTTAGAGTCCCTGCTTTCAATTGATTAAAAATATGTGTGTACGTAACAAGCGCGGAGCAGGCGCAGCCGCTTCCGCCCGCAAATACCTGCTGATCCGGCGTATAGATGAGCAGACCGCAGTCATCGTGTTTCGTTCCGGCGGGATAGCCTTCTTCTTTGAGCAAATCTTTCAAGATCGGTGAGCCGACGCCTGAAAGGTCTCCCGTTAAAATCAGATCGTAATCATCCGCCGTGCGGTTCAAGTCCTTCAGATGCTGTTTGATTGTATCGGCAGCAGCAGGCGCCATGGCGGAGCCCATATCAAACGGGTCTGTAATCCCGAGGTCGCTTACTTTTCCCACTGTCGCGCTTGTAATCCTGATATCAGAAGGGTTTTGGCTGATGATGACCGCCCCTCCCCCCGTGACCGTTGAAGTGGCCGTATCCGGTTTTTGCCCGCCATACTCCGTCGGATTACGGAATTGCCGTTCTGCCGTCGCATTATGGCTGCTCGTGGCCGCAATCGCCCGGTTCGCAAAACCGCCGTCAATGAGTGCCGATGCGACAGCAACCGTTTCCATTGACGTCGAGCAGGCGCCGAACAGACAGAGGAACGGAATTTTCAGATGTCTTGCGACGTAATTGGCCGTCACATTTTGATTTAGAAGATCACCTGCGAGCAACAAATCAATATCGCTCTTTTTCAGGTTTTGTTTTTGCAAAGCGGAGTTGATGGCATCTTCCATTAATTGGCGTTCCGCCATTTCCCAGTTTTTCTGATTGCAATGCATTTCATCGTATGTCTTATCAAACAGCGAGCCGAGCGGGCCGTCTTTTTCTTTCGGTCCGGCTGCCGTCCCCGCCGCATTTATAAATAACGGGTTTTCAAACACCCAGGTTTGCTTTCCGGTCAATTTCATTTTTTCTCCTCCTATGAAAACAGTTTTTCACAAGCAAACCGTATCAGCCCTACGATATAGGCCGCCACGACGCCGAATACAATGACGTTTCCCGCCAATTTAAACATGTTTGTCGCCACTCCGAGCACAAGCCCTTCACTTCTGTGTTCCAGAGCCGCGCTTGTCATACTGTTTGCAAATCCCGTCACCGGCACGGCTGAACCCGCTCCGGCAAATTGACCGAGTCTGTCATAAATGCCGAATCCGGTCAGCAGGGCTGAAATTAAAATAAGAGTGGCGGACGTCGGGTTGCCCGCTGTTTTTTCGTTAAAATTAAAAAAGTGGATGTAAAAATCTTGAAGAGCCTGCCCGATCAGACAGATCAAACCGCCGATCAGAAAAGCTTTGACACAATTCCAGACATATGGCGGTTTCGGCTGATAGTCTTTCACTTTTGTTTTGTAATTTTCTTTTAAGTTTGTCACGTCTGTTCCTCCTTATGAATGATGGATAAAATACAGCCAATGAAATAAAGAGCCGGCTATTTTGCCGAGCACAATGGCCATCAGCAAAATGATGATTTTGCTGCCGAAGCCGATCCGTTTGGCAAGAATGGGAAGTACATTCAGCACTTCTGTAAGCGCGGCAGCCAGCATGCCGATAAACATGCCGGCCAAAAGCCCGACCGGAACGGCTAGCCATTCAGATAAAAAAAAATGATTCATATTTAAGGTTTCCCAGCCGCCAAACACAGCCCCTGAAATAACAGCCCCTTCGTAGGCCTGTACAAAACGCATTGTTTTTGTCAGCTGCATAAGGCGGGGGACGATTCCCATAACGGTTAAAAAAGCTACAAAGCCCGCTCCCACGGTCAGCCCGCCGCCAAGCCCGACAAATATAACGAAAAGAATGCTAACGATCATGCAGATCTTTCATCGTTTCTTCATTTTCGTGCATTGCGACATAATGATCGAGATCAAGCTGATAATTAAACATCTCGACCTCCAGCGGGCTTGGCTCTTCATTCAGGCGTTTTTTGAAGATGTGATTGAAAAAGACGATCATACCGAGACCGAGGCCGATGCTGTACGGAATCTGAAGCAGATACGGATATTCATTCCGTCTGCCCGTTATGATTTCATATAAGGCGATATGAACATCTCTCATACTGACATCTTCATGAAAATTCATAATGGCGAGACATGAACCGATAAAAAGCAGCAGCCAGACACCGACAAACAAAACGGCTGACAGCTGCTTTTTCTGGTAATGGATTTCCACTATCGTTTCAGCGCCGCCGACGGTCTGTACATCAAGAGCGGGAAAAGCGGTATGAATGGCCTTCAGCACTCTTATAATGTCCAGCACGACGATATTTTTGTCTTTTTTCGTGATCTGATACAGCGGCAGTGCCGACAGTTTTTTTTTCAGCTTTTGCTGTCCCGCGATCTGCGCGGCATCGCCGACTGTGATGATATCTCCGGTATGAGCCTTCACGCGGTGGCGAAGTCTGAGGAATATTCGTCTTTCCATCTTGCATCACCATCTTTCGGGTGGTTATATATGTAGTATGTGGTTCACTTTTGTTCTCATTCATCAGCGGCAAAAGACCATAAATTACCACTGATGCACAAATAAAAAAAGCCGGCCCGTAAAAGGTCAGCTTTCCGTATGATCCATCTGCATTTTAATCTGCTTTAATATTTTTTTCTCCAGCCTCGATACCTGGACTTGTGAAATCCCGAGCCGTTCGGCTACTTCCGACTGGGTCTGGTCTTTGTAATACCTCAGATAGACAATGAGTTTTTCCCTTTCTTCCAAATCACTGATCGCTTCCTTGAGGGCGATTTTGTCAAACCACTTCTCTTCTGAATGATCGGCGATCTGATCGAGCAGGGTGATCGGGTCTCCGTCATTTTCATATACCGTCTCATGAATGGATGAAGGCGCCCGCACCGCTTCCTGCGCAAGCACCACATCCTCCGCATCAATTTCTAAATGGTCCGCGATTTCCTGAACGGTCGGCACTCTTCCGTATGTTTTTGACAGCTCATCTTTCGCCCGGCGGATTTTATTGCCCAGCTCTTTTAAAGATCTTGACACTTTGACGGTTCCGTCATCACGGATGAAGCGCTGGATTTCTCCGATAATCATCGGCACGGCATAAGTTGAAAAACGGACATCATAGGACAAATCGAATTTATCAACGGATTTTAACAATCCGATACAGCCGATCTGAAACAGATCGTCCGGCTCATAGCCTCTGTTTAAGAACCTTTGCACGACAGACCACACAAGACGCATGTTTTTTTCTATGAGGAGGTCTCTTGCCTGCTGGTCGCCCTCTTGGCTCTTTTTGATTAATTCTTTGACTTCATGGTCCTTGAGCTGCGCGTTTTTGCTGTTTTTCTTAACCTCCACATCCATAACAAATCTCCTTAATTACAAAGCGCTTTGCTTTTTGATAGGTGTTTTGTTAAGCGTATCGTCGTCCCCATCTCCGGCGAGGAATCAATCGTGACATCATCCATGAAGTTTTCCATAATGGTAAAGCCCATTCCGGAGCGCTCAAGCTCGGGCTTTGTCGTAAAGAGCGGCTGGCGCGCTTCCTCCAGATCCGTGATCCCGAGGCCTTCGTCCCGTATGGTCAGATAGACGACGTGATCCTCCAGCGTGACGGAGATGTACACCTTTCCGTCGCAGTTTTCTTCATAGCCATGGATGATCGCGTTTGTTACCGCTTCTGATACGACGGTTTTGATTTCCGTCAGCTCGTCCATCGTCGGGTCCAGCTGCGCAATAAAAGAAGCGACCGTTACACGCGCAAACGATTCATTCTGACTGAGGGCTGAAAATTCAAGATGCATCTCGTTTTTCATGATGCCACCCCCAACGTTAAAAGCGCTTTTTGTTCTGATTGTTCGAACCTGATGATTTTAAACAGACCCGACATGTCAAACAGACGTCTCACCGCAGGCGAAATCGCGCACACGACCATTTCTCCGCCGAGCTGTTTAATTTGTTTATAACGTCCTAATATCACGCCGAGGCCCGAGCTGTCCATGAAGGAAAGATCTTCAAGGTTCAGCACGATGTGACGGATGCCATCAGCCTCCAGCGATTCAGTCACCTTTTGTTTTAATGATTCTGCCGTATGGTGGTCAAGTTCACCTGTTAATCGAATACAAAGCACGGATTCTTTGACATGAAAGTCAATTCCAAGGCTCATGCTCATTCCTCCTTGATATGATCGGATAATGAGTGTTTCGATTTTCGGGAAAGCAATTCCTTCACTATGACAAAACTAGTGTCCGTTCGCCACAATTATTTAAATTTTGTCCAATCTCCCATCGTCCGCTTCAGAAAAGTGAGAAAACCCGCTTTTTCCATGTCGTCTTTTGCCGTGACGGGGCTTTCAACGAGCACCTTTCCGTCTTTTTTCAGAACGAGGCTGCCGAGCACCTCTCCTTTTTTAACTGGAGCCGTTACATTGCTGTTGATTTTCACTTCTTTTTTAACTTTGTCCATGTTCTCTCCCTTTTTGGCTAAAAGGGAAATCGGTTCAGAGGTGGTCAGCTTGATCAGTTTCTGCTTACCTTTTTTGACTTTGACCGATCCGACGATTTGATTCCGTTTATACAATGGATGTGTTTTAAACTGGCTGAAGGCATAATCAAGCATTTTTGTCACTTGGGCATTTCTTTCTTTCGGAGTGCTGGCTCCGAAAACGACTGCGATGACCCTCATATTGCCTTTTTTAGCTGTGGCAGTTAAACAATACTTCGCTTCGCCTGTAAAACCCGTTTTCACACCGTCTACACCCGGATAAAATTTGATCAGCCGGTTTGTATTGACGAGCCAGAACTTTTTGTCTGTATTTTCTCTTAAATAATCCTCATACGTTCCCGTAAATTGAGTGATTTTGTCATACTTCAATAATTCCTTCGCCATTTTCGCCATGTCGTAAGCAGAGCTGTAATGGCCTTTTTCAGGCAGTCCCGTCGGGTTTTTGAAGAAGGTATCTTTCAATCCCAATTCTTTTGCTTTTTTGTTCATCCGGCTGACGAAATCCTCTTCCGAACCGGCGATATATTCTGCCATCGCGACAGATGCGTCATTTCCGGAAGCGATCGCAATTCCTTTGAGCATTTCTTTTACCGTCATTTCCTCTCCTGGTTCAAGGAAAATCTGCGAGCCGCCCATAGACGCGGCATGTTCACTCGTCCTGACTTTATCGCTCATCTTAATGTTTCCTTTGTCAAGCGCTTCCATAATTAAAAGCATGGTCATGATTTTTGTCATGCTTGCCGGGGCCAGACGCTCCCGGCTGTTCTTGTTGTAAAGAATGCTTCCCGTATCGCGTTCAATCAGCACGGCGCTTTTGGCTTCATGAGCGAGCTCCGATGTATGTTTTCCGTCCGGCTTTGCAAAAGCGGACGGTGCCGATGCGGTTAATATAATGCCAATCAACAAAGTGGATATAAGACGTTTCATCTCCAAAGCCCTCCATTTCATAATCCTTTTTATTTTTTCCAAGCCCGGTGGTTTTATACGCCTCATCTGGAAAATGTTTCGTTTTGAGGGCACAAAAAAACAGCTGCTTCCGTAGAAACAGCTGCCGGATGTTTATTTATTTTTGAGATCGTGCAACTACGGCTTTTACAAGCTTCAAAAAGCCGCCTTTTACTTTTTCCGTCATTTCCATCACTTCATCATGGGATAACGGCTGGTCAAGAATACCGGCCGCAGCGTTGGAAATGCAGGAGATGCCGAGAACTCGCATACCTGCATGGTTGGCGACGATAACTTCCGGCACAGTCGACATGCCGACAGCGTCAGATCCCATCGTTCTTAAAAACCGAACTTCTGCCGGTGTTTCGTAAGATGGCCCCGTAACAGCCGTATACACACCTTTTTGAACCGGAATGCCAAGCTCATCCGCCGTTTTTTCAGCCAAGTTTGACAGCTCTTTGTCATAGGCTTCTGACATGTCCGGGAATCTGACTCCGAATTCAGCTTCATTCGGACCGATTAACGGGTTGGTGCCCGTAAAGTTGATATGGTCGGTAATAATCATCAAATCACCGGCGCGGAATTCAGTGTTGATACCGCCGGCTGCGTTCGTCACGATGAGAGATTCAACGCCGAGCGCCTTCATCACGCGGACGGGAAACGTTACCTGATCCATTGAGTAGCCTTCATAGTAATGAAAGCGGCCCTGCATCGCGATAACCTGCACACCTTCAAGCGTACCCATCACAAGCTGGCCGGCATGGCCTTCTACCGTTGAGACCGGAAAATCAGGAATCGTTTCATATGTAAGCTTAACAGCTCCTTCAATTTCATCTGCCAATACTCCGAGCCCTGACCCTAAAATCAGACCGATCTTCGGCGTTTCTTTCACGTGTTCTTTAATAAATGCAGCAGCACGTTCAATCTTTTGTTTCAAAAAAAGTCCCCCTACTGTAATCTTGATAAAAAGCTTTTTCCGTATTCCGGCTTTTCTGTTTTGAAATTATCCGCAATGGTTGCGCCGATATCGGCAAATGTATCCGCAAGCGGCAGTTGTTCAGTGTGTTTATGCTTTTTGCTGTAGACAAGAAGCGGCACATACTCCCGCGTGTGGTCTGTCCCGTGATGGACAGGGTCATTGCCGTGATCCGCCGTAATGATGAGCAGATCGTCTTCTTTCATTTTTTCAAACACTTCCGGAAGCCTCGCGTCGAATTCCTCAAGCGCTTTTCCGTACCCTTCCGGATCACGGCGGTGTCCGTACAGCGCATCAAAATCAACGAGGTTGGCAAAGCTCAGGCCCGTAAAATCTTCACCGATCGTTTCAATGACTTTGTCCATACCGTCCATATTAGATACCGTGCGGCGTGAAGACGTAATGCCTTCTCCATCATAAATATCAGATATTTTGCCGATGGAAATGACGTCAAATCCGCTGTCCTTCATTCCGTTCATTACCGTGCGGCCGAACGGTTTGAGGGCATAATCATGGCGGTTCGGCGTACGCGTGAAGCTGCCCGGTTCTCCGACGAACGGTCTTGCGATAATCCGGCCGACCATGTATTTCGGATCAAGCGTCAGTTCTCTGGCTGTTTCACAGATGCTGTACAGCTCGTCAAGCGGAACGACATCTTCGTGAGCCGCAATCTGCAAAACAGAATCTGCTGATGTATAAACGATCAGCGCACCCGTTTCCATATGTTCTTTACCGAGCTCGTCCAGAATCGCCGTGCCTGAAGCCGGCTTATTTCCGATGATTTTCCGTCCCGAACGCCGCTCAAGCTCCTGAAGAAGCTCATCCGGAAATCCTTCCGGGAACACTTTAAACGGTTTTTCAATATAAAGGCCCATAATCTCCCAGTGGCCTGTCATCGTATCTTTCCCATTTGACGCCTCCTGCATTTTACCGTAGTACGCAAGAGGGTGCCCCGTTTTTTCCACACCCTTAATGTCTCCGATCAGTCCGAGACCGAGCTGGGCCATATGGGGCATATGTAAACCGTTCATGTGCTCTGCGATATGTCCGAGCGTATTTGCGCCTATATCATTAAAATCGGCCGCGTCTGGCGCTTCACCGATTCCGACAGAATCCATTACGATCAAAAATACACGTTTATATTTGTATTCAGACATCATAAAAGCCTCCTTTTCTTCCATCTGTCCATTGTAGCTTACAGAGGTCAGACAACTCAAGTATAAACCGTTTACATTCTTGTTGACAATGCCCATTCAAATAATAAGAACCTTCTCTGTATTCCGCCAATCCGACAGAAAAAAGCCGCAGCCCCTCTGGCAGCGGCTCCTAAGCGCGCGGATGATACTGCTTGTACACGTCCTTCAGCCTTGTTTTCGTCACATGCGTGTAAATTTGCGTGGTGGAAATATCGGCATGTCCGAGCATCTCCTGTACGGCGCGCAGGTCCGCCCCGTTTTCAAGCAGGTGCGTTGCAAAAGAGTGCCGGAGCGTGTGCGGCGTCAGTTCTTTTTTAATGCCCGCCTCAAGTGCGATTTTTTTCAGGTTTTTCCAGAATCCCTGACGGCTGATCTGTCGGCCGTGATGATTCAGAAAAAGCGCTTCGGTCACGTTCTTCTTTAATAACTTCCCTCTGGCTTTTTCAATGTATGCTTCGATCGCATGGGAGGCGGCTTCACCGATCGGCACAATCCGCTCTTTCCGCCCTTTTCCGAAGCAGCGGACAAATCCCATCATCAAATGGACATCAGATAATTTCAGCTCGATCATCTCGCTGACCCTGATACCCGTTGCATACAGCAGTTCAAGCATGGCTTTATCCCTGAGACCGAACGGACTGTCAAGCTTAGGCGTGTCCAATAACCGCTCTACTTCTTGCAGCGCCAGCACTTTTGGAAGCGCCCGCTCTGTTTTTTGTGTTTCAATATGTACCGAAGGATCTTTATCCGCGGCTTTTTCCCTTAACAGAAATTGATGAAAAGACCGGATCGACGCCAAATGTCTGGCAGACGTCTTACCGGATTTTCCGGAGTCCTTTAAATGCTTTAAATATTGAATAATATGAAGACGGGTCACATCATTCCATGAAGTGATCTGAAGGGTTTCAGTTAAGAAGAGAGAATAACTTTTCAGATCACGCTCATAGGACATCATCGTATTTTGGGACAGCCCTCTTTCAACCCTCACATAATGGATGAAATCCTTAATTTGATCCTTCACTCTTGATCTACTCCCCGTTTTGGTAAAAAAAGATCAATCGGCCGAACCAGCCGTCTTTCTCCTCATGTTCCGTTTTGGCCACTTTGACGGCGGAGCCTTCCGGTTTATCGTACCGATGATAGTTTTCATACTCTGAATTCACCCATATCATAGCATAATAGAACAGTGCGGTAAAACCTGTGAACAGAATAAACACTTTGATCGTATCCGCGGCTGTTTTTATGAATCTGCCCATCTTTCGATCGATCCTTTCTTTGGCGGCTGTTAGTACACCTTATGCCAATTTCAAAGGCTTTTATACATAAAAACAGCAAAAAACCCTTTCCTGACAGAAAAGGTTCATAGGCTTTTATTCTGTTTCATCCTCGCGGCAGCGGTGGCAGATTCCGTGAAAAGTCAATCTATGATCTTTAATTTTAAATTTCCAATCACGTTCAATCACTTCTTCAACGTCTTCAAGCAGATCTTCTTCAATTTCATCGACGGCACCGCACTCCATGCACACCAAGTGATGATGAAAGTGGGCCGCGCCTTCTTTGCGAAGGTCGTAGCGGGATACGCCGTCCCCGAAGTTAATTTTATCAACGACTTTTAATTCTGTTAATAATTCTAATGTACGGTATACTGTAGCGAGACCAATTTCAGGAGATTTCTCTTTTACGAGGAGGTATACATCTTCTGCGCTTAAATGGTCTTCTTCGTTTTCAAGCAGCACTCTTACCGTTGCTTCACGCTGTGGCGTAAGCTTGTAGCTTGACGAGTGCAGCTGCTTTTTAATTCGATCAATACGGTTTTCCATGTCTTTCCCTCCTACGCCGCATTCCATGACTCATTATAACAAAATACGCGGAGAGTTCCAACTATAATTATTATAAACTGATAAATAAAAGTATTATTTTGTGATAATTATTCTAAAATATACGTGATGACAGCTTTTCCATAAACACTGGAGATACGTAGGCTTCCAGCAGCGAAGCGATGACCGAGAAGAAGACGATAAGAATCAGCACGAAGGCGTAGCGTCCGAACCATTGAATCGGCGCGTCATGAAGGCTGCGTTTGACAAACAGCTGCCGGATCAGTTTCAGTGAAAAAGCGATGGAGCATGTCCCCATGATAAGGTATGCCGGAATGAGAACGATGTTTTGCGGCAGCACCGAAATGAATGACAGGAAAAATCCGTTCATCCCCATTTGATTCACTAAAAATCCGACCGTGAAGCCGACGACGATTCCTTTCAAAAACACCATAATGAAAATAACCGGAAGACCGATAACGGAAATGCCGAGGATCCACATCAGACCCAAATATTTTACATCATGAAAGACGGCCTGCCAAAACATTTCTGAAGAGCCCGCATGTTTTCCGTCAGACAGCTGTCCGAAAAACTTGCTTAAATAGTAATACAAATCTTCTTTCTGCGTGATAGTCATGCTGTTGACAATGATTGCGCCGAAAATGACGCCCATTAAAAACAAGACGAACACAAATATATAAAGTGACAGATGATCCTTTACATGGCGAAAAAACAGTTCTTTGTACGATTGTTTTCTCATACCGCTTTCCTCCCGCTAATCTATTGACTTGATTTAGTAGATTGTATGAAAGAAAAGAGAAAACATGACAGAGAAATCATAGAAAGGCGCGAGATTCCGGCATAAAAAAAGAACCCCCGTCATCACTCCGGTGATCACAGAGGTTCCTTTTTTTATGTTTTATTCTTTCCAGCCTGTCTTTTTTCGTTTTTGTCACTCTTTCATGCGTGCTGAAGGACGGCGCCTCCCCCCTTGACAAGACTGCGTCACGCATTCCGTTTCTTCTGAGATGCTCCCGCATTTTTTTTGCATTGCTCTTCGCCATGTGCCGATCACTCCTTTTCCTTTTCTCTATCATAACAAAAAAATCCAAGTGTGTTCATGAATACGGCTTATGTTTCGTCCGGTAAGCGCGCAGAGACGTTTTGGCAGATGAAAAGCTCCCGATCGCGGCGTATCCGTAAAAGAATCCCATAAAAATCCCCGCATACACGTGTTCGTGGTGACCGAAAACGATAGACACAACATTACCGACAACAAGGGCAACCGTAGGAACGAATATGCCCGGAACCCGGCAGAACACTTTGATCAGCTGTGTGACGCATAAGACGATCGGCACGCCGATCACAGCATCCCAAATATTTGTATGGATCAGCGGAAAATAATCCACATTGACACCTCTTTACTCCGTCTTTTGCTTTCTGTTAGCCTGCCAAAGAATTCCGCTTCCTATTCATGATAAAAAAAACAGCACCGGACACATATGTCGGTGCTGCAAGCATTATTTATTTTCCCGCCGCGGCCCGTTCTACGGCTGCTGATACGGCCCGATGCACGTCCGCGTCCAAAGGCTGAGGCACGAGATCACCGTGTTTCGTGCAAGAGGCGATGGCTTCTGCGGCCGCCACAAGCATTTCATGGTCAATTCTCTTGCTTTTAGCATTCAGCGCGCCGCGGAAAATACCCGGGAAGCCGAGGACATTATTGACTGAACGGCCGTCGGCTGCATAGGCGGCTCCGGCTTGTAATGCCTCTTCCGGTTCAATCTCCGGTTTCGGATTAGATAAGGCCAGAATAACTTGTCCCTTTCTGACATCTTCTTTTTTAATAAGACCCGGAACTCCGGTAGTGCTGATCACGATGTCACACGTGTCCATTAAATCCTTGATGCTTCCGAGCGGCTGACCTCCGTATTGAGCGAGGCGGTTCATTGCGTCTTCCGACTTGTCCGTTCCGCAGACCGCTTTGACCCCGTATGCCATAAACATGCGGCAGATGGCGACGCCTGCCGCGCCGAGACCGATCTGTCCGACCTTCGCTTCTTTTAAATCAAGGCCGGCGCTTTTACAAGCGGAAATGGCGGCAGCGAGAGTGACGACCGCCGTGCCGTGCTGGTCATCGTGCATAACCGGAATGTCCAATTCTTCCTTCAGCCGATCCTCAATGTCAAAGCAGTGAGGCGAACCGATATCTTCAAGCAGAATTCCGCTGAACCCCGGAGAAATATGTTTTACCGTGCGAATGATTTCTTCCGGATCAGAGGTATCGAGCAAAATCGGAATTCCGCTGATGCCTGCCAGCTGGTCAAAAAGCGCTGCTTTCCCTTCCATTACGGGCATTCCGGCGACAGAGCCGATATTGCCGAGACCGAGAATCGCCGTGCCGTCGGTGACAATGGCGACAGAATTGCTGATTGTCGTATAGATGGACGCTTTTTCAGGCTCCTTTTCGATCAGTCTGCACACATCAGCGACACCCGGCGTATAAACACGGCCAAGCTCAGCCAATGTCCGGATCGGCATTTTGCTTTTCATCTGAATTTTTCCGCCTTCATGGGCAGAGAGCACTTCATCTGAGACTGTATGAAGCCGGATGCCTTCACCGAGAGCTTCAATGGCTTGAATGATTTCCTGCAGCTGCTCCTCATTTTCGGCCTGCACCGTAATGTTGCGCATCGTGTAGTTCGGGCCGACTTTAACGGTTTCAACTTCACCGATATCTCCGCCCATCACACCGATGGCGGTTGCCACTTTTCCGAGATTTCCGGGAACAGTCGGCGTTTCAATCATTAAAGTCCGAATCATATGCTTTGTAATCATGAAATGAACCTCCTAACCCAATTTTTGAGATTGCATGGATTTTTCTTTCGTGTACCAAATGAATTTCCCAGTGTATCCGTACAATATTGCCAGTCCGATAGACACGAAACTGAGCCACATGAACGGCAGATAAGAAAATGTGGATACTCCCAGAATGCCGGCCATATAGATTCCGTTGTCAGACCACGGCACCATCCCTGAAGTAAGCGTACCGCCCACCTCTGTGTTCCGGGATAAAATTCTTCTGTCAAGTTTCAGTTTATCATAACTGTTCTCCATGATTTTTGGCGTCAGGATCAATGACACATACATCGCACAGCCGAAAATGTTTCCTAAAAGAGCGACGATCAACGTCGAAAGCGTTACATTTCCCGGTGAGGTCAGTTTTTTCTCAAAAGTTGAGACAATCACTTTTAATACGCCGAGCTTTTCAAGAATTCCTCCAAAACCGAGACCGAACAGGATAACGACCAACGTATCCAGCATACCGGTGATACCCCCGCGGTTTAACAGGCCATTCAGAAATTCGACGTCCGTTTTAATGGAAAAACCACTGTAAGCAGTCGCGATGGCACTGGCAAAATTCATGCCTTGAAAGACAGAGGCCCAGATTGCGCCAAGCAATGCTCCGATGACGATGACGGGCATAGACGGCTTTTTCAAAATCAGAAGGACAACGACGACAACAGCCGGAATGAGCATCCATATATGAATATCAAACGTTTTCTGCAATGAAGATTTTAAAAATTCAACTTTATCAAGATCAATATTTTTTCCGCCGTATATAAATCCCGTTACGGTAAAAAGAATGGCCGTAATAATATAGGACGGAATTGACAGATACATCATCGCTCTGACGTGAGACAGCACATCCACCTTAGAAAGCGTGGAAGCAAGCACCGTACTGTCAGACAGCGGTGAAAGCTTGTCCCCGAAGTAAGCGCCGGACAAAACGGCTCCCGCTACGAGCGGAAGCGGTATGCCCATTCCCTCTCCGATGGCCATCATGGCGATTCCCGCCGTTCCCACCGTGCCCCAGGACGTTCCGGTCGCAATGGACATAACGGAACAAATAACCAACGTGGCAAGCAGGAAAACATGAGGATTAATAAACTCTAAACCATAATAAATTAAAGTCGGCACAACCCCGCCGGCAATCCATGTTCCGATGAGCGCACCGACCGAAACAAGAATCAAAACCGCTTCAAGACCGTTCGATATCCCGGTGACAATAGAGGACTGCAAGTCTTTATATGAATAGCCCAGTCTTACTCCGAGAATAATAGCAATAAACCAGGATATAAACAGAGCAAGCTGAATCGGCAGGTCTAAAAACACCGTAAATGATAAGACAAGCGCTAAAAACCCGAATAATAAGATGATAATTTCCAATAAATTTGGCAATCTGACCTCTTTCACAAGAAAATCCCCCTAGAAGAAAAAAGCTAAAACGCTTTCATCAAATAATATAACAAGTTATACTATACTGCCTCATCCCTTTGTATGGCAACCGCCTATTCACCAAAAAACGTGAAAAGGCGGCCGTTATCGCTTAAAAATTTATTTTTCCAAAAGATCTTTTCCGGCAATCCCCGGTTTTGTCATTTCATACGGATTCAAAATGATATCCAATTCTTCTTCTGTCAGTACATCATTTTGAAGGCAGAGATCCCTTACAGATTGCCCCGTCATGATTGCTTCACGGGCAATTCGCGCAGCCGCTTCATACCCAAGATGCGGATTGACTGCTGTAATGACGCCGACGCTTTTTTCCACGTATTGCTTCAGGCGTTTTTCGTTGGCTTCAATTCCCGCCAGACAATGATCGGTAAATGAGCGGAAACCGTTGTTCATAATGCTGATGGATTGCAGCAGGTTAAATACGAGCACCGGCTCCATTACGTTAAGCTCCAGCTGGCCCGCTTCTGAAGCGAGGCAGATCGTATTGTCATTCCCGATAACCTGGAAGGCGATTTGGTTGATAAGCTCTGCCATTACAGGGTTGACTTTCCCCGGCATAATGGATGATCCCGGCTGACGGGCGGGCAGGGAAATTTCCGCAAGTCCCGCGCGCGGACCTGAAGCCATTAAGCGCAGATCGTTGGCGATTTTAGACATATTCATCATGCATACTTTCAACGCAGCTGAAACTTCCGTATACGCATCCGTGTTTTGTGTGGCATCAACCAAATGGCCGGCGCCGACAAGCGGCAGTCCGCTGATGTCAGCAAGGTGCTTCACAACCTGTTCTATGTAGCGCGGATCAGCGTTAAGTCCCGTACCTACGGCAGTTGCCCCCATGTTTACTTCATACAGATGCTGGCGGGATTGTTTAATTCGCTTTATATCACGCTCAAGCACGCGGCTGTATGCTTCAAATTCCTGTCCGAGACGGATCGGCACAGCGTCCTGAAGGTGTGTGCGCCCCATTTTAATGACGGAATCAAATTGTTTCGCTTTATCTTTAAAGACACTCAGCATATGCGCCATCGTATCAAGAAGCTTATCAAGAAGTTTTAAGGTAGAAATATGAATCGCTGTCGGGAACACGTCGTTCGTCGATTGTGACATATTGACGTGTGTGTTCGGGCTGAGGTGAATGTATTCACCTTTTTTATGGCCCATGATTTCAAGCGCTCTGTTGCCGATTACTTCGTTGGCATTCATGTTCATGGACGTTCCGGCTCCCCCTTGGATCGGATCGACGATGAATTGGTCATGCCATTTTCCTTCAAGAATTTCGTCTGCGGCCTGGACAATCGCGTTTCCGATTCCTTCATACAGCCGTTTTACATCCATATTGGCTAGCGCGGCCGCTTTTTTGACGATGGCGAGCGCATTAATCATTTCTTCATGGATGCGGTAGCCGGTAATCGGAAAGTTTTCTTTTGCGCGCAGCGTTTGGATCCCGTAATACACATCAGCTTCAATTTGTTTTTCTCCAAGGAAATCTTTTTCCTGACGATATTCTTTTTGCGCGTTTGTCATGCTAAAACCCTACTTTCTCTTTGTGTTGGTCATATTTTTACAGTACAACGTCGTCTGCGATCGGTGTCTCCATAATACTTTTAACTTCAGCCAAATTGTGAGACTGGCCGAGCGCCCACATTAATTTCGGGACGATGGCTTCTGTGTTCATATTTCTGGAGCGGATAATGAGATCTTGATTGACTCTTCGTCCGACTTCATAGACGCTCATGTCCTCTCCTTCTTCAAGGCATTGTGTCGTAATGACAACGACAATGCCGCTTTCAATCATTTCATTGACTTTGGCGAGAATGTCTCTTCCTTCAAACGGTACGCCGCCGCTGCCGTAGCTTTCAATGACGATTCCTTTGTACATGCCTTTTAACGCGTCAAACATTTCCGGTTTAAGTCCCGGATGGAGCTTGAGCAGGCACACGTCCGTGCAAAGTGAAGTATTCACCGTAAAGGCATCGTCTTCTGGCATGTGCACGTGTTTATTGTATTCAATTCCGTTTTCGGTAATAAACGCGATATACGGATAGTTAATGCTCTCAAATGCATCATAGCTTTTCGTTCTTAATTTAATGGCGCGGGTGCCTTGAATGACTCTGCCGTCAAATACGACATATACGCCGCCCACACCTTCACATGCGAAGCGGATCGCGTCCGTGATATTTTTTTTGGCATCGGTTTTTTGGAATGTAATCGGGATTTGCGAACCCGTAATGACGATCGGTTTATCAGCATGCTGGAGCATGTAAGACAATGCCGCTGATGTATAAGCCATTGTGTCTGTACCGTGTGTAATGACGAACCCGTCGTAAGCGTCATATTTTTCTTTAACAGCATCAGCTATTTGGACCCAGTATTCAGGCTGCATATTTGTGCTGTCGATGTTCATTAACGAATGGGTTTCCATCGTGTAATCGTTATCAAGTTTTGATACGTAGGTTAACAATTCATCTGCTTTCACTCCGGGTGCAAGCCCGTTTTCTCCTTCGACTGAGGCGATTGTTCCTCCGGTTGTTAACAGCAATAATTTTTTCATACCCTGCACCTCTTCATCATTTCTCAAGATGTGTTAAGCATTCGCTTTTCGCATACTTTTAATCAAATTATAGACAGACGAATGAAATTAATCAAGTGATTATTATTCAATTCGCGTACACTTTTACATATCGATATGATATAATTTGCTCAAGTGAAAAGGAGCGGTTTTTAATATGAATTTAGATCGTTTAACTGAACTGAGAAAAAAGAAAAATTGGTCTCTTCAATATACGGCTGACCGGCTCGGCATCGCCAAGAGCACGTACGCCGGGTATGAATCAGGCTACCGGCGTCCGTCATTCGAGGCGCTGGGAACGCTTGCCGATCTGTTTGACACGACGTGCGACGATTTACTGGGGCGCACTGAAAAAAAGGCGGAGCCGTTTACCCAGACCATCGAATTAACAAAAGCCGCACAAGGCCGCGGCACACTGACCGTTGACGGGCAGCCGCTTAATCAGGATGAAATCATCGAATTAATTGCGTTTGTCCGCACGAAAAAGAAGGTACAGGAGGAGCTCCGCTGAAAAATTGCTTTACGGCTTGATCCGGCCGTACGTTCCCCCGCCCCCGGCCTCAAGGGCGAGCTGTCCGGTGCGCGCTTTATGAATGACGGCCGCTATTTTAGGCTGTACGACACGCGCCAAGTCCTCTTCTTCCGCCCGATGAAGAATCGCCATCTCCGTCCCGAAAGCCCGCTTCAGTTTTTCTAATGTTTTCGGCCCGACTCCGGGAATGAACTGCAGCGGGATTTGATGAATATACGGAGGCCGCGGCACGCGGCTTTTTTCCGGGCCGCTCAGTTCCTCGAGCCGTTCACTGACCCCTTTTGTCATTGTTTTTCCCCCGCACTCCGGACATGCGGAAGCTCCTTTTTCAACCGGGCTGCCGCAGCGGTCGCAAGCCGTCCGGTAATACTTCCCGAGCTTCGGGTTCAGGCCGTAATTCGCCGTGATTTTTCTTCCGTCCTTCCCTTTTAAAGCCAGCGAAAATTCCGTGAAATTCGCTTCCTCAAGAATACACTCATTATATTCTCTGCCGATTTTCCCTAAGGAATGCGCATCAGAATTTGTTAAAAATGTATATGGGTCAAGTTCCGTTAACCGCGAAGCCATATCGGTGTCGCAGCTTAATCCGAGTTCCGCCGCATCAATGAGCGCCGGGTCGAATACTTCTCTCAAAGAAGATCTGACCCCTTTTCCGTACAGGCTTTTATGCGGGGTGAACATATGGGCGGGAATAAACAGCCCGCCCAATTCCTTTGTTTTCTTTTGAAGATTCAAACCTGTTTCATAAATGCGCTGTGAACTGAGATGGATATTTGTAAGCCTTTTTGCGAGCCACTCGGAAAACATCTTCATTTCGGCAAGAGCCGGCATAAAGACGAGAACGTGAATCGGCCCGAGGCATGTATGATCATAGATTTCAAGCTCACTTCCCAACAGAAGCGTCGTATTCCGATACCGGATGCCGCCTTCTTTCAGCTCACGGTATCTGCCTTCTTCAATTCCGCGCTCGATTTCTTCAATGACTTCCGGGGAATGGCAGTCGATGATGCCTAAAAGTTCAATTCCCTTCCCCTCGCTTGCTTCTTCTAAAATCCGGTGCAGCGTCAATGTTTTGGCTCCGGTGATTTTGACCGGTTTTCCCGTATTGGTGCGCCCGATATGAATATGCAGATCCGCATAAATGGTTTTCATCATTTTTCCTTCAGCGCTTCTTTCAGCTGGAGATACTGAATCGCGTACGCCGTTTTAGCGTCATACACCCGGCGCTCTTCGGTCAGCTTCACGGCCTCATCAAGCGTGACCTGCATCACTTCGACAAATTCATCCTCATCCAGCTCGCGCTTTTCTTCTAGCGGTGAAAGCCCTTCAGCAAGAAAGAGATGCACGATTTCATCAGCAAATCCCGGTGATGTATAAAAAGCGGTAATTTTCGTCAAGGTTTCCGCCGTATATCCCGTTTCTTCCTCTAGCTCTCTTAAAGCGGTATGCTCAGGCTCTTCCCCCTTTTCAAGCTTGCCGGCCGGAATTTCAACAATAGTCCGTTCCAGCGGCTTTCTGAACTGGTTCACCAAAATGATTTTTCCTTCTTCTGTCACCGCAAGGACGGCCACCGCCCCCGGATGCTTGACGATTTCCCGCTTGCTTGTTTTTCCGTTCGGAAGCTCTACATCTTCTAAGTAAAGATCTATGACTTTCCCGTCATACAGCTTTTTTTTCGCTAGTGTTTTTTCTTCTAAATGTTCCATCATTTCATCTCCCGTTCTGTCTCTCTATTATGCCTCATATATTTTATCATACATGCATAAGAGGGAGGTGCTTTTCGATTGAAGGTATACCGGAAGGATAAGAGCATCGTATTGGTCGGAAAAGCTTGGGAAGTGCGGGCTAAACTGAAGGAGTACGGGCGGACATTCCGCTATGTCGGAGATTGGATCACCGGACCTTAACAGTTGAAAACTTCGCGCCTTTATATTACGGTCAATAAAAGACCATAAAAAGGAGCGAAACAATGAGAAAACGCACGCTAGGACGTTCTGATTTAGAAATAAGCGAAATTGGGCTCGGCTGCATGTCGCTGGGCACGGATAAAGCTAAAGCGCTGTCTATTTTGGATGAAGCGATCGAGCTTGGAATCAATTATTTAGACACTGCCGATCTTTATGATTTCGGCAGAAATGAGGAAATTGTCGGAGAGGCCGTCCAAAACCGCAGACACGATATCATTTTAGCCACAAAAGCCGGAAACCGCTGGAATGATGAGAAAGACGGCTGGCATTGGGACGCTTCCAAAGGATACATAAAAGAAGCGGTCAAAAACAGCCTGCGCCGGCTGAAAACGGACTATATCGACCTTTATCAGCTGCATGGCGGCACGATGGAGGATAACATCGACGAAACGATCGAAGCATTCGAGGACTTAAAACAGGAAGGTGTCATCCGGTATTACGGCATTTCCTCCATTCGTCCGAATGTCATTAAAGAATATGTGAAAAAATCAAATATCACCAGCATTATGATGCAGTACAGCCTGCTGGACCGGCGTCCCGAGGAGTGGCTGTCCCTTTTAGAGGAGAACGGAATCAGCATAGTCGCCAGAGGACCGGTCGCTAAAGGGCTTCTTACGGAAAAACCGCTTGATCAAGCGGCCGCAAGCGTAAAAGAGAACGGCTATTTAACATATTCTTTTGAAGAACTAGCAGAAACCAAGAAAGCGATTAACGCTGCCGCCCCTGATCTGAGCATGACGGAGCTTTCTCTTCAATACTTGCTTTCACAGCCGGCCGTCGCTTCTGTCATCACTGGAGCCAGCTCACCTGAGCAGCTGAGAGAAAACTGCTCGGCAGCAGAGGCCCGGCGTTTAAGCAGCCAGGAAATCAAAGCCCTGCAATGTCATACAAAACGGGACGTATACGAAGCCCATCGTTCTTAAACAATAAAACCGGCACCTTTTCAGATGCCGGTTTTATTTATATTTGTGCCAATCGAGACTGCTTTCATTCAGCAGCTCTTCAAAGCTTTTATTTTTTTCTATTTCTTTTCGCTTTCTGATTTGTTCGGCCTTTTTCTGTGCCTGTTTTTTCTCGTCTTCTTCCTTCAGCTCACTTTTCATTTGCAAAAGCTTGGCCTTCAGATCTTCCTCCAGATCGTCTTTTAAGCTGTGTTTTTCTTTAGGCAGCTGCTTTTTCATCATTACGCCCCCGTATCTGAATATGCTGAAGCAAGTGTACCACGGAGCGCCGGAGGCCGGCAACTGTCCTTCTTTCGTTCAGCGGCCTGAAAACCCGGGAAAGGATTTTCTATATTTCTGTCATTTAAAGGAGGGGGCCTGCGTGAAAAAATGGCTGGCGGTGTTCGGTTCGGCTTGCGCAGTCTTTTTGGCTGCCGGATTTGCTCTTACGAATCTGATTATGTTTATTAAGAAAAAGACGGATGAAGATATCATGAAAAGAGAAACGGCGGACGGACATGATGTATTTGATTCCTTTCAGAGCATGGAAAAAGAAGAGGCCGTCATCTTGTCACGCCACGGGTATGAGATCAAAGGCTTTTACATCGCCCCGTATGATACGGCAAACACCATGATTGTTTGTCACGGCGTTACCGTGAATTCGTTCAACTCATTGAAATACATGGATTTGTTTTTAGATTTAGGCTGGAATGTGCTTATGTATGACCACCGACGGCACGGTAAAAGCGGCGGCAGAACGACGAGCTACGGCTATTTTGAAAAAGATGATTTGGAAGAAGCCGTGAATTGGGTGAGAAACAAAACCGGAGACGGCGGTCAAATCGGCATCCACGGCGAATCGATGGGAGCGGTGACGGCCTTATTATATGCGGGCGGGCATCAGAACGGCGACGGCGCTGATTTTTATATTGCGGACTGCCCTTTCGCAAGCTTTCACGATCAGCTCGCCTACAGACTGAAGCGGGAATTCCGGCTGCCTCCGTGGCCGATTCTGCCTTTGGCTGATTTCTTTTTACGGATGAGAGAGGGATACCGTATCCGTGATGTATCGCCTTTGTCGGTTATCAGCCGCATCCGGCAGCCCGTGCTGTTTATTCACAGTAAGGAGGATGATTATATACCTCCTTCTTCTTCCGAATTGCTGCACCGCAGAAAACGCGGCCCGAAGATGCTGTATCTTGCCGAATCGGGCGGGCATGCCATGTCGTACACCAAAAATCCGGAAAGCTACCGTAAAGCCGTTCAAACCTTTTTAGATACCATGACGCAAACGTAAAAAAGCGAAAGAACGTATGCTGGTTCTTTCGCTTTCCCGTCATAAAACGTCGGTAATCCCGTCCATATTTTCTCCGATCCAGTCAATGGCGAGGTCGATTGTCGTAAATTCCTGCGCTTTGAAGGTCATCTCATCCTGAAGCAGCCAGACATCCTTCTGAACGGATTCAGCGCCTCCGATGGACCAGTGCAGCAGACTGTACGGGTGGTTGTTGTTCAGGAAGGACACCCACGTTTTATGCTGTGCCGTCTGTTTAATGGCTTTCAGCTTTTGATTCACTTTCAGTTTCTCCCTGCTTTACTAATATGCTCATTCTCGGGCTCAGCATCTCTGCCGGGCTTTTTAAGACGAGCGTTTTCGCCTTTTCATTGTAATCGATTGTCATTTCCTCGTCAAAAAACACTTTTTGAGAGGTCTGGATGTAAAGCGGAAGTCCGTTGGTTTCAATGCGTTCGCATTGCCCCGTTAATTCGTCCGTCAGCCAGATGGTCGGCACGCCGCTGACCGCGCATCCGCAGCCTTCTGCGTCATAGCGGAGCTGCGCTTTTTTCTGCGGGTTGGCGTCCATCGCCTGCTGGAATGTATGTTTCGCCGCATCCGTCACATGTATTTGCATAGATGATCCTCCGTTTTTCATTTTCGCCAATTGTAGCATACCGCGCCGCTGTATGCATTGTTTCTGCTTTTTTACAGCAGACCGCTCTCCCAGTCCTTCGCCTCTTGTTCAGCCGCCTTGATCCAGTCATTTTTCCCTTCAATATACTTTCCCATATCGTACGGGTATGTCTCAGCGAGCTGCTGTTTCAGCTCCATGTATTGAGCCGCTTTTTCAGGCCTTGCGGTGAGGTAATCCCGGAACAGCAGATGACGCTTTACGTCCGGATGTCCTGTTTCGTATATGTGGACGTGGTGTGTGCGCTTGTTGCCGCCTTTTTGAAAAAAACGCCTTCCCTTTATCCCGTTCTCCCCTTTTGCCTCATAGCCGAGTGCTTCCAGCTGCGGAAGGTATCGGTCAGCATCCAAAATATCTTTGACCTCCGCCAGTATATCAATGACGGGTTTTGCGGCCATCCCCGGGATGGAGGTGCTTCCGATGTGGCTGACAGAACGGAGTGCGGGACCGAAGATTCGGATCAAATTCGCCTTCTCTCTCTCAAACATCTCTTTCCATTCCGGCTTGTACGGAATGACTTCCGCTTTTCTCTTCGGATAAAGATGAAAAAACGAGAGGGTCAGCCCTTCCGGCGTCTCAATCTGTCCGGCTTCCGTGAACCCGGTTTTTAAATAGAGAGAGACTGCCGGAACGTTTTGTTTGGCGGTAGCCACCTCTATTTTTTGAGCGTCCCGGTTCTCGTTTATCACAAATTGAAGAAGCGCCCGTCCGATTCCTTTCCGAAAGCCGGACGGGTGCACCGTCAGCCGGCATATGACAAGTTCATATCCCTTTTTTTCATACGAAATGACGCCTATGAGCTGATCTTTTGCCTTGAAACCGGCAAACGTCTCCCGTGACCGCTGTATGTCACGCGGTGTCTCATGCAGAGCGGGAATGCCGAAAAAGCCGATCAGCTCGGCTTCTTTTTGATAAGAGCAGCGCTGAACCGCCGCAATTTCCCGCGCCGTCTGTTCTTGTGTATGCTGTAAAAATGTAATCAACCTTCCGCTCCTTTCGATGCAAACATCCGCTATGACTCCGTTTTCGTTATGCGGATCGCGTACGCACTTTTTCCTTTTTGTTTTGCCGCCTTGTGGCCGGTATGGTCTTTCCGCCGTTTCATCGCATCCATGAACGCTTTCTTAACCTAAAAGCCCCGCTGTCAGTATGCTCAGATTCTCCCTTTATTGATGAAAAAATGACCGCATAATAAGGCGGTTTGGGCGTGTCAGCTAAAAAACCCATATTCGGCCTCCTCTATATGTATTTCACAAACAGAATCCGGTCTTGGCCCGGGCCGTCATAATTCGCAAAAACAGGGATTCCGTTTACGGTTTTGGTTCCTTTTTCAGGTTCAAAGCCTAACTTTGTATGATAAGCAATTGACACTTTATTGACGGGCGCCGTCACGCAATTGACTTTTGTGCAGCCCCTTTTTTTCACCGTCTCCATAAATCGGTCGTAGAGCTGTTTTCCAATTTGCATTTTTCTGAAATCCGGATGCACACCGGAAAAATGAATGTAGGCCGTCTCAGGGTCTGACTGTGACTGAAACCCGATTAAAAAACCGGTCATTCCCTCCGGCCCGTACGTAATAAAACTCGTGTCCTGAAAATGTTCAAAAAACAAGCGCGGCAGTTTTTCTTTCATTTGCCTGCCGCCCCACCATTCATTCAAAACAGACGTAACCATTTCATAGTCTTCAGAGGCGATTGTTCGAATATCCATTTTTCGATTGACTCTCCTTTTCGTCCGGCAAAATGAATGTCAGCTCTTCTCATTGGAATATAAAAAATTATATGTGGGTTATTTGCAATTGTAAATGATTTCTTTTCAAGCGAACGAATCAGCCTTCTTCCAGCCGGGGAATGATTTACCAGTATAAACGCGGTCATTGTTCGGGTACAATGAAAAACAGAACAAACGTTCCCGGAGGTTTTTTTATGGCTGATATTCTTCTTGTTGATATGCAATCGTTTTATGCGTCTGTAGAAAAAGCGGAAGCGCCTCATCTTAAAAACCGGCCCGTCATCGTCTCGGGAGATCCCGAAAGACGCAGCGGGGTCGTGCTTGCGGCTTGTCCGCTCGCCAAACGATACGGCGTAAAAAACGCCGAACGGCTGTGGGAAGCGCAGGCCAAATGCCCCGACGCCGTTATCGTCCGTCCGCGGATGCAGCGGTATATTGATGTATCCGTCATGATTACCGAGCTGTTTGAGCGGTATACCGATCTTGTAGAACCCTACTCCATCGATGAGCAGTTTCTCGACGTGACCGGAAGCAGGCGGCTGTTCGGTGATCCTTTTACAATCGCCGAAAGCATTCAACAAGCGATTATGCGTGAATTCGGTATTTATGCCCGTGTCGGCATCGGGCCGAATAAAGCGCTCGCGAAAATGGCTTGCGACCATTTTGCCAAAAAAAACGCATCCGGCATCCACAGGCTGGATATGTCAAATATCAGGCAGGATCTGTGGCCTCTGCCGGTCGGAAAACTATTCGGCATCGGAAAACGGATGGAGCATCATTTAAGACGGATGGGCATCAGCACAATCGGCGGGCTTGCCGGGCATCCTGCCGAACTGCTGAAAAAACGCTGGGGCATTAACGGCGAATTGCTTCAGCGGACGGCCCGCGGCATCGATCCCTCTCCGGTCACCGTAAACACGCACAGCCGGCAAAAAGCGATCGGCCATAACATGACGCTCCCGAGGGACTACTGCCGCTTTGAGGATATCAAAGTCGTTTTGCTGGAGTTAAGCGAAGAAGTGGCCCGCCGCGCCCGTTTCAAACAGTACATCGGCCATACGGTTTCGGTCAGCATCAGAGGCGCTGATTTTGATTGCCCTTCAGGTTTTCACAGACAGAGAAAGCTCGTCTCTCCGACCAATTTCGGAATGGATATTTTTAAAGCGGCGGTCAAGCTCTTCAAAGAGCATTGGAACGGTGAGCCCGTCCGCAGCGCCGGCGTCGCCCTTTCCCAGCTGGAGCCCTGTGATTATGTTCAGCTGAGCCTGTTCGATTCCCTGGAAAAAAAGATCAGCCTCGGCAAAGTATTGGATGATATTCATGAGCGGTACGGCCCCGCGTCGCTGCTCCATGCCGCTTCGCTGACAGAGGCCGGCCAAGCCTTTCACCGGGCCGAAAAAATCGGCGGGCACTACAAATAATTGAGGTGATATACATGAATCCGAACAAATTAACACCCGGGTATAATGTCATGTGGGAGTCAAGCCGGATGATGCTGCCCGAACATCGGGAGCAGCTGCTTGCAAAAAAACGAAAAGAACGGGAATTCCGGCCTCCGGAACTGAGCGAAGAGCAAATGAACGACATGAACCGCACCATTGCGGCGTCGATTGAAGAAGACAGGGCCATTTCGGTCACCTACGCTTCAGCACACGGCCCCCGCCGGTTTTGGGGATGGATAAAACAAGTGATGCACGACGAAAAGCGTTTAAAAATCATAAACGATGAAGATGCATTAACGCTGCCGTTTCATCTTATTCTCTCAGCTGAATTGGAATAAAAAGCCCATCCCGTCCTGACAGAAAATATGATAGAAGAGTGGGAGGATCATATGATATTTAGTAGAATAAAGATGAATGATAAGAATAGGAGAATATATGATGGATCAATTTATAGAAAAAATGCTGGGACAAGCCCTCCGCCAGTATGGACGGAATGTGTCGACAGATCCGCTGAGCCCCTATGAAAAACAGCGTTTAAAAAAAGCTTTAGAAGAAAGAAGGAACGAAGAACCCGATGAGGATCTCCATGCCCATGTAGAAGATATTATCTACGATTACGTCACCAACCAGGGCCAGTTCTCCTGACACTGACGTTTATGCACCGGGCGATAAGGGAAACGGTCGAGAGTAAACCCTTAAAGATTGCGTGGTGCAGGAGATGCCAGTCGGGCCTTATTTCAAGATCGGATATGCCGTTCTTTTGTTATTTCTCATTATTTATCTCGGAACATTAATAGACTTTTTGTTCCAGCCTGTTGTGATTACGATTAAAACCTTGTTTCCGCCCATTGTATTATCGGGCGTCCTTTACTATTTGTGCCGCCCGATCGTCAGAGTGCTGCATGAGAAAGTAAAGCTGCCCGAAGGCATCGCGATTTTAGCGATTTATGCGGGAACAGCCGGCCTTTTTGTCCTCTTCCTTTATACGGCGGGCCCTGCCGTTCAAAAACAGTTTACAGCCTTCACAGATCATATCCCGGAGCTTTCCGCAAAAGCTGAAAATTGGATCAGACACCTTCAGGACAGCAAATGGTTTTCCCGGATTCAGCATGAGGATTCCTTTAAAAAAGCAGCGGACAAAGCCGCAAATTATTCAGGTTCAATCGCTGATTCTCTCAGCAGCCTGGCCGGTGCGGCTGCCAATGCCGCCATCACCGCCGCCATTATTCCGTTTGCGCTGTATTACATGTTAAAGGAAGGAAATAAAGCGCCCCGGCGGCTGCTGCGGCTTCTTCCGGAAAAACATCAGAAAGAAGGAAAACAAATCCTTCAGGACATGGATGAGGCTCTCAGTTCATACATACAAGGACAGCTGCTCGTCAGTTTTTGTGTCGGTGTTCTCGTTACGACCGGCTATTTCATAATCGGGCTCGATTATCCGATTGTTCTGGGCGCGTTCGCCATGGTGACAAACCTGATTCCGTTTATCGGGCCTTGGATCGGCACATTTCCGGGAGTCATTGTCGGATTGTTCGATTCACCGACGCGGGCGGTGCTGGTGGTTATAGTCGTCGTCATTGTCCAGCAGCTTGAAAGCCAGCTGATTTCCCCGCAAATTATGGGCCGGAAGCTTGACATTCACCCGCTGACCATCATTTTTCTTCTGCTTGCCGCCGGTAAATTCTCGGGCATTGCAGGGATGCTGCTGGCCATTCCCGGATATGCGGTTGCAAAGGTGATCATAAGCCATATGCAGAAACTGTTCATTCTCAGAAAAAAACAAGGCTAGAGAGAAACGATTCACCTCTCATGCCTTCACATCGGTTAAAATGAAAAAAGGCGGGCTGAAGAAGCCCGCCGCACACGGAGGTCAAAAGATGAACATCGGTGATGTCATTTTTCAATTGGTTTCATTTATTGCAGCCGCGATTTTCCTGTTTGCCGTGATATACGTATTCAGAAGCATGAAGCAGCGCCGACTGCAATTGGACAGGATCGAAAAGAAACTCGATGCGCTGCGCGAAGAAAAAAACCGCAAATAAGGGGCGGCCGCGGATTTGTGTCACACCCGCCTTACCAGCACCTCTTCAACTTTATGGCCGTCACCTTTTCTCAAAATCAAATCTGATCTGAATTTTGTCGGCAGAATATTTTCATACAGATTCGGACGGTTGACGCTCTCCCAAATGGAGGCGGCCATGGCATCCGCTTCTGCATCAGACAAATCCTTAAATTTATGAAAATAAGAAGCCGGGTCCTGAAAAGCGGTTTCTCTTAAAAGGCGGAAACGCTCCAAATACCACGTAAAAATCCGGCTTTCTTCGGCATCCACATAAATCGAAAAATCAAAGAAATCCGATACAAAAATCCGCGGATCTTCCCTGTCGTCCTCTAAAGTCGGCGACTGCAGGACATTGATTCCTTCGATAATGACGATATCCGCACCTTCGACAACTTCGACGGCGCCCTCTTCCCTGTCATAAGTAAGATGGGAATATAGGGGCGCCTCCACTCTCTCTTTCCCTGATTTTATATCGTTCAGAAACTCAAGCAGCGCTTTTACGTCATAACTTTCCGGGAATCCCTTTCTGGACAGAAGGTTCTTCCTTTTTAATTCCGCCGTCGGATACAAGAAACCGTCGGTTGTCACCAGACTCACCTTCGGCCTGTCCGGCAGACGGGAAAGAAGCTTTTGCAAAATTCTCGCCGTCGTGCTTTTGCCGACGGCGACGCTGCCCGCGATTCCGATAATAAACGGGATTTTCGCTGAATGCGGATGCTTCAGAAACACGTTGACATGCTGATTCCGTCTTGCGGCAGACGTGACATGAAGGTGGAGCAGGCGCACAAGCGGAATGTAAATCGTTTCTACTTCTTCAACCGATAGGTAGTCGTTCAGTCCCTCTACGGCCTTGGCTTCTTCCTCTGAAACGGCAATGGAAAGATGACCGCCGAATCCGGACCACGACTCGCGGCTGTGCTGCGTGTACAATGTATGTAAGTTCAATTCTTTACTTTTCACAATTCACACCAATCTCTCTGTATGGCTTTCCGGTTAAAAACAAACGCTTACAAAGATTGTAACGGAAAACCGCTTCACTGTCTGCCCATTTTTTTCGCAAACGAGGAACCGATACGGCTGTACTTTTCCATTTCCTCGTCCGGAACCATGCTCCCGCCGGTGCTCCACACAAGATGCACGGCATTTTTCATCTCAAGCCCCCGCTCTTTTATATAACGGTTTCCCGCTTCGGTCTGAACGAACTTGACAGCTCCGGCCATACCGGCGAGGGCAGAAGGCTCAAGGCTCTTATTCTCAGACGCTCTTAATTGATAAAGCAGCGAAAAAAGCGTGCTGTCATCAGCGGTATAACAGCCGCTGAGTATAGGTTCCATAAGAGGGCCGGCCAGTCCGGACGGCCTTCCCACCGCAAGTCCGTCGGCGGCCGTTTGATTATCAAGACCGATATCCTGCACGCTGATTCCGTCATGCAAACCGGAAAACAGCCCTAACAGCATACACGGTGACTGCGTCGGCTCCCCGAAAAAAATATGGACATGTTCGCCATAGATCAGTTTTAGTGCAAGCGCGACGCCGCCCGGTCCTCCTCCGACCCCGCACGGCAGATAGACGAAAAGCGGCTCATCAGCATCAGGCTTTATGTCCATTTGATCGAGCTGCTTTTTCACACGGCTCCCCGCAACAGCATAGCCCAAAAACAGATCCCGGGAATGCTCATCATCAATAAAATAACAATAAGGATCCTGCTGCGCCTGAATACGCCCCTTTTTAACAGCCAGACTGTAGTCTGCTTCGTATTCGATGACGCGGACCCCTTTTTCCCGGAGCAACTCCTTTTTCCACTGCTTTGCGTCATCGGACATATGCACGGTCACACAAAAGCCGAGCTTCGCGCCGATTATGCCGATACTCAGACCTAAATTGCCTGTAGAGCCGACGGCTATAGAATATTTCGAGAAAAAATCGGTAAACCGCTTCTCAGTCAATATGCTGTAATCATCGTCTTTTGAGAGCATTCCCGCTTTTTGCGCGAGGTCTTCTGCATGCTTCAGCACTTCGTAAATCCCGCCGCGGGCTTTAATGGAACCGGAAATCGGCAGTTCATCGTCGCATTTCAAAAGCAGAAGCCCGGGGAAAGCCCGGCCGGCGCTGTGTTCCAGACGTTTCTTCATTTCATTGATCAAGACAAGCGGAGATTCAATGAGACCTCCCGCCTCTTTCGTCTCCGGGAAAGCTGACGCGATATAAGGCGCAAACCGGCGCAGCCTTTCTTCCGCTTCAGCAATCTCCTCTTTCCATTCAGCGGCATGTTTTATGTGATCATCGTTTTTGTGCGGGTTGATCCAAAATACTTCACGCGCCTCCGCCATTTGTCTGACGAAAGGCTCTTCCATCAATGCCGTGCGTATATCCCGATCAGACATTTGCCTTCTCCCCCTTGTTACTTTTTCTTTAATACGCGGCCGGCCAGTTTTTCTGTAAACGAAGGGAAAAGCTGATACAGCTTCGTCCCGAGGCTCATCCATCCCGGAAGATTAATTTCCCGTTTATCCGTCAAAATCACGGACGTAATGCGCTCCGCCACACGGTCGGCATCAAGCATCCATCTGCCGACGCTTTTAACATAACCGCCCTCTTTATCTGCAATTGTAAAGAAGTCTGTTTTGATCGGTCCGGGATTAACCGTTGTCACAGCTACACCCGTACCGGCCAGCTCGAGCCGCAGGGCATTGGAATACCCTAAAACGGCATGTTTCGTAGCGGAATAAAGGCTTGATTTCGGGGTCGCCAGTTTGCCGGCCTGTGAAGCGATATTGATAATATGGCCGCTTTTAGCATGAAGCATCACCGGTAGACAGGCTTTCGTACAGGCGATTAATCCGAATACATTGACTTCAAACATTGACTTCATATCATCTAAAGATGAATCCGCGGCAGTTTCAAAAATACCGAACCCCGCGTTGTTAATTAATACGTCAACATGACCGATCAAACGCCTTACGTTTTCAGCTTCTTCTGCATGCCGGACGTCAAACGGAATGACATCACACCGTCCGCCCCGCGCGGTAATCGTTTGTTTCACTTCCTGCAAGCGGTCTTCCCGCCTGGCGGATAAAAAAACATGGGCACCTTCTGCCGCGCAGGAATATGCAAGCCGTTCTCCAAGTCCGCCTGATGCTCCTGTGATCCAAATCCGTTTATCCGTTAATCTGCCCATTTCATTCACTCCTTTACAGCTTTAAACATCAAAGTGTTTCCCGACTGAAAAGATACGGCCTTCCCTTCAGCGGACAGCACGTCAAGATGGCCGATCGTTTCTGACATTGTTAAAAATAATTCGTTTTCATACACAGCCGGAAACAGCCGCCGGCATACTTGGAAAGCCGTCAGCGTTTCCTCTGACAACAGGTGCAGCACATAGTCCGCCCGGTTTCTCAGTTTTTCAAGCCGCCTGTCCGCAGCGGGCCTTACGTCTGTCAGCAGATCGCCGTGCCCCGGATATAAAAAGGCCGGGTTGATGTCATACAGCCGCTTCATTGATTTCAAATAGTCGAGCATCGGGGATGTGCGCACACTCCCTTTTTCCGGAGCCTCCAGAATCGGATTGGTGGAACTGTTGGACAAAAGCAAATCACCGCTGAACATTTCACCGTTTTTTTCATGGTAAAGCGCAATATGAGAAGCGGCATGACCTGGAATCTCGAGCACCGTCCAGCCGTCAAGCCCGTCAATTTTTCCGCCTTCTCCAACTGTTTTCGTTAACGGACGGTTTGCTGAAAATAAGTATGACAGCTTAACTGTTTTATGTATGTCTTCAGGTGTCAGAGGAACGCCCATTTCGGTCATAAGAGACAGAAAAAAATCCTCTTGCCGGGCGATATACGACTGATCCTGAGTAATGTACCTGTCATTCAGCGGATGCCCGACAACTTCCGTGTCATCAGAAAAAATGTGCAGCAAACCTGAATGATCCGCGTGATGATGAGTGAGCACCACTTGTTCTATATCCGCAGCGGACACCCCGTGTTCTTTAAGCTGCATTGAGAGTGATTCAGCCGCTTCCTTTGTATTCGGGCCGCAATCAATAAGGGTTAATGCGTCATCTTTTACTAAATAAACGATAACGTCGCCGACTGCAAACGGAGTCGGCACACGTATCGGAATGATCTTCCTCGCTGCCATATTTACGCTCCTTCGTTCTTTTCATTCCTGAATACTCATATTTTAGCCTTTTCTCATCCCTGTGTCATTATCGCCGCATATCAGAAAAAAAGATTGACATCCCGCTCTGCCGCATAGCATAATGAACAACAAACTAGAAAAAACGGAACGCGATGACGAGGAACTAGTATATAAACAACGGCAGCAGAGAGCAATGTCCCCGGCTGAAAGACATTGCGGCCCTCTTGTTTACAGAACCTGCCCTCAGAGCGGTTAGGAAAACCTAAACGTATCCCCTCGTTACGGGATTTGAGCTGAGCACGGCTGATTCGTGCTAATGTAAGGTGGTACCGCGAAACCTTTTCGTCCTTTTTGACGGGAAGGTTTTTTGTGTTTTGGAAAGAAGGAGGATTTATATGAAGAAAATCGGTTTTATCGGGGCCGGATCAATGGCGGAAGCAATGGTAAACGGACTGCTGCAAAGCGGACTGACAGCCCCCGGACATATATACATGACAAACCGGTCAAATGACAGCCGGCTTGAAGAGCTGCAAGACACGTACGGCGTGAAACCGTGCCGGGATAAAGAAGAGTTTTTCAGCAATACCGACATTATCGTTCTCGCCTTTAAACCGAAAGATGCGGCAGAAAGCATTGAGAACATTCGCGAATACGTTAAAGATCAGCTTGTGATTTCTGTCATCGCAGGGCTGACGATTCACACCATTCAGCATTATTTCGGCAGAAAGCTCACCATCATCCGGGCGATGCCGAATACATCAGCGACCATTCAACAATCGGCGACCGGTTTTTCTGCAAGCCCTGAGGCGAGTGAGGCTGAAATCCGGACGGCAAAAGAACTGCTGGAAACAATCGGAGAAGCGACGCTCTTTGAGGAAAAACACCTTGATGCCGTCACAGCCATTGCCGGAAGCGGCCCCGCCTATGTGTATCGATATGTCGAAGCGATGGAAAAGGCCGCCCTTCAAGTCGGCCTGCCGGAAGAGACGGCAAAAGAGCTGATTTTACAAACCATGGCCGGAGCAACGGAAATGCTCAGAAAAAGCAGCAAACGACCTGAGCGCCTGCGCAAGGAAATCACAAGCCCGGGCGGCACAACAGAAGCAGGCCTGCGCGCATTAAACGAGCGCCGCTTTGAAGAAGCCATCATTCACTGCATTACAGAAACCGCAGCCCGGAGCGCCGAAATTAAAGAACAATTCGCAGGCTCCGTTCTGCAAAAGACGGATCAATCATAAAGCATGGGGCTTACCATGCTTTTTTTCGTCCATTTATAATTTCCGGAAGATCGCTAACGGCTTACAGGTTTCTTTTCCCGCATTTATGAAAGAGGACGAGCCGGCTTTCCAACATTGAACCCGTGACTGATAATAAAAAAATTATATTGGTCTATCCTGTTTTTCCTTATCATCCTGAAAAAAAGTTTGACATTTACATAGTTGACTTGAAGCCGGGCTGCGCCCATGTGGCAAAATCACATGTAGGGGAAGAATACATTAATCAAAAGCGGTGAATTGACGGTTGAGCTTCAGGACGAAAAACATGTGCGGGCCCCGGTGAGGCCCTTGGAGGTTACCGGGGCCCGCACAGTTATCTTAATTCCTCGGATGAACCGGTCACTTATTTTATGCTGGTCTATTATCCTGAGCCTGCTTAAACGGCATATCAGGCTTCTTCAGACAGAAGCCTGATGGATCGCAACCCATTCTTTTATGCATTGAATCAGTTTCTGAACAGAAGGTGTCTGCGTCTCCTTTGCATGAGCTGTCAAAATGCCGATCTGCCTGCAGACATACCGGTCGAGCCGTTTGATAAGCACATCACAATCATTCACCAAAAGCTGCGGCAAAAGGCTGATCCCCAGATTGTTCCGCACCATTGCGATAATCGCTTCATCCCCTCTGATTTGATAGGCGATCCGCGGCGTGATTTTTTCTTCCTTCAGCACTTTCAGCACATCAAAATGTGTCTCCGGATAAGGCACGATACACTTGACGGACTCCATGACATGTAAAGGAACCGTTTCACATTGCGCCAATTCATGCTGCGGACTCATCACCGCTACAATCGGGTCCTCGGCCAACGGGTAAAAATGCCACTTCCCGCTGTGGGATGTCCCGATCGCCGCATCAACCTGATCGTCTTTCAGCCATTCTTCCAGTTCAGTTGAATTCCCTTCAAACAAATGCACCTTAATGGAAGGATACAGCACATTAAATTCCCTCAAAATTTTCGGCAACCATTTTACCGCCACACTCGTAACAGTGCCGAGCCGGATTTCTCCTCTTTCTAATCCATTAATATTATCAACGGTTTCAGACAGTTTTTCATAGTTTTTTTGAATTTCCTTCATAATATGTAACACTTTCAAGCCATTTGCGGTGGGCCTCACTCCATGCCGCTGTCTGATCAGAAGCGGAAAACCGTACTCTTCTTCTAATTTACTGATCATTTGGCTGATGTTCGGCTGTGTGTAATTTAATATGGCAGCGGCTTGGGTCAGGCTGCCGCTTTCAACCGTTTTAATAAAGGCTAAATGTTTCTTTAAATCCAACCGGCTTCATCTCCCAGATATCATTTCTTATTATTCAGCGCATTAGTTATATTTAGTTTACTTATACATCAATCAAAAATAAAATGGCAATGTCTCCATAATTATACTTGATAACAAACAGAAGGTGAGCGTTTCAGCATGAGTTTTCTCATTCAATTTTTTATCGGCGGCACCGTTATGGTGGCTGCCGCGTTTTTAAGCAAATCGAAATACTTATTTTTATCAGGCGTTATCACATTGCTGCCGATCATGACGTTGCTGAATATACAATTGCAGCTGAAAAATATGAGCGCCGACGATTTCAGAGCAGCTCAAAAAAACGGAATATTCGGTGCGTTCGGCGCGGTGATTTTCATCAGCAGTATTTTTATCCTGACAAACTGGTTCAAAGGAAGCCACTCCGTCATCGGTGCGTTTCTTATCTATATTTGCTATATGATCGCCTGTAAATGTCTGTTATGAAGATACAGCCCCCCTGTATAAAAAAATGCCCGGTCAGAACAATAAGAACAATACGCTCAGTTGTGAGCAGTTTATATGACTGAATGATCATAAGTTGTTATAATCAATTTCTAAAACATTCCGGGAGGCGAAATAAATGGCCAGAAAATTATTTACACCGTGGACCGTTAAAGATGTAACGATCAAAAACCGTATTGTTATGGCACCGATGTGTATGTATTCCTCACATGAGAAGGACGGAAAACTGCAGCCTTTTCATATGGCGCACTACATATCGCGCGCAATCGGACAGGTCGGCCTGATAATCGTTGAAGCGACAGCTGTCAATCCGCAGGGGCGCATTTCCGATCAGGATTTGGGCATTTGGAGCGACGATCATATCGAAGGTTTTGCCAAACTGACGGAACAAGTGAAAGCGCAAGGATCAAAAATCGGCATTCAGCTCGCGCACGCGGGACGTAAAGCTGAGCTTGACGGAGACATTTACGCTCCTTCAGCCATTCCGTTCGACAAGCAGTCCAAAACACCGGTTGAAATGACGACAGAACAAATTAAAGAAACCATTCAGGAATTCAAACAGGCGGCGGCGCGCGCGAAAGAAGCCGGCTTTGACATCATCGAGCTTCATGCGGCACACGGCTACTTAATGCACGAATTTTTGTCACCGCTGTCAAATCACCGCACAGACGAATACGGAGGCTCACATGAAAATCGCTACCGCTTCTTAGGTGAGACCATTGACGCTGTCAAGGAAGTATGGGACGGCCCGTTATTTGTCCGTGTTTCTGCATCTGATTATACAGACAAGGGGCTGGACATTGCCGATCACATCGGTTTTGCGAAGTGGATGAAGGAACAGGGAGTCGACCTGATTGATTGCAGCTCAGGCGCACTCGTTCAAGCTGATATTAACGTCTTCCCCGGCTACCAAGTGAGCTTCGCAGAGAAAATCCGCGAGCAGGCCGAAATCGCAACAGGCGCCGTCGGTTTGATAACGACGGGAACAATGGCGGAAGAAATTCTGCAAAATAACCGCGCTGACCTTATTTTTGTCGCGAGAGAACTTCTGCGCGATCCGCACTTTGCAAGGAGTGCAGCGAAGCAGCTGAATACGGAAATACCGTCGCCGGTTCAATACGACAGAGCATGGTGACAGAAGAGACAGCCGGAGATTTTTCTATCCGGCTGTCTCTTTTTTTATTTTTTGAGAAACGATTGCTGAAGCTTCTCCGTCTTCCCTATAGAACCAATTAGAGGAGATGACTCCAATGAAAGCAGCATGGATGGAAAGGACATACCTGATTGACGGATGTCCGTTTTATACTAAACACCGTAAAGGTGCCGGCGAAGTGACGATCGTCTTTGAAGCCGGCTACGGCACTTCTTCTGAAACATGGACATCATTACTCGCTGACATAGATGAAGAATTTGGGGTTTTCACATATGACAGGGCCGGAATCGGCAAAAGCGGACAAAGCAGAAACAAGAGAACGGCGGATCACATGGTACAGGAATTAAACGCCCTTCTGATTAAAGCCGGCGTCAAGCCTCCTTACCTTGTTGTCTCGCATTCATACGGCACGATTATCAGCAGACTCTGGGCGAGCCGAAACCGCCGGGATATTCTCGGGATGGTATTGCTTGACCCGGTTTCTGAGGATCAGGAGACGAAAGTGCTTCCGCTTCTACCCGAGGAAATGAAAGCCGCCTATCTGAAACAGTTCATACTAGAAGGATCACATGCGGAATTTTTGACGAGTCTTCGGCAGATCAAGCACCAGCAGCTTCATTTCAGCGATATGCCGCTGTTGATCTTGTCATCGGGAGAGCGGGATGAGCGCTTAAAGCACGCGCATGAACAATGGGTGAACCTGCACAGAAACATGCTTGATATCTCGCATCAAAGCGGATGGATTCAGGCCAAAAACAGTTCTCACGCCATTCATCATGATGAACCGCACATCGTCCACCTTGCCATTTATGATGTTTGGTGTGCGGCGCGCCAGCAAATGAATGCGCCTGCCTATCAGGCGGTAAACTGATAAAACAAAAGCCATTGTGCCGGGCACAATGGCTTTTTTATCGTGATCTACTTTGTCTCACGATGCAAAGTATACTTTTTCAACCGGGGTGAATACTTTTTCAGTTCTAACCGGTCCGGATTCGTCCGTTTGTTCTTCGTCGTAATATAATTTCTGTCCCCTGTCTCTGTGCAAGCCAATGTAACATTCACACGCATCATTTTCACCTCTCAAACAAATCGTAATAATTACGTTTTATTATAGATCATCAAACAAAAATGTCAAGCGCACATTTTTTTAAGAGCGCTCCACGGCGACCTCCATAAAGTCAAATGCGACCTTACTGTTTTCAAATACCGCTTTTGCCTCATGTTCCAGCCGCTCTATCGGCGCTTCGCCTTGATACCTGGCGCTGATATGAGTTAAGATCAGCTGTTTGGCGCCTGCTTTTTTTGCTGTTTGCGCGGCCTGTTCTGTCGTCGCGTGATAATAATTATGCGCGAGCTTTGCATCTTCCTTGGCAAACGTCGCTTCATGAACAAGTACATCGGCATTGCGCGCCAGCTCCGTTACCCGCTCTGATACCCGGGTATCCCCGGAAAAAGCGACAATTCTTCCCTTTTTCGGCGGCTCCAAAAAATCCTGTCCATTAATTATTCTTCCATCGTCAAGCGTGACTGTTTCGCCTTTTTTGATTTTCTGATAGACGGGGCCGGGCGGAATATTCATTTCTTTCAGTCTGCCGGCCTGCAATGCACCGGGAATATCCTTTTCCTGAACCCGGTAGCCGAACGCTTCTACACCGTGAATGACGGATGCTGCGGTTACGATGAATTGGTCATCCTCAAAAACCGTTCCCTCTTCAATTTCATGTACGGCGAGAGGATAAGTCAAATGTGTCGCCGTCACTTTCAGGCTTGTTTCGATAAATGCTTTTATGCCTTTTGGCCCGTAAATCGTCAGCTCTTCTTCACCGCCTTGAAACGACCGGCTTCCCAACAGACCCGGAAGGCCGTAAACATGGTCGCCGTGAAGATGTGTGATGAATATCTTTTCAATTTTCCTCGGTTTGATTGTTGTATGTAAAATCTGATGCTGAGTAGCTTCCCCGCAATCAAACAGCCATACGGAACGCCTTTCTTCAAGAAGCTTCAGCGCGACGGACGTTACGTTTCTCGTCTTTGCCGGCATGCCGGCCCCCGTCCCTAAAAATATTAATTCCACAATGCTTCCTCCTAGATCTTTGTACTACTAAGGATACAGGATCAGGCTGAAAATGTGAATTCGCCAGGGGTGCCCCCGGCATGATTAATTTTTTTCCGCAAACCGCAAAAAACAGGCTGAAATGTTTGCTTTCAATGAATTTTAGATTTAAAATGAAGGAAATATGCGGGGTTTTAAACCATGCTTCAGATAAAGTGAGGTACTCTAAGTGAAAACAAACGACAAACCAAAAGCAGTAATTGTAATATTTGGTGCCACAGGGGATTTGGCAAAACGAAAACTTTACCCATCCATTCATCGTTTATATAAAAATGGTCAAATTGGTGAAGAGTTTGCAGTTGTAGGTGTTGGAAGAAGACCTTGGTCAAACGAGGACCTCCGGGAAACCGTTAAAACGTCTGTTTCTTCGGCTGGGCAAAAAGACACAGACGATTTCACGTCTCATTTTTATTACCATCCGTTTGATGTAACGAATCCGGGTTCCTATCAAGAGCTGAATGTCCTGCTTGACCGGCTTGAGCATACATATGAAATCCCGAACAACAGAATGTTTTACTTGGCGATGGCCCCTGAATTTTTCGGCACTATCGCAAAATCGCTTAAAAACGAAGGTGTCACGGCGACAAAAGGCTGGTCCCGTCTCGTAATTGAAAAACCGTTCGGACACGACCTGCCGAGTGCGAAAGAGCTTAACAAAGAAATACGCGAAGCGTTCACAGAAGATCAAATTTATCGGATCGACCATTACTTAGGCAAACAAATGGTTCAAAACATCGAAGTCATCCGGTTTGCGAATGCGCTGTTTGAGCCGCTGTGGAATAACCGCTACATCTCAAACATCCAGATTACGTCAAGTGAAGATCTCGGCGTTGAGGACCGTGCGAGATATTATGAAAAATCCGGCGCACTCCGCGATATGGTTCAAAATCATATTTTACAAATGGTCGCTCTTTTAGCGATGGAACCGCCGATTAAACTGAACACAGAAGAAATCCGCAGCGAAAAAGTGAAGGTGCTGAGAGCTCTCCGCCCTGTCGCTCAAAACGAAGTGAATGATTACTTCGTCCGCGGTCAATACCAAGCCGGAACGATCGATGGCACCCCTGTCGCGAGTTATACGGATGAGCATAACGTAGCGCCGGATTCCAATACGGAAACATTCGTGTCCGGAAAGCTGTTAATCGATAACTTCCGCTGGGCCGGCGTTCCGTTTTATATCCGCACAGGAAAACGGATGAAAGAAAAATCAACGAAAATTGTCGTTCAATTTAAAGACATTCCGATGAACCTTTATTACGGCAATGAAACGAATGTAAATCCGAACCTGCTTGTCATCCACATTCAGCCGGATGAAGGCATCACTTTATATCTGAACGCTAAAAAATTAGGCGGAGCCGCACACGCTCAGCCGATTAAGCTGGATTACTGCAGCAACTGCAGTGATGAAATGAACACACCAGAAGCCTATGAAAAATTAATTCACGACTGTCTGCTCGGCGATGCGACGAACTTTGCCCATTGGGATGAAGTGGCGCTTTCCTGGAATTTCGTCGATGCGATTTCCGAAACATGGGCTGCCGACAAAACCCTTTCTCCGAATTATGAAGCCGGGTCAATGGGACCGAAGGCTTCGGATGACCTCTTGGAAAAAGACGGCCTTCACTGGTGGAATATATAATAATCAAAAAACCGCGGCGCCGTTCATCACGGTCCCGCGGTTTTTACATATCAGAAAAGCCCCCGCAATTATTGCGGGGGCTTTTTCATTACTTCATCCATTCAGTATGGAAAATGCCTTCTTTATCCGTGCGTTCATACGTATGCGCGCCGAAGTAGTCACGCTGCGCTTGAATTAAGTTTGCAGGAAGCACTGCCGTACGGTAGCTGTCATAATACGCAAGTGCGCTTGAGAACGAAGGTACCGGCACGCCTTGGGCTACCGCAAGTGAAATGACTTGGCGAAGAGCGCCTTGGTAGCTTTCTGCGATATTTTTGAAATAACTGTCAAGAAGCAAGTTGTCAAGCTCCGGCTCACGGTCATACGCATCTTTGATCTTTTGCAGGAACGCCGCGCGGATGATACAGCCGCCGCGGAAGATCATAGCGATTTCACCGTATTTCAGATCCCAGTTATATTCTTCTGACGCGGCTTTCATTTGGGCGAAGCCTTGTGCGTAAGAACAGATTTTACTCATGAAGAGTGCTTTTCTGACCGCTTCAATCAGCTCTTCTTTATTTTCAGTGACCGGCTTAACGTCAGGTCCTGACAGAAGGCCGCTTGCTTTCACACGCTCTTCTTTCATTGCGGAAATGAAACGCGCAAACACAGATTCCGTGATAATCGGAAGCGGCACGCCTAGGTCAAGAGCGCTTTGGCTTGTCCATTTACCCGTTCCTTTTTGACCTGCTTTATCAAGGATGACATCAACAAGCGGTTTGCCTGTTTCTTCATCTTTCTTGGTGAAAATGTCAGCCGTGATTTCGATCAGATAGCTGTCAAGTTCCCCTTTGTTCCACTCAGCGAATACTTCGTGAAGCTCTTCTGCAGACAGTCCGAGCACCTGTTTCAGAATGAAGTATGACTCAGAGATCAGCTGCATGTCACCGTATTCGATACCGTTGTGCACCATTTTCACATAGTGTCCCGCTCCGTCCGGACCGATGTATGTCGTACAAGCTTCTCCGTCCACTTTAGCAGAAATGGCTTCTAAAATCGGTTTCACAAGTTCATGCGCTTCCTTTTGGCCGCCCGGCATAATAGAAGGCCCTTTCAGCGCTCCCTCTTCACCGCCTGATACACCCGTTCCGATAAAGTGAATGCCGCTTTCGGCAAGCTCTTTGTTCCGGCGCTGTGTATCTTTATAGTATGTATTTCCGCCATCAATCAAAATATCGTCTTTTTCCAGATGAGGAAGAAGAGATTGAATCGTCGCATCCGTTGCAGTTCCCGCTTTAACCATTAATAGAATTTTGCGGGGCGTTTCAAGAGACTGGACAAACTCTTCGATGCTGTATGTACCGACAACATTTTTGCCTTTTGCCTCTTCTAAAAACTCTTCCGTTTTGCTGCTTGATCTGTTGTACACAGACACAGAAAATCCCCGGCTTTCGATGTTAAGAGCCAGATTTTTACCCATTACCGCAAGACCGATAACTCCGATTTGTTGTTTTGACATATTCTAACGTCCCTTCTTCAAACGTTTAACCATTTTAAAATTTAAATTAAAATAAAATGATATTTATACTAAAGAAATTATCATAGATAACCCCTTTTTTCAAGTTATTCAGCTTTTCTTTTCATCCTGAAAAAAGTCTCTGTTAAAGCTCGTTCCCTTTGTTTTGCTTTCTTCTTTTTTTATAACGGCGCCTTTTCGGATCAGGTTTCGGCCGTATTTTTCATTCAGCTGATTCATCATCTGAAAAATCGGCTCGTCCTTTGCATCCTCCTTGAACGAAAACAGATCAAGCTGTTTATACGCCTGCTGTTTTTCGACCAGTTCCGTTCCGGTGATGCCGAGAAGCCTTACGGGATTTTGATTCCAATGTTTGTCAAACAGCTCCATTGCCGCTTCCATGATGTCTTTTTTCTGATCAACCGGATTGCTGAGGGTCATACTTCTTGTGACCGTTTTCCAATCCGCATAACGGATCATGATGAACAGCCGGCAGGCCATGACCTCCTTACGCTGGAGCCGTTCGCTTACAGACAGCGCGAGCCGGTCAAACACGCCGGTTAATTCATCCCAGTCAGCCGAATCATGCGACAGGGTGGATGAGTTGCCGACGCTTTTAAATTCATAAATCCGCTCGGGATCGACTTCTGCATGGTGGATGCCGTTTGCTTTATCCTTCAGCCTCGGGCCGTTTATACCGAGCAGCGTTTTCAGCGCACCTTCATCTCCTTTTGCCAAATCACCGATCGTTTTGATGCCGAGCGTTTTTATTTTTTCCGCAGTTTTCGTTCCTATACCGTGCATTTCTTCAATCGGAAGAGGCCACAATACGTCAGGCAGCTCTCTTTTTCTTAAAATGGTGATGCCGAGCGGTTTTTTCATGTCAGACGCCATTTTGGCGAGAAATTTATTCGGAGCGATACCGATGCTTGACGGAAGCAAAAGCTCCTTTTGCAGTCTTGCCTGAATGTCTTTGGCGGTCTCATACGCCCTGTGTCTGTGCGGTGTGTCCGTAATATCCATGTATCCTTCATCAATTGAAACGGGCTCGACTAAATCCGTATACTCCCTCAGGATGCTGAACATTTCTTTTGACGAACTCCGGTAGCGGTCAAAATTCGGAGGCACGACGATGAGTTCCGGACAGAGGCGTTTTGCCCGCCACACCGGCATGGTGGTCTTTACGCCACGCGCTCTTGCTTCGTAGCTGCAGGTTACGATGATTCCTTTCCGTTCCTTCACGTTTCCGGCAACGGCGAGAGGTTTTCCCTTTAAAGACGGATCATACGCCATTTCTACGGAGGCATAGAAACTGTTCATATCGATATGAAATATAATTCTCCCTTTTCCGGCCATCCCGGCGCCTCCTTTCCTTTCATAGACAAACCTCATATATATGTAGTAAAATAAAAGCTGAATGGATGTGATGAAATGATTCTTGAGTCAATGAATGACTTTTTATTTTTAGTCGATTTTTTCACAATTATTCTTCCCGCTCTGACCGCGATCGGCATCGCATTTCTTTTGCGTGAGTGCCGCGCAGGCGAGCATTGGAGAACGAAACGAATAGATGAACATCAAGCAGTCGTTCAGCTGAACCGAACAGACTTTCTTATTATTATATATCATCGCATTACAACTTGGATACGTAAAGTCATCCGCATGAATTCACCGGCGAATGATGATGAAGATGTCAGCTTCCTCCTTTTATAACGGCAAGTGATAATAAAAAGGAGGAGACATGAATTGTCTAAAACATATCAAAAATGGATTGCATTCGGATTGTTTTTTATCGTGCTGTTCACAGGCCGCTCGGCGTTTGCGGCGACATCTCAGACTCAGACGGGAGGACTCGGAAATATCGGGTTTTTCCACGATTACCTGATCGAGCCGTTTTCGGCCCTTTTAAAAGGTGTGGCGGGCCTGTTCCACGGTGAGTACGGACTGTCGATTATTCTGGTGACGATTATCGTCCGGATCGTTGTATTGCCTTTGTTTGTGAACCAATTTAAGAAACAGCGGGTGTTCCAGGAAAAAATGGCTGTGATCAAACCGCAGGTCGACAGCATTCAGGCTAAAATGAAAAAAACGAAAGATGCGGAAAAACAAAAAGAACTGCAAATGGAAATGATGAAGATTTACCGTGAGCATAATCTGAATCCGATGGCAATGGGATGTCTTCCGATGCTGGTGCAATTCCCGATTTTGATCGGTTTTTATTACGCCATCCGCTCAACGCCGGAAATCGCTTCACACTCATTCCTGTGGTTCAGTCTAGGGCATTCTGATATGCTTGTATCACTGTGCGCGGGGGCCATGTATTTCTTACAGGCTTATGTTTCCCAAAAATTAAACGAGAAATATTCACCGGCCGCTCAAAACCCGGCCGCGATGCAGTCAGCAAAAATCATGGTCTTTATCTTCCCTGTCATGATGACTATTTTTTCACTTAACGTTCCGGCTGCGCTTCCGCTTTACTGGTTTACAAGCGGACTGTTTTTGACAGTGCAAAACGTACTTTTACAGCAGACGCATCATAAAAAGAAACAAGCTGCGGCACAAGCGGAGCCCGTAAAGTCATAATACTGAACCTGCCGGATGAGTTCCGGCAGGTTTTTTCATGCGTTTGCAGATGCGAAAAAAAGCACCCAATTCATTGGGTGCTTCGTTTTCAGTTTGCCGCTGTTTCGATAATGGCAACGACCATTTCCGCCGTTTTCACGAGCTCTTCAATCGGCATTTTTTCATTTTTCGTGTGGATTTGTTCATAGCCTACTGACAGGTTGACTGTCGGAATGCCGTGGCCGGCAATGACGTTCGCGTCACTTCCGCCGCCGCTTGTCTGAAGTTCGCTCGGCCGGCCGATTTTTGCCGCCGCTTTTTTCGCGACTTCCACAACCTGATCGCCGTCCTGATATTTGAAACCCGGATACATGACTGCGATGTCCACTTCTGCGCGTCCGCCCATCTCAGCTGCCGCAGATTCGAAAGCTTCTTTCATTTTCTGCACTTGCGCTTCCATTTTTTCAGGGACTAATGAACGCGCTTCAGCCAGAATATCGACCTGGTCGCAGACGATATTGGTTTGTGTGCCGCCTTCAAAACGCCCGATATTAGCCGTTGTTTCTTCATCAATACGGCCGAGCGGCATTTTTGAGATCGCTTTTGACGCGATTGTAATAGCGGAGATGCCTTTTTCCGGTTCCACTCCGGCATGAGCCGTTTTCCCGAAAATGGTTGCTCTCACTTTCGCTTGTGTCGGCGCGGCTACAATGATGTTGCCCACTTTCCCGTCTGAATCAAGCGCAAAACCGTATTTCGCGGTAATATCTGAACGATCCATTGCTTTTGCCCCGACTAACCCTGATTCTTCTCCGGCTGTGATGATGAATTCAATTGTTCCATGCTCGATGTTTTGTTCTTTGAGTACTCTGATGGCTTCAAACATTGCGGCAAGGCCCGTCTTATCATCAGCGCCGAGAATCGTCGTGCCGTCGGTTTTCACATAACCGTCTTCCACAACCGGCTTAACGCCTTTGCCCGGGACAACCGTGTCCATGTGCGATGTGAAATAAATCGTATCTGCATCTTTTGTGCCCTTTAAAGTACAGATTAAGTTGCCGGCTCCGTGGCCCGTCACTTCTTTTGTATCGTCTTCTTTTACGCTCAATCCTAAATCAGTGAATTTTTGTTTGAGCACTTTGCTGATTTCCGCTTCATGCTTTGTTTCTGAATCAATTTGGACGAGTTCCAGAAATTCTTCCAGCAGGCGTTTTTCGTTTACCATTTACAGTTCCCTCCGTTTAAAGCGGTATATTACCGTGCTTTTTTTTCGGTCTTTCCTCTTCCTTATGCGCAAGCATGTCAAATGCCTGAATCAATTTTTTCCTCGAGTCTTCCGGCCGGATGATATCATCCACCATTCCGCAGGCCGCCGCTTTATACGGACCGGCGTTTTCCTGTTCGTATATGGCTTTTTTTTCGCGTTTCGTTTTTTCCGGATCATCAGAAGCCTGTATGTCTCTGCGGTATAAAATCGACGACGCGCCTTCAGCTCCCATCACGGCGATTTCCGCATTCGGCCAGGCGAATACAAGATCTGCCCCGAGGCCTTTCGAATTCATGGCGACATAAGCGCCTCCGTAAGCTTTTCTGATGATGAGCGTCACTTTCGGCACGGCCGCTTCGGCAAAAGCATAAAGCAATTTTGCTCCGTGACGGATGATTCCCGCGTGCTCCTGCTGAAGGCCCGGCAGAAATCCCGGAACATCAGCGATCGTTAACAGCGGAATATGAAACGCGTCGCAAAAACGGATGAATCTCGACGCTTTGTCAGCGGCATCTATCGTCAGGCTCCCCGCCAAATGTTTCGGCTGGTTTGCGATAACACCGACTGTGCGCCGTCCGATCTTCAGAAAACCGACAGCAATGTTTTTGGCAAAGTACGGCTGAATGTCAAAAAACGTTCCGTCATCCGCCAGTTCTTTTATCACCTGTAACATATCGTAAGGTTTCGAACTGTCCGCGGGAACGAGGGTATTTAATAACGGTCTGGCGTCTTCCTTTTTAACAGGTGATGCCGTCTGTCTCCCATGCGGAAGATAAGAAAGCAGCGTTTTCACTGCGGAAAGAGCCTCTTTTTCCGTACGTGCGGAATAGTGGGCATTTCCGCTTATCACATTATGTATTCCCGCACCGCCTAAACTTTCCGCGTCAATCTGTTCACCCGTAACTTGTTCAATGACTTTCGGGCCTGTAATAAACATGTGCGACGTATTTTCCGCCATAATCACAAAATCCGTGAGAGCGGGTGAATAAACAGCACCGCCGGCACACGGCCCAAGGATGACAGAAATTTGCGGAATCACTCCCGAGTAAAGGACGTTGCGCCTGAAGATATGACCGTATCCATTTAATGATACCACACCCTCTTGAATTCTCGCACCACCTGAGTCGTTCAGCCCGATGATCGGGGTTTTATTTTTCGCGGCCAGATCCATCACCGCTGCGATTTTCTCCGCATGTGTCTCGCCGAGCGTCCCGCCGAGTACGGTAAAGTCATGAGCAAACAAATACACGGGCCGTCCGTCAATTGTGCCGTATCCGGTAATGACCCCGTCTCCCGGCGCATTTTGACACCCGGGCATGCGGCTTTTTGCAAATGGCTGAAGCTCTGAAAAACTGTCTTTGTCCAATAAATAGGCAATTCTTTCTCTTGCCGTCAGCTTGCCTTTTTTGTGCTGTTTTTCATTTCTTTCCGCTCCGCCGCCGTTTGTTAAAAAGGAACGTTTTTCGTTTAAGTGTCTGATATGCTCACTCATGCTCATCTTGAGTTTCTCCTTTATCAATTGTTTCACAAAGCTCAATCAGGACCCCGTTCGCTTCTTTTGGAGAGAGAAATGCGATTTTCTTCCCGCCCGCTCCGTTCTGCGGTTCATGATGGATCAATGTCATGCGGCATGATTCAAGCTCCTTGATCGTTTCCTTAATGTCGTCGCACCGGAACGCCAAATGATGAAGTCCTTCACCTCTTTTCTGTAAAAAAGAGCTGACGGGAGACGCGTCAGACAGCGGCTCAATCAGCTCAAGCTTTGTGCCTCCCGCTTCTAAAAAAGCAACTTTCACATTTTGTCCGTTTACCAGCTCGTCTCCCATATAAGTAAGCCCAAGCATCCGTTCGTAAAATCCTCTTGCGGCATCAATAGAGCTGACGGCAATACCGACATGATCAAGTTTTTTCATAGCGCTGCCACCTGCTTTCCGCCATAGGATATGGCTTGTTCATACAAGCAAAACACGTTAAAATGATAAACAGTAATCTTAAGGAGTGAAACGATGTCTCAAAAATTCATGAAAAGCGCAGTCATCGTCATTTTAGGCGTATTTATACTGTCAACCGTCCTCTCAGGCATTATGATGTATTTGCGATAAAAAAGCAGGCGCCTCATTGCACAGGGATTTCCTGCTTTTTTATGAGGGCTTTCCGCTCTTTTGCAATGTCCTCAAATGAGCGGTTTTCTTTTGTAATCAACACTTTTGTTCCCTCAGGGATGATCCGAAAAATATGAATGACATCCCGGTTTTTCATACGGATGCAGCCGTTTGATACAAACCCTCCGATCAGCTCTTCTCTGTTTGTCCCGTGAATGCCGTATATCCTGCCGTCGGTTCCTTTCGCGTCAAAACCGATCCAGCGGACGCCGAGCGGATTTTCCGGCGCGCCTCCCTCTACATTTTTCTTCCGGTAATACGGATTTACGGCTTTAACCGTTACCGTAAATTCTCCTTCAGGCGTCAGATCATCTGTCTTTCCCGTCGCCACCTGATAAATGCCTTCTATTCGATTATCCTTCACAACCGCAAGCGCATTTGTGGCTTTATTGACGATTATATAAGGGTCACCCGGCAAAGGATTCGCGCCAAGCGGCCAAAGCGGGGACAGCAGCAGGGCGGCTGACAATAAAAAAAATCGCATGGGCTCCCCTCCTTTTTTCATTAGAATGACCAATGAAAGGAGGACTCATGCGATGATCCATGTGTTTTTTACAGCTTGATGCCTTTGAAATAACTTTTAATCACGAGATATTGCTCCATCTCACCGAGCAGGTGAAACAAAGCCGCCCGCGCTTCAAACTCCTCGCGTGTTGCCGGGAGCGGCATCTCTTCAAATTCCGTTCTCATATCTGCAAGTCTTTTTAAAAATTTATGAGCGGTATTGCCGGGATGAATGGCTTCCCTTAATTCATGGATGAAATGGGCAATCATTTTTCCCTGCTCCACCGTTATTGAAATAGAGGTAATCTTCGGCAGCAGCCGTTCGATAATTTCAAATTGTTTCTGTCTCATCTTAAAATAATGATAATAGAGATTTTCATGGCGCAAAATATGATTCTGCACGTCCCGGTAGGCAAGGTTTTTCGCCTCTTGAATCATCTGATGGGTCTCCGGTATTTCCTTCCCCGTCCAATCTTGCTCACCAGTTAACAAATACCGTTCGATTTCAGCGAAGATGACGGCAAAATTGTCCTCAATTTTTTTCCGGTACGCCGCAAGTTTCCTGTCGAGGCTCGGCATATACAGATTCATTAACAGCGCGACACCGATACCTACGATGATCAGCTGGAACTCATTCCAGATAAACGCCATCGTAATGCCGCCGGACATATATAGATGAAGAATGATAACTGAGCTTGTGACGATCCCTTCGTTTATTTTCAAAACGACTGTAGCCGGAATAAACAGCACCAGCAATATTCCAATCACAAACGGATAATAGCCGATCAGTCCGAAAAAGACATATGAAAAGACGATTGCCAATAAACAGGCGGCAAATCGGGCCCACGAGGCCTGAAGCGACCGCTTTTGCGTAATTTGGATGCACAATATGGTGATGATTCCTGCGGATGCGAAGTTTTGCAGATGCAACAGCTGAGCTAAATAAATGGCCAGCGCCGTTCCAAGTGCGGTCTTTAGTGTGCGGTAACCGATTTTAAACATTGCTTGCTCCATTCTGTTTGTTTCTTTCTCAAAAAAAAGAAGAAGAGCAATCTTCTTCTTTTCTTACAGTTATATTTTATAATATTTTTTCTAAAAAGTCCTGTGCTCTTTTTGACTTCGGAGAAAGAAAAAATTCTTCCGGCGGCCCGTCTTCCACTATCGTGCCTTCATCCATAAATAATACACGGTCTGCGACTTCTTTGGCAAATCCCATTTCGTGCGTGACGATGACCATCGTCATACCCGTTTGAGCAAGCTCTTTCATAACCTCAAGGACTTCTTTGACCATTTCCGGGTCAAGAGCTGAGGTCGGCTCGTCAAACAGCATGATGTCAGGATTCATGGCAAGGGCACGCGCGATGGCGACACGCTGCTTCTGCCCGCCTGACAAACGGTTCGGATAGTCGTTCTGTTTTTCAAGCAGTCCGACTTTTTCAAGGAGAGCGCACGCCTTTTCTTCCGCCGCCTTTTTGGACTCTTTCTTCACGCTGACCGGCGCGTATGTGATATTTTCAAGCACCGTTTTATGCGGAAACAGATGAAAATGCTGAAATACCATCCCGATATTTTCCCGCACTTTCAGTTTATTCGTTTTAGCGGCGGTGATTTCTTTTTCTTTAATGGCAATCAATCCGCCGCTCGGAGTTTCCAGCAGGTTTAAGCAGCGCAGAAACGTTGATTTGCCGGAGCCGGAAGGTCCGATGACAGCGACGACTTCCCCTTCTGCGATCTGTGTTGAAATGTTTTTCAGTACTTCATGTTTTCCGAATGATTTTGACAGGTTGTCGACCTTAATCATTGGCTTTCAGCTTCCTTTCTACGCCTTTTCCGATGAATGCTAAGATCAAAACGAGCACGTAATAGATGAAACCGGCCACAATGAGAGGCTCTAAATAGTTGTATGTTGCGGCCCCGGACTGGTAGGCCCGTCTCATAATATCGCCGAGACCGATTACGGTGACGATCGCCGATTCTTTCGTCAAGGTGATTAATTCGTTAATAATGGCCGGAGAAATGTTTTTAAATGCCTGCGGCAGCAGCAGATCTTTCATCATTTTTCCGTACGGCACGCCGAGAGCGACGGCCGCTTCTTTTTGTCCTTTGTCAATCGCGTTGATTCCCGCTCTGATAATTTCAGAGACGTAAGCTGCTGAATTAAGTGATAATGCGGTGACCGCCGCCCAAAATTGGTCGATCTGAAAGCCGAGAAGCTGCGGCATCCCGAAATAAATGATCATCAGCTGCAGCACGAGCGGCGTGCCGCGGAATATCGAAGTATAAAAATCCGCAATCCATTTCAGCAGACTGATCGTGCTGATTTTAAACAAACTGAGCACGATGCCTAATATAAGGCCGATGACCGCTGAAACGAGCACAATTTTCAATGTGACGGCAAGGCCTTCCAATATAAAAGGAATTTGGGGTATTGTCGCTGAGAAATCCAAATTCATACGTTTGATCTCCTTTACCTGTATTCAAGATAAAAAGCTCAACGAAAAGTTGAGCTTTCTTTTATTTCTCGTTGGTGAACCATTTCTTCTTCAGTTTTTCGATTTCTCCGTTTTTCTCCATTTCTTTCAGCGCTTTGTTAAACTTCGCTGTCAGATCACTGTCTTTGCGGAACGCAATCGCGGAACCCGATTCGTCTGATTTCGCATCTGCTGATGCAAAGCCCTGCAGATCATTATTTGAACTGAAATAGCCTTGTGCTACGATGTCTTCGATAATCGCGGCATCAAAACGCCCGGATTTAATCTCTTCCGTTAAGTCTGAAATGCGGTTGCGGTCTTCAAGCTGGAAACCGTATTTCGAAGCAAGTTTCTTGCCTTTTTCTTCTTGAATGGAGCCGAGCTGAACACCGACGGTTTTGCCTTTCAGATCATTCAGGGATTTAATGCTGCTTCCCTTTTTCGTAACGATCATATTGTTAGCAGTATAATAAATACCGGAGAAATCCACTTGCTTTTTCCGTTCCGGCGTAGGTGTCATTCCTGATAAAATCATATCAACCTGCTTAGACTTCAGGGCTGTAATCAGGCTGTTAAAGTCCATGTCCTGCACCTCAACGTCATAGCCGGTCTTTTTGCCCAGAGCTTTTGCCAAATCAACGTCAAACCCGACGATCTGATCGCCGTCTTTATATTCAAATGGTTTATAATCAGCCGATGTACCCATAATCAATTTGTTCTTTCCGCCCTCTGAGCCTGAATTGCCTGATCCGCAGGCGGACAGCGCAAAGGTGATACATGCGGCAACCAATACCAACAGCCATTTCTTCATGATTATTTTCCCCCATATCTGCTTATCTCTTAAAATTGAATATTTATTCGTTAATCTGTATTTTAAACACTTTTTAATAGTTATGCAATACTATTTTCGAAAAATATATTTCCCTTTCTGTGTTTATTATAGTCATTGTTTCCCGAATGAGTGACAACTGAACGCCGGTGCATAAATAATTTATATTTATACAAACCCAATATAAAAAAACCCCGCAAGCGCTCGGCTCCGGGGTTTTCCTTTCACTTATACTTCTTCACAATATTCTTCAAATGCTTCCTGCAGTTTTGTGACGACGGCCATAGGCTCATGTCCTTCAATTTCATGGCGTTCCACCATTTTCATGATTTTCCCGTCTTTTAAAATCGCAAATGACGGAGAGGACGGCGGATAGCCTTCAAAGTATTCTCTCGCTTTGGCTGTCGCTTCTTTGTCCTGTCCGGCAAATACTGTCACAAGCTGATCGGGGCGTTTATCGTAATGTACGGAATGGTACGCCGCAGGTCTTGCAATTCCGCCTGCGCATCCGCACACAGAGTTGACCATGACGAGTGTCGTTCCTTTTTTCGAAAGCGCTTCGTCCACTTCCTCAGCGGTTTTCAGCTCCGTATACCCGGCGGCCGTGATTTCCTGGCGGGCTTGACGCACGACATCATTCATAAATAAATTAAAATCCATATTCAACTGGGACCTCTCCTTTTTGATCATCTACTCTTATGATAGCAAGGAACCTGCCCTATCGGCAAATGACACCGCTCATATCCGAATGTTTTTTGTCTCTTTTATGTTCCTCTATGTAAGTTTATGACCTTTTAAAAACGGGAAACTTGTTAAGGAGATTGTCTGAAATAAAGGAGCAGTCGTATGAGCCAACGGAAAGCAGTATTAATTTATAACGGTAACGCCGGTCAGAAACAGATTGATAAAACGCTCGGCACGGTCGTCCCCATTTTGGCCCAGTCAGCTGATGAGCTTTTGATTAAACCGACCAAACATCAGGATGATGCCCGTCAGTTTTGTGAAAATCTCGACAGCTCAGTTGACCATTTTTATATTTTAGGGGGAGACGGTACGGTGCATCAATGCATCAACAGCATCAGCAAGCTTGATCACAGACCCGCTGTTGGCATTTTGCCGGGAGGAACGTGTAATGATTTCTCACGGGCGCTCGGCATTCCGCAAAACCTTCAAAAGGCCGCTGAAACGCTCGCGGCCGGGCATAAACGGATGATTGACGTCTGTAAATCGGATGACGGCTATTTTCTGAACTTCTGGGGCATCGGGCTGATCACTGAAGCCTCCAGCCATATCAATGAAACAGAAAAAGCATGGCTGGGAAAAATCAGCTACTTCACGAGCGCCTTGCGGACGATGACAAGCGCGAACCCTTTTCCCGTCAAATTGACGATCGACGGTGAGGTGAAAGAAGATGAAGCCGTTATGGTGCTTGTCATGAACGGGCATTACATCGGGACAAACAGAGTTCCCCTGCCTGATGCCAGCCTTCAGGACGGCTTAGCCGATGTGTTAATCTGCCGCAACACAAGCCTTGCAGCGTTGCGGGAGCTGATGACAATGGAGCAGGGTTCATTTGATGATTTCAAAGGAGAGCTGTCCTATATTCAGGCCTCCAGAATTGAAATCGAAACCGGACGCGAGATGGACGCTGATACGGATGGCGAGGTATACGGAAAGACACCTTGCACGATCGAAGTGAAAAAACATCATCTCACTATGCTTGTTCCCGAAGATTCAGAATGAAACTTAAAAAAACTCCCTTTGCCATCTGGCAAAAGGAGTTTTTTTTTAATAGACTGAAGTATTTTCGTCAATGTTTTCTAAAATCTCTTTAACGCGTCCGAGGAAGCGGCCGCACACGAGCCCGTCGAGCACTCTGTGATCCAGAGACAGGCAAAGATTAACCATGTCACGCACGGCAATCATCCCGTTATTCATGACAACCGGACGTTTGACGATTGATTCTACCTGAAGAATCGCCGCCTGCGGATGGTTGATAATGCCCATAGACTGAACCGAGCCGAAAGATCCCGTGTTATTGACGGTAAATGTGCCGCCCTGCATATCATCGGCGGTAAGTTTTCCGTCTCTCACTTTTTTCGCAAGGTCTGTTATTTCTCTCGCTATGCCTTTAATCGTTTTTTCATCAGCATGCTTAATAACCGGAACAAACAGCGAATCTTCTGTGGCAACGGCAATGGAGATATTGATGTCTTTCTTTTGGACGATTTTGTCTCCCGCCCACATGCTGTTCATCTGCGGGAATTCTTTGAGAGCCTGCGCCGCCGCTTTCACAAAGAAAGCAAAAAATGTTAAATTGAAGCCTTCTTTCTGTTTAAACGAGTCTTTTATGCTGTTTCTGTATGCCGTCATGTTTGTGACGTCGACTTCCATCATCGTCCAGGCATGCGGAATTTCTGTTTTGCTTTTATGCATATTGGCTGCGATGGCTTTTCTGACGCCTGTAACCGGAATTTCAATATCACCGGCTGACAGAGCTGGCGCCGGTGCTTGTTTTTGCTGCTGTTTCGGCTCTTGCGGGGCTTGAACGGCAGCCGCTTTTGGCGTTTCCGTCTTCTGCTGCATTCCCGAATCAATGATCTTTTGAATGTCTTTCCGTGTAATTCTGCCGCCTGCACCCGTTCCTTCAACTTGTTCAAGCTGAATGCCGTGTTCTCCCGCTAATCTGAGCACGGCCGGCGAATAACGCGCTTTATTTGACCGGTCTTTGCCTGCACCGTGTGAAGCATTATTTGCAGGTGTGCTTTGCTCTTCTTCCCGCTTCGGCGCTTCTTGGGTTTCCGTTTTTTCTGTTTCAATTTTGCAGATTATCTCGCCGACCGCAAGAGTCTGCCCTTCTTCTCCTACAAGTTCTGTAATCGTGCCCGTAAAAGAAGACGGCACCTCCGCATTCACTTTATCTGTCATGACCTCCGCGATGGGGTCGTATTTATTCACATGATCACCGGGGGATACCAGCCATTTACTGATCGTCCCTTCTGTTACACTCTCTCCGAGCTGCGGCATCGCCATTTGTTCAATCGCCATGTCAAAAACCTCCTTACGTCTTTAAAACTCCGCTAATTCTCTCATCGCGGCTTCTGCTTTGTCAGGATTCATCATGAAGTATTTTTCCATCGTCGGCGCATAAGGCATCGCCGGAACATCAGGACCCGCAAGCCGCTTGATCGGCGCGTCTAAATCAAATAAACAGTTCTCAGAAATAATGGCGGCGACTTCGCTCATAATGCTGCCTTCTTTCGTATCTTCTGTGATCAGCAAAACTTTTCCCGTTTTAGACGCGGCTTCAATGATGGCTTCTTTATCTAACGGATAGACCGTACGCAAGTCTAATACGTGCGCGGAAATTCCGTCTTTTTCAAGACGCTCGGCAGCCTGCAGAGCGAAATGGACGCATAATCCGTACGTAATGACAGTAATGTCGCTGCCTTCGCGTTTTACATCGGCCTTACCGATCGGAAGAACGTAATCATCAGCAGGGACTTCGCCTTTAATTAGGCGGTATGCCCGCTTATGTTCGAAAAACAGCACGGGGTCATCGTCACGGACTGCAGCTTTTAACAGCCCTTTTGCATCATAAGGAGTTGAAGGCATGACAATTTTAAGTCCCGGCTGGTTGGCAAAAATCGCCTCCACAGACTGGGAGTGATACAATGCGCCATGCACGCCGCCGCCGTAAGGCGCTCTGATGACCATCGGACAGGTCCAATCATTGTTTGAACGGTAGCGGATTTTTGCCGCTTCTGAAATGATTTGATTGACCGCAGGAAGAATGAAATCGGCAAACTGCATCTCCGCGATCGGACGCATGCCGTACATCGCGGCGCCGATACCGACACCGGCAATCGCTGATTCCGCAAGCGGCGTATCCATAACCCGCTCTTCTCCGAACTGCTCATAAAGACCTGCCGTGGCTTTAAACACGCCGCCTTTTCTCCCGACGTCTTCCCCGAGAACAAAAACGCGCGGATCTCTTTCCATTTCTTCTTTCATTGCTGCATTAATACTGTCAATATAAGACATTACAGACATAAGTATTCCTCCCTACTTCGCATAAACGTGATCAAGCGTTGATTCAGGAGATGCGTATGGCGCTTTCTCCGCTTCGTCTGTCGCTTCGTTTACGATGGCCATGATGTCATCCAGCATGGCCTTTTCTTCTTCTTCGCCGAGAAGCCCGGCTTCTTGCAGGTATGCTTTGTATATAAGAAGCGGATCTTGTTTCTTTGCTTCTTCTACTTCTTTACGTTCTCTGTAGCTGCTGTCGTCGTCATCACTGGAATGCGGCGTCAAACGGTAGGAAACCGTTTCTATTAATGTAGGGCCTTCGCCTTTAGACGCCAGTTCACGCGCTTCTTTCACAGCCTGATAAACTCCCAGCAGGTCGTTTCCGTCAACAGTGACTCCCGGCATGCCGTAGCCTACCGCCCGGTCGGAAATATTCTCGCAGGCCACCTGTCTGTCATACGGGACAGAGATAGCATACTTATTGTTTTCACACATGAAAATGACCGGCAGTTTATGCACGGCGGCAAAGTTTGCCCCTTCGTGAAAATCTCCCTGGTTGGAAGATCCTTCTCCAAAGGTAACGAAAGAGACGATATCCTTTTTATCCATGCGTCCCGCAAGCGCGATTCCGACCGCGTGAGGCACCTGTGTCGTCACAGGGGATGAGCCCGTTACGATTCTGTTTTTCTTTTGCCCGAAGTGGCCCGGCATCTGCCTTCCGCCTGAGTTCGGGTCAGCCGCTTTCGCAAAACCGGACATCATCAAATCCTTTGCAGTCATCCCGAATGCAAGCACAACCCCCATATCTCTGTAGTACGGAAGCACATAGTCGGTATCACGGTTTAAAGCATAGGCCGCGCCTACTTGAGCCGCTTCCTGCCCTTGACATGAAATAACGAACGGAATTTTGCCCGAACGGTTTAACAGCCACATTCTTTCGTCGATTTTTCTGGCTAACAGCATGGTTCTGTACATTTCAACGGCTTCCGCGTCAGAAAGCCCTAATGCTTGATGGCGGTTTGTAGTCATTCAAACCCCTCCTTCTTTCCTTTTAAAAATGAATCGCGTTTCCGTCTGCGGCTAACGCAGCTTCTCCAATCGCCTCTGAAAGCGACGGGTGCGGGTGTATGGACTGACCGATTTCCCACGGCGTCGCATCGAGGACCTTGGCAAGCCCCGCTTCAGAGATCATATCGGTAACGTGCGGACCGATCATATGAACACCGAGAATATCATCTGTATTGCGGTCGGCGATGATTTTGACAAAGCCGTCGCTTTCTCCGTATACAAGAGCCTTTCCGATCGCCATGAACGGAAACTTCCCGATCTTAAGTTCATGGCCTTTTCCGGCGGCTTCTTCTTCTGTCATACCGACACTCGCCGCTTCCGGATTTGAATAAATGCATTTCGGCACAAGGGCGGCATCAAGCGGAGCCGGATTAAGACCCGCCATATGCTCAACCGCAATGATGCCTTCACGGGAGGCCACATGTGCAAGCTGCAGCCCGCCGACGACATCACCGATCGCATAAATATGCGATTCCTTCGTCTGTCCAGATTCGTTTACGACGATAGAACCGTTTTCCGCTGCAATGTCCGTATTTTCGAGCCCGATACCTTCAATATTCGGCTGGCGGCCGATGGAAACAAGCATTTGTTCCGCGTGATACGTTTCGCTTTCACCATTCTTTTCAGCTTCAATTGAAACGCCGTCCGCTTTTTCCAATGTATCCGGAAGCACTTTCGCACCCGTTACGATCTTAATTCCTTTTTTCGTTAACAGTTTTTCCATTTCGCTTGAAATATCACGGTCTTCAGTCGGCAAAATGCGGTCCGCGTATTCAATTACAGTGATATTGACGCCGAAATCATTCAGCATGGATGCCCATTCAATACCGATGACACCGCCGCCGACGATTATCATGGATTGAGGCAGACGTTCAAGCTGCAGCGCTTCATCTGACGTCAGAATATAAGTACCGTCTGCTTCTAAACCTGGAAGCATTTTCGGCCTTGAACCGGTTGCGATAATTAATTGTTTCGGTATCAGCATGTCGTTTTCTTCACCATTTGCGTATTCGACGGAAATGGTACCCGGAAGAGGTGAGAAGATGGAAGGGCCGAGCATACGTCCGTACCCGTTGAATACATCAATCTTCCCCTTTTTCATCAGATGGGCGACACCTCCGGCCAGCCGGTCAACGATTCCCTGCTTTCGTTTTTGCACGCTGTCAAAACGGAGGGAGACACCTTCCGTTTCAATGCCGAATGCTGCCGCTTCCTTTGCGGTTCGATACACTTCTGCGCTTCTTAACAGCGCTTTACTCGGAATACATCCTTTATGAAGGCATGTTCCGCCGAGTTGTTCTTTTTCTACAACGGCCGTTTTTAAGCCGAGCTGGGCCGCTCTGATGGCGGCAACATAACCGCCCGTGCCGCCGCCCAGAATGACCACATCATACTCAGTCGCCATTTGTTTTCACTCCTTCACCGATCTGATATTGTTTCGCCTGCTCCTCACCGGCTAAAACCCGAAGCGCGCCTTGCGCAAGAGATTGCAGTTCATTTTCTCCCGGATACACCAGTACATCCGAAATCCAATCTATGTACGATCTGATGGCGGAAACGAAATCTTTCCCGTACGCCAATCCGCCTGTCAGGATGATAATGTCTACTTTTCCTTTTAAAACGGCGCTTGCCGCCCCGATTTCTTTCGCTATCTGATAAGCCATGGCGTCATAAATGAGCCTCGCATTTTCATCTCCGTCCTGAATGCGTTTTTCCACTTTCACCGCGTCCGTTGTCCCCAGGTAGCCGGAGAGTCCGCCCGTGCCGACAAGTTTTTTCATCATATCGGCTTTTGAATACTTGCCGGAAAAACACATCTCCACCAGATCACCCGCCGGAACGGTTCCCGCACGTTCCGGACTGAATGGCCCTTCTCCGTGAAGCCCGTTGTTGACATCAGTCACCCGTCCGCAGTCATGAACGCCGACTGTAATGCCGCCGCCCATATGAGTGACGATCATCTTCATCTGTTCATACCGCTTGCCGAGAGACGCCGCCGCCTGACGAGCAACGGCTTTTTGGTTTAAAGCGTGAAAAATGCTTTTCCGCTTGATTTCAGGCATTCCAGATACTTTAGCAAGCGGTGTCATCTCATCCACCACGACAGGATCGACGATATACGCCGGGATATTAAGTCCGTCAGCTATTTCCCTGGCAATAATTCCGCCCAGATTCGAAGCGTGCTGGCCGTTGTACCCGTTTTTCAAATCAGTGATCATGGCGTCATTCACTTCATATGTGCCGCCCTCAATCGGCCTGATCAGGCCGCCTCTGGCACAAACGGCATCAAACTTTGAAATGTTGATGCCCTGTTCGTGCAGAGACTCAAGTATGCTTATTTTTCGAAATTCGTATTGGTCGATAATGCTGTTAAATGTTTTCAGCTCTTCTTCGGGGTGCCGCAGCGTCTTTTCAAAGATACAGCGTTCATTGTGAAAGACACCGATTTTCGTTGATGTTGAGCCTGGATTCAGAATGAGAATGCGTTTTTCCTGTTCGAACATTTTCATACCTCCAGATCAATTTCCTATCGTCTGCTTAATACACTTTGGCCGTTTTGCAGAAACTGGCTTCTTGAACGGCGCATGCGCTCAATTCGTTCTTCAGCCAGACGGTCAGCCGCTAAGTAAGTCGGAATGCCGTCACGCGCAGAAATATCGAGCACCCGTTCAATATTTGCATAGATGCCTTCAACCTTTTTCAAAGCCCGCTCAGCATTATAGCCGTAAAGCTCATCAGCTACATTAATGACACCGCCGGCATTGATGACATAATCCGGCGCGTACACGATTCCCATTTCATGAATCGTATCGCCGTGACGTGTTTCTTTCAGCTGGTTATTGGCCGCTCCCGCAATAACTTTCGCCTTCAGCTGTTTAATCGTGTCATCGTTAATGACGGCGCCGAGGGCACACGGAGCATAAATATCGCACGCCTGTGAGTAAATGTCATCCGGATCAACTGCGCGGGCCCCGAAATCTTCAACGGCACGTTTAACAGATTCTTTATTGATATCCGTCACGATTAAAGAAGCACCTTCTTCGTGAAGATGGCGGCAAAGATTGTAAGCCACATTCCCCACACCTTGCACGGCAATTGTTTTTCCTTCCAGTGAATCAGTGCCAAACGCCGCTTTAGCAGCAGCTTTCATCCCTTTGTAGACGCCGTACGCCGTAACCGGAGATGGGTTTCCTGATGAACCGAATGCCGGAGAAATCCCTGTTACATAGTCAGTTTCATCATGAATAATATCCATATCTTCAACGGTTGTGCCGACGTCTTCAGCGGTAATATATCTTCCGTTTAAGCCTTGAATGTACCGGCCGAATGCGCGGAACATTTCTTCATTCTTATCCTTGCGCGGGTCCCCGATAATAACGGTTTTCCCGCCGCCTAAGTTTAAACCGGCAGCCGCATTTTTATAAGTCATGCCTTTTGCAAGTCTTAATGCATCTTCAATTGCCGCTTCTTCACTGTCATATGTCCACATTCTCGTTCCGCCGAGTGCAGGGCCGAGCGTTGTATCATGAATCGCGATAATCGCTTTTAAACCTGACTGTTCATCTTGGCAGAATACCAATTGTTCATAATCATAAGTCTCCATATATTTAAAAATTTCCATAGGTACGTTCCTCCTACTGTTCTTGTGATGCGCAAATCGCAAGCGCAATTGAATACAGTTTATTTTCTGCAGTATCCGCTCTGCTCGTTAATGCAATCGGCGCCTTCGCACCCGCGATGACGGCAGCTACATTTGCTTTCGCAAAATAAATCATTGACTTATAAAGCATATTTCCAGCCTCTATTGAAGGAACCAAGAGAATATCCGCCTGGCCCGCTACGCTTCCGGAAATCCCTTTTTGCAGTGCGGCAGCTTGAGATACAGCATTATCCAAAGCAAGCGGTCCGTCCGCGATACAGCCTGTAATCTGGCCTCTATTGCACATTTGGACGATCGCAGCCGCGTTCAGCGTCGCCTCCATTTTCGGATTAACCGTTTCAATAGCGGCAAGGACTGCGGCTTTCGGCATGGGGTTCCCTACTGAATGCGCGACATGAACCGCATTTTGCAGAATATGCCGGAGCTCTTCAAGAGACGGTGCGATGTTCAGCGCTGAATCAGTCACATACATCAGCCGGTCATAGTCCGGCACCTCAAAAACGGCTACATGTGATAACACACTTTTAGAACGCAGCCCTTCCTGGCGGTTCAAAACCGATTTCAGAAGAGTTGAGCTCGGCAGATTCCCTTTCATTAAAATATCCGCCTCTTGTTCGCGCACTGCGCGCACTGCTTTTGCCGCAGATTCTTCGGGTGAATCGGCGTGGATAATTTCAGCATTGAACTTCGGCTCATTTGCCAGAAGCTCTTTCAGCTTTCCGCTGTCACCCGTCAGTAAAAATCGTGCCGACAAGTGCTCTGCCGCCATTTTGACGGCCTGGATTACTTCTTTATCTGCTGCGTGGGCCACTGCAATGGTTTTTGCGTTTTTTGCCGCGGCTTTTTCAACTAAGTCTTTCAGCTTCATTTTGTACCACCTTCCTTGTTCGAATCCGCTTTTATCAATGCAAGTTCCGTGCCAAATGTGCGGGAGGGATATTCCGGCCTTTTTTCAAGAAAACATGCAGCTGTTTGCGCTTTCTCTGCAATTTATTGCATGCCGTCATTTGCAAGGCCGTACTTGTCCATTTTGTAGTACAGATTCCGAATGCTGACGCCAAGCGCTTTTGCCGTTTTGGTTCGGTTGAATTTATGCTTTTCAAGCGTTTTTTGAATGACGTGCGCTTCAAATTTTTCAACGGCCTGAGAGAGTTTTTCTCCTTCCACATCCGGAAAATCACTTTGGGCGCCGCTTTTTTCACTCAGCTCTGTTTCAAAAACAGGCAGATGCTGCTGTTCTATCCGCTCCATGTGCGGCTCTAAAAATATCATCGCCCGGCCGAGAACATTTTCGAGCTCTCGGACGTTTCCCGGCCAGCTGTAGGCTGATAAAGCACGCAGCGCGTTCGGCGCGAGCCCCTTTACGTTGCGTCCGTAATCCTGATTGATTTTTTCGATGAGCCGTATGCTCAGCGCTTCAATATCCTCTTTGCGCTGCCGAAGCGGCGGGATTGAGATCGGGTACCGGTTAATTCGGTAATACAGGTCTTCCCGGAACGTTCCTTCCGCCATGGCCTTTTCGATATTGACGTTTGTCGCTGCGATAATTCTGACATTGACAGAAATCGCTTTAGCACCGCCGACTCTGGTAATTTCTTTTTCCTGCAGAACCCTGAGCAGCTTCGCCTGGGTGCTTTGGGTCAGCTCTCCGATTTCATCTAAGAAAATGCTGCCGTTATTCGCTTCTTCAAAGAGCCCTTTTTTGCCCCCGCGCCTCGCGCCCGTAAACGCGCCTTCCTCATAGCCGAAAAGCTCGGATTCAAGCAGGGATTCAGACAGGGCCGCACAATTAACCCGAATGAACTTATTGTATTTTCTGTCGCTTTCGTTATGGATGGCGTGGGCGAAAAGTTCTTTTCCGGTGCCGGATTCTCCCCGCAGCAGAATCGTCGCCGGCGTTTTCGCCCCAAGCTTCGCCTGTTCAAGGGCGACCAGCATTTGTTCACTCGTGCCGATAATATCGTCAAACGTGTATTTCGCTTCAAGCGTGCGGATGATCTGCCGCGCCCGGTTCAGTTCAGCAGTCAGTGTTTTAATTTCTGACACGTCGTGAATGACTCCGACGCTGCCTTTTAAAATGCCGTCCACAATAACCGGGGCAACATTCACGATGACATCCTTTTTATTGGGGCCGACTTTCATTCTTACACCCCGTACAGGCCGCCTTGTCCCCAATACTTTCAGGTGCATGCTTTCTCCTTCTGAGATATCGGTGGAGGCGGGTTTTCCGATGACTTCGCTTTCTGACAGGCCGGTCATTTTTGTATACGCTTTGTTGATTAACTTTCCGATGCCGTTTTCATCAACGACGGAAATGGCTTCGTCTGACGATTGAATAATCGCTTCAAGCATGGTGCGGATTTGTTTTAAGTTCGTTACCTCTTCTGCCAGCTCAACTGCATCCGTGATGTCTTTAAACACACATAACGCACCGAGAAGCTTTCCGCCTTCATCAATAATCGGCAGTCTTGTCGTGACAATCTGCAGGTGCTTTCCGAGAAGCTGCTTCTGGTTATATTCCGGCTCTCTCGTTTCCAGAATCCGCGGCAGTTTTGTGTTCGGCACTACATCTTTAATTTGGCGGCCGATGACATGCTCCCGTTTTTGACCGACCATTTTTTCAGCCATCTGATTAAATAAAATGATTGTTTCGTTGACGTCTATAAAAATCATGCCGTCGTGGGTTGAATTAAAAATCCGGTCATGCTTATACGTCTGCGACTTCAGCATTTGAATAAGCTGCTGCTTTTCCTCCATCAGCTGAAACACCATGTACGCCAATTTCCCCGGCATGACGATGGTTTGTTCTTTTTTCTCATGGAGCAGCTCATCCATGACCGCTTTGTCACCCGTTGTATGGATGATAATATCTATATCTTCGGTTATGTAAGGTTTCCAATCTGATGAGGTTGCAATTCCATATCTCCGGGCTTCTTGCAGCCCTTGCGCCTCCGGATCTTGGTCAACCACCGCAATAATCCGGATCAGTTTTGTTTTCATCAAAATCTGTAAGAGCGCCGTGCCTCCTTTACCAGCACCTATAATCAGCACCTTCTGCATCCCGATACCCCTTTGTATGAAAAAATTTGCACACCTGTATTTTCCGTTGCAATAATTTGCACAACCCCTATGTTACCATGTTTTCATCTCTTGACAAAATTTTTTTTCGATTGGACAATAAAGGAAATCATATCGAAAAGGGGTTTTCTGAATATGAGCCGGCTTGTTGCGCTTTTGATCCTGGTCCTCCCCGGCGCTGTTGCGGCGCTCGGCATTAAGCTGATGAGAGATGCATTATTCGGGCATACGTTTGCCCCGTTTCCGTCCCTTTTTCTTCAGGGAGCGGCCGGACTGGCGTTTTTTTTGTTCGGCCTTTATATTCTGGCCGGATTTATTCTGTACAGAGATCGGAAACGCAATCAAGTCAGCCCGCGGTTCAGGAAAAAAAAGCTGTAAAAAAAGCCCTTGCAAAAAAGGGCTTTTTTCAGTCATCCGGCAGTATCGTTTTTGCAATGGATTGATCAAGTTCTTCATAGTCATCGTAAGCGATCGTTTCATATAATTCTTTTCTCGTCTGCATATCCGAAAGTCCCTCTTTTTGCGAGCCTTCTTCTTTTATAAGGCGGAAAATACGCTCAAAAGCCTTGGCCGCCGTCCTGAGTGACGTGACAGGGTAAATGACCATCTGACAGCCCATGCCGGAGAATTCTTCAGCGCTGTAATATGGCGTTTTTCCGAATTCAGTCATATTTGCGAGAATCGGCACACTGATTTGTTTGGAAAACGCTCTGAATTCACTTTCTGATTGGAGCGCTTCCGGGAAAATGGCGTCAGCACCCGCTTTTATATAAGCGGCCGCTCTTTTTAATGCGCCCTCCAGCCCTTCCTGCTGTCTGGCGTCTGTCCTCGCAACAACGAGAAGAGTCGGCGCTGCCTGCTTGACCGCTTGAATTTTCTGCGCCATTTCTTCAATCGGCACGAGCTGCTTCCCATTCAGATGCCCGCATTTTTTCGGCAGGCGCTGGTCCTCCATTTGGACGGCGGCTGCGCGCGCTTCATACATTTCTTTCGCCGTCCGGGCGGCATTCAGCACTCCTCCGAAACCCGTATCAATATCCACAAGGACGGGCAGGTCAGAGGCACGGACCAGGTCTTTAACACGTTCAGCCATTTCCGCCGACGTGATGATGCCTAAATCAGGAAGCCCTCTGCTCGCCGTGTAAGCCGCACCTGACAAATAAAGAGCTGAAAACCCCGTTTTCTTGGCGATAAGAGCAGCCATCGCATCGTGAGCGCCGGGGATCTGCAATAGATCCGGCGCTGTCATCTGCGTACGGAACCGCTCTGCAAGCTCCTCTTGAGACGACTGCCTGCTGACGATCCACGTCATGTTTGTCACCCTCCTACTTTATACGAGAAATAAGTCCATAAATTCAATAACGCTGAGCTGCTGCATCCGTCCGCTATGTTTGCAGGCTTCTTCTATTTTATGCTGCTGCTTCAGTGAAAAATGAGTGCTGACGTTTGCTGAAAACTTGGCAAGAATATTCGGAACGGCTTCTTTTCTGCGGAATCGGTGCCCGAGCGGGTATTCACATTCAATTCGTTCCGTAGCTGTGCCGTCTGTAAAATGCACCTGCACGGCATTTGAGATGGATCGCTTATGCGGGTCTAAGTAATCTTTTGAGTACGCTTTATGCTCCGTCACCTCCATTTTGCTCCGCAATGTATCAATTCTCGGGTCAGACGCCGTTTCCTCTTCATAATGGTCTGCCGTAATATCTCCGAAAAGCAGCCCGATTGCCGTAATGTACTGCAGGCAATGATCCCGGTCAGCCGGATTGTGAAGCGGCCCTTTTTTATCAATAATCCGGATCGCTGACTCATGCGTCAAAATGGTGATTCTGTCGATTTCCCCGATGCGCTCTTTCACCTCAGGATGGAGTTGGACCGCGCATTCCGCAGCTGTCTGGGCGTGGAATTCAGCCGGATAGGATACTTTAAATAAGACATTTTCCATAACATAGGACCCAAGCGGACGGGCAAGCTTCATTTCCTGCTGATTAAATAATACATCTTGAAATCCCCATCCCGGTGCGGTCAGGGCCGTCGGGTATCCCATTTCACCTTTCAGTGCCATGAGGGCCAAATACACGCCTCTGCTCGTCGCATCACCGGCCGCCCATGATTTGCGCGATCCGGTGTTCGGTGCGTGCCGGTACGTTCTAAGGCTTGAATTGTCAATCCAGGCGTGTGATACGGCGTTGCTGATTTCCTCTTTTGAACCGCCCAGCATTTGCGTGCACACAGCCGCAGTCGCCACTCTCACAAACAGCACATGGTCAAGTCCGACTCTGTTTAAACTGTTTTCCAAAGCGAGAACACCTTGGATTTCGTGCGCTTTGATCATTGCGCGAAGCACATCGCGCACGGTAAGCGGTTCTTTCCCTTCAGACATCCTCACCCTGGAAATATAGTCCGCACAGGCCAAAATGCCTCCGAGATTGTCAGACGGATGCCCCCATTCCGCGGCAAGCCACGTATCATTATAATCGAGCCACCTGTTGATACATCCGATATTAAAAGCGGCCGTGACGGGGTCTAAAACAAAAGGCGTGCCGGGGACTCTGCTTCCGTTCGGCACGGAGGTGCCCGGGACAATCGGGCCGAGCAGCTTTGTACATTCAGGATAGCTGAGCGCCAGAATTCCGCAGCCTATCGTATCAAGAAGCACATGTTCTGCCGTAGTGAAAGCTTCTGAACTGTCAATCTCTTGATGGAGCACGTAATCAGAAATCTCTTCGATCACGGCGTCCATTCGGCGGGTTTCTGTCATGTTTTCATCTTCCTTTCTCATCTGTTTACAGGCGCGCTCCGGTATAGCGGACACGCGGGCGGAAAAGCCGGTTTCGGCTGTGCTGTTCAATGACGTGCGCGCATAGGCCGACCGTCCGTGCGCTGAAGAATATAGGCGTGTACAGCGGAATCGGAATGCCGAGCATGTAATAGACCGGCGCTGCGTAGTAATCTAAATTCGGATAAAGGCCTTTTTTCTCCCGCATGACGGTTTCACCGGCTTCACACATGTTATAAAGACGGAAATCACCCGAAAGATCAGACAGCTTTTTCAATGCTTCTTTCATCATAAGCGCCCTCGGGTCCATTTTTTTCATGTAGACACGGTGACCGAAGCCCATGATTTTTTCTTTGTTTGCGAGTTTTTGAGTTAACAATTGTATAAACCCGTCTGTATCCTTCGCTTCTTCAAGCATGTACATCACCGCTTCGTTCGCTCCACCGTGAAGGTTTCCCTTCAATGAGGCGACGGCTCCGGTCAGAGCGCCGTATATATCCGATTGTGTCGAAGCAATGACTCGGGCCGTAAACGTTGAGTTCGGCAATTCATGCTCACTGTATAAAAGAAGCGACCGGTCGAATATTTCTTCTTCCAAGGATGACGGGGTTTTTCCGGTAATCATATATAAAAAGTTTGCGCTGTACGATAAGGTCCCGACAGGCGCTAAAGGCTCCAGCCCATTTATGACACGATAGCTGTTGACGGTCAGATTCGGCATTTTGCCTATCAGCCCGCGGACACGGTGCTGATTTACAGATGAGGTGCGGTCATCAATGTCCTTGTCAAAGCCTCCAAGTGCGGACAAACCCGTCCTCAGTCCGTCCATCGGGTGAGTATGTTCAGGCAGCAGACGGCAGATGTGCAAGATTTCCTCAGGAAGGTATCCGCCGCGCCGGACGTCTTCTTCAAGCGCCGCCTTCTCTTTCGCATCAGGAAGTCTGTCTTCCAATAAGAGATGGACAATGTCCATATAGCCGGCCGTTTTAGAAAGCTCAATCAGATCGTGGCCCTTGATCAAAATACTGCCCTGCTGTGTATCCAGAAAAGAAATTCCCGTTTCCACCGCAATGACGCCATCTAAACCGGGAGAATAAGATTCCATGATTTCGCTCCTTTTCGCACATTTTATTGAAGAAGATACTTAGAAATAATCAGCCTTTGAATCTCATTGGTGCCTTCATAAATTTGCGTGACCTTCGCATCCCGAAATAAACGCTCCGCGGGATACTCTTTCATATAGCCGTAGCCGCCGTGAATCTGCACGGCCTCCACCGCCGCTTTCATCGCCGCATCAGACGCAAACTGTTTCGCCATTGATGCTTCTTTTCCGCACGGAAGCCCGCGCTGATACAGATCAGCAGCATGATAGACCAATAATTTGGCAGCTTCCGCATTCGTCGCCATGTCAGAAAGTTTAAAAGAAACAGCCTGATTCGAGGAGATGAGCCTGCCGAATTGGCTGCGGGTTTTGGAGTACTCGACAGAGCAGCCGAGCGCCGCTTCGATAATCCCGAGCGCCTGAGCCGCTATGCCGATCCGCCCGACATCAAGGTTTTTCATGGCGATTGAAAAACCCTCGCCCTCTTCGCCGAGCCGATTTTCAATTGGAATTTCCGCTTGGTCAAATTGCAATTCGACGGTGTTGGAACCTAACAGTCCGAGCTTTTTTTCTTTTTTTCCGATAGAAAAGCCGGGTGTGTTTTTTTCAACGATAAAAGCGGAGATCCCCTTCCTCCCTTTAGCCGGATCGGTTAAGGCAAATGTCAGATACAGATCTGCCGCTCCGCCGTTTGTAATAAAGATTTTTGAACCGTTCAGAATATAGGAACCGCCTTTTCGCACGGCCGTTGTTTTCAGGCTTCCCGCATCAGATCCGGATTGAGGCTCAGTAAGTGCAAACGCTCCTACATATTCGCCCGCTGCCAGCTTTGGAATGTACATTTGTTTTTGGGCTTCTGTCCCGAAATGCAAAATCGGGTTTGTCCCTACCGATGTGTGGACGGATAAAATAACGCCGACGGCCGCGCTTACTTTTGATATTTCATGAATCGCTATAATATAAGATGTTATATCAGCGCCCGCACCGCCATAAGCTTCCGGGACGGGAACCCCCATTAACCCCGCTTCCCCCATTTTTTTAATCAGCCGGTCCGGAAATTCATCGGTTGTTTCCATGATCTCAACCATCGGCGCGACTTCCTTGCGCGCAAAATCACGCACCATTTTTCTCATCATGATGTGCTCATCTGTAAAATGCACGACTGGCGCCTCCCCTAAATGATTTTTATGTCATCTGTTGTACTCATAAAAACCGCGCCCGCTTTTTTTGCCGAGCCAGCCGGCGCTGACATATTTTCTGAGCAGAGGGCATGGGCGATATTTCGAATCTCCGAGTCCCGAATAGAGAACCTCCATAATGGAAAGGCACGTATCCAATCCGATGAAATCGGCTAATGTTAAAGGCCCCATCGGATGACGCATGCCGAGCTTCATCACATCGTCAATCGCTTCCTTTGAGGCCGCACCTTCATAAAGGCAATAAACGGCCTCGTTAATCATCGGCATTAATATGCGATTAGATATAAAGCCTGGAAAGTCATTGACTTCGACAGGTATTTTTTTCATCTGAACGGCAAGCTTCTTTACTGTTTCCGATGTTTCTTCCGATGTGGCAAGCCCTCTGATGACTTCGACAAGCTCCATGACGGGAACCGGATTCATAAAATGCATGCCGATTACTTTTTCAGGCCTTTTTGTGACAGCGGCAAGCTCCGTAATGGGAAGAGAAGACGTATTGCTTGCCAATACGGTATGAGGAGGACACAGTTTATCAAGTGTGCCGAGCAATTCGGCCTTTGCTTTTTTGTTTTCGGCAATCGCTTCTATTACAAAATCAGCATTTCCCGCGTCCGTTAATTCTGCCGGGGAAATGCGGCTGAAAACGGCATCTGTTTCATGCTGTGTCTTGCGTCCTTTCGCCTGATCTTTCTCCAGGTTTGTTTTTATGCGGTAAAGGCCTTTTGTCACCATTTCCGGCTCCCAGTCATATAACATGACGGTAAACCCAGCTTCGGCAGCTGTCTGTGCGATGCCGGCTCCCATCTGTCCGGCACCTGCGACCATGATTGTTTTCATCTTCATCTGACGCTCCCTTCGTTATATCAGTACACCTCCAGCAGGACGGCGTCTCCTTGAGCCGCTCCGCTGCATATAGCCGCTATGCCTAAACCTCCGCCGCGCCGCTTTAATTCGTATATCAAACTCATGATGATTCTGGCTCCGCTTGCGCCGATCGGATGGCCAAACGCAATTGCCCCCCCGTTAACATTCACTTTCTCCCGGCTGAACCCGGCTATTTTTTCGCTCACGAGGACGACGGACGCAAATGCTTCATTTACTTCAAACAAATCGATGTCGTCAACGGACAATCCGGTTTTTTTCAAGAGCCGGCTGATAGCTTCTCCCGGCGCGCTTGCAAGCTCGGACGCTTCCAGTCCGACAGACGCAAAACCAAGTATCGCAGCGAGCGGTCTGACATGCTGCTTCGCGGCTTTTTCCTCCGACATCAGCACAAATGCTCCGGCGCCGTCATTTACACCGGGAGCGTTTCCGGCGGTGACCGTTCCGTCTGCTGTAAAAATAGGTTTGAGCTTTGCGAGCTGGTCAAGGCTTGTATCAGGACGCAGCCCCTCATCTGCTGCAACAGTATGCTGTTTGCCCTTTTTACCGGTCCAGGTGACGGGGACGATTTCTTCATGCAATTTACCCGTCTCAGCTGCCTCAGCCGCGCGTTTCTGGCTTAAAAGAGCGTAATGGTCCTGTTCATCTCGGGAAATGCCGTACTTTTTGGCCGCAGAGCTTCCGTGGACAGCCATATGCACATGATCGAACGCACAGGTCAGCCCGTCATGAACCATCAAATCCTGAAAAACCCCGTCTCCCATTCTCACACCCCAGCGGCCGGCCGGAACGGCGTACGGAATGTTGCTCATGCTTTCCATACCGCCTGCAATCAGCACGTCCGCATCTTTTGCCCGGATGATTTGATCACAGATGGTAACGGCTCTGAGCCCCGATGCACAGACCTTATTAATGGTTTCAGCCGGAACGGACCACGGAAGCCCGGCATGCCTCGCAGCCTGCCGCGCCGGAATCTGTCCCGCGCCCGCCTGGACGACCATTCCCATCACCGCACCTTCTGCTTCGCTTTCACTGATGCCGGCGCGCTTGATTGCTTCTTTTATGGCAATGCCCCCAAGCTCGGCTGCTTTTACCTCTTTTAATGCCCCTCCGAATTTTCCGAACGGCGTTCTAGCCGCACTGACGATAACCGTTTTTCCCACAATTTTGCCTCACTTTCAATAAGATAAAAGATAACGCTTACACAAAACGCCCTGTTCCAATATATGAACCGGCTGACCAAGTTATGATCGCCCTGTGCTGTTTCCGCCCATAAAAAAGAGGACTGTCTGAACAGTCCTCTTAGTTGCAGCATTCTTCTTTTATAGAAAGAGCCAGCTTTGGATAATCGGTAAAAAATGCGTCTGCTCCCGCTCTTATCAGCTGCTTCATATCTTCCGGCCGATTGACGGTGAACGGACGGAGCGCCGTTTGGTGTTTTGCAAGATGTTTGATCACTTCAGCGCTGACCGCCGGCGTGCCGAGCTTCGGATGATAACCAGAAGCGGGAATTGAAGCAAGATACCGTTCAGGCCGGTAAAGCACATCCATCGTCAGCACCGCCCGTTCTATCTCAGGTGCCAAGGCGTGGCAAAGCGCGAGGCTCTCATGATTAAATGAAGAAAAAATAACGCGCTGTTCCAGTCCGTAATACCTGACTTTTTTGATCACTTCTTTTTCCATTCCCTCGTAACGGAACACGCTGTTTTTCAACTCAATATTGATCAGACAATCAGCACGCTCCGCAAAACGCAGCACGTCTGACAAAAGCGGAATTCTGACTCCTTTAAACGAATCTTTCCATTTGCCGGCGGCATCGGCGGTTCTGATTTTGTCATACGCCGTATCTTTCACAAAGCCTTTCAAAGACGTCGTACGGTCAAGGGTTTCGTCGTGAATAACCACGATTCGGCCGTCTTTTGTCATTTGTACGTCAAGTTCAATTCCGTCAGCTCCGTCCTCAATCGCTTTTGTGAACGCGAGCATCGTATTTTCGGGATAGTCGCCCGACGCCCCCCGGTGGGCAAAAATATTCGTCATATGTGTCACCTCAGGTGTTTGTCATCGGTTTTCTCTATTATAATCGTTATGCACATAAGGAGGGCGCTATTTACACATATTTTATAATTATTGCCCGCTGTAATAGGTTTCGATTCCGTTTACAACAGCGTCTGCGGCGTGCTCTTGTCCAGTCTCGTTTTTCAGCTTGTCCGCATCTTGAGAATTTGTGATAAAGCCTAATTCAGCCAGCACACTCGGCATTTTTGAATATGTAATGACATAAAAAGGGGCTTCTTTTACACCTCTGTCCCTCATCTCTAAAGACGAGACAAGCTGCTGTTGAATGTCAGAAGCAAGCCTCTCGCTGTCTGCTCCTTCATATGTTGAGTTAAAATACGTTTCTGTGCCCGATGCCGTTGATACGGCTGAATTCGTATGGAGGCTGACGAATAAATCGGATTGGCTGGCGCTTGCTTTCGCCACCCGCTCGTCCAAACTTAAAAAAGTATCATCCGTTCTTGAAGCAACAGGTTTTGCGCCTTCTGCCTCCAATTTGGCGACCACCTTGTTTGACACCGCTAAATTGATATTTTTCTCCAGCAGTCCATTTCCGCCGGCCCCGCTGTCTTCTCCGCCATGTCCGGCATCGATATAAATGGTTTTTCCTTGCACAGATTCAGCTGCATAAGCGGACGGTGCAAGAAGAAGCAGAGCGGCACCGAATGCTGCAGCGCTTTTTGTCAGTAAACCCACGTTTTTTCCTCCCCGTTCTTTACATATCTGTTTCTCTTTTCAGTTTTTCAAGCCGTAATTGCCCGTTGCTCTCTTTTTTATAGGTGATTTGCACCGCCGTATGTTCAGGCAGAGACTGACATTCAAAACGCTTAGAGAAAGGCACCTTCACCTCTTGCCGCTCTCCGTCAATTTTCACCGCGATCGTATCGTTTCCGGACGCTTTTATAAATGTTCCTTCCTGTGTAAATGACGGCGCCGAATCCGCCTCCGCGGTATACTCGCAGCCTGATAACAGCCATGCGGTGAAGATCAGAAGTATGACAGACTTCACACAGATCACCTCACGTTTTCTCATTCGGCTTTATCTTTGAACAGAATGGCCGATTTGTAAAGGGCGCCTTCTTCCCTCCAGTGCTTTTCCATATTTGGAATGAAGGATTTCTGACCCGCTGATTACCTGAACTTAGAAAGAAAACGAGCTGATCCGTCTATGAAAAAGGTTCTGTCTGAAGAGCGGATATGCAGAAATTAACGGAAACGGACGACTTTCTATTCATTTTGAAAAAATATCAGATCAATCAAAAAAAGAGAGCCTCACCATCGCTCTCCCGAATAGAATTGTTCATATTTATTTTGCGTTTTTCATAAAATGAACGGGACAACTTAAAAGAGCAGCGTATTGACGGCAATGATGAGAATGATCACTCCGCTCAGCACCGTGCTGAACTGTCCGACATGGAAAGATCCGATGCGCAATGACGCAGCTTTTTTCCCAAGCAAGCAGCCGAGCCATATGGTCAGAAAACTTCCGAGCGCCGCAGTGATGGAAATTGCGGCGGGAGAAAGCCCGATCAGGCCCGCGCTTAATCCGTTAGTCAGCGCATTTGCGGATACGGCCACTCCGAGGACCATGGATTCCAATATACCGATTTCTCCCGAACCGTCAGCATCCGCTGTCTCCGGGTTTTGTAACAGACCGGCAAAACGGCCTTTTTTTCTTGATGACACATCAGCACGCGCTGAATGTTCTTTTTTTCTCGGCACAGCCAGCAGGATGATGCGGATGCCGATGACAGATAAGATAAAAGCCGCCAGCAAGACGGGAAGAAAACCCGGCAGAACGGCTGAAATCCATTTGCCGAAATAAATCCCGATATAACTGAATAAAAAACAGATAAAAGCGATCATCATATTTGACATGTGCGATATTTTGATCTTTCTGATGCCGTATGACATCCCCACTCCTAAATTATCAATGCTCGAGGACACTGCCAAACCTAAAATCAATAACCAAGCCATGTTATTTTCTCCCCATTCTTTGATGTCTTTTCAACATGTTGCGCTGTTGAATCTACACTATCCTATTCAGCAGCACAGAAAAGGTACCTTTTCTGCAAAAAATTATTGACTGATTATCATCATTCCGGCGGAAACGAGGTGACACCCTTGGCAGAAAATGAAAAAAAGACATTGGGCCCCCTTTTAAAATCACTGCTTGATAAGCACTCGCTCTCCATGAGAAAACTCGGCGCCTTAACCAACATTGATACGGCCACCATCTCCCGGATTATAAACGGCAAACAGAAGGCCAATTTAAAGCATCTTCAGGAATTTTCAAAACACCTCCGCACCCCGCTGGAGGAATTGCTTGAGGCGTCAGGCATAGACATCGGCCATGATAAAGAAGCTGCGCCGCAAGATCCGATGCACGCGATTCAGGATATGCTGAATATGGCGGAGATGTTTGATCAGCCTTTTTCCCGCGAGCAAATTGAACGCGAGCTGACCAGATATGAACAATATGCCAAAACCCAGCAGGGCCATCGCCTGATTTGTGATGAGTTTCAAAAGAAAATGGATAACGAAGAAAGCGTCGGCCCTTTTATTGATCACTTGAAAAACATGCATCATCAGTATATGGATGAATCAACACCGGCTGAAGACCGCGCGATTCTCGGGAGCGCGCTGCTGTATTATATTTTGGCGACGGACGTCATTCCGGATTACATGTTTCCGATTGGCTATCTGGACGACGCGATCGCCGTTCAAATCGCTTTGCATCGGCTGAAAAAAAAGTAAAGGCGCTTAAAAAAGCGCCCTTTTTTGTTGAAAAATATGAAACACCGCATTACGGTTTTGTCAAAACAGAGACAGCTGTCATATGATACATTAACCTAACAAAAAGGAGGGTGTCTTCTATGGACAGCAACACAGTTGTGGCAGTGTGCGCTCTGTTAAGTGTTGTGATTCAGATCGGAACGATATTCGCCGCAGGAAAGTGGAAAAAAGAATAAAAAACAAATTGACGGTTTTTTCGCACAAGCGTATGCTTATAAATAATCTTGTAAATGATTAGAAAGAAGATATGCATATGAAAAAAATCATTCTCCTCTTCGCCGCTGCTGTCATATTCAGCTCGATCGGCCATCAAATTTCAGGCGGGTATAAAGATCCTGAAAAAGAACGGAGAAAACCGTTCCATTCATTTAAATGGTTCAGCCGATCATAATCTCAGGATAAAGCACAGGCAAAATAATTGCACACAATTAAAACATAAGCTAGAATACGGACGAGTTAAACTTCTAAGGAAGAAGGCGAAATGATGAAGCAAATTTATAAACCGCTGTTTGAACCTTTTACGTTCGAAAGCGGCGTCACCATACCAAACCGTATTTCTGTCGCACCGATGACACACTATTCATCAAACGATGACGGAACAATTTCAGACCGTGAATTAAGCTACATTATTCCCCGTTCAAAAGAAATGGGCATGGTCATTACGGCATGTGCAAACGTAACACCTGATGGCAAAGCGTTTCCCGGCCAGCCCGGTATCTATGATGATTCTCACATTCCCGGCTTGAAAAAACTCGCTCAGGCGATCCAGTCTCAAGGAGCGAAAGCCGTTGTGCAGATTCACCATGGCGGATTGGAAAGCCCTCCTGAACTCGTGCCAAACAAAGACGTCGTCAGCCCGAGCGGCTCAGAAGAAGACGGCAGACAAACTTCCCGGGCTCTTACTGAACAAGAAGTTGAGCACATCGTAAAAGCGTTCGGCGAAGCGACACGCAGAGCGATTGAAGCCGGCTTTGACGGTGTTGAAATTCACGGGGCAAACGGGTACCTGATTCAACAATTTTACTCTCCGAAAACAAATCAGCGCACAGACCGTTGGGGCGGAAGCGATGAAAAACGCCTTGCGTTCCCGCTTGCAGTCGTTGACGCTGTCAAACAGGCGATTGCTGCACACGCTGAAAATCCATTTGTTATCGGCTACCGCCTGTCACCGGAAGAGCCGGAAACACCTGGGATTACAATGAAAGAAACCTTCCTGCTCGCCGACGCGCTTGCGGAACAAAACTTGGATTACCTGCATATTTCACTGATGGACGTCACTTCCAAAGCCCGCCGCGGCGCAGATACTTCACGTACACGGATGGATTTATTAAACGAACGTGTCGGCCATAAAGTGCCGCTGATGGCGGTCGGTTCTATCTATACCGCGGATGAAGCACTAGCCGTATTAGAAAGCGGAATTCCGCTGGTGGCTCTGGGACGTGTCATTCTGATCAACCCCGAATGGTCGGTGCTGATCAAAGAAGGCCGCGAGCAGGAAATCGAAAAAGCCATTAAAGCATCTGAAATTGAGAAATACCGACTCCCTGAACCGTTATGGGAAATGATCCAGAATACAGGCGGCTGGGTGCCGTTTGAAAAATAACCACAAAAAACTGCCGGATGTCCGGCAGTTTTTTTGATTCATAAATTTTTACCGCTTTGTTTACTCTTATTTCTGACACACTGCGTACATATAGTAAATAGATTAATAGAAAGGAGTCCGTATATGATGGCTGGATTTCCTATTACGATTAACAGTCTTTCCGGAAACGGGGTTGTCAATGTCGGCGGCGCGTTTTCGATAAGTCCTTTAACCGTATCAAAAACCGTCTACGGCTCAGGAGGAGGAAATATCGGTATGGTTCTCCAAATGAATCAATCCAGCACGGCTCAATCTTCAAGTTCTCAATTCTCTGATCAAAATGTAATGAAAACACTATGATATCTGTATTACCCTCCTTTTCCGGCTCACGGCAGCCGGATTTTTTTACCGTTTTGTTTAATCTTATTTCATATCACAGCGTACATATAGATAGTAGACTTAGAGAGAAAGGAGAAAAAATAGAATGAGCGGTTGCCCGATTACGATAAACAACGTATCAGGAAACGGAGTTGTCAATGTTGGCGGCGCTATATCCATCAGTCCGGTGACTGCATCAAAAACCGTTTTCGGTGCCGGAGGGGGAAATATCGGTATTGTCATTCAAAGCAATGCTGTGAGCCAGGCCAAAATGTTTGAGCATCAATTTTCAGATCAGAATATTGTGAAGTCAATTTAAGGGCTGCCACGCAGCCCTTATAGACACGTAAAGCGTAAATATAAGCAGGCCGACAGAATCACTGAAAACAATCAGCGATCACCTTCTCATGTTTTGAATGATTTCAGTTAAGAGTGAATAGAATGCAGATTGAAAGCATGAAAACACGACAGTACTGAATCTCATTACGGAAAGAAGGAATCGCGATGAAAAAACTTTGCCGGGAAGTTTGGATTGAAGTTGACCTTGATGCGATAAAAAAGAATATACGGGCGATCCGCCGCCATATTCCGAATAAGTCTAAGATTATGGCCGTCGTAAAAGCAAACGCGTATGGCCACGGGTCTGTCGAAGTTGCGCGGCAGGCACTGGAAAGCGGAGCGAGCGAGCTCGCAGTCGCCAGCGTCGAAGAGGGAATTGTGTTACGAAGAGCGGGGATTACGGCACCGATCCTTGTGCTCGGCTTTACCGCTCTCAGCTGTGTGAAAAAGTCTGCCGTCTGGAATATAACATTGTCAGCGTTTCAAGTCAGCTGGATCAAAAAAGCGAATCAGATATTGGAAAAAGAAGCGGTTTCGAAACGGCTGTCCATTCATATTAATGTGGATACCGGGATGGGCCGGCTCGGTGTACGCACAGAAGAAGACCTGTTAGCAGTTGTAAAAGCGCTCAAGTCGAGTACATACCTGTCATGGGATGGCATCTTTACACATTTTTCAACAGCGGATGAACCTGATACTGAATTGACGATGCTGCAGCACGAAAAATTTATCAGCTTTCTCCGTTTTTTAAAAAGCCAAGACATTACGCTCCCTACCGTGCATATGTGCAACACAGCAGCCGCTATCGCTTTCCCGGAATTCAGCGCCGATATGATCCGTTTAGGCATCGGTTTATATGGATTATACCCGTCCGCCTATATCAAGGAGCTGGACATCGTGAAACTCACGCCCGCACTCAGTTTAAAGGCGCGTATCGCTTATGTGAAAGCCATGGTGACAGAGCCTCGGACCGTCAGTTATGGTGCGACCTATATCGCCAAACCGGGTGAAATCATCGCGACAATTCCGATCGGCTATGCTGACGGTTACTCGCGCGCCCTTTCCAACCGCGGGTTTATTCTTTATCGCGGCAGACGGGTGCCGGTGGCGGGGAGAGTGACGATGGACATGATCATGGTCAGTTTGGGTGAGAGTGAGGGCAAACAAGGAGAAGAAGTCGTCATCTACGGTAAACAAAAAGGAGCCGAGATTTCAGTTGATGAGATTGCCGAAATGCTCGGTACGATTAATTATGAAGTCGTATCTACGTTAAGCCGCCGCGTCCCCCGCTTTTATATCAGAGACGGCGAGATCATCAAAGTATCAGCTCCCGTATTATACGTGTAGGTGCCATAAATCCCGCTTTTATGCAGCATCAAGATTCCTCGGACCAGAGGGATTTTGCTTATGTATAAAAATTCAGGTGCCGGTGCGAGTGATTCACTAGTTTTCACCAGCAAAAGCACAAAACGCCTTCTCTTCCGCATTATGCACGGAAAAGAAGACGTGAAAAGACATCCTGCCATTCAGCTTGCGTTATGAAGCTTTATGCTCCAATCTCAGCTTGTCAGCAACCATCGCGATGAACTCTGAATTGGTTGGTTTTGCTTTTGTCATGCTTACAGTATACCCGAACAGCGAAGAAATGGAGTCAATATTTCCCCTGCTCCATGCGACTTCAATGGCATGGCGGATGGCGCGTTCTACACGGCTTGCGGTCGTGTTGAATTTTTTGGCGATGTCGGGATAAAGGACTTTTGTGATGCTGCCGAGGAGTTCAATATCGTTATACACCATGGAAATGGCTTCACGCAAATAAAGATAGCCTTTGATATGGGCAGGCACACCGATCTCATGGATAATGCTTGTAATGCTGGCATCAAGATTTTTCCGCTTCGGCTCAGGCTGACTGCGGATGATGCTGCTTTGCGCGGACGGCGCACGGTGTGTGACGCTGCTGACATTTCCGCTTACCTGGCGGATATGGCCGACAAGGTTTTCCATATCAAACGGCTTCAGGATGAAATAAGACGCACCTAAATCGACGGCTTTTTTCGTAACGTCTTCTTGACCGAATGCCGTCAGCATGATGACATTCGGCTGCTTCGCAAGTTCTGATTCCCGGAGGCGCTCCAAAACCGCAAGACCGTCCAGATGCGGCATAATAATATCTAAAACGAGCACATCGGGATTTTTATCTTTAAACAAAGAAAGGCATTCCTGTCCGTTATAAGCAACGCCGATCACTTCCATATCATCCTGTCCCTCTATATATTCACTCAACAGGCTTACAAGCTCTCGATTATCATCAGCAACACAAACTTTAATTTTCTCCACGTTTCTTCCTCCCCCAATGTATTAACAGGACGCAACCCATTTGACTGCTACATGTTACATTCGACAAAACCACTACTTCCCCTTTTAAAAAATCCATATTTACCAATAATAGTGGTATATCTTTGTTTTTCTAGCATTTTCTAGGTTTTTCGACTAAAAATTAAGTTTGACAAATCAGGAAACGTGAATTTGTCGAAAAATCTTCATGTCTTATTTTACATGAATCCAGGATAGAAGTGAAGAACGCATCAAATAAAAAAACTGCCGGATCATCCGGCAGTCAGCTTGCTTTATCTTTTCCGTAAACATCAACGCCCGCTTCAGAAAGCATCCATTCGATATGAACGCCGTAGCCGCTTGTCGGATCATTGACGAACACGTGGGTAACGGCTCCGACGACTTTCCCGTTCTGGATGATCGGGCTTCCGCTCATTCCCTGAACGATTCCGCCGGTTTTTTTCAGCAGTTTCGGGTCGGTTACCTTTAATACCATACCCTTTGTCGCCGGGAATTTTTGCGGCGTGGTGCTGACGATTTCAATATCAAATTTCTCTACTTTATCGTTTTCAATAACCGTCAGCATTTGCGCCGGTCCTTTTTTTACTTCATTTGACAAAGCAATCGGAAGGGCTTTGTCGGAAATATTGTTTTTAATCGGCTGATGCAGTTTCCCAAAGATGCCGAACGGACTGTTGCGGTTAATATCGCCGATCGTTTTCCGTTCTGACGAAAACCTTGCCAGTTTTTCGCCGGGATTGCCGCCTTTTCCTTTTTCAATGGAGGTTACAGTTGAACGGACGATTTCTCCGTCTTCTACAACAATCGGTTTTTTCGTATCCATATCAGAAATGACGTGGCCCAATGCGCCGTATTTTTTTGTTTTCGGTTCAAAAAATGTCATAGTGCCGATGCCGGCTGCCGAATCGCGGATATAAAGGCCGATTCGATATTTCCCTTCAGCTTCATCCTTTGTCGGAATCAGCTTTGTCTTGATTTTTTGCTTATCGCGTTTCACCAATAAATCCAATGATTCTCCAGTTGTGCCCGCTTTTTGAATAAACGGGGCGATGTCGCTCATTTTTTCAATTTTATGTCCGTTCATTTTAATAATGATGTCGCCAGATTCAATTCCCGCTTGTTCTCCCGGAGACTTTTTTCCATCCTTTGTCATCACCTGGTGAAAGCCGACGACCAAAACACCGACTGAATGCAGTTTTACACCGATGGACTGTCCGCCCGGAATGACCTTTAATTCAGGAAGGACTCGCACTTTCGTTTTTTTAATGGGAAATCCGGCAAGATCATATACTACTTCTGACCGGCCTTGTTTTTGCCCTGTTATGTTTGCATGACCGTGCTCTTCTTTCAGCGTAAAGGCTTCTGATAATTCGCCCTTTTCGGCGCTTATTGATGCATTGACTGAAACGGCTTGTGTCTGTTTTTCAAAGACGCTCATTTGCGACGGTATCAGTAAATATTCTTTAAACGGCTTAAAAAAGCCTACACTTAGTAAAGAAACAAGGAGAATTACACCTATTGCTTTCCTCATGTTATCGTGCATTCATTCCTTCACTCTCCTCGCTCCTATCCCACACCACTTTCTTTTTCTGCTACATCTATACTTTTGCCTTCCTGCGCTTGATTTATAACCGGCATACGAAGAAAAACATTGGATACACTGTTAGAGAAATGGAACAAAAAAATAAGCTGCCTGTATCAGCAGCTTATCCTGTCGTTTTTACCTGTCCGGCCTGTTTTAAAAGCTCTTTTGCATGCCGTTTTGTCAGATCTGTCACTTCGACGCCCGCAATCATGCGGCCGATTTCCGCTACCTTGTCCTGCTGGGAAAGCGGCGTGACACGCGTTGTCGTCCGGCCGTCTTTTAATTCCTTCGCGATCAAAAGGTGCGTGTCCGCCATGGCGGCAACCTGCGGGAGATGTGTAATGCAGAGCACCTGTGAACCGGTAGATACTTTATGGATTTTTTCCGCGATGGCCTGCGCAACCCGCCCGCTTACACCGGTGTCCACTTCGTCAAAGATGATGGAAGTGACATCCTGCTGGGAAGAAAAAATACTCTTTATCGCCAGCATCACCCTTGAAAGTTCGCCGCCGGACGCAACCTTTGACAGCGGCTTGAGAGGCTCACCGGTATTTGTTGAAATTAAAAATTTCACAAGGTCAATACCCTTTTGGGTAAGCTGCACGGGCTGGCCGTTGACAACCGGCGCTTCACCGGCTGACGGATCGGTTTTCACGAGAAATTCCGTATCAAATGTAGATTTGCCCATATACAGACTTTTTAATTCCTGATGAATCGCTTCAGCCAGTTTTTTGGCCCATGCTTTTCTGATTTTTGATAAGTTGGCGGCTTCTACGGCCACATCTTTGCCGACGGACTCCAGTTCCTTCTTCAGCGTTTCAAGGTGGCTGTCACGGTTTTCGATTTGATCGATTTCCTCTTCTATTTTTGAGCCGTATTCCAGAATATCTTCTACTGTCGCTCCGTATTTGCGCTTCAGCTGTTTAATCTCGTTTAAACGGGTTTCAATAAAATTCAGCCGTTCCGGATCATATTCCAGATCATCTAACAGATTGCGCATCTGAAAGGTCGCATCTTCCAGCAGATAATAGGAACTTGACACACTTTCGGACAGCTTTTGCAGCGGTTCATTGATATCCGAAATGTCTTCAAGCTGGGCAGAGGCCATTCCGACCCAGTCGAGACCCCCCTGCTCACTGCGGAGCGCATTATAGGCGTTTTGCAATGATTCATAAATTTTTTCAAAGTTGGATATTTGCTTCCGTTCTTCCTGAAGAATCTCGTCTTCATTCAATTCAAGCTTCGCCGATTCAATTTCTTCAAGCTGAAATTGGATCAGATCTAACCGATGCGCCATTTCCTGCTCGCTCTCTGACAGCTTCTTCACTTTTTTGAGCAGCTTCATATAACGGTCATAGCCTTCCCGGTAAGCCTGAAGCGCTGATTCGGCCTCAGCGCCCGCAAATTTATCCAAAAGCTCTAAATGCTTGTCGTCCTCCATCAACAGCTGGTTATCATGCTGTCCGTGAATATCTAATAAAAGTCTGCCGATCTCCCTTAAAGCCGCGATCGTTACTAATTTTCCGTTGACACGGCAGACGCTTTTTCCTCCGGCATTGATGTCCCTTCTCATGACAATCATGTCGTCAGATGCGTCTATTCCCTGCTCACGGCACACCTCAAAAACGGGATGGCCGCTGTCTAAAAGAAACAGTCCTTCAAGCTCGGCCTTTGTTTCACCGTAACGGACAAATTCAGACGACCCGCGGCCGCCGACTAACAGGGAAACAGCGTCTATAATAATTGACTTGCCGGCTCCTGTTTCTCCCGTCAGGACGGTGAGCCCCCGTTCAAACGAAATCGTCAGTTCCTCTATAATGGCAAAGTTTTTTATTGATAGTTCAGCTAACAAACAGCATTCCACCTTTTATCTGATAATTACGCTACAGCAGCTCCAAAAGACGGCTTTGAACGCCTTCTGTATCTTCAGGCGTCCTGCAGATGATCAAGATTGTGTCATCTCCGCAAATCGTGCCCATGATTTCTTCCCATTCGAGATTATCCATCAACGCACCGATTGCCTGTGCATTCCCCGGCATCGTTTTTAATACGATCATATGGCTTGCTGAGTCAATTTTTACGAACGCATCCATTAATGAACGCTTCAGTTTTGACAGCGGATTGAACCGCTGATCCGCCGGCAGGCTGTATTTGTAGGAGCCGTTATTAGTAGGCACCTTTACGAGATGCAGCTCTTTAATGTCTCTGGAAACAGTCGCCTGGGTTACCTTATACCCTTCTTCTCTCAGCATGTCAACTAAGTCATCCTGCGTTTCAATCTCCTGGCTTGTAATAAGCTCTCTGATTTTTATATGCCTTTGGCCTTTTGTCATGTCAGCACCTCTGTTTTCAAGCTTTTCTTGTCATTATGTTAACCGCTTCTTGATAAAAAGTACATGATGGCAGAAAAAAGGAATAATAGCCTCCTATTATTCCGGTACATCTGTCTTTTTGGCTTTTAATGTCTCATGTGCTTCGCGGACGGTACGGAGAATGTCTTCTTCCGGCAGTTCAGTGCCGTTTCCGTCTTCTCCCTCCCAGTTCAGATGAAGCAGAAACTCAATATTGCCGTCTCCCCCTGTAATCGGTGAGAAGGACAGTCCTTTCACCGTATATCCTTCAGAGGCGGCAAATTGATTCATACGGCGAAGAACGTCAGCATGAACGCCGGGATCTCTGACAATGCCTTTTTTTCCGACTGATTCCCGTCCGGCTTCAAATTGCGGCTTCACCAGAGCGATACAATCGCTTCCCGGTACAAGCAGCGTTTTTAAAACCGGCAGAATGAGGCGGAGTGAGATGAAAGACACATCGATCGTCGCAAATTCCGGCAAACCCTCTGTGAAATCTGAAGGCTCGGAATAGCGGAAATTCGTCCGTTCCATTACGACGACCCTCTCGTCCTGTCTCAGCTTCCAAGCAAGCTGATTATAGCCGACATCTACTGCGTATGACCGTTCGGCGCCGTTTTGGAGGGCGCAATCTGTAAATCCTCCTGTCGACGAGCCGATGTCAATCATCGTTTTGCCTGTTACTGAGACGGGAAACACCTCAAGAGCTTTTTCAAGCTTTAATCCGCCCCTGCTGACATATTTAAGAGGGTTTCCTTTTACCGTTAACGGAAGATCCCGGGCGATTTTTTCACCCGGCTTGTCCAATCGGTTTTCATTTGAGTACACGATCCCCGCCATAATGGCGCGTTTCGCTTTTTCCCGCGTCTCCGCAAGTCCTTTTTCTACAAGAAGTACATCTAATCGTTCTTTTTTTGCTGTCATGATCCAATTCCTTTATGTGTCTTCGGCGGCATCAGCAGTTTAATCCGGTTCATAACCTCAGCCTTCGTGAGACCGATTTCTTCAAGCAGGGCGGTTACGCTTCCGTGCTCAATAAACCGGTCAGGGATGCCCATTCTGTCAATCGGCGTATGATACATGCCGAGGTCATGAGCGAATTCAAGAATCGTGCTTCCGAATCCGCCTTCAAGCACGGCTTCTTCAATCGTTAAAATCGGCAGACCTTCATTAAGGATCGCCTTCATCATTTGTTTATCAATCGGTTTTATGAACCGCGCATTGACGACACGCACGGACAGGCCTTCTTTTTGCAGTTCTTCAGCTGCTTCAAGCGACATCTCAATCGTTGTTCCGAATGTTAAAATAACCGCGTCTTTTCCGGGACGGAGCACTTCCCATGTTCCGATCGGAATGCTTTTCAGCTCTTTATCCATCTTTACGCCGAGTCCGTTTCCGCGCGGGAAGCGCATCGCAATCGGACCTTCTTCATAATTAAGGGCTGTATTGACCATATGGCGGCCTTCATTTTCATCTTTCGGCATCATCAAAACAAGGTTCGGTATATGACGCAAAAAGGCAATATCAAAGACGCCTTGATGCGTCTCTCCGTCAGCACCGACCAAACCGGCCCGGTCAATGCCGATAAATACATTCGCGTTTTGACGGCAGATGTCATGGACGACCTGATCGTAGGCCCGCTGCAAGAAGGTCGAATAGATCGCAAGAAACGGCTTCATGCCCTGAAGCGCCATTCCCGCGGCCATCGTCGCCGCATGCTGTTCTGCGATTCCGACGTCAAACATGCGCTCAGGAAATTCTTTCGCAAACCCTTCCAGCTTAGAGCCGACAGGCATGGCCGGTGTAATCGCGACAATTCTGTCATCCTCTCGCGCCAGCTCCTGCACGGTGCCGCTGACAAGTCCGCTCCATGAAGGCGCCGCGGCTTTCGGTTTGACGAAATCACCCGTATTGATTTTGTACGGACCCGTCCCGTGCCATGTGCCGATTGTGTCGGTCTCAGCCGGTTTATAGCCTTTTCCCTTTTTCGTGATGACATGTAAAAGGACAGGGCCTTTCGTTTTTTTGGCGTATTGCAGGTTTTCAATCAGTTCATGGTAGGAATGTCCGTCAACCGGGCCTAAATACGTAAAGCCCAGCTCTTCAAAAAACATGCCTGACACAAGCATATATTTTAAGCTGTCTTTTATCCGTTCCGCTGTGGCGGCCAATTTTCCGCCGACGGCCGGGATGCGCTTAAATAAATATTCAAGCTCGTCTTTTACCCATTGATATTTGCCGGCCGTGCGAAGCCTGCCCAGCATAGAATGAATCGCCCCGACATTCGGCGCAATGCTCATCTCATTATCATTCAGGATGACGATCATGTCCTTTTTCTCATCGCCGATGTGGTTCAGCGCTTCAAGCGCCATTCCTCCGGTTAAAGCCCCGTCTCCGATAATCGGGATGATATATTCTTTCGTCCCTTTAATATCACGGGCGGCAGCCATTCCCATCGCCCCTGAGAGCGATGTTGAGCTGTGGCCTGTTTCCCATACGTCATGTTCGCTTTCGCTGCGTTTCGGGAAACCGCAAAGCCCTTTATATTGGCGCAAGGTTTCAAACTCCTTGCCGCGTCCGGTTAACAGTTTGTGAACATAGGACTGATGTCCGACATCCCATAAAAATTTATCTTTCGGACTGTCAAATTCTTTGTGAAGCGCAATTGTCAGCTCGACAACCCCGAGGTTCGGCCCGATATGGCCCCCTGAGGCAGACAGCGATGTAATGAGAAAATTGCGGATTTCCTCACTCAGCTCTTCCAGCTGTTCAATTGACATCTTTTTAAGAAATGACGGGTCCTGTATTGATAAAAGATCCAAAGCGGATCAACTCACTTTCAGCATGAATTTCTGCAAATTAAACAGTGTCTTTTTGAAAAAAAGAAAAAGACTCTCTTTGTATTTTCATCGAAACTGCTTACATTTTACCATAGGAGCGGCAGCCCCTTCAAATCGGGATCGTTTTAATGATCTCTCGCCGCAATTAAGTCGCAGAGATCATGCAGCAATTCTTTCTCAAGAGAAAGGCCGTTTACGATCTGTTTCGCCTCGCTGATATGATGCGCAAGCTTCTCTTTCGCGCCTTCGAGCGTTAAAAGCGACGGATACGTTGACTTTTCATTCGTCGTATCTGAACCGACCGGTTTGCCGATCTTCTCCTCATGACCTTCGATATCAAGGATGTCGTCTCTGATTTGAAACCCGATGCCGATATGGCTGCTGAACAAGCGCAGCTTCTCGATTTCATCCTCCGGCGCATCTGCCAAAATGGCGCCCGCCGTCACGGAAAAACCGAGGAGCTTGGCCGTTTTCCGCTCATGAATGGATTCCAGCTCTTCCAGCGTTACCTGCTTTTGCTCCGCTTCCATGTCGGCAGCCTGGCCGCCGACCATTCCTTCCGTTCCTGCCGCGCTGATCAGTTCATCGACGAGACGGAGCCGTTTCTCTGCTGAAACCGCCTCAGACACGTGAGATGTGATCAATTTAAAGCTTTCTGTCAGAAGCCCGTCTCCGGCAAGTACGGCTGCCGCTTCTCCGAAGACTTTATGATTTGTCGGCTTTCCCCGGCGCAAATCATCATCGTCCATGCAAGGAAGATCATCATGGATTAAGGAATACGTATGAATCATTTCGACAGCGCATCCGACCGGAATTCCGTCTTTTTCATCTTTTCCGTAAGCATTCAAAACGGCCAAGACAACGAGGGGGCGCAGCCTTTTCCCGCCCGCTTCCAAAGAATACAGCATGGATTTTTTGAGGGATTCGGGCATGTCCAGCCGTGCTGTATACAAAGAAAGCTGCTGTTCAATCATTTGTTTGCGTGATGCTAAAAATGCGTCCAGTTTATTTGTCACCTTCGTCTTCCTCCTGAACGCTGAAAGGTGCAAGTTCTCCGTTATCTTTTAGAATAAAGTCCATTTGTTTTTCGACATGCTGAAGCTTTTCATGGCACATTTTTGAAAGGGCCATCCCTTCCTGAAAATAGTTAATCGCCTGCTCCAGCGGCACGTCGCCTTCTTCAAGCTTTGCCACAATGCCTTCGAGGCCTTTCATCGCCTCTTCAAATGTCAGCTCTTCACTTTTTTTAGTTTCTGTCATTATCGTTCGCCTCTCTTTTGCAATACTTCACACGTCAGAACGCCGTCTGTCATCTTTACTTCAAGCGTGTCATTTTGTTCCACTTGATCAACGCTTTTAATCAGCTCTTTGTCTTTATAGGCCAGACTGTACCCTCTCTCCATTACTTGAAGGGGACTTAATGCATTCAGTTTACCAAGAACCGTCTGAAACTGCGAATGAAGCTGCTTCAGCTGGACATTCATGCTCCGCGTCAGCTGATTTGAGCGCTCTTCATACCGTTTTTTCGCCTGTTTCAGCTGGGTTTCAGGATGAAGCGCCGTTAATCTGTACGTATTCCGCTCCAGCTGCCTTTGTTTCCGCTCCGTAAGCCCTGTGAGCTGTGCTTGGAATTGCTGATACAAAAGGTCAAACTGCTGTTCTTTTTGGGTATACAATCGTTTCGGAAAACGGAATGCGTAGGATGACTGGAGCGCTTGCACCCGTTCTTTTTTCTTGCTGATATGCTGCTGCATCGCTCTTGTCAGACGGACTTCCGCCGTTTTTGTCCGCTCCATTAAGTCCGTCGTGTGGGGAACGGCGATTTCTGCCGCACCCGTCGGCGTTGCAGCCCGGATATCTGCGACAAAGTCACTGATTGTAAAATCTGTTTCGTGTCCGACGGCCGAAATAACCGGAATGGCGGAAGCAAAGATCGCCCGGGCCACGATTTCTTCGTTAAATGCCCACAATTCTTCTATCGAGCCCCCTCCCCTTCCGACGATCAGGACGTCGCACATCTTTTGTGCATTGGCTTCTTCAATGCGCTTCACAATCGATCTGCTGGCATTTTCACCCTGAACGAGCGCGGGAAGAACAATGACTTTCACCAAGGGGTATCTTCTTTTGAGTGTGGTAATGACGTCTCTGACGGCCGCTCCCGTCGGCGACGTGACAACCCCGATCGTGGCTGGAAAAGCGGGGATGGCCTGCTTATGCCGGTCATCAAACAACCCTTCGCCGGCAAGCTTTTTCTTTAATTCTTCATATGCTAAATAAAGCGCACCCACACCGTCCGGCTGCATTTCTTTTGCGTAAAGCTGATAGCTTCCGCTCGGTTCATAGACGGAGATGCCGCCTCTTACGATGACCTTCATTCCGTCCTCGGGCTTAAACGCAAGCCTTGAACTTTGTCTTTGAAACATGACGGCCTGCATGCGGGCATGTTCGTCTTTTAATGTAAAATAGATGTGGCCTCTCGTATGGATTTTAACGTTGGACAGCTCACCCTTAATCCAAATGTCTTCAAGATGAGGATCCACATCAAATTTTCGTTTAATATATTTGGTCAGTGCGGAAACCGTGACATATGCCGCTTCACTCACATCCTGCACTCCTTTCATAAAGGCTTTTTGCCCTAAACTAAGAAAACCCGCTCTGGCTGAAAGGAGCCTGAAGAAGCGGGTATCGTGCTCATTGTCACACTTTTTGTGACTGTCTCCGGTTATCTATGATAACGTACGTCTGGCAGATTTAACAGTATTATGCGCAAGCATTGTGATGGTCATCGGACCTACTCCGCCCGGCACCGGCGTAATGAAAGATGCTTTTTCTTTCGCTTCATCAAACTGAACGTCTCCGCAGAGTTTTCCGCTTTCAAGACGGTTGACGCCGACATCGATGACAATGGCGCCCTCTTTGATTTGATCGGCTTTGATAAAGTTCGCTTTACCGACCGCAACCACAAGAATATCTGCTTTTTTCGTATGTTCAGACATATTTTTTGTACGGGAATGGCAATATGTGACGGTCGCATTTTCGTTCAGCAGCAGCTGGCCGACCGGTTTACCGACAATATTGCTTCGTCCGACTACAACAACTTCTTTGCCGGAAAGATCTACGTTCGTCTTTTTCAATAACTCGACAATTCCGTGCGGCGTGCATGGAAGAAATGTATCTTCGCCAAGCAGCATTTTCCCGACGTTGAGAGGGTGGAAACCGTCAACATCCTTATCAGGGGAGATCCGCTCGATTACGGCTTTTTCAGAAATATGATCCGGCAGCGGCAGCTGGACGAGAATGCCGTGGAATTCCGGATTTTGATTGTACTGATCAATCACTTTTAAAAGCTCCGCTTCGGTTAAGCTTGAGTCAAAACGGTCAAGCTTAAACTTCATTCCCATTGTTTCAGCGGCTTTTTTCTTGCCTGTCACATAGGAAACAGAAGCGGGATCGTCGCCGATTAAAATGACCGCCAAGCCCGGCACTACGCCTTGTGCTTTCAGCTCTTCTACTTCTTTTGCCAATTGTTCGCGTTTTTCTTTAGCCGTTTCTTTTCCGTCGATGATTGTTGCAGTCATTTTCTTTCCTCCTACGATTCGATATCAGTTTTAATGTTAGAAAGAACCCCGTTTACGAATTTTGCAGCTTTATCGTCGCCGAACCGTTTTGCCAGCTCGATTGCTTCGTTTAATGACACGTTAGCAGGAATGTCGTCAGTATAAACCATTTCATACACCGCCAGACGCAGGATCGCGCGGTCTACGTTTGCAATCCGGTCAAGCTTCCAATTGACAAGATGGCCGGAAATCATTTCATCAAGCTGAACCTGATGTTCGATCACTCCGTACACCAGCTGTTCAAAGAAGGCATCTGTTTTCTCACCATCAAGCGCGTGCTCAATGGCCTCGTTCGGTGCAATATCGCTGACATCAATCTGAAAAAGTGCCTGCAAAGCTTTTTCTCTAGCTGTTCTTCTTTTCATTTTCTTTCTCCTTCAGATCCGCTTTATCCGCTTGTCGTTAAGCTTAAAGAGATCATAACATATTTTTTTCCCAATCGCATGTCGAAATTTAGGTTTTTTCACCCTAATGCCGAATATTTTCACAAACCCTTTTGATTTCATTCGGATTTCACAGCATGAAGAAACTCGGCTGCCGTTTGTAAGCCGGCTTTCTTCATGCCTGAAATGAAGGGAAACGTATAAAAAACCAAAGGGCTGCCCATCCCCTTGGTTTTTATACGCTCATTACATTTCTTCGTCGATTTCGACTTCTTGGGCTTTCGTGTCAAATTGAATGCCGACGATATGAATATTGATTTCATTAATGGTCAGAGACGTCATATTTAATAAAGTTTGGCGGATATTCTCCTGAACGCTTGCCGCCACTTTCGGGATCGAGACCCCGAATTGAACGACGCAATAGACGTCGATGGTAATCCCGTCATCGGCTAAATCAACCTTTACGCCTTTGCCATGATTGATTTTGCCGAAACGTTCTACGACGCCCGTGGCGAAATTGCCGCGCATTTCAGCAATTCCTTCAACCTCGGAAGCGGCAATGCCGGCAATGACTTCAATGACCTCAGGAGCAATTTCAACCTTGCCTAAATGAGACTCATCATGATCCATTTTAAGCACACTGTTGTCTTCCATTCAATTCACCTCCCGCAAAAATTATGAGCCCATTACATCATATGTTTCTAAAAACTTTGTATTAAACTCTCCGCTGACAAATGTTTCGTGTTCAAGCAGTTTCAGATGGAACGGAATCGTTGTTTCAATACCTTCGATCACGAATTCGCTCAGCGCGCGTTTCATCCGTGCGATCGCCTCATCACGCGTTGTTCCGTATGTGATGACTTTGGCAATCATACTGTCATAGTACGGCGGGATCGAATAGCCCGGATATGCGGCTGAATCCACACGCACGCCGAGTCCGCCCGGCGGCAGGTACATGTTAATTTTACCAGGTGAAGGCATGAAGTTTTTCGCAGGATTTTCAGCGTTAATACGGCATTCAATCGCCCAGCCGTTAAATTCAACGTCTTCCTGTCTGAGCGAGAGCTCCTGTCCGGATGCCACTTTGATCTGTTCTTTGATCAGATCCGTTCCCGTCACCATTTCAGTGACAGGGTGCTCCACTTGAATACGCGTGTTCATCTCCATGAAGTAGTAGCGCTGCTCTCTGTAGTCATAAATGAACTCTACTGTGCCCGCTCCCGTGTAACCGACAGCCTTCGCTGCTTTTACCGCTGCTTCGCCCATCTGCTCCCTGATTTCAGAATCAAGCGCAGGTGACGGCGACTCTTCAAGAAGTTTTTGCAGACGTCTTTGGATAGAACAGTCACGCTCTCCAAGATGGATCGTGTTTCCGTAATTATCCGCAAGCACCTGAATTTCAACATGGCGGAAATCTTCTATGTACTTCTCGATGTACACACCCGGATTTCCGAATGCCGTAGCGGCTTCCTGCTGGGTAATTTCAATGCCTTTAATCAGTTCTTCTTCTGTGCGCGCGACCCGGATGCCTTTTCCGCCTCCGCCCGCAGTGGCTTTTATAATGACAGGATACCCAATTTCACGTGCAAGCGAAACCGCTTCTTCCGTATTTTTTATAATTCCTTTTGAACCGGGCACAATCGGCACGCCCGCCAGCTGCATCGTGTCGCGGGCGATATCTTTTGTCCCCATTTTTGAAATGGCGTCTGCCGTAGGTCCGACAAACGTCACGTTTAATTCCTCGCACAGCTCGGCAAAGTCGGCGTTTTCAGCTAGAAATCCGTATCCCGGATGAATCGCATCCGTGCCGGTCAGCTTTGCGACGCTGACGATATTCGTTACGTTTAAATAGCTTTCTTTTGATGTTTTCGGCCCGATACAAAAAGCCTCATCGGCCATTTGGACATGCAGGGCGTCTTTATCTGCCTCAGAATAAACGGCTACAGTTTCAATGCCAAGCTCCTTGCAGGCCCGGATGATTCTGACGGCAATTTCTCCTCGGTTGGCAATCAATAGCTTTTTAATCATAATAGCAGGTCTCCTTACTCAGCTTTTACAAGAAATAGAGGTTGTCCGTATTCGACCAGCTGGCCGTTTTCAACTAACACTTCAACGATTTCTCCTTTTACTTCCGCTTCAATCTCGTTAAAGAGTTTCATTGCTTCTACGATACAAACCACTGTATTTTCGCTCACTTTTGATCCTTGATTTACGTAAGGGCCGGCTTCAGGCGATGAAGAAGCATAAAACGTTCCGACCATCGGAGACGTAATTTTGTGAAGGTTTTCGTCTTGTTTCGGCGCTTCCTGAACAGGAGCGGCTTCACCCGCTTCCGGTTTTGCAGCCTGCGGAGCAGGTGCGAAAGCAGCAGGAACAGCTTGAGCTTGTCCCGTTACATTCACTGCCGGCGCTTCATTTTTTTTCAGCTTCAGGCTTACGCCTTCAATTTCGTAAACAAATTCATCAATGGATGATTCATCGATTCTTTTTATCAGTTCATGAATTTCGTTGATTTTTAACATCAGTTCCACTCCTATGTATAAAAAATAGAAATTTATGGGTTACTACTAAAAGTACATACTATGTTTATCTTACAGGAGCGGTTGTGTAAATTCAACACTGATCTAAAATGACATCAGAAAAGCCCGCAGCGGGTGCGGGCTTTTCAGGCCTATTATTTTGTCGGTTCAAACGTCACGGCGACGTCTTTCATATTCTTAATTTCTTTTTCCACCAGGTCAATGATGGCGGAAGCTTTTGCGTTTGAATGTTTGTCAGACATGACCGTAATGTTGATTTTGTCTCCTTCAGCATCCACGAGCGCATCTTTGTAGCCCTGTGTTTTAATGAGTGTTTCCAGCTGTTTTTCTGTCCCTTCAGCATTACTGAGCGCCGTCATTTTATCGTAGGCTTCGCTTTTTTCCTTTGCTGTCGCATCATCGCTTGAAACAATGCTGTTTAACTGTTCCCTTTCTTTGCTTCTCGCGTCTTCAAGTTCCATGCGGTATGTGGTAAATAAATTTTCGTCAGCTGTTTCTGTGGCGACCGATCCGTCTTTGTCCGACGCTTCTGCTGATGTTTCTTTATCCTCTTTTGCGCCTTTAGAATCTTTCGTGCCTTTTGTTCCGTCTTCTTTTTCTGTGCCGCCTTCGGTCTTTTCTTTCGTTTCAGGAGCAGGAGCCGGCGTTTTTTCTGTGGCGATTTCTCCGCTGTTTTTTTCACTTTTCATCTGCACGGCATTTTTGCTTTCCGGCGACGTAATATAATAAACACTTAATACCACGACGAGACTGAGCATTGTTAAAAGCCAAACCGTTTGTTTTTTCAGCATAATTTATGAATCCTCCTTGATTTTTTTAGGGGCAACCGCTACACGGTAGCTCGGAACATCAAGCACCCTTGTGACGGCATCAATGATGGTTTTTTTTATTTGAACGTTGTCCACTCCCTGAGCGACAACGAGTACACCGCGGATATCAGGCTTTTTCGTCTGAACGACAACCGGGGTTTCCTGATCCCCGTTTCGGATCATGACAATTTGTTCTTCAGAGGTTTGATCGGTTACGCTTCTTTTGCCGCCTTCTTTATCGGTTTCTTCAGTGGTGGTGTCTTTTTTCGTTTTATTTTTTTCAAACACTTTTAACGATGTCGCGTCTACGTTTACGACAATCGATACATCCTCCACGCCGATAATCGTTTCAAGGATTTCTTTCAGCTGATTTTCATAATCTCTCTCGTAATCATCGATCGTGTTTTTGGCGCTGCTGTCTTTTGACGCCTTAAAAACAGGTGCGCTTTTTTGCCCGCTCTTGTCTTCCGTTTGGCCGGACATGACGGTCTGCGCCGTTGGGTCCTTCCCGGTTTTCTCAGGTGAAGAGAACATCTGGCTGACCAGCATAAAAGATACCCCGAGCACAAACACGAACAGAAAGTAATGATATTTTGTCAGTTTTGGTTTTTCTCCGTCTTTCGCCTGTCCGATCATCAGCTGTTTTTTGAGTATGTTCCATAGTCCGTTTTTATTCATGGCCGTTTTTCTCCCCGCCTTCCATATAAACCGTAATTTTCTCACTGCCGATTTCCCATATATCCGCAAGTTTTTCTTTGATGTGTGCAACCTCTTTTTTGTCGGCTGCGCCTTCCGGTTCGTATTTGCGGTCTGTGCGGATGTCGATCGGTGCGACGGTTTGCACGGTTTTTTCAGAAGATGGGGCCATATACACGCTGATCGTTTTTACATCTTCTTCTGAACGAACCTGTTCTTCCGCTGTAAGGCGGATGTCATCTATTTTGTATTCGTCATGACTGAACATCTCCTCCGCTTTCTTTTTTAGTTGGACAGCCATTTCTTCTAAAACATATGCGCGGTTTGATGCTTGTATTTCTTTTTTTTCTGATTTGATTTGATTTTTTATGTCAGCGGATTGAAATTGCTCTTGTTTTGTCAAATAATCGAAGATGATCTCCGGGTCTGTTTTGAAAAGTTTGAATATCGGGTTGAGCATGACAATGATTAACAGCAGGCTGACAACCATCTTTGCGTATTTTTGCATACTGGAGCTCGGCAGCAGCATGTCGATGACGATGGCAAATAAGATAAACAAAATAATGCTTGTCAGCCATTCTGTTAAAAAGCTCATATCCAATGGGCCTCCTTTATTTCATCATCATGGTGAGGTTGCCTGCTGTAATAATGACTGTAATGCTGAGGAAAAACATGAGTGAGACGATGGCGAGCGCCGCGAAAATATACAGCACGCTTCTGCTGATGACGCCGAGACACGTAATGACGGGCCCGCCTCCGAGCGGCTGCAGAATGGCGGCCGCGAGCTTATAAATAAAAGCGAGAGAGAGCACTTTGATCGCCGGAAATGCGGAGATGCAGATTAAAATTCCGACACCGAGGATTCCCACAGTGTTTTTTAATAGGAGCGAGGCGCTGATTACCGTATCGGTCGCATCCGTAAACATCCGGCCGAGCACGGGAATAAAATTGCCCGTTATAAATTTTGCAGTCCTGAGCGTAATCCCGTCCGTCACGGCGGCCGAGGCTCCCTGTACGGAGATGACGCCGAGAAATACGGTGAGGAATACGGCAAGCGCGCCGATCGCGATATTTCTGAGCAGATTGGCAAGCTGCGTGACTTTGTACTGATCCGTCATCGTGCTGACGATGCTTAAAATCGCTGACAGAAAGATCAGCGGCATGACGATGTTTTGAATGAGCAGGCCGCTCGTATTCATCAGGAATAAAATAACGGGGTGAAAAAAAGCAGCGGAGACGGCTCCCCCGGAAGAAGCCAAAAGCGCGAGCAGAAGCGGGATCAGCGCGAGAATGAAGCTGGTCATCGTCTGAATCGCCTCACTGGCATAATTGACGGCAACATGAAAGCTGTTTAAAGCGAGAATAATCAGCACCATATAAACGATCGCATACGCCACTTTGCTGACGGTGCTCTGCTGAAACGCATTTTGCAGAAGCTGCAGAATGACACAAAAAATGGTGAGAAGGATCAAAGTTCCCAGAAGTTTTCCGTTTGCGAGCACTTCATGAAACAGGTAGGAAAATAAGGCCTTCAGCCACGCCTCTGGCGAGAACGTTTTTTCTCCGTTAATAAAGTCGATGATGCTTCCCTTTTGGCTTTCAGGAAGAAGACCGCCGTATTCTGTCATAATATCGTCCCAAAACTTTCCGATACCTTCTGTTTTCAGCGCTTCGGCCTGCTTTTTCGCCACTTCATCAGCCGTTTCTTGATGAATTGCGGTTTCCTGCGCCGCATCGTCCGTTCCGGCAGCTTGTACACATTCAGTCTGAAAAAATAAGAGGATAAACAAAAAAGCCCCCGCCCACCGAAAGCGCTTCATTTTTTGTGCCCCCTTTCCATTTATGATCAAGAAGGAATAAGTCCGAGAATCGTTTCAATAATAACAGTCAGTATCGGCACGGCCATCACCAGTATCAAAATCTTCCCGGCCAGCTCTATTTTAGAAGCAATCGCTCCTTGGCCCGCATCTTTTGTAAGCTGCGCTCCGAATTCAGCGATGTAGGCAATGCCGATAATTTTTAAAATGGTTTCCACATAGACCATATTGACGTTTGCATTGACGGCTATTTTTTCTATCATTCTGATAATGTCATAAATCTGGTCGACGAGATAAAGAAAGATCACGCAGCCGCTGAAGACGACAATCATAAACGCGAAAGTCGGTTTCTGTTCTTTTACGATCAGGGAGAGAAATGTGGCGATCAGGCCTAAACCTACAATTTGAACAATCTCAATCTGTAAGCCCCCCTATCCTTGGAATAGAAACACAGCTTTAATCTTTTTAAACAGGTCATCGACAATCGTCGCCACCATAAATAAAATATAGATAAAGCCAAGCAGCGTCACCCATTGGGCATATTCTTTTTTCCCCATTTGGTCCAGTATGGTATGCAGAAACGCAACCACGATACCGACTCCGGCGATTTGAAAAATGACATTTACGTCGACTCCCATTTTATGTTTGCTCCCCTCATGTTTACATCAATAGAAGAATGAGTAACAGTCCGGCTAAAAATCCTAAACTTTTCACCATTTTTTCATTTTTCGCCTGCGCCCGTCCGGCATCCGCTTCCGCCGCTTCCAAATGTGTAAGCGCAAGCTTGATATGTTTCTGCTGAGAAACCCGGTCATGAAGCCCGAGCGTCTCTCCGAATTGCTTCAGCACATCATATTCGCTTTTTTTCATCGCCATGGAAGGCCAGTTATGTTTCAAGCTCTGTTCCCAGGCCGTTTTGGCGGAATCGCTTCCCTGTTCAAGCCTTTGGCTGAAAGCTTGAAACAATAGTGATACAGGTTTGGAAAGCTGTCTGGCGATGTGTCCCGAGGCGGTGTGCAGCGGCGTATGTCCGTACATAATTTCCGCTTCAAGTGATTGCAGCGCCGCACGCAGCTGACGGATCTGCCTCGGCCTTTCAATATAGATTTTGGCGATCTCAAATCCCGTCCATGTCGTCGCCGTCAGAATGAACACGGCCCCCAAAAGCTTCAGCATGTCATCACGCTTTCAGCATGCGGCAGCTGCTCCCCATCCTTTCCGTACATCCTGCTAATTGTTCCGGGACCGCGGCGCCTTGACAGTTCAACATACCGGTCAAACACTTTTTCCTCCCAAAGCATTTTCAGTGACGGTCTTTTCACCAAATCTTTTATATTCCATCCGTGCGCAGATACGATAACCGATACACCCGCATGGAGCGCTTCCATCAGCGCTTCAGAGTCTTCCATTCTCCCGATCTCATCCACGATCATGACATCAGGACTCATAGAGCGGATCATCATCATCAGCCCTTCCGCCTTCGGACAGGCATCAAGGACATCAACTCTGCGGCCGAAACTGTGCTGGGGAATGCCCCGCAGGCAGCCGGCAATTTCTGATCGCTCATCGACGATACCGGTCTTTTTCGCCGGAATGCGTTTCGATCCGGTACTGGAAAGCCGGGCCAAATCACGAAGCAAGGTCGTTTTTCCTGTTTGCGGAGGGCCGATGATGAGTGTGTTCAGCCAGTTTTCTTTCCATAAGAAAGGAATAAGCGGTTCTGCGATTCCAAGCTTCTCCCGGGCGATTCGAATATTAAAAGACGTAATATCCCGGAGTCCTTTGACGGCTCCGTTTTCGACGATGACTCTTCCGGCCAGCCCCACACGGTGGCCTCCCCTGATTGTGATATATCCTTTTTTCAGCTCTTCTTCCAGCGTGTACATGCTGTAATTGCTGAGCCGGCTGAGGATCAGCTGTGCGTCGCCGGCCGTACAGATATATGACAAAAACAAAGGTTGTCCTTTCCGGATCAGTTCAACCGGCCTGTCGACCCGTATTCTGATTTCTTCTGTATCCCGCCACGTTTCTTCTGGCACGGCGGAGATGGCATGTTTCAATAATTCAGGGAGAACCTCTGTAATTTCATTCAATAGAGTCTCCTCCTTTTTTACCGATTGGCTTCTTTAAAATGTATGATCCGGGACAAACTTTATGACACCCGGGCCTCTATTTATGCACACCCGCTAAAATCAGCACCACTCCCGCAAAAATCAAAATCAATTTAGCATATGAGAGCTGTCCGGCAATCTGATAAATGCCGATCGTCATCGTAATGATAAAAATCATCGGACCGACGACCGCCAAAATACTATTAACCACAACCGCTTTTCTGATGTCGTTTGTGATAATCATAATAATGGCGGCCGATAATTCAATGAGAGAGGACAAAACTCGTAAACCGGCCATCGTTAAAACAGTAGAATTGATTGAACCAAACAAAAATTTCATTGCAATCCCCCAACTTCAAGCATTTTGTTACACTATATGCTCTAGCTGACGGAAGTAGTCTCACTATTTTCATATAGAAGAAAGATTCTGTTTTAAAACGCAAAAAAAGCCTGCCCCGTAAAAGGAGCAGACTCCGAATTCCTTTGACTACGCTCTTGACACGTAAGAGCCGTCTGATGTATTTACAACAAGCGTATCGCCTTCGTTCACGAAGAACGGTACGTTTACGACAAGACCTGTTTCCGTTTTGGCAGGTTTTGTGCCGCCTGACGCCGTATCGCCTTTAATTCCCGGCTCTGTTTCAACAACTTTCAGTTCAACTGTGTTCGGCAGTTCAATACCGAGTGTTTCAGATTGATACATCATGATGTGTACAGACATATTTTCCAGAAGATATTTTAATTCTTCTTCGATTTGGTTTGCATTCAATTCCAGCTGTTCATATGAGCTTGTATCCATGAACACGTGCTGATCTCCGTTGGCATAAAGATACTGCATCGTTTTTGTTTCGATTTGCGCTTTCGCCACTTTTTCACCTGCACGGAATGTTTTCTCCTGAATAGCGCCCGTGCGCAGATTACGCAATTTAGAACGGACAAATGCCGCTCCTTTTCCCGGCTTTACGTGCTGGAAGTCAACGACGCGCCAAATGCCGCCGTCTACTTCAATCGTTAGTCCTGTACGAAAATCGTTAACTGAAATCATGTTTGATGTCCTCCTATATTCCGATCACAAAATAATTAATTCTTTAGGGGAATGCGTAATTGTCCGGTTGCCGTCCTCAGTGATGATGATATCATCTTCGATTCTGACGCCCCCAACTTCCGGTATGTATATGCCCGGCTCAACCGTTACCGCCATGCCCGGCTCAAGAACGGCCGATGACCTGAAAGACAGTCCCGGTGATTCATGGACTTCCATTCCGAACCCGTGTCCTGTTGAATGGCCGAAATACTGTCCGTAGCCTTTTGCGGTGATGTGATCCCTCGTCAGGGCATCCGCTTCTTTTCCCGTCATGCCGGGTTTAATATGCGAAACACCGAGCGCCTGGGCATCGTATACGACCTGATAAATTTCTTTCAGTTTATCACTTGGCTCTCCGACCGCGACGGTGCGTGTGATATCAGAACAATAGCCTTTATAATAAGCGCCGAAATCGAGCGTGACCAAGTCTCCCTTTTCAATCAATTTGCCGCTTGCCACTCCGTGCGGAAGGCTGGATCTGACTCCTGAGGCGACGATCATATCAAAGGAAGAACCGTCTGCTCCTTGACGTCTCATATAAAATTCAAGCTCGTTTGCGACTGAAATCTCTGAGATGCCAGGTTTGATAAACGTCAGAATATGTTCAAACGCATCATCCGCAATCTTCGCAGCTTCCTCTAATATCTTAATCTCTTCACTTGACTTAATCAAGCGCAACTTTTCAACGGAATCCGCGACGGGAACCATCTCCGCTTCTTGCAGCACCGCTTGGTAGGATGCATATGTTCCGTACGTCATGCTGTTTTGTTCGAAGCCGAGTTTTTTAATGCCGTACTCAAGAATCGTGTCAGCAGCCGTTTGGATTAAGCTTCCGCCGTGCTCGATAATTTCAAAGCCCTTCACTTGCGTCTTCGCCTGCTCGGTGTAACGGAAATCCGTGATAAATGCCGCACGTTCTTTCGATATGACCGCCAAGCCTGACGAACCCGTAAATCCCGTCATATACTGCAGATTGGCGGAGCTTGTCACCAAGATTCCGTCTATATCCAGCTGACCGAAAAGATTTCGCAATTTCTCAAGTTTCATTCCCTTTCTCCTCCTCGCCGATTCTTGACTGCCGCCTGACACCGGGAGCGTCCCCGCCCGGTTTTCAGCATAAAAAATGTTCACTTCTCGTGAACATTTTACCATACCGGACAGGGATTATACACTTATTCACTTGTTGCCGAGCGCCCTGGCAAGCTTGTCTGACGTAAGTTCATTGTAGGCGAAGGAAATCGAGTAGCCGACAAACAAACCATACAGAATATAAAGGCAAAGCGTCGTCACGATTGTATCTGATTTCAATTCAGTGACAGACTTCACATCTTGGAAAATCGGATTGAATAAGAAAAAAACCGCGCACCATAAAATGACGCCGTACACCATCCCCGGCCACATGGTTTTAAAACGCTTCAGGCAGACGAAATAAATGAACGCTCCGGCAATCGAAATTAACCCGATGACAACGATGCTGACCATCGTACCGAGCCATTGTTTTTTCCATTCTCCGATCATAAACGGCTGAAGAATCATGTTGGGGCTGATCTCTGAAAAATGAAAGAGATACCCGAGATAGCCGATCAAACTCCAAAATACACCCCCGGCAAATCCGATACCGCAAATTCTGCCGGTAAATGATACAGGCTGCTGATCATCATCCTGCTTCTTTTTTTCTTCCTGTTCTGAATGTTTTTCGCTGGTCATCATGGCACCTCCAGTCATAGAATGCCCCAAAATTGAAAAGTCATAAAAAGTTCCGCCATATTTTCAATCAATGAGTAAAATCTTAGGAAACAGGGTATACTGCTTGTAGAAAAAGCATTGATTTTCCGGCTGTCTAACTAGAGGTTTACCGCTGTTTCCTGTACAATAGAGTGAAAGGAAATGGTTAGTAAATCCTAAGAAAACAGGCAGGTTGATAAACAATGTCCACACAAAAAACGCCGCCCGCATACGGCGGTCAGGCTGTCGTTGAAGGGGTAATGTTCGGCGGCAGAAAAAATTATGTTACCGCCATCCGCAGGAATGACGGAAGCATTGATTTTTTTAAGCTTCCGAGAGTGCCGAATTCCAAGCTTTCGGCTTTAAAGAAGATTCCTTTTTTGCGGGGAATCATCGCAATTATTGAGGCAAGCGCAAACGGCACAAAACACTTAAATTTTTCCAGCGAACGTTACGGGCTTGATCCTCAAGATGACGCCAAGCTGGAACAGGAAGATAAGAAAGGTTCGGGCTTATCGATGTTTTTCAGCCTGGCGGTAATCGGCGTTCTATCGTTTTTGTTCAGCAAATTCGTTTTTACGCTCGTCCCGGTCTTTTTAGCGGAGCTTGTAAGGCCCGTTTTTTCCTCAGACGCCGCGCAGATCGGAATAGAAAGCGTGTTTAAGCTTATCCTGCTTCTCGGCTACATTTATTTCTTATCAATGACGCCGTTAATTAAAAGAGTGTTTCAATATCATGGAGCCGAACATAAGGTCATAAACTGTTATGAACAGAATTTGCCAATTACAATAAAAAATGTTCAGAAACAGTCACGGCTTCATTACCGTTGCGGTTCAAGCTTTATCTTATTTACGATCATTGTCGGCATGTTCGTCTATTTACTCGTTCCGACAGATCCGCTTTGGGTGCGGATTTTAGACAGGATTGCGCTTATACCCGTCGTCCTCGGCATCTCCTTTGAAGTGCTTCAGCTGACGAACAGGGTGCGAAATATCCCCGTTTTGAAGGTGCTCGGTTATCCCGGCCTGTGGCTGCAGCTTTTAACGACAAAGGAACCGGAAGATGACCAGGTCGAGGTTGCCATAGAAAGCTTTAGCGAGCTTCTCAGACTGGAAGACATTTCAGAACAGAGCGAAAAGCCGTCTGACAACGTAATCTGAACCGTTACCTGTTATTATTTTCGGAGGTGGGCAGTTATGAATCATCGTGTACAACCTTTTTTTGCTGTATTAATAGCGCTTGGTGCATTTGGTTTCATTTATGCGGCGGTAACAAACCCCGGGCAGATGATCTCAAGAGCGATTACCGTCATTATCGCAGGCGTCATCATTTATTTTATCGTGAGATCGGTTCTGAACCGCCGCGCCGGCCGTGACGGAACCGCTTTCAAAAAAGCGGCCAAACAATCGCGGCTCCGAATGAAGGAGCAAAAAGCGAAGCATCGCGCCGCTCACAGAGGACGGGTCAGCCATTTGCGGAGCGTGCCGAGCAGCAGCAGACCGAAGCCGATGATTCTTAAGAAAAAAAGCCAGACCCAGCTTACCGTCATAGAAGGTAAAAAGAATAAAAAGAAAAACAGAGCGCTTTTTTAATAGCTCCATTGCTTCAAAAATTGCTCTGTTCTGCTTTTTCCTAGCTCAATGAGAGCTAGTTTTTTTTGCGGTGTGAGATGAAACTCCGTCGCCATCACATTTTCCACCGGAATAAAAATAATATTCTGTTCGTACTTCGTCGCGATATGCCTGGCATCATGAGCGTCTTTCATCGTTTCAAACAAAGCGCCGAACAGCTCAAAAGCGTTGCGGATTGAGTTTTTCGGGCGCTCTTTTTCGTGAGGCGAAAGCGAAATTCCGATGACCGGCCGCTTGCGCTCTTTTGAAAACAGCCAAATCGGGAAATTGCTTAGCACCCCGCCGTCAACGACCGTTGAGGTGCCTTTTTCGGTCTTCAGTTTAATCGGCTCAAAAAAATAAGGGATGCTGCAGCTCATTCTGACAGCTCTGGCAACCGGGAACATCTCCGGATTTAATCCGTAGCGGGGAAGGTCGTCAGGAAGCACGATCATCGTTCCGTTCGTCAAATCTGAAGCGATCAGACGGAGCGATCCTTTTTTCATATCGCCGAACGCGATGATGCCCTTTGCTTTTAATTTATCCGCAATCCATTTTTCCAGCGTATCGCCTTTGTATAATCCGAGGCGCCAATATATCGACACCCACTGCAGGATATTCAGCGGGAGGAAGGAGTACCTCTGATCAAGCAATTGTCTTCCGTCCACCTCATCTATGATGGAATGAACCTCTCTGCTCGTGTAGCCCGCAGCGATAAATGCGGCAATAATCGCGCCGGCGCTTGTTCCGGCGAGTCTTTCAAAACAATAGCCCTTTTCTTCAAGCGCTTCATACGCGCCGGCAAGCGCCACCCCTTTTATCCCCCCGCCCGAAAATACGCCGTCAATCTGCATACGCGCCCTCTCCCTTCCATCCAAGGTGTATTATTATTTTAAGAAACGGCTTGGTGAAATAGACCAAAGAATGAAGACATTAAAAAAAGGGCGCCCTATTTCGGGCTGCCCTTTATTCACCGGGATTTTCGGTTTTTTTCTGTACGGATTTCAATTCTTTTTTCCGGATTTCGTCATCTTCAAAATACTGAACGAGATCGCCGATGCGGTCAATGCTGTTCCAGCTCAGATGATGTTCGATTCCTTCTACATCATTGTAAATCTTCTCTTCATCAACACCAATGATTCTTAAAAACTGCTCAAGCAATTCGTGTCTGTATACGAGGCGTTTGCCGATCTTTTTGCCTTTTGACGTCAATACGAGCCCGCGATATTTTTCATAAATCAAGTACTCGTCTTTATCTAGTTTTTGAACCATTTTCGTTACAGAGGAGGGATGGACTGCCAAAGCTTCCGCGATATCAGAAACCCGCGCATATCCTTTTTCTTCTATCAGCATATAAATCTGTTCAATATAATCTTCCATACTTGGTGTTGTCATCGTACCCCTCCCAAAAAGCACCTTAACTTTATAAACCATTACAAGTTTACACTAACGGTCATGAAAAAACAAGGATGCTTCCGGTCTGTCAAGCCTTAATCAGCGCTTATAATTCCATTCGTCAGACGCGTATTTCGTCTCGGCCAGCTCATTGACAAACGCAAGCTCTTCAGGCGTGAGTGTGTAAGGCTCAAGATGAATGTTCAGGCCTTCCTCAAAACCGGCTTTAAAAGCGACTCTGGCTTCATCCATCGTTACCGGTTTTTGCGCTAAAGCGTTGATGGCTACCGCTTTGTTTTTGAAATTCCGCTGCATGCGCTCACGGACTCTGTCGCTCGGATATAAAAACAGATCAAACAGCTTATCCTCATCAATGTCAAGCAGGATGGAGCCGTGCTGAAGAATAACGCCTTTTTGACGTGTCTGCGCGCTTCCCGCCACTTTCCGCCCTTCGACGACCAGCTCATACCACGAAGGCGCATCAAAGCAGACGGACGAGCGCGGATTTTTCAGGCTTTCTTTTTCCTTTTCCGTACGCGGAATCGCAAAGTAGGCATCAAGCCCAAGGTTTCTGAATCCCTGCAGAATGCCTTCTGAAATCACCCGGTACGCCTCTGTCACCGTGGCCGGCATTTCCGGATGATCCTCTGAAACGATTACGCTGTATGTCAATTCTTTATCATGAAGAACACCCCGTCCGCCTGTCGGTCTTCTGACAAACCCGAGGCCGTGTTTATGTACTGCGTCAAAGTTAATTTCCTTCTTAATATTTTGAAAATACCCGACAGACAGCGTTGCCGGATTCCAGCCGTAAAAACGGATCACCGGAGGAATTTTTTTTTGGCTGTGCCAATATAAAAGCGCTTCATCCAGCGCCATGTTAAATGCCGGGCTTTCATTCCCTGAGTCAATAAACCGCCATGTTTCTTTTTCCATACACTGAACCCTTCTTTATCGTTTTAATAAAATCAGTTTAACAAACTGACGTGAAAATGAAAAATATTTCGTTTCATTAAGGATGACAATCGCTTCATGCTTTACTATAATAGTATTTGTCCCAAAACGTCCGGTAAGCCTTGTTTTCACAAGCAGGGTTTTTGATTTTATAAGCTAAAGGAGTAGAATCGCATTGTCTAATATGATTGCTTTAATTATTGTTGCGGCGTTTATCGTTTATATGATCGTGTCGTATTTTTACCAGCAGCGTTTAATGAAAACACTTACGGAAGAGGAATTCCGCGCGGGCTACAGAAAAGCGCAGCTGATTGACGTCCGTGAGCCGAATGAATTTGAAGGCGGCCATATTCTCGGCGCGCGCAACATTCCGCTGTCACAGCTGAAACAGCGCAAAAGCGAAATCCGTCCTGATAAACCCGTTTACCTGTACTGCCAAAACAATGTCCGCAGCGGACGCGCGGCACAGACGCTCCGCAAACACGGCTGCAAGGATATTTACAACCTGAAAGGCGGATTTAAAAAATGGGGCGGAAAAATTAAAGCAAAGAACCAATAATAAAAAAGAGCTGTCCGTTTTATACGGAAGCTCTTTTTTTACACCCGTCAGCGGCTGCCGGCAGATGTATGTTCGTATTTTAAAACCGGCTTTCTTGCGGCCTTGGTTTCATCCATTCTTTTGACAACCGTGGTATGCGGCGCCTCCTGAACGGTTTCAGGTGATTCCTCCGCTTCCCGCGCAATTTGAATCATGGCATCTATAAAGGCATCAAGCGTTTCCTTCGATTCCGTTTCCGTCGGTTCGATCATGATGCTTTCTTCCACATTGAGAGGGAAATACACAGTCGGCGGATGATAGCCGAAATCTAAAAGCCGTTTGGCAATATCAAGCGTTCTTACGCCGAGCTTTTTCTGTCTTCTTCCCGATAACACAAATTCATGCTTGCAATGACGGTCATACGGCAGATCATAATAAGGCGCGAGTCTTCTCATCATATAATTTGCATTTAAAACCGCATTTTCGGTCACAGCTTTTAAGCCGTCAGGCCCCATGGAGCGGATATACGTGTAGGCTCTGACGTTAATGCCGAAGTTTCCGTAATAAGGCTTTACGCGCCCGATCGATTGCGGACGGTCATAGTCAAAAGTCAAACGGCCCTCTTTTTTCGTGAGGACGGGTTTCGGCAGGTACGGAATGAATTCTTTCTTTACTCCGACCGGGCCTGAGCCTGGTCCTCCTCCGCCGTGCGGCCCGGTAAATGTTTTATGCAGATTAAGATGAACGACGTCAAATCCCATATCTCCCGGTCTTGCTTTACTTAAAACGGCGTTTAAATTCGCTCCGTCATAATAAAGCTTTCCGCCGGCCTGATGGACGATATCAGCCATTTCTGTAATGTTTTCCTCAAATAAGCCGAGGGTGTTCGGATTCGTCAGCATCAGCGCCGCTGTTTCTTCATTTACCGCTCTTTTCAAATCTTCAATGTCAACCAGCCCGTGTTCATTTGACTTGACGGTAATCGTTTCAAATCCGGCGACCGTGGCGGATGCCGGATTCGTCCCATGGGCTGAATCGGGAACAATCACCTTCGTCCGTCCGAAGTCTCCCCGCGCTTCATGATAAGCGCGGATCATCATCAGGCCTGTCCATTCGCCGTGAGCGCCCGCCGCAGGCTGCAGCGTCACCTCGTCCATACCCGTAATTTCCTCCAAGTGTCCGCTTAAATCGTATAAAAGCTCAAGCGCTCCCTGAACCGTGTCCTCGTCCTGAAGCGGGTGAATAGCAGAGAAGCCTGGGAACCGGGCAATCTTTTCATTTAATTTCGGATTGTATTTCATCGTACAGGAGCCGAGCGGATAAAAACCTGAATCAACCCCGTGGTTTCTCTTTGAAAGTGCGGTATAATGCCGCATAATATCAAGCTCTGATACTTCCGGAAGCTTTGCGTCTTCATTGCGGATATAATCACCCGGAAGAAGGCTTTCAAGCTCCGTTTCCGGTACATCAAGCTCCGGAAGGCTGTAACCGACACGCCCTTCGCGGGACATTTCAAAAATAAGCGCCTGATCTTGATTATTCATGTTGATCCCCCAATCCCGCAATAAGCGAATCGATCTCTTCTTTTGTTCTCAGCTCTGTGACGGCAATGAGCATATGCTGCTTCAGTTCCGGATACGCCAGGCCTAAATCATATCCGCCGATTATGCCTTGTTGTAAGAGCCTGCGGTTTGCTTCTTTGACAGGCTCATTCAGCCTGACTGCAAACTCATTAAACATCGGGCCGTCAAACGCTATGTGCAAGCCGGCTTTTTCCGCTTGGCGTCTCGCGTAATCAGCTTTCAGTATATTTTGGCGGGCTATGTCTTTGACGCCATTTTTTCCGAGCGCCGTCATCGCAACTGAGGCCGCTAAAGCGTTCAGCGCCTGGTTTGAGCAAATGTTGGAGGTGGCTTTGTCTCTTCTGATATGCTGCTCGCGCGCCTGAAGGGTGAGAACAAACCCTCTTCGCCCGTTTTCATCCTCCGTTTGGCCGACAAGACGGCCCGGCACCTTCCTCATCAGTTTTTTCGTTACTGCAAAATAGCCGCAGTGCGGGCCGCCGAACGCCGCAGGTATACCGAAAGGCTGCGCGTCCCCGACGACGATATCAGCTCCGTATGCCCCAGGCGGTGTCAAAATACCGAGTGCGAGCGGATTTGAAGAAACAATCAGCTGGCTGTTTCCTTTATGTGCAAGCGGCTCAATGTCCTTTAACGGCTCAATTTGTCCGAAGAAGTTCGGATACTGGACGATCACGGCGGCCGTTTCATCACAAACTGCATGCTCTAATGCTTCAAGGTCTGTGACGCCGTTTTTCGCGGGCACCTCTACAACCTCAATATATTGGCCTTTTGCGTATGTTTTCAGGACATCCCGTGATTCCGGATGAACGGCCGCGGAAATGACGATTTTTTTCTTTTTCGTATGGCCCGACGCAAGCATCGCCGCTTCCGCCAACGCCGTTCCCCCGTCGTACATGGAGGAGTTTGCGATATCCATCCCCGTTAATTCACAGATCATCGTTTGAAATTCAAAAATCGCCTGCAGCTCTCCTTGTGAAATTTCAGGCTGGTAAGGCGTATATGCCGTGTAAAACTCTGACCGGGAAATCACATGGTCGACGATAACCGGCTGATAGTGATCGTACACACCTGCGCCCAGAAAAGATGCATATGTAACAGCGTCCTTATTTTTCGCTGCAAGCTTTGTCAGCTCTCTCGTCAGCTCTGTTTCTGATTTTGCTTTTTTAATTTGGTAGTCTTTCTGAAACCTCACATCTTCCGGGATATCGGCAAACAGTTCATCAATTGTTTCTGCGCCGATGGCTTTCAGCATTTCTTTTTTATCCTGTTCTGTCGCGGGCAAATATCGATGCTTCATATGACTCTCCTTTTTCAGCTCTGTTTTGGACGTTTATAAAACGGTGTGCGGACAATCTTCGCTTTTACCGTTTTTTTGCGGATTTCCACTTCTACTTCCGTTCCGATTTCACTGAATTCCGTTTTGATTAAGGCAAGGCCGATATTTTTCTTTAAAGTCGGAGATTGTGTGCCTGTCGTGACTTCACCGATTGCAACACCGTCTTTTTTCACGGCGTATCCGTGTCTCGGAATCCCTTTTTCAATCATCTCAAGCCCGACCAGCTTACGCGGAGCTCCTTTTTCTTTCTGTTCACTCAATACAGACTTCCCGAAAAAATCGGAATCTTTCTTGTGCTTTACGGCAAATCCGATTCCGGCTTCGATCGGCGTAATGTCTTTCGTCAATTCCTGACCGTATAAAGCAAGCTTTGCTTCAAATCTCAGCGTATCACGGGCGCCGAGACCGCACGGAACGAGTCCTTCATTCTCTCCCGCTGCAAGAATCTCCTTAAAAAGATGAACCGCGTCTTCGTTGCGGCAATAAAGCTCAAACCCGTCTTCACCGGTATATCCCGTTCTTGAAAGCAGGACTTGGCGTCCGGCAACGTCCGCTCCATCAATAAACGTAAACGGCTTTAAGGAAGCCAAATCACATTCAGTCAGCTTCGAAAGAACCGCCTGAGCATTCGGCCCTTGAACGGCAAGCAGTGAAATCTCGTCAGACTGATTCGTTAATGTGACGTCCCCTTTTGCATGTTCCTTCAGCCAAGCGATGTCTTTTTCAATATTAGACGCATTGATCACGAGCAGATAGCAGGTTTCGCTTTTCTGATAAATCAGCAAGTCATCGACCGTGCCTCCGTCGGGATAACACATGGCGGTATAGAGCGCGCTTTTCGGCTTTAAGTCGGCAACGTCATTTGTCATCATTTTTTGCAGAAAAGACAGGGCGTCTTGACCGGATACTTCGACTTCTCCCATATGGGACACATCAAACAGGCCCGCTTTTGTGCGGACGGCTTCATGCTCCTCTTTAATAGAAGAAAATTGAACAGGCAGCTCCCATCCTCCAAAATCAATCGTTTTTCCGCCGTATTCTTTATATACGTCATAAAGCGGTGTTCGTTTCAGCATCATCTTCCCCCTTCAGTCATTGGCGCATTGTAAAGACATATAAAAAAGGACAGAGAAACACCTCATGAAAATGAAGGTTTCTCTGTCCCGGCACCTGAAAGTTTACTTTATGAAAACTTCATAAAGACGTCCCCTTTGGTGGTCTGCCTTTTCTGCTCGCAGACACTCTCCAGAGTTGCGTCGAGCAAGAGTTCTTTTGCCTGAGAGATTCACTCCGCAGTTTGCTCCTTCGGCGCCCGGATGCACATCTTTCTTCCGAGTCTCTCCCCTTACTGTCATTCGCTCATATTTACCAATTGTTATGGACATACTAAAGCAATATCTTGGGTGAAATCATTACTTATATCCTACCACCCTCACTTACGTCCGGCAACAAAAATTATGATAAATCAGTTTTTTAAAAGAAAGGCGGTTTTGTTACATATGACAGCAGAGATCATATTTGATGCAAACTGGCCGGGAGAGTTTTCTGAGCGGCTGAAAACGGACGGTCCCTGGTCAAATTGGGAGTTGTACAAACTGTCGGCTGAAGTCCAGCAGACTCTCGCCATTCCTGAATTTGAAGGGTTGAGGGCTCCTTTATACCTGCCCGATTTCACTCCGCTTCCCCATCAGCTTGAAGTTGCCCAGAAAGTCGTTGAAAAAATGAACGGCAAGGCGATTTTGGCTGATGAAGTGGGGCTCGGAAAAACGGTGGAAGCGGGCCTGATTTTAAAAGAATACATGATTCGCGGGCTGGCCAAAAAAATTCTGATTCTTGTGCCGGCATCACTCGTTTCCCAATGGGTGAAAGAGCTTCAGGAGAAGTTTTTAATACCGGCTGTTGAACAGAAGAAAAGCTATGTGTGGGAGCAGTGCGATATTGTCGTTTCTTCTATTGATACGGCCAAACGCTCACCTCACAAGGAGATTGTGCTTTCTATTCCGTATGATCTCGTCATTATTGACGAGGCGCACAAGCTCAAAAACAGCAAAACGAAAAATTATGAATTTGCGAGAAGTCTTGTGAAGAAATACTGCCTGCTTCTGACGGCAACCCCGATCCAAAACCGGATCGAAGAAATTTTTAATTTGGTGTCACTGTTAAAGCCCGGCCACTTAGGAAATGAAAGCGGGTTTCAAGAAACGTTCAATCAAAAGGACGGAATTGACGCTCATGAGCATTTGAAAGAGCTCGTCAATAAGGTAATGATCCGCAACACACGGAGCGACACAGGGCTTACATGGACGAAGCGCCACGTCGAAACAGTGCCGATCACCTTTTCACCGACGGAACAGGCGCTTTACGATGACATTGCCGCACTGAAAAACGGCACGGAAAAGCCGACAAGCGCATTTTCCATTATGACGCTGCAAAGAGAGTGCTGTTCAAGCAGGGAAGCCGTGTATATGACACTTAAAAAAATGCTTGATCAAAAGGAGCAAAAAGCGCCCGCATTCGATGAACAGACGATTGCGAATTTAATGGACCGCATCAATCAAGTCACGCAAAATTCAAAAGCGATCCAAGTTGTTGACTTGATCCAAAAGATTAATGACAAGGTCATTATTTTTACTGAGTACCGGGCGACACAGATTTACCTGCAATGGTTTCTTCAGCAGAACGGCATAAGCTCTGTTCCGTTCAGAGGCGGATTTAAGCGCGGAAAAAAAGACTGGATGAAGGATCTCTTCCGGGGGAAAGTGCAAGTGCTGATCGCTACGGAAGCCGGCGGCGAAGGGATCAACCTGCAATTCTGTAATCATATTATCAACTATGATCTCCCGTGGAATCCGATGCGGCTTGAACAAAGAATCGGAAGGATACACAGACTCGGTCAGGAAAGAGATGTCCACATTTACAACATGGCGACAAAACATACGGTAGAAGAGCATATCTTAAAACTTCTGTATGACAAAATTCATTTATTCGAAAATGTCGTCGGAGAATTAGATGACATTTTAACAAAAATCAAAGTGAACAATTTTGAAGACCATTTACATGATATTTTATGCCACTCGCTGACAGAGGAAGAAATGCGAATCAAAATGGACAATCTTACCTCTTTTCTATCGTACGGTACGGAAAAGCAAGCCAGAAAAAAAGGCTCTTAATCTAAAGGAGGAAGCGCGACATGAGACAGCAGGAGGTTCACCAATTTTTACTGCGCTTTTTTGAAGCGAACCACTGCCCGATTACTGAACACGGGCCGGGTTTTATGACGGTTCAATTGACGGTTGAGATGGACAAACAAATTATGAACCGGCCGTTTTATTGGCATTGGCGTGAAAAAACGGGCGGAGAACCGAATCCGATGAAGATCACTTTCATCACTGATAAAGAAACGGCTCCGGATGATATGGACGGCGAATTTATTTACTTCGGAGCCCCGCGGCTCTTTCAAATCTTTCAAGCAGTTAAACAAAATGGGAGATTTACAAGAATATATGAGAAAATTGTATCAGCCGGAGCCAGAGTCCCGCTTCAGCCCTGGCTTGGATTAAATGTAGTGATTTCATACCAATCCGACATGAAAAAAGACAGACTTTTGTCTTTAGGCCTGCATCTTGTATCTGGAACAATTATAGAAGGATTTCAGCAGAAGCTTGCACCGCTTCCGCTGACATCACAAATATCAGACTATTGCTTTACCATATCGCCGATGATTAAGCCGGAAAGCGGGATTAAAAGGATGGAGCATTATTTGAAAAACGCTGCCGCCAAAGAGCCGTCAGACTGGGCTGACAATGCGATCGCCAGATGGAAGAAGGACCTCAGGCTTCTCGATCAGTTTTATGAGCAGACAGAGGAAAAGCCTGAGGAATACCAATTGGAAAAACAAGCGCTGAAAGCCTTATATCAGCCGAAAATTCACATTCAGATCGAGAACGGCGGTTTATTTTTCCTGCAAAGTAATTTTTCTGGATAAGCGTTATCCATTCGACAGCTTTCCCGTTTTTTTTAGAAATTCTATATTATAATAAAGGTATACAGAAAAAATTTCTGGCGTTTCGCATGCGATGAATCACTTCCAGACATGAAATAAAGATAAGGTCATGGCCGGATTGGCTGAAATACATAAACAAGTATTTTAGGAGGAGAAAATGCATGAAAAATGCAAAAACAGAGTTTTCGCAATTAGATAAGGAATGGGTTGAACTGATATTAGAAGCCCAAAAAGCAAATATCAGCCTAGAAGAGATACGCAAATACCTGCATTCGCATAAAAAGTCTTCTCAACATATCCAGGCCGCCAGAAGTCATACCGTAAATCCTTTCTGAATGTGCTATAATATCACAAGGAAGGTGATGACATTGATTGGCCAGCGTATTAAACAATACCGAAAAGAAAAAGGCTACTCACTATCAGAACTAGCTGAAAAAGCTGGGGTAGCGAAGTCTTATTTAAGCTCAATAGAACGAAATTTACAGACGAACCCCTCCATTCAATTTCTAGAAAAAGTCTCCGCTGTTCTGGACGTCTCGGTTCATACTTTACTTGATGAAAAACATGAAACCGAATACGATGGTCAATTAGATAGTGAATGGGAGAAATTAGTTCGTGATGCGATGACATCCGGGGTATCAAAAAAACAATTTCGTGAATTTTTAGAATATCAAAAATGGAGAAAAGCGCAAAAAGAGGAGTAGTGCCGCCATATGTGCACAACTCCTCTTTTATCTGTCCGGCATTCGGATCAGTTTTTATCCTCACTATGAGCCTTTTCATTTTCCTTCACGTAACCGTCTTTATCCGTATGATCTTTCGTAATGGTCAATCCGTTCCATTGCGTTGCTTCAAATGAGAATTGAAGAGAAATCGCATTGCCCTGGAATTTATTTTGGACACTCAGACCGTTTGCGTCTTTTGCGGTATCATTTTTAAATCGGATTTCCATCCGCACTTGATCATAATCTACAGGCGTTTTCGGAACCCCGTCATACTCAGGCGCTGTTTTGCCGTTAATGGTTGCTACATTGACTTTTCCGCTCTCACTCAAGAACTTCGGATCAATGTGCTTGCTGATCGCTTCGGCAGCAGCTTTATCCTGCTTTGCAGACATTAAGTATAAGTCTTTCAGGCTGGCCGCCTTCAAAATGATATTTTTAGGATAGCCGTTGCCCCCTTCTTTGCCGACTGTCAGAACCGTAATTTCAAACTGGCTGAGGAAATCCTCCGCAGATTCGTTTCCTTTCTTTGCTCCTTTGAAGTCAGTAAAATTCAAAGCCATCAGCACTTCTTTAATGGCAAGTGAACCGTTGTTTCTGAATTCAAAATCTTTTGTCAATTTGTCTCCTGGTTTTAAGTTTGACAAATTGACATTGGCTGATTGTTCTTTAGCCGATAAATCAAGCGTTCCTGACGCAAATGTGGCGTCCGTGGACTTCACATCATTAAATGCGGCCCATGTGCCTCCTCCTACTAATGCTAAACCGAGTGCGGCTGAGGCAACGCCCAAGCTTAATTTCTTTTTCATACCCATGTTTGTACTCCCCTTACTTTTTCATTTTTTGTTATCAAATCCTGTCGCCAGGTTGCAACCTTATTCATGTGGACATGGTCCCGTTTCTCTCATGTTCTTCCAGCGCTTTCGTTTTCCGCTCGATATCGCGGAGAGCGCTGGCAATGACTGTTATTGAGTAAATTAAAAGCATGACGCCGGGAACGATTAACAAAATCGCTGTTCCGATCGGCTGGCTGGCCAAATGTATTACATATCCCGCATACGGGAGCTGATATCCCGTATACAGAGCTGCCACTTTTTCAGCTGGAACGGGTGCGGCATCCGGAGCGGCATTATGGTCTCCTTTTGTCTCAAACATCAGGTGCCCGCCCTTTTTTGTGATCCCGATTATTCTGTGTGTTACGGCTGATCCGTCATCTTGTGTAAAAGTGATGACATCGCCTTTTTTTAAGTCATTCACATCAGAAATTTTCTTTACCGCTATGAGTGAACCCGTCTTAAATTCCGGGTCCATTGAACCCGACAGCACGGATTTCAGCGTATAGCCGAAGATGGCCGGCTCACCGCCGGAAGCCCGGGTCGAGATTACCGTCAATGTCAGCACAATAATCAAGCTGAAGATTACGGCATACAAAATATTACTGATCAGTTTCAGTGTTTTTTTCATGTTCTTCCCCGCTTTCTTTTACCGGCTCAGCCGGTTTTTTCTCTGTTTTCTTCGAATCGGAAGCCGTCGCCTGTTCCTGGCACTTGACAAGCTTCATCGGTTTTGACCACTCAAATTTTTCTTCGTTCGCAGGATATCCTTCAGGCTTGTAAACCTTGAATGCATAAATTCCCGGCTGCAAGGCCCGCTTTGACTCCATTTTATAAATCGTTTTGCTTTTTTTATCAGTAATAAGCCCTTTATCCACGACATTGCCGTTTTGTAAAGGCTGTTGCTGAGAGGCGATTTTATGGAGCTCCCATTTCCAGTCAGAAACAGTCCGCTCTTTCCCCCTATTCTCCAGCTCCGCATAAAGTTGAAGCGGCGCACACACGGTGCCTGACGTATCAGTTTGATTGGTGATATGTAAATCACTTTGATCCCAGCGTTCGTCATAGCGGCAATTGTCATCTGTATATCGAAAATCTCCGCACGTTTGAACCGGGAGACTGAAGCTTTTCACATCATTAAAGGAGGAACTTGTGTCTCCCGTAAACTGAGCACATATCGTCACGGGCAGGCAGAAAATGAACGACAGCCGTAAAAACAGCATCATTCTCGATCTCACCTTGCCCTTTTTTTCCGTTCGCAGCAATCGGAACATGCCTTACCCCCTGTAAAACTGTTTATAAATATGATGTTCGTTCTCTTTAAAGAACCGCATGAACAAAGTATAATCAAGGTTTACCGTCTTGGAAAATGTCAAAAACGATCAAATTGTTCGTTTTTAAGAATATATCCTTTAAAAACAACGTTTTGCTCCAAATTACACACCTTTTTGGAATTTTTTCTAATAAAATGTGAGAAAATAACGGAGTGACCAGCACAAAATGGAAAGTATATACAGCGAAAGGACGAAGAATGATGATCAAACAAAGTCTGATTTGCCTTTCAATTCTTGGTTTCGGAGTTTCAGGGATTGCTCAAGCGGAAACGGTGCCTTATTATGCTGTTCACCATAAATCAAAATGGGAAAAAATCGCAGAAAAAGAAGCTAAAAAAAGATATCCGCTCGCTCAAACGTTATTTATTCAAAAGGTGTGGGATCGGAAAAGAACGGATGAAGCAGTCAAACAATATCACTTGACATTGCGGGATGGCGCTAAAGAATTTGGTGTGTTTGTTACGATTTCTTTTAATCCCTACAGCCAAAAGGTAAATAAAATTGCGGTTATTGAGGAATACCAATAAAGGCCCTCCTATATCAGGAGGACCTTTCAGGTGCTGCACTTTATTTTTTCCGCTGCATCCACAGCTTAAAACCATATGGCAATATTCCGAACCAGTGCTGAGAAGCCGGCACTTTCTTTTCTTTCCGCACTTCTTTTCGCTCTTTCCGTTCCTGTTTCGGCGTATCGAAATATTTAACGAATTGCTCAGTCATATATTTTACATAATCGTTTGTTTTCATGGCTCTCACCTCATATTGCTGTCTTTATTATGAAGTGTTGTCCCGCCGCCTCTTTTTTATACTTCTGTCCATTGAATCAGCTTTTTCTTCTTATGATTGAATAAAAGGTGAGCCTCCCGTCTCGTCCCTGATGCTGTTACCGCCTTTATTGTAACTTGAACCGTTTCCCGGCGATCATTCCCGTCGATGTAAAAGGAGACAGTTCCGTACGGAAAACGCTGTGTACCCGACTGAGTCTTTTGTCCCTGTATCATATGACGGCTTGACAGCAGGGCGCCGTTTTGAAGCAGGTTCTCACCAATCCAGTACTCCCCGGCCTCTTTTGCAAATGTTTTTCGGGTGATGAAATCAGATGAAGTATAGCTGATGACAAGTAAAACTGCGGCAGAAACAAACAGAACCGCCGGATATATAAACCCGTCAGATTTGTACATTTTAATCACCTTTTAAAGAGCTGTAAACCGGAATAGCCGTCTGCTTCTTTTTACCTGTAACGCTTGTGATTCCCACTAAAATCAGGCCGTTTTTCACATCAGCCGTTAATGAAGCAGCATTATGCAGGATCGGCACGTGGCCTTTTCCGTTCACTCTTTTCCTTATCATCGTGTGATAGATTTCAAAACGGACTTCTTCGCCTCCTGTTTTCCGGCAGGTTAACGACCGTCCGCCATCCGCAGGCTTCACAGTCTCAGCCTGTTTACATTCATTCATGATCTGCTGAACGGCAATATGATACTCCCGGCTGTCTATTCCGCCGTTATCGGTCCGGCCTGATAAAAACAAATGTAAAATCGGGCTCAGAGTGCCTGATAAGAAGAGACAGACTGCCAAGGAGACCAAAACATTAAGAAGCGTAAAGCCATTCTGTTTTGAGAATGCTGAGGCACATTTCTTTTTCGCCGCGGACAGCCGCACAGACTTTGTAATAATCACCATCCTCCTTCCACGTCACACCGGGAGACGGCTGCTTTTTTCCGGACATCATATATGCGCTGATATGTTTATGAAGAAGCTGGTACGCTTCCTGGCGTTCTTCTATTTTCAGATTGTCTGTCAGCATGCCCGTCCAGACCGGAACGATAGAAATCATAAGGAACAGCCAAATAGCCATTGCTGATAGTGTTTCAATAGTAGAGAACCCCTTATTTCCGTTCTGCATGGACATTTCCGCTCCCTAAGTAAACTGTTATTTCATAAGTGAATCCCGCGCTCTTCAATTGAATCTTTCCGCCGGAATTCGGATGGCCTTTTTCGTTAAATTCAAGGCTCTCCGGTAAAGTCACAAGTGTAATGTGAAGCGAATCAAAGGAACGCTCGACAATCCTTCCTGCTGACTGCAGCTTGTATTTATGCTCTTTTGGGAGAAAAGTGATTTTTGTTCTTTTATGTTCTGCGATAGCCGTTTCCTGAGCAAGCTGAATATCTTTTTGGAGCTGTTCTGTTTTTTGCCGCACGGCCAAATGGGTATAAACCGGCGGAACCGCCGTGAACAAAACAGTCAGCAATACAGACGCCAGACTTAACACAACCAGGCTTTCAAGAAGGGTGAATCCGTTTTCTGTCAGCCGGTTATTGTTCAACTGTAACTTCCCCGCCCTTTATTAAAATCTGTTTTCCATTCGGGCAGGCTGTATTCTTTTTGATATATCCCTCTGATTGTAAGTCGTTCATCTCCGGCATTTTTCCTTCATGGTCGATTTCGTACGCCGTCACTTGGGCTTTCACCATATTCTGCAGTCCTTCACAGCCTTTATGCTGAATGCTTTGATTATGTTTTGTAACGTTAGGAATCGTGATTAAAAGCAGAATGGAAACAATAAATAAAACGATCAGCATTTCAATTAATGTAAATCCTTCTTGATTTTTCAGACGAAGCACTCCCTTACATTTGGTTCATCATCTGGTACATCGGCATCAGCATTGACATATAAACAAGTAAAATCATACCGGCCACAACACCGTAAATGACAGGCTGGAGAATACCGGTATACTTCTCCGCGTTTTGTTCAAGACGCTCCATCATAAACTGGCTGTACGTATAAAGTTCGCGATGAAGCCGGCCGTTTGCCTGTCCGTGACTGACTGCAGCCGCAAGGTCTTTTTCATAACACGGATGCCCGGAAAGAGCAGATTCTATGGTTTCGCCGGCTTTCAAACGTGTAATGAGCATCTCTGCTTCTTCACGGTAAAAAGGCAGAAAAGATTGTTCTTTAAAAGCAGTTAAGCTGTCATAGATAGAAAGACCGGATTTCAGAAGACTGCTGAGCTGTAAAGAGAAAAAGTAGCTGTTAAAAAGAACGGCCGCTTTTCCTATCAGGGGGATTTTCACAACGATAAGCATTTTGTCTTGCGGGGATTTTTTCTTACATAAGAACCAAACGTACAAAAACAAGCTGAGAACGGCTGCCATCCCCAGTGCGCAGGCTTCATGAAAATGCTGAAAAAACGCAAAGATGAAAGCAGTCGCACCGGAAGTATTCATATTCATTGATTGATAAATCCCTGAAAACTGCGGAATAATCAAACTTTGCAGGATATAAAACATGACGCAGACGGAACATATTAAAAACATCGGATACCGGAGCATTTTTTTGATTTGATTCGTCTGCATGAGCTTTCTCTGCAACAATTCGCCGCTTTGTTTCATCGCCCCCGGCAATTCTCCGTGTTTCTCCGCGAAATAGCAGATGGAGACGGCTTCTTTATGAAAAGACAGTGCCTCAAGCACTTGGTAAAACGCATCGCCTTCCCTCAGCCGGCGGATTCCGTCCGTCAGCTCTGCAAGCTGACGTTTATGGAGCTGGAGTTTCAGCAGTTTGAGCCCTTCAATCAGACTGTACCCTTTTTCCGTCATTTCACCGAGCCTTTTCAAAAAAGCCGCTTGATCCTTCAACGGCCAGGTTCTTTTAATCCGCTTCATGATACACCCACCGATCATAATTATCAGTCGTGACATAACCGAGCGCGATACCTTTTCTGATCAGCCTGCGAAGCGTCTGATATTGAAAATTGGCGTGCTCTCCTTTTGCTTCCTGAAAGCACTGGGTGAGATTTTTTCCGTAAAGCAGTTCATAAATCCCCGCACGGCGTGTCTGCCTGTACAGACGGCAGTACACGGAACAGTTGTCCGTTTCGCAAAACGGACACGTTAAATCAACCAGACGCTGAGCGGCGATGGCAATTACGGTTTGTTCAATTTCCGTCATGTTCACCCCGAACTCCAGCAGCCTGTATATGGCGCCCTTGGCATCTCTTGTATGCAGGCTTGAAAGTACGAGGTGGCCCGTCATGGCCGCACGGACTGCGATTTCAGCCGTCTCGGCATCTCTGATTTCCCCTAAGATGATCATATCGGGGTCATGTCTTAAAATCGCTTTTAAACCGGAGGAATATGTGACTCCGGCTTTTTCATTCACCTGAACTTGCAAAACATCTTCATCTCTCGTTTCTACGGGATCTTCCAGCGTGACAATCCGCCGGTTGAAATGCCGTTTTGCATAGTTGACAAGCGAGTAAAGGGTAGTTGTTTTTCCAGATCCGGTCGGGCCGGTAAAAAGAAGCAGGCCGTGCGAATGCTTCAGAAAGGATAATAATGCGGCGCCTGCCCCCGGAAATAAGGACAGTTTATCCAGAGGGGGAATCTGCCTCTTAGGCAATAGCCTGATGACAAGACTTTCATCATTCATTGTCGGCAAGGTTGACATCCTCAAATGAACGGTTTCCGTTGGAAGCGGCAGAGACAGTGATCCGTTTTGCGGCTTTCGTCTTTCTCCTATATCCATGGCCGATAAAAATTTAAAATGAGAAATAAGCCTTACGCATTCCTCTTTTTTTAAGACTCTTTTTTTCACAAGAGCATGACCGATGCGAAAATGGATGAAAGCATCCCTTTCCCTCGGCACAATGTGTATATCTGAAGCCCTTGCCATATAGGCCTCGTTGATGATGTTCCTGCTGTATGTTTCAATATTCTCCATAAGACTTCCCTCCTTCCGACACGTATTGTAAATCAAATACACAAAAGTGATCAAAGGAGAAATGATGCTTTTTGCACAGTGTAAATCGTAAAAAAAGCAAAAATAAGCCGCTTAATATTGATTTACTGAAGAAAACCCGGCTCCATTCAGCAATTTTCGGCCATAAAAAAAGCAGGCGTGCGCCTGCTCTGCTTAACGTTTCTTTTCTTTCCGCAAATATTTCTTTTGATTCTCCTTCAGAATATCCCCTGTCCAGCCCTTCTGCCGCAGATAAATATAAATTAGCAGGGTTGATACGATAATAAGCACAATGGAACCGATATACGCATATTTCCAATGAAGCTCCGGCATGTTATCAAAGTTCATCCCCCAGAGAGCTCCAAGCGCCGTCATCGGTGTAAAAAGAGTTGTAAAGATCGTCAGTGCTTTCACAATTTCATTTCCTCTTTGGGATGTAATGACTTCCTCGGCGTGCAGCAGATTGCTCAGTTCCTGATCAAATTCATTGATATATGTAATGCCTCTTTCCATCTTTTGATGAGCCCTGAGATAATCTTTCTGCTTGTCATTTTTCGGGAGAAAAGCTTCTTTTAAAGCCATTTCCACTTTTTTAGCTCCCAGCGTCAGCCCTTTCCAAATGAACAGTTCATGGCGCAGTTTATGCACGTTTTCCAAGATTCCTTTACTGTTGTCATCATGAATCTGCCATTTCAGCGTCCGCTGCTTGACTTCAAATTCATCTAATCCGATAAGATAGGAATTCATCAGCTCGCCGAGCAGAATAAAAAAGCCTTCTATCGCATCTTCGCAGGTTTGGATCTGCTGTGTGGCGTGCTTTTCTTTTATACCGCGCAGCAGCGAAAAATCAAAATTAATCGTAAAAAAGAAGTCTCTCGTAATATAAAAGTGAAATACGGTATGATTTTTTTCATCATCTAATCCTTGATGATAGATTAAAGAACCGAAAACCGCTTCATTATTCTGTTCATTTGTATCTGAGCGCAGAAAGTTTATATGGTTTTCATGTTCAAACCACTTTTCACATTGCGGCCAATGATTGTGGCGGATCATTTTTTTCGCTTCTGTTTTTTCATGCGGACCGAGCTGGTACCAAACCCAGTCCGCTCCCGAATGTACCTTCATCTCTTGTCAGCCTCCAGTATCGCTTTCTTCTTTTAATTACCGTAATTGCATCGAGCTAAACCAGGTTTGATGTTTGACCAGCTTTCCAGAGTGGTATTATTCCGAAAAAAGGGAGGTGCAAGCCTTCCTTCTCGGAAGGCGTTCCATTGTATATCATCAAACTGTCTGCCATCGTACTATTTATTTTATTAACGGCATGTTTTGTCGCTGTAGAGTTTTCAATTGTTAAAGCAAGGCGCTCCCGCATCAATCAGCTCATTCAGGAAGAGGTGAAAGGGGCAAAAGCAGCCAAGCATGTCATTACACACCTTGATGAATATTTATCGGCGTGCCAATTGGGCATCACCGTAACCGCCTTGGGACTCGGCTGGCTGGGTGAACCGACAGTCAAAGCAATGCTTCAGCCGTTATTTTTAAAAACCGGACTTCATGAAGCGGTTGCCCATGTACTGTCACTCATCATTGCATTTCTGCTGGTTACATATGTGAATGTCGTCATCGGTGAACTCGCACCGAAAAGTTTTGCTATCCAAAAAGCTGAGCGGATTACACTTTTGTTTGCTAAACCGATGATTTTGTTTTATAAGTTAATGTTTCCGTTCATCTGGCTGCTTAATCATTCCGCACGCCTGATTACAGCCCTGTTCGGCTTGAAGCCGGCTTCCGAACATGAAATGGCCTATACGGAAGAGGAATTGCGGGTGCTCCTTGCCGAAAGCTATCGAAACGGCATGATCAAAAAAAGCGAGCTGCATTACGTAAATAACATTTTCACATTTGATAAACGCACTGCAAAAGAAATCATGGTGCCCCGGAATGAAATGGTAAGCCTGCCGCTTGACAGCGGATCGGGACATATACTCCGGGATATTATCAAAACAAATAAATATACCAGGTATCCCGTCATAAAGGGAGACAAAGATCATGTTGTCGGCATCATCAATATAAAAGAAGTTTTATTCAGATTCCTATCAGAAGGAGCTCCGTTTACAAAACACGAGCTCAGCCCTTACATTCAGCCGGCGATCCATGTGATTGAGACGATCCCGATTTATCAATTGTTCGTTAAAATGCAGCGGGAACATGCTCATATGGCCATTCTCATTGATGAGTACGGCGGAACCGCGGGATTAGTAACGGCGGAAGACATCATCGAAGAGATCGTCGGCGAGATCCGGGACGAATTTGACACGGATGAGACACCCTCCGTTCAAAAGCTTGGGGACAGCCGCTATCTCCTGAACGCCAAATTGCTGATCAGTGACGTCAATGATGTACTCGGAACAGAGATTACGGCTGATCAAGTCGATACACTCGGGGGCTGGTTTCTGACTCAGCATATTGATGCAAAGCCTGGGAGCACGATTGATTTTGAAGGATACACATTCACGGTAAAAGAAATCGACAGCCACCATATTAAGACGATTGAAGCTGAAAAAGCTGAATAGCTGAGGGAGAAATCCCTCTCGGCCATTCAGCTTTTTATCATCTTAATGATTCTTTTAAGACAAATCCGTTTTTCGCCAGCGCCTTCGTCAGGCTCTGTTCTGTTTTCACTTGAGAAAAGTCGATGCCGAGCTTCACGACGGTTTGGGCGATTTCCGGCCGGATGCCTGAGATTGTCGTTTCTATGCCAAGAAGTTTTGTGCTGTCAATCACTTTAAAAATTTGATAAGCGACCATTGTATCCACAATCGGCACGCCTGAGATATCTAAAAACAAATAGGAAAGCCGGAGCGAAGAACATTGGTCAAGCACCGATTCCAAAATGATCTTTGCCCGGTATGTGTCAATTTCGCCGACAAGCGGCAAAATCCCAATACCGTCGGCAATCGGCATAATCGGCGCGCTTAATTCATTAATCATTTCTTTTTGGGCGTTTAATTGCGTAATCGTCACTTTATAATATTCCTCTGTAAAGACTTCGATCATATGGTCAATTGCTTTGTTCAGCTTCTCTCCCCATTGAAATACCGCAGACGTCCCGGGCTTCTCGGACATCGTTTCAGTGCATGTCTGTATGCGATTCCAGACCAAGCTCCGGAATTCTTTAAAGCGCGCGACGCTTTCATAGACCGGGACTTCATGCACGGCCCGGTCTCTTGCGAACTGCAGCGCCCACTTTGTCAGTTCCTCGTCCCCGCCGTCTTTTCCCGATAGAATCCTGGCAACGATTTCAATTAACAGGCGGTGCTGCGTTTCTGCTTTCTGATCACCTGAAGGCCGCGCCGATTCGGGTATGAGCAGCCATTGGCGTGTGATTTCACCTGATTCTTCAATCAATGTTTCATATAATACTTCATTCAAATGTTTCACGGGTTTCCTCCATTCACTTTGTATGTATAAATTGCCGCCGGACGCACATACTGTAATTACATCCGATGGGCTATAGCCAAGCGGTAAGGCAATGGACTTTGACTCCGTGATCGTTGGTTCGAATCCAGCTAGCCCAGTCCTGTAACCGCAAAAAACGAAGATTAGCTGATAATGTTTGATCAGCGGATCTTCGTTTTTCTCTTATGATACGGATTGATGTACCGTTTTTTTCTTCGTCAGCTTCATTAATTCTCCGGGATTATATCCGATAACGAGCTTTTTGTTATCGATCAGGATCGGACGCCGCAGCAGCTTCGGTTTTTCAGTCAGAAGCTTCAGCACTTCATTTACAGTCATTTCTTCAAGGTTCAGGTTGAGGTTTTTAAATGTTTGGCTTCTCGTCGCTAATATTTCATCAATTCCTTCGGTCGTTAAGGATAAGATTTGTTTCAATTCATCAATTGTCGGTGTCTCCCTGAATAAATGGCGCTCATGAAAGTCAATATTGTGGGCTTTTAACCAATGTTTCGTCTTTCGGCATGATGTGCAGCTCGGGTATGAATAAAAAATAAGTTCTTTCATTTTTAAAAATTCCTCCCTCGGATAATCCGTCTCTTTGTAAACATAAGTACCCTGAACTTTTTTTCACTAAACGTATTTCAAAAAATTTTTCGGATCTTTTGTTCAGAGCGGCATAAGATATAAAACACAGGGAAAGACATAAATTCCACAATAAATATAATCATGAAAATGTTTACATTTCGACTGCCGATCTATTATAATAAACTTCAGATAGACTCTCGGGAGGGGATAAGGAATGAATCGCATGTTCCGGGTGTTAGGATTTTGGACGGGGATTTTTGCAGTAATGTTTTTTTTAGGCGGCATGAAGGACGCATCTCTTTTGTTTTTTGGACAGACGATCTTTTTCGTGTTTCTTTCTTATTTGAATCTGACTGAGCGGATGTATATTTATATTTTCGGAGCTTACTTAACCGTATTTTTCGCCGGATTTACATATTACTCTATTTTTATTATGACACCGGGCGGCGGAACCCACTGACTAAAAAAGACAGACCGATGACGGTCTGTCTTTTTTCATTTACAGTGAAAAACCATTGATAAACGGGTTTCTCTCCTGCTCTGTCTGGATGTCCGTTTCCGGGCCGTGCCCGCTTAACACAAGTGTATGCCCGGGCAATGTGAGCAATTTTTGATGGATGGAATCTAGCAATACGTCCTGACTTCCTCCATGTAAATCCGTGCGGCCGATGCCCCCCTGAAAAAGCACATCGCCTGAAATCACAAGATCGGCGTCCTTTACATAATAAGAAACGCTTCCAGGTGAATGACCCGGCGTAAACAGCGTCTCCAAATGGAACGGTCCGATGTCCAAAACGCCATCGCCTTCAATCAGCCGATCAGCGGGCCGTGCCGTGACGGCGATGCCCCGCAATAGGCCTGATCCGTTTAAGGAAGAGTCCTCCAGCCACTTTTCTTCATTTTTGTGAAGATACACGGGAACATCCCATCTGTCTCTTACCTCGTCAAGCGCGCCGATATGGTCAAAATGGGCGTGCGTCAGCAAGACGGCAAGCGGCTTCAGATTGTTTTCTTTTATGTAATTGTTGATTTTGTCCGCTTCCCCGCCCGGATCAAAAATAAGACAGGACTGATCCTCACTGACGAGAAAATACGCGTTTGCCTGAATCGGACCGGCCGGCATTCGTCTCCATTTCACTTTCATCACCTCTTTATGTATATGCCCTTATTATGAAGGTTTTCTGCGGAAGATTCAATGAATGCGGCTGGGAAAACGCTATCGACAAATAAAATGAAAACGGTTAAAATGAAATGGAAAGATTTTCAGGTTCCAATGACAAAGGGGGAGCATGATGTTACTTGTTGTAATCTTCGGCCTTGTCGCATTATTAGCTGTATTAGGAGTCCTGCGGGCTGTCAGACAGAGAAATATCCTGGGATTTTTGTTAGCCGCCGCCACGCTGGGCGTGTTTGGCTGGTTTACCGTAATGACCGTTATAACCAGCGGCTATCCGACTGCACATTAAAAGCCTGTATCCATTTGGATACAGGCTTATTTTTTATTGCTGCAAATGTTTGCTGACACTTTTGATTTTGCTCTCCAGCGTCGTTTCTTTATCACGTCTGTCATCAATGCGGATATTGGTCGCCACTCTGTTCAGCCCTTTTTGGAACGGGGCTTCGTGAATGTCCTGAATGACTGCAAACAAGTCACTCAGCTCACCTTCAATCAAAGTGTTCATCGGTGTGAGCTGAAATTTGATTTTGCCGGCAGCTTTGTAGCCTTCCAAAATCTTTTGCACGTCCGCTACATACTCACTGACGCTCGGTGTTTTTGTTCCGATCGGAATAATTGTCACATCTGCAATTGCCATTTGATTCAAACTCCTTTTTCATTTGTTATGATTGGTTCTGTCATACCTGTTTTCAGCGAAATCAGACGGTCATACGTAAAGCCGTATAGAGCGTATTCCCCATCCGGTGAGATCTGAATCGGCTCCATTGCCGTATTCGCGATCACCGTCCGCTCCCGTTCGTCCCCTAAGTCAAAGCTGATCAGCCTGTATAAACGGCCCTCCGGCTTAAATGTGTAAAACCGCTTGTGCGTCTGATCGTAATCATATTCCATCGGCGCAAAGCTCTCATACTTTTTTTGAAGAGGAAAGCGGTGTGTCACGGATGCCGGTTTTCGGAAAAGAAACTCGCCGTCGCCGTCTGATTGATCAGTTTGTCTGACGGCAATCGTCATACCCAGGCGGGAATCGGCCCAGATGACGTGATGAAGCACTCTTTTTTCTTTTTTCGTCTGCAAGTCATAAGAATATAAAGGACCCTCTTCTTCCGTTTTCCCTTGCTTGATATATTGAAATTCATCAGAAGCCGTCCAATGGACAAAAGGTGTCTGAACCGGACTCATGTTTAAAATGCCGTTTTTCATATCGGCCGTATAGGTTGTGAAGTCCCATGTTTCAGTAAAAACGGTAATCATCATTTGATACGGGTCATACGGATTCCAAGCCGTCTCCAGCTCATAAGAGTTAAAGGCTTTGTAATAAAGTCTTTTCCCCTCCTTGTTCATAAGCACAAGCTCCGTCTGCCCGCTGTTTGTCACCTGAACGAGAATCAGCTGTTTTTTCGGGCTGATCTTTACATTGACAATATGGCCCTTTGTTTCATAGAGCCGTTCGGATTTTCCGCTGAAAAGGTCATATTTCATCAGCTGATGATGCACTGTATACAGAATGGTTCTGTTATCCAGCCATCCTTCCGCTTTCTCCGCTTCATTTTTACTGAGCGGAACGATTTTCTGTTCTGCTGATTTTGCCGAAACGCCTGTGTCATGCTGCTGATGAGATGGTTCACAGGCCGCTAAACACAGAACGAATGCGGACAGCAGAACACAAAACAAGTATCTCACCAGCCTTCCCCCCATTCTTTTCTATTGTCCCATATTTGTTTATGTAAACAAATGAGAAATTTCACAGATGTCTCAAAAAACGAGCGACCTCCACAAAATGCCTTCCGTCGCTTGATAAATATCAGCAAACTGATGAAAAGGCAAAGGGTTTTTTCCCTTTCCAAGTTCAACGGTATAGCCCTCTTTTCCGTATTGCTGTATAAACCAATCTCTAAAACCGGCATGGCTGTCAATGGTTTTTACACCTTGATAGCGGTTTCCGCTTATCTCTTCAAACTCCCGGATGACCTGAGCTGATTGTTCCGGTTCACATCCTTCGTATCCCCAATAAATCTCTTCTCCCTGCGTATGGAGAGCGATCACCCTGTCAGGCGGCTGTTCGGTTATCAGCCGGTGCATCGCCTGCGCTTCCGGTTCAGTGAGCGGCGCCATGCCCGGAAAATCCCGGTACGAAGGGGCTTTCGGTTTGCGCCTCTGTTCAATGTCCCAATTGGATGGGAAATGTTTATTTAAATCAACGCCGTTTATATTCGCCTTCCATTCGCGGAAATCCGGGCGGTACTCATTTAACTCATTAAGAAATTCACTTTTTTCTGATAAATCTTCACATCCGTAAAGTACGAGATCAACACCGTCGGGATTTACGAGCGGAACGAATGACAGTGATGTACGGCTGAATATATCAAGCGCGGAATGCCCAAAAACCGTCTTGTTTTCGCATAACGCCGCGCAATATTCTTTACACCATTTTAGCGCAACCGAGGTGGTGATCCATTCATTAGCATGAAAAGAGGCATTTACATGCACTTTTCTTTCGGCTGTATCCGCACCTATTTTCAGCTCATAAAGCGGTTTTCCCAACACGGAACTGCCGATTTTACGGCACGTGACAAACGGAAAGACATCCGTTATTTTCTCAATTTCTTCGAAAACCGATTGAGCGCCGTACACTTTTTCTTCCTTCACCCATTGATCACTGGAAAGAACGCTTTTACAGCGCCGGATATATTGCGAAAGCCCGCTCAGCGTCCCGATAGTACCCTCTGACTGCCCGCTCATGACAAAGCCGGGACAAAATAATTCCTCGCTTTCCGCCGTTTTATTGGCGTCTTTCAACAGTTTTTCATCAATTGAAAGCACCTTTGCGACAGCTTTCATATGATGTTTCATTTCAGGTTTGACACGAATTCCCGCCATGTTCATCCCCCTTTTTTAAAAACTATATGACGTGGGAGATAAAAAAAGAAAGCCGCCCGCTATATGGGCAGGCAGACTTTCTCTAGCAGTTTTGATATTTAAGCCATTCATTTTTGGCAATCCACGCCCCGCCGATGACTCCGGCGTCATTTCCAAGTGCCGCAATGGAAATATCAGCCGCTTCCGCAGAACGCGGGAACGCGGTGATTTTGAAGGTCTCTTCCACTTTTGACCGCAGTATTTCACCTGCTTTGGAGACGCCTCCGCCGAGCACGATTTTCGTCGGGTTCATGGCGCTTGCCAGGTTTCCGAGCACAAGGCCTAAATGTTTTGCGACATAATCGACGACTTCCAGCGCTGTCTTATCCTGCTGTTTTGCCGCTTCGAACACGTCACGTGCCGTGAGATCGCGCACTTGCAGGAGCGAAGAGTCGGAAACCGCTGCAAGCTTTTCTTTCGCGATGCGGACGATGCCGGTTGCTGACGCAATCGTTTCAATACAGCCGGATTTCCCGCAGTTGCACGGGGCCCCGCCTTCCGGGATACTGCAAATATGACCGATTTCTCCGCCTGCACCGTTTTTACCGTGAACGATTTCTCCGTTGACGATGATGCCTCCGCCGACTCCGGTTCCAAGCGTCACTAAAATGACATCTTTAGCCCCGTCGCCTGCACCTTTCCACATTTCTCCGAGCGCCGCGATATTAGCATCGTTTTCAATGACGGCCGGAATACCCGTTTCCGCCTCGAGATGGTCTTTCAAGGGATAGTTTTTCCACCCCAGATTTGTCGTCTCATAAACCATCCCCGTCGCCATTTCCACGGGTCCGGGCGCCCCCATGCCGATCCATTTTACGATCCGTTTCGGCTTATTCAATTCTTCTAGTTTCTGGTCTAGCGCTTTAGCGATCGTGACCGTAATTGTGTTTCCTGATTTATCGGTCGGAACCTCCCATTTGTGCTGAATTTCACCGTACATGTTGATAAAGGCCAGCTTGATGGTTGTTCCGCCAAGATCAATCCCCGCAAACCATGTCTCTTCCATAATGATCTCCTTTTCTTATTAAATCCTGCTGTTGGACCTTCCTTTGATCCGTTCTGATTCCTGTTGAAGAACTCCGGCGGCTTTCAGCCATAATTCTCTTTCAATCACGTTTGACAAGTACATCTCCTTTAATTCATCTTTCATAAAGTCAATTTCGGCTTGTCTGTCACCGAAATAAACGATATGGCCGAATGACTTAAACAGCTGCTGCACGTCATAAAATGAATTCATCTTCTTCACCATTTCCACTCTTCTTATGAGTATAAGCGTATTTCATCTCTGAAGCGGGCGTCAAGTAAAAAACGATTGGAGAAAATATCCTAGCGGCATTTTGATAAAATGTATATTCATAATTGTAAAAAAACACTCATTTATGCGTTTTTCTGTTACAATACTTTCGTGCCCAAAAGCACAAAAGGATTAAAGTTTGATGGGGTGTTGTTTTGAAACAAGAAAAAAGGCTGACGTTCATCTCAGCCATCAGTTTATTTGTCTTGATGTTAGCAGTCATTATTTCCTGCCTGTTTTTCTTTCATACGGAGCCGCATATGCCGCTGTTTTTTTGCGTCATTATTCTGGCTCTGGCAGGCTTGTGGCTCGGTTTCTCGTGGGACAGTCTTGAAAAAGGAATTGTCAACGGATTGAAAAACGGAGTACAGCCGATTATCGTGCTGTCTTTGATCGGTGTGCTGATCGGCGCCTGGATGTACAGCGGTGCCATTCCCACCGTCACCGTTTACGCTTTATCGATTATACAGCCGAGTCAGCTGCTTTTGACCGCATTATTTTCCTGCATGATCATCAGCACGCTTGTCGGCTCAAGTCTGACAACTGTCAGTACAATCGGCGTCGCGCTGTTAGGGGTAGCAAGCGCGGCGGGTGTTCCGCTCGAATGGACGGCGGGAGCAGTCATTTGCGGGGCTTGTTTCGGTGATAAAATGTCACCGATGTCCGACACGACGAATTTTGCCGCCGGAATCGGCGAAATTCCGATTTTTAAACATATCCGCCATATGATGGGCACGACCGTTCCGGCACTGCTGATTACAATTGTTCTCTTTTATATTCTCGGTTCATCCATTTCAATAAATGCCGCTTCAACGCAAAATATTGAGGCGGTCATTTCCGGAATTAAACAGGCCGTGCACGTTACGCCTTGGTCGCTACTTTCACCTCTGTTGGTAATCATTCTGGCGGTCAGACGGGTTTCCGTTATTCCGGTGCTTACCGCCGGTATTATTTCCGCTGGGATTCTGACGGCTGTTTTCATTCCTGACAGCAGCGTTCAAGGATTTATTTCCGCTCTGCAAAGCGGCACGGCATTTAAAACCGGCGATGAGGCTGTAGCCAGCATTATCAACAGAGGCGGGCTCCAATCCATGATGGGTTCCGTCTCTCTGATCATGATTGCCTTTGCGCTCGGCGGCCTGATGGAAAAAACGGGCCTGATCGCAGCACTGCTTCAAGGATTGATAAAAGGCGTGCATACGAAAGGACGGCTTGTCTTGGCGACCGTCTTCTCAAGCATAGGCGTAAATCTCGCGACAGGCGAGCAGTACTTGTCAATTTTAATTCCGGGTCAGTCCTATAAACCTTTATATGACAGGCTCAGCATTAAGCGGATTCACCTTGCGCGGTCGCTGGAGGACGGCGGAACATTGATCAACCCGCTGATTCCATGGGGAGTAAGCGGCGCTTTTATGGCAAGCGCATTAGGGGTTCCCGTCATCGACTACCTGCCGTTTACCTTTTTCCTGTACATTTCTCCGATGATCTCAATCCTGCTCGGTTTCCTGAAAAAAAACTGACAATCCGAAGAAACCTGCCGTCTTTTTCCCGGCAGGTTTTTTCATGCAAAAAATCCCGCTGAAGAAACGGGATTTGTTTAAAATGCCTGCTGAATGAACTTATTTCTGATAAACGGTATTTTTAAAAAGAGATGAATAAACGACCGTCTGATCCCCGGCTGGCTGAGCACGCTGTTCATCAGACGATAGCGGTTTTGGTAAACAGCTAAAACAGATACGGCGCATAGTGAGTAGATCAACAATTTTTTCATCTTATCCCTCCTGCCCCTATCGTTTGTCAAACAGCAAAAATTATTCCGGTGCAAGACGTTTTTTATGCGATTAAGCGATGGTTTCAGATTCAGTCACGATCGTATCGACCGGAATATCGTGGGGCATGCGGGGAATTCGGTCCGTCAGCTGGCAGTCAAAGAGAAGCGATACGGTACGGCCGTCATAGCCGGTCAGGAACCTGTCATAATATCCTCCGCCGTATCCGATTCTGAAGCCTTCCCGGTCAAAAGCTACACCTGGCACAAGTACAAGATCAATGTCTTTTTGGGCCACTTTTTCCGTCAGGCTTTCGATCGGTTCACTAAGGCCTGCATATACGGTTTCCAGCTGATCATCCCCAGAAAATGTACGGAACTCCATTGCTCCCGTTTTTGGGAAGCATTTCGGGATACAGACTTGTTTCCCCTCTTTCCAAGCCTGTTCAATAATCGGCCGTGTCGGGATTTCCAAGCGTTTCGAGACGGTAACGGCGATCATGCGGGCTTGTTTCCATTCTTTTAAAGAAAACAGCGTTTCACGCATGCTGCGGCATTTTTCCTCCCATTCACTTTCTGTTATATCAGAAAGCTTTGCTTTTATATCGGTTCTGATTTGTGCTTTCACGTTCCTCAAACCTCCCTGAAAGACAAAAAAGCCAGAACTTTATTGAAAGCTCCAGCTTTTTTCCGCCGTTTTAAACAGCTTATTTTGTTTCACGGTGTAACGTAGATTTTTTATCACGTGGGCAATATTTTTTAAATTCAACGCGGTCCGGATTGTTGCGTTTGTTCTTTTTAGAAATATAGTTACGCTCACCACATTCAGTGCAAGCCAAAGTAATATTAACGCGCATTATTTTCCCTCCAAACTAAATATCATTTACTTATTCAGACTTATATATAATACCACTATAATGGACGGAATGCTAGAGCTGATTTACATGAAATGTTGTTTAAGTGCAGAAAACATCAGTTTACGCTTCTGATCCCCTGAATGAGCTTGCGCAAGACGGATACAAAATATGACGAAACAGGACAAAAAAGGACATTCACATGCGAAATCTATAGAGAAATATCCGTTTGCTCCCCGAATAAAAAAGATTTCCCGACAAAATTCCGTTTTTTTCTCTATTTCCTTTAGAATGGCGGCGTTTTATGGTATAAAAAAGAAGGGCAAATTAATAATAGAAGGTGATGAAACGTGGAAATTGCTATTATTGCGTTGTTTATCGTCAGTATAGCGCTTATTGCATTCTCATATTCTCAAAGAGATCCGATGAAAGACGTGGAACAGGAGCTTGAAACGCTTCAGCTTTCCGCCATGCAGGAAATTTACAAGTTAAAAAAGAAAATGACGGTGCTTGAAGAAGAATTGCTGGAAACCAACCTCGTGATCCGCAAAGCCAAAAGCAGCGGTATTAACCAAAAAATCGCCAAACAAATCATTTCAAAATATAACAACGGGATGTCTGCCGAAGCCATCGCAAAGGCGGAGCACGTGTCTGTCGAGGACGTCAATACCATTATTAAAGATAATGAGAAGGTGCTCGTATGACAAAACGTGGCATTCAGGCTTTTGCAGCAGGCATGATTTTAGCGACGGCCGTCCTCGCCGCTGTCTTTTATTTGACTGACCATGACCAGGCAGCTGCCGTTAAAACTGAAAAAACAGCATTAACAGAAAAAGAAGTAAACAGCTACCTCGACTCTCAGCAAAAAGTCTCTGTCAAACGGGATGACTATCAAAAACTGCTTGACTCTAAAGAAAAATCGCTGAGCAACGATCAAAACTCAGACGCCAAAAAGAAAAAGGTAACATATAAACTGACGATTAAAGACGGAATGAGCACTGCTGATGTGTCATCCATTCTCGAAAAAGAAGGGATTATTCCTTCAGCGAAGGACTTTAATGATTACGTAATTGACGCGGGCTACCACAAAGAAATCCGTGCCGGCCATTTCAAAGTCGACTCAGATATGAGCTTCAAGAAAATCGTCAAAATATTAACCCGCTAAAAAAGCTTGCAGGCATCGTCCATTCAGATGGATACGGCCAGCAGGCTTTTTTAATGAGCAATATAAAACGGACCCGGTCTATGGCCGGGCCCGTTTTTTCATCCGAATTTTCCGCTGATATAGTCATGCGTTTTTTGATGATCCGGCTGTGAAAAGATTTTTCCCGTATCGCCCCACTCTACCAGTTCGCCCATATAGAAAAACGCGGTTTGGTCAGAGACCCTCGCAGCCTGCTGCATATTGTGCGTCACAATGACAATTGTGTACTTTTCTTTCAAAGTCAAAATCAGCTCTTCTATTTTCCGGGTGGACACGGGGTCGAGGGCAGACGTCGGTTCATCCATCAGAAGGACATCCGGTTTTGTGGCGAGCGCCCTTGCGATGCACAGCCGCTGCTGCTGGCCGCCCGACAGTGAAAGCGCCTGCTGGTGAAGACGATCCTTCACTTCATCCCAGAGCGCTGCTGCCTTTAAAGATTCCTCGGCGATTTCAAGCAGTTTCTTTTTATTTTTTTCGCCGTGTATTCTCGGGCCGTACACAACATTTTCAAATATGGACTGCGGAAACGGATTGCCTTTTTGAAACACCATACCGATCTGTTTTCTTAATTCTGCCGCATCCGTCTTCTCCTTCAGCAGATTGCGTCCGTTATAGATCATGTCACCTGTCACTTTGACATTCGGAGCCATTTGCAGCATTAAGTTTAATGTTTTAATAAAAGTGGATTTTCCGCAGCCGGACGGACCGATGATGGCAGTTACCTTCCGCTCCTCAAACCCGATCGTGATGTCTTTTAAAGCTTGATGAGCCCCGTACCATACGTTCATGCCGTGAATATCAAATAAATTCTGTGTGTGCACCGCTTCTTTCACAACGCTCACGGTCCTTCCCCCTATCCGAACTTTCCGTTAATATAGTCATCTGTCTTTTGCTCCTTGGGACTCGTAAATATCTGTTCCGTCTGCCCGTATTCCACTACTTCTCCGTTTAAAAAGAAAGCCGTGCGGTCAGACACCCTCAGGGCCTGCTGCATGTTATGCGTAACGATAATAATCGAATAATCTTTCTTCAGTTCAGTCAGCAGCGTCTCGATTCTGGCGTTTGAAATGGGGTCCAGAGCTGAGGCCGGCTCATCTAAAAGAAGCACGGCGGGTTTCATCGCAAGCGTACGGGCGATACACAGCCGCTGCTGCTGGCCGCCTGATAACGAAAGAGCCGATGAATGAAGCCGGTCTTTGACTTCATCCCAAAGCGCCGCCTTCGTTAAACTTTCTTCTACAGCTTCATCCAAAACGGCTTTTCTGCGTTCACCCGCATACTTGAGCGCATGTGTGATGTTATTGTAAATGGATTTCGGGAACGGATTCGGTTTTTGAAACACCATACCGATCTCCCGTCTGAGAGACACGACATTAATCTCATCTCCCAGAATATTCAGTCCTTCATAAAGGATATCCCCCTCGCTTCTCGCAGAAGGGATGGCATCATTCATTCTGTTAATCTGTCTCAGAAATGTTGATTTACCGCAGCCGGACGGACCGATCAGAGCCGTCACCGCATGTTTTTCAATATCCATGTTTACATGTTTAACCGCTTGTTTGTCACCGTAATAAATTGATAAATCATTCACTTCCAAAATCGAAGACTCCGGCGATCGCTTTGTCTGTTCGGATTGTTCCCTTACGATGTGATCTATCATGTTTTCGCCTCTTTTCGATTAATTTGCCGTAAGCTTTTTATAAATGGCAGATCCGAGCCATCTTGCACAAAGGTTAAACAAGAGCACCGAGATCACCAGCACTGCCGAGCCGCCGTTTGCAATCGCTTCTGCATCGGGAATGATCCCCTGCGTATTGACACTCCATATATGAACCGCCAGCGTCTCAGCCGGCCTGAAAATGTTTAAAGGAGAGGCTTCTGAAAACGGGTTCAAATCCGTAAAGTTCAGACGCGGCGTTGTCAGCCCCGCTGTAAATAACAATGCCGCCGCTTCTCCGAACACTCTTCCTGATGCCAAAATGGCTCCGGTTAAAATCGAAGGAATCGCACTCGGAATCAGCACAGTTTTGACGGTATGCCATCTCGATACGCCTAAAGCGAGAGAAGCTTCTTTCAGCTCCTTAGGAACTGCGGTGAGCGCGCCTTCTGTCACCCGAACCATTACGGGAAGGTTAAAGACCGTTAATGCGAGCGCGCCGCCGATAATCGTGTAGCCCCATCCGGTCAGGTTCACAAACATCAGCATGCCGAACATCCCGATCACAATGGACGGAAGCGACGATAGAACTTCAATACACGTTCTGATAAAATCTGTGACTTTATTTTGCGGCGCATATTCAGCCATAAAGACGCCGCCCCCCACACCAAGCGGTATCGTGATCAGCATGGTGATAAACAGAATGTAAAAGGAGTTAAAAAGCTGATCCCGTATCCCGCCGCCGGACGCGATGGCGCTCGATTTTGACGTAAGAAAATGCAAGGTGATTTCAGAGACGCCGTGAATCAGAATATACAAAAACAATCCTGCCAAAATCGCCGCGATCACAGCGGCGCATAAACCGAATACACCGGTGGCCAATTTATCCGTCATTTTCCGGTTCATTACACTTTCCTCCTAGATGACAAGTAGCGTATGAGCAATATAAACAGAAACGACATAATGAGAAGAACAAGCCCCATCGACCATAACGTATTATTTTCAATACTGCCGTATGTGGTATGGCCCATGTTTAAGGTGATTATCGTCGTTAATGTTCCCGCCGTATCAAGCAGGCTTTCCGGCAGAAGCTTTGTATTTCCGATGACCATCTGTACGGCGAGAGCTTCTCCGAACGCTCTTGCCATCCCGAGCACGACAGCGGTCAGCAATGTCGGAAACGCCGCCGGGATGAGCACCTTCCTGATTGTCTGCCATCTCGTCGCACCAAGCGCATATGAACCGTCGCGAAGGTGTTTCGGAAGTGAAGCAAGCGCATCAGCGGAAATCGACGTAATGGTCGGCAGAATCATAACCGAAAGCACGATCGTTCCCGCCAGAAGGCTGTGACCCGTTCCGCTTGATTTAAAAGAGCCGATAAACGGAACCAATACTGTAAGACCTATGAATCCATAAACGACGGACGGAATGCCGACAAGCAGCTCAATTACCGGCTGCAGCACCTTTTTCCCCCAAGTCGGCGCAATTTCCGTCATAAACACGGCACCCGCGATACCGAGGGGCGCTGCGATCAAGGCGGAAAGAACCGTGACCGCAAATGATCCGAAAATAAAAGGCAGCGCGCCGAACTCAGGCTTTGCCTGGGTTGGATTCCAATTCAGACTTGTTAAGAACTCAATCGGGCTTACACCATTTACAAAAAAAGATTGCAGCCCCTTAATGCCGAGAAAGATTGTGATCGCCGCTGATGCCGCAATGATAATCGCCGCACAGACAGACACAATCACTCTTCCGCGGACTTCATCCAATTGCCTGTTTTGTTTTGAGCTTATTAAGCGTTCGCTTACTGACTCTTTTTCTCTGTGATTTATCATTTGTTTACACTCCTATAAAGAAGAAGAGGCGGGGAGCCCGCCCTCCCCTCAGCTTTGCTTGCCGTTTGCGTCACGTGTGACTTTCATATCAGAGATCGGAATGTAGCCCTGATCTTTTACGATACTTTTCTGAACATCATCACTGTTCAAATAGTCAAGAAATGTTTTTGTCAGGCCTGACGCATCACCTTTCGTATAAGAGTGCTCGTAAGCCCAAATCGGATATTCGCCTGTGACGACATTTTTCTCTTCCGGTTTGATGCCGCCGATCGATAAAGGCGTTACTTTATCATCGTTTATATAAGAGAATGCCAGATAACCGATTGCTCCCGGTGTTTCCGCAATGATTTTTTTGACTGTATTGGAGGAATCCTCCGTGATGCCCTCTGCCGGCTCTGCTCCGTCAAGAGCGTATTTGACGAATGTAGCGCGTGTTCCTGATGAATCTGGACGGTTTACGAGTGTAATCTTTTGATCTTTACCGCCAAGCTCTTTCCAGTTTTTGATTTTGCCTGTAAAGACGTCTGCCAGCTGTTTTTTGGTTATATCCTTCACGCCCGCACCCGGGTTAACCGCAGCCGCCATCGCTACTACCGCTACACGGTGATCTTTTAGGGCTTTCGCATCAATGCCTTCTTTTTCTTCGGCAAAAACATCTGAGTTGCCGATTTGCACTGCGCCTTCAGACACTTGTGAAAGACCTGTTCCTGAACCTCCCGCTTGTACCTGCACATCAGCATCCGGATGTTTTTCCATAAACTTTTCCGCCGCTGCCAGTACTAACGGCTGCATGGCTGATGAACCAGAAATGGTTAAAGAACCTGATGCTTTTTTATCCTCACTTGCAGATTGGCCGTCCGTCTTGCCGCTTTCCTTTGCATTTCCGCATGCTGCAGCAACGATCATAACAGCAGCCATCAGAAGCATAAGCATCCATTTGTTTTTTTTCATTTCCTGAATTCCCCCTGCGTTTAATGTGTAATTTGTCCTACACGTATAGAGTAAAGGGTTCGTGTAAAATGCGTATAAATCAAATGTTAAGGTTTTGTAAATCCAGATGTTTTTTTGTATAAAAAAAACGCCCACAGGTTGTGAGCGTTTTTTCTATCAGTTATTTGTATTGCCGTTTTCAGCGTCTTCCTGAATTTTATCTTCGTTTTTTTGCTTCGTATTATTATCTTCTTGCTTCTTTTTCAGCTCGAAGTATTTGTCCAGGGCTGCTCTTCCTATATCATCCGTAATCGAATATCGATCGCTGTAATTAATATAGGCCCAAGGAACGACTACAGAAATAGCAACTTCCGGATTATCAGCAGGTGCATAAGCGACAAGAGTCGTATTATATGTTGCTTCGCCCGTCTCTGATTTGTCCGGACCGTCATAGAAAGATTGTGCCGTTCCCGTTTTACCGGCAGGACTGTATTTCGCAGTCGCAAAATCAGTTGCGGCTGTCCCTTTCGTCATGACGCGTCTGAAACCCGCCTGCACTTCTTTGATGTCTGCGTTATTCATATCAATCTTGTTCAGTACTTGAGGCTGAACAGACTGCACAACGGCGCCGATTCCTTTTTTCGAATCAGGCTGTCTGACCTCTTTTACAAGCTGAGGTTTCACACGATAGCCTCCATTGGCGATTGTTGATACATACTGCGCCATTTGCAGCGGTGTAAACGTATCATACTGTCCGATGGCAAAGTCTAACAGAAGACCGGAAATTCGCTGTGTCCCTTGATACCCTGTCGCTTCATTCGGAAGGTCAATTCCAGTCTTAACTCCCAGTCCGAACTGATTGAAGTAGTATCTGAAAGTATCAAATGCCTTCATATCAAGCGGCAGGGACTGACCTTTTTTGTACTCCCCTTTACCGACGGCAATCGCCGTTTTGAACATGAATACGTTTGATGATTCCTGAAGCGCTTTTTGGATGTCTACGGGACCTAAATTCGTCCATGATTTTTTCGGGTTTTTACTTCCCTTGAAATACATAGGTTCATCCTGAAAAACGGTGTTCAAATTAATCGCGCCCGTCTGGAGTCCCGTCAATACCGTCGCACCTTTGACCGCCGATCCCATTGCATAGGAGGAAGTCATTGCGCCGAGGGCATAATCATTAATTTTGTACTTTCCATGGTCATTCGTAATCTGTTTGCCGGCCATAGTCAGCACTTCGCCGTTTTTCGGGTTCATCATGACGACAAAGGCCCGATCAAGAAGCTTCGTGCTCGGTCTCGCTTTTGCCGACCTTAAATTTTTCTCAATGATTTTTTCAACGGACTTCTGCAGATCCATATCAATGGATAAAACCAAGTCCTTACCTGCCTGTCCTTTTGAAATCACTTTGCTGCCCGTGACATTTCCGGATGAGTCGGTCAAGTTCTGCACTTTCTCTTTTTGTCCCTGCAGCAGGTCTTCATATTGATATTCTAAATAGCTTTTCCCGACCCTGTCATTCCGGCTGTAGCCGAGTGACAGATAGTGATCCAGCAGGTTGGACGGAAGGCCTTCGTTCGCACTGGACACACTGCCGAGCAATGTGCGGATCAGGCTTTTATAAGGATAAGACCGTTCCCAGTCAGACGTCACGTCAACCCCCGGCAGTTCATCTAAATGTTCGCTGACGACGGCCATTTCTTTAGCCGACACACCTTCATTTTTGATGTATTGAGGCGTCAGTGAGTAGCCTGAATCCATCTGCCTTTTGATCGCAAGGACCTGCATATCTTTTGAAGTGAGTTCGTTCAGCTGTTTGTCCGTGATCCGTTTCAACTGGAGCTGGTATAAATCATCGTCAGACAGCTTTTTGTCCTCAGCTTTTTGCTTTTCTTTAGCCGTAATCAGTTTTTTTGCCTCATCAGGCCTTGTTAACATCCAATAGTCTTTTTTGTCCCGTTCAGTCACCTTTTTGGTGCTTACCTTAATCATACCAGACAATTTTTTTGCGATTTTTAAACGCTGTGCCTGGGTGGTTGAGGCTGAACGTGTATATGTAATCGCATTTAATGCTTTATTCGTTACGATGGGATTAAGGTTCCGGTCGTATATTTTCCCTCTCGGAACCGCCGTGCTGACATCAGACTCCTCTTGCTTGTTGGCGGCGTTTTTATAGTCATCACCCTGAACGATCTGCTTGATGCCAAGCTCGACGATAATCCACGTGAAAATAAGAAACGCGGCCAAAAACAAAAAATTAAGCCGGATCGGCAGTGATTTTTTCTTTTCTTTGTTTATTGCTATTTTCTTTTTATTTCTCCTCATGACATCACCTTTTCTTATTTACAGAAAGAAATGACACCCTTTGTTCAGGTGCCATTTTTCATTCTAAAGGTTTTTTCGATATTTTTCTACAGATAACCCTTTTATCTTTCTCCTTTTATAAAATTCGGTTCAGCCGCCCGTTTTTGTCGGTCTTCTTCCACTGTTTCATCAGAAGTTTCCGGATCCAGTTTGATGTCTTTTATAAAGTAATAAATCAGCGGATGGCCGGCTCCGAGCAGCACGAGTGCCGTCGGTATCCCCACTTTTTCCTTCAGCAATGTAACGATTAAAAGGAAGCACAGGATGGAAACGATCCGGCCTGCATTTAAAAACAATTCCCTGAGCACAATGTATTCAATTCTGGCCTTTCTGGCAAGCCGCGCCCGGCCTATCACATCATATGTAAGCGAGACATACGGCACAAGCAGAACGGGATAGCCGATGGCAATAAATACTCCGTACATAAGAAGCGTTGTGAAGCTCATATGAAAAATAATGAGAAACAGGGCGCCGTACACAATCAATCCGCCGATAAGAATCGCCTTTTTACGCGCTCTTTTTTTGATGAGCCTTGATGCAAAATAATAGGCAAAAAAAGAAACCGCAGAATTAACGAGACCGAACGTCCCGAGCGCCAGCTCACTGTTTGTCGCAATGAACACAAATACGCTGATTAAAAAAACAAAAATCCCTTCTCTCAAGCCTTGAAAAAAGTGCGCGTTGGTAATCCGGCGCCAATTCAGATTTGTGTGGCGCTCCTCAAAAACTTTTTTCAGCATAAACCGGCCTTTCGACTCCCTCCGCTTCAGAAAAAAGCTCATGACCACGGCGAGAGCAAATAAGCCGAGCGACAGGCTGAAAATGACTGTATAACCCGTATTGTTTTCAAGTCTTGAAATGACATATCCGGCCACAATCGGACCGATCATCCCCGCCGATGAAGACAAAATGCCTAAAAATCCGTTAAAAAAATCTCTCGTTTCAGGTTCCGTTATTTCGAAAGTCAGCACATTAAAAGCCAGCCAGTAAAAGCCGTACCCCACTCCAAGCACGGCCCCTATCAAAACGAGACGGGAAGCCGCATTTTGCCCGGCAAGCAGCACACTTAAATAAAAAGCAGCCAAAAAGATAACGCCGAACCTAAGAATAAACACCCTGTCAATTTTTTTAGCCAGCCGCCCCGCCAGCAGAAAGGTAAACGGCTGCATCGTCACGACTGATAAATTGTATATGGCCAAATCAATAAATTTTCCCGACTGCTTCCACAAATACACGTTGACAAACGTATTTGACAGCGCGATGCCCAAAGAGTACAGGCCGCCAATCGTCAATAACAGCAGCAGCCCTTTATTTATTTCGATGTCGCCGATAATTTTTTTTATTTTGCTCATCATTGACTCCCCTTTACTACACATTAGTTTGTCTCACTCAAACTGAGATATGTAAAAGGAATCAAAGTCAATAAAAAAACAAGGCCTCCCGCGGGAGACCTTGTGATGATTTAACTCAATTATTTTGCTTCGCTGTAAAGACGGGCAACTTCATCCCAATTCACAACATTCCAGAAAGCTGAAATGTAATCAGGACGGCGGTTTTGGTAGTTCAGGTAGTAAGCGTGCTCCCAAACGTCAAGACCGAGGATAGGCGTTTTGCCTTCTGAAAGCGGTGAATCTTGGTTTGGCGTGCTTGTAATTTCAAGTTTGCCGTTGTTTACAACAAGCCAAGCCCATCCGGAACCGAAACGGCCGGCAGCTGCTGCAGCGAATTTTTCTTTAAATTGATCGAAGCTTCCGAACGTGCTTTTGATCTCTTCAGCAAGCTCACCAGTCGGTTCGCCTCCGCCGTTCGGAGATAAAAGAGTCCAGAATAAAGAGTGGTTCGCATGTCCGCCGCCATTGTTGCGGACAGCCGTGCGGATATCCTCCGGCACTGCGTTTAAATCAGCAACAAGCTCATCTACAGATTTCTCTGCAAGCGCTGATCCTTCAATCGCTTTGTTTAGGTTTGTAACGTATGTGTTATGGTGCTTCGTATGGTGAATCGTCATCGTTTCCTTATCGATATGCGGTTCTAAAGCATCATAAGCGTAAGGCAATTCTGGAAGTTTGTAAGCCATAATTTTTTTCCTCCTTTAAATATATGTACTGAAATGCCGCTATGCGCGAACTTTTCTAATCTCAATGTAACAAAAGAAAGCATGGTAATCAATGAAAAAGCTCACAATCCGGCGATTCCAGCAGACATACTACACTTTATCCGTTCACAGCCGAAATTAAACCTTCTAAAGCACCGTCCACAAGAAGTATCCGATCATAAAGAGCTGAATGACTCCTTTGGCGACGACGCTTGTTAAAAAGCCGATTAAAGAGCCCAGCCCCACTTTTGCAGCGGATTTAATATCCTTTTGATGAACAAACACCTCAGCGCAGACAGCACCAATAAACGGGCCTAAAATAATGCCTGCCACTGGAATAACAAAGGGCCCTATCAATAATCCGATCGTGCTTCCCCAGATCGCTGCCCTGCTCCCGCCGTACCTTTTAATGCCAAGTAAATTTGACACATAGTCAGCTGCGAATAAAACAGCCGCAAATACCGCCTCAATGAGCCAGAACAGGTAGGAATATGGGCTGAAGGAAAACAAAAATCCGTAAAGGAGAAAACCCGCCACTATAAAAATAACGCTTGGTATCACCGGATACACCAGACCGATAAAAGCAACGGCGAAGACCGCGATGATAATCACCCAATACAAAACGCTCATAACAAAAACACCCTCCTTTGTTTTGCGGAGCGATCACCGCTTTCCGCTTTTTTCTTATTATGTATGATTCCTTATCACCGCTTTAAATACTCTCGCTTGTGTTCATCCCCGGTGAACGATACAATAAGCAACATATACCAGTTTAGGCTAGGAAGTGAAGATGTTGAACATATTTACCGCTTTATTGAAAAGTACATACTCTCCGGCAGATATTGCGAAAACACGCTTTCAGGGGATAGGAAAAGCGATCCTTTATGTATTTTTGCTGTCTGTCCTTTTTACGCTGCCGAGCGCTTATTACCTTAGCTCCGGCACCGTAAACTCAATGAACGGTTTCAAAACCGTGTTAGAAAAAGATTTCCCTGATTTTAAAATTTCAAACGGCGAATTGCAGACGAAAGCCTCCGCCTCCAAGGAAACGGAAGCGAACGGGTTTGTCATCGTGTTTGATCCCACTGATGCTTACGGCGCGAAACAAATAGCGGCGAAACAAAACGCGATCGGCATTTTAAAGAATAAAATGGTGCTTGCCGTAGACGGACAGGCGACAGAAATGAATTATTCATTAATGCCTGCTGATATCACAAAAAAAGAAATCATATCAGCTTTAAACCAAAATAAAACGATGATCGTCACCGTCCTTTCCATTTTGCTGTTTATCATGACGGCAGCCGGCAAATTCATCGAAGTCTCATTTCTCGCCGTCATCGGCCTGATCATAAAAAATGCGCAAAGAAAGACATTGAATTATCAGCAGCTCTGGAAGCTTTCGGCTTATTCCATTACGCTCTCCACCATATTCTTTACGATTATGCGCGCGCTTGTCATTACGGTGCCGAGTGAATTTTTAGTGAATTGGTTTGTAAACTTTATCATCCTTTTCCTCGTCTTAAAAGAGATACCGCCAAGAAAAACAGCTGTGTAAGACTGCCCCCCGGCGGTCTTCTTTTTTGTCATGAACAAAATGGGACAAGCATACAATGAAGTAAAAATGTATGCGGGAGGCGGTTGGAATGAAGCGGCTTACTTTTTTATTCGGCAGTTTATTTGTGATATTTATTATCTTTTACGATCTGAAAATCGGGACGATCCCTGCTCAAGACCTTCCTGCATACGCAGCGGCGGCGGCTCAGCCTGCAAACCAGGAAGCATCATACAGAACGGTTACGGTCAAAAAAGGTGATACGGTGATGTCGATAGTCGGCGCACATAAAGCGCCGGAAGATATTGCGCAAGATTTTGAAACGCTGAATCCGAATGTAAAAGCAAACGCCATTCAGGCAGGCACCGCTTATAAATTCCCCGTCTACCGTAATTAAACGTTAATTTCTTGTCAGTTCGGCAAATACACTGTTACAATATAACATGTAAATAGAAGTTGCCTGACATGTAAAAGGCTCTGCCTGCAAAAGCGGTAACTACAATTAAGGAGCGATTGACAAGTGAGTGAAATCACACATCGTACAAAAACGCGTCCCGTCAAAGTGGGACCTTTAACAATAGGCGGAAATAACGAAGTCGTCATTCAGAGTATGACGACGACCAAAACACACGACGTAGAAGCAACAGTAGCGGAAATCAACCGATTAGCCGAAGCCGGCTGCCAAATTGTCCGGGTTGCATGCCCTGACGAACGCGCGGCTGACGCGATTGCCGACATCAAAAAAAGAATTTCGATCCCTCTTGTTGTCGATATTCATTTTGACTACAAGCTTGCATTAAAAGCAATTGAGGGCGGCGCCGACAAAATCAGAATCAACCCGGGAAACATCGGCCGACGCGAAAAAGTGGAAGCCGTCGTAAAAGCGGCGAAAGAAAAAGGAATTCCGATCCGGATCGGCGTAAATGCAGGATCATTGGAAAAACGCATTTTGGAAAAGTACGGCTATCCGACTGCTGACGGCATGGTTGAGAGTGCGCTTCATCACATTAAAATCTTGGAAGATCTTGACTTCCACGACATCATTGTCAGCATGAAAGCGTCTGACGTCAATCTCGCCATAGAAGCATACGAAAAAGCGTCAAAAGCATTTGATTACCCGCTCCACCTCGGAATTACAGAATCAGGCACGCTGTTTGCCGGAACGGTAAAAAGCGCGGCCGGACTCGGAGCGATTTTAAGCAAAGGAATCGGAAACACGCTTCGGATCTCTCTGAGCGCTGACCCGGTTGAAGAAGTAAAAGTAGCCAGAGAGCTGCTGAAATCGTTCGGTCTCGCTTCAAACGCGGCTACGCTTATTTCATGCCCGACATGCGGACGGATCGAAATTGATCTCATCAGCATCGCAAACGAAGTGGAAGAATACATTTCGAAAGTAAAAGCGCCGATTAAAGTAGCCGTTCTCGGATGCGCTGTTAACGGACCAGGCGAAGCGAGAGAAGCCGATATCGGTATTGCCGGCGCGCGCGGCGAAGGACTGCTTTTTCGCAAAGGCCAAATCGTCCGCAAAGTCCCTGAAGAAACAATGGTCGAAGAGCTGAAAAAAGAAATCGACAAGCTGGCAGAAGAACACTACGCAAAGCTTGAGGCGGAAAAAGCCAAAGCAGAACAAGACACACAAAAAGCTTGACGGATATTCCGCCAAGCTTTTTTTTGTGTTTTAGAAAAACGGTGTAATGAATATGCCCAGCACAAGGGAAACAATACCGATTCCCATCGCCCATCCGCCTAAAGCGCCTGCTCCTCTTCTTCTGGCGATATAGCCGACGATAATGCCGCATGCCCCTAATAAAACAGGGAGCACAAACAGGGAAATGATAGAAATAGCCAATGCTGCATACCCTATTCCCCGGCCTTCACTTACTCCGTCCTGGTTATCATCGCGGTCTGCTGTCCGGTCAGAAGCACGATATGGCTCTGCAATTTCAGCCGCTGTTTCTTCTGAATAAACATCACGCGTGATATCCGTTCCTTCTGATCCATGATCCACATAGTAGTCGTTGCCTTTTCGATTTTCGTAATCGTATGCCACCTTCAATTCCCCCTTTTTCTTTTATGAAAGGAGCTTTTTTAGTTTCCGCGTTTTTTACAGAATCATGTTTGCTAAACTTTGCTGGTATTGTTAATTGTTTATGTTACACTTGAAGGGATGAAAATATAGGAGTGTGGACATGTTACGGTTAGGTATAGATATTGACGGCACGGTTACGGCACAGGATACATTTGTCCCTTATTTAAACCGCTCATTTCATCTTTCCATTACCTTGGATGATATGACTGATTATGATCTGACTAAGCTTTTGAACATTACAACCGAGGAATTTTGGGAATGGATGAACGTTCATGAAGCAGTCATATATAAAGAAGCAAAGCTCGCGGAATTTGCCAAGCAAGCGCTGGACGGGCTGAAAGAAGAACATCGTCTCATTTACATAACGGCAAGACGCGGCCACTTAGAAGATGTAACGCTGGACTGGTTTGCAAACCGGGACATTCATTATGATCACATTGAGCTTGTCGGCGGCCATCACAAAGTGGAAGCCGTCAAAAAACACGGCATCGATCTGTTTTTTGAAGATCACCACGGCAACGCGACAATGATCGCAAAAGAAGCGGGCATTCCGGTTATCCTTTTTGATTCCCCTTACAATCAGCTCCCCATCGATTCCAATATTATCAGGGTGCGGAATTGGCTTGAAGCCGTCGCCTGGATCAATAAAAACAAACACAGCCTTCAGCATGTCAAAAGCTGAAAAAAACCTCCTGCTTATACAGGAGGTTTTTTTATCGGCACGCCGGACAGGTGCCGTAAATTTCAAATTTATGACCGCTAATGTCATACCCTTCCAAATTATCGTGAAGCTTATCCATCGGACAAGACTCAATTTCCTTCGTTTTTCCGCAGGTTAAACAGATAAAATGGTGATGATGATGGGTATAAGAGCATGTAAAACGGAACAGTTTTTCCCCGGAAAGCTCCGTTGTTTCCAAAATGCCGAGTTCTTCATATAAAGAAAGATTTCTGTATATGGTATCAAAGCTCAGACCCGGGTAGTCGTCATTTAATGCGGCAAGCACGTTTTTGGCGGTCAGATATTTATCAGAATCAGCAAAAAGCTGCAGCATGTCTTCTCGCTTACTCGTATATTTATACCCTTTTTCTTTCAGCAGGTTCAACGCTTCTTGTACGTTCATGAGGACCTCCCCTTTACATCACGGTATCGCTCCAAAAAGAAAATGGCAGCTGTCTGAACAGCAGGCCATTTTCCTATGCTGTATAAAATTATACCTATAAAATGATGAAAAGTAAATGAAAGCCTAGTGAATCGCGGTTTTGAACTTACCGCCCCTCGTTTCATGTGTATTCATGATCGTAATAAATGCGTTTTTATCAATTTCAAACACAATGGATTTCAATTTTGTCACTTCTAGCCTTGTCACGACCGCGTAAATGACTTCTTTGGTTTCATCCGTATATCCGCCTTTTCCCTGAAGCTTGGTGGTACCCCGTCCAAGCCGGTGCAAAATCGCGTCTGAAATTTCCGCGTACTGATCTGCAACAATAATGACCGCTTTCGTTTCATCAAGACCCTGGATGACGGCGTCAATCGTTTTCATGGCAATATAATACGTCATGAAAGAATACATCGCCTGCTCCGGCCCGTATACAAAACCGGCCCAAATAAAAATAAACACATTAATGAGCATAACGAATTCTCCGACTGAAAAGGGCAGCTTTTTTGTGAGAAGGATACCGAGAATTTCAGTACCGTCCATCGAGCCTCCGTTTCGGATGACAAGGCCTACCCCGAAACCGAGCAAAAGCCCCCCGAATACCGTCGCCAAAATAGGCTGAGTCGTAATGGCCTCCACATGATGCAATGAGGATTCAATCAGCGCTAAACCGACGATCCCGATAACCGTAGAGATGAGAAATGTTTTTCCGATATATTTATACCCGAAAATCATAAATGGAATGTTGAGTAACACAACGAATAAGGCAAAATTGAGGATGGGATTGGACATAAAGAGGTGGTCTAAAATTAATGAAACACCGATAATTCCTCCGTCGATCACATTATTTGGGACCAGAAACAATTCAATACTTGCGGCGGCTGAGCCCGCTCCGACCAGAATCAAGATGACCCTGAAGATAAAGTGTAAAAATGACTCTCTTTTATGCTGTTTATTTGGGGTCATAAAATCTCCTTTCCTTTAATAACTATTTTAAACAGTAAGCAACTTCATTTTACCATTAAAAGCTGTAACATTTTAATGATTTGCTCAATACATTATGTCTAAAGAGGTGAAGTATCGATGATTTTAATACAAAGAATTATTTTGCAGCGGCTCAACCAAGTCACTGCGGACGATCTGCTGAAATATTCCAAGCAATACGGAATCAGCATTACGAGAAGTCAAGCGGCTGAGGTAGCGGCTCTGATGCACGGAAAAAACATCAATATTTTTGATGAACAGGAGCGGCTGCGCCTGCTGAAAAAAGTGGAAACGATAACCTCAAAAGAAACGGCGCGGAAAGTTGACGAACTTTTCAATCAATTCTCAGGGTAAAAAAGGAGGGGTGAATTCCCCTCCTTCTTCTTATTGAGCTAATATTTTTTCAAGAAGCTCCTTATCAAATTGCTTCTCTTTCAGCATTTCGATTTCAAAACGGTACGGCGGCTTCTTATTTTTCTTGTCTTCGCCCACATACGGTGTTTCAAGGATTTTCGGAATATCGGCCAGCTGCTCGTGATGAACAATGTACTGCAGTGCGTTAAAACCGATCTCACCGAACCCGATATTTTCATGACGGTCTTTCCGGGCTCCCCTGATATTTTTACTGTCGTTCACATGAAGGACTTTTATCCGGTCGATGCCGACGATTTTATCAAACTCATTGAGAACACCGTCAAAATCATTGGCAACATCATATCCTGCATCATGCGTGTGGCAAGTGTCAAAGCAGACGGAAAGATGTTCATTATGTGTAACGCCCGCAATGATCTCGGCAAGCTCTTCAAAGCTTCTTCCGCATTCTGACCCTTTACCCGCCATTGTCTCCAGCGCGATCTGCACGGTTTGATCCGGATCAATCACTTCGTTTAATCCTTCAATGATTTTTTTGATGCCCGTTTCAGCCCCGGCACCGACATGCGCCCCTGGATGAAGCACAATCTGTTTCGCGCCGATCGCTGCCGTTCTTTCAATTTCAGAACGGAGAAAATCAACGCCCAGCTCAAACGTTGCCGGATTAGTCGTATTTCCGATATTAATGATATATGGCGCATGCACGACAATCTCGTCGATGCCGTTTTCCTTCATATGGGCGCGGCCCGCTTCAATATTCAAGTCTTCAATTTTTTTGCGGCGCGTATTTTGGGGAGCGCCCGTATATATCATAAATGTGTTCGCCCCGTACGAAACGGCTTCCTTGCTTGCGGCAAGGAGCATATGTTTTCCGCTCATTGAGACGTGTGAACCTATTTTCAGCAACCCGATTCCCCCTACTTCCCTTTGTTAGATTGGTTTCTTCTCTGTTTTTTTCTGATTTTTTCCATTTCATAGCTCATTTTCTTTTTATAGCCCGGCTTTACTTTTTTCGGCTTTTTCACAAGGCGCTTCGCAATTTGGTCTGCCTCATTTTCCGTCTTTTTACGCTTCTTGCGGCGGTGGCGGTCATCGCCTTTTTTCCATTCACCGTTTACAAGCTCCGCATAAACAAACTCAATGCCCATCTTCTCGAGTCTTACGAGCGCATCTTCGTCAGAAAGCTCATAAATGGTCAGTGCTTGGCCTGATGAGCCGGCGCGCGCTGTTCTTCCGACGCGGTGAACATAAAAATCCAGATCGTCCGGAAGCTCGTAGTTGATGACATGGCTTACGCCTTTAATGTCAATTCCTCTTGCCGCAAGGTCCGTCGCAATGACATAAGTGAACTCCAGATCATTAATCTGCTTCATTACCTTTTTACGCTCACGCGGCGTTAATCCCCCGTGCAGAAGGCCGATTCTCATGCCTTTTTCAGTCAGGTATTTCGCAATATGATCAGCAGTGTTTTTCGTATTTGCAAACACAATGCCCAAATACGGATTCAGATTAGACATCATATCAAAAAGCAGTTTGTCTTTATCACGCTGTTTAGAAGGAACCAAAACATGTTCAATCTTTTCGGCTGTGATTCTTTTCGGCTCAACATGCGCGTATTTCGGATTTTCCATATACTTTTTCAAAAACGGCTTCAGCTTTTCCGGAATCGTAGCTGAGAAAACAAGCATCTGAAGTTCTTCCGGCATACGCGACCCGATGTAATCAACGTCTTCCAAAAACCCCATATCAAGCATCAGATCAGCTTCGTCAATGACGAGAGACTGCGCTTTATAGACGTTCAATGCCTGCGCCTTAATCAGATCCGCAATCCGGCCCGGAGTTCCGACGACGAGATGAGGCTGTGTTTTCAGCTTATCAATTGATTTTTGCTTGTCCGTTCCGCCGATAAAGCATTTTGTCCGGATCGGCTCGTCTTCTGCACCCTGTGTGATTTTGAGCGCTTCCTGATGAATCTGATTGGCAAGTTCTCTCGTCGGCGCTGTGATAACAGCCTGTACCGTATCAGAACCCGGATCAATCCGATTCAGGATAGGCAATAAATAGGCGTGGGTTTTTCCCGTCCCCGTCTGGGACTGCCCGATGACGCTTTCGTTTTTCAATACAGCAGGTATCAGCCTCTTTTGAATATCTGTCGGTTCATAAAAACCAAGGCGGTGAACTGCATCTATAATAAACGGTTTTAAGTTGTATCCATCAAATTTAGTTTCTTTCATTTTTCCCAGCTCCTTAAAGCGGCACATTCTGTGTCCATCATCACATTATAACCGATTTCACTTAAAAACACCATGTCTTGGGGGAATCCTGTTTTCGAGATAGAAAAGCAAATGCCTCCTCCGATGCATATTGTAATAGCAGAGAGACAGAAAGGAGGTACAAGTATGTTTCCACAGCAGCCGATGAGAAATATGGCGCAGCAGGGCCGGCCGTTAATGAATCCGCGTATGATGATGGGAGGCAGACCGTCATTGCCGGGCCGGCAGCTGATGCAGCAGGGCCGGCAGTTTTTCCCTCAGCAGCAGATTGCAGGAGCAGGCCTGAGAAACGCAGGCACAGGCGGAGGGGGCTTAAAAGGAATGCTTTCCCGTTTTTTACCCGGTTCAGGAGGAAGCGCTGCCGCGTCCGCTCCGACAGCGGCCAGCGGAGGAGCAGGCGCCGGACTGCAGGGATTGCAGGGAATTCAGAGTCTGGCAAGTCCGGCATCCCTGTCGAGCATGCTCGGCAACGTCCAGAAGGTGCTGGGCGTGGCGCAGCAGGTTACGCCGATGATCCAGCAGTACGGCCCTTTAGTACGGAATCTGCCCGCCATGATGAAGCTTTACAGTCAATTAAGCAGCAACGATGATGATAAAGAAGATAAAGATGAGAATAAATCTGACGAGACAAAAGAAACAGACGAACAAGACAAAAAGGATGAAGCTGAAAAAACAGACGAAACAGAAGATGAAAACAAATCTGACGCCTCATCTAAAACGTCAAAGAAAACGTCTGAAAAAGCATCCGCTTCAAAAGAAAAAGATGACGCTGAAGCAAAATCAGAAGAACAGCCGCGTCCAAAAAGAACATCGGGCAGATCAAAACCGAAATTATATATTTAACATTCTTTGATATCTCACGAAAGATTAGCTATAATGAGATCAGAAGAATGCAAGATTTAAGCCGTTTAACTACGGCTTTTTATATTGCCTCTACACTCACTTTTGACAGGAGGACATCTACATTGGACGTTATCAAAATCTCGCCGCGCGGCTATTGTTACGGCGTTGTTGATGCCATGGTCATAGCCAAAAACGCGTCACTCGATAAAACACTGCCAAGACCTATATATATACTCGGAATGATCGTTCATAATAAGCATGTCACAGATGCGTTTGAAGAAGACGGCATTTACACGCTTGACGGCACAAACCGTCTGGAGATTTTAAAGCAGATTGAAAAAGGAACCGTTATTTTCACAGCTCACGGAGTTTCTCCGGAAGTAAGAAAAGCCGCTGAGGGAAAAGGGCTTGTTACGATTGACGCCACATGCCCGGACGTCACAAAAACACATGACTTAATCCGAAAAGTAAAAGCGGAAGGCTATCACGTCATTTATATCGGCAAAAAAGGCCACCCCGAGCCTGAAGGAGCCGTCGGCGTCGCCCCTGAAATCGTTCATCTCGTTGAAACAGAGGAAGACGTGAGAAACCTCGATATTCAGGCTGAAAAATTAATCGTTACAAACCAAACGACAATGTCCCAGTGGGACGTCCATGATATTATGGAATCAGTCAAAGAAAAGTACCCGCACGTGGAATATCATCAGGAAATCTGCCTGGCTACACAGGTTCGTCAAGAAGCTGTATCAGAGCAGGCAAAAAAAGCGGACTTAACCATTGTTGTCGGCGATCCGAAAAGCAATAACTCCAACAGACTGGCTCAAGTGTCAGAGGAAATCGCCGGAACAAAAGCCTATCGCATCGGGGATCTCAGTGAACTGAAACTCGAATGGCTGAAAGACGTCAATACTGTCGCCGTTACCGCAGGCGCATCAACACCGACACCAATTACAAAGGAAGTAATCCGCTTTTTAGAGCAGTTCGACCATAACGATGAGTCCACATGGCAGCTTGAGCACAATGTGCCGCTCAAAAAAATCCTTCCGAAAGTAAAAATAAAAAACTGAGGCCGCGGCCTCAGTTTTTTTATAAGAAGGCAAATGGATTTGTATCTGTTTCGGAAGCGAAAATACGCACGTCATAGTTTTTCTCTCCGGCCATTGCCGTAAGCTTCTCTGCTGTGCCTTTTCTCATGATCTTTTCAGCGTAATGCCCGGGATCCACGACGTTTAATCCCATCATCATCGCGTCATGCGCTACATGAAAATAAAGGTCGCCCGTCACATAAACATCTGCACCCTTCCGCTTAGCCTGATAAATGTATTTATTTCCGTCCCCGCCAAGCACCGCGACTTTTTTCACCTTGCTGTTTCGCTCTCCGACCATCCGGACTCCGTTAACGTCAAACTTCTCTTTTACAAACAGCGCAAACTCTTCAAGCGTCATGTCCTGCTGAAGTTTTCCGATGCGGCCGAGCCCTTTTTCAAGCGGAGACTGCTCCACCGGATAAATATCATACGCCACCTCTTCATACGGATGGCTTTTTTTCAACGCTTTTACGATGGCTTTCTCCATACTTGCCGGAAAAATGGTCTCAAGTCTCACTTCATGAACGAGTTCCAGTTCTCCCGTCTGTCCGATAAACGGGTCCGCTCCGTCCAGAGGCTTAAAACTGCCGATCCCCTCAGAAGAGAACGCGCAATGGCTGTAATTGCCGATATGTCCCGCCCCTGCATTGCCAAGTGCGGTTCTGACAGCTTCTTCATAGTCTTTCGGGACAAACACGGCAAGCTTTTTCAGCGGGTCCGAATATGTCGGGACGAGCACTTCCGTATCTGTCAGGCCGAGAGCTTCCGCAAGCAGATCGTTAACTCCGCCGTCCGCCACATCAAGATTCGTATGAGCCGCATATACGGCAATATCATGCTTTATACATTTCTCAATCAGTCTTCCGCCGGGCTGATCAGTGGTGATCTGTTTAAGCGGCCGAAAAATTGGCGGATGGTGGGCGATAATTAAGTCAACCTTTTTCTCAATGGCTTCATCCACCGTTTGTTCCAGAACATCCAGCGTCACCATGACGTTTTTCACCGGCTTATTCAATGTGCCGATCTGCAGACCGATTTTGTCTCCTTCCACCGCAAAAGCCTTCGGTGAAAATTGTTCAAACAACTGGATGATTTCCTGTCCGTTTACATGTTTAGGCATGTCCGATTACCTCCTTCAGCAGAGAGATCCGCTCTTTCAGCTCAGCTAATTTTTCTTGGTTTTCATGCTTTGCGCTGCGGCTGATCTGTTCATAAATTTGTTCAGTATGCTTAAGTTCCTGGCTCCATTTCCGAAGAAACACTTCATTCTTCTCTTTTAACAAAAACGGACCGGCAAGCATTCCGGCAGCCATCGAGACGTCCCGATAAGGCGCATCACGGTCGCCGGTTTCCGCGACGAGTATTTCATAACACTTTCCGTCTTCTTCAAGGATCACTTCATCAATCAGTTCATAGCCTTCCTGATAAAGCCACTCTCTTATATGAACGGCATGAATATTCGGCTGCAGAATCAGCCGTTCACGCCCCGTCAGTTTTGTTTTTCCGGACTCCAAAATATGAGCGATCAGCGCTCCGCCCATGCCCGCAATTGTAATGGCGTCCGCTTCTCCCTTTTCAAGGACGCTCAGCCCGTCACCTTTCCTTACGGAGATAAGAGTGCTTAAGTCCAGTTTTTCCACCTGCTGTTTGGCGGATAGAAACGGGCCGTCTGTAATTTCCCCGGCGATTGCGCGGCTCGCTAAATGATTCAAAACGGCATAGCAAGGAAGATACGCATGGTCTGACCCGATATCAGCAACCAGGGCACCCGGAGGGATATATTCCGCTACAGACTGCAATCTTTTAGATAACTTCATTTCATTCACAATATCACAACTTTTCTCAGGTTCTTTTTCCTTTACTATCATATAAAAAAACCGCCCGGAATCCAAGCGGCGGATAGAGTTTTTCATATGTCTTTTATATAGGGACCTGTAAAATTTTATTTAATCTTAGAAACCCATTTTGCCATGTCATCCAGCTTTTCGGCCGGAACAAGGCCCGCAGGCATCCCGTTGCCGCCCTTTTCAATTCTTGTTTTAATCGCAGCGACATCTTTTCTTTTGCCGACGCCTTTTAAGTTCGGCCCTGAGACACCTTCATAGTTTTCCCCGTGACAGGTGATGCAGTTCGCTTTATAAATTTCTTCAGGTGAAGCGTTTGCAGTTTCCTTTTCGGCATTTTTGCTTTCACCGCCGCTTGCGATCTGATGCGCATCTCCATTTCCTTTCACTGACAGAAAGAAAGTCAGCCCTATTCCCAGAACTGCAATGAGCAAAAAAGGAATCAGCGGATTCCACTTCATATCTCCATCCCCCTTTTTTCATTCTCCCCCTATGTAAACACTTCTAATTCTAACTTATTTTTACAAAATGTAAATGGTCTCATTAAGCCATTTCACTGATTTCACAATTTATACATAAAACAAAAATAACTGTTTTGTTTATCCAAAATTATCTTTATTCTATTGTATAATGAATTGTATACGCTTACAATAAGGAATATAAATAAACTTATCCCATTATCCCCCTTAAAAGGACATGCCGCATTTTTCCGAACTCATTTGCAAAACAAATGCTTATCCAGTAAAATAAAGGTATATTATCCATATATCTTATACATAAAAAAAAGAACGGATCAACAGACCCGTTCCATTCTACTCGAGAAAATCCTTCAGACGTTTGCTTCTGCTAGGATGTCTCAATTTACGAAGCGCTTTTGCTTCAATTTGGCGAATACGCTCTCTCGTTACTCCAAACACTTTGCCGACTTCTTCCAGCGTTCTTGTGCGTCCGTCATCCAGACCGAAACGGAGACGCAGCACGTTTTCTTCACGATCCGTCAACGTATCCAGCACGTCTTCCAGCTGTTCTTTCAAAAGCTCATATGCCGCATGATCCGACGGAGACGTCGCTTCCTGGTCTTCGATGAAATCACCGAGATGTGAGTCGTCTTCCTCACCGATCGGCGTTTCTAAAGAAACAGGCTCTTGGGCAATTTTTAATATTTCACGGACTTTTTCAGGTGTAAGATCCATGTCTTCAGCAATCTCTTCCGGTGTCGGCTCTCTGCCCAGATCCTGAAGAAGCTGACGCTGCACACGGATTAATTTGTTGATGGTTTCCACCATGTGAACCGGGATACGGATCGTTCTCGCCTGGTCAGCGATGGCGCGTGTAATCGCCTGTCTGATCCACCAAGTTGCATACGTACTGAATTTATATCCTTTACGGTAGTCAAACTTTTCGACGGCTTTCATAAGACCCATGTTTCCTTCTTGGATTAAGTCTAAGAAAAGCATGCCGCGGCCGACATACCGTTTAGCAATGCTGACAACTAAACGAAGGTTTGCTTCAGCCAATCTGCGTTTAGATTCCTCGTCACCCTCTTCAATTTTTTGAGCGTAGGTGATTTCTTCTTTAGCAGAAAGAAGATTTACCCGTCCGATTTCCTTGAGGTACATGCGGACTGGATCATTGATCTTTACACCAGGCGGTACGCTGAGGTCATTAAGGTCAAATTCTTCTTCGGCTTTGGCAAGCTGTTGAATATTAGGATCTTCTGTTTCTTCATTTTCACTAATTAATTCAACACCTTGTTCTCCTAAAAATTCATAATACTCATCCATTTGGTCTGATTCAATTTCAAAGCTGGACATGCGTTCAGCAATTTCTTCATATGTTAAAACGCCACGTTTTTTCCCAGTTTCAGTCAGCTGGTCTTTTACCTGATCCAGTGTAAGTTCTGTTTCTGTCTCGTGGGTTTGTTTATCAGCCATTATGGATCCCTCCTTCCAAAGCTTGCAACGAATTCTAAAAGCGGTATGTTTCTTATCCGTCCCGGGAGCTTTCTTTCTTTTTCAGCATGCAGGGCAGCGGATAATAAATGACAATTCATGATGAGGTTAAGCGATCTATTTGCTCCTCCGCAAGGAATCATTGCCAATAAGAACGCGAGCCTCTTTTTTGATGTTATTTTAATGATCGGTTCAATGCGACAATTTCTTGAGCCAGAGACGCAGCTTTCACAAAATCTTTCTGCCTTTCTGCATCCGCTCTTTCTGCTTCTTTTTCCTTTATCATTGACCATTTTCGGTGATCCAACACTTTTTTTACGTAATCGGATAACTCGGCCTCTGAGAGCTCCTCGTTCACTTGGAGCATCCCTATATCTGAAAGCAGCTGGCTGATTTCCTCATCCTGCATTCTCGCCATAAGATGCTGCGGCGTCATTTCAGCGCCCTCTTCATAAACAGCGTACAGATATGCTGCCAGCGCACGATGTCCGTCAATGTTAAATTCAAAGCCGACACGTTCAATCACTTTCTTAATGACGTTTCGGTCTCTCAGCATATGAGCGAGAAGAAGCCTTTCCGCATTCTCATAGGCGGGACGGAGACGGCGCCGTTTCGCTTTTGTCGTCACCCGGGCCCGTCTTGTCTGCGGTTCGGCGTTTTTGTCGCCGGGGGCGTTTTGTCTGGCATAGATGGAAAGCTGTTCGGTCAGAGATTCTACCGAAAGAGAAAATTCGGAGGCGAGCTGCTTCACATACATTTCCTGCTCAAGCGACCCGGAAAGTGCGCTGATTTCTTTCAGCACTTCTTTCATGTAAGCGAGCCGGTCTCCTTCGTCAGATAAGTTTTTCCCTTTGCGGAAATATTGCATTTTAAAGGCCATGACCGTAACGCTTGCATCAATGATATCGGTCTTGAATTTTTCTCCGCCCCGGGTTCTGATATAATCATCAGGGTCAAGCCCGTCAGGCATCATGCATACTCTTACCTTACAATCAGCTTTTTGCAGCAGGCCGGCCGCTTTCAGCGTAGCCTCATACCCGGCTTTATCCGAATCGTAGCAGAGAATGACCTCCTGAACATTTCTTCTGAGGATTTTCACATGCTCTTCGGTGAGCGACGTCCCCATTGTGGCGATGCTTTCTTTTACGCCTGAGCTGACGGCGGATATGACATCCGCGAAGCCTTCAAACAGAACGGCTCTCTCCTCTTTCCTGATCGGCAGGCGCGCCTTATGAAAGTTATACAGCAGCTTAGATTTATGAAACAGCGGCGTTTCCGGACTGTTCATATATTTCGGCTGCTGGCTTCCGAGCGCCCTTCCTGAAAAAGCCGCCACGGCTCCGTGATGATCATGAATGGGAAACATAATTCTGTTTCTGAAACGGTCAAAATACCCGCTGCCGTCTTCCCTTCTGATCAACAGACCCGCTTTTTCCATCTGTTCTTCCTCAAAACCGCGCTTTTTCAAGAATTTCGTCATGAAATCCCAAGAATCCAGCGCGTAGCCGATTTCAAACTCATCTATGAGCTCTTTCGTAAACCCCCTTGATAAAAGGTAATCTAACGCTTCCTGGCCTTCCTTTGTATTCATTAGCAAATGATGGTAAAATTTCTTTAGAAGCTCGTGAGCTTCCGCCATCTTCTGCTCTCCGGAAGATTCCGGCCTGGATGCAGAGTGAATCGTTATATCATCAGGGAAATCAATCTGATATTTATCCGCAAGGTGAGAAACAGCTTCCGTAAATGAATAGCCTTCCATCTGCCGCAAAAAAGAGAAAACGTTCCCGCCCGCTCCGCACCCGAAGCAATGAAAGATCTGCTTATCGCTGGAGACGGAAAACGAGGGCGTGTTTTCACCGTGAAACGGGCAGAGCCCAAAGTAGTTGCGGCCTTGCTTTTTCAATTGGACATAATCACCTATGACTTCAACAATGTCTGCTGACTGCTGCACCTGATTAACTACTTCATCTGGTATGCGGTTTCCCATCTTATAACACTCCGTCGTACATTATTCGATGTTTTGATTTGAAATCCCTTCATCATTCGACAGGATTTTTTTAAGCAGGGTAACAAATCGATTCCGATCTTCTTTATTTAATTTTTTAGGTCCTTTGGAATGGATGCCGCTTCTTCTCATTTTGCCCGACATATGACGGCTCATCAGAGCGAAGTCAATCGTGTCTTCGGTATAAGAACGGCCTCTTTCCGATAAGACGGCAATATTTCTGTTCAGCAAAAGAGATGCCAAACCGATATCCTGCGTGACTACGATGTCTCCCGATCTCACATGGTTTGCGATATATAAATCTGCCGCTTCTTTATGAGGATCAACGTATATCCAGTTCTCGTTTTTGCTTCTGGAAAGCTGGTAGTGTTCAAATGATGCGACGAAAATAACCCGAACGCTGAATTGCGATGCAATGAGCAATATTTCCTCTTTTACGGGGCATGCGTCTGCATCGACAAAAATCGTCTTTTCTTTTTCATTTAGAAGACTAATTCTCCATCCCTCCATCAATCTCCTGCATAAAAACAAGCGAAATCGCATATGCTCCATGACTGCGGATCTATTTTTGTCTTTGTCGAAAAATTTCCGGGAGTTATTCTTGACATCTTACTCGTAATAGTTTATTCGTATCACACTAAGCTTAAACCTAAAAATAAACATTTTATCACAATTTTTTATTATAATACAAACTCCGCGAAGATGCCATCCTTTTTGTTTATTCCCTATTTGCATACCCAAAAACCCAGGATAAAGCATCCTGAGTTATCGGCCCTTTGTTTTCAGATGATGAATGATATTCGCTGTTTCCTCGACCGCTTTATTCGAAACATCAACGACTTGGCAGCCGATCCGGGCCACGATTTTCTCGAAATACTCCAGCTCTTCTTTAATTCTGTTGATGTTGGCGTAAATGGCTTTGTCGTTTAAGCCGAGAGATTTTAACCGTTCTTTTCGAATATGGTTCAGTTTATCAGGGCTGATTTTTAAACCGATGCATTTTTTCGGATCAACGCTGAACAGTTCTTCCGGCGGATCGACTTCAGGAACGATCGGCACGTTGGCCACTTTCAGACGCTTATGGGCAAGATATTGAGATAATGGGGTTTTAGACGTTCTGGATACTCCGAGCAGGATGATATCGGCTTTTAAAATGCCTCTTGGGTCCCTGCCATCGTCATATTTGACGGCAAACTCGATCGCCTCGACCTTTTTGAAATAATCTTCATCAAGCTGGCGGACGCGGCCCGGTTCATATTTCGCCGTCAGACCGTAGGCCGTTTCCATTTTATCGATGAGCGGACCGATAATATCGTAATACAGCACATTCGCTTTTTCCGCTTGTTCAACTAAGTATTTGCGGATTTCAGGAACAACGAGCGTAAAACAAATAATGCCGCCGTCCGCTTTGGCGAGAGACACGACTTCATTAATGGTGCCGATATCTTCCACGTAAGGTATTCTTCTGATATGCGTGTCATCGGCTGAGCCGTTAAACTGGCTGAGCGAGGCTTTTACAACGAGTTCGGCGGTTTCTCCGACTGAGTCTGATACTACGTAAATGATGCGATTGTCCATGTTATCCCCCCGTTAGTTTTCAAGCTTATATGATTTCATTTTCTGATAAACTGACAAGTATCTTGGTCATATTCGTTTTCGTAAACCGGCCGATGACCTCAAAGCCTTTATCCGTATCTTTAATAACGGGCAGGGCATCGATCTGTTTTTCGATTAAAAACTTGGCGATGTCCATCACATAATCGTCACGCCGGCAGACGGCGATATTCGGCATTCTTGTCATAATAATATGAACCGGTATTGAGGCAAGTTCCTGCTGGCCGATGCTCGCCCGCAGCAAATCTTTGCGTGACAGCACACCGACTAAGACAGCATCACGATCTACGACAAATAACGTGCCGACATCTTCTAAAAACATGGTGCAGATGGCATCGTATACCGAGACATTTTCATTGATGACGACAGGAATGGATTGAAAATCTTTCACTTGCAGCTTTTTCAGTTTATCGGCAAGCAGCTGATTTCCCGTTTTCCCCGTATAAAAATAACCGACCCGCGGACGGGCCTCTAAGAAGCCTGACATGGTAAGTATGGCCAAGTCCGGCCGCAGTGTGGCTCTCGTTAAATTGAGCTGTTCTGCAATATGCTCTCCGGTAATCGGGCCGTTTTCCTTTACAATTTGTAAAATTTGTTCTTGCCGTTTATTTAATTCGATCGTACTCACCACCTTTATGGAAGGGTTTCTTTATCTATGTTTTTCATTCTGTGATGTTATGTAAAAGGGGAAAAGACGATTGCCGATCACACAGCAACCGTCTTTTTCTTTATTTTACAATAAGATGATTCATATTAGCAAAAGACTTGATCACATCTGCAAGAGCGGTCATTTGCGCTAAACGGTTGGTTTTTAATGCTTCATTGTCCGCATTTACCATCGTATGATTAAAGTAATCTTCGATCGGCTCCTTTAATCCGCTGAGAGCGGCAAGCGCCTGTTCATAGTTTTTGGAGGCAAAGCTTTCCGCGACGCTGTCTTTTGTTTTTTGATAAGCGTCAAACAGCTTTTTCTCCTGTTCATTTTCAAACAGATCCGGCTTGATATCGCGGCTCTCGCCTTTTTTACTGATGGAGATGACCCGTCCCAGTGACTCAGCTGTTTCTTTAAAGCCCGGTGTGCCGAGGTGTTTCTCAAGCACTCTTGCCTTATGAACAGCTGCATACGGCTCAAGGTCAGTGCTGTCCAGAACGGCTTCAATAACGTCATGACGGATGTCTTCAGCGTTCAAGACGTATTTCAGACGCTGTGTAAAGAAATCGAGGAGCTCATTTTCTTTTTCCGTTTCTGTCAATGCCAGCAGCTCTTTCAAAGAAATGCCCCAGTTGCGGTCGATCAGAATGGAAACGATGCCGCTTGCCTGACGGCGCAAACCGTACGGATCCTGAGAACCTGTCGGAATCACGCCGATGCTGAAGAAGGAGGCAATCGTGTCCAGTTTATCAGCTAACGCCACAACCGCGCCGGTAAAGGTTGAAGGCACGTCTCCCCCGGCCGCTCTCGGCATATAGTGCTCGTTTACCGCGGCAGCGACGGCTTCATCTTCGCCGAGCATGCGCGCATATTTTTCTCCCATGACGCCTTGAAGCTCAGGGAACTCATAAATCATGTGTGTAACCAGGTCAAATTTAGAAATCTCGGCGGCGCGCTTGACAAGTTTTTGCGTCTGTTCATCAGCCTTCAGGCGGACGGCAAGTTTGCCCGCAATGGCGGTCACTCTTCTGACTTTATCTCCAAGAGAGCCAAGTTCTTCATGGAAAACGATATTTTCCAATTTCTTCACATTTGCATCTATGTTCAGCTTTTGGTCTTCTTTGTAGAAGAACGCAGCATCTGAAAGTCTCGCTCTCAGCACCTTCTCGTTTCCGCGGGCAACATTTTCAATTGCATGGCTGTTCCCGTTTCTTACCGTAATAAAATGAGGCAGCAGATTCCCGTTTTCATCTTTTACCGGGAAGTAGCGCTGATGCTCTTTCATTGTTGTCACAAGCACTTCTTCAGGCAAAGAAAGAAATTCGGATTCAAAAGAGCCGTAAAGCGCTGTCGGATATTCCACAAGATGATTGACTTCGTTCAGCAGATCCTCATCGATCGGAATATTCCATTTCTTATTGGCCGCAAGCGCATCCAGCTGGCTTTGAATCATTTGTTTGCGTACTTTCGGATCAGCAATGACGTGCTGTTCTTTCAGCAGCTCTTCGTATGATGACGGTGCGTCAATAGATACTTCTTGACCGAGAAAGCGGTGTCCCTGTGTGTTCCGTCCCGTCTGAACATTTGTGATCTCAAACGGAATAACGTCTTTTCCGAAGAGAGCCACAATCCATTTGATCGGGCGGATATAGCGCAGGTCTTGGTTGCCCCAGCGCATGTTTTTAGGGAAATGCATTCCGGTAATCAGGTTTTCCAGCTGCGGTAAAAGTGTCTTCGTCTCTTGTCCAGCCTGGAATTTTTGGACGAAGACATATTCCGTGCCGTTTACGTCTTTTATATACAGGTCATCCACTCCGGCACCTTGGCCTTTGGAAAATCCGATAGCGGCTTTTGTCCAGTTCCCGTCAGCATCCAAAGCGATTTTTTTCGCCGGACCTTTTGCTTCTTCCTGAATATCAGCCTGTTTTTCTGCTACGTCTTTTATATATACTGCCAGACGTCTCGGTGTATTAAAAAGTTTCACTTCGCCGTGGGCGATATTTTTTTCAGCCAGCCAGCCAGTCAGCTTTTCACCGAGCTGCACCATGCTGTCATGTAAAAAACGCGCCGGCATTTCCTCGAGTCCGATCTCTAAAAGCAAGTCTTGTTTACTCATGGGAAGAGCCCTCCTCTTTAAGCATTGGGAACCCTAATTTTTCCCGTTCTTCATAATACGTTTTTGCTACTTTTCTCGCTAAGTTGCGGACACGGCCGATATAACCCGTCCGCTCTGTCACCGAGATCGCGCCTTTTGCATCGAGCAGATTAAATGTGTGCGAGCATTTCAGTACGTAATCATAGGCCGGATGCACAAGCCCATTATCCATTTGTCTGATCGCTTCTTTTTCATAAGTGCTGAACAAATGGAATAGCATATCCACATCTGATGTTTCAAAAGTATAAACGGAATGTTCATATTCAGCCATCATAAACAAATCTTTCACTGTAAATCCTGACGTCCATTCAAGATCAAAGACGTTTTCTTTATCCTGAATATAAGACGCAAGACGTTCAATGCCGTACGTGATCTCAACAGACACCGGTTTACATTCAATTCCGCCCACCTGCTGGAAGTACGTAAACTGGGTGATTTCCATCCCGTCAAGCCATACTTCCCAGCCGAGTCCCGCACAGCCTAAAGACGGGTTTTCCCAGTTGTCTTCTACGAAACGAATATCATGCTCGAGCGGATTAATGCCGAGCGCGCGCAATGAATCTAGGTAAAGCTCTTGGATGTTATCAGGCGACGGCTTGATAATAACTTGGAATTGGTGATGCTGATAAAGCCTGTTCGGGTTTTCTCCGTATCGCCCGTCCGCAGGCCGTCTGGACGGCTCAACATAAGCCACTTTCCACGGCTCCGGCCCGATGCTCCGTAAAAATGTATACGGGCTCATTGTGCCTGCGCCTTTCTCCACATCATACGCCTGCATGAGCACACAGCCTTCACTCGACCAGTGCTTTTGCAAGGTTAAAATCATATCTTGAATGTTCATTTCAAGCACCTCCACTTTCTCCATTCTTTTACAAGTGCGGCGGCAATCAAAAAACTCCCGTCTCTATGCTTGCCAGCCGCAAACATAGGGACGAGAGTTCTCCCGCGGTTCCACCCTAGTTGCTGAGGGATGTGAATCACTCAGCCTCTTTTTAAAGGGTTGCTCAAGAATGCCTTTCGTTGCGCGCTCATCCTTAGCTTACACTGTCCTAAGGTCGCTTATATGAGTTGGACGCAAGTACTTCTTTCTGTCACTGCAACATATTTTATAATAAATGATCATATAAAAAGATGGGCAGAATGTCAACTTTTGTTTTCATCCAAAAGGTGCTTCATGCTTTCCATCTGGTCTAAAAACCGTTTAGACTTTAAATAAAGCCCTGAATATTCCTCATAATACAGATCGATAACCCGTTTAAGTTCGTTTTTCGTTTCCTGTTTTAACGAGACGCTGCCGAGCCTACCGATATCAAAGTAATAAAAAAGCCTTAGCAGCCTTGCCGTTTGCGGCGAAATCGGAACTTTGTACGGATCCTTTCCAAAGCAGCGGTGGCAGATAAAACCGTTATCTCTTACCGAAAAATGAAACGTCCCGTCCCGGCTTTTGCAGTGGACACAATGATTCAGCTCCGGATACAGTCCCATGACGCCGAGCATTTTCATCTGAACGATGAAGGTGATCACGTCCGGGTCAGTCCCTTCATTCAGCCTCTTAAAGGATTCGAGAATCAATTCGAATAAATAGGGGTTCGGTTTCTTCTCTTCCGTTCCTTTGTCTGTAAGTTCAGCGATAAAAGCGGCATATGCCGTTAAAAACAAGTCTTCTCTGATCGTTCTCATGCTGAGAATCATTTCACCCTGCTGGAGCGTGCCGAGTCCGGATGTTCTTTGCATTAAAAATGACCCGTACAAAAACGGCTGGCTGACTGCTGAGAGCCGGCTGGCTGACTTCCTGGCGCCTCTTGCCATAACGCCGATTTTGCCGTGTTCCCTCGTCAGCAATGTCACGATTTTATTCGTCTCTCCGTAGTCATTCGTACGGAGCACGATTCCTTCACATTTTGTCAGCATTTCTGCACCTTCCAACAACGGGAGGGGCCAAGAGGTTTACAAAATTGGAAAATCAATTCGGGCTAGCTCATCTTCCGGTTCTTCGGGTCTTTCCAGGTTCTCTTTTTCCAGTTCTTTAAAAAGAAGGTACGTATCAACACTTCCTGTTTGAGAAAATACGTTCCAGGTAAAATTCAACACAAAAAACCCACCTTTCATCATTAAACTAGCTTGCCAATCCAAATTCTTACCCTTATCTTGACCTGATGTCCTCCTTTTCATGTTAAACAAATTTTGCTAACGAATCCCTGTTTCTGTGAGGTAATCCCACACCTCACGTATGGGCTGAAATTATTTAATATTCATCCTCTTTGAAACCGAAATCACGCAGCTGAGACATTTTATTCCGCCAGTCCTTCTGCACTTTTACCCATAGTTCCAGGTAAACGCGTGAACCCAGCAGCGCTTCAATATCAGCCCGCGCTCTTTTGCCGACTTCTTTCAGAAGAGCTCCTTTTTTCCCGATGACGATTCCTTTTTGAGAATCCCGCTCGACCACAATGGTGGCGGCGACATGGACGGAGCCGTTTTCCTGGCCTTTAATGGACTCGATAGCGACAGCGATGCTGTGCGGCACTTCTTCCCTTGTGAGATGGAGCACCTTTTCTCTGATCAGTTCAGAAATAATAAACCGCTCTGGATGGTCAGTCACCTGATCACTCGGATAGAACTGAGGCCCTTCCGGTAAATACGCTTCAATCTGCGCGAGCAGGGTCTCGACGTTGTTTCCTTCCAAAGCTGAGATCGGCACGATTTCCTTAAACGGATAGCGCGTACGGTACTCATCAATTAAAAGAAGGAGCTGATCAGGGTGGATCTTATCAATTTTGTTTACGATCAGAAAAACGGGCGTGGACGTCTGTCCGAGCTTTTCAATGATAAACTCGTCGCCCTTTCCGTACCCTTCTTCGGCGTTAATCATAAATAACACCAAGTCAACTTCTTTCAGCGTGTTCTGCGCCACTTTCATCATAAAATCGCCAAGCTTGTGCTTCGGCTTGTGAATGCCCGGTGTATCAATAAAAATAGTCTGCGATGTGCCTGTTGTCAGCACCCCTTGGACTTTATTTCTTGTCGTCTGGGGTTTGTCGCTCATGATGGCGATCTTTTGACCGATGACCCTGTTTAAAAAGGTAGACTTTCCTACGTTCGGTCTTCCGATGATAGATACAAATCCTGATTTAAAGCTTTCGTTCGTCATGTAAATCCTCCGATGAAAATGCGCCCGGCAATAATTCTTCCGCAGTCATTTCTTTTATTTGTCCTTGTAAGTTGGTCAGAACAACAAGCATATCCTTTGAACACAGCTCGGAAATCACTTGTCTGCAGGCTCCGCAAGGCGAAACCGGTCCCGGAGTGTCCGCAGCCACGGCGAGCATCGCAAATTCAGTATCCCCCTCGGAAACAGCTTTGAATATCGCCGTGCGTTCGGCACAGTTGCACATGCTGTATGCCGCATTTTCAATGTTGCAGCCTCTGTACACTTTTCCGTCTTTGGTAAGAAGAGCGGCTCCCACTCTGAAGTTTGAATACGGCACATACGCTGTGTCCCGCGCTTTTAATGCTTCTGCAATCAATTCTTGTCTGTTCATGTGTACTTATTCCTCTCTTACCTTTATCCTGTATGATACCGCTGTCACTTTTATTTTACATAATTATGATTGGTTTTTCACGCCCATTTTTGGCAATGTAAAATAATTGTAAGAATCTTCTGCTAACATATTTTCGGCAAGAAGATGAGTAAACCAATGATACACGAAATCACGGCAAAGACGCAAACGGCTCCGGCGGCCGCGTCTTTTGCCGCTTTTGCGAGCGGATGATACTGATCGGTAACTAAATCAACAACATGCTCTATCGCGGTATTTATAAGCTCCAGAGCAAGCATTCCGCCGATCAGCATTAAAACAACGGCCCATTCGGCCGTGCTGAGCCCGGTGAGAAAACCGCAAAGAATAACGGCGCAGGCCGCGATGATATGAAATTGAAAATTCCGCTCTGACCGCGCCGTTTTCCAGATTCCCCTCCATGCATGGACAAAGCTTTTCAGGAACCTGCTCCACTCGTTTTTATGATCTCGTGAGTCCATACTCATCCAGCAAATCCTTTTGCTTTGAAAACATTTCTTCCTCTTCTTCTTTTGTCATGTGATCATAGCCAAGCAAATGCAAAAAGCCGTGGACGGCCAGAAAACCGAGCTCTCTCATAAACGAATGGCCGTACTCTTCGGCCTGCTCTTTCGTTCTGTCTGCGCTGATGATAATATCTCCTAAAACAGGCGGCATGTCGGCGCCCACGATTTCAACCTCGTCTTCGCCTTCTTCCTCCAGCGCAAACGAAATCACGTCAGTCGGAGTGTCTTTTCCCCGGTAGTCTCTGTTGATTTCTCTGATCTCATCATTTGTCACAATCGTAACCGATACTTCAGCCTGATCCTGAACGCCTTCTTTTTCCGCCGCAAATTGGAGAAGCTTCTCCACTTCCTGGAGCGCATCGGCTGAAACACTGTTTGTTTCATCAACAATATCTATGAGTAAACCCATTTATTTCACCTTCTTCGTAGCCTCCGGATATTCAATCCGGGAGTGGAAAATTCCTTTTAAAGTCGCACATAGTGTTTTTGCGATCGTATCCAGCTCTCGGAACGTGAGATCACATTCTGAGAACTGCCCGTCCTGAAGCTTGTCGGATATAATCCCCCGCACCAGTTTTTCAATACGTTCGGGATTGGGATTATGCATGGAACGGACGGCGGCTTCGACGCTGTCGGCCACTGAGATAATGGCCGCTTCTTTTGATTGCGGCTTCGGTCCCGGGTAGCGGAACTCTTTCTCTGTTATCTGGTCGCCTTTTTCTTTCGCTTTATAATAAAAGAATTTTAAAAGGGACGTTCCGTGATGCTGCTCCGCGATATCCACAAGCTCTTTCGGAAACTTGTAGCTTCTGAGCATATTCGCGCCGTCTGTCGTATGTGCGATAATGATATTTTTGCTGAGCTGAGGAGACAGCTTATCATGCGGATTATCCATATTCATCTGATTTTCAATAAAATATTGCGGGCGTTTCGTTTTGCCGAGATCGTGATAATACGCTCCGACCCGTGCTAAAAGACCGTTCGCCCCTACAGCTTCACAGGCCGCCTCCGACAGATTTGCCACCATGACGCTGTGATGATATGTACCTGGTGTTTCCGTTAAAATCTTCCGAAGCAGAGGATGGTTCGGATTAGACAGTTCAATCAGCCTCATCGTTGAAAGAATCCCGAATCCCGTCTCAAAAAACGGCATCAGGCCGATAATCAATACGGATGAAGCAAGCCCCGAGACGACCCCCATCAGCATCAGCGTTCCGATTTCAACAGGTGACAGCGCCGTATTTTGTATTAATAAAAGCGACAGCACGATAATCATATTAATAAATGATACAAACAGTCCCGCCTGCAATATTTTTGATCTCGCGTTATGTTTTCCCAAAAACAGAATGCCTGAAATGCTGCTGATTAAATAGTAAATACCGATCACATAATTAAACGTTCCCGTCACGCCTTGATTAAACATCATACTGCCGCAAATCGCCAAAATGATGCTTCCTAAAATAGCGAGCCTTTCATTAAGCAGCAGCCTGAATAATATGGCGCCGGCAGCGATCGGAACTAAATAACCAATATTCGTGTATTCGATTTTTTGAAACAGGCTGACGACTTCCATTATGACAAGAATCAGCGTTGTAATAATGGAAAATAACAAAAGTGATTTATTTTTCAGCTTAAGTTCCTGCTGCTGTTTCTCAAAATAGTAGACAAGCGTAGCAATGAACAGACCGATCATCAGAAGGAGACCGCTGATTGGTTTTAACAGGTTGGAGTTATTCAAAAGCCCCGTTAATTCGAGCTTTCTGTATACTTCCCGGTCGATCAAGTCATTCTCTTCAACAAGAACCTGTCCTTGTTTGATCTGAACCGGCTGGACACTGTCTGACGCCTCCTGGCGCTTCGCATCAGTCGCTTTCGGATCAAATACATAATTCGGGATGACCGCATATTTTCCGATTTCAGTTGCCGCTGACAAATACTTTGACGGCACGGAAGCGCTTTTCAGCTCTTTTGCGACTTTTTCCTTCGCTTCCGCTAATTTTTCGGACGGTATCTCACTGCTCATCACCGTGTTCACCGCAGTAATGACGGAATCTCTTACAAATGAGAAATCTTCATTGTTCGCATGGAGAAGCGATGTAATAGCATCTTCCGAGATGGATTCATTGACATCCTGTGTCAGCTTGTTTTTCACCGCTTTCACCAGCGATTTTTCCGAAGGTGACTTTTTGTCTTTATCCGCATCTTGTTTCACTTCACCGATGCTGTCAAAAATGGAAGTGATCAGATCAAGCCGGTTGTCGGTATAGCCTTTTTTCAGAGTGTATTGATCTTCCACCGCATCTTCGGCCGCCTGTTTTTTCGCTTCCGTCGCCTGTTGATCTTCCACTGTGGCGGGCGCGTAAATCGTCTTATCACTGACTGAAAACAAATCCAAATTAAGTGATTCAGGTTTTACATGAATAAAGAGCAAACCAAACATGATCGCTGAAAGCAGCAGATACAGCAGCACATGGGCTGAGCGGGCATGTCTGAAACTGCGGAACCGTTCCCGGGCGCTTTTACCCTTTCCCTTCTTTTTCAAAACAAGAACCTCCTCCCTGAAACATCAGGAACACATCATATAAAAATGACCCGATAACGGGAGATCGGGTCATTTTTGCATTACTTTTGCTTATCATAAGCTTCAATAATTTTTGCAACAAGCGGATGTCTGACCACATCTGTCTGGTCAAGTTCAATCACGGAAATGCCGTTTATATCCTTCAGCATATCCCTCGCTACTGCAAGTCCCGATGTGACGCCTTTCGGCAGGTCAATTTGGCTTACGTCGCCCGTAATGATCATTTTAGAGCCAAAACCCAATCTCGTCAAAAACATTTTCATTTGAGCGGGAGTGGTATTCTGGGCCTCATCAAGAATCACATACGCGTCGTCAAGCGTCCGCCCTCTCATATAGGCGAGCGGGGCGATTTCGATAACCCCTCTTTCCATAAGACGTTCCGTATGGTCGCTTCCGAGCACATCATGGAGCGCGTCATACAGCGGGCGCAGGTAAGGATCTACTTTTTCCTTTAAATCTCCGGGCAGAAAACCGAGGCTCTCGCCGGCTTCCACAGCGGGTCTTGTTAAAATGATTTTTTTAATGTGGCCGTTTTTTAAAGCATGCACCGCTTTTACGACCGCCAAATATGTCTTGCCGGTTCCCGCCGGCCCGATGCCGAACACCATGTCGTTTTTCTTCATCGCCGCGACATATTCTCTCTGGCCGATGGTTTTGACACGGATCGGTTTGCCTTTTGCCGTTTTCGTTATTTCTTCTTCATACATGCTTTCAAAATAGTCCAGTTCATCTTTCTTTGCCATTTTCACGGCATACAGCACATCACGTTCCGAAATCTCGATCCCCTTGCGAATTAAAGTAAGGAGCGAGCCCAATAATCTGTCAGCAATCTCAAAAGACTCATCATTGCCGGAAACGTAAATGGTTTCACCGCGTGTGATGATACTTACGCCCAGATCCTTCTCCAGCAAATGTAAAAAGGCGTCTTGGCTGCCGAACAAAGAAAGTGCTTCGTCCGGGCTTTTCAGTTTGTGATTAATCGCAAGTAAATGTTCTGCCATTCTTTAGTCTCCCTGAACAATAGGTGTGGTTTGAACGATATCTTCTATAACTTGGTAGAGAATAATCAACTTTACTTTACCATTCTCAACGGATTGGTGCAAAACTTTTTCACTTTCCACCTCTCCGCTGCCGCTTAATCGCTTTTCTACGTCTTGTCTGCCCATTTTGATGCCGGCCTGAACCGCTTCGTCTTTTGTATAAGTCCGCACGGATGTTTCGCTTTCTCTTATATGTTCTTGAACGTAAGAAACAGGAAGCCTTAACCCCAGAAATTGAAACGGGTGCTTTTCTTCCTCGGTTTTCGGATGTTTCAGCGGCTCTTCATTAAACCCGAAGCCCCAAAAAGGCACGCCCCATGATCCGAAAGACAGCTTGTGCTTCGTCCTTACTTTACCCGTATATAGCGTAAATGATGTTTCAAGAGGCACGGTTACTTCAGACTTGTACCATGTTTCTCCGTAAATTTCCGCTTTGGAGGCGACTTTCTTCTGCTGCTCTTCATTACCGATCAGACCTGAGACAAGGAGCTGGCCTTTGTCAACATGATCGTTCACAAAAGCCATCGGCTGACCCTTTTGCACGAACATTCTTTTGATGACCGCTTTCTTTTTGGCAACGATATGGCGGGGGCTCAAGTATTTTTCTTTTGTCGGTTCATTTTTTTCGACCACTTTCATATGAAGGGCTGTCCCGTTCAATTCCACACCGACCCACGTAATATTATCGATACCGTTTGTTAATGATTTTTGAATTTTCTCCGGCGTCATCATTAAAAATTGCAAACGGCCTTTTTTCACACCGATTTCTTCAAGGTGTTTCACCATCTGATGCTCGGTTTCGGGCTTGGCCCCTTTAATATCAATTTCCCAAATCATGTTGGACAAAAGGAACAATATAATGAAAAAAATCACAAATCCCGCGGTAAAGCCTATGTTTAATTTAGATTTGAGAAGCAGAAAGGGCAGGCCCTTTCTTTTTGTAAAGCTTGCTTTGCATTCATGATTTCTGATGATTCTTCTGAAAGCATGTACATCCTGAAGCTGAATCATCAGCAGAACACAGTCTTGCTTTTTTTTCACCGCAAAGATGGCGATTCCGTTTCTGGTACATTCATTAAGCAGCCGTTCAATCCCTTTTCCTTTGACTTCCATTTGGACTTTACCCGAAAAAAATGACAGCCATTTGTTTTTCACATTATTTCCCCCCGGCTTTATGAATCGACATATCGTACGTGATCTATCGTGCCTTCCAAAAGAATTTCCTCAGGAAGGATTGCCTTAATGACCAAGTTTTTTCCTGATATGATACATTGCCCCTGCTTGAGCATCAGCCTGACTTCTTCTTCGCTGAACAGCAAGAGGCCTCTGTGATTCTCTATGTAGATATGAAGTCTGCCGACCATCGTAATACGAGGCAGATCCATCATAACGTCCGGGGGAATTTCCAATGCTCTTGTCAGCCACGCCTTTACACGATTCTTTCTTTGCCCCATAAAAAAAGAACCCCCTTTCATCTCATATGTATGATTAGAAAAGGGGTTCTAACACTTTATTTTTTACGGATGCTCTGCATGGTCCGGTGAGGTTTTTTCGCACGGGGCGAGCCTAAAATCTCACTGAATATGATGCCTTGCACCGCAGTTTCTTTCTTTATTTTGAGGGCTGGTTTCTTCAGAGTCGCATTTCGTGCGCGTGCAGATGTCAGCTGATGTTCAAGCCCATTGAACATCTGCTCTGTCTCCGCAAGACGCTTTTCAGCTTCCCTTCTTTTTTTCTCAAAAGGGTTCTCTTCTGAAACGGCAGGCATTTCTTCCGCTTCCGGCTTGTGCTCTTTATGCGGCTGTTTGTGCTCCTGCTTTTTTGCCCGATTCTCGGGACGTGTGCCCGGCGGACGTTTTTCATCTTTGTTTTTCTTGCCGAATATTGCCGATATAATGCCGATGACGGCGGCAATGACGAGCGGATTTGTCAGAATCTCGTGCATATAGCGGCTCCCTCCTTAATAGAGAGGTTATTGTTGGTCTTCATCTTGCTGGTCATTTGTCAGCTTGCCGATAGAATCCCTCATGTCCGTGTCAGCGTCGATATTTTTTATGTTCATATAATCCATGACACCGATGTTACCTTCACGCAATGCTTCAGCCATCGCAAGCGGAACTTCCGCTTCGGCTTCCACGACTTTCGCACGCATTTCTTCTACGCGTGCGCGCATTTCCTGCTCTTGGGCGACGGCCATGGCGCGGCGCTCTTCCGCTTTGGCCTGCGCAATGTTTTTGTCTGCTTCTGCCTGATCTGTCTGAAGAATCGCTCCGATGTTTTTGCCGATATCAACGTCGGCGATGTCAATCGAGAGAATTTCAAATGCGGTGCCTGAATCCAGCCCTTTGCCAAGGACGGTCTGTGAAATCATATCGGGGTTTTCAAGTACTTTTTTATGATTATTCGAGGAACCGATTGTCGAGACAATCCCTTCTCCGACACGGGCGACAATCGTCTCTTCTCCCGCTCCCCCGACAAGACGGTCGATATTGGCTCTTACCGTGATTCTGGCTTTTGCTTTTACTTCAATTCCGTCCATGGCGACACCCGCGATAAACGGTGTTTCAATAACCTTCGGATTTACGCTCATCTGTACGGCTTCCAATACGTCGCGCCCGGCCAGGTCAATGGCTGCGCATCGCTCGAATGACAGCTCAATATTGGCGCGCTGTGCCGCAATCAGGGCATTAACCACCCTGTCGACATTACCTCCGGCCAGATAGTGGCTTTCGAGCTGATTTGTTGTAGCGGCAAGGCCGGCTTTATGCGCTTTGATTAACGGATTGACAACGCGGCTTGGTATAACGCGGCGCAGCCTCATCCCGACCAAAGTGAAAATACTGATTCTGACTCCTGCTGCAAGCGCCGAAATCCACAGCATCACCGGTACAAAGGTGAAGAATATGGCTAACACAATAATGGCAGCTGCAACTAATGCTAAAATCGCCAAACTTGACAGTTCCATCTAATTCCTCCTCAAGGTTATCATCTATATTTCTCTCACGACAATGCGTGAGCCTTCCGCTTTTACTACTTTCACCTGTCTGTCTTTTTCAGTGAATGACCCTTCCGAAACAACATCCAGACGTTCATCATCAATAATCACGGTGCCTGACGGTCTGAGGGCTGTAGCGGTAACGCCGACTTTCCCCAATAGCTCCGTCCGGTTCTGATTTGAGACATAACCGCTCTCCGTGCTTGTTGAATCAGTTAATATCAATTTCTTAAAGAATTTCATTCGTTTCCCCAACACCCTTGTTAATATGATAAAGGCTGTAATAGACACAGCAAAGGCGATCAAGAGAGAAACCGCCATTACAGTAAAGCTGCCCGCAGCGAGAAAGAGGCTTGCGATGACGCCTGCAACACCGATAAGGCCGATTATACCCCCGGGCAGAAAAATCTCTAAAAGGATAAACACCAAGCCCGCGCAAAATAAGAATATACTGTCATAGCCGGCAAATCCGGCTGCGATATGGCCTGCGAAAAACAGCAGCAAGGCTGTCAGTCCGACGGCACCCGGTATTCCGAGGCCCGGCGAGAACAATTCAATGGTCAAACCAAGCAAAGCAAGCGTTAATAAGACGGGGACAATAAACGGATTTGTCAGCCATCTTCCCAATTTGCCGACAAAACCCTCTTTTGCATGATGAACATCCGATTTATCAAAACCGAGCTTTGTGTATAAAGCATCAAGGTTTGAAACCGTGCCCTCCGAATATCCGACTTCCTTGGCTTTTTCAGCTGTCAGTGTCAGCAGTTTTCCCTTTGGGGCGCCCGCTTCTTTTGCATTGATGGCGGGGTCTGCCATGGCCAGGGCGTATTTCGGGTTTCGGTTGTTTTTAGCCGCTGCGTCCTCCATTTCTGCATGCCACAGCGATTGGGCTTTTTGATCTGCCGCATTTCCTTTCCCGTCGATGATGGCTGCGGCACCCATTTTTCCGCCCGGCGCCATATAGATTTCATCTGCCTGAAGCGCTATATAAGCCCCGGCAGAAAGCGCCCGTTTATTCACGTAAGCGGTAACAGGCACATCCGAGCCGCCGATGATATCTGCAATATCCAAGGCTGATTGAACAGCGCCTCCCGGTGTATTGATGTCAAGAATAATGTGTGACGCACCGGATTCCTTCGCTTCTTTGAAAGAACGCGATAAAAACGAGGCGAGCCCCTGTTCGACATTTTTCTCAACCGGGATGACATAAACCGATGGATGATCAGCTTTTGCGTTCAACTGAACCCCTAATAAAGATAATACAAATAAGCCCAATAGAGCAACAGCAATTCCGGTTTTTTTTCGGAACAAGGCAAATATACCCTCCTTCCTGCTTCATTCTTCTTTATATACGTAACAAATGTACTTTAGTTTCATTTTTTTATGTATAAAAAAAGACATCTCTCCAGGAAAGATGTCTTTTTCTTGTCAATTAGGATAATTGACTGCTGACAAGTCTGTTAATCACACTGCCGTCAGCTTTACCTTTTACTTTAGGCATAATAGCACTCATCACTTTGCCCATGTCCGCTTTGGAGCTCGCACCGACTTCAGCGATGGTTTCATTTACGATTGTCTGCAGCTCTTCTTCAGAAAGCTGCTTCGGTAAATAAACTTCTAAAATGTCCAGCTCTTTTTGAACTTTATCTACTAAATCTAAACGATTAGCGTTTGAAAATTCATGGAGGGAGTCTTTACGTTGCTTAAGTTCACGAGATAGGACAGTAAGTTCCTCATCCTCGGTCAAACTGTCTTTCTTAAGCTTAATTGCTTCGTTTTGAAGTGAAGCTTTCACCATTCGAACGACAGTCAGTTTGTCTTTCTCACGGCTTTTCATATACAGCTTCATATCTTGGTTAAGTCGCTCAAGAAGACTCATAAATCCACCCTCTTTTAGAATTTGCGTTTTCTAGCAGCTTCTGACTTTTTCTTGCGCTTTACGCTAGGTTTTTCATAAAATTCGCGCTTTCTTGCTTCTTGCAAAGTACCTGTCTTTGATACACTGCGTTTGAAGCGACGAAGAGCATCTTCAAGCGATTCGTTTTTTCTAACGACCGTTTTTGACATTCTCTTTCCCTCCCTCCGAATACACCAATCGACTACCTTTAAAAAGATACACATATAAACATGTACTTTGACATTATAATATAAGCCATCAGTCAGGTCAACTAAGTGAATTCACTTTTCCGGCATGAAACAGGCGGCTTGTCTATATAATGACGGAAAGGGGTGTTTCGTTTGCTGATACTGATTCTTTTCACCGCACTTATCCTGTTTTTTTTACTCGGAATGAGCCTGCTCAGACAGGGACTGATCGCATTAACGTATTCAAAAATTGAGAAGAGCTTGCTCTTATTTACCGACCACCCGTTGAAAGCTTTTCTCATTAGCATCGTATTCACGGGTTTTCTTCAGAGCAGCTCAGCCTTTATGGTCATTGTTATCGGCTTTGTCAGTGCAGGCGCTTTGCCTTTTAAACGGACCATTCCGATGATTCTCGGCACGAATGTCGGCTCCACATTTACGACGGAATTTTTGGCCATAAAGATGGATGTGCTCATTTGGGTGCTTTTTATCGGCGGCCTTGTGTTGATTCTCATCCGTAAATATCCATTCAGGCAGATCGGCATAAGCTTCCTCGGTCTCGGCATCATCTTTTTTTGCATCACATGCTTCAGCCGTCTTGCCGTTCCGCTGACAGAAATGAAGGCGGGGGCGGAGGTGTTGCGCCATGTAAATGATTCAAGCTGGTCCGCTCTTTTTATCGGCATGATATTGACTGCAATCATTCATTCAAGCTCCGTCTGCATCGGCATTTTAATGAGCTTTATGAACGAAGGGATGATCGGCATTGATCAGGCGGTCAGCGTCGTTTTGGGGTCTAATATCGGGACATGCGTCACGGCCGTCATGGCTGCTGTTTCAGGCGGCTATGCCGCCAGACAGACCGCCGGCGCTCACGTTGTCTTTAATATTCTCGGCGTACTTCTCGTGTTTCCCTTCCTGTCCGCAACAGCGGATTTTACGGAGCGGCTGTCTGACGATCCCGCGCAAATGATCGCGCATTTCAGCCTTTTGTTTAATGTTGTCACCGCCTTATTGTTTCTGCCGTTCACTCATTTGTTTTACCGGCTGATTGACAGGCTGATCCCTGCGAAACCGTAAAAAAACCGATGCGCGAGAGCATCGGTTTTTTTATCTGTTATGAAGACATGCGCATATTCTGAGTCATTTCTTCCTCAACGACGCGGACGAATTGTCCTTCATTGTACGGATAGCCCGCTTTTTGAATTTTGACTTTGACAAGTTTGCCGATTAAATCTTCTGTGCCTTTGAAGACGACTTTCATGTAGTTGTCCGTATAGCCGACGAACATGCCGTCTTCATCAGACTCTTTAAACGTCTCCTCCGGAATAATTTCCAGAACCTCTCCTTCGTAATCAGAGGCATATTCTTTGGCAAGCTGGTCAGACAAGGCAATCAGCTTGTGCACCCGTTCATTTTTCACATTCTCGTCAACCTGGTCTTCCATTCTGGCCGCAGGTGTTCCGGTGCGTTTGCTGTAAGGGAATACATGAAGCTCAGAAAACTTATGTTCTTTAATGAACCGGTATGTTTCCATAAATTCTTCTTCTGTTTCACCCGGGAAACCGACGATAACATCAGATGTGACGGCAAGACCCGGCAGCGCTTCTTTCAGCTTATTTAAACGGTCAGCGAAAAATTCCATCGTATATTTTCGTCTCATCCGTTTCAGCACGGTGTTTGATCCTGATTGAATCGGGATGTGAAGGTGGCGGACGATTTTATCAGACGCATCCAGCACTTCAATCACTTCATCAGTGATTTGGCTTGCTTCAATAGATGAAATTCTGATCCGTTTCAGTCCCTCTACACGTGTATCCAACTCACGAAGAAGCTTGGCGAAATTATAATCTTTCATATCTTCGCCGTAGCCGCCCGTATGAATCCCCGTCAGAACGATTTCTTTATAACCGGCATCCACCAGCTGCTGCGCCTGTTTAATGACTTCTTCAGGATCCCGTGAACGAAGCAGGCCGCGCGCCCAAGGGATAATGCAGAACGTACAGAAGTTGTTGCAGCCCTCTTGGATTTTCAATGACGCTCTTGTCCGGTCAGTAAAAGCGGGAACATCCAGCTCTTCAAACACGCGTGCTTTCATAATGTTGCCGACACCGTTGATCGGCTGGCGCTCTTCCCTGTACTGCTCAATATAGCCGAGCATTTTTTCACGATCCTGCGTGCCGACGACAATGTCAACACCCGGGATGGCCATAATTTCTGCCGGAGATGTTTGCGCATAGCACCCTGTTACGCAGATTACGCCGTCAGGATTTTGGCGGATCGCCCGTCTGATGACTTGACGGCTTTTTTTATCTCCCGTGTTTGTTACCGTACATGTATTAATGACATATACATCTGCTGTCTGTTCGAATTCTTTTCGTTCATAACCCGCATCTTTAAACAGCTGCCAGATTGCTTCTGTTTCATAATGATTGACCTTGCAGCCAAGGGTATGAAAAGCAACAGTTGCCATTACTGATCACCTCTTAATAACTCTGTATGATAGGAAACTGCGCTTAACGCGTAAAGCGGCGCAGTTTCAGTCCGTAAAATTCTCGGTCCGAGGCCGCATAAGACGGCGCCTTTTTCTGAAAGCTGCTGAACTTCAGACTCAGTCAGACCGCCTTCAGGGCCGAATACGATTAAAAGAGACGAACCTTGCGGAAGGCTTTTGAGTTCCGCGGCGAAAGCGCCCGTTTCTCCCTGCTTTGATGACTCCTCGTATGCAACGACACATTTATCGACATTCTCCGCCATCTCAAGCAGCTGCCGGAATGTATGAACGGTTTTCACTTCGGGAATTTCATTGCGGTACGATTGCTCCGCCGCTTCCTTCGCGATTTTCGCCCATCTCTCCCGCTTTTTCTTTGCCTTTTTGTCGTCAAGCTTAACGACGGATCGGGCGCCTTGAAAAGGGATGAACATACTTGCCCCGAGCTCGGTCCCTTTTTGGATAATCCACTCAAGCTTATCGCCTTTCGGAAGGCCGCTGGCGATCCTGATCTTTAAAGGCAGTTCACGGTTTTCCCCCGTCCATTCAGCGACGCTGCATGATATATGATCTTTAGAAACCTCTTTGAGCAGGCATAACGCTTCATGGCCGTCTTTCGAACAGCAGATAACCCGGCCTCCTGCACTCATTCTCATGACGTTGGCAATATGGTGGACGTCTTCCCCCGTGATGTGAAAATCGGGGGTTTCATCCATCTCCTGCTTCGTGAGCTCGATAAAATATCGTTGCATACGCTGTGACACCTACTAACTGTTATTTTTTCGCGATGATGCTGACCCAATCTTCCATAGACAGAATTTCTATGATGGTAAAGCCGGCTTTTTCCAACGCTTCTTTTACTTCCTGTTTTTTCTGGCCGATAATGCCTGAAGTAATAAAATGGCCTCCGTCTTTGAGCAGGTCGTACGCCTGCGATGTAAAGCGGAGAATCACTTCAGCCAAAATATTTGCGACAATGACATCATGTTCGCCAGTGATGCCGTCTAACAGATTATTCTGCTTCACTTCGGCCGTATCGCTCACTTTGTTCAATTTCACATTCAGACGCGCGCTTTCAACAGCGACCGGGTCAAGATCATACGCATGAACCGATTCAGCCTTAAGCATGGCGGCTGCGATGCTCAAAATTCCAGAACCCGTGCCGACATCAATGACACGGTCTCCTTTTTGAACGATACGCTCAAGCGCCTGAATGCACAGAACGGTTGTTGGATGCGTTCCCGTACCGAATGCCATCCCCGGGTCCATTTCGATAATCAGTTCATCCGTATGCACCGGGGTATATGTTTCCCATGTGGGAACGATCGTGAACTTTTCAGAAATTTTCACAGGATGGTAATACTTTTTCCAAGCTGTCGCCCATTCTTCTTCATTAACCTCAGAAATGGTGATTTTGTTTCTGCCCAAATCAATATCGTACAGCAGCAGATTATTAATTGTCTCTTTAATGCCGTCGACCGTTTCGCCTAGGAAACTGTTGATCGGCAGATATGCTTTGACAATGACACCCTCATCGGGGTAATCATTGGGGTCGAGCTGGTAGATTTCCCCGTAAACATTCTCACGCTCTTTCATTAAATCAAGCGGATCTTCGATGACAACCCCGCTCGCACCAGCTTCATGCAAAATATTTGAGATGGGTTCGACCGCTTCATGTGTTGTGTGAATGCTGATTTCGGACCATTTCAAAACTACCAACTCCTATCCAATCATTACTCGCCTTTAAATGCGCGTTTTACTTTGTCAAAGAAACTCATTTCTTGTTCATCCGGCAGGTTACCGCTGACTTCAGCAAATTCGCGGATAATGTCTTTTTGTTTATCTGTCAGATTTGTCGGTGTGACGACGCGGACGACAATGTGCTGGTCGCCTTGTCCGTAGCCTCGGACATTCTGCACGCCTTTGCCTCTTAATCTGAATTTTGTGCCGGTTTGTGTGCCGGCAGGAATTTTCAATTTCACTTTTCCGTGAAGCGTCGGCACTTCCACTTCGTCTCCGAGTGCCGCTTGGGCAAACGTTAACGGCATTTCACAGTAAATATCATCTCCGTCACGCTCAAAGAACTCGTGGGCGCGCACATGGAATACGACAAACAGATCTCCCGGAGGACCTCCGTTTACACCCGGTTCACCTTGACCCGGAACGCGCAGCTGCTGTCCGTCATCCACACCGGCAGGGATCGTAACGTTGATTTTTTTCCGTTTTTTCACTTTGCCCGTGCCGCCGCAGTCCGCACACTTGTTTTTGATGATTTTTCCTGTTCCTTCACAGTGGTGGCAGACTCTTCGGTTAACCACTTTGCCAAACGGCGTGTTCTGTTCGACATTCAGCTGGCCTGAACCTCCGCAGTGCGAGCACGTTTCCGGCTTTGTTCCCGGCTTTGCGCCAGAGCCTTTACATGTTTCGCAATTCTCTTCGCGCGGAATTTCAATGATCGTCTCTTTTCCGAAAGCCGCATCTTCAAATGACAGTGTCATTGTATACTGCAGATCAGCGCCTTGCCGAGGTGCATTCGGATCACGGCGTCTCGTGCCGCCGCCGAAAATGCTTGAGAAGATGTCATCGAAACCGAAACCGCCGAAGTCTCCCCCGCCGCCGAAGCCGCCGCCGAAGCCCTGATTAGGGTCAGTATGGCCGAATTGATCATATTGAGCGCGTTTTTGGTCATCTGAGAGCGCTTCGTATGCTTCTTTTACCTCTTTGAATTTTGCATCTGCTCCGGATTCTTTATTGATATCAGGATGATATTTTTTTGAAAGCTTCCGATAGGCTTTTTTGATTTCATCCTTTGAAGCGCTCTTACTTACTCCAAGCACTTCATAGTAATCACGCTTACTCATCTCGCTTCACTCTCCCGAATTTCTCACATAAATTAGATTGTATCATTTTGAATTATGTTTTTTCAATTCCTTTTATCCCGGGCAAGAAAAAAAGTCAAAGCCAAGAGATGCCTGACTTTGACTTTCTGTCTGTTGAATCAGAATATGCTGTGTGTTCTTCCGCTTTCTGCGGAAAGAACTTATTTTTTCGCTTCGTCGTCTTTTACTTCTTCGTATTCCGCATCGACAACGTTATCGTCCGCTTTTTTGCCTTCAGCGTTTGCGCCGCCTTCAGCCTGCTGCGCTTTTGCTGCTTCTTCATAAAGCTTCATGGAAAGCTCTTGAACGATTGTTTGAAGCTCATCTTTTTTCGCTTTGATGTCCTCAATTTCGTTTTTCTCGATAGCTGCTTTCAGCGCGTCTTTCGCGTCGTTTGCTTTTTTCACTTGCTCTTCGTCCACTTTGCCTTCCAGGTCTTTTAGTGTTTTTTCCGTTTGGAACACAAGCTGGTCAGCTTCGTTGCGGACTTCGATTTCTTCTTTTCTCTTCGCATCAGCGTCAGCGTTTTCTTCCGCTTCTTTTACCATGCGTTCGATCTCGTCATCTGAAAGACCTGAAGAAGATTTGATTGTAATGTTTTGTTCTTTTCCTGTGCCTAAGTCTTTCGCTCTTACGTTTACGATACCGTTTTTGTCAATATCGAAAGAAACTTCGATTTGCGGTACGCCGCGCGGTGCAGGCGGGATATCAGTAAGCTGGAAGCGGCCGAGCGTTTTGTTGTCGGCAGACATCGGGCGCTCACCTTGAAGCACGTGAATGTCAACAGCCGTTTGATTGTCAGCTGCAGTTGAGAATACTTGAGACTTGCTCGTCGGAATTGTCGTATTGCGGTCGATCAGTTTCGTGAACACGCCGCCCATTGTTTCAATACCGAGAGAAAGCGGTGTAACGTCAAGAAGTACAACGTCTTTTACGTCTCCGGTGATGACGCCGCCTTGGATCGCAGCACCAAGCGCTACAACTTCATCAGGGTTTACGCCTTTATGCGCTTCTTTACCTGTTTCTTTTTTGATTGCTTCCTGTACAGCAGGAATACGTGTAGATCCGCCGACAAGGATAACTTTGTCGATTTCGCTTGCAGAAAGATCCGCATCTTGAAGAGCCTGACGGACAGGAGCCATTGTGCGTTCAACAAGATGAGCGGAAAGCTCTTCAAATTTAGCGCGGGTCAATGTCAGCTCAAGGTGTAGGGGACCTGCTTCTCCCGCTGTGATAAATGGTAAAGAAATTTGCGTAGATGATACGCCGGAAAGGTCTTTTTTCGCTTTCTCAGCTGCATCTTTCAAACGCTGAAGCGCCATTTTGTCTTTTGAAAGATCAATGCCGTTTTCTTTTTTGAATTCTGCTACGAGATGATCGATGATGACTTGGTCAAAGTCGTCCCCGCCAAGACGGTTGTCACCGGCAGTTGAACGGACTTCAAACACGCCGTCGCCAAGTTCAAGAACAGATACGTCAAACGTACCGCCGCCAAGGTCGTATACAAGAATGGTTTGGTCTTCGTCCGTTTTATCAAGTCCGTATGCAAGCGCTGCTGCAGTCGGCTCGTTGATAATACGCTCTACTTCAAGACCGGCAATTTTACCGGCATCTTTTGTCGCTTGGCGCTCTGCATCGTTGAAGTATGCCGGAACCGTGATAACGGCTTTTGAAACTGTTTCGCCCAGGTAGCTTTCAGCGTATGCTTTCAGATGCTGAAGGATAATAGCTGACACTTCTTGAGGCGTGTAGTCTTTTCCTTCGATTTCTACTTTATAGTCAGTACCCATATGGCGTTTGACAGACATAATTGTGTTAGGGTTTGTGATGGATTGGCGTTTTGCCACTTCCCCTACTTGGCGCTCGCCGTTTTTAAATGCAACGACTGACGGAGTAGTACGGTTTCCTTCAGCGTTGGCGATAACTGTAGGCTCGCCGCCTTCAAGCACTGCCACACATGAGTTTGTCGTACCCAAGTCAATTCCGATTACTTTACTCACTTTGAATTACCTCCTGCTATGTAGTTATTGATTCACTTTTACCATTGAAGGACGGATAACGCGATCCTTCAGTTTGTAGCCTTTTTGCAGTTCTTCGATAACAATATTGCTGCCGAAGTTTTCATCTTCGACCTGCATTACGGCTTGGTGAAGGTTCGGATCGAATTCCTGACCGACAGCTTCGATGGCTTCAACGCCTTCTTTTTCAAGAGCGTCCATCAGCTGGCGGCGGACCATTTCCATACCTTGCAGCAAGCTTTTTGTCTGCTCGCTTTCAGCTTCTACCTGTAAAGCCCGTTCAAAGTTGTCGAGAGCCGGAAGGATTTCCGTTACGACGTTTTGAGAACGGTATTTCTGAGCAGCTTCCATTTCAAGACGGCTGCGTCGTTTATAGTTTTCAAAGTCTGCTTGAACACGCAAAAGCTTGTTTTCTTTTTCATCAAGCAAACCCTGCAATTCATCAATTTGGTGCTGAAGGTCTTCTTCCTGACCAGCGGTTTCTTCATGCTGTTCTTCTGAAGCGGCTTGTTCTGTCATTTCTTCTTGTTCTGCTGCTTCAACCTGTTCTGCGGTTTGTTTTTCTTCTGACATTGTGTTCACCTCCCTCAAATGCTGTAAAAAGATGACTGAAAATGATTGCCAAAATTCCCTTATTCATCATACAAACTTGTGAATGCTTTTGACAAGTCCGAAGTCACGTGCTGCAGCAGGCTGACGACTCTTGAATAATTCATGCGCGTCGGCCCGATGATGGCGATTGATCCGATCTGCTTCTTATCAACAGTATAGGTGGCCGTGATTAAGCTGCAGTTTTCCATTTCTTCGTAGTCATTTTCTTTCCCGATTTTGATTGAAATTCCGGCTTTTGATGACTGAAACAGCTTCAGAACATCCTGCTCTTTTTCAATTAAGGATAAGAGCGAGCGGACCCGTTCAATATCGTGGAACTCCGGCTGATTCAGCATATTGATTTTTCCGCCGAAAAACAATTTCTCAACATGGGTCGCCGGATGGAATGTGGATCGAAGCGATTCGAGAATGCTGTCATAGTTGGCAATATGCTGCCTTAAATATGTGACAACCTCTTTAAAAATACGCTCATTCAGTTCGTCCATCGGCACGCCCGCTAATCGATCGTTCAATATATTGACCAGTTTTTCAATATCGGACAAATCCACTTTAGCCGGGAAACTGATGGTGCGGTTCTCGACATGCCCCGTATTCGTGACGAGGATGGCGACCGCCTTATCCGGCTGGATCGGAACGATTTGAATCTGTTTAAGATAATTCTCGCTCAGCGTCGGCCCGAGGACAATCGATGTGTAGTTTGTCAGCTCAGACAGTATCTGCGCTGATTTTTGGACTGTTTTTTCAAGCTCGAAGATTTTTTCTTTAAATATCGAGTGAATTAAATCCAGATCGGTTTTTGTCAGCTTGACGGGTGACAGCAAATGGTCGACATAATACCTGTACCCTTTTTCCGACGGAATCCGTCCTGAGGATGAATGGGTTTTTTCAATAAAGCCCAAATCCTCCAAGTCAGCCATCTCGTTTCTGATCGTTGCAGAGCTGAATGTAATCTCGTCTTTTTTTGAAAGAGTTCTTGATCCTACAGGCTGCGCTGATTGTATAAAATCATTAATAATCACTTGCAGGATCAGCAGCTGACGATTTGTTAACATCATCATCACCCCTGTTAGCACTCTAGGTCAGCGAGTGCTAATTCTATATCAAAAGTAACAAACCAAAAGAAAAATGTCAATTATAACTCACCCAAAAAAGCGCCAAAAACTTCATTTCCTAATAATTTGCCCTCATGCGTCAGCGCAACCGATTTTTCCGTGTCACAAATCAAGCCTTTTTCAGCTAAATTTTTAAGAACATCCGGAAACAGTTCATCGACTGAGCGTCCGAATTTTTCGAGAAAAGCTTTCTTTTGCACGCCTGACATTTTTCTGAGGCCGAGGAACATTTCTTCCTCAATCTGTTCCTCCCGTGTCACCTCGTGCGTGTCCCGGTAAGGCAGCCCTTTTTCTTCGATGAGCTGAATGTAATGTTTCACAGGACCGGCGTTGACGGTGCGGGTGCCGCTGATATATCCGTGAGCCCCTGCGCCGAAACCGAAATACTCTTCATTGCTCCAATACGTCAGATTATGCTGCGACTCGTATCCGGGCTTTGCAAAGTTGCTGATTTCATATTGGCAGATGCCTGCTTCACTCATCTGTCCCATGACCGTTTCATACATCTCAGCTTCTTTTTCTTGCGCCGGAAGATGCAGTCGGCCTTTTTGCATTAAATTATAAAATACCGTTTTCGGCTCTACGATCAGCGAGTAAACAGAATAGTGCTCCGCATCAAGCGACAAAGCCGTTTTGACGGAATTGTCAAGGTCATCAAGCGTCTGATTCGGCAGGCCGAACATTAAATCGAGACTGATGTTGTCGAAGCCGAGGGCCCTCGCCCGTTCAAAGGAAGTAAAGACGTCCTTTTGTTTATGCACCCTGCCGATTTTTTGCAAAAGCGCATCTTCAAAGGTTTGAACACCGAAGCTCAGCCGATTGACACCGGCATTTTTCAAGATTCTTAATTTTTCCGAGGATAAATCATCCGGATTTGCTTCCACAGCAAATTCTATGAGTCCGTCTGAGGGCTTCAGCACGCGGTGAATGGAATCCATAAGTTGATCCAGCTGGACGGGTGAGAGCGATGTCGGCGTGCCTCCCCCGATAAAAATCGTACGGAGATCAGGTCGTCCCGTCCGTTCTATAGTATTTATCATTTCCTTTTCGAGTGAGTTTAAGTACTCGTCGACAGGCTGGCTCTGAATAAAATATTTATTGAAATCGCAATAGTGGCAGATGTGCTCACAAAACGGAATATGAATATAAGCTGATTTCATTTGAAACACCTTCTTCTTTACAGAAAGAAGCCGCAGTGCGGGACTGCGGCGGCTTCCGTTATTTTTTTGGGCTGTCATCCATTTTAAGGACGGCCATAAACGCTTCCTGCGGCACTTCGACTGAGCCGACCTGCTTCATCCGGCGTTTTCCTTCTTTTTGTTTTTCAAGAAGCTTCCGTTTCCGCGAGATGTCTCCTCCGTAACATTTTGCAAGAACGTTTTTCCGCATGGCCTTAATGGTTGAACGCGCCACGATTTTCTGTCCGATCGCTGCCTGCACCGGCACTTCGAATTGCTGGCGTGGGATCAGTTCTTTTAATTTTTCGACGATGACTTTCCCGCGCTCGTATGCGTAATCACGGTGCACGATAAATGACAGCGCATCTATTTTTTCTGCATTCAGCATAATGTCCATCTTGACAAGTTTGGACGGCTTGTAGCCGATCAGCTCGTAATCGAAAGAAGCGTACCCTTTCGTGCTGGATTTCAGCTGATCAAAGAATTCATAAACAATTTCCGCAAGAGGCATCTCATATACAATGCTGACCCGGTTGGCGTCTAAGTACTGCATGTCGATAAAGTTGCCCCGTTTTCCCTGACAAAGCTCCATAACAGCTCCGACATAATCGTTCGGCACCATCATAGTCGCTTTGACATAAGGTTCTTCCACCCGCTCTATTTTTTGCGGGTCAGGCATGTTTGACGGGTTATCGACGATGATCTTTTCGCCGTCCGTCATATAAACATCATAAATAACGCTCGGCGCGGTCGTGATAAGATCAATTTTAAATTCCCGTTCAATCCGCTCTTGAATGATTTCCATGTGAAGCATTCCTAAAAAGCCGCAGCGGAAGCCGAAGCCGAGTGCTTGGGACGTCTCCGCCTCGTATTGAAGGGATGAGTCGTTCAATTCGAGTTTTTCCAGAGCTTCGCGCAAATCATTATATTTGGCTGTGTCAATCGGATAAAGTCCGCAGTACACCATCGGATTGAGTTTGCGATAGCCCGGAAGCGCTTCAGCCGCAGGCTTAACCGCGCTTGTGATCGTATCACCGACACGGGTGTCGCCGACGTTTTTAATGGCGGCTGTCAAATAGCCTACATCACCGACTGTCAATTCGTCAGCCGGCTGCGCTTTCGGCGTGAAGACGCCTACTTCGATGACTTCAAACTCTTTTCCGGTCGCCATCATTTTAATTTTCTGGCCCGGTTTTACCGTTCCTTCCACGACTCTGATATACGCGACGACTCCGCGGTACGCGTCATAAAGCGAGTCAAAGATGAGCGCTTTCAGCGGAGCTTCCGGATCTCCCGCGGGAGCCGGCACTTTTTCTACTATCTGCTCTAAAATGTCTTCGATGCCGATGCCCGCTTTCGCTGAAGCGAGGACGGCCTCTGAAGCGTCAAGGCCGATAACGTCCTCAACCTCTTGACGCACACGTTCTGGCTCTGCGCTCGGAAGATCGATTTTATTAATGACAGGAAGAATCTCAAGGTCATTATCAAGCGCCAGATAGACGTTCGCCAATGTCTGCGCTTCAATTCCCTGAGCCGCATCAACAACGAGAATCGCGCCTTCACAGGCAGCCAGGCTTCGCGATACTTCATATGTAAAGTCGACGTGTCCGGGCGTGTCGATGAGATGGAATATATATTCTTCTCCGTCTTTTGCTTTGTATTTCAGCTGAACGGAATTTAATTTGATGGTAATTCCCCGTTCGCGTTCAAGGTCCATTGAATCAAGCAATTGTTCTTTCATTTCCCGCTGGGTGATCGCCGATGTTTTTTCTAAAATCCGATCCGCCAAGGTCGATTTGCCGTGGTCTATATGGGCGATGATGGAGAAATTCCGGATTCTTGACTGCCTCTCTAAACGCTTTTCTTTATCTGTCACAATCTATCACTCCTACTATTAAACGCAAAATACACTAGCTTAGATTATATCAATAGGATTGTAAACATTCAATTAAAACAAGAAAGAGAAAAGCTTCCTTTAAGGAATCATCCGCTTTTCTCTTCATCAATGCTATCGGTTCAGTTTCAAAACCCACTCATACATCGCCTGCGCCGAGTCCGTCACGGTATTTGAAAGGGTTTCTCCTGCTTTTGAAAACAGGTTGAAGGTTTCCGCCTGTTCCAGCTGTTTTTGTTTTTCTTCCAAATCTTTCGCCGTAACGGTTTGGCCCAAAATGGAAGCTTCTTTCTCCTGCCCCTCCCCGCCGCCAAGCGTGAACGCTCCTTTTAATGAGGGGTCTTTGTATCCTTTCATATCAAGCATTCCGCTGTTTGCCTGCTGCATGCCGAACAAAACGCCGACAAACATGACAATGGCGATCAGCAGGCATTTGCCGGTAAAACGGATCATTCGAATCACCTGATTTCTATTGTTTTTTCTTCTCTCCTGATTGCGAGCTGACTTTTTCGGCGTCCCAGTACAGTTCGCTGAATACATCAGCCATAGCGTCTGATGCGCGTCTCAGTTCTTCAAGGTTGTTATCCACGCCCCCGAATTCCAGCAGAAGCGATCTGTCGTTTAAATCCTGGTTGTATACTCCATTATCTCCCGGAGAGCCTTTTGATAAAACACCGACGCTTAAGCCAGGGTATTTTTTCTCCATCAGCTTATGAAGTTCACTTGCGAGTTTATAGTTTTCTTCAAAATTGGCGCTTTTTTTGCCGACGACGATGGCGACTCTGGCATAGCTTTTTCCTTTGATATCGGCTGTCGTATTTTTCTTGCGGCGGGAATCCCGGTGAATATCTATGGTATATTGCAGGTTTTTATTTTTGGCGAGCGCGCTTTTTACGACCGGTCTTGATTCGTCATAGCTTCGCGCATAATTTAAACCGTCTTTGTTCAGGCGGGCCTGTATGTCGGTTTTATCTACGGTCGCTCCTACACCTTGGGCTTCAAGCGCTTTTCCGAACATATCTCCGACAAGCGTGACATTGGCCTTTGAATGGCGGGCATTATCAGGATTTGTTTCCCCTTTTAACAGAGGGAGAAAGGATTCGGTATTGTGAGTGTGATAAATAAAGACGACCTTCTTGCTGCCGGTCGAATGTTCGGGCGGCGCCGTTTCTTCTTTTTTCGTTTTGTTTTCGATTTCTGCCAGGTTCACTTCTTTTTCTTTTTCCATCACCTTTGACGGCGGCGGAGATTCAGCCGGCATATTCGTATAATCCGTCCCCTGCCCCGCCAAAAGGATTTCCGTATCGTATTGGGCAAATCCCGGAAGCTCACGTCCCAAGAAGCTCCGCGGGTCTTCCAGATTAATGCTTGTCGCCAGTTTTAAGGAAAGCCGGGACAGCTGAAATGAGTCTTTTTCGGGAAGTTCTGACGCGAAATAATGATTTTCCATGCCAAGGAGGTGTGCAAACGCGTCACCCGGGAGTTCTCCGGCAATTCCGTGAAGAGAATCGGAAGAAAGCCTCAGTTCAGGACGAAGCGATGTAAGCACACCGGATAATACGAAAATAACGATAAGGCTTGTCATAAACAAAAACATGCCCTTGAGCGCATTTCCACCGTTTACTGCAACGACAATTTGACGGTTTCTGCGTTTTTTTCTCATGATTTGAATCCCTCCAGCGCTTGTCTAGTAATTACTCTATGAACAAGCTAGAGGAGGTAGAACCAATTTAGTGATTATAAGAACCTTTATTATCTTGTGAGACCTTTTCATGAAGGGCGGTGTTTAACCCGTTTGCAAGCACGTTCGCCATATCATCAATAAAGGTGTCAATCTCCTTCGGCGTAACCATCAGATTATGGCCGAGCGGGGAAAGCACTTCATGAATCAGCTGGCGTTTTTCATTTTCGTCAAGCGTGCCGACAATGCCGAGAAAGGATTGGCGTTCCTTTTCCCCAGGAAGATCCTCATCTGTAAGCACCTTCTTTTTGCCGAAATTCATTCCGGCGGGCACCAGAGACCTTGACGGGCTGTCATCTTTCATCTCTCTGCCGAAATGCTTTAATATGTAATCCACTGTATCGCTTGCGATCGTTACCGCATCAACGACAGTCGGTACACCGATTGCGATGACGGGGATGCCGAGCGTTTCCTTGCTTAATTCTTTTCTCTTATTGCCGACACCTGATCCCGGATGAATGCCCGTATCAGAAAATTGAATGGTCGTGTTCACTCTTTCAACGGCTCTTGCCGCAAGAGCGTCTACAGCAATCACGAAATCCGGCTTTGATTCTTTGATCACACCTTGAATAATATCGCTCGTTTCAATTCCCGTTAGGCCCATCACACCGGGGGCAAGCGCGCTGACCGGCCTGTACCCTTCCTGCACATTTTCCGGCTGAAGCCTGAACAAATGCCTCGTCACAAGAAGGTTTTCGGTTACGAGAGGGCCGAGCGCATCCGGCGTCACATTCCAGTTTCCGAGACCGACGATCAAACAGCTTGCATCCTTTGGAATCTTTAAAGCCGACAGATAGGCGGAAAATTCCTCGGCAAACACTTCCGTTACTTTTTCCTGCATTTCAGAGTCGTGCTCCCGGACCCCCTGTGCTTCGATCGTGACATAGCGCCCCTGCTTTTTGCCCGATAGCTCTGCGCCTTCTTTTGTAATATCTACGGTTCTGACTTTAATGCCGCCTTTGTCGCGTTCTTTTTCAATAAACCCGTTTATTTCTTTTTTCTGATCGGTTTGTCCGTCTTTTACCGCCTGTTTCGTTTCTACCGCTAAATCCGTCCGTATCAGAAATTGATTGACATCCAGTTCGTTGTTTTTCACAGGGTAGACCTCCTTCAATCATCGTGGTACATAGTGTTGCCATTTGCAAAACGAATCATGCGAATTTACCCATCAACGAAAAATACTTTACATTTATATTGCAATCTAAAGTTCTGTTTGATAGAATACAATTTGTTCTATTGTGAAGAAGATTTAACCTTAAGACACTGTGCTACAGGTTGTATCTTAGGAGGTGAAACACATGCCAAACATTAAATCAGCGATTAAACGTACAAAAACAAACAACGAACGCCGCGCTCATAACGCGACAATCAAATCTGCTATGCGTACTGCAATCAAACAAGTAGAAGCTTCTGTTGCTAACAACGAAGCCGATAAAGCGAAAACTGCTCTTTCTGAAGCAGCGAAACGTATTGATAAAGCAGTGAAAACAGGTCTTGTACACAAAAATGCCGCAGCTCGATACAAATCAAGACTTGCGAAACAAGTGAACGGACTTTCTGCATAATACAAAAACGATCCCTTTTAACGGGGATCGTTTTTTTCATTCAGTCCGGAGAAGTTCAAGGAGAAAGAGCTCAAGCAGGAGCTGCTTGTCCTTTTTCCCCGTTTTCATTTCATAATCCATCACTGCGAGTTTCTCTATAATACGCCGAAGCTCTTCTTCAGAAAAAAGCCTCGCCTGATCCATCGCCAGCTTTACCCGGAAGGGGTGAACCTTTAAGTTGGATGCGATTTGCTTTTGGCCGTATCCTTGTCCGGCAAAATACTTTGTCTGCATAATCAGACGGAATTGATTGGCGATCAGCGCCATAATTTTGATCGGTTCTTCGTTTTGTTTTAAAAGATCATAAAATATTTGAAGGCTTTCCGTCCGTTTTCGGTTCACAATTTTGTTGATCAGCTCAAAAATATTCTGTTCCAAACTTCTTGCGACAAGCTCCCGGACATCTTCAAGCGTGATTTCTTGTCTGTCACCGGTATAGGCGGTGAGTTTTTGTATTTCCTGATATATGGAAGACAGGTGGCCGTTTACGAGCAGAACCAAATGCTCGGCAGCCTCTGTATCGATCGTTTTATTTTCGGATTTCGCCAGATTAATCGTAAAATCAGTCGTCTCCTTTGCATTCAACTCCTTTGCTTCAATCATAAGTGCTTTTTGCTTCAGCGTCTTCGTCAGCTTTTTCCGCTCGTCCAGCTTCTCATACGGAGCCACAATCACAAAGACCGTATAAGGCGCAGGCTCCTTCAGATAAGTCTCCAGAGCGCCTGTATTGTGCTCTATTTTTTCTTTCTTTTTTTCCCCTGTTAAAAAAGAAGGATTTTTTACGATGACCAGCCGCTTCTCCCCCATAAACGGAAACGTTTCCGCATCGGTTATGGCCTGGTCAAGCGGATCCTCTTCAAGATCAAAAACAGACAGGTTAAAATCTTTCGTCCCCTCATCAACGACTGCTTGTCTGATCCGGCTGACAGTCTCTTGGAGCAGATAAGTTTCTTTTCCGTATAAACAATAAACGGAGCGGACATCCCCTTTTTTCAGGGCTTTCCAAACATCAAATACCATGATCGTATGACTTCCTCTCTTTCTTGATCCCCTTCTATCCTAAATTGAGTTCGGCAAATAGTAAAGAGGAAGCTTTAAAAAGGGCAGCTTCCTCATTTATAATAAACGCCTGATTCACAAGCTCCCGGGGCTGCTTGTAAAAAGGCGATAATCACAAGAACAGAAAACGTTACCATCACTTCTAGATTTTTCAAAACAATTCCAGTATACTTAAGGAAGTCAGGAGGGATGAAATTGAATGATTTTGAAAAAAACGTTCAAAGCAAACGAAATGATGCTGTTGACTCAGCTGTCGGTTTTGTCGTGTCCTTCGGATTTTTCGCCTTTTTGTTCGTGATGGCAACAGCCATCCATCTTATCGGCTCTTAGCCGCATTCCGGGCTGCTGTCAATCGGCAGTCTTTTTTACTTCCTGCGCCCTGGTTTCTTCTATATCATATGGAGGGAAGACAGAAAACGTTCCGGCGCCTTTTTTAAATCTGTATTGAATCGTTCCGCTAACATCAGTGCGAAGCACATTGACAGAGTAAGCTTTCAGACGCTCCAGCACTTCTTCATGCGGATGATGATAGCGATTATCTTTTCCTGCTGAAATCAGCGCTGTCTCCGGCTGAAGCTGTTTCAAAAAGGCTTCACTCGTAGAGCTTTTGCTGCCGTGATGACCGGCCTTCAATATATCGGCCTTCAGATTCGGATACGTTTTCAGCACCTCTGTTTCGCCGTCCGATTCTAAATCTCCCGTCAAAAGCCAGCTCACTCCGCCTAAAACCGTCCAAAGCACCAGTGACGAATCATTTTTACTCCTTCCGTCAGGCGACTCCGGAGACAGCACCTGAAACTGAAGATCACCGGCTGTTATGGTATCGCCCCGTTTTGCTTCTGCAACGGGAATGTTATTTTCTTTCGCCATATTCAATATTTCCCGATCCTTCTGTTCCTTCACGAACCCCACGGGGACAATTAACCGTTTCACTTTATGTTTTTTGATTAATACTCCGGCTTCCCCGATATGATCCTGATCCGCATGGGTTAAAATCAGTGCATCCAGCTTTTTCACTCCCTTTCCGTTCAAAAACGGAATTAAAGCCTTCTCGCCGATAGAATACGGGTGGTGTTTTTCTTTCCACGATTCTTCGGAATAAGCAATCACTCCTCCTGTATCAACCATTACGGTACCTTTACGGTGCGGGGCACTTATAAACAGTGAATCTCCCTGCCCGATATCAAGCATATCCGCTTCTCCCCAAGGACTGAAATAAGGACGGAACATTATATAAGCCAAAACCGCAAAGAAAAAAAGAGCCGATTTCCTGAGCTTTAAAAAACCTCTCTTTTCCAAAGCTGCAAAAAGCGTAAAAACGGAAACCGCAAGCATAAGAAGCGACAGAAAGTCAGGCTTTGACGCAATCATTGCAAATAAATCAACGGATGCCGCATATGTAATGAAATCATGCACAGGCTTCATCACAAGGTCAAACAGGTAAAACAAAAATTCCCCCGCCTGCCTGGAAAATAAGAGAAGAAGGAAACCGATGACAGAAAACGGAATGACAAATAACGTATAAAAAGGCACCATCACCATATTCATCGGAAAACTGACGAGCGAAATCTGCTGAAAATGATAGAGAAGAAACGGAAGCGAACTGAGCTCCGCAATGAATGAAGCCATCGCAAGCCCTGCGAGTCTGTTTTTCCCTGCTTTCTTTAAAATGGAGGATGACAGAATTAAAGCGGCGCTTACCGCAAAGGAAAGCTGGAAGCCCGCCTGCCAAAGGAGGTAAGGATCAAACAGCAGAAGCAGCAGATAAGACATGGACAATGCAGCCGAGGAATGAATGCTGCGTTTCAAAAGAGTTCCGGCGATATAAAATCCCAGCATGAGGGATGCGCGCAGTACAGAAGGGGCGGCACCGCTTAACAACGTATACACCGGCAAAAAAAGCAGCAGCAACATCCCCGCCTTTTCTCTTGTCAGTCCAATTCTGATAAGGGCATAAAATAATCCCGCCGTAATAAGACCGACATGCATTCCGGAAATCGCCATTAAATGAACGACTCCCAAATTTTGATAAGCGCTCAGTATGTCGTCCTCTATAGAAAATCTTTCACCTAAGGTCAGCGCTTCAACAATTCCCGCGGAAGATTCAGGTACATGATTCCGAATGATCGAAATCAAATTCTTTCTGATGTTCAGAAGCTTAAACAGCGGCTGTTCGGATTTTTCGCACTGCTTAATGGAAGTAACGGAAAATATCCAGTGAATATGCTGGGAGTAAAGATATTCCTTATAATCAAAACCCCCGGGAATCGTCGCATGTCCGGGCTGTTCCAGTGAGCCTGTAAACGTACAGCGCATCCCCGGTTCCAGCTGTTCAATGAGTTTTTTTTCTTCAAGGGACCGGATTTTGTACGAAGCAGCCCATTTTTCTTTGTCATGGGTACGGATAACGGCTGACATTTTCGCTCCGTCAACCTTCGGAATGTTTATTATGAGAGCCTGTTCAGTATAGCTGCCGGCCTGATACCGGGATACATTCGCAGCGTCACAAGCCGTATAAATAAAGAAATAAAGACAAAAAGAAACGAGGCAGACGATAACCGGTGTGTGCTGCTTTATTTTTACGATAATAAAGAGAAGATACAGAAGGAAAAAGAATAGGATCCAGAAGGAATTAGCGGCGGCAATTCCCGCGGTTGCAGAAACCGCCGCCAGAGGGAGAAGAAGGTATTTATATTTCATTTATACGTAACTGGTAAACAGCTCATTGGCCTGTTCATGAATTTTTTTCAGTTCGTCTTCCTTAACCCCCGCATCAGATAATTGCTGAATCAGCCCGGCTACAAAAGACAATTTTTCGCGGTTTTTCAAATCGATGATCATTTCATCAAGTTCAACCTGCTCCACCTTGACTCCGGCTTGGGTGAACAGCTCATTTGCGTAAGGCTGTGTTTTGTAATCTTCGGCATAATAGACCGTTTTGATGCCCGCCTGGATAATCGATTTACAGCATTGAATACAAGGATAATGCGTCACATAAATCTCGGCGCCCTCCGTCGGCACACCGAACTTAGAGCATTGCAAAATCGCATTCATCTCTGCATGTATGGTCCGCTGGCAGTGATTATCTATTAAAAGGCATCCTTCATCAGCGCAGTGGACGCCGCCGGCAATTGAACCGTTGTACCCGCCGGCAATCATCCGCTTGTCTCTGACAACGGTTGCCCCGACTGACAGTCTCGGGCATGTGCTTCTCAGCGCCAGCAAATGGCTTTGCGCCATAAAATATTGATTCCATGAGATTCGTTCCACAAGTGTTCCCTCCAAAAGTCTTGTTGCTTTTCTAAGTTTACATAGTTTTGAGCGAAACCGTCAATTCACTTTACCGTAATGGAAGTTTTTATCCGCTCAAATGACTTTTCTCCAAAACCTGATACATTCATCAAATCTTCAGCAGTCTGAAACCGTCCGTTTTCTTCTCGGTAGGCAATAATCGCTTCCGCTTTTTTCTGTCCCACTCCGGAAATCGCCTGAAGTTCATCCAGAGATGCCGTATTGATATTGATAGAAGCATTCTCCTTTCCACCTGCCGCGGTTTTCGGGGGATTCTCCTTTTCGCCTTCACTCGGGATATAAACGACCGTTCCGTCCTGCAGCTGCTCTGCTAAATTAACATTCAGTTCATCCGCCTTTTCCTTCAGGCCGCCGGCTTTCTTAATGGCTTGCGTCACTCTGTCTCCCGCCTTCATTTCATACACGCCGGGATGTCGGACCGCTCCTTTAATATCAATCATAATTTTATCGTCTGCGGTGTCTTTTTTGTCCGTTACGGGTGCTGAGGCTGTTTGGCCGAGAACGGACGTCTGTTTGACAGGCTCTTCTTTTTCGGGACGAAACAGCAAAATGCAGATCAAAACCGCCCCTGCCGCAAGACAAACGCCAAGAATTTTCAGGTACTGCCTCTGCCGCTCCGTCATCATCACTTTCGTCATATTGCATTGCCTCCCCGCATAAGGTTTAGAGGATTAAGGGAAAAAGGAGGGGAATTTCATTGAAAATAGGCTTTATCGGCACCGGAAACATGGGAACGATCCTGATTGAATCGCTTATTGAATCAAACGCTGCCGATCCCTCACATATCACCATCACAAACAGAACAATCGAAAAAGCATTGAAACTAAAAGAACGTTTCAGCGGCATCCAAGTCACCGAGGATCAGGAAAAGCTCGTTCAGGAAAATGACATGATATTCATTTGTGTAAAACCGCTGGATATATATCCTTTGCTGAAGAAACTCACACCGCATTTACGAAAAGATCACATTTTAATCTCCATTACCAGTCCCGTTCAAACGGAGCAGATTGAACATGCGGTTCCGTGTCAGACGGCCCGCGTCATTCCGAGCATTACGAACCGCGCCTTTGCCGGTGTCTCGCTTGTTACATTCGGCAAAAGCTGCAGCGAGTCCGCAAAAGCGGATATTCAAACACTGATCACTCATATTTCAAAACCTGTAGAAATCAGCAGCGGCATTACGAGGGCGGCATCAGACATTGTCAGCTGCGGACCCGCTTTTATGAGTTATCTCGTTCAGCGCTTTATTGACGCGGCGGTGGAAGAAACGGACATTACAAAAGAAGAAGCCGTGATTATGTCGACGGAAATGCTTGTCGGTCTCGGAAAGCTTTTGGAAACAGGGCATTACACCCTTCCCGCCTTGCAGGAAAAAGTATGCGTAAAAGGCGGCGTTACCGGAGAAGGACTGAAGGCTCTCGAAAACGGTGTGCAGGATATGTTCAACCGTGTCTTTCAGCGTACACATGACAAATACGATGAAGATATATCTTTAGTGCAGAAGCAATTTCACGTGTAAATGAGTATGCCATAAAGGGCTTTATCGTGCCAATCGCAAAAAATGCATTTTAAAAACCATCGTTCCGTTTAAACGATGGTTTTTGGTTTGCCTGCCGTAAAGAAAAGACGTTCAGACTCTCTTGAAGGAGGCCGGTCTGTAAAATCAGCCGTCACTTTCTTCAGTTCAAATCCGCTCTCTGCAAGCATTTGTTCATATTCTTCAATGTAAAATGTTTTTTGCTCATGCGTCTCGTCATAACGGTCATATGACTGTCCGTTCCATACGAAAAAGGACATATCATGGATGACAGAAAGCTCTTCATCACCGGCAAAGCTTTGCCAGATATAGCTGATCTGTTCATCTTGATCCGCATGGGTGCTGTCCGGAAAAAGCTCCGTCATTTTATATGGGGAATGGACGTCAAACAGCAGCAAGCCGCCCTCTTTCAAAACACGAAAAACACTTTTGAAGGTGCTGAAGACATCATTTTTTGTTTTTAAGTAATTTAAGGAATCACAGCAGATGACAACGGCATCAAACTGTTCTTCAAAACCGGAAAGCTCTCTCATATCCTGCTGGAGAAATAGAATCGGCTTTCCCGTTTTTTTCTGCTGGGCACAGCTCAGCATGTCTTCACTTAAATCGATTCCCGTGACTTCGCAGCCCTTTTCGGCAAGCCTGACGGAAATTTCTCCGGTTCCGCAGGCAAGATCAAGCACCCGTCCCTTTTCCGGAAGAGCCGCTTCGATCCAGTCTGCCCATTCATCATACGGCGCATGGGACATTAACTCGTCATATACGCCGGCGAAGCCTTGGTAAATCATGAGTTCAAGCCGAGTTCAAGCTCTGCGAGCGGCGCGTCGCCCCATAGCTTTTCAAGATTGTAATAGCCTCTTTCATCTTTATGGAAAACGTGAACAATGACGTCGCCGAGATCAACTAAAATCCAGCGGGCTTCATCAAACCCTTCCATCTTTTTGACATCAATGCCGTTTTCTTCTGCCTGATCTTTAATTTCACGCGCAATTGCCTGAACCTGTTTATCAGAATTCCCGTGGCAGATTAAAAAGTAATCCGCTACAAGAGAGATTCCTTCCATGTCCAGCGCTAAAATATCCTCTGCACGTTTATCATCGCATGCTTTTGCCGCGGTTTTTAATACGGAAGCTTGATTCATTTCCATGTTCCTCCTGTCATTTTTGAGACACCAGCCAGTTATAAGTTGCAAACGTCTCCGGGAAGACCGGCTGGTTTTTTTTCATCAGAAATATCATTGTATTTTTCATCGCTTGTATGAGCGCTTCGTTCAGATCCGTTTCCGCCAGACGGCGCACCTCTTCCACTCCCGGAAAATGGCGGCCGGGTTCAATGTAATCCGCCACGTAAATGACTTTGTCTAAAAGGGTCATTCCGGGACGCCCTGACGTGTGATAACGGATCGCATCTAAGATCTCGGGGTCAGTGATCCCCGCTTCTTTCTCAGCCAAATACGCCCCCACAGGAGCATGCCACAGCTCGGCATTGTAATCCAAGAGCTCAGCCGGCATTTTTTCCCGCACGATGATCTGCTTCATTTCTTCTTTCGGCCGAAATTTCGCATAATCATGAAAAATAGCAGCCATTTCCGCTTTTTTCGGATCTGCCCCGAACCGGCCCGCGAGAATAACCGCCGTATCTGTCACGCCGATTGTGTGGATATAGCGATGCTCGGTCAGCTGTTCTTTGACGCAGGCAAGTGCTTCCTCACGATTCATATAAATCATTCTCCTCTATATACTGCCTCACTTCATCCGGCATTAAGTATTGCGTCGGTTTTTTTGCTTTTAGACGTTCTCTCAGCATCGTTGACGAAACGCCAAACTCCGGAACGTCTGCAAAAAGCAGCGGGTACGGGGTCTCAATATGATACCCCGGGCGCCGCACTCCGATAAATTGAATGAGCGTGAGCAGTTCGTCCAGTTTGTACCATTTCGGCAGATATTCAATCATATCCGCCCCGATAATAAAGAAAAGCTTGTCGTTCGGGTGCCGCTCCTTCAGTAAACGGACGGTATCATAGGTATAAGAAGGACCTTTCCGCTCCATTTCCGCCAGCTCAAGCTTAAAGCCGGGATTAGAGCTGATGGCAAGCCTCAGCATCTCCACCCGGCGCCGGCTGTCGGTAAAGTCTTCATTCTGCTTATGCGGGGGGATTTGATTCGGCATAAACCAAATCTCATCGAGCTCCGCCTGATGAAGGACTTCATTAGCCATCAGAAGATGACCGTTGTGCGGAGGGTCAAATGTGCCCCCGAATATTCCGATTTTCCTCATGTCAACCACCTTACGGAAGTTCGATTTGTTTATTTTCCTTTGATTCCTTATACAATACGATCGTATTTCCGATTGTCTGCACCAAATGTGCGCGGCTGCCTTTCACAAGGGCTGCCGCGACATCATTTTTATCGTCTTCGCAGTTTTGAAGCACACTGACTTTAATCAGCTCTCTTGCTTCCAATGCCTCTGCAATCTGTTTCACCATATTTTCGTTGACTCCGCCTTTTCCTACTTGAAAAATAGGCGTTAAATGATGCGCTTTTGAACGCAAAAACCGTTTTTGTTTTCCTGTTAACATTGTGTTCCTCCTAGTTTTCCTTCAACAATTGTTCTCATCAAGCCGCTGTCAGGCTCTTGTTCCGTCCACAGCTTGAAAGCCAAAGCGGCCTGTTCTACAAACATGCCGATGCCGTCAAGGGTTGTTAAACCTCTTTTTTCAGCTTCTTTTAAAAACGCCGTTTGAATCGGGTTGTATACGATATCACAAACGATGGCGCTCGTTTTGGCCCGTTCCAATGAGAGCGGCACGGCATCCGTGTTCGGATACATGCCGACAGATGTTGTATGAATAATGACGTCATATTGCTCAAGCTGATTTTCAGCTTCTTCTAATGTGAGGGCGCGTTTCTGCTGAAAAGAGGGAGCGGCCGCAATCAGGCTTTCTGCTTTTTCCGGCGTGCGGTTGCAAACGTCAAATTGTTTCGGCTCTTTGCGGACGATCGTGGTAAAAATCGCTCTTGCCGCCCCTCCCGCTCCTATCATTAAGATGGAGAGCTCTGATATGGGTTTGTCCAATACTTTGACTAAGGATTTATAAAATCCATCTCCGTCAGTATTATAACCGATGAGCCTGTCTCCCTCTCTTTTGACGGTATTTACGGCCCCGAGTACTTTCGCGCTTTCATCTATTTCATCCAAATGCTCCATGATAGCGACTTTATGCGGGACTGTGACGTTAATTCCGCAGATGCCAAGCGCCTTGATTCCGTTAACGGCGTCCTTGAGATTGTGAGGTTCCACCTGAAACGCAAAATACTGCCCGTTGATGTTCTTATCTTTTAAAGCCGCATTATGAATATCGGGTGACATTGAATGCCCGATCGGATTTCCGATTACTCCGTACAATTGTTTCATGCTCCCTCTCCCCTTCTCTCTATATTAATGATCGGCGGACAAATACGTGTACGCCTTTCGGAGCGTATGCCGTTATTTTTTTATCTGCGTTCTGCACCGTGACCCAGCCGAGGCCGGAAAAAACGATATCCGTCTTTCCTTCTTTAATCGTAAATGTGTGGGCCGTAAGCTCCGGAAATTCATCCAAATGATCTTTTCCGGGCGGGGTGAGCAATTCACCCGCATGCTTTTCGTATAAGGCGTCAGCATTTTCAAGCTTTGTTCTGTGAATCATCAATTCATTCGGCATATAGCAGACAAACGCCGATTTATCGCCTGAAACATAATCAAAACGTGCGAGCCCGCCGAAGTAAAGCGTTTGTTTCTCATTCAGCTGAAAAGTGCGCGGTTTCAGTTCTTTTTTCGGTGTCAGCACCTTTAAGTCACGCTTGTCCACGTAATGCGCCATCTGGTGATGGTTAATGATTCCCGGTGTATCATAAAGCGCAGATCCGTCATCAAGCGGGATTTCAATTGCATCAAGCGTCGTCCCCGGAAATTGAGAGGTAGTAATAATGTTCTCTTCCCCTGAGACCTCTTTAATAATCCGGTTGATAAACGTTGATTTCCCGACATTCGTACAGCCCACCACATACACATCGCGGCCTTCGCGGTAATGTTCAATGGCGTCAATGACTTCTTTCATTCCTTGTCCGCGGGAAGCGCTGATTAAAAAGACATCAAGAGGTTTTAAGCCGTATTCTTTCGCTTCGCGTTTCATCCATTGAACGAGCCGTTCCCGTTTTACGGATTTCGGAAGGATATCGGCCTTATTACCGACAAGAATGATCGGATTACCGCCGACAAAGCGGTTCAGTCCGTTTATCCAGCTTCCGTTAAAATCAAAAATATCAACGACTTTGACAATAAGAGAGTCAGTATCGCCGATTGTGTGCAAGATATTTAAAAAGTCATCATCCGTTAATGAAACATCTTGAATTTCATTGTAGTTTTTCAGTCTGAAGCAGCGCTGGCAGATGACATTCTCTTTTGTGAGGGATGCCTTTGGCGCATACCCGAGACCCTGTTTATCTTCGGTCTGGATTGTTACTCCGCAGCCGATGCAAACAACCTTTTCCATTTCTAATCCTCCCACTGAATATGGCCTTTACGTTTCAAAGAACTCAATATTCTCCGTTCAATCCGGCGGTTAAAGCGCGTCATGACCCCGTCAGAGGAAGCGACAGGCACGACGAGGATCGTATGATACCCGTGTCTGTTTCCGCCAAGAACGTCAGTAAGCAGCTGGTCGCCGATGACCACACAGTCTTCTTTTTTCAGATCCATGCTGCTGACGGCTCTTTTAAAGGCGCGCCCCATCGGTTTTCTTGCCTTATAAATAAACGGTATGCCAAGCGGCTCCGAGAATAATTTCACTCTTCGTTCATTATTATTGGAGACGATCGTGACTTTAATGCCGTGCTCCTTCATTTCTTCGAACCACTCGATTAATCGAGGTGTCGCACTCGGTCTGTCCCACTCCACAAGCGTGTTGTCAAGGTCAGTGATAATACCTTTCACATTGCGCTCCTTGAGCTTTTCCGGTGTGATATGAAATATATTTTTCACAAATTCGTCAGGTAAAAAAAACTTTTTTAACAAAACCCGCACCCTTCCCTTTTCTTTCTATCATCTATATGTCGAAATCTGTCAGATTTAAAAACAAAGTCGGACTGAGCAAAAAAATTTCGACAAAAATTGGGTTTCTTCACCAGTTGTGGATAAAATTACACACATTATCCACTCTTATTACATCCGGATTTATCCAAATTATAAACAAGATACTAACAAGTTATCCACTTGTGAGTGTGGATAACAGAACGATTGTTCTTATTTGTATTTCATGGTAGATTAAAGATAACCTCACCATGATTGAAACGCAACCTTCATCATATGCTTGCGTCTGATGATTGATTACAATTATTAAGGAGGTGCCACTCCCATTAATTGGGTCCCCGGCATGAGAAAGCTTTCTGATGAATTACTAATAGAATCTTATTTCAAAGCCAATGAAATGAATTTGAGCCGTGAATTTATCGAGTTAATTGAAAACGAAATCAAAAGAAGATCGCTCGGACACATTATTTCCGTTTCTTCTTAAACAGAAAAAATTTTCCGGGCGAATTCCCTTTTTTTACTCAGATGACTGATATTATATCACTTCGGTTATGCGCTTTACTACCACTTTCAACAAAAAACACCCCTAAAATAGAGGTGTTTAAGAGGACTGCTGTTATTATTTGAACCAATACAGACCGCCCAGAACGAGAAAAACGACGAGCAGGACAACAAAAAATGCGTACCAGTACCCCGCATTCACCCGAGGAGGCGGGCATACAGGATATTGCGGAGGGAAACCGCCGTTCATAGCATATCGCCTCCAAAAAGATGTTTTTTCTACAGCCTATGATGCAGGGGCAAAACGGCTTAGGCAGCTGACCGCGTCAGCGTTCCAAAACCCGCCCATTTTTTATGCCTTCAATTAAGATTCTGGCCCCTTTTGGCGTCATGTGATTTCCGGAAGGATCAATCAGTCCGGATTGGATCAGCGCCCGGTCTGTAGCTTTGCCGCCGTCCGCGTGTATAAAGTGTTTCCAGTTATCCACCAGAGGCACTTTTAACTCTTTTGCAACCTGTCTTGTAATGCCGTTATAGGAATTATGCCATTTCCTCGCTCCGCCTTTTTCTTTAAAGGCTGAGGCCTTATATCTTGAATAGTAATAGAGATGATGCGTTCCGTTTCCTTCTATAACCGGAATGCACGTCATTAAGATCGGCTTTATGCCGTGTTTTCGGCTTTCGTTTATAAAATAAGTCAGGTTTTCTTTAAACCTTTTCTTTGATACTCGAGGCTGATCTCCAGTCAAAATGCCCGCATCATTTGTTCCGAACATGATAAATAAATATTGGGGCTTACGGTCAAGCACGTCGCTTTGAAAGCGCAGGCGCGCATCTTCAGTCGTCTGACCGCCTATTCCCGCATTCACAACCGTAAGACGCCCGCGTTCCGTTGTTTTTAAAATGTTTACCCACTGCTGCGCCTTTGGATAATCACGATAATCCCAATTGGAACCGCGCGTATTGCTGTCGCCGAATGCGACAACACTTTTCTCTTTGCCTGCGGCGCATCCCGATAACAGACAGGTTATCGTAATAAAAAGAACAGCAAACTTCATTTTCTCTCCCCCCAAACCTTACATCCTATGGTACACATCTCTTTTGCGGCTTTCAACGCGGCGCTCTCTTTAATGAATATGAAAAGGGCCGGAATCCTGTCCGATCAAATCGGAAACCTTAACAAATGTGTAGCCCTGTTTTTTCAGCTGGGGAATAATTTCTTTCAAAGCCTCAACCGTCTGACGCCGGTTTCCGCCTCCGTCATGCAGAAGAATGATATCTCCATCCCTGGCATGTGAGACAACATGCCTGACGATTTTTCCTTTTCCGGGCCTTTTCCAGTCCATCGGATCTTGGTTCCATGACCACATGATGATAAGGTAGCCCTCTTTTAAAATGTTTTTGAAAGCCGTATGATTCAGCGACCCTCCCGGCGGGCGGAATAACTTGTCCCCTTCCGGCTGAAGCGATCTGATATGTTGCGCGGAGCTGTGAAGCTCTTTTAAAATTTCTTTGCGTTTCAGACGGTGAAAATAAACATGGTTCATCGTATGGTTGCCGATTTCATGCCCTTCTTCAATGATACGCTTTGCCGTTATAGGGTATTTGTCTATACGGTTCCCGATACAAAAAAAGGTTGCTTTAACATTGTGCTGTTTCAGCACGTCTAACACAGCCTCCGTATAGACAGGATGGGGGCCGTCATCGAAGGTTAAAGATAGTTTCTTTTTTTCAGACCTTATATCCCAGTACACGTTTCCCGTCTTCTCCATGTCACTTCTTTTTAATGATTTCGCATCGGCGGACACGGCAGTGAGACTCGTGAGGACGCATATCATGATGATCAGATGAAAGCATCTCAACGTTTACACCTCCAGTAAACACTACTGTTAACGTGTCCCCTTTTTTAAAAATCATTCTGCACCTCAATTTATGTACATCACCCGCTTCTGCTGTAAGAAGCAGGTGATGCTGAATTATGACAGCGCCGCTTCCAGCTTGTCTTTTGTTTTCGGACCGTAAATCCCGTCAGCCTGCAAGCCGTTCATGGTTTGGAAACGCTTTACGGCATTGGCCGTTTTCGGTCCGTATATTCCGTCGATTCCATTATTTTTCGCATGTTTATCAGGATAGAAATAAGCGGCGGCAAGAGCTCGTTGCACTTGAGTCACCTTTTCGCCCTTTGTATAAGGGGTCGTCAGTTTAATGATTCCTGAAGGCAGCGGGTAGATTTTAGGCGCCTTATTTGCAGAGTCGTCAGAGCCGGTTATGCCTTTTTTAAAGGATTCCCAGCTGTTCAGCAGCCTGTCGGGACAATTCTTTCCTGACCATTTTTTATGGGGAACGACGCGGTCAAGAGGTATATGATAATCTTTCATGAGCTTTTTAATGAGCCATTGCGCATTTTTCACCGCCTTATCAAAATCACCGTCAGCGTTTTCACAAATTTCAATTCCGATTGACTTCCGATTTCCTGCCCCATTTGTTCCGTCACCGGCATGCCAGCCGTTCTCATTAAGCGGCAAATGCTGATAAATCTCAGAATCATCCACCGTAAAGTGCCAGCTGACGGCAGTATCCGGCTGTTTCACATAATTTGCATGCATCTTCGCGTCTGCGCCCTTGTCCGTGTTGGACGTATTATGAATGGTAATATAGTCCGGATTCATGGCATATCCCGGCCGGTTGCCGTTTGATTTCGGTATCAGGTCTTTTTTTATGGATACCATTTTATCCCCTCCCCTATTAAACAATGCAGAAACACGCTTATCGGACAGCCTATTTTAATAGAAGGAGATAGATTTGTGCTGTATACTATTTGAAAAGAGGTGAACGTGCAAATGATAAAAAAAGGATTCAGTCTTGCCGTCATCATTGCTGTCGTGATGATCGGCTTTATGCAAAAAGACGTCTGGCTCGGCATGATTCGGGCGGGCGGAATGTACGCCGTCCTTATGAGTATCCTGCTGGTTGCAGCAGACGTATTTTTTCCGATTGTTCCATTCGCCATTATCGCGGCCTTAAACGGAGCGGTTTTCGGGATTGTAAACGGGGTGTGGATTACACTGTCAGGCGCGATGCTCGGAACAATGGCATTGTTTTTTCTCGTCCGCTACGGATTCAGAGACTGGGCCAGAAAAAAGCTGCGAGCTTACCCGGCCGCCGCCCAATATGAAGATTCATTTCATCAGCACGCGTTTACGGCGGTGCTTTTCGGGCGGCTGATTCCGATTATTCCGTCGCTTGCCATGAATACCGTCTGCGGGCTGAGTAACATACGCTGGCCGATCTTTTTTTCCGCATCAGCGCTCGGCAAAATTCCGAACATTGTGATCGTGACGGTCGCAGGCGCTTCATTTACAAGCAACAAACTGCTGTCTTTTGGGATTTACGGAATGTATATGCTCGTGTTAATGGCGGTCATTTATAAAAAGTTTCCCGGTCTTTTAAAAACAACGAAAAAATGAAGTGCGTACCGCCCCCTATACCGGCGGTACGGCTCCTCTCATTCTGAGAACCTTTCCGTTCAATTCCGAACCGAGCACTTCCAGGTTTTGCTTTTTGTGAAATGAGAAGGCCGTTTTATTGTCCGGAGAAACTCTGAGATGATATTCCGAAACACCGTTCGTTCTGAAAAACTGATTCGCGTATTGATGGAGCTTCGTTCCGCACCCCCTTCCCCTCTGCTGCTCAGTAATATAGTAAAGGTGCACATAACCGATTTTTTGATTACCGTACGATTTGACGGAAGCTTCAAGCTGTCCGATCGGCTGCCCGTTATGAAAAAGCAGCATAAAACCGTCGGGAAAGCATTTGATTTGGGATGACAGCCATCTGAGATACTCATCCTTATTAAAATGATCCGCCGTGCCAAAGCTGAAACGGCCGTCTCTTTATGTTTGTTTAAATTGATCCGCTTGAAATACATCGGGTGTCCTCCTTTTTGCGGCCGCAATTAAGAATGAGCATAAAACAGCTGCCAACATCAGCATAACGGCAGCGCCTGTGATGACGATATGGCGGATGGAAGAACTGACTGCCGCCGCTCCGAACACGGCCGTTATCAATATAATGAAGCCGGCTTCAACTAGTGAATAAAAGCTCCCCACCCTCCCCATGATGTCCACCGGAACATTCTTTTGATAAAACGTCAGAAATCCCGTATTAGCGAATGCCAGGAAAAAAGCCAGAAAGAAAAAGCCAAAAGCAGCCGTCCAAAAAACGTCAGAAAGCGCATAAATCATATATCCGGCCGCTGTGAATAAAGAGCCCATTCCCATCAATAAAGAAGCCGGCATTTTTTTATTAAACAACACATTGACAAGCGCCCCTGCAATAACGCCCGCCCCAGACACACTGACAAGAAAACCGTAATCGGCATCAGTCAGCTGAAGAACCTCTTTTGCAAAAGCGACTTCAAGCGAATCAAGCGCAGACATCATAACGGTCATGACCAGGCTGAATAAAAAATAAATGATCATGACGTTTCGCGCCGTTCGGCTGAAGCGATATACGAGCTTCCAATCTTCTTTGTACACTGCCAAAGAAAGCTTCTGTCTGGGAGAATGTACATGAGGTTCATTTTCAAGGTTTGGCAGCATCATTGTGATAATACCGGACAGCATTAAAGCTGCCGTATTCACCCAAATCGCAAAAATCGGCGTGCCGATGATAAAAAGCAGCCCAGTCGCAGCCGGTCCGAGGAGAAAAGCCCCTGATTCCGGCAATGCCCTGAGTGAATTGAATTGTTTTCTCCTTTCGGCCGGGATAAGCATCGTCACATACGCCATGGAACATGGACGAAACATCGCATTGGCCATTTGAATCAAAAACACGATACAATAAATGGAAAACAAAGACCGTGCAGTAAACATCAGCGGCAGAACGGCAATGAATGCAGCCCGGATGAAATCAAGCGACATCATCATATTCCGTTTGTTACATCGGTCGATGATGCTGCCCGCCCAGCCATTTGTCATCAAAACAGCCGCGGGCCTGATTAAATAGAGGATGGAAACGGCAAAAGCAGATCCCGTTTCTTTTAAGACAATGAGATTAAGAGACAAAAAATAAATCCATTCTCCAATGTTTGCGATCCCGATTCCGGTTAACAAAAGCAGCGGGTACCGCCAAGACTTCCGGTTTTTCCCCTCAAAAATAAAAAAACGCCCTCAAGACAATGAAGTCTTGAGGACGGGAAACAACCCGCTATGCCACCTCAATTCGGTTTGGTGCCGGCCTTGCCGGGTACAAAGCTTACTCGGTAACAGGAGTATCCGCCGCATCATCCTCGTTTTGCACGATTCCGATGCGAAGCTAAGAGATTTGTTTCAACACATCCATTCATACTCCTTCCCAGCTCCCGGAGCTCTCTGTCATGAATGATACCTGCCTACTCTTCTCTTCAGCGCTTTTTACGTATATTCTTTTCGCTCTTACTTTTTTTAACAATATACAGGCTCAATCAGAAAAAATCAAGAGGCCTTTAGAAATAAAACTTGCCTTTGATTAATTTCCCTGTACAGACACAGACAGCCTGACTGCCACATACAGTTACATATAGGCTTTTGCCTACATAACTTTGTGGAGGTGAGGATGGTGACAGGTGTTTTTGCAGCGCTCGGGTTTATTGTGAAAGAACTCGTGTTTTTAGTATCATACGTGAAAAATAATGCCTTTCCACAACCGCTCTCAAATAATGAGGAGAAAAAATACTTAGACCTTATGGCTGAAGGAGATGAACACGCCCGCAATATGCTGATCGAACATAATCTCCGTTTGGTCGCCCATATTGTAAAAAAATTCGAAAACACGGGAGAAGACGCAGAAGATCTGATCTCCATCGGTACAATCGGGCTGATTAAAGGAATTGAAAGCTATTCAGCAGGAAAAGGCACGAAGCTTGCCACATATGCCGCACGATGTATTGAGAATGAAATTTTAATGCATCTGCGCGCCTTGAAAAAAACGAAAAAAGACGTCTCCCTTCACGATCCGATCGGCCAAGATAAAGAAGGGAATGAAATAAGCCTGATCGATGTCCTCAAGTCGGAAAGTGAAGATGTGATCGACACCATTCAGCTCAACATGGAGCTTGAAAAAGTCAAAAAATATATCGACATTTTAGACGACCGCGAAAAAGAAGTCATCGTCGGCCGCTTCGGACTTGATTTAAAAAAAGAAAAAACGCAGCGCGAGATCGCGAAGGAGCTCGGCATTTCAAGGAGCTATGTCTCCCGGATTGAAAAACGCGCATTGATGAAGATGTTTCATGAGTTTTACCGGGCGGAGAAAGAGAAGCGGAAGAAGGCGAAGGGAAAGTGAGCGAAAAGCCGGATCTGACATCCGGCTTTTTCTGCATTTTATTATGTCAGTCATGGTGGGGGTGTTATTAGGAAACTCTTCCACACTCAATAGCCTGTTTCAATAAAAAGCAAACAGACTCAGATCAAATGATTCATTTCCACCATTTGTCCACATATCAGTTCGTTTCATCATTCTTCCATCATTGAACGTACTTCCTTTGAAAAATGATTTTGAACCTCATAGGAAACTTTACAAGACAAACTGAATTGACTATAGTCTAAATAGACTAAAATATCGATGTAAAGAAGTGAAAAATTAGATGATAAAGTCTTTTTTAATGTTGGGCCAGTCGAATATGGCGGGCCGTGGATTTTTGAATGAAGTAGACCCTATCTATAATGAAAAAATAAAAATGCTGCGCAATGGACAGTGGCAGATGATGACAGAGCCGATTAATTACGACCGTCCGGTTTCCGGCATTGGCCTGGCAGCATCTTTTGCAGATGCATGGTCGAAAGCTCATCCCGATGAAGAAATTGGCTTGATCCCTTGTGCGGAAGGTGGCAGCTCATTGAATGACTGGCATCCGGAAGGCATCCTTTTTCAGCATGCTTTGTCCGAAGCCCGCTTTGCCCTCAGGTCCAGTCAAATTTGTGGGATCCTTTGGCACCAAGGTGAGAGTGACAGTTATCGTTCTCTACATGAAACTTATTACGAGAAATTAACTCTTATCATCGAGACGCTAAGAAACGAGTTGAAACTTGATGAGGTACCGTTGATTATTGGAGGGCTTGGTGACTTTCTTGGGAAGACCGGTTTTGGACAGCACGCAACTGAATTTCGACAGGTTAATGAACAATTGCTGCGTTTTGCTAATGAACAACAGAATTGTTATTTTGTTACTGCAACAGGTTTGACTGCGAATCCTGATGGCATTCATTTAGACGCAGCTTCACAACGCAAATTCGGTTACCGCTATTTCGAGGCTTTTTCGAAAAAGCACCATATCTTGAAACCCATTTCGGGAGAGGAGCAATCACTGAAAGTGAATGGTGACTATTCTAAAACAGAACAGATTTACCTTCATAGCATGGATTTGGCTTCGGGTAAAATAACGTACGCGGAATTTGAGGCGCGGATGGCGAAGGTGATGAAACTATAATTCCCTTACTTATCCTTGGCTTGTTAATCCAAAACCCCGGAGCTCACGGCTATGAACTTCTGGCCTTAATGAAAAAACGTCATTACAAATACATTGTTAACTTCACGAAAGGTTCATTTTATTACAATCTGCAGCAACTTGAAGAAAAGTGTTTGATTGAACAGATTCAGCAGAAACCCTCAACCAGTGGGCGTGAAATCCGTAACTTTAAAGTCACAGAAGCGGGAAGGGCAGAATTCGAAAAATTAATGATCAAATACGGCACCAAATCGGAATATGTGAACCTGCAATTTTATGGGGCGTTACTCTTTGCCGATGAATTCGACAAAAATAAATTACTGGATCTGATCCAATCACAAATCGATCAGACTAAAGCTCGAATCGAGCTCCTTGATGAATACTTGTCCATTAATCAAGAAATTCCCGGCACAATCAATTACTTTCGCCGTATGAATGAAAATTCCCGTTCACATCACTTGGTTAATTTAGAATGGTTCGAAAAATTGAAAGCAGAAATAGAGTGAACTATTGCATAATATATTAGTTACCTAAATATAAAACCTGTGTCGCAGATATCCAGTAACATCATTGATACAGGTTTTATACTCCTTCTTTAATTAAACCAGTAATAGGGTTGTCAACACTTGCCCCCAACAAGAGCAAGTGAATCATCTGCTGTGTGTTCTTCTTTTTCAATCCTTCGTATTAATAGCATTCAAGTAAGTCAACTGATTTTTCTCCTTCTTCCGCAAAACTGCTGTTTTAGTTGAATAAGTAAAAGTGATCTCCCCTAAAGAAGAATCACTTCCTCTAATTAAACAAGCGGTGAAGGTGAACATCGTTCTCGACATAAACTAAAATTTTTTATATACCTCTGCGTAAGCAACTTTCAATTGATGGATATTAAACCCCTCCAACAAGAAAACTCCTTTTTAACAATCCATTTCATTTGGATAACCCTGCACTTTTGGACGTTTTTCCTATGAAAAAGACCGCGAAAAAGAAGTCATCGTCGGCCGCTTCGGACTTGATTTAAAAAAGAAAAAACGCAGCGCGAGATCGCGAAGGAGCTCGGCATTTCAAGAAGCAATGTATCCCGCATTGAAAAATGTGCATCGATGAAGATGTTTCCGGTAACTTTTTTAAAGATATTTGTTTGGATCGAAAAAATTCTAAAAATATATTTATAATTATTTTCACAAACATAAGTATACCCCTAGCAACGCTCACTTTAACCAATTATTGTAACTCCCTCATGTTTACAGAGCTGATTAATAAACTATACGAGGGATAAATGGATAAAGCCTTCCCCTTCTTTTTAAAGAGAAAATATTAAAAGGCGGAAAGCCCTTCTCGTTATGAGAGGGCTTTAATACGGAGAACTTAACGAAGAACAAATCACTTGTCTGTTGTAGGATGCTGCCGAAAATAAATCACTTCACAACAGACAAACTGAAAATGCCTTTGACTTTTGGATTTATTTTCTGGTTAAGTTATCTCCATCCGTTAGTTTAATTAGAATTCAGATAATCCAAGACACGATCAACTCTTTCATTGACTGAGTAATCTCCTTCAATTTTTAACAATGGACAAGATAAATCTGCCATCCAATGTTCGTGTAAAGCTCTACTTCTAACTTCCATTCCAGCATTATCATATAAAGAAGCCCACTCTAAAAATGTTTTTGATTGTTCATATTTACTGCCGCCGGCTAACACTTCGTTTCCATAACGCTGAAATTCCCTATGCCTTAATCTCTCAAGCCGTATATCTTGCGGAACCCATAAGAAGATGACAAGGTCAAAATAACTTTTTAGATCATCGCCCCAGCCGCACACTGCGCCAGAAAGAATCCATTTCTCATTGATTGTCAAGTCTTTTTCAAGCAGCTTTCTTCTTTCAGGAATTTCTCTTTTTTTAGTGAATTTATCTGTCCAATAGTAATCATCAGTATCAAGATGCGTATGAGGCAAATGCTTTGATAATGCAACACCCAATGTTGAAGTTCCGACTCCAGAGGCTCCCAGTATGTGAATATTTTTTTTCATAGTTCCCTCTCCTTATGAAGCAACGAAACTCCCTGTCCGCTGCAAAAGGTTCTTACTATCATTTTAACAAAAATCCCCAAAAACCTTTACTTTGATAGGGGAATCCAGATGCGTGTTAAAACCATACTGCTTACGAAAACAGTCCTTATTAAATCGTGATTTCCCTATAATATTTAAACGAATCAAATTTTTAGATTGTCGTCTTTAAGAGGTTTTCATCCTTGGAGTATACAAACAGTCATTATTGAAACTTATAAATGAAATTTTAATGCATCTGCACGCCTTGAAAAAAACGAAAAAAGACGTCTCCCTTCACGATCCGATCGGCCAGGATAAAGAAGGGAATGAAATAAGCCTGATCGATGTCCTCAAGTCGGAAAGCGAAGATGTGATCGACACCATTCAGCTCAACATGGAGCTTGAAAAGGTCAAAAAATATATCGACATTTTAGACGACCGCGAAAAAGAAGTCATCGTCGGTCCATTCAGCCTTGTTTTGAGAAAGAGATGAACGAAGGAGTCTTGGAATTTCGCGCGGCTTGTGTCTTGGATTAAAAAGTGCCCATTGATCAAGATGTTCTAGGTATTTGCTTAAGACAGCATATATACCAAACGTCGAAAATTAGGAATATAAACAGAGAAAGATTACAAAATTGAAAGCTTAGCGTAATCTTTCTCTATTTTTTTTGTGAGTCCTTTATTTTATACTGTGCATACTGTGCCAGAAAGTAGTGGGAAATTCGTTTTGGCTTATGGGCCGAATAAAAAACAGTTTTACAAGCTCTGAAGGATTAAGATGAATTTTCGCCGCTCTTTAGCAGGACATAACATATGAAACTTAAAAATTTTCTAAAGGAGTAAATTATGAATTCATTTGTTTTAAAATTATTAGCCATCATTTTAATGATATTTGACCACGTTTATACTTATATCCCCAATTATCCCATATGGTTCGGATACGTTGGAAAATTAGCTGCACCAATATTTTTCTTTTTGATTGTTGAAGGATTTATCCATACGAGAAATCGGAAAAAATATATTATTCGGTTATTTGGTTTTGCGATTGTAATGGTTGCATTAGATTATTTACTTAAAATACCAAATAACATTTTCTTATCCTTAGGATGCGGTATAGTGCTGCTAACAGTCTTGGATTATGGTAAACGGACGAAAAAATACGCATTGAGTACGATTGCAGCTATTGTTATTGGCATACTTATGTTATTTACCGAAGCATCCCTATACGGTCTAGGGATGGTACTCATATTCTACTTCCTAAGAGAAAAGAAAGGCCTGAAGATTATCACTTATATCTTGTTCAGCTTGTTCTTCTTACTGACCAATTTAGGTGCACCGGACTTGTTTAACCAATTGTTTTTATATGACTATCAATGGATGATGGTTTTCGCTTTCCCGTTCTTTCTCCTGTATAACGGTAAAAAAGGTTATTCAAGTACTTTTATGAAATGGGCTTTTTACTTATTTTATCCGTTGCATCTTACTGTGATAATCCTCATTAAAGAATTATTTAATGAAATTTGAATGCATCTGCGCGCTTTGAAAAAAACGAAAAAAGACGTCTCCCTTTACGATCCGATCGGCCAGGATAAAGAAGGGAATGAAATAAGCCTGATTGATGTCCTTAAGTCGGAAAGTGAAGATGTGATCGATACCATTCAGCTCAACATGGAGCTTGAAAAGGTCAAAAAATATATCGACATTTTAGACGACCGCGAAAAAGAAGTCATCGTTGGCCCGCTTCGGACTAAATTTAAAAAAAGAAAAAACGCAGCGTGAGATCACGAAGGAGCTCGGCATTTCAAGGAGCTATGTATCCCGGATTGAAAAACGCGCATTGATGAAGATGTTTCATGAGTTTTACCGGGCAGAGAAGGCGAAGGGGAAATAATGTAAAAGAAGCCGGGATCTCATATTCCGGCTTCTTTTCATTCCGCTAGGCCCTCAATAAAGAGAGCCTTTATTAGGAGTTGCAAAAACCTCTATAATAACAGCGTTTGTTTTTATTTTGATTAGGAATGTCGAAGTGACCGCTGATTCTTTCTTCCTTTTTCAACTGTTTTATAAGGAATGGAACAGTGATAATTGTTGCAGTTGGAACAAGCAGCAAATATGACCAATGGATGTAATGAGCAACCATTCCGCCTATAGCTGGTCCGACACCTTTCCCATTGATTCTGCGGATCGATCAGACCAAATGCTTTCTCCCTGTTCTCTCTCGGAATATAGCGCGCAACTACAACCTAATGCGGCTGCACCAGTCTCTTAAATCAACCGGGCTAAAATGAGTACAGGAAAGAAAGAGTGTTCAACAAATCCAATTATCGATCCAAAGCAATTCCATAGTCCCAAGCGGCCTGTCATGGATATTCCTAAACCGCTTTAAACTTTAAGACTAAAACAAAAAAGATACCAAACATCGTTTGGTATCGCCTGTTAATTCGAGTCCCTTATCTACAAAAGCCTATGATTTGAAGCGTTTGGAATGAAAATTAAGCAAATTGAACATTGATCAAAGCATGCTCTTGTATGTTTGTAATAGGTTAACTTCTTTATAATTTGATTACATTTTCGGAGCTTCCAAACCAAATTTTGTCCATTCCTCTTTTGCCGGACCATAAATCCCCGGAACAGTTAAACCTGCTTGTCTCATCAGGACAGTCATTTGTCCTCGATGATGATTTTGATGTTGAATTAAAAACATTAAAAGTGAACCATTTGACATTTGCTGACCCAAAAAATTAATACGTTCTTGAAATGTATCGTCAGTCCATTGGGTTTTTAACGCCTGCACTAATGCGTGTCTGGCTTGATGATAGCTGTCAGCTATCAACTGAGCCGAAGCGGGAACAGGATAATCTTCAGCTGGGGCATGAAACGTTAAGTTGGTGTTTGAGGTAATGATGCGAATAGCAGCAACAGTATGCCAAGCAATACGGCCTAAAGTCCAATTTTGTGAAGTGATTTCTTGTTTAAGTGATTCATCAGTCAGATGATTCAGCAGTTTCTGTGTGGCATCGGCTTCGAATTCCCAAGATTTCAAAAAATGGTCTAAAGTTTGAAACACGAAAATCCTCCTTTTTTCATGCGCCTACAGCTCAATTATAGTGCAACGTTTAGTTAAAAAGAACAAAACTTTAATCGAACATTTTATGCTCCGATCCTAAGGGAACCCGGCAGATTCAATATTTTTTAATGTCAGGCTCTCCAGCACACGCCATTTTCTCATGTTCTGTCTTTCATGTTCTGTTTCTGCAGCGTTAATATTCTCATAATCGTGTGCATGACGCTGCTTTCCTCGTTTGATTTGATGACAAAATGCGCCGCATCTTTTATTTCGTCAATGGCGTTCTTGACCGCAAAGCTGTAGGATGCCGCTTCCATCAACTCTTTGTCATTGCGGCCGTCTCCGAACGCCATTGTCTCATCAGGCGAAACTCCTAATAATCGCTGCAGTTCTTGTACTGTTGTTCCTTTATGTATTCCGATATTTGAAATGTCGATCCAGGTATCTTCTGATGCTACGATATAAAACTGGTGAAAAAATTCATGCAGCTTTTCTCTCGTTTCCGGGCAGTTGGCGTGAGGGTCATGAACCGTAATTTTGATAAAGTCGTCTTTTATCTCAGTAAAATCAGCTATTTTCGTTACATGTGCATAAGAGGCATTTACATATCTCATTTCGCTTTCAGACAGGTTTTCTTTTACCATCGCGCCTTTTTTTGTGCACGCAATAATGCTGTGCCTGCAGCTGATTTTTTCTAAAGCCTCTATAATTGACAGTCCCGCTTTATTGCTGATCAAAGATTCATATACGAATTTGCCGTTCTTTTTCATACGTGTGGCACTGTCTCCTAAAATCCAAAAATCTTTCGCATCTTCTCCGAACAATGCTTCCACCCTTTCACACTGCTTTCCGGTACAGAGGGCGAAGGCGACATGCTGTTCCTCCATTACTCTTTTTGTCTTTTCAAATAACGTTCTGTCAAAGCCGCCTTGATTATTTAAAAACGTGCCGTCTAAATCCGTAATTACTAATTTAATCATCGTTCAGCACCTCCGCAGTTGAACCCCGTCTCTTTAAGACAAAAGGTTTTTCATATTTGAGAATGGAATCAATCGCGTTTAAGACTCCTTCTTCGTTATTTGATTGCGTGATATGCGCGGCAGCCTGTTTAATGCTTTCTTGCGCGTTATCCATTGCGACTCCGTATTTCACAGCGGACACCATCTCCAGGTCATTACCGCTGTCTCCAAAGGCCGCGCATTCTTCATTATTGATTCCCCATTGTTTCTGAAGAAGCTGAATCCCGCTTGCTTTATGAAGCCCCGGTATGATCAGATCTATGTCACCGTGTCCGCTTGATACAGGCGTCACAAAAGATCCGATGGTGTTTTTCAAATGGCTCAGCAGTGCGGGACAATGTTCGGCGGGAAAGCTGACGGAAAATTTAAAGATGTCATCATCGATCTTTTCAAAATGCGGCGCCCTTTTTAACACATAATAATACTTACTGGCGTGCAGATATTCATCTTCACTGGCATTTTTATGAATATACGCGCTTTTTTTCCCGCAGACAATGGCGTTTTTCACATCATACTGCTCTAATGCCCGGATTACTGCCTTTATTGTGTCTTCAGACATTTTACCCGCGAATAATTCTTTTCCGGCATTCACGACGAAAGCGCCATTTTCCGCAACAAAAGCAATTTCATTCTCGATTTCCGGAAAGAAGGATATAAGCTGCGCATATTGGTTTCCGCTCGCTACGGCAAAATAAATTCCCCGCGCTTTTAATTCACGATACTGGTTCATAAAACGCTCTTTGTTATATGCCATTTCATCACTCAGAAACGTTCCGTCCATATCAACCGCTATCAGTTTAATACTCATATCGTCCCGCTCCCATTCAAATAATGCGTATGAACGAATTATATCCGCAGTTGATCCGTGACGTAAACGTTTGACGGCGCTTTGTTTTGAATGACACAAAAAGTGATTTGTCACATGAATATAACACTATGTGATATGTTACGATTAGATGTACGGTCACTATTCTCATAAAAAGGAGAATCCCCCTGCATGTTCACACACGAAATGATTGCTTCATTTAACGAGCTTGAAACTTCTTTATACAATTACATTTGCCAAAACAGCGAGAAAGCCGTCTATATGCGAATCCGTGAATTGGCAGATGAAACCCACGTATCTACGGCTTCTATATTACGTTTCTGCAAAAAAATAAACTGCGAAGGATTTTCGGAGTTTAAGGTCAAGCTCAAAATGTATGCTGAAGCTGATAAAAAAACGACTTTAAAGAGTTCCCATCATTCCGTTACCGAGTTTTTTGAAAGAACAGTAAGCGGTGACATGGAAGAAAAGCTGAAGGAAGCCGCATCCCTTGTCGCCGATGCAGAAAACGTCATTTTTATCGGAGTGGGCACCTCAGGAATTCTTGCCGAATACGGAGCCAGATATTTTTCATGCTTAGGGAAACTTTCAATGTATATTAAAGATCCTTACTTTCCGGTCCATTCCCATTTCCGCCATAACAGCATAACAATCGCTCTGTCGGTTTCAGGTGAAGGCCATTCTACGGTGACTCATCTGAATCAGCTGAAACAAGAAGGCAGCCGGGTCATCAGTATTACAAATCATAAACATTCAACCATTGCCAAAATGTCCGATGTGAATCTGTCATATTACGTGACGGAAGAATGGGTTGAGAATGCGAATATCACCACCCAAATCCCCGTTATGTACATACTTGAATCCATGGCTCGGGAAATATACAAATTGAGAGATTAACTCTTTAGCGCCGATGCGCTGAGGGAATCTTTCGCGGTTAATCATCATGAAACAAATTTAGCTGCTGACACTTCCGTAAATACCGCTAAGAAACCCCTCTCTGATGACAGAGAAGGGTTTAGAAGATCACAGATGAGACACAATACATTCTGAATGTCCCGTAATTTTATATTCCCCCAAACCGGAAGGCAGGAGAATATGATCACCTTTTTTAAAGTGATGTTCTTGCTTGCCGGTAACCATCATGCCTTCGCCTTCGATCACACTGACAAGAAGGAAGGGATGATTCTGAAATAGATTTGCTTCACCTTTTACATCCCACTTTTCGACTGAGAAATAAGGACATTCTATTAATATAGCTGCGAGCAGATCATCCGTTTGTTTATATTGAACAGTCGGCCGTTCACGGAATGATGGAACGTCTATGACTTCTGTACTTTTTTCCAAATGGAGCTCGCGCGGTCTGCCGTCCGCATCCTTTCTTCCGTAATCATATAATCTGTAAGTCGTATCTGAATTTTGCTGCGTTTCTAAAATGAGTGTGCCCTTCCCGATCGCGTGAACGGTGCCGCTTGGAACAAAGAAGAAGTCTCCCGGCTTTACCTTAACTCTGTTCAGGAGCCCGTCCCATTCTCCGCGCTCAATCATGGATACCAGCTCTTCTTTTGTTGTTGCATTGTGGCCGAAAATAATCTCCGCATCTTTTTCACAATCAATGATATACCAGCATTCGGTTTTTCCAAGTTCTCCGTTCTCATGCATTTTGGCAAAATCATCATTCGGATGCACCTGAACGGACAGGTCTTGGTCTGCATCTAAAATTTTTGTAAGAAGAGGAAAACGGTCCCCTTCAAGGTATCCGAATAAATCTCTGTGATGCTCCCATAATTCACCGAGCGTACATCCTTTATACCTTCCGTTTTGCACTGTGCTCTGCCCATTTTGATGAGCGGCGAATGCCCAGCACTCCCCTGTCCGCTCTGACGGAATATTATAGTGAAAAGCACGCAGGGCATTGCCTCCCCACATTCTTTCTTTGAAAACCGGTTTGAAAAATATCGGTTCAATTGACATGATCATCCCCCGCTTTATTCGATCTCATCCAGAAGCTCAAACGCCTCTTCTTTTGTCTGTACGGAGAGCAGCCTCTTCCGATAGTTGTCATCCATCAGTTTTCGGGATAACATCTGCAATATTTTCAAATGCTGATTTCCATCGCTTTCTTTCGGTACGGCAATCATAAAAATCAGTTTTGCATCGGATCCATCCAGGCTGTTCCAGTCAACACCTGAGCGCTTTATCCCGAATGCGACGCTCGGTGTTCTGACGGCTTCAGACTTTCCGTGCGGGATTGCGATATTCATACCTATCGCTGTGGTTCCCTGCTGTTCACGGCTCAAAATTGCTTGTTTAAATCCGCTGTCAGAAAGCAACATGCCTTTACGGGACAATTTCTGAATCATTTCATCGATAATGCCATCCTTGGTTTCTCCGGTTAAATACGGTTCAATCAGGTCTGTGCTGATAATGTCAGTTAATTTGTTGATGTCGGTCATGCCGCCTTTTTGACTGGACTGAGATTGTTTCTCAGTTTCTTTTGCCGCTGCAGCTTCATTTGGTTCGGCAGCCGGCGGAGCTTCGCCGGGCGCGGGGGATTTCGCCATATCTTTTTTCAGTACATTAACCAACAGAGCTGTGACAAGAGAACCTGCTGTTACAGCGATAAAAAACATCAATACATGATCAACTGCTCCAAGCACGGCAACTATAGGGCCGCCGTGTGCCACTCTGTCACCCACATGGCCGATCATCGCGATCACCGAGCCGGTCATAGAGCCCGCCATAATACTCGGGATCACACGAAGGGGGTCTTGGGCTGCAAATGGAATGGCTCCTTCCGTGATACCGAAAAGGCCCATTGTAAATGAAGCCTTTCCCATTTCCCTTTCTGATGCGGCGAATTTTCTTTTCCCTAAAAACGTCGCAATTCCAAGCCCTATCGGCGGTATACAGATGGAAACGGCAATCGGCCCCATAATTTCATAATTTCCTTCTCCGATCATGGCCGATCCGAAAAGAAACGCCACCTTGTTTACGGGGCCGCCCATATCAAAGGAGATCATCGCTCCCAAAATCAATGCCAGGAGAATTGAGCTCGAACCTTTCATTCCCGCCAGCCAAACCGTTAAAGATGCGAAAATTTGAGCTACGGGGGCACCGATCAAAAATACAAACGCCAAACCGACAATCAGTGAAGCAAACACCGGAATAATAATAATCGGCATAATCGGCTGGATAGCTTTCGGGACTTTACATTTTTTGATTCCAAGCGCCGCATACCCCGCCAAAAATCCGGCAATGATTCCTCCGAGAAATCCTGCGCCGCTTGCGCTGTCGTAAAAGCTTCCGGATGCCGCAATATATCCGCCGATCATTCCGGGGACCAGACCTGGCTTATCGGCGATGCTGAACGCGATATATCCGGCTAAAATCGGGATCATGAATGAAAAAGAAGCACTGCCGATCTGTTCAATCGTTTTCCAAAAAGACTCATCTGGTATGACTAAGCCCTTTGGTGTTTTTTCTCCTCCAAGCGTCAATGCAACCGCTATCAATAAACCGCCGACTACAATAAAGGGGACCATAAAAGAAACGCCGTTCATTAAATGGCGGTAAATCGGGTTTTGTTTTTTTTCCTGCTGACTTCCCGATTCAGCTTTTGAAGCTGATTGATAGACGGGCACTTCACCGCTCAGTGCTTTTTGAATTAATTCTTCCGGTTTGCGGATGCCGTCCTGAACTCCGACAGCGAGCAGCTTTTTTCCTGTGAACCGGTCTTTATTCACCGAACGATCCGCAGCGATAATGATTGCGTCTGCTTCCCGGATGTCCTCTTCGGTCAGCTTATTTTCCACTCCGATTCCGCCCTGGGTTTCCACTTTGATCTGAACGCCTAATCTGCCGGCGGCTTTTTGCAAATTTTCGGCAGCCATATACGTATGGGCAATGCCGTTCGGACATGATGTAATCGCTACCAGTTTCATATAAATCCTCCTCTGCCGTTTGAATATCAAGATCTTGTCTCAACTTTATACTGAAATCACACCTTAATTAGCGCGTTTTTTTACCATAAGTTCCGGAAATAACGGCATTTTTTCCTATAAACAGAAAAAAAGCAGGGAGCCATTCCCTGCTTTTAATAGTTTAAATAAGATAAAAACGTCATCACATTTTTTTCTTCGGTCAGTTTTTGAATCAATGCCGGCTGCTCGCTGAGATAGGAAAGCTCACTGAATAATTGCTTTACCATGTTTTGATCCTCATGTTTGACGGCAAGCATAAAAATGAGCGACACTTTTTCCGACCCCCATTCAATCGGCTCTTTTAACGTGGCGATTGCAATGGCTGATTGTTTGATATATTTGGAGTTAGCGTGAGGGATGGCAATACCCGCCCCGATATTTGTCGCCGACATTTTTTCTCTCATTACTGCATGAATGCCATACTCTTTTTCTACATAGCCTTTCTCGTACAAAGCACGTGCCAGCTGTTCAATGACCTGATAGCGGTGCTCTGTCTCTTGCTGTAAAAAAACGAGAAACGGAGTCGTATCATTCAGCATTTTGAACGTTTTTTGCTCCCGGCGGTGCGATATATCAAGCTGTCCAATAAATGCGCTGAGCTTTTTTTCATCAGCAGGCTCCAAAAGCGGTGAAACGACAATATGAGGGTTCGTTACATTTTCAAGCTCTATCGTAGAAATGACGAAATCTATATCTTTATGCTTTTTGATATACTCCGCCAGCTCCGCTTTTGCGATGCAGTCTATTACGGTAATGTCATGAAATTTCCGTTCAATTTTAGTCCGCAGCAATTGTGACATACCAATGCCCATATGGCAGACGATGACCGCCCTTTTATGGCTGTCACTGCTTCGGCGCAGCCGTTCGATCGCTGCCTGAAAATGCAGCGTCAAATATGCCGCCTCTTCTTCAGGAATATGAAGATCAAATGTTTGATTGATGTCTTCCAAGACGTCGATGATAAGATGAAACAAATAAGGGTACATTTTTTTGATGTCGTTAAGCATGGGGTTTGAAACAGAGAGATCATAGCTCAGCCGCTTCAGCACCGGATCGAGATGGATGTTCAATCCGTTGATCAATTCTTGGTCTTTATGGAAATCCAGCATTTTCAGCTCTGAAACTCGATTGATTAAATGCCTGACGACTTTTGGAAGCTCAGAATCTTCAAGATCAAGCTTCCTTTCTTGCTGCAATGGATAGCGGACTTTCCCGCCTATAATATGTAAAGTTAAATAGACGGCTTCTTCCTCAGGAAACCGGATGGCAAATACCGGCTCAAGCCGTTTTAAACAAGCCCGTGTCCATTCATATTCTTTCTTCTTTTTTACTGCGTCCAGCTGTCTTGCAGAAATCGCGATCGGCTGCTTCATTTTGATCCGGCGGATTGTCAGCAATGTATGCAGCAGCAAACTTTCAAATGTTTCATCCGTGAAATAGATAGAATGGGTTTTTTGTAATAATTTAATTTCTTTTCTCACAAAATCCGCTTCATGGCTTAAGAACTTACTTTTTATAAATTGGCTTGTAAACTCCGTATTATCAGTCAAATCTGAAATTCGCGCCAATGCTTTTCTTTTGTTTTTTTCGTCCCCTTCAATCTTTAATCCGAGGCGCTGTTTAGAAACAAGCGTGAGGTCAAATCGCTTCAGCCACTTTTCAACCGCATTTACATCCTTTTTAATGGATGCTCTGTTCACAAAGTGCTGTGCGGCTAATTCTTTTGCAGAAACAGGCTTTGAATTCATTAATAAATCATAAGCAATGTGAAGTATTCTTTCTTCATCGGTCTTATGCCTGCAAGTGAAATGCTCATTATACATTTGCCGGCTTAACCATGACCTTTCCTGTTCTGATATATGTAAATAGACGCCTAATCCGGGTTTTCGGATCAGCTGAGCGTGAGAATGTTCATTCAGAAAATCCTCAATCGTTTTCAAATCATTCCTGATCGTCTTTTCAGAACATCGGACCCTGTCTGCGAAATCTTGCACAACTAAGCAGTCATCAGGTTCAGATAACAACAGATACAAAATCTCTTTCTGTCTTGAATTCATGTAATTCATCTGTTTTTCTATCCTTCCTGTCCGTTTCCGCTTGAACAATTGTGATAGTATAAAAATACTGCGCACACGAAACCGTTTACATTATATAGGGAAACAAAAGAGTAAAAAGTTTTGTTTTTTACCGCAGTTTCCGGAAAAATCATATTTTATACAGAGTTCATTGGACGACAAAACACCAATCGTTTAAAAACGATTGGTGTCGGCAGTGAAAACCTGCTGTTACAGCCAAAATGTTTCTCCGAGCGCTAATGCTTTCAGCTTTTGCGGATGTAACGCAAGACGGGTCCATTCGCTGTGCAGTCTGCTTAATGCTTCCGGTCCTGTATCATCAGCAAGCCGGAATGCCCCGTAATGCATGGGAATGAAGCTGTCAGCCTTCAGCTCCAAAAACGCTTTCACGGCGTCTTCCGGATTGATATGTGACACTTTCATAAACCATTCCGGTTCGTACGCTCCGATCGGCATCAGAGCCGCCTTAATATGAAACCTTTCTCCGATTTCTTTGAAGCCATCGAAATAGCCTGTATCTCCTGCAAAATAGATGGATTCGCCGTTTTCGCTTTCTATGACCCATCCTCCCCAATGAGAGGTATCGGTATCCCAGAGCGTTCTCCGTGTCCAGTGCTGGGCCGGAACAAATGATATGTTCACTCCCCGCACCTCAAAACGATCCCACCAATTCATTTCATAGACCTTTTTGCAGCCTTTTTTTAATAATAGCTTTTTCAGTCCCGCTGGCACGTAAAAATCCGGGGTTCCTCTCAGTTTTTTTATACTCGGAAAATCAAGATGGTCATAATGTCCGTGTGAAATGAGCACGGCATCAATATCAGGCAGTTCGCTCAATTCATATCCCGGCTCTGTCAGCCGTTTTTGAAAACCCATCCGCCGCGCCCATACAGGGTCGGTGATTATGTTAAGCCCCTGTATTTGGATCAGAAATGAAGAATGGCCGATCCATGTAATGGCCGTTTCCGTCCGATTGACGGCAACTTCGTGAACATCCCTATTGGCCGCTTTCGGAATGTTCTCGCTTAAATCTTTTATTTTCTCTCTTCGTTCTTTCATCCATCTCAACATGTCCCTGAATCCATTTTCATTCTTCACGCCATTCAAGTTTTCGTATCTTTTTTTCATTATCATTCTCCCTTGAAACGTGTATTTCATTGGATTTATCGGACATTTAAACAATATCTGCAAATGCTGCCCGGCTTGCTTCGGCTAAATGTTGAGGCGCTAATTTCAGCTGCATTCCGATTTTCCCCGCACTGACAATCATAAACTCCAGTGTTTCGGCGGATTTATCAATAAAAGTCGGAAACCATTTTTTCATGCCGATTGGAGAGCAGCCGCCTCGCATATAGCCGGTCACGCCTAAAAGGTCTTTCACGGCAATCATTTCCACTTTCTTCTCACCCACTGCCTTTGCAGCCTTTTTCAGATCCAGTTCTTTTGCAACGGGAACAACAAAAACGTAATAACGTTCTGTTCCTGCCGAGGCCACTAAGGTTTTATAAACATATTCGGCAGAGTATCCGATTTTCTCTGAAACGGAAAGACCGTCTGCGGGCTGTCCCCCTTCTGTTTTGTAACCTAAAAGCTCATAGGGAATGTTTTGCTGTTCAATGATACGGACAGCATTTGTTTTAACCGTTTTTTTCGCCATGGTGTTCCTCCGTTATCCGTATTTCTTTCTGCTTTATATCAATAGTAACACCAGTTTCGTCACCTCTTCTACTGACGCGTATTTACAATGCTGGATTTTCAGAAAGAAAGATATTACAAAGATGGTGAATGACCATTCACTCAAAAAAAGATAGCTAAGTTCAATGACATTCATTTGACTAACGGGTCGATACAGTTTCTGTCTGTGAAATTGCATGTGTACAGTTGATTTATATGTAAGCACAAAAACAAAGGCAGGGATGCCGGCTGAAGATATTCATCAGCAGCTGTTTCCCCGCAAGTATCCCATTACATTTTTTTCGAAGGGGCAATGGGATTCAAAGCATATTGTGACTTCGATTTTACGAGACTGACGGCGCATTTCGTGTTTTGTAATACTCAAGTGCAAACTGTTTAAAACGCTCCGCAGCCGGAGAGAGATCATGGTTTTTTAACTGGGCTAACGCAATGGTGCGTTCGCATTGGTAATCTGCCACCGGAAGAAAAACGACCGGAAAATATTGATGCTCCGCGGTTTTCGGCAGCACTGCAGCTCCAAGGCCGGCGGCGGTCAGCCCTAATATGGTCGATACTTCCTCCCCTTCAAATGCGAGATGCGGGTGTATATTCAAATCCCGGCACATCAGGTCAAACATATACCTCAGCCCGTATCCCGGTTTAAATCCGACAAAATCCTCGTCCTGCATTTCTTTCATTTGAATGCTTTTTTTCCCTGCAAGCGGATGGGTTTCAGGAAGCACCGCATAAAGAGGCTCTTTCTCCAGCACCGTCCATTGTAAAAGCTCGCTGGGAAGCGGCGGTGAGCTGAGACAGATATCCGCATCTCCCGTTTCCACCATTTTGCGAAGCGTTTCATTTGCGCCTTGGTAGAGCCTGAAAGTCACGTTTGGGTATTGCTTTTTAAATTCGGCAATCAGCTGAGGCATTAAGCGCAAACCGAGCGTATGAAGAAAAGATACGGATATTTCGCCGTGCTCCAGACTCATATTCTTTTTCACTTGTTCAACGCCTTCATTTAAAGCGCGTCTCGCTTGTTTTGCTTTTAGTAAGAACTGCTCTCCGTGCCTTGTCAGCCGGACTGCTTTCGTCTCTCTGTAAAATAACGGCGCGCCTAATTCTTCTTCGAGCCTGATAATCGATCGGCTTAATGCCGGCTGAGAAATCATCCTTTCTTTTGCCGCATTTGTGAAATGCTGATGTTTTGCCGCCGCAATGAAGTTGTCAATTTGATGAAGCTCCATTTCTCCTTCTCCCCTTCCCTCATAACCTAAACGCATTAATTGCATAGTTATTATAAATTAGACACATTGAAATGAAAAGCGTACGATACATATATAACCAACAGTGAGAAAAGAGGGACATTCATGACGTTTATACAGCCTCATACAGAGGCTTACAGAAAGGCCAGCTTGGCTCTGTTTATCAGCGGCTTCGTGACATTCGCCACTCTTTACACGACACAGCCGCTTTTGCCTTTGTTTTCGGAAGAGTTTCATATTTCCGCTGCGGCTGCGAGCTTAACTTTATCCATCTCAACAGCCGTTTTGGCATTTTCATTATTGGCCGCCGCTTCGTTATCTGACGGTTTCGGCAGAAAAAAGTTAATGGTGCTTTCATTAACAGCCACTTCTGTTTTAGGTCTGTTAACAGCATTCAGTCCGGCTTTTCCGGCGCTTTTGGCGATGAGGGGGCTGCTCGGTATTTTTCTGGCGGGCGTTCCGGCTGTCGCCATGACGTATGTAGGCGAGGAGTTTGATCCGAAGGGCCTCGGGAAAATGATGGGCCTGTATATCAGCGGCACAAGCATCGGGGGAATGAGCGGCAGGCTGTTAACGGGGCTTCTGACCGATTTATTCGGCTGGCGGCCGGCGCTTGCCATCATCGGTATTCTTTCTATTGTATTAAGCTATTTGTTTTGGCGCTTGCTTCCGGCTCCGCGTCATTCATCTCAGCGGCATGCGGGCTTAAAAGCGGCATGTAAGGAATACGGAGCTGTCATACACCGCAAACGGCTGCTTTTGTTAATTTCTCTGGGGTTTATATTAATGGGGAGTTTTGTCACATTATATAATTATATCGGCTTTCATTTAATGGCCGCTCCTTATCATTTGTCGCAGACTGTGATCGGTTTTATTTTTATTGTCTACCTCGCGGGAACGTTCAGCTCAGTCTATATGGGGAAAAAAGCGGACCTTTACGGAAGCGCAAAAATGATAAAGATTGCGATTTTTGTTATGCTGGCCGGCGCAGCGGTGACACTTCTGCCCCAGCTTGCACTTAAAATCGCGGGAATTGCCGTCTTTACCTTCGGGTTCTTCGGGGCACATTCGATTGCAAGCGCCTGGGTCGGCCGCGCAGCCGGTGACCATCGCGCACAAGCCTCTTCATTATATTTGCTTGCATATTATATCGGTTCAAGCGTGGCTGGGTCTTGCGGCGGTTTCTTTTGGACGCATTTTCATTGGATCGGCATCATTTCTTTTATTTCGGTTTTACTGCTATTGTCTTATCCGGTTTTATTTTTGGCGGAATTTAAAAAAAGAAAACATAGCCGCCTGCATATAAATTGATAAAAACATTAAAGTTTTGTGTCTTTTGTCCGATAATAAAATTAAGGCCGGCACGATACTCCCTATAACTATTCCTTTTGATTCAGTAGATTTCAAATATCGTGCCGGCTTTCTTCCATTATATGACGTTCTTCAGTTGTGACCTCACGCTTCTGTTACACATCTGCCCACACATCTTTCGCATATCTTCCTTCCGCCTGCAGCTGTTCAAGCCAACTCAAGGAAACTTTCGAATCAGTGTTATGCACCTTTTCATACGCCTGCAGCAGGACATTTTCCACGGCCGGAGCCATTTTGCTTCCGTCACCGCATATATAGAGATGGCCGCCTTGGTCAAGAAGCGCAATAATCTGTGCAGCCTCACGAAGCAGGACATCCTGTACGTATACTTTACAGTCCTGATCTAACCTTGAATATGCCCGATGCACGGTGACAAGGCCTGTTTTCTCCGCCTGATCGAATTCATCTTTGTAGAGATCGTCTTCTTCAGGATGTCTGCAGCCAAAGTATAAATGAGCTTCACCCAGGCTGTTACCGGACATTTTTTCGGCAGCCCGCGCCTGGATAAATCCCCTGAACGGCGCGATTCCGGTGCCCGCTCCGACCATAATGAGAGGAGTTTTCGTATTTTCAGGCAGTGCAAAACCGGACTGCGGTGAGCGGATGAAACAGACGGCATGATCGCCATTCTGTAATCCGGCTAAGTAGTTCGAAGCAACACCGCGATATTCTCCCCGGCCGCTCCAAGCCGGAGCCGTTACAACGCCGACTGTGATACTGAGTTCCCCGCTGTTTGCCTTCGGTGAGCTTGAGATTGAATAATAGCGCGCCTTTAAGGACGGCAAAAGTTCTAAAAAGCGCTCGAACGGCAATTCACATGCCGGATAATCTTCCAGCAGATCCAGCATGGTCATTCGTTTTTTCAGCACGTTTTCTTTATATGCCGTTTCATCAGAATAAAGATGCTCCAATTCTTTTTGGTGCGGCGGGCACACGGTATGTGCGGCAAGTTCTCGAAGCTGGGCTCTCGTAGCCGGTTCCTGCAGTTCTACATATGACGCCAAAAGCTCCGGTGCAGTAACCGGCCGGTCCATCGGCAGATGAGGTAAATGCCGTCCGCTGATTTTAAAGTGCTGATTCGGGTCGAGACCGAACCGGTGAATGACGCGGCTGATCAGTTCCCCGCTGTTTTGCGGAAGCACCCCGAGATGGTCTCCTTCCTGATAAGTTTCTGTTTCCGGGAGACGCAGCTCAATGTGCCGGACTGATCGCTTGCTGCTTTCGGTATGAAGCTCTTTGTTTGTGATGACTTCGGCCTCAAACGCTTTATACGTTTTGGCAATCGGCGTCTCAGCTGCTTCACTTACATATTCTATTGATAGCTGTGATTTGTTTTGCTGTTCAGGAGCGGCTTCTATATGAAAAGCCTTGATGATGTCCTGCCAAAATGAATCTTCCCAGGCTTCTTGACTGTACTCAAAATCATCGGCATTATCACCCTCTCCGATAGAGGTAAGCCGTGTTGCTCCTTTTTCTTCAAGCACTTTGTCTATAAGACGGGGAATCTTCTGGTAGGTGGCGGCCCAGTTGCGGTCTCCGCATCCGAAGACGGCGTAAGAAACACCCTTTAATTCCTGATCTTCAAGAGTTTCCATCCACTTGACAAAACCCGCCGCGTTATCAGGCGGCGCCCCGTTGTAAGAAGCCGTTACAATCACGACAGCGCCTTTCACAGGCAATTTCCCGGCATAATCATCGAGCGGGCCGGTTTCAGTTGAAAAGCCTTTGCTTCTTCCGATGTCAGCCAGCTCTTCCGCGATTCCTTCCGCTGTTCCTAAATTTGATCCGTAAAGGACGAGAAGCGGGGTTCCGTGAGACGGTATTTCTTTCGTTTCTTCTTTGTGATCGTTTCCTTCAGCTTTATGGTTCTGTGCGGTCTGCTGATTGGACACGTCCTTGTTTTTCACCCGGATTTTAAAATCGCCGGGCTTAATGGTTAAAGCTTCTTTAATCGTAAGCTCATAATCAGAATGATCAATCAGTTCAAAATGCTTAAGCACAAGACCGAGCACCATCGTCGCTTCCTGAAGGGCAAACTGCATCCCGATGCAGGCGCGCTGTCCGTTTCCAAACGGCTTATATGCATCAGCCGGAATGGCCGCGGGATCACTGAACCTTTCAGGGCGGAATAACTCGGCATCTTCTCCCCACGCGCTTTTATCACGGTGCAGCTGCGGAGTCAGAATCGTCACCGGCTGTCCCTTCTCAATCGGATATTTCCCCCCGAGAACCGTATCTTCCTTCGCGTACAGAGAAAATGCCGGTGCAGTCGGATAAAGCCGCAATGTTTCGTTTAACACCATGCGGATATAGGTCAGCTGCTGAATCTGCTTATATTCAGGGGTTTCTCCCGTCAGCACCCGTTCGGCTTCCTGAACGGCTTTTTCCAATTTATCTTTATTTTTCAGCAGGCAGTATATCGCAAAAGAAAGCAGCCCGCTTGTCGTTTCATGTCCCGCGATCAAAAAGGTAATAATTTGATAGCGGATATTTTCATCATCCAGTCTTTCACCCGTTACAGGGTCTTTGGCTTCAAGCATCAATGCCAAAAGATCAGACAGATTTTCATCCGGATTTTCCCTCCGCTCAGCAATGATCCGGTCTACAAGCGCATTCATCTCTTCAATATCCTGCTGGAACTGATGTCTCGTTTTGATCATCAGCTTGTCCTGCAGACTGTGCCGTTGAGATTGGCGCATGGCCTCCTGCAGCGCACGAAGCATGCTTGTGATAAAAGGATGCTGTGTGTCGCGGTAAAAGCTGTTAAAGCGGTAATGAAACCCGCACAGGCCGATTGTATCCAGCGTCAGGCGCGTCATATCTTCAGCGACGTCAATTTCTTCATTCGGATTTAATCTGCTCCACTTCTGCACGAGCTGCATGGCAATATCAAGCATCATTGAATGATAGCCTTTCATTGCTTTCTGACTGAAGCTCGGCAATAAAATCCGATGCGCTTTCTGCCAATTCTTTTCGTTTGTCCAGCTCGTAAATAATCCGTCACCGCCAAATTCACGGACTTTCAGCAAAGCTTTGCTGAGGTTTTTGTCAAATCGCTTCTCATCACAGACTTCTGCTGCGAGCTCGCGGCCTGATACGAAGACCCCGACAGAGCTCGGGAATTCAAAACGAAAGATCGGGCCGTATTCCTCTGCTATTTTCCAAAGCGATTGTGAAAGCTTTTCTTTTTCCAAGTGAGGGAGATTTTTCAGAGGGCCGTATGTTTTCGGCTGCGGTATTGCGCTTAGCTGTTTCATATAGATCTTCCTTCCTTCGGCGAATAATTAATGAGTCCTGATGGCATCCCAAGAGCATTGCTCCAATTCTTTCAGAAACGGTTTCGTTATCTCGACGCTTCCCGTCCGGACAAGCTGATAGAGTTTAAGATATGCCCCGAGCAAAATCGCCATCAGTACATTGGACGGGAGGCTGCGGAGCACGCCTTCAGCCTTGCCGCGCTGAAAAAAGACGTCAAGCATCTGTGTTAATTCATCAAGAAGCTTACGGCTCGTTTCATTCAGAAAGTAGGCGTCCTTATTCGTTTCAAGAAAAAACAATGCGTACTCGCTTTCCTTTGTAAAATCAATCAGACAATAAAAAAGATGATGAAACCCTTCTCTTACAGATATTTTTGAAAAATCGGTTTTGACTTTTTTCATAAAACGCTGCGCGCTTTCCTGATACAGCACATTTACAAGTGATTCTTTACTGTCAAAGTAACGGTAAATGGTGCCGGTTCCGACATCCGCCTGGGCGGCAATCATCGGAATCGTCGTCGCGTCAAAACCTCTTTCCGTAAACAAAGTAAGCGACGCTTTCATAATGAGTTCAACCTTGTTTGAAGCTGTCATCCAATCCCCCTTTCAAAAGCGGAATGAATATTCATTCCGCTTGTTCAAATTTAAAATGTACGGTCATCTGATAATCATTGTATAAGAAAAAAACTTTTTTTAATATAAAATAAGTGTGATATAACCGAAAATAAGGAAAAATGCCCAATTTAACAAAAAGAGCTGCAGTGACTTAAGCAGCTCTTTTTATTTCCCAAGAAATATTCTATTTAATGGCAGTAATAAAATGGAATGAATCTCTGCTGACAACTGAAATGTCTCTGAAATGCTGATCACGCAGCACCTGAATCACATCATTTTCACTCATCCGCGAAGGCTTCAAAACGATGTAAAAACACCCGTCAATCTGAAGAACGCGGTACACTTCTTTACATGCAATCCGGTAATCGCTGACTGTTTCAGCAGTATGTAAAGAGAAGACTTTATGAAAGCTGCGGTCGTGGAACGGAATGCTTTCAGGCCGCCCCTGCTGAATGTTTCCGAGCCCGGCCTTAATGGCCGAACGGTTTGCGCGCTGTGTTTTCCGTATTTTACGTTTAGATGTTTCTATACTTTTAAGACTGCCCTTTTCAAGCTGTCCGATGATTTGTTTAAACATTGAGCCGTTTCCTGTTCCGATTTCCAGAATGCGGTCGTATTCCTGTATATCCATCATGATTTGTCGAATGACCGGTTGTGCCGGTTCTGATTTAGCAAAGTATTTCGCGCGCATTCGTTTTAATGCTGAAGATGTATGTTGCAACATTGTATAACACCCGCTTTTCTATTTCTGTGATTTATTATTCAGAAATAATATTACCTCCTATTAGTACGAGGTGCTAACTAGACGGCGTTCTCTTCATCAACGTTTCGATTTATTTGAAATTTATTTCAGATTTCATAAAAAAAAGACGGAAAACGTATGTTTTCCGTCTGCTCTAGTACCAATAATACGGTGCCATATATCTTGTCTGCCGGGAAAGCGCCGCCATTCTCTGACGGCGGTACGGGTTGCCGTAGCCGTGTTTAAATGAATGGGGCATTGACGCATACCCGTGTCCGATGGATGGAATTCTGTTCTGACCGCCCTGCATGCTATCACCCGCTTACCAATTTTTCTTTCTTTACCATGGTATGCAGGCCGTCTGCGCCGTGACAGAAAAATTTTCGCTAAACCTGGTCCTTCTCCATTGTGTAATGATTCAACAGTTCAATTCTGAACATGATGATCTCCTCCTTCTCCTCCATTTTGGCTCTTCGTGTTCACTTAGTTCATATAAAAATGTTTCAGCTGACGTTCTTTCGCTTCATTGTAAAACTCTTCGACCTGCTGTTCTCGTTCGTACTCTTCCGCACTTTTAAAACGCTTTGAAATGGTCAGTGTTAAAAAGAAAAGATTAATGGTCATTATCGCTCACCCCCTTTCAATATCCGCACAAGCGAAAATAACCCGCAGCAAACTTCATATGCGCTGCGGGCAGACTAAATCCGCAGACAAAAGAAGCCGATGCTTCTTTCCCTGCGGGGAGCTGCGAATGTCCTGATACTCCGAAATTAACGTGCTTGACAGGCAGAGGTTAAGGAAGGACACGAACTCTTCCACAGGCTGAATCGATTCAATTTTGGGTTTTGTTTACCGTTTAACATTGTCATGTGACTCAACCTCCCTTTGCTTTTTTCTTACTTTGTAAGTATATCCACCGACTTCCAATTTGTAAACATTTTTTTCAAGATTTGGACGGAAAATGTGCTTGAATTCCGCTTCAATTGTCCATGTTTTCCGGCATCTTTCTTACCTCAGGAAACTCTTTTCATTCCTTGTTTATTCTGATTCTTTTTTGAATATGCAATAAAATAAATAAGGCCGACAAACACTGCGCCGCCGATCACATTCCCGATAAAGGCCGGAATGAGATTAAGAATCAGATCTCCCCATGAAAAAGAGCCTGCAAAAATCGCAGCCGGGATGATAAACATATTCGCGACAACGTGCTGAAATCCAATTGCGACAAACGCCATTATCGGAAACCATATACCCGCGATTTTACCGGCTCCGTCTTCTGCGCCGAAAGAAAGCCAAACGGCTAAACAGACAAGCCAGTTGCAGCCAATCGCCGAAACAATGACTTTTCCAAACGGCATATCCAATTTGCCTTGTGCGACTGCAATCGTTTTTTCCAAATACGGGCCCGTTTCGGTTAATCCGACTACATGTCCGAAAAAGTAAGCGACAAACAGCGCACCGACGAGATTCATCAGCGTCACGATGATCCAGTTTTTCACTAATGAACCGGCTGATATTCTTCTGGAAAACAGCGCCATGGATACTGACATCATATTTCCCGTAATCAGCTCCGCCCCGGCAAGAACGACGAGCACCAGCCCGATGGGAAACACGGACGCGCCGATTAAACTCGACAAACTGCCCCATTCTTTCGGAAGATCTCCGATGACACGAATATCAAGCAAATAACCGAGTGCGATAAACGCTCCTCCCAAAAATCCTAATACAACCAATGCTGAAAGCGGTGAATGCACTTTTTTTACCCCTGCTTCGACCGCAAGCTCCGCTATTTCGTCCGGTTTACGAAAAGCCATAATAACCCCTCCATTTATCAATTCATCCGGCAGTTTCAAAAGGCGCCCAACAAAAAAGGCAGCATTCAAATAACCCGTCTGAAAACGGGGGATTGAATGCTGCCTAACTTGTATGCATACCCATACAACAATATCAAGCAGAATAAAAATATGCGTTATAGAACATGTACAGATCATGCACACATTCCATAAAAAATCGTCCTTTAGCCACTGCTGGCAGTTCATATCATATCAAATGTGACAATTTAGTGTCAATTAAATATTATCAGCTCTTGATTTCTTCTTTATGCTCCTCAATTGGGCGGTCAAATACAAACACGGATACAGCAATATTTTCCTCTATTTTAATATCTGAAAACAGGTGCACGAGCTTTGCTCCGATAAGCTCTTCCATTCCGTCAGGCGTTTGTTTTGAATACAGCTCCTGAATTAAGCTGGTCCGTGCGGCGTGAACCATTTCCCTTCCTTCAGGCGTGCGTGCGATAAACTGCTCACTTGCGCTTAAATTGCCGTAAAGCGTAGATACCGCCATGTTATCTACAAAGACGGTGTGAATTCGTTCCGGTCCTTTTCCAAATAATTCTTTGCGCAATTTCCGGATAATATCGTTAAATTCATGAATTTTTTTAGACATATTGTCCCCCTCCGATTTTAGCCTATGAAAGACATTCCCGGTTCCCCTTTGTGACATTTCACCTGGTTAAAGTTTTCCTTTCGTATTGTATTATAATAAATATCACCTTATAATAAAAGCAGTGAAGATGGATTCGTAATAGGAAACGTGTTATGAGTCTATCGTTTTATACAGATAGGATTGGTCTGTTAGTAAGACTTGCTAGTGAACTATTCCGCCATGCGTATTTATTACCGATCTCCGGACAGGAGGCCGGTATCTATGTGCATGGCTTTTTTCGAGTTTAAAAGATGGAGGGGAATTGGAAGTGACAGACGTTCAGTCTATCCGTGTCAAAATTGACGGCACGGAGTATGAAGCACCAGAGGGGACTAAGATTTTAGATATTTTAAATCAAAATGGAATTGAGATTCCGCAAATATGCCATGTACCTGAAGTAGATCCGATTCAAACATGTGACACCTGTATTGTTGAAGTAAACGGGAAATTGCAGCGCTCTTGTTCTACGGCTGCAGAAAATGGAATGTCAATCTCGCTTACATCAGGAAGGGTAAAAGAAGCTCAGACGGAGGCCATGGACCGCCTCCTCGAGAATCACCTGCTTTACTGTACGGTATGCGATAACAACAACGGTAACTGCACACTGCATAATACAGCGGAAATGATGGGGATTGAGCATCAAAAATATCCGTATACGCCGAAAGACGATTCAAAGTGCGCGGTTGATATGTCTCATCCGTTTTACCGCTATGATCCGAACCAATGCATCGCCTGCGGCCAATGTGTTGAAGTGTGCCAAAACCTTCAGGTGAATGAAACACTTTCAATTGATTGGGAGCGCGACCGCCCGCGGGTCATTTGGGACGAAGGCGTCGCCATTAATGAATCTTCCTGCGTCAGCTGCGGCCAGTGTGTCACTGTCTGCCCTTGTAACGCACTGATGGAAAAATCAATGCTCGGCCAAGCCGGTTTTATGACAGGAATAAAAGAAGATGTCATGGAACCGATGATTGATTTAGTGAAAAATGTTGAACCCGACTACACAAGCATCTTCGCCGTGTCAGAAGTGGAAGCGGCCATGCGCGACAAACGGACGAGAAAAACAAAAACAGTCTGCACGTTCTGCGGCGTCGGCTGCTCTTTTGAAGTATGGACAAAAGGACGTGACATCCTTAAAATTCAGCCTGTTTCCGATGCTCCGGTTAACGCGATTTCCACTTGTGTCAAAGGGAAATTCGGCTGGGACTTCGTGAATTCGGAAGAACGGATTACAAAACCGCTCATCCGGAAAAACGGCGCATTCGTTGAATCGTCATGGGAAGAAGCTCTTGACCTTGTCGCTTCAAGACTCGGTTCGATCAAGGCTGAGTATGGTAATGGTTCTGTCGGTTTTATTTCTTCTTCTAAAATTACGAATGAAGACAATTACGTCATCCAAAAATTAGCGCGCCAAGTATTTGAAACCAACAACGTGGATAACTGCTCACGCTACTGCCAGTCACCGGCAACGGACGGCTTATTCCGCACCGTCGGTATGGGCGGTGACGCCGGCACAATTAAAGATATCGCCAAAGCGGGCCTCGTGCTCATCGTCGGCGCCAATCCGGCGGAAGGACACCCGGTTCTCGCCACACGCGTGAAACGCGCGCATAAGCTGCACGGCCAAAAATTAATTGTTGCCGATCTGCGCAGAAATGAAATGGCTGAACGGTCCGACCTCTTTATCAGCCCGAAACAAGGGACTGACCAGGTCTGGCTCATGGCAGTGACGAAATATATGATTGACCAAGGCTGGCACGATCAAGCGTTTATTGATGAAAACGTCAATTACTTTGATGATTATAAAGAAACGCTGAAAAAATATACATTAGAATACGCAGAGCGCATCACCGGACTTTCTCAAGATACGATGATCCGCATTGCCGAAATGATCCGTGATGCAGACGGCACTTGTGTTCTTTGGGGGATGGGCGTTACCCAAAATACAGGCGGGTCTGATACATCAGCGGCGATTTCCAACCTGCTGCTTGCCACAGGGAACTACCGCCGCCCGGGTGCCGGAGCTTATCCGCTGCGGGGACATAACAACGTTCAAGGCGCTTGTGATATGGGAACTTTGCCGGGCTGGCTTCCGGGATATCAGCATATTACCGATGATGCGGCACGCGCTAAATTTGAAAAAGCTTACGGTGTCAAAATTGACGGCAAGCCGGGTCTTGATAATATTGAAATGCTCCATGCGATTGAAGAAGGAAACATGAAAGCCATGTATCTTGTCGGTGAAGACATGGCGCTCGTCGATTCAAACGCCAACCATGTTCATGACATTTTATCCAGCCTTGATTTCTTTGTTGTGCAGGATATTTTCCTTTCAAGAACGGCGCAATACGCGGATGTCATCCTGCCTGCGGTTCCTTCTCTTGAAAAAGACGGGACATTTACAAACACAGAGCGGCGTGTGCAAAGATTGTATCAGGCGCTTCCGACACTTGGCGATGCAAAACCCGACTGGTGGATTATTCAGGAAGTAGCCAATCGTTTAGGCGCTGATTGGAATTACACACATCCAAGCGACATTTTCTCAGAAATGGCGAGCCTTTCTCCGCTTTTCGGAAAAGCAAGCTACGACGTTCTTAGCGGCTGGAACAGCTTCCTATGGGGAAGCTTTACAGGAGAAAGCACTCCGCTTCTTTATGAAGACGGCTTTAACTTCCCTGACAAAAAGGCCCGTTTTGCGCTGAGCGACTGGGTGGAGCCTGCCGTATTCCCTGAAGAATATGACCTGCACATTAACAACGGGCGGATGCTTGAACATTTCCACGAAGGAAATATGACAAACAAATCAAAAGGCATTCAGTCTAAAGTGCCGGACGTATTTGTTGAAGTATCGCCGGAACTCGCGGCTGAACGAGGAATTTGCGACGGAACAATGATCCGGCTCGTCTCTCCTTTTGGAGCGGTTAAATTAAACGCGCTTGTAACAGACCGCGTCCGTGCAAACGAACTTTATCTGCCGATGAACTCTACAGATAAAGATTCTGCGATTAATTTCCTGACCGGGCCCGCGTATGATTCACGGACACATACGCCTGCCTATAAGCAGACAAAAGTCCGCATGGAAGTGCTCGGTTCCTGTGATACTCCGCCTCTTCCGAAAACGAATCCGCGGAACAAAAAACGTCATCCGCAAAACGGTGTGGAAGCGCAGCGAAAATGGAACCGTCCGGGCTATGTGCATTTAACTGATTAAGGAAAGGAGGAAGCATTATGGCAAGCCCAATTACTGAAATTCATAAAGAAACAAAAACAGAGGAACAGCTGAAAGCCGAAAAGCTGGAAGAGCTGAAGACGCTTCTTGCAGAAAATGAAGAAGCCGTCGCGAAAACGATGTCTATTATGGCAGAGCTGAACGGCTTGGGCATTTTTGATGCCGCCGGCTATATGCTCCAGGCGAAAGAGGAAATTGCCAAAATCGCACTCGGTCAGATTTCCCGGGAACCTGTCACAAATCTTCTGAATACGATGATGGCCGCGGGAGGCGCGCTGTCAAAAGCCGACCCCGAATTTATGGGCAGACTTTTAGAGAGCGTCATGGCCGGAACGGATCAGGCGCAAAGCTTTTTAAAAGAAGACCGGAAAGTCAGTATGTTTGAACTGATGAAAGCCGCCGGTGACCCTGATATTAACCGCGCGCTCGGCTTCGGGCTGCAGTTTTTAAAAGGAATGGGAAAAGAATTACGAAAAACTCCAACTGAATAAGAAACGAAAAAAGCCATTGTCAAAAGACAATGGCTTTTTTTATTCATCGGCCTCGTCCAGCCTCTTTTTATAAATAAGTGAACGGTCAACGCAGAAATAAGCGCCCGCTAAAAATACACAATCGGTTACAAACATCAGCATTTTCTGGCCTGCAGTCAGCCCTTGTCCGGGAAGAACCGCGCCGATATAAATGAAGGTGCTGACTGCAAGCAGAATAAATGCGTAATGCTTAAAATCTTCTATTAATGATTTCAGTCTTTTCTTCTCCATATAAGGTCACCTGCCAGTTTTATAGTCTAACAACATTATAATATAAGCTGACAGCCGACAGAGAATGTAAATCTATCCAATCTTTATAAAAGTGAATCAAGCGCCTGTTTCACATCCGCCGTTAAATCCTCAGTGTCCTCAATACCGACTGAGATCCGTACGAGCCCGTCCGTAATGCCGAGTGCAAGCCGGCGGTCGCGCGGAATCGAAGCGTGTGTCATTCTTGACGGCACGGAGATTAAGCTTTCAACCGCTCCTAAGCTTTCCGCGATCGTAAACAGGTTCAATTTTTCTAAAAATGCGTCGACGCGTTCGCTGCTGCCGATATCAAAGGAAATCATTCCTCCGAAACCGGAGCTTTGCGCTTTTGTCAGCTCATGGCCCGGGTGTTTCGGTGATCCCGGATAGTAGAGCGTCTGAACGGCATCATGCGCTTCAAGCAGCTCGGCGATCTTTCCGGCGCTGTGATTAATGGCGTCCATTCTGAGTCCAAGCGTTTTAATGCCTCTCATCAACAGCCATGAATCCTGCGGTCCTAAAACGCCGCCCGTTGAGTTTTGCACATAATGAAGCTTTTCGCCAAGCTCTTTATCAGCCGTTACGACTAAGCCGCCGACGACATCACTGTGGCCGCCGAGATATTTTGTCGCGCTGTGCAGCACGATGTCAGCGCCGAAACTGAGCGGCTGCTGGAAATACGGCGTATAAAACGTATTATCGACAATGAGCAATACGCCCGCTTCTTTTGCGATGTCAGACATCAATTTGAGGTCAGTCACTTTCAAAAGCGGATTTGTCGGTGTTTCGATATAAATGGCTTTCGTATTCGGACGGATGGCTTTTTGGACTTTTTCTTTGCTGCTCGTATCAACAAAATCCGTTTCAATGCCGAAACGGTTCAGCACACCTGTCATCACCCGGTAAGTGCCGCCGTATACATCGTCCGTCAAAATAACATGATCCCCGCTGTCAAACAGCATCATGACGGCCGTAATCGCAGCCATTCCTGAGCCGAACGCATATCCCGCCGCGCCGCCTTCAAGCTCCGTAATTAAACTTTCAAGAGCAGTCCGCGTCGGATTGGCCGTTCTTGAATATTCATAGCCCGTGTGCTCGCCCGCTTTCGGCTGCTGGTATGTGCTTACTTGATAAATCGGTACGGAAACCGCTCCGGTTTTTTCATCTCCCGTAATTCCTCCGTGCACCATCAGCGTTTTTTTCTTCATCTTACTGACCTCCTTGGAAAATGTTCTTGCTTATATAACGATCGCTGCCGTCAGGGAAAATAGTGACGATATTTGACCCGGCGGGCGCTTTTTTTGCTTCCTCAAGCGCCGCATACAGAGCCGCCCCTGATGAGCTGCCGATTAAGAGACCTTCTTTTTCGGCCGCTTCTCTGACGAACGAAAACGCCTTATCGTCCTCTACTGTATAAATGGCGTCAAAATGGCTCTCGTCCATATAATCCGGAATAAACTCCATGCCGATGCCTTCTGTTTTATGGGCATGCGGTTCTCCACCGTTCAGGATGGAGCCTTCCGGTTCAACGATAACCGTTTTGACGGCAGGACTTTTTTCTTTTAGATAAGCTGCCGTGCCGGCAAAGGTGCCGCCAGAACCCGCTCCGGCGACAAAAGCGTGGATATTGCCGCCGAGTGCGTTCCATATTTCAGGTCCGAGCGTTTTGTAGTAAGTCAATGGATTTACTCGGTTTTTAAATTGCAAAACAGCATAAGAATTACTGATTTCTCTCTCCAGCTCAAGCGCTTTCCGGATGGCTCCCTGCATGCCTTCTTCTCTCGGCGTATGCACGATGTCAGCTCCGAGTGCTTTCATAATCTGCTGCTTTTCCCTGCTGAAATGCTCCGGGACGCAAAAAACGGCGCGAAGCTGATGCTTTCTGGCGCACAGAGCGAGTCCGATTCCGGTGTTTCCGGCAGTCGCTTCAATGATAACGCCGCCCGCTTTTACTTTTCCCGTGCGAAGCGCATCTTCAATGAGCATCTCGCCCAGCCTGTCTTTAATGCTTCCGCCCGGATTCATCATCTCAAGCTTAGCATAAACCGCCGTTCCCTCCGGTATATCAAAATGCTTGAGGCGAAGCAGCGGTGTATTTCCGATCAGTTCTGTAATGTCTGTTATCACGTTCAACATATGTCCTCCCCCTGAAGCGGGGGAGAACGAGAATCCCCCGCTTAGTGAATTCGTTTGATGACATTCAGGACAAGCTCAGTTGAATGAACGGCAGCCTGTTCTAAAAATTTATCAAATGAAACGTCAGATTCTTTTCCGGCAATGTCAGATAAAGCTCTGATGACAACAAAAGGCGTTTTGAACTGGTGGCACACCTGTGCGACAGCCGCCGCCTCCATCTCAACCGCGTACAAATCCGCAAACTTGGCGCGCACGTCTTCAACCCGCTTCGGATCATTCATAAAAGAATCTCCCGTTGCAATTGTGCCTTTGGCGACTTGAATGCCGTTCAGCTCAGAAACCGCTTCCTCAGTAATGCTGATCAGCTTTTCATCAGCTTTGTATGCTGCCGGAAGACCGGGCACCTGTCCGTATTCATAGTCAAACGCCGTCACATCCACGTCATGGTGGCGGACATCTGTTGAGATGACGACATCGCCTACATTCAATGTATGATGAAATCCGCCCGCTGAGCCTGTGTTAATCACATAATCAGGTTTGAAACGGTCAAGCAGAAGCGTCGTGCTGATCGCCGCGTTGACTTTTCCGATGCCTGATTTCAGCAATATGACTTCGACGCCTTCATAGCTGCCCGTCGTAAACTCACAGTGCGCGATCATCTCTTGTTTTGCGTCTTTCAGTTTGCTTCTTAAAATCGTAACTTCCTCTTCCATTGCTCCGATGACTGCCAGTTTCATTTATACACAATCCCTTCGATTTACCGTTTAATCGCCTCCATTATCCAGACAAAGTCATTTTGCTGCGTAAATCGCGCGGCAAACCCCTCAGCTGAAAAGATGTTTTTCATTGTCCCGAGTGTCGGATAATGTTCCGTCTTTAAATCGTCCGCTAATTGATGATAGCCGTTTCGGCTTGCTTTTTTTATAGCTTCATCGTATGCTTCTTGATCTTTAAAGACAGTATCGGCAAACACTATTTTATCATGCTTCTGAAGGATTGTGCCATACTGCTTTACAGCCGTTTGCTTTTCTTCATCGGTTAAATGATGAAAGGCGTACGAGCTGACGATGGTATCTATTTGAAAAGGCGGAGCGGGAAACTCCAGAAAATCCCCGTCACTGAACACGGCTCTGTCAGAAAGCTTGTCAGCTGCCAGTTTTCTCATTGACGGAGACGGTTCTACACCAAACACCTTTTTTTTCGCGGCGGCTAATTTCGCCGTCAAATTCCCAGTGCCCGGTCCGAACTCTAAAACGTTTGAACCCGAAAGTGCGACGATGCTGTCCAGAATATTGTCATATCCTTTAAAAACATCGGCATATTGTTTGTCAGCCCCGTGCACCGTGGCGTCATAAGTCGCTGCCCAATCTTCGAATAAAGGAATAAATTCACGGCCCATATTTTTCACTCTCCATAATTTATAATTCCTATGAGTATAGTATGGATTAATCGTGGAACAGTTCCTATCCTATCACAAAAAAGAACGAAAGGGTACTAAAATACTCTGGGATTATTGCGCAATTACGGCAGAAAGGCTTATACTTTCATTGACTCAGAAGAAAAATCAGGAGGATCTGTACTGATGAATTTTCAATTGGATTTAATAAAAGATAAAGTAGAATTTTTCGAAGCGGCATCTTTGCAGGAGCTTGAAAAGAAAATAAACGTTCAGATTGAAAACAACCAGGCGATTATGCTTCGCGTCCGTTCTGTATCTCATCAGGTGACGGCCGTTGACGGCAGAATCCTTTACAGCGCGTCAGTTCATTTTTCCGCTGACGTATGACAGAAAAAAGCAGCTGACTCTTCAGCTGCTTTTTTGCGGTTATTTTAATGTTTCTACTTTTGTCGGCTTCCAGCCTTTTTTGTCTTGCCAAGTGATGGTGACCTGATACTTTTTGCCGTTCGTTTTGTCTAAAACTTTACCCTTCGCATCTTGCGGGCTTCCATTGTTTCCAAGCCACAGCACAGTCATGTTATCTTTTGACACGCCGGTTGCATAAGAGATGGCGTCGAGCATTTCAGACCAGTCTTCAGAGCTTGAATCATACGTCGCCGTATGTTCTCCAGTCTGCTTTGTGCCGACCGCTTTCCATTTTGAGTTAACAATTGTTTTATCGACATTGCTGGATGAGCCGCCCTCTGTTATTTCTGCTCCTTTAAAAGGATCGCTTGAATCAGAGTCTTTTTTGCTGCTGTCATCACTTTTAGATGAATCATCATCTTTTTTGCTGTCAGAGTCTGAAGATGAATCAGATGTGTCCTTATCCTGTTTATCTTTTTTGTCATCGTCTGACGCCGTATCTTTTTTGCTGTCTTTTATGTCTTCATCTGATGTCTGCTTCGTCTTGCCTGATGCAGGTGTTTCCTGCTTTTGGCTCGTGTCCGCTTTTTCGCTCACGTCGCTGGACGGGCTGTTGATGAAGAGGCTGACTGCAACGACGACAATAAGAATAGATACGATAGCAATTAAAATGTTAAGCACCATATTTGCTTTTCTGCGCTTATCACGGTTTTCAAAACGAGATTGTTTATTGCTCAATCATTCTGCACTCCTTTATCCCTCTTGCTCAGCATATATTTTAACATGGGCTGAGCGGTTGTTCTATGTCTAGTTTGTTTCATTTTCATGTACCTTTTTAACAATATCATAAAACACTGTATTTGTCAGAGCCTTATCCCCCGGCGTGTCCATGTGCAGCACCACGAGAGCGTATTTCGGCTTGTCCGCGGGAAAGTATCCCGCAAACCATTTGTGGTAAAGCGTCTGTTTTTCTTTTGTGAACATTCCCGTCTGGGCCGTTCCGGATTTGCCCGCCACCGCATACGGCAGATCCTGAAATCTCCTGCCGGTTCCTTTCGGTGAAGTAACGACTTCTCTGAGAATTTTTTGAAGCTGCTGCGCCGTATATTTATCAATGGTTTTCCCCTTCAGCGGCTGATCTTTGAATGACGCCATCGTCGTTCCGTTTTTGTATTCGATTTTGTCTGCGATTTTGACTTGTTTTTTTTCACCGCCGCGTGCGATCGTCGCCATCATATTGGCGACTTCAAGAGGCGTGACTTTCACATTTTTCTGCCCGATCGCCGTCTGTGCGACTGCTCTTTTTACGGTTTTGTCTTTGGCATCTCCCCAAATGACGCCGCTTTTTTCATTATACAATTGCCTGAATCCGTCTTCCCGGTACAGCTTGCCTTCCCAGCCCGCCCGCTGTGTGAGACCGAGCTTCTCCGCCATGTTTTCAATAACGGAGTCATCTTTTTTGACCAATTTTTCCGCAAGACTTGTAAACGTATAATTGCAGCTTTGGGCAAAGCTCTCTCCAAAACTAAGCGTGCCTTTGTCGTCACCCGGCTCTCCGTACAGGTTGAGACTGCAGTTAAAGGAAGTGCTCGGCTTCACTTCATTTTGTTCAATTGCGGCTGCGGCGATCACTGTTTTAAAAACTGATCCCGGATATATCGGCGTCAGCATGTAATTTTGCAGAGTCTGCTGCTTTGACATGTCGGCGTCAGGCTTTGATACCATACCGAGCACACTGCTTTTTTCAATGTCTAAAAGGACGGCTCCCCCCTTTTTTAACCCGCGGTCTTTCAATACATCTTCCATTGCTTTTTGAATATTGCGGTCGATGGAGGTTTTGACTTGCAGCGGATAAAACGCGTTTGCTTCAGCCGTATATTTGACGTCCATTCCGAATAAAGGGTTTCCCCTTCCGTCGACATGATACAAAAGTTTTGTGTCCTGATCCGCCAGTAAAAACTCATCAAACGTCCGCTCCATCCCGCTTGTCCCGATTTTTGCCGTGATCGGCAGTTCCTTGCGGCCGGGGTATTTCTTTTTCAAAAGCTCCGGGTCCTGGTTTGTCGCGCCCAGCAGATGGGCGGCTATGTTTGTTTCTTTGCTGTCTTTCATATATACGCCGTAAATGCCGGGATATTTCAAAGAATTGATATTTGACACAGATTGTTTCGTCAGATGTTTGATTTTTTTGCTGTTTAGGATCACCGGTTTTTTCGCCTTCGTGAGCAGCTGCCTGAGCTCCTCCTGTTTCATTCCGAGAATGGCGGATACCCGGTCAACCGGCCAATCCTGAGTCACGAGGAAGGGAAACAGAACGACGGCTGGCTGCTTTTTTCCGGTCAGCTCTTCGCCGTTCCGATCAAGAAAAGAGCCGCGTCCGTCTGAAATAAGAACTTCTTCAGTCCGCTGCTTGACGCTTTCCTGAATCAGATTAATGTTAGATTTTGAAAAAGATTCTGTAAAAAACAGCTGAATTTCAGCCAGTCTGGCAAGCAGAAAGAAAAACACGAGCAGAAAACAAATAACGGCCGCTTTCAGCCTTTTTGATACGATCATAAAAAAACACCTCATCCACATTTTGGACGAGGTGTTTCATTGTTAAACGGATCTTATGAAATTTTCACAATTTTCACGAGCATTTCTCCGCCCGGCGTCTGAACTGTGACTTCTTCGTCCACTTTTCTGCCGAGCAGGCTTTTGGCGATTGGCGAGTCGTTTGAAATTTTCCCTTCAAACGGATCAGCTTCTGCGCTTCCGACAATCGTGTAAGATTCTTCTTCACCGTCAGGCAATTCGATGAATGATACGGTTTTTCCCAAACCGACAACATTTGAACCGCCGTCGTCCTCGATGATTTTCGCATTGCGGATCATGTTTTCAAGCGTCGTGATACGCCCTTCCACAAATGCCTGTTCTTCTTTTGCAGAATCATACTCAGAGTTCTCTGACAGATCTCCAAAGCTTCTTGCGATTTTAATGCGTTCTACTACTTCTTTACGTTTAACCGTTTTCAATTGCTCTAATTCTTGTTCAAGTTTTTGTTTTCCTTCTTGAGTCATCGGAAAAACTTTTTCTTGTGCCATGTTCCTTCACTCCTTGGTGGTTGTCCCTCAACAATAACGTGTGATTATGTATGAGAGCATAAACGAAAAAATCAAGAATGAGAACACAGGGCAGTCCTCGTTCTTCTCTCCCATATAGGTACTGTTTATCTTAAACTGAATGTGTGTTTTCTGCAAATGTTTCGGTTTATAAACAGGGAAAGAAGGGAACTGTCTCATTCCCTTCCAGCCTATACATAATATGGTCTGAGTTATTTATGTCTATGCTATGGTATTACAAAATTGCATTTTGTTCAAGGATCGTTTGTATCTTCGTGACCATCAGATCAATAGCGACGTGATTTTGGCCGCCTTCCGGAATAATGATGTCCGCGTAGCGTTTCGTCGGTTCAACAAACTGATTATGCATCGGCCTCACGACGGAGACATACTGCTCGATGACAGAATCGATAGAACGGCCTCTTTCATTAATATCTCTCATAATCCGTCTGATGATACGGAGATCCGCGTCCGTGTCGACATAAAGTTTCATATCCATGAGGTCGCGAAGCCTTTTATCTTCGAGAACGAGAATGCCTTCAAGAATAATGACATCCTTCGGCTCGACCGGAATGGTTTCCTCAGAACGCGTATGCAGTTTATAATCATAAATCGGCTTTTCTATCGGCCGGTAATTCAAAAGCTCTTGAATATGCTCGATTAAATAGTCATTATCAAATGCGAGCGGATGATCATAGTTTGTGTTCAGTCTTTCTTCAAACGGAAGATGGCTTTGGTCTTTATAATAAAGGTCTTGCTGGATCATTAAAATCGAGTGTCCTTTAAACTGTTCGTAGATGGAACGTGTGACGCTTGTTTTTCCTGATCCGGAACCTCCTGCGATGCCTATAACTACAGGACTCTTACCCATTGGTGATTACTTCCCCTTTCTCATCATGTTGCTCGGATAAATCTTTTTGTCTACTTTAAATGTAACGATTTGCAGGGGATGGCGGGCAGCATCAAGCTCGTTTCCGTCTTCGTCCCAAATAGTGCCGATGGTGAATGTGAAATTGTCGATTTCGGGACCGAAAAATTCCACTTCGTCACCTTGTTTAAAGAAATTGCGCTGCTGGAGCGTCACCATTTGAGTTTCCTCGTTATATGCGAGCACGAGACCGGCAAAATCAAATGTTGTTTTCTTTCCGTGTTCGCCGAACATCTGCTCTTCAAAACCGGGCGTGCCTTCAAAGAAAGCAGGCGCAGTATCCCGGTTTGCACATTTGTCCAGCTCATCAAGCCATTCTTGCTGAATGACAAAGTTTTCAGGATCAGCGCAGTATGCGTCAATGACTTTGCGATACACGCTGACAACCGTCGCAACGTAATGAATCGATTTCATCCGGCCTTCAATTTTCAGGCTGTCGATGCCCATCTCGATCATTTGCGGAATGGATTCAATCAATTTTAAATCTTTCGGGCTCATCGCAAACGGAGCATCTTCTTCGCCGTAAAGCGCGACCGCGTTCGAACTGTCTGTCTGATACAGGTCATAATCCCAGCGGCACGACTGACAGCAGCCGCCGCGGTTGGAATCCCGGGCCGTCATGTGATTGCTCAGCACGCATCGGCCTGAATAAGCGATACACATGGCCCCATGGATAAAGGTTTCGATTTCAATATCCACCTTTTCCTTCATTTCTTTAATTTCCAGTCCGCTCGTTTCGCGGGCAAGCACCACTCGGTCAAGCCCTTCTTCTTTCCAGAACTGCACCGCTTTCCAGTTTGAAAGGGACTGCTGTGTGCTGAGATGAATTTCCACATCCGGGGCCACTCTCCGGCATGTTTCAATAATCAGCGGATCAGCGACGATAATTCCGGCAACTTTCGCGTCTCCCAACGCTTTTAAGTATTCTTCCAGACCGTCTATATTTTCATTATGGGCAAAAATGTTTGTTGTCACATATATTTTCGCCCCGTATTTTTTGGCAAATTCTACGCCCTCTGCGATTTCTTCTATAGAGAAGTTATCCGCATTTGAGCGGAGTCCGTATTCCTGTCCTCCGATAAAAACCGCGTCCGCTCCGTAATGAACGGCAATTTTTAATTTTTCAAGGTTTCCTGCCGGAGCAAGGAGTTCAGGTTTTTTCGTAATGACGCGTTTTCCGTTTACGACTTTGGAAATGGTTTGATTTACGGCTGTCATCCGTTGCATCCTCCTTTTTAATAGACCGTTTCTTTAAAGAAGAATCCTGTGTCGATGCTTCTGTTCACAGGCTGAATGCTTTCAATCCGTTCTATCCAGCTCTCTTTTTTCTCTTCATATGTCTCCCGGCTGCCGAAGCACAAATCGATTGCTTCTCTGTACATACGGGTTACTTCAATTAAGTATTCAGGAGACTTCAAGACTCCGTCGATTTTGAAAGAATCAATGCCGGAGTCCATCAGATCCTCTAACTCATCAATCATGCACACATCGTTCGGGCTCATGATGTGCGTGCCGTTTTCGTCTTCAAAAATCGGGTATTTATTGCCCCGTTCCTTGTCATGCAGAAACATGCCCGCTTCTTTTTTCTTCTGTTCGATGTCCATGACTTTTCCCTGGTATTCGAAGTAATGGCCCACTAACGAACGCTTGGATTGGAACATGCAGGTCATGCCGTGGATTTGAATTTCAATTTCCACTTCGGCGTTTTCTTTTATGTCAATGATGCTGTCCATATTTAATTCCTTAGCCAGCACTGCACGCCGTGCGCCTTTGCGTCCCCAGTAATTGCAGGAATAGTAGTTGGTTCCCGTTGTTTCCGTGCTCCAGTGGAGTTTGAGCTCGGGAGCCGCTTCCCGCGCCGCCATTAAAACGGCCGGGTCACCGAAAACAGCCGCATCAACGCCGGCTTCCTGCAAAAAGGCAAGATAGCCGTTCAGCTCGTCCACTTTTTCATTGTGAAAAATAGCATTGACAGCAGCGTACACTTTCGCGCCTTCTTGGTGAGCTGTCTTTACGGCTTCTTTTATATCTTCTCTTGAAAATTCTCCGGCCAGTCTCAGGCCGTATCTTTGTTCTCCGACTAACAGCGCCGTTGCGCCCGCTTGAATGAGCGGAAGAATATCCTGTACGGAAGTCGGAGTCACCAAAAGTTCAGGTTTTTTCATGATCATTCACCTCTTCTTTTTACTGATGGCGATGCCGTCTCCGACCGGCAGTATAACCGTTTGATAGTCAGGGCGGTTCATCAGCCATTGGTTATATTGATCAATTTTTTCAACAAGCTTCCGTTTTCTTTTCGGCTCAATTTCCGAGTGATCTTGTGCCACCAGCCCTTTAAACAGGACGTTGTCCGTGAAAATGACTCCATCCGGCGCAAGCATCGGTTCATAGAGCTCAAAAAAGTTCGTGTACTGGCCTTTGGCCGCGTCGATAAAAATGGCATCATAAGGAGCCGTGACACGAACAGACTCAGAAAGTGTCAGCGCATCCCCGTACAGTACGTGAATCCGATTTTCCATTTCAAAGTCTTTTATATTGTTCACAGCTTCTTCATAGCGTTTGTCGTCCCGTTCAATCGTGTAAATATTCGCATCCGGAAGCTCAAGCGCCATCCGTATGGCGGAATACCCGATTGCCGTGCCGATTTCCAAAATGTTTTTCGCCTGTTGAATCGACAGCATTTGAAGCAGCACTTCAATGCCCGCTTCTTCCATAATCGGAACATGGTGCTCTTTTGCATAGGCTTCAAGCTTTTTCACTTTATCAGGCCGAGGCTTCAGCATCGCGTTTATATACTCGTTTATTTGTTCATACCGATCATTCACGGCAAACAGCCTCCGTTCTAAAAAGGAGTGCCCCTGACGAATCCGCGGGGACACTCTCTTAAGACACTTCTTTATTCATAAGTAAACAACCCGATATATTTTATCATAAAACCTTTCAGAATGGAATAAAAGGAGAGCTTTTGCCCTCCTTTTATTCGCTGTCTTTTTTGGAAATATACTTTTCCTTCGCTTTATTATGATCTTTTAATGTTTTCGTGAAAACGACCTCGCCGTTTGATTTTGCCAGGAAATAGAGATAATCCGTTTTGTCAGGGTTGAGAGCCGCTTCCCATGATGAATCCCCGGCATTTGCAATCGGTCCCGGCGGCAGCCCCTTATTCTTATACGTATTATACGGAGAATCAATTTTCAGGTCTTTGTAGTAGACGCGGCTTTTATGCTTGCCGGCCGCATATAAAACCGTCGGGTCAGTCTGCAGCGGCATTTTTTCTGCAAGCCTGTTGTAAAAAACGCTTGCGATTTTGTGACGGTCGGCTTTGGCGGTGGCTTCCTCTTCGATAAGCGATGCCATCGTCAAAGCATTATGGACGGAAAGTTTCTTTTTTTCCAGTTCTGATTTATACGTTTCGATACGGGTGTTTGTTTCCTGAACCATTGCCGTCAAAATCTTGTCAAGCGATGCATCCGGATCATTAAACGGATATGTAGCCGGATACAGATAGCCTTCGAGCGGATGCTTAAGCTTCTTGTTTGAAAGAGCGTCCGTTATCGTATCAGGAAACTTGTTTTTCAGTTTGTTAATAAATGTTTTGTCGTCCAGTCTCGCCATGATCTCTTCTTTTGAATATGATGTTTCGTTTGCGATCGCATCAGCAATCTGTGTAAGCTGTTTTCCTTCAGGAACGGTGATCTGAAAGGCATATCCCGCAGATCCCGCGGTCAGTTTTTTAATAATCGCATCCGCGTCCATTCCTTTATTCAGATGGTAAAATCCGGCCTGAAATCCAGAAGCGCCTTTATACTTCACATACAGCTGAAATGCTTTTTTGCTTTTTATGACATGCTGATCCTCAAGAATCTCAGCGATTGCCGAAACCGAAGAACCGCTCGGAATATTAATGTTGACTGTCGTTTTGCTGCCTTCGTCAACCGGAGACAGCAGTGATTTTCCATAGAAAAAAGCACCGCAAATGATGATAAAAAGAGCGATCACGGAGGACAGTATTATCGTCGTTTTTTTGTTTTTACGCAGAAATGAATTTTTAGTCTGATTGATATTCATACAAGTATTTTCCTCCCAACAGCTCTTATACTACATGATTCATGCGCATTCGGCAATTTATTACAAAAAAGCCGAAGCGGCATATGCGCTCCGGCTTTTTTGTTCATTTTATTCTTCGTCTTCTTCCGCTAAAAACGTGTTCAGCGTTTCTTCGATCATTTCCCACTCTTCATCAGTTTCAATCGGCATCAGTTCGCCGTCTTCGCCGTTTTCATTCGGCTCGAAGCTTGAAGCGTGAATTTCGATTTCATCATCGTCCTGAGCATCAATCGGATAATAAAGTACGTAAGATTTGTTGAATGTGTCGTTTTCAAATGTGAACAGCACTTCGCAAAGCTGTTCGTTGCCTTGATCATCGACAATCGTAATGTGTTTTTCACCGTGTTCCATTTCTTTCACCTCTTAGTTTAGACTGTCCAGAAACCCTTGAAGTATCATGACAGCCGCCATTTTATCAATGACTTTTTTTCGTTTTTGCCTGCTGACGTCAGCCGCGATCAGCATTTTTTCAGCCGCCATCGTCGTCAGACGCTCGTCCCACAGCACAACAGGGACATTGTACGCTGTTTCAAGCAGTTTCGCAAATGTTTGGCTGGCTTCGCCTCTCGGACCGATCGTCCCGTTCATGTTTTTCGGAAAACCGAGTACGATCTTCTCTACATTATAGTCTTTCATCAGCTCGGATAAACGGTCCAGACCGTAATCTCCTTCAGCCTCGTTTATTTTTATCGTCTCAATGCCCTGAGCGGTCCAGCCCATTTCATCGCTTAAAGCTACGCCGAGTGTTTTCGTTCCCAGATCAAGTCCCAATATTCTCATGAATGTATTTACGCCTCTTTATGCTGTTCTAGATAGGATTTTACCAATTCCTCAATTAATTCGTCACGTTCCAGTTTGCGAATTAAGTTTCGGGCGTCGCGATGCCTAGGAATGTATGCAGGATCTCCTGACAGCAAGTATCCGACAATCTGGTTGATAGGATTGTATCCTTTTTCCTGAAGCGCATCATACACCGTAATCAGCACTTCTTCGACGTTTGTTTCAGCAGAATCATCGGAGAAATTAAATTTCATCGTTTTATCAAACGAGCTCACCGTTTTGCACCTCTTTCCCAAATTCGCAGGCAAAGTTCAGCCTGAGGTCCTCATCTTATCATCATTCTACACTAGTTGAAAGGATTATAAAACGGATTTTATCCAATCTTCCGCAGAAGTGAGCGCCTCTTCCAATTTCTCAGGCTGCTTTCCGCCGGCCTGCGCCATGTCCGGACGGCCTCCGCCTCCGCCTCCGCAGACTTCAGCCGCTTGTTTGACCATTTTTCCGGCGTGAAGGCCTTTTTCGATCAGGTCTTTTGTTACGCCTGCTGACAGGTTGACTTTATCATTTTGCACGGCGCCGAGAATGATAACCGCAGAACCGAGCTTCGCCTTCAGGTCATCCACCATTGTGCGAAGGTGGTTCATGTCTTTCGCATTCACTTTTTCAGCCAGCACTTTTACTCCGCCGATGTCTTTTACTTTAGACAGAATGGCTCCGGCTTCCACATTGCCGAGTTTGCTTAGTAATGATTCATTTTCTCTTTGCGCTTCTTTCAGCTCCGCTTGAAGAGACTGGATCCGCTTCGGCACGTCTTTTACGTTTGATTTCAGCTCATCCGCAGCGTACTGCAAAAGGCTCAGCTGGCTGTTCATTTCCTGATATGCGCCTTTTCCTGTTACGGCTTCGATTCTTCGCGTACCTGCGCCGATCCCTGATTCGGATACGATTTTAAACAGGCCGATTTCAGCCGTATTCGTGACATGGCATCCGCCGCAAAGCTCAAGGCTGTAATCGCCGACTTGTACGACACGGACGATATCGCCGTATTTCTCGCCGAACAGAGCCATTGCGCCCATTTCTTTTGCTTCATTGATCGGTTTTAAGTCAATCGCCACCGGAATGCTCGCCCAGATCTTTTCGTTGACGATTCCTTCAATGCGCTCAAGTTCCTCTTTAGTCACTTGACCGAAGTGAGAGAAGTCAAAACGAAGACGATTTTCGGTAACAAGTGAACCGGCTTGGTTGACATGGGTGCCGAGAACGTCTTTCAGCGCCTGGTGCAAAAGGTGGGTTGCCGTGTGGTTTTTCACCACGCCGCTTCTCATTTGATCTTCCACTTCAGCCGTCACGCTTGCGCCTTTTTGAATCGTGCCGCTATCCACTGTGCCTTCGTGTACATGCTGGCCGTTCGGAGCTTTTTTCACATCTTTAATGGTTACGACAGCCTGCGCGCTTCTCAGCACACCTCTGTCACCGATCTGTCCGCCGCTTTCAGCATAGAAAGGCGTCTCATCAAGAAGAATCTGAACGGTATCCCCTTCATGCGCCTCGCTGATTAATTGTCCGTCATGAAGAAGCTCGATCACCTTGGCTTCAGCTTTTGTGGCACTGTAGCCGACAAACGTGCTTTCTGCGGTAATGTCGCGTAATGCGCCGCCCTGCACCTGCATGCTTCCTACATCTTGGCGCGCATTTCTCGCCCGTTCACGCTGTTTTTCCATTTCGGCTTCAAAGCCTTTATGGTCAACCTTCATTTGTTCATCTTCCGCGTATTCCTCCGTCAATTCAACCGGGAATCCGTACGTATCGTACAGTTTGAATACGTCTTTTCCTGAGATGATGCCGCTTCCGTTTTCTTTCTCTTTCTTTATCACGTCAGATAAAATGGCCAGGCCTTCGTTCAATGTTTCATGGAAGCGCTCTTCCTCTGTTTTGATGACTTTGGCGATAAACTCTTGCTTTTCTTTTACCTCCGGATAGAAAGCGTCCATAATTCCTGCAACGGTCGGTACTAACTCGTACATAAACGGACGGCTGATACCGATTGTTTTCGCGTATCGCACAGCCCGGCGCAAGAGGCGTCTCAGTACATACCCGCGCCCTTCGTTTGACGGAAGCGCTCCGTCGCTTACCGCAAATGCGACCGTTCTGATATGATCGGCAATCACTTTAAAGGCCGTATCCTTCAACGCATCCTTTCCGTAAGCATCTCCGGAAATGCGCTCTGCCGCTTCAATAATCGGCATAAACAAATCAGTGTCAAAGTTTGTCCGAACATTCTGGATAACGGAGACCATCCGTTCAAGCCCCATGCCCGTATCAATGTTTTTCTTCGGAAGCGGTGTGTACGTGCCGTCCGGATTGTGGTTAAACTCTGAGAATACCAGGTTCCACACTTCAAGATAACGGTCATTTTCGCCCCCCGGATACAATTCAGAATCTGACGGGTCATTACCGTATTTCTCGCCGCGGTCATAGAAAATTTCCGTATTCGGTCCGCTCGGGCCTTCGCCGATATCCCAGAAGTTCCCTTCCAGACGGATGATTCTTTCTTCCGGAACGCCGATTTTTTCCGCCCATAACGTATAGGCTTCTTCATCCTCCGGGTGAACCGTTACGGACAGCAGCTCCGGATCAAAGCCGATCCACTTTTCGCTCGTTAAAAACTCCCATGCCCACGTGATCGCTTCTTCTTTAAAATAATCACCGATGGAAAAGTTTCCGAGCATCTCAAAGAATGTATGGTGGCGCGCCGTTTTCCCCACATTTTCAATGTCATTTGTGCGGATTGATTTTTGCGCGTTTACAATTCTCGGATTCTCCGGCACAACGCGGCCGTCAAAGTATTTTTTCAGCGTCGCAACGCCGCTGTTGATCCACAATAAAGACGGATCTTCATGCGGAACCAATGAAGCGCTCGGTTCAACAGCATGGCCTTTTTCTTTAAAGAAATCTAAAAACATTTGACGCACTTCAGCAGATGTTAAGTGTTTCATCTATATTCCTCCTTATCACTACCCGAAATTCTCTTTTGCGACAGCAAAAAAGCTCTCTCCCTATGCAAACCATGCGTTCACACAGGGACGAGAGCTGTCTCGCGGTACCACCCTGATTACAGGCCGAAAAAGACCCGTCACCTTTCATCCCGTAACGCAGGACTGCGGCAGCCTTTAACTGCACTCAGGATTAGCTTCGGCCAATCTTCTGCTGAAGCTCCTTTCAGCGTATCGGAGCTTCTCTCTTAAACAGGGCTTCGGCGTACTCATATCCGTCACTCGAGATTCGTATGTATTCTACTCGAAATTATAGACAAGCAGAACCCGAATGTCAATGTTCCGTCCTGATCCGCAAAAAGTGAATGGCCGTCACTTTTAAAACGGCTGCTGCCGGAACGGCGAGAATCATGCCGGGAATCCCCGCAAGCTCTCCTCCGGCAAGAAGTGCAAGCATAATCACGACGGGATGCATTCTGAGGCTTCGCCCGACAATGAGCGGACTCAAAATATTCCCTTCTATAAATTGAAGAATAAAAATCGTGATAATCACGATGATCACAGCCTTTGCAGAAAGCGCCAGCGCAAGGAGCAGCGCCGGAACAGCCCCGATAAACGGGCCGAAATACGGTATGACATTCGTAATGCCGATGACAAGGCCCAAGATCAGCGGATAAGGAAGGCCGAACATCCAAAACGAACAGCCGGCTATTAACCCGAGCAAAAAACAAACGAGAAGCTGTCCGCGGATGTAATCTCCGAGGGAGTCGTCGACATCCCGCAGAAATTCGCTCCCCCTTTTCCTCCAGGACTTCGGCGTCAAATACCAGACCGTCTTTTTCATGGCGTCTATATCCTTCACCATATAGAAAACGAGAAAAGGAATCGTCGCCGCAATCAGGATATAATCAAACACGAAACGGATGCTTCTGATCGTGCTCTCAATCGTTCCGGCAAGGAACGTTTCTGTCTGCTGAATCATTTTGTCCATCCGGTGGTGCATTCCGTCAGGCCAATGATCCGTATGATTATGCAGATGCCTCAGCATGCTGTTGTAGTTTTCAGCAAGCCCGGGAATGCTCTCAGACAGATCCTGCAGCTGTTCAATTAAAACAGGAACTCCTTTATAAACCCCCCAGCCGATTCCGCCGAAAAACAGGAAATAAATCAGAAGCAGGCTTAAAGTTCTAGGCATCCCTTTCCCATGAAGCCATTCAGTAATCGGAAGTAAAAGATAAGCAATAAATACTGCGATGAATATAGGAATAAAGAGAGATTTTATAACAAGCCATATGGGTGCCCATAACATATCGAGCATACAAAAGACATACACTGTTAACAAAACGAGCAGACATACAGCCGTCCACATTAAGAGCTGCAGCGGTTTTTGAAGCATGACGTTTCACCTCTTGCTTTATCTTTTGACAGAAAGCCGGAATTATTCCCGTTTCATAAAGTCCGCCTTATGACGCAGATCTCTTGACGGAAATAATTATCAGAAATTACGAAAAAGTTTGAATATAAATCATAAAAATCTGAATAATTATCATAGCATTAAGTTAATTCGAAAGCTCATTAGTCTATATGACATGTTTTTCTAGGAGGATTGCCATGATCTCATTTCAGGATGTAAATAAGCACTACGGACATTTTCACGTGCTGAAGAACATTAATCTGCACATTAAAAAAGGGGAAGTCGTCGTTATCATCGGACCTTCAGGATCGGGAAAAAGCACTCTTCTCCGCTGCATCAATCAGCTGGAAACGGTTGATGAAGGCGCCTTGACGGTAAATGGCGCCGCCATCCATGACAAGAAAACGGATATGAATAAAGTCCGCCGCAACATCGGTATGGTGTTTCAGCATTTTCATCTGTATCCGCACAAAACCGTTCTGCAAAACATCATGCTCGCACCGCTCAAAGTGCTCAAACAATCAAAAGAAGAAGCAAAAGAAACGGCCTTATATTATTTGAAAAAAGTCGGTATACCGGACAAAGCGGACGCCTATCCTTCACAGCTTTCAGGCGGCCAGCAGCAGCGTGTCGCCATTGCCAGAGGGCTTGCGATGAAGCCAGGGGTTATGCTGTTTGATGAACCGACATCCGCGCTTGATCCGGAAATGATCGGGGAAGTGCTGGATGTCATGAAAACACTCGCAAAAGAAGGCATGACCATGGTAGTCGTCACCCATGAAATGGGATTCGCCAAAGAAGTGGCGGACCGCATCGTGTTTATCGACGGGGGGGCCATCTTGGAAGAAGCTGCACCGGCTGAGTTTTACGAAAGCCCTCGTGAAGAGAGGGCGCGTTTATTCTTAAGCCGTATTTTAAATCACTGAAAAGAAAACGGGGGGGAACGATTATGTCACGCGTAACAAAATGGTTATCTGTCGGTTTGATATCTCTGCTGGCCGTCTTTATGCTGGCCGCCTGCGGAGGGAAAGAAACGTCCGGCGATTCAAAGGGTACGGGAAAAGACACGTTAGCCTCAATTAAAGACAGAGACAAGATCATCTTCGGCGTCAAAACTGATACAAGATTATTCGGACTGAAAAACCCGAGCTCCGGCGATATTGAAGGCTTTGATATTGATATTGCCAAACAGATCGCAAAAGATATTCTGGGGGATGAGAAAAAAGCGGAGTTTAAGGAAGTGACGTCGAAAACGAGAATTCCGATGCTGCAAAACGGCGATATCGATGCCATTACGGCCACGATGACGATAACGGATGAGCGGAAAAAAGAAGTTGATTTCTCAGACGTTTATTTTGAAGCCGGGCAATCCCTGCTCGTCAAAAAAGGAAGCAGCATCAAAAGCACCGAAGACCTCAAAAAAGGTTCAAAAGTGTTGGCGGTAAAAGGCTCCACTTCCTCACAAAACATCAGAGAAAAAGCGCCTGACGCCTCAGTTCTGGAATTTGAAAATTACGCCGAAGCGTTTACTGCGCTTAAAGCAGGACAGGGAGATGCGCTCACAACTGATAATGCGATTTTATACGGCATGGCGGATGAAAATAAACAATATCAGCTGACAGGCGGCACATTCACCGATGAGCCTTACGGAATCGCCGTCAAAAAAGGCCAATCCGGACTCGTCAAGGAAATCAACGCTTCTTTGAAAAAAATGAAAGCCGACGGCAGGTACGGCAAAATCTATAAAAAATGGATCAAAGAAGAACCGGCAAAATAGAACGGACCGCGGGGTGAGCAGGCATGCTCATCCCCGTTTTATAAGGAGTGACATGGCATGAACTTTTCAATTTTAACGGAAAACTTCGATATGTACATGGACGGTTTCCTGCACACATTGCTTGCGAGCTTCATCGCGCTGGCAGGCAGCTTCGCGCTGGGCGTTCTGATCGCAGTCATGAGAATCACGGCTTTCAAACCCATCCAATGGATCGGGACTGCGTATGTGGAATTTATCCGGAACATTCCGCTTCTCCTCATCACCTTCGTATTTTATTTCGGACTTCCGAACGCCGGATTGAGACTGGACGGCTTTCAGGCGGGGACGATTGCGCTGACGATATATACGTCCGCTTTTATCGCAGAAGCCATCAGAGCCGGAATTCAGACTGTCTCCAAGGGCCAAATGGAAGCGGCCAGATCGTCAGGCTTCACCTACAGTCAGGCGATGAGATACGTGATTCTCCCTCAGGCCGTTAAAATCGTGATTCCCCCGCTCGGAAACCAATTTCTCAATCTTGTCAAAAACTCATCAATACTCGGAGTGGTGGCGGGACTGGATTTGATGTATCAGGCGGATCTCGTTTCCTCAAGCACTCTTGTCGTGTTTGATGTCTATATCTTTGTCGCGCTTTTTTATTTGTTGTTAACAATACCGCTCAGCATCGGAGTTCACTATTTGGAAAGACGCCTCGGGAAAAGTTATTAAAAAAGGAGAGTGAAAAACATGGATTTTAGCGGCGCCTATACACCGGATCATCTGCTGTTTTTATGGAACGGCTTTTTGATCACACTTTATGTTGCGCTGATTTCCATTATTCTCAGTTTTATTTTCGGGCTTGCCGCAGGCACTTTGCGCTATGCGAAAATCCCCGCCGTCTCAGGCGTGATAGCCGCCATTGTCGAAACCATCCGTAATCTGCCGCTGTTATTAATCATTTTCTTTACGTTTTTTGCCCTCCCGGAAATCGGCATCAAACTGGAAATTACCGCGGCCGCCATCACGGCGCTTACAATTTTCGAATCGGCCATGCTGTCAGAAATCATCAGAAGCGGTTTGCAATCCGTTGAAAAAGGACAGATTGAAGCGGCGCGGTCTTCAGGGCTGACATATACGCAGACTCTTTTTCTCGTCGTGATGCCGCAGGCGCTCAGGCGTATGGTCCCTCCGATTGTGAGCCAGTTTATTTCTTTATTAAAGGATACGTCACTTGCGGTCGTAATCGCTCTGCCCGAACTGATTCATAACGCGCAGATTTTAAACGGACAAAGCGCTGACGGAGGGTATTTTTTTCCGATCTTTCTGCTGGCGGCCCTGATGTATTTTGCGGTCAATTACAGCCTGTCTCTTGCAGCCAGACGGCTGGAAGCGAGACAAACGTAAAAAGGATACTTCCGAAGAAGTATCCTTTTTTACTTAAAACATTTTCATGACTCGTCTTCTCATCCGTTTCATACCTTTTTTATTCAGCATATCGGACTGAGAAGCCATACGATACATAACGGCTCCTGCTCCTAAAGCCAATAGAGAGGTCATTGTTCTGCCCATCGCGCGTATCTCCTTTCAAAATTAAAAATTGATACTGCGTTCGTCTTCAGAAAACAAATCATCAAGACTGCTTAACGTGCCGTCTTCCTCTACTTGATGTGTCGCAATTTTGCCTTTGGCCACCGTCAGCTCAATGAAGCAGCCCCAGCAATAGTATTGGTTTACGCCGATTTTGCCGATATCTTTACTTTTGCAGTTCGGACATACAAGCACAGACTACACCTCTTATCCGTTCAGGACGATGCCGTCTTTCCCCGCTTCAATAAGCGTATCGGCGGCCCGGCGCACTTGGCGTCTGCCTGCCAGATCTGAAAAGAAACCGTCCGTGAGTTCATATGCTACGATTATGCCCCTGTCCAAACAAAAGTATACATCTTCCAGCAAACCGAACATTTCACCATCAGGCGATTTCACCGGCTGCATCTTAATCTGTTCAAAGGTGAAACAGCTCTTCGGCAAAGGCTGCAAATGAGCTTCGGCGGCAGCTACGGCTTCTTGATCCATCTCTTTTATATCACTGGCTGCTAAAAAAAGATGGCGGTTGTGAAACAGGCGTTTCTGCTCCAGCACAAAACCGAGAAACCGGCCGTCAAGAGAGAAACACACATCCGAAATCATCCCGAGGCTGCGCCGGTTGTGTTCGTCATAAACTGTTCGTCCTTCAGCTGCATGGCATGTTCTCAAAGTGTGATCAACCACCTTTTGTTGAACACGTATAGGTTTTGCCGAGAAGCCGGGCGCCATACTTTGAAATGACTTCCACAATAAAACCCGGCGTATGTGCCGGGTTTTATTTACGCTTTTTCTTCCATAAAGTCAAACGGCGTAATGCCTTCCATTCCGATGTTCGCATCATATACACTGAACGGCAGTTCTTTTTGCAGAGCGGCCAGTTCTGCATCCATCTCTTCAGTCTGCTCTGTGAGCCTGTTTTTAAGCGACGTCTGTCTGACGGTGGCATCATTGTTTTTGACACCCCATTCAAGCGCTTCTTCTTCTCCGCAAAGAATCAGAAATTTCTTGGCCCTTGTAATGGCGGTATAAAGGAGATTTCTCCTAAGCATACGATAGTAGCCTTTGACGACAGGCAGGACGACAATCGGAAATTCACTTCCCTGAGACTTATGGATGGAACAGCAGTAAGCATGGGTAAACTGGCTGAAATCCTTTTTCGTAAAGGTGATTTCATTGCCGTCAAACGAGACGACTACCATGTCTTCTTTTTCCGTATTTTCTTTGGCATAAAAAATGGACACGATTTCGCCGATATCACCGTTAAACACATTGTTTTCCGGCTGGTTGACAAGCTGCAATATTTTATCGCCCGTTCTGTAGACGACATCTCCGAATTTCAGCTCCCGCCTTTTTTCTTTCGGCGGATTCATGATGTCTTGAAGAAGCATATTCAGCTCGTTAATTCCCGCTTTTCCCCTGTACATCGGCGCAAGCACTTGAATATCTCTGGAGGTATATCCCTTCTTTAACGCGTTTGAAACGACTTGATCGACGACTTCTTTAATCTGTGCAGAATTACAGCGGATAAACGAGCGGTCCTTTGTCGGCGCGGTCAGTCCTTTTGGAAGCAGTCCTTTTTTCATATCATGGGCAAGTTCGACGATGGATGACCCTTCCGCCTGACGGTAAATATCTGTCAGGCGCACGGTCGGCAGCACCTCAGAAGCCAAAAGGTCTCTCAGCACCTGCCCCGGCCCCACGGAAGGAAGCTGGTCTTCATCACCGACGACGATGAGCTGAATGTGCTTAGGGAGCGCCTTAAACAAATGGCTGGCGAGCCAAATATCGAGCATACTCGCTTCGTCTATAATGATCAGTTTCCCTTCAATCGGCTGATCCTCATTATAGGTAAAGCCTTCAGCGCCATTCCAGCCGAGCAGCCTGTGAATCGTAACAGCCGGCAGACCCGTAGATTCACTCATCCGTTTTGCGGCTCTTCCGGTCGGCGCGGCAAGCAGCACCGGAAACGCCTCGTCTTTTTTATAATCACCGGGATCAAGCGATACGCCGTGGAGTTCACTGTATAATTCCACGATTCCTTTGATAACGGTCGTTTTTCCCGTACCCGGTCCCCCGGTCAGTAAAAGCATCGGCGACGACAGCGCTTTTTGAATAGCATCCTTTTGGCTCGGAGCGTATTGAACTTTCATCCGTTCTTCCAGTTCGCCGAGCGCAAGCAGAAATTCCGATTCAGGAAATTGATCGGCATACTCCGTCTGAGCCGCAATATCGAGCACGCGTTTTGCGACATTTTGTTCCGCGTAAAACAAAGACGGAAAATAGCAGCGTTCTCCTTCTATGACGATATCCTTACTCTCTCCGAGGGCGATGATGCCTTCAGCCGCATCCATTTCCGTGACGCGGCCTCCGCCAGCTGACTGATTCAGAAGCGTTTGCGTATTGATAATCAGCTGCTTTGTGTCTATGTACGTATGACCTTCTGAAAGGCAGGTCGATTCAATCGTATATAAGATAGCCGCTTTGATCCGCTCGGGATGGTTTCCTGACAGACCCATTTTTCCGCCCAGCTCGTCGGCCTTTACAAAGCCGATGCCTTCCACGTCCTTTACAAGCTGATAAGGATTCTCCTGAATTTTCTCAAGGGTTTCCGTTTCGTAAGCCTGATAAATTTTCATGGAAAGCTGAGGTCCGAAACCGTATTGGTTAAGAGAAATCATAATCTGCTCCAGCCCCTGATGCCGCTGCAGCTCTCCGGCAAGCTTATCCGCTTTCTTTTTGGACATTTTCGGCACATCGTAAAGCACCGACGCATCAGCCAGAATTTTATTCAGCGCGCCGTCTCCGAGCTTTTTGACGATTTCTTCCGCCGTTTTTTTTCCGATTCCTTCAAACAGATCGCTTGATAAATAGTGAATGATCCCTTCTTTTGTGGTCGGAATTTCTTTCTTAAAGTGTTCAGCCTGGAATTGCAGGCCGAACTTGGGATGTGTGGCGGTTTTTCCGTAAAATGTGTAAGTCTCATCTTCTTGCAGCAGAGGGAAGTAGCCCGTTACGGATACGACCTTGTCTTCGATCGCCTCAGACGTTTCTGCAACCTTGACTTTCAGCACTGTATACAGGTTGGTGTCATTGTGGTAAATGACCGTATGAATGACGCCTTTTACATACGGTTGTTCCTCGATTTTCAGCTGATCCACGAGCCTTCCCTCCTTTCGTTATGACTGGGTGATAAGCTGTTTCGCATGAAGCGCAAGCATATGATCAGGCTGTATGCCGATTGCGCCTTCAAGCATCTCAAGCGCCTTTTCACGATTTTCTTTGTAGGCGTAAGCGACTCCGGCATTATAAAATGCGTCTGCATGGCTTGGATCCTGCTCGATCACCGTCTCAAACTGCGCCAATGCTTCATCCAGCATGTCTTCGTTTGCAAGACACATTCCGAACTGGAACCGCGCTTCCGTATCGTTTTCGTTCAATTCAACGGCCCGCTGCAAATACGGCAGCGCAAGCTTCGGCTGCTCTAATTTAACGAGAACGGTTCCCAGCATATAAAACAAGTCTCCGTTTTCCATACCGGAGCGAAGCGCTTTTTCAAACATATCCTTCGCTTCAGAAAACGATTCCTTCATCACATATACGTTTCCCGCTCCGTAATATGCGGCTGCCGCTGAATTGTCCAATTCAAGCGCTCTGTTGTAAAAAGCAAGCGCGCGTTCGAGTTCGTTCACAGAAGAAAGCAGATTCGCGAAGTTGATATACGGCACCGGATCTTGACCGTTTTCCTCAATCGCTTTCGTAAAAGCCTCTGCCGCTTTTTCAAAATCGCCCTCCTGCATGGCGTCGATTCCGATTTTATTATAATCCATTTTCAACTTCCTTTCGCTAAAAAACCCCAACATGCGAGTTGAGGTTTTTTACATGTGTTATACGTACCACAATTTTGTTCCGTCTTTATAGACGTCATCAATCGTTCCGCCGCCGAGGCACTCTTCTCCGTCATAAAAAACGACGGCTTGTCCCGGCGTTACAGCGCGGACCTGCCCGTCAAAAATGATTTCCGCTTCGTCAGCACCCGTCATTTTCACCGTAACTTTGTGATCTTCCTGACGGTAGCGGAATTTCGCCGTGCATGTCATTTCGCCGCCGTCCATCATACCCGGACGTGTCCAGCTGATATTTGTCGCCGTAATTTTATCAGAATACAGAAGCGGGTTATGGAATCCCTGATCAACATACAGAATGTTTTTTTCAAGATCTTTACCGACGGCGAACCACGGCTCGCCGCTTCCGCCGATTCCAAGACCGTGGCGCTGTCCGATCGTATAATACATCAGTCCGTCATGACGCCCTTTTACTTCCCCGTCCATTGTCATCATATCGCCCGGCTGAGCAGGGAGATATTGGCTGAGAAACGTCTTGAAGTTGCGTTCGCCGATAAAGCAGATTCCCGTGCTGTCTTTTTTCGCCGCTGTCGCAAGTTCTGCTTCTTTGGCAATTTCCCGCACGCGGCTTTTTTGCAGATCACCGATCGGGAACATGACTTTACTGAGCTGTTCCTGATTGAGCTGATTCAGAAAATAAGTCTGATCCTTGTTTTCATCCAGGCCGCGAAGCATGCGCACTGTATCTCCGCTTCGGTCCACGCGGGCGTAATGGCCTGTCGCGAGGTAATCCGCGCCAAGTGATAAAGCATGATCCAAGAAAGCCTTAAACTTAATTTCTTTATTGCACATGACATCCGGATTTGGAGTTCTTCCGGCTTTATATTCATCAAGGAAATATTGAAATACCTTTTCCCAATATTGTTTTTCAAAATTGACGGCATAATACGGAATTCCGATCTGGTTGCAGACGCGGATGACGTCTTCATAATCTTCCGTCGCCGTGCAAAAACCGTTTTCGTCCGTATCATCCCAGTTTTTCATAAAGATTCCGATTACATCGTAGCCCTGCTCCTTCAGCAGAAGGGCCGCCACGGAAGAGTCCACGCCGCCGGACATGCCGACTACGACTCTTGTATCCTCCGGCCGTTTTTCCATTTGCATTCACTCCATTAAAAACGTAAGTCCGCCGTTTTAAGCAAGCCGTTTGACGACGGCGGCAAGCTTTTCGGCGGCTGTTTCGATTTGTTCCGCCGTATTGCCGAGGCCGAAGCTGAGGCGGATTGACGAGGTCAGCCTGCCGCTCTCACTTCCGAACATGGCCGTAAGTACATGAGACGGAAGAACGGACCCCGCCGTACACGCAGATCCGCTTGAGACGGCAATGCCTTCCATATCAAGATTGACCAGCAGCGCTTCCACCGGCACACCGGGAAAGTAAAGGTTTAAAATATGCGGCAGGCAGTTCTCGGCATCTCCGTTCACCTCCGCTGTGACGCCGGCTTTTTCCAGCGTTCTCATGATGATGTTTTTAAACTCCTTAAACATCGCTGTTTTCTCTTCCCGTTCACGGCTTGAAAGGACGACCGCTTCCTTTAAGCCGGCAATGCCCGGTACATTTTCCGTACCCGCGCGCCGCTTTCGTTCCTGCTCGCCCCCAAGAAGAATCGGTGACAGCTTCACCTCTTGATTTACATATAAAAAGCCTGTCCCTTTTGGCCCGTTAAGCTTGTGACCGGAAACAGACAGCATGTCAATTCTGCTTTTTTTCACGTCGATCGGTATATAACCGAATGCCTGGACGGCATCTGTGTGAAAATAGGCATGATGCCCGCTTAACAGCTCTCCGATTTCGTCAATCGGCTGAATGGTTCCGACTTCGTTATTGCCATACATGACGGTAACAAGGATTGTATCATCACGAAGCGCTTCTTTCACCTGATTTGCACTGATCCGTCCTGAAGGGCCGGGGATGAGGTATGTCACCTCAAAACCGTCTTCTTCCAGCTTTTCGCAGGCGTGTAATACGGCATGATGCTCAACAGCGGTCGTGATAATATGTTTCCCTTCATTCTTCCGGGCGGCAGCCGTTCCGAGAATCGCTAAATTATCAGCCTCCGTGCCCCCGCTTGTGAAAATGATTTCCTGTTCTTTCGCACTGATTTCACGCGCGATGTCCGCTCTCGCTTCGTCGACCCATTTCCGGGATTCTCTTCCGAACGAATGAATGCTTGACGGATTGCCGAAGCTGCCGAAGAAATGAGGCTTCATTTTTTCGAGTACACGCTCATCCATCGGGGAAGTCGCGGCGTGATCTAAATAAATCCGTTCCATTGTCTTTACACCTCTGGTTTAAATATAGAACATATAAGCTTCCTGCTCACCGTCCGTGTAGCTCGCAAGGTCTTCTAACGTCGTGCTGTCCAGCACGTCTTTTACGGCGTCCCGGATGCGGATCCATAACTCCCGCTTGGCAGGCTCTTCATCCTCAAGCACTTCTACTGGACTGATCGGGCCTTCCAGCACTCTGATAATATCTCCGGCCGTTATCTCTTCTGGCTGGCCGCCGAGCACGTAACCGCCGTAAGCGCCTCTGATGCTTTTTACGAGTCCCGCGTTTCTGAGCGGTGATACAAGCTGTTCCAAGTAATGCTCAGAAAGGCTGTTTGTTTGGGCGATGCTTTTGAGCGACGTCGGACCTTCTCCGTGCTTTTTCGCCAATTCAATCATAATGGTGAGCCCGTATCTTCCCTTTGTCGATATTTTCAATATGAACACCCCAGTCAATTCTAATTGTTAATTTATACAAGTAAATGGATATGAATAATCAGTTTAGTATCTTATAGACCAACTGTTATTATAACATAACTTATCCTAATTTTCATTGAAACACGGGGCCCGCCGCAATTCGCTTTTCTAATCGTCCGTTTTCCGTTACCCTGTATATGTAAGGAGAGATGTTCATGAAACCATTGGCGTATCGGATGCGGCCTGCCAATATCGAAGACATTATCGGCCAGGAACATTTGGTCAAAGAAGATAAAATCATCGGCAGAATGGTGCGCGCAAAGCACCTATCATCCATGATCCTGTACGGACCGCCGGGCATCGGAAAAACGTCCATCGCCACAGCGATCGCAGGATCGACAAGCATCGCATTCAGAAAATTGAATGCCGTCATTCATAATAAAAAAGACATGGAAATTGTCGTACAGGAAGCGAAAATGTCAGGCCAGGTCATCTTAATACTTGATGAAGTGCACAGGCTTGATAAGGGGAAGCAGGATTTTCTGCTGCCCTATTTAGAAAACGGCATGATTATTTTAATCGGCGCGACCACCGCCAATCCTTATCATGCCATTAACCCGGCCATCAGAAGCCGTACCCAGATATTCGAACTCGAACCGTTAACACCGGATCTGATCAAGCAGGCATTGAGAAGAGCGCTCACAGATGAACACCGGGGACTCGGTTCCTACAGTGTTTCGGTGGACGACGACGCGATGGATCATTTCGCGCAAGGGTGCGGAGGGGACGTCCGCTCCGCTTTGAATGCACTGGAGCTTGCCGTGCTTTCCACAAAGGAATCAAGTGACGGCACGATCCGCATTACGCGGGAAACAGCGGAAGAATGTCTGCAGAAAAAAAGCTATACCCATGATAAAGACGGAGATGCGCATTATGACGTCTTATCGGCATTCCAAAAATCAATCCGCGGCTCAGACGCAAACGCCGCACTGCATTATTTGGCCCGACTGATCGAAGCCGGCGATCTTGAAAGCATTTCCAGAAGGCTTCTCGTGATCGCCTATGAAGATATCGGCCTTGCAAGCCCGCAGGCAGGCCCCCGGGTGCTGGGCGCGATTCAGACCGCAGAGCGGATCGGCTTTCCCGAGGCGAGAATTCCGCTGGCGAATGCGGTAATCGAATTATGCCTCTCGCCAAAATCAAACTCCGCCATCTCAGCCGTTGATGAAGCGCTCAAAGATATCAGATCGGGTAAAATCGGCGATGTGCCGAAACATTTAAAAGACGCTCACTATAAAGGAGCCCAAGAGCTCGGTCGCGGAATCGGCTATCAATATCCTCACGATTTCGAGAACGGATGGGTCGAACAGCAATATTTGCCTGATCCGTTAAAAAACAAACAATACTATAAACCGAAACAAACGGGGAAATTTGAAGCCGCCATAAAACAAGTGTATGAAAAACTGATGAAACAGAAGAAATAATCGGCAAGGACACCCAATGTGTTCTTGTCTTTTTTTATACCGGCCGGCCATTCGTGTGAACGGCGGCTTTATTCAAATAAAAAACAGCCTTTCCTGAAGAAGGCTGTTTTTCTTTTTATTTATCTTTAACCCGTTTAATGTCAATATCCTTTAAGAGCTCCATAATGACATGTCCGCCCATGATCAGACCGGCCACTGACGGAACCCAGGCGTTGGAAGACGGCGGCATTTGCGCTTTGCGGATTTTCGCTTCGTCATTCCCGACTTCTTTTCTGACATCTTCACGGATGACGATCGGGCTTTCATCAGAAAAAATGACCTGAACGCCTTTTTTAATGCCCTCTTTGCGAAGTCTAGTACGGACGACTTTGGCAATCGGATCAGTATGGGTTTTTGAAATATCAGCAATCTGAAAGCGTGTCGGGTCTGTTTTATTCGCCGCTCCCATGCTCGAAATCAGCGGAACATCCCGTTTCAGACATTCTTTCATCAGATGAATTTTATAATGAATCGTATCCGACGCGTCAATGACGTAATCGAGCGGATACTCAAAGAACTGCTCATACGTCTCTTCCGTATAAAACATTTTTAAGGCAACGACGTCACAATCCGGATTTATATCCGCGATCCGCGCTTTCATCAAGTCCGTTTTTGGCTGCCCCACCGTCGACAAGAGCGCATGCAGCTGGCGGTTTACATTTGTAATGTCAACATCATCTTTATCGACAAGCACGATCCGTCCCACTCCGGACCTCGCCAATGCTTCGGCTGCGAATGAACCGACTCCGCCGACGCCGAGAACGGCCACCGTGCTGTTTTTTAACGTGTCCAGCCCTTCTTTTCCAATCGCTAGCTCATTTCTGGAAAACTGATGTAACAAGAACCTCACTCCACATTCTGGTTTTATAAACTCGGCTTGTCAGAAGCCGCTGTTTTAGCGCACAAAAAATAAAGTCCCAATTGTGCCGTTGCAGCTTTCCTTCGTTTTGAACCCGCTCTCAGCAGGTGGGTGCCCTTTTTTAAATTTTGTAAGTCCCCTTTACCGAATGAAAAGAGGCATGTACGCCATTTAAAAATACGGGCTCCCAAATCAAAAAAATGTTCGGTCAAAACTAGGTGTACAACTAACACATCAGGACTTTATTTAACTTGTCAAAATCATATCACAGCAGATTTTGATTTTCAAGAAACAAACTGCTGATCTTTACTGTTTCACTTTTCTTTTGACAGAAAGGTGAAGTTCTTCAAGCTGGGCGTCGCTCACTTCGCCGGGCGCTTCCGTAAGAAGGCAGCTTGCGCTTGCCGTTTTCGGGAAAGCGATCGTATCTCTTAAGTTTGTGCGGCCCGCAAGAAGCATAACCAAACGGTCTAAGCCGAGCGCAATTCCGCCGTGCGGAGGGGCGCCGTATTCAAAAGCTTCGAGAAGGTATCCGAACTCCTCCTCCGCTTCTTCTTTTGTAAAGCCGAGAAGCCCGAACATTTTTTCCTGAACATCTTTCTCAAAAATACGGATTGAGCCTCCGCCGAGTTCATAGCCGTTTAAGACAAGGTCGTAAGCCTGCGCTTTCATATCCTCAGGCGCCGTTTCAATCAGGTCAAGATCTTCACGGACAGGCATTGTAAACGGATGGTGAGCCGCATAGAAACGGCCTTCTTCCTCGTCATGCTCCAGTAACGGCCAGTCCACAACCCACAGGAAGTTGAAGAGGCTTTCGTCAATCAGGCCGCGTTCTTTACCGAGCTTTAAGCGAAGCGCGCCGAGGGATTGGGCCACAACCTCAAACTTATCAGCGCCGAACAGGAGCAGGTCGCCTTCAGAAGCATCAAGCGCTTCTGCCAGTTTTGCCTGCTTCTCATCATCAAAGAATTTCGCAATCGGACCTTTTACGCCGTCAGCTTCAACTTTCACCCAAGCGAGGCCTTTCGCACCGTAATTTCCGGCAAAAACGCCGAGCGCATCAATATCTTTTCTGGAATAGTCGCCGGCAGCGCCTTTGACATTGATCGCTTTTACAACACCGCCGTTGGCAACGGCTGATGAGAACACTTTAAACTCAGTATCTTTCACAATGTCTGATACGTCCGTCAGCAGCATGCCGAAGCGGGTGTCAGGCTTGTCGGAGCCGTAGCTGTTCATCGCTTCTTCATATGTCATTCGCGCAAGCGGAAGCGATACTTCGACGCCTTTTGTTTCGAGCATGACTTTCGCCATCATCTCTTCGGCCAGAGCCATGATGTCTTCTTGACTCATAAAGGACATTTCGATATCGATCTGCGTAAATTCCGGCTGGCGGTCGGCACGCAAGTCTTCATCGCGGAAACAGCGGGCCACTTGATAATACCGTTCAAAGCCCGACACCATCAGAAGCTGTTTAAAAATCTGCGGCGATTGCGGAAGAGCGTAAAATTCCCCTTCATGCACCCGGCTCGGCACTAAGTAATCACGGGCGCCTTCTGGTGAGCTTTTTGTTAAAATCGGTGTTTCAATATCAAGAAATCCGTTTTCATCCAAGAAATGGCGGATGGATTTTGTGACTTGATGGCGCATTTGCAATGTTTGAAACATCGCCGGGCGGCGCAAATCCAAATAGCGGTGTTTTAACCGGACGTCTTCTGAAACGTCAGCCGCCTGGTCACTGATCGGAAACGGCGGTGTTTTCGCCGTGCTGAGCACCGTCACTGCTTCGGCTTTAATTTCAATTTTACCGGTTTTCAGGTTGGGATTCACCGTGCCTTCTTCACGGGCAGAAACCGTGCCTTCGATATCAAGCACATATTCGTTTCTGATTGCTTCTGCCGCGGCAAGGGCTTCTTTCGATACGTCAGGGTTGAACACGACTTGCACAATACCCGAACGGTCGCGTAAATCAATAAAAATCAAGCCGCCGAGATCACGCCGTTTCTGCACCCATCCTTTCAATTTGACGGTTTCGCCAATTGCTTTTTCAGTTATCTCGCCACAATAATAGGTTCTTCCAAACATAGCGTTCCTCTCCTTCACTGCTTTTGGTCTGCCTTTAACACTTGTATCAGCTCGTCTAACACCACTTCACGCTGCTCTCCTGTTTCCGCATCTTTTACATTGATTTTATTTTGGGCGAGTTCATCTTCCCCTAAAATCGCAATAAAGCGCGCGCCGAGACGGTCAGCCGTTTTGAATTGGCCCTTCATTTTTTTGTTTTCATAATCGATTTCACTTGAGATGCCCGCTTCTCTCAGTTTGTACACGAGAGAAACGGAATAATCCTTCGCTTTTTCTCCGAGCGTCACGATGTAGCAGTCAATCCCCTGATTGACAGGAAGCTCTGTTTTCTCAGCGTCAATGGCTGCCAGCAGACGTTCGATGCTCATCGCAAATCCGATACCCGGCGCTTCCGGTCCGCCGATCTGTTCGACAAGACCGTCATAGCGGCCGCCTCCGGCAAGGGTTGTAATCGCTCCGAAGCCTTCCGCATTGCTCATGATTTCAAAAGCGGTATGGTTGTAGTAATCAAGCCCTCTGACAAGGTTCGGATCAATTTCAAACGGAATGCCGAGCGCCGTGATGTACTGCTGCACCTTTTGGAAATAAGCGGCTGATTCTTCATTTAAGTAATCAAGAATTGACGGAGCCGTTTTCATCAGCTCATGCTCTCTGTCTTTCTTGCAATCAAGAATTCTGAGCGGGTTTGTTTGCAGCCGTGACTGGCAGTCTGAGCAAAATTCTCCGATACGCGGTTCAAAATGTTTGACGAGCGCTTCCCGGTAGGCTTTGCGGCTGTCCTGGTCGCCCAGGCTGTTCAGAACAAGCTTGACATTTTTCAAACCGGCTTTACGGTAAATACTCATTGCAAGCGCGATGACTTCTGCATCCACGGCCGGATCTTTGGAGCCGATCGCTTCAATTCCGAATTGATAGAATTGACGGAAGCGCCCCGTCTGCGGACGTTCATAACGGAACATCGGTCCGACATAATACAGCTTCGTCGGCTGCACCGGATTCGCAAATAATTTATTTTCATTGAACGCGCGTACTGCAGCGGCCGTTCCTTCCGGCCGAAGCGTCAGGCTTCTCCCTTTACGGTCTTCAAAAGTGTACATTTCTTTCTGTACGATATCTGTAGACTCACCGACGCCTCTTGCGAATAATTCCGTATGTTCGAAGATCGGCGTGCGGATTTCTTTATATTGATAAGCGCGGCACGTCTCTCTCATAATTTGTTCGACGAACTGCCATCTGTCTGATTCACCCGGCAGTATGTCCTGTGTGCCTCTTGGAATGTGATATGCCATGTTACAGGCCTCCTTAATGTCTTTCTTCATTAAAACATGAAATAAAAAAACTCCCGCCCCTACTATACATGTATAGTAGGGACGAGAGTTATACCCGTGGTGCCACCCTAGTTGGAATGCCGAAGCATCCCCGCTCTGACCGTTAACGCAGGTTCACGTCCGCTGCCTAATGACTGATGCCCTTTACCGGCAAAGCGTTCAGCAGGGAACCTCCGGAGTGTTGTTTCGAGAAAGATGCAGTGCGGATCCGCTTTCAGCCCAGGACGGTTCCTCTCTTCTCCATGCATTCTGACCTACTCTTCTCCATTATCGGTTCAAAATCGTTATCATGACTTATGTACATCAATTTCTATTATAATAATGGGATTGCACGCCCCTGTCAAGTTTTATTCCGTCTGTTTTTCCTTGCGACCGCTTCTTTCGATAAGAGACCGAACTCCGTTGCCGTCTCTTCAAGAAAACCGTCCTTCTCTCTATCGCTCTGATCACTGAACTGAAGATTTCCTTCCGCATCATGCAGCGCCCGTCCCATTTTTGGTTGAAATTTCATGATTTGCACACCTTTTCGCTGAATTTATGACTAGTATAAACAAACTAATTTATTTTTATTTAACATTCAGCAAGGAAAATACGATATTATACAAGAATGTATTTTAGTTAGTTCAGAAAGGAGGACAGCCATGAATAAGAAAACTCTTGTTCTTATTTTATGCGGCGTCATCATCACAGCGCTTCTTCCGTCATTCCACACCGCAGTCGCCGCAGAGGGAGAAGCGGTCATCGCGACAGACAAGATCAATGTCAGAGGCGGTCCCGGCCTGAGCTACGGAATTAAGGCTGAAGTAAAAAAAGGGGAAAGATACCCCGTCCTCAAGGAAGAGGGAGACTGGGTACAGCTTCAGCTGAGCCCCGGTAAAACCGGATGGGTCGTTTCCTGGCTGATATCAAAAACAGCCGGGGGAGCAGACAATGCATCCGCAAAAAGCGGAACGGTCACTTCCACCGACCCTGACCTCCGCATCAGAAAAGGCCCGGGGACATCATATGAAGTCATCGGCAAGTTTCCGCAAGGCGCACATGCATCCATGCTGGACAAGAACAGCGGATGGGTGAACATTTCTTATCAAGGCACAACCGGATGGGTTTCTTCCGAATACGTCACCGCGGACAGCGGCGGATCGGATACGAAAGCAAATTCGTCCCAAAGCGGTTCAAAGAACGGGACCGTCGGCGTTTCTTCATTGAATGTCAGAAGTGCAGCGTCACATGATTCAGCCATTATGACTAAATTATCACGCGGAACAAAGGTTTCCATCTTAAGCGAAGACCACGGCTGGCTGAAAATTGAAGCAAACGGGCAAAGAGGCTGGGCAGCAAGCCATTACATCATAAAGGATTCTGACTCATCGGACAGCGCATCCGGTTCGGGAGACGGCTCAGACACCTCGAAAAAAGCGTATATCGTTTACGGCGGCACCAACTTAAGGAGCTCAGCCTCGACTTCCGCTTCTATCGTAAAAAGAGCGGATAAAGGCTCAGCCTATCCGATTGTCGGCTCAAGCGGCAAATGGTATGAAGTCCGGCTGGAAAACGGACAAACGGCATATGTGGCAAACTGGGTCGTGCAAACGTCTAAAAGCGGTGAAGAAACAGGAGAAGCACCTTCTCCCAACACGTCAGGCGGCAGCGGCTCACTTAAAAATAAAACGATCGTCGTTGATCCCGGACACGGAGGTAAAGACAGCGGAACGATCGGCTACTCCGGAAAGTTTGAAAAAAACGTAACGATTAAAACCGCTAAGCTGCTGGCCGGAAAATTGAGAGCGGCTGGTGCAAACGTGTATATCACAAGACAGGATGATACATTTATCAGCCTGCAGGCCAGGGTTTCAACCTCTCATTACAGGAATGCGGATGCCTTTATCAGCATCCACTATGACAGCTATGCCGATACGTCAACAAGAGGAAGCACCGCTTATTATTACAGTCCGTCTAAAGACCGGCAGCTTGCCTCAGACGTCCATTCTGAAGTAGTGAAGCGTTCGCCTATCCCCGATCGCGGCGTTCTGTTTGGAGATTATTACGTCCTGAGAGAAAATAAACGGCCTGCCATGCTGTATGAGCTCGGCTATCTCAGTCAACCGCAAGAAGAAACAATCATACATAGCGGCTCTTACCAGGAAAAAGTGACAGACGGAATTGAAAGCGGATTGGAACATTATTTTCAATCATAAAAAAAGCTGCCAAACGGCAGCTTTTTTTATTGTTTAGAATCCATAATCAATGTAACGGGCCCGGAATTCGTCAGCTGAACATCCATCATGGCCCCGAATATTCCGGTTTCCACTTTGACTCCCTTTTCGCGAAGAAGTTCGTTCCACTTTTCATAAAGGAGCAGAGCCTGATCCGGTTTCGCCGCATTCATAAAATTCGGGCGCCTCCCTTTCTTCGTTTCGCCGTAAAGCGTAAACTGGGAAACTGATAAAATCTCTCCGCCTGTATCCAAAAGCGATAAATTCATCTTGCCGCTTTCGTCATCAAAAATCCGGAGATTCACGATTTTATCCGCCAAATAAGCGGCATCTTCCTCTGTATCTTCATGAGTGACGCCGACAAGCGCCATAATGCCGGGACCGATCCGGCCGGCGACAGCGCCGTCAACTGTCACACTTGCATCTGTTACACGCTGAACAACTAATTTCATAGCAAGCTCCTTTTAGTTCATTACCCGGCGGACTGAATATATGTCTCTGATCTGCTTAATCCGCTCGACCACTTTATGCAGATGATTGATGTTTTGAATAAAAATCGCCATATGAATCGTAGCGACTTTATTGCGGTCGGATTTGCCCGAGACAGACGAGATGTTGGTTTTCGTTTCATTTACGGCCTGAAGCACTTCATTTAACAGCCCGAGACGGTCATACCCCAGAATCTCAATCTCAACGTTATATTCTTTGCGTCTTTGAACCTGTGATTCATGCTCCCATTCAACAGGGATCAAACGTTCCTGCGCTTCATTCGTTTTTACGTTCGGACAGTCATCACGGTGAACGGATACACCGCGCCCTTTTGTAATAAAACCGACAATATGATCGCCTGGCACCGGGTTGCAGCATTTCGACAAACGGACGAGAAGGTTGTCGATACCTTTCACGCGCACACCTGCTTCCCGTTTTCTCCCTTGCGGATACTGTTTCGGCTCGGAAGTGACTTCCTGAACGATTTTTTCCTGCTCTTCCTGATCACGCAGCTTCCGTTCTTTTTCGGTGAGCCTGTTGGCCACCTGCAAAGCGGTAATCCCGTTATACCCGACCGCCGCGTACATATCCTCTTCATTTGAGAAATTGAACTTGTCGGCAACCTTTTGAAGGTTTTCGAGCGTTAAAACATCCTTCACTTCAAAATCAAGATTTTTAATTTCTTTTTCGACTAGCTCACGGCCTTTTTCGACGTTTTCTTCACGGCGCTGTTTCTTGAAAAATTGGCGGATTTTGTGTTTCGCCTGTGACGTCTGTGCGAGTTTGACCCAGTCTTGACTCGGACCGTATGAATGCTTGGACGTCAGGATTTCGACGATGTCGCCCGTCCGGAGCTTATGGTCAAGCGTCACCATTTTCCCGTTGACTTTCGCTCCGATTGTTTTGTTGCCGATCTCCGAATGAATCCTATAGGAAAAATCAATCGGTACAGAGCCTGACGGCAGTTCAATGACATCGCCTTTTGGCGTAAATACGTATACCATGTCAGAAAATAAATCGATTTTCAGCGATTCCATAAATTCTTCCGCATCGGTAGATTCGTTTTGGAATTCCAGAATTTCGCGGAACCAGGACAGTTTTTTCTCAAATGTCGCTTCTTCGTTTGCAGCCTTGCCTTCTTTATATGCCCAGTGTGCAGCCACCCCGTATTCAGCGATCTCATGCATCTCAAACGTTCTGATCTGCACTTCCAGCGGATCGCCTTTAGGCCCGATTACGGTCGTATGCAGAGACTGATACATATTAGGCTTAGGCATCGCAATATAATCTTTGAATCTGCCCGGCATCGGCTTCCAGCACGTATGAATAATGCCGAGTACGGCGTAGCAGTCTTTAATGCTTCCGACAAGAATACGGACGGCGAGCAGATCATATATTTCATTGAACTGTTTATTTTGCAGCGCCATCTTGCGGTAAATGCTGTAGATGTGCTTCGGACGGCCTGAAAAGTCCGCTTTGATATTCACTTCTTCGACGCGTTTTTTCACTTCATTGACAACCTCTTCGACATAAAGTTCGCGTTCCGCGCGCTTTTTCTTCATGAGGTTAACGATTCTGTAATATTGCTGAGGATTCAAATAACGGAGAGCGGTGTCTTCAAGCTCCCATTTGATTTTAGAAATCCCGAGCCGATGGGCCAGCGGAGCGAAAATTTCCAGCGTCTCATTTGAAATTCTCCGCTGCTTTTCCTGCGGAAGATGTTTTAACGTCCGCATATTATGAAGGCGATCCGCCAGCTTGATCAATATGACTCTGATATCCTGAGCCATAGCGACAAACATTTTTCGATGGTTTTCCGCCTGCTGCTCCTCTTGAGATTTATACTTAATTTTACCGAGCTTCGTTACACCGTCGACAAGCATCGCCACTTCTTCAGAAAATGCTTCCTTCAGGTCATCGAGGGTGACATCCGTGTCCTCGACCACGTCATGCAGAAATCCGCCCGCAATCGTGGAAGGGTCCATTTCCAGATCCACGAGGATTCCCGCCACCTGAATCGGATGAATGATGTACGGCTCACCTGATTTGCGGTACTGTTCGCGATGCGCGTCTTGCGCATACAGGTAAGCTTTCTCAACAAACGCAATCTGCTCCTCCGGCAGATAAGTGCGCGCTTTATCTATTACTTGCTCGGCAGTCAATACTTGTTCGTTCGCCATGGAATCACCTTTTTTAAATGTAAACTGTATTAGTTTATTATCAAGAAAAAAACGAGAGATGTAAAGGGCAGAAGTTCAAAACACCTAAAGAATCTGTCAGGATGATGAAATAATAGGAAAAAAGCACCCTGACACGAGTGCTTTTTTCCATATGCGGTTAATATTTCATTAGTGTTAAAATATCGTAATCGTCAAGCTTTGCTCTGCCGTCAAGGTAAGAAAGCTCAATTAAAAACGCAATACCGGCTACGACGCCGCCAAGCTCTTCCACAAGCTTAATCGTTGCTTCGATCGTTCCGCCTGTTGCCAATAAGTCATCAGTAATCAGAACGCGCTGTCCCGGCAGGATCGCATCTTTATGAATCGTCAGTACGTCTTTGCCGTACTCCAAACCGTAATCGACTTTAATGACCTCACGCGGAAGTTTTCCTTCTTTCCGAACCGGTGCAAAGCCGACTCCGAGCGCATATGCGACCGGACAGCCGATAATGAAGCCGCGCGCTTCAGGCCCGACAACTAAATCAATTTCTTTTTCTTTTGCATATTCAACAATTTGGTCAGTCGCGTAACGGTATACGTCGCCCTTGTCCATCAATGTCGTAATATCTTTAAATTGCACGCCTTCTTTCGGGTAATCGGGCACAATTGTTACGTATTTTTTAAGATCCATCTGTTCTATGTCCTCCTCGTACTTTCATAAGCCTCTGAACCTTGGTTCATCAGCTTATTCAGCCATTCCTTCAGCTCATGGGCTGCGGAATAATTGAGCTTCTGGTCTAATTCCATCAGCTGCTGTTTTACCTGATAGGTTTGCGAATCTGCGAGGTCGCGTTTTTTCGCGCCGCTCACGACAGACAGCACACCATCTTCTATTTTAACAAAACCGAGATCAAAAAACACCTTTGTCATGAAATTGATTGTGTCAATTGACCATCCTCTGTGTCTTGCAAGCTCTGAACCATGCCTGCCTAAGTCAAAAGTGCCCCTTTTCAAGAGAAATGCGTAAAACCACTTGAAGTCATTCCGCGATGGAAATGAGGACAGGAAATGTTCTTCATGATTAATAAAAACAAAATAAATCCGTTCCGGCCTCTTCCCGTCAAGCATACGCTGGAGGCGGTCCGCTGACGGCGGCACATCCAGAAAAACGGCATACTTTCCGTCAAGCGGAAGAGCTTCCGCTTCGGATTCCGACGTGATTTCAGCCAGCTCACCCGAAAGCTCGGCACGGAGCTTTTGGGCGGTTTTTTCGTTAAAGCTGATGAGCACCCGTTTTTCCTTAGGCAGCGCAGTGACCGTGTCTTCCCACGTCCGCTTGCCCCTGATATCAAAAAGCTGCCATTCCGGCACCGCAGCATCTTTAATCATCAGCTGGGGTTTTTTTCTGTTGTTCCATTCATTAATAGACATCTCGCCGACAATGGAAATCGTTGATCCGGGAACAATCCCGGCTTCAAGCTCTCCTTTGTTAAAGCCGACGCAGTCGAGAACGGCGGAATCATTTTTCACCGTCATTTTCACGTGATTTTTATTTGCTCCGATCAGCCGCACTTCATCAAGCACGGCGTTTTCCACCATCACATGAGGTTTAGGGTTAAGCATGCCGAACGGCGACAGCATATTCAATTCTGTAATGCTTTCAACGGTGATGTCTTCGACGCCGCAGACAAGATCAACCTCCTGAACGGGGATAAAATCCTCTTCGGTAAGGGTTTCTTCAGCCATTTGATTCAGCCGGTCCCTTAAATCCGCCACATCTTCAGCCTTCAAAGTCATTCCTGCGGCCATCGGATGTCCGCCGAAATGAGGAAGAATGTCTCTGCACTGTGATAGGCTCGTAAAAAGGTTAAAGCCTCTGATGCTTCGCGCCGACCCTTTGGCGATTCCCTGCTCCTCATCAATCCCCAGCACGACAGCGGGCCGGTAAAAGCGTTCAGCCAGCTTCGATGCGACAATACCGACAACCCCCGGATTCCAGCCTGCTTTTGCCACGACAATGGCAGAAGGGTTTCCGCCTTGCTGCTGAACCATTTCAACAGCCTCTTCGGTCATGGTTTTCACCATTTTCTGCCGCTCTTTATTCAGCCGGTCAATATCCGAAGCCAGCTCCTCCGCTTCAAACTGGTCATCGGTCATCAACAGGTGCACGGCGGGATCAGCCTGTTCTATTCTTCCGACGGCATTCAGCCTCGGTGCGACCTGAAACCCGATCGTTTCCTCATCAGCTTGTCCGATATCGCCGCCGGAAAGCTTAATCAGAGCTTTGAGACCCGGCCGATTTGTCGTCCGAAGCCTTTCGATCCCAAGCGACGCTATTAATCTGTTTTCATCATGCAGGGGCACCAGATCAGCAACCGTACCGATCGCCGCCAAGTCCAGCATAGCTTCCGGCAAAGAACCCGTAAGCGCGTGGGCAAGCTTAAACGCTACACCGACGCCGGCCAATTCTTTAAACGGATAGCTGCAGCCCGGCTGCTTCGGGTGGATAATCGCAAATACGTCAGGAAGCTCGGGTCCCGGCTCATGGTGGTCGGTAATAATGACGTCTAAACCGAGCTCTTTTGCGACTTCAGCTTCATGAACGGCGGCGATACCCGTATCCACTGTAATGATAAGTGAAAATCCCCGCTCTTTTATGGAGCGGAAAGCTTGTTCATTCGGGCCGTAGCCTTCTGTGAAACGGTCGGGAATATAAAAGTCAACGTTCGCTGACAGCTGTCTGAGCGCCGTCAGCATCACTGACGTGCTTGTAACGCCGTCTGCATCGTAATCTCCGTAAATCATAATCGGTTCCCCGCGGGAAACCGCCAGCTTTATCCGATCAACTGCTTCCCGCATTCCCTTTAATTCATACGGGTCATAAAAGTCTGCATCCTTTGTATGTAAAAACAGCCTTGCACTTTCGGCAGTATCAAAACCTCTTTTTACAAGCAGCGATGCCACAAGAGGTGTTATGTCCAATTGTTCTGTGAGTGATTTGACCTTTTCCTTATCCGGCTGCTGGATTTCCCAGCGCATTTTTGACGCTAACATAAATTCACCCCTCAACCACCCTATTATACTAGAGCGGACTGAGGGGTTTCAAATGTTATTCTGATCCTTTTTTCTCTTCCAGCATTTCTTCCGGCGGCGCGGCTGGTTTTCTGCCGTCCGGATCAGCCGGCAATTCAGCGGCGGATCTGTTTTCTTTCCGCAGCATCTTAATTTCGCGCTTCAGCTTCATCACTTGAAATATACCGGCTGAAAACACGATCAGCGCCCCCATTAACACAGAGCCTAAAATGACTAAAATCAGCGGCCATTCAGCGGTTCCGAACAGATAATCAACCTCAACCGCCCGCACGTTAATGACAGCAAAAATGGCGACAATCAGAGTAAATAATAAAGCGAATATAATAGTCCATTGTTTATTCATGCGTCAGCCCCCACTTATTAATTCTTATCTTTTCCCTCATTTTCCTGCGGGTAAACCCCAGGCTCAGGACATCCGGGCCGTTAACTGCTCGCGGACCAGCTTTTTCAATCCGCTTCTTTCCCCAGATAAGACGAGGGTGTCCCCTTCATCAATCACGGTATCAAAGCCGGGGGTCAGCTGTTTTTGCCGGTTTTTCTTCACGATCGCAATTACCTGGACGTTGTAGTGTTCTTTGATATCCAAATCCCCGATTGTGCGGCTGACAGCCGGTGCATGAGATTCGGCTTTAAACCACTCAATGACGAGGTCGTCAAGCGCAACTTCCACACATTCCAGCGCTTTCGGTTTATACGTCATTCCCCCTAAAATAGCGGAGATCTGCCTCGCCTCTTCATCGTTAAATTCAACGGATGCCAAGCACTCGTCATGATCATTCTCATCGAAGTAATAGAGCTCTCTTCTGCCGTCATCATGAAGAATAATACTGATTTTATCGCGATTTTTCGTAATGACTTCGACTTTCTGGCCGATGCCCGGAAGCTCCGACTCACGAATGTTCATAAGAACCCTCCTACATGTTTTTACAGTGATGATTGATTATGTAAGCGTATGTCATTATAGCAAATGCAGGTTTTAAGTTCAATGCAGCCTGAAAAAACAGGCTGTCTTCTGCAAGACAGCCTGTTTCCCTTTACTCTTCGATTGATTTTTTCGATTTGAATTCTTTTCCTTTCCATACAAGCCACATCTGTGCGGCGATGTAAAGAGAAGAATAAACACCCGTCAATAAACCGATCAATAAGGCGACGGAGAAGTTTGTAATTGACGATGAGCCTAAAATGAGCAGCACGACGACAACAATCACTACGGTTAAGACCGTATTAATCGAGCGTGTAAAGGTTTGCTGCAAGCTCAGATTCACGATGTGTTCCAGATCGGCAAATGACTTCGGCTTGCGTTTTTTCATCTGCTCGCGTATCCGGTCAAATGTAACGATCGTATCATTTATCGAGTAACCGATAATGGTGAGAACAGCGGCGATAAAGGTTACGTCAACCTCCAGCCTTGTGATGCTGAAAAACGCGATGATAAAGAAAGCGTCATACAGCAGGGATACAATTGCGGCGACAGCCATTCTGTACTCGAAACGTATTGACACATAAATAATGATGCCGAGTGAAGCAATTGCCACGGCGTATAAGGCGTTACGGGCCAGTTCTTTTCCGACTGTCGGCGATACCGTGCTGACGTTCGGTTCAGCTCCGTATTTGTCCTTAAAGTACGTTTTGATTTCAGCGATCTTTTCTTTAGATGGCTCTCCGACAAACCGGGCCGCGGCAACATGGTTCTCTTTACCTGAGAGTACGATGTTTTCCGGATCCATGCCGAGAGAGTCAAAGTCTTTTTCAACCTGCTGCGCCGTCAAGGCATGATTGCTCTGCACGTCAATCCGCGCGCCGCTTGCAAAATCGATTCCCAAGTTGAGTTTAAAGATCAGTAAGATGATAATTCCCGCAATGGTTACAGCGCTTGAGAAAATAAAGAAGTATTTTCGCTTGCTCGTGAAATCCCATTTTTGGAACGCCGTATGCGGTTCAGTATTTTCATCTGTTTTCTGGATGTCCATAATATGTTTTTTCTTGACGCCGAACCAGCCTTTTTTCCGGTCAAGCCATCTGCTTTCCACAAGAAGAGAGAGCAGGAATCTTGAAAGGAAGACAGCTGTAATAAAGCTTGTCAGAATTGACAAAATCAGCATCGTCGCAAACCCTTTTACAGAGCTTGTCCCGAAAATAAAGAGCACGACCGCTGCGATGATTGTTGTGATATTCGCATCGAAAATCGTCGCAAATGACCGTCTGTTCCCTGAACGGAAAGCCGAGCGGACGGATTTGCCGAGTTTCAGCTCTTCTTTTATCCGTTCATAGGTGATGATGTTGGCGTCAACCGCCATCCCGACACCCAAAATGAGCGCCGCGATACCCGGAAGCGTCAGCACCGCCTGCATCCAGTCAAACACTTGAAGCGTAATATACACATATACAGAAAGCGTGATAACCGCAATGAGACCCGGCAGTCTGTAATAAAGCAGCATAAATAAGAAAACAAGTGCAATCCCGATGATGCCGGCCTCTACCGTATCATGTAAAGCCTGCTGTCCGAATTGCGCCCCTACTGAAGTAGAGTATTTTTCGGTCAGTTTCACAGGCAGCGCGCCCGCGTTTAAAATATTGGCCAAGTCCTTTGCCTTTTGAACGGTGAACTGGCCTTCAATTGTGACATCCTTCGTATTTAATTCCTGGCTCACATTCGGAGCGGATACATATTTCGGATGTTTTTTGCCGACTTCTTTTTTAAATGAATCGCCTTTTTGATAATCAAGCCAGATGACGAGCTGATTATTAGGCGCCATTTTCTTGACTTTTTTCGTCACTTCTCCGAACTTGTCCGCATCCTTCAGCTTCACGCTGACAATCGGTTCGTTCGTCGTCGGATCGAAAGTTTGCTTCGCTCCGTTTTCCACGAGATCAGAGCCGTTTAACAGCTCTTTATCATTCGTGTCTCTGAACGAGAGCTGCGCTTCCGTTGACAGAATTTCGCGTGCCCTGTTCTGATTCGTGACGCCCGCAAGCTGTACGCGGATGCGGTTGTTCCCTTCAATCTGAATGTTCGGCTCGCTTACGCCGAGAACGTTAGCCCGGCGGTTCAGCGCCTGCACCGTGCTGACAAGCACGTCTTTTGTGATTTTATCGCCTTTTTTGACGGGCTGCACATCGTACAGAACTTCAAACCCGCCGCGCAAATCCAATCCTAACGTAATATTATTGGCAGCCGGCTTTGTAAAATACCCCAGCCCTGTGCCGATCAATAATACGATCAGGAAAAACGCAATCAAGCGTCCTTTTTTCATTATGTATTTCCTCCTTAAACCTATGCCGTCAAATCATTGTCTCAGCAGTTCATCCAAAGCTTCCTGACCTTCATCGCTTTCCAGCCAATTAGACGACTTAAAAGCTTCGACGGTTGCATAGTTCATAAAATCGCCAATTTTAACTGATAAAATATCGCCGGCCAATTCATACAGCGGCAGTTCTGTTTTCTTTTTCCACTTTTTATGTATTAGGTATGACCATAAACTCTCATGTTCAACATCATCGTATCCGAGGATTTTGAACTCTTCAAGTTTACTGTACAAAAAAGGCCGCAAATGATCTTTATACATTTCGGCGGGATGTTTCTCCACTGGGCGCTCGCTCCTTTTTCCCTTTTTCCCTTTTTCTCGAAGACTTGTCATGCTCGGACGACATCGGCGCATATCCTTATTGTATATGATTCCAGGTAGTTTGAGAAGGCAGGGGTTGTAAAATGGCAAAACAGACTTTTTTAAGGGGCACTCTTATTCTCATCGCAGCCGGGATGATTACAAGAATGCTCGGCTTTGTCAACCGGGTGGTCATCGCCCGGTTTATCGGTGAAGAAGGGGTCGGATTGTACATGATGGCTGCCCCGACATTTTTCTTGGCCACCACTTTGACCCAATTCGGCCTCCCTGTTGCCATCAGCAAGCTTGTCGCTGAAGCAAGCGCCCGGGGGGACCGGGAAAAAATGAAACATATTTTAGTGATGTCGCTTACCATCACCGGGATATTAAGTCTCATCTTCACGCCGCTGTTTTTATGCTTTGCGCCGATTATGGCCGAAACGATGCTGACTGATCAACGCACGGTTTACCCGCTTTTGGCGATTACGCCCGTCGTGCCGATTATCGCAATCTCCAGCGTGCTGCGCGGTTATTTTCAGGGCAGGCAGAATATGAACCCGCTGGCGTTTTCACAAGTGCTTGAACAGATTGTGCGGATTTCACTTGTAGCGGTCTGCACGACGGTGTTTCTGCCGTACGGAATTGAATATGCCGCGGCCGGAGCCATGATTTCGTCTGTCATCGGGGAGCTCGCCTCTCTTATTTATTTATTCATTTGTTTCAAAGCAAAAAAAACAATCAGAATCAGAAAACAATTTTTTAAGTCGATTGCAAATGGAAAAGAAACTTTTCGCCAGCTGATGAGCGTATCGCTTCCGACAACCGGAAGCCGCTTCATCGGAAACTTGTCTTGGTTTTTTGAGCCTATTGTCGTCGCGCAGAGCCTTGCGATTGCAGGAGTGGCCACCGCTGCTGCCACCAGCCAGTACGGGGAGCTGACCGGTTTTGCCATGACGGTTTTGACGCTGCCCAGCTTTATAACCTATTCTCTGTCAACGGCGCTTGTTCCTGCGATCAGTGAAGGAATGGAGCAAAAAAAGCTGCAAGTTGTCGAATACCGTCTGGAACAGGCGATGAGGCTGTGTCTTTTAAGCGGGGGCATTTCAGTGGTTATTTTATTCTCTTTCGCTGATGAGCTGATGTCCGTCATGTACGGATCAACTAATGCGGCGGTATTTATTAAAGTGATGGCGCCGTTTTTTCTGCTTTATTATTTTCAGGGGCCCCTTCAAGCGGTGCTGCAGGCGCTTAATTTAGCCGGGGCCGCCATGATGAACAGTTTTATCGGAGCCGCTGTTAAAACAGGCCTTATTTTTGTGCTGGCGACCAGGCCTTCGCTCGGCATTATGGGCGCGGCATTGGCGATTGTGACGGGAATGGTCCTCGTCACCCTGCTGCATGCGGCCACTGTAAGCAAAGTGCTCCCGATCAGCATTAAAATAAAAGAATACGCGCTCTGCTTTGCCGTCATATTCATTTGCGGTTATGTGAGCCGCATTATAAAGCACGCCGTTCATTTTTCAGGGTCAGAGGCTGTTAATCTCACAGGATGGATTGCAATGACCGTGATACTGTACATTGTGCTTCTGCTGATATTCAGACTGATTAAAAGGGAGGAGCTGATCCGGATTCCGGTCATCGGCCGGTTTGTAATGCGGTGAGTCCGGTTTAAGGCTCCTCTTTTTCATTTTTGATATCAATAAAAAAAGCCCCGTCTGTAAACGTGCAGAATGATATTTCCGAAAGATCGCGATATCCTCTTTTTGCTAAATTTTTTTCGAGCCAGTGTTTGTCTTTCCCGATTCTGTCTAAATGCTCGTTTTGAACGACTCCATCGACGATGAGCGGCGTTTCCAGCTGCTTATCCTTATTGTTTTTCTTTTTGACGATTGACAGTTTTCCTGATGACTCTAAAACGGCGTATGACACGTCAGAAATTCTTTCGATGTTATTTTCCCTCAGCTGCATCAGAAGGTCGTCAAAATTGTAGCGCTGTGATCTCATCGCCCGTTCGTCGATTTTTCCCTGCTTAATGATAGTGGTTGGCTTGCCGTCAAGCAGCTGCCGTATTTTTTGGCTTTTGAGCGAGACAAAAGCAAGGCTTACCTGAATAATCATTAAAATGACAATCGGCACAATGGTATGCAAAAGCTGATCCTCTACATTTTCAATTGCCAAAACCGCTATCTCAGCAATCATAATGGAAACGACAAAATCCAAAATGCTCAGCTCTCCGATTTCCCGCTTTCCCATCAGCCTGAAAATCACAAGAATGATGATATAAAGCACTATCGTACGAAACGTAATAATGAAAATATCTCCCATATCGCACCTCCAACGGTCATAGCATTTGCCATCCGCTCTGTTTTATGTAAGAAATGAGCTGAACATGATGCTTTTACGTCTAATCCGAACATTCAGAGAATACATTTAGAAAAAGACAGGCTCCGGCTTGTCATATGTCAGGCCGCAGGGCGGGGAGGAGATAAAAATGGAAGAAACGAAACAAGTGGGAAAAGGCGTCTTGTACGGCTTAGTGGCTATCTTTGCAGTGATGCTGCTGACGAGTTTGGCGATTTCACTGTTACTGACGGTCACCTCAATGGAAGAGTCATCTTTCAGCTGGCTGATCACCGCGCTTTCTTTTCTATCTTTATTTGCGGGCGGTTTTATTTCCGGCGGCAAAGCGAAAGAAAAAGGCTGGATGATCGGAGCGTTAACCGCCGTTTGTTTCTCGTTAATCATCTTGCTGTTTCAATATTTAGGGTTCGGAAAAACGTTTACATCCGGTCAGCTTTTGTTTCACCTCGGCTTTTTGGGAGTCAGTATGCTGGGCGGCATTTTCGGAGTGAATTTGAAAGGAAGCAGATCAGCGTAATAAAAAAAGAGCGGATTCTCCGCTCTTTTTTAGTATGTATGAGCTTCGCTGTTACTCAGCGGAAGCTTCTCTGATTGCGCGACGGTCAAAAGTTAAACGGGTGTTATCACCTGTTTTAATGACGACCTTGCTCTCATCAATTGAATCAACAGTGCCGTGCAATCCTCCGATTGTCACCACTGAATCTCCTTTTTTCAGCTCTTCCTGCATCTGGCGCACAGCCTTCTGCTGCTTTTGTTGCGGACGGATGAGCAGGAAATAAAGCACTGCAAACATTAAAATAATAGGAACGATTGTGCCTAAAGTACCCATCTGTTTCCCTCCTTTCAAAAATGGTTTTTATTTAGAAGCTTTTCGCATTTGGCTTATTATAGCCGTAACGCTCAAAGAACTCTTCTCGGAAATCACCAAGACGATCCTCCCGGATAGCTTGTCTGACCTGCTCCATTAAGTGTAACAGAAAATGAAGGTTATGGTAAGTTGTTAATCGAATTCCAAACGTTTCATTACAGCGGATCAAATGTCTGATGTAAGCGCGGGAGTAATTTTTGCATGTATGGCAGCTGCACTCTTCGTCAATCGGACGGAAATCGCGCTCATATTTGGCATTTTTCATATTCAGGCGCCCTTCACTCGTGAACACCGTGCCGTTTCGGGCAATCCGGGTCGGCAGCACGCAGTCAAACATATCAACGCCGCGGATGGCGCCGTCAATTAAGGCATCCGGTGAACCCACACCCATTAAATATCTCGGCTTGTCCTTCGGTAAAAGCGGAGTTGTAAACTCAAGCACTCTGTTCATGACGTGCTTCGGCTCGCCGACAGATAATCCGCCTATGGCATAGCCCGGAAAATCAAGCGAAACCAAGTCTTTGGCACTTTGTGTCCGCAAGTCTTCGTACTCTCCGCCCTGTACGATTCCGAACAGCCCTTGCTCATCAGAGCGTCCGTGCGCCTTCAGGCAGCGTTCGGCCCAGCGGCTGGTCCGTTCCACAGAGCGCTTCATGTAATCATACTCTGCCGGGTACGGAGGGCATTCATCAAACGCCATCATGATATCGGAACCGAGGGCGTTTTGAATTTCCATCGCTTTTTCCGGAGATAAAAACAGCTTGTCTCCGTTTAAGTGATTGCGGAAATGAACGCCTTCTTCTTCTATATTACGAAACTTGCTCAATGAAAAGACCTGAAAACCGCCGGAATCCGTTAAAATCGCGCGGTCCCAGTTCATAAACTGATGAAGACCGCCTGCTTCTTTTACGATGTCATGTCCCGGGCGGAGCCATAAATGGTACGTATTGCTTAAAATAATACCCGCATCCATAGATTTCAGCTCGTCCGGAGACATCGTTTTCACCGTAGCAAGCGTGCCGACCGGCATAAATACAGGCGTCTCAAAGGAGCCGTGGGGCGTATGAACTCTGCCCAGACGCGCTCCCGTTTGTTTACATTCCTTTATAAATTCATAACGTATCGGTTGTTCAGCCACTTTGTATGAGGCCTCCTGTCATTCAAATTAGATAATCAGCATGGCGTCGCCAAAGCTGAAGAAACGGTATTCCTCTTCTACCGCATGACGGTAGGCGGAAAGCACATGCTCTCTGCCGGCAAGCGCAGAAACAAGCATGATAAGCGAGGATTTCGGCAGATGAAAATTAGTGATCATGCCGTCAATCGCTTTAAATTCATATCCCGGATAAATGAAGATGGACGTCCAGCCGCTTGAAGCGGTGAATACGCCGTCATGCTCGCCGGCAATGGTTTCAAGGGTGCGCGTTGATGTCGTTCCGACCGACACGATGCGCCCGCCCGCCTTTCTGACCTCATTTAAAGAGGCGGCGGTTTCTTCCGTCATTTCATAAAATTCCGCATGCATGTTATGCTCTTCCACATCATCTGCACTGACTGGGCGGAAAGTGCCGAGCCCCACGTGAAGGGTGATAAATTCAATCCGCACGCCCTTTTGCTTCAGCTCGTCCAGAATCTCTTCCGTAAAATGAAGTCCGGCCGTCGGGGCGGCGGCAGAACCGATTTCTTTTGAAAAGACGGTCTGATACCGCTCTTTATCATCAAGCTGCTCTTTAATATAAGGAGGCAGCGGCATTTCACCGAGAGATTCAAGCACTTCATAAAAAATCCCGTCATACCGGAATTTTATTTTTCGGCCGCCATGATCAAGCTCCTCCGTACAGACTGCTGTCAGCCGGCCGTCGCCAAATGTCAGAACCGTACCTTTTCTTACGCGTTTCGCCGGCTTTACGAGCGTTTCCCATGTATCGTTTTCTTCCTGTTTTAATAAAAGGAGCTCCACTTTCGCTCCCGTATCTTCTTTTGTGCCGAATAATCTGGCGGGCAGCACACGGGTATTGTTCAAAACGAGACAATCCCCTTCTTTAAAAAAGCTGACAATCTCTTTAAATGAACTGTCCGTCAGTCCGCCCGTCTGTTTGTCAAGCACCATCAGACGCGATGCGTCACGCTCTTTCAGCGGCACTTGGGCAATGAGGCGTTCAGGCAGTTCAAAATCAAATAAATCGACTTTCATCATTTCACCTTTATTCTGTCTATTGTTATTTCATTCTGCCGAAAAAATTGAGCAGAATGGATAGTATCACACTGATCACAATACAAGTGACAACGGGAAAGAAAAATGTGACATTTCCCTTCTTAACGAAAATATCTCCGGGCAGCCTTCCGACAAAGTGCCAGACTGCGCCGGCAATAAGCAAAACAGCACCGAGAACCATGAGAATCTTCGGAAAGTCAGTCACAGGCGGGTGCCTCCAATCGAAAATGCTCATACACAGCCGGGGTCACGACCCGTCCTCTCGGCGTCCTTTGGAGAAATCCGATCTGAAGAAGATACGGTTCGTACACATCTTCTATTGTATGCGGTTCTTCTCCGATTGTCGCGGAAATCGTATCAAGGCCGACGGGACCGCCGCTGAATTTTTCAATCATGCCCATCAGCAGCTTATGGTCAATATGGTCAAGGCCGAGCGCGTCGACTTGAAGACGTTCGAGCGCGTCGTGAGCGATTTCTTCCGTGATGCGGCTGTCGCCGAGCACCTGGGCAAAATCTCTCACCCTTCTGAGAAGCCGGTTTGCAACCCGCGGCGTTCCCCTTGACCGTCTGGCGATTTCCAAAGCCGGGGCTTCTTCGATTTCAACTTCGAATACTTCAGCCGTTCTTGACACGATATCTGTCAGTTCTTCCTTCGTATAGTATTCAAGGCGGGACAGCACCCCGAACCGGTCTCTGAGCGGCGCGGTCAATAAGCCGACCCTGGTCGTCGCCCCTACCAGCGTAAAAGGCGGAAGGTCAAGGCGGACGGAGCGGGCGGACGGGCCTTTACCAATGACGATATCAAGGCAGAAATCCTCCATCGCCGGGTACAGCACTTCTTCGATTGACCGGTTCAGCCTGTGAATTTCGTCTATAAACAGCACATCCCCGGGTTCGAGCGCCGTCAGAATGGCTGCCAAGTCTCCCGGTCTTTCGATAGCGGGTCCTGACGTCGTCCGCATCTCCACACCCATCTCATTGGCCACGATAGACGCAAGCGTTGTTTTTCCGAGACCCGGAGGCCCGTATAAAAGAACGTGGTCAAGCGTTTCCTGCCTCATTTTCGCCGCATCGATAAACACGCGCAGATTTTCTTTTACCTTCTGCTGCCCGATGTACTGGGCGAGGTTCTGCGGCCTGAGGCTTTGCTCGATTATTGATTCATGGCTGTCTGCTTCACTTGAAACGAGCCGTTCATCCATGAACATCACCTTACTTTAATAATTTTTGCAATGCTTTTTTCACATATTGGTCTGTTGAAAGCGCCGTTTCCTCTTTTAAGTGAGGAAGCACTTTTTTAATTTCTTTTTCGGCGTAGCCGAGAACCCTGAGCGCTTCAAGCGCCTCATCAAGCGCCGTTTCAGCCTCTTGTTTTTCAATGCGCGCTTCATGATTGAACAGGTTGTCAATCATTTCAGGCACGACATCGGCCAGTTTGCCTTTCAAATCAAGAATAATCTGCCGTGCCGTTTTTTTGCCCACACCAGGAAATTTCACCAAAAAGGCTTCATCTTCCTGTTCGATCGCTTCGATGACGGCTCCCGGATCACCGGAACCGAGAATGGCGAGCGCCCCTTTCGGACCGATGCCGGTGACATTCAGCAGCTTTGTGAAAAGCGCTTTTTCTTCCCGGGTTGAAAAGCCGTACAAAGAAAAGGCGTCTTCTTTTATATGATGATACGTAAAAATGGTCTCTTGATTGCTTACCTTATAAATAAACGGATTCGGAGTGAAGACCTGATAGCCGATCCCGCCGTTTTCAATCACGATGTATTGGGGAGATACATAATCAATCGTCCCCTTCACGAATTCAATCACACCTATTCACCTCTTTGACTGCTTATCATTGTAACACAAAAACAGCCAAAGTCTTATAGAAAAGTTAACGTATGTTCGCTTTGACACCTTTCATTCAGAAAAAAAAGACATGTGTAACATGTCTTGCGTCAAAGTCAGCCGCTGTAAGTCTTAATATGATCGATCACGCTCTCAAACTCCGCTTTTGTCCTGTATGGTATACCGTGTTCCAAGTGCTTTTGCAATCGGCTTTCCAGCCGCTCTAAATCAATCTGGAAGAAAGACTGGATCGGTTCCGCCAGCGATCCGGGACGGCCGTGAAAAGTGGAAATGACGCCCCCGTCTGTGACACCGATATAACCGTTTACTTTACTGAGCGGAGAAATATCATCAACATGCTTACGGAAAAGGACGAAGCCTTTTTTTTGCTCAACGAGCGTCCAGCCGGCATATGCGGCCCAAAAGTCCTCCATCGCCAAAACGGTTTCATCCGTATGTTCAATGCCGACATCACCGTCCAAATAGACCTTTTCCAGCTGAACATGCACCCGAAGCGGTCCGTAATGCTCAACCTCTGCCCCGTATGCGGCGTTTCCTCCGCAAATCAGGACTGCTGCTGATAAGATAAGCATAAACAAAAGACGCACACCGCAAATTCGTTTCACCAATAACACCTCTTTATTCAATCAAACTCTTGATGCTAGTTTGACCAAAGATGCCGGTGCTTAATCGTTTTCTTTCTATTGTCTGTTTCAGCCGAAAAAAAGCAGCCCTCCTATGGAAGGCTGCCCCGATGATTATGCCCGGCTGGCTGAAATCAATTTCATTTGTCCGGGCGTCAGTTTGAGGCGGTATCCTCTTACAGTCAGATACACGGTTTTTGTCCCGCAGCTATTGTCATGCTCTGTTTTTTTCATCCCGGCCCCTCCGTTACAATTTTATATTGCTTTTATGATAACAGGACAATATAAAGAGCGTTTTAAAAATATGTAAAGAAATGATAAAAAATACTGCCGGATGGAATCATCCGGCAGTCTAAGTCTAACGGCTGTTTTTGTTCATGTCTTGAAGCTTTGTAAAAGTCGCGTTATCGGTAAACACTTTAATTGTGCGGCCGTCCGCGAATTTTTTGGCTGCATGCTTGACTTGTTTATCATTATTTTTCGTAAATGGATGATTTGTTCTGACAGCAATGACGACTCTCGTGTCAGTCACGATGACCTGACTGTCCTGAACGCCTTTTACTTTCTTCACGCGGTTTGCAATTTTTGCCGCCGTTCTGATGTTTTCGGCATTGTCATACCCATTATAAGACATCGCGGCCGGCGGCGTATTGACGTTGCGGCCGTTGTATGTGCCGTCCGTTGTTAACGGAACCCCGTTATTCGGCGTATTTTGGTCAGACACGTTTGTCGTATTTCGGCGGCCGTTTCGGTTTTCCATCATTTCGGAAACAGGTCCTTGATGGTCCATGCCGTACTGGCGTCTGCCGTTATCATTATCATTTGAATAATACCCGACCGGACGTGTTGTCTGATTGTAGCGTCCGTCATTCATGGCATTATTTGCTCCGCATGCCGTTAAGCTTGCCGTCACGGCTAAAACGCCTGCGATCGTCATCAATTTTTTGCCCAATGGAAAAACCCCCCGTGGATTCATCGCTGTGTGAGCGTTTTCCGCTCATGTTTAGGATGTGCTGCCGACGGCGGGTTTAAGCTTGTCAGTTATGACCATTCCTCATTTGGACATAAAAAAAGGAACGACATACATCGTCCCGAAACATTAATCTTCTTCTTCCTCCGGCCGTCCGAATACTTGATTTGGACTCGGCTGATTAGGCGAGACATTGGGATTTGCTCCGCCGTAAGGCATAAAATATCCGGCATTTGCCCCCACATTCGGAAATGGCTGCACAGGCATATTTGCGTGATGATGATGAGACCCGTGGTGATGATGGTGATGATGTGAATCATGGCAGCCGCAATCATCATCCTTATATTTCCCATCGTGATGAGGCGCGTTTGCGTGATGTGACGGATATCCGCCGTAATACGGCATGTGAGCGTACGAAGCACCTCCGAAACCTGATGTGAAACCACCATAATGCTCTGCGTTTTCATGAGCCTGGTTTTCAAATTCACCATAACCGCCAAATCCCGGGTGGAATCCGTACGAATATGGCATCGGCATTACCGGAAAGCCTCCAAAACCGCCGAAACCTCCGCCTACAGGGAAGAACGGGTGGCATAACCCCGAACCCGGCAGCATCGGTGTCACCGGAACCGGACAAGGACAAGGCATGCACGGCATCGGGTAATGCATAAACGGTTCAACGGCCGGCATATTCGGAAACGGAGCATTCGGAATGTTTGGCATATTCGGCATATGATAAGCGGCGTTTTCTTCTTCCATCTTTCCGACTTCAGGCGCCTTTGGCATATTCGGGTAATTCGCGTTTTCCATGTTGATCATTTCCTCCTGTTGTGGAATGTTATTGTCATACTCTTTCTCTTTCGGCTCGACAAAATGTGTCACAGGTTCCTCCGGCTTAGGAGGCGACCACGGCTGAAACAGCTGATTGGACGGATAATATTGATTCATATCAGCTTCCGGCAGCACATTTTCATGTTTTTCAGGGATCGGCGGCACATACGGAATTGACGGTTTTTGTTCTTCCGCTATGGTGTCTTCGATGTCCACAACTGTTTTCGGTTTTTCTTTAGCATATGGATGCTCATGCTTATGCGCAGACGTTCCGAAGTTTGCATTTGGTTCTTTTCTGACCGGAACGGCTTCTGAAGGCACCTTTATCTTCATTCCAGGCATAATTAAGTCTGGATTGCTAAGCTGATTATTCAATTTTTTTAATTCTTCAAAATCAACTCCGTATTTTTCAGCTATTTTCCAGAGCGAATCGCCTTTTTGAACGATATGAATTTTCAACGTTTTCCCCTCCTATGCACAAAACGTGAACGGTACATTTGTCATTACAATACGTTTCTTCACACTATATGCAGGCGAGCTGGGCATGATGATAAAAAAATTGGAAAGGAGGGGAGTTTTTTATTTTTACGTATGGCTCAGCATTCTGTTCAAAGCACGAAGCGCTTCTGTCCGAACCGCTTTCGGCACTTTAATGACACCTTTCGGCTCGCCTTTTTCAAGCTGCTCAAGCGACCACAATAAATGCGGGAGGTCGATTCTGTTCATTGTCAGACACGGACACATATCCGGATTCAATGATTCAATCTGTTTATCCGGGTGCGAGTGAATGAGGCGCTGAACAAGATTCATTTCCGTGCCGATTGCCCACTTGCTTCCCGGTTCAGCCTGTTCAATCGTATCAATAATGTATTTGGTAGATCCGCTGTCGTCACTGAGCGAGACCACTTCCCGCGAACATTCGGGATGAACGATAATGCGGATGTCAGCGTCCCGCTGCCGCAGCTGAGAGATATTTTCCGCTGTAAACTTTTCATGTACGGAGCAATGTCCTTTCCAAAGGATGACCTTAATGCTTTCCGGGTGATCAGTAAGCAATCGGTTCTGCGCAGGGTCCCATACAGCCATTTCAGTCAGCGGAATGCCGAGGTCATAAGCTGTATTTCTGCCTAAATGCTGATCCGGCAAAAATAAAATTCTTTCTTTTTGTTTAAAAGCCCATTTCAGCACGCTCCGGGCATTCGAAGAGGTGACGGTCGCTCCGCCGTGCCGTCCGACGAACGCTTTAATTTCCGCCGTCGAGTTAACATATGTTAACGGAATGATGGTGTTACCGTACAGCTCTTGAAGCTCTTGCCATGCTTTGTCCGTCTGCTGTATATCTGCCATATCAGCCATCGAGCATCCGGCGCGCATGTCGGGCAAAATCACGGTTTGGTTATCATCGGTCAGCATATCAGCCGTTTCCGCCATAAAATGCACGCCGCAAAACACAATGTATTCCGCATCTTTATTTTTTTCGGCCACTTGGGCAAGCTGCAGGGAGTCACCAGCCGTATCGGCGAATTGTATGACTTCATCTTTTTGATAGTGATGTCCCGGAATGAACAGGCGCTTTCCGAAGGACCGTTTAATTTCGGCGACCCGCTCCTCCATTTCTCCGATGCTCATGTTTTTATAATGGCTCGGCATCATTTCAGCTGATGCAGTTAATACGTCAAAAATAGACATTATGAAAAAGCCCCCTGTTCCGTCGCGACATCCATGCTGATATCGGCGCTTTTTACTGAATGAGTCAGAAATCCCAGTGAAATATAGTGTACGCCTGTTCCTCTATAATCGGGCAATGTGTCCAGCGTTATGCCGCCGGATGCTTCCGTTTTGATATGGCCCGGTGTCATGCCTGCAAAACGCCGGACGGTCTCTGGCGGGCAGTTGTCAAACATAATAACGTCTGCGCCTGCGTCTATTGCCTCCAGCAGCTGCTGTTCGGTTTCAATTTCGACTTCTGCCGCAAGCATCTGCCCCGCTACTTTTCGTGCCCGCTCCATCGCCGCTTTTATCGATCCGCAGGCGGCAATATGATTATCTTTAATCATGATGCCGTCATATAAGCCGAAGCGATGATTACAGCCGCCTCCGATTCGGACCGCGTATTTTTCCAGCATTCTGAGCCCGGGTGTTGTTTTTCTCGTATCGCAAAGCTTAATGGTCGGATCATCAAGACGCCTTTTGGCCTCATCCGTCATTGTCGCAATGCCTGACATTCTTTGTATAAGATTCAGAATGACCCGTTCTCCCGTTAGAAGAGCCGCCGCAGGGCCTTCCATTTCAGCGAGCACGTCTTCTTTTTTCATCCGCTCTCCGTCTTTTTTCAGGGAACGGATGCGAATGTCATTGTGTAAAAGCCCCCATCCTTCACGGATAACAGCTTCCCCGGCAAACACGCCGTCCGTTTTTGCGATAATCTTCGCCTTACAATGCTCATCAGAAAAAATCGCTTGTGACGTCACATCACCCGTTCCGATATCTTCCTGAAAAAAACGTGTCAGCATTTGTTTCAGCTGCAGAATGTCCATATTTCCCCAATCCCTTCGTTTTTTCTGATAACTGTTCCAGATGTTGAATGAATGATTTGTTTTCCGTGCCACTTTTTCTCTGCCCTAGGAAAATCAGCGCGATAATGAGCGCCTCTGCTTTCTTCCCGGATAAGAGCAGAGGACACGACGAGTTGTGCAGTCTGCCATAAGCAGGATAGCTCGGCTTGTTCTATTGTGATATCCTTCACATTTATATGATGCACAGATACTTTGTTAAGCCAGGATGCCAGCGCCCGCATGTTTTCTTTCTCCCTGATGATGCCGGCTCCGTTTGTCATTTTGGCTTGGAGCTTGTGAAGCGTTGTATCCGGCACTTGTAAGATGACGTCAGATTTCTTCGAAGCTTTTTTATACCTTCCATTTAATGGCGTTTGCGTGATATGTTCAGCACATCTTTGTCCGCTTGCCAGCGCTTCCAGAAGTGAGTTGCTCGCAAGGCGGTTTGCCCCGTGCAAGCCTGTACAGGCGGTCTCGCCAATGGCATAAAGATCAGGCACAGACGTTTTTCCCCATGTATCGGCTCTTACTCCGCCCATTAAAAAATGCATTCCCGGAGCTACGGGAATCCCGCTTTCAAAATCAACACCCGCTGATTTACAAATGCCTGATATGGTCGGAAAGCGTTTGTTAAAGTCAGCTATGCGGCTGCAATTCATAAAAACGGGGTTTTCTTTCATTATTTCTTCAAAAATCGCCCGTGACACGACATCCCGCGGCGCTAAATCTTCAAGCGCGTGTCTGCCCGCCATGATCCTGCGGCCGGAGCGATCCGTTAAATATCCGCCTTCCCCCCTCACCGCTTCAGAAATCAGCCCGTACGCAGTCCCGCTTTTCACAAGGAGGGTCGGGTGAAATTGGGTGAACTCCATATCTGTGATCTCGGCTCCCGCACGATAGGCAAGAGCAATGCCGTCGCCCGTTATGGAGGAATCATTTGTGTGATACTGATACAGACTGCCGCAACCGCCTGATGCCAGCACTACACAATCCGCTCTTCTGTAAGAAACTGAACCTGAAGCATCTTTTACGGCAACGCCTGCGCATCGTCCGTGTTCAATCAAAAGATCAACCGCCGTTTCGTGTTCAATGATCCGGATTCCGTCCCTCAGCTGCTGAAGCAGAAACCCAACCAAAATCCTCCCAGTCGCATCTCCCCCGGCGTGAAGAATCCTTCTTTTGGAATGAGCACCTTCCCTGCCGAGACAAAACGTTCCGTCTGACTTCATATCAAATGGAAATTGACTTTCTATCAGCCTGTTTATCATGCTTTGTCCGCTTTGCAGCAAATGCCGCACGGCTGTCACGTCATTGTGGCCGCATCCCGCATACAGTGTATCGTTTACATGGGATTCAATGGAGTCATCTGTTGCGTATGAAACGGCAATCCCGCCTTGAGCATAATGCGAATTGCTGTTCGTTACGTTTCTTTTCGTAATGACGGTTACTTGGTATGACGGAGGAAATGAAGAAGCACAGGCGAGGGCCGCCGTCCCCGAACCAATGACGATAATTGTTTTTTCAGACATACATCACCCTCCTGTTATATTTACACCTGTCTTGACACCTATATTTACACAACGATAAAATAAACTCAAGCTTTTTTTAACATAAACGGATAGGAGACGGCCTGTATGATTTATCTTGATTACGCGGCGGGAGCGCCTTTAAGTAAAGAAGCGGCTGAAGTCTTTCAGCAGCTCAGTACAGAGGTATACGGAAATGCAAGCAGCCTTCATGACGCCGGGGGAAGAGCGGCGGATGTGCTGGAATATTGCAGACAGTCTGCCGGAAGATTGATCGGGGGCGCGGCAGACGGCATTTATTTTACAAGCGGCGGCACGGAAGCGAACATTCTGGCCGTCCAATCATTGCTGCACGGTCTCCCCGCAAGCAAAAAACATTTTATTACGACCGCAATGGAGCACCATTCGATCCATAATGCCGCGGCGTTTTTAGCTGATCAGGGAATTGACGTCACTGTCATTTATCCCGACAAAAACGGCCTTATAACCGAGGACATTTTGGCGGCTCATGTGCGTCCTGACACAGGGCTCGTTTCCATACAGCACGCGAATTCAGAAACCGGCCTCATCCAGCCTGTGGATCGTCTGGCCGCTTTTCTCCATAAGAGAAACATTTTTCTTCATTGCGATTGTGTTCAAAGTTTCGGCAAACTGCCGATTGATGCGGATCAGGCGGGAATCGACGCCCTTTCCGTCTCCGGCCATAAAGTATACGGCCCGAAAGGCACCGGGGCTGTTTACATTCGGCCCGGCATCAGCTGGAAGCCGGTTTATCCGCATACCGTGCATGAAAACGGGTTCAGGCCCGGTACGGTGAATGTGCCGGCCATCGGCGCTTTTACTGCGGCTGCGGAGTATGCGGTGAAACACATGGAGGAACACCGTGAGCACGCTGACAGGCTGAGGAATTATTTTTATGAACAAATTCGGCTTCAGGGCCTTCCCATTTCATTTTCGGAGGAAGAAACCGGCGGTGAATGCCTGCCCCACATCGTCGGGTGTTTTTTTCACTCCTTTGAAGGACAATATATTATGTTAGAATGTAATCGTAACGATATTTGCATCTCAACCGGGAGCGCATGTTCCGCCGGCAGTCAAGGCCCTTCTTCAGCTATGAAGGCGCTGAGAAAAACCGAACGGGAAGCGCGGCAGTTTTTCCGGATCTCATTCGGAAATGAAACAACATGTGAACAGCTTGATATGCTGATACATACATTAACGGCGCTATGGGAGCAAAAGAAAGGAGAATCAGCAATTTGACAGAAGGAACGAAGCTTACGGGGGCGAAAAGACGCGACATGCTGCTTCTTTGGCTGAAAGAAGCCGGCTCACCATTAACAGGGGGCGAATTGGCCAAAAAAGCAAATGTCTCAAGACAGGTGATCGTGCAGGACATATCACTCTTGAAAGCAAAAAACGAGCCGATTATCGCAACAAGCCAAGGTTATTTATACATCAGCATGAATGCCGGCAGCGAAAATCATGCCGAACGGATTGTCGCCTGTCTGCATGGACCGGAGCGAACGGAAGAAGAGCTTGAACTCATTGTCGATGAAGGTGTCACCATAAAGGACGTCATCATTGAACACCCCGTATACGGCGATTTAACCGCCGCCATAAGAGTCAGCACACGGAAAGAAGTCAAACAATTCATGGACCACATTAACTCGACAAATGCCGCTTACCTTTCACAGCTGACCGAAGGCGTTCATCTCCATACGTTAAGCGCACCGACAAAAGAGCGGATTGACCAAGCATGCCAAGCGCTGGATGAGGCAGGAATATTAATAAAAGATTAAAAAAAGCCCTCTGAAAGGGCTTTTTTTATATGGAATAGGATTGATATGTTCCCAGAAGCTTGACCCGACAGCCGAGGGCTTCCATCTCTTGAACGGCACCGGGAATCAGCACCTGATCCATCGCCTGTTCAATATCAATAATAAAGAAATAGTTGCCGAGACCCGTTTTTGTCGGGCGCGATTCGATCTTTGATAAATTCAGGTTTCTCCATGAAAAAGCCGACAGCACCCTGTGCAGCGCGCCTGATTGGTCATCTTGGGGAAGCGTCACCATCATCGTCGTTTTTGGTCGTGAAGACAGTTTGGCACTCACTTCAAATGAAACGTCTTTTTCAGGTGAAAGAATGACAAACCTCGTGTGGTTGTCCTGATAATCCTGAATGTCCCGCTTCACGATGCGCAATCCGTATGTAGCAGCCGCCATTTCATTTGCAATCACGCCGATCGGAAGTTCCGGATGCTCACTCACATACTTGGCAGCCGCACCTGTTGACTTCGCATACTCATAAGGAACGGACGAAAAATGCCGATGAAGAAATTTGTGACATTGTGCAATCGCATGTGAATGAGAATAAATTTTCTCAAGCTGTTTCCACTCATTTTCTTTCGAAGGGTGAACGAGCAGGTGCTGGTGGATCGGCAGCGTCATTTCCCCCACGATCGCAAGGGGCTGCTCATGAATTAAATAGTCAATCGTTAAGTTAACAGAGCCCTCCAGCGCGTTTTCCAAGGGAACAAACGCAAGATCAACTTCTCCCGCAACCGCCGCATCCATGCATGCCGGTATTGTATGATAAGGTGCTTGTGTCACGCTGTTTTGAAAGCAGGAACTGACTGCTAGATGTGTAAATGTGGCTTCTGGCCCTAAATAACCGACTTTCATGTTTCTCTTCTCTCCTTACGCGCCTGACCCTAAGATCTCAACTTTTTCTATAAAATCAAATTTTCTCAGTTTATTCATTAACGTATGAATGTTTTCTTCCATTGCGGACGTGCTGATTGAGAGCGTGACATTCGCCCTGCCCTGAAGCGGAATCGTCTGGTGAATGGAAAGCACGTTGCTTCCTGAGTCAGCCACCGCCTGCAAAAGCTGGGATAATGCGCCTGACCGATCCTCCAAATGAAAGAAAAGTGTGATTATTTGTTCTTTAACCATGGTGTAAAAAGGGAAAACCGCATCTCGGTATTTGTAAAAAGCGCTTCTGCTTAAATCGACTTTCTGCACGGCATCTGCAACCGATTCAGCCTTTTTTCTGTCCAGCAGCTTTTTGACTTCAAGGGTTTTCCGCATCGCATCAGGCAGAACGTCTTCACGCACTAAATAAAATGTCTCTTCTTTCACCTGCACCCCTCCCTCTTACATCAGAGAGCCTGCATCGCAAGCTCTCCGTCTTTTTAATCAATAAATTCAAATTCAAATTCAAGAAGCCGGATGATATCGCCATCTTTAGCACCGCGTTCTCTGAGCGCTTCATCAACGCCCATTCCGCGCATCTGTCTTGCAAAACGCTTGACGGATTCATCACGGGAGAAGTCAGTCATTTTAAAGAGGCGTTCCAGGCTGTCACCCGAAAGCACAAATGCACCGTCCGGATCACGGGTAATGTTAAATGGAATTTCTTCGTCTTCCATCGTGTACATCACGCGGTTTTCCGCCAGCTCTTCTTCATCATAGAGCGGGAATTCAGGCGTTGTTTCCAGCTGGTTGGCGACTTCAAACAGAAGATCGCGAAGCCCTTCTCTTGTCACCGCGCTGATCGGGAAGACAGGGTGGTCATCCTGAAGCTTTTCTTTAAACGCTTTAAGATTTTCAGCCGCCTCAGGCATGTCCATTTTATTCGCAACGATAATTTGCGGGCGCTCCGTCAGCCGCAGGTTATATTCACTGAGCTCCTGATTTATGGTCACATAATCCTCATACGGATCACGGCCTTCCATCGCTGACATGTCAATGACGTGAACGATGACGCGCGTCCGTTCGATATGACGGAGAAATTGGTGGCCTAAGCCGACCCCTTCGTGCGCCCCTTCAATCAGGCCGGGCAGATCCGCCATGACGAAGCTTCTTCCGTCATCTGTTTCCACCATGCCCAGATTCGGAACAAGCGTTGTAAAATGATAATCGGCGATTTTCGGCTTTGCTGATGAAACGACAGACAGAAGCGTAGATTTTCCGACGCTCGGGAAGCCGACGAGACCTACGTCTGCAAGCACCTTCAGTTCAAGCACGATATAGCGCTCTTTTCCGGGCTCTCCGTGCTCTGACAGCTGCGGTGCCGGGTTGGCCGGTGTCGCAAAGCGGGTATTCCCGCGTCCGCCGCGTCCGCCTTTTGCGATGACGGCGCGCTGTCCGTGTTCAGTCAGATCGGCAATGACCTGTTTTGTGTCGTCATCTGTCACGACTGTACCGGGGGGAACTTTAACAACCATATCTTCCGCGTTTCTGCCGTGCTGATTTTTAGACATGCCGTGCTCGCCGCGTATCGCTTTGAAATGCCGCTGATACCGGAAGTCCATAAGCGTGCGCAGTCCTTCGTCCACCTCAAAAATGACGTCGCCTCCATTGCCTCCGTCACCGCCGGCAGGACCGCCTTTCGGCACGTATTTTTCACGGCGGAACGCAACCATTCCGTTACCGCCGTCGCCGCCTTTTACATATACTTTCACCTGATCTACAAACATAATTTCCTCCGTTCTAAACCGTAAAAAACCGCTAGTTCATTCCAATTTCGGCCACACATTCATGGCCGGTCAGCTCAAATTGCATGACATCAAAGTCCTCATACCGGGATTTGCGAAATTCATCAAACACATCTGCATTAGCAATCGTTCCATGAAAATCGAGATATACAATAAGCTGTCTGTCAGGGTGATCCGTCTGCAGCGATACGGTCAGATGATTTTCACTTTCATTGCTTACCGCCAGCCCGAACAGATGAAACAGTTTTCTCATCAGGTTCGACAGCTTTTGATCATATGCCGATAAATCTTTTATTTCTCCGAGCACTTCGTATTCGAGCCTCATATAACGGGACTTCCAATTAAATGTCAAAAAGTCAAACGCCAAGTGCGGGGTTTTCAGGTTTGAGAGCTTTGATTCGTGTTTTGCATCTATGACCATTTCGTCAATTATTTCAACGACCCTGTCATACTTCTGCAAACTTAAGTTTCCTTTTATCAGCTGCAGCTTATTCATCCAATCATGACGGAAATGACCCATTAATTGGATCAGCTCATTGATCAGAGCCGCCTCGCTTACTGGTTCTTCTTGTTTCTTCGATACATCCTTCATTTTCGCACTCCCAATCGTTTTATTTCTTTTTAGGAGTCTTGATAAGTGTGTACTATGAATTATAACAGAGAAGGCTTTGTTAGAAAAACACTTGTTTTTCCTGGTTCATCATGTTCCTTTTTCGGATCGCATGCATGCGGATGCCAGGCAGAAACATTTTTGGTATCACTGCTTGGGGAACATATCCAGTGGGTATGAGAAGCTGATGTCCTCATTCAAGGCGGGGTTCACTCACGCGTCCTCTGCTTTTCATTCTTGATGTTACTCCGCTTACTGCAAAAAAAACTCCAGTCAACGACCGGAGTTTTTTGTGTCATTATTGAGCTACAGGATATACGCTCACTTTTTTGCGGTCACGTCCGAAACGTTCGAATTTAACAGTTCCGTCGATTTTAGCAAAAAGAGTGTCATCTCCTCCGCGGCCCACGTTTTCACCTGGGTAGATTTTCGTTCCGCGTTGACGGTAAAGGATAGATCCGCCTGTTACGAATTGACCGTCTGCACGTTTAGCGCCTAAACGTTTAGATTCAGAGTCACGTCCGTTCTTTGTAGAACCTACACCTTTTTTAGAAGCGAAAAACTGAAGATCTAATCTAAGCATGTAACTCACCTCCTATATTTGGTTTGCAGTCAACCGTAAGTGTTCACTGTAATCCCGTTCGATCGTTTCAAGAGAAACAATCATGCCTTCAATCAGCAGCTGCGCTTTTTGCAAAGCTTCCTGATCAGCGGATTCAGGGAATTCAAAGTAGAAATAACCCCCGTCCTCGCCTATATCAAGAATCGGTTCGAGAGGAGCCAGCGCGATAACCGCATTGACCGCTCCGAAAACGACAGCCGTAACCCCGGCGCAAACGAGATCTCGTCCATGTTCAGCAAAATCGGCATGTCCCGTCATTTCAAAGGACAAAATGCCCCCGTCATTCCGGGATCTTCGAATTGTTGCCTCAATCATGCTTACGCGTTGATTTTTTCGATTGTCAATTTAGTATAAGGCTGACGATGACCTTGTTTTTTATGAACATTTTTCTTTGGCTTGTAACGGAAAACGGTGATTTTTTTCGCACGGCCTTGTTTTTCAACTTTAGCTGTAACTGTCGCGCCTGCAACTGTTGGGTTGCCGACTTTCACGCTGTCTCCGCCAACAAACAATACGTCTTCAAACGTCACTGTTTCACCTGCTTCAGCAGCAAGTTTTTCGATGTAAACAGTTTGACCTTCTTCAACTTTGATTTGTTTTCCGCCTGTTTTAATGATTGCGTACATTCTCTGCACCTCCTATTAGACTAAGACTCGCCAGCAGCAGGGGGCTTTAAAAGCTCTTATCACCTGTACTGAGCGGTTGTAGCATTGGTGCTACATCCATAACATTAAAAAATATATCAGAACCAAAAGGATATGTCAATCTATTTAGTAAGGCAGCAGCAAGTCTTCCATTGAGGAATCAGTCCGCTTATCGGCAAAATATGCATGAAGCACTTCATTTTCATCAAGCTGGCTGAGCTTCTCGCCGGCTTTCTCAATGATAATGGGGTGCTTGCATCCCCGTTTGAATTCAGCCATGACATGCTTTACTTTGGCATCGGCCGCGACCGTCAAAGGATGCAGCATGGCGACATCGCGGTTTTTGCCGTAATATCTCTCTAAAAGAAACCTCAGCTGAATATAATGCCGCTTTCGGTATTCATCCCATAAGGAAGCGGCGAGAAAGACGAACAGCACCCATGCACTGACCTGCAGGGGGACGGCCAGTACAATCCAGCAGCAGAGCAAAAGCGCGGAAACGGCCGAAGTCTGCAGGCTGAGGAGATGCGCTTTTTGAAAAGCCATTTGTTTAGAAAAGTATAAGAACACGAACTTTCCGCCGTCAAGCGGCCAGATCGGCAACAGATTGATCAAAAGAATGGAGAGATTATAAAAGGTAAACATCTCAAATGTCTGCTGACTTGCAAATCCGGAGATGAAAAGGAGCCAAGCTGCCGCCTGAAGCCATACGTGCTGAAGCGGGCCCGCCAGAATGACAGCAAATTCTTCTTTCAGCGGCCGGTTTCCGTGCTCTTCCACCTCAACCATCCCGCCGAAAGGGAGCAAAAAGACGCGTTTAATGCGCCACGAAAAAAACACAGCCAGAGCAGCATGCCCCAGCTCATGAACGGATACGACCAGCAAAAGACACAGCAGCGCTTTGATGTGCCCCGTCAGAAAACCAAGCCCCATGATAATCCAAAGAAAAGGATGGACATGAATTTTGAAAAGAAGGCTGAGCCATTTATTCATCAAATGTGATCACCTGGATCGGATCTATGAATTTATCGCCATCCTGAATCGCGAAATAGTACTGGCCTTTACCTTTATCGCTGAGCTTGATCGAACCGATCTTCTTCCCTTTATCGACAAAGTCATACAATGATACGTCAACATCTTTGAGCCGGCCGTAAATGCTGCTGGTATTGTCGGCATGCTGCACCTTCACCGTCAGCCCTGTTTTTTTATCTTTGCTCACTTCCATAATGTACCCTTCTTTTACGCTGTCAATGGTTTCACTGGCCGTTTCGACAACGACGCCTTCTCCGTTATTTTGAAAGTTCTGCTGGATTTTCCCCGCGGCAGGAACGGCCATCTCCTGGCTGACCGCCACCTGACCGTCTTTCTTTTTTGTTCCCGGAGTGAGAAATGCGAGCGGGTTTCCGAAGGAGGATACAAACCAATTGTTTACGGCAGCAAACTGAAATTCTTTTTGAAAAGTCTGTGCGATCGCCGGTTTGATCTGACTCAGCGGCTGTTTGTCAGTTTTATAGGCGATAGCGGAAACCAGCACGAGACAGGCGGCCAGCAGGCATTTTAAAATAATAGAATTAGCGCTGATCAATGGATGCCGTCCGTTGAATTCGGGCGGATGTTCCGTTTGATATTCATAGTCCGGAAGAAGCCCGTGCTTTTCCTGCTCCTTGGACGTCTGCCATGCGGGAGGCTTCTGCGTCTGGGCGTTATGAACGAAAGTCCGTTTTGATTCTGGGCGCGGTTTTCTCCTTTTGGCCAGTCTTTTTCTAATTTCATCAGCTCTGTGACTCATCGCTATCATCCTTTGCAATCGTTGGGTTTGTACATCCTATGCCTTGTCCATTGCAAATATGCGCCCTGTTGAAAAACAAAAAAGACCTGATAAGCTGGGCTTCATCAGATCTTTGTATTCTAGTATATTTATGATCGCACACCGAAAAATGACTTAATTTTCGCCATCATCCCTTTTTGCTGCTCTTCAAGCACCTGCAAAGGAACGGATTCTCCTAAAATGCGCCGGGCGATATTGCGGTAAGCAATGCTGGCGCGGTTTTTGGAATTCATGGCAATCGGTTCGCCGATATTTGAAGCTCTGATCACTTCATCATCGTCAGCAACGATTCCGAGGAGATCAATAGACAGATGATGAACAACCTCATCCACATCCATCGTATCACCGTTTTTCACCAGGTGATTTCTGATGCGGTTGACGATGAGGCGCGGCGGTTCGATATCTTCCTGCTCCAAAAGTCCGATAATGCGGTCAGCGTCCCGCACCGCTGATATTTCCGGCGTCGTCACCACAATCGCCTTATCAGCTCCGGAAACGGCATTTTTATAGCCTTGTTCAATTCCGGCCGGACAATCAATAATGACGTAATCAAATTCCTGCTTAAGCTCCTGCACAAGCGATTTGATCTGCTCAGGGACAACAGCCGTTTTGTCGCTTGTCTGGGCAGCCGGCATTAAATGAAGCAGATCATCAAAACGTTTGTCTTTGACAAGCGCCTGATGCGTCTTGCATCTGCCTTCAATTACATCTACTAAGTCGTAAATAATTCTGTTTTCAAGACCCATTACGACATCAAGGTTGCGCAGTCCGATATCTGTGTCTACCAAACAGACGCGCTTCCCTAAAATGGCTAAGGCGGTACCGAGGTTTGCAGATGTTGTTGTTTTACCTACTCCGCCTTTTCCCGAAGTTATTACGATAGCCTCACCCAATTTCACATTCCTCCCTCAAGCCTTGTTAGATCAGGTCTTAAATGAGCCAATTGCTGAAGGCGTTCAATGACCATATTTCCGTCAGTATCTAAATAAGCACATTCCATGTCGTTCCCTTTTTGAATGTGGTCTGGGGAGCGATTTAACACGTGATTGATCCTCAATTGTGTCGGCATCATTTCGGATGCGGCGATCACAGCCCGGTTATTTCCGTTATAACCCGCATGGGCAATCCCTTTTAATGAACCGAGAACAAATATATTTCCTCCGGCTCTGATCGTACCGCCGGGATTCACATCTCCGATTAAAAGCAAATCTCCCGTCACGTGAAGCACCTGACCTGAACGGACAATTTTAGAAACAGAAACAATTTCCTGCTCCTCTTTTATCCGTTGCGCTTCTTCTTTGGCGATGACTTCACTGTCGATTGAATGCACGACTAAATCTTTCTTTGACGCGATCAGTTCAGTAAGCTGCTCTGCCTGTTCCTGATACAGATACCGATGCCCGAGTTTAATATGAACACTGATTTTTTGGCCTTTGCCATCAGTATATTGTTCAATTGACAGCATATTTTGAAGACCATCGAGTAGCTCATCAAAAGAACACGCATCATCAAGATGTAATGTTAAGCCGTTTTTTGTTCCTTTTATTGTTACATATTGCTGCTTTTTGGTCTTCATCAATGTTCACCTCAACAACATACTCTTTTCGTCAAAAAAAGATAAAATCCTTTTTACTCATCTCTTAATTCTTTCTTCAGACTTATATAAAACAGCCTAAAGGGCAGGACTAATATAATGGCTCCCGCAATATTCAGCACAGCAGTCGGCAAAAACCGCTGAATGACAAAATCGTTAAACGTCATTGTGCCGCTGCGGATCAACGTCTGAATGCCAAAGACGTAAAATTCAAGCACACATACGCTCAGCACAGCGACCAGAATGACCATCAGGGCGTTTGTCTGCAGCACCTTAAACGCTTTGGCCGCCAGGTAGCATAAGCCGGCAAAACCAAACATATAAACGCCTAAAACACCCGTATAATTGATGTCATAAAGGAGCCCGAAAATGAAACCGTAGATCACCCCATGCTTTTGGTTGATATAAGCGGACATAAAAATCAGCGCGAGCAAAAGAAAGTGCGGAACGACCTGCTGCTCGTCGGAAACGAACGGAAAATGCACCAGATCTGTATAGATGCTTTCCGCACAAAAGACCACAATCATAATCAAAGGGAGAAGGAAACGTTTCACGATCCTTCCTCCCCTGTTGCTACGCTTCGGTTCACGACGATGACATGGTCGAGATCATACAGGTCCGCAGCCGGTTTCACGTAAGCGATTTTCGTCAGGCCGTACGCATCCGATTCTACATCTGTTACTTCACCGACCGTCAGCCCTTGAGGGAATACGCCGCCCGTTCCGGAGGTTTCCACAAGGTCGCCTTTTTTCACTTCACGTTTTTCATCCGGTTCAAGGATGGTCATTTTGAGAGTCTGCTTCTTTTTGTCATACCCCTCAATTAAACCGTAGCCTTTGCTTCCCTTTTTGCCGGAGATTTTGGTGGCCACTCTGTTATTGCGGTCAACATCACTCAGCAGCTGAACGGCGGATGTGAAACTGTTGAGTCCGCTGCTTTTGATCTTCCCGACAAGCGCACCCTTTTCGTTTGTGACAGCCATGTCCTTGGCCACTTTCTGCTTTGTTCCCTTATTGATCATGATCTGCTTGTACCATTGATCAGGATTTCTGGCGATAACGGTTGCTAAAATCGGATCATAGTCGGAAATCGATTTGACATGCCCGAGTTCATCACGCAGCTTCTTGTTTTCATCTTTGAGTTCTTGGAGCTTCGCTTCATATTGCGTCTGTCCGTCCAGCTTTTGTCTTAAGCGTTCGTTTTCTTTGTACGTGTTTTTCAGGTCTTTTATGTCCCCGAAGAACCCTGCAAAATACTCGGCAGGCGTGTGAAAAATATTTTGAAATACTCCCGTCGTATCACCGATCAGCTTTTCAGGCCAGGTGGTATTACGGCCGTTCTTCAGCGAGAATCCAATCATAGCCACCAATATGATAATACACAGAAGTAATAGCATTAACCGTTTGTTCGGCATCGTGATACACCTCTTCTATTTAACTCCTGATTATCTTGTTTTTCCTTTGAAAAGATGGATGTGCTCCAGTGCTTTTCCCGTGCCGATCGCAACACAATCCAGCGGATCTTCAGCGATAAGAACAGGCATTTTCGTTTCGTCGCTGATGACCTTGTCGAGATTGCGGAGCAGGGCGCCTCCCCCAGTTAACACAATACCTCTGTCCATAATGTCAGCGGCCAGCTCAGGCGGTGTTTTTTCAAGCGTGCTCTTCACCGCGTCAACAATTGAGAGAACTGTATCACGCAGCGCGTTTGCAATTTCCGTTGCCGTAATTTCGATCGTTTTCGGCAGACCTGTCAGGAGATCGCGGCCGCGGATTTCCATAGACGTATTTTCTTCACCGGTTTCCGCTGAGCCGATTTCCATTTTAATGGCTTCCGCCGTACGGTCACCAATCATCAGATTATATGTTTTTCTGATATAGCTGATGATTGAGTCGTCCATTTCGTCACCGGCTACGCGGATTGACTGAGACGTGACAATGCCTCCTAAAGAAATGATCGCCACTTCAGTTGTTCCGCCGCCGATATCAACGACCATGCTGCCCGTCGGCTCCCATACCGGAAGATTCGCGCCGATTGCTGCCGCAAACGGTTCTTCAATCGGATAAGCGTCACGTGCGCCAGCTTGTCTTGTCGCGTCGATAACCGCCCGTTCTTCAACGGCAGTAATACCTGACGGCACACACACCATAACGTACGGCTTTCTCGCAAACAATCCTTTATTTTTCACAGCCTGATTAATGTAGTATTTCATCATTGTCGCAGTTGTTTCATAATCAGCGATAACGCCGTCTTTCATCGGACGGAGCGCAACCACGTTGCCCGGAGTTCTTCCGATCATGTTTTTAGCATCGTTACCGACCGCAACGATTGATTTCGTATCCGTTTGCAGAGCAACCACTGACGGCTCTCTCACTACGATTCCTTTACCTTTAACAAACACAAGCGTATTCGCGGTTCCCAAATCTATACCAAGGTCTCTTGTACCAATTCCGAACATATGTATGTATCTTCCTTTCTTAAAGCAAAAATACCCTAAAGGGAAAAACTCATAAAATCTATTATATCTTAAATCAACGAAAAAAAAAGTGTTACAAATATCCTTTTTCCTTTAAACTCACAAATTTTTTGTCACCAATGACCAAATGATCCAGCAGCTCGATGCCGATTAAATTTCCGCACTCAAAAAGCCGTCTAGTTACTTCTATATCTTCCCTGCTCGGTGTGGGATCTCCTGAAGGATGATTGTGAACGCAAATGAAGGACGCGGCGGATCGTTTGAAAGCTTCTTTAAACACCTCCCGCGGGTGGACAATAGATGAATTCAGACTTCCGATAAAAACGGTGCGTTTATGAATGACTTGATTTTTGGTATTTAAATATAAACAGACAAAATGCTCCTGGGATAAAAAGCGCATATCCTCCATCACATACTTCGCCCCGTCTTCGGGAGAACGGATGACGCAATGCTCTCCGGCGGATGTCTTATGAATACGGCTCCCCAGCTCAATTGCAGCAAGGATCTGAACGGCTTTCACCGTGCCGATTCCGGGGATGCTGGAAAGCTCCTGGGCAGAAGCGCCTTTTAACAGACGCAGCCCGTCAAACGTCCTCAGCAGCCGGTGAGAGAGATTCATAACGGACTCATGTTTCGTTCCCGTCCTCAGCAGGATGGCGAGCAATTCATTGTTAGAAAGATGTTCGGCCCCACAGTGCAGAAGCCGCTCTCTCGGTTTTTCTTTTTCGGGGAAATCTCTTAATTTCAACGGCAGATCACGGATGATCAACCCCTCCTTGTTCCCCTTCCCGGTTTGAACATCAAGCTTTTATATTAAATTCTTTCAGGGCTCTCATTGTTTTAGCGACAGGAAGCCCGACGACAGAATAGAAATCACCGTCTATTTTTTTCACTAAAAGCGCGCCTTTTCCTTGGATGCCGTATGCACCTGCTTTATCCATCGGTTCTTTTGTTTCAATGTAGAGCTGTATTTCGTCTTCACTGAGCGGCCAAAACGTCACTTCCGTCTTGTCACAGAACGTTTCTTTCCGGTCATGCGTCTGAATGCTGACCGCCGTAATGACTTGATGGCTTCGGCCGGAAAGCCTCCGCAGCATGTGTGCCGCTTCTTCTCTGTCACGCGGTTTGCCGAGGCATTCACCGTCTATGCACACCATCGTGTCAGCCCCGATAACGACTGCATCGGGATTTTCGGCCAATACAGCACCGGCTTTTTGCTCGGCCAAACATTGGACGTTTTCTTCCGGCGAAAGGTTTCGATTTAATTTTTCATCTGTGCGGCTCGCAATAATGCTGTAAGGAATCTGAAGAAGATTAAGGAGTTCTTTTCTTCGCGGAGATTGTGATGCGAGTATTAAGCGTATTGTCATGATTGTCATCCTTTCAGGGTTTGCTTAAGAAAAAAAGATACTCGTCTATCCTACCAAATCAAACGGACAACCACAATTTCAGAAAAATAACTTTTTGATGACAAAATAAAAAATCCCGCCGCATGACGGGAGAAAGAAATATTATTTTACAACGCTTAAAAGCTCTTTCTGGGCTTTCCAGCCGGATTCGGAACCGGACGTTTCCAGTTCTTTCAGCGCTTGAAGGACGGCCTCTTTCTGCTTTTTGTCAGCGGCGGCTGCGCCATCTGCCGCTTTGGCTGCTTCAGCCACATCTGTTTTTGAAATATCTTTACCGGTAATTGCTTTGGCCGAGAGCTCAGATGCCTGTTTAAAAGAGTCTTCCAAGCCTGAATCGACCGCAAAGCTGAGCTCTTTTCCGCCCCATGCCTCAAAATCATGGTCTATCAACGCCTGACCCAATTGCTGTGATAAGCTTTTTTCCGCTGCAAGACCGGCGATCACGTATGTGTATCCGTCTTCTTTTGCCAAAGAGACGGCCGAGTAACCTTTTTCAGTCAGCTGGTCAACGAGCGTTTGCGCTCCTTTTTCTGATGAAAATTTTCCGGCCTGCACCGCATATGTTTTATAGTTTCCGCCTGACTCTTCCGTATTTCCTGTGCCGCTTGTTTCTTTTTTGTCTTTTGAAACATCCCCCGCTTTCACCGTCTGCCCTTGTGAACCTTTGTCGGCGGAAGCTGGAGCGGCGGCTTCTTTACTTCCCGACATATTTAAGGCGACGAGGCCGAGCCCGGTGCCTAAAACAGCCGCAACGGCAATTGTCGTGACCGCTTTTTTTACGGGAGAAGACGGCTGCTTCTTTTTCGGAAAATGAGGGCCTGCGTTTTTCTTTTGATATGGCGGGACAACTTTCGGATCATCTTCAAATACCTCATGATTCTTCTCATCATCCCAATTGAAATCTTCTTCCTTCGGATCTTCATGGGAAGCTGCGATCTCCTGCTCCGCCTTCTTTGTTTCTTCCCAATTTGAAAATGTGACGGTTTTCTCCCCGCCTTCTTTCACATCTTCTTGTCCATACATCGTTTCTTCTTTTCCGTTAATCGTTACTTTAAGGGCACTGTTTTTGGCTTTGCTGTTCTTTTTGCTCTTCCTTTTTTTCAACGTCTCTTCCCCCTTGCATTCGTCTTGGCCGTACCTTGAACTGATCATGGTTCACACTTTAGCATAGGCGAAAAAAAAAAGAACAAGACTTTTGTCGTCTTGTCCAAAAAACGTTCGCCAAATTTTTCAAGCTCCTCCGGAAGCGAGTTTGATGTAAAACGAAAACAGTTCATCACCGTATAAATAACTCACAGCGCTCCCGGCCGCGATGGCAGGCGCAAATGGGAAAGGCTGCTTTTTTCCAAGCCTGCCGCCCGCTGCGGCGCACATCCCGTATACGGCTCCGATTATAACGGAAAGAAAGAATGCAATGAGTACGAGCTTCACGCCCAGCGCAAGGCCGATCACCCCAAACAGTTTCACATCACCCGCACCGATGCCTCCTTTACTGACAAACATGATAAAAATAAGCAGAAAAAATCCGCAAACGGCTCCGGCAAACCCTGCATACCATGAATCCAGCGGAGAAAAAATACGGCCGACGATGAGAAGCGGCAGAAAAAACAGCAGAACCTTGTCAGGAATCAGCATATATTGCAGATCTGTCATGGTAACAATCATTAATAGAGACAGAAATAAAAGCGCGACTAACAGTTCTGTTGAGAAACCGAAATGAATACCGGCAGCCGTAAATAAACATGCCGTCCAGCATTCCGCCGCCGGATACATAATCGACAGCTTCCCATTGCAGTTTCTGCATCTCCCTTTTTGCAGGACATAAGAAACGACGGGCACCAGCTCACCCCAGGAGAGCGGCAAGCCGCAAAAGGAACAGGATGAGCGCGGCGAAATAACCGAGATTCGAAGCGGGATACGGCACGCTGCTGTATAAAAAAAAGAACCGAAAATCAAACCGAGCAAAAACAGAATCAAAAGCACTCAGACCACACCTTTTCTATCAATCTGGCTCAGATTGTAGCATAGAAAAAATCATGCCTGAAATGGCTGAAACTATATTTTCCTCATAAAACACCCGGCAAAACCGTAAAATGGTTTGCCGGGTATCCGAAGAGCTGTCAGATAAGCCGCTTTCTCATTTCTGAAATAAAATATAAGGACCCGGTAATGATGATGACATCATCCGCGCCGTCTTTTTGCTTAATCCATTCTGTCACACTGTCCGGGTTTTCATCGAAGCTTTTGTTCGCAAGACTGCTTGCATTGTAAAGGTCTTCTGCGCTTGAAGCACGCGGAAAATCAAATGAAATAAAATGAATGGAGTCTGCCTCGGTTTCAAGCTTTTTAATCATTTCCTGATACGGTTTGTCTTTTAATGCGCTGAATACGACATGGATGTTTTTATCAGCAAAGCGCTGCCTGATCGTTTCTGTCAGCGTTTCAACGCCCTCTTCGTTATGCGCACCGTCTGCAAATACTAAAGGACGGCTTTGAATCCGTTCAAATCGGCCCGGCCACGAAGCTTTTTTCAGACCGTTTCGCAATGCTTCTTCAGAAATGGCGGCGACTGTCAGGCGATTCAGCCATTCAGCGGCCAATATCGCCAATGCCGCATTCTGCCTTTGATGAATGCCGATCAGCGATGTTTGAATGTCATCATAGCATTTCGTTTCCGTTTCGAGCGAAAAGCTTTCACCGGACGGAAGCGCCGCTTCATTAAAAAGTCTGCACGTTTTATATAGCGACTGGCACGGAGCCTGCTTCTTTTCGGCTTCCGCTTCAATAACGCCGAGTGCTTCCGGCTGATTGACGCCTGTAATGACAGGAATGGATTTTTTGATAATACCGGCTTTCTGCCCGGCGATCTCCTCGATGGTATTTCCTAAAATCGCCATATGATCATGTCCGATACTTGTAATGACCGACAAGAGCGGTTGCACTATATTGGTTGAATCAAATGTGCCGCCCAGCCCCGCTTCAAAAATGACAAAATCGATATCATCCCGCTTCGCAAAATATAAAAATGCACACGCTGTAATGATTTCAAATTCTGTCGCCGTTCCGGCATCGGTCTTATCAAGCTCATCGACTATCGGTTTTATTTCATTAACGAGCGCTCTCCATTCCTCATCAGAAATCGGCGTGCCGTTGACGCTGATACGCTCATTGAACGTAATGATGTAAGGAGATGTGAATGTGCCGACCGTATAACCGGCTTCCTGAAGCACGGAACGGATAAAAGAGACGGTTGATCCTTTGCCGTTCGTGCCCGCCACATGAATGGCGCGGATGTTCTTTTCCGGGTGTTCCAATTTTTCCATCAGCCTTTCCATACGGAGAAGGCCCGGTTTAACGCCGAACTTGAGTCTGCCGTGAATCCAACTGATCGCTTCTTTGTACGTATTAAACAATGAAATCCCCTCTTTTATACGACAAGGCGGTTTCTTAGGAAACCGCCCCGCTGGTTTATCAGCCTTTCAGCTCTGCAATCCGCTGCCGGACAGCTTCGCGTTTTGCCGTGTAGTCTTTCTCTTTTGCGCGTTCTTCTTCAATGACATGCTCAGGAGCTTTTTTGATGAATCCTTCGTTGCCGAGTTTTTTCTGAACGCGTTCGACTTCTTTTGTCAGCTTGTCGAATTCTTTTTGCAGACGGGCGATTTCCTCATCAATGTTAATCAGCCCTTCAAGCGGCAGAATGACTTCCGCTCCAGTGACGACTGCTGTCATCGCTTTGTCTGCCGCAGTGATATCCGTCCCGATTTTCAGCGTGCTCGGATTCGTGAAACGCTCAACGTAAGAACGGTTCTTCTCTAGGCGGCCGGCAATGTCTTCCGTAGATGTTTTAATGTAAAGCTCAACCTGCTTACTCATCGGTGTGTTGACTTCGCTCCGGATATTGCGGACAGAACGGATTAATTCAACGAGCAGTTTCATATCAGCAGCCGCCTCTTTATCCGTATGTTCCGGCACCGGAACCGGCCAAGAGCTGATCGTGATTGACTCGCCTTCATGAGGAAGGTGCTGCCAGATTTCCTCCGTTAAGAACGGCATAAACGGGTGAAGAAGACGCATCGTTTGGTCAAGCACGTACGCCAGGACAGAGCGTGTTGTTTTCTTCGCCGCTTCATCATCACCGTACAGCGGAAGCTTCGCCATTTCAATGTACCAGTCGCACACATCGTCCCAGATAAAGTTATACAGGTGGCGTCCGACTTCTCCGAATTCATAACGGTCCGCAAGCTGTGTTACATCTTCAATCGTTTCATTCAGTCTTGTGAGAATCCACTTATCAGCAACTGATTTCTCCCCGGACAGATCAAGCTCGTCATACGTCATGCCATCCATGTTCATTAAGGCAAAACGGGAGGCGTTCCAAATTTTATTTGCGAAATTCCATGTGGATTCCACTTTTTCATAGCTGAAACGCAGATCCTGCCCCGGTGAACTTCCGGTTGCCAGGAAATAGCGGAGGGAATCCGCTCCGTACTTGTCGATGACATCCATCGGATCAACGCCGTTCCCAAGGGATTTACTCATTTTTCTGCCCTGCTCGTCACGGATTAAGCCGTGAATCAGCACGTCTTTGAACGGGCGCTCGCCGGTAAACTCAAGACCTTGGAAAATCATCCGGGATACCCAGAAGAAGATGATGTCATACCCTGTCACAAGAACATCGGTTGAGTAATACCGCTTAAAGTCTTCAGCGCTTTCATCAGGCCAGCCCATTGTGGAAAACGGCCACAGCGCGGAGCTGAACCATGTATCAAGCACGTCTGAATCCTGTTCCCAATTTTCGCTGTCTTCAGGCGCCTCAAGGCCGACATACACTTCTTTGGTTTCTTTATGATACCAAGCCGGGATGCGGTGGCCCCACCACAGCTGACGGGAAATACACCAATCACGGATGTTTTCCATCCAGTGGAGGTACGTTTTCTCGAAACGGTCAGGAACAAAGTGAACTTTCTCTTCTTTTGACTGAAGGTCAACCGCCGCATCTGCCAGCGGCTGCATTTTGACAAACCATTGTGTGGACAGGTACGGCTCAACAACGGCGCCGCTTCTCTCACTGTGGCCGACAGAATGCATATGGTCTTCGATTTTAAAGAGAACGCCTGCCTCCTGGAGATCTTTGACGAGTTTTTTGCGGCATTCAAACCGGTCCATGCCGTTATATTCGAGCGCTTTTTCATTCATTGTTCCGTCTTCATTCATGACGAGAATCCGCTCTAAATTGTGGCGGTTTCCGAGTTCAAAATCATTCGGGTCATGGGCTGGCGTGATTTTAACGGCACCTGATCCGAATTCCATATCAACATAATCATCGCCGACGATCGGAATTTCGCGGTTTGTAATCGGCAGAATCACCGTTTTGCCGATTAAGTGCTTGTAGCGCTCATCTTCAGGATGAACCGCGACAGCCGTGTCGCCAAGCATCGTTTCCGGACGGGTGGTCGCGATTTCAATTGAGCCTGAACCGTCTGCTAACGGATAGCGCAAATGATAAAACGCGCCCTGTACGTCTTTGTAAATCACTTCAATATCGGATAAAGCCGTTTTTGTGGCAGGGTCCCAGTTGATGATATATTCGCCTCTGTAAATCAAGCCTTTTTCGTACAATTTGACGAATACTTCACGCACGGCTTTGTTCAGCCCTTCATCAAGAGTGAAACGTTCGCGAGAATAATCGAGTCCAAGTCCCATTTTGGCCCATTGGCTGCGGATGAAATCAGCATACTCTTCCTTCCACTTCCATGTTTCTTCGAGAAATTTTTCGCGGCCAAGGTCATAACGGCTCGTGCCCTGTTCGCGGAGTTTCGCTTCGACTTTTGCCTGAGTGGCGATGCCGGCATGGTCCATCCCCGGAAGCCAGAGCACGTCATAGCCCTGCATGCGTTTCATACGCGTAACGATATCTTGCAGCGTCGTATCCCACGCATGACCGAGGTGCAGCCTGCCCGTCACGTTCGGCGGCGGAATGACGACAGAATACGGCTGTTTCGTTTGATCGCCGCCCGCTTCAAAGTATTTTCCTTTCAGCCAAAAATCATAGCGGCCTTTTTCAATCGCAGACGGATCATATTTTGTCGGCATTGTTTGTTCGTTTGTATCCATGATAACCCTCCAGCATGTTTAGAAATGGCTGAGCAACTAAAAAAGAGCCTTCATCCTGATAAAGGACGAAAAGCTCTTTCGCGGTACCACCTTTTTTCATGAACAGATCTGTTCATGCACTTAAACGGATAACGGGTGCGGCCCGAATTTCTCTACTGTATGTTCAAGAAATTATGCTCCCGGGCGACCTTCCAATGAGACGGCATAAGAAGCCTTTCAGCACAGTAGCTTCTCTCTCTTCATGCGTCTTTCTTGTACTCTTCCCGTTCAAAGCAGGTGTATTCTATCAGCTCATGATCTTATTTATTATGTTCTTTATTATAGTAAAAGTGTTTTTGATTCGTCAATCATCTTTTCCAAAAACCGCTGCCGTCATACATAAATGGGCATGCACCCCGCCCTTTTCCTCACATACGATACAGAGAAAGGCGAATGTGAGGAGGAATTGCCGTGAAAAAAAGATTCAATTCTTATTCGCTCCCCCAGTGGGCCAGACAGGTCCGCCTTGTATCCGCGCAAGTCATTATACCGATTACGATCTTTCAGGGAATCAGGACGATTTTCTTTCCGACGACTTTTGATGTCCTGCTGCTTGCCATCCTGCTGTTTTTAGCGTGCGCCCTGCATTTGGAATGGATATAAAAAAACGAGTCCCGTTATGAAGAGGACTCGTTTTCCGCCTTTATTTTTTTCTCCTGCTCAATCTGATACACCTTCATGAGAAAAGGTTCAACATTTTTCATCTGCCAAAACGCCCTTAATAATTGCGAGCACTCTTCTTTTTCAGAGCCCCTTTGGGCGGTCTGATACCGTTTCAGCACTTTGTACATGCCGGACGGATAAGCCATATAGCTGAGAAACAGGCTGATTTCCGCTTCACGGAGCGGAAATGATTTATGATACGTATAAAACCAGTCAAGACACTCCGGACACGCTTTCGGATAGCTTCTGAACATTCTGGAATAAAAGCCGAGCAGATCATTTTGCGGAGGTCCCAGCGCAGCTTTCTCGAAATTGGTGAAAAACCCCGCTCCCACGTCATTATATAGAAAATGGCGGCTCGATAAGCTGCCGTGATTGATCACCGCCCTTGTCTTATCAAGATCCTTTGCCGCTTCGAACCACTCTTCCAGACGCTCCAGAGCAAAATTGACGGCGGAAACCGTTTCTGTAAGATACGTAACGGCCTGCAGTTCAAAAGGAGAAAGGTACCACTCTTTTTCCGCCCGGTCGGCAAATTGTTCATAGACAAGCTTATCATTTTCCCAATCTCTTTTCGTTGCTTCATAAAAGCTGCTGATATCTTCAGTACTGATTTGGATGTCCCGCACGGTCGCGGAGTGGAGCTTCGCAACCTCTTTAAAAAGGTAAACATGCTTTTGATCCCGTTCTTCTTCCTGATCGTACTGAAGCCAAGGCATTAAATAATAAGAATCCTCCGTCTGGCTTCCGGCAAAAAAATCGCCTGCATGCGTGCGGTAGATCGGAACAAATGAACGGTAGCCTTTCTCCTCAATCTCAATCATATGGTCCGTAAATTCATTGCTGCGGGCCGGCTTGAGCTGTTTCAAAGCAAAAATGCCGTGGTTTGAGTAGACTTTCCATACATGCGGGCTGACAGGCTCAATATACTCAGCCGCCAGCCCGTATTCCTGAAGCACTGATTGGACTGCTTCCATTCCATTCACCACATTTTTACTGCCTCTTTGTGCTTACGCATGGCTGTTTTTATATTCAGGTATATACAGAAGCTGACCTTCTTCAAGCTCGTCATCAAACGATAAAGAATTCGTTCTGATAAGCTGCTGGGATGTGATGTCATATCGTTCGCACACCCGGTCGATTGTATCTTGCTGCTGTACAATGCAAATTTTCATTCTCGAAAACTTTTCTTCTTCTCTTGTAAATAATTTTGTCAAATAATGAGAGTTGTCATTTTCCTTCTGATCCGTTTTCGGTGCCGGTTCTTCATTCTCTCTTTCGGACATAAGCGGCTCAGGCCGTTCAGATGCCGCCGGTTCTTCAGGCGGCAGTTTTGAAAACTGAAAAGACAAATCAAGAGGCTCCCCGGTTTCCTCCTCCGGCTGCGCCATCTTCCTTACCTCAATTTCAAACCCTTCATCAGTCTGGGTTTCTTCCTCAAGAAACTTAGGAGCGCTGTAAAATTCCTCTTCCCGCGGTTCCGGAACGAACTCGCGATAAGCGGGCTCCTGTTCTTCTTCAAATACCGCAGACTCCTCTTCGTCTTCCAAAACCGCAGGCTCCTCTTCGTCTTCTGCCTCCTCTTGATCACTCTGACGGAGAAGCGGTTCGGCCTCTGGCTGCTCTTCTATTTGAAGGGCGGGCTGTTCCTCAACCTCTGTTTTTTCTGCATGCGGGGTCAGAGTAAAAGCAGGGGAAACCGGTTCAACATCATCTTTTGGCTCTTCCAGCACTTCCGCTTCGTCCGCCTCAGATACAGGTTCATTCCTTTCAGCCGACATGATTGCAGGCTCCTCAGCTTCTTCCGGCTCTTCTTCGTCTTCGACGGCAGCAGGAGGAGGAGGCTCAGTAATTGAAACAGGTTCCGGCACCTCTTCCAGCCTCAGAACAGGGGCGGTTTCCTCCTCCTCTTTTTCTTCTTCCTCTTCCTGCCTGAGTATAGGCGGAGTTTCTTCCTCATTCTCCACGGTTTCTTGTGTTGTTTCTTCTTCCGATACACTCAGCGGCTCTTCAGGCATCTGACGTATCATTAATTCTGGTTCATTTTCTTCCTCGGAACGATGTTCAGCAAGATTGATCATTTCTTCTCTGGCAAATTCAGGCGCCACATACAGAGGGATCTCCGGCTCTTTTGGCTCGGTTTCCTCAAGCAGTCCTTCAATTGCCAAATCAGCCTGAATGGTTAAGATTCTTGAATCCGTCAACTGATAATCAAAGGCATCAATAAAAACGAAAACATCATTGAGGTGGCTCACTTTATTTTTCGGAATCGTGATGTCCACCGGGAAACAATGAAGAAGCTCGGCAGTGCCATCCTCCCTCGCCCTCACTTCCTCTACATGTCTCAGCTCTCTATCAAGCTCTTCGAAATGACTGCTGTGATCTATGTTGTACTCGCCAGTAAGTTCTAATGATCCTTTAATTGAGACATAATCATTTACTTCCTGCACCCTGATATCAGGGTCTAATGAAATCGAAAGTAATTCAGAAACTTCCTGTCCTTTTTGGAAACAGATTGATTCTTCAACAGAAAATTGCAACCGGTGATTATGCGGCAAGTTCATATCCTCCTTTCATCTAATCCATACAATTAGATGTCACTAAAGGTGTATGCCGCAATCCGGATAAATATGATAAAGGAGGCATTGAAAAAAGCCGATACAAGACTTGCTTGCATCGGCTTTTCGGTATCAGCGGCTGATAGTCTGGAACACTTTCTCAGCGGCTTGAATGGTTTTTTCAATATCCTCCATTGTATGCGCAGTGGAGAGAAACAATCCTTCAAATTGAGACGGCGGAAGAAATACGCCTGCGTCAGCCATCCCTTTATAATATTTGGCGAACAGCTCTAAATCAGATGATTTAGCTGTTTCATAGTTAATGACAGGCTCATTTGTGAAGAAGAATCCGATCATTGAGCCCGCGCGGTTAAACGTGTGCGGAATGCCATGTGCTTCAGCGGCTTTGGAAATGCCTTCTTCAAGCATATCGCCTTTTTTCACAAATTCTTGGTAAGATTCAGGTGTGAGCTGCTGTAACGTCTCAAGCCCCGCTGTCATGGCAAGCGGATTTCCTGACAATGTTCCCGCCTGATAGATCGGACCGCTCGGAGCGATTCGTTCCATGATTTCGGCTTTGCCGCCATACGCACCGACAGGAAGACCGCCGCCAATTACTTTGCCAAGACACGTTAAGTCAGGCGTCACACCGAAATATCCTTGCGCACAGTTATAGTCCACGCGAAAACCGGTCATAACTTCATCAAAAATTAACAGCGCGCCATTTTGTTCCGTGATGTTACGAAGCCCTTGCAAAAAGCCTTCCTGCGGCGGAACAACGCCCATATTGCCGGCTACCGGCTCAACAATGACCCCGGCGATATCTTCACCGTACTCACGGAATGCGAGTGCAACGCTTTCCAAGTCGTTATACGGAACGGTAATCGTATTCATCGCGATCCCTTCAGGAACGCCCGGGCTGTCCGGAAGGCCGAGTGTCGCCACCCCGGATCCCGCTTTGATCAGCAGCGAATCACCGTGGCCGTGATAACACCCTTCGAATTTCAAAATTTTATTACGGCCGGTATATCCTCTTGCCAGACGAAGAGCGCTCATTGTCGCCTCTGTTCCGGAGCTGACCATCCGTACGATTTCAACAGACGGCACACGGTCAATTACCAATTTGGCCAGTTCGTTTTCCACCTCAGTAGAAGCCCCGAAACTTGTCCCGTTTTCCGCTACTTTTTTCAGGCTTTCAACGACGCGGTCGTTGGTGTGGCCCAAAATGAGCGGCCCCCAGCTCAGCACATAGTCGATATATTCATTGCCGTCAATATCAAAAATTTTCGATCCTTTGCCGCGCTGCATAAAAATCGGATCCATATCAACTGATTTAAATGCGCGCACCGGGCTGTTCACTCCGCCCGGCATCAGTTTCTGCGCTTCTTTAAAAGCGGCTTTTGATTTTTCATAGCTTCTCATCTGCCTCAGCTCCCGTCAAATGAAATTCTTATTCAGCAAGCCATTTTGCTGCGTCTTTTGCATGATACGTCATAATGAGGTCGGCTCCTGCACGTTTCATGCTCGTTAAAATTTCAAGCACCATTTCTTTTTCTTTAATCCAGCCGTTTTGGGCAGCAGCTTTCACCATGGAATACTCCCCGCTTACATTATAAGCGACCAGTGGCAGGTGATGGCGGTTTTTCACATCACGCATAATATCTAAGTATGACATAGACGGTTTGACGATTAAAAAGTCAGCGCCTTCTGCGGCGTCTGATTCGGCCTCACGGAGCGCTTCCAAGCGGTTGGCCGGATCCATCTGATATGTTTTTCGGTCGCCGAACTGCGGCGTGCTGTCAGCCGCGTCGCGGAACGGACCGTAAAATTCACTTGAATATTTCACGGCATAAGACATGATCGGAATATTTGTGAATCCTTCTTTATCAAGCGCTTCTCTGATCACTGTGACAAAACCGTCCATCATATTTGAAGGAGCGATGATATCAGCGCCGGCTTTAGCCTGGCTGACGGCTGTCTGCGCCAGCAGTTCAAGCGACTCGTCATTCAGGATTACTCCGTCTTTCACAACGCCGCAATGGCCGTGATCCGTATATTCACAGAGGCATGTATCAGCGATTACGATCATTTCAGGATAATGCTTTTTAATTTCGGCAATCCCTTTTTGCACAATGCCGTGATCGTGAAAAGCCTGAGTTCCGCAGTCATCTTTTTCTTCCGGCACGCCGAAAACGATGACCGACTTAATACCGAGTGATATGAGCTCAGCCATTTCATCCTTTAATAAATCGAGTGACACATGATAAACCCCCGGCATGGAAGGAACTTCTTTTTTTCCTTCAAGCCCTTCAACGACAAATAAAGGGTAAATAAAATCTGAAGGGTGAAGACGTGTTTCTCTTACTAAATCTCTCATCGCAGCGTTCGCGCGCAAACGGCGGTGTCTGTTAAATGTTTGATTCATCATTATCTATCCTTTCCCGACATGCTGCACATGACGTCCAGCATGCCTTCAATCGTATAGGTGTCAGGCACATGGGATGAGATCCCGTATTCCAATAGCGCTTTTTCCGTCAAAGGGCCGATGCTGATGCAGCTCGCACCGCTGTTTTCCAAAGCTTTTTTTCCGTCTCCGACTGCATGCATAAACGTATGCACCGCCGAAGAACTGGTAAACGTAATAAAATCAAAATGAGAGCGGGATGCAGCCTGTCTCAGCTCGTCCATTCCTTTTTCATCCTGAATGGTATTGTACAGCACCCATTCCCTTATTTGATAGCCAAGCGGCTCAAGCTCCGCTTTTATGACATCGCGTGATAAATTGCCCTTTATCACTGAAATGGGTTCGGCTGCCGCCGCGTGCCGCTTTAATGTATCAGCCAGACATTCAGCCACATACTCATCAGGCATCGCATCCGTCCCGGCTCCCCGCTCTTTAAGAGCGCGCGCAGTCTTTTCACCGACGGCTGCGATTTTTTTCCGTCCCGAAAGCGCAAGGCCGTGCTCATCGAGGTAGGAAAAAAAGAATCGGACGCCGTTTACGCTTGTAAACACAAGCCACCCCGGCTCAGAAAGGTCTTCCCGGAGACTGTCCGCACATTCACCCGGGAGTGCTTCCTGAAAAGCGATCAGCGAAGCGGAAACAGCCGTTCCGCCGAGCGCCTCCACTTTTTTTTGAAACGGGGCGGCCTGTCTTTTGTTCCGGGTGACAAGCACGGTCTTTCCTTGTAAAGGAAGATCATTTGCCATCCTGATCGAGCTCCTGTTTTACGCTGTCGATTAATGCTTTGGCTCCTTTTTCAGACATCATCGCCGCACAGCGTTTCCCGATTTCTTCCGGATCATGTCCCGCCGCTGTTTCTTTATAAATCGTCTTTCCGTCCGGAGACGCAACAAGACCGACCAATTCAACCTCATCCCGGTCATTGACTGACGCATACCCGGCAATCGGCACTTGGCAGCCCCCTTCCATCGCGTGTAAGAAAGCCCGTTCGGCTGCCACCGTGCGTTTCGTATACTCATCGGTGAATTGCGCAAACAGCTTCAAAAGCTCCTCATCCGACTCTCTGCATTCAATGGCAAGAGCGCCTTGGCCTACCGCAGGCAGACAGCGGTCCGGTTCGAGGAATTCAGATACGACATCATCTTTCCAGCCCATTCTTGAAAGACCCGCAGCAGCTAAAATAATAGCATCATAATCTTCCGTCTCAAGCTTTTGAAGTCTCGTATCTATGTTGCCTCTGATCCATTTAATGGTAAGATCAGGACGCTCAGCAAGAATCTGGGCGCTTCTTCTTAAACTGCTCGTGCCGATGATGCCGCCTTCTTTTATGTCGTCCAGCTTTTGATGCCCCTTGGAAATCAGCGCATCACGCGGGTCCTCACGTTTCGGTATGCAGCCGATGACCAGACCCTCAGGCAAAACAGCGGGCATGTCTTTCATGCTGTGGACCGCCATATCAATCTCCTGATGTAACAGCGCCTGTTCAATCTCTTTGACAAACAGACCTTTGCCGCCTACTTTTGACAGTGTGACATCAAGGATGCGGTCGCCTTTTGTGACAATCTCCCGGATTTCAAAGTTATACGAAGGATTCAATTCCTTCAGTTTGTTAATCACCCATTTTGTCTGGGTCATAGCCAATTTGCTCCGTCTGGAACCTACCTTAATCGTTCTCATTTTCTTTCCTCCCGAATCTGTTTGGCGCGTGACGTTAACTGAACCAATGGAATTGCGACAGGCTTCCGAGCAGGAAGTAATTAATCATCAGCACGAGAAAACATGCTGAATTCCATAACGCCGCCACTTTTCCCTGCAGTTCCTTAATCATTCTGATATATAAATAGTAGCTGTATAAAAGCAGCACAATAAACGAGCCGAGCACTTTTGAATCAAACCAATACAGCGTTTCCAGAGACACATACGCCCAGATCACGCCTAATATCAAACTTAACAGCAGCATCGGAACTCCGATGACATTCAAAACGTAAGCCATATAATCAAGTTTTGACAAATCTTCAATTCTCAACAGCCATTTTCCCCATTTTTTCTTCTTTAATAAAGAATATTGAAATTGATAAAGAAGCGAAAAAACAAAAGAAAGGGAAAAAGCGCCGTATGAGAGAATCGCCATTGTGATATGGATGACCAAAAGCTCTGAGACCAGCTGGCCGGAAAAAGCAGCCGAATGCTGATCAGTCGGTGAAAACGTATGGATCGCAATCATCGAGAAACCGATGACATTCGTGAAAAACACGATAAAATCAACCCGCAGAATCTGCGTGACAACAAGTGAGAGCGTAACAAGCACCCACGCATAAAAGTAAAGGGCCTCTGTAATATTTAAGACCGGAAATCTGCCCGTCTGCCACATAAAATAAGACAGATAGACGGTTTGCAGAGTCCAGACAATAGAAAGCAACCAGAAGGCCATTTTCCCAGCCTTCCGGTTGTGTTGAAGAAAATCTATAAAGTAAAAAAGGACGCTTACTGCATAAATAACAATTGTCGCTTCATTAAGTCTTGCCATTGCTGTATCAATCATACAGCCTCACTCACTTACAAGCGGACGTAAGCCCGTTTTTGCTTCTGCCTTTTGAAACGAATGAACCGTCTGGCGGTTATCCAGGCTTTTGTCCAGCTGGCGGCCGGCCTCATCCTCAATATCGAAAATCTGCATAAACAGCTTCAGCTTTTCCTCGGAATCCGCTTCAGCCGCAATCTCTTTCGCCTTCAGAATCGGGTCGCGCAGCATCTGGTTAATGATGCTTTTCGTATGTTTGCTAAGCAGCTTTTTCTCTCTTACCGTCAGATTAGGCAGCTTGCGCTCAATGCTCTGCATCGTATCGGACTGGATCGACAGCGCCTTTTCACGCAGCGCTGAAATGACCGGCACGACGCCGAGCGTATTAAGCCACTGCTTAAACTCAACAATTGCCGCTTCAATGAACAGCTCGACTTTTTCAGCGGTTTCACGGCGTTCTTTTAAGTTGGCTTCAACGATTCCTTCAAGGTCATCAATATCGTACAGAAAAACACCTTCAAGATCGTTCAGCGCAGGATCAAGATCTCTCGGCACAGCGATGTCCACCATAAATAACGGGCGGCCCTTCCGCTGTCTGCCCGCTCTCTCCATCATATCTTTAGACACGACAAAATCACTCGCGCCTGTTGAGCTGATTAAAATATCAGCTTCAGCAAGTGCATGTTCAAGCTGGTTTAAGCTGCGAGCTTCTCCGGAGAAACGGTCAGCAAGCTCTTTTGCCTTCAAAAACGTTCTGTTGATGACCGTTACTTTGCCGATGCCCTGGCCGTGCAGGTTTTCTGCGGCGAGCTCGCCCATTTTCCCCGCACCGAGAATCAAAATGTGCTTATTTGACAGAGAGCCGAAGATTTTTTTCGCGAGCTCAACGGCCGCGTAACTGACGGAGACGGCATTGGCGCCGATATCGGTTTCAGCATGCGTGCGTTTGCCGACAGTCACCGCCTGTTTAAAGAGCTCATTGAAAATGGTGCCGATTGTCTTTTCTGTCTGCGCCGTTTTAAAGCTCGAACGGACCTGGCCGAGTATTTGTGTTTCTCCGATGACCATGGAATCCAAACCGCACGCCACACGGAATAAATGCTCGATCGCCGCATCGCTCTCATAAAATTTCAGAAACGGAGACAGTTCTTCTTTCGGCAGCGAGAACCATTCGGATAAAAATGTCTTTATATAATAACGGCCGGTATGAAGCTGGTCGACCACCGCATATATTTCAGTGCGGTTGCAGGTTGACACGATAATGTTTTCAAGAACGCTTTTTTCTTCTTTTAAACGGAGCATCGCTTCTGCAAGCTCATCCGGCTGAAAACTTATTTTTTCGCGTATTTCAATAGGGGCGGATTTATAATCTACTCCCACTACAAGAATATGCATAGCCGTTCATGCACCCCCGTACATCGCAATTTATTTGTAATCATTCTAACATAGAATTTATTATTTATAATAATTATAACATAGTTTCTTCGTGAAAATGTGAACAGATTTCAAAAATGTTATGCTATAGTATAAAAAGCTTCGTTTCCTCTGTAATCATCATACTAAAAATCCTTTACTGCGGGTAGGTGACAGGATGAAAAAAACATCAATTTTATTACCGGGACTTCTGCTTGCCGCTTCATTATTCGCATGGCTTCAGAGCGGACAGGTCCGCCTCTTTGCGAATCAGGGAGAATGGCCGGTGCTCCTTATGCTTTTGGGTGCCGTGTTCTTGTATCAGGGCAAAAAGGAAGCGGCTGGGCCTCACGTCCTTATCGGTATCCTTCTGTTCGGAATAGGTTTACACTTTTTCGCCAAACCAGAGCTCTCTTGGTGGCCGGGAGATTTCGAAATGCTGCTCTTCGTACTCGGTTTCTCCTTATTTGCGGCCGCCAGAAAAGAATATGTATACGAAGCGGTTGCCATGATTGGTTTTTCCCTCTTTTTATACTTCTTTAAACAAATTACGGCGTGGATGGAATCCTTGAATATTCCGACGGAACATTTCAAAACATACTGGCCGTATGTTTTCATCGGAATCAGCCTTTTCTTATTGTTTATCAAGCGGAACAAAACTATACGATAAAACCCAAAACGCGGCTGCGTTTTGGGTTTTTCATTACCTGCTGATCATTTTTTTAATGGCTCCCCATGCCTCATCTTTTCCTTTTTTTGTTTCAGAGGAGAATAAAATCAGCTCATCTTCAGGGTCCATATCAAGCGTCTGTTTGACAACCTTTAAGTGCTTGTCCCATTTTCCTTTTGGAATCTTATCCGCTTTTGTCGCAATGACGATAACGGGAATGCCGTAATATTTCAAGAATTCATACATGTTCACGTCCTCAGCAGACGGCGCGTGTCTGAGGTCGACAATCTGCACGCAGGCTTTCAGCTCTTCACGGGTCGTCATATAGGTTTCAATCATTCTCCCCCATGCTTCCCGCTCGCTTTTTGAAACTTTGGCAAATCCGTACCCGGGAACGTCGACAAAATGCAATTCATCATTGATGATGTAAAAGTTTAAGGTCTGTGTTTTCCCCGGTTTTGATGACGTTCTGGCCAGGTTTTTCCGATTGATTAATGAATTGATAAAAGATGACTTTCCTACATTTGATCTTCCCGCCAGCGCGATTTCCGGAAGCCCCCCATCAGGGTACTGCTCCGGTTTAACCGCGCTGATCACGATTTCTGACTTTGTAACTTTCATTTCTTCTCTCCTACTAAGGCATGTTCCAAAACGTCATCCAGATGTGACACGAATATAAACTTCAGTCCTTCTCTGACGCTTTCAGGAATATCCTCTATATCTTTTTCGTTATCTTTAGGCGCAATAATCGTAGTCAGGCCCGCTCTGTGGGCACCGAGCGCCTTTTCTTTCAGTCCGCCGATCGGAAGCACGCGGCCCCGCAGCGTGATTTCTCCCGTCATACCGACTTCGCGTTTTACCGCACGGTCCGTTAATGCCGAAACGAGCGCCGTAGCCATCGTAATTCCCGCAGAAGGGCCGTCTTTCGGCACCGCTCCTTCAGGGACATGAATATGAATGTCATGGTTCTCATGGAATGTCGGATCGATTCCGAGCTGTTCCGCTTTTGAGCGGACATAACTGAAAGCCGCCTGGGCGGATTCCCGCATGACATCTCCCAGCTTCCCGGTCAGAATCAGCTTTCCTTTTCCCGGTGACAATGACACTTCGATTGAAAGCGTGTCTCCGCCGACCGTCGTATAGGCAAGCCCCGTGACAACCCCGATTTGATCTTCAGTTTCCGCCTGTCCGTATCTGAATATCCGTTTTCCGAGGTAGTCTGCCAAATTTTTCTCTGTAACGGTAATGCGTTTTCTTTCCTCAGAAACGATGGCTTTCGCAGCTTTTCGGCAAATGGCGGCAACCTGGCGTTCAAGCGTTCTCACGCCGGCTTCCCTCGTATAATAGCGGATGATGTCGGTAATCGCCTGATCCCGAATCTGCAGGTTGCTCTTTGTGAGCCCGTGCTCTTTGATCTGCTTCGGAAGCAGGTGGTCTTTTACGATCTCCAGCTTTTCGTTTTCAGTATAGCCTGACAGGCTGATAATCTCCATTCTGTCTCTGAGAGGGCCCGGTATTGAAGCAAGGTTATTCGCAGTCGCGATAAAAAGCACTTTCGATAAATCGAACGTCTCTTCAATATAATGGTCGCTGAATGTGCTGTTTTGTTCCGGATCCAGCACCTCAAGCATTGCCGAAGACGGATCGCCTCTGAAATCAGACGACATTTTATCAATCTCATCAAGGAGAAAGACCGGATTTTGTTTCCCGGCTTTTTTCATCCCCTGTATAATACGGCCCGGCATTGCTCCGACGTATGTACGCCGATGCCCGCGGATTTCAGATTCATCGCGCACTCCGCCCAGTGAAATTCTCACAAAACGGCGCCCCATGCTCGTACTGATTGATTTTGCAAGAGATGTTTTTCCGACTCCCGGAGGTCCGGCCAGACAAAGAATCGGCCCTTTCAGCGTTTTCGTCAGCTGTTTCACAGCCAAATACTCCAGAATCCGTTCTTTCACTTTCTCTAAACCGTGATGCTCTTTGTCTAAGATTTCCCCGGCTTTTTTAATATCCAGTTTATCTTCTGTTTCGTCCGACCACGGCAGGGCGATAAGCCAGTCTATATAGTTGCGGATAACAGAGCTTTCTGCTGAGCTTGACGGCACTTTTTCGTAACGGCTTAATTCCTTAAGCGCCGTTTCTTTGACACGCTCAGGCATGCCGGCTTCTTCTATCTTCTCCGTGAGCGACTGAACTTCGCCGGTTTTCCCTTCTTTGTCGCCAAGCTCCTTCTGAATGGCTTTCATCTGTTCACGCAAGTAGTATTCCTTTTGAGTGCGTTCCATCGAACGTTTGACGCGCTGTCCGATTTTTTTCTCAATTTCCAGCACTTCTTTTTCATTATGAATAGAACGGATGACCTTATTCAGACGTTCTTTAACATCCGCCGTTTCTAAAATATCCTGCTTGTCCTTTAATTTCAGCGGGAGATGAGAAGCGACGATATCCGCCATTCTGCCGGGCTCTTCAATATCAGTCACGGCTGCATACGTTTCTGCGGAGATTTTTTTAGAAATTTTTATGTACTGGTCAAAATGGTCCAGCAGAGTCCGCATAAGCGCTTCATCTTCCACGTCTTTCGAATCGTCCTCATGCATCAGCTGTATATCGACCGAAGTATAATCTTCGAGCTCGGTGTATTCAAGGATCTGCGCCCGCTGAATTCCTTCCACAAGCACTCTGATCGTACCGTTGGGCAGCTTCAGCATTTGTTTAATTTTTGTATAAGTGCCGACGGTGAAAATGTCCTCTTCACCCGGTTCGTCTATCGAAATATCCTGCTGAGTGGCTAAAAAAATCATATGATCATGCATCATTGCCTGTTCAAGAGCTTGAACCGACTTGTCCCGGCCTACATCTAAATGTAAAACCATCGTCGGGTATACCAATAAACCTCTTAAAGGGAGGAGCGGGATGCTGCGTTTTGTATCTTCTGCCATGTGACTGACACCTCCGTGACTTTAGTATGAACCATTATAATACAACTTTTTCATCGTTGTACAATTCCGGGATCGGGCAATCATCGGCTTACCGCCTGCCCTGTATATAAAACAGTCTCTTCGTAGTATACCCTTTCTTTCTGTTCTGAAAAAGGAAAAGATGTCCTCCATAAAAAAACCCCATTATAAAAATGGGGTTTATACGGATTCCTTATTCATTTGGATATCAAACGGTTTCTGTTCTGAAGGCGGGTCTACCAATATGACGTCAAGCACTTCCTGAAACGTTTTTACCGCTTTAATGGTGATTCCGTCTATTCGTTTCAGAATGGACTGCTGATTTTCATAAGGGATAATGACCGTTTTTGCTCCGGCCTGTTTTGCGGCTTTAATTTTCGGGATGACGCCGCCGATCGGTTTGACAAGCCCTGTCAGGCTGATCTCTCCCGTCATCGCCACCGTATGGTCGATAGGGATGCGGTGAATCGCGGAAAAAATCCCCGCAGCCATCGCGATACCCGCCGAAGGTCCGTCAATCGGACCTCCGCCTGGAAAATTGACATGAATGTCATAGTCTGAAGGTTTGATGCCCATTGTGCGAAGAACCGTCAGAACATTTTCCACTGACCCCTTCGCCATACTTTTGCGGCGGATCGACTTTGATTGGCTGCCGATGCTCTCTTCCTCTGCGATTCCCGTAATATTCAGGCTGCCTTTGTCCTGTGCAGGCGTAACATTAACTTCGATTTCCAGCAATGCGCCGCTGTTCGGCCCGTAAACGGCAAGTCCGTTCACGATACCGACTTGCGGTTCATCAGCGATTTTCTGCTCATTTTTCGGCGTAAGCTGACTGGAATGAACAACCCACTCTATATCTTCTGTCGTAATTTCTTTTCTGTCCTCGGTCACCGCCATACCGGCGGCAATCTGAATCATATTGACGGCTTCGCGTCCGTTTCTCGTATATGCGGTCAGCACACCGAGAGCCTCCTCAGAAATCTCTTTCTGAATTTTGTCGGCCGCTTTTTTCGCAACGGTTTTAAGTTCATCCTTTTCCAGCTCGCGGAAAAACACTTCAAGACAGCGGGACCGGATGGCCGGCGGAATTTCATTCGGCATTCTCGTTGTCGCTCCGATCAGGCGGAAATCCGCGGGAAGCCCGTTTTGAAAAATATCATGAATATGATTCGGTATCTGCGTATTTTCCTCACTGTAATAGGCACTGTCTAAAAATACTTTCCGATCTTCAAGCACCTTCAGCATTTTATTCATCTGAATCGGGTGAAGCTCGCCGATTTCATCAATAAACAATACACCGCCGTGCGCATGGGTCACAGCCCCCTGCTTCGGCTGCGGAATGCCCGCCTGACCCATTGCCCCCGCTCCCTGATAAATCGGATCATGCACAGAACCGATAAGCGGATCGGCAATACCCCGTTCATCAAATCGCGCGGTCGTCGCATCAAGCTCAACAAAAACGGCCTGCTTTTGAAATGGTGACTGTTTATGTTTTTTCGCTTCCTCCAATACGAGACGCGCCGCAGCCGTTTTGCCGACTCCCGGAGGCCCGTAAATTATGACATGCTGCGGGTTCGGACCGCAAAGCGCTGCTTTTAATGCTTTAATCCCGTCCTCCTGGCCGACAATATCCTGAAAGCTTTTCGGCCGCACCTTCTCTGATAAAGGTTCTGATAAACTGATGGCGCGCATTTTGCGAAGCTGTTCCATTTCCTTTTTTGATTCTTTATCTATCGTCACTTTTTGTGTACGCTGGTTTTTGAGCAGATTCCAAAAATATAATCCGATGACTATCCCGAAAAACAGCTGTACAAATAATGCGATCCCTGTCCAACTCATGCTGGTCCCTCCTGAAAAAACGATTTATGTATCCAATTCATTCCTCTGTCCGCTAGTATCTCCCAGCAAAGCCCGGAATAAACATTTTTCAGAAGGGTCAGGACAAGAAAAAAACCTCCTGATCAATCCGAGTCAGGAGGTTTTGTAACGTTACGCTGATGTTTTATCTTGACCGACAACAGTGCCGTCTTTTAATACAAGACGCGGTGCTTCTCCGTCTGCCACTGTCGCTCCGGTAATGACACATTTTTCAATGTCATCGCGGGACGGCAGATCAAACATGACGTCAAGCATGATGCCTTCAATGATAGAACGCAGGCCGCGTGCGCCTGTTTTTCGCTCGATCGCTTTTTTCGCAATTTCAGATAATGCCTCTTCTTCAAAATCAAGCTCGACATCATCTAGTTCTAACATTTTCTTGTATTGTTTGACGAGTGCGTTTTTAGGTTTAGTCAGAATTTCAACCAGTGCCGTTTCGTCAAGCTGCTCAAGGCTTGCAATGACAGGAAGACGGCCGATGAATTCAGGAATCAGCCCGAAACGAAGCAAGTCTTCCGGAAGAACTTTAGAAAGCAGTTCTTCTTTTTCCAGATCTGCAACTTTATTATCAGAGCCGAAGCCGATGACTTTTTGTCCGAGACGGCGTTTAATGATTTGTTCGATACCGTCAAATGCACCGCCGCAAATGAACAGAATGTTCGTCGTATCGATCTGAATGAATTCCTGATGAGGATGTTTGCGTCCTCCTTGAGGCGGCACGCTTGCAACCGTTCCTTCAAGAATTTTCAGCAGCGCCTGCTGAACGCCTTCGCCTGATACGTCACGTGTGATGGACGGGTTTTCAGATTTACGCGCTACTTTATCGATTTCATCGATATAAATAATGCCTTTTTCCGCTTTTTCTACATCATAGTCTGCTGCCTGAATCAGTTTGAGGAGAATGTTTTCTACGTCCTCACCGACATATCCGGCTTCAGTCAGAGATGTAGCGTCCGCGATCGCAAACGGCACGTTCAGAATACGAGCGAGTGTCTGGGCAAGAAGTGTTTTCCCGCTTCCAGTCGGCCCGATTAATGAAATATTACTTTTAGAAAGCTCGACATCATCCACTTTACTGTTGGAGTTGATGCGTTTGTAATGGTTGTATACCGCAACCGCAAGTGATTTCTTCGCCTGATCCTGTCCGATGACATATTCATTCAGAATCTCACGGATTTCCTGCGGCTTCGGAACGTCTTTAAATTCGACTTCTTCTTCTGTGCCCAGCTCTTCCTCTACGATTTCTGTACAGAGCTCGATGCATTCGTCGCATATATATACACCCGGTCCTGCAACCAGCTTACGAACCTGATCTTGCGTTTTTCCGCAGAACGAGCATTTTAATTGTCCTTTTTCCTCGTTGAATTTAAACATTCTTTCACCCCTTAATCTTGTCTCACTTTTTCTTTTACCTGAAGGGCAAAAGAAAACGGTTCTTGCTACGATCGAGTATGTATTGCATTTTACCATACTTTCCAGTAAGACGGTAACAATGTGTTTCGCGCTTGCACATTCTATATGTATGACAAAAAACAGCCCGGCAATGACTATCTTGCCCCAAGAAAAAGAGTTATATCATAATTGTACAAAACAAGGCACGAATTAATCGCGCCCTGTTTTATTATGTCTATTATTATGAACCATATTAACGGTTTTCTACAAGAAAATCAATTGCTTTTCGAACTTTTAAATCTTCTTTCATCGCGTCAGTTGAACCGATTGCCTGCTTGATGTTTTCAACCGGCATGTTGTAAGCTTCAGCCATTTTAGTCAGCTCAGCTTCAACTTCTTCGTCAGTCACTTCAAGATTTTCAGCTTGAGCGATCGCTTCAAGCGTCAGGTTTGATTTTACGCGTTTTGCAGCATCTTCTTTCATTTGCTCTTTTAACGCGTTTTCATCTTGACCTGAGAATTGAGTGTAAAGCTCAAGGTTCATGCCTTGCATTTGCAGACGCTGTTCGAATTCTTTCAGCATACGGTCAAGCTCAGTGTCGATCATCGCTTGAGGAACATCAGCTTCAGCGTTTTCAGATGCTTTCAGAACAAGCTCTTCACGCAATTTAGCGTCAGCTTCGTTTTCTTTTGCTTCTTCAAGGCGTTTTTTTGTTTTCTCAGTTAATTCAGCAAGCGTTTCAACTTCTTCGTCAATGTCTTTTGCGAATTCGTCGTTAAGCTCAGGAAGCTCTTTCGCTTTGATTTCATGAATTTTCACTTTGAAAACAGCTGGTTTTCCGGCAAGCTCTTCAGCATGGTACTCTTCAGGGAATGTCACTTCAACATCCTTTTCAGCACCTGCTTCAAGACCTGTTAACTGCTCTTCGAAGCCCGGGATGAATGAACCTGATCCTACTTCAAGTGAGTAGTTCTCAGCTTTTCCGCCTTCAAATGCTTCTCCGTCAACGAAACCTTCGAAGTCAAGAACGACTGTATCGCCGTTTTCAACAGCGCCTTCTTCTTTCACGACAAGCTCAGCCTGACGCTCCTGAAGCGCTTTAAGTTCGTTTTGTACGTCTTCGTCAGTAACGGCCGTGTCATCTTTTTCGATACCTAAGCCTTTGTAGTCACCGAGTTTCACTTCCGGTTTTACAGTCACTTTTGCAGTGAAAATTAAGCTTTCGCCTTTTTCGATTTTTTCAACATCGATTTCAGGGCGGTCTACAGGCTCAATGCCGGCTTCTTCAACCGCTTTAGGGTATTCTACAGGAAGTAAAATATCTAAAGCATCCTGGTAAAGAGCTTCAACGCCGAAACGCTGTTCGAATAAACCGCGGGGAACTTTCCCTTTGCGGAATCCAGGAATAGAAACCTGTTTTACTACTTTTTTAAATGCATCATCAAGAGCTGTTTTAAACGTTTCCGCATCAACTTCAACCGTTAATACGCCTTCGTTGCCTTCTTGTTTTTCCCATTTTACAGACATGTGTTTCCCTCCAAAAATCTATTCAGGTTGTGTCGGTCTTCCATTCTAAAGCAATCCGCGGCTTTGTCAAAGAAAAAACCGCTTTGAATCAGAATCATTATGTAATGAACTGGCAGCCTGTCCAACCGTAATTCCCATTTCAGTTAAACCGCTATACATAAATACAACCACTATATTATAACATAACGCCTATCGCTTTCAACTATATGGCGTGATTTACAAATAAGAAATTTCTTCAATATCCTTAATCATCGCGCAGGCTTCTTCGAGTTCACGGCTGTCAAACTCATACATCATATGAAGTTCCTCCGGCTCAATGTCAATGCCGTGCATCTCGTAACCGACCTTATGAAGCGCCGCGGCCCATAAATCTGCGTTCAAAAACTTCGGCATAAAAGGGTGCAGGACGGACAGATGCCTTCTCCACAGCTCCTCAACGGCGGCGTATAATGTAGGATTTTCATTGCCGAGCGTTTCATCAAGCACCCGGAGAACACGATGCAAAATCGGAGCCGCATCAGGCTGAACCGTTTCACTCGGAATCGCGGTCATTGAATCGCCGAATTTTGTAATATGGACCGGTTTGCTATAGTCGTGCTCCGCCATAAGCGTCAAAATCATCGTTTTGATCAGCGGATGCGCGCCCGGATCTTGAAGGATCGTTTTTAAAAGGCCCGTGTATTTCGCAATATTGCGGTCTTTGAGAGAATGAATCAGATTCATTTGTTCAGCGGGGCTTTTCAGCACTTTTTCCGCATCAAGAACGTCCTCATATTCCTCCTCCCACGCCTCATCCTGCTGATCGGGATCGGTCATTTTGCGGCTGAATTCGAGCAGCCGGTAGAATTGTTCCGCACTTTCTGCTGGCAGCTGGTTTTCCTCCAGCACAGCTTCAATTGTGCTTTTGACTTCTTCATATTGTTTCAGCTGAATTAAAATGGTCATATACACCTGCAGCACGGTAAAATAATGGCCGTACCCTTCATTCAGCATTTTCTCGCAAACTTGTTTTGCTTCTTCCAATTCCCCGAGTTCCAGAAAACAAATCGCCATGCCTAAATGTACGTCGGACTCGGTATCACCGTGGCTTGCCGCTTCTGAAAACAGTTCGAGGGCCTCCTGATACTGTTTATCCTTCATGGCCGCCATCCCTTTATCAACCAAGCGTTCTTTCAGACGGGGGAAAGGAATGATATCAGCTTTTTTCTTGTCATGCGTCATACTTTATTTCCTTTCAGGCGCTTATTTTGTTCAAGTGTATCAACACGCGTCAGGAAACACAAGAAAGGATGACGCGCACAGCAAAAAAAGCCGCCGGACAGATGCCGGACGGCTTTTTTCAGGCTCGAAGCCAAGAACTTCTTTTCGATTCAAACTGCTGAATGTCGTCCTCCAGCAGAAGCGTTAATGAAATTTCATCATAGCCGTTAATCAGCATTTCCTTCCAGTGAGGATCGACTTCAAACGAAATCTCTCGTCCTTCGCTGTCGTGAATGAGCTGGTTTTCCAGATCAACCGTCATATTAAGGGACTGATTTTCATATTGACCGGCGAGTTTTTTCCACTGATCATACGGCATACGGATGGGAAGCATACCGTTTTTAAAACAGTTTTGATGAAAAATATCGGCAAATGACGGGGCGATGATGATTTTGAATCCGTAATCATCCAGCGCCCAAGGAGCGTGCTCCCGGGATGAGCCGCAGCCGAAATTCTCTCCGGCAATTAATATAGACGCGCCTTCATAGACCTGGCGGTTTAATTCAAATTCAGGATCAGGCTCACCGTTCTCAAGGTATCTCCAATCAAAAAACGCGAATCTGCCGTATCCGGTTCTTTCAATTCTTTTCAGAAACTGCTTCGGAATAATCTGGTCCGTGTCGACGTTGATCCGGTTTAAGACGGCCGCTTTTCCTGTATGCGTTTTTAAAGGTTCCATCTTTCGCGCACTCCTTACACAACTGTTTTTTCTTGATAAAACTTTCTTACATCGACGAAATGCCCGTGAATGGCTGCCATTGCCGCCATGGCAGGACTGACAAGGTGTGTTCTCGCGCCTTTTCCCTGTCTGCCTTCGAAGTTGCGGTTGGATGTGGAAGCGCATCGTTCACCTTCAGGCACGACATCATTGTTCATACTGAGGCACATGCTGCAGCCTGATTCTCTCCATTCAAAGCCGGCCTCGAGAAACACGCGGTGCAGCCCTTCTTCCTCAGCCTGCTGTTTCACGCTTTGAGAGCCCGGCACCACAATCGCTCTGACGCTGTCGGCGACTTTTCGGCCTTTAATCATATCAGCAGCCTGGCGAAGGTCGGTCATCCGCGAATTTGTACAGGAGCCGATAAATACATGTTCGACTTTTATATCTTCAATTTTTTGATTCGGTTCAATCCCCATGTATTCGTACGCGCGGATGGCTTCTTTTTTACCGTCGTCAGAATCAATGCTTTCCGGCGCCGGTATTTGAGCATCTACCGGAAGAACCATGCCGGGGTTGATGCCCCATGTGACCATTGGAGAAATCTCGCTGCCGTCTAACACGATGGAACGATCGTAGACGGCTCCCGGATCGGTTTTTAACGCTTTCCATTCTGCAGCGGCTTTTTCAAACTCTTCGTCTTTTGGCGCGTATTTACGGTTTCTGCAGTATTCGATCGTCGTTTCATCAGGAGCGATCAGTCCCGCGCGGGCTCCCGCTTCTATTGACATATTGCAGACGGTCATGCGTTCGTCCATAGACATGTTTCTGAATACTTCCCCGGTGTATTCAATGACATATCCCGTACCGAATTTCACCCCGTATTTTCCGATGACCGACAAGATGACATCCTTCGCGGTCACTCCTTTTTGGAGCGTTCCGTCAACGCGGATTTCAAGCGTTTTCGGCCGTTGCTGCCATAATGTCTGTGTGGAAAGAACATGTTCCACCTCACTTGTGCCGATACCGAAGGCAAGCGCCCCGAATGCGCCGTGAGTCGATGTATGGCTGTCTCCGCAAACGATCGTTTTCCCCGGAAGTGTCAGACCAAGCTCAGGCCCGACCACGTGAACGATTCCCTGATCCGCGCTGTGAAGATCCGCAAGACGGACGCCGAACTCCTCACAATTTCGTTCAAGCGCGGTTACTTGGCGCTTTGCGACTTCATCTTTTATGTCAAAACGGTTGACAGTCGGGATATTATGGTCCATCGTCGCGAATGTGTTCTGCGGCCGTCTGACCTTTCTTCCCTTTTGCCTTAATCCTTCAAACGCCTGAGGAGACGTCACCTCATGAATTAAGTGCAGATCAATATAGAGAAGATCGGGTTTTCCTTCACCGCTTTTTACAACATGCCGATCCCAAATCTTTTCGATGATTGTTCGAGGCATCATCTTTGTTTCCTCCCTCTACCTATGAACTAAGACCGCTCTCTTTTAAGCGTCACACTATAGATTTTGTATTCGCGCCGGCTAATGCGGCTTTTACTTTTTCAGTAATATCATGCGTTCCGGCATATTGGCCGCCCCGGGCGATATCACGTGTGCGGCTGCCGTCTGCAAGCACCTTTGCGACCGCTTTTTCTACGGCTTGTGCTTCTGTTTCAAGTCCGAAAGATGTTCTCAAGAGCATCGCCGCTGATAAAATCGCCGCGAACGGATTGGCTATCCCTTTACCGGCAATGTCAGGCGCCGATCCATGCACGGGTTCATACAAGTGAAGACCTGAACTTGATAAACTGGCTGACGGCAGCATGCCGAGCGAGCCTGTCAGCATGGAGGCTTCATCGCTTAAAATATCGCCGAACATATTTTCAGTTACGATGACGTCAAACTGATTCGGAGCGTAAATGAGCTGCATCGCGGCATTATCGACAAGCATATGCTCAAGCGTCACATCAGGAAATTCTTTTGCGATTTCATCTGCCGTTTCACGCCACAGCCTGCTTGAAGAAAGGACATTCGCCTTATCAACTGACGTCACTTTTCCTTTTCTGCCGGCAGCCATCTTAAAGGCTTCTCTGACAACGCGTTCGATTTCTTCTTTCTTATAAAAAAGGGTATCGACCGCTTCCTTTTCTCCCGCTTCATTGACATACTGTCTGCTCGGCTCTCCGAAGTAGAGGCCGCCCGTCAGTTCTCGGACGATCACAAAGTCGACCCCGCTGATATATTCTTTTTTCAGCGGTGATGCCTCAGACAGGCTTTCAAATACGGTCACGGGACGCAGATTGGCAAACAGGCCGAGTTTTTTTCTGATGCCTAGCAAGCCTTTTTCCGGCCTGAGCTCAGGGGGATTTTGGTCCCATTTCGGTCCGCCGACTGCACCTAGCAAAATGGCGTCGGATCTTTCACAAAGAGCAACCGTCTCCTCAGGGAGGGGATTTTGATGGGCGTCAATGGCCGCTCCCCCGATCAGCCCGTTTTCAAATTCAAATTCATGTCCGAATTGTTCGGCAACGCTTTTCAGTACATCTGCCGCTGATTCCGCCACTTCCGGCCCGATTCCGTCACCGGGAAGCAAAGCAATGCGTTTTTTCAAATCAAACGTTCTCCTTTCTATTACGAGCCGACCGCAGTCTGTCTCTTTAATCCGTCTATATTGCAATCCAGCACCAATTGCCGGTTCACTGCATTCAGATAAGCTTTTGCAGAAGCTTCCAGAACATCATGCGCGATTCCCCGCCCTGATGATTCTTTTCCGTTCACGGTGACTCTGACATAAACTTGAGCCAACGCGTCTTCGCCTTTCCGGTTGGACTGGATGCGGTAATCCAACAGTTCAATATTTTTATCGATGCAGCGCCCGAGCGTGTTATAAACGGCTTCTACGCTGCCCGCTCCTGTTGCCGCCTCTTGAATTAGCTGTTCGTTTTCCTGATTTTGCAAAGAGACTGTCGCAGTCGGCACCTGAGACGTCCCGTAATGCACTTGCAGAGACAAAAATTCATAGCCGATTTTTTTGTCCGTCACTTTTTCTTCTAAAATAAGAGAAATCAAGTCATCATCGGTGATTTCTTTTTTCTTTTCGGTCAGTTCTTTAAACATCGTAAAAAATTTATTGATTTCATCACTGTCAAACTGGAACCCAAGCGTATTCAGGCGGTCTTTGAACGCGTGGCGTCCGGAATGCTTTCCGAGCACGAGCGCCTCAGCAGTCACACCTACAAGTTCCGGTGAAATGATTTCATATGTTGATTTTTCCTTCAGGAAACCGTCTTGGTGAATACCTGACTCATGGGCGAAAGCATTATCTCCGACGATCGCTTTATTGCGGGGAACGGCCATTCCCGTCAGTTTGCTGACAAGATCACTCGTCCGCTTCAATTCATGAAGGGTGAGAGATGAATCAGCCTGATACGCGTCATTTCTGACATGAAGCGCAACGGCGATTTCCTCAAGCGCGGCGTTACCGGCTCTTTCTCCTATTCCGTTAATGGCGCATTCAATTTGATCAGCCCCGTTTTCAATTGCCGAAAGTGAGTTGGCAACCGCCATTCCGAGATCATCGTGGCAATGGGCTGAGAGTTTTGCCCTGCTGATATTCGGAACGTGTTCCTTCATATATTTAAAGATGTTTCCGTATTCGGCAGGCGTCAGGTAACCTACAGTGTCCGGCAGGTTGATGACGCTCGCACCGGCATCAATCACTTTTTCTACGATTTCAGCCAGAAACGGAAGCTCGGTTCTGCAGGCGTCTTCCGCTGACCATTGAACGATCGGGAAGCGTTCTTTTGCATACTTCACCATTTCAACCGCTTTTTCCTTAACCTCTTCCCGCGTCATTTTCAGCTTATGCTTCAGATGAATGTCAGAGGTGGCGATAAAGACGTGAATCCGCGGGCTGGCTCCGTCTTTCAGCGCTTCCCAGGCTGCGTCGATGTCACCTTTGACAGAGCGGGCAAGCCCTGTTACCGAACAATTTTTAATCGTTCTTGCGATTTCCTGCACGGCTAAAAAATCACCTCGGGATGAAGCGGGAAATCCCGCTTCAATAATGTCCACCCCGAGTCTCTCAAGCTGCTTGGCTATCGCCAGTTTCTCCCGTGCATTAAGGTTGACTCCGGGAGATTGTTCACCGTCACGAAGAGTCGTGTCGAAGACATTAATTTTGCGCAACGGAGACCACCGCTTCCTTCTTTTTGCCTTGTTTGACAAACGGCATCATTTCACGAAGCTGTCTGCCGACTTTTTCAATCTGATGCTCGTTTTCACTTGCATTGATCGCATTGAAACGAGGACGGTTCACTTGGTTTTCCACGATCCATTCTTTTGCGAATGTACCGTTTTGAATATCCGTTAGCACTTGTTTCATAGATTCTTTTACCTTTGCGTCGACTACGCGCGGTCCCGATACAAAGTCTCCCCATTGAGCCGTATCGGAGATAGAGTATCTCATGCCTGCCAATCCTTCTTCATACATCAAGTCTACGATCAGCTTCAGTTCATGCAGACACTCAAAGTATGCGAGTTCAGGCTGATATCCGGCTTCTGTCAGCGTTTCAAAACCTGCTTTGACAAGTGCCGTTAAACCTCCGCAGAGAACAGCCTGCTCACCGAACAGATCCGTTTCCGTTTCTTCTTTAAATGTTGTTTCAAGAACCCCCGCACGCGCTCCGCCGATTCCTTTTGCATAAGCAAGCGCCGTGTCTTTCGCTTCGCCTGATACATCCTGATAGATGGCAAACAATGCCGGTACGCCTGCGCCTTGTTCATAGGTTCTTCTGACAAGGTGTCCCGGCCCTTTTGGAGCGACAAGGAATACATCTACATCAGCAGGAGGCACGATCTGATGGAAATGGACGTTAAATCCGTGTGCGAATACCAGTGATTTGCCTGCTGTCAATTCATCTTTGATTTCAGCTTCATATACTTTTTGCTGCTGCTCATCCGGAAGCAGAACCATAATGATATCAGCCTGTGCAGCCGCTTCTCTTACAGAAAATACTTGATGACCGTCTTCTTGAGCCTGTGTAAATGATTTGCCTTGTCTGACGCCGACAATCACATCAATTCCGCTTTCTTTTAAGTTCAGCGCATGTGCATGACCTTGTGAACCGTAACCGATAATCGCTACTTTTTTACCTGACAATACGTTCTCTTTGATATCACCGTTATAATATACTTTTACCATTTTAATCTCTCCCTTTTTTGTGTTATACAATGGAAATTGTTTTATTGGATGACGCCTTCTGCTGGGTTCCCCTTGCAAAAGCCGTTGTGCCTGTTCTCGCGATTTCTTTAATGCCATAAGGTTTGAGAAGCTCTATAAGCGCTTCGATTTTATTGGATTCGCCGGTGACCTGAACGACGATGCTGTCTCTTGAGACATCAACGACGGAAGCTCTGAACGGTTCAATGATTCCATTCATTTCCGTTCTGGCCGACGGTGCGGAAACAACTTTAATTAATGCAAGCTCACGCTGTACGATCGATTGATTTGTGATATCCGTCACTTTCAAGACGTCAATTTGTTTGTTCAGCTGCTTTGTCAGCTGCTCTACGTCATTTTCGCCTTCCACATGGACGACAAATGTAATCCTTGAAACACCGCTTGTTTCCGTGTGGCCTACAGTGATGCTTTCGATATTATAGTGTCTTTTTGTAAACAGTCCGGTGATCCGGTTTAATACTCCCGAGCGGTTGACCACCGTTAATGTGATAATGCGTTTCAAGGTTTCACCCCCACCATTTCATGAAGTCCTTTACCGGGCGCAATCATCGGGAATACTTTTTCGCTTTTGGCGACCCGGACGTCAATAACGACCGGCTCTTTTGATGAAAGCGCCTTTTGCAGCTCTTCTTCCGCCTCTTCTTCCGATGAAATCCGGACGCCTGTAATGCCGTAGGCTTCTGACAATTTGACAAAGTCAGGCTGCGCCGAGAATTTGGATTCAGAATAGCGTTCTTCATAGAAGATTTCCTGCCACTGTCTGACCATGCCCAGACATTCGTTGTTCAGGATAACCACTTTGACCGGAAGATTCAGCTGCCGGATGACATCTAATTCCTGCAGAGTCATCTGAAAACCTCCGTCTCCGAGGATTGCAACGACCGTGGCATTACGATCAGCCAGCTGCGCTCCGATAGCCGCCGGAAGGCCGAAGCCCATTGTGCCGAGACCTCCCGAGGTCACCCACTTATCCGCCTCTCGGAAAGGATAAAACTGAGCCGCCCACATCTGATGCTGGCCGACGTCCGTCGCCACGATCGCCTCTCCGTTTGTGAATTGGTGAATATACTCAATCAGCTTTTGGGGTTTAAAGCCCTCTTCACTGTTGTCTGTATACCAAAGCGGATATTCTTCTTTCCATTCGGAAAGCTGCTGTTTCCATTCCTCCGAGTGTCCCTGTTTTCCGTTTTGCTTCAATAATTCCTGAAGGACGATTTTACTGTCGCCGACTACCGGAATCTGCGTTTCAATAATTTTTCCGATTTCGGCAGGGTCAATATCGATATGCGCCACCTTGGCGGACTTTGCAAAATGCTTCAGGTTCCCAGTCACGCGATCATCGAACCGCGCTCCGATGCTGATTAACAAGTCACAGTGGTAAAGCGCCATATTCGCTGTGTATGTGCCGTGCATCCCCGCCATCCCCAGAAAAAGCGGATGGTCTGCCGGGAAACCGCCCAGACCGAGAAGCGTGTGCGCAACCGGAATCTGCTGCTGTTCGGCATAATTTTTTAAATCTTCTGAAGCTTTACCGTGCAAAACACCCGCTCCGGCTAAAATAACCGGCTTTTGCGCACTGCTGACAGCTTCCACAAGCTTTCGAATCTGCAGATAGTTAGGCTCTTTTACCGGCTGATACCCCGGAAGGCTGATCTCGTGATCATACCTGAATTCCCCTTCAAATGATGCCACATCCTTCGGTATATCAATTAATACCGGACCCGGTCTTCCCGTCGTGGCGATATGAAACGCCTCTTTAATCACACGGGGAAGATCTTCCGGACGGCGAACCTGATAACTGTGTTTCGTAATCGGCATTGTAATTCCTAAAATGTCAGCTTCCTGAAAAGCGTCGCTGCCGATGACCGAAGTGGCCACCTGACCGGTAAACACCACGAGCGGCAGTGAATCAATCATCGCATCCGCAAGACCGGTAACTAAGTTTGTCGCTCCCGGTCCCGAAGTAGCGATCACAACCCCCGGCTTCCCGGAGACTCTCGCATACCCTTCCGCCGCATGAATCGCGCCTTGCTCATGGCGGGGCAGGATGTGAACCAATCCTGATTGATACAGCTTATCGTAAATCGGAAGAACGGCTCCCCCCGGATAGCCGAAGATCATTTCGACATTTTCTTTCTTTAATGATTCAATCAGCATTAAAGCCCCGTTCATTGTCTTTGTACAATCGGCAGACAAAGTATCCGCCTGTACATTTGTGCCCATTTTCAGTTCCTCCTTTTCAATGTTCCCTTCTAAAATCCAATTCATAAAACGAAGCGCCGGCTGACGCAAATAAAAAAGCCTTCCCACCCACATTCAGCCAAGCATTTTATGCGATAGCCAAAAGGGGCGAAAAGGCTTGCTTTCCGCGGTACCACCCTTGTTTACGGTCATATGCAGACCGTCTCATGGATAATTACTATCCGTTTTGATAACGAGTAAACATTGACGTTCACTCGGCCGAGTCCTACTCTTCACATTTCAGACCGGCACTCTGAGGCGAGTTCACTTTGGTTTGTTTTTACCGGCTCTCAGCGTTACCGGCTCTCTGTGAAAAACTTCAGCAAAGCTACTTATCCTCTTCTGCGCTTTTTATTATGGCGGCTCTTTTATTTAAAAAAGAACCTTCATTTGTTTGTTTTTTCAGTGTTTTATGATTTTTCTTTTTAGTGTGAATCATTTAATTATTTTTGTTTGAACTCATATTACGCTCGTTTACAGGCAGTGTCAACAGCATATTTATAATTATTAGACAATTTAGATTAATCAATCTATTTTGTATACGCTTTCATTACTGATATAAAAGGATCGGTAAATGTTAAAAGTTTTTATAATTTTTTTGTTAATCTCTTAAGATTACATGAAATTTTTCCGTTCATATACGAATATGTCACATTTTATTCCACGATTTTTCACGGTCTTTCCGTCCCGCTTGTCAGATATTCAGTTCAGATTGAACAGGCTCTTTATACAGACATACGCATACACTGTTCTTATCTCGTGAAGAAATGAGTGATGTCATGAATAAGATGTTATCAGGCATGCAAGGCCTGCCTCCTGGATTTCCGCCTTTACCGGTTTTACCGCCGCAGTCTTATTATCCTCCGGCTCCGATGCATACAGCCCCATATCACGCCGGTCCTTCTTTTCAGCAGGGATTTCCGCCATCCGGTTACGGACAGCAGACCCCGCAAAGCACGCTGGCATTCTCCGGACAGCAATTCGTCCCGTACCCTTATACATCCGGGTACTACGGCCAAACCTTCAGTGACGTCGGAGGAAGCCTCGGCACCGGGACACATCCCGGCGCGCTCGGAGGCGGTTTCAGCGGCGGCCATACCGGATTCAGCGCTCCAAGCGGATTCAGATGATATAAAAAACCGGCCCCGCACGGCCGGTTTTTTTCTTACTTACAGTGTATAACGGTCATTCCATTGATTCATTTTTTGCTCCGTAACGTAATCAGCCTTTGACACTTCAACAATAATTAAACCGCATTGAGTGATTAAAAATTGTTTCAGCTCCTCAAACAGCTCATCTTTTCCGCAAAAGATGGTTTCTATATTGTAATTCTTATATGCAAATGCGTACTTCAAAAGCTAATTCCTCCCTGTCTTTCTATCAAACATTGACAAAACGAATAATAGAAATCAGATAATTTATCACTCAAGGGCGCCTTAAGTATCTTTATACATATATTTCTTACGGTAAATATTTCATTAAGTTTCATTTATATTAAAATTTATTTACAATTTTCATCAAATACGGAACTTTTGTTTCATAAAACAAAAGCAAAATACAAAAAAAACCTCAAACCCATTGACAGGGCTTGAGGTTTTTAATTATACGTCCCAGGAGAGATTCGAACTCCCGACCGACGGCTTAGAAGGCCGTTGCTCTATCCGGCTGAGCTACTGGGACATGAAAATCAAATCGTTCTGCTGATCATTTTACCATGATGACAGCGAATTTACAATATGGTCAGCCGATAAAAAAGGCCAGCGGCATCAGTTTTCACTCTGATGTCACCAGCTCTTTTTTTGTACGTCCCAGGAGAGATTCGAACTCCCGACCGACGGCTTAGAAGGCCGTTGCTCTATCCAGCTGAGCTACTGGGACAAGGTTTTGCTTTATGTATCAGCGACAAGATTTATTATATACAGGTTCATATCATAAGTCAATATTTTTTTAGAAACTTTTTATGGGGAAGAAAGAAATCTTCCCCATCATATGTTAAAAGCTGATTGTATTCCCCAAGTCCTTCAATTCCTGACCTGTTTCGTCGTAAAATGCCACGGCGCCTTCGCTTTCTGTGAGAGTAAGAATGGCGTAGCTTTTCACATTGCGGACTCTCGGAAGGCGGATGCTCCCCGGATTAATCAAAAGCTTGCCCCGAAGCACTTCACTCCCGGCAATATGCGAGTGGCCGAAGCAGACAATATCCGCTCCAAGCTCTTCCGCCCGGTAAAAAACAGTTAAAAGTGACTGTTTAATGCCGTGAAGATGTCCGTGAACGGCCAGGATTTTCTTTGAACCGGCGTCCAGCAGGAGCTCGTCCTGAAATCCGCCGCCAAAGTCGCAGTTGCCTTTCACCGTATGATACGGCGTGAGCGCCGGATGTGCGGCGTCAAGCTCTGAATCACCGCAATGAATCATCAGATCCACTTCGTCTTCGTGCCGCTTCGCGATCGTCTCCAGTTCGTCTTCAAGGCCGTGACTGTCACTTATCATCAGCACTTTCATTGCATTACGCTCCCCCTTACGCATCAAGCAGCTTTGACAGTTTCTTGAGCGCTTCAGCCCTGTGGCTGATTTTGTTTTTCTCAGCGCTTGTCAGCTGGGCCATGGTTTTATCTTTATCCTTTACAATAAAAATGGGATCATAGCCGAACCCGTTATCTCCCTCGGGTTCTTCTGCAATATATCCTTCAACATGGCCTTCGACCGTTTTGGTTTCCTGCCCCGGCATGCTGACGGCAAGGGCGCAGCGGAAACGGGCCGTACGCTGCTCTTTTTCGATGCCTTTTAATTCTGACAGCACCTTGTCCATATTCGCTTTATCATCTTTTGCTTCGCCGGCATAACGGGCTGAATAAACGCCCGGTCTGCCTCCCAGGTTGTCCACTGATAAACCGGAGTCGTCCGCAATGACCATTTTGTTTACGGCTTTTGCCACGGCTTCCGCTTTTAAGATGGCGTTTTCTTCAAAGGTATGTCCGGTTTCTTCAATTTCTTCCGTAAATCCGATTTCCGCCAAAGAAGAGACACTGTAGCCTTTCGGTTCGAGTATTTCCTTAAATTCTTTCACTTTTCCCGGATTGTGTGTCGCAATAATGGCTTCTTTCACGCTGATCAGGCCTCTCTTTCTTTATTTCAGTTCAGGCAATGTTTCTCCCAGCACTTCTTTTTGTTTTTGAATAAGCGTCTGGATTCCTTTTTCGGCAAGGCTTAACAGTCCGTTTAAATCTTCACGGGAGAATGTGGCTTCTTCGCCCGTCCCTTGAAGCTCTACAAAACGTCCGCTTCCCGTCATGATGATATTCATATCGACTTCAGCCGCTGAATCCTCTTCATAATTCAGATCCAAAAGAAGGCCTTCTTCTTTATCCATCCCGACAGAAATGGCCGCGAGATAGTCTGTCACAGGAGAGGTTTTGATAACGCCGCTTTTTACGAGTTTGCCGGCCGCAATGGCCATTGCCAAGAAGGCGCCGGTAATGGAAGCCGTTCTTGTTCCGCCGTCCGCTTGAATAACGTCGCAGTCGATCCAGATCGTCCGTTCGCCGAGCTTCTCCAAATCAACGACGGCCCGGAGCGCGCGCCCGATCAGACGCTGGATTTCCATCGTTCTTCCGGAAACCTTTCCTTTTGAAGATTCTCTTATCGTTCTTTGATTCGTGGCGCGGGGAAGCATGCTGTATTCCGCTGTGATCCAGCCTTTTCCTCCGCCGCGTAAAAATGGCGGCACCCGGTCTTCCACTGATGCATTACAGATGACCTTTGTATTTCCCGCTGTAATTAAAACAGAGCCCTCCGGGTGAGTGATAAAATCCAAATCAAATGTGATAGGGCGCAGCTCATCGTGCTGTCTTCCGTCGTGTCTCATATTTTACCTCCGATTATATGTACATAAACCTTTTGTTCCGGATTGTGAATAAAGAAAGAGGCAGCCCGGAACGCTAACCTCTTTTTTACTAGTATATCAAAAATCGCAAATTAAAAACTACCCGTATTCACTTGGGACGGCCTCGAAACAGGTTTTGAAAGGGATTCTCCTTTTTCATTCACCAGTTCTGATTTTCCGTTTACTTTTATAGAAACACTTTTTATCGACGGCTGTTCTGTTAATGTGAGGACGATGCTGTCCAGCACGCCCGATGATACCATTTTTGTTTTTTCATCGGCGCTTCCGTAAATAGAGCTGTTAAAATCAAGTGTAACCTGGCCGTCTTTTACTTTCGGCTTGCTGAGGAGCTTAACATCGTTATTAAAGTCCGTCAAAAGCCCGCTTGCTTTGCCCGGTCCGTCGGCGAGCTGCTCAACGGCTGCGGTGATGTCGTTTGTTTCTGAATTGTCAATCCGCTTCGTGACAGGCACGTAGTATTCGCTGGTCTCTGTTTCCGCCAGATAATACACAGTCAGCGGATGGGTGTCTGTCAGATCATTCACTCCGGCGGTTTCAATATTAATTCCGTCTTTTCTGCTTAAGTCGCCCGTAATCGGCGTGCCGCCCACAGGCATTTCTTTCAGTTCATGCCCGTTGATTCTGATTTTGACTTTATCTATCGAGCTGAATTGGGTAAGCGTCCATGTAATCGATTGCAGGATTTTTTGTTCGTCTTCTTTTTTGTAGTTTTTAAATTCCTTCGAAAAATCAGCGACGGCGGTACCGTCTTTTTTAATATCAACGTTTACCGTCGTATCCGCAGGGAGCACCGCTCTGAAGCCATTCGGCAGAATTTCTGACACAGGCCCTCCCTGAACCAAATACTCAAGGGCCTGCTTCGCGGTTCCCTCACTGTTCGGAAGAGGCAGTGTCTGTGCTGCGACATAGCCGTTTTTATCAATCAGATACAGCTCTCTCATGACTGTATTGGCCGGCTGATCGGCTTTAGATGTGCCGTTTTTTTCTGACTGCGTTGATTTCGCCTGAATTCCCGCTTCATCTTTTACATATGAAATGTCTTGAGGCGGGTCAATTTCCCCGGCTGTTTTATCGGATTGAAACAAACCGCATCCTGATAATACAAAAGCCGAAGTAAGACATGTTGCAGCAATGACTGCAGGTCCTTTTTTCAGCATACTTTTCCCTCCTAAGGCTGTTTGTACTATGATGTATACGAGCCCTGTGCGGGAAATAGACCGGGATGCGCAAAAAAACCCGCCGTAAACAGCGGGTTTTTTGATTTATTTTCTGATCGGCTCTTGAAGGGAGATGCACTCGACATGGCCGATTTCATGACCGAACCAGTCTTCGGCAATTTTTGCGAAGCCGTTCCGCTCTCCCGTTGTTAGAAACTGATGCTCCGGTGCATGTTTCGATTGGTTTAACAAGCCTTTATAAGACAAAATGGTGCTCACTTCTCTCGCTGTCTCGTCTCCGGATGAAATGATTTTCACATGCTTTCCCATATAATCCTGAATCGGATCTTTTAAAATCGGATAATGCGTGCACCCTAAAATCAAGGTGTCAATTGCTGTACCTTTTAAAGGCTCAAGCGATGCTTCGACCGCTTCCGCCGCCGATTCCTGAAGAAACCGTCCGCTTTCCACAAACGGCACCAGCAGCGGACAAGCCGTGTTCTCGACTTGAAGGTCTGCATTTAATCCGAGCAGCGCCTGCTCATACGCTCGGCTTTTAATGGTATTTATCGTGCCGATGACGCCGATATGCTGATTTTTCGTGACCTTTATCGCCGTTCTCGCACCCGGCTGAATGACGCCGACAACCGGAATATCCGTTTTGCGCTGAATATCCTCCAAAGCAATGGCCGTGGCCGTATTACAGGCGATCACGAGCATTTTGATATGGTGGTTTTCCAGCAGGTAATCGGTCATTTCCCACGTGTATTGAAGAACTTCTTCTTCAGGACGCGGGCCGTACGGGCAGCGTTTTGTATCTCCCACATAGATGATATTTTCCTTCGGTAGCTGTCTCATGATTTCCTTGGCAACGGTTAACCCGCCAACCCCGGAATCAATGACTCCTATCGGCTGTTCCAACAAAATCGCCTCATTTTCTTTTCATTTCATGCTGCAGTTTCAATAATGACTTTTCAAAGACGGCTGTTTCTTCTTCGGAAAATGTCTCAAACATATCCCGCAAATAAGCCTGCCTTTTCAAAATCACTTCCTGGATAATGCGCTCTCCTTCTGCGAGAAGATGAATTCTGACGACCCGTCTGTCAGCCGGGTCTTTAACCCGCTCGACAAGCTTATTTTTTTCCATGCGGTCTATCAGATCCGTCGTCGTGCTGCAAGCCAAATACATTTTGCCTGATAATTCGCCTATTGTCATATCCCCCAATTCATAAAGCCATTGAAGCCCCACGAATTGCGGCGGTGTAATTGCATATTGGTTAAGGATTTCTCTTCCTTTTTGTTTAATGATCGCAGCGATATGGCGGAGTGATTTTTCGATATCCGCAACATGCTCTACAGATTTTGATGTCATTTGTCCATCCCTCACTCAAGGATCTTTCTGGGCTATACGCTCCGTGTCTATTTTCCTTCTTTTTTTAAGAAAATGCAAGACTGAGGGAGAAAAAGGGAAAGCCGGGATTTTCACCGCATGCCCATCATCCTGGGCGCCAACACAAATAACCGGCTCCTTCTCGTAAAGAAGGAAAACCGGCAAGAATCAGAGCTCTAGCTCACCCATTCTAAGAAGCTCGACAACAGCTTGCGAACGCCCTTTCACACCTAACTTCTGCATGGCATTTGAAATGTGATTCCGTACAGTTTTTTCACTGATAAATAGCTCGCTTGCAATTTCCTTTGTTGTCTTGTCTTGAACGAGCAATTCGAATACTTCTCTTTCTCTTTTGGTCAGCAGCGGCTTTGATTGAAAATCTTTCTCCTTCAAGTATTGTAACCCTCCTTGCTAAGGTGAGAGCGAATCTGAAACGAATGGGTTTATATAGTCAAGATATCATATGTAAAGGGCGCTTCGGAGGTGACGTCACTTAGAGAAATAGTTATCCGTTCAGGAGAGCAGAATGCCTTTCTCCCGCTCCGTCCAGCTGACCGCTTTGCCGCTTGTCTTTGACACTTGAACCATAACGACTGAACCGGTAAAGCACGGCAGGCCTGACTCATTTTCTCCAAGGTAATGAAGGGTGACGGACGCATTTCCGACAGAGCTTGCTTTGACATGAATCCGCAGGTTTTCATACGGCATCACCTGACGCATATAGTCGCACTGCTGGCTTGCGACGACCGTCATCGTTTCCGAATTTTGCGCTGATATGCCCCGCTGTTTAAAATAAGCGATCCGGGCTTCTTCAAAATAGATGAAAGGGATTACATTATTCATATGGCCGAACATATCCGTTTCTGAAAACCGAACCGTCACTTCAGTGAAGAAAGAAAACGACTGTCTCCATTCTTCAAACGGGATGTCAATATATTGCGGTTGTTTCATCACCTTCAGCTCCTTATAAAAAAACCTCTCCCGTGCGGAAGAGGCTCTTTTTTTCTTTCTTATACTCTGTCGCTTCCGAAGAAATTGCGGAATGCTTGTAAATTCGTATCTCTGTTCAAAGCAGCGATTGAAGTCGTGAGCGGAATGCCTTTCGGGCAGGATTGAACACAGTTTTGTGAATTCCCGCAATCTCCGAGGCCGCCGTCTGTCATTAAAGCTTCTAAACGTTCTGACTTGTTCATCGCGCCCGTCGGATGGGCGTTAAACAGACGCACTTGCGACATCGGGGCAGGCCCCATGAATTTCGATTTGCTGTTGACATTCGGGCAGGCTTCGAGGCAGACGCCGCATGTCATGCATTTAGACAATTCATATGCCCACTGGCGGCGTTTTTCCGGCATTCTCGGTCCCGGTCCCAAATCGTAAGTCCCGTCAATCGGCACCCATGCTTTCACTTTTTTCAGTGAATCAAACATTCTGCTGCGGTCCACCTGAAGGTCACGGACAACCGGGAATGTTTTCATCGGTTTCAGACGGATCGGCTGTTCCAGCTTATCAACCAGCGCCGTACATGACTGGCGCGGTCTTCCGTTGATGACCATGGAGCAGGCGCCGCATACTTCCTCAAGACAGTTCATGTCCCATGCGACCGGCGTCGTTTTCTCCCCTTTTGCATTAACGGGGTTTCTGCGGATTTCCATCAGGGCAGAAATCACATTCAGATTCGGACGGTAATTGATTTCAAATTCTTCATCGTATGGCGCGCTTTCGGGCGTATCCTGGCGTGTAATGATAAACCGTATCTTTTTCTCACTCATGATTATTTCGCCACCTTCTTCTTCGAGTAGTCGCGTTTACGGGGCGCAATCAGTGATACATCGACATCCTGATATTCAAATTCCGGAGCTTCAAACGGACCGGCATGTTTAGCCATTGTCGTTTTGAGCCACTCATCGTCATTTCTTTCAGGGAAATCCGGTTTATAGTGCGCTCCCCGGCTTTCATTTCGGTTGTATGCGCCGAGCGTGATGACTCTGGCAAGCTGAAGCATGTTGGAGAACTGGCGGGTGAACATTGCCCCTTGGTTGCTCCATTTTGTCGTATCGTTGATATTGATTTTCTTAAAGCGTTCCATCAGCTCTTGAATTTTGTCATCCGTTTTCAAAAGCTTGTCGTTGTGGCGCACCACCGTTACGTTGGCCGTCATCCATTCTCCGAGCTCACGGTGAAGCACGTAGGCATTTTCATCGCCGTCCATCTTCATGATATCGGCCCATTTTTCTTCTTCTTTTTTCACATAGGAATCAAATAATGAAGAAGACATGTCTTCCGCTGATGTTTCAAGTCCTGAAACATATTTCACCGCATTCGGACCGGCAACCATTCCTCCGTAGATGGCGGAAAGCAGAGAGTTCGCCCCTAAACGGTTTCCTCCGTGCATTGAATAATCACATTCACCCGCTGCGAACAATCCGCGGATGCTTGTCATCTGATCATAATCAACCCACAGGCCGCCCATTGAGTAGTGAACGGCAGGGAAAATTTTCATCGGAAGCTTGCGCGGGTCATCCCCCATGAATTTTTCATAGATTTCGATAATGCCGCCAAGCTTAACATCAAGCTCTTTCGGATCTTTGTGCGAAAGATCAAGATACACCATGTTTTCTCCGTTGATGCCGAGTTTCTGATTCACGCATACGTCAAAGATTTCACGTGTCGCAATATCCCGCGGCACGAGGTTCCCGTAAGCCGGATATTTTTCCTCAAGGAAGTACCAAGGTTTTCCGTCTTTATACGTCCAGACTCTTCCGCCCTCACCGCGCGCCGATTCACTCATCAGACGCAGTTTATCGTCTCCGGGAATTGCTGTCGGGTGAATTTGGATAAATTCGCCGTTAGCGTAGTAAGCTCCCTGCTGATAAACGATTGATGCGGCAGATCCCGTGTTGATCATACTGTTTGTTGATTTACCGAATACGATTCCGGGTCCTCCAGTTGCCATAATAACGGCGTCAGAACGGAATGACTCGATTTGCATATTGGTCAGATTTTGAGCTACGATACCGCGGCACGTGCGCTCATCGTCAAGAACGGCGCCGAGGAACTCCCAGCCTTCGTATTTTGTGACGAGACCCGCCACTTCATATCTGCGCACCTGCTCGTCCAGTGCGTAAAGAAGCTGCTGACCCGTCGTCGCTCCCGCGTATGCTGTTCTGTGATGCTGTGTGCCTCCGAAACGGCGGAAGTCCAAGAGCCCTTCCGGCGTTCTGTTAAACATAACCCCCATGCGGTCCAATAAGTGGATAATGGACGGCGCTGCTTCACACATCGCTTTTACAGGAGGCTGGTTTGCCAAAAAGTCGCCTCCGTATACCGTGTCATCAAAATGCTCGAACGGAGAGTCTCCTTCCCCTTTTGTGTTGACAGCTCCGTTTATCCCGCCCTGCGCGCAGACCGAGTGAGAGCGTTTGACCGGAACGATGGAAAACAATTTAACGGCCGTGCCTGATTCCGCTGCTTTAATTGTCGCCATGAGGCCGGCAAGACCCCCGCCGACTACAATAATGCTTGATTGACTCATGATAGCCCCTCTCCCTCTAGTAATCTAGTTCTCTTACACAAACGCAAAAATTGCTTTTAGACCGACGTATGAAAGCGCTAAAAATATAATCAGCGTCACGTAAGTCGAAATTCTTTGAGAACGCGGCGTGACCGTGATCCCCCATGTGACCGCAAAAGACCATAAGCCGTTTGAAAAGTGAAAAATGACCGATAAAACGCCTACAATGTAAAAACCGAGCATGAACGGCGAGCTCAAAATATTCGCCATCATATCAAAGTTGACTTCAGCGCCCATCTGTGCGGCAATCCGCGTCTGCCACACATGCCAGCTGACGAAAATAAGGGTGAGAATACCAGTGACACGCTGAAGCACAAACATCCAGTTTCTGAAATAACTGTAGTGGCCAGCGTTGTTTTTCGCAGTAAATGCTATGTACACACCGTAAACCGCATGATAAATTAAAGGTAAGAAAATAATAAAAATTTCTAACGCATACCTGAACGGCAGACTGTCCATAAAGCCGGCCGCCTTGTTAAACGCATCTGCTCCCCTTGCGGCAAATTGGTTGACGACTAAATGCTGGATCAAAAAGATGCCGACCGGAATAACACCGAGCAAGGAATGCAATCTTCGAAAATAAAACTCTCTGTTCCCAGACATTACTTTACCCCCTGTTTGATTTAAGTGCGAAATGTGCTAAAATCTCTGCCCCCACTTCGTTTCAATTGTAAGCACTTTATTAAAATTTATTGACAATTTCATTTTACTCCTCCCTCAAATGGGCGTCAAGAAAACGTGTACATAAATTATAATTTTCGGAATTGATTATTTGACGGGAAAATTTTATTTTCCTGCGATATCTTTCTCACTTTTTTTCACGTGTTTTATAGGATCATCCTGTAATCCTCCCCCCTGTTTAAGCTATAATAAACGAAGGAGAGAGGGGAATACATAATATGAAGAATAATTATGAAGCAGCTTTAGAACCTTTAACTGAACTCGACGTCAGCGCATACGGCTACGAATTAATCCGGGAAATCGTGCTTCCGGATATCCTGGGCCCGGAACATTCATCCATGATGTATTGGGCGGGAAAACGCCTCGCCCGCAAATTTCCTCTTCAATCGTGGGAAGAAATCCCCGCCTTTTTTGAAAAAGCCGGCTGGGGAACTTTGACAAATACCGGATCAAAAAAGCAAGAGCTTGAATTTGAACTGGAAGGACCGCTCGTATCAAGCAGGCTCAAACATCAGAAAGAGCCGTGTTTTCAGCTTGAAGCCGGTTTTATAGCCGAACAGATTCAATTGATGAACGATCAGATTGCAGAATCTTATGAACAGGTAAAAAAGAGAGCGGATAAAGTCGTCCTGACCGTAAAATGGGATATGAAGGACCCTGTATAATTGAAAAAAGGCGGTGACTCCAAGTCCCGCCTTTTTGCCTGCCCGTTTATACTGCAGACGGCTGTTTAGAAAGCTCAAACGCATCGTGAAGCGCTTCGACCGCTTTCACCATATCATTTTCGCTGACAACCGTTGATACTTTTATTTCAGATGTGCTGACCATTTTTACTTGTACATTTTTTTCCGCCAGTACGGCAAACATGTCCGCAGCGACGCCGGGATTTGAGACCATGCCTGACCCGACAATAGATACTTTTGCCAGTTTTCTTTCAGTTTCAATTTTTTCATAGTCAAGCGCGTTTTTATATTCTTCAAGCACAGCGACCGTTTGAGCGGCATCTTCCGTTTTCACTGAGAAAGAAATGTCCGCTTCCCCATCGTCCGCCTGTGTCTGAATAATGATGTCAACGTTGATGTTTCGTTTTGCCAAGGCGGTGAAGATCGTTGAAAGTGTTGTCAGCCCGCTTGTCAGGCCAGTGACGGACACCCTCGTGATCTGGTCTTCAAATGCAATTCCTCTGACGATTAAATTCTGCTCCATTGATGATTCCTCCTCAATTAACGTTCCCGCTTCATGTTCCGTACTTGACCGCACTTCCAAAGGCACTTGATAGTTTTTCGCGAACTCAACCGCCCGCGGATGAAGGACACCCGCTCCGAGATTTGCAAGCTCCAGCATTTCATCATAAGAAATCCCCGACAGTTTTCTAGCTGACCGGACGTACCGCGGATCTGTCGTAAACACGCCCGGAACGTCCGTGTAAATGTCACATTTATCCGCTCCTAATGCTGCGGCAAGAGCGACCGCCGTTGTATCGGAACCGCCCCGTCCGAGCGTCGTGATGCCGCCATCTTCTGTTACGCCCTGAAAACCTGCGACGACTGTAATCCTGCCTTCAGCAAGCTGGGCCTGAATTGCCGTGATATCAATATCCGTAATTCTCGCATTGCCGTGGACGGCTTCTGTGCGGACACCCGCCTGCCATCCCGTATAAGAGACGGCGTCATATCCTTTTTCCTGAAGCGCCATGGCTAAAAGCGAAATCGTGACCTGCTCTCCCGTAGACAGAAGCATATCCATTTCGCGTTTACTTGGCTCAGATGTGATTTCAGCCGCCAGGTTAACGAGCGCGTCGGTTGATTTTCCCATTGCCGAAACGACGACTACGACGTCATGGCCTTTTTGCTTTTCAGCAATGGCTCGATTTGCGGCATGTTGAATTTTTTCGGCAGACCCGACGGAAGTGCCTCCGAATTTTTGTACGATAAGACCCATACTAGACCACCCTTTACATTTTGGTTCGTGCGGGTGAGGAGAAAAGAGCGTTTTGTCCACAATAAAAAAAGCAATGAGAGGAATAGCTCTCATTGCTTTTTCATATCATTACGATTGATTATGAACAACGAGATAGCCCTCCAAGAAAATGAATTCTTGACAGCCTTACATTTATTTAATGCAAGGCCAGCAAAACACACCGATGGGATGTGATTCACTTCGGCGACGCTCCCCTTTCAGCTTTTCTCGCAGAATCCATCATTCTCCAAAAGCTTACTATTGAAGTTCGCACCTCTATCTTCACCATATAACACGATCTTATGAAATTAGTTCACATTCTAGCAGATTTTTCAGGAAAGCACAATACTATTTTTTCAATTTTTCAAACAGCAGCTGAGCCGCCGCAGCCGGCACACCGGCTTTTTTAATATCGTCAAGGCTTGCTTCCTTCATCTTTTTAACAGATCCGAAATGCTTTAAGAGCATTTTTTTGCGTTTTTCGCCGATTCCCGGGATATCATCCAAAACGGATTGAAAGGCGCTTTTTCCCCGGATCTGCCTGTGAAAACTGATCGCAAAGCGGTGAACTTCGTCCTGAATGCGCTGAAGCAGGTAAAATTCCTGGCTGTTCCGCTCCAGAAACACCGGTTCAAGCGGATCGCCGATCAAAAGGTTGGATGTTCGGTGTTTATCATCCTTCGCCAATCCCGCTACCGGGACATCAAGGCCGAGCTCATTTTCGAGCACGTCGCGCGCCGCATTAATCTGCCCTTTTCCGCCGTCAATGATGATTAAATCCGGCAGCGGGAGATTTTCGCGGAGCACCCTCGAATATCTTCTTCTGACGACTTCCCTCATAGAGCCGTAATCGTCAGGCCCTGTTACGGTTTTAATTTTATATTTGCGGTATTCCTTTTTATTGGGCTTACCGTCAATAAAGACAATCATGGCCGACACAGGGTTTGTACCTTGAATATTGGAGTTGTCAAACGCTTCAATCCGATGCGGCGTGTAAATGTTCAGCGCCTCACCGAGCCGTTCGGCAGCACCGATTGACCGTTCCTCATCCCGCTCGATTAATGAGAATTTTTCCTGCAGAGCGATTTTCGCATTTTTGTGCGCAAGCAAAAGCAGCTCTTTTTTCGGGCCTTTTTTCGGCTGATGCACGGCGGTTTCCAAAAGCTCGCTGATCATGTCCCTGTCCACGCTGTCAGGCACCAGAATTTCTTTAGGCAGAAAGTGATTGTTTTTAGAATAGAACTGGCCGATGTAGGTCAGAAATTCTTCATCCGCTTCCTGATACATCGGAAACATGCTGACATCGCGTTCAATCAGCTTTCCTTGGCGTATGAAAAAGACCTGAACGCACATCCAGCCTTTATCGTAGGCATAAGCAAACACATCGCGGTCCAAAAGGTCATTCATGGTCATTTTCTGCTTCTCCATCGTCGATTCGATGTGAGCAAGCTGATCGCGGAATTCTTTAGCCCGTTCAAATTCAAGTTTTTCCGCCGCCTCTGCCATTTTCTCTTCAAGCTCTTTTTTGACCTCGTTATGCCCTCCCTTTAAAAAACGGGTGATATCTTCAACCAGCTCGCGGTTGGTCTCCTCAGAAATATCCTTAACACAAGGAGCGAGGCATTGTCCGAGATGATAATAAAGACAGACGCGGTCCGGAAGCTTCGAGCACTTCCTGAGCGGGTATAGGCGGTCCAGCAGTTTTTTCGTTTCCCGCGCCGCCTGAACATTCGGGTACGGGCCGAAATAGCGTCCTTTGTCTTTTTTGACATTCCGGGTGACAATAAGCCGCGGATGGCGTTCATGGGTGATTTTAATAAAGGGATAGGTTTTATCATCTTTCAGCATGACATTGTATTTCGGATCGTATTTTTTAATCAGATTCATTTCCAAAATAAGCGCTTCAAGATTGGAGGAGGTCACGATGTATTCAAAGTCCTCAATCTCCGTCACAAGCCTTTGGGTTTTTGCGTCGTGAGAACCGGTGAAATAGGATCGCACCCTGTTTTTCAGCACCTTCGCTTTCCCCACGTAGATGACTGTTTTTTGACGGTCTTTCATTAAATAACAGCCCGGCTGATCGGGAAGGAGGGCCAGCTTTTCTTTCAGTTGTTTATTCATACGTTACCCTTCCTTATATTCATTTCTTGTGTCCATTCAGTGTATCACGAACATTTGTTTTTCTCCATTCTCAGCTTTTGGCAGAACAAAAAAAGGCGATTCCTCTTTAAAAAGGAATCGCCCTGCCGTAACGGCCGCTTTCGGCTTACAGATGTTTGTTTACAAGCTCTTCAAGCGCTTCTTTCGGTTTGAAGCCGACAGATGTTTCAACGACTTCTCCGTCTTTTAACACAAGAAGTGTCGGGATGCTCATTACGCCGTATTTACCGGCAGTTTCTTGGTTTTCATCAACGTCGATTTTCACGATTTTCAGTTTGTCTCCCATTTCTTGATCAAGCTCTTCAAGAACGGGCGCGATCATTTTACAAGGTCCGCACCAAGGAGCCCAGAAATCCGCCAATACGACCCCTTCACTTGTTTCAGCTGAGAACGATTGATCAGTTGCTTTTACGATAGCCATTTGTTATTCCTCCAATGTCAAATGATGATTTTTAGTATAGCATCTCCCATTCGTTCATGCTAATTTAATGCTTATATTATTTTCTCCCGAACCCGTCTGAAATAATCTTCTTTATATGGTGTATTATTACCGATCAGCAGGCATTCAAAACTTAAGATGGGTCAGCAGGCAGCGTAATTAAAACTACCGCCATCGGAGGAAGCTCCGCCTCAAGGTTTCCGCCCTTTTGAGTAAATCCGGAAAACGGCTTCGGTTTGACGTTTTCCGGGCTGCTGAATGTATTGCGGGCATTCATTTTTTCCGCATGCAGAATCGTTCCCGAAGGCTTCCCTGCCTTTTTCATGCCTCGCAGTTCAATCTTCACGTCGGCTTTGTGCAGATGATCGATATTGCAAATGCTGATATGTATGTCGCCGTTTTGCTGTTTGGACGCTGAAATGCTGACCTGCGGGAGCCGGCCGTCTTTCCATTCGTACCCTGCCGCTTTTGTTTCTGATGTCAAAAGAGAAGCGTCTTGATGAACCTTAAACATATCAAACACATGATATGTCGGCGTCAACAGCATCTGTTTCTCTTCTGTCAGGATCATTGCCTGAAGCACGTTGACGGTTTGCGCGATATTGGCCATCTGTACACGGTCTGCGTGGTGATGAAAAATGTGAAAATGCGTGGCGGCGACAAGCGCGTCGCGGATCGTATTCTGCTGATACAGAAAGCCCGGATTCGTGCCGGGCTCAGGATCAAGCCATGTGCCCCATTCATCAATGATCAGACCGACTCTTTTTTCCGGATCATACTGATCCATGATGGCGCTGTGCCTTGTGATCAATTCATCCATATGCGCCGCTTTTTTCATCGTGATGAACCATTCATCTTCCGTAAACTCCGTCGCTGATCCTTTTCCCTTCCAGAAGTCGCCCGGTATTGTGTAATAATGGAGGCTCAGCCCGTCCATGAGATCTGCGGCTTTTTTCATTAAGATTTCGGTCCAGCGGTAATCGTCGACATTCGCGCCGCCGGCAATTTTATAGATTTCATTACCGCTGTAATTGCGGACATAGGTTTGAAAATTTCTGTAAAGGTCGGCATAATACTCAGGATGCATGTTTCCGCCGCAGCCCCAGTTCTCATTTCCTATTCCGAAATATTTCAGCTTCCATGGTTTTTCCCGCCCGTTTTCCTTTCTCCAGTCGGACATCGGCGTGCCTGCTTCAAATGTCATGTATTCAATCCAATCAGCCATTTCCTTAACCGTTCCGCTGCCGACGTTTCCGGCGATGTACGGTTCGCAGCCGAGCAGTTCACAAAGCATCATAAATTCGTGCGTGCCGAATTCATTAGAGTCAATCGTGCCGCCCCAATGGGTATTCAGCATTGTTTTGCGTTTCCCTACGCCGTTTGCCCAATGGTATTCATCAGCAAAACAGCCGCCGGGCCATCTGAGAACAGGAATCTGAAGCTTTTTGAGAGCAGATGCGACATCTGTCCTGATCCCGTCGGTATTCGGGATATCGGAATCTTTTCCGACCCAGATGCCCTCATATATGCCTTTTCCTAAGTGTTCCGCGAAATGCCCGTATATATTTTTGTTAATGGTTGCCCTAGTGATATCGGTTTGAATGACTGCCGTATTGTGAGACAAACTTGATCATTCCTTTCCCTTAATAAGAATGAAAGCACTACAGTCAATCTTTGTTTCCGGGATGTATGCTGAAAGGATAAGTTTGTAAGCGCTTTACAGAAAGCTTATTACATTGGTTCGTACATGTCAATCTATTATTTTATCAATGTATAATTTGTACGAACCAATTATCCCAAACAAAAACCCTCTGACAAAAGAGCCAGAGGGTTTTGATTATGAATGAATATTGGCATTTTTGAATTCCTGGGTCAGAAGCGGAACCACTTCGAACAAATCACCGACAATTCCGTAGTCCGCTATTTTGAATATTTCCGCTTCCGGGTCTTTGTTAATGGCAACGATGACTTTACTGTTTGACATTCCCGCCAAGTGCTGAATCGCTCCGGAAATTCCGCAGGCAATATACAAATCCGGCGTGACGACTTTTCCCGTCTGGCCGATCTGAAGAGAATAGTCACAATAGTCCGCGTCGCAAGCGCCGCGCGAAGCGCCCACCGCTGCTCCCAGCACTTCGGCAAGTTCTTTTAACGGTTCAAACCCGTCTTTGCTTTTGACGCCGCGGCCGCCCGCAACGATAATTTTCGCTTCTGACAGATCCACGCCGTCCGCTGTCTTTTTGACTACTTCTTCAATGACCGTCCGCAAATCTGCCGCCGGCGCCGCAAGCTCTTCAATATCACCCGTGCGGCTCGCGTCTTTTTCTAATGCCTGAATGTTATTCGGACGGATTGTCGCCAAGATGAAAGGATCGGTTGAAATCACCTGTTCAAAGGCTTTGCCGGAATAGATCGGTCTTGTAAAAACGATGTTGTCCCCGGTAACGCTTACATCCGTACTGTCTGAAATCAATCCCGTTTCAAAACGGGCCGCAAGCTTCGGTGACAAATCTTTTCCCATAGAAGTGTGGCCGAAAATGACCGCATCAGGCTTTTCATTTTCGATCAGATCCCCGAGAACTGCGGCATATCCGTCTGCTGTATACTGAGAAAGCCCCGGTGTATCAGCCGTAAATACTTTGTCGGCGCCGTAGTGAATGAGTTCTGGTGCTGCATCAGCCGCGCCTTTTCCCAGCAGCACGCCGATTACATCTCCTCCGCCGGAAATGGTTTTGCCTGCGGCTATAGCTTCAAAGGTGACGTTCCGTAAGGCGCCGTCACGAATTTCTCCGAGTACGATCACTTTTTTTCCCATTCTGACATCCCCCAGTTTCTTTAATATCAGTTTATACGACTTTGGCTTCTTTTCTCAGCAATGACACAAGCTCTTTCGCCTGCTCGGCGGCTTCTCCTTCGATCAGTTTGCCCGCTTCTTTTTTCGGCGGCAGAAAACGTTCGATCGTTTTGAGCTTCGGAGCAGCATCGTCCTCATCAATGTCAAGGTCATCGAGCTCAAGTTCTTCCAGCGGTTTTTTCTTCGCCTTCATAATGCCCGGAAGCGACGGATAACGCGGCTCGTTTAATCCTTGCTGCGCCGTGATGACTAAAGGAAGAGAAGTTTTAATGATTTCGGTATCCCCTTCATTGTCTTTCTCTGCAACAGCTTCATCGCCGCTGATTGTCAATTTTGTAATCGTTGTGATGCAAGGAATGTTTAACAGTTCGGCAAGTCTTGGCGCCACTTGGCCGGAGCCGCCGTCGATCGCCACATTTCCGCCGAGAATCAGATCATATTCCTTATCTTTGAAATAGTGATATAAGATCGTTGAAATGGAATATTGGTCAGGATCGCTCAGGTCATCTTCAATATTGATTAACACCGCCTGGTCGCAGCCCATCGCAAGAGCTGTGCGCAGTTCTTTCTCCGCGTCCTCTCCGCCGACCGTTACGGCGGTAACGGTTCCGCCGTGCTCTTCTTTCAGCTGGATGGCTTCTTCAATGGCGTATTCATCATACGGATTAATGATAAATTCGGCTCCGTCCTCCTGAATCTTTCCTGCTTCAATGACGATTTTCTCTTCTGTGTCAAACGTCCGTTTCATCAGTACAAATAGATTCATATTCTTATCCCCTTTATCTTCGCCCACCGAATTGAGGCTTTCTTTTTTCGAGAAATGCCTGAATGCCTTCTTTTGCGTCATCTGATGCAAATGCTTCCCCAAAGCGCTTTGCTTCAAGCTTTAAGCCGCCGTCATAAGAATAAACCTTGTTTGTATAAAGGAGCTCAAGCAGAAAAGCCATCGACTGCGGGCTTTTTTCCGCAAACTTGCCCGCGAGCGTTTTCGCCTTCTGCAGCAGCTCTTCCTCATTTTCGGCACCTATGGTGACAAGCCCGAGGCTGAGCGCTTCTTTTCCGGTCACAGGTTCTGAAGTGCCGATCATTTCAAGCGCTTTCGCCGTGCCGACGTACCGGGGCAGACGCTGCGTCCCGGCAAAGCCCGGAATAATGCCGAGATTCAGCTCGGGCAGGCCGAGCTTTGCATCCAATGTAGCGATTCTGATATGACATGCCATGGCAAGCTCCAGACCGCCGCCGAGCGCAGCGCCGTGAATCGCCGCGATAACAGGCTTTGGAAACCCTTCAATTTTTTCCATCAGCTGCTGGCCTTTATCCGCCATGGCAGAAGACTGCTCAAGATTTTCAAGCGACGTAAATTCCTTTATATCGGCGCCCGCCGAGAAAAATTTCCCCTCACCGCGAATGATGATGCTTCTGACGCTGTCATCTGTTTCATACCGGTCGAACAGACCGGACAATTCATCTAAAATCGCACCGGACAGCGCGTTGGCCGGCTGATGATCAATGGTGATCACCGCGACAGATTGTTCTACCGCCACTGAAAGGCTTTTCATCCGTCAACCCCCTTTAGTTTTGATGAATCCCTGACACCAACAGTTCCAATACCTTGTCTGACAAATCCGGAAGATCATATTTCTGATCGTTCATCACCCATGTTGTCACTGTTTCATCTATCGTCCCGAATATCATCTGCCGGGCGAGGCGGACGTCGAGATTGTCTTTCCATTCGCCCGACTCAATTCCTTCGGTCAAAATGGTGTCCAGCATGTTTAAATAACCTTTTAAAATGTCATTGATTTTCAGGCGCAGCTTGATATTCGACTGTCTGAGCTCAAGCTGGGTCACAATCGCGAGGTGGCGGTCATTGCCGAGCAGTGTGAAATGCTGCTTAATGACGAGAGCGAGTTTTTCTTTTGCCGTCGTTTTTTCTTTCACTTCTTCTTCCATGCGTTCAATGAACTGGCCCATCTTTTCTTTAAAAAGAGAAATGAGTATATCCTCTTTGTTTTTGAAATATAAATAGATGGTGCCGTCCGCAACGCCGGCCTGCTTGGCGATTTTGGACACCTGTGATTGGTGATAGCCGTTTTCCGCTATGACTTCTACTGCTGCATCAATGATCTGCATATACTTTGGCCGTTTTTGGTTCAATGTCATCGTTCCTTCCTTCAATAAATGAATGACTATTCATTCATAACTTCATGATAAAAAGGAATCCGGGTTTTGTCAAGTTTTTCTTTTAAGGCACTTTGTTTTCACGGGAAGCATCTGCCTCTTCGACTAAGCGTCTTCTCAATATTTTTCCGACAGCCGTTTTCGGAAGCTCTTTTCTGAATTCGTAAAGCTTCGGGACTTTGTACGGCGCAAGCCGCTCTCTTGCAAACGCGTCAAGCTCATCGGCATCTGTCTCGGCCCCTTTTTTCAAGACGATAAATGCTTTCACCGTTTCCCCTCTGTAGGAGTCCGGCACGCCCGCTACGACGATTTCCAGAACGGCTTCGTGCTCATACAGCGCCTCTTCCACCTCTCGCGGGTAAATGTTGTATCCGCCGGCAATGATGATGTCTTTTTTCCTATCAGCGATGTAGAAAAACCCTTCCTCATCCATGTAACCCATATCACCGGTAAACAGCCAGCCGTCTCTGATGACACGCGCCGTCTCCTCCTGTTTGTTCCAATAGCCTTTCATAACCTGCGGGCCTTTTACGATCAGCTCGCCGTGTTCATACGGCTCCGCAAGCCCGCCTTTTTCTTCTGAATATATTCCGGCATCGGTATTGGGCCAAGGACAGCCGATGCTGCCGGGTTTATTTTTTCCCCAAATGAAGTTTGAATGGGTAACCGGTGATGCTTCAGATAACCCGTAGCCTTCCACAAGCTTTCCTCCGGTCACTTTTTCAAATTTCTGTTTGACTTCGACCGGCAGAGCAGCTGAACCGCTCGGACAGCTTTTGATGGACGAGAGATCATATTTATTCAGTTCGGGGTGATGCAAAAGCCCGATGTAAATCGTCGGCGCCCCCGGAAAAACCGTCGGCTTCAGCCTGTCGATTGTTTTTAGGGTGTCCAAGGGATTAAATTTAGGAAGAAGGATCATTTCACACCCTTGCATGATGGAAAAATTGAGCACGGCGGTTAATCCGTACACATGAAAAAAAGGTACGATGCCGAGCACCTTTTCGGCTCCCTTCTTCATTTTGTACATCCAGGCGGCGCACATTTCTGTATTGGCCTGAATGTTCCGGTGCGTGAGCATGACGCCTTTCGGATAGCCGGTTGTTCCGCCCGTGTATTGAAGCACGGCAATGTCATGCGCAGGGTCAATATCCGATAGCTCCGCTTCCTCGGCTTTTTCTTCTTTTAAGATGTCCGCTAAGCTGTGAATCTGTTCGTGGCCGTCATAATCAATATGCACCTGTTGTTTTTGCGTGAGCGTATAAAGCATTTTTTTCGGAAACGGCAAAAAGTCTTTGATACTGGTTGTAATAATGCGCTCGACGATTGATAACGTTTTCATTTTTATCACCTTCGGAAACAGCATATCGAGGGTGATGATCACACGCGGCGCACTGTCTTTCAGCTGATACTCAAGCTCGTGTTCCGTGTAGAGAGGATTGGTTTGAACAACAATGCCGCCGGCAAACAATACACCGTAAAAAGCGATGACCGACTGCGGACAATTGGGCAGCATAATGGCGGCTCTGTCACCTTTTTTCAGACCTGTTTTGCGTAAAAAAGCGGCAAGCTTTAATGAATCTGTGAGAACCTCTTGGAATGTGAGTTTTTTTCCGAGAAAATAAATGGCGGTATGGTTTGGGAATTGAGCTGCGGAGTTTGTCAGATTGGATGGCAGGGTTTGATCGGTAAATTCAAGCTCATGCGGAATCTCTTCGGGATATTGAGAAAGCCATGGCTTTTCAGACTGCATAAAACCTCTCCCTTCTGTTTTTCCTATACGCTATTATTATAGCAGAAGGCTGATTGGAATTGGAAAGCGTTTCATGTGAATTTTGACGTTCAGGAGGTGTTGTCTTTGCTGGAAACGATGCATTTTGAAGAGGGAGTTCCTATTCTGCGCCAGCTTCCGAGGCCGTTTACTTCAGCCGCCTTTTTGCTTCATCCCTTTGTCCGAATGCCGGATGGGTGGGAAGAGCAAAAGCGCAAGCGGCCTTTTGAACATATTTATCCGAGTGATGAGGAGATCATCACAATGGGCAGACCCGTTTCTTGGAATACCGTCATGACCATTTGCGGACTGCACTCTGAAAAAGAGACCGCGCTTGCACTTATGACCGCTGTCACGGCATTGCGGGATGAATATGCACAGCCTGAATCCGCCGAGCTGCTTAATCGGCTTCATCATTCGGATCTGTACTTGCCGAGCGATGATGTCACTTCGCCATTTTTGATTCCGGGGCTCTTAGACGTGTTCCGTTCAAAAGGCATTGAGCGCTGCATTTATTATGAGCCGGTCGAAGAGAAAGGTATGTTTTCGCTCAATCAAACGGCGCCTTTGGATGTATGCGGACTGCTGCAGGCTGACATGATCATTGCCAATGAAAAGCGCAGCGCCGCGTTTATGAGTATGTATGATTCTTTCACGACACTCTTTCTCATGGAAGATCAAGACATGCCGTCTGTAGTCCAGACCATGAATTGGGAAGCCGTCATTTGCTCTGATACGACCTGCATAAACTGGTTTTCTCAATAAAAAAGGCCGCCGGGTTTAGTTCGGCAGCCTTTTTTTCAGTATTAAGATGTCATGACCAGATAAATAAGTCCGATGAACAGAAAAATTCCCGCTGCCGACAGCAGCACTTTCGCAAGCTTCTCCATTTTTCCCCGTCCCCTTAAATCCCGGCGGCCACCACAAATGACAGGCCGACTGAGATGACAAATGAAATAAAGCCGACAGCTCTGTTATCTTTTTCAATTTCTTTATCAATTTTAAACCGGGGCGTCAGAAATTCAAAGATAAAATAGCTGATTAAAAGCATAATAAATCCGTATACGCCCCAGCCGATCATTTGCAGCAGCGAATTGTGCTGGGCGATGCTGTGCTGAAAGACATTCGCGATCCCGAGAATTTTCCCTCCGGTCGCCATTGCAACCGCAAGATTGCCTTTTTGGATTTCTACCCAGTTTTTATAGGATGTCACCAATTCAAACACGGTCAGAAAAATGACGAGACACAAAACGGCTACACTGTAATAAGCCGCGATTTCAACAAGCTCATTTTCCCAAAAAGCATTCATGACGTTTACTCCCTTTTATTTTAGTTCGACAATCGTTACGCCTGATCCTCCTTCTCCCGCTTCCCCGAACCGCGAGCTTTTCACGCTGCGGTGGTTTTTCAGAAGATCCTGCACCCCTTTTCGGAGGGCGCCCGTGCCTTTTCCGTGAATGATGGACACTCTCGGATAGCCGGCAAGCACCGCGTCATCTAAATATTTTTCGACGCGGCTGAGGGCATTTTCGTAACGCTCTCCCCGCAGATCAAGTTCAAGGGACACGTGATAATCCTTCCCTTTTACGGCGGTGATGGCTTTTTCTTTTTTCGGTTCAGGAGCGGACTTGAGAAACTCAAGATCTTTTTCCTTCACCTTCATTTTAAGGATGCCGATTTGGACATTCCATTCTTTCTCGCCGGTTTTTTCAAGCAGCGCCCCTTTTTGTCCGAATGTGAGCACCTTTACTTCGTCACCCGGCTTCAGCTCGCGTTTTTTCTCTGTTTTTCTTTCCGGCTGCTTTGATTTTTCAAAAGCCGGCATCGCGTCTCCGAGACGTTTTTTGGCATCAATCAGCTCGTGTTCCTTAAAGGATCTGTGTTCTTGCTTGATGGACCGGAGCTCGCGAATGATCTGTTCCGCTTCTTTTGCGGCGTCTTCCAGTTTTTCCGCTGCTTTTTGTTCGGCTTCTTCCATCAGTTTGTCTTTCTGGGCATTCAGCTCAATGATTTGCTGCTGCAGCTCTTTATGCAGTTTTTCTGCTTCTTTTCTGATTGATTCGGTTTCAGAAAGCTCTTCATCCGCTCTTTTTTTACTTTTTTCAAGTGACGCGATCATCAGATCGACTTCATTGTGTTCGGCGGTCATTTCTGACTTCGCCTGGCCGATGATATGCTCCGGCAGGCCGAGGCGGCTTGAGATTTCAAAAGCGTTGCTTCGGCCCGGCACTCCGATCAGGAGCTTGTAGGTCGGCGAAAGCGTTTCAATATCAAATTCAACGCTTGCATTCATGACGCCTTGTCTGTTATAACCGTATGCTTTCAGCTCCGGATAATGAGTTGTCGCAAGCACTCTGGCGTTTGTCCGGTGGACTTCGTCAAGAATGCTCATGGCAAGCGCCGCCCCTTCCTGCGGGTCGGTTCCGGCACCGAGCTCATCAAACAGCACCAGACTGTTTTCGGACACGTCTTTTAAAATACTGACGATATTGACCATGTGAGATGAGAACGTACTCAGGCTTTGTTCGATCGACTGTTCATCACCGATATCGGCAAAAACATGATCAAATACGGCGGCTTCCGATCCTTCATCAGCCGGTATGTGCAGTCCTGCCTGCGCCATTATCGTCAACAGCCCGAGCGTTTTTAACGTAACGGTTTTACCGCCCGTATTCGGACCCGTGATGACGATCGTCGTATAATCTCCGCCCAGTTCAATATCGTTGGCCACGACTTGGTCTTGAGGCAGCAGCGGATGGCGCGCTTTTTTCAGACGGATAAAGCCGTCTCCGTTCATGAACGGTTTTGTCGCCTTCATCGCTTTTGCGTATCTCGCTTTTGCGAAAATGAAATCCAGTGTCTGCAGCACTTCCACATTTTGAACAATCTCTTGTGTGTGTTCAGCCGTATGCTCCGTCAGCATCCGGAGAATCCGTTCGATTTCCTGTTTTTCTTTCACCTTCGCCTGCTGAAGCGAGTTGTTCATATCGACGATCGCCTGCGGTTCAATAAACAGCGTCGCACCTGATGAAGAAGTATCATGCACGATCCCGCCGTAGCTTGATCTGTATTCCTGCTTGACCGGAATGACAAAGCGGTCATTCCGAATCGTAACGATCGTGTCAGACAGCATTTTTGAAGCGGAAGATGAACGCAGCATCGATTCAAGCCGGTCTCTCACTCTTGATTCAAGCGTTCTGAGCTGCGTGCGGATTCCTCTTAAAGCGGGAGATGCATGATCAAGCACTTCGCCGTGATCATCAATGCAGGAATTAATCTCCCTTTCCAAATCGCCCAATGTAATCAGCTCTTCTGCATGGGCCTGTATCAGCGGAATGCTGACGCCGTCTTCTGTCATTTGGCTGATAAAGTGCTTCATTTGCTTAACGGCATACAGCAGCCCGGACAATTCGGTGAATTCCGCCGGGGTCAGCACGCTGCCGATTTCCGCCCGCCGCAAAGCCGATCTTATATCCGTCAGACCGCCGAACGGAGCATGGCCTCTTAAGCGCATGATGGCGGATGCTTCTTCGACTTCATCCAGCTGTTTTTGGATGTCGGCGAGATCAGTCAAAGGCTTCAGCTGCAGAAGCTTTTCCCGGCCGAGCGATGAGGCGGCATGTGCGGTAATCTGTTCTTTTACTTTATGAAATTCAAGTGATGATAACACTTTTTGCTGCACGGTTTTGTGGTCCTCCTTACTTAATCATTGCGCGTCAGAAATGCTTTGACCTCATGTAGCGGCCGGGCGTTTAAAACATTCTTTGTTTCTGTCCAGCCTTTGCGCGCAGCGGTCACGCCCGTTTGCATATCATCGAGCATCTCTATATTATGGGCATCCGTATTAATGACCAAAGTCACGCCTTTTTCGTTTGCTTTGATCAGATGCTCAGTCCGTAAATCGAGGCGCGCGGGGTTTGCATTCAGTTCAAGCGCCGTATTTGTTTTGGCGGCAAGTTCAATCAGCATGTCGATGTCGACTTCATAGCCGGCCCGTCTGCCGATCAGCCGGCCCGTCGGGTGGGCGATAATGTCCACGTGCTTATTCGTCAGCGCCTGTTCAAGCCGTTTCATAATGACATGTTCCGGCTGGCTGAAGCTTGAATGAATAGACGCGATGACAAGATCCATTTCAGACAGGACACTGTCATCATAATCAAGCGAGCCGTCGGGGAGAATGTCCATTTCCACGCCTTTAAAAATATGGAAGTGTTCAAACTCGGCGTTCAACGTGTCAATTTCTTCCGCTTGTTTTCTGAGCCGTTCGGCCGTTAACCCGTTGGCTACCTTTAAATATTGGGAATGATCGGTGATCGCCATGTACTGATAGCCTTTTGCCATACACGCTTCTGCCATTTCCCTGATGGAAAAAGCGCCGTCACTCCAAGCTGAGTGCATATGGAGATCGCCTTTTATCTCTTTTTGCTCCACAAGGTCCGTTTCTTCCCGATACGTGTCGACCTCCTGCCCGCTTTCTCTGAGCTCCGGAGGAATAAACGGCAGACCGAAGTGGGCGTAAAAGGCTTCTTCGCTCGGGAAAGTTTTGACTTCTCCCGTTTCTATCGTTTCCACCCCGTATTCGCTGATCCGTTCACCGCGCTCTTTTGCCAGCTGGCGCATTCTAATATTGTGATCTTTGGAGCCGGTAAAATGATGCAGTGTGGTCGCAAACTGCTCCTCAGTCACAAGCCGGAAATCCACACTCGTCTCATATTCAAAGGTCAGGATGACTGATACCTTTGTATCCCCGCTCGCTATCACGTCTTTTACGTTCGGCAGGGACAGAAGCTGGTCTCTGACAGCCGCCGGATGATCTGTGGCGATAATGTAATCCAGATCTTTTACGGTTTCCCGCGCTCTTCTGAGACTGCCGGCACGGGAATATTTCTGAATATCCGTCAGCCCGGCCAAATGTTCTTCAATCACTGAAGCAATGCTGAGCGCATAGCCGATCGGAAAACGTTCAGGCTGTTTTCCGGCTTCTCCGAGAGCCTGGAGGATTTTCTCCTCTGTTTTTTTGCCGAAACCGGCGAGACCCTGTACTTTTTGCTGCTCGCATGCTTCTTTCAGCGATTCCGCGTCATGAACGCCCAGCTCTTGATACAGCTTGGCGATTTTCTTGCCGCCGAGGCCCGGAAGCTTCAGCAGAGGAACCAAGCCTTCTGGGACTTCTTTCTGCAATTGGAGAAGCGTGCCGGACACACCTTCCTGCATATATTCACGAATGACGGCGTAAGTGCCTTTTCCGATGCCGGATAAAGACATCATGTCGTCGATTTCCGACAGGCTGCGGTCGTCCTGCTCAAGCGCCGCTGCCGCTTTTCGGAAGGCTGATATTTTAAACGGGTTGTCCCCTTTCAGTTCCATATAGACCGCAATCGTTTCAAGCAGCCTGATAATATCTTTTTTATGCATACTGTTAACCCCCAGTCGTTTCCTGCTTTTCATCATACAAATTTTTCTCCTCCTGCACAACTGACGCAGAGCTTGAAAAAAACTTCTCCGGTCAAGAGAAGTTTTTTATGCCCCGTACTGGGCCCACAGTTCTTGCAGGAGCCCTGACAGATACGGCGTATGATGTGTGATGATATCCGCAAGCGTTGATTGTGCGAGCATATCTTGAAGCGCGCTTACAGGCAGTACGGATGCGACGTATAACAGGATAAACGCAAATAGATAGACTTCCAGAAACCCGAGCACCCCGCCCAGCAGTTTGTTGATCTGTTTAATGACCGGAATGCTGGCGATGATATTAAGGGCCGCTCCGATAATACGGAGCAGAATCTTTGCGATGATAAACAAAATGACAAACGCGATCGCATTGTAATAAGCCGTCTCTACGTTTCCTTTAATAAAGGAAAGAGCCGCCTGGCCGCCGGAAAAATCAGGCGCAGGTATAAAGCTCAAATGCGGCGCAAGGTTTTTGTAAAAAAGCGCCGCAAACGCAATCGAAAGGATAAAACTCGTTAAATATATAAATTGGAGGACAAATCCTCTTTTCAATCCAAGCAATGTGCCCATCAAGAGCAAAACTAAGATGATGATATCTATCATATGGTGTTCATTCCTTTTCTTTAAGCTGCCGCTCCAGTATTTCATATTTTTCTTGCAGTTTCATATAATCATGCACTACATTGACCGCAGTCAAAACAGCGAGCTTATTTATATCAAGATATGGATTTTTCTCGTTGATTTCTCTCATTTTATCATCAACCATTCCGGCCACATGACGCATGTGCGCTTTGCTTTCTTCCCCGATAATGGTGAAGTGCTGGCCGTAAATGTTAACTGTCGTTTTGGTTTTTTTGCCGTCAGACAACGTTTCTCCTCCATTCCGCGAGAATCCTAGTTCCTATCATACCACGATTATCGTTTGAATGGAAAGACGAGCCTCGGGCTGTTATGATACACTGGTATATACAGTGAAAAGTGCCAAAAAAGGAGATTATATCGTGTCCCATTCAGTTATAAAAGTATCCGCTTCCGCTATAGAACAAATGAAACATTCCTATGCCGGCTCCCTTACCCCCGCCGTTCCGCAGGGCGCCGTCTTCCAGGCTAAGCCGCCGGGCTGTACCATTACAGCCTACCGCTCGGGCAAGGTTCTCTTTCAAGGAAAAAACGCCGGCACAGAAGCGGCCCGCTGGGGAACGGCTGAGGCGCCGAAGGCAAAGAAAACCGTCAAAAAAGCGGCCGATCCGATCTACGCTCCCCCGGCGGGCATTGCGTCCATGTCGGTGATCGGCTCAGATGAGGTCGGAACAGGCGATTACTTCGGGCCGATAACGGTTGCCTGCGCCTACGCCGACAAAACAAAGCTTTCTTTAATGAAAGAACTGGGCGTCAAGGATTCGAAGGATTTAAAAGATCCGCAGATTATTGAAATCGCCAAACTGTTAATTAAAACCATCCCTTACAGCCTGCTTGTGTTAAAAAACGAAAAATACAATCAGATGCAGGAAAAAGGCATGAGCCAAGGAAAAATGAAGGCGCTACTTCATAATCAGGCGATTTCCAATCTGCTGAAAAAAATGAACGGCGTCAAACCGGAAGCGATTCTGATTGACCAATTTGCAGAGCCCGGCATTTATTTTAAGCATCTTTCCGGGCGGGATATCGTAAAAGAAAAAACGTTTTTCAGCACGAAGGCGGAAAGCATACACCTTTCCGTCGCCGCAGCCTCTATCATCGCGCGATATTCTTTCTTACTTGAAATGGATAAGCTTTCCCGTGAAGCCGGGATGACGATCCCCAAAGGCGCGGGGCCGCACGTCGATGAAGCTGCCGCCAAGCTGATCATCAATAAGGGAGAAAATGCGCTCAGAACATTCACCAAACTTCATTTTGCCAATACGCAAAAGGCGAAGCGCCTTGTTGAACGGAAGCAGTCATAATAAAAAAAGCTTGCAGAGTGATCTGCAAGCTTTTTTCTTTAGCCTCTTAATACGGCCTGATATGTTTCTTCGAGCGCTTTCAGCACATTTTCATGGACTTTTGTCACTTCTTCTTCTGTCAATGTTTGTTCAGGATTGACATATTGAAGCGAGAAGGCGACGGATTTTTTGCCCTCTTCCATATGCTCGCCTTCGTACACATCAAAGACGGTCACTTCTTTCAACAGCGCGCCGCCGGCATCTTTGATAACGGCTTCGAGCTGTCCGCTAGTAACGGTTTTATCTGCAACAAGCGCGATGTCACGCGTGACGGACGGGTATTTCGGAATCGCCGTGTACACGAGAGGTTCTGTTTCTTCGGTCAGAAGCGCGTGCAGATCAAGCTCGAACACATACGTTTCTTTGATATCCAGCTCTTTTTCCATTGCCGGGTGCACCTGTCCGATAAATCCGGCAAGTGAGCCGTTCAAAAGAATGTTTGCGGTCCGGCCGGGATGCATGTTTTTGCGTTCTGACTGGACAAATTCAATCCGGTCTGACACATTCAATTGATGCAGCAGGCCTTCAACGATTCCTTTGACAACGAAGAAATCAACCGGCTTTTTCTCACCCTGCCATAAGTTTTTGCGCCATAATCCGGTTACAGCTCCGGCAACCCGTTCTTTTTCAACCGGTTTTGTATTTTCTTCCTTCGTCAGAAATACAGAACCCGTTTCGTATAATGCAACGGAATCAGTCTGTCTGGCCAGGTTGTATGAAACGGCTTCAAGCAGATTCGGCACGAGGCTGTGTCTGAGAATGCTTCTTTCCTCACTCATCGGCAGAGCCAGCATCGTGTTGAATGATTTTTCGATCGCAAAAGCGGCCGCTTTTTTATCATTGGTCAATGAATATGTGGTCGCTTGTGAAAGACCCGCTCCTTCAAGGAAACGTCTCACTTTCCGGCGTTTTGCCTGATACGGTGTCAAGCCGCCTGTCGTGCCGGCCGTTTCCGGAAGCGTGGACGGAATATTGTCATATCCGTACAATCTTGCCGCTTCTTCAATCAGGTCCTCTTCGATTTTAATATCTCCGCGGCGTGACGGCACCGTTACAACGAGAACGTCTTCAGCTTCACCGACTGCAAAACCGAGCCGCTTGTAAATGCTGATGATTTCTTCCTTAGCGATTGTCATGCCGAGCACGGCGTTCACCTTCTCAACTGACACGTGAATGTTGTTCGCTTCGATTTTCAGATGGTTTTCTTCAACCGTGCCTGACAGCACTTCTCCGCCCGCATACGCCTGAATGAGACTGCAGGCCCGTTCAGCTGCAAGCAGAACGCGTGCCGGGTCAATGCCTTTTTCATATCTGGCGCTCGCTTCGCTTCTCAGCCCGAGGTCTCTCGACGCTTTGCGGACGGTCTGTCCGTCGAAATAAGCGGCTTCCAGTAAAATCGAGGTGGTGTCTTCACGGACTTCAGACTCGGCTCCGCCCATTACTCCCGCGACTGCTTGCGCCTTTTTTCCGTTTGTGATGACCAAATGGCTGCTTGACAGTTTGCGCTCCTGTTCATCGAGCGTTACGATGGTTTCGTTTTCCGCCGCTTTTCTGACGACGACCTCTTTTGAACCGAACCGGTCGTAATCGAAAGCGTGAAGCGGCTGGCCGTATTCAAGCAGGACGAAGTTTGTAATGTCCACGACGTTATTATGCGGGCGGATGCCTGCATTCATCAGCTTCGTCTGCATCCAAAGCGGTGACGGGCCGATTTTGACGTTTTTAATAATTTTCGCGGCATAAAGCGGGTTGGCCTGCGTATCTTCAATCTTGACAGAAACAGCGTCCGCCGCTTTTTCTGCCACTGTTTCATATGAAGTCTCCGGAAGCTTTACCTCTGCGCCTAGAATAGCCGCGACTTCATAAGCTACGCCAAGCATGTTCATCGCGTCGGCGCGGTTCGGCGTTAAGCCCAATTCTAAAATCGCATCGTCAAGCTGAAGGGCGGCCATTGCGTCAGCTCCCGTTTCAGCATCATTTGGAAACACGAAAATGCCTTCCGCATATTCTTTCGCCACGAGCTTGCTTTCAATGCCGAGCTCCTGAAGGGAACAGATCATGCCGTGAGATGCCTCGCCGCGAAGCTTGGCTTTTTTAATTTTGAAATTGCCGGGAAGCACGGCTCCGACCGTTGCAACGGCAACCTTCTGTCCTTTATCAACATTCGGGGCGCCGCAGATAATCTGCACGGGTTCCTCCGCACCGATATCGACAAGGCATTTGTTGAGTTTGTCGGCATTCGGGTGCTGTTCACGTTCAAGCACGTGTCCGATGACAACGCCTTTTACGCCTTCCCCTTTATACTCAATACCTTCAACTTCAATACCGGCTCTTGTAATTTTTTCTGCAAGCACGGCCGGGTCGATTCCCTGCAAGTCAACGTAATCTTCTAACCATTTATAAGAAACAAACATGTGTATCCTCCTCTTACGCCTGTTTAAACTGCGAAATGAATCTGACATCATTGGTATAGAAATGGCGGATATCTTCAATGCCGTATTTCAGCATCGCGATACGTTCAACACCCATCCCGAAAGCAAAACCCTGGTACTCTTCAGGATTGAACCCGGCCATTTTCAGCACGTTCGGGTGAACCATGCCGGCGCCGAGAATTTCGATCCAGCCTGTTTTTTTGCAGACGGAGCAGCCTTGTCCGCCGCACTTAAAGCAGGTCACATCCACTTCGACAGAAGGCTCTGTGAATGGGAAGAAGCTCGGACGGAGCCTGATTTCACGGTCTTGGCCGAACATTTTTTTCGCGACCAATTCAAGCGTGCCTTTCAGGTCGCTCATGCTGATTTTGCGGTCCACGACGAGACCCTCGATCTGCATGAACTGATGGGAATGTGTCGCGTCATCGTTGTCACGGCGATACACTTTACCGGGACAAATGATTTTGACGGGGCCTTTTCCTTTATGTTTTTCCATCGTGCGTGTCTGCACCGGTGACGTCTGCGTTCTCATCAGCATTTCTTCAGTAATGTAAAAGCTGTCCTGCATGTCGCGGGCCGGATGTTCCTTCGGCAGATTCAGCGCTTCAAAGTTATAATAATCCGTTTCCACTTCAGGGCCTTCTTCTACGGTATATCCCATACCGATAAATAAATCTTCAATTTCTTCAATAACGACCGTCAGCGGATGGCGTCCGCCGATGTTTACCGGACTGCCCGGCAATGTGACGTCAATCGTCTGGCTGCTGAGTTTTTTATTCATTTCTTCTTGTTCAAGCTGTTCATTTTTCGCCGTTATGACTGCTGCAATGCGCTCTCTCACTTCATTGGCGAGGGCTCCCATTTTCGGGCGCTCTTCGGCGGACAGTTTGCCCATGCCGCGGAGAACTTCTGTAATCGGCCCTTTTTTTCCGAGATATTGCACCCGAATATCGTTAACTTCTTTTAATGAACCAGCCGCTTCTACTTTTTCTGCAGCTTCCAGTTCGAGCTGTTTAAGCTTCTCTTCCATCATGCATCCTCCTTTTATGTAAACCAAACCGTTCTATGCCTTTTTCAGAAAACAAAAAAACCCGCCCCTTAGAGAAGGGACGAGTTGTGGCCGCGGTACCACCCTTTTTAAGGCAGACTTCATCTGCCGAAAACTTCATTGACATAACGGAAACGATCGTTCCGGTTCACCTTTACGCGCGTTCTGCGCGGTCCCGGTGACAACTCGAGAGGTGAAAATCAATTTCTGTGCTGCGATAAAAATGCTTTCAGTCAGCGGCATTTTCTCCCTGGAAGGCAGTGTGTGCAAAAATTGACGTCCTCTGTCACGGTTTTTACATTATTGCTATCTATTATAGTGAAATTCGCGGCTTTGCGCAACCTATCCTCTGAGATGATATACCAGGATTGCGGCCGCCACCGCCACATTCAGCGATTCCGCCTGTCCGTACAACGGAACATACAGGTTGAGATCTGTTTTTTGCAGAAGGCCGGCGTCCACTCCCGCTCCCTCGTTCCCGACGATTAACGCGAACATTTCTTCAGGCTTCACGCTTTGATAAACCGCACCGTTTTCGAGCGCCGTACCGTAGATCGCGACACCTTGTGATTTCAGCTCATCGGTAAACTCATCAAGCGGACGTTTCAAAATGGGAATATGAAAGTGAGATCCTTGGGCTGAACGCAGCGTTTTTCCGCTGTATGGATCTGCCGTCCCGTCACCAAGAACAACGGCGTCGATACCCGCCGCATCCGCCGTTCTGATCATTGTTCCTAAATTCCCCGGATCCTGCACGGCATCAATCAGAAGGAGCCGCTTCAGCTGATCAGGTTTCTCTTCCGGCATATGGCAGACTGCGGCGATCCGCTGCGGCGTTTCCGTTTCCGTCACGGCTGAAAACGCGTCTTCGCTCAGCACATAACAAGGAATGCTCATGTCCAGATCGGCCGGGATGGCGCTCTCATCTTTTACGAGAATTTCTTTTACCGTTCCCTTTGATTTGAGCGCTTCTTCTGCCAGATGCTCTCCTTCTATCAGAAATGTATTCGTTTTAAGTCTCTCTTTTTTTGTGTGAAGTTTTTTCCAGTCCTTCACTTTTTGGTTTTTTGCAGAGTCGATTCGTTTCACTTTATTTTTGTGCTCTCCTTTTTTCATGCATGTTGTTATTATATCTCAAGAACAGCACATAATAAACCGCGTGCGCGGTAAGAATATGCGTATCACATTCAGGAAAAAGGAGCGGTTGTAATGGATCTTAATTTACGCAACGCCGTTATTGCCAATGTAACCGGCAATAACCAAGATCAGCTGGAGCACACTATCGTTGACGCCATCCAAAGCGGTGAAGAAAAAATGCTTCCTGGCCTCGGCGTATTATTCGAAGTTCTTTGGCAGCATGCGTCAGAATCAGAAAAAAATGAAATGCTCAAAACACTTGAAGGCGGATTAAAACCTGCGCAATAAGCATGAACCGGGTGATGGCACACCCGGTTTTTTTGTATAATAACGGCGAGGGGGATCGCCATGCAGTTACAGCCGGAACTGGCAAAGAAATTGATTGCCGAAGTCAAACACATGTACAGCCGCGAAGTGATTATTGCCGATACAAAAGGAATGATCATCGCGGGCACCAACGAGGCGCGCGCCGGATGTTTTCATGAAGGCGCACTGATCTGCGCGCGCGAAAAACGGAATGTCATCATTACAAAAGAAGATGAAAAACGGCTCGAGGGCGTAAAAGCAGGACTGAACCTCCCCGTTTTTTCGGGTCATGAGGTGATCGGAGTATTCGGTCTGACAGGAAACCCTGACGATATCCTGCCTTTTGGAGAATTGCTCAGAAAAATGACAGAGCTGTTTATTAAAGAAACGCGCCACATGGAAGAAGCGCAGTGGCGTGCGAGAATGATTGAATCTTTTATGGTTGATTGGCTGCAGTTAAAGGAATGGTCCCCGGGCTTTATAGAAAAAGCAAAGCTCCTCGGCGCAGATCTGCATTCACACCGCCGGATCATACTCATTCAAGGCCGTTATAAACAATATGAAGCGGAAGAGCTCGGGCGAATCTGGCAGAACGAATGCCCCGAAGACCTGTGTGTCCGCTGGGGAAATGAACGCATTCTCATAAACCATGAAACAAACTCAAGTTCTAAGCAGCAGCTGATCAAAAGAATCGGCGCTGTTTTTGGGCAGCCTGTCACGGCCGGCATCGGTCGGATTGTTCCGGGAGAGCGCCTCACGGAATCATACGGACAGGCGGAGAAAGCTCTTTCGGCAGGCATTGCCGACAAGCAGGCCGTCTTTGAAGAAGATTTAAAACTGGATATGTGTCTTGCCGAAATTGCGCCCGGGACACGGTCGGAATTTTCACGCCGTGTTCTCGAGCATGTTCTCGGCCGTGAAGAACTTCTTGATACGCTGCGCGCCTTTTTCGACCGGCAATTATCGTTAAAGCGCACCGCTAGCGACATGCACATTCATATTAATACATTGCGCTACCGTCTTTCCAAACTGGAATCATTGACAAATATGAAGCTTGACCGCCCTGAAGACATTACGGCTTTTTATTTGGCGCTTCGCTTTTTAGACTAACATACAAAAAACACGTAATATCATCGTCATTTTTCATATGTTTCTCCATAGTGCGCGGAATCATTTTTCTTTACAATTAAATGAAAACGCTTTTCTAATCAGGGAGGTTGGGAGAATATGATTTCACGAGAGGCAAAGGAACAGTTCATTCTAGCGGTCGGCAAGGAGAATTATGATGATTCGGCGGCGGGGCGTCTTGTGTATTCGTACGATGCGGCCCCTCAGCTACAGGCCATGCCGGATGCGGTAATAGCCCCCCGCTGCGCGGATGACGTATCACGTATACTAACGATTTGCAGCAGGCATGACATTCCGATCGTGCCGAGGGGTTCAGGCACAAACTTATGCGGCGGCACATGTCCGTCTGAAGGCGGTCTTGTTCTTTTATTCAAACATATGAACCGCATTCTTGAAATTGATGAAGAAAATTTGACGGCAACCGTACAGCCGGGCGTGATTACGCAAGATATGATCCATGCGGTGGAACGGAAAGGTTTATTTTATCCGCCTGATCCGAGCAGCATGAAAATATCGACCATCGGCGGGAATATTAATGAAAATTCCGGCGGGCTGCGCGGACTGAAGTACGGCGTCACCCGGGATTATGTGCTCGGCCTTGAAGCGGTCCTGGCATCAGGCGATATCATCCGCACAGGCGGAAAGCTGACAAAAGATGTCGCAGGTTATGATCTGACAAGGCTTTTTGTCGGATCTGAGGGAACGCTCGGCGTTGTGACGGAAGCGACTTTAAAGCTTGTTCCAAAGCCGGAAACGAAAAAAACGCTTCTCGCACTCTATGAACATATTGAAGCGGCTGCGGAATCTGTTTCTGCCATCATTGCTGAAAAAATCATTCCGGCGACACTCGAATTTCTGGATCAGCCGACACTGCAGGTCATTGAAGATTACGCCAAGATCGGGCTTCCGACCGACGCAAAAGCCGTCCTGCTGATCGAACAGGACGGTGACAGTGATACGGTCAGACGCGATATGAAAAAAATCGAAGCCATCTGTAAAAACGGAGCCGCCGTATCCGTCCAAACGGCTGAAACCGAGGAGGAGGCATTCGCCCTTACAGAGGCCAGAAGATCCGCATTATCAGCCCTTGCCAGACTGAAACCGACAACGATTCTGGAAGATGCGACCGTGCCCAGATCACAAATTGCCAGCATGGTCAAAACCATTAACGAGATTGCAGAAACATACGGCTTGTCCATCTGTACTTTCGGCCACGCAGGCGACGGCAACCTTCATCCGACGTGCACCACCGATATCAGAAATACAGAGGAAATGGAACGTGTCGAAAAAGCCTTTGCCGCCATTTTTGAGAAAGCGATTGAGCTGGGCGGAACGATAACGGGTGAACACGGGGTCGGCATCGTGAAAGCGCCGTATTTAGAAATGAAGCTGAAAACAGAAGGCATCACCGCAATGAAAGCGATCAAACAAGCGCTAGATCCCCAAAACCTGCTGAATCCGGGCAAAATATTCGCCAATTCATCAAGGAAACGCGTGGTGGTGATGAAATGACAACAGCTAAAGAGCAGAAGCAAATTCAAAAAGAATTCAAAAGCCGGATGGATGAAGGTGAATTGCTGAACTGTATGCGCTGCGGCTTCTGTCTTCCTTCCTGTCCGACCTATATAGAATCGGGATTTCAAGAATCCCATTCGCCACGCGGCCGGATCGCCCTGATGAAAGCCGTCACAGACGGACTGATCGAGCCGGATGAAGATGTCGAGCGCTCACTTTCGCTGTGTCTCGGATGCAGGGCATGCGAACCCGTTTGTCCCGCAGGGGTTAATTACGGACAGCTGCTTGAAGAAGCAAGGGATATCATTCATCAAAATAAAAAACATAAGCCGGGCGTGCGCCTTTTGCGGAAAGCCGCCTTTACCGGGCTTTTCCCTCATCAAAACCGCATGCAGACAGCGGCAAACCTTCTCGGGATATATCAAAGGTCGGGATTGCAGGCCGCCGTCAGAAAAACCGGTATGCTGCGCGTTTTGCCTGAGCATCTGCGCACAATGGAACAAGTGCTTCCGCCCGTCCCGAAACGGAAAGACATGAAGGAACGCCCGCGATTTCTTCCCGCCGCGGGTTCCGTTAAAAAACGGGCCGCTTTTTTCTCGGGCTGCTTAATGGATACGATGTTTTTAGCGACAAATCATGCGACAACTGCGCTGTTACAGGCGGCCGGATGTGAAATCGCGGTTCCGGAGGGTCAGGCGTGCTGCGGCGCGCTTCACGGGCACAGCGGAGAAAAAGAGACGGGAAAAGAACTCGCCAAGCGGAATATCGCGGCCTTTGAGGCGCTTGACGCTGATTATATCATTACAAACGCCGGCGGATGCGGCGCCTTTCTTCAGGAATATCCGCATTTACTGAAAGATGAACCTGACTGGGCGGAGCGCGCCAAACAATTCGTCCGGAAGCTCAAGGATTTTTCATCCGTACTGGTTGAACTGAAGTTCCATCAAAGGAACCTTCGGGCGCAGTCCCCTCATATCGTCACATATCAGGACTCCTGCCATCTCCGAAATGTGATGCATACGTCAGAAGAGCCGCGCACGCTTTTGAAAAGCATTAAAGGGGCTGAGTACAGAGAAATGGAAAAAGCCGACAGCTGCTGCGGGTCGGCGGGTATTTATAATATAACAGAATCAGAAATGTCTATGAAAATATTAGACAGCAAGATGAAAGCTGCCGGAAAAACGGAAGCGGCCGTCATCGTGACAGCCAATCCCGGATGCCTTCTGCAAATGCAGCTCGGCATATTGCGTGAAGGCGTAACAGACCGTGTCCGCGCGGTTCATTTGGCGGACTACCTTCTGGAAGCGGCAGATTTGTCATAAACCGAAAGCAGAGAGACCGATCGGCTCTCTGCTTTTATGATGCTGCAATGTGCGGATCGGCGGCGGATTTATCCGGGTATTGAAGCTTCCAGTCTGGCACTCGGATCACGCCATACGTTTGCCCATTTCTTCACAGCCGCAATGATAATCACAAGTCCGAGAATGAGCATGATAATGGATAAAACACCATTCAGCACATTGTATCCTGCCGCTTCGGGATTCAAATACACATACCTCACCATCCAATACCCAGCATAGTTGACGGTCACGTACAAATAAGCGAGGGGAATCAGGCATGTCAGCATATAGCGCCGCTTATCGGCTATTTTCAATACGACGGTCGCACCGATGATTAATCCGACAGAAGCCATAAGCTGATTGGACACGCCGAACAGCGCCCAAATGGAGCTGATGTCGCCCGAATACAGAAGATAGCCCCACAGCAGGCAGGCGAGCGCGCTTGAGAAAATCGAGCCCGGCAGCCAATCTGTTTTTTTCAGCGGCTTATATACCTCTCCGAAAAACTCCTGAATCAAATAGCGGGCGACACGGGTTCCCGCATCAATTGCCGTTAAAATAAACACCGCTTCAAACATAATGACAAATTGAAAAAAGTATGAAGCCAAATGACTGAAAAAAGGAATTTCCGTAAAGATATAAGTCATACCGACGGCAAGTGTAACAGCGCCTCCCGTTCTTCCTTCCAGACTGAGCCCGATTTCTTTGCTCAATTCAGGCAGGTGGACGACATTCATCCCAAGCGTGCGGAATATTTCAGGCGTGCTGTTAATGGCAAAATAGTCGGCGGGCTCAAGAGCGGCAGCTGCAATAAGCGCCATGATTCCGACGAGACATTCAACAAGCATCGCTCCGAAAGCAACAGGCTTTATATCACTCCATTTATCCAGCATTTTCGGGGTTGTGCCGGAACCGACAAATGCATGAAAGCCTGAAATGGCGCCGCAGGCAATCGTTATTGAAATAAACGGCCAGACTGGACCCGCGATCACCGGTCCGCCGCCGTGAATAAACTCTGTCACGGCCGGGAATTGAACGGCTGGATTTACGAAAAAGACACCTGCGATTAATGCGGCAAAAACCCCGATTTTCATAAAACTGCTTAAATAGTCACGCGGGGCAAGCAAAAGCCAAACCGGAAGCGCCGCGGCGAAAAATGCATAGACGGGAAGCGCCGCCGCGAGTGTTTTCGCATCCAATGTCAGCATGTCGCCGAGAGCCGTTGTTTGCAGCCACGGCCCGATCACAACACCGGCCATCAGTAAAAGAAAACCGACAGTTGATGCTAGTTTGAGATTGCCCGTTTTTTTATAGTAGACGCCGACCCCCATGGCGATCGGAATCGTAATCCCTACCGCAAACGTTCCCCACGGGTTTTGTTCAAGTGCATGCAGCACAACCATCGACAGCCCCGCCATCGTGATCGTAATGATAAACAGCATGGAAAGACCAGTGCAAAAGCCTGCCACCGGGCCGAGCTCTTCTTTGGCGACTTCAGAAAGCGTTTTTCCGTTTTTCCGCATCGATGCAAACAATACGACAATATCGTGCACGGCTCCTCCGATCACCGCCCCGATTAACAGCCATAAAAGCCCGGGCAGATAGCCGAACTGTGCCGCCAGAATCGGTCCGACAAGCGGGCCGGCGGCAGCGATTGCCGCAAAGTGGTGCCCGAATGACACCCATTTATTTGTCGGCACATAATCTTTCCCGTCCTCAAACACATGGGCCGGAGTCGGTGTCTGATCATTGATTTTTAATACTTTGACCATCATAAAAGTACCGTAAAGCCGATAGGCGATCGCCAAAATACATATAGACGCTATGACGATTGTAATCGCATTCATTTAGTCCCAGCCCCTTTTCTCTTTTTCTAAATATTATCACAATTATCAAATGACAGGAGATGATTTTTTGCGTGAAAAAAGCCGGCGGCAAAGCCCGGCTTTTCGGAACATTATTTTCCTGATAAACGGATGACATTCCAGGACAGCGGCGTAAAATGAGCCGTTATTCCTTCGGCGCTTGCGGAAGATGTCCCGTTCGTGTGCGGAATGACTTGTTTTCTGTTTTTTTGATTGGTCGCTTTCATATCCTGATGCTCGAGCACGATATGCTCAATGATGCGGTAATTTTCAAACCCTCTGAGCTTTATCTCCGTTTCCATCAGTTCCTTGCTTTTGTTGACGGCAAAAATGGTCAGGGTTTCATCCTCTTCATGGTAAACGGCTGCGGCATCAACATACGGCACATCCGTAAAATCCGCGGAGTCGTATTTCGGGGAGGTCACCAGCAGCTTCATTGAAGTCCCTCTTCCATAGAGAGAAGCGTGCATGTAAGGGTAAAAGATCGGCTGCCTCCATGCTTCTCCGCCCTTTTCTGTCATGATAGGCGCAATCACGTTAACAAGCTGGGCGAGACAGGCGATCTTTAGTCTGTCCGCATGCTGCAGCATCGTAATCAGCAATGAGCCGATCAACAGCGCATCTTCAAAATTGTAGATGTCTTCAAGAATCGGCCGGGCCGTAATCCACGGTTCCACTTTTTTATCCGCTTCATTTGAGTGATACCACACATTCCATTCATCTAATGAAAGCTGAATCGTTTTTTTGCTGCGCTTTTTCGCTTTCATATAATCACATACGGCTGTTACGGATTTGATAAAATGGTCTAAATCCATGGACTTCGCCAAATAATTTTCAAGATCATTTTCATGGTTGCCGTAATACGTATGCAGTGAGATGTAATCCACATGCTCGTACGTATGCTCCAGCACCTCCGCCTCCCACTCGATAAAGGTCGGCATGCCGCTGTTTGAGCTTCCGCAAGCCACCAATTCAATCGTCGGGTCCGTCCATTTCATTACCTTTGCCGTTTCAGCGGCGAGCCGCCCGTATTCGTGCGCCGTTTTATGCCCGATCTGCCAAGGGCCGTCCATCTCATTTCCTAAGCACCATGTTTTTATGCCGTAAGGTTTCTCATATCCGTGCGATTTTCGTAAATCGCTCCAGTATGACCCTTCAGGATGGTTGCAGTATTCAACGAGGTTCCTGGCGGCATCGATTCCTCTCGTCCCGAGATTGACCGCCATATTCACTTCGGCATTCACTTTTTTTGCCCACGTTAAAAATTCATTCGTCCCGACTTCGTTCGTTTCTGTCGTCTGCCATGCCAAATCAAGCCTCCGCGGGCGGTCCTTCACAGGTCCGACGCCGTCTTCCCAATTGTAGCCTGAGAGAAAATTCCCTCCCGGATAGCGGATGAAGGGCACCTGCAATTCCTTGATTAACTCCTGTACATCTGTTCTGAAACCGTCCTGGTCGGCTTTCGGGTGTCCGGGCTCATAAATGCCTTCATACACCGCCCGGCCCATATGTTCAATAAATGAACCGTAAATCCGTTTGTCCACTTCACCGATGATATATTCTTTATCTGCTGTAATTCCCGCTTTTTTCATTATGTTTCCTCCCTCTCTATCCCTTCACTCCGCCGACTGTCAGGCCGGAAATGAAGTATTTTTGGAAAAACAAGAATATGATGATAACCGGCAGTATCGCAAAAACGGAACCGGAGATCAGCATGTCATAGTTATTGCCATACGGACTCAGCAGCCCTGAAAGCCCGATTGGAAGCGTAAACATTTCTTTCGACCGAAGCACGATCAGCGGCCATAAAAAGTTATTCCAGCTGTTTAAAGATTGGAGAATGATCATTGCTCCGAATGCCGGTTTCATGAGCGGCGCCATAATTCTGAAGAAAATTCCGAATTCCGTGCAGCCGTCCATTCTCGCTGAATCAAGCAGATCCTTCGGAAGGCCGAGCGCATATTGCCTGAAAAAGAACACGGCGACAGGCGACACGATAAACGGCAGAATCACCCCCGTATAAGAATCGATCAAATGAAGGCCCACCGTCAGTTTAAATAACGGAAGCATCATCACTTCAAGAGGCACCATCATAATGATCAGCACAAGAACGAAAATAACATTTCTGCCTTTAAACTCGTAGACACCGAGTCCGTAGCCGATCATAGAGGAAAAAAACAGCGTGAGAACCGTGGTGAGAACGCCGAGCAGCAGGCTGTTAAAAAACCACTTAAAATAAATGCTTCCCCCGTGGAACAGATACGTGTAGTTATCAAGGCTCATCACATCCGGATCAAGACGCAGATTCAGCCCGATGCGCATCAGCTCAGATGACGGCTTTAGTGAACCGAGCAGCAGGCAGAGCAACGGAAAGATATACAGCAGGCTCAGCATGATAAAAAACAAGGTAAACGCAACTCTGTACACAAGAGACATGTGATTGTGACGCACCGCTTATCCCTCCCTTTTAAACGAACCGGACAGTTTCAGCGAAACAAGGCTTACCAGTAAGATGACGAGCAAAAGGACAATTCCGATTGCGGCACCGTACCCCATTTCGTTATACGCAAGCCCCTGCTGATATAAATAACCGACAAGCGTGAGGCCGATATTGCCCGGGGAATTATTCTGCCAAAGCACATAGCTTTCCTCAAACATTCTGAAACCGCCGATAATACTGATCGTTAACACATAAACGGACACCGGCTTTAAAAACGGGAGGGTAATATGCCGGAACTTTTTCCACGTACTCGCCCCGTCAATTTCAGCGGCTTCATATAATTCTTTCGGCACGTTCTGCAATCCGGCCAAAAAATAAAGAATGTTAATGCCCATCCATCTCCATGATGCAAGGAGCACCATTAAAAACATGCCGGTTCCTTTGTTGTTGAGCCAGTTTTGGGGCGAGGCGCCGAGCTTGATCATCAGCTCATTTGCCAGCGATGTATTCATTTCTCCGAACATCAGCCGGAATATAATGCCCGCTACGATGGTCGATGTTAAAGCCGGTACAAACAGTGCCGATTTAAATACATTTCTGAACATGACGAGCTTCGAATTCAGAAACACCGCCAAAAGAAGCGGCACCGGAATCAGCACGACGAGCGTCCAGAAGGTATATTCCAATGTATTAAATAATGCGGTATAAAAGGTTGGATTAAGAAGAGCGGTATAATTGGAAAACCCGACAAATGTAACTTCTCCCGGCAGTATCCGCTGAAAGCTCATGATAAACACACTGATGATCGGATACAAAAAGAAAACGAGAAACGAAATGATAAAAGGCGCCGTAAATAGATAAGGCGCCGCTTTTTTTGAATACAGCACATTGCGCCGGCGCGGCTCTCTCCGGACTGCAGAAACGGTTTGCGCTGTCTCTGTCTTTACAGGTCTCATAAAAGCTCCCCCGCTTTCTCTGTTAAATTGGGCGGCTTCTTATTTTTCCAATTGCTGTGCCGCCTCGTCCAAGGCTTCCTTAGGTGTTTTTTCCTGCGTCTTAAGCGCATCGAACAGCACCTGTCTGACTACGAGATCAGCCGCTTTAGAGAAGTCTTCATGCAGATAAATCGGATTGATCTCATCTTTTATTTCAAGGAGTGAGGAAAAAATTGACGTACCGTTCCGGAAGAAATCAGTGTACTTGTTTTTCTCCTTCAATTCTTTTGAATTCCACACGTCCCAGCGGAGCGGATCAAAGCCGAGCACTGTCCACAGCTTAATATTTCCTTCCTTTGAACCTTTCGCAAATCCGAGAAATTCTTTCGCGAGCTCCAGATGTTCAGCCTGTTTCGGCACGACAGTGGCTGTTCCGCCCAAGCCCGCTGATCGGTCACCGCCTTCTTTCCAGGCCGGCATAGGGTAAATCGCCATTTTTCCTTTTAAGTCAGGCATATAATCGATAAACCGTCCCATGTACCAAATGGGCATCAGCACTGACGCCGCCCCGCCCTGATTCATAAAACCGTAGTATTCTTCGCTGTGATGGCCGCCGCCGGGAGCCGGCAGAAGGGTTTTATCATTTACCATATCCTTTAAGTAATTCAATGTGTCTATATTCGTTTTACTGTTCAGAATCAATTTGCCGTTTTTGCTGAAGTAGCCTGATCCTTGCTGCGAAATCATGGAGAGGAATGTGGCGGAGTCATTTGTTTCAACCGTTCCCATCGGTTTTCCCGTGATTTCGCGCACTTTTTTCCCTGCCCGCCGGTAATCCTCCCATGTCTTAATAGAGGCGGGATCAACGCCCGCTTTTTTCATGATATCCATGTTGTAAAACATGACGGTCGTCCCCACATGTGTATCAAGGCCGTACAATTTGCCGTTTTTGCTGTATAGGGCAAGACGCGCTTCCACAAACTTATCGCGGTCTTTTTCAATCAGCGGAGTCAGATCGGCAAGCGGGATATCCTTTCCTTTCAGAAAGTTCGAGAACCGGCTTAATTCCACGTCGGCTATATCGGGAAGCCCCTCACCCGCGATCAGCGAAACGGATAGATTATCATGCATTTGTCCATAAGGATAAACAACGGTATTCAGCTTAATTTTCCGCTCCGGATATTTCTGATTCCATTCTTTGACCATCTCCTGATAGAACTGTTCGTGCAGTCCGTTAAACGTCCAAAAAGTCAGCTCCGTTTCTCCCGGCCGTCCGGCAGTCCGTTCTTGTGAACAGCCGGCGGTAAACAATAAGAGCATCATCACCACCAACCATACAGCGGTCGTTTTTTTCATGTCATTCCCCCTCCACTTTAGGCCGTACGGCTATTGAAGCAAATGATGTGCAAAGAGCGCTGCATGTTCATTTATGATGGTCAAACCGGTATAACGGTCTCTCAGTGTGTGCGCATGCTTAAGCGCGGCGCAGACAAGGTCCTTATTGACACCGATTTCATCGAAACAGGCTGGACCTCCCGCAGATGTGAGCCACCCGGCAATTGTTTTGCCGTCAGGAAGCCCCTCATATGCTGATTGAATCGCCTCGCGAAAGTTCGGCGGCAGTTCTGCAAGCTTTTCGTGACAAGCCAGTTCTTTGTAAATATCACTCAGCACCGCGCACGCACACCCCACCTTCGCACCATGGAGAATCGGAGGCTGTTTTGTCTTCAGCATATCCATCTCAATCCAATGCGAGATGTGATGCTCTCCTCCTGAGGCGGGACGGGAGTGATCAAGGGCAAGCATGACAAGGCCCGAAACGATCAGCGCTTCCATCAGTATCTCAATGCCGGTCTCTGTCCCCGCGGCAATGTCAGCGCGGTGATCAATGCACTGCCAAAGCGCATCTTTCACAAGCTTCGCCCCTGCTTCTGAGTATGGCTCATCCGCAAGCCTGCGGGATATCTCCCAATCTGCCAGCGATGTTATTTTTCCGAGCATATCGCCGAAACCCGCGGCTGTCATCGAGCGGGGCGCGTCTTTTAAAAGATTCGTATCCGCAAAGAGGGCGATCGGCGCTTTCGTTTGAATCGTCGTTTTGATTCCGTTTAATATGAGCGGCGCGCCCGCCGATGTAAAACCGTCGACTGACGGAGCGGTGGGGAATGATATAAACGGTAAACCGCGCTGATAGGCGGCAAACCGTGTAATATCGTGAATCGTCCCTGAACCGGCTGCAATGATTACATCCGTCTCTTCCGCGATATTGATCAGCGTATAGACCAGTGTCCTCTCATCAGCCGCAGCGGCCCCGGCTTCATGCTCCGGAATGATGAGCTTTGCCGCTTTAACCCCGCCGGCCTTCAATTCGTCCGCAAGCACCCGTCCCGCCGCCTCGTAAGTGTTCCGGTCACAGACGATCACCGAATGTTTCCAGCATTTTTTTTGCAGAAATCTGAGCAGCTCTTCTTTTGCAGTCGCTCCGATCACGATATCTTCTATTTGAATAGGCGAGCAGCTGCCCCCTTCTCTGTCAAACTCGGATTGAATGTCCGCCGGAGAAAGTTTCATAAAAGGATTCCCTCCTTCGCTAATTCTGTCAGATCTTTAATAGAATCGAGTACGATGTCAGGTTCATAAAGACGGGGCACCCCGAGTTTGGCCGATCCAGTCATAACCAATACGCTTTTCATTCCGTACAGCCTGCCCATTGCGATATCTGATTCGAGGCTGTCTCCGATAATGGCGCATTCGACCGGGGGAAGCCCGAGCGCTTCACATGCCGCTTCAGCCATCAGCCAAGACGGTTTGCCGACGACAAGCTCCGTTTTTGCTCCGGCAGATGCTTCAATGGCCCCGATCATTCCCGCGACATCCATGGCATGGCCGCCTTCATTCGGAAAGGATCGGTCCCGATTCGTGGCAATGATGCGCGCGCCGGAGGAAGCTGCCTTAAAAGCGAGATTCAGATCCTCATAGGTGACGGTTTCATGCAGGGAGATGACAAGCCAGTCTGCCGCCTGCGGTTTTTGCGCCATGGTGACACCCGCTAAAGCGAGTTCATCAGTCAGCCCTTTCTCCCCTAACACCCACACCTTTGACAAAGGATAATGCTTCTTTAAAAATGATGCCGTCACACTGGAGGACAGCACGATGCTCCGTTCATCCGTCCGGATGCCGGCACCGAGCAGTTTCTTCCGGCACATTGCCCTTGATAAATTGCCGCGGTTGCTTAAAAAGACAACCGATTTGCCCAGTGACTGAAGGGTGTGAATGGCTTCTGTTGCGCCGTCAATCAGCTCCTGCCCCCTGAATATGGTTCCGTCTAAATCAATCAGAAACCCGGAGGCGTCAAGTTTGGCCATAATAAGCATTCGCCCCGTGTTTTCTGTAAAAGTGCTTATCATGCAGCACTCTGTCGATCGGACTGAGCTGTTTGTTCAGCATAAGAGAATGGTAGGCCATTTCCGCCACTGTTTCGAGCACTACGGCGTTATGCAGGGCATTCAGCGCGTCCGTTCCCCAGCAGAACGGGCCGTGGCTGTGGACGAGGACACCCGGATTTTGTTCATACGGTTCATTTTGAAAGGTTTCCGCTATGACTTTGCCTGTATGATATTCGTAATCTTTCACAATCTCTTCTTCATACATTTCCCTCGTGCAGGGTATAGCGCTTTCAAAATAATCCGCGTGAGTCGTTCCCAGTGCGGGAATGTCCCTGCCTGACTGTGCCCAGCTCGTCGCCCAGCGGGAATGTGTATGAACGATTCCGCCGATAGCCGGAAAAGCTTTATACAGATAAAGATGGGTCGGCGTGTCAGAGGACGGCTTCAGCGAGCCTTCCAGAATGTCTCCGTCCTCATTCAGGACGACCAGTTTGTCCGCGGTCAGTTCACTGTAATCGACACCGCTCGGTTTAATGACAATTCTCCCGCTCTCTCGGTCGATGCCGCTGACATTTCCCCATGTAAACGTGACAAGGTTATGTTCCTCAAGCTTCAGATTGGCGGCGAGCACTTCTTCTTTTAACGCTTCAAGCATAGCGGCTCTCCCCTTTCACGAACTCACGGTTTTTAATGGCTTTCAGGCGTTTCATGACATTGTTTTCTTTGCCGAAGTAGTGAACGAGCTCTTTATATTCCGCATATAAGCTGTCATAAATCTCAGCTCTTTCCCGATTCGGGACATAAGAGGCGTCTTTTAATTTCCCCATATGCGCGCAGGCTTCAGCAATATTGGAGAAACCTCCGTTTTCCCGTCCCGCAGCGAGCGCTCCGAAAATCGCGGAACCCAGCGCAGGCGCCTGCGGAGACCCGGATAATTTAATGTCCATATTTGTGATATCTGCATAAATCTGCATGATAAAAGGATTTTTTTCAGCGATTCCTCCGGCTGCGTAAAGCTCTTCGACCGGAACACCGTTATCCCGGAACGTTTCGATAATCATCCTCGTTCCGAAAGCCGTCGCTTCAATCAATGCCCTGTAGATTTCTTCCGGCTTCGTGTGCAGCGTCATGCCGAGCATCATACCCGTCAAATCAGCGTCCACTAAGGTTGACCGGTTTCCGTTCCACCAGTCAAGCGCGAGAAGACCGCTTTCCCCCGGAATAAGCTCAGCCGCTTTTATGCTTAAAAGCTCGTGAATATCTATGTGTTTATCCTCTGCTTCCTTCTCATAGTCCCTCGGAACACACGTTTTGACAAACCATTCAAAGTGGTCGCCGACACAGGACTGCCCCGCTTCATATCCGGCATATCCGGGCAAGATGCCGTTATTGACGACTCCGCACATACCGGGGACGATATGTTCTTCCTCGCCAAGCAGCACATGACAGGTGGACGTTCCCATGATCATCAGCATTTTCCCCGGTTTTGTAATGCCGACCGCCGGCACTGACACGTGGGCGTCGACATTGGCTACGGCAACGGCCGTCCCCGGCAGGAGCCCGGTCAGCTCCGCCATTTTTTCGGTCAGCCCGCCTGCCTTTTCCCCGACTGAATAAATGGTTCCGCTTAATTTATCCTTTGTAATCGTTTTCATTAACGGGTTGAGCTTTTCGAAAAAATGATCCGGCGGATACCCCGTCTCGTCATTCCAGATTGCTTTGTAACCGGCCGTACAGTTGCTTCGCTTCAATGAACCGCACAATTGATAGACAATCCAGTCTGCCGCTTCCACAATCCGATCTGCCGCCTCGTATATATGCGGCGCTTCTTCCGCGATTTGCATGATTTTCGGGATCATCCATTCCGAAGAAATTTTACCGCCGTATCTTTTGAGAAATGTTTCGTTTGTGTCCTCGGCTATACGGTTTAAACGGTCCGCATATTTTTGAGCCGCATGATGCTTCCACAGCTTCACATAACTGTGAGGCTCCCGTTCAAATTCCGGCAGCATACAGAGCGGATGTCCCGATCCGTCTACCGGCAAGATGGTGCAGGCGGTAAAATCAATTCCTAAGCCGATCACGTCTTTCGGATCAGTGCCCGTCTGCTGAAGCAGGCTCGGAATCGCCGTTTCCAGAACTTCGATATAATCGGCAGGATGCTGAAGCGCCCAGTCCCGAGGAAGTTTTTCACCCGTCTTCGGCAGCGTACGGTCGATGACAGCATGAGTGTATTCTTTTACAGCGGATGCGATTTCTTCCCCTGTCCGGACATTGACGAGCACCGCCCGGCCTGACAATGTGCCGAAATCGACACCTATCGTATACGCCATATCAAATCCCTCCCAACCGGTATAATGCGTCATTCCATTTCAGCTCTTTTTTCAGCTCGCGTATTTCAGTATTGCGGGAAATAAAGATGCTTTCAATGCCCGCCATTTCAGCCCAATCAAGCATTTGTTCAGCCGTAAGCCGGAAAGACATGCAGGTATGATGGGCGCCTCCCGCCAAAATCCATGCTTCCGCAGCTGTTTTCAGCGATGGCTCAGGCTTCCACAGCACCCGCGCCACAGGGAGATTCGGCATGTCATGATCAATTTCCCTGCCTTCCGCTTCATTCAGAACGAGACGGAACCGCCCTCCGATATCAATGATGCTGGCGATGATGGCTGAACCGCCGATTCCGTTAAAGACCAGCCGGGCAGGATCTTCTTTGCCTCCGATTGAGAGAGGGTGTACTTCGATTTTCGGCTGATCGAGAGCGACTGTCGGGCATACTTCAAGCATATGTGATCCGAGAATCATCGCACGGCCCGGCTCAAAATGGTACGTATAATCTTCCATGAAGGAGGTTTGTTGTCCGTCCGCCATTATTTTCATCATCCGCACCAGGGCTGCCGTTTTCCAATCGCCTTCGCCCGCAAATCCGTACCCTTTTTCCATAAGACGCTGAACGGCAAGCCCCGGAAGCTGCTTCATACCGTGCAGCACCTCAAAGGAAGTCGAAAACGCCGTATATCCGCCCCGCTCAAGAAAGGCTGTTAATCCGAGTTCGATTTTCGCCTGTTCTTTAATGGAAGAAACTTTTGCTTCATCCTGTTTCGTTTCGTCGCTGATGACATACAACTTGTCGTATTCTTCATAAAGCGCTTCAATTTCGGCATCGGTGACGCTGTTCATCCCTTCGGTAAGATCGCCGATTCCGTATCCGTCTACCTGCCAGCCGAATTGAATGTGGGCGCCGACTTTGTCTCCGTCAGTAACGGCTACATTCCGCATATTGTCGCCGAACCGTGCTACTTTAATATGCCTGCTTTCATTCCAGGCGGCAGCAGTGTTCATCCATTGTGAAATGTCGCGTTTGACTTCCTCATCATCCCAATAGCCCGCAATGACTTTTCTCGTCTGCCCCATTCTTGACTGGATATATCCGTATTCCCGGTCTCCGTGAGCGGATTGGTTGCTGTTCATAAAATCCATATCAATCGTTTCCCACGGGATATCACGATGATATTGGGTATGCAGATGAAGCATCGGCTTTTGAAAGGCGGAAAGACCTTCAATCCACATTTTCGCGGGAGAAAACGTATGCATCCACGTCACGACCCCGGCGCAGTTTTCTTGATACTGGGCTTCCCGCAAAACCTCTCTGATTGTTTCAGATGACGTGACAACCGGTTTATGCCTGATCTTATATCTTGATGACACCCCGCTGAGACCGTCACATATCCCTTTTGCATGTTTATCGACAAGCTGAAGTGTTTCCTCTCCGTATAAGTGCTGGCTTCCCGTTATAAACCAAAATTCATATTCCTTGTTCTGAAGCACATTCATTTCCCCTTCCCATCAAAATAAAGCGCTTGCATTTAAAAATATACGTATGAATATAAAATATAAAACTTAAATCCTTTTATTTGTACGAACAATTTCATTATAGTTAAGGAGGAATCAAACTGTCAATCTTTTATTGCAAGTAAAAAGCCGGACCATATGCCCGGCTGCTCAATTAATAGGAAGGCCAGCCTGAACTCCAGTTGATATCATTGATGAGCATCTTCGGAATCCCGCTGTCTTCGGCATCATACGCATGGCGCACTAAAATATTCCCGTTCACAATGTCTTGACCGCCCGGGCCTTTCCAGCGGTCATTGCCGGAATCAAGAATTGTGCCGCCGCCTTCTGACATGCTTTTCCCGCTTTTATCAAGATATGGGCCGGTGATGCTTTTGGATCTTCCATAAGCGATTTTGTACGTACTATTTACACCTGAACAGCATTTATCAAATGACACCATTAAATAATAGTAGCCGTTCTGATAGGTGATGGCCGGCGCTTCCAAAGCTCCGCCGTTATTCGGCCTGGCAGCGATGGAGTAAAGTGATCCCGTCGGTTTCATTGTGCTTTTATCAAGCTTTGTCAGCTTGATGCCGCTCCAGAAAGAACCGAAGGCAAGCCAAGGGTTTCCGTCCTTATCAATTGTCAGCTCCGGATCAATTGCATTGTAATCATTTGCGCTTGTCGAACGGATGACGAGCCCTTCATCCTTCCAGTTTCCTGAGCTGAGACTTGTTGATGAAGCGAGACCGATTGCGGAGGTATTTTTTCCGAATGAAGAAACGGCATAATACAGCCAATACTTTCCATTATAATATTGAACATCGGGGGCCCATTGATTCAGCCCGTAATTCGGCACGTAATTGCTCCACCATGACAGCGGGGAAGTAAAGATTGATTTTTGAACGGTCCATACGCCGCCGCTGCCCTCCTTTAAGACACGGAGCCCCCTCTCACCTTCCAAACCGGTTCCGAAGGCGTACCACGTGTTTCCTTCTTTCGCCATCGTCGGATCGTGAAGCAATTCATTTGATGCCCCCCAAAACGCGGCAGATGCCGGAGATGAAGACATCAGCAGCAGCCCGGCTGTAACGGCTGCGCACGAAAAGCGGATCAAGCGTTTGAATCTGTTTTTCATTTCATAAACCCTCCCTTTTTTTAAGCGCTTACAAAAATATATTGTCAGATTTTTCTGTGTCTTCCTTATTGTAGCCGCAGGGCCCATATTTGTACAGACAAAAAAAGAATCTGCTGAAAAAAAGCAGATTCTTCCGTATCTTTATTGATATGTAATACGGTCAACCGTTTCCCGGTCCAATTTTTTAATTACTTCTGTGATCAGTTTTACCGTATTCTCATAATCATCCCGATGCAAAATAGCGGCATGAGTGTGGATGTAGCGCGTTGCGATTGTAATGGACAGCGCCGGCACTCCATTCGCGGTTAAATGAATGGAACCTGAATCCGTCCCTCCTCCGGCAATGGAATCGAATTGATACGGGATACCCGCTTCTTCCGCCGTATTCACGACAAGATCGCGCAGGCCTTTGTGAGATACCATTGACGCGTCATACAGAATAATTTGCGGCCCTTCGCCGATTTTGCTTTGCGCCTCTTTTTCAGAAATTCCCGGTGTATCTCCGGCAATTCCGACATCCACACCGAATGCGATATCAGGCTGGATGGTATGCGCCGCTGTTTTAGCTCCGCGAAGCCCGACTTCTTCCTGAACCGTTCCCACACCGTATACTTCATTCGGATGATCGCTGTTTTTCAGATTTTTTAATACATCAATGGCTATCGCACAGCCGATGCGGTTGTCCCATGCTTTCGCCAATAAATGTTTTTCATTGTTCATCACTGTAAATTCAAAATACGGCACAACCTGGTCTCCCGGAAGAACGCCCCATTCCATCGCTTCTTCACGGCTGGATGCGCCGATATCGATGAACATCTCTTTAATATCAGCGGCTTTTTTTCTGGCGTCAGGCGGTAAAATATGAGGCGGCTTCGAACCGATGATCCCCGTGATGTCCCCTTTTTTTGTAACGACGGTGACGCGCTGGGCCAGCATTACCTGAGACCACCAGCCGCCGACGGTTTGAAAACGGAGGAAGCCTTTATCAGTGATTTGCGTTACCATAAAACCGACCTCGTCTAAATGCCCTGAAATCATGATTTTCGGACCGTTTTCTTTTCCGGTTTTTTTGGCGATTAGGCTTCCCAGCCGGTCTGTTGTGACTTCATCGGCAAATGGTTCTATGTATGATTTCATCACTTGTCTTACTTCTCTCTCATTTCCCGGTATCCCTTTTGCGTCCGTTAACGCTTTCAGCATGGTGAGCGTTGCATCTAATTTTGTCATCAATAAACCTCCTTTTTTTTACTACCCTTCTTATTATACAGAACCAATGCTGAAGCATACGATTAATTCGCCTGAAAAACGGGTAAATGTTTTATATATTTCTTTTAAAAAAATGAAACCTTTTGTTTTGTTTTTCGTATTACATCAGATCATGACAAAGGTGAGGAGGTGCCTTCACACATATGGCCATTACAGTATTCAGGATTGTCTTGCTTGCACTTCTTATTTATTTTATTTACATGGCGGTCAAATTCTACGCAAATCCGAAAAGAAAGCTCAGACTGGCGCAGTCAAAAGAAAATTTTTATTTTATTGATGAACAGAAAAACACGCGAAAAAATCTCCAGCTTACTTATAAAGGAGTGCTCTTTGAAGGAGAGAAGCATATCCCCTCCAAAGATCATCCGCTGTTTATTCATACGATCTTCGTATGGACCGAGACTCCGGAAAAGCTTGGCAGCTTTTCTGCAGATGATTATGAAGAAGTCGAGAGAAAGGTATTGGAGCGGTACCCCAATTGCAAGATTGATTGGGACCAGCCCATCAAAAAAGCAAAAAAAGCAGGCGAGCGCTGAGCTCTCCTGCTTTTTATTTTTTATACATCAAATAGATCAGCACAAGAGCGGCTTCGGTGAGAAAAAGCATCGGCACCCCGTATAAAAAGGATTTGTGCTTCGTCTTATGCCTGAAGGCGCGCATGCCGATCCATACGCCGAGCGAGCCGAACATAGCGGCTGTGAGCCATATCCGCTTCTCTGAGATTCTCCACCTGCGCGCCTTTGCTCTTCTTTTATCAGCGCCCATGATCCAAAAGCCGTATCCGTTTATCAATACCGCATAAATGAAGAGAGCCATTGATTGTCACCCTTTACGTAAAAAACCGCTCCCCGGAAAGAGAGCGGCTTTTTCAACTTACTTGTCTAACTGAGCTTTAGCAGCATCAGCAAGCTGATTGAAAGCAGTAAGATCGTTTACAGCAAGATCAGCAAGCATTTTACGGTTTACTTCGATACCTGAAAGCTTAAGACCGTGCATTAAACGGCTGTAAGAAAGACCGTTCATACGTGCAGCAGCGTTGATACGAGTGATCCAAAGCTTACGGAAATCACGTTTTTTCTGACGACGGTCACGGAATGCATAGTTTCCAGATTTCATGACCTGCTGGTTTGCTACTTTGTATAATGTATGTTTTGAACCGAAATAACCTTTTGCTAATTTAAGAACCTTTTTACGACGCTTACGTGTAACAGTTCCGCCTTTTACTCTTGGCATTAGATTTCCCTCCTAATTGTTCCTTGTCCGATTACTTGATGTTGGCAAGCATTTGTTTGATACGTTTGAAGTCTCCAGCGCTTACAACAGCACTCTTGCGAAGCTTACGCTTTTGCTTTTGAGATTTGTTGGCGAATAAGTGACTTGTATATGCATGAGAACGTTTTAACTTCCCAGAACCTGTCTTTTTAAAACGTTTAGCAGATCCGCGGTGAGTTTTCATTTTTGGCATGGGATTTCCTCCTTATTGCTTTTCGTTTTTCGGCGCGAGCATTAAGAACATGCTGCGGCCGTCCATTTTTGGTTTTGTTTCGACTGTCGCAACTTCCGCACATGCTTCAGAGAAACGGTCCAATACGCGCTGGCCGATTTCTTTATGAGTGATTGCGCGCCCTTTAAAGCGGATAGAAGCTTTCACTTTATCGCCTTTTTCAAGGAATTTAATCGCATTGCGCAATTTCGTGTTAAAGTCATGCTCATCGATTGTCGGACTTAACCGAACTTCTTTTAAGTTAATGATTTTTTGATTCTTGCGTGCTTCTTTTTCCTTTTTCTGCTGCTCAAATCGGAACTTACCGTAGTCCATGATTCGGCAGACAGGCGGTTTTGCATTCGCTGCAACTAACACAAGGTCAAGATTTGCGCGGCCGGCGATTTCAAGTGCTTCCTGACGGGACTTGATTCCAAGCTGGTCGCCATTTTGTCCGATTAAACGGACCTCACGTGCACGGATACCCTCATTAACCAATTGATCTTTGCTAATAATGAGCCACCTCCATAGTTTCTTCGAATTGATTCACAACGCTTTTTGACTGCATTCTGCAGGCAAACAAAAAGTGCGGGCATGATAACACACCCACACTACGAACATCTGCATAAATAAAAATGTACGGTCAACCTGCCAACTACATGAATGTGTCAATCAGGTGAGAAGCGGGTGCCTCTGCTTGTGATTTATATTCAATTCAGTAACTATTCTACACAATACCGGAACATTAGTCAAGAATGACTTATCCGGATCAACTTTTTCATTTTAACACGGTGCCGGGGTAAGCGCAAGGAAAAATGTGAAATTTCGTTCTTTGCAACCTTTGATGTGCCGGACAATAAAAAAAACCGGGTCTATGACCCGGGCTTATCCACCGATGAGCTGAACGAATACCGGAATGACCAGCACCGTCACCACTCCTACGACGACAACCGCGATACTTGCCATTGCCGCTTCTACCTCTCCCATCTCAATACCGACCGCAACACCGAGTGCGTGACCTGATGTGCCGAGAGCCAGTCCTTTAGAGATCGGGTGCTTCACTTTAAACATTTTTAAGAACAGAGCGCCCAGAGCATAGACGATCACGGCGTTGAAAATGACGGCGAAAGCGGTGATGTCGGTGATGCCGCCGATCCCTTTTGACAGAGGAAGGGCAATTGCCGTTGTCGCCGCCTGCGGAAGCATGCTTTTCATAACGGCCGCGTCAAGCTGAATGCCTTTTGCGATCAAATATACAATCGTGACTGAGCAGACAGAGCCGACAATAATTGAAGACATGATCTGCCACCAGTATTTTTTCAGCTTGTCACGCTGTTTGTATAAAGGAATGGCAAAAGCGATCGTAGCGGGCTCCAGGAAGAACTTAATAATGTCTCCGCCGCTTTTATAATCTTCATATGAAAAACCGCCGAGCTTCAGAAAAAGGATGCCGAGCACCATCGCGACAAACAGCGGGGTGAAGAGGAAAAAGCCTTTCGTTTTTTTAAATAAATACGTGCCGATGCCAAATGCTGCAAGTGAAACGACAATACCGAAATATGGACTCATTCGTTTTCCCTCCTAATGCTGCACAAGTTCATTTTCTTGATTGGAACGGCGCGCCGTTTGTTTATCAGCCGGAGCGGCCTTCTGACGTTTTTGGCTGACAGACAGAATCAGCTGAGAAAAAAGACCCGTCGCCCCTAACAGAATGATAGTGGCGAGTAAGATGACGAGTGCGATCTGCACGCCGTACTGCTGCATGACGCCAAGTGAATTCATCACGGAGATGCCCGACGGGACAAATAAAAATCCGATCAGTGACGTTAATGATGTTCCCAGCGTTTCTACTTGTTCAAGCTTAATCACTTTCAGACATAAGAAGACAAATAATAACACCAAACCTACTACAGAAGCGGGTATAGGAATGGGGACAATCGCTGCAATCCCATTAGATATGAGCATAATTACGGCAAAAATAAATGCTTGTGTCAGAAATCCGTACACTTTTTTCGCACTCATTTTCTTCACCTCTTTCTCTTTGTTAGGTCCATTATAAAAGAGACACCGCTGTATAAAGCGCTTTCATGACAAACGGCAGAATATTCATTCTGAAATGCAAAAAACGGCTGTTGAAATGCAGAAAGCCGCCTCATAAAATATGAAGCAGCTTTTTTAAGTCTTTTGCGTATGTACGGCTGACGGGAATTTTAGAACCGTCTTTTAAAATAAGATTGTAGGTCGAATTAAACCACGGATGAATCTCCGTAATATGCTCCGTATTTACGATGAACGCGCGGTGCACTCGCAAGAAGCCCGTCTCAGGCAGTTTTTTCTCAATGACCGCCAAGGTTTCATGAACGGAATAAGACGCGGCGAAAGTTTTGACAGAAACGTGTCCGTCCTCCATGCCGGCAAAAATAATGTCCTTCGTATCTAAAATAACGATAGATTCGCCGGCCGATACCGCCAGCTTATGCGCACCGGCTGCGGACGGCTGTTCTGAGACGGCTTCTGCCCTGTCCTGCTTCACCCTTTTAAACTTTCTGATCGTCTGGCGGACTCTTTCTTCATCGAAAGGTTTTGTTAAATAATCGAGCGCATCGACTTCAAAGGCTTTTAAAGCAAATTGGTCATACGCCGTCGCAAAAACGACAGCCGGCGGATTTTTCATGTTTTTCAGCCGTTTGGCAATGTCAAATCCGTTTTCTCCTGACAAATCAACATCTAAAAACAGCAGGTCCGGTTTTTGATCCATCATGCTGTCAAAAGCGGATTCAATATTTTCCGCTTCGTTTATGTCACTTACTTCATTCGTCCGTTTCAGCAAATAAGCCAATTCATCTCTTGCCAGCATTTCATCATCAACGATTAACACCTTCAGCATGTTCTTCTCCTTTTGTCATCAGTTTCAAAGGCAGCTCAAATGATACGTCTGTACCTTTTCCGGCCTCACTTTCCAATCGCAGAGCAGCTTTGGGACCGAACAGTCCGATCAGCCGCTGATTTAAATTGTAAAGCGCGGTTCCCGTTCCTTCTTTAGACGGCAGCGGACGGTTTCCGAGCACAGACAGCAATTCCGGATCAATTCCCCGCCCGTTATCCCCAACCCGCATTAAAACCGACGGACCGGCGGATACCACGCTGACATTGACGGCACAGCTGTCCTGCTTTCTTGAAAACGCATGGCGGAGCGCGTTTTCTACAAGAATCTGCAGCACAAAAGGAGGGATTTCGATATCCTCCAAACCATTTTCGATCTCAAGACTGATTTTATATTTCCCGGGAAAACGAGCCTGCTCCAGTGATAAATATGCCTGCAGATGGTTCAGTTCTTTAGAAAGCGGAATGAGCAGCTGCCTTGCTCCCTGCAGATTGGAACGGAAATAGACGCTGAGCTGCAGCAGAAGCTTTCGGGTTTTTTCCACATCCGTGCGGCAAAGAGCAGAAATCGTATTGATCGCATTAAACAGAAAATGCGGATTGACCTGTGCCTGAAGCGCCTTTATTTCTGCATCTTTCAGCAATTTGCTCTGCAGTTCCGCCTCGCCGAGCTCAAGTTGGGTGGAAAACAGCATGGCAAGTCCTTCCGCGAGCTCTTCTTCAACCCGGCTTAAACCCGACGGGCTTTTAAAGTACATTTTCAATGTTCCGATCGTTTTGCCGTTTGACGTCAGCGGCAATACGATAGCCGCATGCAACGGACAGGGATCGTGCGTGCATTCAATTTCTTCCTTTGATGTCGCTTTCATAATATGACCCGTTTTGATGACCCGTTTTGACAATCCGGTGATCAGGCTTTTAGACGGAATATGATGGTCGGCACCCGCCCCAACATGCGCTAAAATCTTTTCATTATCCGTAAGTGATACCGCATCCGTCCCTGTCTGCCTGTGAATGATGGCGGCAACGCTTTTGCATGAGCTTTCATTCAGCCCTTGGCGGAAAAACGGAAGCGTCTGGTCGGCAATCATGAGCACTCTGTGAGTTTCAAGCGCTCTTGCCCGCTCTTCTTTCCGGATAATTGACTGAATGATGGAAAGAAAAATAAAAGTCCCTGACCCGTTTACCAATATCATCGGGATGCCGATGATGCTCACAAGCGTCCAAGCGTCAGAAAACGGCTTGGCCATCAAGAGGATGAGCAGCATTTGCAAAGATTCCATCCCAAGCCCGACAAGTGCGGCAACCCGCGGCGTCGGCATTGCATAACGTTTTCTGAAATACCGCCCGATCCAGCCGGACAAAACGCCCGCTAAAACGGAAGAGACGGCACAGCTGACTGCGGTCGCGCCGCCGAGTGATAAACGATGCAGGCCGGCCAGTATGCCGACGCCGATCCCCACATACGGGCCGCCTAAGAGTCCGCCGATTTCAACGCCCATAATCCGTGTATTGGCAATTGAACCGGACGGATTAATTTGAAACACCCAGTCATTATTCATGATCATATTCCGCTGAATTTCTATCCCCGTATAGTTACTGATGATACTGAACAGCGAGAAAATTGAAATCAGCACCGCTTTTCCTTTATAGCTCTCAGGCTGCTGGAGAGCCTGTCTGAACAATCTGGTATGAGCCAGAACGAATCCCAATATGACGATAATTCCGACTCTTTCCAGCATCATAATGATCAAATGCAGCATACTTTTTCACCTGTTCTTTCAAATTTTATTTTATCATGTTTTAAAGCAAGAGACAGAATCGGACACAAATCTGCCTGTTTTTTTCAAATCATCTGAAAACAAATCTTTCACAGTCTATGTATCTATTGTAGAATAAACGGGAGCCTTTCGGCAGATAGTTTCAGAATATAACAAAGAGGAGAAGATCATGAAAGCCGTATTTTTTGATTTGGACGATACACTGTTATGGGATGAAAAAAGCGTCATAACAACATTCAGAGAAACATGTTTACAAGCGGAAAAAAAGTATGGCCTTGACCCGCACACATTCGAAGAAGCGGTTCGGAAAGCGGCACGGGAATTGTATATGTCATACGAAACCTATCCTTATACGGTCATGATCGGCATTAATCCATTTGAAGGATTATGGGCGAATTTTTCTGAGCCGGTCAGCGAAGGATTTAAAAAGCTGAATCAGATTGCGCCGGAATACAGACGAAACGCCTGGACGAACGGGTTAAAAAGCGTCGGCATAGACGATGCGGCTTACGGCGAATATTTAGCGGAGTTTTTCGCGGCGGAACGCAGACAGCGTCCGTATGTGTATGATGAGACGTTTGCGGTGCTTGAAAAGCTGAAAGGCGTTTATGAATTGCTTCTGCTGACAAACGGCGACCCCAGCCTGCAGAAAGAAAAACTTGCCGGCGTTCCTGAGCTCGCGCCTTATTTTAATGAAATTGTCATCTCTGGCGCTTTCGGAAAAGGGAAACCAGACGCCTCCATCTTTGAACATTGCCTCAGTCTTCTGCATCTGAAAAAAGAAGACGCCATTATGGTCGGAGACAACCTCAATACTGATATATTGGGAGCCAAACGGGCAGGCATCACAACTGTCTGGGTAAACCGGACGAACAAGAAAAATGAAACGGACATTACGCCTGATTACGTGATCAGCGATCTTCACGAGCTGTTTGCGATTATAGAGAAACAAAAACAAAGATAATCATATACCGAAAAAACCCCACTCATTCAGAATGGGGTTTTTTATGTTTCCGGATTATTTTTTCGCTTCGGCTACAGCCTTTTTCACAAAATCGTCCAGTGAAACGGTTTCGGATTTCTGCTCGCCGTATTTCCGGACGTTTACCCCGCCGTTTTCCGCTTCTTGGTCACCGACCACAAGCATGTACGGGATTTTTTGCATTTGGGCTTCACGGATTTTATAGCCGATTTTCTCGTCCCGGCTGTCAAGCTCGACACGCAGGCCTTCACGCTGCAGGCGCTCCTGCACTTTTTTCGCGTAGTCAAGATGCACAGACGGTGATACTGGAATGACTTGGAATTGCACCGGCGCAAGCCATGTCGGAAGAGCGCCTTTGTGCTCTTCGATTAAGAAAGCAACGAAGCGTTCCATCGTTGATACGACACCGCGGTGAATAACAACAGGACGGTGCTGTTTGCCGTCTTCACCGACGTAAGTGAGATCAAAGCGTTCCGGAAGAAGGAAGTCAAGCTGTACAGTTGACAATGTCTCTTCTTTGCCGATCGCCGTTTTTACCTGCACGTCAAGCTTAGGGCCGTAAAACGCCGCTTCGCCTTCCGCTTCATAGTAATCATGGCCGATTTCATCCATTGCCGCCTTCAGCATGGATTGCGCTTTGTTCCACATGTCATCATCATCAAAATATTTCTCCGTATCTTCAGGATCGCGGTAAGACAGGCGGAAAGTGTAATCACTCAGGCCGAAGTCTTCGTATACGTCTTGAATCAAACGGACCGTGCGGATGAATTCTTCTTTAATCTGATCAGGGCGGACGAAAATGTGTGCGTCATTTAACGTCATGCCGCGTACGCGCTGAAGACCTGAAAGCGCTCCTGACATTTCATAGCGGTGCATCGTTCCGAGCTCGGCAATGCGGATCGGAAGCTCGCGGTAGCTGTGAATGTCCTGTTTGTAAATCATCATATGGTGAGGACAGTTCATCGGACGAAGCACAAGCGTTTCATTGTCCATTTCCATCGGCGGGAACATGCCGTCCTGATAATGTTCCCAGTGTCCTGATGTTTCGTACAGGTCTTTGCTTCCGAGAACAGGCGTATAGACGTGCTCATAGCCGAGGCTCAGCTCTTTATCCACAATGTATCGCTCGATCACGCGGCGGATCGTCGCGCCTTTCGGCAGCCAGAGCGGCAGGCCTTGTCCGACTTTTTGAGAGTTGGCGAACAATTTTAATTCTTTTCCCAGTTTTCGGTGGTCGCGCTCTTTCGCTTCTTCAAGCATGCGCAAATGCTCTTTCAAGTCATCCTTTTTAAAGAAGGCCGTGCCGTAAATGCGCTGAAGCATTTGGTTTTTGCTGTCTCCGCGCCAGTACGCGCCTGCAAGGCTGAGCAGTTTAAATTCTTTAATTTTTCCTGTAGACGGCACGTGCACGCCGCGGCAGAGGTCAAAAAACTCGCCCTGCTCATAAATGGAGACCGTTTCGTCTTCAGGGATGGCATCCAGCAGTTCAAGCTTCAGATTATCGCCGATTTCCGCAAACATGGCTTTTGCTTCATCACGGCTCACTTCTTTTCGGATGATCGGCAGATTTTCACCGACAATGCGTTTCATTTCTTTTTCAATCTTCGGAAGGTCATCCGGCGTCAGCGCCTGCTCCATTTCAACGTCATAATAAAATCCGTTTTCAATGACGGGACCGACTCCGAATTTCACATCTTTATAAATGCGCTTAATCGCCTGAGCCAATAAATGCGCCGTGCTGTGCCGCATGATGTTCAGGCCTTCTTCTGTGCCTTCTGTAATGATTTCTACGGCACCGTCCTCTTGAATCGGCGTTCTTAAATCAATTTCCTGTCCGTTCAGTTTACCGGCTAAAGACTTTTTCTTTAATCCCGGACTGATGGATGCCGCGATATCTTCTGTTGTTGATCCTTTCGGAAATTCCTTTACCGCTCCGTCCGGAAATGTGATGTTGATCATATCTGACATCTTCGTCACTCCTTTTTTTATACAAATCAAAAACCCCGCCCCCTATGAAAGGGACGAGGTTAAATAAACGGAATCGTGGTTCCACCCTTTTTTCCGCGCGGCCGATTTTTTCGGCACCTGCGGCTCTAAACTCTGTAACGGGAGTTCCCGTCAGCTATTACTGGCGCTTATTCCTGCGTTCACAGCTGAAGTTCAAAGGCGGTAAAGACAATGATCCATAGCTGGAAAGCTTTCAGCCTGGGCTCTCCTCTCTTATAAAGCCGGTATCAATGCTTCATGTCCTTATCAATACGTGTAGCAATCATTAATCTGTTATGTATTATAAAATGTCTGTGAGAAAAATGCAACTCGGTTTTCCATCTGATTTCGCCCAGACAGCCCCGCTGCTGCCGCAAGGCCGTCTGTGCGGCTATCCTTCCGTCTTCTCCGACACAAACGCGCCTAACGGGAAGAGGCGCACCCTCTCCTGAAACACGTTTTGAATCGTTCTGGACATCATATGCTCCGGTTTGTCCGTATACAATTCCACCGTCTCGGGCGCAATGGAGATCAGCGGCGCAAGCAGATGGGAATCTATATACATCGGGTGCTCCCGCACGAACCGTCTGTCTATGTATTTTTTCTGTTCCCGTTCTGACACATAGCGCAGCTCCCACAGCGTAAAAGCCCGGTCATGTACGATGCGGACTTTCTTCATCCGCGGCGGATTGGATGTCACGTAATCTCTCAGAGACTGGATAAAGTTTTGATATTCCTGTTCCATCCGGTATTCATCTATCGCAGCCTCCGTGTATTCCCTGAGCCGCTCATAATACTTGCCAAGCCGGAACGTCTGAAACGAACGCACGGAAAAAACACCCGCATCAAGTGAAATCGTCCGGAGCGCATCTGAAATAAACTGTGCGCGCGGCTCTTTCTTCGGCTCAAACGGATGATCATCAAGCTCTCCTTCCATAATGCTGTGCGCAAGCTGAAGGATTTGCTGCTGTTCATCCTGATCGGTGAAGCAATATGCGTCCTCTATGAGAGAAAGCATATGCTCGTCTTCTTTACATTCTAAAAAAAACCTGACAAATATCGGCTCAATAAAACGCTGAACGGAAAAAGCCGATTCAGACCTTTCGATTCCGACTTTTTTTATGCCTTCACGGACAATAAAATGTCTCCGGTCGTCCGATTGCTGAATGAGATGTAAAAAAGCGGCGGTATCGTGGTCATCTTCAAAGATCACTTCAAGCATATTTGTCCCCCCTTACGGCATCTGTTACAAGTATATGGGGGATCTTTTTAAAATAGACGTAAAGGTTAGCTTTCACCGCTGAACAAATGGCGCATCTTCTTTTTAAATATGAGGGGAAGCGATAAAAACACGATGTAAAGACAGATCACTCCGAACATGGTCAGCACATTGCCGGACATAAAGCTCGCGCCGAGCACATTCAGGACAATCGTTCCCGGAATGATGCCCGCCGCGGTCGCCAAAAGATACGTCATCGGCCTGACTTTCGAAAGACCCGCGGCATAGCTGATCACATCAAAGTTAACAGGCAGAATGCGAAGGATAAAAATATAAAAGAAACCATTGGTTTTCATCTGCTTTTGAATGACTTCCATTTTTCCGTGACGGCTTTTTTCTTTAAAGGCAAACAGGCCCGCCGCAAAAAAAGACACGGCGGCAGCGCCCATTGAGCCTGCCAGCGTATACACGGTGCCGAAAAACGGTCCGAACGCCAATCCTCCGGCGACGGAAACGATTGATACGGGAAACAGCACAAAAGGCCTCACGATGGAAATTCCGATAAACACAAGCGGCGCAAAAACACCGAACGATAACACCCAAAGACGGATCTCCTTAGGCGACAGATTCAGATATTTGCGGTTTGCCCACAGCAAAAGGCCCGCTCCCGCCGCAGCCGCAGCCCATGTGACAGCCTTCTTATTCCTCATTCCCTCAAATCCTTCCCATTTGTCGCCGGCACTATGAACGGCGGCGGTTTTCCCCGTCAAGACGGACAGGCGAAGCCAAATATAAAATCCGCTCCATCAATCTTGCCGCTTTGACTTCTTCCTTTTCTCCCCGCTGTGAATACGTAAAATGATGCTTCAGCTCGTCAGGTGAAAAATTAGACGAGAAGAAAGTAGGAAGCTGCTGGCTCATTCTGTGCTGAAGCACGGTGCCGATGACCTCATCCCTGACCCAGCTTGTCATTGATTCCGCTCCGATGTCATCAAGCATCAGTACGGGCGTCGTTTTTACCATATTCAGTTTCTCCTCCAGCGACTGATCCTGGAGCGAGTTTTTCAGCTCTCTGACAAATTCGGGAACATATACGATCATTGATGAATACTCTTTTTCCGCAAGCTCATTGGCAATGGCGGCTAAAATAAATGTCTTTCCGATTCCGAATTTCCCGTACAGGTACAGCCCTTTGCCTTTGCCCGTTTCATTATAGCTCTTCAAAAAATCAGTCACGTGCTGGAAAATGCCGAGTCTGCTCGGATCAGTAATGTCGATCTGCTGAAAGGTCGCGCCAAGCAGATCTTTCTGGATATACATGCTCTTCATCAGGGACTTTTGTCTTTTCTGGCGGTCGAGCTTTCTCTTTTCCGGACATTCGTAATATTCAATATCAATCGAACGCCCGTTGATCACAAGCTTCGGATGATAGCCTTCAAGCAGGCTGTTCGTCTCGTTGTCTTTTGAACAGAAGGCGCACTGCTTGCTTTGCTGAACGTATTCGTACAGTTTATTTAACCCTCTGTCAATCATGCTTTGATTGATTACATCATTCTGTTCCTTCAAAAAAGCCTGGACGTCTTTGTCGGCCATGACCTGCTGCTGCATTCGTTCCAGGCGTTTTTGAAAGTCAGGTCTCTTCGTCACGCCTTCTAAGGATCGGCTGATCGGTTCCATTACATATCACCCCGCTTCTCTGTCTCAATAGGCAGAGTATTTTTTCAGTTTTTTCATTTCTTCCATCATTTTTTTCTTCTGTTCTTCAAGATCCTGTGCGGAAAGAGCCGGCTTTTCAGGCTTATTCCCTGTTTCTTCTTCTTTCATCCAATCAGGGCGTTTTTCTTCCCGGACGGTTTTTTTGCCGCGCGGCGCGCCGTTTGTTTTGCCGTCCGCCCAATCAAGATATTGCCTATGCTCTTCTATTGCGAGCTTCATAGCTTCCCGCACCGTTTTGACTTTCTTTCTGGCCCAGTGGGCGGCGATTTTTTGGATATAGTTTTTGGACAGCTTCATATCCGTTTTCAGCATGACATAATAAATCAGCACATTGGTGACACCGGGCTCAAGCTTCTGTTCGAACATAATATCCGCTATGATCTGCAGGTCGGCTTTTGACGGCTCGGTCCCGTCCGCAATGTCCTGAAGGAGCTTTCTCGGTGAAATGGTCTCAAGCTGTGCAATGAGTTCGGCATTCAATGAATCTTCCTTTTCCGCCTTGTTTTCTCTCAGACGGACAGGCTGTGTTTTATCAATCAATTCCGGGAGCTTCCCGCTTCTCTCAATTTGGTACCAGTCGCTGGCCGCTTTCCTCAGCGCTTCGGCCGTTATCGTATCCTGTTCATTAATTGCGGTCATGACGACGTGCTGCATGGAGATAGGATCTATTCCGTATAAATACGAAAGCTTTTTAATACTCTCCCGCACGTCCTGTGTGATTGATTTGCGCGGTATCATTGTTTCTGATAATCCCGCTAAAAACAGCTCAAAATCAAACACTTCCTCCGTCACCGTATAGGAAGGCGCTTGTCCGACAGACGCCGTCTCATAATCCTCGGGGAGGTTCATCGCTTCTTCCATATCCGGCGTCATTTTCCACTCGCTCGGCTGGAAAGAAGCAAAGGCGTGATTAAAAGGCCGCGTAATTTCCCTTGCGCCTTCGCCGACGGAAGGATGCGTGTAAAATTGTCTCAGCTGCTGGTATTTCGTTTTACCGACTCTGTTATAAAGAAAGACGTTCAACATGCCGTCTTCAAAAAAATCATTCGGTCTGAGCGGGGGAAGCAGCTCATAAATAAACATCCGCTCCTTTTGCTCGGACTCGCGGATATACACTTTCAGCAGACCGATTCCTTCAAGCTTTCCCTGTTCATGATGAATCTTTTTTAAATTTGACTGCATCATGCCCATCAGCTGTCTGTGAGTGGATTCCGATCCCCACAAACGGTTCTGCTCAAGCTCCCCCCATAAGGTCATATACAGGGAGAATGCAAAAGAACCGATCAGCGGCTGGTACAGATGTGTCAAAACCTGTCTGTCGACATCCTGAAGAAGCGAACGGCTTTTGACCGTGTAAGGATCTACAGGCAATACGTCATTCCAATAGTCAGCCATGATTCTCAAACCTTCCGATATGTTTCTACTCTCATTTTACACCGTTTCCGCAATCTATCAAATGCCAATTTTGCTCATGAGAAAAGAGCCAGACACAATCTCTTAGCTCTTTAGCGTTCTTTCTTTATTAAATCTTTCAATTCATCGATAAACACGTTTATATCCTTAAACTGCCGGTAGACGGAGGCAAAGCGGACATAAGACACCTCATCGATTTTCGCCAGGCGGTCCATCACCATTTCTCCGACTAGTTCGCTTTTGACTTCAGATACGCCTTGATTTCGCAGCTCTTTTTCAATGTCAAAGCACATGTCTTCCAGTGTTTTTAAAGGAACGGGTCTTTTTTCACAAGCTTTAATTAACCCGCGCAGCATTTTTTCACGGCTGAATTCTTCCCGGACGCCTTCTTTTTTCACGACGATCAGAGGCATCTCTTCAAACTTCTCAAATGTGGTGAAGCGGTAATGGCAGGCTTCGCATTCCCGCCTTCTGCGGATTGATTTCCCTTCGTCCGCAGGCCGTGAATCAAGTACGCGGGAACCGTTATGCTGGCATGAAGGACATTTCAAATTGGATCAGCTCCCATCTGTTTCGTTGCTGTAATGCGGTTCACAAGCTTCCGGTAAATGCCCGCCAACGTTTCTAGGATGAGCCTATTGTGTTGGGAGAGCCGATAGACCGGCCTTATCTTTCTCTATTTTACAAAAAAAATGCTTAAAGAAAAAGCAATGCTGTTTTTTTACATTAGAAAAGGAGCATCAGCCTCAAAGCGCGTAATGGCTTTTTCAGCTTAGCTCCCTTGTGTGTGCGTTTTGAAAATTACAGTACTTTCGCTTGTGCCTGTTTGATCTGTACAGGCCCCATTCCTCTCGGTATTTCAATGTTTTCTCTTGTATCTGCATGTAATGCGTCCGCAATGTAATCAGCAGCCACATTAGGATCCAGGTCTCCACAAGTATAAACATCAATGCTTGCATATCCGTGTTCAGGAAAACTGTGAATCGTTAAATGTGACTCAGAGATTATAACGACTCCGCTTACGCCTTGCGGTGCAAATTTGTGAAATGCGACCTCGCGCACCTCAGCTCCTGATTTCAAAGCAGCATTTACAAACGTTTTTTCAATAAAATCCATGTCATTGAGCTTATCAAAATCGCATCCCCACAGCTCGGAGATGACGTGACGCCCCATTGTTTCCATAATCATGGACCCCCCTTAACAAGAATTAAAAAAGTGAATTTCCGAGAACTGACCCGGCTATTTACCACGGGGGAAAGTTAGTCCGGAGAGGTCCTAACCCTTTAAGTAATTCCGAAGCAGTCACGAGCAAGAAGTTCACGAAAGATAGTATACTGTGTTTAAGTTTATTTTGCAAGAAGTGTTTTTTGCGAATATGCCGTTAAGGGTTTTTTCTAACAAAAGTCCATGATCTTTATTCTACACAGCTGACGGGTGTTTCATTCGCGCGGCCACGTGACGGATAAGATCAACGACCCGGCAGGAATATCCCCATTCATTGTCATACCAGGCGAGCACCTTTACTTTTCGGTCTTCCATCACCATTGTTGTCAGTCCGTCAATGATCGCGGAATGTGAATTCGTATTATAATCCGAAGACACAAGCGGCTCATCCGAATAATCAAGAATTCCGTACATTGACGTCTTTGCGGCTCTTTGGAAAGCGGCGTTCACTTGCTCGGCCGACACATCTGTTTTCAGATCGCAGACGAGGTCTACTAATGACACATTGGGAACAGGAACCCGTAAAGCAAGGCCGTGAAGTTTTCCTTTCAGATGAGGCAGCACGAGCGACAGCGCTTTTGCGGCGCCTGTAGAAGTCGGAATGATGGATTCTCCGCACGCTCTCGCCCGCCGCAGATCTTTATGCGGGTTGTCGATATTTTTTTGGTCATTCGTATAAGCGTGAACAGTCGTCATCAGGCCGCTTTCAATCCCGAATTCCTGATCAAGCACTTTAACGACCGGTGCGAGACAGTTTGTCGTGCAGGATGCATTTGAAATAATCACATGTTCATCCGGATTGAATTGCTCTTCATTGACTCCCATGACAATGGTAACGTCTTCATTTTTGCCCGGAGCGGTTAAAATGACCTTTTTTGCCCCTGCTTCAATATGGCTCATGGCTTTTTCTTTTGAATTAAATTTTCCCGTTGCCTCTACGACGATGTCTATTCCGCACTCTTTCCACGGAAGCTCTCTCGGATCCCGCCGATTGAACAGCATAATATGTTTTCCGTTGACAATCAGACTGTCTTCGGCGGCCTCGACTTCTTGATCGTATCTGCCGTGGATTGTGTCATACTTTATCAAATGAGCAAGCGTTTCCGGGGGATAGCTTGCATTAATGGCTGTTATTTGAATTTGATCATCTTCCATCGCTTTTCTGAACACCATTCTTCCGATTCTTCCAAACCCGTTGATTGCTACTTTTACCTTCATGCTCAGGTCACCCCTTTTTAATATGCCACTCTAATTAATTTTTAATTATATATAGTATAACACATTAAAAGAAATCCGCCAGTACAACTTGATAAAAATCCACCCTTATACCGATCAATATGTTGTTCAATCGGTTTTTTTGCATATAAAATGATCTTTTTTCCATAAAAAAAGCAGGATCAGCGTCTCATGCTGCCTGCTTTTTTCTTATATTTGTTCCGGATCTTTAAATTTGTCATTTAAAATGCTGTCCTCTAAAACGGAAGACACCTCGCCGTACCGTTTAGAAATATGCATCGCGCCCCAATCGCACAGCGCGTTTAAAATTCTTTCCAGACTGTGCCCGTATTCACTCAGCTCGTATTCGACTTTTGGCGGCACCTGATTGTACACGATCCGGTTGATGACGCCGTCTGCTTCCAATTCCCGCAATTGCTGTGTCAGCATCTTCTGGGTAATCTCCGGCATAAGCCGCTTCAATTCACTTGTCCGCTTTTTCCCGCGCATAAGGTGGCAGAGGATCACACACTTCCATTTTCCGCCGATCACTTCAAGCGTCGCCTCTACGGATATATTGTATTTTTTCTTCAGCAACGGTAATTCCTCCTCATCTATAGGAACTAAAAAGTGCCTATGGCACTTAAAAGTACGTTCTTTTCAATGAAGCTCCTATCAATCATAATGACATTTGCCGGATGAAAAGGGATGTACTCTTATACTTATATCGTTTACCCGGCATCATTTCAACCATACATTATCGACCAAGGAGGAAAACAGATGTCTTCACATCGCCAAAGCTATTTACCAGCGCTGCTTGCATTAGCCGTCAGCGCTTTTGCGATCGGCACAACCGAATTTATCAGTGTCGGATTGCTGCCGCTTATATCTCAGGATCTGCATATACCCGTGACAACGGCGGGCCTTACCGTTTCCATGTATGCTCTCGGCGTGACATTCGGCGCGCCGGTTTTAACTTCTCTCACATCCGGCATGTCGCGGAAAACACTGCTGCTCTGGGTCATGTTGATTTTTATCGCCGGAAATATACTCGCGGCGAGCGCGTCTTCAATCGGGATCTTATTGACAGCGCGGGTCATTACAGCGTTTTCCCACGGCATTTTCATGTCAATCGGTGCTACAATCGCCGCCAGTATCGTACCGGAACATAAAAGAGCAAGCGCGATTTCCATTATGTTTACGGGGCTGACGGTGGCTACGGTGACCGGCGTTCCGTTCGGCACCTATCTCGGCCAGCAATTCGGCTGGAGGATTGCGTTTGCCGTCATTGTCACGGTAGGAATCATTGCATTCCTTACAAATGCGCTTCTCGTTCCGTCAAATTTGCGTAAAGGGACGAAGACCGCGTTTTCCGAGCAGGTAAAACTCGTCACGAACGGCCGGTTATTGCTTTTATTTATGATTACAGCGTTAGGCTACGGCGGAACGTTTGTCGTGTTTACGTATTTATCCCCGCTTCTTCAGGAAGTAACCGGTTTTCAGAAAGAAACCGTCGCGGCCGTCCTGCTTGTTTACGGAATTGCAATCGCCATCGGAAATATGATTGGCGGCCGATTATCAAATCGGAATCCGCTGAAAGCATTGTTTTACATGTTCATTGTCCAGGCGGCTGTGCTGTTTGTCTTGACTTTTACCGCGCCGTTTAAAACAGCCGGGCTGATCACCATTATTTTAATGGGACTGCTGGCGTTTATGAATGTGCCGGGACTGCAGGTATATGTCGTGATGCTCAGTGAACGTTTTGCCCCAAGCGCCGTTGATACAGCATCAGCTTTAAACATCGCGGCATTTAATGCCGGAATCGCGATCGGCTCGTTTGCCGGCGGAGTCATTACAGACTCAATCGGGATCATTCATACCGCTTGGATCGGGGCGCTCATGGTGCTCAGCGCGGTCGTGTTAACCGGATGGAGCAGGAAGCTTGAAAAGCGGGATCACATCATCCCTGAAAGGAGATGAGTTTTTCTTCAGGCATTTTGATTTTTTCAACAAACAAATAATTGGAGGAACATATACATGACAACATATTTACAAGCAAAAGCAACATTGCATAATGGAGTAAAAATGCCTTGGTTTGGCATCGGGGTGTTCAAAGTAGAGGAAGGCGCGGAACTCGTCAATGCGGTGAAAACGGCATTGGTGCACGGCTATCGCAGCGTTGATACCGCCGCGATTTACGGTAATGAAGAGGGTGTCGGCGAAGGCATCCGCCAAGGATTGCAAGAAGCGGGATTAAAGCGTGAAGACATTTTTGTCACGTCAAAAGTATGGAATGCCGATTTAGGATATGAAGAAACGTTAAAAGCGTTTGACACAAGCTTAGAAAAACTCGGTTTAGACTATTTAGATTTATATTTGATCCATTGGCCTGTCGAAGGAAAGTACATTGATGCGTGGCGGGCGCTCGAAACCCTCTACCGCAATGGACGCATTAAAGCGATCGGGGTGAGCAATTTCCAAATTCACCATCTGAAACATCTTATGAAAGAAACGGAAATCAAGCCGATGATCAACCAGGTGGAATACCACCCGCGCCTGACACAGAAAGAACTGCAGGCATTCTGCGACGAACAAGGCATTCAGCTTGAAGCGTGGTCGCCATTGATGCAAGGCCAGCTGCTTGATCATCCCGTCTTACAGGAGATCGCTCAGAAGTACGGCAAATCAGCCGCTCAAGTGATTTTGCGCTGGGATTTGCAAAACGGTGTCATTACCATCCCGAAATCAACTAAAAAACACCGTATTGAAGAAAATGCAAATGTCTTTGATTTCGAACTGTCAGCTGAAGATATGAAACGGGTTGATGATCTGAACGAAAATCTTCGTGTCGGTCCGGACCCTGACAATTTTGATTTTTAATTCAGAAAAACACCGTTCGGCTTCCCGAACGGTGTTTGTTTATGCCCAGCTGCTCAATATTTCCTCCAGCTGATGCTTTGTATGTTCAAGACTGCCGCTGTTATCAATGACGGCGTCAGCTTTTTTTGTTTTGTCCGCTAAAGGCATCTGCGACGTTATCCGGCTCATCGCTTCTTCTTTTGTAAGGGCATTCCGCTCCATCAGCCGTTTGAGCTGAATGTCTGCCGGTACGGTGACGACGAGCACTTTGCCGACAAGATAGTCAAGCCCGCTCTCATACAAAAGCGGTATATCTAAAACGACGAACTGCTCTTTTCGCGCAACAGCCTCATCCCGCTGTTTCATCATTTCCGCACGCACCGCCGGATGAACGATCTGATTCAGCGTCAGACGCTTCTGGTCGTCCGTAAAAACAATGGCACCGAGTTTTTTTCTGTCAATCCCGCCGTTTTCCAGCAGGATTTCTTTTCCGAACGTTTCAACGATCTGTCCGTAAGCCGGCATTCCTTTTTCCACCGCCTGTTTTGCGATGACATCCGCATCAATGACTGTAATCTTTTTGTCGATCAGCATGCGCGCTACCGTGCTTTTGCCGCTGGCGATGCCTCCCGTTAAACCGATGACCAAGCTCAAAAAGCCCACTCCTTCTTACATTTTCCAAATCCCGATGATAATCAGCAGGACTCCCGGCAAAAATGTCATTTTATCTATCCAATTCCATCTTGAAAAGAAATGCCCCGCGTTTATGCCGAGTGAAACAAACAGCGAGCTCATCACCCCGACGGTCACGCTCATCATAACCGGAGAAAAGCCGAGAATGGCTGCTCCCATGCCGGCGCCAAACGCGTCAATTGATAAGGCGATACCGAGCAAAAGCGCCTCGACTCCGTTAATGGTTCCGGATTGATCAATATCGGCGCTGGTCGGCTTTTTCAAAATGTGAATCACGATGCCGAGCGATTTCACTTCAAGATTAAGTAACGTTTTTTCATGTAATAAGTAATCCGGCTCTTTAGCCGGTTTGAAAAATTGATAGATGACCCATGCCCCGATTCCGATTAAGATCAGCCCGCCCAGTTTCTCCGTGACGGATACGGGAAAAATCTTTGTCAGAAAATGGCCGATCAGCATGGATATAAACATCACAGAGGCTGAACAGCAAGCGATCACGGCAATCGCTTTGAACGGGATTTTCATTTTTCTCAATCCGTACGTAAACCCGACTGAAAAACTGTCCAAGCTGACAGCAAAAGCCAAAAGCAGCAAAGAAACAATCTCCATATCCGTTTCTCCCTTTCTCTTGATCGGCAATTGTGACAAATGCCTATTGGGTGAATCACAATATATATATGGAGAAAGGTCATCAACTGTGTTAGAAAAAAGTCATTCTGCCGGCGTCCGCTTGAACAGCTTCAGTTTATGGTTTTTTTTGGCATCGGGCGCAGAAATGCGTACCTCTTCCGCCGACCACGATTTTAGAAATCATCGTGCCGCACGTCTTGCACGGCTCATCTTTTTTGCCGTATACGTAATGTTTGAGCTGAAACATTCCGATCTCCCCTTGAGAATTGATATAAGACCGGACGGTGCTCCCGCCCGCGTCAATCGCTTCCTGAAGGGTGTCTTTAATTTCTGTATGAAGCTTTTTTATCTGCCCGTCTGACAGACTGTTCGCTTTTGTCTCAGGGTGAATCCCCGCCCGGAATAAAGCTTCATCGACATAAATGTTGCCGAGGCCGACGACCGCTTTTTGATCGAGCAGAGCGGTTTTTACCGCGCGGTTCGTTTTGGCGAGCCGCTCTTTTAAATAGGCGGCGGTAAATGCTTCATCGTCAGGCTCGGGCCCGAGCTGTGAAAGCGGTAATGCAGTCAGTTCCTCTCCCGGCGCAAATAAATGCATCGTGCCGAATTTCCGGACGTCCCGGTAGCGGAGCTGTGTTCCGTCCGTCATGTTAAACACGACGTGCACATGTTTATCGTCAGGCTCATCGGCCTGGTGAAGACCGTATTTCCCCTCCATCCGTAGATGGGACACCATGACATAATGATCCAGATGGAAAAGCAAAAACTTTCCCCTTCTTCCGATGGATCGGATTGTTTCTCCTGCAATCTGCCGCGCGAATTCCTCCGGCTCGGCGGGTTTTTTGATGATATTCGGCCATCTGATGTCGGCCGATTCAATCGTTTTCCCTTTCACAAGACCGGTCAGAGTGCGCCGGACCGTTTCAACTTCTGGTAATTCCGGCACAATCATCACTTCCTTTTTCTCTGTTTATTTTGCATCGTACCAAGACGGGCCTGAAGCATAATCCGCCTTTAACGGCACGTCTAAATCCAAAGCATGTTCCATCACTTCAGGAACCAGCTTCTCTAATATTTCAATTTCTTCCTTAGGCGCTTCAAAAATCAATTCATCGTGCACCTGCAGCAGCAGTCTTGCCTTCAGGTTTTTCTCTTTCAGCTCAGCTGCCATATCAATCATGGCTTTTTTAATAATATCGGCGGCGCTGCCCTGAATCGGCGTATTCATGGCCGTGCGTTCCGCAAAACTCCGCAGATTGAAGTTGCGGCTGGTCAGCTCAGGGATATAGCGGCGGCGCTGCATGAGTGTCGTAACATATCCTTTTTGCTTCGCTTCCTGCACCGATTCTTCCATATACGCCTTGACACCCGGGAAGCTCTCCAGGTAGCGGTCAATAAAAGCGCCCGCTTCTTTCCGGGTAATGCCGAGGTTTTGCGACAGACCGTAATCACTGATGCCGTAAACGATGCCGAAATTGACAGCCTTTGCCTGGCGGCGCATCGCTTGGGTCACTTCCTCTTCACTGACATGAAACACGTCCATTGCGGTTTTTGTATGAATATCCATGTCATTCGTAAACGCCTCAATCAGATTTTCATCTTTTGAAATATGCGCAAGCACCCTCAATTCAATTTGTGAATAGTCGGCTGCAAAAATAAGCCAGTCCGGTTCTGACGGAACGAAAGCCTGACGGATTTTCCGCCCTTCCTCCAGCCGGATCGGAATGTTTTGCAGGTTCGGATCCGTTGAGCTGAGGCGCCCTGTTTGAGTCAATGCCTGATTGAATCGTGTATGCACCTTATGAGAATCTTTGCGCGTGACTTTCAGCAGCCCTTCTATATAGGTCGATTGAAGTTTGCCGATTTGTCTGTATTGCAGAATATAAGCGACGATATCATGTTTGTCGGCAAGCTTCTCCAGCACATCGGCTGAAGTGGAATAGCCTGTTTTTGTTTTCTTCACTACCGGCAGGCCGAGCTTGTCAAACAAAATGACGCCGAGCTGCTTTGGTGAATTAATGTTAAACGGTTCACCGGCGATGTCATGGATTTTTTCTTCATATTCTTTCAGTTTCACGCCGAGCTCTTCACCCATTCGCTTCAGTCTTTCAACATCCACTTTAACGCCCATAGATTCCATTTCTCCGAGAATCAGCGCAAGCGGGAGTTCGAGATCTTCATACAGTTCGAGCTGATTATTTTCTTTGAGCGCGTGCAGCAGCTTATCCCGGAGGCTGTTAACGGCAGCCGCTTTCCGCGCGAGATGGTCGGCAAGCTCTTTCTCAGCCGGAACGGCGCGCTTTGCGCCCTTTCCGTAAACCGCTTCGTCTTTGGAAACGATATTGAGCCCGTATTCTTTCGCTACGCTCGCGACATCGTCGTATGAATTGCCCGGGTTAATAATATAGGCCGCGAGAAGCGCGTCAAATTCCGTTCCCTTCAGCTCAATTCCCTGCCAGCGCAGAGCGACGACGGAGCGTTTACTGTCAAACACCCACTTTTTCTTCGACTCATCTTCAACCCAGGATTTAAACGCTTCGGACTGAATGGCTGTTTCTTTCGGAATATAATAAAGACCTGTTTCATTCACGATAGAAAAGCCGAGAATCGGTTCTTCATGATAGTTATCACCGATTTGTTCGACGACTAAAGCGGACGGCGAAACGAGCATGTCTTCGGTGATTTCTTCAACCGTTTCAACATCGATGTCCTCAAAGTCTTCTTCCGCAGTTTCTCCGCTTTCTTCACCGAGCCGTTCAAGAAGCGTGTTAAAACCGAGATCATTAAATATGGCGACAACTTGTTCACGGTCAAACCCTTGATAATCTAAATCTTCGAGATTGACTTCAATCGGCGCATTTGTCATAATCGTCGCCAGCTCTTTGCTCATCAAGGCTTGTTCCTTATATTCCCCGAGCTTTTCTTTTAATTTTTTTCCGCTGACTTCATCAATTGAATCAAGCAGTTTCTCAACGGAATGGAACTGCTTTAAGAGCTTAATTGCGGTTTTTTCTCCGACGCCGGGAACGCCCGGTATGTTATCGGATGAGTCCCCCATTAATCCCTTCATATCAATAATTTGCAGAGGTGTCAGACCATACTTTTCTTCGACGTGCTCCGGCGTGTAATCTTCCACGTCGGTAATGCCTTTTCTCGTAATGGCAACGGTCGTTTTCCCGGTTGCAAGCTGCGTTAAGTCTTTATCTCCGGAAAATACCTTTACTTCGAAGCCGTCTTTTTCAGCAGATACGGCAAGCGTGCCGATAATATCATCCGCTTCGTATTCAGGAAGCTCATAGCGGCTGATGTTGTATGCATCAAGGAGTTCGCGGATGAACGGCATCTGTTCTGAAAGCTCCGGCGGCGTTTTTTGTCTTCCGCCTTTATATTCTTTAAACGTGCTGTGGCGGAAAGTCGTTTTTCCCGCGTCAAAAGCCACCAGCATGTGGGTCGGTTTTTCATCCTCCAGCATTTTCATTAAAATCATAGCAAAGCCGTATACGGCATTTGTATGAATGCCTTTTTCATTACTTAAAAGCGGCAATGCAAAAAACGCCCGGTACGCCAGACTGTTTCCGTCGACAAGCACTAATTTTTTTCGTTCCGTCATTCAATATCCTCCTAAGAGCAAAAGCTCGTGATTCCTCTGATTTTAATCTCACAGCTTCTCTTATTTTAACAAAGTTCAATTTGAAAGGAAAATGAGGGAACCCCGAGAAAACGCAAAAAAGGACGGGAACAAGAAAACACGTTCCCGCCGTCAAATTGGCTCCTTGGATGAAGGGGTTCTGTTACATCCTAACAAGATAGGTTTAACAGGTCATGAAGAAAATGTTAATCCTTTGTAAAGCTGATCACGCTTCCGGCGGCCGCTTCAGCGTTACAGTAAACACAGTCCCCTGTCCCGGCTCGCTTGTGACCTCGATATGGCCTTCATGGGCTTCTATTAAGTGCTTCACGATGGCGAGGCCGAGCCCCGTTCCGCCTGAGTTGCGGCTTCTGTCTTTATCCACACGGTAGAATCTCTCAAATATACGCGGAATCTCTTCCTTCTGAATGCCGATTCCCGTATCGGACACTTTGATATCGACAACGGTTTCTTTCACGTTTACCGAAATTCCCACCGTCCCTTTTTCAGGAGTATAGGTTAAGGCATTGTTCGCCAAATTCAGAAATACCTGCTTCAGCCTGTGCGCATCACCCGTCACAAAAATCGGCTCTTCCGGAAGGTCGAGCTGAAAGCTGATGCCTTTTTCCGCAGCCTTATGCTGCAAAAGCGCTTCAATTTCATGCAGAATTTTTGCGGCGTCAAAGGATTCTACTCGCATCGTAAAGTTTTGCTGTTCCATTTTGGATAAATCCAATAAATCCTGCACGAGCGATTGGAGCCGTTCACTTTCTTTCAGAATGATAGAAAGAAAGTCTGAAAGCGCCTTATCGTCTTTCATCGCCCCGTCTAACAGCGTTTCTGTAAAACCTTTAATGGAGGTGATCGGCGTTTTCAGTTCATGGGAGACATTGGCGACGAAGTCCTTTCTCATCTGCTCCAATTTTTTAATTTCCGTCATATCGTGAAAGACGAGAACGATGCCCTTCCATTCATCATCAGGACCCATGATCGGAACCCCGTCAACTTCAAAGTACCGCCGTTCAATGTTGATGGGCAGTCTGAGCAGCTGGCATTTTTTCGTCTCCGTCATAAATATATCTTCGACAAGCCGAATGATTTCCTCATGCTCAAACGCATCATGATAAAGGCGGCGAAGCAGACGTTCAGGCTTTGTATGAAACTGCTTCGTGTACGACCGGTTCACGAGATTAATAAAGCCTCTCCCGTCTATTAAAATCAAACCGGAACCGATATTTTCAATGACGGTTAACAGACGGTCGCGCTGCATATCCTGCGTTCTCGTCATTTCCATCAGATCGACCGCCAGACTGTTCATCGCACGTCCGAGACGGTCCGACCGTCTTGCGTAACCGCTGTAGGAGCGTGCGTCATAATTCCCTTTGGACAGCTCCGTCGCCACTTTTGTCGCGGCGTCGATTGATTTTTTGTAACGGGACGTCATGTTTGTATAAAAGAAAACGATAATGATAAAAGCGGTACAAAGACTTGCCGCCAGCATGCCCCACATTTCTCCGGTGATGCTTGAACCGCCGTTGATCTCCGAAGAAACGACTACATATCCTGCCGTTTGCCCGGCGTCATTTTTCACGGCAGTCCCACGGATCACTTTGCTTCCCGCCTGTATGGCCTCCTCATTTTTATTGTGAGACATGAACTCCTTTACGGCTGAATCATCGGCATGACTGCCGGAATGATATACGGCGTCACCCTTCTCATTAAGCACGGAGACGTTGATACCGAGGGTGCGGCCGGCGTCGTGAATCACCGTGTCATTGCTTTTATTGCCGATTCGGCCGGTGTCAAGAAGGCCCGCTATGTATACCGCTTCCTTTTTCAGCTGATCCGCCGTTCTTTCTTTAGCGGATGAAGAAATAAGCTGCTGTAAAAAAAGGCCGAGAACACTGAAAACCAATATGATACATACAACGAGTAAAGCGAACAGACGCACACGGACTTTATTCATTCATTTTTGGCTCCTCCAGTTTATACCCCAAACCTCTGATTGTTTTAATATAAATGGGTTTTTTGGTATTTGATTCGATTTTGTCGCGCAGATGGCTGATATGAACGTCAACAATCCGGGTGTCCCCGGCAAAATCATAGTTCCAGACCGCGCTCAGCAGAAGATCCCTCGTCAGCACTCTTCCCTTGTGTTTTCCCAAATACAGAAGCAGTTCAAATTCTTTAGGCGTCAATTCCAGCTGTTCTGACTTGAAGTACGCTTCGTAATGCTCCGGAAGAATTTTCAGCTCGCCGATGAGGATCTGCCCGTCCTTTTCCTCTTCTCTGCCTTGTGACAGTGAAGAAATGTCAGCCCTTCTTAAAATGGCTTTCACCCGCGCAGTGACTTCCCGCGGACTGAACGGCTTTGTCATGTAATCATCCGCTCCGAGCTCCAGTCCCAGCACCTTATCAAACTCCTCATCTTTTGCTGTCAGCATCAAGATCGGAACCATCATTTTCTGCTGTCTGAGCTGTTTACAGACGTCGATTCCGTCCACTTTCGGCAGCATGACATCCAATACGATTAAATCCGGATTTTCCTTCTCTGCCTGCTCCAGAGCCTCTTCGCCGTCTGATGCGGTAATGACATCATAGCCGGACCTTTCCAGATTATACTGCAAAAGAGTAACGATAGATTGTTCATCATCTACAACTAAAATTTTTTTGTTCATGCTGCGCCCTCCGCTGTCTATTTTCCCCGACATCCAATTTTCTCTATTTTATGTGTTGCATATCACTTTATGATTTCATTTTATCCAATACTGCCCGTTCAGACAATTCGCCTTTTTGATCATTTTCAGAGAAAGGATCGTTCAGGGAAAAAGAAAACGCTTTCATTAATTGTAAAAAGAGGAAGGCTTCTGCTTCGGAAGCCTTCCCTTTTTTCTTATGACAATACTTTCATCACGTTTTTGACAGATTCAACTGATTTACTCAGCTGCGCTTTTTCATAGTCTGTCAGTTCAAGCTCGATGATTTGCTCGAGTCCGTTTCCTCCGATAATCGTCGGTACGCCTAAGTAAATTCCTTCATGACCGTATTCACCTTCTAAATAAGCGATGGTCGGAAGTACGCGGCGCTGATCTTTTAAAATGGCTTCTACCATTTCTGTCAGTGATGCAGCAGGCGCGTAGTAGGCGCTTCCGTTTCCGAGGAGGTTGACGATTTCACCGCCGCCTTTTCTTGTGCGCTCTACAATCGCATCAAGACGGTCTTTCGGGATAAGCGTTTCAAGCGGAATGCCGCCCGCATAGGAATAACGGACGAGCGGAACCATGTCGTCACCGTGTCCGCCAAGAACAAAGCCGGTCACATCTTTTACTGACAGGTTTAATTCTTCAGCGACGAATGTTCTGAATCGCGCAGTGTCAAGCACTCCGGATTGGCCGATGACGCGCTCTTTCGGGAAGCCTGATTCTTTGTACACCGCATATGTCATCGCATCAACAGGGTTTGTTAATACAACGATGATGCAGTCAGGAGAATATTTCACGATTTCACGTGTGACGCTTCTCATGATTTTTTCGTTTGTAGATACGAGATCATCACGGCTCATGCCTGGTTTTCTGGCAATTCCGGCAGTGATAACGACGATATCAGAACCAGCTGTGTCCTCGTAGTTGGACGTGCCTGTGATTTTCGCGTCAAATCCTTGAACCGGACTTGCTTCGAGCATATCAAGCGCTTTTCCTTTTGTCGGGTTTTCCAATTGCGGAATATCAACGAGCACAACATCCGCGAGCTCTTTTTGAGCTGTAAGGAAGGCTGTTGTCGCTCCCGTAAATCCTGCTCCGATAACAGAAACTTTACTGCGTGTTTTTCCCATGATTCTCTTCTCCTTTTTTGGCTTCATTAGAAGTCTGCTTTAGGTTCAGTCCATGTTTTTGATTAGCTCTTCACCGAACTCTGAACATTTTACTTCAGTTGCACCGTCCATTAATCTTGCAAAATCGTAAGTTACTACTTTTGAAGCAATCGTTTTTTCCATAGCTTTAATGACTAGGTCAGCCGCCTCATTCCAGTTCAGGTGTTCAAGAAGAAGCACTCCTGAAAGGATAACGGATGACGGGTTGACTTTGTCAAGGCCGGCATATTTTGGAGCCGTTCCGTGAGTCGCTTCGAAAATCGCATGCCCTGTTTCATAGTTGATGTTCGCTCCCGGCGCGATTCCGATTCCGCCTACCTGAGCGGCAAGCGCATCAGAGATGTAGTCTCCGTTTAAGTTCATTGTCGCCACGACGTCGAATTCGCTCGGGCGGGTTAAGATCTGCTGAAGGAAAATATCAGCGATGCTGTCTTTGACGATGATTTTCCCTGCTGCTTCCGCTTCGCTCTGCGCTTTATCAGCCGCTTCTTTTCCGTCTTTTTCGACAATGCGGTCATATTCAGCCCAAGTGAATACTTTATCTCCGTATTCTCTTTCAGCAAGCTCGTAGCCCCAGTTTTTAAATGCCCCTTCAGTGAACTTCATGATGTTTCCTTTGTGGACAAGCGTGACAGATTTACGGCCGTTTTCGATCGCATACTCAATGGCGGCTCTGACTAAGCGGCTTGTTCCTTCTTCAGAAACAGGCTTGATGCCGATTCCTGATGTTTCAGGGAAACGGATTTTGTTAACGCCCATTTCATTTTGCAGGAAGCTGATCAGCTTTTCAACTTCTTCAGAACCTTTCGCATACTCAATTCCGGCGTAAATATCTTCTGTATTTTCGCGGAAAATGACCATATCTGTATCTTCAGGGCGTTTGACCGGAGAAGGCACTCCAGTGAAATATCTGACAGGGCGCAGACACGTAAACAAATCAAGCTCTTGTCTCAGCGCTACGTTCAGAGAACGGATACCGCCGCCGACAGGTGTCGTCAGAGGTCCTTTGATGGCGATGAAGTACTCTCTGATGTCTTCCAGCGTTTGGGCAGGAAGCCATTCACCTGTTTTATTATAAGCCTTTTCACCGGCATAAACTTCTTTCCACGTGATTTTTTTCTCGCCTTTATATGCTTTTTCAACAGCGGCTTCCAAAACTTTCGAAGCGGCATTCCAAATATCAGGGCCTGTGCCGTCGCCTTCAATAAACGGGATGATCGGATTATTTGGTACGTTTAATACTCCATTAGAGACTGTAATTTTTTCACCTTGTGACACAATATTACCTCCCAGTATGTAATTCATATTTAGAAAACATTTTATTTTTCTTGTATAAAAAATAAAATGATTTTTCTCAAGATTCTATCAAAATTGTAAACCAACCCGGGCTTGATTAACAAGAGGCTAACGACATGAAAATCACCAGCCTCCCGTTTGATCAGGCTCTTTCATCAATCGGAACAAAAGTCTGCTTATCCGGACCCGTGTATTCAGCGCGAGGGCGGATGAGGCGGTTGTTATCGTATTGCTCAAGAATGTGCGCGATCCATCCTGACATTCTGCTGACCGCAAAGATCGGCGTGAACAGGTCATGATCAATGCCTAGACTGTGGTAGACAGATGCGGAATAGAAATCAACGTTAGGCGGAAGTTTTTTCTCCGACGTCACGATTTCTTCGACACGGATTGACATGTCGTACCATTTGCTTTCACCCGTCAGATTCGTCAGGCGTTTGCTCATTTCTTTTAAATGTTTGGCGCGCGGGTCCCCATGCTTATACACGCGGTGCCCGAAGCCCATTACTTTTTCCTTTTTCTCCATTTTGCTGCGGATATAAGGCTCGGCGTTTTCCACTTCGCCGATTTCTGTCAGCATTTTCATGACGGCTTCATTGGCTCCCCCGTGAAGCGGCCCTTTTAAAGCGCCGATGGCTGCTGTGATGCCTGAGTAAATATCGGATAAGGTGGCGACGCATACTCTCGCCGTAAATGTTGATGCATTCAGCTCATGATCCGCATGAAGAATGAGCGCTTTGTTAAACGCTTCCACTTCGATCGGAGAAGGCTCTTCACCGTTTAAAGTGTAAAGGAAATTCTCCGCGATTCCGTACTCTTCCTTCGGTTCAACGGGATCAAGCCCTTTGCGGATTCTTGAGAAAGCGGCGACAATGCCCGGCACCTTCGCCTGCAGGCGGATGGCTTTTCTGTAGTTCGCTTCCGGATTCATGACATCGGCTTCACTGTCAGTCAGCCCGAGTAATGAAATCGCCGTCCGAAGCGCCGCCATTGGATGTACGTTATTGAGGGGATAGGATTTGAAGTGCTCAATGATTTCTTGTGGAACGGCAGCTTCTTTCGCAAGCTGTTTTTTCAATTCAGCAAGTTCCGTTTTATTCGGCAGGCGCAGATGCCACAGCAAATAAATGATTTCTTCAAAACTTGCATTCTCTGTCAAGTCGTCAATATCGTACCCTACATATGTAAGGGTATCGTCGATAATAGAGCTTACAGATGATGTTGTTGCTACAACCCCTTCAAGACCGCGTGTTGCTGTCATATTCAACCTCTCCTTTTCAATCAAAATTCCCCTTTAAAGAGTATATAAAACATACGGCTTACTTAAAATGAGTCATGCAAACAATCCCTTTCCCCTTTAAGAAAATGCTTACATTTCACTGGTTGCGGTTACATAACCGATATGCTTATAGAGGAACATAACAAATTCTTATAAGCTTATTTAAGTTTAAGCCTATTCTTATTATAAACAATAATCAGACATTTGTTAAATGTTTACCTATAATTTTTTTTTCTTTCTCGCACATTTTCTTGATTTTACGCGGTTTTTTCATCTTTTTCAGCAAAAAAAAAGCAGCTTTTAGCCGCTTTTTTACTTTACGAAGTGAATATTTTAACGATTTGCATGGCCAAGTAGGCGATTCCGGCGCCGATTAACGGACCGACGGCGACGCCTCCGAAAAGAGCGACGGCAAGTATCGTGCCGATGACCAGCGCCGTTGTAATATGAGGATCGTTTTCCAATAAGGTGAGACCGTTTTTGGCGATTAAGGCCACGGCGATCCCGGCACCGAGCGCGATCCACGCGTAATACGATTTCATCGCTTCTCCGAGCTGTTTAAAACCGATATCACCCGTAGCAATCGGCACTAAAACGGCGATTGTAATGACAGTAACCCCCCAGTTGATTCCTTTTGACTGAATAACCGGAAACAGTTTCTGGTCAAGACCGACAGCTTTTATCACGATAAGAAAGCCGACGGCAAAAAGCAATGACTGATTTTTGGCTATCAATGCGATGGCCAGCAATAATAGTAAAAATAAATTCGCCTGTGTAAACATCCTGAAAGCACCATCCTTCATCATAACTGTATTCATATCCTTTTTTTTGACGAATAAACTAATAATAGGACGTGCCGACCGAGAGGAGGATCGATGTGAATCCGCACTATGCAACTGTTTTTTTCCGCGCGCTGTTTGTACTCGCTGCGGCCGGCGGCGCTTTAGCGGCCGGTTACGCCTCATTCCCGTTAACTTATCCGTTTCTGATCGCCCTTATTCTGTCATCGGCGATCATTCCCGTTGTTGACTGGCTGGACAAACTGACGGGTCTGCCGCGGTCAGTCAATACAGTCATTGTCCTGGCCTTCTTTTTGCTGATCCTTCTTGGCGCGGCGACCTTTCTGGTTGCGGAAATCATTTCGGGAACCGCTTATCTGGCCAAAACGCTCCCTCCCCATATCAGCGCCTTTATGACGTATTGCGAAGAGCTGTTCACTTCCCGCATTCAGCCATTGTACCACGAGCTGACCGTCTTATTTAACGGGCTGGAAACCAATCAGCAGGCATCAATCGTGACGCATATCCAGACGCTCGGTGATACAGCCGCTAAAAACGCAGGGCTGATGCTTTCACATCTGTTGGAACTGGTGCCGAAATGGATTGCCTTCCTTCCCAATACAGCCGCCGTCTTCATTTTCGCAATGCTCGCCACCTTTTTTATGACAAAGGACTGGCACAAGCTGAAAGCGCTGCTTTATTCCATTCTTCCGGAACGGGTTTCGGCAAACGCCAAGGCCGTATCGGGAGAGCTGAAAAAAGCGATGGCAGGTTTCATTAAGGCGCAGGCCGTACTCATCCTTTTTACGATGATCATTGTCTTTATCGGACTTTTTCTTTTAGGGGTTGAGCATGCGGCAACCATTGCCTTTTTTATCGGCCTGGTGGATCTTCTCCCGTATCTCGGCGCCGGATCGGTATTTGTCCCTTGGATTATGTATTTGGCCATTGCCGGACAGCTTCCTCAAGCGATCGGCCTCGGTATTTTATATATTGTGGTTCTCATTCAGCGCCAGCTGACGGAGCCGAAAATTTTAAGCAAGTCGATCGGTCTTGATCCGCTTGCGACCTTAATCGCCCTGTTTGCCGGCTTTAAGCTGTTCGGAATTTTAGGACTGGCTGCGGGGCCTGCACTGCTTGTTTTCATTCAGGCATTTATCACAACGGGCGCTTTAAAAGAAATATGGGCCTATATTACTGTTCAGTCCAAATAAAAACAGCAGCCCTGTAAAAAGGCTGCCGTTTTTATTTGATAATGATCCGCTTGTTTTTTGACATTCCTCTCAGCCATTTGAACAAAAGCGGCTTCATGCGGTTCCGAGTGAACGGAATCAGAAGACAGGCCCCTGCAATATCGGACAAAAAACCCGGAAGCATCAAAAGCAGGCCTCCGATAAAGACGCATATTCCGTCAAGAAGTGCTTCCCCCGGCATTTTGCCGTGCTGCAGATCACGCATCACCCGATGATACACATCAGTTCCCTGTCTTTTTGCCACCAAGGCGCCTAACACGCCTGTCAAAATGATGAGAAGGACGGTCGGAAAAACGCCGAGCCATTTTCCCGCCAGCAGAAACAAGCCGATTTCAATCGCCGGACACACGATAAACAGTAAGAATAAAACTCTCATTTTTCTGCCCTCCTGCCCTTCTAAAAAGCGCGTCACCGCCCGCATGGGAATAGGAAAATCAGCCTAAAGACAAAAGAGAAGGGCGAATCCCCCTCTCTTTTTTAAAGCTTTTAAAGAACGCTTGCGCGGCCTTCATACACAGCGCCGCGGGCAGCGTCAACTGTGATAACCTGTCCTTCTGTTAAAACTGAAGTTGCGTTCTCCAGGCCTACGATAACCGGAATGCCCAAGCTTAAACCGACCACGGCAGCATGGCTTGTCAGACCGCCTTCTTCAGTGATGAGCGCGGATGCTTTTTCAAGTGAAGCGATCATGTCGCGGTCAGTGCTTGAGACAACCAATACCGCGCCGTCTGTCATTTTTTGTTCAGCTTCTTTCGCATTTTTTGCAACTACGACAGGACCGAAAGCGGATTTGCGTCCGATGCCCTGCCCTTTTGCGACAATGCTGCCGACAGTGTGGACTTTCATCAGATTCGTCGTGCCTGATTCACCGACAGAACCTGCTGTAATGACAATCAGATCACCGCGTTTAACGATTCCGCTGTCAAGTGATTTTTGTACCGCATCTTCAAGCATTTCATCTGTTGAATTTGCGTTTTGGCCGCTTGACGGGAATACACCGAATACAAGGCCTAGTTTGCGTGATACAGACTCATTCACCGTAACGGCTACAATCGGAGCCTGAGGACGGTATTTCGCGATCATACGCGCCGTATGGCCGCTTTCTGTAGGCGTAACGATAGCTGCTGCGTTCAGGTTGATCGCCGTATGCGCAACTGATTGGCCGATCGCATCGGTAATTGTCATGCCGACCTGATCTCTGCGTTTAGACAGAATTTCTTTGTAGTTCAGAGATTCTTCCGTGCGTGTGGCGATGTTAAACATTGTTTGAACCGCCTCAACAGGATATTGTCCCGCAGCTGTTTCACCGGAAAGCATGATAGCATCTGTTCCGTCGAAAATAGCGTTGGCAACGTCACTTGCTTCAGCGCGTGTCGGACGAGGGTTGCGCTGCATGCTGTCAAGCATTTGTGTCGCAGTAATAACCGGTTTGCCGAGCGCGTTGCATTTTTTGATCATTTCTTTTTGCACGAGCGGTACTTCTTCAGCCGGAATCTCAACGCCGAGGTCTCCGCGCGCTACCATTAAGCCGTCAGAAACTTCCAGGATCGCATCCAGGTTGTCCACGCCTTCCTGGTTCTCGATTTTAGGGATGATTTGAATGTCAGACGCGTTGTGCTCTTCAAGCAGTTCGCGGATTTCCAGGACATCAGTAGAACGGCGCACAAATGACGCAGCGATGAAATCTACGCCTTGCTCAATACCGAATACGATGTCTTTGGCGTCTTTTTCAGTAATTCCCGGAAGGTTGACGCTGACACCCGGAACGTTTACACCTTTTTTATTTTTCAGCGTGCCGCTGTTTAAGATTTTTGTTTTGATTTCGTGTTTTTCCGGATTTGATTCAAGCACTTCCAATCCGATTAAACCGTCATCCAACAGGATGATAGATCCTGCTGACACGTCGTCTGCCAGGCCTTCATAAGAAACAGAGAACTTTTCAAGTGTTCCCAGCACCTGTTTCGTAGAAACGATAATTTCATTTCCCGCCTGAAGCTCAAGCTCGCCGTTTTCCATATCGTGCGTGCGGATTTCCGGACCTTTCGTATCGAGCAGAATTCCCACGTTTTTGCCGAGCTTTTTGCTTGCTTCTCTGATGTTTTTGATTCTTGCGCCGTGCTCTTCGAAATCACCGTGTGAAAAATTCAGACGAGCAACGTTCATACCCGCTTCCATCAACTTTGTCAGCATTTCTACACTTTCACTGGCCGGACCGATTGTACAAACGATTTTTGTTTTTTTCAACTCGTTCACTTCCTTCTGAAATCTTCAGCTTCTTCCGTCTTAAATAGACAGTTCTTTTGAAAGCTGATACATGTTTGGTTCAACAGTATGTTTTGTCTCTAAAATTTCTATAATATCATGGTCTACAAGCTTGTTGTTTTGTATACCTACGCAGCGTCCGCCTTTTCCTTCAAGCAGAAGCTCAACCGCGTAAGCGCCGAGGCGGCTTGCAAGAACCCGGTCAGAAGCGCTTGGAGATCCGCCGCGCTGGATGTGCCCTAAAACGGATACCCGTGTTTCAAGGTTCGCCTCTTCTTCGATGCGTTTTCCGAATTCAACCCCGCTGCCTACCCCTTCTGCAACGATGATGATACTGTGTTTTTTGCCGCGGTCATGCCCTCTCTTCAAACGGCCGATAATTTCCTCCATATCGTAATCCGCTTCAGGAATTAAAATTGATTCCGCTCCGCCTGCAAGCCCTGCCCATAAAGCAATGTCGCCTGCATGGCGCCCCATAACTTCAATAACGTATGTACGCTCATGCGACGTAGCGGTGTCACGAATTTTATCAATCGCATCAATTACGGTGTTTAACGCCGTATCAAATCCGATCGTAAAATCAGTTCCCGGGATGTCATTATCTATCGTACCCGGTACGCCTACACATGGAAACCCGTGTTCCGTTAATTTTTTCGCGCCCATGTATGAACCGTCTCCGCCGATAACGACAAGACCTTCGATGCCGAGTTTCTTTAAATTTTCAATTCCTTTCTCACGGCCTTCAACTGTTTTGAATTCAGGACATCTGGCCGTATACAGCTTTGTTCCTCCGCGATGGATGATGTCGCCGACCGAACCCAGCTCCAGTTTCTCTATTTTTCCGCTGATTAATCCCGAATAACCGTTATAAATTCCGTAAACTTCTACGTCGTGGTAGATCGCTTTCCGCACAACCGCGCGCACCGCTGCGTTCATCCCCGGGGAATCCCCGCCGCTCGTTAATACTCCTATACGCTTCATTTTCCTATTCACCTCAGCAACATATATATGTTAAACATATCATGATCATTGCCCTAAAACAATGAAAAGGGACGCCTGAGCTCCCATGAAACCTTACCTATTATACAATTAAATAAATTGTTTTTAAATAAAATTTAAGGAATATCACAAAAAACACAAAAAATAAACGTGAGCCATAGGCTTCACGTCTATTCAGTTTACCCCGATATATTGATCTTCAACCGAAACTTTTCCGATTGCTTTATATTTTTCGTAGCGCTGTGAGATCAATTCTTCGGCGTTCAATTGAAGAAGAGATTTTAATGTTTCTTTAAGAATGCCGTCAATGTAGCCCGCCTGCTGCTTGATATCATGGTGAGCTCCGCCCTTCACTTCTTTAATCATATCATCTATAATTCCTAATTCTAATAAATCGGGCGCAGTAATCTTCATGGTTTCAGCTGCTTTTTTGGCAAGGCTGGAATCTTTCCACAAAATGGACGCGGCTCCTTCTGGAGAAATAACGGAATACGTCGAGTTCTCAAGCATCAGCATGCGGTTGCCGACACCTAATGCAAGCGCGCCTCCGCTGCCGCCCTCCCCGATGACGATACAAACGACAGGCACTGTCAGGCCGGCCATTTCGAACAGGTTCTTGGCGATGGCTTCACTTTGTCCCCGTTCTTCCGCCGCTTTGCCCGGATACGCTCCCTTCGTGTCGATGAAGCAGATAATCGGGCGGTTAAATTTATCCGCCTGCTTCATGAGGCGGAGCGCTTTACGGTAGCCCTCCGGGTGAGGCATCCCGAAATTGCGGACAAGGTTTTCTTTCGTGTCTTTTCCGCGCTGATGACCGATAACGGTGACAGGCATGCCGTGATATTTGGCGACTCCGCCGACAATCGCCGCATCGTCTCCGTATGTTCTGTCTCCGTGGCACTCAAAAAAGTCGGTAAACAGGTATTGAATGTAATCAAGCGTCGTCGGCCGGTCGGGAAGGCGTGCGATCTGCACTCTGTCCCACGGTTTCAGGTTTTTATAAATCTCATCCTGGAGCTTGCTGAGCCGGTCTTCAAGCCTTGCGATTTCAGCGCTTAAATCCATCTCCGAATCCTGGGTGAATTTTTTCAGTTCGGCGATTTTCGTCTGGAGTTCAATTACCGGTTTTTCAAATTCTAATCTTGCAGCCACTCATGCTCACCTCCTGTTTGGTGCATGTCCAGCAGAAATGCGAGTTTGTCTTTCATGTCGTTTCGGTGAATCACCGCATCAAGCTGGCCGTGCTTTAATAAAAATTCTGCCGTCTGGAAATCTTCCGGCAGTTTTTCCCCGATCGTCTGTTCAATAATACGTCTTCCTGCAAATCCGATCAAGGCGCCCGGTTCAGCGAAATTATAATCACCGAGAGACGCGAAACTCGCCGATACGCCGCCTGTCGTCGGGTGGGTCATGACCGAAATAATCAGACCCTGCTCCTCACTGAACAGTTTCAGCGCAGAGCTTGTCTTTGCCATCTGCATAAGGCTTAAGACCCCTTCCTGCATACGTGCGCCGCCGGAAGCGGTAAAGATGATGAACGGGACTTTTTCCTCTTTTGCTTTTTCAATTGCCAGCGTGATTTTTTCGCCGACAACCGATCCCATGCTGCCCATGCGGAATGTCGAATCCATGATCGCGATCACAGCAGGGAATCCGCTGATGGTTCCTTTTCCGGTAACAACCGCTTCATTCAGCGATGTTTTCTCGCGGTCTTTTTCGACTTTTTCTAAGTATCCCGGGAAACCGAGCGGGTTTTCAGATATCATTCCCTGGTTGAATTCTTCGAATGAATCTTCATCCAGGAGGCTTTCAACGCGCTGCTTTGCATTCATCGGGAAATGGTGCCCGCAGTTCATGCAGACGCGCAGGTTTTTATCTAACTCTTTTGTGAGCATGATTTTTTTACATTTCGGGCACTTTGTCATAATGCCTTCCGGAACATCATGTTTTGCCTGCTCAGACGGCACGGAAGCATATTTTTTCTTTTTTGTGAATATATCCTTTAACAAATGATTACCTCCCTTTTGTGAAGGGTTCTCTTCACTGCATGTCTTCCGATTAGATAGACTTAATAATAACTTTACCGAAACTATTGTACTTTTTTTGTCAAACGGTGTCATCCTCCATTCGACATTTTTTGCTGTAAAACAGGCGGAAACGGGCGGATTCCAGACCGCAAAAAGCGTTGCTCAGCCTTATCTGTCAGCGTTTTCAAAAGAAATAAGGATTCTGCTGAAATTTTTTTAAGACCTGCCCTTAAAAAAATGCCAGCAGTCCGTATATTGAACAGCAGCGCGTTGTTTTTCCCAACGCGCTGCCATTTCATTTTTGTGTTATTATTCGCCGATGACCGTCAGCTGTCTTGTTTTTTCAGCCACTTCCTCAGGGTCGACCGTAATTCTGGCGACACCCGTTTCCATCGCTGCTTTCGCAACAGCTTTCGCAACGGCAGGAGCCACGCGTTTGTCAAATGGAGCCGGGATGACATAATCCGCGCTTAATTCATCCTCTGAAACGAGGGAAGCGATCGCTTCAACCGCAGCAATTTTCATTTCTTCGTTGATGTGAGTCGCGCGAACGTCAAGCGCTCCGCGGAAAATGCCTGGGAATGCCAGTACGTTGTTTACCTGGTTCGGGAAATCAGAACGGCCTGTTCCGATTACGCTTGCGCCGGCTGCGCGCGCGTCTTCAGGCATGATTTCCGGATTCGGGTTGGCCATTGCGAAAATAATCGGATCTTTCGCCATGCTTTCCACCATTTCTTTCGTCAGAGCGCCTTCGACTGAAACGCCGATAAAGACGTCTGCATCTTGGATAACATCCTGCAGCGAACCGTCTTTGCGGTCTTGGTTTGTAAACTTCGCCACTTCGTTTTTCACCGCATTCATGCCGGCCGGACGCCCTTCGTAAATGGCTCCTTTAGAGTCGCACATTACGATGTCGCGTACGCCGAAATGGTAAAGAAGCTTGATGATCGCGATGCCTGCCGCTCCCGCTCCGTTTGCCACAACTTTAATGGATGACATGGATTTTCCTGATAATTTCAGCGCGTTTACAAGTCCGGCAACGGTTACGATGGCTGTGCCGTGCTGATCATCGTGGAAAACAGGAATGTTTGTTTCTTTTTTCAGACGTTCTTCAATGATAAAGCAGTTCGGCGCCGCAATATCCTCAAGGTTGACACCGCCGAATGTCGGTGCAAGCAGCTTCACCGTGTCAATGATTTTGTCCACATCGTTTGTGTCAAGCGCGATCGGGAATGCATCCACGCCCGCGAAGCTTTTGAAAAGAACCGCTTTCCCTTCCATAACTGGGAGAGAAGCTTCAGGTCCGATATTTCCGAGACCGAGAACGGCTGATCCGTCTGTTACGACTGCTACCAAGTTCCCCTTCATTGTATAATCATATACTTTATTTTTATCGTTATAAATTTCTTTACAAGGCTCAGCTACCCCCGGAGAGTAGGCAAGGCTTAAATCGTCTGCATTTCTGACTTCTACCTTTGCTTTTGATTCGAGTTTTCCTTGGTTTACTTTGTGTAAATGTAATGCTTCTTCTCTTAATGACATTCTAAACACTCCTTTTAAGTACTTTGTTACATATTCTGCCGCATAGACTGGTACAATCTCTGGAGGTGAAAAATTTCAGAATCTTTAAATAAGATAGCACAATTGTTTCAATTGTATAACAAAACTATTGTTGTTACCACTATTTTAACACGACGTTTTCGCGGCCCAGCAGCTCTTTTAAACGGTATAACGCCTGATGGTCGGCCTGAATATGAAAAGTATCGGGCAGCCTGATGGTCTGCTTGTCTTTTTCATAATAAAGATAAACGCCGGTTTCCCCTTTATGCTCCAGTAAAATACGCTTCATCTTTTCCAGAAACTCCTGATTGTGCCGGCTGCCTTCGATTTTGATGTAAACAGACGGCGCTCTGTCTGCCTCCGTCTGCTCAAGGAGAGAGGCGTGTGACATAATAAATTGTATCTTCTCCTGCCGCTCTTCCATTTTTCCGGACGCGAATAAAAGCGCGCCTTCTTTTAACAGCGGAGACAGCCTTCTATATTGGTCAGGAAACACGACGGCTTCCATTTCTCCCGTTTCGTCGCTTAATGTGAGAAAAGCCATATGCTGACCTGTCTTTGTCCGAATCGTTTTAATGCCTGCGAGCAAAGCGCCGATTGACAGCTGTCCTTTCGGCATCTGCAGCGCTGTTTCGATCGCTTGCGCCCCCCGTTTTTTCAAGAGATTCCTGAAAGCTGACAAAGGATGGCTTGAGAAATAAACACCGAGAGCTTCTTTTTCAAACCGAAGCTTATCCACGAGCGGAAATTCCTCAGCCTCTACATATTTTGGCTTAATGGAGAACGATTCTTCCAAAAACAATCCCATTTGGTCATCGTCTGCACGAAAAAGCTCAGCATGCTCTAAAGCCACATCAACGGAGGCCAGCAAGGCGGCGCGATTTTGATTGAATTCGTCCATGGCGCCAGAAAATATAAGGGCTTCGATTGTTTTCCGATTAACGCTTTTGGCAGGAACGCGAAAGCAGAAATCGAAAAGATCCTCGAACGGTTTATGTGTTCTTGCTTTATAAATATCTTTCACTGCCGAGACGCCTACGTTTTTTATGGCCCGCAAACTGTATCTGACGGCTCCGTTTTCAGGTGCAAACGGAAAACCGCTCTTATTGATAGACGGCGGAAGGACTTGGATCCCGCTCCCCTTCGCTTCGTGCAGATATTGCGATATTTTGTCCTCATTGCCGATGACGCTCGTCAAAAGCCCGCACATAAAATATAAAGGATAGTGCGCTTTTAAATAGGCGAGCTGATAGCCGATCATGCTGTATGCGACAGCATGGCTTCTGTTGAATCCGTAGTTAGCGAATTTGACAATCAGATCGTAGACCTCGTTTGCAGTGACTACAGAATACTCCTTTTTTAAGCACCCTTCAACAAAATGGCTTCGCTCTCTGTCCAGAATATCCTTTTGCTTTTTGCTGACAGCCCGTCTGAGCAGATCCGCTTCACCTAATGAAAACCCTGCCATGCGCGAGGCGATCATCATAATCTGCTCTTGATAGACGATGACGCCGTACGTGTCACTGAGAATATTTCTTACATCCTCGTGCGGGACTTCCACACGCGCCCGACCGTGCTTCCGGTCGATAAATAGCGGAATATTTTCCATCGGCCCCGGCCTGTAAAGCGCGTTTACCGCGACAATGTCTTCAAGCCTTGACGGTTTCAGACGCTTCAGCACATTCCTCATTCCTGATGATTCCAGCTGAAAAATCCCCGTCGTATCGCCGTTTGACAATAGTGAGAACGTTTTTTCATCCTGATAAGAAATCTCGGAAAAATCAATTTTCGTATTTGTCTCTTTTTCAATCATCGTCTTAATGGATTCGATAAGCGTCAGGTTGCGCAAACCTAAAAAGTCCATTTTCAAAAGACCGAGATCTTCCAAGTGATCCATCGCATACTGCGTTAAATACACGCCGTCATGCCCTTCCTGCAGGGGGACAACTTCAGAAAGCGGCTCTTTACTGAGAACAACGCCGGCCGCGTGTGTAGACGTATGTCTCGGAAGACCTTCGATTTTCCTTGCGATCTGAAACACTTTATGAAGAACGTCGGATTTAGACAGCCGCCTGTCCAGCTGAGCGGACTGCCGTCTCGCCTCCTCAAGCGTCATTCCCGGTTTAGACGGGATCAGGCGGGCAAGCTGGTCGGCTTCTTTCGGGCTGATTCCGAACACTCTGCCGGTGTCCCTTAACGCCGCCTTCGCGGCCAAGGTTCCGAAGGTGATAATCTGGGCGACGTGCATGCTCCCATACTTATTTTGCACATACTGAATGACCTCATCCCTTCTCGTATCAGGGAAATCGATATCAATATCGGGCATGCTGATCCGCTCGGGATTAAGAAACCTCTCGAATAACAGAGAATGTTTAAGCGGGTCCACGTCTGTAATGAAAAGGGAGTAAGCAACAAGCGAGCCTGCCGCAGACCCCCTTCCCGGACCTGTCACAATGCCCTTTTCATGCGCGTACTTCATAAAGTCCCATACGATGAGAAAGTAATCACTGAATTTCATGCGCCTGATGACATCCAGCTCATAGTCAAGACGGCGGACAGCACGCTCATCAGGAGTGCCGAAACGGAGACGAAGCCCCTCATGACAGACTTCCGCCAAATAGTCATCGGCTGATTTGCCGTCCGGCGCCGGGAAAGACGGAAGCTGTGTCTGTCCGAGGCTGACATCGACTTGGCATTGCCGGGCGATACGTGCGGCTGCTTCGATCGCTTCCGGATTCTTCATATAAATATTTTCCATCTCTTCAGGCGGCCTCAAGTATAAGTCCGGCAGGTTCCCGCTCTGATCCTCCCATTTCTCCCCGGCTTTAATGGCGCACAGACAGCGGTACGCATCTTGGTCTTCTTTCTTGATATAACGGACATCCCCCGCCGCGCAGACAGCGATTTCCGTCTCGGCTGACAGGCGGAGGATTTCTTCTGATAACGTCTCATGTCCTTTAAACGGCTGGTACCCTAAATAAAAACGGCCTTCTCCGAACAATTCCCGGAATCCTTCGGCAGCCCGGACCGCTTCTTCAAACTTCCCTGCTTGAAGCAGGCTTTCAATGTACCCGTTTTCACCGGGCGTAATGGCGATCAGCCCTTCATGATAGCTCTTCATCCATTTCCGCTTCATGCCGCCCTTTGCTATGGATTGCAGCGCACTTGAGATTTTCAGCAGGTTCTGATATCCGGTATTTGTCTCCGCCAAAAGAACAAGCGGGCGTGCTTCAAGCTCAGTTTCGTCCGTGTATATTGAAGCCGTCAGACCGATAATCGGCTTTATTCCGTTTGACTTGCATGCTTTATAAAACTCAATGGCGCCGTACATCACATTTTCGTCCGTGAGCGCCAATGAAGAATATCCGAGCTCCTTCGCTTGTGTAACAATCTCTTTTACAGAAGCGGCGCTGTTTAACAGGCTGTAGCCGCTATGTACTTGAAGGTGAACAAAAGACAATGCCGCCACTCCTTTCCCGTATACGTTCAATTTGCCTTTCTACATTATAAGACGGGTTTTCTTAAGAAACAAATGTTCTTTTTTGACTCATCATCATACTTGTCCGTTTCGCTCAATATGATAGAAAAGTGAGGTGGTGTATATATGGATCAGGAAGCCGGCTTTATGGCGAATTTTATCAGCAGTTATTTTATCGCCCTCGGTGTTTTGCTCGGCGGGGCGCTCATCGGCGGCGTCGGAGCTTATTTATCAGGCGAGCCTCCGCTTACAGCGATTACAAAATTGGCGAACAGGCTGAAGATCTGGGCGCTTGTCGCGGCCATCGGAGGAACGTTTGACGCGGTATACAGTTTTGAGCGGGGGCTGTTTGAAGGCAACACGCGCGACATTTTCAAACAGCTTCTTTTAATTATTTCAGCAATGGGCGGCGCACAGACCGGCTGGCTGATTGTTTCATGGCTGGCGCAGGAGAATGTTTCCTCATGAGAATTCCCGAGTATTATAAAAAACCGGGGTGGCAGCGTTTTTTTGCGGGAATGATGTGCGGAGCCATCGTCAGCTGGCTGTTCTTTCTGTTTACATACGGAACGTTTCAGGAAGAACAGGTGACGTTAATTGAAAAACAGCGGGAGCACGCACGGGATTTGAAAAACCAGATCTCCATCTATCAGAAGGATCTTCATAAATTAAATGAGGATAATAAGCAAAGACTGCTTATCCAAAGCGTTGATGTGAAGCTGATCAATGGAGAAAAATACAGAATCGCCCAGCCCGATAAGATGAAATTTGAAGAACAGGTGAAAGATAATATTTCTGAAGTCATCACAAAGGATATTGAAAGTGTGTATAAAACAAAGGAACTTTTAAAACGGACGATTGAAAACAAGGTGTACACCATAAATGAGAAGGAATATAAAGCTGAAGTAAAGGAACTGACGATTTATACGAGGCTGTCTGTCGAAATTCATATTTCTTTTGCGACGTAATTATGTCATTTTTAAAAATTTTCCATAGATCTGTCGCTTTTTTCTCCGCTTTTTTATAAACTGTAAATGAGACATTTTCAATGATTCTGAAGGGAGGAAGGGAAAATGGAGGTTTTTAGTGAACGCCGCTTGGCAAAAGATCATGCAGACCGAATCAGAAAAGGCTATTCCGCATATGCAGAAACAGACACACTCGCTTCCCTCATAAAAAAAGAACTCCAAATCTGTAATCTCCGCGTCTACGAAGACCTGACTGATTTCGGCTGCTGGTTCATCCCCGTGACAGATGAACACTAAGAAAGAGGGTCTCCCCTCTACTTGTGTTCGTTACATATCTCTTCAAGATCAGCAAGAATCGGACCGGTTTCATCCCAGCTGTAGATGGATGCGCCGGCCGCCAGCGGATGTCCGCCGCCATTGTATTTCCGGGCAATTCCGTTGATGACCGGGCCTTTTGAACGGAACCGGACTCTGATTTGATCGTCTTCTTCTATGAAGAACACCCAAGCGCGAATACCCGAAATATTTCCGAGTGTTCCGACAAGCTGCGATGCTTCTGAAGCGGTGGTTCCGTATGCCTCCAAAATGTCTTTTTTAATGAAAACGGAAGCGACGCCGTTGTCAGACAATGACACATTTTGATAAATAAAGCCATTCAGCTTCACCACATTTAATTTTGTTTCATACAATTGATTGAAAAGCTCTGACGGTGAAAAAGGGAACTCAATGAGCTCTCCCGCGTATTTGAATGTCTTTTTTGTGGTGTTCGGGAATAAAAAGCGTCCCGTATCACTGACGATACCCGCGTAGATCAGCTTAGCCGCTTTCGTATTCAGCTTCCAGCCGTGCTCTTTTCCTTCCAGATACAGCTCATAGATCATTTCGCTTACGGAGCTTGCATTCGTATCGACCCATAACAGATCGCCATATGGATCTTCATTTGGATGGTGGTCTATTTTCATGAGCTTTGCGCCGGAATGATAGCGCTGATCGTCGATCCGTTCTTGGTTTGCGGTATCGCACACGATGACAAGAGCATCTTTATAGGTTTCGTCATCCACCTCATCGAGGGAATATAAGAAAGACAAGGACGGCTCAGGCTGTCCGACGGCAAAAATATTTTTTTCGGGATACGTTTCCCGCAGGATTTCCGTAAGGCCGCACTGTGATCCGTAAGCGTCTGGGTCAGGCCTCACATGTCTATGTAAGATAATGGTGTCATATAATGATATGGTTCTGATCAGTTCAGATTTCATCGTTTTCTCCTTTTTGTTTTTATTCATTTAATCATACTCTTTATCCGTGGAAAAGGAAAATCTTTCAGGAACGGTATAAACAGTTTTGCAAACTCATATAATGGAGGATTTCATTTATGCTGGTTTTTGTTTTTCTCATCGGGCTTTCTGCCTGCTTTTACGTGTATTACAAAGTAAAAGGCATCCAGACGAAACGGGCGCTGGAGAAGGAATGCTTTTCGGCTAAATCAAGTATGGCGTTAGGCGCGCTGGTGCTTTTGTACGGAGTAAATCAAATGATTCTGTTCCACTCCGTCCTCACCCTTGTCATCGGCGGCGTTTTCATTTTAATCGGAGCAGGCAGCGCATGGGCCGGGTATAAAGCCTATAAGCATTATGAACCCATCCATGCAAAGGAAGCGGAGAGGGACCACGCATAATGAATGTCAAGGGACCGAGATGCGTCCCTTAGCTTCTCTCCATCAGCTGTACCATGAGCATCGCTTTTGAAACGATGCCGCTTTGGCTTGACACTTCCACTTCCATTTTCCCGAATTTCCGGCCTGCTTCTAAAATGCGCGGTTTCACTTCAATGACCGATTCCATCTGAACGGGCTTTAAGAAGAAAATCGTAATGCTTTCAATGACCAGTTCGCCGCGTTTGCGGGAACGTAAAAATCGGCTGGCGGCCTGGGTTAAAATCGTTGTAAACACCCCGTAAGAAATCGTCCCGAGCTGATTGGTCATCTGCGGCGTGACTTCATATTGATAAACGGCCGGCGTTTTATCATCTTCCTCTTCTTTAAATCCCCTTGAAACGATATCATCAAGCTTCTCCCCGACCTGAGGCTGCTTTTGAACCATTTGAAGCGCTTTTAAGACATCCTGGCGGCTGATCATCCCGATCAGTCTGTGGTGCCCGTCTGTCACCGGAAGCACTTCGATTCCTTCCCAAACCATCATTTGGGCCGCTGAGGCGACAGACGTTTTCCCGATCACCGTGACAGGGTTTTTGGTCATTACTTTTTCAATCGGAACTGACCGGTCATGCCCGGCGATATCTTTCGATGTGAGAATCCCGTGGATTTTCATCTGCTGATCGATGACCGGAAAGCGTCCGTGTCCGGTTTCATAGTTTTTTTCGTACCATTTCTCCAGCTTATCCTTAGGAGACAGCGTCACTGTCCGATCTGCGGGCGTCAAAATGTCCTCCACGAGTACAATTTCTTTTTTTATGAGCTGATCATAAATCGCCCGGTTGATCATCGCGGCTACGGTGAAGGTATCATAGCTCGTGGAGAGAATCGGTAGCTCAAGCATATCGGCCAGCTCGATAATGCTGTCATCGGTATTAAACCCTCCGGTTACCAAAACAGCCGCACCCGCTTCAAGCGCTTGGCGGTGAGCGTTGATTCTGTTCCCGACGATTAACAGGTTCCCAGCGGCTGTATAACGCATCATCGCGTCAAGCTCCATCGCGCCGATCACAAACTTATTCAACGTTTTATGCAGACCGGCTTTTCCGCCGAGCACCTGGCCGTCTATCACATTGACGACTTCGGCGTATGTCAGCTTTTCGATATTTTCTTTTTTCTTCTGTTCAATCCGGATCGTTCCCACTCGTTCAATAGTGGAAACAAACCCTTTATTTTCAGCTTCCTTAATGGCTCTGTAAGCCGTTCCTTCACTGACTTTCATTTCTTTTGCAATTCGTCTGACCGAAATTTTTTCACCGACAGGAAGCGAATCTATGTATGATAGGATTTGTTCATGCTTTGTTGCCAAGCGTTTCACCTCTAAGGACAGTCTTCTGCTTTTATTATAAGGGCACGGGGGATTCATTCGCAATGAGACGCCCGAAAAAAGACGGCATCACAAAAAGACCTTCTGAATGCATAATTCAGAAGGTCTTTGACATTTATGTCAGGCAAGCTCAATAGTCTCGCCGACCGCCATGACTTTGCCGACGCCTCCGGGCAGACTTTCGGCGAAAGCGTCAGGGTCCTGTTCAATGACGGGGAATGTATTGTAATGAACGGGAACGACCTGTTTCGCTCTCAGCCATTCAGCCGCGAGTTTCGCATCTTCAGGGCCCATGGTGAAGTTATCACCGATCGGCAGAAACGCCAGGTCAATGTGATTCAGTTCCCCGATCAGTTTCATATCTGAGAACAGCGCCGTGTCCCCGGCGTGGAAAATCGTTTTGCCGTCAATCGTCAATAAAATCCCTGCCGGCATCCCTGTGTATGTGATGGTTTTGTTTTCTTCATCAGTGACCGCCGACCCGTGGAATGCCTGTGTCAGTTTCACTTTGCCGAAATCAAATTGGCGCGCCCCGCCGATATGCATCGGGTGGACGTTTAAACCTTTAAAGCCGAGATAAACGGCCAGCTCGTTCGGCGCAATAACGAGCGCATCGTTTTGTTTGGCGATCTGCTCTGTATCTCCGACATGGTCATTGTGTCCGTGAGTAAGCAGGATGACATCCGCTTTCACTTCTTCCGGCTTCAGATTTGTCAGGCTGTTTCCGGTTAGAAACGGATCGAAAATAATATTATGGGTTTTCGTTTCCACATGAATGACAGAATGTCCGTGATAAGTCACTTTCATCGTTTTCACCTCATAAAAAGTTAATATTTATCAAGTTCCCTTTTTAACAAACGAAAAAACTTACAGGGATTGATGCCTGTTAATCACATTCAGCCCGCCTGTTGCTTCTATGACCGTTCCGGTTACAAGATCGGAATCTTCTTCGCATAAAAAGGCGATGATTCTCGCTATGTCCTCTCCGGTTCCGGACCTGCCGATCGGCGTGTTGTCTTTGCCGATCTTCCGTCTTGCTTCTTCTATAGACGCTTCTTTCATATCCCCTACAATATCACCCGGGCAGACCATGTTAGCCGTAATGCCTGATTCGGCTTCTTCAATCGCAATGGTTTTGGTTAACGAAGCCAATCCTACTTTAGCCGCTCCGAAAGCGGAACGGTGCAGCCAGCCCGGAGCATGGTCGGCTCCTTGAAAGCCGTATGTAATAATCCGGCCGAACCGCTGCTGTCTCATTACCGGGATAACCGCTTTAAACAGATGAAAAACGGCGCTTAAATTCCCTTCAAGCATGTCATACCATTCGTGATCGGAATAATCGGCAAGCTTTTTGCGCTCAAATATGTACGGCCCGGCATTGTTAATCAGTATGTCAATCCTTCCAAACCGCTGAAGGGCTGCATCGGCGATCCGCATGAGATCTTCTTTTCGGGTTACATCGCCCTTAACGAATTGCAACCTGTCATGGCACCGGGGATAATCGGCCTTCAGACAAGCGACCGCTTCTTCGTCCTGTCTGTAATTCACTGTGACCGAAAAGCCTTTTTCCAGCAGCATTTCAGTCACTTTTCGGCCCAATCCCTTCGTACCGGCAGTGATTAGAGCATGTCGCACATTGAATACCCTCCCCAGGCAACGTTGCCGCTTCAATAGAATAAAGTCGTTTCTCCCTCTACTTTACTATAAACAAGCGGCAATATCACTTTTTTGCACTTCATCCGTACGAAAAAAAAGCCGTCTTTACAGACAGCTTAATTTTCTGAAGGGGCTGAGGCTTCCTCCAGGCCGACATAACCGCTTTGATATGCCTCTGAAATGAGCCTGGCCGTTTCTTCACTTTCTTTTTCATCATAGATGTAACGGTCTTGTTCTTTGCGCATTCCTTCTACCTCCCATCATTATAGATGTAGGGTGTCTGATATGACGGGAAAATATGAAGGTAATTTTAACAAATTAAACGCCGGCGCAGGCTTTTGCTTTTACGAGCGCCTGTTTTACCTGCTGAAAACCCGTTCCGCCGGCGCTCATTCTTTTTTCAACCGCGTGATGCGGATCGAGCACAGTATAGATATCTTCTTCAAAGAGACTGCTGGCTTGAAGGAATTCTGCAAACGCCATATCACTTAAATAAATTCCTTTTTCAATGCAGCTGTACACAAGCTTGCCGACCACTTCATGCGCTTCTCTGAACGGCATGCCTTTTTTGGCTAAATAATCGGCAAGTTCGGTGGCGTTTGAAAAATCTTGTTTTGTCGCCTGTTTCATGATGTCTTTGTTTACGGTCATTGTTTCAATCATGCCCGTGAAAATCTGAAGGCTTCCTTCAACGGTTTTCACCGTGTCAAACATGCCTTCTTTATCTTCCTGCAGGTCTTTGTTGTAAGCGAGCGGGAGTCCTTTCATAATCGTGAAAAGACCCATCATATCACCGTATACGCGACCGGTTTTTCCGCGGATCAGCTCCGCCATGTCGGGATTTTTCTTTTGCGGCATCATGCTGCTTCCCGTCGCGTACGTATCATCCAATTCAATGAATCTGAATTCCTGCGAGCACCAAAGGATGATTTCTTCTGAGAAACGTGAAAGGTGCATCATCAGCATACTGCTGCTGCTTAAAAACTCGAGAATAAAATCTCTGTCGCTGACTCCGTCAAGACTGTTTTCATAAATGGCGTCAAAGCCGAGCAGCTCCGCCGAATAATTACGGTCTATCGGAAACGTAGTTCCGGCAAGCGCCCCGCATCCGAGCGGCGATATATTTATCCGCTTCATGGCGTCACGGAAACGCTCTTTATCCCGTTCAAGCATCCAAAAATAGGCGAGCAGATGGTGGGCGAAAGAAATCGGCTGGGCCCGCTGCAAATGGGTGTACCCCGGCAGAATTGTCTCGACATTAGCCTCCGCTTTTTCGATCAGCGCTTTCTGAAACTGTTCAATCAGCACGATGATATGCGAGACATGGTCTTTCAAATATAAATGCATGTCGGTCGCCACCTGGTCATTCCGGCTTCTCCCGGTATGGAGCTTGCCGCCGAGCGGTCCGATTTCTTCGATCAGCATTTTTTCAATATTCAAATGGATATCTTCATAATCAACAGAGAATTCAAGCGTTCCTTCCTCTGCTTTTTGCAGGAGGGTCTGCAGGCCCTGACGGATGGCGCTTTCTTCTTCTTCCGTCAGAATGCCGCATTTTTTCAGCATTGCCGCATGAGCGAGAGACCCTGTAATATCCTCTTTGACTAAGTTTTGGTCGAATGTGATGGATGCGCCGAACTCATCGACCCACTTTTCCGGTGTTTTTTGAAAACGGCCTCCCCAAAGCTTCTTCATGCCTCAATCTGCTCCTTCTTTTTCACAATGCTGTTTACTTTTGTCGGCAGCCCCCAAAGCTCGATAAAGCCGATTGCCGCGTGATGGTCAAAAGCATCGTCTTTTGTATATGTGGCAAGTTTTTCGTCGTAGAGAGAATATTCCGACTTACGTCCTTCTACAATGGCATGGCCTTTAAACAGCTTGACGCGCACAACGCCGGTGACGTGTTTTTGGGTTTCTTTCAGGAATGCAAGCAGCGCGTCTTTTAACGGCGAGAACCATAAACCGTTATAAATGATTTCAGACAGTTTTTGTTCAATTGCCGGCTTGAAGTGAGCCACTTCTTTCACCAAAGTCAGATCCTCAAGCTCTTTGTGAGCCGTAATCAAAGTCATTGCGCCCGGGCATTCATAAACTTCACGGGACTTAATGCCGACCAGGCGGTTTTCGACATGGTCAATCCGGCCGATTCCGTGCTTTCCGGCAGTCTCGTTCAGCTTGAGAATTAAATCAGCAAGCGGGTAGGATACGCCGTCGATTGAAACCGGAACACCGGCTTCAAATGCGATTTCGATGATTTCGGGAACGTCCGGCGTGTTTTCAAGAGATGCTGTCAGGTCATATGCCCCTTCAGGCGGCGCCGCCCACGGATCTTCTAATATACCGCATTCATTGGCGCGGCCCCACAGATTCTGGTCGATGGAATATGGGCTGTCAAGATTGATCGGAATCGGGATGCCGCGGCTTGCGGCATATTCGATTTCTTCTTCACGTGACCACTGCCACTCACGGACCGGAGCGATGACCTCCAGATCAGGGTTTAATGATTTAATGGATACTTCGAAACGAACCTGATCGTTTCCTTTTCCCGTGCAGCCGTGCGCTACGGCCACCGCATTTTCTTTTTCCGCCACTTCGACGAGTTTTTTCGCAATTAACGGACGGGATAATGCAGATACGAGCGGATACTTGCCTTCATACATTGTATGAGCCTGCATAGAAATGAGCGCGTACTCCCGGGCGAATTCTTCTTTCGCATCAATCACATAGGAGTTTACGGCGCCTACTTCCAGCGCTTTTTGCTGAACGAATGCCAAATCCTTACCTTCACCTACGTCTAAGCAGCAGGCAACAACGTCGTACCCCTGTTCTTGTAGCCATTTTATCGCTACAGAAGTATCAAGCCCTCCTGAGTATGCCAATACAACCTTTTTTTGTTCTGCCATGTTAAAAGCTCCCTTTGTATAAAAATTAGTTTTAATTAATAAAAATGCATTTTGTATGTATACACTGTAACAAGTAAATTTTGTTTTTTCAAGCCTTTTATAAAAAAAACTCCACCCAATTTTTTGAGCGGAGCAGAGGCTTTATATATTTATAAATCTTTTCGGATTTCCCGGAGCACATGGGGCAGTTCAGGAATAATCAGTTTACTCATTGCAAGCCTGACGGCGCCTGAGGAACCCGGTGTGCAGAAGACTGCGGTATTTTGGATTACACCCGCTGCCGCTCTGGACAAAATGGCGGCAGAACCGATGTCCTCGGTATAGCTCAGCATGCGGAACAGCTCGCCGAATCCCGGAAGCTCTTTTGAAAACAGCGGCGTGACCGCTTCAATTGTGACATCCCTTTCGGCAATGCCCGTCCCTCCGTTTAACAGCACCGCATCTGTATATTCATCCATACAGCCGGATAAAACGGCTTTCTGCAATTCATCTTTTTCATCTTTTACAATGTCGTAAGCGACCGTTTCAAATCCCGCTTCCCTGATGAAATCCATCATGACGCGTCCGCTTTTATCGGTTTCTTTCGTTCTCGTGTCGCTGACCGTGATCACCTTGCAGCGAACCGCTGACGGGGCTTCTTGTTTATGTTCATGCACACTCATTGTTTCACCTCATCATTTATGTAATAAACATATCGTAACGTTTGATTGTGCGGCATTCAATAAAAAAGCACACCCCTTGGGATGTGCTTTTTTTCGATAATTACTGTGCAAGGCGGACAACGTCGCGTGCGATCATGACCTCTTCATCAGTCGGAATGATGATGACTTTGACAGGAGAGTGAGGATAGCTGATAAACGCTTCCTCGCCGCGCACGTTGTTCAGCGCAGGATCCCAATAAACACCCATGAATTCTAAGCCGCGAAGTACGCGTTCTCTGACTTCAACGCTGTTTTCACCGATACCGGCCGTGAAAATAATGGCGTCAACGCCGCTCATTCTCGCCGCGTAAGAACCGATGTATTTATGGATTCTGCTCGCGAACACTTCAAGAGCCGTTTCCGCTCTTTCGTTGCCTTCTTTTGTAGCTTCAACAATATCGCGAAGGTCGCTTGAGAAGCCGGATATGCCAAGCAGTCCGCTCTTCTTATTTAACGTATTTAATACTTCATCCGCCGTCTGATCTGTTTTTTCCATAATATACGGAATCAAGGCAGGGTCGATGTTTCCTGAACGTGTTCCCATCGCCACACCCGCAAGCGGAGTGAAGCCCATTGACGTATCAATGGATTTTCCGCCTTCAACGGCTGCGATACTTGCTCCGTTACCCAAGTGGCAGGAAATCAGGCGCAAATCTTCAAGCGGACGGCCGAGAAGCTCAGCAGCGCGCTCTGTCACGTATTTATGAGACGTGCCGTGGAAACCGTATTTGCGAATGCCGTATTTCTCATAGTATTCATACGGAAGGCTGTACAGATAAGATTGCTCAGGCATCGTTTGGTGGAACGCCGTATCAAACACTGCAACCGCAGGCACATTCGGAAGCACTTCTTTAAAGGCTTTAATGCCGACGATGTTTGCCGGGTTGTGAAGCGGCGCAAGTTCTGAAATCTCTTCAATCTCACTGATTGTTTCATCTGTAAGCAAAACAGAATCGCTGAATTTTTCTCCGCCGTGCACCACACGGTGGCCGATTCCGTCAATTTCATTTAAATCCTTTATAATACCGAATTCAGTCAGCTTGTGAAGCAGCATCTTCACCGCAACCGCATGATCCGGAATATCTGTCACTTCTGTATTTTTTTCGCCGTTAACAGAGATAGTGAAAACGCTGTCGGCGATACCGATCCGTTCTACTAAACCTTTTGTTAGCACCTTTTCTGAAGGCATTTCGAATAACTGAAATTTTAAAGATGAGCTTCCTGCGTTAATTGCAATAATTTTAGACATAAATGACGCTCCTATCAAAATTCTTCTTCGTTTTTTCGTTCTTTTTTCCCAGACCGTAACTGCAGTCCAAAAAATATCTGACTTTTTCATTTAAACATTGTCAACTCAGCATTTCAAGTCAACATCCACATTGGTACCGCTTACAAAATGAAGTCGTTATTTTCTGATAAATTCTCCTTGTGCCAAATGGACGGCACGGACTTACGGAATTTTATTTTCTTTCCTTAATTTGTGTTATTCCCCTGATTTCCATTCATTTTAATAAGCAAAAAGGCAGCGCGGATTCTGGGTCACGCGCTGCCTTTTCAGCCATTATTTTTCTTTTTGAATCCATTGATCCAATTTTGCCATCATCTCCCGCATCGCCTGCTGGTTCGCGAAGGAAGGAAGATTCGCCAAAAGCGTTTGTTTCGGCGGGGTTGCTTCTCCGCCTTTTTTTTGCAAAATTAAAATGCTCTTTGCCTGCGCTTCGTCTTTAAACAGAGTAGCCGGCAGCTGAAGAAGAGCGTTAATATACACTTTTTCCGCCAAAAATTGCTTCAGTTTATCGCTTTGGGCGCTGTCAAACAAATGATTCGGGATCATAAAAAATAAGTATCCGCCCGGTTTTGTATGCTTGACGCTCTGCTCAATAAATAGGTGGTGGGCAAATGAGTGGCCTTCATCTGCTTTCAGCTCAAACGCTTCAGCGCCTTCGTCATTCGGATAGTAGCCGACCGGCAGATCGCAGATGACCGCATCAGCGGGTTCGATAAATAACGGCTGAAGACTGTCCTGGCAGAACAGCTCCATTTCTTTTTCCTGCAGATTCGCCTGAGCATAAGCAATCTTCAGAAGAACATCATCAATATCAATGCCGAAGCTTTTTGCCGCTTTGTCAGAAAGCTGGTTTGCCACAGTCAGCAGAAGATTTCCGGTGCCGCAGGCGGGATCCAGCAATGTCAGGCCTTTTTGACCGCCCGTAAATTTATTCACGAGGTAACTGATGAAAAGGCCGATCGTATCAGGCGTCATCTGTCTGTTCGGATGGGATTTATCTTTCAGCCCTTTTAAAATGGCGAGCTGAAACGCCTTGCGGATCCATTCATGCTCCCATTTTTTGAAGTCTGCTTTCGCAAGCAGGCTTTTAAGCTCGCCGGTTTGCTTTTCCTGAAGCGGCAGCTGTTCGGCCGTCTCGAGAAAATACATCTCTCCCGCTTCCGCAAGCCCCTCAATATAGGACAGCTGAAGGCCTTCTGCTATCACTCGGGCTGCTTCATCTAAAAGTTCATAAATCTGACCGACATGGTCGTGTTGCATACTGTTTCCTCCTTGCCATGAAAAGAGCTCCGCGGCAGCACCCGGAGCTCTTTTCACTCTTTACTTGATTAACGCTTTTGCAGCTTCGATAGGCTTTTCATAATTCGGGTGGTTTGTCGCTTCACTTACATATTCAGCGTAAACGACTTTTCCGTCTTGATCGAGAACGAAAACGGAACGTGCCAAAAGACGAAGTTCTTTGATGTAAACACCGAATGCTTCACCAAATGACATCTCTTTATAATCCGATAATGTTTCAACTTTGTCGATTCCGTTCGCTCCGCACCAGCGCGCTTGTGCAAACGGGAGGTCGGCGCTGATTGTATAAACGTTCACATCACCGAGTTTTGCTGCTTCTTCGTTGAAGCGGCGCGTCTGTGCGTCACATACGCCTGTGTCAATGGAAGGAATAACGGATATGATCGTTACTTTCCCTTTCATATCTGCTAATGTTTTCTCTTCTAATCCGTTTGTCAAAACCGTAAAGTCAGGAGCTTGGTCACCCGGTTTCACTTCTTGTCCGATCAGCGTCACGGCTCCGCCTTTAAATGTAATTTCAGCCATTCTGATTCCTCCCTTATCTATGTATAGCTCTATCATAGTCGAGTTTCAGGCAAACTGCAAAGGTTATGCCGCATCGTAAAAAAAGCTAACTGCGGGCGGCAGTTAACTTTTCTCTTATAAATCGATATCCGTTCTTTTTTGGTTCCGGCCTTTTTCATTCTTTTTAAACATATGCTGGATGCGTTCAATCGTTTGAGGCGCGGAGTCTAACAGTTTATCAATCAGATGGGTGTTTTCGTCTAAATGAAGCATACGCACGCCGTTTGTTCCGACAATCAAAAACGCAATCGGCGTAATGGATACTCCGCCGCCGCTTCCGCCGCCGAACGGGAGCTTCTGCTCTTTTCTTTCATCGTCCTCGGTTCTTTTTTCAGCCGGCTTTCCTCCAAACTCGCTTCCGCCCGCCGCAAATCCGAAGCCGACTTTTGATACCGTTAAGATTACGCTGCCGTCAGGCGTTTCAACCGGATCGCCGATGATTGTATTCACGTCAATCATTTCTTTTAAATTTTCCATAGCGGTTTTCATTAAACCTTGAATGGGATGGTCTGCCATATGCGCTCCTCCTTAAACTGATGAATCATTCTTTGAAGCAACCGGAACCGGCTGTTTCTTTCGTATGATAGAAAGTCCGTTCCGCCCGTATTTGAGCAATTTGAAAGCTGCACCTATAAGATGTCCAAAACGAAAAAAGAATATACACTGTAAATGCGTCTTGGAGGCAGGCACTTGAAAAGACGGAATGACTTCGCACACCGGTTTATGTATAAAACGCAGATGGTCGTACAGCATCGCCGTAAGGCCTCCCTTTACGGCCCACACGCCTCCGGCGGCGATTCCCGTAACGGCGGCGTCCTTTATTCCGATAACCGTCACCCATTCGAACTTCGTCACACGGACTCCCGCAAGAAACGAAGCACCGATTTGACGCATCCTGACGACCTGCTGCAGAATCATTTCTATTCTGTCAATGGTCTGTTTGACATCTTCAAATGTGATTTTTTTCTTCTCTTTTTGCTGGCCTTTCATTTCGGATTTCGTGTCCTGTTTAACATCAATTGACGCATCTTCGCTGTTTACTTTAATGACGGGCAGCGTTTTTTTTATACGGATCAGCCCGTGTAAGGCCGAGAGTTTAAACGTCATTTTGTCGTTATCCTTATCATGCAGATATTCGAAAGCCAGATGGATTTTCATCCTCATGAGCAGCCAGGCCAAAATGAGAATGAGAATAACAGCTGCTGCGGCATATCCCATAAGCTTCACTTCCTTAGCTGCATTATCGCCAAATCCCAAAAAAATAAACCCGGACGTTTCTCCGGGTTTACTGCTTTTTATTTGCGGTACAGCGCTTCGTGAATCACCGTGGTGTCGGCAATCAGATCGTGAATCCCCTGCTTTTTGGGCGTAAATGCAATGACGATGTAAAGAATCCAGATTTTATCGATATAACGCCCCACCGCTTCTCTGAAAATGACGGTGCCCCATGTCAGCGGCTTTCCGGGCGCCAAAGGAGTGACCTTTAACCCGAAAACCATTTTGCCGAGTGTCTGGTGAAACCATTTTGTCATGAACACAAAATAGGCGAGGTAGACGATCAAGGTTGTGACGGAATAGACTGAGATTGTAAACATTCCGCTTGTTTTCGGGAGATTCATCAGCGTGAAAACCGGTGAAACGATGAGATGGTTAAGTCCCCAGATCACCAGCCAATCGAGAAGAAACGCCCAAAACCTGATCCAAAAGCCCGCGTATGCCGGCTCGAGCGCCCTCTGTTGTTCGGCTTCCTCTTCTTTGCCGTGAAAGCCTTCGTAAGTCGCGTCCATTCTTTCTTCCCCCCTACTTTGCATAGAGATACATCATCCGCGGCGAACCGGATTGCGAAATAAGCTCTTTCATATTCAGAAAATCAATTTCGCTTTTAAACATTTTCGCTGCGCTCATCGAAAAGAGCGAGCTTAATCCGAATCCTTCTTCGTATGTGATGACTGAAGCGTTTTTCATATTTTTATGATCCTTTTTCATCGCGCTGATCGTATCATCGTAAAAACCGAGCTCATCAACAAGGCCGATTTTTTTCGCCTGTCTGCCGTCATAGACACGGCCGTCAGCAATTTTTTTCACATCAGCTTTTGACATGTGCCGCCCTTTTGAAATGACATTGACAAATCCTTCATAAGAATCGTTGACCATCGTCTGCATGATCTTTCTTTCTTCCTTCGTCATGTCGCGGGTCGGAGACATGATGTCTTTATGCGCGCCGCTTTTAATCGTTTCAAACTTGATGCCGAGTTCATCGGCAAGCTTAGAATAATTGACGCTTTCCATAATGACTCCGAGTGAGCCGGTGATCGTTTCCGGTGAAGCATAGATCTTATCGGCGGCGGTTGAGATATAGTAGCCTCCCGATGCCGCCATGGAGCCCATGGATACGTATATCGGTTTCTTCGTTTCTTTCTTTAGTTCTTCCAGTTTTTTATGTATTTCCGCGCTTTCGTATACGCCTCCGCCAGGGGAATTGATTTTCAGGACAATTCCTTTGACGCTTTTATCTTCTTTCGCACGCTCAATATGTTTTAAGAACGATCTGTGATCATACCCGCCTGAGCTGAGCAAGCCTGCGGACTCGCCGCTGTCCTCGATCGTGCCGTCCACTTCAAGCACGGCGATTTTACTGCCGGGGCTGCCCTCATCGAGCGTCACTTCCTCTGAGTCATCTGTCAGCGAGGCAAAGTCAGCCCCTGTATCTCCGACATTTTTCAGCACCCCGACGGTCACACTTGCGATTACTGATACGCCGAAAATGCCGATGGCGATGACGAGCGCAATCCATCTTTTTGCATTCATTCTGTTCTGCCTCCTTTTCTGTCAATATTCGTACGTTCCCCCGTAAAAAAAGATTCATTTTTTTCATGAAGCGCTTTCACTTAACGGATAAACAGGAAACATGTTACACTATTGCCACAGGTATTTTAACACAATACCTGCTGGGAGAAAAACGTAAATATGACAGCAAAGGGGAATGGAGATATGACCGATCTTCGCCGCAATGTTTATTTTTTTCACAAACAAGACAACGAAACAAAAGAACAAGTCAGCTCTCTTACGCAATTGGCTGAATCGCACGGTTTTACAGTTGCGGCTCACCCGGAGGATGCGGGGATTATCGCCAGCATCGGCAGCGACGGCTCATTTCTGCAGGCCGTCAGAAAAACCGGATTCCGTGACGACTGCCTGTATGTCGGCATCGCTAAAAAAGGAAAAGCCCATTTGTATTGTGATTTTCACAGCGATGAGCCTGAAAAAATGGCGGACAGCATGACCGCGGAACAGCTTGAGGTCAGAAAATACCCTCTTATTCACGTAACGGTGGACGGCAGCAATCATTTTCACTGTTTAAACGAGGTTTCCATCCGTTCAAGCATTATTAAAACGTTTGTGATGGATGTGTTAATTGATGATCTTCACTTTGAAACATTCAGGGGAGACGGCATGATCATTTCCACCCCGACAGGCAGCACAGCCTACAATAAATCCGTATCAGGCGCGGTTGTCGATCCTTTGATTTCCTGCATGCAGGTATCCGAACTGGCCTCTTTGAACAATAACACATACCGAACACTCGGATCTCCGTTTATTTTAAGCTCGGACCGGAAGCTGACACTGCAAGTGGTGCAGGACGGCAATGAGCATCCGATTATCGGACTTGACAATGAAGCGCTCAGCACGCGGAATGTCAAAAAAGTTGAGATTACTCTTTCCGATAAAAAGATCAAAACGGTGAAACTAAAAGACAACTCTTTCTGGGAAAAAGTAAAGCGCTCATTTTTATCATAAAAAAAGAGGACGGGCATTAACGCCTGTCCTCTTTTTCATATACTATACGGCCGCCGACGACGGTTTTGACAGCTTCCAGTTTATGAAGACTTTTCGGGTCCATTTTAAACGGATCACCGCTGAGAATGGTAAAGTCGGCATCATAGCCGGGGGCTATCCGTCCGCGGCTATGTTCTTTATGGATGATTGCCGCGCTTCCCTCCGTGTAAAGCTGAATGGCTTCGTACACGGTCAGACACTCTTTTTCATAATAGGCCGGACCTTCCGGGTGCTGCTTGCTAGTACGGAGCACAGCCGATTGAATGCCCAGAAGCGGATCGGCCGGTTCTATCGGGGCATCTGAGCCTCCGGCGCACAGCAGCCCTTTTAACAGCAGTGTTTTCCAGGCAAAAGCCGTTTTCATCCGCTCTTCGCCGAGCCGGTCAATCACCCACGGAAAATCACTGGCGACAAAATGCGGCTGAAGATCAAGGCCGATCGGAAGCCGGGCGGCTCTTTCAATCAGACCGTCATCTAATACCTGCGCATGAATGAGTCTGTCAAGCTGTCCGGGCTTTGCCGGATATCTTTCGATAACATCCAGCACCTTTTCAAAGGCGAGGTCGCCAATCGCGTGCACGGCGATTTCCATCCCTTTCTCTCTCACTTTAGAAACAAGAGAGGCAAGTGTTTTGTCATCGTGCACCTGAACGCCGGAAACAGACGGATCATCATGATAAGGCTGTTTCAATAGGGCTGTTCTTCCGCCGAGCGCGCCGTCTGCAAATATTTTCATCGCTCCGTATTCCAAATACGGGCCGGTCGATTTGTCCAGAGTGCTCCACCTGTCGACGGCTTCGTGATGAACGAGCAGATGGGCGCGAAAAGGAAAAAGGCCGCTGCCGGTTATTGACTCGTACGCGGCAACAGGAACGGACGGATCTCCGTAGTATGACAGATCCTCTGAATGCCCGCCGGTCAGGCCTTTTGACCAGCAGTCCGTGACCGCCGTTTGAAGAGCGCGTTTGACATAGTGAAGTGAGACGGGCGGAAGAGCCTGAGTCACAAGCTCTTGGGCTTTATCCAGCAGAAGGCCTGTCGGACCGGCGCTGTCCCGGACGATAATCCCGCCGTTTGGATCAGGTGTTTCGTTTGTAATCCCAGCGGCTCGCAATGCGGCCGAATTGACCGCAACGGCGTGCCTGCATACCCGCTTCAGCAGGACGGGGCGGTCGGGAAAGAGCGGGTCAAGGTCATGCTTCGTTACGTAAACCGGCCGCTCAAACAGATTTTCATCCCAGCCTTCGCCGATCAGCCATTCACCATCTTCCAATTCACGTTCTGCTTCTTTAACGGCTTGCAGTATTGCTTCTTTTGAGGTTAGCTGCGACAAATCAAGGCGAAGCTGTTTTTCACCGTGTCCGATTAAATGCATATGACTGTCCGTAAACCCGGGAAACATGACTGCCCCATGTAAATCGATTTCCTCCGTATCAGACGAACCGTATGTTTCACGGAGCTCCCGGAAGCTGCCCGTCTGTATGATGATGCCGCCTTCAGTATAAACGGCTTCAGTGACATGGTTCTTCTCAAGCATTGTATAAATGGTGCCGCCGTGCCATATCGCTTTCATCCCCGCTCACCCTTTTTTTATATTATGCTTTTTTATCCGCCTTCAGCCGTTCTTCGCGCTCTCTCAGCTCCACCCGTCTGATTTTTGCAGACGCCGTTTTCGGCAGACTTTCGACAAATTCAATTTCTCTCGGATATTTGTAAGGCGCCGTAATCGTTTTTACGTGGTTTTGCAGTTCTTTGATAAGTCCGTCACTGCGCTTTTCATCGTTTTGCAAAACGACATAGGCTTTTACGATTGAACCCCTGATTTCATCCGGACTCGCCACGACGGCGCATTCTTTCACTTCCGGATGCTTCACAAGCGCGTCTTCTACTTCAAAAGGCCCGATTGTATATCCGGAGCTGACGATAATGTCATCATTGCGGCTTTCAAACCAAAAATAGCCGTCCTCATCCTTTTTCGCGCGGTCGCCTGTAAGAAAGTAATCTCCGCGAATCTGCTTTTTCGTTCTTTCAGGGTCTTTATAATATTCCTTGAATAAGGCCGGTGTGCTCAAGTGCACGGCGATATCACCCGTTTCGCCTGTTTCGCATACTTCGCCTTCATCGTTTATAATTTCAACTTGATTTCCCGGTGTCGGTTTCCCCATGCTGCCCGGCTTAATATCCATATTCTTCAGGACGCCGACTAACAGGGTGCTCTCCGTTTGGCCGTAGCCGTCTCTCACTTTAATGCCGAAATGTTTCTGGAATACGTCAATGACTTCCCGGTTTAACGGCTCACCCGCAGAAACTGCGCTGTGCAGAGCGGAAAGATCATATTTGTCCAATTCCTCCACCTTTGCCATCAGGCGATATTCAGTCGGCGTACAGCAGAAGACATTAACCTGATGGCGCTCCAGCAGTTCTAAATACGTCTTGGCGTCGAATCTGCCGTGATAAATGAAGCCTGTTGCGCCGCTTCCCAGAACGGCAAGCAGCGGGCTCCACACCCATTTCTGCCAGCCGGGCGCCGCGGTGGCCCAGACCGTATCGTCTTCAGAAATATCCAGCCATGCACCGGCGGATGTTTTTAAATGGGCAAAGGCCCATCCGTGTGTATGTACAACGCCTTTAGGCTGGCCGGTCGTGCCTGAAGTATAGGATAAAAATGCCATATCCTCTCTTGTTGTATCTGCTGTTTGAAAACTGTCTCCGTCCGCTTCAATCGTTAAGAGGTTTTTCCAGCCGGCATCATTTTCACCAATGGACAATGTCACCAGCTGATCGGTGTTCACCTCGTCAAACGCGTTTATAAATGAAGGATAAACGATCACGCCCTTAACATCGGCGTGTTTGATCCGGTATTCAAGATCTTTAGCACGAAGCATCTCCGAGCAAGGAATGACGACCATACCCGCTTTTAAGATCGCTAAATAAACGGCATACGCTTCAAGCACTCTAGGAACCATGACAATCAGCTTATCGCCTTTTTCAAAGCCGAGACCTTTCAGGCGGGCTCCGATTTTATTCGTTTCTTCCATCAGTTTTTCATACGTCCAGACTTTCTTGCTGCCTGTTTGATCCTCCCAAATAAGCGCGTTCTTCTCTTTGGAACGGCTGAACTTTTCGATTTCATTCACAAGGTTATAGTTCTTTGGGGCGATTAAATCTTCTCGTTTTAACACGAAACAACTCCTCACTTTCTTTCCCCATTATACATAAACATAGGACGTTACAATAAAGATATGCATAAATTGCTTCCCGCCTTCTACCTTTATTCATGAAAAAAGAGCGGGGAATTCCCCGCTCTCTTAGCCATTATGTGAAGTTGTGATTAAAACTGTTGCTGGCTGCTTCCGCCCATGCTTTGCTGAGCAAAAGAAACAAGACGTTTTGTGATTTCTCCACCGACAGAACCGTTGGCGCGAGAAGTTGTTTCCGGTCCAAGGTTTACACCGAATTCAGAAGCGATTTCATACTTCATTTGGTCGATAGCTTGAGCAGCTCCTGGCACTAAAAGCTGGTTGCTGTTTCCGCTGTTTGATTGTTGTGACATGTGTATCACCTCCTTGTGAGTATAGAATGTGATAAAACACATGTCCTCATTCAAAAAAACTTTGGTAATTGTATACAGTTCTAAAACAGGTCCGCAAATTTATCGTGAGCTTCTTGTTCTGAATAAACAGTTATGGTTTCGATGCCGGCAGCCGCCTCTGCAATCAGCGGTTCAAAATCAACGAAGCTTTCGAAGTGCTCGATTTTTTCTTTTTTCGGGCGTGTTTTCGGACTTGGCGGCGTAAAGATGGTGCAGCAGTCCTCAAACGGCTGAATGCTTGTTTCATAAGTGCCGATTTCTTTTGATTTCTCGATAATTTCTGTTTTGTCCATTCCGATTAAAGGGCGCAAAACCGGTGTTGCCGTCACGGCATTGATCGCATACATGCTTTCAAGCGTCTGGCTCGCCACTTGGCCGAGGCTTTCCCCCGTAATAATTGCGAGCGCTTTTCGTTCTTCTCTGATTCTGTCTGCGATTTGCAGCATGAGACGCCGCGTCGCTGTCATCGTATAGTTTTCCGGAATTTGTTTTTGAATGAGTTCCTGCGTTTTTGTAAACGGCACGATATGAAGTGTCATACTTCCTCCGAACCTTGCAAGGCATCCCGCCAAATCTATGACTTTCTGCTTTGCCCGTTCGCTCGTATACGGCGGACTGAAGAAATGCACGGCTTCCACTGATAATCCCCGTTTCATCGCGTAAAACCCTGCTACCGGACTGTCAAAACCGCCGGAAAGCATCAGCATCGCTTTACCCGCAGAACCGACGGGAAGACCTCCAGCGCCTTTTTCATCACGAATGGTCAGGAATGTCGCTTCCTCCCTGATTTCAATCCGGAGCGGAATATCGGGATTCTTCACATCGACGGTTAATCCTTCCGTGTTTTTCAAAATGTGGCCGCCTATCTCAGCGTTCATTGCGTTCGTATCTAACTCAAACTGCTTGTAAGCCCGTTTGGTCGCGACCTTAAAAGTATTTCCCGGTGTATATTGGCCTTCCATTGCGGCTAATGCCGTTTTTTTAATGTCTTCCAGCTTACTTTCGCATTTAATTGCGAGACTGAAGCTCTGAATGCCGAATATATTCTTTAATAAGGAACATATTTCCTCCGGGTTTTCTCCATTAAGAGTAATTGACATCCGGTCCCGGTTGGAAAAGTATTTTACTTTTTTATAATCCTTTAATACCAGGCGGATATTCTGTTTTAATCTTTCAATAAAACTGCGTCTGTTTTTTCCTTTTGTGGATATTTCACCAAAACGGATTAAAATATGGTCGTAATTCATATGCTACCTCATCATTTTTTTTAGTTTTTGAACAGCCGGCACAAGCACGGCCATAAACGGCTCTGTGATGTCAGCCGTGTGGCTGAAATTCAGGCTGACTCGGATGCTGCTTGATGCAATCTGTTCGCCTTTATTCATTTGCAGGAGGACACGGCTCGGTTTATGCTCTCTTGCCGAACATGCCGCGGTTGTGGAGACGTATATTCCTTTTTCCTCAAGCATGTGCAGCAGCACTTCCGCTTTCACACCCGGAACGGAAAAATTAATGATATGCGGCGCGCTGTTTTCAGCAGGAGTGTTGATGACGACCCCGTCCGTCCTGCTCAGCCTTTCCATAAGCGCATTCTTAGCAGCATCCACTGAAGAAAGCCGCTCGTTCATATCACGTGCGGAAAGATTGACCGCTTTTGCAAGGGAGACGGCGCCTGCTGTATGTTCTGTTCCGGCACGGACGCCTTTTTGCTGCGAGCCGCCCGTAATAAGGGGAATGAGCCGCGTTCCTTTTTTGACGATGAGCGCCCCGGTCCCTTTTAAGCCGTGAAATTTATGCCCTGAAATGGTACACAGATCAATGCCCGCTTCTTCTATAGACAGCGGGACTTTATGAATGCCCTGTACATGATCAACATGAAACAGAATATTCCCATGCTGTTTCAACAGTCCGCCGATTTCCTTTACAGGCTGGATGGAGCCGACTTCGTTATTGACATGCATAACGCTGACGATTATCGTGTCCGGCCTGATAGCCGCTTTTACGTCTTTTAAAGAAACGAAGCCGTCTTGATCGACCGGAAGATATGTGACTTCAAAGCCAAACAGCTCTGTCAGCTGATCAAGCGTCTCCGTCACAGAAGGATGCTCAATCGCTGAAGCAATGATATGTCTTCCTTTATTCATGTTGGCCCAGGCGGCTCCCTTTAACGCAGCGTTGTTCGCTTCAGTCGCTCCTGATGTAAATACAATATCATAATTTTTTAAACCCAAGGTTTTTTTTATTTGCTGAGCGGCCGCTTCAAGGAGCTGCTCCGTCTCAGTTCCTAGCCGGTGCAGAGACGAAGGATTGCCGAAATAACGGCTGCTCGTCTGTTTATACACATCCAAAACCTTTTCATACGGTTCGGTCGTTGAGCTATTGTCTAAATATATCATTTTTTTTACTCCTTTAATGAAAACGGTACATCGTATGATATTTATGCTACCATAACAAAAGTAAATATAAATTCGCAATAAATCGAGTATTGACTTCTCTGGACATTGCCATATAATAAGTAATGTTCGTTTTGTTATATTATCTGACAATTAATTGACAGAATATTTCAACATAGTATTTAGGAGGACTTTTATGAAACACTCACTACCTGTCAAAGATACCGTGATTATCGGTTTCATGCTTTTCGCACTTTTTTTCGGGGCAGGAAACATGATATATCCGCCGGAGCTCGGGCAAGCGGCAGGACATAATGTCTGGAAAGCGATGGGCGGTTTCTTACTGACCGGCGTAGGTCTGCCGCTATTAGGTATTATCGCCATCGCATTAACGGGAAAAGATGCAAAAGGACTTGCCGATAAAGCTCATCCGGTATTCGGCACGATTTTCACCGTTGTGCTTTATTTATCAATCGGGCCGCTTTTTGCGATTCCGAGAACCGGAACCGTTTCATATGAAATCGGTGCAGTTCCGTTCTTAAGCGGTGTTCCGGAAAGATTATCTTTATTTGTTTTCACTTTAATCTTTTTTTCCATTACGTATTATTTAGCTCTCAATCCATCCAAAATCGTGGACAGAGTCGGGAAGATTTTGACTCCCATTAAATTCGGTATTATTTTAATCATTGTCATTAAAGCCATCGTCACTCCGATGGGCGGACTGGGCGCCGTACATCAGTCATACTCCGGAACGCCGGTGTTCAAAGGATTTTTGGAAGGCTATAAAACAATGGATGCGCTCGCTTCGATCGTCTTCGGTGTTGTGGTGGTCAATGCTGTTAAGGGCAGGGGCGTCACCCAGCGAAAAGCGCTCGCGGCCGCTTGTATTAAAGCGGGACTTATTGCAGCGGCAGGTTTGACATTCATTTATTTATCTTTGGCCTATTTGGGAGCGACAAGCACAAACGCTGTAGGGCCGCTCGGCGAAGGCGCAAAGATTTTATCAGCTTCATCTGATTACCTGTTCGGTTCATTAGGAAACATCGTTCTCGGTGCCGCCATCACCGTTGCGTGTTTAACGACGAGCATCGGGCTTGTCACATCTTGCGGCGAATATTTTTCAAAATTGATTCCCGCTTTATCATACAAAATGGTGGTTACGATTGTCACGCTGTTCAGCCTGGCGATTTCAAATTTCGGGCTTGCTGAGATCATTGCATTTTCAGTTCCTATTCTATCAGCCATTTACCCATTGGCGATTGTCATTATTGTCCTTTCCTTTATTGATAAAATCTTTAAGGAAAGACGGGAAGTCTATATCGCCTGCCTGATCGGAACGGGACTGTTCAGCATCTTGGACGGCTTGAAGGCAGCCGGCATTCCGCTCGGATCACTAGATTCATTCTTAAACGCGAATCTTCCGCTTTACAGCATTGGAATCGGCTGGGTGCTTCCGGGCATTGCCGGAGCGATCATCGGCTGTATCATCACGTTTTTTACCAGCCCGCCAATCGAATTGAATAAAGCAAAATCGTAACATTCAGCGTCTGCGGCTTGACGTATATCAGCCGCAGGCGCTTTTTTATATTCCGGGAGAAACAAAAAAACTGCACCTCTGATTTCCATCAGGGTGCAGTTTTTGCTTGTACGCTATGAAGCAGATTGATCAGCTTTAATTTTTTTCACGGCGCCGGGAGCCGCTTTTTCAACAGCAGCCACCGCCATCTCGTAAGCTTCATTATAGCTGTAAGCGTAAAACAGCCGCTCCGCTTCTTTCAGCTGTTCGGATAAAATGTGATTCTGGCTTCGGAAACGGTTGCCGTACTGGATGATCCGCTCAATAAGCTTCACCTGAATCACCAGTTCTTCCGCCTCTTCACTGACTTCCGCAACCATCTTTTCAGCTTCAGTCAGATGTTTGGCGGCTTCCTCCATGTTTAACGGCAGCTCTTCCAATTGGCTGACGGTTTTTTCTATATGATGATTTGCCGTCTCGAGCTTGTCCTTGACCTGTTCAGGAATACCCGGCACATTGCTTTTTTGCAGCATTCTGGCTGTGTCAGAAATGGTTTTCCGAAGCTGCATCAGCGTTTCCCGCGCCTGCAGTTCTTCTTTTCTGAGCGCCTGCAGATTTTCACGGTATTCGGCATGTTCTTTCTGAGCCTCTTCCATCTGCTTTTCGATGGCCTCGACTTCTTCAATCAGCAGAGAGTAAGCGACATGCTCTCCGTCAAGTTTTTCTCTCGCCTGCTCTAGGAGCCGGCCGATCGTTTCCATCTGTTTTTCAAACGCGTGCTGTCTGCCGATTTCTCCCGCCGTCAGCTGATAGCTTTCCTTGACGAGCTCTGTTTCGGTTTTTGTGCGGTCTTTTTCTTCCTCAAGCTTCTCATACGCGATGATCAGTTCAGGCATTTTGCTTAAGACGGACTGTCCGGCTTCCACTTCGCCTTCCAGCTGTTCATACATCGATTGAATTGTTTCATCAATCAGCTGAAGAATGGCGGACGCTTCGTCGACATCCAATTCTTCCAAAAGCGCGTGTTCGGCCCGTTTCACTTGATTTGTGAGTGTCTCCAGCTCTTTTTCGATTTGAATATGTTCCAGTTTGTAGCCTTTTTCCGTCATTTCCCGGTAGCCGTCTTTCAGCTTGGCAATTTGGTTCGGCACGGTCTGTTTACAGTCCGCGAGCAGTTTCGGAACGTCATCTATGTATGTTTGAAGCTGATCCAGCCTGCGGTCCTGTTCAAGCAGCACTTTTCTCGCTTTGATGTAATTGCCGCCTTCCGTCTCTTCTTCGAACACTTTTATGCCGCTCCAGATTTCGTCGAGATCCGTCTCCAGGCTGTTATAAAGCTCTCCGTAGAGATGGCTGTACGCCAGAAGGTTCTTCCGCGCTTTTGAATACCGCTCACGCACCTGTTCAATCTCTCCGCGGCTTTTTTCCTCGCTCGTCACAAGGTCGCTGATCTCACGCAGTATGCCTTCTATATTTGATTCGGCGGCGGTGAGGAGATCGTCGATGTGGACAAGCACCTGATTCGCTTTTTTAAACCGGTATTTGTCGGCGTTCTCTTCGGCATCATAAAGGAGCTCTTCTACTTTCGGCAGATGGGCTGTGACAATTTCATCCCACTCCTCGCGCCATCTTTCAAAGAACTCTTCCGTCTCTCCGGTCATTTTCAGATGTTTGATCTTGGACATTTCTTCCACAATCGAACGGTTTAAAATTTCAATCTTCCATGACTCCAGCCGGTCAATTTCCGTATAAATTTTTTTCCTGAAAAAGTAGCCCGCCGCAAAGAGTGCGAGCAGTATAACCAATAATCCGATGACTAACTCCATAATGAGCCCCCTTGTTGTTCTCTTAATCTGTCAGGGTGTTTTATGTATTCAGAAAGATTTCAATATATGTATTGAGAAAATCTGTCGTTTTCATTGTTATTATGATACCATGTAACCAACATTTTTTGACCAGAAATCAAAAACTTTTTGCATAATTTCGGCAGGATTCTGCAATTTTTTAATGGAGTGACAAAAATGGAAAAACGAGACGCTCATATCCACACGCCTTTTTGCCCTCACGGCTCGAAGGACGCGCTGAAACAATATGTCGAAAAAGCCCTGGAAAGAGGCTTTACATCTATCACATTTACAGAGCATGCCCCCCTCCCTCCGTCTTTTCAAGATCCTACACCGCTTCGAGACAGCGCCATGGCTCTCAGACAGATGGAGGCTTATTTGGATCAGGTCTCACAATTAAAAAAGGAATACATGGGACAAATCAGCATCCTGACAGGGCTTGAAACCGATTTTATCTCAGGGTATGAGGAGGAAACCGCGGCGTTTCTGAATACATACGGCCCCTCACTGGATGACGGCATTTTATCCGTTCATTTTTTGAAGGCCGGCCCGTCTTATATATGCCTCGATTATGACGAGCACTCGTTTCAGCAGCTGGCCGCGCACTTCGGAAGCATTGAAGCGGTATATGAGCAATACTATGAAACTGTGTATTCTTCCATTGTAACACCGCTCGGCCCCTTTAAGCCAAAACGGGTCGGCCATATCACACTCGTTAAAAAATTCGCGCGCCTTTTCCCTTACAGCATGTCACCTCAAATAAGAGAGCTTGTGACCCGCTGCCTTGACGCTGTGAAGAAGCACGGAATGGAGCTGGATGTTAATACATCCGGGCTCAGAAAGAAGTTTTCCGGGGAAGTATACATGGAGGATTGGATGGCGGAGACGGCGAAGCAAAAAAAAATCCCGCTCATATTCGGGTCGGACGCCCATCAAGCGGAAGATGTCGGCAGTTCCTATGAAACGTACAAAAGCATCATTACTTCATAAGCACCGCATCAGGCCGGCGAAACACGCTTTCGATCCAAATCTTCACCTCTTCAAAATACCTTTTATAAAAATACGGTTCATGAGGCTGCATATAGAGCACCTCCGTAATATATTGAGGCTGAAGATACGGCATCATCAAGAGGGATTTCAATTGCAGAATAAAATGGGGCACGGGCAGCGTCAGACGCCTATGCCGTGACTGCCCTTCTTCGATCACCAGCTGGAAAATATATTTTTCTTTCATTAAATAAGTAGACATAATTTCCCTGATAAGCACAGAATCAATCGTCACTTCCCGGTACACAAACCGCGTTAATTGACGATGATCGTGCTGATAGGATAAAATATCGAAAATCACCCGCAGGATGCGTTCCTGTGCGTCTTCACCGTTCATACTGACTGCGGCGTTTTCCAGCGCCTCAGTGTAGCCTTCGTAAAACTCGGAAACTAAATGTTCCATTAATCCGCCTTTCCCTTTAAAATAGTAGGAGATGTGCGCAACATTTACATCAGCTGACTTTGCGATTTCACGGACGGACGTGCCGGAATAGCCTTTTTGGTTAAACAGCTGGACAGCGGCGTTAATAATTTTGTCTTTGGTGCTTACTTTCATACGGCTCACCCCTTTATGTTACCAATTCAAGCCGAAGGGCGCCGTTCCTGTAAGAACTTCTCGACAAATGCCGGCAGAACGGCCGGAACTTTGTTTGATATTATAGAAAAAGTGAGGGTTTTCCATGTTTCATGTCGAAAAACAATCCGGAGATAAAGAAAAAAGTTATCAGCTTCTGCTTAAACAGCTCGAAGCCATGACAGAAGATGAAACGGATGCGATCGCAAATTACGCGAATGCGTCAGCGCTTTTATACCATTCCTTACATGAGGTCAACTGGGCGGGGTTTTACTTCGCTAAAGAGGGAGAGCTTGTGCTCGGACCGTTTCAAGGGCTTCCTGCCTGTGTGCGCATTCCGTTCGGCAAAGGCGTATGCGGCACCGCCTACTCTAATGGCGCGGTGCAGCGGATTGCCGATGTGAATGCATTCCCGGGACATATCGCCTGTGACGCGGCTTCCCAGTCAGAAATCGTTCTTCCGATCCGCGTAAACGGTGAAGTGATCGGTGTGCTGGACATTGACAGCCCCGTGAAAAACCGTTTTGATGAAACAGACGAATCCTATTTAGCACAGTTTGTTGAAACGCTTGAAAAACGATTAGGATAAAAAAAGGAGTTCGGCCCGCAGGCCGGCTCCTTTTTTACGTCGCGGTGCTGTTTTGATGGATGATCAGCCGGTTTTTACCGCTCCGCTTGGCGGTATAAAGCGCCTCATCCGCTTGCTGAACGAGCATTTTCAACGGCATCGGGTCAGTCTTTGACCAGCAGGAAACACCGCAGGAAATCGTCACGCGCGGTTCGGTGTTTTCCCGGATGGCGCGGACCAGCCTTCTGGCGATGCGTTCTCCGGATGATACGTTGATATTCGGCAGATAGACAGCCAGTTCCTCGCCTCCCCACCTCGCAGCGACATCGTGCTCCCGGATATGGTTTTTCATAACGGAGGCCACCTGTATCAGGATCGAATCCCCCGTTTGATGACCGTATGTATCATTAATGTTTTTGAAATTATCGATATCAACGAGGATGAATACACCCCGTTTATGAATTTTCATGCTGTATTGAATCTTCTCATCCAAATAGGTTCTTGAATACAGCTCCGTCAGCTGGTCTGTCTGAACAAGATGCTCAAGCCTGTCGCGCAGCATGGAGTTCGTGACCGCCAATGTCGCATGGTGAATGAGCGCCTGAAAAAGCTTATACATTTCAAACGTAAAAGCGTATAAATCCTTTTTCAATAAAATCGCAAATCCGAAGACGGTGTCATTTTCGATCATCGGCACCGCCATCAGCGAACCGTAGCCATTTTCGCCGAATACAGTCTTTCCGCTGCCGATAAACACACCCTTTTCTCCTTCGAACAGCTTTTCTTTCACAATGCTGATGTATGAGTCCGCACGTTCTGTCTTAAAAAAAGCGGTATGTCCGGGGAGCAGATTCTGCGCTTCAAAATGGTCAATATGAAAAAAAGCCACTTCTTCCGCATGAAACGTTTGAATCATAATGGCGGCGAGCTCTCGCATCGTATCAGTGAGTCTGAGGCGCTGATTCAGCTGACGCGATGTTTCATTAATGAGTTCAAGATTCGCAATGCTTTTTTTCGATTGCTCATAGAGCTGCGCATTTTCAAATGCTTTTCCCGCTGCGCCCGTAAGCAGCATCATTTCACTCAGGGAACTGCACGAAAGCGCGGCATCCTGCAGCCCCTCAGCCTTCAGAACCCCGTAAGTCCCCTGCTGGCCTTTGATCGGCAGGTAAGCAGATGACCTGCCTTTCCTGAGCATTCTGCCTGACAAATAAACCTTCAGGGCAAACGGGTCGGCGTCTTCTCCGTCCATATGCAATTCTTTTGCGGGGAGCTGTCTGTCCGTATCCTGATCCTGCGAGATGAACAGTGAAAAACGGAAAGACTGGAAAGCCTTCCTCAAACTCGCCTGCAGTTTTTCCAATACTTCATCCTGATCTAAAAGCGAATGGAACATTTCTGTCATTCTGTGAATTTTCCGCTGATGCTTTGTTTTGTCAAACAGCCCGCTTTGTCTCACAGATTGATTGATAAATTGAGTAACGAGCTCAGGTAATGATTCCGGGATCGGAAGTCCGCTTTCCGAGCGCAGATAAAAGGATCTGCCGGACGTCTGATTCCTGATCACAAAACGGCAGTCACTCTCTTTCAGCGGAGCATAATTCGGTTCCTCTTCTGTTTTTATGGTGAAACGTGTTGATTCAGCCGGTGAAAGGGTCAATGAAAGAGATGTAAAGCAGGATTCAAGAGCTGAGGCCAGCCATAACAGCGATTCGGATAATGAGACGGATTCAGATTTCGTCAAGAAAAAAGAAAGCATTTTCTGATGAAAGGCCGTAACTTCATCGATTGTTTGTTTTTTCATTTTTATCACCTAAACATGTACTACTCATTTTTGTACATTATATCATAAACCGGCAGTCTTCATGGAGAAATGGTTGACGGCGGCGGGGAAAAATCATATAATGTTCTTTGTGTGAAATATTGCAGCCTTTTTGTTCAGCTTCTGTGTTTTCATTTTGTTCCTTAGCTGTAAGGTGTATCGTGTAACTCTCTGCTGCTGGAGCGAGGATACATGAAAACAAAATGTGCACGGTCGGATCGAACAGACGGTTTTTATTTTCCACAAAATAAAACCAAAGGAGGAGTCACATTATGGCTCGCTATACAGGTCCATCTTGGAAACTGTCTCGCCGTTTAGGAATCTCTCTTAGCGGTACAGGTAAAGAATTAGAAAAACGCCCTTACGCACCAGGTCCTCACGGTCCGGGACAGCGTAAAAAACTATCAGAATACGGTTTGCAATTGCAAGAAAAGCAAAAACTTCGTCACATGTACGGTGTAAACGAACGTCAATTCCGCACATTGTTTGACAAAGCTGCAAAAATGACTGGTAAACACGGCGAAAACTTCATGATTCTTTTAGATGCACGTCTTGATAACGTTGTGTACAAGCTTGGTCTTGCACGTACTCGCCGTCAAGCACGCCAATTAGTAAACCACGGTCACATCCTTGTTGACGGAAGCCGCGTTGACATTCCGTCTTACCAAGTAAAACCTGGTCAAACAATCGGTGTTCGCGAAAAATCAAGAAACCTTTCTATCATCAAAGAATCTGTAGAAGTAAACAACTTCGTTCCTGAGTACCTTACTTTCGACGCTGAAAAGCTTGAAGGTACATTCACTCGTCTTCCAGAGCGCTCTGAGCTTGCTCCGGAAATTAACGAAGCGCTTATCGTTGAGTTCTACTCTCGTTAATTGAAATGCTCTTTAAAGAGCATTGGATTAAACCCCGGAAATGTTGTGATGACAATGTTTCCGGGGTTTTTCTTTTGGTTGTGTAAACTGCCCCGGTACTCAGCCGTTTATCCCGGAGAATAAAAAAAGCACCCGATCATCCGGGTGCTTTTTATCGTATTTCATTCTTTAATCACACCATACTCAGCTGCGGTTCGAATAATTCGTAGTGGATCGATTCTGGCGGTGTATTGAATTCAGAAATCAGCTTTTTCATTGCTTTAATGAATGACGGTGATCCGCACAGGTAAAAATCAGCATCTTTATCTGTCATCACTTCTTCTAAAAGCTGCTTGTCAATCCGGCCTTCCCGAAAACGAATGTTTTCTGAACGGTCTTGTTCGGACGGCTCACTGTAAATAAAGACAGTGTCAACGGATGAATGTTCCGCAGCTTCCTCAGCTTCATGCCGCAAAGCATGATACTCTCCGCTCCTTGCCGCATGGATAAAAAGAACATTTCGCTGCGGCTGGGTTTTCACAACCGTTTTTAACATGCTGATCATCGGCGTAATCCCGACACCGGCACTGATGAGAACCAGGTTCTTCCTTGAGGCAGGATCCAATATGAAGTCACCGGCCGGGGCGCTGATCTCGATTGAATCTTTTTCATGTAATTGGTCATGCAGATAAGAGGAAACAATCCCTTCTTTTTTTACAGAAATCCGATAATAATCCTTACCGGACACGTCCGATAAGCTGTACTGGCGGATATGCGTATAACCCGTGTCCGGAATGTATACTTTAACACTGATATACTGTCCTGCTTTGAATTCAGGCAGCGGCTGTCCGTCTTCCGGTTTTAGATAAAATGACGTTATCTCTTTGCTTTCTCTGACTTTTTTATCAATTATAAACGGCTTATAGTCTTTCCACCCGCCTTTTTGCATTTCCGCTTGTTCATACATGTCCTTCTCAATTCCGATAAATGCGTCTGCAATTACGCCGTATGCTTTTTCCCACGCCTGAATGACCTCAGGAGAAGCCGCGTCCTGTAACACATCCTTTATCGCTATTAACAAAAACTTTCCAACGATTGGGTAATGCTCGGGCTTAACTCCGATACTCCGGTGTTTATGGCTGATTTGTTTAACGACGGGAATTATGTTTTCCAAGCGGTCAATATTGGCGGCGGCTGCAATCACTGCATTCGATAAGGCTGTACGCTGGGTTTTTTTCTTTTGATTCGTCTGGTTAAAAATATTCAACAGCTCAGGGTGATGCTGAAACAGCAGGTCATAAAATCGTCCTGTGATTTCTTCACCATGCTTTTCCAATACCGGCACTGTGCTTTTAATGATTGCAATTGTTTTTTCATCGAGCATTCTGAAATCCCCCCAAGATGTATGCATCTCGATTGAGCTGAGAAAAGAATCGTTTTTAAATTCTTTTTTATAGATTTCCCTGGTCAAAAAGAATTAACCATCCCGATTTGAAGCGAATTCAGGAAAACGCTGCAGATACTATCAGGATAAAAACAGCAGATATAGGCATTATAAAAACCAAACATGCGGTCCTAAAAAATGTGCCTTTTCTCAGTGTACTTGTCCGCTTCAAAATCCTCCTTGTCAGCATTTAATAAAGTACGGGAGGTGAGATAAATGGGTAAAGAATCGAAAGTGTATTACTGTGACCCTAAGTATGTTGTGACTGACACGTATACTGACAGGGAAGTGGTGTACGTCCATCCCATCAAACACATTAACAGAGAGCATATCCGTTATGTTCCCCGTCACGTTTATCAGGAAGAAACAATTCATGAGGTCATTGATCCGGGCGATCCTGGAAAATGTGAGTGTAAAAAACACAAAAAAAGACACAGATGGTAATTGGTTCGATTTCTTGCCTTATCTCAAGTTAAACACGCAAGCTAAGCAGACCTCCGTCTTTTTTGGCTCCTCTTCTTAAGAGGGGTCTTTTCTTGTGCCTTATACCCTTGTCATATACAAACAGACATGACATATGAGCAAAAGGATATCGAATATACAGCCCCATAGATTGGGAAGCAGGAAAAGAAGTGACCGGCAGGCACGAGGAGAAAGTAAAGATCGATCAAGCGATCTCAGACGCAGGTGAATTCGCAGATGACCGTCCGGGTGAATTTACTAAAGCATCCGCAAAGTTTAATCAATGCCGGCGGAAATTTTATAAAGGTAATGAATCGTAAATCATTAAATCTGCTGAAATAAGCGAATACAAAATGCACAGACAGTTCAGTCTGTGCATTTTGTATGGATATTTAAACTGGACCTATTCTCTTTACCATCCAAAATAAGTAAAATAAAGAGTGGGTTTTTCAAAACTCGATGGGAGGTTCGCTTATGTGGATAATCATTTTGCTGCTTATTATTTTAATCGGTTTTACCGGGAATATTGTCTCGCTTTTGAGAGCGCAAAGACGTGCATCTCAAAGAATGATTGAGCTTTTAGAAGAGAAAAGCCGAAAATAACCTTTTAGTGCTGTTTCATCCGTAATAGTAATAATAATTTCGGCAGATTTCCTGAAAAATGATTTGATGCCCTGTCTCGTTCGGATGAAGACCTTCTGACATGCACATTTTACGGAAAGCGGGATTATACGGGGCAATGAGATCTGTATCAAACAGGTCAGCATACGGTACAGAGAGGAGTGTGCAGGCTTCTTTTTGGGCTTTTACATAGTCCGCCAGCTTCAGGCCCAGTTTATTTTTATCAGTATCACGGCGGACGATTTTTCCGTTTGACATTTTCGCCTGTCTTGTCGGTGTCACCACAATGATGCTGCAGTCTTTATTTCTGCTTCGGAGCTGCTGAATGACCTGGCAGAAGCCTCCGTAAAATGTGGTGATATCCTTTTCATCTGTGCCGATGGGAATATGGCCGCACCAATCATCATCTGTTCCCTGCACAATAATGACATCATGGCCCGACGTTTTAAGCGATTGCTGATAAATGTTATCGGTTCCGTTGTTGCTCATATTGACGCCGCTGACAGACAGATTGGTAATTGCAGCGTTTGTCCGGTCTTTCAGAATGTCACCAAAGCCGTATTTCGCACGCAGCCCCCGGGCGACGCTGTCACCTAAGATCGCGATTTTCGAAGCCTTCCGCAGCCTGCTTATGCTGATGAAGTCCACGCTGATATGCCCGCTGTCTGTGATATGTAACTGCTTGCTGCTGATGGTCTGCGAATAGACCGTTTTTCCTTCAGAGTCTTTATAAAAATCCTCATTCAGCTTCATTCGGCGTCATCCCTTCCTTTTTTATCTTTCGGCATCATGTTCAGACAAAAAAACGGACACCGAACAAACAGCGTCATGTTGTCAGTTCAGTGTCCGCAGATGATGATACTGGAATTTTACCAGTTCTTTCTATTGCCATTATAGCAGATCCCGGTTCTATACGCATTCATTACACATCGTAGTTTCTATAGTCAGCATTTAAAACAGCGCTTACGGAAAGAGCGGTGCTTATGATGGGACCGTCTTGTGCGATGCGAACGACGTGTACGGCGCGTCCGTCTTCTGCTGCGTGAACGATGTGAACGGTGTGAACGGTGTGTCCGTCTTCTGCTGCGCGGACAATGTGTCCGGCGTGTCCGTCTTCTGCTGCGTGAACGATGTGAACGGTGCGTCCGTCTTCTGCTGCGCGGACAATGTGTCCGGCGCGTCCGTCTTCTGCTGCGTGAACGGCGCGAACATTTTCCGGAAACCGGTTCTTGGTGTAAATACTCCCCTAAACCTTCTCTTTCAGCAACGGCAACTCCATGTTCAATTTCTTTAACAGAAATAGCGTTCAATTGTATTCACCTCCTTTTTTCTTTACAACATAACGTATGAAATGAACCTTTCACTTGTATAAGCTTCTCTCTCATATGGAGAGAAAAATAGTCATTTGCATAACAAAAAAGCCCCGTTTTACACGGGGCTCTCAGTTAAAGATCACGATTATCGCTGTCAGAAACCTGCCGGTGACAAAGGCAAGATCATTTATTTCTTCCTTTCGCTCTCCGGCTCGGGGTGAATCATCACCTGTGCTTGTTTAAATTCATCCGTAATATCCCTTTCAATGCGGTCACACAAGTCGTGCACGTCTTTAATCGTCACGTGAGATGCCACGACCATGTGAAAATCAATATACTCCTGCGGGCCTGACCGCCTTGTACGAAAATCGTGGATTTCAATAAATTCCTGATGAAATGTATCAATAATCTTTAAAATTGTTTTCTCTTCTTCTTCTGACAGACGGGTATCAATCAGCGGCGGAAATGCTTCTTTCATTAACTTAAACGCTTCATATATGATATATACCGCAAGCACCATACCTATAATGGGATCAAGTATATACCACTCCGTTAATGTAACGACCAAAAGGCTTGCCGCTACGCCTAATGATGTGTATACGTCAGTCAGTAAGTGCAGGGCATTTGATTTCATTGCTACGGAATTAACCTTTTCAGCTTCTCTTTTTACTAATTTCGAGACGACCAAATTAATGAGAGCCCCTAAAAGCATCACAACAATTCCCAATACCGGCAGATGAACCGGCTCCGGATTCACCAATTTTTGAACGCATTCATATATCATCCAAATCCCTGCCGCAAAAATCAGAATCGTCTCAATGGTCCCGGACAGATTCTCGACCTTTCCATGTCCGTACGGATGCCCTGTATCAGCCGGCTTTTTTGATATTCTGACGGAAATAAAGGCGATGAAGGCGGCGATCAAATCTAAAAAAGAATGAATGGCTTCGGAAAGTATCGCGACAGACCCTGTTATAATACCCACCGCTATTTTGAGCATGACAACCAGAGAATTGCTTATAACTGATAAAAAAGCGATTTTAGAGGTGTTTTCCACCATGATCCTCCTCTTTTGACTTCTTATATTTATCGTATCAAACAGCATTCGTGTGGGTCTACGGCAACGTTTTTCACGAGAGCCATACAAGTAACTCGCTCTAAAATAAGTTGGAAAGCGACAAAACAGCTGTGCCTCTCATTCAGCACTCAAGTCCCATTGACAACATATAACCGCTTACATTATAGTAGTTTCATGAATAACCACTACGGAGGATGTTTATGGAGGATGTTCTGAAAGAATTACAGAAATTTGGATTTTCTCAATATGAATGCAAAGCATATATCGGCTTGTTAAAACACTCGCCTGTTACCGGATACGAAGTCAGTAAAAGGTCAGGCGTCCCCCGCTCAATGATCTATGAAGTATTGGGAAAATTAGTTGATAAAGGCGCTGTCCATATTGTGCCGTCTGATCCGGTTACATATGCCCCGCTTGCCGGAAAGGAATTAATTGACCGGCTGCGGCACGATTTCGAGAGCTCCTTCGGCTATCTTGAGGAGAAATTATTGGCGCTTGAAAGCGAGCAGGAGATGAATGTCATCCGCCGCATCAGCACAAATGATCATGTCATCAATGAATTGAAGGATATGATTGAAAAAGCCGAGGAAGAGTTGTGGCTGTCTGTCTGGGAACAGCAGATTCCCTTTATTCAAGAAGCCGCTAACAAACGCGCCGCCGAAAAATTGCCCGTCTTTTCGATTGTGTTCGGTCCTCCGGAAGTGAAGCTCGGAAATACGACACATCACAATATGTCGCCTGAAGTGGCGGAAAAACGCATGGGCGGGAGATTAACGATAGCGGCACGCGATAATAAAGAAGTCTTAATCGCCAATTTTTCTCCACAGACGAATGCCTGGGCCATTAAATCAGAAGATCCCGCTCTCGTTCTCGTCGCCATGGAATATATGAGGCACGACCTTATGTTCGCGGAGCTTGTAAAAGAAGTAGGGGCTGAGAAAGTTGAAGGCCTGATGAAACAAAACCATTCGTTATTTCATGTCGTCACCGGAAATCGGTTCATATAAATGTGAACCGTATTTTCTTTGATTTTTTCATTAGTCGTTATCATTATAATCTCTAAGGAAGGAGTATAAAAAATGATTAACACAGAAGTGCAAAAAACCGCCGTTTCCCGGGAAATGAACGATACGTTTTTACAGGGGGTCCGGGATTGTGTGCCTACCTTGCTTGGCTATATGAGTATCGGTTTTGCTTTCGGCATTGTCGGCGTGGCCTCACATCTCAGTATTCTTGAAATTTGTTTGTTATCCGTGTTTGTCTATGCCGGCGCCGCCCAATTTATTATTTGCTCGCTCCTTGTTTCCGGGAGTCCGATTTCCGCCATTATTTTAACGACGTTTATCGTCAATCTGCGGCACCTTCTGCTCAGTCTGACCATCGCACCTTATTTCACGAAATACTCTTTGGTGAAAAATATCGGCTTCGGCGCTTTGCTTACCGACGAATCTTTCGGGGTAGCGGTAAACAAGGCGGCTCAGAACGGCAGGCTTTACGATAAGTGGATGAACGGCCTGAATGTAACAGCTTATGTGTGCTGGGTTATTTCTTGTATGATGGGCGGGCTTCTCGGACAATGGATATCTGATCCTTACGCCCTCGGCCTGGACTTTGCTTTGCCCGCTATGTTTGCGGCGCTGCTGGTGCTGCAATTGCAGACGTCCGCGTCGGAAAAACTGAAGCACAATCTTTCCTTAATCGTCTATATGATTATTTTTATGGTCTTGTTATCGTATATCGTGCCGTCACACATCGCGGTCATCGTCTCAACCGTGATTGTGGCAACCATCGGGGTGGTGACGGACAAATGAGCATCAGTACGCAAATGATCTGGATTATACTCGGCTGCATGATTGTTACACTTGTGCCGCGCATTGTTCCGTTTATATTTGTCCGGAACATTCAGATGCCTGAATTGGCTTTAAAATGGCTCTCCTTTATTCCGCTTTGCATTTTGACCGCCCTGGTAACGGAGAGCATGATCGTGAAAACAAACAGCGCTTTGACCTTTGATTGGAAATCAATGATCGTTCTCATCCCGACATTGCTTTGCGCGATGTGGACAAAAAGCTTATCAATTACGGTCATCACGGGAGTCGTGCTGATGGCCGCCGTCAGGCTGATCTGGTGACAAACAAAAGCCTCCATTCCGCAGAATGAAGGCTTTTTACTTTATGATGGCGGATTTTCTTCTTCCGCCTCAGGTTCTTCGGCTTTGACTTCGGCGTTCATGCTTTGCTGCTGTTCCCAATGATCCCGCTGCAATCTTTCCTTCGCGATGGTGAACATGAAATTCACGGCGCAGCGCCCCTTCCCTGTTTTGCCTTATACTATGTACTGTACTCATTTCCCGGTGCAGTATTCACAAAACATAAAAAAGCAGCCTGCCGCATAAAGCGGCCGGGCTGCTTTTTATTTTCAGTACGTGATCAGGAAGTATTTTTTCTTTCCGCGGCGCAGTACGGTAAATTGATCTTCGATGCGGTCTTCTGCTGTCAGAAGATGGCTGATGTCCGTCTGGCGCTCGCCGTTAATGTAGACGGCCCCGTTTTGAATGTCTTCACGGGCCTGCCGTTTTGAAGGCGACAATTTAGATTCCACAAGCACGTCTACTAAAGACAGTTCTTCAGAGCGGTCTTTTTCAAACGAAGGCACGTCTTTAAACCCTACCTTGACGTCTTGAGCGGAAAGCTCTTTAATATTGCCGCTGAACAGCGCCTGGGAGATATGAACGGCCTGCTCAAGCGCTTCGCGGCCGTGTACAAGAACAGTCACTTCTTCAGCGAGACGTTTCTGTGCTTCCCTTTTCTCAGGAGCCGTCTCCGTTTTTTCAGCATAAGCTTCAATTTCCTCTTTTGATAAGAAAGTAAAGTATTTTAAATATTTGACAACGTCGCGGTCATCTGTATTGATCCAGAATTGGTAGAATTCATACGGCGATGTTTTTTCTTTATCAAGCCAAATCGCGCCGCCTTCCGTTTTGCCGAATTTCGTGCCGTCCGCTTTTGTAACGAGCGGAATGGTAAGACCGAACGCTTTCGCCCCTTCTTCCGATTTTCTGATCAGTTCAAGACCGGCCGTGATGTTGCCCCACTGGTCACTGCCGCCGATTTGGAGTTTGCAGTTCTTTTCTCTGTACAGATTCAGGAAATCATAGGATTGCAGGATCATGTAGCTGAATTCCGTGTAAGAAATCCCTGTTTCAATTCTTGAGCTTACGGTATCTTTCGCTAGCATGTAGTTGATTCCGAAGTTTTTTCCGACGTCGCGAAGAAATTCAATGATGCTCATTTTTCCGATCCAGTCAAAGTTGTTCGCTATGACAGCGGGGTTTTCTCCGGCTTCGAAATCTAAAAATCGGGAAAGCTGATTTTTAATTTTTTGCGACCATTCCACAACGATATCCTGAGTGTTTAACGTACGTTCCGCTTTTTTGCCGCTCGGATCGCCGATCAGTCCCGTTGCGCCGCCTACAAGCGCAATCGGATGGTGGCCTGCAAGCTGGAAACGGCGCAATGTCAATATCGGCAGAAGGTGTCCGATGTGCAGGCTGTCAGCCGTCGGGTCAAACCCTGAGTATAAACGGATTTTTTCTTCGTTCAGCTGTTTATTCAGTCCTTCTTCATCCGTCATTTGCTGGATTAAGCCGCGGAATGATAAATCTTCTAATAAATTAGTCATTTTGTCTTCTCCTTTGTTTATAGAAATAAAAAACGCCCCTTCGTTTAAAACGAAGGGACGATATAATCGCGGTACCACCCTACTAATAAAAGCCTAAAAAAGCTCTTATCACTCTTCCTGATAACGGACCGTGTCCGTTCTTTCACTACTGAAAGCCTTCCTTTGAAGTACTTTGTTCGCAAAAGCGGTTCATGAGTGTATTCGGCATATCTTATGTGCTGATTTTCACCGGCCATCAGCTCTCTGGAACAATCAGATATCCTACTTGTCTCAATCAAAACCTTTTCGTATGAAGCTTACTCATTTTTAACATAAACTAGATGCAATGTCAACGCCGGCTTTAATCTTCCATTGTGGACAGGTCGCCTGCCGGCAGGTTCAGCTCCCACGCCTTCAGCACACGTCGCATGATTTTTCCGCTCCGTGTTTTCGGCAGTTTATCTTTAAACTCAATTTCACGCGGTGCGGCATGCGCGGCAAGCCCCTGTTTTACAAAGAGACGAATGTCCTCTTTCAGCTGATCGGATGGTTCATGTCCTTCTCTGAGGGCGATAAACGCTTTAATGATTTCTCCCCTGACAGGATCCGGCTTTCCGATGACACCTGCTTCGGCAATCGCCGGATGTTCAACAAGTTTGCTTTCGACTTCAAACGGGCCGACACGCTCACCGGATGTCATAATAACATCATCGACTCTCCCTTGGAACCAGAAATAACCGTCTTCATCCATATAAGCTGAATCTCCGGAAACATACCAGCCGCCCGGCATGAAATAAGAATCATATTTTTCTTTGTTATTCCAAATGGAATCCATCATGGACGGCCAGCCCTTTTTAATAGCCAGGTTCCCCATCCGGTACGGCGGAAGTTCATTCCCTTGATTGTCAACGATCGCCGCTTCCACTCCCGGAATCGGTTTGCCCATTGAACCCGGCTTGATCTCCATGCAAGGATAATTGCAGATAAGCTGTCCGCCGGTTTCCGTCATCCACCACGTATCGTGGATGCGCTTGCCGAATACTTTATGCCCCCACTTGATGACCTCAGGGTTCAAAGGCTCTCCGACACTCAGGACGTGACGAAGTGAAGTAAGGTCAAATTTGGACGCCATTTCATCTCCGGCGCCCATAAGCATTCTGAAAGCGGTCGGAGCGCTGTACCAGACGCTGACACCGAGCTTTTCAATTGTGCCGTACCAGTTTTCCGGACTGAATCTGCCGCCGACGATCACGTTCGCCGCCCCGTTCAGCCATGGCGCAAAAATCCCGTACACCGTCCCGGTCACCCAGCCTGGGTCCGCAGTGCACCAGTAAATATCGTCTTCTTTAAGATCAAGCACCCACTTGCCGGTCTGGTATTGCTGAATCATGGCTTCATGAACGTGAAGCACACCCTTAGGCGTTCCGGTAGATCCTGATGTGTAATGAAGCAGGTAGCCGTCTCTTCTGTCCATCCATTCAATGTCAAGTCTCGTGCTTTCTCCTTCAGCCGCTTTATCGTAATGGATGATTTTATCTCCCGTTTCTTCGCTGCCGCCGACAATGAAAATATGCTGCAGGTCGGGGAGACTCTCTGCCGGAATCCGTTCGGCCAGTTCAGGTGTTGTCACGACAACCTTTGCCTGGCTGTTCAGCAGACGGTCTTTGACGGCGCCTTCCATAAACGCTTCAAATAAAGGGCCGGCAATCGCACCGATTTTAATAGCGCCGAGCATGATAAAATACAGCTCCGGCGAACGCGGCATGAAAATAAAAACGCGGTCTCCTTTTTCCACGTTTCCATACCGTCTCAGCACATTTCCCGCCCGGTTCGATTCCTCCATCATTTCTTTAAATGTGTATTTTTCTTCCCTGTTTGCGTCCTTATAATACAGCGCTACTTTGTTTCTGCGAAATGACTCGGCATGGCGGTCAATCGCTTCATATGCGGCATTCAGCTTACCGGTCTGATGCCAGGAAAACTCCGCCTCTACTTCTTTCCAATCGAAGCTGCGGTATGTTTCCTCATAATTTTGCAGATGATAATTCCCCTTTTCTGCTGGCAACGCTTTCAAATTCATGCAACATCCCCCTTTGCTGATCTATAGACTAATTATAGTAGAAGTTCACAGTTTTCTCAATTTTTAAAATATAAATTACTGTACTATTGAAAACGCTTTATAATTTGTTATGCTTAAAGGAGATGTGTTTTTATTAAGAACCGACAGGCGGTGAATCAGTGAAACATCATAAAACGTACCATTCTACATCTATTCAGACAGCAGCCGGCCCTCTTTTAGTAGAAGGGCCCGTTCCTCCAGAGGACTTAGCACAGTATGAGTTTCATGAAGGCCTGACTGCCTTTCGCCTTCCTCATGAACAGCACAAAGCGTTAATCGAAATAGCCGGGCTTCCCGAAGGGCGGATCATTATCGCCAGGGACGGACAGACGATTATCGGCTATGTGACGTATTTATATCCCGATCCGCTTGAACGGTGGTCTGACGGAAATATGGAAGACCTCCTTGAACTCGGGGCGATCGAGGTCGCTCCCGGCTACAGGGGCTGTTCTGTCGGAAAAACTTTGCTGACAGTCAGCATGATGGATGAACAGATGGAACATTACATCATCATGACGACGGAATATTACTGGCATTGGGATTTAAAAGGAATGAAAAAAGACGTGTGGGAATACAGAAGGATTATGGAAAAGATGATGAATGCCGGGGGTCTTGTCTGGTTTGCAACGGATGAACCGGAAATCAGCTCTCATCCGGCCAATTGTCTGATGGCCCGCATCGGCAGGCACGTCAGTCAGGAGTCAATCGAACAGTTCGACAGGCTTCGTTTTTATCAGCGATTTATGTATTGACTGACCTACAAAGGGGATAAAAAAATGATTGCAGAACAAATCATGAAACGGGATGTCATCACCGTCACAAAAAACGACTCCATTGAAACAGCCGTACGCAAAATGAAGGCATATCATATCCGTCATCTCCCTGTCACCGACGAAGACCTGCACGTCGCCGGTATCGTCACAGACAGGGACATTAAACAGGCCGGCCCGGGCAGCTTTGAACAAGAAGACCGCGGCGCGTTTCTGACAAACAAAGTGGAAACCATTATGAAACGGAATGTCATCTGCGCCCATCCGCTTGATTTCGTGGAAGAAATATCCGCTTCTTTTTATGAGCATGGCATCGGCTGTCTGCCGATCACAGTAAACAATAAGCTGACAGGCATTTTAACCAAAACCGATGTACTTCGGACTTTCGTCAGCCTGACAGGCGCAGCTCAGCCGGGATCACAGGTGGAAATCCTGGTGACGGATATGACCCAAAGCCTTGCTGATCTCAGCTGCATGTGCCGTGATCTTCAGCTCCAAATCCTGAGTGTGCTCGTCTATCCCCATGATTCAGCCGGGTCGAATATACTCGTCTTCCGGGTGAAGACGATGAATCCGCTCCCTTTCATCCGTGCCGTTCATGAAGCCGGATACAATGTCTTGTGGCCGAAACATTTGAGGGATCAGTCATGAGAGACAGCGTTTTTGTTTACTCGCCTTCTTATCAGACGTATCAATTTCATCAGGAACATCCGTTCAATCAGCAGCGCGTGCTTTTGACATACGATCTGCTACAGGCGGCGGACGCGTTTGAAGAGGGAGATATCGTCGCTCCCCGCACGGCCTCTAAAGAAGAGCTGGCTCTCGTTCATACGGAGGATTACATACAGGCTGTGGAACTTGCCGGTGGGGGCCGGCTCCCTGCCAAAGAAGGAGAAAGCTACGGGCTCGGAACGGAAGACACCCCCGTTTTTGCCGGCATGCATGAAGCTGCATCGCTGCTTGTGGGCGGCACCTTAACAGCGGCCGATTATGTCATGACGGGACAAGCAAGGCATGCCTGCAATTTAGGAGGCGGCCTTCATCACGGCTTCCGCGGCAGGGCATCGGGCTTTTGTATCTATAATGACAGCGCCGTAGCCATCCAATACATTCAGAAAAACTACGGAGCAAAGGTGTTATACATTGATACTGACGCTCATCATGGCGATGGCGTTCAATTTACATTTTACGACAGGTCTGATGTCTGCACTGTGTCTTTTCATGAAACCGGACGTTATTTATTTCCCGGGACGGGACAGGTACTGGAAAAAGGAAGCGGCCAAGGCTACGGCTATTCTTTTAACATCCCGCTGGACGCCTTCACAGAGGATGATTCCTTTCTCCACGCTTACAAAACGGCCGCCTCGGAAATCGCGTCTTTTTTTAAGCCGGATGTGATTCTGACTCAGAACGGAGCGGACGCCCATTATTACGATCCATTGACACACCTGTCCAACACCATCTTCATTTATCAAGAGATCCCGCGGCTCGCTCACTCTTTAGCCCATCAATATTGCGGCGGCAGATGGATCGCGGTCGGCGGCGGCGGTTACGATATTTGGAGAGTCGTCCCGAGAGCATGGAGCCGCATATGGCTTGAGATGAAAGGGATTGACCCTGGGGAGCGCATACCGCAGAAGTGGATTCAAAAATGGCAGAAACACTCTCCCTACACCTTGCCCGCTTTTTGGAGTGATCCTGACCAATTATATCCTCCGATTCCCCGAAAAGAAGAAATCTCAGAAAAAAATGCCCAAACCGTGGAAAAAGCGCTTTTTGCCATCCGGTCTGAGCAGCGGTATAAAACAAAATAAAAAACGACCTTACGAGGAGGTCGTTTTTTTTATGACAATTTCTACACGGCGGTTTTCTTTCATATGTCCGGTGCTTTTGTTGTCCTTCACAGGTTTCGTATCCGCGTAACCGACAGAAATAAACCGTTTGGCGGAAAAGTCTTCTTTTGCGGTAAAATAACGGATTACACTCGCCGCTCTTGCAGATGAAAGCTCCCAGTTCGACGGAAATTGGTAGGTGGAAATCCGGCGGCTGTCCGTATGGCCTTCAACCTGTATGGCATTCGGAAGTGTTTTCAAAAGCACAGCGATCTGATGCAGGACTGGCTCAGCGTTTTTCAGCACATCCGCTTTTCCAGTCTGAAACAGAACGGCCTCCTGCAGCACAAGGACCACTCCGCGCTCATCGCGCTTCGCTGTCATTTTGGAACTTAAATGGTGTGTTTTTATGTATGTCTTCACGTTCTGCAACAGCAAATCCTGTTCATTATTTTCGTTTGCTTTGCTTGATGACGCCGGTTCACCCCCGCTGCCGTTTGTATGAATCGAAGTAACGGCTGATTGAAATTTTTCCGCGTCGATTTGCGACATCGAAAAAAGCAATATAAAGAACACGAGAATAAGCGTGATCAAGTCGGCAAACGTCACCATCCATCTTGGTGAACCGCCTGTATTTCCCTGTTTGTTCCTGCGTTCAAAACGCTCTTTTCTAAGCTTCATGGACAGCGCCCTTTTTCTTGTTCGCAGGCTGTCCTTTACGCCAGTCTTCTCTTGAGCTGAAAACGACGAGCTGACTTTCGAGATTGCGGGGATTTTTTCCCGATTGGATGCCGACAACCCCTTCGATGATAACCTGTTTGATGAAAATTTCACTTTCGGTTTTTTCTTCAAGCTTTGCCGCGATAGGGATAAACACCAAATTGGCAAGCAGCGCCCCGTACAGCGTCGTCAATAGCGCAATAGCCATATTCGGCCCGAGTGTATGCGGGTCATTTAAGTTTTTAAGCATGAGCACGAGTCCGACAAGCGTCCCGATCATTCCCCAGGCGGGCGCAAAATCGCCGGCTTTTTCAAAAACACGTCTTCCCTTTCTGTGCCTTTCTTCCATAGCGGCGATCTCAGAATCCATCACCAGCCGGATCGTTTCCTCGTCCCAGCCGTCTATCGCAAGCAATAACCCCTTTTTTAAAAACGGATCTTTGATCTCACGCGCCTGATCCTCCAGAGACAGCAGCCCCTGCCTGCGCGCCTGCTCCGCAAGGCTGACGAATACTCTGACAAGCTCCTTCACATTATCATCCTGACGGGAGAATACCTGTTTTAAAACAGATGGGGTTTTCTTTAAATCCCGAGGCGGAAAACTGATAAACACTGCCGCAGCAAGGCCGCCTGTTACGATTAAAAAAGAAGTCAGATCTAAAAATGAGCTGATTCCCGCCAGTCCCGTTCCTGACAGAATTCCGATTGCGACAATAATACAGCCTAACATAAATCCAACGGGTGTCAGATAATCAAAACGTTTCATATCTTCTCCTTATCAAGTAAAAAAGCAAGATTCCACTCAGGCAGAGTGAAGCTTGCTTTTCCGTTTTTCTTATGACTTGGTTGATTGTCTTAATTCGATGCGGTGAGGCAATTCAACGATATGCTCTTCAACCGGCTCTTTGTTCATCAGTTTTGTCAAAAGTCTCATCGCCACGGCGCCGATATCGTACGTAGGCTGCACGACTGTTGAAAGCTGAGGGCGGACCATCAGGCTCAATCTCGTATTGTCAAAACCGATAATGTCAAGATCGTCAGGAATCGACATACCCTGATCCTGGGCCGCATGAATAATGCCGAGCGCCATTTCATCCGTCGCAGAAAGGATCGCCGTCGGTTTCCGGTCAAGGCTCATCAAGCTTTGAAGCGCCTCCATACCGGAATCATAGGTGTAATCGCCTTCCGCTACGAACTGCTCGTTAAACGCAATGCCCGCTTCTTCAAGCGCCCGTTTGTACCCTTGCAGTTTTTTCGAGCGGTTGATCGGCTCTGCCATCGGTCCGGAGACAAATGCGATATCGCGATTCCCTTTATCAATGAAAAGCTTGACGGCATCATAAATCGCCTGTTCATAATCAATGGCGACAGAAGGCGTCTCGCCCTGTTCTTCAACTGACGCGGCCAATACGATCGGCACGGGAGAGCGCTTAAATTCTTCGACATGCTCGTCCGTAATGTTGCCGCCCATAAATACGATACCGTCTACTTGTTTACCGAGCATCGTATTTAACAGGTGCAGTTCCTTCTCGAGATTTTGGTCTGAATTGCTTAAAATAATATTATATTTGTACATCGTCGCGATATCTTCAATTCCCCGCGCAAGTTCCGCGTAAAAAATGCTTGAGATATCAGGGATGATGACGCCGACCGTAGTCGTTTTTTTGCTTGCCAGTCCTCTTGCCACCGCGTTCGGGCGGTAGCCAAGCCGGTCAATGGCTTCCAATACTTTTTTTCTGGTCGTCGGTTTTACATTCGGGTTGCCGTTTACGACGCGGGAAACAGTCGCCATGCTGACATTTGCTTCTCTGGCCACATCGTATATCGTAATGTTGCTCACTGAAACCACTCCTTTTACTGGATACACTTATCCTTATCTATAGCATAAACACTTTATGTAAAGAAATGTCGTACGTTTTCGCATTCTGTCGTTTATGGTTGTAAGCGTAAGTCAGTAGTGTACATTATTTTTCATTATTCATCAAATTTAAATACTTCTCATGAAATTATACACGTTTTTCCCAGTGATGAAAACGTTCACTTTCATTTTATAATTAAATAAAATGAAGAAACGAAAAAAGGCCGCACACGGCGGCCTTAAAGAGCGGAACACTGTATTATGCTTTTACTTTCATCATCGGCTTTAATTCGTTCAGCCATTTCTCGAATTGAGGAATATCCATCTGCTGCGCAGAGTCTGAAAGGGCAACGGAAGGATCAGGGTGAACTTCAGCCATAACGCCGTCAGCGCCGATCGCAAGCGCCGCTTTTGCTGTCGGAAGCAGGAGATCGCGGCGGCCTGTTGAATGTGTTACGTCAACAAACACCGGCAAGTGAGTTTCCTGTTTCAAAATCGGCACGGCAGAAATGTCGAGTGTATTTCTCGTTGCTGTTTCGTACGTTCTGATTCCGCGCTCACAAAGAATGATTTGGTCGTTTCCTTGTGACATGATGTATTCAGCTGCGTTGATGAATTCTGAAATCGTTGCGGCAAGACCGCGTTTTAACAATACCGGCTTTTTAACGGAACCGGCGGCTTTCAGCAATTCAAAGTTTTGCATGTTCCGTGCGCCGATCTGAATGACGTCAATGTAATCAATCGCTTGCTCAATGTGGGCAGGCGTTACGATTTCACTGATCACCGCGAGGTCATATTCATCAGCGACGCGTTTGAGGATTTGCAGGCCTTCTACGCCGAGACCTTGGAAATCATACGGGCTTGTGCGGGGTTTGAACGCGCCTCCGCGCAGGATTTTAATGCCTTGTTTTTTCGCTGCGGCTGCTACTTCCGCAACCTGCTCATAGCTTTCTACGGCACAAGGTCCGACGATGAATCTCTGATCGCCGTCACCGACTTTTTCGCCTTTAATGTCAACGATTGTATCTTCTGCTTTTTTCTTCCGGGAGACGAGCAACGCTTTGCTGTGATCCTCTTCTTGAAGCTCGAGGCCGGCTTTGAAAATTTCTTTGAAAATATGCTGGATTGTTGAGTTTTCAAATGGGCCGTCATTGCTCTCAATAATGCGGTTAAGCATTGTACGCTCTCTGACAGGGTCAAATCGGTTGACACCCTGTGCTTCTTTTGCTTTACCGATTTCTTTTACAACGGCTCCGCGTTCATTGATTAATTTAAGGATTTCTAAGTTTAGTGCGTCTGCCTGCTGTCTTAGGTTCTCTAATTCCTTGTTGCTCATCTTTTTCATCCCTTCTATGCTATGTTTTATTTTAATAGTTAACATGCATCTTACTACAGTTATGCGAAAATAGGAATATGAAATAATAAATTTTTTCACATTCCGCTTTATCACAAAAACGCTTTTAAGCTTTTATGCGTTGAAGTAACGTATAATGTTATCCTACATGATATGTCTGAAATGATCAATAGTTTTTTTCAAAAAAAAAAAACCGCCGGTATTATCCGGCGGCAAGCAATTATGAAAGATGCTGTTCTATTGCGTTTTTTGTAATTTGCGAATGAGACGCGTGCCATTTCACTTCGCCGTTTGTAATGACGAATACTTGCGGGCTTTCATGTTTCACGCCGTAGGTCTCGGCGATATAGTTTGAAAGCGGCCGGCTGTCCTGCACCTGCAGATAATAAGAAGGCACTTCTGTATGCTCCGATGCAAAGGCGTCAAACTCCTGAAACGCCGCTTGGCTGATCGGGCAGGTTGTGCTGTGTTTCAAAAACACGAGCGTGTTTTCTTTCTCAGCGGCAGTTTTGAACTCTTCTTCTGACGATATCAGCTGCTTAGTCATGTCGGTTATCTCTCCTTATTGAAGATCAGCGATTTGCCTGACCGGCTGTTTCCGCGGCTTCTTCCGCTTCGTTCTTGATGCTTTGAGCCGTATCCTGCATTTCACTTCTCGTCTCTTCAGCTTTCTCAGTTAGTGTGCTCTTAGAACGGTCTTTTAAATCCTTTACTTTATTCATAATCTGGCCTGACTGATCAGCTACCAGCTGGGTGATGTTAGATGTTTTGTCCTTGGCGATGCTGACATATTGAGAGCCTTTTTCTTTCGCGTCGGCCGTCATTCTGTCCGTCTTATCCTTTAATGCGGAAGCCTGGCTGCCGAGATCGTCGCGCAGCTCCTTGCCTGATTTAGGCGCCAGAAACAAAGCTGTTGTCGCGCCGATAATTCCCCCGATCAGCGTTCCGATTAGAAAATCCTTACTATTGATTCCATCTTTGCTCATTATGATTCCTCCTTAGTGGATTTTTCTTATGATTAAAGCGATGTTTTTTTCTTTTGTTTCCACTTGTCCCATATTTCCATAGCCGCCTGGCTCCAGGTGACAACCTGACTGATCTTGTCTTGGTTCTCTCTTACAGAGGCCGAAACGGAACCGGCTGCCTGCTTTATGGATGTATTAAACTGCTGGACGGAAGTTCCCACTTCCTGCACAGCATGGACAACCGTATTTAATTTCTCTGATTTTTCCTGAATATCCTCCGCGAGACGGTTTGTCTTATGTAACAGCTCGGCGGTCTCTGTGGTGATGCCCTTCATCTGCCCCTCAAGGCCGTTTAAAGTAGATGCTACGTTTGTTAAGGTCATCTGCACAGACTTTAATGTTTTGGACAGATAAATGACGAGGATAAGAAATGCTACGGCAATGAGTGCGACGCTTAAGTAAAGAATGATAATCATCTAATACCTCCTTATTGCAGGATATAATGGTATATACCCAATTATTAAAATGATAAACATATATGAAAGGGGCTGTCTGTATACTATTTCTCCGTTTATCGGGAAATCCCTTTGCAGCACGCGCAAAAAAGCAGTGAGAGCCCCACTGCTTTTTTGTTACGCTATGACGTTTTCATAAGCCCTCATATATTTTTGAATGTCTCCGGCGCCCATAAAGATCAGCACTGCGTTTTCATGCGCTTTTAACACCGATGTGTCACTCTCTTCAATGAGCTCTGCGTTATCGATTTTTTCCTGTAAATCCGTGATGGTGAGCTTTCCGACGTTCTCGCGGGCTGAGCCGAAAATGTCGCACAGATATACGCGATCGGCAGCGCTCAAGCTTTCTGCGAATTCATCAAGGAAAGATTGCGTCCGTGTAAACGTATGCGGCTGGAATACCGCGATGATTTCACGTTCAGGATATTTTTGACGGGCCGCCTCAATCGTGACTTTAATTTCAGTCGGATGGTGGGCGTAGTCGTCTATCAGCACCTGGCTGCCGATCACTTTTTCATTGAATCTGCGTTTGACGCCGCCGAATGATTCAAGTCCGAGCTTAATCATGTTCACGTCTATCTCTTCATAGTGGCAGAGCGCAATGACCGCTAATGAATTGAGGACATTGTGATGGCCGTATGCCGGGATGTAGAACGTATCGTAAAACGTGTTGCGGACAAAGACGTCAAATGTCGTGCCTTCAGTATTTTTTACGATGTTTCTCGCTTGAAAATCGTTCTCTTCTCCCGTGCCGTAATAAACGACAGGCACATTGGCGTGAATTTTCGGCAGGTACTCGTCATCACCGCAGGCAATGATGCCTTTGTTGACTTGAAGCGCCATGTTTTGGAAAGCATCAAACACATCGTCAATGTTGGCGAAATAATCAGGGTGGTCAAAATCAATATTCGTCATGATCGCGTAATCAGGCTGATAGCTTAAGAAATGACGGCGGTACTCGCAGGCTTCAAATACAAAGTATTCGCTGCTTTCATTTCCTTTGCCCGTTCCGTCCCCGATAAGAAACGAAGTCGGCTTCGCTTGCTGCATCACGTGTGCTAAGAGGCCCGTTGTGGACGTCTTTCCGTGTGCGCCCGTTACCGCGACACTTGTATATTTTTTCATATATTCAGCTAAAAATTTATGATATCTGATAACAGGAATCCCCTCAGAAAGCGCCTTTGCGATTTCCGGATGAGAATCAGGGAATGCGTTTCCGGCGATTACCGTTAAGCCGGGTTTGATGTTATCGGCGCTGAACGGATAGATCGGGATATTTCTTTTTTCAAGGGCAGCCTGAGTAAAAATCTGCTTCTCGATATCCGATCCCTGCACCTGATACCCTGTATCATGCAGGATTTGAGCAAGCGGGCTCATACCTGTCCCTTTTATTCCAACAAAATGATAAACAGTCATAATCGTACCTCCAACAAACGTCTATCTGTTCCCCAGTATATGACGCTCATTTCATTTTGCGACCGCCGCGGGCAAAAAGCCCGCACAGCGGCGCTTCCATTTATTTTTACGTTATCGTCAGTATCTGTAACTTTCTTTTTGATTAAACCTGCCGCATGATATTTCAGCGCGTGACAGTGATGCAGTTTGATGGTCCATCCACTATCATACCATGTTTGTGAGAAAAATGAACGATATTCTTATTCTTGAGAAATGTCAGCGGCCGTAATCAGCACTTCGCGGGGTTTGCTGCCCTTCGCTTCTGAGATCATGCCTTCAGCCTCCATCATGTCAATCAGCCTCGCGGCGCGGTTATAGCCGATTCTGAACCTTCTTTGAAGGCTTGAGGTGCTGGCGCTGTTTTGTTCCACGACGAATTGACACGCCTCAGGAAACAGCTCGTCCTCTTCCTTGAGAGCGGTTCCCTGCCTGATCAGTTCTTCCTGTTCAAACAAATAAGAAGGCGGCAGCTGCTTTCTGACATGGGAGACGACTCGGTCAATCTCTCTGTCGGACACAAAGTTGCCCTGCAGGCGCACCGGTTTTCCGGTGCCGTTTTCCCAGTAGAGCATGTCGCCTTTTCCGAGAAGCTTTTCCGCTCCCGCCATGTCGATAATCGTTCTGGAATCTACCTGGCTTGAGACGGAGAATGCAATCCTCGTCGGTATATTCGCTTTGATCATTCCGGTAATGACATCGACAGACGGACGCTGTGTAGCGACAAGCAGATGAATACCGCAGGCTCTCGCTTTCTGCGCGATTCGGGCAATGCTTTCTTCCACATCGTTCGGCGCAACCATCATTAAATCAGCAAGCTCATCAATGACCACAACAAGGTATGGGAGCTTTTCGCCGGTCTCATGATCGGCCGTTAATTCATTAAAGCGGCCGATATCTCTTACACCCGAATGGGCAAACAGTTCATACCGCCGTTCCATCTCTTCCACAACCCATTTTAACGCGGCGGTCGCGGCTTTGGCGTCTGTGATGACGGGGCTGACCAAATGCGGAATTTGGTTATAAGGCGCAAGCTCCACCATTTTCGGATCAATCAGAAGCACTTTGACATCGCTCGGATCCGCCTTATAAAGCAGACTTACCAAAATGGTATTGATGCAGACGCTTTTTCCCGATCCCGTCGCACCCGCAATCAACCCGTGCGGCATCTTTTTCAGGTCAATGACAACCGGGTTTCCGGAAATATCGACACCGAGCGCGGCTGTAAGCGGAGACGGATTCTCCCTGAAAGCGGCGCTTCTGATCATCTGCCGTAAATCGACGACCTTGCTTACGCGGTTCGGAACTTCAATGCCGATCGTATTTTTACCGGGGATCGGCGCCTCAATCCGAATATCCTTGGCAGATAAACTCAGTTTTATATCATCTGCTAAATTTGTAATTTTGTTCACTTTCACTCCGGGCTCAGGATGCACTTCAAATCGTGTGACAGACGGGCCTTGTGTGACATGAACGACTTGGGCGCGCACATTAAAGTTTTTCAGCGTAACGTTTAAAAGCTCGCGCTGTCCTTCAATCCATGATTGGTCGTCCTGTCTTTGCGCCGGCGGCACGTCCAGAAGCGACAGATTAGGAAAGACATAGCTCGAACCGCCTTCTGACGTCTTCGCCTGCTTGTGTTTATCGCTTTTAAGCATCATGACGTTAAACGGCACATTACGCTCTCTCGGCCGCTCCGCTCTTCTCACAGGCTGAGCGGTGCGATCGGTTTTTTGTTCGGCAGGCCGGGCCGGGGCATCGGCCGTCTCAATGTTTACAGGCTCAGGCTCCGGTTCTGATTGCTGAGGGGCATCATTGTACTCAGGCTGAGGATCTGCTTCCTGTTTCACGTCAGCTTCAGGCAATTCAGGCCGGTCTTCAGACTGCGGCTGAACTTCTTCTTGTTCTTCTGAGTATGTATACCCCCGTTCTTCCGCGGTGTCAAAAGGCCGGGCTGTTTCCGGCTCAGGCTGCTGATACTCCTCCTGCTGCGGCGTTTGGTCTTCTGTGTGTTCAGCCCGCAGGGATGCTTCATACTCAGGTTCTTTTACAGATGGCTCTGTTTGTTCATGCTCTTGTTCTTCTGTATAGCCGGCAGGCACCGCGCTTTCCGTTTGCTGCGGGTCTTTAGACTGCGGCGGTTCGGATGCTCTGTACACCTGCTCTTCCGCATGTTCAGCCTCAGTGTGCAGCTGCTCTTGTCTGGCGGCCGGGTATTCTTCCGTTTCTTGTTTCGTTAACGGTTCCGGCTGGGTATTCGTCTGTTTTGTTAAACCGGATGCTGTGAATACGGGCTCTTTTTCCGTTTCCTGACCGGACTTTGGCGGAACAAACTGCTCCTCTGACAGCAATGTTACGCTCTCTTCACGCTGTTTTTGGGGATTAGGCGCTTTTTTAATGCTGTGCTGAGATTGAAAGCCGTAGACCGGTGAAGGAATGGATGACGGTTTAAAGGGCTTTTTCACCGTATCCGGCTCTTTATATGTATGCTCCTTCCGCTCCGTATGCTCCTTTGCGGCAGCATAACCCCGTGAAGGCTGGCGGCGGCGTTCGTGCCTTTCCTGCTGTCTTTGTTCCGTCCGCTTATAGCCGTCCGGAACGACGGGGAAGCGGAAATTCCCTTTCGGATATTCATAATATATTTTAGGATCTTCCATGCGCGTTAATTTGCCTTCTGGCTGATCCGGTATATGCTCTTTCGGGACTTGTGCATGCGTGTTCGGTTCAAGTTCATGCTCTTCTTCTTTTTCACCTAAAAATAAGTCAAAAAATTTATTCAGCCAACTCATGTTTAATCACTCTCTAACTCCCTTTTTAGTAGTCTGGGACGATATTTAGTATACCATTGCCGGGCGGCTCAGAAAAGATTAAGCTCCCAACAGAAGAAAGCCGTTAAGCAGACATGCTTAACGGCTTTCCCTCACATCATTCGATTCTGTGCGCTTATTTATGGGAGTTAGAATTGAAATGCTTCGCCGGCCTCGCGGCTGTCTTCAAGAACAAGTATGCCTTTTTCCTTCGGCGCATCCGGCAAAGCGAGTTCTTTCGCGGAGCAGATCATGCCGCTTGACGGAACGCCTCTTAGTTCAGCGTCTTTAATTACAAGCCCGCTCGGCATAACCGCGCCGACTTTAGCGACGACGACTTTCTGTCCTTTGTCCACGTTCGGCGCGCCGCAAACGATTTGAAGGGTTTCTTCTCCCACATTCACTTGGCAGATGTTCAGCTTATCCGCATTCGGATGTTTTTCTTTCGATTCTACGTGACCGACAACAAATTTCGGAGAAAGGTCAACCGTCAGTGTTTCTGAAACGCCGTTTCTGTTCAGTATTTCATTCACGTCCTGAACGAATGTCTCAGACAAAGCGACGGGGCCGTTGTCCTCAATCTGTAAATAAGAAGACACGTTAAAAATATTAAAGCCCGTCGTTTCTTTTGTTTCTTTGTTAAAGATTCTTGCGACATCGCCTTCTCTTTCATAGCCGATTTCTTCGCGTGCTGCATCTTTAAGAGAGATCAGAAGCGTATCTCCCACACCTTCTTTATTGTAAAAAGCGTTCATAAGAAAAATCCTTTCTAATCCTTTTTCGGCCGGCTTTTCGCCATGATAAACACAGGTTCCAGTCTGCCTTCATTGTACAGAAATGAAAGGGCCGTAATCGGCACCGTGCCGCTTGCAAAGAAGCTCATGGACATTTGCCCTAAAATATCATAACCCGATTCATTTCGAATGTCAGCAAGTATTAATACATCCTGATGCGGGACAGAAATCGCTAATTCGCCTTCAGCGGCCTGCTTGTATTCATGAAGAATTGAATCATTGAGAATCCGGCTGGCGTCATAGCCGTCATTCGCCCTGAAAAAATAAAAATAATTGCCCGCAACCGCATCCTGCTTGACGACGGAAGGGAGAGAGCGGAGGTTGAATGACGCCGTCTCCCTGATCCGTTCTTTTGTCCAGTTTTCTTTCTCAAGCATCCGGCTGTCAATTAAGCGGTACGTCTTGCCGAGGTCAAGCGCGTAGTAGATTCTGGTTTCGGCCGTATGGTCATCATACACGAGCGGAATGCCGTCGCTCGTTTGATCAGGAAATGATGTGGAGCGGATCACCGGATAGATTCCGGCTTCCTTTCCGGTCATCTCCTGGCCGCTGCCACCCATCGCCTCCATCGCTTCTGACACATAGTAGACAATCTCGTCGATCGCTTCTTCTTTTTTCGTCTCCCACTTGGCGATAATCGGCGGGAGCTCCAATGTGATGCCTTTTTTGGTCGTTTGATCCTCAACACGGAGGGTGTCTTTTTCTCTGTCAAAAAAGAAGGATCGGTTCTCGTGCTGCAGGCGCTGTTTTAATAGGTCCGACAGCTTCCTTGACGTCATTTTCAAAGCCTGTGGCCTCCTTTACGCTTTAGCAAGGGAATCGGTTAAAAATTGCTCAATTTCCTCTTTCGTTTTGCGGTCTTTGCTGACGAAGCGGTTCACTTCTTTTCCTTCGTTAAACACCACAAAGCTCGGAATGCCGTAGATTTCCCATTCCGCGCATGTATCAATAAACTGATCGCGGTCTACGTAGTAATAAGTGAATTCAGGATAGTCCGCTTCCAGCTCAGGGAGAAACGGCTCCACAAAGCGGCAGTCCGGGCACCAATCCGCTGAAAACATAAATACCGCCCAATCGTCCTGTACCGCTTTTTGCAATTCTTCCGTGCTTTCAATTTTTTTCATTGTGATTCCTCCATTTGGATTTTGAGTTTTTTGTATGCTGAGTCCAATTGGATCATACCAGACTGCTTACAGCAAGACCAACTATATGCAATATCATTATCATATTTCATTTGCATTATCAAGCAAGTTTCGTTTACCATCTTGTTTATAGCCGTACGAAAATCTGAATATGTACATAAGGAGGAGATAAAAGATGCAGTTTGTCGTGTACTTAGCCGGTGAAATCCACAGCGATTGGCGGGACGAGATCAAGAACAAAGCAAAAGCGCTGCACCTGCCAATTACGTTTGTCGGTCCGATGGAAAACCATGAGCGCTCAGACAATATCGGAGAAGAGATTATGGGCGAGCAGCCTGATTCTGTTTTAAAAGACGCCAGAGCTTCTGATATCAACAATTTCCGTACAGAGGTGCTGATGGAAAAAGCCGATTTTGTGATCGCCCTGTTTGGCGAGAAATATAAACAGTGGAATACCGCGATGGATGCTTCTTATGCCATCGCAAAAGGAAAGCCGCTCATTCTTATCCGCCCGAAAGAGCTGCATCATCCTCTGAAAGAGCTTTCCGGAAAAGCGAATATAACGGTGGAAACCGTAAATCAAGCGATGAAAGCACTCTCTTATTTATTTGAAACAGAATAAGCAGGCCGCCTTTATGAGGGCCTGCTTATTTTTTTACACATTTTCTCTTATCGTTTCGACCGTCTGTTTGTCACTCGCCATGACCAGCTTAATGAGCATTTCTTTCGCCGCGGCATAATCGTCGACATGGATGATGGCGGCATTTGTATGGATATATCTTGAACAAATGCCGATGACGGCAGACGGAACTCCGCTGTTTGAAATGTGGACCCTTCCGGCATCCGTTCCCCCGCCTGAAGCGAAGTATTGATAAGGGATATTATGCGTTTCCGCCATATCAAGGACGAACTCTCTCATCCCGCGGTGCATGACCGTCGTTCTGTCGAGAATGCGGAGCAGCACTCCCTCGCCGAGACGGCCAAACAGCTCCTTATCGCCGCTCATATCATTTGCCGGGCTGGCATCAAGTGCGAAGAAGAGATCAGGCTGAATCATGTTGGCTGCTGTCTGCGCCCCTCTCAAGCCGACTTCCTCCTGAACGGTGGCTCCGGCGTACAGGTTGTTCGGCAGCTCTTTTCCGTGCAGCTCTTTTAATAATTCAATGCTTAATCCGCAGCCGTAGCGGTTATCCCATGCTTTGGACAATATTTTCTTCTCATTGGCCATAGGGGTAAACGGGCATACCGGCACGACCTGCTGACCCGGTCTGATCCCCATTCTGACCGCGTCCTCTCTGTCATCGGCACCGATATCAATCATCATATTTTTGATCTCCATCGGCTTGGCGCGCTGGGCATCCGTTAAAATGTGGGGCGGGATGCTTGAGATGACGCCGATGACAGGTCCGTTATCCGTCTGCACCTCGACGCGCTGGGCAAGAAGCACCTGATTCCACCAGCCGCCGAGCGTCTGAAATCTCAGCATGCCGTTATCCGTAATCTGCGTCACCATAAATCCGACTTCATCCATATGGCCGGCTACCATAACGGTGGGCGCATCTTCAGCGCCGCGCCTTACGCCGAAAACACTTCCGAGTCTGTCCTGCACGATGTCATCCGCATATTTCGCAAGCTCCCGTTTCATAAAGGAGCGGACCTGGTGTTCATTTCCCGGTGCGCCGGGAAGCTGCGTCAGCGTCCGGAAAAGCGTTTTCGTTTCCTCATTCATATTTTCCCCTCATTTCTATGTAGTGCTTTTATTTTATTAGAAAAGCAACCGTTTTCCAAGCTCTCAAATTGAATGGGCTGTAAAACCGCCGCTTTACTTAACACCGTCTGGCATCTTCTGTATAATAAAAACTACGACATAACTGGAGGTGCTTCATATTGAAATTACGTCATTTTCTCTTAGGTGCGGGAGTCGGATTATGCGCTGCCATCGCAGTGAAAAAGTATGCGATGAAACCTTATATCTCTTCAGAAAAAGCGCTGCGCATCGTGAAAGCGGCTTTTAAACAGCGCGGGCCGATAGATGGATCATGGATATACACAGAGCCCGAGCCTTACCAGGTAAACGGAGAAACCATTCAGGTATACAAAACCGGCGTGACACGTTCGGCATTTGGCGAGCTGGAGCAATATGAAGTTATGGTCAATGCAAAAACAGGCCAGATTGTCGATGTCATTGATTCTGTCGCCTCATAATTCGGACAAGCAAAAAATAAAGCCCAAAACCATCAGCGTTTTGGGCTTTATTCGGTTACATCGGCCGAATCCGTTTGTATACAGGGTGCCACATCGCGTCTTGCACCGTTTGGATCAGATCCTCGGGTTCAGTCTCCGCTACACCGTCCTGAATGGCCGCTTTCGCTACAGCTACCGCTACTGTTGCCGATACCGTCCTGAGATCCTCCACTTTCGGGAGCATCGGCGCCCCCGGCTTGCCGACGTCGACCATACCGGCAATGGCATTCGCGCAGGCAACGAACATATTGTCCGTAATCAGCCTTGCTTTCGTCACAATCGTGCCGAGCCCGAGTCCCGGGAATACGAGCGCGTTGTTCGCCTGTCCGATATGATAGGTAACGCCGTTATACGCAACAGGAGGGAACGGACTTCCCGTTGTGACAAGCGCACGGCCTTCCGTCCATTTTATTAAATCTTCTGGTTTTGCTTCAGATAAAGTGGTCGGATTTGACATCGGCAAAATAGCGGGCCGCTTGACATGAGAGGCCATTTCTTTGACGATTTCTTCCGTAAATGCGCCTGATACAGTGGACGTACCGATCAGAATCGTCGGCTTCGCCTGGCGCACCGTCTCCGCCAGATCAATTGATCCGCCTTCACCGCTGCGGCCGTACTCTTTCACTTCATCAGCAGGCCGGGCGTACGGAACCTGAAAATCACGCAAATCCTTCATGTCATCCGTTAACAGTCCGTTTCTGTCGATACACCAAAAATGGCTGTATGATTCTTCTTCGCTTAATCCGTCATGCACCATTGCTTCACGGAGCTGCTCAGCAATTCCGATGCCGGCCGTTCCTGCTCCGAAGACAACGACTTTATGTTCTTTTAAAGGCACTTTTGATGCTTTCGCGCAGGCTAACACTGCTGCAAGCGACACCGCGCCCGTTCCTTGAATGTCATCGTTAAACGTACAGACTTTATCTTTATACCGTTTTAATATGCCGCGGGCGTTAGCCGTACCGAAATCCTCCCAATGAAGCAGCGCATTCGGGAACGTTTCCCGCGCAAGCGAGACATATTCATCAATAAAACGGTCATATTTCTCGCCGCGGACTCTTGAATGCTGGTTTCCGACATACAGCGGGTCATTTAAGAGACTTTCTTGATTTGTCCCTGCGTCTAATACGACCGCAAGCACTCTTGACGGGTCAATCCCCGCCGCTGCCGTATACACAGCGAGTTTTCCGACAGAAATGGCGATGCCGCCGACACCCCAGTCACCGATTCCCAAAATGCCCTCGGCATCCGTCGCAACGATTAAATCAATATTTTCATTTTTTCCGAACTGCTGAAATGCGGTGCGCATTCCCTCAGGATCATCTATTGATAAATACAGACCGCGGGGTTTTCTGTACTCATGGCTGTAACGCTGAATCGCAGTGCCGACAGTCGGCGTATATACAATCGGCAGCATTTCGCCTAAATGATCATTTAAAAGCCTGTAAAATAACGTTTCATTCCGATCATGGAGAGCGGTCAAGTACACATTTTTGCTCAGCTCATCAGGCTGCGAACTGAACTGTTCGTAAGCCCGTCTCGCCTGCTCTTCGATTGTCAATACTTTCGGCGGCAGAAATCCCTCGAGTCCGAGTTCTTTCCTTTCCTCCTGTGTAAAGGCCACCCCTTTATTTAAAAAAGGCGTAGAAAGCAATTCTAATCCGCGCAGGGTCGTTTTGATTTCTCCATCTTTCGTCACTTGAAATTGATTCACCTGTCTCTTCCTTTCAAAGCAATTTGTCTTAGGTTTGCTTGTATTCCCGAAATTCATACAGGTAAATCATTTGGCCGCTTATTTTTTCTCCCGTTTGACAGACGCAGCCACTTCGCCGTCTTCACCCCATTTTACCGCTCTGTAAATCGCGTCGTGATAGAAAATCAGCCAGGCGTCTTTCTCCGCTGCGAACGTCTGCCATTTCTGCTTTTGCGGAATCGAGGTCATCGGATAATCATCATATGCCAGCACCCATAACGGATTTTTATGAGCGTTTGTCGGCATCAGGTCGGCAAAATGCACAGCCGTTTCTCCTCCGTCTTCTAAGACAATTACACTGTGTCCGTCACTGTGGCCGCCGGTGTGGTGCATCGTAATGCCTTCTGTCAGCTGATACCCGTTATCAAAGGTTTCGACCTGATCTTGTACCGCCTCCCAATTTTCTCTCCAATATGTATTTTTCGATCTGATATTAGGATTTCTCATTTCGTGCCACTCTGTCGCAGAAGTGATAATACGGGCATTCGGAAAAACAGAGACAAGCTCATCTCCGCTGTATTCCGTCAGACCGCATGCATGGTCAAAATGAAGATGGGTCATCGCCGCAATATGAATGTCCTCACAGGAAAGCCCCAGCTCACTGAGAGATTTTTTCAGATTGGATTCCTGTGTTACGCCGTAATTCCTTTTCTGCTTATCGGAGAATTTCCCACTGCCGATACCCGCGTCAACCAATATATTCAGGCCGTTTTTTCTGATCAGAATCGGATCTGTTCTTAATTCAATCTGGTTTTTGTCATTTACGGGGTATTTTCTCGACCATAAAGGCTTCGGGACAACGCCGAACATCGCTCCCCCGTCCATATGCGTCACACCGCCGTCCAGCCATGTTAATGAAATATTCCCAATATTCAATGTCTCCATCTTAATCCCTCCTGATGTAATGGTAGCAAATGGCGGCATAAAAAAACAGACTCCCGCATCAGAGTCTGTCTTTTGTTCTCCATTCAACTTCCGCCCGGTAAATCGGCTGGCCGAGCGCGGAGAATTTTTCTTCATATTCTGTCATAATATTGCCCTTCGGATCGCTGTTGTGCAGATCGAGACTGACATCCGTCAAGAGCAGGCCGTATTCAGAAAAGCTTTTCAGGGAGTATTCAAATAAACCGCGGTTATCGGTTTTGAAATGAATCTCACCTGTTTCGCCCATTACTTCTTCGTATTTTTTCAAGAACGTTTTAAACGTTAAACGGCGTTTTTCATGACGGTTTTTCGGCCAAGGGTCAGAAAAGTTTAAATATACGCGTTTGATTTCTCCCCGTTCAAATACGTCATTCAGTGTTTCCGCGTCTATATTTAACAAGCGGACATTGTGAGCTCCGCTGTCCTTTACTTTTTGGACGGCAGTGACGATGACGCTTTTAAACAGTTCGATTCCGATATAGTTGATATCCGGATTCTGCTTGGCCATTCCTGAAATGAACTGCCCTTTTCCCGTACCGACTTCAATATGGATCGGGTTGTCATTGCCAAAGACCGTGTTCCACCGCCCTTTATACTGAGCCGGATCACTGATGGCGATGTCAGCGTTTTCTGCCAGAAAATCATTCGCCCAAGGTTTATGGCGCATTCTCATATGATTGACACCTCTATCTATAATTTCGAGTAACAACATACCATGAAACAAAAAGAGCCGCAAGCGCCTTTTAAAGGCTCCGGCTGCATAAAAAAAGAGGCTCCCCGGTCCGGAACACTCATGTGATGCATAAAACCGCACCGCTTTGCACAATGTATGACACAGAAAGGATGTGTATATGAATCATGGGCTTAACAAGCGAACATCAGGTCCGGTTATTAAAGGACATATTGGCCGACCATCAATTGGATTGCTGCGGGACCGTTGCCGAATATGAACAGCTCGAGCGCGTCATCAAATCACTGATGGCCAACACCGGGCTTGATTCAAATATAAAAAACGTGCTCGAGGATGTATACCGCTACAGCCAGTCCGGCATCACGGCCGATTCCATCGACACGCATATTCAGGAGCACCAAAACCATTTGTCCCAATGGGTGGAACAGATGAATTCGTACTCCTGACTACTTGACAATCCGCTTCATCAGGGCATGAAGCTCTTCCATGGCATCATGATACGCTTTGTCGTTTCCTTTTGATTTGTGCCAGGCAATGAAGGTGAGGGTCTCTGATAACATGTACCACGCCATCCGCAGCCGCAGCCCTTCCGTGAGCTTCATGCCGTACATTCCAAGCCAGCTGTCCCACGCTGGCTCTTCGACGTAATGATACAATAAAGGGCCGAGATCCATGGCCGGATCGGCTATCATGGCGCCGTCCCAATCTATTAAATACAGCTGGTTGTCTTCAGACAGAAGCCAGTTATTATGATTCACATCACAATGGCAGACGACTTTTTCACCGAATTGAACCTGATCCACATGCGCTTCCAAATAAGCAAGGCCTTCCTGGATAAGAGGCGAAAATTGCCGCACGGCAAAGACGGCCTGCTTCAGCTGCGACAAAAGGGCGCCCGGATCGAGCGGTTCTTTTCCCAATCTTTTCAGCATGTCAAGCAAGGCTTTGGATGTGTGGATTTTGCGAAGCAGCTCAGCCACCGGGCGTCCGCTCATATCCTTCGGCTTCAGCTCTCTGCCCGCCATCCAATGCTGAGCCGTAATAACGTCTCCGTTTTCCATCCGTTTCGTCCAAACCAGCTTCGGAACAATGCCTTCGGCGGATAACACGGCTAAAAAGGGTGAGCTATTACGTTTTAAAAAAAGCTGTTGGCCGTTATGTTTCGCATAATATGCATCTCCTGTAGCTCCTCCGGCGGGGAAGATCTCCCAATCGCTACCTAGTAATTGTCCCAACCAGTTCATATCAATGTTCAACCCATCATTTCTTAAAATATTTTAGAATAGGCCTCCAGCCTTTCTCTTTTTGGCGGAGCAGCCTGTCATAAACAATTTCTTGAGAATAAAAAAGACAGCTATTGAGAGTCTCATATGCTAATCAATAGCCGTCTTATAAATTTTAGCGCTACAGCACAAACTTCGTCAAGCAAAACTAGCAAGAACACCTGTGAATTCTGAAGATTTATGTCGCGAACCGCTCTTTGCCGAGATAGATTTGACGGGTTTTATTTGTTTATTATGTTTTTATTTTTAACGGCGCTCCGCCCGGCATAAGCCGAAACGGCGTCGTTCCGACAAGCTCGCCGTCAGCGTGAAACGGAATTTTCCCATCTGTTTCAAAAATGAATTCCTTCCCCTTTAAAATCGTCACTCCGTCCATTTTGGTATGCCGGCCAAAGCTCATCGCCCATAGAAAACGGTACAGCGGAAAAAAGGTCAGGTTTTCTGCAATGACAATATCAAAATGGTTTTCGCGGGGATTTGCAGAAGGCGCCGCTTTCATACCGCCTCCGTAATAAGGATGATTAGCCGCAATGACAAACCAGACATTGCGGAATTCATGCCTTTGGCCGTCTGCGGTGCAAGCAAATCTGAACGGCTGAAACCCCGAGGCCGTACGTATATGCGAAAGCGGGTAAATCACAAAGCCGAGACGCAGAAACCGAAGAACGCGCGAAAACGGAAACTCCGCGGCCGCCTTCAAGACCGAGGCATCGAAGCCGACAGACAGATGGTTAATAAAATAAAGAGATTGTGCTTTGTCATGAAAAAAGTTGATGTTTCCCGCAAAAAATTTCCGTGTGAGCGGGCGGTGCAGACCTTTGATTTCATGGAGAAGCGCCGACTTCTTAATGCCGAGCCCTCTGGAAAAGTCATTGTACGAACCGGCAGGCACAAAGGTCAGCTCAATCTGATCCATTCCTTTCAGCCCGTTAATGACTTCATGCATCGTGCCGTCCCCGCCGATAACAAACAGCCGCTTAAGCTTATGATCCTGCATCGTTGAAATCTGTCTCGCCAGCACCTCCGCATGTCCGGGATGCCCGGTCAAAAAGGAGCGGTGGCTGACCCCGCGCCTGGTCAGCTCTTTTTGAACCGATTTCCAGACACGCTGGCCCCGCCCGCCTCCTGAGACCGGATTAATTATAAAAAACCATTGACTCATCGTTTGTTTTCACCTGCTTCATAGATGAAGAGACAGCCGGCAAACGTCCGTTTTAATCAAGCCATTCCTGTCTTCTGCTTGATTGACTCAAGCCGTAAGACAAAAGAGCCTTCGCCGCCCTCAGCTGGTGGTGCTTGATCGGCGCCGTATTTTTCTGCTGCTTTTCCAGCCACTCTGCGGCAGTCCGTTTATCAGCTATATCCAGCCCGTACGGCGGCTCCGGATAATCAATATAAGACGTTCTGCTGAACAAAAGCTTCCTGACGGGAATGTCGGCCTGCTTTTCTTTCATGATTTGCGAAACGACTGAACCCGTCCGATTCAGGCTGAGAGACGGATTTAATACTTGGCGGGTGCTGCCGGAACCCCTTTCTTCCCAGAAACGATGTTTTGATCCGATATATACGCTGTCTTCTTCAGCTTCCATAAAAGCAGCGCAGAAAATCTCCAGCGGGGAGATGATGACGATGCTCAATTCGACGGACGCCTGCTGAATTTGAAGAACCGGATGATACATCACAAAATAGGAATCGGGCAGCTTTTGAGCCAGCATTCTTAACATCCCGTCCCGCTTGACTTCCTGCGAAAGCTCAGACTTTTGAGAAAGCGTGGAGCTCGCCCATTTTAATTGAAAGTCATACAGCTGGGCTTTGAAAAAAGATGCGAGCTCAGACTTTTGAGACGGAAGATTCCCGAACAGCGCCTCATCTTCCTCCGGCTCATCAAACCATTGGTGCCTCTTTTCATTTATATCGGCCGGATTTTCTTCTTTTCTCTTTTTTAAGAAAAATTTTTTTCGGGCCGGCGCTTGATCGGTTTCACCGCCGGCAGCCGTTTCTGTTGTTTTTTCTTCTTTTTTCCGGTCAAACTCTTCAAGAAGGGTCTCCCAGCGTTCCTTCTTCAGCCGGATAAACTGGTTCATATAGTGATATGGATCAAGCTCATATCTTGATATGCAGTCATGAATTTTGATGATTTGTGCCATGTGATTTCCCCACTCCGAATATTTGTTTATGTCAATTGAAACTGTGCGATTTCTTCGTATTTAGGCGACCTGTCAAGGTGGGTCTGAAACAAGGAAAACCGGCTGACGGCACTTTGCACCCTGCCGCTTTCAAACGGCACATCTTCCGGAAACGGCCGGTCTCCCGCCCACTTCCTCGCCATCGTCATGTGAGGATGATACGGCCGTTTTTCCACTTGAAAACCGGCTTTCAAAGCAGCCTGTTTTGTTTTTTCCCGCAAATCAAAGAGCAGTTGATTGCGTTCTGGTTCAAGGTGAAGCACTCTTGGCTGTCTGCGGTCGCCGAAAACGTCCAGATGCTGAAACTGTACGGTAAACGGCTGTGCTGCCGACGCAGCATCTGCGAGCAGAGCCGATAGTTTCGCAAGCCGGTCTTCATCCGCGGCTCCGAGAAAAATGAGTGTAATATGATAATCATGCGGATGCACCCATTTTTTGAATGTTAACGCCGGCTCCTTTCTGGCTGCTTCCCAAATCGGTTCAGCAATGTCAGCCGGAATCGGAATGCCGATAAAATAATGCGGCAATGAAACTTTCATGCGAGGATCTCCCATCTTTGGTTATGGTGTTATTATAAAACGGATAAGCGGAGAGGAGAACCCTGTCCGCTTATTATGATAGGATATTATGTACTGAAAGTTTTATACAGAAAGGATGAGCCGGCCTTGAAAATAGTAAACAGCACGGCGGAACTGATCGGCAGCACACCGATCGTAAAGCTCAATCGCCTTCAGCCGGAAAATGCAGCACAGGTCTATTTAAAATTAGAATCTTTTAACCCGAGCGGCAGTGTTAAAGACAGAGCGGCTTACAATATGATCATTGAAGCGGAAAAAAGCGGACATCTAAAACCCGGCTCTGTCATCATTGAACCGACAAGCGGCAATACAGGCATCGGTCTGGCGATGAACGCGGCGGCGCGCGGCTACAGGGCAATCCTCGTCATGCCTGACACGATGACGAAAGAACGCATCAACCTGCTGAAAGCGTACGGCGCGGAGGTTGTGTTAACACCGGGGGCGGAAAGAATGCCCGGCAGCATTAAAAAAGCGAAAGAACTTGCCGAACAGATCCCCGGAAGTTTTATCCCGATGCAATTCGATAACAGCGCAAACCCCGATGCCCATCGGAAAACGACCGCCATTGAAATCTATCAGGCCGTTTTGCAGCTCAACAAACCGCTCGGTGCTTTTGTGGCAACGGCGGGGACGGGCGGAACCATTACCGGAACCGGAGAAACACTGAAAGAGCTTTTCCCGGATTTGACCGTCCATGTCGCCGAGCCGGCGGGTTCCCCCGTATTATCAGGCGGAAAACCCGGCGCCCATAAGCTTGTCGGGACAAGCCCCGGGTTTATTCCAGACATATTAAATCAGGACGTTTACGATGAAATCATGAAAATTTCTGATGAAGATGCGTATATGACAACCCGGCGTCTGGCCCGAGAAGAAGGAATACTCGTCGGACCGTCTTCAGGCGCCGCCTGCTTCGCCGCCATTGAAACCGCAAAACGCCTCCCTTCCGAGCAGATCGTCATCTGTATGACGGCCGATACGGGAGAACGTTATTTATCAACGGATTTATGGTCATTTGAATGATAAAAAGGGATGCCGCTTTCGGCGTCCCTTTTGTTATCACTTGGCAAGCTCATAAATGGCTTGAGCGTATAAGGCGGTTGACCGGAGAAGGTCATCAATCTCAAAGTACTCATCCTTTTGATGCGCGCTGTCAGGCCTGCCGGGAAACAGCGGCCCGAATGCGACGCCAGCCGAAAGGGATCTCGCGTACGTTCCTCCGCCGATTGAAATCAGATCCGCTTTCTTTCCCGTCTGCCCTTCGTATACGTTCTGAAGCGTCTTTACGAGCGGATGATCGGCAGATACGTGGTGCGGTTTGCTGTCTTTAAATTCTTCAAGCCGGAATTCTTCAGCAGACATAAAGGCATCACGGATGACTTTGCTGTCTGAAGTGACAGGGTAACGAATGTTGATGCCGAGTTCCCCTTCCTCACCCTTATTGTATGTAAAGGTGCCGACATTCAATGTAAGCTCTCCGCTGATGTCATCCCTGCAATCAATTTTCAGCTTTTTGCCTCGTGTATCATTAGAAAAATAGTCACTGACAGTTTTGACAAATTGCTTTCCGGCTTCATCCAGTTCCGCTCCGACAAGGCATTCAGCAAGCTTTAAGCCGGCATTTACGCCATTATCCGGTTCCATTGCGTGGCATGATTTCCCGTACACCCGAAGCGTCAGTTTTCCGTTTTCTGAAACCGCTTTACCTTGTGTTTTGGTCTCTTCCAGCCAGTTGCTGAAATACGTGTGAACGGCATCAAGGCCGGTCCCTTCAATGACCGCTTCAGCCGCATCAGGCACCATGTTCAAGCGCAGTCCTGAACGGAATGACAGAAGCCCGTTTGTTGCATCTTTGTCAGAAGCGCTTTTTGCAATGCGCAGTGATGCGTCTATAATTCCTTTTTCTGCGTTAATGATCGGAAAATCTGCGTCAGGGGCAAATCCGACATCAGGCATTTTTTCATGTTTGAAGTAGTGGTCCACACATCTCCAATCACTCTCTTCATCCGTTCCGATGATGATTCTCACGCGTTTGGATAAAGGCAGCTGCATGTCTTTGACGATTTTCAGCGCGTAAAACGCCGCCATTGTCGGCCCTTTATCATCAATGGCGCCTCTGGCATATATCCGGCCATCCCTGATGTCGGCTGAAAACGGATCGCTCGTCCAGCCGTCTCCGGGAGGAACGACGTCGACGTGGCACAAAACACCGACGATTTCGTCCCCCGTCCCCCACTCAATATGGCCCGCATAGCCGTCAAGATTTTTTACGGTGAAGCCTTCTTTTTCACCAAATTCCAACAGTGAATTCAGGCAGTCATTTACGCCTTCCCCAAACGGCCGGCCGGGACCGGCTGTTGATTCGTCCATTACGCTGTTGATTTGCAGAAACTTCTGCGTGTCACGAATCAGATCTTCTTTGTTTCTGATCACTTCCACTTCCCAGTTCATCACAAATCCCCTTTCTTGATAAAGACTTGCAAAATGTTGATAGAACGAATAATATAGATGATGTTTTGAAAAAATGTTCGTCATTGGAGGTACTTATGTTTCATCTCGACAAGCATCAAACGACAATAAAAAGAGAAATTACCGCGGGATTGACCACTTTCTTTACAATGGTGTATATCATTGTCGTCAATCCGGTGATCCTTTCAAATGCGGGGATTCCGTTTGACCAGGTGTTCACCGCGACGATTATCGCTTCCATTGTCGGAACTTTATGGATGGCTCTCGCTGCGAATTTTCCGATCGCCATTGCCCCGGGCATGGGCTTAAACGCGTATCTCGCCTTTCATGTCGTCGGCGCAGGCAGCGGAATTACGTATCAGACAGCTTTCAGCGCCGTATTTATCGCGGGAGTCATCTTTATTATTTTATCGTTAACGCCTTTAAGAAAACAACTAATAGAAGCAATTCCGGGCAATTTAAAATACGGAATTACGACCGGCATCGGCTTATTTATCGCTTTTATCGGCTTACGCCAATCCGGAATTATCACAGCTGACAAATCTAATTTAGTCGCACTCGGCGATCTTCATTCGCCCGCCGTCATTTTAACGCTTATCGGGCTTATCATCAGTATTGTACTGATGGTGCTGAATGTAAACGGCGCTCTGTTCATCGGCATGGCGCTGACTGCCGTCATTGCCTTCTTGACCGGCCAGATCCATTTTACAAAAGGCTTCCTTTCATTCCCGCACCTGCCGGAGGGGCTGTTGATAACTAATCCGTTCGGAGCCCTCGGGGATGTCGTACATCACGGTCTGTATGCCGTTGTGTTTTCTTTTCTTCTCGTTACGATTTTTGACACGACCGGCACTATGATCGGTGTCGCCGAACAAGCGGGATTGATCAAAAACAATCAGCTTCCGAATGCCAGAAGAGCGCTTTTGGCTGATTCGACCGCTACGACAGTCGGAAGCATCTTCGGCACCAGCCCGACAACCGCGTTCGTTGAATCTTCAGCAGGGGTGGCCGCCGGCGGAAGAACGGGTCTGACGGCGCTGACGATTGCCGTTATGTTTGCTGTTTCCATGTTTTTCAGCCCGCTTGTCAGCGTCTTATCGGAAGTGTCCGCGATTACGTCACCGGCTCTGATTATTGTCGGCAGCCTGATGATGGGGGCGGTGTCGAATATCCGCTGGAATGAACTTGATGAAGCGTTCCCGGCATTTCTCGTCATTTTGGCGATGCCTTTAACGTCCAGTATTTCAACCGGAATCGCACTCGGGTTCATTTCATACCCGCTTGTGAAGCTCGCTAAGAAAAAATGGCGCGAAATTCATCCTTTAGTCATCATCTTTGCCGTGCTGTTTTTTATTCAGCTTTTTATTTTAAACGGGCATTAAGAAAAATCCCTTTCCTTTTTCGGAGAGGGATTTTTCACTTATAAAGGGCGGAAAGAATCGCGGCAATGAGGCACCAGGCGGAACAGATAACTTGAATGAGAGTTATTGCGCTGTTTCTCGCCCGAAAATAGTCATCACTCTCTCTCTTAATTCCGCTTAAAACCGGTTTGTCCGTAATCCTGTCAAATAAAAGCGAAGCGGCGTACCGGCTGACTAGCATAAATAAAATGAGGGCGGCCGGCTTCAGCAAAAGCGGAAGAACGAGAATAAGAGCCGTAAAAGCTGCGGTTAAAAGGTAAAGCTGCCGGAGATACCCGCCATTACGGATCAGCACTTTAAAAAACAATTCTTTCCACGCCGTATACGCCGACCGTTTTGAAAAGATATGCTTTGAGCCGGGATAAAAAAACGGCTTGCTCCGCCCTTTATTTTTCACATTCGGCAGCTGCACATCATGGCTGAGCATCAAAACAGAGGCCGCAAATGAAAGCTTGCGCTTATTCTCCTCAAGCACTTCTTCCTCAAAAGCTGATAAAGAATCCGCCTCTTTCCAAGTAAAAAAAACAGAGCAGATGAACAATATACAGCCTGCCGGCCAAAGCCAGTACCACTCGGCGGCAAAACGGATCATAAAAAACGCGACCGCCATCAGAACAATCACTTTCAGCCAGCCTGACGTCTGATTCCCGAATGTCTGCCTGCTGTTTTTTCTTTGCCGGTGCACCGCTAATATCGCGGTATGGAACCCGAACAGACAGCAAAACATACCTGAATATGCCGAAAAAGTACAGTCACCGTACTGGCGCCATAAGGGAAATAACAGCACCGCAAGCACTCCCCATTTGATGAAAGATAAGAACATCGAATACAAGAGCGCGTACCGTTTCAGCTTTTGCATCAAATGTTTTGCATGCACCAAAAACACGTGATCCGCTTCCAGCAAAAAGGTATGAATAAACCCCGTGCACAATAGCAGGACACTGAATACATACAGCCAGTCCCAGCCCAATACGCCGGCCGCCCCATCAAGGAGCCCCCTCCCGTTCAGCCATTCTGCGTACTGGTAAACGACGAATGCGGCAGCCGGAAGAACGATATAGAGCGCGACCGTCCAATCAATGACCGTCCGGAACACCTTCCATTGATACCGCCAATAATGAAACATCCTTTGAAAAAACAAAGCCCGCCCGGTCATCGCTGACTGCCCCGAACCGCTGAATAAAAGCAATCCAACAATGAACGGCCCCCTGTTCTTTCCTGAAGCTCTTCTAACGCGCCTTGAAGCAGCAGAGCGCCTTGATCCAGCAAATAAAACCGGTCGCAGATTTTTTCGGCTGTATCCAGAACATGGGTGCACATCAAAATACCCGCGCCCCGTTCTTTCTCAGCAATCAGCATGTCGGTAAACAGCTTCGTTGAGATCGGGTCAAGTCCGATAAACGGTTCATCAATGATATAAATATCCGGTTTCGCCAAAAACGCCTGTATGAGCATCAGCTTTTGCTGCATCCCTTTTGAAAAACCGGAAGGCAATTCATGTTTTACCGCCGTCAATGAAAATTCATCAAGCAGCCGCTCGGCCCGCTCACGCCATGCTCCGCTTTCTATGCCCCGTAATGACCCAGTCAGCTCGAGATGCTCCCAGAGCGTCAGTTCATCATAAAAACTCGGCCGCTCCGGTATGTAAGCATAAGATGAATCATTCCACTCAATACACCCTTCCATATCCCGGGACAGCCCGAGAATCGCCTTTATCACTGTACTTTTTCCCGCGCCGTTCGCCCCGATTAACCCGGCAATTTCTCCCGTGCCGACTGACAAAGATACATTTGAAATCACCTTCGGCCTGTCGGCATAACCGGCAAAGACGATATTTGCATTCAATAAGTCTCCCAAGCTTCTCACTCCCCCATTTTCATACGGACATGTATAAAAAAAGTTTCAGTTTCCATAATAATAAAAGCGGGCCAGGCATAGTAATGCACCAAGGCGGCACCCAATTGGAAAAAATTATCTGCGCTTATTCCTAGATTCGTGTCCTCCATATCGTGTATAATGGAGGCAGTTAAAAGAGAAAAAACAGAATGTCTGCCTTTGTTGCTTATTCGTACGAAGTTTTAGAGTCGTGAGTTGTGGTATATCAAGTCCATCCGATCTTATGATAGGGAGTGGTTTTTTGAAACCTTCAACAAATCGTATGCTGACTCGGATTAAATCAGTTTACATGTTCATCCAAGAGAAAGGCCTTGTGACAACACAGGAACTGGTTGATGAATTCGGCATTACACCTAGAACCATTCAGCGAGACTTAAATGTGTTAGCATACAATGATCTTGTTCATAGTCCTAGCCGAGGCAAGTGGGAGACAACACGAAAAAAAGTGAAAATTACATCTTAAGCGAACAATTACATAGGGCCCTTTTCGGCCTGACATGCTGCAAGGCAAAGGCAGCGTCTTTGCCTTGCTTTTTGTTCCTCTATATAAAAAACCCAAAACAAATCTGTTTTGGGTTTTTCTGATTTCGATTACACTTCAGCGTCTTTCAGCGCTGCGAGCTCTTCTTCAGTCAGCTCGCGAAATTCTCCCGGCTTAAGCTCCGGGTCAAGAGAAACAGCTCCCATCGAAAGCCGCTTTAAATAAGCCACTTCATTTCCGACGGCCTTTGCCATCAGCTTCACCTGATGATACTTGCCTTCTGTAATGGTCAAATGAATGACCGTTTCATCCGGACCTTCGGTAATGGTTTTAACAGCTGCCGGCTTCGTCTTATAGCCTCCTTCAATCACAACGCCTCTTTCCAGATCGATGATGTCTTCCGGAGACAGAGGTGATGTTAACCGAACCTCGTATGTTTTGGGTACATGCTTTTTCGGCGAAAGCAGGCGATGAGCGAGCTGCCCGTCGTTAGTCAAAAGCAAAAAGCCTTCCGTATCCTTATCAAGACGTCCCGCCGGAAACGGTTCGAACCGCTGTTCTTCAGGCGTCAGCAGATCAACCACCGTTTGCTGGCGGCTGTCTTCTGTAGCGGACAGCACTCCTTGCGGCTTATTCATCATGACATAAATAAATTCGCGGTAGTCTGCCGGCTCTCCGTATACCGTTATGTCCTGTTTATCGGGATCGACATGGGTTTTCACATCTTTCGCCGGCTCTCCGTCAATCATGACAGCCCCTGCCTTGACGATTTTTTTCACATCTTTTCTTGAGCCGAATCCGCTGTTGGCAAGCAGCTTATCAAGTCTCATCATGATCCTCTCCTTTAAAAAGAAAAGCCCGCGATAAGCGGACTATTCATTATTCCTCAATGGGCGGAATGCCTGCCTCTTCTCAAAACGCGGGGCAGACGGTTTCCAAACATTTTCTGCAAAAATCCGATTCGGTACGCGGCAAACATGTACACCGCACCGCCGACAGCAGCGCAGACAAAGACGACAATCGCCGCATGCAGCTGGCCGCTTTGGTACGTGACGAAAAAGCCGAGCAGCCATTGAGTCAGCTTGACCGCAACTCCCATCACGACGGATAAGACCGCAATTAAAATGACCCGTTTCATAAGCACTGTATACGAATAGCCCGCATGGCGCTTAATCATGATAAAACCGTACAGAAGAGAAGCGATATAACCGAGCGCCGTTGCCAATATGGCCCCGTCTCCCTGAAACAGCTTGATCAGCGGCACGTTCAGCACCACTTTTATAATGACGCCGATGAAAAGACTCACGACAGCAAATTTCTGCTTATTAATCCCTTGCAGAATCGCGGCGTTTACGGTGAACAGAGAAAACAAAATCGCGACAGGCGCGTACCAGAATAAAATATCCTGTCCGATATCCGGGCGAAGGCTTTCAGAGCCGTAAAAGAACGTATAGGCCGGCCCCGATAACACGGACATCCCGACAACGGCGGGAATAACCAAAAACAGAATGATCTGCATCGTCTGGTTAATCTGCTGGTTCAAAAGCTTATAATTCCTGCTCGTAAACGATTCGGTAATCGTCGGAATCAGTGTCAGACCGAATGCGGTCGCCAGTGAAACCGGAATCATCACAAGTTTCGGCACATAAAGAGTGACAATTGCCAGCATGTCCTGGCTGATGTCCTTATAGCCCGCCGCAATCATCGCTTTATTAAACGTATTCGTATCGATATAAGAATACAAAGGAATCGCCAGGCCGACAAAAACGTAAGGAGCGGCATAGCTGAAAAGCTCAATGAACATTTTTTTATAGCTTAAGTTTGCGGACGGGACAAGGTTTGGCTTCATCGCCAGAAGATCGCCCTTCCGCTTATTCCAGTAAATATAAAGGACGACAAGCCCTCCGAATGATCCGATCAGCGCTGCGAAAGTCGCATATCCGACTGCGATGACAAGGCCGCCGTTAATCACTCTTAAAATCAAATACGTCGCGCCCAATAAAAAGATGATCCGGGCAAGCTGTTCCACAACCTGAGAAACGGCTGTCGGCCCCATCATCTGATGGCCTTGGAAAAAACCGCGCACAAGACTCATAATCGGCACAACCAAAAGTGCCAGACTGACCATCCGGATGACATAAACGACGTGGTCAATCGTAAGTCCGTTATTACTCGTGCCGCCGAGAGATGTTTCCGCAAAAAACGGCGCCGAAATATAAAGAATCGAAAAAGCGATCATCCCGGTAACGAGCATAACCGACATTCCCGCTCTCAGCATCCGCCTGCTCGTTTCATAGTCTCCTTTGGAATTATATTTCGAGACAAATTTTGAAACCGCGGCGGGAAATCCCATCGTGGCAATGTTTAAAAACAGTGTATATTGATTATATCCGTATTGAAACAAAGCTCCGCCCGTCGCTCCGACCATCGCTCCGAACGGGATCAGATAAATCATCCCTAAAATCCGCGATATATAGGTGCCGAGCGTCAGCACGAACGTGCCCCTTAACAATTTGCTTGACATGTTTCCTCATCACCATTTTCTACGAAGATTCAACTTTTCTATTTTAACACAACTGGGCAAATAGACGGTAATAATTACAGCGGAAAACTTCTTGGGAAAGCTCTTAAAAAAACAAAATACGTTTAAGGAATCCCCTACTTTCGCTATAATAGCAGGAAGCGGACATTTCCGCCTATTATTACGCGAAAAAGAAAGTTGTTGATGAAATATGAAACATTATGACGTGATTGTGATCGGCGGCGGCCCGTCCGGTTTAATGGCTGCGATTGCCGCAGGCGAAGAAGGGGCAGATGTCTTATTAATTGATAAAGGAAACAAGCTGGGGCGGAAGCTGGCGATTTCCGGCGGCGGGCGCTGCAACGTAACCAACCGCCTCCCCGTTGAAGAAATCATCAAACACATCCCCGGCAACGGCCGCTTCTTATACAGCGCGTTTTCCGAATTTAACAATGAAGATATCATCGCCTTTTTTGAGAAACTCGGGATTCAGCTGAAAGAAGAAGACCACGGGCGCATGTTCCCAGTGACAGACAAAGCGCAAAGCGTTGTCGATGCGCTTTTGAACCGTTTAAAAGAACTGAATGTCACCATCCGCACAAATGAAAAAATCAAAGAAGTGCGGTACGAGAACGGCAGGGCTGCGGGCATTACGACAAACAATGACGAACACATTTCCGCCGGCGCCGTCATTATCGCCGTCGGCGGAAAATCAGTCCCCCACACCGGCAGCACCGGAGACGGCTATGCATGGGCGGAAGCGGCCGGCCACACCGTGACGGAACTCTTTCCGACAGAAGTGCCGGTTACGTCGTCAGAGCCGTATATTAAACAAAAAACACTTCAGGGGCTGTCCCTTAGAAACACGGCCGTCAGCGTCCTGAATAAAAAAGGCAAACCTATCGTCACACATGTGATGGACATGCTGTTTACCCATTTCGGCTTGTCAGGCCCCGCCATTCTCCGCTGCAGCCAGTTTGTCGTCAAAGAACTGAAAAAGCAGCCCGAGGTCAAACTCCGCATCGACCTGTTCCCCGGCATCAACGAGGAAGATTTATTTCAGCGGATGCATAAGGAGCTGAAAGACGCACCGAAAAAAGCGCTCAAAAATGCGCTGAAGCCGTGGATGCAGGAACGGTACCTGCTTTTCCTTCTGGAACGGAACGGTCTTGATCCGCAGATCAGCTTTACGGAGCTGCCGAAGGATCAATTCAGGGCGTTTGTCAAAGACTGCAAACAATTTACGGTTGCAGCTGACGGAACGCTTTCTCTGGACAAAGCGTTTGTCACAGGCGGCGGTGTTTCCGTAAAAGAGATTGAACCGAAACAAATGGCGTCTAAAAAAATGGAAGGCTTATATTTTTGCGGAGAAATCCTCGATATTCACGGCTACACGGGAGGCTACAATATCACCTCAGCCCTTGTCACTGGGCGTCTCGCCGGCTTGAATGCAGGACGTTTCTCACACTCGCTGTAAAATGGTGTAAAGCACATTTACCTGAGCCTCCCCATTGATAATTGATCAAAAACATGATAGAGTTTTCTGCGTTTTGTTTCACCTGATTGAGGGAATAGGAAGAAAGGAATGATCTGCAATCGTACGACCATACTAAAACAAAATGGCGTATTGAAAAAATAGTCAGAGGGTGAGAACGTTTGAAGAAGAAGAATATCTCCAGTGTTTTTTGGATTGTGATCGTTATCACAGCCGCTGCGGTTTTATGGGGTGTCATCTCTCCGAACAGCCTGCAGCAAGTCACTGAAACAGCGCAAAATTTTATTACAGATTCTTTCGGCTGGTATTATCTCCTGGTCGTTTCTATATTTGTCGGTTTCTGTCTCTTTCTCATTGTGAGTCCGATCGGCAACATAAAACTCGGAAAACCCGGGGAAAAACCGGAATTCGGGTTATTATCATGGTTTGCCATGCTTTTCAGCGCGGGCATGGGAATCGGTTTGGTATTTTACGGGGCTGCGGAACCGATCAGCCATTACGCCATCAGCTCTCCCTCAGGTGAAACAGAAACGCCCCAAGCTTTTCGTGATGCGCTCCGGTACACGTTTTTCCACTGGGGGCTGCACGCTTGGGCCATCTATGCGGTCGTCGCTTTATGTATCGCATATTTTCAATTCAGAAAAGACGCGCCCGGTTTAATCAGCAGCACACTGACACCGCTTTTAGGCGATAAAGTAAACGGGCCGATCGGCAAGGTAATTGACTGTATCGCCGTGTTTGCTACCGTTGTCGGTGTGGCGACAAGCTTGGGTCTCGGAGCGACTCAGATCAACGGCGGCCTGAATTATTTATTCGGCATTCCGAAGACATTTTCCGTTCAGCTGATACTGATCGTTGTCGTGACCGTGCTTTTCTTAATTTCTGCGTGGAGCGGAATCGGCAAAGGAATTAAATACTTAAGCAATACAAACATGGTGCTCGCGGGTATTTTAATGATCTTTATGCTCATTGCAGGTCCGACTGTGCTGATTATGAACTCATTTACCGATTCTATCGGCCAATACATCCAAAATATCGTGCAGATGAGCTTTCGCTTGTCACCGAATGATCCCCAAAAACGCGAATGGATTAACAGCTGGACCATTTTCTATTGGGCCTGGTGGATTTCCTGGTCACCGTTTGTCGGCATATTTATCGCCCGGGTTTCAAGAGGCCGGACCATCCGGGAATTTTTAATCGGTGTGTTAGTGACACCTTGTATATTGGCTTTCTTATGGTTTGCAATCTTCGGTGTATCCGCGATGGATCTTCAGCAAAAAGGCGTTTTCAATGTCGCCGGAATGTCAACGGATACGATGCTGTTCGGCGCACTCAGCCACTATCCGCTCACAATGGTGACATCCGTATTAACGCTTGTTCTGATCGCTGTATTCTTTATTACATCAGCAGATTCAGCGACATTTGTGCTTGGAATGCAAACGTCTTACGGCTCATTGGACCCGTCAAATCGGGTAAAAATCACTTGGGGCATCATCCAGTCTGCCGTAGCAGCGGTTTTATTATATTCCGGGGGTCTGGCCGCACTGCAAAACACGGCCATTCTCGCTGCGGTTCCGTTTTCAGTCGTGATCCTTCTGATGATCGTGTCTCTGTACAAATCATTAGTGAGCGAAAGAAAAGGAATCAAACAAGCGGAGAAATACCAAAAGCCGAGAAGTCCCCGCGTCAAAAAAGCATAATACACAACGAAGCCCGGCATTCGCCCGGGCTTCTTTACTTTCGGTATAAAATGAGAGCGGAAAAACAATAAAGCTGCTCCCCTTCAGGATCACAGGCAGCCGCTACCGTATATTTAATATCAACGAGCTGTTCTTCGGAAATTCCTTTTAAAAATGAATTGACTTCAGTCTGCAGATCCTTTTCATGCTCCTCATCAAAAACAGCTATCTTCAGCATGTCACCCTCTCCTTTCTCTATCAATTTATTCCGATTCAACTGAAATATGATAGAGAAAAACAGATTTCCCTTTTTACTGTTTTTTACTAAAAAACTCCAAAGAAGTTGTTGAAAACGCTTACTAATATGTGATAATATCACTTCAACAATAACCAAGTCATTTCTATTTAGTAAATTTTTAGTAAAAAGGAGATGCAAAATGGTCCGTCTCAAAGATATTGCCTTACAGGCGTCTGTATCCAGCGCCACAGTATCGAGAATTTTAAACAGGGATGACTCTTTAACCGTGACTGAAGAAACAAGAGAAAAAGTCCTGCGGATCGCCGATGAGCTGGGCTATCAGCCGTCGGCAAAAAAACGAAAAAACCGCAGCCGCAATGATTCCGCCCCCCTGATCGGCGTTGTCAGCTGCCTGTCACCGGAGGAAGAACGGCAGGATCCTTATTTTTCGGCGATCAGAAAAGGCATTGAAGAAGAATGTTTTCAGCAAAAAATTTTCATCACTTCTTCTATCCATCTCGGTTCTTTTCAAGAGCATATGTTTCACGAATTGGACGGTGTGATCGTAATCGGCAGTCTCCAAGACGAGGCGCTCACGAATATCAGCACCGCTTTCAGACACGCGGTATTTGTTAACGGCATACCTGATCCCGCCCGCTATGACTCCGTCAGCGTAGACTTTTATGCCGCAGCGCAGAAGGCGATAGAACATCTGCTGTCGCTCGGTTATCGGCGGCTTGGTTATATCGGCGGCCGGGAGCGGGAGCATACCGTGATAGACGGTGTAAACAGCAATCAAACAATTGAAGATAAGCGCCTGACCGCTTTCTTACAAATGGCCGGCGCCGAGCCGGAGCACGTACTGGTCGGCGAATACAGCATGCGCGAAGGTTTCCGGCTGATGAAGGAAGCCATCAAAGGCGGCAGTCTGCCCGACGCCTTCTTTATCGCAAGTGATTCGATGGCCATCGGCGCTTTAAAAGCCCTGCAGGAAGCCAACCTTCAAGTCCCTCGCGATACAGCGATTGTCAGCTTCAACGGCATTGATGAAGCGGAATACGCCAGCACGCCTTTATCAACGGTAAAAGTATATACAGAAGAGATGGGCCGGACGGGTGTCAAATTGCTTCTTGACCGTTTGAACGGCAGGACCGTCCCGCTGGCCGTGACGCTCCCCACTTCACTGATTATCAGACAAAGCTGCGGCTCACAAGAAAGGAGGTGACGTTTCCCGCAGCATTTATATCATATTTAAAGGAGGAAAAGATGAAACGCTTACTGGTTTTGTTTCTTTCTTTTACTTGTATGATACTTCCCGGCTGTTCCGCGGGACAGAGCAGCGCAGGAGAAAAGCAGAAAACCTTGACCGTCTATTCCACTATATCCTCAGACAGCGAACGCGCCGTGTTCAGAAAATTGGCTGATTCATTTCAAAAAGAACATCCGGGCATTCAAGTAAAAGTTCATTTCCCAGGCAATGACTATGAAAATATGATGAGAGTCAGAATGGCTGCCGATGACATGCCCGACCTTTTCGACACTCACGGCTGGGCCAAAATCCGCTACGGAGAATATACAGCCGATCTCAGCGGCATGTCTTGGACGAAGCGGCTCGATCCGAATTTAAACAGCATGCTCAAGGACGCCAAAGGCAGGATATACGCCTTCCCTTTGAATCAGGCAAAGGACGGGCTTGCTTACAATCGTACCCTATTGGAAGAATACGGAATTAAACCGCCGGACACGATGGTCGATTTCATGAAGGCACTGAGACAGGTTAAAGAAAAAAGCGGCGGAACAGTCACTCCCTTCTGGTTTGCCGGCTATGAGAAAAGCTCATTTGCCCAATATTACGATCAATTCGCCGCACCGCTTCTCATCACAGATCCCGCTCACCGTTACAAAAAGCAGCTGTTAAACGGAACCTTCCGCTGGACACACTTCACCTATTTATCTGACAAACTGAAAGAGATGCAAAAAGAAAACCTGCTCAATACAGATGCCGTGACGGCAAAACGTTCCCAGTTAATTGAACTGATGGCGCAAAACAAAATCGCCTTTACGCTGCAGAGCGGCACCCTCGGCCAAGACGTCGCTCAAATCAATCCGAAGGTAAAAGTCGGCATCATACCGACCCCGGCAGTCCACAAAGGAGACGCACCGGTATGGATCGGGGGCGAACGTTATACGCTGGCGGCATCCAAGGATTCCCCGCGGCTGAAAGAAGCGAAACAGTTTATCGCATTTATGGCCCGTCCAGAACATGCAAAATCAATTGCCGAAGCGACCTCGCTTCCGGCAGGATTAGTGAATGTGAAAACGGACATTTTCTACGCAAATGACTATAAGCGCTATCAGCATATTAAGGTGCAGCCTTATTTCGACCGCCTTTATTTGCCGAACGGAATGTGGGATGTGATGGGCACGGCCGGGCAGGAGCTGATGGCTGATATCTTAACTCCCTCAGAAATTTCGGCGAAACTCGGCAGGGAATATAAGCGGCTCCGTCTTCAATTTGATTCACAGGGAGCTGAAGAAGAATGAGTGATCTTGCAAGAGAAACCGCCGGATTTCAAAATAAAAAGCCGATTAAACCCGCGTCATTATGGTGGATGTACGTCCCTGCTCTTGCCACGGTTTTTATTTTCATGATTTTTCCGTTTGTCAAAGGCGCTTTTATCACATTTACAAACTGGAACGGCTTCTCACAGACATATCAATGGGTGGGGGTCACCCAATATAAAAGGCTTTTGACAGATCCGGACACGTGGCTCGTTGTGAAAAACACTTTGCTTTACGGACTCGGAAGCACTTTTTTTCAGAATATGCTCGGCCTTTTATATGCGCTGCTTTTGAATCAAAGCTTAAAAATGAAGGCGCTCACAAGAACGATCGTCTACCTGCCCGTCATTATCAGTCCGCTGATCATGGGATACATTTGGTATTTTATTTTCTCGTATGACGGGGGCGCGCTGAATGATGTGCTTGGCGCGTTGGGGATCGGTTCTGTCAACGCCTTGGCAAGCCCGACGGCAAACCCGTGGATCATCGTCATGATTAACACCTACCAATACGCAGGCATTGCGATGATTGTATATTTGGCGGGCCTGCAAAGCATTCCGAAAGATTATTACGAAGCGGCAAAAATAGATGGCGCGGGAGGCTTTCAGCCGTTTTTCACCATTACCCTGCCTTTATTGATGCCGGCTGTCACCATCAACATGGTCATTAATATCATCGGAGGACTCAAGCTGTTTGATGTCATTTTCGCCCTGACCGCAGGCGGGCCGGGAAATTCCTCCCAATCGATGTCGACGTTTATGTATGATTTATATTTTAAACGGCAGGATGCGGGATATGCCGCCGCCCAAGGCGTGTTTATGTCCGTCATTATTCTTGTCATCAGCTTTTCGGCTCTTGTGTATTTCAAACGAAAGGAGACGGAAATGTCATGAAAACAGCCCGAATGCGGATCTTTACCCTGCTGGCTGCCGTCATCTCATGCGTTCATATTGTCCCCTTTTATATATTGCTGACCACGTCATTAAAAGCAAAAGGAGACTACAGTTCAAAATGGTCGCTGCCCTCCGCTTTTTCATTTCAGAATTTCCGTGAAGCATGGGAGCGGGCCTCTCTCGGGCAATCCTTTCTGAACACGATAATCATTACAGCCGTTTCCGCCGCTTTGTTAATTTTCATGGGTTCGCTTGCCGCATATCCGCTCGCGAGAAGAAATACGAAGCTGAATAAAATCGTCTTCGGCCTTTTGATTTCAATTATGATCATCCCGCCTTTGACTTCCATGGTTCCTTTATACAAGATGGTCGCTGATGCGGGACTGATCAATACGCATGCCGCAGCGATTCTCATTAATACGGCTGCATATATGCCGCTGACCGTTTTCTTATATTCAGGATTTATCCGCTCTTCCATTCCGAAAGAGCTTGAGGAAGCGGCCAAGATGGACGGCGCCGGATTGATCAGGACTTTTTATACGATCGTGTTTCCCCTGCTGAAACCGATTACCGCAACAGTCTGCATTATTTCCTGCGTGTTTATCTGGAACGATTATCAATTTGCGATTTTCTTTTTACAAGATCAAAAGGTGCAGACATTGACCGTAGCCATGGCCGGATTCTTCGGCGAAAACACGAACAATCTTCACTTAGTCGCCGCAGCCGCAATTATGGCGATGCTGCCGATGGTCATTTTGTTTTTGGCCCTTCAAAAATATTTTATCTCAGGGCTGTCCTCCGGGGCGGTCAAAGGCTGAGAAGAAAAGGGAGGAATTTCTGTTGAAGAAAATTACGTTTATCGGAGCGGGAAGCACGATTTTTGCGAAAAATGTACTGGGAGACTGTTTACTGACTGAGGCTTTAAACGGATTTGAATTCGCGCTTTATGATATTGATGCTGTACGGCTGAAAGAATCCCAGCTCATGCTGGAAAACATGAGAGACCGCTATAATACGAGCGTATCCATTATTTCTTACGATGACCGAAAACAGGCGCTTAAACAGGCCGGATATGTGATAAACGCCATTCAGGTCGGCGGCTATAAACCCGCGACGGTCATTGACTTTGACATCCCGAAGCGGTACGGCCTGCGCCAGACGATTGCCGATACCGTCGGAATAGGCGGCATTTTCCGTTCCCTCCGCACCATCCCCGTTTTATTTGACATCGCTAAAGACATGGAAGAGGTCTGTCCGGATGCGTGGCTGTTAAACTATACAAATCCGATGGCTTCTCTGACAGGAGCGATACTCAGACATACAAATGTAAAAACAGTCGGCCTGTGCCACAGCGTACAGGTCTGTACAAAAGATCTGTTTGACTCACTCGGCATGGATCACGAAGGTACGGAAGAACGCATTGCAGGCATCAACCACATGGCTTGGCTCTTAGAGATCAAAAAAGACGGAATTGATTTATATCCAGAAATTAAAAGACGCGCCCGCGAGAAACAAAAGACGAAACATAATGACATGGTGCGGTTTGAGCTGATGGATAAGTTCGGCTGCTACGTAACGGAATCATCCGAGCACAATGCCGAATATCACCCGTATTTTATAAAAAGCCGGTATCCAGAGCTGATAGATGAACTCCAGATCCCGCTAGATGAATATCCGAGAAGATGCGCAGAACAAATCAAAAATTGGGAAACGATGAGAGACGGCATCATCAACAATCAAAATCTGACGCATGAGCGCTCGAAAGAATACGGTTCGAGAATTATAGAAGCGATGGAGACGGGCCGTCCGTTTATGTTCGGCGGCAATGTGCTGAATACGGGACTCATACCGAATCTGCCGGCGAAAGCAGTCGTTGAAGTGCCTTGCGCCGCCGTTAAAAATCAAATTATGCCGTGCTATTCAGGCGAACTTCCGGAACAGCTCGCGGCGCTCAATAGAACAAACATTAACACACAGCTTTTAATCATCGAAGCGGCCGTTACTTTAAAAAAGGAAGCCGTATATCAGGCGGCCATGCTTGATCCTCATACGAGCGCCGAGCTTTCCATGAATGACATCATCTCTTTGTGCGATGATTTATTTGAAGCCCATAAAGACTGGCTTCCGGCTTATCACTGATTATTCGCGATCCGGCCCGGGAGGGGGCTGGATCGCTTTATATGTTCAGCACCAGTTTGACCGTCTGCAGGGTGTGTCCTTTAAAGTCTTCTTCGAATTCACATACCCGTTGAAACCCTTTCGCTTGATAAAAGGACAAGGCGGTGCGGTTCTCTTTTTCTGCATGGACATAAAGCTCTTTTATTCCAGCAGACTGTCTGATACATTCTTTAAGGAGTGACGTGCCTATCCCGTTCCCCTGAAAACCCGGATCAATATAAATAGATGCCAGCTCCGCTTTTCCGTCTTTTTGAACCGGAGTGACATTTGCAAAGCCAAGTGCTTTTCCCTCTTTTCCTTCTGCCACAAAGAACAGAGAATGCTGAAGCCGGCGTTCCATCATTTCATCCTGATAGGCGGATTTGAGAAACTGATCCTGAATGTGTCTGGGGATAATCCCTTCATACGTATGATGCCAGCTTCGTTCCGCGACTTGCCGGACCTGTTTGATATCACTTGCTTTCATAGTGCGTATTACCGGTTTCACTTGATTCGCCTCCCGTTTTTTGTATAAAAAAAGAAGAAAAAGACGTACGTCCCTTTTTCTTCTTTCACTGCAAAACGTTATTTCTTCGGCTTTGTTTCGCCTTCCCACTCCAGCATACCGCCTTCAACATTAACCGTGCGGAAGCCCTGCTCATGTAAATACATGCAAACATTCATGCTTCTTTTTCCGGAACGGCAGATAAATACATATTCTTTGTCCTTGTCTAACGAATCCATTTTCTCAGGGATGTCTCCCATGCGGATATGAACAGCCTGCGGAATCATTCCTTCGGCTACTTCTTCATCTTCTCTGACATCAATTAGATAAAGCTCATCTCCCGCTTTTAATTTCTCTTCCAGTGCGGCTGTGCTGATTTCATTTATTTTCAATGTGTGACACTCCCATTCGTCTTAATGATTTTAAGTATACCAAAGCCTGCGGGGCAATTTCTATGCTAGAGGCCTGATAAAAAAACCCCTCTCTTTATGAGAGGGGCTTCGCCCGGTCAGTTTGCCACAATATTGACAAGCTTGCCCGGTACGGCAATGATTTTTCGAATCGTTTTTCCTTCAAGCTGCTCTTTCACTTTTTCATCAGCTTGTGCGAGCTGTTCTAATGCTGCTTTATCCGCATCAGCCGGAACCATTAATTTCGCTTTTACTTTTCCGTTCAGCTGGACGACGATTTCCACTTCATCATCAACCAGTTTTGATTCGTCATAAGCAGGCCAAGCTTCATATGCAATCGAACCTTCGTGGCCAAGTTTTTCCCACAGTTCTTCCGCCAGATGCGGGGCAACAGGAGAAAGCAGCTTCACAAAGCCTTCCATATATTCTCTCGGCAGTTCATTCGCTTTGTAAGCTTCATTAATGAAGACCATCAGCTGAGAAATGCCTGTGTTAAAACGAAGGGCTTCGTAGTTTTCTGTCACCTTCATGACTGTTTCATGGTAGACGCGTTCAAGAGTTTCTCCCGCGCCTTCTGTCACTTTGCCGGTAAGCTCTCCGTTTTCCTCGATAAACAAACGCCATACGCGGTCAAGGAAGCGGCGGGCTCCGTCAAGACCTGATTCAGACCAGGCGATAGATGCGTCAAGCGGCCCCATAAACATTTCGTACAGGCGCAGCGTATCTGCTCCGTGAGACGCCACAATTTCATCCGGATTGACGACGTTTCCGCGGGATTTACTCATTTTTTCATTATTTTCCCCGAGAATCATTCCTTGGTTATACAGCTTTTGGAACGGCTCTTTCGTCGGCACGACACCGATGTCATAGAGGAATTTATGCCAGAAACGCGCGTACAGAAGGTGAAGCACGGCATGCTCCGCTCCTCCGATGTAGATATCGACAGGCAGCCATTTATCCAGTTTCTCAGGTGAAGCGAGCTGATCCGGATTCTTCGGATCGATAAAGCGAAGGAAGTACCAGCAGCTTCCCGCCCATTGCGGCATCGTGTTTGTTTCCCTTCTGCCTTTTCTGCCCGTTTCAGGATCAGTGACTTCCACCCACTCTTTTATGTTGGCAAGCGGTGATTCACCGGTTCCGCTTGGTTTGATCTCATCGGTTTTCGGCAGAATCAGCGGCAGCTCTTCCGCAGGAACGGCTGTTGACGTGCCGTCTTCCCAATGAATGACCGGAATCGGCTCGCCCCAATAGCGCTGACGGCTGAACAGCCAATCACGCAGACGGTATGTCACTTTTTTCTCACCGTTTTTCGTTTCTTCAAGCCAGGCGATCATTTTTTCAATCGCTTCCGCTTTATTCAGTCCGTTCAGAAAGCCGGAATTGACATGCTCTCCGTCACCCGTGTACGCTTCCTCGTCTGTGTTTCCGCCTTTTACGACTTCTTTGACAGGCAGGCTGAACACTTTTGCGAATTCAAAATCGCGTTCATCATGCGCCGGCACGGCCATAACAGCACCCGTTCCGTAAGTAGCGAGAACATAATCAGCTATCCAGATCGGCAGCTTTTCCCCATTTGCCGGGTTGATTGCATATGCGCCCGTGAAGACGCCCGTTTTTGTTTTCGCAAGATCCGTCCGTTCCAGATCACTTTTCGCCTGAACTTCTTTAACATAAGCGTCTACCGCTTCTTTTTGTTCAGCCGTCGTAATGGCTTCAACAAGCTCATGCTCAGGAGCCAGAACGGCATAAGCCGCGCCGAACAGCGTGTCCGGTCTTGTCGTAAACACCGTGAACGTGTCATCAGTGCCGTCAATTGCGAAATGCACGTTTGCGCCTTCAGAACGTCCGATCCAGTTGCGCTGCATGTCTTTAATGCTTTCAGGCCAGTCCAGATCTTCTAAATCTTCAAGAAGCCTGTCCGCATAAGCGGTGATTTTCAGCATCCATTGTTTCATCGGGCGGCGTTCAACCGGATGTCCGCCCCGCTCGCTTTTGCCGTCAATGACTTCTTCGTTTGCAAGCACCGTTCCGAGTGCCGGGCACCAGTTGACAGGCACTTCGTCTACATAAGCGAGGCCTTTTTCATACAGCTTGGTGAAAATCCACTGCGTCCACTTGTAGTAGTCCGGATCAGTCGTATTGATTTCACGATCCCAATCATAAGAAAAGCCGAGCGATTGGATCTGGCGGCGGAAATTATCTATATTGTGTTTCGTGAACTCGGCCGGATCATTCCCCGTATCAAGCGCGTATTGCTCGGCAGGAAGCCCGAACGCGTCCCATCCCATCGGATGAAGCACATTGTACCCCTGCATGCGTCTCATACGTGAAAGAATATCGGTTGCCGTATAGCCTTCCGGATGCCCGACATGAAGGCCGGCTCCTGAAGGATACGGGAACATGTCAAGCGCGTAAAACTTCGGCTTGTCATTCTCTTCACTGACGGCGAATGTTTTATGCTCCAACCAGTAATTCTGCCATTTCTTTTCTATTTTTTCGTGCTGAAAACTCAACGCAAAAACCTCCTTCTTATTGAATACGGCGTATGTAGTCCAAGTATTGACGGGATGAGGAAGATTATATTCAGATTATTCTAAAACTAAAAAAAACTCCCTCATCCCAAAAAGGGACGAGAGATTTTTGTTTCCCGCGGTACCACCCTCGTTAGCGCGGTTTTAAGCCGCACTCACTTGATACTTTTAACGCAGTTATGCGTCAGCGGTTTTGCCGCTGCAACTCTGAGGCGAGTTCGGAAACAGACTTGATTGACTTGCACCGGCCGTCAACTCTCTGACTGCAAAATCTGCTTCTTACTGCTCCTCTTCACTGTTCTTATCGCTACCGTAATCTTACCTGTATTTTATAGAATTCTGTTCATAAGTGCAAGCAGGTTTGTATACAATGGGAATGTACCCAGAACGGGTCATGAGCGGGGATATTATTTTGATGGAGGATTTTTTTGCTGGTGTGGTTTTGCTTCGGCCGAATCACTGTTTTGTTCCCTGACAAAATCAAAGCTTCTGAGAACAGCTTCTCCGCCGTAGCCTGCGATTATGGATAAGATGACGAGTTGAATTCCTGAATCGGGGTCAGCGGATAAGACAAGTAAGATGGAAGCAGCCATTCCGATAAAACCATCTTCCAAAAAACCGAGATAGATAAACCGCTTTGTCATTCTGGGTTTCTCCAGCCTGCCTCTCTTTTTCACATGACCGAGAACCCCCATGATTCCTCCAATTACACAAGCAATAATTACCTGATGCAGCATCTTCATCACCTTCCTAAAGCCCTTATTTAGTAAAGCGACTTCAGGCCATCCAGCCCCCTTACGAATACGATGATTTTCGATATCTACATACCGGCGAATGAGCAGGAAAGTAAAAAGCTTGTTTCTTCCATTATATGTGAACACATGATCGGTAAGCTTGATGCATTAGATTCATTTTTCACCCAGTGACAATGACCTAGTCACTTACTTAGCGGCGATATACCTTCCCCTTATATCTTCAGTGTATATGAGGACAAGCCCGAATGACAAATCGCAAACTTCGGCTGCTTGAAACAGAACATGTGTTATGCTACGGTTACTGTAGATTCATTTAAAAAGGGGAGAAACAACGGCTGAAAAAAGCGCAAAGCTTTACGGCCTAAAGGGGGTTTTATATGGCTGACTCAAATGTATTCGGAAAACTGGAGCAGCTGGAGCTTATCAAAAAGGCGCTTGATCACGCACGGATCGGCGTGGTGATTACAGACCCCTCTCTTGAGGACAATCCCATCATATATACGAATCAGGGATTTATGGATATGACAGGCTATTCTTCCGAAGAGATATTAGGTAAGAACTGCAGATTTCTGCAAGGCAAAGAAACCGACCGAAAACAAGTCGCGAAAATAAGAAAAAGCTTAAAACATAAAGAAAAGATCACGGTGCGGCTGAAAAATGTAAAAAAAGACGGCACCCCGTTTTGGAATGAACTCAATATTGATCCTCTTTATGTTGAAGACAAGCTCTATTTTGTCGGTTTTCAAAAAGACATCACAGAGCAGAAAGAATACGAAAAACTCCTTGAGGATTCCCTCGCAGAAATTACGATGCTGTCAACGCCGATTGTTCCGATCAGAAACGGCATCTCCGCCTTGCCGTTAGTGGGGAACTTAACAGAAGAACGATTTGACTCAATTGTGACAACTTTGACGGACATATTAACCGCATCTAAAGATGATTACTTAATTATAGACTTATCAGGTTTGGCCGAGGTGAACGAACAGACCGCGGACCGGATTTTCAAATTGCACCACCTGCTTAAATTAATCGGCACAGAATTAATTATCACCGGTATCAAGCCTTCTCTTGCCATGAAAATGAATCAGCTTGATGCCAGCTTTTCTTCATTTAAGACCTATTTAAATGTTAAGGACGCCGTCAACGTGCTTCCCGTTGTATAAACAAAAATCCCGCCGAAACAGCGGGATTTTTTTGACGTCATCGCACTTGGACGTTTTGTTTATGAACAGCTTTCAGGCGTTTGTCGTAAAGCACCGTCGCTGCGATGCTGACGACAAGAAGCACCATCAGGATCAAGAGCAGCACGCTCATGCCGTACTGATCAACCAGCACGCCGCCAAGGAGCGGGCCGATCATTCTGCCGCCCGTGGCAGCGCTGTTGACGAACCCTTGGTAAAACCCTTCTTTCCCCTTAGGCGCAAGCTGATTGGCAATAGTGGGAACGGCAGGCCAGACAAGCATTTCTCCGATCGTTAAAATCACCATCGCGGTGAGGTACATCGGAAATTGCTTGGCGCCGAGAAGCACGCCGAACGAGACGATAAAAATACAAAAGCCGATGACCATCTGCGTTTTTAACGCACCGGACCATTTTTTCAGAACAACTCCTATAAGAGGCTGTCCGGCGACAATTAATATTCCGTTTACGGTCCAGAGCACACTGTATAATGAAAGCGGCATACCGATGCTTTGAGTATGTGACGCAACGGTTGTGGACCATTGCGAATAGGCAATCCACCCAAGAACATACCCGCCGCTCAGTATAAGGAGCGCCGTAAATTTCGTTCTGCTGCTGACTGGCTCGCAGTCCAGAACAGAGACCTGGCTCGCATTTCCGGTTTTGATATTTCGAAAACCGAAAAATACAATAAGGAAAAACAGCACATACAGCAAGGCATTGGCTAAAAACACGTACGTAAACGAGTACGCCGCAACCATTCCTCCCAGTGCGGAACCGACAGCGACACCTGCGTTCTGAGCTACATATATCGCATTAAAAGCTCTCCGCCCGCCTTCTTTCCAGACCGCTCCCGCCATGGCGTAGCTTGCCGGAAACACGATGCCGGAACCGAACCCGACAATGATGAGCAGCCAAATATAAACGGGCCATTGATGAAACAGAACAAGTCCGAGAAGACTTGCCAAAGTGATCATAATGCCTAGCATAATGGATTTGAATCCGCCGATTTTATCAAACAAAAATCCGCCGCATAAATTCCCCGCTACACTGGCTCCGGAATTCAGCATCAGAACAATCCCCGCAACAGTCAGCGATTTCCCTAAATGATTATGAATATAGATCGTATTCAGCGGCCACAAAAAAGATGCGCCCGTCACATTGATAAACATTCCGATGATTAATATCTTCAAAGCGCGCGGCATACCGATCCCCCTTTCTCTATAAAAAAATCCATGAAAAAACGGAAACCGCAAGCTGCAGCTCCGTATCGATCACGTTATCATAGCACATTCATTCTATCCCCGCGGACGCCTTTTTTCAACATAAGAATCTGAAAAAAATAATGCCGGAATGTTGAAAAAATTACAAATGATTGGATTCACAAAAACATGCCGGCATCATGCTCTTTTCTTTAGCAGCCAAAACGGGATATACAGAATGAAAAAGCTCAATATCACCGCCGCTTCCATTGAAAGAAGATACCACGGCCAAGGCCCGAAAACATTCAGAAGCGAAGCGGTCTTCGGTTTTTTCATTAAATAGAGGTAGTTCGCATTCAGCACACGGTCAATAAAAAAGACACACGCCCCGTACAGATTGACGATCAGCACTGACACCCAGAGCGCGCGCACCGACGGTCTGTACTTTTCAGCACTGGCCATAAATAGACAGGCAAGAAAAACACTGCCGTGAGAGACGAAAAACACGATATATCGAAAATGAGGGAAGGTATACGCCCCTAAATCAGGCGTAGCCATCGCCTGTATGGCGCTGCCCAAACCGGCAAAATAGAGAAAGGCGAACAGCTTTTTGCTTTTTGTCATGACCATCAGCATCGCCAAATAGACGGAAAGGTCGCTCAGCTGCAGCGGCAGAGATGTTTTCAGCGACCAGGCATGATGAAAGAGCAGCCATATATGGTAGCAGATCTGCGACACGGCAAGAAGAATGAACAGCACATATCGGAAAACGCGATTCGGCCGGCCGTGATTGAGTTTTTTCCGTAATATGATCACGAACACTCCCAGCAATCCGATGATGAAAAGCGTGAAAATGTGTTCCACAGAAAAAAGATGAAAGGCCCCTGTTTCAGATTTCAATTGAAAATATTTCTGCATAAGGCTCCCCCGCGCGAAAAAAATGACGTATGTCTATTCTTTTAAAAATCGCTTTCTTCTATTCATGCAAAAAAAAGCCTCCGCTGTGCGGAAGCTCCTCAACTTATTTTACAATGCGGATTGAATGACTTTTTTATAATAAAGCACCGACAATATGCCGAAGATGGAATACAGCAGCGTATACAGCGCCATGACAATGATCATCGGCGTCCACACTTCGGTTCCGAATAAAAACCATCCTGACTGAACGGCGAAATAGCTGTGGAAAAGTCCGAGAACGAGCGGAATGCCGAAATGATACGCCTGCTTCCGGCGGATGCCTTTCAGCAGATCTCCCGTGGTGAAACCGAGCTTCCGCAATATCGTGTAATCAGCCTTTTCATCCTCGCACTCGCCCATTTGTTTAAAATAAAGGATACATCCTGAGGTGATCAGAAAGGTTAAGCCCAAAAACCCGACGATAAACATGATCAGCCCCATGTTTTTCTTTTGGGTGTCAGCCGTTTCAAACTGTGAAAGCCCGCCGTCTGAATAGCGCTGCGCCTGAAACAGGTCATCAGCTTTTTGGACGTCCTCTTCCGTTTTGAGTGTAATGCCGAAAAATTGATTTGATTTTCCCTGGATGGATGGGTCGATATCTTTCTCGATCCGGTCAAATACATGCTGCGTGACAATAACGGTCGGCAGTCCCCCGCTTGTGAATGTATAAGACAGGATGAAGTCGTTCTTCAAGCCCTTATACGCGAGCGGTATTTTATCCGTTTTGCCGTTTACTTCAATGGAACCCGACGTTTTTAGGTCGAGAAATTTTTTCATCATATCATTATATCCGGTAAACACGGCTTCTCCGTCAGAAAGTGTCACCCCTTCCGCGTCTGTCTCACTTACAATCGGCAGCGCCAAGTGGGATGGGTCTTGTTTAAAGCTTTTCATATCACCGTTTATGATGTTCTTCATATTGACACCGGCCTGAATGGTCTTGATTGTCTTCACTTGATACTCAATTCCGTTTTTTTTCAATAAGGCGGTAAATGAGTCAGCCTCCTTTTGGTTATCAAACGCGAAGTCAGCCGCCGTATTTTGCTCAGCTGATTTTTCCGCAGAGTAATACGAAATATAGCTTAAAGACAGTAAACCGATTGACAGCGCCGAAAGAGTCGTAATAATCGTCAGCAGCACGGCGTTAGACTTCATCCGAAACATGATGGATGACAAAGACAGCACTTCACTGACATTCAGATACCCGCCCTTTGATTTTCTGATGAGGTTAGCCAGAAAGCTGACCGAACCTTTATAAAACAAATAGGTTCCGATAATCACCGATCCAAGAATAAACACCATTGCCGAAAACAGTTCATTCATGGTCGTAAAACTGCCCCCGAATAGTTGAGCGGACACAGCATAGCCTGCGATAATGGTCCCGATACCGATAACGCCGATTGTCATCTGCAGCCAAGAGAGCCGCCTTATGCCGCTTTCTGACGATGACGCGGCTTTAAATAAAGACAAAATGCTTTGCCGTTTAATAAATAAGTAATTCATCATCATAATCAGCACATAAACGGCCCCGAACACAATCAACGTCTGAACGAGCGCCCTGCTTGAGAAAAACAATGAGACAGCGGCTTTCACACCGACTGTATGGAACAGCATCATCATACATAATTTCGAAAGAGAAAAGCCGGCAAAAATACCGATCCATATCGACCCGAAATACAAAATGAAATTTTCTGTGCTGAGTATGCGGAAAATGTGCATTTTCGTCATGCCGATTAATCGGAATAAGCCGATTTCCCGGCCGCGCCGTTTAATAAAAATAGTGTTGGCGTATAAAAGAAATACCGACACAATCGCCACAAGCAGAATGGAGGCGGCCCGGATCGCCGCCGCTCCTTTTATGGAGCTTTTCATTTCATCAAGCGCCGGATCGTATTGCATCGTGACAAAGGCGAAATAAAGGGCGGCGCTGAACACCAGAGCGAAAACGTAAAGATAATAGTTTTTCATATTCTTTTTCAGGTTCTGGAAGATCAAATGATGAATACTCATGCCTGAACCCCGCCCAACACGCTTTGTGTTTTCATAATATCCTGAAAAAAGTTTGGTCTCTCCTGACCGCCTTTATTCAGCTGTGTATACACACGGCCGTCTTTAATGAAAACCACACGTCCGGAATAGCTGGCGGCAACCGGATCATGCGTCACCATCACAATGGTGGCGCGGCGCTTTTGATTCAGACGGCTCAGTTTATTCAGTAAATCCGATGCAGCCTTAGAATCGAGCGCTCCGGTCGGCTCATCGGCAAAAATAATGCCCGGCTCATGAATAACAGCTCTTGCGGCAGATGTCCGCTGTTTTTGCCCGCCGGAAATTTCACTCGGATACTTATGTCTCAAATCATAGATGCCAAGCTCCTCTGCCGTCTCGGCAAATCGCAGGTCCGCCTCTTTTTTAGACATTTTCGTAATGGATAACGGCAGGAGTATGTTTTCTTTCACGGTCAGCGTATCCAATAAGTTATAATCCTGAAAGATAAAGCCGAGATGCCGTTTTCTGAATTCGGCAAGCTGTTTTTCCTTCATGGACGTAATCTCCGTCTCATTCAGTTTAATGGTGCCCGCGCTCACTTTATCAATGGAGGAAAGCACATTCAAAAGGGTCGTTTTCCCTGATCCTGACGGGCCCATAATACTGACGAATTCCCCTTTGTGGATCTGCAGATCAATTCCTTTCAGCACCTCTTGTTTATTCAGCTTATTTCCATAGCTTTTGCGAATATTGCCTGCTTCTAAAATCATCACGTTACAATTCTCCTTTTTACATTGGTTATATTTATTGTAAGAACAGGAGCCGTTTTTTTCGTTTGATTAAGCGAACAAAAGAGAAAAGCATGTGACACTTTTGTCACACGCTGAACGTGCTGACGGCATCGTTCTGCTTCGGAAACACCAATGTAAAAACCGTGCCCCGTTTCGGCTCTGATCGCACACTGATGCGGATGAGAAGCGGGGCCGCGGCTTTTTGAGCCAAATACAGGCCCATCCCGGTTGACGCGTGATCACGGCTCATTCGCGTTGAAGTAAACCCCTTTTCAAAAATGCGCGGAAGATCTTTAGGCTTGATGCCGATGCCGCGGTCTTCGATATCCACATGCACCCGGCCGTTTTGTTCATAGCTTTTTACAGTAATATCATCCGCTTCACTGTATTTGACGGCGTTGCTTAACAGCTGTCTGATGATAAAGGACAGCCATTTCCCGTCACTGAGAACGTCTGGTGCCTCAAGCTGAATGTCAAACCCGATTCCTTTCTGTATACACCATGATTGCAGATTTTTAATTTCGTTGAAAACGAGAGGACGGAGCTGAACGTGCTGAAATGATAAATCATTTTCAATAAAGGTCAATCGTTTCTGATGAAGCTGCTGGTCAAGAAGATGGTGAATCCGCAGCCATTCATACTGCAAAGGAGCTTTCAGCGGCTGTTCATCCAAGCGTTCGATCATAAGGTTCATCGCTGTCAGCGGTGTTTTGACTTCGTGAATCCATGACATCAGCTCATCTTTCTCATGCTCTGAGGCCGTCTGGAGATGAAGTGAGCTTTTTCTCAATTGCTCTGTCTGCCCTTCGATGCTTTGTTCAATGATGGATTCAAACGGACTGTCAGGCTCTTTCAGATAGGAAATGTCTAAATTGGCGTCCCATTCTTTTAAGCTTTTATAAAAAGCGGTCTCTTTGCGATAGCGGAACAAGAGAAACACAAGAAACAGAAGAAGCGATAGGTAAACGAAATACAGCACCGATAAAAACGGAATGGATGGATCAATATATGCCGCAAAAAGGAGCACGGCCTGCTGAAAAAGAAACATCGCGATCCAGCTTTTTCTTTCAAGCAGAAATGATTTAATCATAAAGACCGTCTTCTTCCTTCGCGATGTACCCCTGCCCCACTTTGGTTTCAATCATCTTCCCGATGCCTAATTGATCAAGTTTTTTCCGCAGCCGGTTGACATTCACCGTCAGCGTGTTATCACTGACGAAACGCTCATCATTCCACAGGCTTCTGATGAGTTCTTCGCGGCTGACGATTTTATTTTTCTGCTCGGCCAGCAGTTTTAAAATCAGCATTTCATTTTTGGTCAGCTCAACTGAACCGTTTTCATGGCTGACCATGTTTGTTTCAGCATCAATGGCAGCCCCGCACCATCTTTTGATGAGCGCCGGTTCTGCATTGTATTGATACACCCGCCGAAACACGGCTTGTATTTTAGCAATCAAGACGTCAAAATGAAAAGGCTTCTGAATGAAATCATCTGCTCCGAGCTGCATCGACATGACCATATCTGCGGGATGATCTCGCGAGGACAAAAACAGAATCGGCACGTTTGATTGGGAGCGTATCATTCTGCACCAATGAAAGCCGTCAAATTTCGGCAGCTGCACATCAATCATCACCAAATCGGGCTTGATTTCGGTAAACTCCCGGGTGACCCGGCTGAAATCCTTTATCCCGTGCACCGCAAATGACCAGCCCGTTAATCTCTCTTTCAACTCGTGAAACAAAGTGTTATCATCTTCTATTAACAAAATATGAAACATTTGTATACACCCTTTTTCTGTTGATAGAGGAAAAACCGGCTGTTGTGTTCAGCCGGTCCTTTCTCTTTACAATTCTCTTCTTAACGCGGTCAGAACGTTGGTTTTTGTCGCTTTCCGGGCCGGATTCATACCCGAGATCACCGCGACTCCCGCACAAATGACAACTGCGATCACAACGAGACTGAGCGGGATATAGGAGAAGGTATAATGAAGATCTTCAGCTCCGGTCTTTCCCCCTACCGCTTTCAAAATAACCGGCACAGCCAGATTAACGGCAAAACTCACTCCGTAGGAAATAATAATCCCGATCACAGATCCTAAAATCCCGATATAGGCGCTTTCCATCAGAAACATTCTGCGGATGATGGACGGGCTTGCGCCGATCGCTTTCATAATCCCGATTTCCTGCGTTCTTTCTGTAACCGCCATTGTCATCGTGTTGAAAATACCGATGGCAGAAATCAAGACGGCGATAAAGCCGACAAAGATCAGGCCGATTTTAAAGACGAGGAAAAATGTGTTGACGCCCTGCAGCTCGGTTGTAACGGACATGACTTTATAACCGTCATCACTCAAATCATTCGTTAACTGTTCAACATTGTCAAATTTGTCGGCGTAGACTTTTATGCTTTTTTCAGCATTTCCGCCTTTCAGATCTAAGAATTTCGAAAAGTCCTTTTTGAATTGATCACTGATAAAAATATTCGTGTCCTCCATCCAATCTTGGGACGGTTTTTTTGTTATTCCGACTACTTTAAAGTCGTACGTTTTGGTTCCTTCCGTTTTTCCGGTATCATTGTTCGTTTTAGAAATGCTCAGCTGGATGGTTTTATTCAGCAGGTCTTTCGTATATCCTTCTGGCTTTTTGACGTCTCCCGGGTTATCTTGATGATCCTTTAATTCCTTGTTGTATTCATCAGCCTCTTTTTTCGTCCATAGGTTCTTCGCGAAATTATAGCCGACCACAATTTCATTTTCTGATTTGGCGACTCTTCCCCGATCAAGCTCCATATTGGCTTTGACTTCGTCTTTCATGTTTGTCAGCACAATGGCTGAATCTTCATTTGTTCTGTTTCCCAATGACGCTTTATTCGGTTCATACACTTGTGTTCTTTCAACGACAGACTTGACATTCTTATACTTTTCCAAGTCTGATTTCTTTACGGCTTTTCCGTTTTCCTGGCCGAGCACATTGATTTCCGTAACAATCTGCTGGCTCATGGTAATGTCTGTAATCGTTTTTTGGATGCCGAATCCGACGGAGGACAAGACGACTAAAAACGCGCACGCCATTGTCGTCGCCAGCACCGTCATGAAAACACGCAGCCGGTTTTTCTTCATATTTCTTCTGATAAAGTGAACCTGATCCTTAAATCTCAACTGTAACGCCCCCTTTTAATACACCGTCATGCAGCTGGAATTTTGAATGAGCAATGGAAGCCACTTCATCGTCATGCGTAATGATGACAAATGTAATTCCGCGCTCCCGGTTCAGCTGCTGAATTAATGCAAGCACTTCAAGCTCCGTTTCTGAATCCAGGCTTCCCGTCGGCTCATCGGCTAAAATAATAGACGGATTTAAAATCAGCGCCCTTGCGATACTGACACGCTGCTGCTGGCCGCCTGACAGCTCATTCGGATAATGATTCGCATGATTTTCAAGACCGACCCGTTTCAGCATATCCGCGACTTTCTGCTTGCGTTCAGAAGGTTTTACGCCTTTTAGGGCAAGCGGCATTTCAACATTTTCATAGGTTGTCAGACTCGGAATGAGCTGAAAACTTTGAAAAATAAAACCGAAATGCCCAAGGCGGAACTCCGCCCACTCTTTTTCACTAAAGCCCGTCACATCAGTGCCGTTAATGACGATACGGCCCTTCGTCGGTGCTATGTAGCCGGAAATTAAATTCAAAAGCGTTGATTTTCCGGAACCGCTCCGCCCGACGATACAGGCGATTTCCCCTTTTTCAACGGTCAAAGAGACATCCTTCAGCACCGGAACCGCACTCTCTCTGCCTTTCCTGCCGATTTTAAATGAATGATCGATATGCTGTACATCTATCACGTAAACCACTCCCCTTTATATTTGTTTCGTTTTTTTATAGATGAAGTAATAACTGATGAAAAACCCGATAACCGCACCGATAAGCATGCCGAATATGTAGCCAGAATATGAACCGTTATAAGCATATCCGCATACACCCGCACTTCCCAACATACTGATCACCATGACGAGCACTTGGAAGATGCGTTCTGTATGTTTGCTCAAGATAAAATGTCCGCTTCGTTCACTCGGCATTTTCAGGAAATTCACATAGCCGAAAAGATAGAAACAAAAACCCATTAATGCACATATAAGCAATGCATGTTTCATGTAATGAATCCATGACGTATGGATATAAGCGGCCGGCATGAAATAGATCAGAAACCCGCTCCAAGGGAAATCAATATCCTGCACAGCCTGCTTGCCAAAAAGGAACTCAGCGTTTAATAGATAAATGGTGAAAATCACGATTGGAAAGACGGAGATCGTGAACGTTGTGATGAGCTGTGCTGCTAAATTGCCAGTTATTGTGCCGGCAGCTGTCACTAATGCATAAATCATCAAGCTGATGACCAGCATCCCTGCGCTGAATGAGTGAAAATGATGTACAGCGTCAGGTTTAAGCATAAGAAACAATATGTCAGACACCCCGTAAGAGACAAGCTGGGAACCGGCTAACACGGCTGCTCCCAGTAAAAACTTAGTATGGAATATCCGGCTTCTCGAATACGGAAGACTTAATGTATACATTTTTTCAGCCCGTCCTGCTCTTGTCAGAAAAAGCCCCATAATAACCGGAGGAATGAAATGCAGCCCAACTACATTCCGATTGCTGTAATCAATGCTGAATGTACAAACTGAACCCGGATATTGATGAAGTCCACTCAAACAATCCTTATAATGAAAATACTCATTTATAATTGCCAAAGGGCCTATGATAAGTAAGAACCCCGCGGTAAGGAGCAGCAGCGTCTGCCGCTGTTTCCATTCTTTATAAAGCAAACCGTTAATCGGCACCTTGCCTTCCCCCAAACTAAACATGTTCATACAGACCTACATATGCTTTGTCCTGTAAACCGTAAAATAACTGATCAAAAATCCGATAACGGCGCCGATAATAATGCCGGCTAAATATCCGAACATTGTGTCCGTGACCCCATATCCGAAAACTCCAAAACCCATAACCGCAAACGCGATTACCAATATCTGCACCGGGCGGTCCAATTTTTTCCAAAGAAAGAATCTGCCGTTCCGTTCATTCGGATGTTTCAGAAAGCTGACGTAACCGATCAGATAAAAGACGAGGCTCATGACTGCCGGAATGATTAAGACCAAATGTCTCTCTCTGATCCAGTCGTTAAACACATATCCAATAGGTGTTACAAATATAAAAAGACGAGATTCGATATAGCTGCTGATGAAAGAGAATTCATTACCAATACTAAAATCGAAAACAACCTCCAAATTCGCGGCCGGCAGACCGATGAGTAAAAAGGGCAGAATCGTTACGGTAAACGCCGTTAACAGCTGAGCGAATATATGGCCCGTCAATGCTCCGGATGCCATTAACAGAGCGTAAGCCATAAAACTGATGACAATCATTCCGATTGAAAAATGATCAAAATCGTACGTATGGCTCGGTTTCAGCAGAGAAATCAGCAATGACGCCGCTCCGTAGCCTATCGCCTGGGGAACAACTATGACTGCCCCGCCAAGCCAGAATTTGGTCTGAAAGATTTGGCTTCTGCTGTAAGGCATGCTTAACAGGGCATCCATCGTTCCCTTTGTCCGCTCCAAGCCTAATAAGAAGACGGCAATGATGACACTCACAACCCAGCTGAAGGAAAGAAGCGACCCATTCGTATAACTGACGACGAACTCACAATCTTGCGGAGCTGGATGATTCAAACATCCTTGATATGTTACGTAATTGTTATAAACCATAAAAGGATTTGCCGCTATTAAAAAAATACTGCTCAATAAAAACAACCACTGATTTTTCTTCAATTCAGTGTACAATAGCCCCCGCGGTATCATTCCGGTCCTCCTTTCTTACACATGCTTCGTTTTTTTATAAATCGCAAAATAACTGACCAAAAATCCGACCGCTCCTCCGACCAGCATCCCGACCGCATACCCTGTCATCGTCTGTCCCGTCGAGTACCCCGCCAGGCCAAAACCGAGAACGGCGATTATGATTACGACAATCTGAATGGGCCGGTCAAGCTGTCTCCAGAGGAAAAAACGGCCGTTACGTTCTACGGGCTGTCTGACATAGCATAAGTACCCGATGGCATAAAATATAACGCTCATTACTGCCGGGATGATTAATATATACTTGCTGGCAGATACCCAATTCGTATCAATGTACGTAATCGGATTCAGATATTGAAAAGAATTGTTTAGGTAAGCATTGACTGGCGGCATCAGCTCATGCATGCCGACCCCGAAGATGACTTCCGCATTTGTCAACGGCAACGTAATAATCAGGTAAGGCGCTATCGATACAGCAAACGCCGTTAACAGCTGGGCGAACGTATTGCCCGTTAAGCAGCCTGCGCTTACGACCAATGTAAAAGCCAAAACACTCACAATGATCTCTCCGACGCTGTAATGGTGGAAGAAATATACGCGCTCAGGCTTTAACAGAAGGATCAACAGCTCAGCCAGCCCGTAGCCGATGACCTGAAAGCCGGCAATGACCGACGCTCCGAGCCAAAATTTAGTGTGAAACACCTGAGCGCGGGAATAAGGCAGACTGAAAAGCGTATCAATCGTTCCTTTTGTGCGCTCCAGTCCGAATAAACAAACCGCCAAAATCACAGCGGGCGCCCAGTTCAAGTTCAGCATTCTGCTCTCAAAAGAATTCACATAAAACTTACAATATGCTCCCGGGGTATCCAGACAGCCTTGGTAGACCAGATAGGTATTTAACACTTCAAACGGATTGACCGCCGCTAAAAAAAGGCCGACCATAACGAGAACAGTACGATTCTGCATCCATTCCCTGTACAGCAATCCCCTGTCTACCATCTCCGGTTCCCTCCAAACTTCGCGATGAAGACTTCTTCTAAGTTTACAGGAAGCTCATTCCACACTTTTGGGCGCAGCTCTTGCAGAAATTTCTTTTTCTTCTCATCGTTCTTCGGAATCAGCACTGTATAAAACACACCGGCATGGTCGAGGATCGGTATGTTTTGTTCTCTGATCATCAAGTTGACATCCTCATCAAACGCCATTTGGATTTTCATGTAATCTTCTTTCATATCATCCAAATCCATCACATTCGTCAGCTGATTTCCTTCCAAAAATCCGATCCGGTTGCACATGCGCTCAATATCTTCTAAACGATGTGAAGTAATCAGAATGCTCGTTTCCCGTTCAGCCACTTCATCCACCATAAGCTGAAGCACGTCATGACGCGTTACGGCGTCAATTCCGTCCGTCGGTTCATCCAAAAGAATCAATGCCGGACGTGAAGCAAAGGCAAGGACGAGCGCCAGCTGTTTCTTCAGCCCTGTGGATAATTCCCGGTATTTCTTCGTTTCCGGAATGCTGTACCTGTTCATCAGCTCATTAGCGTAAGTCACATCAAAATTCGGATAGATTCTGCTTACAATAGCAACAAGCTGTTTATATGTATATTTGTCATAAAAAGGATTTTCAACAGGCATATAAATGATATTCTGTTTTACTTTTGGGTGCCGCTTTATCTCCACCTGATTAAATAAAACCGTCCCTTGATCCGGCAGCAGAATCTGCTGAATGAGCCGGAGCAGCGTTGTTTTCCCTGATCCGTTTCGGCCGAGCAGCCCGAAAATTTCTCCTTTTCCGATGGTGAGTGAAATATCCTTGAGCACTTCTTTACCGTCAATCGTTTTTGACAGATTGCGCAATTCAATCATGATCCCTGCCTCCTTTCACATCAGCGCTGATTTCCTTTATCCATTCCTGCAGCTTCTCCAGCTCAACTCCCGCGTAATGGGCATCGATGATGAGCTGTTTCAATTGCTCTTTTATCATCGTCATCTTCCCTTCAACCAATGTCTTTTTTGCATTCTCCGATATATACGTTCCTCTTCCCCTCAACGTTTCAATGACGCCATCGCGTTCAAGCTCCTTGTACGCTTTGCTGACTGTATTCGGATTGGCGATAATGATCGTTGCCAATTCCCTGACAGAAGGAAGTTTATCCCCCGGCTTCATGATCCCTTTTAAACAAAGCTCTTTCAATTGCTGTATGATCTGCTCATAAATCGGGGTTGAGCTTCTCGGATCGATTTGAATCATTTACTTCCCTTCTTTCTTTTACGAGCTGCTCTATTTCTTTAAATGTTCTGCCACTGAAAACCGATGACGACAAGAATGACAAACAGACTGCTGGCCAAAACCGAGGCGGCGATAATAAGAGGCACATCTTGTTTTACGGATCTTTTGTTTTTCATGAAGGCTCTCCTTTCCTATGCTCAACATTTATATTTCGATTTCATTTTTTGAGTGTTTGTGGTGTATTACATCAAGTAGTACACGTAATACAATAAACACACTTCGCCCTATTGTCAATTCTTTTTTAAAAAGAAATACAAAAAAACCCGCCGGGATTCCGGCAGGTCTTTTGCACCATCTAAAACGGTGGGGTCAGTAATCGAAATTACGCTGCAAAATCATATTGTTTTGCAGGGTCTGGAGCTGCAATCTCATTCGGTAAAGCTGCTCTCTTTGCTGATCATTCGCAGATAATGACAGCTTGTTTAATTCATTCACCGCGTTTTCAAGCATCATTTGCGCTTCACTGTACTCATTATCATTATAATGCTCTTGTTTGGAAGCGGTTATAAATTGCTCATTCGCAAATTCATACGCCTGTTCGCTTCTTTGGAGATGTTCATCTACTGATTGTCTTGTTGCCAACGAAACCCCTCCTCAGTGAATGGGAAATCAACCTTAGTTTGAGCGGACGAAAAATGATTAACACCCGAAGATTGCAGGAAAGGGAACCAAATTTTCCGTGGGTCAGGAAAAGGAATGAGAATCCTGCCCGCAGTTATAATAAACAAAAGAAAGCCGCATCTGTTTTCACATTGTGAACCCCCATCATTCATGCTACAATTTTAGGATGCATCTGATGTGAGGGAGGCTTTTTGAACATTGAACGAGAATAACCCTTTTCCTTATTCAAATACGGAAAAACGGTACCATACATTAAATTATCATCTGCGGGAGCATTTCGGGCATAAAGTGTTTAAAGTCGCGCTTGACGGCGGTTTTGACTGCCCGAATCGGGACGGCACAGTTGCACACGGCGGATGCACATTCTGCAGTGCGGCGGGATCAGGCGATTTTGCCGGCAACCGGGCCGATGACTTAATCACGCAATTTCACGATATCAAAAACCGCATGCACGAAAAGTGGAAAGACGGCAAATATATCGCATATTTCCAAGCGTTCACGAATACACATGCGCCGGTGGAGGAGCTGCGTGAGAAATTTGAATCCGTACTCAAGCTTGACGGCGTTGTCGGCATGTCTATCGCGACCCGTCCGGACTGCCTGCCGGATGATGTCGTGGAGTATTTGGCCGAACTGAATGAACGGACATATTTGTGGGTTGAGCTCGGGCTGCAGACCGTACATGAGCGGACCGCCCTTCTGATCAACCGCGCCCATGATTTTGACTGCTATGTTGAGGGCGTCAATAAACTGAGAAAACACGGCATCCGCGTTTGTTCCCATATCATTAACGGGCTTCCGCTCGAAAACAGGGACATGATGATGGAGACGGCCAAAGCCGTCGCTGATTTGGATGTTCAAGGCATTAAGATTCACCTGCTTCACTTATTAAAAGGCACACCGATGGTGAAGCAATATGAAAAAGGAAAGCTTGAATTCCTTTCGCAGGAAGAATATGTCCAGCTTGTATGTGATCAGCTCGAAATCATTCCCCCGGAAATGATCGTTCACCGCATTACGGGGGACGGGCCGATCGAATTAATGGTCGGGCCGATGTGGAGCGTCAATAAGTGGGAAGTACTGGGCGCCATTCAAAAAGAGCTGGAAACACGGGGAAGCTATCAAGGAAAGCTCTTCAGAAAAATCGGGGAGGAGTCTGCCCTATGACTTTGATGCACATCCTCCCTTTCAGTAAAGAATTGCTGAAGTCCGCCGCACAAGAAGGAGATATCACGGTTGACGCGACAATGGGCAACGGGCATGATACATATTTTCTGGCCGGCCTTGTCGGTGAGACAGGACATGTCCATGCCTTTGATATTCAGGCGGACGCACTCACCAAAACGAAGGAGCGTCTCGGTGCCGCCCTCGGCCCGCGCGTCACGCTGCACCATAAGAGCCATGATCAAATAAAGGCATCTCTGCCCGAGGACGCACACGGGCGTGTGGCTTGTGCCGTGTTTAATCTCGGCTATCTGCCCGGCGGCAATAAAAGCATTACGACAAACGGGCACTCGACCATTTCTGCAATCGAACAGCTCCTTGAACTGCTGAAAGAGAACGGGCTGATCGTTCTCGTGGTCTACCACGGGCATCCTGAAGGCAAGACGGAAAAGAATGCGCTTCTGGAATATTGTGAAAACCTTGATCAGGAAAAGGCGCGGGTGCTGAGCTACGGCTTTCTCAACCAGCGAAACGACCCGCCGTTTATTATAGCGATTGAAAAGAAATCTCCTGGTAAATAAAGAATCGGCCTGTCATAAACGGGCCGATTCTTTTTGTGAACGTGTTTACTTTTTCAAAAAAGTCAATTACCATGAAATAATGGGAAAAAGTTCATTTTTCCAATGAAACACCTGAGAGGAGCAGCAGTTTGAATATTCTTCGCATCATTTTTTCAAGTGTTCCCTACGTGATGTTCATCATCATTTTATCAAGACATTTAGGATTTGAGTTCGCGAAAACCTATTATTGGTGGTTTGCTGCATTTTTCGTCATCGGGCTGGTCGGCAAATTTGTAATGCACTTTGCGGAAAAAAAGAAACCATTAAAAAAAGAGACAGCGTAAATTGCGCATGTCTCTTTTTCATTTACTGTTTTTGCAGCACGCTGCGTGTAGAAGCGGGATTGTTTGTAAATACACCATCTACTTTTTGTTTCAGCATAATCGGCGTTAAAGTCCGCTCATCTTTCTTATCAAAAAATACATGCACCTTCATCTTATTATGATGGATACGCTTTACAACGGTCTCATTTGTTAATTTTGCATTAAGCCCGACTGTATCAGCATATGTTCTGATGGCTTGCAGCTGCTTATCATTTATCTTCTCAGCCTCTTTATCTTTTAATAATTGAACAAGAGGAACGTTTTTATTCATAGATCGGACTTTCTTTAAGCTCTTCTCGCTAAAAGATTCAATGACTGCTTTATGGCTGGAAATCAGTTTATGTTTTTGTAGTATGTCAATCAGCTTCTTTTCCATAACTAAACTTCCGTCGCTTTCTCTTGTCTCAATATAGTAATTGGCAGTTTGTCCGAATTTCTGTATGATTTCTTCTAAAGTTAAAATCTTTTCTCCTTTTCCCGCGTCCAGTTTCTTGATCTGAGCCAAAGATAGATCCTCTGTCATTCCTTTACCATCAGTTGTCCGGTCTACGGTCTTATCATGAATTGCAATCAGATGGCCGTCCTTTGTCTCCCTTAAGTCTATTTCAATATAGTCTGTTTTGTCTTTAATGGCACGTGCATAAGATAAAGATGTATGTTCCGGCTCAATCGCAGAAGAGCCTCTATGCGCTATCAATATGGGATGATAGCCGGCGGAAGCATGTATGACGGAGCAGCCGCCGGAAATGGAAAGTAATCCTATGATGACTAAATACTTTAATTTTTTCATAAAATTAGAGTATCATATTCTGACAGGACAAACAATGTTTCATCCTACACCTCATGAATAAAAAACTGCGCCTTCATGATATACACGAAAGGCGCAGTTCACTTTTCACCCATTACGAACTTTTCGTCCAAGCCATCTTCTGAAATTTACGGTAGGCTCTGCCGTTGATATAAAAGAAAAATGATGTTTTTCCGCTTGCCCTGATCAGCTTTCGCGCGAGGCGGCCCATTTCTTTTTGGCTGGCGACTTTGTCATCGGATAAATAGACGCCGAGCAGCCCCCGGTTAATCAGCCGGTGAAAATTTTCATGCGGAATGCCGTGCAAATGTTCATCCGCTTTTTCAATAAAATGCTTCAGTCTCTGCATCATTTCTTCATGAGATTGATAATACGTACAGAAATTCAGATCGCCTTCAAGCAGATCCTCTTCCTGGTCTATTAGGTAATCGAGCAGAATGTGCAGCCCTTGTATGTACGGAAAATAACTGCTGCGGATTTTCTCAGCGGTATGTTCGTTGAAATCAGGCTGGAATGAGTAAGCGACGAGACAGAAAATGCCTAACGTCGATCCTGCGCAAGCCGAGAATTCAAACCACTCCATTTCCGGAAGCTGTGACCGGTACTGCTCAAACCAGCTTTTAAGCCTCGGAACGCGTTCATGCTCAACGACATGCTTATGCACCTGAAGATCGCAATAATAATCGCACAGCTCAAGCAAATAAGGTTTAATGATGCCGTAGTGTTCTATTGACCCAAGCACCCGCTGGCATGTTCTGACCAGCTCATGAAGATAACCGCCGTCATCCTGCTCCTCTCTGTACTGATAGTACGGCTGCACCTCGGCACCGACTGTCAGCGCGTCACGCATGGAAAGATGAAGCATGCGGAAATCTTCCGGATCAAGCGATGTGCTGCGGTCGCACAGATTGTCCAGATAATCACTGATCGTCTGATACGCTATGATAAATTGCACGCATTTCTGTTTTTGCTCTCCCGACAGCAGGGCTAAAATGCCGCCGCCCTCACAATGAAACGATTTATCACGGATACTTGCGGCCGCCTGCTCCCGCAGTTCGGTATTTTTAATGGAATCTGATTTTTCCCGCCATATATTCAATTCCTGATGTACGAGCGGAAAAATTTCACGATACACTTTTGCCATAAGGTTAAAAGGATGTTCCGGTACTGTCAACAAATGCACCCCCAGCGAATTCAAATATACTGATCTGTAAAGGCTTTCGCCGCCTTAAACACAGCTTCTCTTTCCGGTTCATTAAAAATTTCATGATAAAGCCCTTCCCATTCCCGGTATGATTTATTATGGGAAGCCACACCGGAAAACCATTTGCGGACCTTCATTTTATCAACGATTTTGTCATCGCCGCCCTGCATAAGCAAAAGCGGCACTTTTAAAAACGCATCAGTCGGCACCATAGCGGCATCAATGGTTTTTAAAAGCTCTCTGTACCATCTTACAGATACTTTCGTGACATATAAAGAATCGTTTTGATCCGCTTCAATCATATCCGCATTCCTCGTCGCCATATCAGGTGATAAACCGGAGTCCACTCTGAGGGACGGGGTGAGGACATTCAGTCCTTTAGACGCAAAATCAAGCACTTTATTGACTTTTATTTGCAGCCCAAGACAAGGTGATGATAAAATGAGTGCCGTAATGCGGGGATTTCTCTGCTGCTTAAACCATTCTATCGCAATCAGTCCGCCCATGCTGTGGCCCAAAAGGAAAACGGGCGATTCAAGCGTTCTCGCTTTATCAATCCATATATCTACTTCATCAATGTATTCTTGGAAAGAGCGAATATGCCCTCTGGCGCGGGTGGATGTTCCCTGACCGGGCAAATCACCCATCACCACGTTATATCCGGAAGATCTCCACATTTCAACGAGCCATTTATAACGCCCGTGGTATTCGCTTGCCCCGTGGATTATGACAATGGTACCGACGGGCCTGTCTGCTTTCCAAGTCCACATGCTGTTCACCTCTTACATAAATTTAGAGAAAGAAGGATGAGACATGATAATCTACCCTTATAAAGAATTTACGCCGGACATACATCCTGAAGCGTTTATTGCGGATAACGCCGTCATTACGGGCGACGTCGTGATCGGAGAACAATCAAGCATTTGGTTCTCAGCCGTCATCCGCGGGGATGTGGCGCCGACAAGAATCGGAAAAAGAGTCAGCATTCAAGACTTGAGCTGTCTGCATCAAAGTCCGGGACGCCCGCTTCTTATTGAAGATGACGTCACGATCGGCCATCAGGTTACACTGCACAGCGCAATCATCAGAAAGAATGCTTTAATCGGTATGGGCTCCGTCATTCTGGACGGGGCAGAAATCGGAGAGGGCGCGTTTATCGGCGCGGGAAGTCTCGTTCCTCCCGGCAAAACCATTCCGCCCGGCTTTCTTGCGTTCGGCCGCCCCGCAAAGGTCATCCGCCGGCTGACAGAAGAAGATGTACGTGACATGGAAAGAATCAGAACGGAATATGTTGAAAAAGGCCGATACTATAAAGCACTGCAAGAGAAATAAAAAAGATCAGCTTTGTTTTACTACTGTACCATTTTTCAAAATATTATTTAAGCAAAAACCATTTGCGTTCTGCTGGTTGTCAGAAAACAGAAGCAAAATGTTCAGGAATTTGTTTTATTCTTCCCCCTTTGACCCGATCCTATGAAAAAAGAGCCCATTTCAGCGGGCTCTTTTTTTACGCTTTTTCGGCAAATGTCTGGCCATTTTCCAGATTTATGTGTTTTCTTTTATGGAAGCCTTTCCCGTAATAGGCTGCTAATAATATGCCGAACCAGGCAGGACCGATGATGACGGCCACTCGGGTCTCTGCATTAAAAGCCATCAGTACAACGACAAAAGCGAGAAATGCCAGTGAGATATAAGAGGAAAAGGGATATAAAGGCATTTTATATTTCAGTTTTTTTCGTTCTTCCGGCTGTAAGCTTTTACGATATTTCATTTGAGAAAGCAAAATAATCGCCCACGTCCAAATCGCTCCGAACGTCGCAATGCTTGTCACCCATGTAAACACTTTCGCCGGCACCACGTAGTTCAACAGAACGCCGATGCATAACGCACCCGCTGAAACCACTACCGCTTTTCCCGGCACCCCGCCTTTTGTGACCGTGCCGTAGGCTTTAGGGGCTTCATTTTGCTCGGCCAGATTAAACAGCATGCGTCCTGTGCTGAAGATCCCGCTGTTGCAGGAAGAAAGAGCCGCCGTCAAAACGACAAAATTAATGATTCCGGCCGCTGCGGGTATTCCGATTTTTTCAAATGTCAAAACAAACGGGCTTCCGCCTGAACCGATTTCCTGCCACGGATAAATTGACATAATGACAAACAAAGCTCCGACGTAAAAAATGAGAATTCGCCAAAAAACAGTATCAATGGCGCGCGCCAGTGATTTTTCCGGATTTTTGACCTCACCGGCTGTGACACCGATCAGCTCAATCCCGAGATATGCAAACATGACCATCTGCAGCGACAGCAGCACCCCTTTAATCCCATTCGGGAAAAAGCCGCCGTGGCTCCATAAATTGCTGATTCCGAGCGCAACGCCTCCGTTTCCGAGACCGAATACGATCATCACAAGGCCGATCGCAATCATTGACAGAATCGCCAGAACTTTAATGAGCGCAAACCAGAATTCAAGCTCACCGTATGCTTTGACCGCCAGAAAGTTCACAGCCGTCATAATGACGAGTGCACAAAGCGCCCAGATCCATGACGGCACGTCAGGGAACCAGTAGCCCATATAAATGCCGACCGCGGTGATTTCCGCCATGCAGGTAACGACCCATAAAAACCAATAATTCCAGCCCGTTAAAAACCCCGCCAGCGGGCCGAGATAATCTCTGGCATACCGGCTGAATGAGCCGGCCACAGGTTTTTGAATCGCCATTTCCCCTAATGCCCGCATAATAAAAAACATAATCAGCCCGCTGCAGGCGTAAGCGGCTAAAATCCCCGGCCCGGCAAGCTTTATGGCCGAAGCTGATCCGAGAAACAGCCCGACTCCTATCGCGGCTCCCAAAGACATAAGCGAGATATGCCGCTCTTCCAAGCCGCGGTGAAGCGTTTTTCCTTTGTTTTGCATAACTCTCCCTCCCCCTGATTGTGACAGAAAAAACAAACCGAGACGAAATAGCCAGAAAACACTCTCCGGAATCTGCCCGATTAGTCCTATAATAACATTTTTCTGAATATTGCGTAATACTTTACGAAAAACATAGCGGAATAGGAGGTTTTAAAAAAAAGAAAAAAGGCTTTCGATAACATCGAAAGCCTTTTGGATTAAACGAAGATGACTTCTTTCGGCTGATGATTCAGCTCTTCCGGCACCAGTCTTTTTTCGACATTGATGCTGTGCCAGATCATGAAGATCAGCACGGTCCAGATTTTGCGGCTGTTATCCGCTCTGTCGGCACAATGATCTTCAAGAAGCTGAAGGACATAATCCTTTTCAATATAAGCGTCTGTTTCACTTTCATGGATGATGTTGCGCACCCATTCGTTCATTTCATTTTTCAGCCAGTGGCGGATCGGCACAGGGAAGCCGAGTTTTTTGCGGTTAAGCACATGATCAGGCACTACCCCTTCAGCGGCTTTACGCAGGAGGTATTTCGTCGTGCCGTTTTTCGTTTTCAGTTCATCCGGAATTTTAGAGGCCACGTCAAACACGACTTTATCAAGGAACGGCACGCGCAGCTCCAATGAGTTGGCCATCGTCATTTTGTCAGCCTTTAACAGAATGTCGCCGCGCATCCACGTATGAATGTCGACATACTGCATTTTATTAATGTCACTGTATGAACGGCTTTCCGTAAAGTACGGCTTCGTGACATCACGGTATGAAAGCTCTGAATTGTAATGTTTAAGCAGCTGTTTTTTCACAGGCTCTTCAAAAATCTTCGCATTTCCGATATAGCGCTCCTCAAGCGGTGTGCAGCCGCGGACTAAGAGGCTTTTCCCTCTCATTCCTTCAGGCATGACGGATGCCACATGAAGAAGCATTTTTTTCAGTCCGGACGGAATGCGTTCAAACGGTTTAAGCGACAGCGGTTCGCGGTAAATATTGTACCCGCCGAACAGCTCGTCCGCGCCTTCCCCGGATAACGCGACCGTTACATGTTTTTTCGCTTCTTTCGCGACAAAGTACAAAGGAATCGCCGCCGGATCTGCAAGCGGGTCATCAAAGTGCCAGACGATTTTCGGAAGCTCGTTCATATACTCCTCAGGAGAAATGACTTTGCTGATATTTTCAATCCCGAGCGCGGCAGCTGTTTCCTTCGCTACATCAACTTCACTGAAGCCCTGCTGCTCAAAGCCGACAGAAAATGTTTTAAGGTTCGGGTGAAATTCTTTCGCAACTGAGACGATAAAAGAAGAGTCAATACCGCCGGATAGGAACGAGCCGACGGGAACGTCACTTCTCATGTGGACTTTGACAGAGTCAAAGATTGCGTCTCTGACTTCTTTCACCAATTTATCTTCATCAGACTGAACGGGCTTAAAGTTCGCTTTGAAATACGTTTTAAACGCGATATCGCCTTCCGGGCGGATCGTAAACTGGCTGCCCGGCTCGACTTTTTTCACTTCAGCGTCAAGCGTGCTCGGTTCAGGAACGAATTGGAAAGACATATATTGCTGTAAAGAAGCTGTATCAAGATCAATACCGTTTTGAGCGGCCATTAAACTTTTTCTTTCAGATGCAAAATACACTTTGTCCCCGATAGTTGTGTAATACAGCGGTTTAATTCCGAACGGGTCTCTCGCGCCGTACATGACGCGGTCAGCTTTGTTCCAGATTAAAAACGCGAACATTCCGCGAAGCTTTGAAGCGGCTTCTTCTTTATAATGGCGGTATGTCGCAAGGAGCACCTCGGTATCGGAATCTGTATTGAACTTGTAGCCTTTCGCTTCAAGCTCTTCTCTCAATTCAATGTAGTTATAGATTTCGCCGTTAAAAATGATCCAATATTTTTCGTCTTCATATGATAAAGGCTGTCCGCCGTTTTCTACGTCAATAATACTGAGCCGTCTGAAGCCGAAACCGACGTGCTCGTCATGATAATACCCATCGCTGTCAGGACCGCGGTGAACGATCATTTGGTTCATTTGTTTGATTAGCTCTTCTTGATCTGCGGTTTGAGTTAATGGATGCTTATTAAAAACACCGACAAATCCACACATAGTATAGCCTCCATAAGTGTAATTTTCTAATTGGACCCCCTTTTTATAGACGCTTTGTTACGCCATTGGTTTCACGCTATGTAAAAAATCAGCATGGCAGCATCTGCAAAAAGGGAAAGCCGCTTAAGTAAGCGGCTATAAAATTATTCTCCTAGTGCTTCTTTGCGAAGCGTATCCGCCTTGTCAGTACGCTCCCAAGGAAGATCCACATCATGGCGTCCGAAGTGGCCGTAAGCAGCAGTCTGCTTATAGATCGGGCGGCGCAAATCAAGCATTTTAATAATGCCGGCAGGTCTCAGGTCGAAGTTATTCCGTACGACTTCGATCAGTTTCTCTTCAGAAGCTTTTCCTGTATCAAACGTATTGATGGAAATAGAAACAGGCTGTGCCACGCCGATTGCGTATGCAAGCTGCACTTCACAAGAATCAGCAAGGCCTGCTGCCACGATGTTTTTCGCTACGTATCTCGCAGCGTATGCCGCAGAACGGTCTACCTTCGTCGCGTCCTTACCGGAGAACGCGCCGCCGCCGTGGCGTGCATATCCGCCGTATGTGTCAACGATGATTTTACGGCCGGTAAGACCCGCATCACCTTGCGGACCGCCGATTACGAAACGTCCCGTAGGGTTGATGAAGTATTTTGTTTCTTCATCAATCAGTTCCTCAGGCACGACAGGGTTAATGACATGCTCTTTCAGATTGCGCTGAATCTGCTCAAGCGTAATTTCCGGATGGTGCTGAGTTGAGATGACGATCGCATCGATGCGGACAGGTTTGTTGTTTTCATCATATTCAACGGTAACTTGCGTTTTTCCGTCAGGGCGAAGGTACGGAAGAATATCTTCTTTGCGGACTTCGCTCAGACGGCGGGCTAATTTATGCGCCAGTGAGATCGGAAGCGGCATAAGCTCTTTCGTTTCGTTACACGCATAACCGAACATCAGACCTTGGTCCCCCGCTCCGATCGCTTCGATTTCAGCATCGCTCATTGTGCCTTCACGAGCTTCAAGAGCCTGATCGACACCCATTGCGATATCCGCAGACTGTTCATCAATTGATGTTAAAACAGCGCAAGTCTCCGCATCAAATCCGTATTTGGCACGTGTGTAGCCGATTTCTTTAATCGTTTCACGGACTGTTTTCGGAATGTCAACGTATGTTGATGTTGTAATCTCTCCGCTTACCAGCACAAGGCCTGTCGTTACAGACGTTTCGCAGGCTACGCGCGCGTTCGGGTCATTTTTTAAAATCTCATCTAAGATACTGTCAGAAATTTGGTCACAGATTTTATCCGGATGACCCTCGGTAACAGATTCAGATGTAAATAGTCGACGGTTTTTACTCATTCACTTTTCCTCCTGAAAAAAGATCTTTTGCAAGACCTTTTCATATGATACGGAACTCGCTCCCTCTTAATACAATGTCATACTATATCAGAGAATGTTAATTGGCATATTTTATGAAATAAAAAAACCTTTTCCACTCGAGGAAAGGGTTTGGTCTGTGTGCCTTTCACTCTTATCGCTCAAGGAAATATTAAACCTTGCATCAGGTTAGCACCTTGGTTTCCCACAGTGTTTTCACCTGCTTTTTTACAGAGAAACCGGTTGCTGGGCTTCATCGGGCCTGTCCCTCCGCCAGCTCGGGATAAGAGTATCCGCTCAATGAAATATCTTAACGTAAAAGGGCGGAAAGTGTCAATATGAATTAAAGCGATTACGCGCCTTTATTTCAGGAAGCAATGGAAAAAACACAAACAAAAAACAACAAATAGTATAGACTATTTTTAGATATATGTTATACTAATTCCACATTCAGCGAAATACAAATAAACCGGCAAAGGAAGGTTTTTATGAAATTAGTTGATTTAACCGCAGATCTTCAAGCGTTACTTGCAAGTCCGAATGTGCATCATAATTTATCGGCTCCAAAACTTACCGAAAAAGTGATCAGCCGAAATGAAGGAACGCTGACATCAACAGGCGCCGTACGCGCCACTACCGGAGCATATACGGGCCGATCACCTAAAGATAAATTTATCGTCCGCGAAAAAAGCACAGAAAATCAAATTGATTGGGGCGCGGTGAACCAGCCTATTTCTGAAGAAGCGTTTGAAAAGCTGTACGCCAAAGTCGTCAGCTACTTAAAACAGAGAGATGAACTGTTTGTTTTTGAAGGATTCGCAGGCGCAGATGAAAAATACAGACTGCCGATTACAGTCGTAAATGAATTTGCGTGGCATAATTTATTCGCGCGCCAGCTGTTTATCAGACCGGAGACGAATGAAAGAGATCCGCAAGCACAGCCGTTTACCATTCTTTCAGCTCCGCATTTTAAAGCTGATCCGCAAACGGACGGCACGCATTCCGAAACGTTTATCATTGTGTCCTTCGAAAAGCGCGTCATTTTAATCGGCGGTACCGAGTACGCCGGAGAAATGAAAAAATCAATATTCTCGATTATGAACTTTTTGCTCCCGCAGCAGGATATTCTGCCGATGCACTGCTCAGCCAACGTCGGTGAAAAAGGCGATGTCGCCCTGTTTTTCGGTCTTTCCGGCACAGGGAAAACGACGCTTTCAGCCGATGCGGACCGGAAACTGATCGGCGATGACGAGCACGGCTGGTCTGATTCCGGCGTTTTTAACATTGAAGGCGGATGTTACGCTAAATGTATCAATCTGAGCGAAGAAAAAGAACCGCAGATTTTTCATGCGATCCGCTTCGGGTCTGTTCTTGAGAATGTTGTGCTTGATGAGAAAACGGGTGAGGCTGATTACGACAATTCCTTCTACACGGAAAATACAAGAGCCGCATACCCGATTGAGATGATCGGCAATATCGTGCAGCCGAGCATTGCCGGTCACCCGCAGGCGATCGTCTTTTTAACGGCGGATGCATTTGGTGTGCTCCCTCCGATCAGCAAACTGACGAAGGAGCAGGCGATGTATCATTTCTTAAGCGGGTACACCAGCAAACTTGCCGGAACCGAACGCGGCGTGACATCTCCGCAAACGACTTTCTCCACGTGCTTCGGTTCACCGTTTTTGCCGCTTCCGGCTCACGTATATGCCGAAATGCTCGGGAAGAAAATCGACGAACACGGCGTTCAAGTCTTTCTGGTCAACACAGGCTGGACCGGCGGAGGGTACGGAGTCGGAGAGCGGATGAAACTTTCGTATACAAGAGCGATGGTCAAAGCCGCAATTAACGGCACGCTTGATCAGACAGACATGACAGCAGACAGCATTTTCGGACTGCACAGCCCCGTTCATGTTCCGGGCGTTCCGGATGAGGTTCTTCAGCCTGAAAACACATGGAGCGATAAAAAAGCATACAACGAAAAAGCGCTGTTTTTAGCCAATGAGTTTAAAGAAAACTTTAAAAAGTTTTCCCATGCAGACTCGATTGCCAAAGCCGGCGGACCTCTCGTTTAACTAAAAAAGCCAAGGGCGTATATGCCCTCGGCTTTTGTTTTTTCAGTTTGTCGAATGAAGCGAAGTGAGTCTGTATGTAATGCTTGTCCGGCCGTTCGCCCATTCGAGCTTTTGGACTTCGCCCGTGCCGGATTTCTCGCCGGTTTTTGTTTTGCGCACGTCCATCGGAATATCAAGAGGATAGACCCGATAGCCCTCTTTCTCTAATAAAAAGATATTTTCCTCTATCCGTTTTTCATTGCCTTTTGTCACAATCATGGTATTAAATTCTACAGGCATTCCCAAAATGAAAATCCCCTTTCATTCTCTTTTTCTATATTATCATATCATAAATCCGGCATTTTACCGTGTCTTCATCCATTCCGCCAGACGCCGGACAATGCGCCTGTTTTCCTGCGGGGGAAAATAATGCGTGAAACCGCTGTAATACCAGGTTTCCACCGGTTTCCCCGTCTCTTTCAGCTTGTCCTCAATCATCCTGGCGTGCTCGATCGAGACATTTTCGTCATTTTCTCCATGGATGAGCAGCACAGGCGCCTGGATGCGGTCTGCTCTTTCAAACGGCGAACGCCATCTGTATTCATCCGGCACTTTTTTCGGCGTGCCGCCGATCACCCGCTTCATCATCCGCCGCAAATCCTTCCGCTCTTCATAAGTAAGCGCCATATCACTCACACCGCCCCAAGAAACGAGCGAAGCCGCTTGATGCCCCATCTCGATCGCAGTCAAAAGACCCATGATTCCGCCCCGGGAAAATCCAAAAATATGAATCCGCCCTTCCCTGACGTTCGGATGCTCCTGAAGCAGGCGGAAAGCGGAAAACGCGTCCTCTCTGTCCTCTCCCGCAAAATCTTCATTTCCCTCCCCGCCCTGATTGCCTCTGTAATAAGGCGCAAACACGACAAAACCTTGGGAAGCGAATTGAACGATTCTTCCCGGACGGACCATGCCGACATTTTTAATGCCGCCGCGCAAATATAAAAAACCGTCGTATGTTTCCGGCGCCGCAGGCTCGGCAAGGAGCCCTTTTACCTTCAGCCCTTCTGACTCATAGCACACCGTAAAGAGGCGGACATGCGGACTCGGAGACGGAAACCTTTTCTTTTCAACAAGCAAAACAAATGAGCCTCCTTCCATCATCAGTTTTTTATTCTTTCCCAACCTGAATATGGGCACTCACACATTTTTTATACCCATCATACGATATGTAAAGCAAAAAAGGTTATTTTAACGCTTAAAACAAGGAGGTTACACCGTGAACAAATGGCTCAAAACGAGCTGCGTCTTTGTCATATGCTCCTTTTTCCTGCTCATTCTTCCGGCCTGCCGACAGGAAGAAAGTCTGACGAAGGTAAAGGTGGCGGAAGTCACACACTCCATCTTCTATACCCCTATGTATGTCGCTGAAGCGAAAGGTTTCTTTAAAAAAGAAGGGCTTCACGTTTCACTTCAAACCACATGGGGCGGAGACAAAACGATGACATCGCTTTTGTCAAACGGCTCTGATATCGCGCTGGTCGGTTCTGAAACATCCATTTACGTGGAAGCGCAAGGAGCAAAAGATCCTATCATCAACTTCGCGCAGCTGACACAGACAGACGGTACATTTCTCGTGGCGCGGAAGGATGTGACATCATTCAAGTGGGACGATTTAAAAGGAAAAACATTTCTCGGCCAGCGTAAAGGCGGTATGCCCCAAATGACCGGTGAGTACGTCCTGAAGAAGCATCACATACAGCCGAAAAAAGACATTAACCTGATTCAGAACATTGATTTCGCCAATATTTCCAACGCATTCGCATCCGGAACCGGTGATTATGTCCAGCTGTTTGAACCGACGGCATCCCAATTTGAAAAAGAAGGCATCGGCCATATCGTCGCATCCTTCGGAGAAGCTTCCGGCCAAGTGCCTTACACAACCTTTATGGCAAAAGAAAGCTATTTAAAAAACAATGAAAAAACGGCGGAAAAATTCACCCGCGCCATCTACCGCGCCCAGCAATGGGTGGAAAGCCATCCGGCCAAAGACATCGCAAAAACGATTCAAAAGGAATTTGCCGATACCGATCCTGCCATTATTGAAGCATCGATAGACCGTTATAAAAAACAAAAATCATTCTCTTCGGACCCCGTTCTGCAAGAGGATGAATGGGAACAGCTTCAATCTATTATGGATGAAGCCGGGGAGCTCCCAAAACATATTCCGTACAGCAAACTCGTCAACACAAAAATCGCCAAAAAAGTCACCTCAGAACAATAGGAGGAACATGAATGTCTTTTTTACATGTGGATCATGTGACACATACTTATTTCTCGCTGAAAGAAAAAACAACTGCCGTGAAAGATATACATCTTCATATTGAAAAAGGGGATTTCATCTCCTTTCTCGGACCAAGCGGATGCGGAAAAACAACACTCCTATCCATTCTTGCCGGCCTTATTGCCCCCGCACAAGGCCGGGTGCTTATTGAAGGCAGCGTGCCGAACCATAAAGAACACCAAATCGGCTATATGCTTCAGCAGGATTATTTATTTCCTTGGAAATCAATTGAGGAAAACGTGCTGCTCGGTTTACACATCTCCAAAACATTAACAGAAGAAAAGAGAGCTGAAGTTCTCGGCCTTCTGCCTAAGCTCGGATTAATCGGCGTCGAAAAAAAATATCCGAAAGAGCTGTCAGGGGGAATGCGGCAGCGGGCGGCACTTGCCCGAACCCTTGCCCCGGACCCGGGCCTGCTGCTTCTTGATGAGCCGTTTTCCGCACTGGACTTTCAAACGAAGCTTTCTTTAGAAAACCTTGTCTTCAGAACATTAAAGGATTTTCAAAAAACCGCCGTACTCGTCACCCACGATATCGGTGAAGCCATCGCGATGAGCGATACGATCTATTTATTTTCGAATCAGCCGGGAACGATCCACCAAATCTTCACCGTGCCTAAGGAGCTTGCCGCCTTAGATCCGTTTGACGCGCGTCAGAACCCGGCCTTTCAGCCGCTGTTTCAAACCATATGGAAGGAGCTGAATTCTCTTGAAAAACAGCAGCGGCACGATTGAAGAGCTTCATCAGCAGTTTAAGAAAAAACACCAAAAAGAAAAACGCCGGATCCGTGCGTATCAGGCCGCCATTTTTATCGTATTTTTTGCAGGGTGGGAAATATCGAGCAAAGCGGGCTGGATCGATCCGTTAATTTTCAGCTCCCCCTCTGCCGTTTGCAGACTCTTAGTTGAAAAGATTGCGGACGGATCCCTTGCGGCGCACATCGGTGTCACATTAGGCGAAACCGTTCTCGGCTTTGTGCTCGGCACCCTTCTCGGCACATGTCTCGCCGCTCTGTTATGGTGGTCAAACAGGCTCGCACGGATTTTAGACCCGTACCTCGTCATTTTAAACGCGATGCCGAAGGTCGCACTCGGACCGATTCTCATCGTCGCACTCGGACCGAATTTTACAAGTATCGTAGCCATGGGAGCAGTCATCAGTGTCATTATCACGACAATCGTCGTCTTTACGGCTTTTCAGGAAGTGGATGAAAATTATATTAAGGTCATGAAAACCTTTGGAGCGAAAAGGCGCATCATGTTTAAAGAAGTCATTCTGCCGGCGTGTGCCCCTGCCATTGTTTCTGCGCTTAAAGTGAATGTCGGTTTATCCTGGGTCGGTGTCATTGTCGGCGAGTTTCTCGTTTCCGAAAAAGGTTTAGGCTACATGATCATATACGGATTTCAAGTCTTCAATTTCACCCTTGTATTTTTAAGCCTTCTGATCATCGCGATTTTTGCGACATTAATGTATCAGGGAGTGGAGCTGTTAGAGAGAAAATGGACGAAAGGAAAAATATAAAAAAGACCCGTGCGGAAACGCCGGGTCTTCGTTTCTATGATTGAAATACGCCGTCTTCTTTCAGCTTTTTCAGGCTGATCGGAAGCACCGAATCTTTCATAATGAAACTGAACTTTTTATTTCGCGGGAGATTCTCCGGCAGTTCGCTGAACAGCACCGGCCCCTTTGTTTCAAAATAATCAGCCTGTTTTTCAAGCTTTTCAATATCGGCAAAATAAATATTCTTAACGATTACCTTTTCCCTGCCGAGAACTTTATACTGTCCGACGTACTGAAGGTGTCTTACCGCGGCGCCGGTCTCTTCTTTTACCTCGCGCAGGGCCGCTTCCTCCGCACATTCCATCGGCTCCACTTTTCCGCCCGGAAATTCAAACCCCCGGTCTTCGTGCTCAGTCAAAAGCCACTTGTCACCATATCGGCATATGACCCATACGTGCTTCGGGCTGTCTGAAAAAGGCTGGTGTTCAAAGGAGAGCTGAACAGTGTTCTGATAATAGTCTTTAAACTCGTACATGTTTATCCCTCTAATCCGTTCCTTCATATCTTCCATACATCATACCACAGTTGCGTTTGTTCGGAAGCCCTTTATCAAAAATTCAGAGGAAAACCATCATACCCGCTAGTATAGCCTCCTATGAAGCAAATGTTACGGTTTGCGCTTGAATTTATTTTTCAGGGTGTCCAAAAGGTCGACGAGCACCTGCGGAACCGGGATGCCCAGCGAGCTTGCCGTAATCACAATCTGTATCGATTCGTATAAAATATAAAACATGATAGCCAAATTGCGGATGGCGCCTTCGGTATGAAGCAGCTGATCAAAAAAATGGCAAACTGAGACTAAAGACAAGGTCACGATTTTTTTGACCAGCCGCGCAAAAAGCCTTTTTGGGCTCAGCTGTTGCAAAAGAGATTCTTTTAAGCTTGTACTGATAAATTCGATCGCCATGACCGATAGCAAAATCAGAAACGAATACTGAAAACCGCCGAAGAAAAACCCCGCTGCCGACACAATCACTGCAAAAAACGAAAAGATGCCAAAGTCTCTGCCCACTTGATCCAACATCCTTTCACAGAAACGGCCTTACATTATTCTATGAAAAGTGAATGGAACGGACTGGATTTTTCAGAAAAATGGACAACATCTCTCTTCAGCAGCCAAATAAAAGACCGGGACGCTTTTAAGCCCCGGCCTTCCCTTGTTAATTATCCTAAATACGCTTTCAGCATCCAGTTATGTTTTTCGATATTCTGGTGAATGGCAAGCAGCATATCTCCGGTCGTTTCGTCTCCGACCTCATCTGCGAGATCCATTCCGCTTTTCAGTTCTTCTGCAATGACAGTGAAATCATCATAAATGTTCTGTACCATTTGTTCTGCGCTCTCATTGCCTTCCGCTTCTTTTATAGATGCAGTCTTCAATGATTCCGTCATTGTGCCGATCGGCTTGCCGTTTAATGCCAGCAGACGTTCTGCCAAGTCATCAATATATGTAGCCGTTTCGTTATACAGCTCCTCGAACTTTTCATGCAGTGTAAAAAAGTCCTTCCCTTTGACGTACCAATGATAGTTATGTAATTTCACATACATGACCGTCCAGTTTGCAACTTGTTTATTGACTGCTTCCAATAGTTTTTCTGACATGCCTATCTTCCTCCTTTGGGTTTACTATTGATATACCCTTTATATCGTTTGTTAAAACATAAATTTTTAGCCCTTGATTTTACGCCTGGAAAATATGTTATGATTTGTTAAAAAGGAGGGATTTCATGCTGCTTCTTCTGAGTCTCGGCTTTCTTATCGTGCTCGCCGTGCTGCTTTTATCCATCTGGTCGACCGTAAGAGCCTATAATGTAAAGCATACGATTGATCCGCCGCAGGACACATCAAACGGCTTGACGCATAAAAACAAACCTTAATGATGATGCGTCTGTTCCTCATGGCCGGAGGAATCATCGGCAGCTTCAGCATCTCCGACACGCACTTTTACAGTCGGCATATTGTGCTGCTGTTTTGCCGTTACGTGGGATTGAACGGTATACACACCCTCTTCGTCAAATTCAGTCCGCAGATGATACGCCCCTTTTTCCTCCTTGGCCTTGCTTGTTTTGCTGCTGCCTTTTTTTCCTTCTTTCCATACTTCAAACATGACTTCATCCGCATCCGTGACGCGCTTTCCGCCGTAAAAAACATCCGCCTTGTATTCTGCTTTTTCATGCGGCTTTACCGTTTCCGGTCCCGTAAGCTTGACCTCAAGCGCTTTAGGCTTTTCATCCGCGGAGGTTTTGTCCGAATTGCCCCCGCAGGAAGATAAAAGAAATACCATACCGCACATACCTGCCAATACAGCCCGTTTCATTCCATCACTCCTTCGTGTTTGCTTCTATTTTAGCAAACGCTTACACATAAGGTGTGACATTTTTTAGAAATATGTAAAAAAAGCCTTTTTGCATGACAGCAAAAAGGCCTGTTTTTTTATCCGAACACTTTCAGCAAATCTTCTTTATCCTGTGACAGCCAGAAACGCATCAGACGTTTCGCGCCTTCCAAATCATGAAGTTTCGCCTGGCCGCACTGTTTTTCGTTGGCTGCCGGAATCTCCGTAATATCGATGGCTTCTTTCAGCGTAGCGTCAAGCAGGTCAACAATCTCTTCCGCTGTCGGCTCACCGCTCACAACCAGATAATAGCCTGTCTGGCAGCCCATCGGTGAAATATCTATGATGTCAAAGTGATCGTATTTCTCAGAATGTGTGCGGATCGTAAACGCAAGCAAGTGCTCAAGCGTATGAATCGTATCCGGCTTCATCGCCTGTTTGTTCGGCTGGCAGAAGCGGATGTCAAACTTATTCACGACGCCGTCTGTTCCGACTTTATGCACTCCGCAATGTCTTACATACGGAGCCACAACCGCATTATGGTCAAGCTCAAAACTTTCTACTGAAGGCATAATGGCACTCCCTTTTTTTCAGAATATGCACCCATTATAACACAGTTTTCCGATAAGAATTACGGCGGACGCTTTTCAATCTGAAATTTTTTTTCTATACTAGCATCAGAAAGGTGGTTTTTTTGATGAAAACCATAATGATTGCGTTAATCCGCGGGTACCAGAAGTTCATCTCTCCGCTGACGCCGCCGTCATGCCGCTTTTATCCGACATGTTCGCAGTACGGAATCGAAGCCGTCAAGACTCACGGCGCATTAAAGGGAGGATGGCTGACACTGAAGCGAATTTTAAAGTGCCATCCTTTTCATCCAGGCGGGGTTGATCCCGTACCGGAAAAAAAACAAAAGCATTAATCCATATGCTGATAGCCGTCGATCACCAGATCAAGCTTGCCGGTTTCAGGATCAATCACAAGACCGTGCACCGGCACGTTATCAGGGAATAGAGGATGGTGTTTAATGACGTTTACGCTGTCTGTAACACTCTCTTCTACAGAATCAAAGCTTTTCAGCCATTGATCAAGGTCAACGCCTGAGTGCTTCAGCATGTCAATCCGCTCTTTCGGAATACCGCGGTCAATAATTTTACCGAGCATATCCTCGCTGTTGATTTTGCTCATGCCGCAATCATGATGCCCGATGACGCAGACTTCATCAGCGTTTAATTCGTATACGGCCACTAAAAGGCTGCGCATAATGCTTCCGAATGGGTGGGCGACAAGCGCGCCGGCACTTTTAATAATTTTCACATCGCCGTTTCGCATGTTCATCGCATGCGGAAGCAATTCAACAAGGCGTGTGTCCATACAGGATAAAATCGCCATCTTTTTATCCGGGAATTTAGATGTTTGGTATTTTTCATATTCTTTTTGTTTAGTAAACTGCTCATTAAATTTCATGATATCGTTTAAAAGACTCATCTTGGTGTTTCCTTTCTGCTTTTTATTCACAATATAACATAAAGCGGGTCCTTTCGTCACTCCCCGCTCTTGATGACAAAGTTACAGACGGGACAAAAAATAAGACAAACCCCTCGGGCTTGTCTTATTTCCCCATATTGTATTTTTTGTTGAACTGTTCGACTCTCCCGCCTTTTTCGTTGAACTTTTGGCGGCCTGTATAAAACGGATGTGTATCTGAGCTGACTTCTACTTTAATCAGCGGGTATGTTTTTCCGTCTTCCCACTCTGCTGTTTCCTCTGATGTTTTCGTTGAATGGCTTAAAAACCGGTAGCCGCTGTTCACATCTTGAAAAATCACTTGATGGTTATCCGGATGAATATCTTTTTTCATGCTGATCTCCCTTCCTCAAATCGTAATGATTACGCTTTATTTTAAACCTTAAATAGGCGCTTGTCAATCATATATGCCCCGATCCCTTGATTTCTAAACCCTGCACATATATGGAATCAGAAGAATAATTTAATGGCTTCAGCAAATAATATAACCACATTACATAAAACGGTAATTAGAAAGGCGGTTTATGACGTGGATGATTTAGTGTTAGCCAGAAGCCTGTTCGGGACAACCATGGGCTTTCATATTATTTTCGCGACGCTTGGTGTCGGCTTGCCTCTGATGATTTTAATGGCTGAATTAATTTATCAAAAAACAAAAGATCCGCATTATGCCATTATGGCGAAAAGATGGACAAAGGCGCAGGCTGTTCTGCTCGGCGTGGCGATACCGACCGGAACGATCGCGGGTACACAGCTTGCCCTTTTGTGGCCCGGATTCATGGAAGTCATCGGCAGAGTCATGTCACTCCCGTTTCAAATTGAAATTTATGCTTTCTTTATCGAAGCGCTGTTTATGTCCATTTATGTCTATGCCGCTGACCGGCTGACTCCGGCGATGCGCATCATTGCCGTCATTTTCGTTTTGATCGGCGCCGCGGCATCTGCCGTCTTAATCACAAATGTTCACGCATTTGAAGGAACGCCGGCCGGCTTTAAAATTTTAAACGGCAAAATCACTGACGTCGAACCGTGGGCGGCATTTTTTAATCCAAGCTTTTTCACCACCGCGGGCCATGTCGTTTTGACGGCTTTCATGACCGGTGCATTTATCGTCGCGTCAGTAGCCGCTTATAAAATGCTTAGAACGAGAAAACAGGAGCAGGTATATCGTTTTCACCGGAAAGCGCTTTTGCTCGCTTTAACGATCGGCGGAATCTTTTCTATTATTGCCTCTTTAAACGGACACGAGTCAGCCCAGCTCCTTTACGAATACCAGCCTGAGAAGCTTGCGGGCGCAGAAGGGCTGTTTGAAACAAGGTCACATGCTCCGCTTGCGATCGGCGGTTTTACCGATGCAAAAGAAGAGAAAGTAAAATGGGCGATAGAAGTGCCGTGGGCTTTAAGCTTTTTGGCTGCAAACAGCTTTGACACCGTCGTCAAAGGCTTAAATGCGTTTCCGAAAGACGAGTGGCCGCCTTTATTCATCCATACACTGTTTAACGGAATGGTCGGCATCGGGATGCTGCTCATTTTGTACTCCGTCATCGGCATCGTGTGGAGAAAAGTGTTAAAGAAAGACAGCTTTCCGACTTGGCTTTTGATTTTATTTTTAACCGCGGGACCGCTTAGTCTGATCGGCATTGAATTCGGGTGGATATTCGCCTGTACCGGACGGCAGCCATGGGTGATTTATCATCTTCTGAAAACGTCAGATGTCGTCACGACAACCGGTTCAATCGGTTTGCTGTTCATCCTGTTTACGGTGGTTTACGCCATTTTGGCGGCCGCAGTCATTTATGTGCTGCTGTATTATTTCCGCAAACATCCCGTTGAGGAGGATGTAAAAGCGGCGGAATCTTAACAACAGAAAGGGCTGAATTGAAATGGACATTACCATGGATGCTCTCATCGCGATATCAATCGTATGGGGCTTCGTGTTTATCTACGCGGTTATGGCAACGATGGACTTCGGAGCCGGCTTTTGGTCTATGATTTATTTAAATAAAGAACAAACAAAGGCGACTAACATCGCCAACCGTTATTTATCCCCGACATGGGAAGTGACCAATGTCTTTATCGTCGCGATCGTTGTCGCCCTTTTCAGTTTCTTTCCTGGGGCAACCTTCGTGCTGGGTACCGTTTTATTGATTCCGGGGAGTATCATTTTGCTGCTTTTAGCCATCCGAAGCGGCTTTCTCGTTTTCTCCAATACGGCGAAAGAAAGAAAAATCATGAGATATATCTCCGGAATTTCAGGCTTCATTATTCCTGCTGTGCTGATTTTGGTCCTTCCGGTAACACACGGAGGATTTATCGAGAAAACGGGCGGAGTGTATCACTTGAATTTGGCAAATGTCTTTACAAGCCCGAATGCGTATGCCTTTATCGGCTTTGCCATTTTAAGCACTTTATTTTTATCTTCGCTGCTTCTGGCCGACTTTTCAAATGTTGCGGAAGAGGAGCATGCGTATCGCATATACAGACGGAGCTCTTTAATAACAGGACCGCTGTCTCTTCTTTTTGCGATCTTCATTATGCTGACATTGCGCGCTGAAGCCGGCTGGCTGTATACGGGAATGATGAAAGACCTGACATGGCTCATCCTGTCTGTCATTACATTTATCATTGCCGGTGTCGCCCTCTTTTTGCCGAATAAACGCTTCGGCAGAAACCTCGGCAAACCGAGGATCGCCATGATTGCCATTGCGCTGCAATACTTTTTGGCAAGCTATGCGTACGGACGGGCTCATCTTCCTTATATGATTTATCCCGATATTACGGTCATGTCAGGATTTACGGAACCTGCAACCTTCAGGGCGCTGTTTATGACGTATATCGTCGCGTTCATCATTTTGTTTCCCGGATTTTATTTCTTCTGGAAGCTCTTTATGAAAGACAGACGTTATATCCGCCAGGAGGAATAACAAAAATCGAGGCGGCTCATACTAATGGCGTACCTTTTATTTGGGAGGGGAAATCAGCATGGACCAAAAAATTCTGTGTGAAGTCAATAACTGCTCATATTGGGGCAAAGGCAACAAATGCACAGCCGACGCTATTTATGTTGTCAGCCATACAGGCGAAACAGCTGAAAACAGTGAAGAAACGGATTGCAAAACCTTTAAACCGCATGATTTATAAAAAAAAGAGCTGTTTTTATACAGCTCTTTTTAATTTCCGCACCGCTCACATTTAAAAAACCGGCTTTAACAGCCGGTTCAAACGGGGAAGGGGTGATGATGAACAGTTTCAATATAACAGCGGCATACAGAATGCTCAACTTGCTGAAATATCGTTTTATCAGCTGTTTGTCGTAAAAACGTCCATTTGGGTGACGTATTTTCTCATTATTTCCTGATTGACTTCGACACCCAGCCCGGGACCGTCCGGAACAGAGATAAATCCCTCTTCGATACGGATGTCAGGAGTGATAATATCCTCCTCCCAGTATCGGTCTGATGAGGCAATGTCCCCCGGTATCGTAAATTGCGGCAGCGAGGCAAGCGCGACAGTCTGCGCTCTCGAAATGCCGGTCTCAAACATTCCGCCGCACCATACGGGCATGTGATGCTCTCTGCACAGATTATGTATTTTTAAAGCCTCTGTCAGGCCTCCTACACGCGCAGGTTTTATGTTAATGATTTTACAGCTTCCAAGCTCAATCGCCCGTCTCGCGTCATCAAATGAGCATATGCTTTCATCAAGACATATCGCCGTTCTCAGGTGTTTTTGCAGGTGGCGGTGATCGACAATATCATCTGCCTGAAGCGGCTGTTCTATCATCATTAATTGGAATTCATCCAATTCTTTCAGCCTGCTGATGTCTTTCAGTTCATACGCTGAGTTGGCATCCGCCATGAGCGGTACATTCGGAAAACGGCTGCGGATGGCTCTGATCAAATCAACGTCACTGCCGGGCTGAATTTTTATTTTTATACGTTGATAACCTTCTTTTACGTATTGCTCAATTTCCCGAAGCATCTCATCAGCCGAAGCAATACCCACCACGACGCCGGCGGGCACTTTATCTCTTTTGCCTCCCAAGGCTTCTGCAAGAGAAATCCCCTTTTTCTTGGCATATAAATCCCACACGGCTGATTCAAGGCCCGCTTTTGCCATGCGGTTTCCTTTGAAACGCACGAGACTGTCAGGCACGTCTGACGGGTGGGAAAATTCACGGCCTACGATATTGGGGATAAAAAAATCTTTCAGCATATGAGCGCATGTCTGAATCGTTTCTTCTGTATACCACGGGGAAGAAAACGCCGATACCTCTCCCCAGCCGGTTCTGCCGGTTTCGTCGATCGCTTCCACGATCAAAAATTTGCGGTCCTGCAGTGTTTCAATACTTGTTTTAAATGGTTTTTTCAGCCTCATACTCACATGATAAAGGGTGATTTTTTCAATCTTAATCATGACAATTCTCCTTTACGAAGCTCATTAAGCCGATGCCTCATCAATTTATTGGACGCGTTCCGCGGGAGCTCGTCAACCGCGAAAAAAGCAGCCGGTATTTTATATTTTGCAAGACGTTCACGGCAAAAAGCGGTCAGCTCTTCTGAACTGACAGAAGAATTCAAAACGAGAAAGGCATGCGGCACTTTCCCCCACTTCGGATCTTCGGCTCCTGAAACACCGGCTTCCGCTACAGCCGGATGGGCAAGCAGCGCCGCTTCAACTTCAGCCGGGTAGATGTTCTCTCCGCCTGAAATGATGAGATCCGACCGTCTGTCCAGCACATATAAAAACCCTTCATCATCCAAATAGCCAAGATCGCCTGTTTTAAACCATCCATTATGAAAAGCGGCCTGATTCGCTTCGTCCCGATGATAGTACCCTTTCATCACATTCGGCCCTTTCACCGTAATCTCACCGTGTTCAAACGGCGCACAGCGATTTCCGTCTTTTTCAATTCTGATTTCACATGAAAACAGCGGTTTACCAGCCGAGCCGAGCTTTTCCATGCTGAATTCAGGAGAAAGCGTGACAATCTGTGAGCAGGTTTCGGTCAAGCCGTAAGACTGGAAGACCGGAAATTTTTTCCTGCGGCATTCTTCAAGAAGCGGCAGCGGTGCAGGCCCCCCGCCAAGCAGAATGCAACGCAGTGATTCAGGACATTGTTCAGTCTCCGAAAGCAGACCCGACAGCATGGTCTGCACAGCCGATATGATCGTGACCCGGTGTGAGCTGATGCTGTCCAGCACATCAGTGACAGAAAATTTTTGGTGAAGCACGACAGGCATGCCGTAAATGACCGATTTAAACAGTGCAGACAGGCCGCTGATATGAAAAAGCGGCAGCGCAATAAGCCAGCGGTCCCGCTCCGTGACCCCCAGATTCAGCGCAGATGATACAGCGCTGGAATAATGGTTTCCGAAAGTCTGCTGCACCCCCTTCGGCCTTCCCGTTGTTCCTGACGTATACATAAGAGTCGCCGTATCATCAAGCGTTACATATTCTTCCGGCTCAATGTCTTCCGCCTCTTCAGACTGCAGCTCGTCCACATCTGCGGTGGCGACTGTGGATTCATAATCTTCCCGGCGAAAACCGTCCTCCGTCAATAAAAGCTTCGCCTGTGAATCTTCGAGCTGAAACAGCCGTTCTTGTTTTGAGAGCTTCGTATTTAACAGCACCGCTTCCATTCCTAATAAGAAGCAGGCGTGAACGGCATAAACCATTTCAGGTCTGTTAGAAAGCAAAATCGCGACACGGTCTCCTTTTTTAAGCGTGCAGTATTCGGACAGCCGCGCGGCCATTTGTTTAGAAGCATGGTACAATTCTTTGAATGTCATCTGTTTGTTTTCAAATATGAGAGCGATTCTCTCAGGTGTCAGCTGAGCCCTTTGAATGAGCCAATTTGGCTGTTCTGTCAGCATGTTATCATCTCCGAGGTAAAAGTACTGTTTTTGAAAAGAAAACAGCTTGGACCAGAGCGGCTCAAGCTGTTTCGTAGTGTCATCTGATCACGGAAAACGAGGGAACTGACCGAAATCGGGACTGCGTTTCTCTTTAAAGGAATCGCGGCCTTCTTTCGCTTCGTCTGTCGTGTAATAAAGAAGCGTTGCATCTCCTGCAAATTGCTGAATTCCGGCAAGACCGTCTGTATCTGCGTTAAATGCCGCTTTAAGGAAACGAAGGGCTGTAGGGCTTTTCTCAAGCATTTCCTCACACCATTTAATTGTTTCCTCTTCAAGTTTCTCTAATGGGACAACCGTATTGACAAGCCCCATGTCGAGCGCTTCCTGCGCGTTGTATTGACGGCACAGGTACCAGATTTCACGGGCTTTCTTATGTCCGACGATACGCGCCAGGTAGCCTGAGCCGTAACCGGCATCAAAGCTGCCCACTTTCGGTCCGGTCTGACCGAAAATCGCGTTATCAGCTGCAATCGTTAAATCACAGACGACATGAAGCACATGGCCTCCGCCGATGGCGTAGCCTGATACCATCGCTACAACCGGTTTTGGAATAACACGGATTAAACGCTGAAGATCAAGCACATTCAGACGCGGGATCTGATCGTCTCCGACATATCCGCCGTGACCGCGGACTTTTTGGTCCCCGCCTGAACAGAATGCCTTATCTCCCGCTCCCGCAAGAACGATGACACCAATCTCAGAGTCATCACGTGCATAAGCAAATGCGTCAATCATTTCTGATACCGTCTTAGGAGTAAATGCGTTATGTACCTCCGGGCGGTTAATTGTTATTTTTGCAATACCGTTATACGTCTCGTACAGGATTTCATCGTACTGACGTTCACTTTTCCATTCTGCAGCCATTGATATGACCTCCTCTATTTTTGCATGAGTCCGGCCGAAAAGTCATTTTCTTTATGCTTTACAAGCCGTTTAAAAACTCACTTACTATCTTACCAAAAATTCGCGGCTGTTCCACATGAACCGTGTGCCCCGCCTGTTTGACAACCTCTATTTTACTTGATGGAAGCAGGTTATGCACCTTTTGATTAATAACGCAAAATTTTTCATCCCATTCACCGCATATGAGAAGAACCGGCGATTTGATGCGGTCTAATGCACTCCACCAGGAAGGCTGGGAGCCCGTCCCCATTCCGAGCAGACTGCCTGCAAGACCGGATGGATTATTTTTCAGCCGGCCGGCACGGATGGACGCCTTTACACTGTCCGGAAGAGAAAGCTGCGTGGCAAACAACGGAATGCTTTCCCAATAATCGACAAACGATGTTATGCCTTCCCGCAATATAAAGTCCGCAAGCTTCCGGTCTGACTGAATCCGCTTTTTGCGTTCCTCAAGCGTGCTGAGGCCAGGAGTTGAACTTTCCAGAACAAGCGCTGACACCCGATGCGGAAATGTCTGTGCAAAGGAGTAAGCAAGTCTTCCCCCCATAGAATACCCAATAAGTTTCACTTTGTGAAGTTTTAATTGATCAAAAACGGCGGCAAGGTCCGCCACCTGCCGGCTCGCACTATACCTTGCCGCTTGCACAGGCGCGTCTGTCTCCCCGTGGCCCAGGCAGTCAATCATCACCATTCGCTCGCCGGGAAACATTCCGCGTAAAAATTCCCATGATTCTTTACTGCCCGTAAACCCGTGCAGACAAACTATTGCTTCAGACGATTCGTGACCGCTGTCAGCCGCCCGATAGCACACGCCGTCCGCCATTTTGACAGTTACAGCTTCCATTCTTTTTTCACTTCCTGAACTGCGGCCTGCAGCAGATCGCGATGGAATTGAACTCTTGATGTCCGATCTGTTTTCAGCTCGATAATATGAAGTCCGGGCTTGTCCGCCTGCGGCTGATACGCATCCTTAAATGCATCCCAAGTCTCAGGGCAAGTATACGTCCCGCCGTACAGTGCGGCGGCATGACGGAAATCAAGGCCCGTCGGCGTACCGAACAGTTCTTCAAAATGAGTTTTATCAGATGCCTGCGGCAAAAATGAGAAAATCCCACCGCCATCATTGTTTATTAAAATAACGGTAAGCGGAATTCCAAGTTTTTTAGCCGCTAACAGCCCGTTTAAATCATGGTAAAACGATAAATCTCCAATCACAAGCGTGACAGGCGCCTTTGTTCCCTCACACAGTCCCATAGCCGAGGAAACAACTCCGTCAATTCCGTTAGCGCCACGGTTGGCATAGACACGGAAGGAACGATCTTGTTTTTCAAAGAAAGTGTCCACGTCACGAATCGGCATGCTGTTGCCGACAAAAATCGAACTGCCCTCAGGAACAAGGTGCTGAAGCTGACGATATACATTACCTTCAAATGATAAATCATCCATACTCGCGGTCTTTAAATGGCTGCGGAACCGCTCATTGACAAACTGCCATTTCTCCAGCCAACCGGACGGCCGTTTTTCAGTTTCAGCTGAACGGACCGCTTCCAACAACACAGACGGATGGCAATGAATCATATGCGCGCCGGTCTGAGTGGGATCTCTCCACCCTCCGTCTTCATCAACGATAAACTGCTCAATGGCAGAATCGTCTCTAAGCCATAAAAAGAGCGGTTTGGAAACCGGCATCGGGCCGAAACGGATCACAGCGTCCGGACGCAGCGCCTCTTTTATCTCCTCATCTTTTAGGAATGAGTCATAGGCATCAATAATCAGCGCTTTATCATGCTTTCCGTTTCGGAGATTTGAAAGCGGGTCAGCCAAAATCGGGAATTGAAGCATCTCGGCAAGCGCGATGATCTGCTGTTTTTCTGCTTCACCGTGAATTTCGCCGCAGACGATCATGCCCTTTTCGGTACTCGCAAGACGCTCTGTAATATGACGCAGAGAGGCTTGGTCAGCTGACTGAATCCCTGTCGTAACAGAGACATGCCGCCCAGCTCTCATTCTTTCAAAAGGCCGTGCTGATAAATCCGGCATCAAAGGCTCTCTGAGCGGCACATTGACATGCACAGGCCCCATCGGGCGCTTGCCCGCTTCACTTACGGCTCGGCCGGCCAATGTTCTGATATAACTCAGCATCTGAGGATTTTCCTCAGGAAGAGCTGAGTCTGTGAAAAACTTAACAAAGTTACCGAACAGAAAATGCTGGTTAATCGCCTGAGGCGCCCCTACTTCCCTTAATTCATGCGGCCGGTCAGCAGTCAGGACAATAAGAGGCACTCTTGAATAATGAGCTTCAATCACGGCCGGATAGAAGTTAGCCGCTGCCGTTCCTGACGTACAAATCAGCATGACCGGACGCTGCCGGGCTTTTGCAAGACCGAGTGCGAAAAAACCCGCGGATCGTTCATCAATCTGTATATGGACTTGAATATCCGGGTGGGCCGCTGCCAAAACCGCCAGCGGAGTTGACCTCGATCCGGGACAAACGACGGCGTCGGTTACACCCGAAAGAGCGAATTCATCAATAAAGCTTCCGATATAATGTGTAATCGGGTTTGTCAAAGCCTTTCACCTCCTAAAGCAGAGATCATCGGCTTTAGTTTAATTTGTGTTTCTTCATATTCTGATTGCGGATCTGAATCTTCAACAATACCGCATCCTGCGAAAAGCCGCGCACTTTTGTCTTCAATCAGCCCTGATCGGATGGCCACGACAAATTCTCCGTTTTCCCTGCCGTCCATCCAGCCGATAGGAGCCGCGTACCATCCGCGTGTCATCGGTTCAATATCAGCGATAACTTCAACAGCTTTTTGCTGGGGCGCTCCGCCCAATGCCGGTGTCGGATGGAGCTTTTCAATCAAATCAAACAGCGAAGCGGACGTTTTAAGATGACCGACGATCGGCGTATATAAATGCTGAACACTTTTTGTTTTATATAGTTGCGGACCCGCCGGCTTTTTCACATCACTGCAGCTCGACAAAAAAGCATCGTGTATCATCTGAACCACAAAATCATGCTCCGCGAGATTTTTTCCGTCATGCAGCAATTCGTTGCCAAGACAGTCATCTTCTTGTTGATTTTTTCCGCGCTTAATTGAACCTGCCAGGCAGGACGACATGACGTCTTTGCCGGATTTTTTGATCAGCCTCTCTGGTGAAGCGCCGACAAAGCATTTATTTCCCTGCTCAATCGCAAAAACATAGCTTGTCGTTTGATCCGTCAAAAGCTTTCTGACAACGCTCTCCACCGGAATAGGCCCATCAAATGACAATACGACTTCCCTTGCCAGCACGACTTTATCATATTGATTTGCCTTCATATCATTTGTTGCTGTATTAATGGCTTCAAGCCAGTTTTCCACATCAAGTTCTTCCGCTTTTGTTAAAGCGGGATACCCCTCATCCGCCATTGAAGAAACTGCAAAAGCTTCAGAAAAAGATTTCAGACGTTTCAGCACATCTTCTGTCTGATTACCGTCTGCCGCCCATTGATTGACGGTTAAATAATCACCATCCGCCGTCTTTGTCAGCATGAGTGAGGGAATAAAGAACAGTCCTTCTTCGAACCCGTTCCATTCGTCTCCTCTTTCTTCAGCGGGATTAAATGAAAAACCGCCGAATAAGACAGGGCCGACTGCGGTTTGCGCCGCCTCTTCTTCATGAATATGAAAAGCCGTCTTTTTAAAGCGCTCCCATTGTTCAAAAACGTCGTGATAACGCTTGTTGTTTTTTTCATTCGATTGGAACAGCGCTTCTGTGCCAAGACCGACTATTGTTAATTCACTACCGGGTTCTGACCAAAAAAATCGTTTGCCTTTATATTTTTTTGCTCCGTCTTTGAAAAATGATAGAGGGTCTAAAGACGCAATACGTCTTGAATAGCTCAATAAGACAGCATGGTTGACTTGTTTGGCTTTATGTAATGCATGATCTGCTTCCTCTCGGAACGTATGCTGCACCGTTGTCACCATGAGACATTCCTCCATAATCCGTTAAATGCTTTTAATACAATACACCTGTGATGACATTGTGTCAAACACACAGATGTGAGCACGACAAAATGCCTGCATTTCTTATTATAAACCTTTTTGCACAAATGAATAAAGAAACAAACTTGAATTTTCTTTCCCCACTCTCGGCAAACACTGTATCCTTTTACTTTGCAATGGAAAAGTGACCATTTTTATCCACCTTTTTTCTGACCAAAAACGTTCATACTAACAGTAAGCATCACATAGAAACGAGGGAACGATGTGCTTACAAACGAACAGATCACACACTTGAAAAAAGAGCTGGAAGAAGCCAAACATGATATTTTAAGCCGTTTTAAAGAAAATGATCAATTTCAATTAACAGATGAATTCCCGTATCAGTCATCCGGCGAATTGTCTTCCTATGACAATCACCCCGGCGATCAGGCAACCGAGTTATACGAGCGTGAAAAAGACTTGGCTCTCCTCGACCATGAACGGGAGCATCTTCGCGATATTGATTACTCCTTGAAACAAATTGAAAACGGTACGTACGGCGTATGTGAAGTCAGCGGTAAGGAGATCCCTTATGACAGACTGGAAGCTCTGCCGACGGCTACAACCTTGGCGGAATATTCCTCGCAGGATGCCGTTTCTAAAGACAGGCCGATTGAAGAGGAAACACCGTTCGGACAGTTTGAATTTGATGATGATGAATCAATACGGCCGCCTTACGACAGTGAAGACTCTTATCAGGACGTTGAGAAATACGGAAACTCAGAAACGCCTCAGGATTTAGAGAATCCGCCTCTCAGCTACAACGATATGACAATGAACTCTGAAGAAAACATCGGCTATGTTGAGGATTATGAAAACTTCATCGCAACAGATATTACCGGAAAAAACATTTCTGTGTACCCAAGCAGAGAACACAAAAAATATGAACAGGAACTGGACGAAGAAGGAATTATGACGACCTTTGGCGATCTTCATGCTGACTAAAACCCCGGCAAGCCGGGGTTTTAAGTTTGCAGCATTATTGCAGTGAAAACTCATACACTGAAAGGGGTATCTTTATCGGGAATGAACGTATTGATATTGAATATCGGAGGAAATAGATGAAGTATATCGGTGCGATTATTGTTTTTATCATTACATATGCCTTGTTTTCTTTAGCTGGGTTTCTCTTTCCCATCGACAGGGAATGGTACGATGCCCTTCACAAACCTGACTGGACGCCGAGCGGATCAGTTATCGGCATCATATGGGCGGTTTTGTTTGCGTTTATCTCGCTGTCAGCAGCCTTGATATACACAAAGTTTTCCTGTAAAGAATCCAAAGCTTTCTGGGTGATGCTTCTCATCAATTATATCGTTAATCAAGGATTCAACTTTTTTCAATTCACACAGAAAAATTTGCTTGCTGCATCTATCGATTGCCTGCTTGTGGCCATTACAACACTCAGCCTATTGATCATTGCCGGCAAATACAGTAAAGCTTCAGCCTGGCTTCTGGTTCCTTATTTATTATGGAGTGGTTTTGCCACATACCTGTCTTTTACCATTTACACTATGAACTCATAATAAAAAACCTTGCATAGTATGCAAGGTTTTTTAATGACCCGTACGGGATTCGAACCCGTGTTACCGCCGTGAAAGGGCGGTGTCTTAACCGCTTGACCAACGGGCCTTATGGCGGAGAAGGAGGGATTTGAACCCTCGCGCCGCTTACACGACCTACACCCTTAGCAGGGGCGCCTCTTCAGCCACTTGAGTACTTCTCCATATGGCTCCACAGGCAGGATTCGAACCTGCGACCGATCGGTTAACAGCCGATAGCTCTACCACTGAGCTACTGTGGAAAAATCATCATGGTGGGCCTGAGTGGACTCGAACCACCGACCTCACGCTTATCAGGCGTGCGCTCTAACCAGCTGAGCTACAGGCCCATGACAATAAAAAAATGGAGCGGGTGATGGGAATCGAACCCACGACATCAGCTTGGAAGGCTGAGGTTTTACCACTAAACTACACCCGCATTGTTGTTTGGGGCGATTGATGGGAATCGAACCCACGAGTGCCAGAGCCACAATCTGGTGCGTTAACCACTTCGCCACAACCGCCAAAACAATATTAAATTAAGATGGTGGCTCGGGACGGAATCGAACCGCCGACACACGGATTTTCAGTCCGTTGCTCTACCAACTGAGCTACCGAGCCTTTTTTATAAATGGCGGTCCGGACGGGACTCGAACCCGCGACCTCCTGCGTGACAGGCAGGCATTCTAACCAACTGAACTACCGGACCATTTTTTGGTTGCGGGGGCAGGATTTGAACCTGCGACCTTCGGGTTATGAGCCCGACGAGCTACCGAACTGCTCCACCCCGCGATGATAATTAAATTAGATATGGCGGAGGAAGAGGGATTCGAACCCCCGCGGGCTTTGACACCCCTGTCGGTTTTCAAGACCGATCCCTTCAGCCAGACTTGGGTATTCCTCCGTATATGTGGTGGACCTTGTAGGACTCGAACCTACGACCGGACGGTTATGAGCCGTCTGCTCTAACCAACTGAGCTAAAGGTCCAATGGTAGCGGCGGAGGGGATCGAACCCCCGACCTCACGGGTATGAACCGTACGCTCTAGCCAGCTGAGCTACACCGCCAAAAAACAATTAAAATCAAGTGGAGCCTAGCGGGATCGAACCGCTGACCTCCTGCGTGCAAAGCAGGCGCTCTCCCAGCTGAGCTAAGGCCCCAAAGTGGTCGGGAAGACAGGATTCGAACCTGCGACCCCATGGTCCCAAACCATGTGCTCTACCAAGCTGAGCTACTTCCCGATTTTTCAAAAGTATGTATGGCGCGCCCGAGAGGAGTCGAACCCCTAACCTTTTGATCCGTAGTCAAACGCTCTATCCAATTGAGCTACGGGCGCAACAATAAGTGCCGAGGGCCGGACTTGAACCGGCACGGTAGTCACCTACCGCAGGATTTTAAGTCCTGTGTGTCTGCCAATTCCACCACCCCGGCATGGATGGTATAGGTATAGTTGGAGCGGAAGACGGGATTCGAACCCGCGACCCCCACCTTGGCAAGGTGATGTTCTACCACTGAACTACTTCCGCGTTTGGCAATGCGGATGAAGGGACTTGAACCCCCACGTCTGTAAAGACACTAGAGCCTGATTCTAGCGCGTCTGCCAATTCCGCCACATCCGCAAGAAAAACATGGTGAGCCATGAAGGACTCGAACCTTCGACCCTCTGATTAAAAGTCAG